>NZ_JAUSZA010000001.1:0-197500 GCF_030817215.1 Paenibacillus sp. V4I3
TCAAATTCAGTTGTGGAGTGTTTCCGATTTTCGCCCATCCTGATACCTTCCCACTATCATCAAAAAAAACTAAGGAGTTGCCATAAGTGAAAGATTTTTGATTCGCTGCGTTCGGCGTCCCCATTGCGTCAACAACTTCTTCTTTTGTGGACCCAAGTGTAAATGGGAATGCCCCACTCTTCTTCTCGCCGAGAGATACATTTATTTTTGTACTGCCTATGGTGGCCCAACCTGATACATGCCCTTCATCATTAAAAAAAACTAAAGAATTGCCATATGTATATGATTGCTGATCGGCTGCCGTCGGCGTGCCCATCACATCGACAACTTGACTTTTTGTGGAATCAAGAGTAAATGGCCCTGCCTCGCCCACCTTGTCACCGATCGATACCTTTAGATTCTGAAGACCGATGTTCGCCCAACCAGACACTCTGCCATTGATAAAAAATACAAGTGAGTTAACATAAGTAAAATCATTTTCGGATTTCCTACTAGGTTCTCCCATCACAGAAATGACCTCATCTTTAGAGGAACCTAAAGTAAAATACTCGGCTGCAGACGTTATGTCTATCAAGCTGCCTTCGCTTATCGGAGTGCTTTGCTTCTGAGATGGAGTAGTGGATTGTGTTGGAGTTGGGATTGGAGCTGATTTTTGATTTGATTTTTGTTCATCGATCGGTTTCACAGCGTCCGTATTGATACCGGTGACTGGTCCGTTGCTGTTGCGCGTACTCGATGAACTAGGAGTTCCGGAATTGCTAGGTGCATCGTGGCCACTCTCGTCACCATTTCCGAAACCTGCCTGCCCAAAAGCATCTTTGACCTGGATAGAATCTGAAACGGATTTAGGCGCTGAATTGCCGCCGGAAACTCCTCCGGCGTTGAATTTATTACTGTGATTTGATGGTGCGGTCTTAATTGCGTTGCTTGGCGGTTTTGGACTAGTCATTTCCGAATAGGCTACCCACCCAGTAATACCAAAAAATAATACGATACATGCACCCACAAAGATGTTAAAGACTGATTCAAAAATATTATCGAGAAATTTAATAAACCGAAATGACTTAGGTTCTTTCGGAAACTCTTGATCGATAAAGTAACGATTTCTTCTTAAATTGACATGTGTGTAATCAAATAGTACTCCCCATCTTGCTCGTTCCTTCACTTGGAGAGGATAAACTTGTGCTCCAGCCAAGTTCATCATTTTTGTAAATTGCTCAGATACTGGAACAGTGTCTCTTAGTCGATCGGGAAATGGCTGCTCAATTAAAAGGAATTGTTCAAGAGTGTCATTCCTTGCAATAGCATAAAAAACCACTTCTTTTATTTCTCGTGGAGTTCTAAGATTTATCACGCAGCGGTATTGATCAATGAGTTCCTGATTTCGAATAATCTCTTTCTTCATTGCCTCACGCATATTTACCCTTGCAAGCTCCCGTATGTCCTTTTCCACTGTAACCCGCTCCTGGTATTTTTCATAAGTACTAAGGCATCCCTCCCATATTTATATGTCGCTTCGCGGGCTCAAATTCTCTGTATAGCTTGCTGCCAGTCCCGATAATCATTTTCCAACTGCGCTTTTGCTACTTCAATGCTGCCCTTCATCGCTTTGTAGTCCAGATAATCTTGATGGGCTTGCTCACCTCGATATCAGTTGAAGATACTGGTATGAACATCGACTGATCATTTCCCTTCCTTAGTGTATCTATTATGATTTGGCGCCGCTGTTTTCGGGATTCAATATTTGCCTTGAATTCCTTCCGGATGTCAATAAATTCTTCGTCCATCTTTTCGTTTACCCCTCGGATACCTGCCTTAATTTCCTGTAATACTTCTAGAATCTGTTTTAGATATTGTTAAATCTTCCGATCATCCATAAGCAAGTTTTACAACTCCTTTGATTTGATTGTCTGACCTATGCTAAGCCTACAACGTTAGTCCATAGCAGTACACCATTGATCACTAGTACCCCTACATTCAACCACAGTAGCCCACGTGATCTATTCCAGGACTGATACAGCCCCCATACAGCTACTAAGATTAAGACAACGTTACCACTGGTAATGAGCCTAGTTTCTAAGTCATCTACGTGCGTCAAGAAGGCTATCAGACGTACAATGGCAATGACGAAAAGACATACAATGAATGACTTGAGAATCAAGGCTAGAAATTTCATTTTCATATAAGCTTTAATCCTTTCTTTTAAAACTAATGATAGATACTTATGTGATCTCCCAGGAACCGCTGCCGCTGGCTTCAAATGAATTCTTTGAAAATATTGCTCAAAGCACGACTCAAGCCGGTTCTATTTTTTGTTTTCTGTGTTCGCGTATTCTTCTTTGGTTGCACTTTATTTCTTATTGACTTATTCGTTTGATGTTTTTTCTTTTCTTCTACTGTTTTCACTGTTGCTACTTTTTTGTTTTTTATATTCATTGTCCTATTAAGATCCCAAACTACATCCCCATTTTGAAGTGCTTTTCGTATGATATAACCGCTTTTTTCAAGCTCGGTGAGGCCCATCTTTATAGAACGATCACTATCGACTTGACCCATTGTAAATTGTCTGGGGCGATGTGGATTTGCTAGTTGTGCAAAATATAACTCCATCGTTTTACGAAGATCTCAAGGCGCCTGTTTGGGTTGCCATCGATCTCCAACAAGATAACAGTGGTGTCGAAGTCTACCTACAAATAAAGCAAGAACCCGCTCCTGGAAGCGGGCTTTTCCTTTAATGGCTCTAAAATGATTCATCAACACCATAGCCGGATAAACAGGTAGTCGGCCCCGGATAAGCTGGGGTTTTGCCTAGCGGTTCCCGCCACGCTGTCGAATACATCTTCACCACTGCAGATAGCTTAACATCTCACATGCTGTAGCCCATTCATCTCAACCTAATGCGTCAATGGCGTAATATGTTTCGAAATGGGACGCTTCTCCGCCGTATTACCACCACTTCCACCACTTCTTTTTACGAGTTTCCGTTACCGTAAGCTCATGAACTGGGCTCATAAGCCGTTCCTCCCAATTATTTAGCGGCTGCTCAATATATTGCCGCTGTTCTGAGGCCTGCTCCTCTGCAGCCAGCTGCTGCATTGATTTATACTTTAATCCATCATATTTTTTTCGTAGATCCCTCTTGCGGATTGCACAATTATGCCATGTTTCTGTTCCATTGTCGAAATATTCCAAACGTTCATTGTACAGATAAGTAACGACTCGAAATTCATGCCCATCTTCAATCATTTTTTCGATGGAAGTAAATGTTGCTCCGTGAGTTACCTTCCATCCCTTTTGCTTTAAATTCAAATTTCAGTTCCCCCATGTTATGAATAGCTAAGCTTGAAACAATTACGTCAAATGTATTTTCTCCAAATGGCAATTGTCGTGCATCAGCACACTCTCAATTATCTTAATTGGCTGCCGCCATCGGCTACGTGGCACCGATGTATTAATAAATTCGTGAAGGATTCAATATTTTCCTTTAAAGTGAATTGCTGCACTGCACTTAATGGCCAAATGAATAATCCATTATAAACCACGATAATGCGCATATGTTTGTGTCGCCGGACACCATGGGTGTCCAAAGCACCCTTTTAAAAGAGGAACGACCCCTGATACATACATTTATTTTTGTACTCGACATACTCCAGGCCGATCTTATGTTTAACAATTATTTTCATCCCATTAATCTTTTGTGTAGCGTCTACATGATGAGTTCTACCAGTATTATAGTCAATTCCCATTGCCCCGGCTTGGATCGTTTCGTGACAGTTCGGACACATGACTAACATGTTTTCTTCTCTGTCTGGTCCCCCTACAAACCGCGGTTTAATATGATGAGTCTGAGATATATAGTGTTGAGCTCCAGTATTTCGTTCTCCGCACGTTTGACACTGGTAACCGTCTGCTGTGAATTGCACGAATCCTTGATATTTCCGTAATCTCACCCTCACGGCATTTCATTTAATCGCTAAACGCTTTGATGGATTCAGTGGATTTTGCTTAATTCCGATGTTACCAGTGGGTTGAATCCCATTTGATTTTCCTTCCGCGAATACGCTTTCATATTTTCCTCAGTAAAAATAATATTTCGTAATACACACAATACATTTACTAAAAGATGTTTTCAATCAATTAACTTATAGAGTTTAAGTACAACTAATTAACAATGCATATTAAAACACGACACTTCAAAGAAAGTGTCGTGTTTTAATATGCATTCAATATATAGAGTTCCTCTAAAGGTCCATTATCAGAGGAACGTGATCACTAGATTTGATCCATTCCTCTCGCTTTTCGATAACTATACTCTTTAAATTATCAAGCAATGTTTTTGAACAGAAACAGTAATCGATATGATATGGGGCATTGAGATTTTTCCTAAAAGACAAAGTATGTTGGTTTTCGGCACCAAATTGTAATTGATTATATTCGTGATAACTACTGTGAATTTGATATTCCCTAAACATGGATAGTATGTCTGAAAAACTACCAAGATGAGTTTTAAACTCGTTATCCCAAAAAGTATGGTTGTTAAAGTCACCGACAATAACAGTAGGATGTGATAACAAGTTAGAAAACCCTTGAAACGTACGATAAATTGGACGTACTTTATCTAACACACTATTTCCACCACGATGATTCATGGCCCACACAGCAAACAAATTAAAATTAAAAGTATCTCCTTCGAGCTTGAAAGGTAGTACCCAGCGATTATTATTCGTTAAATCGCATTCCAATTCTGTCAATGTATGAGTTATTGAAAAGTTAAAAACTGATATGCCTTTTTTAACTTTATCCCCACACCAAAAATATTGAGTTGGCCTTCTCTTCAGTCGATCTAGGTCAACTTGCTCGAATTTTTCGCTTTCTTGAATTACGATTATATCAGGCACGAAAGACAAAATGAGATCACATTTTTTCTTAAAGGACTGATTACAGTTCCAAGTTATAATTCTCATTAAGCTGATCTCCTGATTTCATATTTTCAAAGTTTTCCGATAGGATAACGGTTTAGGTTGTCTACTTATTCTTGCTAGTGAAATCAATTTGTAAATAGTAGTATAGCATAATAGTAACGATAGGTAATGTAAACAGCAACAGATAAAACGGCATTGTTAGACAGTCCTTTTTCGGAGCCATACATGACTTGGTCAGGTGTTAAGTACCCGTTCTTAGTAGGATGCCATAATTTTGCTTTATCTGGATTCTTAGATGCCATGGATCTGAATTCCAAATAACGACCTCCTTGATTCCATTCTGAAATTTTCATTAAAATGTGGTTCTAAGCAAGGGTTCTTAAGAAATTGATGGTCTGAACCATAACCTCGCCAACTCAATTTATGTTATTCTTCTGTGATATCCATCCAAAGTTTGAAATTGATTTCATTCCTTTTAGTACACCCTATTTACTGCTGTTATGTTTGTTCAATCGGTCTTGACGTCTCCTTTCTTTAATAACAACTGTATTTCTCTTTATGTTTGCTATTCTTAGATCTTTATCAAACTTTTCCTTTTCGGCCTTTAGAGCCTTCTTTTTCATATAAATATGTAAGATCCAATTAGCAGCGACTAAAAACAAAATCCATACAGGCAAAGAGATATACCAGTAAATAATTAAAGGGGTTAGTAACTCGAGTATTTTAGTTATTAAAAATAATATGAATGGAGACGCAATTAGTGAAAAAAGCATGAATGCGTATAAGTTGAATGCTCGTGTTCCAGTTCCCAATTAATTCCACCCCACATTTGTATTGTTAATTTGGATCATATATCAATAATGGGTGCATTTGGTGAAGCACCGTTTTAGAAGTGTATCAGCATTGTTTTCACTCGACTTCGTTGTAGATGATTGCATGATGTCTATTTACATTCAAACAACATCTTGAAACGATGTGTCCTGATTGTGAATCATTTTTCTTATTGCATAGTTTTAAACCTTCTAGTAATATCTTTACTTCCGACTGGTTTTGTAAAATAATTATCAAAAGCTATTTCTGCTTGTATACGAATAAATTCTTCCGTGTTCCCATTAGTAGTAGTCATTCCATGAAAAGCAATAAACCATGAATAACCGTTATTTCTAGCATCGGTATCAATATTAATACCCTTTTCTCCGTCAAGATCTAAACAAATAGTGAAAGAACCATTATATTTCTTGTTAAATAAGTGACTTTTTATTCTCTCTCTAACGTTATAGCCTTGTCCCCTATAAATAGCTGGATAATTTTTATTACTATCATTTAGAAAACAAGTGCACTTATTTTCACGTAATGTATAGTTGCTGAAGATAATATAGAATCTAGGTTTACGAGGAATTTTTTTTAGATCAGCAATACTCTGTATTTTTGAGATTTCCACATTTGTGTAAGTTCTTTTCGTTGAATACTTTACCTTTTCAAAGAATGCCATACAATCATTTATCAGTTCTTCTTGAGCTAAGCTTAATTTGCAAGCATGTCATTAATTGAGTATTTCGCAATTAACGTAATCTCCCAATTCGGTTTAAATCGTTCAATAAACTAAGGTGCATTAAAGTCATTGAAGTCATTGATAATCAGTGCCTTTTTTAATTGGAACCACTTTTATTTAAACGGACAATACGGAATAGTCTGACTCTGACTTTTCCACAGAGCTTCATGGACAAAAACCATTCATTCTATATTTTTATTATCCATTGTTCACGGAAATTTTTCAGCTGACTCAGAGTTTAATAATAAACAACTGAGTATCCATCTTCTAATTTGCGTAGTTTCAAGAGCCCCTTGTGTGGTAAATCGAATTTCAAATATAGCTTAAAAGCTTCCACAGCTAAATTTTCATCAAGAACAGCATAATTATCGTCTGCCAGATGTAACCCAAGGGGATAAAGCTGTCCCTCGAATCTTTCCATATCGCCAGCACCTAACCAATGATCATCATCATCAAAGTCAGTTAGTCCCTTGGACCAAAGCTCAACTTTTTTGCATACAAATCTATCATCTGCATCTGGAGCGGTTAAAGATATTATAATGGTATCTACTTTCCATTGACTTAGGATCAAAGATACCACGTTTCTTGTATCAACATTGCTTGGATCTACATTTGGATTATTTTTATCTCGCTAACATAATTTTCAAGTGAGTTACGTAATTCAGACAAACCAGAAAATAACTTTTGAACCTATGCCTGCCGTGTCTGAACCAAATGCAAATCATCCCGTAATGCGTTTGTTACAGTAAATCCTTCTTCAATGTGATTGGATATCCGACTTTTAAGTTCCTCAAGCTCCTTAATCAAATCATCGATCTGTTTATCTCTCGCGTCTTCACTGGATATAACTAAATTTGTCATGATGGTCTCCTAAAATTCTTTTTTATGAAGAACATATTCTATTGAAAGTTGGTTGATAATCGGCGTTATTATATTCGTTAATAATTATCGTAATCCTCTAATTGATTTTTTCAAAGAATAAGCCATGTGTATAAAATTGTTAATTTCTACCCTCTTATTAAAAATCCACTTCGACTTCTTGGTTCCTGCACCGAAATCAAACCTCGAGTTAAGCGCCCCCCCCGATCCCAGCAAGGAAATTCGTTCCCGTTTCAAATACAAAAAGTCCCTTTGCATACTAGTGCAAAGGGACTTTTTATTTTCTACTGTTACTTCTCCGTATTCTTATTGCCTTCCCATACTAACAGTGAACAACACTCAACATGCACTGTGTGTGGGAACATATCCACAGGCGTCACTTCCACGACGCCGTAGCCCCCACCAACCAGCACGCGTAAGTCTCGCGCAAGTGTCGATGTGCTGCACGACACATAGACGACGCGACGCGGCTGCAGCTTCAAGATTGTCGCAAGCAGAGCAGCGTCACAGCCCTTACGTGGCGGGTCCACCACGATCACTTCAGGACGAACTCCCTGACGTGTCCACTCTGGGAGGACCACTTCCGCGGGGCCTGCTTCGAAATGCACGTTCGTCATGCCATTCAACTCGGCATTCTTCTTTGCATCCACGATTGCCTCTTCCACAATCTCAACGCCGTAGACATGTCCTGCACGCTGCGCTAGGAACAGGGAAATCGTGCCGATGCCGCAATAGGCATCGACGACAACTTCATCTCCGGTCAACGCAGCATACTCCAAAGCCTTCCCGTACAAGACTTCCGTCTGAACGGGATTCACTTGAAAGAAGGATCGCGCGGAAATAGCAAATTTCACATCACCGATATAGTCATATATGACCTCGCTGCCCCACAGGACGCGAGTCTCATCCCCAAAAATTACATTGGTCTGTTTCAAATTAATGTTATGGCAAATGCTCTTCACCATAGGCAAAGCCTCGCGAATATCAACAACCCACTCCTCAACGCGAGGAATCTCCGCGCCATTAGTTACCAAGACAACCATGATTTCGCCAGTGCGGAAACCGACCTTGACGACGACGTGGCGCAGTAGTCCGGTATCGCGCTCTTCATCATAAGCGCGAATACCTAGGCGCGCACCGATCTCTTTTACCCGAGAGACGACTTCGTCGTTAGCTTCATGTTGGATGAGGCACTCATCCATATCGATGATGCGATGGCTCCCTTGCGCATAGAATCCGCCGATAAGGCCGCCGCGCTCTTCCCCAAAAGGAACCTGAGCCTTGTTCCGGTAGCGCCATGGATCGGACATTCCAAGCGTGGGATGAACAACAATTCCTTCATCACTAACGAACGTCTCTTCCGTTCGCCCAATTACACGCTCACCCGCCACCTGCAGCTTCCCAATCCGCTGCAAATTATCCACAACCTGCTGTCGCTTTACGCGGAGCTGGGCCTGATAGTTCAAATGCTGCAACTGACAACCGCCGCACTCTTCATAAATCCCACAGTCGGGGGCAACGCGTTCGGAGCTCATCTCAACCAAACGAAGCAGCCGCGCATACCCATACTGCTTCTTCACATGCTCCACCCGCACAATTGCACGCTCACCTGGCAATGCACCATCAACAAAAAGGGTAAAGCCGTTCACACGGCCTACCCCTTCCCCATCATGGCTAATCCCAGTGATCTCAGTCTCGTATTGGTGTCCAATTTGCACTGGCAGATCCAACATCCAGGCCGGCGCCGCCTTATGCGTAGATTTTCCTGCTCTTTGATCCGCAAACCTCCCCACTCTGTTATCTTTCACTGTTCTTTTATCTTTACCTGACAAAGTGCCAGATTTACCTTTTGCTCTCATAAGTCCCTCACTTTAATTTATAACTATATTTAAACACAGCTTGTTCCCCATCAAATTAAATATCATCATCAACGTCTTAGATCGACTGATCCAATTCATCAACTATGCCTTCCTAGTATACCAATCTACTTCGCTAGTAAACAGACTAATTATCAATACAGATAAAGTATATCAGTTATTTGATGAATTACAAAAATGGCACTAACTTTTTTTACGTTAGGAAAAAGTGGCAGATATTGAAGTCTGATTACTCAAAAATAACATCTATCATTTCGTGTAAAAGTTTTTTTATCCTTTTCTTTTTCTCAACAGATAAGATACATAGTATATCTTTATCTGATTTATACTCTTTATCAGTTTGTGCATTTGTTCCAAGCCATTCTAACAACGAATCTTTAGGGATAAGAATTCTATTACGTACTCGAACAAAAGGAAAACCCTCTTGTCTTATTCGAACCATACTATAAACAGTATCGCGACTAACACCAATTAATTTGGATGCTTCAGCTACATCCAACATTCTTTTGGGTATATTTGCTTCCATTTTACTCCTCCATAACTACATTTATTGAACTTCGAAATATCACCACGTTATTAAGTTATTTACACTTTTATACTTCACTAGACAATATATAATAATTAATTTTCACTTCTGCTAAAAGCTGAATTGTACGTATATAGATAGGTCAAACAGGTGTCCGAAATCCTTCCTTCGCATGTTAAAAAGTAGTTACTAAATTATCCCCCCTCTTTCCAAATCCCATTTAATTCTTCAATCTTCCACTCAAGTTTACGCATATATTCAATCATTTCATGCAGTGTATTTTTTGTAACAAATCCGGGTATCATCTTCTTTTCTAATTCGATCTTCTTTTCATAAACAAAGCTTTCCTTAGCAAGTAAAGTGCAGCGAGTGTTTTTGAACTTAATAACTACTTCTAAAAATTGCCTCCAGCACTCTAACTGTTTATGTAATTGAATTAAGTGATAGAAATGATCACAGTTTGATGTAAAAGGATAGTCGTAATATTTTTTATTTCTTTCTATATTTAATTTAAGTGTGCTAATCTTTTTCTCTATGTAACTAATTAATTCATCCATTAAAGCCTCCTTATTAATTAAATTTAGCTTATGATTGCCTAACCAATTCAAGAATCATATAATACTTATTTGCATTAATTAAACAATACTTATAAACCCATTACTTCATCCGTATCCCTTATCTAAACTTTATATAAAGGTGGGATACTAAATGTCAACTTTACTTATTCGTTTAGGTGAATCTATTCGTGAACTAAGGAAGCTAAAAGGTTTCTCACAAGAAGAGTTAGGTGAAAAATCTGGATTTCATTTTACCTACATTGGCGGATTAGAGCGGGGCGAACGCAATATATCATTAAGTAATCTCGAGAAAGTCGCTGATTGTCTTTCCGTTAATCTCTCAGATATATTAAAGTCCGCAGAATTAAATGATCTAAGCTTGCTTTCTTCTGAGCATGAAGCAGCGACGAATGAAATTATGAATGCACTAAAGAAGCTTGAAGTCAACGAAGTACTTATGTTTCAAAGTATTATTCGTGAGGTATTGAAAGTATATAAATAAGTCAGAATTGGTGAATTCAACTGCAATTATTATTGTCAGCAACAATAATTGTACGTTGAATTTTTCTTTTTTTTACCTTTAGATGGTTCTGTTTTAAAATTTGTATTTTCGTATGATACTCCTCAACTTCCTCTTGTGTCATCGTATCATCCTCTTTCAATAAGTAAGCAAAGCAGTACTTCCAGTCTTCTAATTTTAATAAAATCCTCTCAATTGAGAGTGGCTCGTAGAGAACTTCCACAAGCTTTCGATCCACGCAGTTTTCTGGACTAAACAACTGTTTTTTTAAGGCAAATTGACATGTGTAGTAATTATCTTTAAATAAGAAACCTTTGTTTGTGATAATTGCTTCATCACAGAGCATGTACTCTACTTGTTCCATATACTTTACATCTCCCTCTATTAAACTATTAGATCGATTTAATATAATTATTCCCAAAAATGCAGCAATAAATACTTATATACATTATAAAAACAATACTTTTTAATTACTAAAATTCTTAATTTATAGAGGCAGGTGTACAAATTGGATACTCTTATTTATTTTCCTATTTTGTATCCGAATGAAGACTTGAGAAGTATAATCATCAGATATCATAGAGACTCAATAAATGGAGTGTTTCTCCACTCAAAGTTTGAATTGTTCTCGGTAAATACATTTAAAAACGAAGATGTACTACCAAGAAACATGGAATTACTTTTCCAAAAATTATGTTTCTCTTATGATGAAAAACAACACTTCATTGACAATCATACTTATCTCCCCTTCATCAAGCCATTTATAACTATTAAAGAATTTAGTAAAATCTTAACCAATCCATCTTTAAGATGTAACTACTCCATTAATAACTTAGTCAATCCAATAATAAGATATTGTCCAATGTGTATATGGGAAGATGAAAAAATTTATAAAGAAATATATGTTCATCGTTCCCATCAATTATATTTTCTTTCCTCTTGCCCAACTCATCACATTTCACTTATAACGAACTGCCGCGAATGTGATGTGCCTTTTGCAGAGAAATGGAATCAGAAGTTAATTTCACTTCCACAATGCAGTAATAATCATCCCGTATCACACTCTGAACACTCCCAAACTGATGTACAAGTATTAAATATATATGATTCGCTAATTAAAATTTCTAAGCGTTCCTCAACTCTGCATGCAGAAGAAATACTCAATAGACTGCTTACATACGCTGGTTTAAAAGAATACTTACATTTCAAAGGAGCTGTTCATAAAAGGCTCTTGTTAAACGATCTATTTTCTTTTTATGGTGAAGATGTTTATTCCATACTAGGAATTACGCGAGAATTAGTTAATTCACAATATTTTTTGACTGAATTTATGACTATCAATCAAATGGCAAAGTACATACCTTTCTATATTTCAATCATTTTGTTTTTCGCGCAGACAATTAATGAATTCCTAGATACAACGGTAGCCTACTCCTATCCTTTACCATTTGGTTGTGGGCCATGGCCATGTGTAAACAGAATATGCCCCCAGCATGGACCTGAAACTATTACTTTTTGTAAACGGTATATACATGATTATGTTTCTGGATCATTTACATGTCCTGTTTGTGGAATGAGTTACTTTAGACAAAGCAAATATGGAGTTGAAAATGAGGGGGATTACTCGATTGATGACATGGGCTTCTTATGGAAAAACACCGTCGACAAGCTGTATAGTAGTGGGCATTCAATAACTCAAATAATAGAGGTTGTACAGTCTAAAAGACATACAATTTCAAAGCATCTAGATACAAAGCACAAGTCGTTATATATAAAATTCAACAGGTTTTCTGAGGATTATGAGCAAAAAAAAATTGACCTCCTTAAACAAGATCTTGTAAAGTTACTTGATCTACAAAAAGGTCTAAACAGAAAACAGATTAGAGAAAGTTTGGGTCATAGGGGCTATAATCTTCTAATGAAACACGAAAAAATTTGGATGGAATTAATTTTACCTAGTCGGAAAGATCGGAAAGACCGCCCCAACCAGCTTAATTTTGACTCTCTCGACAATGAGCTTCTTATAAAAGTCCAAAATTTACATCATACTATTCTAATTGAAAATCCGATGCGTTCAATATCAAAGCATTCAATAATTAGAAGACTTTCAAAAAATGATCAATGGAGGCTACTATCAACCGAAAAAAAGAGATCTAAACTTCCTAAAACAATTAAATACCTAGATGGTATCTTCGAAGCGAAGGAGGACTACCAAAAAAGAATATTCCCTAAAGTTGTTGAAAAAGTGAAAAATTCAGGAAAAACACTGACAGTTAATTCAATCAGAAGATATAGTAAAGCATATAAAAATTGCTCACCTCATTTAGAAGAGTGGCTTAAAGCTCAAATATTGAACATACCCTCGTAGCATAACAATTATTCAGAAGTTCCCTCCTCAAACTATCTACAGACGTTTTAATCTTGTATCCAAAATACAGAGAGACAGGTAATGACATTAACGTGTGTCATCACTTGTCCCTGTTTGATATCACTATATAGATATTCTAACAATTACATGTTAGCTAATGCATTATTATGCCACCTTTTGAACTTCCTGAATCATACCAATTACTGATCCAAATAGGAATCTAATAAACAACACATGTTTTAAAGGATGATTATAGTTTTTATTAAATAAATGCTGGATCCAATTTATATGAGATATGTCACACTGCAGTAGTGCAAGAGTAGATTTTGAGTAGAAATTCATAAAATCATTCGTTAAATCTCTTTGTTTCAATCTTCCATTCAATGAGCTATAAGTAGTTTTACTTAAATATTCTTTGTATAGCTGCCTAAAAGAACATCGCTGACCAACAATATCATAACTTTTAAACAAATATGCAATATCCTTGCTAATGCTAATCAATTGCAATTGTGCCCTGTATTCATCTAACGAAATTATCTGACTAGCTCTATCCCACGAAAGATCACAGCCACAAGTGCAATAGCGCGGTAAAATCAATAAGATATTGTGTGTCTCAAACTTTAAATTACAACTTGGGCAACTATTCTTTAATCTTTTGCAATGCGTTGGACAATATAGCATTCCAGGAACTTGATGCAGCCTATGCCAGTATGGAAATCCGTATTCTAAGTCATCCTCCTTAATACAATCGGGACAATAATTTAGAACAGATGTCCAAAATTTATTTTTTATCCCTAAGATAAAATGTGGTCTATATATTAATGTTCCTTCAATCATTTTAAAAATATTTTCCGACTGCCCCTTATCTAGAAAAGGATGAAAAAAGGGATAAATCGTGTGTAGCCCAATAATACTTTCGATGCTAATATCCCAATTTTTTTTATTACAAGTCGTGACAAAATTATTGAGACGGGACGGGAAATGGCAGTTAATTTCAGTGTGAGCAACCCCAAAAAGGTCCTTTAAAGACTGGAGGATTGACTCATTGCTGCTTTCATTATGGTACCGAGCACAACAGCTATAGAATAATTCATCAGGCAGTAATTCTGGAAAAAAAATCATCTCCTCACCTTATCCTATAGTAAAATTCAATTGGATCTTTGATTAAGCCTGCATCACTTAAAGATTCTTCAACCGACTTCTTATTCTGATTACCAATTTTTACAATATAACGAATATCGGATGTTTCAAGAAGCGGTAGCTCAGTATTTGATTTATTTAATTTCGGGAATTGAGTGACGTTATTTTTTTTCTGGCTACGGTTTACAACATTCGATTTGTCCATAACCATCTGTGCAACTTGTTGATACATAGCATCTAATTGTCCCATACCACTACTTGCTTCAAATACTTTGTGAGCAATCGACTCTGCCAATTCAGGACTATTCGTCATTTTAAGTCCAAACTGTATCAAATCTTCAAGGATCTGAGTACTATTTTTTTGTTGAATCGCACGGTCATGCTCCTGAGCGAGCTTACCATGAACATATATACGATGAGTTGCCTCTTTCAAATACTCATTGAACTCAGTCCAATCTGGTTTAATATCTTCAAATTCAATCAGAGCAGCGGATTCCCCCATCCTAACTCTCTCAAAAATTGGTTGAAGAAGCTTCAAGCTTTTGTTTGCTACGGATTCAATAAGCTTTTCGGTAATGCGCTCAATGCCGTTTATTATTGCTTGGCATTGAACATGCATAAACAGTTTAACTGCAATATCAGGAATTCCAACACTATGATGATACATCGCTTTTTTAAAACTTATATCTATAGGAACATATTTTAGCGTATATTGATGCTCCCATAGAGCTTCAATGAAATCATCCCATTCTGTTTTTATATCTTCTTCTTCCGTCTCTCCCTCTATCATCCGATCTGTTATATTTTCAATATAGCTATCGGGGATTGCTCTCCTTGTATTAGCCAGAGATTTATTAAATAGATATAAGGACTTAAACGTCCCCACAATAACGACAGGAATGCCTATTGTGTTGGTTAACTCTGTAATAAATTCAATCATTCTTTCGTCACCGCCAGAATGTGCGCGGTGCACCTTTTGAATTTCATCTATTAATAAAACTCCGAGGTTAATTTCATAGGCGACTTTAACCATTCTCGCCGCCAGCACCTCGATTGTTCCCCCTTTTTCTGCGTATTTTTCATAATATTTAGAGCCAGGGCCTAAAGCCTTATCTACCGCCGTGAAAAAATTCCTGCTTAATTGACCAACTGATTTACTACTTGGGCATTCTATATGTAGCCAAACAACCTGAGTTCTGGTTAATTGTCGTCCTTTATATGATTTATGATGGATTACCTGCGGGAATAACTGTAAAATCCTCTTATTCGTAATGGTCTTACCCATGCCACTAAGGCCAATATCTGCAAATCCTTCAGCGGTATGATTCACCCCGGCAATATTTCTGCCCTTATCATCAATTCCACCCTTAAGCACTTTATCCAAACCGAGCACATATTGTCTGTTAAAGATTGGTGAGAATGGATTTCTAGATTGATATCCTATCTTTATCATATTGTAAAATTGACGATATCGATAAAAATGTGAAGATAGCGGGAGCCAAAAGCTCTTACGAACTTGTTGAACCAAGGCCAACCGATCTTCGATATCAACCTTTGATAAATCACCTTTAAATTTAGGTGTACTATAGAGCACCTCAAACAGCTCATCTCCACTTAAACGATCTGGTAATGCTTCAATATAGGGGTGTCCTTGATTTTCCGGGACTACCTGCTCTTTATATACTGCATCATAGTGGTAACCTGTAAGATAAACTTCGTCTTCATGATTATTCATGCATGTGAACTCCGTTTCTTATCTTTATATTTGTGTCTTAAGAAATCACTTAATTTATTCTCGGAAGGCAATTGAGCATTGCTTGCAGCCTTCTCAACAATTTCTGATACTTCTTGAACAACTTCATGAGGTTGCTCAGGCCATTGATTTGTAAAAGCATCCGCACTTTTTCTAGAATTCGCTTCTTTAGCCCTAGCCTCACGTTTGCCTAAGGGTTTATCTCCCTCTAATGCTTTTGCAGCTTTTTTTGCGTCGACATCTGCCTTAATATATGGTATTACCAATGCCCGCCTTTCTCTCTTTGCTTGTTTATTACTTTTAGATAGTGCTTTATATTGTTGCGTTCGATACTCAAACATGGCTTTTGCATCATCAAAACTAAGGCCCTTATACTCATTAAATTTTTCTGTTAAAAAACAATATACTAATTTGCCAGATTTAAGACGAATTAATATTGCACTGCAGTCTCTAGGATCATATGAAATTTCAATTTCTTTATAACCATCAATTGATTCACTTATAAACCAACCTTCATCCTCACCTTCTTTACACGCGTAGTATAATTTGGTATTTGCTTTTAATTCAAAGCCAAATCGAGTAACCTTCGCGGTCATTTTTGGAAGCAATGTATAATGAATCAAGTTCTTAGGACGCTCATGAAGTAGATTCTTAGTAGCCCCCCATTCCCAGAGTCTATTCGGTGTAAGTTCAACGTGTTCTTTAAACATTTCCGGGCCTACAACAAACTCACGTGGGAGTGACATTTTGTTAAAAGCAATAATATGTTCAATCATAAATATGATAAAAGTATCTAATGTTATTGCAGCAGTATCATCTGACTTAGAATCCCCTGGCTCGCGTTTATCCTTTAGAATTGCACCGTAATTTCGGAAAAAATCTCTAATCGTTCTATTAGTTATATGAAAATGCTGTTCAATTACGCCTTTTAAATCTGGTCGGTATGAGGGTGTATTAGCAATATCAACACCAATACCAACTAGCCCATTCGGATATTTACTTTTCATCTCACCTCGGTCAGCAACAATATTCCGTGGAAGATGATAACAATCCCATTCTTCTGGATCAATATCGACTCCGTACTTTTTGCAAAACTCAACTTTATCTGTGGCTGCATTCTCCAGTGCCATCATAGCTCCTTCAACCCAACTTGCATGATTAACACTCACATGGAACCCAACTACTTTTCGTGAAAAGACATCTTTTACAATAAATAATGTTGGCCGACCAATAGGTGTTTTATGATCGATTGCTAATAATGATACATCAGCAGGAGTAGAATCAATTTGATAGAGATAACCTGGACCTTCAATGTACATACTGTTGCTACCCAATAATGCCCTGAACTCTTTTTTCATTCTTCTTTGACCAAGGGAATGTCCTTTTCTTTCCCTAAGCGAATAGTTCTTATTGTACCAATATCGAAACTGCTTTTCTGAAGGAGCTTTGGTTTCATCAACTGATGGCACCAGTTTCCCTCTTTTTCGATAAAAGGAAACAGCATAATATTCCTCGCACATCCTCAGGTGTGTTTCTACAATGTTTAATTTCTCACCAATAAGGAATTTATCTACTGCTTTTTTAAAGTTTTTAAAGTCTCCATCATCTAGGATTTTAATATTCTTTCCTTTGCGTCCAGGTCTCGTTTTATATTCCCTATCCTCCCCTTCAGCACCGGAGTCGAAATAATTTGGTAGTAAACCGTTTATGCATTTCCCATAAAACCAATATCGCTTTAGGAGGTCATAAAGGACGTTATACTCTACTCCTGTTTTATCTTTTATACTCTGGAAAAGTCTCATTCGTTCAGTTGAAAAGTATATATCCGGTTCTATAGGTACGATATCCTTAATTAGATTCCATTTGTCACTTAACTTTTTTGCATACTTCTCTAGGTATTCATTCGAAGGGCTTATTATACGGAGATCTTGTTCATACTCGACTTTTTCCGCTCTAAATTCTTGCAAATCGTTTATTAAATCTTCCATTTTCATGGGGTAAGGCAGTTCCATTTTCTTAGAATTAGTAATATTAATAACGAAAAGTTCCTCTGATTTTGGAGAAATCCAGCATACACGAATGAATTTATTATTCTCACCTAGACCAGCTAAAAGCTTAATGACGGAATTTACATATATCATATTATAGCCACCTTACTTATAAATAGTGGGTTGGCACTTCTTATTAATTTTTGCATATCTGTATGAATGACCTTGTTTGCTAACAAGTGTTTTAAAATAAACATACAAGAACCCGATTCTAGACCATATTTATTATCCGCACGTAAACATAGTTTCTGAATGGGCGTCGCAGCTGCATCATCAATAAGTAATTGAATAAATGAACTCTTTATATGCTCTACCAATTCACTGTCTAATCCAGCACGGCTAGCCAGAAATCTTCCATCAAATATCCAATCTATATTTCTAACCATAATGGAAGGTAGCCTTGATTCAAGAATAATTCCCCACTCAATACCTTGTTCCTCAAAATAACGTCTCTCTACTTCAAAAAGCTCAAGTGTTCTTGATGTTAAGTCAGTTACTACCTTAACTGTTCTTACAACATCCCTTAATCCCGTCGATGTTCGAATAGTTATCATAAAGTCTGTTGT
The DNA here is from genome assembly GCF_030817215.1 of Paenibacillus sp. V4I3. Taxonomy (GTDB): domain Bacteria; phylum Bacillota; class Bacilli; order Paenibacillales; family NBRC-103111; genus Paenibacillus_E. The sequence goes on from NZ_JAUSZA010000001.1 coordinate 18,709, forward strand.
TTGATATACCGGAACACTGTCAAGATTTGCATGTGGTATATGCAACTGTTCAGAAATTTCTAATGTTCTATTAATTTCAAGCGGAAATTGTTCTCTAATGTCAACGACTATTTCCATCCAATTTAATAGCATTAAATATTTATACTCTACTTTTGAAAGAGTGTGGTGAATTCTTTCAGCTTTCCAGCCGAGTGATCGAGTGAGATAGCCATCACCTGGAGTCTTGTTATCACTTGCTTGAATAAATGGGATATAATCCTTGCCAGTTCCTTGACCGCGTCCATCCTTCATCTTATTTTCTTGATATTTTCTTACAGAGTTACCTCTAGTCATGTTTTCACTCTCCTCCTAAGGACAAAAACAAAAGCCCCGACCAAATTGTTGGTCGGGGCTCTGATGTACTCGATACTAATTTCGAAGAATAGTATCGATGCTCTAATGGTTTAATAATATCTTTCCCTCAAATATCACAAGCTAAACCTCTATTTCAAAACTTTATTTGTCATTTCAAAACTTTGTTTGTCATTTCAAAACTTTATTGGCAATTTCAAAACCAATTTGTCATCCAACAGGTGTTGTCATCATAGCCCATTGACATTTCACTCTCCACGTAATAAAATATTTTTACGTAACACATACTTTGTATTGGAGGCTATCCACTCCATGCTAAAAGATATTCAAGACAGCTATTACATCGAGTCTCCAGAGCAAGCTACCGTCTTGTTGAACCCTATTCGCGGGGAGATCATTGCTCAGCTTCTGGAACCTGGCTCTGCTGCTGAAGTGGCTCGAACACTCGGGGAAACGGCCCAACGCATTAACTATCACCTCAAAGCTTTGGAAAAAGCAGGCTTGGTTCAACGCGTAGGCACTCGTCAGGTGCGCAATCTGGTCGAAGTATTGTACAGAGCGATAGCCAAAACATTCGTACTGGCCGAATCGTTAAGTATGAAGCCTGAAACCTTGCAGAGGTTGAAGGACCAGAGCTCTTTGGCTCACCTTGTGACCACATCCGAGCGGATTCGTAGAGATGCGATGCTGCTTATGGAGCAATCCGATGTGGGCGAAGTAATTCCTAGTGCTACGCTTCAGCTGCAGGTCCATCTGTCTGATGAACAGCAAAGGCAAACATTCGTTGAGGAGTACGCTGCCATGGTGCAGCAATTGGTGGATCGATACTCGGGCTGCAAAGACGGAAATGATGCCTATCAAGTCTTGTTAGCCGTATATCCCAAACCGAAAGAATGAGGAGGCAACCGCCATGAATCATGAACAACAAACAAGTAAACCGCAGAATGACGCAGTACCTGCAACACCTGTTATTGCTTGGGAGCAAGCCGTTGATCGTACTCCTGAAACCTCAGGAAGCAACGTGATCTCGATCGACTCATATCGTCGTCAAGGCACCTCGCCTAATGAATCAGAGGCTACCTTCACCGTTCGTGAATTTCAAACCACCCATGGCGAAGAACCGATCCGTTTAATCATGGTATCCTCTGGTTTTGGTCAAAAACGTACGGTCCACAGTCATACCGTCCAAAGCAAAGCTTCTTAAATATAATACTTAAAATGAAAGGATGATTCCTATGAGTTTCATACCTATGGTTGTCGAACAATCTTCGCGCGGCGAGCGCTCTTATGACATTTATTCCAGACTGCTCAAAGATCGCATTGTGTTCCTTGGCACGGAGGTCAACGATCAAGTGGCCAATGCGATTGTTGCCCAGTTATTGTTCCTTTCCGCTGAAGATCCAGAGAAAGATATTTCTCTCTACATCAACTCACCCGGCGGTTCTACTTCTGCAGGACTGGCGATTTTCGATACGATGCATTTCATTAAGCCCGATGTATCCACCATCTGTGTAGGTATGGCCGCATCTATGGGGGCTATCCTGTTAACAGCAGGTGCACCTGGCAAAAGGTTCGCTCTCCCTAATGCCGAGGTCATGATTCACCAACCATGGGGAGGCGCCCAAGGTCAAGCCAGCGATATTCATATTCGTGCCCAGCACATTCTCAAAACACGGCGAACACTCAATCGAATTCTTGCCGAAACAACTAAGCAGCCGATCGAGAAGATTGAATTAGATACAGACCGTGATTATTTCCTAACCGCTGAAGATGCGAAAACGTATGGATTGATTGATAAGGTTATTGAGAAAATCTAATCGTTCATCCTATAAATCAAGATTGAAAAACCCTAGCCACTGGCTAGGGTTTTTCAATAATAAATGATCCCTCCGAGGGAAGGTAGATGGAATCCTCGTTCGAGTGTCTCCAATTATCCTTAACCTTTTACCGCGGAACCAGTAATACCTTGTATGATATATTTTTGTCCAATAAGAAATATAAGCAGCATGGGGACAATGCCAGCAGATGTTGCCGCCATCATTCCGTTATAGTCAATATTGAATTCTAGTATGAAATTCTGCATACCCAGCGGGACTGTATACAGATCACGGTCAAGTAGGAAAACGAGGGCATTCTCATAATCATTCCAGTGCCAGGAGAAATCAATAATCGCTAAGGTAGCCAACGCCGGTTTGGCCAGAGGCAGCATGAGCTGAAAGAAAATACGGAAGTGACCAGCCCCGTCCACAAAGGCCGATTCAGTGATCTCCTGTGGGATCGACATGAAAAATTGTCTCATCAGAAATACCCCGAAAATGGTAAACAAACCAGGAAGAATAAGTGCCCAGTGCGTATTATAAATCCCTATTTTATCAAACAAAATAAATTTAGGAACAAATAACACTTGCGGTGGAACCATCATCATAGATAAGTAGAACATGAAGAGCAGGTTTCTTCCCTTAAACTCAATTCGCGAAAATCCATAAGCCGCTAAGGAGGATAAGAATGTAGCACCAACCATGCAAATCAGAGCTATTTTCAACGAATTCATATAATAAATAAGAAAGCTTTCCTTGCCTGTCCATACTTTAAGATGATGTTCAAACGTCACCTTCTGGGGTATCCATTGGATCGGGTATTGGAACACTTCATTTGGTGTTTTAAAAGATGTACTTATCATCCAAAGAAACGGCAAAATCATAAAAAGACCCAATACTAGCATGGCAATCGTATATAGTAATTTTGTCGATTTTATCTCCATATGTCTCAACTCCGGTTTTTACTTAATAGTGAACCCATCGCTTCTGACCAACCCATTGAATCATCGTGATCAAGAAGATAATACCGAATAAGACCCATGAGATGGCTGAAGCATAGCCCATTTCATAGTAACGAAACGCATTGTGGTAAATAAATAAGGATAAAATCGTTGTACTGCCGCCAGGTCCGCCTTGCGTAACAGCTTGAATCATGCCAAACGTCTTCATAGACGTAATTAAGCCCGTAATCATTAATAAGAACGTGGAGGGACTAACTAGAGGAAAGATGATTTTCCAAACCGTCGTCCATGAGCTGGCTCCATCGATTTTTGCGGCTTCCAATTGTTCTTGCGGTATTTCTTGAAAGGCTGCCAAATAAATGATCATATTATAGCCAAGAAGAAACCAAATCCAAATAATGTCTATGGCGTACATCGAAGAGGTCGTCGTAGACATCCATCCTGGCGGATTATCAATGCCAATGGAACGAAGAAAGCTGTTAATAGGTCCCTGCGACGGCTGAAACAAAAGCATCCATACAAAAGCAACAGCTACACCGCTCGTAATGTAAGGCATGAAAAACATAGCCCGTAACAGACTCTTTACATACACACTGCGATTCAATACAAGAGCTACAAGAAAGGCCAATCCGATTGAAACAGGGACAGCGGCAAGAAATAAGGCTGTTTTCTTCAATGAAACATAGAATACTGGGTCATGAAATAACCTGTTGAAATTGTCGAGACCGATCCACTCGATATCCGGCGATGTGTATTTATAATTCGTGAACATAATCCCCAACGAAAATATGGCAGGGATGACAAAGAATAATATGACGCCTAGCATATTAGGTAAAATGAACAAGTACCCTAATCTACGTTGTTTTTTTGCCCAGTTCATTCCATAAATCACTCCTTTTTTGAACAAAAAAGGGAGGTGCCTCTTACTTGATGCATCCCCCCATCTTTTCTTGCTATTTCTTGTTTTTGGATAAGTAGTCGTTATGGCGCTTGACCGAATTCTTAAGGGTGTCATCTAAGGACTGTGCCTTCAAGAAATACTTTTCATATTCTTCTTTTCGCGCATCCACAACCTGTTGCGGAAGCGTTGCTGTAAACGTAGGGAATTTGCCGAATACAACCTTTTTGAGCGAATCCACATCATATGTTTTTTCATTGTCTCCAAGGAGCAGTTTAATTGCTTCTTCCACATTCGCATCCTTAGAAGAAGGGATGCGTCCGCCAGCAGCAAGTGGCATCATTCCACCATCTGCATACCATTTCAAAAACTTCCAAGCTTGCTCTTTATTCTTCGAGTTTGGATTAATGGAAATAACGTCGCCAAGTCCTCCCGGATATTTAAAACTAGTCTGTTCTTTCGTCACTTTAGGAACCGTGGCAAAAGCAATCTTGAAGTCGCGCGGGAAATCTTTCATGTTGTTTGAACTGCGGAATATAAACTCGCCCGCCCCAAGCATGGCTGTTTCGCCTTTTAAAAACATCGAATCGGTAGGCATTTTACTCGTCATTTGTTCGCCAAGAAGAGGCATTGATTTATCATTATGCATCATATCAAACATAGCTTCGTACGCCTTACGAACAGTCGGTTCGTCGAGATTGGATGTCCCATCCGCTTTCGTGAATCCGGCTCCGGCACTAGCTCCATCAATAAAGTTGGTGTATCCGGAGATATGTTCTGTAAAGCCCCAACGTGTGCCTTTTTTGAGCTTGGTCGCATATTGCTGCAGATCAGCCATCGTCCAATCTAACGAAGGAACGGCTAGTCCAGCTTCATCAAGTGCATTTTTGTTCAACCAAACGAAAGATACATTCTTTTTGGTTGGAAGCCCGTAATACTTATCTTTTACTTTCCAGTCCTTTGCATCCGTGCCCATTTTATCGTCAATATTGTAGTCTTTAAATTCACTAAGATCGAGTGCTGTTCCAGCATCAACACGTTTTGATAAACCCGATAAGGTATAGTTGACATATAAATCGATACCTTGATTTGTCGTAAGAGCCGTATCTAGCTTTAGATTTCCGGCATCATCATTGACAAAACGCTCATATTTCACCTGAATATCGGGGTTCTTTGCGTTCCAATTATCAACAACCAACTGCGGACCGGCTTCGGCAGGTACGCCACCCCACATCGTAAGCGTGACCGCTTTCTTAGTTTCTGAAGAAGCAGCGGGACTGTTCTTAGCGGCATTCTCACCCGATGAACCACAGCCTGCAGCAACTCCCAACACGACAGCCGCAGAGAGTAGACTTAGCGTTGTTTTCTTCATATTCATCATTTGACCCTCCTGTATTTCATATCCTTACTGGTTATAAATCAACTATATCACCAGCTTTTTAAGGTTCGAAGGAACAATGTATTGTTCTTTTAGCACAAAAGTTTGATTTCATAACTTCGCATTTTGTTGTCTGAAAATACTCGGCGGCATGCCGACTTCTCTCCGAAATATGCGAGCGAAGTAATTCTCATTGGCAAAACCGACATTGGCCCCGATTTGAGCAACAGGTTGATCCGTGTGCAGCAGCAGGTGACAAGCCTTTTCAATGCGCAGCCCCATGATATATTCCGTTATAGTTTTACTTGTTTTTTTCTTAAAAAGGACACTCAAATATTTATCATCCATCGTTGCAATACCAGCAAGCAGCGACAGCGGCATCTCTTCTTCAAAATGCTGATTCATATAGGCAATGACTTTATTTATTTCAGCATGATCCGTAACCTCATAGTTCGTTGCCTTCCATTGTGCCATGTACATATCGATTCTCTGTTTAAAAAGAGTCCCCGCCTCCCTATGAGAAAGAGCCTCTACAAAGGTACTTAGGGTGTCAATTGTCGTAAATGCGAGCTCTGCAAACTTGCGATCCAAACGCAGCACTATTTCTTTTACACGAAGCAAAGATAGTTCTACGTCCCTCATCCACGACCAGATTTCCTGCCATGAAAGATCCAGTAATCCTTGGTTCATTTGCTCAAAAGCTTGGATTAAGCTCTTCTCAAGCGACCAAGGCAGGTTGGAATAGGCATTAGCCTTCAAGGTTTTGGGCTGGTGGAAGAAAATGCCCGCTCTACTTGCATACCATAGTTCAGTCAACCGAGAAACCATGGTTTTCCAAACCGTGTGAATAGCCTCATCAGACAACCGCTCTGAGATTAAAACAACGAAATCACAACGCTGTTCGGTGTCCCTTATTCTAATCTTTATTTCATCTGGAACAGAGCATAGGACCGTGGTCATTCCCATCTTGGTAAAAAGATGCATCCTTGCGTTCATTTCCGTATCGAATAAAGGCAGTTGCAGCAAATCTTGCTTATCGAAAATGGTTTGTCCATGCAAAATAAGGATAAGTAGATTGGGGTTAAAAGAATCCCGAATAAACGCCGGGTTTTCAATCGTCCGCACCTGATCATTAGGTTCGTTATATAAAATCTCACAGTAATCGTCTATTTCTTGAGAAATAAGACGCAAGTTTCTTTCTAACTCCCGTTTTACCTTTGTTAGCGCATCAGTCATTTTCTCCGGAGTCAAATAAAGCTTAAGCACATAACCCGATGCCCCTAGCTCCATCGCTTGCTGGATAAACTCAAAATCATTCATGACAGTGAGCATGATGAAGGCTGTTCCTAAATTCTCCCGGCGAACCTGCGAAAGAAGCTCTACACCCATTCAGGACAGGCATCATAATATCGCAAATGACCAAATCCGGCTGTTTATTTCTGATAAATTCCAAGGCTTCTTGGCCATTTCCACATTCCTCTATCACCTTGAACCCATTTTCCTCCCAGGGCATCCCCTTTCGGATACTTCGTCTCACGAAGGCTTCATCTTCTACCAAGAGAACTGTCCACATGTAAGCTTTCCCCTTTCGAATAGGGTGGAGACAACAAGAACGGAATACGAATGCGAACTAATGTCCCAATTGGGATGGATTCTATAGCCAAAGTTCCTTCTTTTCGAAACAGGAGCACGAGTCTCTCTTCGAGATTTTTCAAGGCAATGCCATTTCCTGTACTGGAGGTTGACCCAGCGTTACCTACGCCAACACCATTATCCTCCACATCGATAACAAGCTTATTTTCTTGTTTTTGAACTCTAATTTGGATGCTGCCTGACCTCTCGATCTTCGCAAACCCATGATAGATACTATTCTCAATTAGCGGCTGCAAGCTCAATTTAGGAATAAGCGCATGGCGAAGCTCAGGGTCAAATGTGATATCCACATCGAATTCGCGGTCATAGCGAAGCTGCTGAATACGGATGTATCTCTGGGCAAGTTCAATCTCATGCTCTAGATGAATTAAATCCACATCCAATCGCATTCCTGCTTCCAATAACTTGCCGAGCGACTCGCAAACTTCAGGAATTTGATGATCACCGAGTTCAATGGCAAGCCATTTCACCGTATTTAACGTGTTTAACAGAAAGTGCGGGTTCATTTGTGACAAAAGCATTTGGAAACGCATAGCCTCTTTGTTCCTTTCTTCCTCTTTCAACCGGTTAAGAAGGTTCTCCACATCTCTGACCATCTTATTAAAAGCCTGTATAAAGGTTAGAATTTCACCCTTATAGCTTTCCTCAGGCAATTGAATCTTCAGATTTCGCTTCACAACATCAGACATTTTTCTCTGCAAAAGCTGCAGGGGTCTGGTGATGGTGGTCGAGATCAGAAAGGTCATGACAATAAATAGAACGGCAATAATTAGCGTTGTCAAAATATAGGATTGCTGCAGCTGATTCACTTTGTGAAACAGGTATTTGGTTGGAATGCTCTTGACTAGAAACCAATTCAAGCTCGGAATTTTAGAATAACTAATGATGTGGTCATTCTCGACCTTACTTCCAGTCGGCTCCCAACCTAACGTATTCAATGGGTTTGGCAGCGCAAAAGCACTGGATGTATTGCTGCGCCCGTAGATTTCTCCTTCTGCGGAAGCCAATACATACAATTCGTCATTTATCGGGCTTGGGATAGCGCTTCGAAGCCAGCTTTGATAATCAACGCCAATTCTTACAACGGCATAAACCTGATTATTTTCGTCTCGTAATCCTTTATACATGGTCAATAAAGAGGGTTGAATACCAAAGGCTGAGGTTAGCCCACCTTCTTCTAGCTGCCATTTGGAAAGGGACTTTCCAAGGAAAGCATCCTGTATAACTGGCATTGCCGAAAGAGCAGCGTGGCTTAATATATGAGTAGGTCCATATGAGGTGTAAACATGATCTTCCGCATCAAGAACGGTATAGTAGACGTAGGAATTAGCAATAAAAACACTATTATTAATGGCATTAAACTTCTCTTCGATTTTTAGTCTTTGTTGGAAAGAGGCATAAGAACCCCCCTCTTCGGGATTTCTCAAAATCGCAGTTACAAAAGAATCCTGTTCAATCAGGGTAAAGGTCTTCTCTGAAACACTTAATAAACTGCCAAGTGAGGATGTAATCGTTGTCATTTGTTCGAGATTTTGACTGCTAACTTGTTCTCTCATTAACGTCTCAAACTTTTGAACGTGCGTCATATTTAAGATAATAATGGGCAGCAAAATAACGAGTAGGAATGCTAAGAACAGTTTGTACTTTAACGTTTGTGGTATGAAATGTCTCAATTTCATTGTCCATTGTCCCCTTATGATTTTCATATGGGTCAAGTATACTTGCTTGTTAATTAAAAACAAAGAGACTGGCATGATTTTTCCGCCAGTCTCTCTTTTATGGAAAATTATTTATACTCGGCGAATACCGTCCCTCGAAATGGTCAGCTTTTCATAACCATTTTCGGTAATCAAATACGTATCCTCAATACCAACCACTCCGCGACCGGGGTAGGTGAATTTAGGTTCGATCGCGATGACCATGCCGGGCGCCAGCGGGTATTTGAAGCCTTTGGCGAGAACGGGCAATTCGTCGATTTCGAGCCCAATGCCATGACCAAGGAATTTCACTTGGTCGGCGCCGTACCCCATGAAGTGGGCGCTAAGCCCCGCTTCCTGCACTTGATCCAGCGCGAGCAGATAGAGATGCTCGGCAATAACGCCAGGCTGCAGCCTGGCTTCCGTGGCGCGGAGCACCTGCTCCGCCACGTCATAGGCCCGCTGCAGCTCAGGGTCTAGATCGCCGATCACAAGCGTGCGCGTCTGATCGATAAGATAGCCGTCGATCGAGCAGCCAATATCGACGAGGATTGGTTCGCCGCGCCGAATCGGCGCGCGGCCTGAGCTCTGCGGGCTGGACGGGTGAAGCCCCGTGCCTCCGGCCGGCCCGTCAAAATAGGTGGGCACCGCTGCCGCCGCGCCTGCCGCTACCATTCCGGTTATCAACTCGGAATTGTACGCGCGCATGCGCATCAGCCCTTGGTGCCCGCGCAGCCGGAGCTGATGCTCAATGAGCGCCATCAGCTCAAACTCCGCCATCCCCTCACTAATGTGGGGGATGACCGCTTCCAGCGCTGCGTCGACGACGCGCGCAGCCGCTCGAATCGCCGTGACTTCGTCCGGCGATTTGATCATCCGCTGCTCGCGCACGAGCAGCGAGCCGTCCTCCCAGGCCGCGCCGGGCAGCGCGGCCTGCAGCCTTACATACAGCTGGACGGGTAACACGTCCAGCTCAGTGGCGATCCGCATCGGCGCAGCCGCGGATCCACCCGCGCATCGCGCGCGAAGACGCTCACCCAGCGTCTTCAAAGACCCCAGCGCTTCCACGGCCGCTGACGCTTCCTCCTCCGCTCGGACCAAGCTTCTGCGTACGAGGTAAAGCGCGTCTCCCTCCGCCGGAATAAACAAATACCCCGTCTGCATCGATCCGCAGTAGTAATATATATCGACGTTGTTCGTGACCAAGAAGCCGGACCAACCCCGCTGGATCATCTCACGCTGCAGCGCCTGCTGACGTTGCTGGAAAATAGTCATATGTATCTCTCCTTGTAACCTTGAATTCACACCTCACTTTCTCATTATACTTTCGTATGAGGTCAAAATACCATCTCCGCCGAAGACTTAATCGTCCACGTAATCGGCTGCAAAACCGCATAAGTCCGCGGAAACTCCAAACGGATGAACATAATCACACCAGGCCGATCCAGTGTAACAGAGTAACTATTTCCCGCATTCACATACGTATAAGGAAATACCTCATTATCATTAATAATCTTAAATAATTCCACGACAACCCTACTGCGCAAAAACGTATTCGGCAGCGGATCGTTCGCCGTATTTAATCTTAAATTAGCTTGCAGATATTGCATGGCTACTTCTCTAGCCTTCGTCTCATCAATACTGTGAATACCGCTTGCCAGCTTTACTTGATCACTTTGCTGAGCCGCCGCATGCACCGAATTATTCAATGCATGCTTCCCGTGAAAAAGCGTATGCATAGCCAGTTCTTCATCCGTTTGCAGCCCATATAGCGACATATAAACGACGCTCATCAAGACTATCAAAAGCAGTTTATACAAAACATCACCTCGAGCCCCTAAGGCACATACTCACTCATCTTCATGCCTGTTGCCCCCATACGATCCGATCCGGAAGGGACCGTAATTCCGACAAGCTGATCAATGACAAAAAGTCGATGATACGGATACGTCATTTTTAAACTCAGTCCTGTTCCTCTCCAAACAGGCATTCCTGGATCCATTCCCCCGACCCCCGAAGTCGTATCTACCGTGTAAACGAGATCTCCCGGAATGAAGCCTCTTTCCGCCATCCGATTCTTAGAGTCCTGAATCATGGTGCTATTAATATAACCGTGCCTGCCATTAGCACCGATTTCTAGCAAATAATCGACTTCTTTTTGCAAAACAGCCTGCCGAACAATAATGACATGCTTATACACCGGTGCAAACATAAACCAACAAAGCATTGTTGCAAATAGGATAAACACCAAAATCTGCTTCATGGGTTAATTCGCTCAATCGTCCCATTGATCCTTACTCCGCTGTTACTTACTTGCTTCCGAGTACCTGTGCTGCCACCAACCACACTGTTATATATGACAATCACCACCATAATTAGCATCACCGTAACGAGGATCGATCTCACAGAAAATCTTCCATCGTTACGGCCTTAATGCGGTAATATCTGTATTTGCCTGCGTTCCGTGCGTCGAAATATTCCGCCTCATCCCTGTTGACCCATCATTAATAATCGATGTAAAAAGTAAAGCCACTACAATTAGCATCATAACTGTGATCAATATATTCCTCATAACTTCCCTCTCCCTTTAGTTAATCGCATTAAATAATCGCTGGCCTTCTGCAATCCACGGGTACATGAATACCCGAAATGTGTTCAAAATTGGCAGTCCTGCTAATACAAACAAAAGATAAGACACGGTTTCTTTTTTACTATCTCGAACCAGTTCCATTTTTTCTTTGTAGTCCTGAATTCTTTGCTTTAACAACTCGTAATAGCTCCCATGTTCATTCAGTCTCAAAGCATTCAGCGTCTCCCCAAAGCTGTGTGCTTCATCTGTCCCTAGTCTGATTTTAAAATGGTTAATAGCCTCTTCCGAGCCTTGATACCATTCATTCAACAGCAATTGGAAATGCGACCGGATGGAGCGCGTTTGTGAAACACATAGAGATAGCTTGGCATGTAAATTCAGCCCAGAATCGTTGTAATAGAGAAGATGATGACTAATCACGTAAATCTCTCGGACTATTCGATGTGCTCGTTTTTCCTTTAATTGAGCCAGCACCTTTTTATCAAAAAACAAAAAAATGAGTAAGCAAGCAGTCCCAACCATCACATAAATCGGCTGCATATACAAAGTTAGCACCGGATACTCCAGAGCTAAATACCCAACAGCACCGAGCAAAAGTGCGCCACCCATCGCTATCCTTCTTACACCTTCATAAAGATTAGCATTCATCCAAATACCGCACCCCAGCAGCAGTTGACGCTTTTCCTCCACGATTTTCGTACTCATACCTAAGTATGAGAACATCCATGAAGGAAGTTTTGTTTCTTGCAGTACTCTTTTGACATGTAGTGATCTCCATCTCTTCTTACGTGCAGGCATATGCATGAAAAAGTGATAAAAAACGGTCATGAAAAGAAGAAAGAGCAGCAAATTAGAAACCATCTGCAGCATAACCAGCTGCGTGCTTTCAATAATCACGGAAACAAATCCCTCACATTCTTCGCATAGATAAGTACATGCCCATTAAAAACGAGACGAAAATGAGCAGAAGCGCATCAAGAATCATGTTTCGCCCATCAGGGTCAACAATATAATACAAATAAGCGTTCTCCGTGTTTACCTTGAAATTAATAAATAAGAATAAGGCAAGAAACAATATCGGCGTAAAATTAGCAATACGTATCTCTAAAAGTCGATTTCTTTCCAACTGATCGAATCGCTGCGCTTTCCGCATATCGACAATCAAATCCTTTAAGCTTTCACCGACAAAGCTCCCTTCCGTCAAAGCAACACGCATGACACCGACAAAATACTCGGCCCATGTATGGCCCAAAGTGAGTGAGAAAATGCGTAAGCTCTCCTCCGTATCCCTTTGTGTCATGAGATTACGATATAATTGCTCAAATACGGGCTTGATCGGATAAAGAATTCGGTTCTCTTCTAAACAATATTTAAGAGCCATTTTCATGTTTTTATTGGGATCCACCATATAGTACTGATAGAACACTTCAACGGCCGGAAGAAACTCCAATCGGGTTTGCAGCCTGACACTGACCAGCTTCAACCGAAGCAACATATAAGGAAGTGAAACACAGATAGAAGTAACGATAACAACCCCTTTTAACGTCTGAAAAAACAACATCCCCGCCAACAATCCTACTAAAAACAAAACGAAACTGACTGTCATAATGCCACGCATGCTCATTTTGGATTCGACGGATTCCATCATTTCCTTTATATGCTTAAATAAAGTACTTCTATTTCCCAAATATTCGCTGAATCTAGCGACGAACGTGGAGGTTTTGACATAATGCAGCCTATATCTGGCTTTGCGTTGTCGGATCAGTACGTGTAAAAGCGATTGAGTAAGCACAAAAACTAGAACAAGTAACAACAAGAGAAAGACATATTTGGCGAAAATCATGGCTAAAACTCGCCTTCTTTCTCAATAAATCCGAGTTCCCTCAACAAAGCAAGACTCTCATTGTCTGCCTTGGCTATTTTCCGCGATGCATGATGCGACAATTTCCCGGGAAATGTCCATTCATCTGTCGACTTGTCATAAACTGAGAGATCCGTGACGCAAACCTCCTCATTTTCATAACGATATTCGACGATTCGCATAATCTTTCTTTTTCCATCAACGACAGCCATCTCCATACCGATTTGTGTCACAAACTCTGTAATCCGTTTCGTTAGACGAAGTGGATTCATCCCCCTGCCATCCAACATACACATATCTGTAATCGCATCAGGCACATCCTCAAGTTCACTCACATGAACCGAAGTAATACTGCCCTCGTGACCCCGCGTACAAGCCCTAACATAAAGATTGGCGTCATCATCCCGAATTTCAGCATGACAAATGCGCTTAGGCGATTGCCTCAATGCCAATTTAAAAGCTTGCAGCCCAGAATGCCGCGGATCTTCCTCGTCAATTTCGTATTCGACGATATTTTTATGCGGAAAATCGCGCTTTAAATTCAACTCGAATCTCGATTCGATCGTAATAATTCGTTCATTATCGTCCATTTCGGCAATTATCGCTTTGATTAAATTCGTTTTCCCCGAGTTGGTAGGACCGATAACAACCATATTGAAATAGGATCGGATCAAGATCAGAATCAGCTTTTCCATCCTTTTATCCATCGTGGCTAGTTCCGCAGCAGCAAGGGACGCCAAATCAAACCGCTTAATCGTATAAAAGCGAATCGTTAATGTCGGTTCAGCCGTAAATCCGAACCCAGTCATCGTAACGCGGGATCCGTCCCGTAGAACTACCTCTGCCCATCGCTTCCTGGGATTCAAAGTATCATTGTTAAACAGAACCAAATTCTGCTGAATCCTCTCTAATTCACGCACAGAAGGCAACGAATAGGCAGACGGCATTGCCATCCCATTGCGCACCTCAAAAATCTGTCTCCCCACAACCTGAATCTCTTCAAGTCCCTCCTTATGCTTTAGTACTAGTTCAAGAACGTTAAGCCCAATAATCTCTGCAAAAATGGCTTCTGGCAAAGTCGTATATCCACTCGTCCTCGGAGGCACATCCGAAAGCCTTCTTTTCGAAACCAGATCATGGATAATCGCAAGAAGCTTGCCTCGATCCTCCTCATAACCAAGAATCGCACGATTCAAAGTCTCGTTATATTGCTGCTTTTCGGCCTCAGTCCTGCCCTTCATCGAAACAAGTTCACTTCGAATATCCTGTACCCATTGGTTAAAAAGAGCATCCCCCTGCATCTGCTGTTCAGGTCTTTCTCCATTGGAAGCTCCAATACCCACACTTGATCTTAGACATCCCTCGCCATCTTCCTCTTCTCCCACATGGCCCAGAGTCCGCCCGCCATGCTCTGCCCCAAAACCAGATCTCACCGAGCCATAATCGGATCCTCTTCTCTTTTCCATCTCAGTACTTGAAGTCAAATCAACCACTGTGCCCTCGCTTTTGCGTTCATGCATGTATGTAATGATTGAAAACCTTTCCTCACTCACTCCCCTCACCTCTTTCCAACTTGATTTAAGTTGCAGCTCGTCTGCCTGTTATGATCTTCTGCAGCCATGTTACTTGTCGTAAACTCACCTTCCTTGGCAGCTTATAGTAGTCAATGAATTTTCGAGAAACCGCCCTAACCTCCTCATGCATGGCGTGGGTCGGCACGAACATGTCCAACAGTTTGCCTTGATTACAACGGGAAAGCGCATCAGCATGCCGAGATACTTGACCAATCAGATGCAGCTGTGTTTCCTTGCGAATATCTTTAATCGTGAACTCACTATGCTTGGCATGTCGATCCGTTTGAACAGCCATTAACTCAAAGCCATCCGGCTGAAGACCAAAAACAGCGCCAACCTGCCTAATCCACCTCGAAAAATCCTCTTGAAAATGGGCGATATCCGCTGTCGTTACCACAATTTTGCTATCCGCTTCTAGCAATCCACAAACCGTCGCCGCATTGTCCCAATAAGCGCTTACTTCTATGATGCATACATCAAAAGTGCTTCGTGCCACACGCAATAAATGAATAATCTCCGATGGCGTAAAAAACTCCGCCTGCTCTCGAAGCATATTCCCATACAGGATATGCAGCCCATGTGCCTCTTTCAGTTTATCGCAAACCTGCTGCAGCCTTTCCGGTGTAAGACTTTGCGCCTTTAGCTCCGCTCTCAGACCATCCAACGTAAAAACATGTTCATCTCGACCTAAATAACGATGAAGTTTAGAGCTTTTTAGATTGAGACACAAATATCCGACTTTCATTGATGTCTCTAAGGCTAGCGCGTGTGCTACACCAAATGAAGCTAACGTCGTACCTATGTTTGGCGTAGAGCCAATGAAAGTAATTAATTTTCCTAACGATTTTTGATTCGTATGGTCTACCCCGGAACCATCAACCCAGGCCCGAATGTCGTCAGCAATAACAGCTGTGCTGCGCCCTGGCTGAACATAATCAAGCTTCATCAGCTTGCACATTTTCAAATATTTCTCATTTATGGAAGCATCGTGATAGTTCGAGAGCAGAACAATGATTTTTAAACCTGCGTACTGAAGTTGTAACTCCTCAAGAAACTCTTCAAGATCCCCAAAATCCATCTCCCGATCCGAAATAATCGTATGCGAATAAGGCATTTCCGTTAATTTACCACGTAAATCATCCGCAGCCGAGCAGATCATCCAGTCTAATGGCTTCGAATAAACCACATTCGTAATCTCATCAATTAATCGTTGATCCGTCGATAGCAGTCCTATATGCAAATCTCATACCTCCTTTCATTCCTCGCCGATCTCATACACCTTTCATTCTTCTGCCAACCTGATACCCATTTCACTCCCCAGTCAAAATAGAAGAGGAACTGAACGCGATGACTAACCTCGCTTTCTTCGAGCTGCATAATTGATCAATCTGAAGCCACTCACTCTCTGCTAAATTTAAGTTGATTTGGTCGATAGCGCCGTTCGCTTCCAATCGGGAAGCATACATCTTTTCCTTATCGCCTTCCACCTTGGATAGCAGATTAGAACTCTTCGGGTTGTCCACCTCCACATTCGCCGAGGACTTCACGGAAGCAACCGTAATTTCCTTCTCATCAAAAAGCCTGCGCGAGCTGCCATCAGCCCCCGACACGTAAATACGCACCCGATCCCCGGCACGAATACCATTTGAAACCGACAACAAATATTCCTTGGGAATTTGAAAAGTAGCCTGCTGCTCATTGGGAAGCAAATGATAAAGATTCACCTTCCATTTCAAAATAGGCTCCTGCTTACCAAGCGGTATCAACGTCTCCTGCCCAACCACCTCCGTCAGTTTCGTCATCATTCCTTCTGTGTAACTGCCCTTCTGAACAGCTCTAAATTCCACCATATCCTCACGAATCAAGACACCGGCCCGAATAAAATCCTTCGGAACCACAACCTGAACAGTCTGCTGCAGCTCGACCTGGTTCACTTGCATGACATACACCCCATACACAAGCACCCCCGCCATAACCGCAGCAACCAAACTAATAAGCAGGCTTCTCCTGCGATTCAAAACCTCACCCCCTTTTTCTCGCCAAAACAAAAAAAACGCAAACCTCGGACATTCATCCGAAATTTGCGTTCTTCGCAAATCAAAACATTCTTGATATAAAGTTCAAAATCTACAACCTAAAAGTATCACATAAACTTCCAATTTTCAACATATATTTACAAGCTATGGAGATTAGGGCAATACATCCATTTCACAAGCCAATATCTGGTCACTATCCCTTAGACTCAGGAACTCTAAGTTTTAACTCTTCTATGCCACGGTTTCCATCATTCTACTTTTGTAGATACCACAGAAAAAGCCTCTATCAAACATATGAAGGAGTCGGCTTACAATCTCTAACATCTGAGGTGACATCTTCGACCTTCCAAGTTTTCTGAGTAAAGGGGATAGCGATCCATATCATGCAAAGCCGATTATTGCACTTCCGTAAGCGTAGGGAGCGCAGGAATCGCTCCCCTGCGCGTCGTCGTAATTGCGCCTACGCGGTTGGCGAAGGCGAATACCTGTTGGGCGGCTCCTGTTTCAGCGAGCACGTCGACGATGTTAGCTGGCGTAGCGCCAAGCGATACCAGCTGATAGAGCATGCCGCCGACAAAACTATCGCCGGCGCCAGTCGTGTCCACGGCTGCCACAGGCGTGCCGGGGATAACGACATCCTGCCGTGCGGTCACGACACGGCAGCCCCCAGGACCTAAAGTGATGATAATCACTTTAGGTCCGCGCTGCAGCAGCTGCTGCGCACCTGTGGTCGCGTCCACGCCGAGGAGGAATTCGACTTCCTCCTCGCTGACTTTGACCACATCCGCAAGCGGAAGCTGCGCCAGGATTTCTGCCCGAGCCGCGTCAGCGCTCGGCCACAGTGCAAGGCGTACATTGGGGTCGTACGACACCAATGCGCCAAAATCTCTCGCTCGGCGCGCTGCGTCCAGCGTCGCGGTACGGCAAGGCTCGGCGATCAGTGATACCGAGCCGAAATGATAGACCGCGGCGTCTTCCAGCCACTGCGCCTGGACTTCGTCCGCGCGCAGCAGCATGTCCGCCGCCGGGTCGCGGAAAAACAAGAAGTCGCGCTCACCATCTGCGCGCAGTGAAACAAACGCCAGACCGGTCTTCGCCTCATCGGTCTGCACAACTGCCGTATGCACGCCAACTTCGTCTAGCGTGCGCACCAAAAAATCGCCGAATGGGTCACGGCCGATTTTACCGATAAACCTTGCGTCGCCGCCCAGCTTGGCGACCGCCGCAGAAACATTGGCCGGCGCTCCGCCCGCCGCCCGCTGGAAGCTTGTAACGTCAGCCAACGCTTGCCCGTTCACCTCCGGTACGAAATCAATCAAAAGCTCACCCAAACATACGATATACGTTTTACCCATTTTTCCATCAATCCCCTTTATTTTGATATCCTAATGCATTCATTACATAAGTGGTTGTTTGCGCAATTAACGTCTGCGTATCCGGCCGATCCTCCGTAAACATAAGCTCAAAAAACTCCCTCTGCTTATAAAAAAACATCGAGCCAAGCACAAACATAAGCGTGCTATCCAAGGATTCAAAATGAAAAATCCCATCCTGCCTGCCTTTCTCTAGTAAATCCCTTACCTTTTTCCATAATGGATACACGAGTTCTCTCATTTTCTCCACACGTGGAGTAATCGTAATTATCTCCATTTGAATAAGAGTAATCATTTGAGGATCAGCACTTCTGATCTCTATAACACCCTGAATAATCGTCCGGATACCTACAATGGGATCCTCAATGGCAAAAAAATCAATTAACTTGTTCTTCGGAAAAAACTGATTAAATATCTCATAGAAAACGCTCTCTTTTCCGCCAAAATAATAGGAAACCAGAGCCACATTGGCCCCGGCCTCCTCGCATATTTGACGAACACTTGTCGCATCATAACCATGCTTCGCAAACAGCTTCTTTGCTGCCAAAAGAATTTTCATTTTCATATCTAATTCTGGTTCAGCCATTTTATCAACGCCCTCCTCGTACTTGAGCTAAGCGGTTTGTGGACGTTGTTCCATGGCAGGCACTGCCTTTGCCTTTTTCGCAGATACAACCAAGATATCGATTACTAGTGCAACTGCGGCAATAAGAAACAAGAAACCGGCTTCCTTTGTAACACCTGGCCCACCAAACAAGATATTCATTAACCCATTCACTGCATAGGTAGCTGGGAAAGCATTACTGATTGTATGATAAAAATGCGACAAAAGCTCCCTTGGAACAATGGCACCCGAGGACACCAATTGCAAGGACAACATCGCGATGTTAAATAGCATACCTGCGTTCCCAAACAATGTCAAAAACATTTGAGCGACGAGCGCAAAGGTGAGTAAGAATAAGGTTTCGAAAGCCCAAAGGGATAAAAAGCCTTTCTCCACATGCCCGCCCAAGGCAATGACCATCGTTGCACTGATCAGTCCCACAACAACAACGGCAATAATAGTCACAACGATACGCGCGGTCATTTTGCCCATCTTATTAACAGATGCACCCAGTATATTCGTAGATACATTAAAGTTCATTCCCATGATCATCGTACCCACAATAGAAGCAAGCACTAGCATCATAGGAAGCATCTGATTTGGCATATCCTTTACTTTATTGGTGCTTTGAATGTCCGAGGTCACCTTAGTTGCGAGTCCTTGAGCTATTTGCCCTGCTTGCTCAGCTGGTAATTTCGGATTCATCTGTGTTAGAACTGCAGATGCCCCAGCTGCTACTGCCTCTTTGTTCACAGACGCCGTGACATTCCCGGCTACCGCTTGCATCACGGACTTCGTCATAGAAGGATTAGACTCATTAATTGTATAAGTAATAGGTACCGTCTGTCCTGGTGTTTGAAGCTGTTTAGAGAAATCAGCCGAGATATGCATAACCATCTGAACTTGACGATCATTTAACAGATTTTGTGCTTGTTCATTAGTAGTCACTAACTCCGTTTGAAACGGAAGATTGCCTTGCAGGTTCTGAACAATTTTGCTCCCCAAACCTTGATCTTCATTGACGATCGCGATCTTTAATTGGCTCGTATTATCGGTTACTCCCTTATAACCCGTCATCCAAATCAAACTAAACAACAACTGAAACGTAATGGCTGTGATAATCCCGACCTTCGTCGTTGCTTGTTTTAGAAATGCACCTAATGCGTGTTTCATATTTACCACTCCTCTTTGTTAAACGACCGTTTAAATTAAACGTTTGTTTAAATTATAGATTGGAGCTTAAAAGCTGTCAATACGTCTTTTTAACTACTGTACCTCCTGTGTCCAAGGATTTTTTTATGGAAAAGACAGATAGAGGCTCACAGTACCTTTCTTCTGAACTCCGTCAATTACAAGACCATTTAACCATCGTAGTTTTATAATCCTAGAAGACCTCATTCTGCCATTGTCATGCTTTCTCCAAACTTAAAAGAAGACATTTTCTGGCAGTCTTCCTAAAGAAACATTCCTTTTTTCTGTCTACTTTATTGGCATTTATCCAAATATGGGAACCACTATAAAAAGAGGCACTTCCATCGCTAGGAAGCACCCAAAAAAATTAAATGACAAACGAAATAATTCAAGTGTCCGACTTGCAATTGAAACTTTGGAACAAAACTACCACAAAAACATAGTTGAATATATTATTTATGCTCCTGGCGTTGGAGTGGCTCTGAATGCATTTACAGTCTTGTCCATAACAACCTGTGCATCACTTCCCGAATCAAGAATCGTATTTTGAAGCGATTCTTTTTCTACCAATACTGTTGTTACGGTAAGCGGCTCTGATGCTTCGGTAGTCAACAAAGCGTCTACTTGCGCAGAGAAACAAGAATCACTTATCTTGGCATGAACCTCCGTGGCAACAACATGATTATTAGAAATATAATTTCCATTACCCGAAACAATACGTATGATTACAGGTGTTGCACCTACCGGCTTAATGTTCTGAGTATTAATTCCTTCAGAAAAGTGATTAGCAATTACAGAATTATTATTGCCACTGATATAGAGGAGACCATACAAATCATCTAAACCATTGTCTATTCCCAGAAAAGGAGTCCAAGGTTCATGGTCACGTAAAAAGTGATTTGAAGAAACCAAGTTTTCCGAACAATTTTCCCTGAATACCACCATTCCTGGATAAAATGAATGAAGTCTATTATTTGTGATACTGGAACGTGTCACACCATCAAAATGGATACTGCTCGCACCTCGTGGAAAAACATTATTCGCTGTAATCAAAAGTCCACCAAAATTTTGAGCGTAAATTGAATATCCTTTAAAACCGGCTCCTATCAAGTTATCGGTTATTTTTGAAGCCTGTCCCCAACCTCGTAGTTCTATACAGTTACCACATTCAGCTATGAAATTATCATGTATAGTCAGTGCATCTGCATGATAAATAGTAATTCCATGCTCTAAATACACAAACCCCATGCCTGTAATCCGAAATGAGTCACAAGCACTTGCAACATAAATACCCGTTTTCCCGTTAGTGTATGTGTTTTCCGGATTTGTTTCTCCTGAACCATCTTCAATAAAATGCAAACCATCAATACAAAAGTCAGAAAACTCTACCGAACTTATTCGGGGATTTCCACTTCGTTCAACATAAAATGCAGCTCCTTTATATTCCTCGTCATTTACTTCTAGGGGAATATCTACGAGTATGCGACTTCCTCCCGGCCACAATTCATGCAAATCCGCCCATTCATTCTCAGAAGTATTAAAACGAATACTCGAAGATGTAAACCCGTGTCCAGAACCCATAATTTTAAGATAACTGATGTCTATAACTACTTGACTGCCAAGATGATAATCTCCCGGTGGAATATAGATAACCGCACCCGGCTTTCCGCCTTTATTCACATCAGTGTCCGTTTGCCTACTTTTAATATCTGCTATAATGCTATTGATTACCTCACCAATATCCTCATACGGATTACCGACAGGCCACTCTGTTACGTCGTAATAATTTTTACTAGCCATAAATAAATTCTCCTATCAATTAAGTATGTTTGTTCATAAACTACTTTTTCCTTGATATAGCTGGAAGTAAAGCCTTACGAATTCGTGCTTTTCCTGCCTACGCAAACTGCGCTTGCAGGGCCTAGCCGACGCTTACTTACGGCAGCTTCAAGATCCACGAATGAATGAACTATCCTTTAAGAACGCTTCGGTTTATTGGTCGATTCCGTAGACTCGGAAAGTTATAAATTCTTATATGGTCAAAAAGATCGCCAATATTCCTTGCCAAGAAGGCAGGATGAGGCGATTTTCTTACTTTCACAGAAACAATAGACCCTTCGGTTTATTCGTTAGATGTTTTCAACGCCTTCAAACCAAGCGCCAACGCCCCGCACAGTCCGGCATTATCCCCTAATCCCGGAGCGATATTCGTAAGAATGGCTTCCGCACTAACGTATCCGTTTAAATTTCTCTGCACCTCGGTTCGTATCATCGGAAGCAGTTGCTTCTGTTGCATAACGCCTCCGCCCAAAGTGACCTTTTTTGGCGAAAGCATCAGGATTGCCGTTGTAACCGCCTGACCGATATAGAAGGCCTGTACAGCCCATGCCGGATGATCTGCAGGGATTTCGCTTCCCTTCATGTTGCATCTTTTTTCAATCGTCGGCCCCTAACTGTTCCTATCCCTTCCTTCACCATACAGAGTGAAGTTGCCATATATCAAGAGAAATGAGTTCCACCTTATCTCCGAGGCTAAAAAGTTTCAAGTTTATACTGTACGGATTGGGATATATGTTATTGGTCATTGTCGTGCGCCCTTCATCCGCAAATACTTCAACAACGCAATTATCTACGTAG
Organism: Paenibacillus sp. V4I3; assembly: GCF_030817215.1. GTDB lineage: Bacteria > Bacillota > Bacilli > Paenibacillales > NBRC-103111 > Paenibacillus_E. Next base: position 41,331 of record NZ_JAUSZA010000001.1, read on the forward strand.
ATATGCAGCCTTAATGTATCCTTATCGGCAGATTCCAGTTTACATTTTCGAATCCCCTGACTCCATCCGTCCGATCTGTTTCTATCAAATTGAAGCTCTCCGGTCTTAGGCGAATAAGAGAGTACCGTCTCCTCGTTGCCGTCATCCGACACCCGCATTTTGAAGCCGAATTCCTCCGCGTGGCAATTTTTCAGATTGAATTCCGCCACAATCTCTAAACTATCCCCTTTTATCGATTGGGGAAGCGCTTGTATTTCCCCTTCAATCGCCGTACGGTCAAGATGGAAATGTCCCCCCCGTAACGCCTTTAATTCTTCAACTGGAAGAAATCTCAAATGTCCGTCATCGTCCATTTCTACAGTTCTTGGAATGGACATCGCGCCGCACCAATTGTTTTTAAAAGTGGGACCGAAATTTTGAAACCACGGCATCCAATCCCAAGCGTTCAACCAACCTATAATAATTCGTCTTCCATTATCATCAAGGAAGGATTGAGGAGCATAGTACTCGAACCCGCAATCCACTTCTCCACAATAATCCCAAGTAAATTTCCCACTACTATAATCTAATGAACCAGTTAAATAACTCGCTTTTTTTTCACCCATTCCCATTGGGGAGAACATTAGTACATAACGATCGCCAAGCTGAAAAATATCCGGACATTCCCACATCGTACCCATCGTACCGTCACTCTCAGCCAATACACTTACATACTCCCATACATACAGGTTATTCGAGCGATAAAGCAAAGCTCTTCCTTTTCCATCTTTACTTGAACCTACGACCATGTACCATTTATCTTCGTGTTTCCATACTTTCGGATCCCTGAAATCAGAGGAACTCCCTTCTGGAGGAACAGAGATAACCGGATTTCCTACATATTTTTGAAATGTCACGCTATCGGTACTGGAAGCTAAACATTGGGTTTGAATGACACGCCCTTCCTTCATAATCGTGCCGGTGTAGATCAAAGTCAATATCCCGTTGTCATCGACGGCGCTTCCGGAAAAACATCCGCCTTTTTGGTCACGATCATAGACTTCACTTGGCGCAAGTGCAATAGGAAGGTGTTCCCAGTGAACCAAATCTTTACTTTTTGCATGGCCCCAATGCATCGGACCCCACTCGGCTGAATAGGGGTGAAACTGGTAAAACATATGATATTCTCCTTGATAGTATATAAGCCCGTTAGGATCGTTCATCCAATAGGCGGGAGGCATAAAATGAAACTTTAAGCGCATAGGGTCTTTACCCACATGATCCTTTATAGTTGCAACCGATTGTTCTGCTTTACCTAACATTAGGTTATGGAACGTATGGTGATCATATTGCATCAATATTTCCTCCACTCTTTAATTGATCATTCAAATTCTCTATTCTTTAACAGCACCCATTGTCATTCCGCGAACAATGTATTTTTGCATTACAAACGAAAACAGCATGACAGGCACGCTAAATATGGTTGCCGCAGCCGTCATGGGGCCAAGATCCAAACCGTAAGCTGTTAAAAACTCTGAAATTCCTACTGGCACCGTTTTGGCCGAAGTGCTTGTTAAAAGTAATGCGAACAAGAAATCATTCCAGGAAAGCATAAAGCTAAAAATTGAGGTAGTTGCGATTCCAGGCAGCGAGATCGGTAAGATAATACGCATAAAAGTTCCAAACATCCCGCATCCGTCGACACGCGCAGATTCATCAAGCTCTTTTGGCAAATTGTCAAAAAAACCAATCATCATCCAGATAACAAACGGAATGTTTATGCTGGTATAGACTAAAACTAATGCTAATTTTGTATCCATTAAACCTAATTGCCCAATAATACGATACATCGGTATTGCAACACTAATCAGAGGCGTCATACGAACACCCAAAGTAAAAAGTAGAAATAAATTCCCTAACTTTGATGCAAATCTGGTTAAGCCATAAGCAGCTAATGAACCCAGAAAAACACTCAATAGTGTACCTGACATTGCAGTTATAAGACTGTTAACAAAATATTTGCCGATTGCCAGTTGATGAAACAAGGCATTATAATTGGCTAAAGTAAAAACAGAAGGCAATAACGATGGGTTTGTGGAGATCACTTCATTTGGCGGTTTCAATGAAGACAATACAAGATACGCATATGGGAATAAAGTAACTAACAAAAAGAAACTTGATATGACGAAGACAAGTATCTCGGTAACTCTGGATTTTTGTTTACTCAAGGTTACAATCATCTTGCTGATCTCCTTCCTATCGAACCGCTTTCTTATGAGGATTCCAGAATTGTTTGAAAAAGAATGAGCATATCGCCAGCAATATAATCATAAAGATTACCGCCATTGCGCTTGCAAAGCCCTCTTGATTGTATCTGGCTACCGATTTATAAATTAAAGTGCTTACTAAGGAAGAGGAACCATTCGGACCGCCTTGTGTCATCACCCAAATAATATCAAAGGATTTAGCTGCATCAATCATACGTATGACAACTGCAACTAAAATGACCGGTTTTAAACTTGGTAGTGTGATATGCAAAAAGTTTTGAAACTTATTTGCTCCGTCCATGCGGGCAGCTTCGTATAAACTTTCAGGTATACCTTGTATGCCCGCTAATAATATCAACATCATAAATGGCGTGGTAAGCCATACATCGGCAATCATGCAGGAAATTAAAGCCAACTTGCTGTCAGATAACCACAAGATACTTTGAGGATTCTTAATCAAGCCCAATTTGTATATAATTACATTTAAGATACCAAATTGGTCGTTTAGCATAAATTTCCATATTAAACCACAAACCAAAGGAGAAATCATTAACGGACTCAACAGCAAAGTACGAATGATGTTGGCGCCTTTAAACCCTGTACTTAGCAGAAGAGCAAGAAACATGCCCAATATTAACTCAATTGCAACTGCACCTATCACATACACAATTGTATTGTGTAAGGATTGATAGAATGTGTCCGAAGTTAAAGCGTGAGAATAATGCCGTAGACCAATAAATTTTGAAGGATCTTCATCATCAAAAAAACTATCTTTAAAAAGTAACATCATTGGGTAAACAAAAAACAAGATCATGAAGACGAAAGCCGGTAGAAAAAATAAGAAAGAAAGCTTCTGATCTCTTAGGGACATATCCATCATCCTTCTGTGAGAATTGGAATTCGGTTAAAAAGGGGCTCGAACCTGAGCCCCTTTTTCCATTTATTTTCCTTGTATCTCGTTAATTTTTGCTGCGGCTCTGTTTAATGCTTCTTGCGGTGTTTCCTTTCCGGAGAGAGCTACTTGAATTGCAGAGACTAATGCTTCATTTTCGATTTCGTTCCAATGTGGCAATATTGGACGATTTTGTGTTTGGCTGGCAGCCAGTGTAGTTTCAAGCGCTTTCAGGTGTGCATATTCAGGTTTTTGGCCGTATTTGTCAAAGACCGATTTTCGTGCAGCCACTCCTAATGCTTTCATAAACAATTCATTTTTTTCATAAATAAATTTCACGTATTGTTTTGCGATATCTTGTTTTTTGGAAGTGCTCGGGATCACTTGATACCAAGGTCCTGGTACAACCCCTACCCCGGATTCTCCGGCAATCATTGGCGCCGCCCCCACTTTCCCCGCTACTTTCGATTTGGCTGGATCGTTAGAAGGGACAAAGAAATGAGCCCACTCAAGCATCATAGCCATTTTTCCATTCCAAAACATTTCAGAAATTTCAGAAGACGCCATGTTTAGTGCACCTTCTGGCGCAGACTTATCTTCACGTAAAATCTTTGTTTCAAATTCCAGAGCTTTTACATATGGTGCCGAGTTGACTAAGGCTTTATTATCTTTGCCCACAACCAACGGTTTGGCTCCTGCTTGCGCGGCATGATCCAACCAACTGGCAACTGAATCCCCGTTATTCATTCCTAATACGCCTGTACCATATAGATCAGTTGCCCCATCATTATTCGTATCACGAGTAAAGAACTTGGCGACATCCCTATATTGCTGCCAATTCGTAGGCGGCTTCAAATCATATCCATATTTAGCCTTAAATGCATCTTGTTCCTTCGGATCATTAAACAAATCGGTTCGATACAATAAAATTTTTGAGTTCGTCCAAACCGGCATGCCCAGAATTTTACCGTTCACTTTACCGCCATCGACTACATTAGGTACAAAATCATTTTTGACCTCATCCGTCATTAAGTCATCCATAGCTACCAAGTTTTTTGCCAAAGCAGGAAACCACAAGATATCGATCGTGGCAACATCGTATGCTCCAGAGTTAGCTTTCATTTCTACATTCAATTTGTCATAGACACCGATGTAGGGAACCGTTTCAATCTTCACTTCATAGCCAGTCTTTTGCTTAAATTCTTCCGCCGTTTGGGTAGCGACCGTGTTCGCCGGACTTCCACCCTCAACCAATACTGTCAAGGACTTGCCAGAGGATTTGGCGGTGTCGCTCTTTGCACTTTCTGCCGGTTTAGACGTTTCCGATTTATCGGCATTACTTGAACAACCGGCCAAAACCGTCGACAAAACCATACAACCAGCAAGTATACCAGACCATAATTTCCCTTGCACTTTCATGAAGTGATACCCCCTCAATAAAATATAAGTCATTCGGAATTAACATCCCGTTGAAGACTCTAGCTTTCCGGCTAAGAACGGCACCGTTACCGAAGGGCATCGGAAAATAGCTGTTCATCGCGGCTGCAAACGGCCCCTTTGGACCCCTTTTTTCACCCATGACCATGCTTAATGGCAATGAAACGTATTGTTTACATGTAGCATGCCCGATTCCGAAGAAATCACCGAGAGGCACCCTCCCACTAGGATTATCTTCCCCGTCCCAATACATCTCAATGATCAGCTTGCGCAAATATTGCGGGGCGTAGCAGCGTGTAGTCAACCAAATATGTTTAATACGTCCTGCACCCTTGATATCGGCTATAATACATGTTTCCCCCGGTTCAACCACTTTAAAGTCCCGGTTTCCCCCCGTGCGATCCCAGCTTGATTCACGTAGTCTGCGAGCATCTTTGATAAATGGTAATCCGCCTAATGGCTGTTTTGTTGCCAAACGTTCATGTCCTGTTCCTGCTGTAATTTCATGACGGCATTGCTTTTCTTATCAATAATTTCGGATCAGTGGAAGCGCTTCACTCATCACATATACATGTTATAATACATTTATGGATTTGTATTTAGGAAGGATTATTGATTATTTGTCATATATTGCTTTGAAAAATATTCAGAAGGGAAAGACCTGACATGAACATTCAACAATTATCGCCGTACGTCCGGATAGCAATGGATAGTTATATCCCATTCCCTTGGTATTTAGAGGAGAGAGTTTTATTTGACTATGAGTTACTTTACGTTAAGGAAGGCAGAATACAAGTAACCATCGAGAATGATGTTTTTATTGGAGAACCGGGGGACCTCTTTCTTTTTCGTCCAAAGCAACGACACTCTATTAGAAAGTTAGGAACAGAATTAGTACGACAACCTCATTTGCATTTTGATTTGTTCTATAAGGAGGATAGTCCGGATGTGAAGGTTTCCTTTAAAAAACTTGAAGATATGACTGCGGATGAAATGAAATGGTTTCGAAACGACGATCTTGGCCAAATTATCCCTCAGATTTCCAGTCACATTCGGTTAAGGAATACCTTGGTTATCGAAAGAATGATCTTTGAAATCATAAAAGAATTTCAAATGACGTTACCCTTTTATGAAATGAATATAAAAGGACTGTTTTTGCAATTATTGAATGTACTTTTACGTGAAAACTACTGGAACTGTAATCCACATCTAGTAACCAATATGGGAGAAATGGAGCAGCTGCGGATCTACTTGAAACACAATATCGACCGAAAGGTAACCTTAGATGAACTTTCCAAAATTTCGGGAATTAGCAAATACTATATGATTTCATTATTCAAACAATCATTCGGGATGAGCCCAATCCAATATCATCTTTTACAAAGAATAGAAAAGGCGAAGGAAATGATTCAGTTCACTAATGACCCGTTAATGCTCATTGCCGGAAGTATCGGCTTTCCGGATATTCATTCCTTTAGTAAAGCCTTTAAAAAAATAGATGGGGTTAATCCTTCCTTTTATCGTAAAAAGAAAATCCATAAACATGAACATGAAAATTAGAATTATTCACTGTATTTCACCTGGAGAGCCTAACAGGAGGATGGTCTAATTTCACGAATTAAGGGTATCGTTTGTGGGTATTTTTCCAGGTGTTTTGGGGTAAATGAGGATTGTTGATGAAGAGGACGGGGCTCAATTCCGCGAAAGATGGGCACCTGCAGGTTGAGATCTAAGGTAAGTAAGCTTCAAAATTCACTTTCATTTATTTTTCACAATAATTCACCACTATTGCACATATATGAGGGATTTTCTTGTCGTCCGCATGTTTTGTAGGGATATTCATGTCGCAAAAAAAACGACAACAAAATCCCTACAAACACAAAAAACCTTGATTTAACAAGGTTTCGTTATAGGTACTTTCATGTCGTTAGACTACTGCTGCTACTACTATGATATAAATAAAAAACTCCCCATTTCACGGGGGAGTTCGATTTATGTTGTTTGTTGTGTGTCAAAATTTGATGCTGGGTCACCGTAACCATCAAGCTTTTCATCGCCAATGATATCGACAAATTTTTTCGCTCCTTCTGGAACGGAGAGAATATCTGATGCCTCAACAATTGTTTCTAAATTTCCTTCAAACGTTTCTATATCCATTTTTATGCCTCCTTCGAAGAATAATATTGATATTATGTACCAACATTTACCTGAACATACAATGAATTATTTCAAGGTTCAGTAAAGCCATGTGAGGCCATAGAAATCATCCTCCACGAATCTTCCCCAGTCACTCTATCAAACTTGATATACGCGGCATCCTCATGTTTGTCACAAGCATGTAGTTCATAGTCAACATTTCCAATTCGAAATGTCGCTGGTTGATCGCAGTAAGAGCATATTGCCGTATTTACTATTCCTATTCCCATGCCCATTAACACCCACCGTTCAATACATCATATAACGTCCATGATGCCACCTTCTTGGCATTTCTATACATAGTAAAAAGTGAAACGATACGAGACAGGAATGCTCCCAGTGGCTCCATACTTATGAAACAAAAAAGTAATCCAATCCGGTCGAAAATCCCCAGAAGTGGATTACTTTTTTATTGACGATCAATGAAATTAATATTTACAAATCCCACGCGTAATAATCACAAGCAAAATGAACAGAACGAGAATACTTCCGACTGAGTTATAAGAGCTAACTTTTGCTACAGGGTGGTGTACAGCAACCGGTTTTGGGAAAACATAGGATGTTTGTTGGTAGGATGCGTGCAAATGGATATCATTGTGGACCGGGCTTTGCATCATAGGAGCTTGCGGCTGTACCGATAGCGGCATTTGGGTTGGCATCGACATCGGCATCGGCATTGGCATCGGAGCTGGCATCGGCATCGGGGCTATTGGGTACGTTGGAGCTTTTGCATATTCCATGAAAGAGCACCTCCTCAAAGTTTTCCTTAAGGAAAACTTTCATCATCAAATTAAATGGTCTTAAACAACTTTGTTTTCGTTTAGGTTTGGGTGAATAGCTTACAACATCAGTCTATGGGGGAGCACCTACCTTGAACACGGTAAACACCCAGATCCAAATAAAATGGTCTGATGTCATGGGCGAACGAGCATGCATGCATGGGCAAAAACGATCCAAAACCACGCGAAAGGGAACTCGATTCGTTATCGTAGTTCCTCTTAGCTCATTTCCAACTAAAAAGGACTGCCCCACAACGGGAGCAGCCCTCTCATATTTACACATATGGATTGTTTTCTCGTTCGAAACCAATCGTTGTTTTGGCGCCATGTCCTGGATACACAATGACGTCATCATCGAGTAAAAACAGCTTATCTTGAATGGAATCCAGCAGCACGTTGTTATCCCCACCGAGAAGGTCCGTTCGACCTACCGACAGTTTGAACAGAACATCTCCACTGAACAGGTGCTTCTCGTATAAGAAGCTCACACTTCCCGGTGAATGACCGGGGGTATGGAATACCTTAAGCTTAATGCCAAGAAACTCGAGCGTTTGCCCTTCGTCTAGCGCATATTCAGCCGGGTCCGTTTCAATCGGAGCTCCTAGATCAGGCCAGCGAGCTGAGCCGTTTTTCTTTGGATTCGTCAGCCAGTCGGCTTCCAGATCGTGAATATACACGGGGCAGCGTTTGAGCTTACGGATCTCATCGACCCCACCGATATGGTCAAAATGAGCATGCGTGAGGAGAATCGCTACAATATCCAAATCGGCAATCTTTTTGATAAGTGATTTAGGATTCATGCCTGGATCTATGATAATGCCTTTTTTCGTTTCGGGATCAGATAACAAATACGCGTTCGTACTTACCGGGCCTAGCACAAATGATTCTATTTTAATCATATGTATTCACCTTAGAACGACTCGATTAATTCACGAAGTTCCTTCACAATAACAGCATGATATCCGTTACCTTCACCATATTGACGGCCCATTTCGGCTCTGGCTACTTGAATTTTTTCGTTATAATCTGCCGCTTCACGATCTGGATTTTCTTTTTTGAATTGATTCATGACAGCTTGCACGTGTTTCGGACGCGGACCCCATTGTCCCAAAACAAAACCGCCTGTATCTGTAAATATAACAATTGGAATCGCACGACCGCCACCCGTCAGGAACTGGTCAATAACGTCGTAATTTTGTTCAATAATAAGTACTTCCGTAGGAATACCGCTGTTCTCCAGCGCTTTGAATACGACAGGTACGTTACGAACAACGTCGCCGCACCAATCCGCAGCAACGATTAGACAGCGCAGATCATCCCGGTTGTTTAGAGAATCGAAATACTCCTTGTCCTCTTCATTATCCCATTCAAATCCATTGTAATAAGCTAAAAATTGCTCTTGATTTTTCTCCATGCTGTCAATGAACTGCTGTGGCTTTAAGCCAGTGCGTAGTTTGCTTGCAAGATTCGTACTCATCGCTGATCATCCTCTCATATCGTCATTCGTTTCTTTTATTGTAGCAAATGCACGCGAAAGCTCCAAATCTTTGTGGCTTATATCTTCGCTTTTCTTTTCAAATATAATTGATAACCCACATACAAGATCGTTAAGACAATCGCTGCGATAATTAATGGCTTAATGTATGGTCCTGCGATTTCGTCAATCGTTTCCCAGTTATCTTTGAGCTTCATGCCCAAGTAGACATAGAGAATGGAATATGGAATTAAAGCTAGACCTGTGTAGAGTGTAAACTTACCTAGTGGCATTTTGGCCATACCCCCGGGAAGGGATATCGCATGACGGACAATGGGAATGAATCTAGCTGTGAAGATCATGCCTGTCCCATAGCGGTTAAACCAAGACTCAGCTACATCAATATGATGTTTGCTGATAAGCAAATATTTACCGTACTTCTCAAGGAAGGGTCTACCTCCGTAGCGACCGATCCAATAGAGCACCACTTGCGCTAAGGTACCGCCGATTACAGCACAAACTATAGCGCCAACAAAATTAATCTCACCTTTAGACACCAGATAGCCTGCGTATGCTAAAAGCAGTTCGTTAGGGATAACTTCCAACATTAATCCGAGGAAAATCCCCCAATACCCAAGTCCTTCCAAATAAAGCAGTACATTGTGAATCAACTCACTCATCCATGAAACCTCTCTCCACTTAGAATATCCGTTTCTAGTCTATAAAACATTCTATCACAGACGGGCTCCTATCAACCAGTTCCACGCTCTTTTTGCGCTAAAAAGTAGGATATAATATGCTCCTTGCAGGCATGTACGGGTGCACTTAAATCTTTGCCTGAGCGATGAATGAGCCCATGCTCTAGCAAAATTGTTTTCTCCTGCTGCAGTCTCAACAATTTGCCCGATTGAAGCTCTTCCTGAACGGATGTTAACGGCATTAAGGAAAGACCCATTCCAAACATCATGGTCTGTTTAATCATTTCCGTGCTGTCGAACTCCATCGCTGTAAAGGTGGCTAACCCTTTGTCTGCTAAGACCTGAGAGGCCATCGTTTGGTAAATGCAGCGGCTTCCAAAGCCAATTACTTTGGTATCCGCTATTGCTTCCCAACCATCGTTCTCCACACGACTTACCAATGCAGGAGCCCCTACCCATACCAATTCATCTTGGATCAGAGGTATAAAAGTAAGATTGTTAGCCTTCGGGTCGCGAGGAACAATACCAAGGTCAACGCGGTACGCAGACACTTCTTGGATAATATCACGTTGATAACCGGTTTCCAGTTGCAATTGTATCTGAGGATATTGTTCAAATATAGTAGGCAGCAGCTGTGGAAGATGCGGCACGCAGAAGGATTCAAGCGCTCGGAGCCGCACCACGCCTTTGGGTTCATGCAGACCGGTTAATTTATCTTGAAGGGATTCGCCAAGCTGTAGGTATCGATACGCATAGGGGGCAACTTCTCTGCCCGCAGCAGTTAATTCTACACCTCGGGGCAAACGCCTAAACAGAGCTTGACCCAATGTTTGCTCAAGTTGATGAATATGCATCGTAACCGTTGATTGCACGTATCCGAGCTTGAGGGCTGCCTTGCTGAAGCTTTTCTCCTCCATCACCGTGATGAAGGTTTTCATGCTGCGCCCATCCATATGTTCAAGCATTGTACGCCACCCCTACCTATCGAATTATCGAATATCTATTATCATAATCATTCGTTATTCAAATGATTTAACTCATGATACCATGAGAATTAATAAAGGAAAAGAGGTGTACACAAGCAATGAATAGCCCTGCATCATTCCCAAAAGCATTCGCTCTGCTCATCCCCGGAATCGGCGGGTTTCTCGCCATTCTGGTTTGCAGCTTACTCGGCGATTTCACCCGAGTCTCGCTGCTTATGGCGCCCTTCGGCGCCTCATGCGTCATCGCCTTCGCGCTCCCGCAGAGCCCGCTCGCGCAGCCCCGCAGCCTTGTCGGCGGCCACCTGCTGAGCACGCTCGTCGGGCTCTGCGCGCTCTCCGCCTTCGGCGTCCACGCGTGGAGCCTCGCCCTCGCCGTTGGCGCCGCCATCACGCTCATGCAGCTGACGCGCACGCTGCATCCGCCGGCCGGCGCCGACCCGCTGCTCGTGATGCTCACGGGCGCGGGCTGGGGCTTCTTGCTCACGCCGGTGCTTCTCGGCGCCGCGCTGCTCGTGCTGGTTGCCCTCGTTTATCACCGGGCAACCCGAACCCATTACCCCACAGCATGGTGGTAATTAGAACCCTCACTTGAACATCGGCTTGAACTGTTCATCAGATCATAATCATGCGCTGACAAGCCTCCGCATAAGATGTACAAGAACCTTGTACAGGAGGCGGACCAACGATGTCCCGAGTATGGATTATTAAACGTAAGCATCTCTTTCTGGCAGCCGCTGCTCTGCTGCTGCTCCTCTCCGGCTTGCTGTATATGAACCGTGGGAGCATCGTCTCAACGGCAGCCGAGCCGACTGCGGAAAGGACGATTCACATGGTAACCGGAGAGTTCAAATCAACCACCGCAGACGGTAAAACAATTGAAGCCTATCGATGGGATCCGGGCACCGTCGTTGTCCAAAAGGGCGAGAAAATCAAGCTAAGCATCTATGGTGTGAACGGTCAGAGCCACCCTTTTCTCATCGAAGGGCTAAATATTAGCGGTGAAGTCAAAAAAGGGAAAGAAACCGTTGTACATTTTACGGCCAATCAGGAAGGGACTTACCGCATCATTTGCTTGACGCACACGGATATTGCCCATAGCGGTCCAATGATTGGCTATATCGTGGTGGATTAGCCGCTTCCTCGTTCGCGACATGCTGTTTCCAGCTCTGATGACTTAACCGGAACCAGTCATCAAGTTCCAACATAATAAGGCTGTTAAATCGATAATCCTCTACCCAAATGGGCGGCTTAGGTTCCTGTCCCCAGTGGCTCTGCGCCCTCTCCATGCATACAAATAGCATAGAGGGAGTGTGGATACAGTCATGATCAATAACAAGCCGAGTGAAAAACATAAGCAGCAGTTCCCCAGTGCTCGCGGAATTCGGAGAGCTTGCAGCAAGGAATTATATCGAACTGTTAAGCGCTTGAAAGTATGGATTTCCCCCGAGCAGATTAGGGCTGCTGAGGAGCTCTATGTGAAAAAGGTGATGCTGAACCTTCCATTCATCATGGAGAACGGCAGCAACCGCAAAGCGCTTTCCGATTGGTTTGACGAAAACGTAGGGCCCGAAATTGCCCCGCTTTGGAATGTGGAGCTTGAAGCATTAAACCATGCGTTTCGTGACGCATTTGGTGGTTAAAGCAAAGAAGGCCATGGGTATGTTAGACATACGCCATGACCTTCTTTTTCATATGAACATTTTAGTGATATTCAGGCAGCCATTTGCCGTGTGCTTCAATTAACTCATCACACATCGCAACGATATCGTCCATCGACAGCTCTGCTGATGTATGTGGATCCAACATAGCCGCGTGATAAATATGCTCGCGTTTACGTGTGATTGCTGCTTCAATCGTCAGCAGCTGCGTATTGATATTCGTACGGTTGAGCGCCGCTAGCTGCGGAGGCAGATCGCCAACGTAGGTAGGCGTAACTCCATTACGGTCTACTAAGCAAGGAACTTCAACGCATGCTTCGCGCGGCAAGTTCGTAATTAAACCAGTATTCATCACATTACCGCCGATTTTGAACGGAATATCGGTCTCAATCGCTTCGAAAATGTAGGAAGCATACTCATGGGAACGATTGTGTGTCAGATTCGCATCATTTACCAGATCCTCGCGCATTTGTTTCCATCTGCTAATTTGCTCGATGCAGCGGCGTGGATACTCGTCGAGTGGAATATTGAAGCGGTCTACCAGCTCTGGATAATTGCGTTTGATGAAATACGGATGGTACTCCGCATTATGCTCGGAAGACTCGGTAATATAATGACCGAATTTCAGCATCATTTCATAACGAACCATGTCCCAATGCTTCTCTTTTTGCTTTTCCGCGGCCCGCTTCTTAATCTCTGGATAAAGGTCAACGCCATCCTTGGTTACTTCCAACAGCCATGCCATGTGGTTGATGCCGGCGATTTTGGCTTTAACGCCTTCCTTTTCCAAGCCCAGACTTTTGAAAAGCTCCGGAATACACGCTTGTACGCTGTGACATAAGCCAACTGTACGAACACCGCCATACGTGTTCATAACATTGGTTAATACTGCCATCGGATTCGTATAGTTGAGGAACAGGGCATCTGGACATACCTCGCGAATATCCGCTGCGAAATCCAGCATCACAGGAATCGTACGCAGATTTCGGAAAATACCGCCGATACCGACCGTGTCGGCAATCGTTTGACGCAAGCCGTACTTTTTAGGGATTTCAAAATCCGTTATTGTACATGGATCATAGCCACCTACTTGGATAGCGTTCACCACATATTTAGCTCCGCTCAGAGCTTCCTTACGGTCCGTATAAGCTTTTATAACAGACGTACTTCCGCTAGTCTTTTTGATGTTATTCAGCATGTTAGCTGAATCCTGCAGACGTTCGTGATCAATATCAAAGAGAGCGATTTCAAAGCCTTGCAGCGCAGGTGTGAGCAAACAATCACCAAGTACATTTTTCGCAAAAACCGTACTTCCAGCACCTAAAAAAGTAATCTTGGACATGTGTGAATCTCCTCCATAGTGAGTTCTTTTTTCTTATCCTCACTATAGCGCAGGACAACTCCCAAAAACATGGATCGAATGAACTCCTATATGGACATTTGTAGTTTATTCATGTACCCTAGAAACAAAACCTAAAAAGAGGCTTCTATGAATCAGGATCATTCCTATTTCACCCTCCATATCAATCCGCTCCATAGCACCAATGAATTATCCGTACTTTTCAGCGGTGAGGGCAAGCCTATTCCTCTGCATAAAATGGGACCGGCCGTGCATGATTATTACCTCATCCATACCGTACATGCGGGAGAAGGCACATTCGAGATGCATAACCGCACTTATCGATGCTCCGCCGGAGACACCTTCGTTATTTATCCCGGAGAGTTGTTCAGCTATATCGCAGACAGCGATCATCCCTGGCACTATACGTGGGTTGCCTTTTCAGGCCGTGCTGCAGGAACCTTGCTTTCGCAAATTGGCGTTTCCCCTCATCAGGCCGTCATATTGGGGAGCAACCCCCGCTCTATCCGTCATTATTACCGACACATTCGCTCCAGTTTCCAGCATTCTGACACTCCTGTGCTTGAGGATATGGAATCCGCTGCTTGGCTTCGCCTCTTAATCCGGGAACTCGGGCGCATGAACATCCACCAGATTGCCTTTAAACCAACGACCGAAACCGATATCGAGCGTCAAGTCGGACAAGCCATCCGATACTTAGAACTGCAATACACACAGCAGGTATCTATCGAGGAACTCGCACACACACTAGGCTATCACCGTACGTATTTATGTAAAATGTTCAAACAATCTACCGGCTTAGCCCCTATGCAGTATCTGTTAAAAGTTCGCATGGAACGGGCCAAACAATTGTTAGAGACATCTATGACTATTGACCAAGTAGCGTCTTCTGTCGGATTTAACGATGCCCTCTATTTCTCCAAGCAATTTCGCAAATGGAGTGGAGCAGCACCTTCGGTTTATCGCAAAGAACAGAAAACCTGATAAGTCAAAAGAAAGCCTCCAACCCTCTGTGTTCTGGGGCCGGAGGCTTCTTTATTAGAGGGCGTTAATAACTAAAGCGCTCAAATTAATAGGACCAATGACAACAACTGCTAAGCCTGGAGTCAAAGACTCAATAGATAAGGTATAGCCATGAGATCCTGCTGGTGGGTTAACATCGATTGCTTGAATTGTCGGAAGATAGTATTTCTCAAAGCCAGATTCAAGACCAAGTCGTGCATAGTAAATGACTTGACCATCGCGGAAAATTCGGAATAATACACTTCCTGTACCTACATCTCCTCTTAATCCAATGGTTGCTTTCAATTCTACAACTTGAGGATATGTGGCTGGAACATCCACTCTGACTTCCGCAAGTCCTACTCCTGCCGGAGTTAATGGGACAGGAATTTGCACCCCATCTGTAACGGGCGTAACCGTAAGACCAAAGTAACTTTCGATTTGATTTGCCATGCTTCTTTCATCTCCTTTTCTTGTAAGATACTATATTGTATGAAGATGATAGATTTATAGATTGGACAAAATAATCAATTATTTAATTTATCCGCATAAAAAAACTGCTGATAAGGATGGATCCCTATCAGCAGTTTTTTCGTATGATTAAATTTCAATATCAACAATCAAGCTATCGACTCTGCCTACTTCTCTAATATATGCAGCAACCGCTTGGTGCTCCGGATTTGGACCGTAAGCCTCAAGCGCTGCTCTATCCTCAAAACGTACTGATAATACAACCTGATAGCCTTTGTTCTTCTCTGAAAAGTTAATGCCTGCTTGAATATCTACAATGCCTGTTAAATGCTCTTTTAACGCTTTAAATCTATCAACGACTTCTTGGAGCTGCTCCTGTGTCGTTGTTTCACCGAATTTTACAAGTACAATATGATCGATCATGATATAAAACCTACTTTCCCTGTGTGTTTATATTTAACGTTTGATTAAGCGCAGAAAACGCGCTTTCAGCGAGAGCGTAAGGAGCCGAAGCTCGTCAGTAGAGTCTGAGAAGCCGAAAAACAGCTTCTCTGCAGATTGTCCCGCGCGTCCGTGCTGCTTAGAGATTAACGTCCTTAATCATATCAGGTAGGCGTGTTCACGTCGATATGGAACCTCTACTTCGAAGCAAGCTCAGCAATCTGAGCTGACAGCAGCACATGTGTGCCGAACTGACCTGACTTTGCGGATTTAATTAATCCCGTAGCGATCGTTTTCGCATGGATCGGCCGATACGTACGGAGTCCACCGATCATAAGCGGGGAAATGGCTCGCGACACCATGCTTCCCAATTTCTCACCCCGTCGAAACTCATCTCGTTTACCTAGAATAAGTGAAGGACGAAGCATGTAAAGCGCATGGAGCTTAAGCTCCCTTAGGCCTTCCTCCACCTCTCCCTTTACCCGATTGTAAAAAATCGAGGATTTGCGGCTCGCTCCCATCGCAGTTACTATGGCAAATGCCTCTGCCTTACCCGAACTAGCTATTTGCCCCAATTTCATAGGGTACGCCAAGTCTACTTTTCGAAACTGCTCTTGGGATCCTGCCTTCTTAATTGTCGTACCTAACGTGCAAAATACATGAGCATGCTCCATGTCAGACGGTTCAATAAGGGCATCCAGATTGCTAAAATCGGTTACGATTTGAACCAATTTCTCATTTCCGCGGAGATGACTAATTTGCATGTTTTTACGAACCAGTGCAATCACTTTCGTGTATGCCTGATCTTCTAGAAGCAGCTTAATCAGCTCACGGCCAACTAATCCGGAACCGCCTGCTACAATGGCTGTGATTCCCATATAAGCCCTCCTAATTAAACTTCCCAATCGTTTCTGAGCTTCTCATAAAGTTGAGCTAAATATGCAGCAGGATCCAATGTAAACCCTAGGTCATGTTCTAACTTATTAGAAAAATGTTGAGCAATCGGTACGGCTAACTCCTGTAATCTTACATTGTGCATTGTCGGTATTCGCTCAACCCAGGCTTGTAAAAGCTGCCAGTCTATCGCAGTAATCTCTTGTCTTTTGGCTTCCTCTATCTCCACGGTGAGTATGGGGAAATTCTTTTTGGAGATTGCCTTATCGATATGTTTACGACGCTTCATTCGCTCAAAACGAGCCTCAATCACAACAATGGTTCCGGCTACCATATCACCAATGCGCTTATCTTTTGAACTAAAGATGATACTGACTGCTCCTATGAAGTAAAAAGTTGGCATCATATCCAGCAGACGAAACAAGTTACGAATCAAGATCGATAATAGTGTTGCAGACTGCCCGTTATTTTGGAGCACGCGAAGTCCTAGGATTCTTTTCCCTGGCGTTTGCCCTCCCATGAAGGCTTCCGTACAAACGAAATAGCCTAAGTTCACTACAATCCAAAGTATGATGGCAATCGCGATCAAATAATCAGCAAGAGCAGGCAGCCAATCACCCGAATATAACCTGCTCACCAAAATAGCGAATAAGAATAAAAGGCCATTCATCACAAGCAAAATCAAACAATCAAGTAGATGCGCTATCGCCCTGCTGCCAATGCCTGCGGTTTGAAATTGCAATTGCACCTGCTCAGGTGTAACTATGGTTAGTTCTTTATCCAGAGACTCGTTCATAGCATCTCCTTATGATTTCAAAATTATGGTAACGAATGTCATTGATATGCTAAAATGAACAAGCAAAACTCTTAGATTATGCTTACGATGCAAGTTTTGCCAAAGCAAAACTCTTAGGAGGTCCACCCCATGAATATCTCGCGCTTTATTCGAGAACATAAATCGCAATGGACAGAGCTTGAGCAGCTGCTGATTCAGCTTAGTAAGCGGAAGAGCAGTTTGCAGGCCAGCCAAGTGAATCGATTCACTGAACTTTACAAAGTCGCATCTGCTCATCTCGCTACCTTACAAACTCACATGCCTACGGATGAAACAACCCTATATCTGAATCATCTCGTGTCCCAAGCTCATAATGCGATGTATAAAGAAAATAACAAAAGCAGTAAACAGATGAAGGAGTTTTTCCTCCACTACTTTCCATCGCTAATACGCGCGAGAAGTCTATTTGTGGGCTTTGCCCTTTTCTTATTTTTGCTTGGTGGGCTGCTCGGCTTCCTGTCTGTATGGAACGATCCATTAAATCTATCCATGATCATGCCAGGGGCCATGGCCGATAGTATTGACCCTTCCAAAACCGCCGATCCACGCGGCGACCTGCATTCACCACTTGTATCAACAGCCATCATGACGAACAACATTCGAGTCGCCGTTCTCGCTTTCATAAGCGGTGTAACGCTTGGGATCGGGACCATCTATTTAATGATAAGCAACGGCCTTATTGTAGGAGCATTAGCTGCCGTTTTCATGCAATCTGGGAAAAGCTATGTATTCTGGGCTTACATATTGCCGCATGGCATTATTGAGCTTACCGCTATTTTCATCGCTGGCGGCGCCGGTTTGTATATGGGGTATCGATTCTTCGTTCCAGGGCCATATCCGCGCAAACTGCGCTTTCTGGAGTCGGCCAAGGAATCGGCCCAGCTCTTGATCGGCACGATTCCTTTATTCATCATTGCAGGGATTATTGAAGGTTACATTACACCGTCCACGATGTCGCTTGAGGTTAAATATCTCATAGCCGGAATGACTTTATTGTTACTCGCACTCTATTACGGATATGGCATTAGTCATCGATCTAAACAAAAACAATTAACGCTATAAACGATCTCGCGATTTCAAATCCAAATAAGCATTAACAGCGCTAAGTGTCAGTTGGTCGGCAGGGACATCCATCACCGGGATGCCACGGCCGGCCATTTTGGTTACATAGGCGTAACGGTCTGTTGTAAATTGGTGGGCAATACTTTGCCGATAAGCCTGGCGGCTATCCTCAGCGCGAATACGTACCCATTGATGAAGAAGCGGATCCTGCAAGGACAAGAGCAGCACATGGTGACTTCTGCGCAATCGCTGCACATATGGCAGCATCTCTTGATCATACAGATAACTTTCCATATCGGAAAATAGCACGACAAGCGAGCGTTTTTTCAGAAAGCGCAGCACATGAGAGAAGGCGATCTGTGTGTTAGACTCCACGAAATCCGTCCTCAGATCATACACGGCCCTCGTTAACTCCTGAAGATGGGAAAGCCCTTTTCCAGCCGGTACGTACACTTTCACTTGGCTTGCGTAAGCAATTAACGCTACTTGATCCCCTTGTTTAAGAGCTACGGCAGCAAGTGTTAATGCAGCTTCCAGTGTCCGGTCAAGCTTCACTTGTCCCTCAAGCTCGATAGCCATTTGCCGACCACAGTCCAACACTAAGGTCACAATCTTTCCTTTTTCCGGCTGGAAAAGGTTCGTCATCAGCTTCGTCGTGCGAGCAGACGCTTTCCAATTGATATGTCTCATATCGTCGCCTTGCACATAATCACGGATATAATGAAACTCCGAGCCGATACGCTGCTTTTTGAATAGTCGCTGGCCTTCTAATATTAATGCATCCTGTACAGCGCCTAGTACACCTCGTACCTGAGATAAATCAGGATAGATATCAATCTTATCTACCTGTTTCAATCGCACTTGCTTCTTCCAAAGCCCCATGCCTCCGGAGTAGCGCAAGTATACATGTTCGAAGAAGTATTCCCCTCTTTCGAGAGCCATCGTTGTATAAAAGAAAGAGGCTGAAGTTCCTCGGAACGCGCCGCTCAAATGGTTGCTTACCATGCTGAATGTTTGGGGCAAATGATCCATTAATTCAACGTGAACAGACGGCTGTTCCTCGGATTCAAGCTCAAGACCCACCTCAAAGCTGCTTCTGACATCCATCTGCTCCGGAAGTTTGCGCCGGATTCCCCAACTGCTGCGTTTAGGAAGCAGTAAAAGATCAATGCCACTTAACACGCAGAGCAGTGCATTCCAGCTCCAGAATACAGGTAGGGCGGCATCAAATATAGAGGCTATTAACGTGACTACTGCACCTACGAATACGAGTACAATGAATCGGTTCGTTGGCAGGATAAAGTCCTGAAGCAGGAATTTATCGAGGAACCGGAATAGAGCCGAGCGTCTCTTGGATGATGTGGTCACTTGTTCCGCCCTCCAATTCCGCTTGCGGTGTTAACAGCAGTCTGTGCCGCAGTGCAGGTCGCGCTACAAGCTTAATATCGTCAGGCGTCACATACGTTCGTCCATCCAGTAAGGCCCAAGCTTTACTTGCCATCAGGACGGCAATTCCTGCCCGGGGACTAGCTCCCAGCTGTATGCGTTTGGACTCGCGGGTCTTGCGAATAATTGTGGCAATATAGGTGTATAAGGATTCCTCCACAACCACATCGGAAAGCCTGCGCTGCAGCTCTGTGATGCGTTCTGGGGTCAGTATGGCCGCGAGTGACTCCTCTTGATGCTGCCCAAACGGTACGTGGCGGCGAAGAATTTCTACTTCAGCTTCTTCACCAGGATAATCAAGCACCAGCTTGAACAAGAAACGATCGAGCTGTGCTTCTGGTAGCGGATAGGTACCTTCGTATTCAACGGGATTTTGGGTGGCTACGACAAAAAAGGGATTTGGGAGCTTGTACGTATTCCCCTGAATCGTTACTTGGCGCTCTTCCATTGCTTCTAGGAGAGCCGCTTGTGTCTTCGGTCCGGAACGGTTAATTTCATCAGCCAATAGAACATTCGTGAAAATAGGACCTTGAATCGTAGTAAATGAATGATCCTGCATATGATAAATGACGCTGCCCGTAATATCTCCGGGCATCAGGTCTGGCGTAAATTGAATACGGCGGTAATCGCCGCCTGATAATTCCGCAAGGGTGCGCGCCATCTTGGTCTTTCCTAGACCCGGCACACCTTCCAGCAGTACATGACCGCCAGCCAATAGGGCGGTGACGAGCAGCCTTATGTTCAGCTTTTGGCCGAACAAGCGCTGCTCCATCGATTGGATTAATTCATTCATTGCGCTCACTCCTTCTCCAAGTAGGCGATCATCTCGCCCATCTCCCGCGTTCGCTGCACGAACGCTTGGGTGCTCACGCCCCGCTGCTTCGCAGCGCGGGGCCCAGCAGAGCCGCCGCTAGCAGGCGGCTCCTCCAGCAGGCGCGCGAGCTGCGCCGCCTGCGCCTCAGACATGCGGCCGTGTGCAGCTTCTGCGGCCTGCAAAGCACTTGCGCTGGGGCTAAGCCCCCAGCGCTGATGCAGCAGCTGCCGCAGGAACAGCTGCTG
The DNA here is from genome assembly GCF_030817215.1 of Paenibacillus sp. V4I3. GTDB lineage: Bacteria > Bacillota > Bacilli > Paenibacillales > NBRC-103111 > Paenibacillus_E. The sequence continues at coordinate 62,267 of NZ_JAUSZA010000001.1, forward strand.
GTGCGCAAGCGCCTCGTGCTGGTAGCCGAGGCGCTCGTACCAAGCGGCGACGGCGTGCACGCCTTCGTCGCCGCGGCGAACCGTCCACGCCCGCGGCGTGTAGACGGGGCCAAAGCGCTTCCCGCGCAGCCAGAGCCACAGCAGCAGCGCGAGACCAAGCTGGCTGCTTGCGAGCACGAGCCACGCGGGGTAGACGGCAAGCAGTCCGGCCTTCGTCCCGAAGCCGTGATGGGTCTCATCAACCCACACGGCGTCCCAGGACTTCGCGAACAGCGGCCAGATCAATGCGAAATGGGACTCCTGATCAATCGTCCCATTCTGCATCCAGTTCGGGGTCAGCACCACGGTGATGCTGCCCGAACCTTCTTCTATACGGCTGGCGAGCACGCCGTGTTCATCTTCGAACAGCACCCGCCCGTTTCCACCGGGCTTAATCCGGTACGGTGTATCCACCCGTCCCGTCAGCAGCCCCTCTGCTGGCGTGTAATCCGGCGAGACCCTAATCGTCGAGACAGACGTCCTCTCTTCCGTACTCTCTTTCGCACTCTCTTTCGTACTCTCTTCCGTACTTCCCTTCCCAATCTCCCCCGCCAACACAGTCCCCCAAGGCTCCCACCCTTCGGGCTTGCGATCAAACAGAACAACATCATTACCCTTCCGAACCCAACCCAACAGCTGCTCGCGATCTGCCTTGGTCACAGCCGACGGCTGTAAGGCAACCAACAGCATCGCTTCACCATTGGGCAGGTTTTTCCAGTTGAGACGCCATTCCTTTACAGCCTTCTGCTTTGTACTCAGCAGTTCTTTCCAAGCTTTCGTGCCGTCGATATCCGCCGAGAAGGACAGATAGGGAGGTTGATCTGGGTGCTTTGGCTTTACTAGCCAGTAGCCTAATGCGAGAAATAACAGGATGCTGAGTGCTAGTCCCACATGCAGCTTATTCAGCCCTCTCATGTGCAAAGCCCTCCTCCCTGCCGATAACACGGGCAATCTGTTCATACATAGAAGTAAACTGTTCCTCTGTTACAACTTCCTTGCCATACCAAATGCGTTCAAATAAAAGCGAGCTATCATGGAACAAAGGGACTAGGGAAGAAGCTGAACCTCCCAGCTCCTCCGCATACTCCCAGTTCGTCTTCCATTTCTCCACACGAATCATACGTTTAGCTTCCATAAAGAACAGAAGTGACAGAAAGACCGAGCGTACGCCCTCTCTCCAGTCCCCAGTTCCCCTTAGCTCCGCTGCTTGCTGCCAATAGAAGCGATAAGAACGGCTAATTTCTCCTACAGGCAAGTAAGCATCAGAGCGGATTCTCTTTTGCCAAATAATTTGCTTCAAGAACCAATAAATCGCAAATGCAGCAATTCCAAGAAGTGTAACGACAACACCAACTGTCATCCAGTCCGTTACCGAATCAGAAACTTGAAAATCTGGCAGCCAGCTCCGTATTTTACGAAAAAGCGGCTTCAACCATGCCCAGAACGAGCTGTTCTCTTTGACCTTATAAGCCGTATATTCGCTTTGATTTAAGATTTGATTTAATTGCTCTTTATCCTCTTGCAAAGAAGTCGCTAAAGCTGCATTAATCATTCTTTTTATCCAAGTCTATCGGACGAAGATCTTCAAAAGTATCAAACGGCTCCAGTTCTTCCGCTGGTTCAGTTGGAGAAGTTTGTATGGTGCTTTCAATCAACGACTCAAGTCCCAGCCCCTCATTACGAACCTTTAGATCGAAATAGCTAACCGCATAAGGCAGAAACCATAGGGACATGATCAATATTGAAATTAAACTTTGTAATAACTGAGCCCCTAGTCCTAAACCCAAGACTGCAGCAATAATCAACTGAATGACGAATAGGAAAAGATACAAAATGAGCGAAAGTACGAAGTACATCAAAAATAGACGCCAGAAGCTTTTGCGGGTCAATTTCCAACTGCGGCCTAGACCAACAGACTCTTCTTCCAGCGCGACAAAAGGCAAATAATAACACCAGCGAATGAAAAAATAGGAAAAGGCGAAGATGGCTCCAAGACCAAGGATGACGAAGAAGACAATGGTTAGTGCCATCGCACCTCCACCAAAACCTCCTACCGAACTGGATAAGCTTCCTCCTATTGCAAAGACGATAGCAAAAATGGCAATAATAATAACGAGACCTATGTATATTCCGAACATGATAAGGCCATACAAAAACGTACTTCCTGCTAATGGCCAAAATCGACGGAACGATTTGCGCAATAGCCCCCCAACTCCCGGTGTTCCTTCGCCGAAAAGGTTCGCTTTAACCAAATGTAAGACAGAAGCTACCGAAGCTGGCATAAGGCCAAGAATCATGATTGGTACTAAAACCAACACAAAGAGGAGTGTCTTCCCTATGTCTTTCGGCGTCTGATTATTTTTCATAAAAGAACCGGATCCAAACATATCCTGCATGGATGCTCCACTGCGAATCTGCTCAAGAATGGATGATGACGTACTTGCCGTCTCTTGATACGTCAGCAAATGCTGCAGTAAGTAAAATGGACCATACAAGATCAGCATGATAATTGTCAATGTCACAAAATGCTTGCGGTACAAATGGAAACTGCGATCTAATATTCTTCCAATTCCCATTGGTCTTAATGATGCGTTTTGCATGGAGAACCCCCTAAATGTTGGTAATTCAAATACTCTCTGACTATTATACACTAAACCCTCAAATTTCTGACCATCAAATTCTACACAAAAAAAACTAGATCAATACCTATCATTGATCTAGTTCTACTCTGTTTCTTCCACCGGATTTCGCGCGATAGAGTGCATGGTCTGCTCTGGAAACCATATCTTCAAGTACCATCGTACCGAACACCAGAGTAGGAGAATATTCAGCTACACCTATGCTCGCTGTTAGTCTTACGGTAACCTGCTCATCCGAGTATGGTTCTTCCATGATATGTCGTCTCAGATCCTCTGCCAAGCTTACACTTTCTTGTGCATTTTTACGCAGGGCAAGCAGGATAAACTCTTCGCCTCCATAGCGTGCAACAATCGTATCTGTTCCCGAATGCCGCTGTAGTATAGAAGCAACGTGATGAAGGACGCGATCACCCACCAAATGCCCATAGGTATCATTGATTTTCTTAAAATGGTCAATATCGAACATCATAACGGAGCACATTTGCCCTGCAGCAATACTGGCTTGAAGCTGTTTATTTCCTTCTTGCATCATATAACGGCGATTATGAATTTCTGTCAATTGATCCACCAATGCGGAATGCTCCAATAGCGAAATATTCTTCTTGAGCTTATCAGACATCAGGTTGAATGTATTGACCAACTGCCGCAATTCAATCGGAGCCATTCTAATTTTATCCGCATCAATCTGATAGTCGTAGTTCCCGTTCTGAATGATCTTTGTACCGCGAAGCAAGTATCTAATCGGTCTCTCCATTCTAGATGCAATCGTAACGGCAGCACCGATACTGAAAATAAGTGCTATAAGTGAAATGATAATAATCGCAATACTTAATTGATTTAATTTTTGAAATACTTCTCTCTGTGTGATCTCGCCTACGACAACCCAGCTTTTTCCCGTAGACCATTTATACTGGCCATATACCCTTTCACCGCGAAATCCGATGTAGGAATCATTCGAAGTGTTCCCTGTCTTGGCTCTTTGCATAATTTCAGTTTTCATCGGGGCATTGACAAATTCTTCGTTTTTACTTGTATCATTTGAGGCTGTGACAATATTCCCGTCCGAATCCAACACATAAACTTCCCCAGTTTCACCAAAACTTAGCTGCTTCATTAAACTATTCAGCATTTCCAATGTTACTACGCCTAGCACAGCACCTTTGAAATCATTATGGTCGCCAAGCACGGGGGCAGAGAACGTTATGATGGGTCTTCCTGAATCTTTGGATATGATAACGCCGGAGATAAAGCTTTTCTTCTCAAGCGCTTGTTTAAAATAAAGTCTATCTCCGACATACAACTGGCTTCTAGGATCCGTATCTGAACGAATATATCCATCTTTTTCTATGTAACTAATCGACAAGAATTCAGAATTCACTCGTGAATAATCTTGAAATTCTCTTTTCAAATCGCCTATTTCATGAAATTTGGCATGGTCGGATACGGCGAAGCGTTTAATTGTATCCAGTTTTTCCTGATTCCATCTTTCAATATACAGACTTTGTAAGGTGATTACTTGTTTTAACTGATTTTCCGCTTCATCTAAACGATCTTTCTTCTCTATAAAATAAAAAGGGACAATAATTGAAAAGGCTAGTGCTACAATGGCAACGCCAATCCATAATTGAAACCTCATTTTAATCGTTTGATTGGAAAAAAAAGAATATATGGGTCTCATTACGATTTTACTCCTTCTCATCCCTTATTTCATCATTATACCCTTATATTAGGACAAGAACAGACAATTTTCTCCTTTTTTTCAACAATAAAAAAGCTCTCATCCGAATCGATTTGAGCTTCAGTTTCGAGCTGCAGCGCATTGAAAAGCATGCTTTTTTCGCTTATGCTAATTTGTAAGCAGAAATGAGGTCATTTTCCCTATGAAAATTCTAGTGCTCACCGAAAAACCAAGCGTAGCCAAAGAAATTGCCCGCGTCCTTGGCTGCAACCAAAAGCAAAAACACCATTACGAAGGTGCCAAATATGTCGTCACTTGGGCACTGGGCCATCTCGTTACCCTTGCCGAGCCTGATGATTACGATCCCAAGTACAAAACTTGGAACCTGGAAGATCTCCCCATCATCCCTGAGCGTATGAAGCTTAAGGTGATGAAGGAAACATCACAGCAGTACCGTGCGATTGAGCAGCTTAGCCGCCGGGGTGACCTCGCAGAGCTGGTCATTGCGACGGATGCGGGGCGCGAAGGCGAGCTCGTCGCGCGCTGGATTATGGAACTGATCCGCTGGAAGAAGCCGTTCAAACGGCTTTGGATCTCGTCGCAGACGGATCAGGCGATTCGCGAAGGCTTCGCGCAGCTGAAGCCGGGCACGGACTACAACCGGCTGTATCAAGCAGCCGTCTGCCGTTCCGAGGCCGATTGGCTAATCGGCCTGAATGTCACCCGCGCGCTGACCAGCAAGTTCGGCGCGTCCTTGTCCGCTGGGCGTGTGCAGACGCCCACGTTGGCCATGATGACGGGCCGCGAGGCGGAAATCCGGGATTTCCGATCCGTCGACTATTGGTTGATCGAAGCCGATCTGGGCTCTTTCCGCGCGGTGTGGCGAGACCCCAAAACAGGCGATTCGCGCATTTTTGACCGCGAGCGCGCAGATGCCTTAAAAGCGAAGCTGCAGGGCCAGAGCGGCAAAATCCTGCACGTGCAAAAAACCGAAAAGCAGATTCCGCATCCGCTTGCTTATGACCTAACCGAATTGCAACGCGATGCTAACCGCAAATTTGGTTTTTCAGCTAAGCAGACGTCGAATGTGCTGCAAAGATTGTATGAGCAGTACAAGTTGGTCACCTATCCGCGTACCGATTCACGTTACTTGACCTCGGACATGGTGCCGACCCTGCTCGGCAGGCTCAAGGGTGCAGCCATTGGCCCCTACGCAGCGCTAGCGGCTCCTTTTATACGCAAACCGTTAACGATTACGAAACGCATTGTCGACGATACCAAGGTAAGCGACCACCATGCGATTATTCCTACTGGAGAAGCCATTTCACTCGCCACCTTAAGCGCTGACGAACGCCGTCTCTATGATCTCATTTTGCGGAGATTTCTAGCCTTATTCTGCGGTCCTTGCCGCTATGATGAAACCAAGCTGACTGTGGAAATAGCCGGAGAGAAGCTATATGCATCGGGTAAAGTGGTTAAACAAGCCGGTTGGAAAGACGTGTACGGAGCCACTGATTTCACCGATCCAGATCGGGAAGATACCGAGTCTGATGAAGACTCTGCTCAGCTGCTGCCCCAAGCTGCCGAAAAAGACGCCGTAACCGTCCGTAACGCCCGTCAATTAAGCCGCCAGACGAAACCGCCTGCTAGATACAACGAGGCCTCCTTGCTTTCTCAAATGGAAAAATGGGGCCTCGGCACGCCCGCTACACGCGCTGACATTATTGAGAAGCTTGTGTCTTCCGACACCATTGAACGTCAAGGCTCCTTACTCGTTCCAACTGGCAAAGGGACTCAGCTCATAGAGCTCGCTTCGGAGGAGCTGCGTTCTCCTGAGCTTACAGCCCGCTGGGAGCTGGAACTAGAACGCATTTCCAAAGGCAAAGGAAGCATGGAGCAATTCCTAAGCGGCATTCGCAAAAAAGCAGCCGAGCTGGTCGATGAGGTCAAGAAAAGCTCTGCGGCCTATAAGCCGCATAATTTAACGGGCAGCAAATGCCCGGATTGCGGGGAGTTTCTCCAAGAAGTAAAGGGGAAACGAGGCCGCTACCTCGTTTGTTCCAGCCGCGAATGCTCCTATAAACGCGAAGCTGATGGACAACTGACCAACCACCGCTGCCCGCAGTGTCATAAGAAAATGGAGATCCACACCGGCAAATCCGGCAAGTATTTCCAATGCCGTCCTTGTAACGTTGTCGAGAAAATAGACAATGAATCAACTGGCGGCGGCCGGCGCGCTTCTGCCAAAGCGAACCGTCAGTTGATCGAGAAGTTTTCCGATCAAACCCAGCTTGGCAACTCACTTGCTGACAAATTGATGGCTGCGCTGCAGCAGAAGAATGACGAGTAGCCAAATAAAAAAAACCAAGCGAGACTGCTGTCGTCGCTTGGTTTAACTCTCTATTTACTACTCACAGCTACTGTTCCTTTTACCGCTAGTTGAAGCTGTTCCAAACTCGTAATTCCCAAACTAATGAGCGCTTCTCCCGCTTCCATGTGGACATTCGCTAGCATATGCATACTTGTATTGGGTACAAGTGATTTTCGGAATTCATGAAATAAGACAGCGTTGTACGTTTTAAGAACTGTCATGAATTCTACCGTTGGAGGGATAAATGAACGGATTTCGGAAGCTTTCCAGAAAAAATCCCTCACTAACATAATATCAGCACCCGTGCGGGTCAACTTTCGAATCATTGCAAAAAATTCATCGATCAATATCTGTTTATCCGGCCTCATGTGACCATCCTCCAGTTCAGCGTCTTCTCGTTCAAAAACCGTCTACTTGAAGGATATCATAAATAGTACTTTTGATCTACCTGTATAGTTTAATATACCTATATTATTGAAAATTTTTCTGTTTTGGTAACAGCTTATGCCGATATGAGAGAAACATATCCAGTACAAAAAACACCACACCCAAATTAATCGCTAAGTCAGCCAAATTCATCACACCATGGCCAGATCGAAAAACGATGAAGTCGGTCACTTTACCAAATAATAATCGTTCGATGTCATTACCAATAGCCCCGCCCACGAAAAATGCGGCACCAACCTCTTTGAAGAATCCTTGAAAGCTTCCTTTTTTTCTGTAATACAAAATAACAGCAATAATCACAACAGCAAGAATTCCTAAATAACGCGCTGAGCCCTGCAGCGAACTGCCTGCTGCTCCACTATTTTGATAATGCGAAAACGAAATGATGTCTTTATAAAACGGCATAGATTCGCCTACTTTTAAGATAGACCGAATCCACACCTTCGAAATTTGATCCACGGCTGTCACTACAAATATGATGAGATAAAATAACATTAGACGCCTCCTCCCGCAAATATCACCTCATAGATTCTATATTACATGATGACACCACTCGACTGCGAATGTTGCCAATAGCTCTTATAAAAGCAAACACAAATAACTACCTCAGACTCTGTCTGTGATAGCTATTTGCGCCCTCTTTTACCCTTCCTATCAGGTTAAGGACAGAAGTGTTTTTAGCAGCTCTCCGGGAGAGTTTACTAAGTAATCGGGCTTTCCACTGAGCAATAAATGCTGAGAATCATAGCCCCATGTAACGGCAACTATGGGAACGCCTAGTTTCCTGCAAGCTTCGATATCCCTTAATTCATCTCCAACATAGATCATCCGCGAGGGGGAAGTCCCCCATTGTTTCATTACTTTGCGAATCGAATGATGCTTACCAAAAATATGCTTAGCCGAAATGATTTCCTTGAACGCGCCATCCAGCTTATTATTTTTAAGAATCTGACGAATATTCACCTCGGAATTGGAAGAGAGTATGGAGCTTCTCATCCCTTGTGAGGAAACTCTGGCAATAACTTCTTTCATCCCAGGTACAATGTGAAGTGTACGAATATTTTCTTGATAGAGCTGTCTACCGGCCGTTACTAGCTTTGGAATTTGGAGTACCGGTACACCTAAGCGATCCACCCGCTCAGAGATTGAAAGTGATCTCAGAAGCGCAAGGTCTTGGTCTCGAATCCTGCGAAATTGATACTGCACGGCCATTTCATTATATAGCTTAACAAGTAATGCTCTAGAATCGACCAGTGTCCCATCAAAATCAAAGAGGATGTGTTTTACCATTCTGTTGTATATAGAAATAAGGCCGGACCCTCGGGCGGCACTTGGCGAATTTGATTATGAATAAACTCCTCTTGCGGATCCACAGCGATATGCGGATTGCTAACGACCCGTACATCTTCCCATACACAGGATACACCAAGTCCATGTTCATCGGCATCACCGGCAAACATTTTGCATCCTTTGCAAAATTGCTCTTTCTGTTGGTCGTCAAGCTTCACAATTTTATTACGAAGACAGCAGTAAATTTCATTCTCTGTATTACATACATTAACATGGGTGATTAGAGCCATTGACTGTCAACTCCTTGCGGCACTTTTTGTGTGTAATAGTAAGTTTATCGCGCTATCATTAAGTGTATGACTGTTTTTTGTAAACGAAATATTTTTTTCGCTGACAACCTGCCTAATTTGTTACAATAAGGAAAAAATACGTTTCTCTTGGAGGAAATCTCATGCAAAACTGGATGCACTATGCCATTCCTTTCCTACTCATTGGCCTTTTTATCTATCGAAGAACGAAGCGAACCATTGGTTTTCAAAAGTTATCACGAGGCAGACTTAAATTCCGACTCACTCTCTTTAGTATCCTCGGAGCTGTCATCTTCCTGCTAGGCTTTGTCCATCCCATCCATTTCATTGGTTATATAATCGGCCTAGCAGCAGGTATCGCACTCGGACTCACCGCGATTCGCCACACCCTTTTCGAACATCGTACGGACGGATGGTACTATCGCACCCACTTATGGATCGAAATTACGGTTCTGGTGCTATTTCTTAGCCGGATCGTTTATCGCTTGGCCTTTATCAGTCTTTCATCCAACTCAGCGAGCATGAATCCGGTAGATCCAACTCAATTTACCAAAGACCCACTGACCGCAGGTGTATTCTTCATCATTTTGTCTTACTACGTCTTATTTTTCAGTTATCTCCTTCGCGAAGAAGCCAAATTGGATCCAGCTCCTTTAGTCTCTGATGATACAAGTGATCTTTCGAATCCACAGGCAAACGTTAATGTGGTTAAGTAATCCCTAACTTCAAAGAAAACAAAGAGCAGTCCAAAACTAGAAAATATAGTTTTAGACTGTTTTTGTATTTATTGTATAAACGATGGATTAATTGGAATAATAAGCACTTAACATGAACAAAGGAGTTCGAAATCCCTTGGTTGCGATTTTATACTCGGTTTTATGGTTACTAGCAGCTCTTCGGTTTGCGGACCGAAAATGGGAGCAGTACTATCCAACACTCCTCTTTGCTGCGTTATGTAATGGTCTCTATGAGTTGATCTGTTATCAATATCAACTTTGGCAAATGGAGCCGAATGGGCTTCCGGTTGCCACGATTCCGATCCTATTGCTTATTCTGATTGGCATGCCTGTATCGACTTGGGTATACCTATCGAACTACCCGCGAAATCATAAACTTCTTTCCCAGGCTTATTACATCATCTTTTTCACTGGTATTTTTGTTTTGCTTGAATTTGTATCTGTGAAATGTGGAGCAATAACGTATCATAATGGATGGAACCTACTTTGGTCCTCATTTTTCGATATGATCATGTTTATCATGCTGCGTATTCATTATCGCAAACCGTTATTCGGCTTGCTCATGTCGGTACCCTATACCGGATTATTAATGAGTATTTTTGATGTAGGTTTTGATAAAATGAAATGAACCTCGAAGCCGATTGGTCAGCTGCTTCGTTCTGACTCTGCATTCACAAGATTATTATTGTCTTTATGCGTGTAAAGGTGAAATTTAAAAAGCGCGATGCTAAAATGACATCGCGCTTTTAATGCTTGGGCCAGTTCCTATTCAATCCTGAAATGCCGCCCTTTGAAAAATGTTGCTTAAACTTGTTCATTAAATACCTTTGTTTCTACATCCAAAGAACTAACCATAGACTAGCTCTTTTTCGCTTAGACCAAGCGTCTCTGCTGTTGAAGTATGAATTTCGTGCAGAAGCTCTGGATTTTCCATTAGTGACACGCCATAAGAAGGAATCATTTCTTTAATTTTCGGTTCCCACTCTTTCATATGTTGCGGGAAGCATTTTTTAATTACCTCAAGCATAACGTGAACAGCAGTAGAAGCACCTGGAGAAGCACCTAGTAATGCTGCAATCGAGCCATCAGCGGAACTAATAACTTCCGTGCCAAATTGAAGTGTACCTTTACCGCCTGCTTCAGTATCTTTGATAACTTGCACACGTTGGCCCGCTGCTACTAAATCCCAATCCCCGCTTTTGGCGTTCGGGATAAACTCTCGCAACTCTTCCATGCGCTTTTCTTTCGATAACATAACTTGCTCGATCAGGTATTTTGTCAATGACATATTTTTTGCACCTGCCGACAACATCGTTACGAGATTATCCGGTTTTACGGAAGTTACCAAATCAAACATTGAACCTGTTTTTAAAAACTTTGGTGAGAAGCCGGCAAATGGTCCAAATAGCAATGATTTTTTATTGTCGATAAATCTTGTGTCAAGATGCGGAACAGACATTGGAGGAGCTCCAACCTTAGCTTTACCGTATACTTTTGCATGATGCTGCGCTACAACATCCGGATTATTACACACCATAAATATTCCGCTTACCGGGAATCCTCCAATATGTTTTCCTTCAGGAATGCCGGATTTTTGCAGTAAATGCAGGCTTCCTCCCCCGCCACCGATAAAGACGAATTTTGCAGTATGGCGTTCGACGTTACCGCTGTCATTTCGTACTTTCAATTCCCACGAGCCGTCTCTAGTACGTTTAATATTATCAACGCTATGTTTGTATTTGATATCGACGTTTTTACTCTTTAAGTGGTCAAACAAAATGCGCGTTAAAGCGCCAAAGTTGACATCAGTTCCAGAGTCGATTTTTGTTGCAGCTATAGGTTCATTCGATGGACGATCTTGTATAATAAGCGGAATCCATTCCATCAGTTTTCCAGGATCATCGGAAAATTCCATCCATTGAAATAGAGGATTATTTGACATCGCTTCAAAACGTTTCTTTAAAAACGTTACATTTTGTTCCCCTTGTACCATACTCATATGTGGCAATCGCATGATAAAGTCCTGCGGATTACGTATCAGCTTGCTGTTTACAAGATAAGACCAAAACTGCATTGAAAGCTGAAACTGTTCATTAATTTGGATAGCTTTGCTAATATCTATAGATCCGTCTGGTTTTTCGACAGTGTAGTTAAGCTCGCATAGTGCCGCATGCCCTGTTCCTGCGTTATTCCATTCGTTAGAGCTTTCTTCTCCTGCATTTTCGAGCTTCTCAAACACTGTAATTTCCCATTCCGGTACTAATTCTTTCAGAAGTGTCACTAAAGTCGCACTCATGACTCCGGCACCAATTAAGATGACGTCTGTTTTAGTTTCTCTGTTGCTCATTTTTACCATCCTTATACCCTAAATTTGCAGAAAGGATGTAGGCGCTCCTGCTTAGGCGTCACACCAAACCAAGGCGCGAACTAGTCACACACCTTTTCTGTTTCAATTATAACCATATCATAGTGTATTACAATTATTTATAGATTAAAATATCTACTATTATCTGATTATTATAAGCTATTTAATAGCTGGTGAAAAGTGAGAAATCCGTCCACAAGGTCCTAGGAACACACAAAAACCAAAGCCTTAACCCAGCTTCTTGCAAGGATTAAGGCTTTGGTTTGCCGTTAACATTACTTATTCACTTTAATATGGTTATCATACCATTCCCTACCAGAAGCCCACTTTTTAGAAGCAGGATTCTCTTTTAGTATTTCAGAACAGGCGATTGCCATAATATATTCTTCTAATCCATTTTTATCACTATTAGCAAATTTGTCGAGCATATAATTTAAAGACTTTTCTCCTTGCATAACAATGTATTTGTAATCCTTATTACTATCTACACCCTTAATATAGTCATAAGGATTAGAGGATAGTGATACTGTATTATCTTTTGGATTAGTAATATTGTTAAGTTTTTCATCGATTGTTTGCTCAAAGGTTATATCCGATGTATCCGATGCAACTTTCTTTACAGAGCAACCAATCAAACTAAATAAAAATAAAACAGTGAGACTTATAACCATCACGTTCATTAACTTTTTTCTCATAAATTTCTCCTTTCTATTCCTCCAATCTTTCATTTTTTTTGCTTATATAACCGTTCAGATTGTTATTATCATGTAATCTAATCAGTCTTTTTCAATTATAGCTATATACTTCTATTTTGCCTGAATGTACCCTTCCGCTTTAAGCAGTTCGGCGATCAGAACAGCACCGCCAGCTGCTCCGCGTAATGTATTATGTGATAGTCCTACAAATTTAAAATCGTATATTGAATCCTCGCGCAATCTCCCCGCAGAAACACCCATTCCGCGCTCAATCTCACGATCAAGTTTAGTCTGTGGCCTGTTCTCTTCTTCAAAATAAGTAATGAACTGTTTTGGGGCGCTTGGCAGACCAAGCTCCTGCGGTCGACCTTTGAATTGCAGCCAGCGATTAAGAATTTCTTCCTTAGAAGGTTTTTTCTCAAACGATACAAATACGGTAGCCAAATGCCCATCCGTTACTGGAACGCGAATACACTGCGTTGTAATTAAAGGCGCACTTGCTTTAATAATTTCATCATTTACAATGCTGCCCCATATACGCAGTGGCTCCTGCTCGCTTTTTTCTTCCTCACCGCCAATATAAGGAATGACATTATCTAACATGTCAGGCCAATCGGTAAAGTTTTTACCGGCTCCGGAAATCGCCTGATACGTCGATGCAACCACTTTTGTAGGTTTATAATCTAGCAGTGCATGAAGGGCTGGCACATAGCTCTGGATTGAACAGTTGGGCTTAACGGCAATAAAACCGGTTGAGGTTCTAAGCCGCTTTCTCTGTGCAGCAATCACTTCAATATGCCCTGGATTAACTTCCGGAATGACCATCGGGATATCAGGCGTCCAGCGATGAGCCGAATTATTGGAAATAACGGGTGTGCCCGTTTTTGCGTATGCCTCTTCCAACGCTTGAATTTCATTCTTTTTCATATCCACTGCACAAAAAATAAAATCGACCTGACCGGCAACTTCCTCCACTTTCGATGCATCCTGAATCACGATATTTTTCACTTCTTCAGGTATTGGGCTAAACAACTTCCATCTGCCTTGCACAGATTCTTCATATGTTTTACCTGCCGAACTGCTACTAGCGGCGATGGCCGTTACTTTAAACCAAGGATGCTGATCCAGCAACTGAACAAACCGCTGACCAACCATACCTGTTCCTCCGACAATACCAACCTTCAGTTTTTCTGACATAAGATATTCAAATCCTTTCAAAATAGCATGATTAAGGGGAGCCCCTAAAATATATATTCAAACAATCTGATTCGGTGTACCGCATATTACACATGAGCTGTACTTCATCTGCTCAATAAAAAAAATCCCACCCCCAAGACTATAGTCAGTCTTAGGGACGAGATTGTATATACTCGTGGTACCACCCCAAATTCGCTAATATGTCGCCATATCAGCCTCTTCAAGTACGGCACTACCATGTAATGCGTATACTTTAGCTCTGTAACAGGAGCTCCTGACACACCATCACCCTTTTCAAAAGGATCCGATGTGCTGCTCTGAGGCTTTTTTCAATAAAGTACTCTTTACTCCTTTTCAGCAAACGGAGCTCTCTGTGAAAGATTTCATTTATTTACTCTTCTCTTCATCGCATTTGAATATTGCGATTATATTATCAAATAACCATTGTAAGGTAAACATAATTTTTGAAAAATTCGAAAACTTTACAAAGTTTGAACATAACTACCCTGTACAGCTTGCTTCGAAGAGCTGACACCTTTGAATTTAATAAAACTAATGATCCGCCATGTTGCGATGTAGCCAAAGGTCATCAGGTTGCACATAAAGCTAATTGTGCTTGGATCAATTGATTTTATAGTCGCAATCGCAAACCATACTGTTTAATTAAATTGTACGAGCTTGTTAATTCAGAAACAATAAATTATAATAGCCAAAAACTGACCTATCGTGCTTTTTAAGGAGATGCAAGATGATTCAATTAATTAGTTGCGGATATAATTTTAAACATTGGGATGGGGTCACTATTGACCGTCCGGTAGGAGCAGGGAATTATGCCTTTGTTCTTTTTAAAAGCAATTCAGAAGTTATTCTCGACGGCAAGTCATTCGTGGCCGAAAAAAATTCCTATCTCATATTTCAACCTTCAACCCCCCATCTTTACAGGGAATTGGAAAAACCATTTGTCAACGACTGGTTCCATTGTGACGGCACTGAAATTCAGGATTTCCTTTTGGAGTTGAATTTCCCCCTTGACACGCCCGTCAAGGCTGCAGATCCGCTATTAATTACAAAATGCATCATGGAATTACATAGCATCAACCAGTTGGGCGGCCCGCTGCGCGATAAAATCATTGATTCGGATATAAGAACTCTTTTTATGAAGCTTCGTAATCTGCTTGACAGACCCACCTTGCCCGACAAGACAAGTCGATATTTTAGCCAATTTTCCGAGCTGCGCAATGAGCTCTACAGTTCGCCTCAAACGAATAGGTCCGTAGAAAAGCTTGCTTCGTGCATGAATTTAAGTAAATCTTATTTCCAACATATTTATAAGGAACTATTCGGGTGTTCTGTGGTTATAGACATCATTAACAGCAGGCTGGAATACGCCAAGTATCTTTTGGAGAACAGTTCGTTATCCATCGCCGCCATTTCCAAAATGTGCGGATATGAGAATGATACCCACTTTATGCGCCAGTTTAAAAAATTCGTTGGCTTTACTCCTAGTCAATTCAAGTCCGGACGCAAATAAGGTGACTTGTTGATGGGAAGAAACTCTAAATTCCAAAACAAAAAACCGCTAAACCCAGCACGAAGTCATCTTCATGTCGAGGTTGCGGTTAAAAAAACATGGATGTTTTTTCTTACTCAGTCCCGCCTATCATTGGCAGGGCTGCGTAACTAGGAGATGAGAGCTCGTTTTGCATTTTCTTAAAATGAATTTGTAACGAGCCAAAAAATACTTTTCCCTGATTGTAGTGAAGCTCACATTTATACCCGTACGAACGGGATGCCGATTGCAGCGCTTTATAACCTGGTAATGCAGTGACCAAAGTGGTAATCCGTTTAATAATATGGTTAGGTACTTTCGTAAACATCGTCGCGTGTATCCCATCGGCAACCGATACAAAGCTAGGAAATGTACGCTTGTCGAAATGCGAAAGTGTAACAAAATCGGCGCCAATTGCCAGCATATCTTTGTTCAAACGGTTTAAATTTATGGTGATATCCTTGTAAAAATAAATGCCAAAACCGATTTTGTTCGTTAATGGGTTCAAGCATTTTTTCCATCTCAACAATGTAGCTGCTGTATAAGTCTCAAGTTGATCCATAAATGAATGCCAGTGAATTAGTGATCTCAAACTTTTTTTCATTAAGTTCTCCTTCATTTCTATATGTTTACGTAATTTAGGTGTTTATTTTATTTGACTCTAGAACAAGAAGGATTGTTCACAAATAGCATTGGTAAATGAAGGGAGTGCCCTTGAGGGCAGCCTCTTTTCATCTATTTGCCGTAAGTTGTCGGGTCTAGGGTGAATGCAAGACTTTTCCAGTTGAAATCTCCTCGCGCTCCACGGAGTCGGTTTTCATGAGCAATGTTCCGGTAAAGTTGAAGCGCCTTGCGGTCGGTTAACTGTAGAGTGTCTTGACCTAGGTGTTCGGACAATAGTTGACGGCGGAGTGAACGCACCACTTTGGGGTCCCAAAACGCAGCGTTCATCTCCGTATGACCAAAGAGTGAATTCCAGTGAAGGTTGCAGGAACCGATTGTCGCCCACGCGTCGTCGATCAGCATTATTTTGGCATGTACATAAATATTGCTGCGCTCCCCCTGTCCATTCAGCCCTGCTATTCCGACAAGTGCGAAATTCTCGTATCGGCCAAGCGCTTCTAAAGAATCGAAGAAGCTTTTGCTATCCGGATGTTGACGGGATGCGCGCACGTATGGCTCGGGCTCAGCTGGAACGAGGAGGACGACGTCCACGCCACGTTTTAGTGCCTCCTCCAGTCTGGCAGAGATCTCCGGAACTGGGAGAGCCTGATTCTCAATGTAGATTGAGCTGCGAGCGGCATCGATCGCTTGTTTGTACTGCCCGAAAATGGATCGCTCGCCTGCAGCAATATCGAAGGAAGAACCCCCGGGAGTTGGATAACTATTACTGTAACGGCCCGCATACACGTTCCTTTGAATCTGCACCTGGCTGTCTCCTCGAGGAACGGATACGCGTGTAGGGAAAGTCAACTCGTCATCGCCATTGTGGCCCCACACTCCGCCTTCCTCCATTCTCTCGCTAGCCTCGTTCCATCTTTGCACGAAACTATGGTGCACGTCGGTCGCGGATGGTCCTATTACTTCGACAAAGACGTCGTGGCGTTGCCCCTCGCCCATGTGGCCTGGTTCGAAGGACTTGAATGTCGGATTAATTCCACCGATAAATGTCGTCTCGGACGAATGTCCTGCATCGATCAGCCAACATTTTTGATGTTGGCAGAAGTAACCATGAGCACGGTCCCAACGGGCACGGAAAAGCGAACCACGCGCAGCGAGCATTTCACGGTTATCGTGAGATCCTGGGAAGGCTTGGCCATACCCACTGCTCTCCAAATTTGGGCGCCAGAAAATGACGCGTACATCCAATCCACGAGCAACCGCACGGTCCAGCACATCGAACAGGGTACCGCGATCATCCGGCATCTGGAAATCCGGATCCATGAAAGTAATGTTGAGCCAGATACTGTGCTGTGCTGTTTCGATAGCCTCACAAATGCGCCGAAAAGTGGGAGCACTATCCACAAGCGGACGAACAATATTACCGTGCCGTACGGGATAAGAACCGGATTCGAGAAATGGTATATGTGGCTCCGAACCGGCGACGGTTGAGACCTCGGTTTTGCTCATAATTTCCCCCTTAATACTCATCTCACCAAAATCGATTTCTAATTTTATTGCAGGTTTTCGAGCGATACTACTTCTATATATGTGTTCAGTAGATTCCGAAGTTGTTGCATAACAAACCCTACATGTTTACTATCTCTGCTCAATTTGCTTGCCATCACACTGCCTTCGAGTGAAGAAATGATAAATGATGATAGTGACTCAACATCTACATCTGATCGGAATTCTCCAACAGATATCCCATGTTTTAAAATACCTTGGACGAGGCTTAACATCTCCTCATACGCGGCTAAAGCTTTATCACGCAGGATTGGAAAGGTATCATCGCTTTCAACTGCCGTATTAAGCAAAGGACACCCGCCTTTTATTGGGGGATTGTTTACGGGATCAATATGTACATTACATACAGCCATTATTTTGTCTATCGCTGTATCCGCATTATTTATGGCCGATGATAATTGTTCCATCAAAACCTGCCCCGCATATTCAAACGCTTCCACCGCGATTTCATCTTTGTTAGAGAATCTTCGATAAATCCCTCCTTTTGTTAATCCTGTAGCCTCTATGATGTCTTGTATCGATGACCCGGCATACCCCTTTTGATTAAATAATTCAGCGGATTTACTAATGATATGTTGTCGTGTTTTCTCATCTTTACGCATTTTCCAGTCCCCCATACATCCCAAATAGCATTTGAAATACATTGTAACATTTCTCTTGCATTTAACTAAATATTGGAGTAGCATAATACCGAACCGTACGGTTCGGTTCGGTATTTTTATCTTGGGTTAGTCACCAGAGAGGACAATGAAATTATGAACACTGTAAAAATCGTCCGCATTCCAATCCTCCCCATGCACATGGTAAATTCCCACTTACTTGTGGGCCCTGACGGATGCATTCTAATCGATGCGGGACTACCTGGGTCTGAGAATAAAATTAAAAAGGCCTTAGCTAAAGAAAGACTTACTTTCAAAGACATCAAACTCATCGTCGTGACCCATGCGCATGTAGATCATGCCGGAAGTGCAGCAGTAATTCGCGAGCTATCAGGAGCACCTATATTGGCTCACGAGGGGGATGCTAAACATTTTAATCGAGAAACGCCAATGACTTTTTGCCCAACCGGTTGGTTTGGCCGTTTATTTATCAAGACACCATTAATGCTCGAGCCGTATATCGGTTTTGAACCCGATATTCTGCTTACAAAGCATGATGTTATCGACTTGGAGCGGTACGGAGTTCCGGGGATGGTTAAGCACACACCTGGGCATACAGTTGGCTCTGTCTCCATAGAGCTTGCTTCTAATGAAGCTTTGGTCGGTGACCTTGTCGCTTCAGGAATTTTGTTAGGCGGTATCGTAAGAACCAATCGTGCCATACGTCCACCATTCGAAGATGACCCGCACACAGTAGCCCGTGAATTGACCCGCCTGCTTGATTCTGGAATCGAAAAATTCTACATGGGGCATGGTGGTCCGTTAAAGGCTTCCGAGATCCAACGTCATACCCAGTCTCTCATGATGCTGCCAAAAAAATAAAATGCGCCTACGTCCACGCTATTCTTTGGTGAGCAAAGGCTGCCATAGAATCATCCTCCGGCAGCCTCAAACTAATCATATGATTCACTCTTGGAACTAAAGTAAGGACCACATAAGCCAGTTTCGTGGGTTATTACATATGTGTATTTAACACATTTAAGATTTTATCTCTAGTTTCTCCTAAACGTTTTTCTGCACCATTTGGGAATAGCGGTTCGCTCCAGGTGAATCCGTCACCCTTGTATCTTGGAATAATATGCATATGATAATGCGTTAAGTCGTTAAACACTCCGCCGTTCTGGCATAAAGAAATGCCGTCTGGCTGAAATATTTGTTTTAATATCTTAGATATTTTCATTGAAGTATCCATTATGCAGTGAGCAGTGCCAGTATCCATATCCTCGAAATCCCAAAAATGTTTTTTGGGGAGTATTAGCGTATGACCCTCGTTAAATGGAGCGATATCAAGAACACAGGTTATCAACTCATTCTCGAAAATAATATTTACGTTTGGCTCCATCCCATTAGAAATGCGACACCCCAGGCAATCCATCCCTATCTCTCCATTCTTATAGAATTCAACACTACATCTAGCCCCAAACCAGCACAAAAGCACAATGGATCAGGAACTATTTTCTCCTGGTTCATTGTGCTTTTGTGTATCTGGCCTAGAAATGAAACGCCTCAATAATTACCCTTCCAGCACATCCGCCGCCAATTCGCCCGCAACCTCAATCATCTTGGGAATTACTGCTTCATTTGTTCCGGATACGTAAATATCTCCCTGATAATGCCGAAATGGGACCATTATATCGCCATAGCTCCACAAGAAAAAATCTCCCTCAATGGACATGCTGGTAGAGCCTGTTACCGTAAACACTGATGTATAGGAAAAATCAGGTTTGGACGTAAAATACTGCTTGCACTCTTCTAAAGATATTATTTTCGACGAATTGTCCTTTTCCTGAAATGCTCTTGTAATTCGATAGCGTTGACTCATTGAAATTCCTCCATGATCGTTCAATATAAAAATAACCCATGTGTAGAAACATGGGGGTTCTCAACAATTTTAGTTAAGCAAGCATGCGCTTATTTTTCAAGAAATCCTGTTGAAGGGTTCGTTATGAAAAAACCTTCTTCAGGTACATGAAAATATTGAATCCAAACCCCATCTAAAAGGTCTTCTCGTTTATCTAGTAAAATTTTAATATCTTTGTCTGTTTCTACGATCTCATCATGTTCAGTAGGTGTATCCAGCATCACATCATAATGAGCATGTTCTCCATGATTCAGTGTAATAAATACACGAATCATCTTCCCTTCCGCTTCTTCACTACTCAACATATTTTTTAAGACCTTAGCGGCATTTCGATTGATTTTACATTTCATGTTTTACGACCCCTATTCATTTTTTATACTGTAATACTATTAGTTACAGAAAAGTTTGTCAAGATATTCGAATTTTAGCTACCTATCTCTTTCTCATCAAATGATAATCCTTTTACTTCAATAAGCCGTGACACCTTTGTTAATCTTATTCCCCTGATGTTGAGTCGTTATTCTTTAAGTTATTTCTTCCCGTGTAACAGAATATCAAGCGTAAGAGCAATAGGCACCCTCTTGGACTCTAAAATCATTCTAGCTTCTTCAATAGTCTCACAATCCTTTTTGTTGGTACATTTATGAAAAGTGGCTGTCTCAAAAAGTCTATTGACCTTTTGGGACAGCCTCCCTACCATGACTTATCAACCGCCGTAACCGCGTACAGCCTACTCCTCAGCAGCGTGAGCGAACTGCGTGCTGTACAGCCGTGCATACAGCCCATCCTGTGCAAGCAGCTCGCTGTGCGTGCCCCGCTCCACGACGCTGCCCGCTTCGATCACCAGAATGTGATCGGCGGCCAGCACCGTGGAGAGCCGGTGCGCGATCACGAGCGTCGTGCGCCCTTGCATCAGCTCCTCGAGCGCCGACTGCACATAGGACTCGGACTCCGAGTCCAAGTGCGACGTCGCCTCATCGAGGATGAGGATGCGCGGGCGCTTTAGGATCGCGCGAGCAATCGCGATCCGCTGGCGCTCGCCGCCGGAGAGCCGGTGGCCGCGCTCTCCCACCATCGTGTCGTACCCTTCGGGAAGCGACACGATAAAGTCGTGGATGTAGGCCTGCCGACAAGCGGCCTCCATCTCCTCACGCGTTGCGTCCTCCCGCGCGAAGCGCAGGTTGTCGCCAATCGTCGCGTGGAACAGAAACGACTCCTGCGTCACATACGCGATCTGCTCGCGCAGCGAAGCCAGTTGAACGTCGCGGACGTTCACGCCATCGACCTCGACGACACCCGACGTCGAGTCATACAGCCGCGCGATCATGCCGATCAGCGTCGATTTCCCCGCGCCGCTTGGCCCGACGAGCGCGACCATTTCACCCGGCTGCGCCTCGAACGTGACGTCCCGCAGCGCGTACTGCCCTGGCTTATAAGCAAAAGAAACCTGCTTATAAGCCACCCGACCCGCGACCTTCGTCAGCGGCGCGGCCCCGACTGAGTCCATGACATCCGGCACCATGTCCTGGTACTCGAAGATACGCTGGAATACGCCAAGCGCAGTGGCTACCTCGACATGTAGGTTCAGCAGCATACCTACAGGCATGTACAACCGCCCAAGATACGCCGCGAACGCTACGATCGATCCCAGCGTCATGCTGCCGGATATGACGGAGTAGCCGCCATACATATAAATAATCGCTGTGCCTAACGGCCCCAGCGTACTCGTCGCCATCCCGAACCAGCGGCCAACCAGATTGAGCCGCAGCTCCAAATCCATAACCTTCTGGTTCATGGCCGTAAACTCGATCTCCTGCTGCCGTTCTCTACCGAAGATACGCGTCAACAAGGCACCGGAGATTCCGAAATTTTCACTAAGTTGAGAAGTAATATCGGAACGCACTTTCTGTGTTTCCGTGCGCAGCGATTTCCTTAACCTCGATACTTTTTTCACAGGCAGCACAAACAGCGGAAGAATAAGCACGGAGATAATGGCCAGCTTCCAATCAAGGGCAAACAAAATACCAATGGTCGAAACAACAATGACAATCTGTGTAATCGAGGACACAACCAGCGAAGTCACGACACTCTGCACAGCCTGTACGTCTCCCGTAATCCGTTGAACAATTTCTCCCGACCGAGCATCCGTAAAGAATGCCATCGATTGCCGCTGCAAATTATGAAACAAAGACTGTCCTAAATCCCGAATAACCCCTTGGGTTACTTTGGTATTGAGATGATTTTGCCACACCCCAAGTACTCCGCTTAGAACGGGAAGTACAATCATAAGCATCGCCATTCCTGCCAAAAGCTTCATATTGCCCAGCGGGATCGCTTTATCAATAATTTCTTTCATAACAAGAGGTGGGATTAAACCTATCAAGGCTGCAAACAGCGCCAACCCTATTATCGCCATTAGTTGTCCCCAATACCCTTTGAACAACCGTAAAATCCTTCTAACCGAAACATCCTTTAACTTCGCTTTAGGCCGATTCCTATCGGAAAGCCGCCCCATTCCACCTGGTCCCACTAATCATCTCTCCGTTCTACCCTAAGCTGCCTTCTAAATGGGAAAAGCATGCTCGATTGCCTTCGTCACTTCATTTGCCATCTTCAACACGCTGTACAGCGATGTCGTTTGTAGAACACTATACTGCCTAGGACCGTCTGCATTGACGATAGCAGCGATCGTATAATCTCCAACTTGAGGCAGCACCTTCCCTACTGACTTCCCCGGAGCCAAAGGCTGATTAGACACCTGATACATGCCCACTGACAGCTTTTGTCCCAAACAAGCATCAATCGCTATCACCACACAGCCATGTGGAATTCCCTGCAAACGCGCTGCTAAGTTACTAGCATCACAAGGCGCTTCAAGTGTTCCTATCACATGCGGATACCCCAGTTCCATAAGTCTGCTCCCTACAAGCGGGCCCAGTGAATCGCCTGTAGATCGATCTGTTCCTATACATACAAAAGCCAACGAATCCGGCTTCATCACCGACTTTTTCCCAATCGCCTTGAGAAAGATGGCCAATTGTTCGCCATTCATCTTTTTCCAATACTGCTCCCGCGGTTCAATCCGTTCTTCCCCCATCAGATCCTCCCTTAACACGCACCCAGCAAAATTTCCCCTCACTCCTGATGAATGATATAATGCGGTCAACTTCTATTCTTTCACAAGGAGGCATACCATGTCCACCCTAGGAATTATCGCGATTCTGACCCTCCTCTACTGGCTTTATATCACTTTTGATGTGCATAAAGGCATACATTTACTGCATACACTGCCCAAATCCACGAAGCTCCCGGACAAGCCTCCACTCGTTTCGGTCATTATCGCCGCCAAAGAAGAGGAGAGTACCATCCTAGAAACCGTTCGACATCTACTCACGCAAAATTATCCGCGCCTTGAGATCATCGCCGTCAATGACCGCTCTCAGGACGCTACCGGCGTCCGGCTTGAAGAGCTGCGGAAGTGGTCACAGCACAAAACGGATATTCACACACCGCTGCAAATCATTCACATCACCTCTCTGCCTGAAGGCTGGCTTGGCAAAAATCATGCCCTCTACCAAGGGTATCAGCAAGCGAGAGGCCAATATTTACTTTTTACAGATGCCGATATCATTTTTGCACCAGGAACGATTTCAGATGCGGTTACTTATATGAAGGAACATGACGTACAGCATCTCACGCTGACCCCTAACATGATTGCACGAAGCACACTGCTCAGAGGGTTCGTTCATTTCTTCCTCTTCTCATTTTCCTTATTCGTACGCCCGTGGCGTGCCAACCTTGACAACGCTCGTGAACCGGGCATCGGAATTGGTGCCTTTAACATGGTCAGCCGCAGCGCTTATGAAGCGATTGGCACGCACAAATCGATCGCCCTAAGACCTGATGATGATCTTCAATTAGGCATCTCCCTCAAACGAGCTGGATTTAGGCAGAAGGTTCTGTCTGGCAAACACATCCTTCAAGTCGAATGGTACCGCTCTCTCAAGGAAGCGATCGTCGGCCTGGAGAAAAACCTTTTCTCCGGCTTTCGCTACAGCTACACCATTGCTTTACTGGCTTGTCTGGGTCAGCTTATCTTTTTTATATTCCCTTGGCTCGGTCTTATCTTCTTTTGGGACTGGAGAGGTGCCGTCTATGCTGTCACTGTCATTTTACAAATATGGCTATACCGCAAGCTAATGTTCCGCCTCATGAGCAAACGCGGAGATGAAGCTTTCTTGCTCCCTATCAGCGCTTCCCTGCTCCTCTATACGATTGTCCGCTCCGTTTGGCTAACTTGGAAACAAGGTGGCATCAATTGGAGAGGAACGTTCTACTCCCTGCGCGAATTAAAAAAGAAGTAAATTCAGAAAGGATGATAGCTGCCATGCCTCTTGCGCGTTTCCGCATTCGTACTTACACCGCGATGCTCAGCTGTCTGCTCTTAGCAGACGTTATCTTCCCAGTATCTACTTCTGCACAAGGTACCGTACAAACACAAAGCCGAACGATTGCTCATAATGGCAAGTCGTTTACTGTACAATGGGTCACCATTGATCTCACCGATCCCTACTTGCGCGTTAAGCCTGTTACGGCTGAGGGCGGCATTGGCCATGATGAGTCCTTCTCCTCCATGTTAACGAGAAACCATGCGATTGCAGGGATCAACGGAACTTTTTTTGACGCCTATGAAAAAGATGATACCCAGCGCTACCCGAATGGTTTACTCGTTGGCTCCGGCGAAATCATGCACTCAGGCATTAATCCTGCCTTTCTGGTTCATGCCGACAAAACCGCTAGCTTACAACGAATCCAAACAGAGCACCAAATAAGCGTTACTCATCAGAGCAAAGCCTACACATTCACTGCTTGGGGTGTGAACAAATATTACGGCGATTCCGCCAATGATCAAGTCGTCTGGTACAACCGCGCTTTTGGGCCGACGATCGACTTTCCTAACTCAACCAAAGTTGTTCTCCGCGAGGGCAAAGTTACAGCCGTTACGACGCAGAGTGTCGATATTCCCGAAGATGGGCAGCTGTTCCTACTCGGAAATAGTGCCAACAATAAGACCTACGTGCTGCCTAATATCCATATTGGCGATATGGTGAAGCTGACTTCATCTCTCCATAATCAAGATACCGGAGAAAGCTCTATGCTTACAGCGGTTGATGCCGCTATTGGAGCAGGGCCACATTTGCTAACGAATGGCGCAGTTGATTTGGATACCAAACGGGATGGCTTTACCGATCCCAAAATCACAACAAGTGCGAACGTACGCAGCTTCATTGGGTTAGACGCTTCCCATCAGTTTGTAATGGGGACACTCTCGACTGCTACGATGGCGGATATGGCGCAAGTTCTTCTAAAGCTAGGCTTAACGGATGCAATGAATATGGATGGTGGTGCAAGTTCATCTCTGTATGCGAACGGCTCCATGCTGCGAAGTCCGGGTCGAGCGCTCAGCAACGCACTTGTCGTGGAACGTCTCGATCATCCACAAATCCAATTAGAGGTAAATGGACAATTCGTTTATGAGTTCCGCGGATATTTATTGCAAGAAACAAGTATGGTACCCTTTCGGGGTATTCTAGAAAGAATCGGTGCCAAATTCGAATGGAACGGGACAACACGTACATTAACCGTTCATCATGGTTCTAATAATCTTGAACTTCGACCGGATCATTCCGTGATGACTGTGAATGGGCAATCGGTCACACTACCTGAAGCACCTACCATAGTAGATGGTCATATTTATATGCCCTTACGAGCCATTATTGAATCCTTAGGCGGACAGATCCAGTGGGATCCACAGCTTTACCGGGTTTCACTTCGCTTTTAGTGCACGCGATTCATTCGTACAATTCGGTAATACAGTTGGCTGCTCACCTCTTGCTCCACTTCCAAATAACCTTCCACATGCACATAATCACCCAATATAAAGGTGGATGCATCGGCAGACCCGGAGTGTGTCAGAAAGAGGAGAGCGGCTTTTTCATTTCCAACCACGAACCCCATTTGCTCATTCACTTGAAACTTATCTAGAACTTTCCCATGGTGAGACCTTGCAATATGATGAAAGCGCCAAGACTGATCCTCTTTTATTAGAAAATAAAGCACGCGATTTCTCTGATTATTACTGAATTCCCTCGTCACACCAATCATGCAAACCTTCTCGCCTATGCTAAGATACTCATCGACAACAAAGGATTTTAATCGCAAGCGATTCACATTTTTCTGCTGAATATAGGCTTCCATCTCTTCAATCGTTCTTTGATCCTTCGGATCCTGTTTCGTTGCGTAAAATACTTCTTTTATAAACGTGTCCGTCTGTAGGCTTCTAGCCCCTTTGAAATGATTATACGTAAGGAAAAATCGATCAATAACTCCCCGAATCTCCTCTGGTATGGCAGGACCTTTTTCCACGATATACATGCTATCTGCTTTATTCGAATGTCTTTTTTTATAAAACCAACTTTTCCAGACACTTAATTGCATGCCGTTCGTGTCACCTGCTTTCTTCCAAACATTTCTTCATTATAGGCTAAAAACCATAAAATTTCGATAAAAATCGCAATATTTCGCGCAAAAAAAAAGAACATCTGCCTTCTATGCTTTCATTCGAAAGATTCATAGAAAACAAATGTTCGATGATTTAATCCTTTTTCATCACATGGCTTATTTACAGAACTCTTTTGGCACCCACATATCTGGATCCCCAGTATGAACTGGCGAGACTATCTATCGTTACACCTCTAGACGTTGTCGCCGAAATGAATTGATCATTCCCCAGATAAATACCAACGTGATTTACACTGCCTGCTGCAAAAAACACAAGATCTCCAACCTTCAAGTCCGTAACTCTGGTTCCTGCTTGATCGTACATTTGAACTGAAGTTCTGGGTAGATCAATGCCTTTAGCTTCGTACAAATAGCGCACAAATCCGGAACAATCAAACCCTCTGGGTGTTGTGCCTCCCCAAACGTATGGCGTACCCATGAACGTATTTGCTGTTTGCACGATTTGATCAGACATGGATGGTTTAGCCACCGCTACTGCCTTTGGAGCTGGTGATGGTGGTGGCGCAATCCAGGCTGGCTTGTGGGACTTGCCATCGACATTCACAATCGCGATACGATTCGCTTCATTCCACTCAATTGGGGAACCGAATGTTTCAGTAATGAAACGCAAGGGTACATACGTATTACCTTGATAAAGCGTTGGACTGCTTTCCAGACTAATTTTCTTGCTGTTCACAATCGCCTGCTTTTCGTCGGTTGTCAATTGAATTGTCTGCTGCTTGTTCATCAACGTGACCACTATTTCGCTTTCCTGCTTCGCCCAGCCTACTTGATAACCCAATTTCTCAGATAGTACTCGCAGAGGAACTTGCAGCGTTCCTGCGTTGTCAATAAATGGCTGTACTTCTGGGAACTGAATCAACTCATCGTTGACCTGTACTTTCACAGTGGATGTAGATGATGCGGCTTGAACTGAGGGAGCGGAAAACATGGATACTGCTGCACAAACAAATGCGCATGAACAAATAAAGCTTTTTGTGAAAAATTTCAAAAACTTTTCCTCCTTGAAGCCTCCGAGGTTAGTTGACGGGTTCGGGAAGAGGTTTCCCTAGCGCGCTCAGTTTATTAAACAGCTGAGCATTCATTCACCCCAAGTAAAGAAGTCCCCCGTACCAGAGCTTTTGCTGCTCCAAGATTCGGCATTTTTTGTCTATGTTAGACTAGCATAGTTGGACTGTTAGTTTCAACTTTTGCATAGTGGTAATAGTTTCCACAAGAAAGTCTCTCGTATTAATTGCTTATCGTTTCAACTTCGGCAGCGAGCACATATTTGATCTTCTTGATTTTGGTGTAAACAGTTGTCGTACGATGTTTGTCTGCAGTGGAAATTACCAACTGAATTTGTTGGTTCTCGTTTAAGTCCTTGATTTTGATATGCTTCACCTTCATGTATTCTGCGCTGATTTGATCGATAAGTGTAGACATGTCCCCTTCAGGACTGAATATAATATTGATCGCCAAGTCCTTCTCCCTCAGCTTTTGAGGGCCGAGCAGCTTAATAAAGATCGGAAACAGATTGATTGCGAAAATAATAAGAATAACAGCCAAAGTCGCCTCTTGATAAAATCCTGCTCCCGTTGCGATGCCAAGAGCGGAAGCCGCCCATACCAATGCCGCGGTCGTAAGTCCTGAAATAATCTCATTACCTCGTCTTAAAATAACGCCAGCCCCGATAAAGCCTACTCCGCTTATGATTTGAGCCGCTAGCCTCATAGGGTCCATATTTGTATATCCGGGGATAGAGTACTTTTGAACAGCTCCTATCGATACAATAGTGATTAAGCAGCTTGCCACCGAAATCACCATACTCGTTTTCATACCCAATGGTTTATGCTTGAGTTGACGGTCAATCCCGATCAACAGACCTAATAACAGCGCCATCCCTAGTTTCTCCAAAACAAGAAGACTCATTTCATGTCCCCATTCCTAAAGATAAAATGAAAGGTAAAGCCCCGGAATCCGGGGCTTTTTGCATAGAAATTTTTTCACTTGGAATCATGCGTTTGCAACAAATCTTTTAACCTTCCAGGGAAGTCCGTAATGATACCCGAAACCCCAAGCCCAGTTAGATGCAGCAGATCATTTACTTCATTTGCCGTATAAGGGTAGATATAAAGCCCGCTCTCTGTCGCCTTCATCACATCCTCGGCATCCAACATTTGAAAGTAAGGATGAAGCGAGTATACCTTCACATCAAAACTGCGCGCGTATGCGGTAGGATCAAGCAATTTGGATTGATACAAAAGACCGATCTTGGCTTCCGGTTCCGTTTGTTTGATCCTTCTGACACACTTATGGTCGAATGATGAAACGATGACATTATTCAAACGGTTACGCCTGCGCAGAAATTCAACTATCTTATGCTCCATTCTGCCATCGTAGGAGTATTTGATTTCCACATTAATCATAATGTTATCGGGTACAAGATCAAAGACTTCGTCCAAAGTAGGTACGGTCTCCCCTTTGAACTCATCGCCAAACCAAAGACCAGCATCATAGGTTTTGATTTCCGATAAGCTTTTCTCCACTATCAGGCCTTTCCCGTTTGTGGTCCGGTCTAACGTCATATCATGACAAACGACAATTTCATCTTCGGCGGTCAAATGAACGTCAAGCTCAATCCCTTCGCATCCCTGGCTTAACCCAAGCCGGAAAGCAGCGAGCGTATTTTCTGGAGCCATTCCTTTGGCCCCACGATGTGCAATAATCATCGGTTTGTTACTAAGCATTCCTGTTTCCTTTCCGGCAAGTGGACTTAAGCCTCTTTACATAATTATTTGACTGTTTTGTTGTAAGTTTGAATCTTCGAAGTGATCTCTTTTTCCGCTGCATCCAATGCTTCCTTCGGAGTTTTCTTGTTGTTAAGCACTTCTTCGATCGCCCCTTCAACAATTTGTCTTGCTTCAGGGAATACACCCATTACCGCGCCCTGCGTAGCTGTGTTTAACTTCGTTTGGTGCAGTTGATCAATCGCCGTCTGGAATTGAGGGAACTTTTTCAGGTTTTCCTTTACAAGGTCTTCGTCATAGGCTTTTTTGGTAATCGGGAAGTACCCCGTATTGACGTGCCAGTAAGCCTGCTCCTTAGGTGTAGTCAGAAATTTGATGAAATCCCAAGTGGATTTCTGCTCATCATCTGGGCGGTTATTCATGACCCATAAGCTGGCTCCACCGACAATAACACCACCTTCTTTCGCATCTGCCGGCTTCGGCAAGAAGCTGGTTCCCACTTCGAATTTACCGCTGGCGCTGTCAACAAGACCCTTAAGCGCCGCTGTGGATTCCAGAATCATACCTACCTGACCTGCGGAAAATGCTTTTTTGGAATCGTCTGTTTTGCGTCCCAGATTGTTAGCCGCTTTGGTGTCAATAAGATCCTTCCACCAAGTCAGTACCTTCACACCTGGCTCCGTGTTCACCTGCGATTGGGTTGCATTAGAGGTGCGACCGTTTCCGTTGTTTACGTATTCGGCGCCTTGATTGGCAAAGAGCTGCTCCATGAACCAGCCATAAATCGCAAAGTTTGCCCCGGTAGCTTTACCTGATTTGGTAATGGCATCAGCAGCAACTTTCAATTCCTCGAATGTTTTTGGAGGTTTCGCAGGATCTAGACCAGCTGCTTTAAACAAATCTTTATTATAATAAAGAACCGGATTCGACGTGTTGAACGGCATCGAGTAAAGTTTGCCACCTAAAGTATAGTAACCGGCAATGTTCGGCTCCAGCTGTGTCAAATCCCACTTATCCGCATCAATGAAGTTTTGCATGGGTGTAATTGCTTTGGAATCAATCATGAAGCGGCTGCCGATCTCATACATCTGGACGACCGAAGGGCCTTCGCTTGTACCCATCGACGCCTTTAATTTGCTAAGCAGGTCGTCGTAATTTCCTTGGTACACCGCTTCTACCTTGATTTTATTCTGAGAAGCATTATAATCGGCGACCAGTTGATCAACAACTTTCGTATTTGCTCCACCCATCGCATGCCAGAAAATGACTTTCTTAGGTCCGCTTGCCTCAATTGCTCCAGATTTCGTTGCTTCTGGTTTCTTGCTTTCTGTACTTTCCCCCATATTTACGCTGCATGCCGCAAGGAAAACCATCGATGCCGTTAAAACTAAACCCGTTAACTTTTTTTTCCCCATTGTCTCTATCTCTCCTCGCTCAAAGTGGATACATATATATGATAAGCCTGTTAGGTAACAGACGGATCATCGCTCGCTTAACCTTTAACAGCACCCGCGGTAATTCCACGTACTAATTGTTTCACACCTAAAGCCAATAAAAGGAAAGAAGGAAGCAGAACGATCGTAACTCCCGCCAAAATCAAATTCCACGACATGACTTCCGCATGCTGCAGCATAGAAACCCCGATTTGCACCGTTCTCATGGACGCCCTATTTGTAATTAACAGGGGCCATAAATAGTGGTTCCAGTGCGTAAGGAAGACATAAACCCCCAAAGTAGACAGCGCAGGACGGGATAGCGGAAGTACGATAGAGAAAAAATTCCGGAGATGCCCGCATCCGTCGATTTTTGCCGCATCAAACAGCTCATTAGGCAGCTGAAGGAAAAACTGGCGAAGCAGGAAAACCCCGAAAGCTCCCGCCATAAAGGGAACGATCAGCCCCTGGTAGCTGTCCATCCATCCCCAATTTTTGATGGTCAAATAATTAGGAATAATGGTGACTTCCCATGGAATCATCATGGTCGAAAGAAAAACGGCGAACAATACTTTCTTTCCTTTGAAATTCAGGAACGAAAAAGCGTAAGCGGCCAAACTGGACGTGATAACCTGACTTACCGTAATCCCCGAAGATACAATAAAGCTGTTCAGGATAAAGCGCACGATTGGAAAGCCCGAAATAGCGTTCTTGAAGTTCTCAAGATACAACTGAGAAGGAAATAATGGCGGTGGGAAGTTAGAAACTTCCTTCTCTGTCATAAACGATGAGGATACCGTAAATAAAAGCGGATACAAAACGACAAGGGCCAGCACAAGCAGCAACAAGTAATTCAGGGTGGGTGCGATCCTTTTCGCGATCATTGATAATGCACCTTCTTTTCTAAAACTTTAAACTGCACCACAGTCAAAATCATGATAATCACAAAGAGAACCAAAGCCTGAGCACTTCCGATTCCGAAACGGAAATTAACGAAAGCGTCCTGATAGATGGAATACACGATCACATTGGTCGAATTCATCGGACCACCTTTTGTCAAAATATGAATCTGTCCAAAGGCTTGGAAGGCTCCGATCACTGACACAATAAGGGCAAAAAATATCGTGGGTGACAAAAGCGGAAGAACGATTTGGATAAATGTCCGTGTTGGGCCTGAACCATCAATTTTAGCGCTTTCATAAATTTCTTCCGGAACCCCTTGAAGACCACTGGATAGCACAATGAACAGAAATCCCATATTCATCCATATCGTCAACAGGGAGATCGAAACCAGTGCCCACGAAGGGCTCGTTAACCAAGGGATCGGTTCAATATGTGCAATGCTTAGAAAGTAATTCAGCATCCCTGCTGTCGGATGGAACAGCAAGAACCAGATAATCGACCCCGTACCTACCGATATGACGATAGGCAGAGAAAATATGAACTGGAATACTTTCATGCCCCGCAGTTTGTTGTGGGTGATCGCTGCCAAAAATAAGGACCATACGATTGAGGTAGGTACCGTAAACAAGATAAACAACAACGTCACTTTTAAATTCGAATAAAACTGTCCCGATGCAAGTAAATCGATAAAATTATCAAGCCCGACAAATTCAACGACCCTACCGCGAGGGTCCGTGAGCGTCATACTCAGGTAGACTGATTTGACCATCGGATAAAAAAGGAATGCAGCAAACAAGACTAAGGAAGGTGCCAGAAATAAATAAGCTAATATGTTCTCCTCCCACTTCTTTTTCCTTGCTGATACACTTTCAGTTGTCTCTCGATTTAAAGCGCTTTCATTTACTAACAAAATAGCATACCCCTCTCTTTCAAAAAGTTACATTTTCACGCTAAGGGCATTCGGTTTCCCTGTATCGCTTTTCGTAACTCGTTAATTTCCGTCTCGCACATTCGGAGGAAACGGGTGAAAAGAGCGAAAAAAAACACATAAACTGACATGCCCGTTTGACATGCAATCTACGTGAATCTCCTTGTCTCCATCACAATTATTAACTTGTTCACATCATACACGCTAGTAACGGATACTGTCAACCAAGATTTTCCATGAGTTATCATTTATTTGATTAGAGCACATGCTACCCAATATTCTTCGAGCAGAAGCAGTGAGAATTCATGCACGCATCCCCTTCTTCCTTCACGGATCATAAGAAAACGGCTTACGCCATCCTTGATTGAGAGAGTTTATAAAGTTTGATGCAAAGCAATCTACGCCTAATTAATGTCGTGCTGAAACATTCGCATACTTATCCCTGTAAAGTTGTACTTTGTACAACTTTAAGCAAGCTAATCCGTGTTTTCCAACCGAATGTTACAAAAAATACAACACTTTTAGCCTAAAGCAACTCTATAGCCAATAAAAAGGATAAATTGTTGTAGCACATACAACATTCTGAGCTGTCCAAGCAGAAATCAAGGAAATTGTTGTACGCAGTACAACTTGTCTTCCCAATTCTCTATTTCTTAAAAAAATCAGAAACAAAGCGCTAGAAAAGAATAGTTAGCTTCGTCGCTTTACCCCTAACCAATAATACTGTAAAAAAAGACCACCCGAAGGTGGTCTTTTTCTGTGAAGCGGGCGGCGGGAATACTCCAAATTCTTATTTAAAATGCTTCCTACGGAAGCGGCTAGTAGTATATTGGGACGCGCGTCCTACTTGGGTATATTCTATGATGTCTTCACGGACGGTCGAACCCATACGGCTTCTCTTCCTTTTCCGTTCAAACGAAAAAGATCACCCGAAGGTGATCTTTTCCTGTGAAGCGGGCGGCGGGAATCGAACCCGCGCGATCAGCTTGGAAGGCTGAAGTTCTACCATTAAACTACGCCCGCGTATTATAAAGGGATTGATGGTCGGGACGACACGATTTGAACATGCGACCCCCTGCTCCCAAAGCAGGTGCTCTACCAAGCTGAGCTACGTCCCGATGCGTTTTATGAAAATGGCGCGCCCTGAGAGATTCGAACTCCCGACCTTTTGATTCGTAGTCAAATACTCTATCCAGCTGAGCTAAGGGCGCAAATTAATTGGAGCGGAAGACGGGGATCGAACCCGCGACCCTCGCCTTGGCAAGGCGATGCTCTACCGCTGAGCCACTTCCGCATCGTATAATTGCATGTCATTCTCGCTTACGTTTCTCCGAGGCGACAAGGAATAATATATCAGGAATTAAAGACAAATGCAAATGTTTTTTATATCCATTTTTTATTTGATGAAAATACCGCCAAACGGCAGTACTTCTTTGGCTATGCGACGCAATAGACTGTCATTTCTCATATGCTCATCCAATTTGCGATCTGGCTTACAGGGCTGCATGAGAACATGACCTTGCCCCGTCATTTCCCAATGATAATTCATATGCTGACTGGCCAGTGTATTGCCGTACACACACAGACGCAGCTGAGCATTACGCGGATAGGCAACAAGGCAGTTTATATCGACATATAAAGGCTGCTTAACATCCAGTGCCATTTGGTAAATCGGTCCTGCAGTCAGAAGTCCTATTTTGCCTGGACCTTTAAACTGCATTTTCACAAGATCCTGCGTAATCAGTGTATTCTTAACATTTTGCAGATGAGAAGTGTAGCTGACTCCCTCAGTATAAAACAAAACATGTCGAAATTCA
Organism: Paenibacillus sp. V4I3; assembly: GCF_030817215.1. GTDB lineage: Bacteria > Bacillota > Bacilli > Paenibacillales > NBRC-103111 > Paenibacillus_E. The sequence goes on from NZ_JAUSZA010000001.1 coordinate 96,681, forward strand.
TACAGAAGATCATCATCCGCTCCTATAAGTATTACAGCCATGCTATACCCTTCAGGGAGCCCTAGCATTACATTGGCAGGACCATGCAGCCGTGACTGGACAAAACGCCTCTTCCTATACATACTAGGCAGCTTCATTAACGAATCTTCTCTCTGCTCAGACTTCCCTTGGAAAGCAACAATTTGGTTCGGATGCAGCACATGAACAGACTCACCCTGTTCGATGCACATTGTAGCTATCTTTGCATGTGAGCTTACTTCTTCGAAAGATACCTCCATACACACCGACCTCCTCGTAAGACTACCTCTATCTCATTCCGCGCTTTTGCCTCCTCCAGACAATGAATCGAAACACGCGGCCCAGCACAAAATAAAAAAGAACCAGCAAAACAGCCGTCACAGCCATATAGGTTAATTTCCGATTTCGCTTTTCTTTATCTAGGGCTACTTGTTCCATGGCCTTCAAGCGTTCTTGCAATTGTTCATTTTCCCTTTTAAGAGTTTCGTTTTGCCCAAGAAGCCGTTCCTCAGTTTCTTCCGAATGCCGTATGGCTTCGGAAAGCTTGTCCTTCTGATCCTCTAATTGCTGCTTCGTAGTCTCATAGTCCTTCTGAATTTGTTCCACATTCTCTGGCAGTTGATATATGTCTTTCACCCGATCCAACCATGAGGCTTGGACAGCAGAAGCTGGATACATAATGGCCATTAAGATCACAAGTACGCCTAGACCTTTACCAATCCCAAAGATTTTACGTGTCCGCATCTGCCGTCCCTCCCCTAGTCTCGACATTTTCTTTTATTTTACCGCAAAAATCACCCCTTCACCACTACTGCAGCTGCTACCCCATCCATCCACCATAAGCCTTCCAGCTTGGCTACAGTAAAGTTTTTCTCCTCCTTCTTATAAATACCCTTGATGCTGTAGGAAAGCTTGTAAAGTGCTTCAGTGGCATTTGAGAAGGCTATGCCGTCCGGATCCCCTTGACCTTGAATCGTGACATACCAGATAGGCACAAATTCGAGCGATTGCGGGTTCGCGGGTGCTGCTGCATGTGTCAGCAGACATAAAAAAACTTACCCTTCGCCAAATTTCGCGAAACAGGTAAGTCTCATCCTCATAAAAGTCGTATGTAATTATACCGCTGCTGGTGGCGTGAATGAACGCTGAGCAAATTCAGCATCTAACATGTAGAAAGCGTTACTGTCTTTATCAATTCGTTTCAATTTATTAATAATGCTGTCGAACATTGCTTCTTCCTCTACCTGCTCATCAATGAACCATTTCAAGAACTGCATAGTCGCATGTTCTCTATCGTTCAATGCCAAATCTGATAAATGATAAATACGTCTTGTTACTTCTTGCTCATGTTGATAAGCATGTTCAAAAGCATCTAGGATCGATTTGTACTCATTCACAGGCGTATCCATACCAGCAAAGCTAACCTTTTTTCCACGATCATTTATGAATTTGAAAATTTTCATCGCATGGAATTTCTCTTCTTCAGCTTGTACAATAAAAAAGTTTGAAAAGCCGTCTAAGCTTTCCGCAGCACAATAACCAGCAATAGCCAAGTAGACGTGCGCGGAGTAAAACTCATAGTTCATCTGCTCATTGAGCGCTTCTGTAAGTGTATCATTTAACATAGATGCACACACCTTTCTGTATGGTTATCTCTTACGTATTCCCCATACATACAAGATTACCAGAACTCCGCATACAAATACAAACGGAAGTAACAATTTAAGAAGGGTTAAGTTCAAGCCATCACGCTTTCTGCCCTGGATTCAGCTATAATTTGTTTGATCTGAGCATAAAGTAAGTCAGGCGATGCTGCACACAACAGCTCCTTTTTACCGATCATGGCGATACATTCTTTCTTACAATGCTTACAATTACCTAAGCAGTCCTTCTTCTTCTGCTTCAGGTCCGGATATTCGTTTTTCAAGGACTTATATATTTGTTTGGATCCGAATTTCTCATTTCTACAGCAGTATTTAATCGTTTTCAATTCGATCTCTCCCCGCCATCGTCATTTACTACTATCATTGATATTAGTGATAATAATAATCAATGTCAACTGAAATATAAAGTTGCTTGTCCATAGAACGCAAAAAACTCAATAGCCGCTAGGCCATTGAGTTTTTTAAATCTTTAGAATGACGAGTAACACAGTCTATCATTGAACAGGTTTCTAAATGTGCAGGTGCAGAGAAGACAAAAGGTGTGCGACCCGCACTCCGGGCCATAAAGGTAACTATCTTAGGGCGATTCGGAATTAAATCAAAATAGTTATCATCAAATATGCCCTCTGTCGACGTAGATATTCGTACTTGTTTGGCCAACGTATCTGTTTCCAATACAAACCGGGTTCCCCCGCTTCCTTCCACCTCGGTTATTTGAATGGTTGGGTCAGCTAGTTTCATTTCCTTAAATGGCACCAAATAATGTTCGCAGCTTCCGATGACGGTTCCATCCTTCTCCAACTGTACAACGAGCAGAACGGATGTCTCATCGTTTCCTGCCAGCAACTCTTCTTTGTTCACCGAGATGGCTTTAACGCCTGATAAAGCATCTACCTCAACCAGCCCCACGCAGCACCATATAACATTTCCAGAAAAATCTAATAACTCGATCCTAAGCGTTCCGTGAATCGGAGATCGCATATCGGAAATAATGTAAACATCGAGGCGGCTTTCATCTGTATCATCCACCGAGAGAAGTACATCGCTGAAGCTGCGCCGTGCATAATATTGCAAGGCTTTCCATCTGCCATAGTAATCCATCCCAGCCCATGAGGCCACAGGCCAGCAGTCATTCATCTGCCAATATAGAGAACCCATACAGTATGGCTTACGGCGTCGATGCGCTTCAATGGCAGTTTTCATCGCCTCCGCCTGCAATACCTGACTCATATATAGAAAGGATGGGAAATCTTTCGGTTCCCTCATATAGATGTCCATGTATTCCTTAATTAATTGATTGCCAAGTTTGTGCTTCTGATGTGCCAGCATGACTTCAGATTCTAACGCCATATCTGTTTCCTCGGCATAGGTCTTAACCGACTCGTATTCCGGGAACGACTGGAAACCATATTCGCTCATAAAACGTCCAACATGCGCATTATACTTTTCAAAGGGCTCTACAGAATGCCATACGCCCCAGTAGTGTATATCCCCAGAGGATGAATTCTGGTGAGCATGTTGATCCTCATTCCCCTTAAGCCCACACATAGGTGAAGAAGGCCAGTATGAAATATCCGGAGCCAATCGGTTAACTGCTTCAGGTAAAATCATATGAAAAATTTGCTCATAGTCATGCCAAATACGGTCCCGCTGCTCGGTGCTGTAAAGCTTTTTCCATCCCCAGCCAGCTTGCTCATCATAATGTGACCACGCCGTATCGATTTCATTGTTTCCACACCACAACGCAATACAAGCATAGTTTCGGAGACGTTTAATGTTCTCCTCAGCTTCTAACTTAACATTGAGTAAAAATGCTTCGTCACCAGGATACATACTGCAGGCAAACATAAAGTCCTGCCACACTAGAAGTCCGTACTCATCACAAAGCTCATAAAACATGTCCTGCTCATAGATCCCGCCGCCCCAAACCCGAAGCATGTTCATATTGGAGGCTGCCGCTGTGGCAATTTCATGTCTATAGGTTTCGTAAGTAACTTCTGTTAAAAAGCTGTCATTCGGTATATGATTGGCACCCTTGGCAAACACCGCTACGCCATTTAATTCGATATAAAATGAGGTTCCATCGTCATCTTGATTCGTCACCAGTTTAACGGTTCGAAGTCCGGTTCTAATACTTTTCTGTGCTGCAGAACCCCTCAATCCTATTAATTCCACTTTAAAGCTATATAAATCCGGCTCTCCTAGCCCTCTGCACCACCACAAGCGGGGTTGATAGATAGACAAATTCAGCTCGACATGATTAATTCCACTTACGAGATCTACTTTCTTGGTCCAACTGAGAGATTCCGTGAAAACATGTAGTGATCCTTCCCATGCTTCTGTAACCTCAATTTCCAGAACAGCAGTAAGTTTGGCGATTAAAGGAGTAACTTCATCTTGCCTGATATATACATCGGTAATACGGCATTCCGACCAGCCCTCAAGCCTTACCTCACGCCATATTCCGCTTGTTACAAAGCGCGGACCCCAGTCCCATCCGTAATGATAAGGCGCCTTGCGAGCGAAGACACTAATCTTCTTGTCACCGAGGCCGCCTACATCCGACTGATCGTTTGCTGCAGGCAGTCCGTAACCCAGCCTCGAAAGCTTCGGTAAATCTTCATGAATCGGCGATCGGAAATGAACAGTCAGCTTGTTATCGCGATCGGTGAGCCATTGCTTCACATCAACTCTCCAGCTGCGGAACATGTTATCCGCTGAGAGAATGTGCCGATCATTCACATATACGTCTGCGTACGTATCTAATCCGTCAAATACTAGTTCCAGATGTGAGTTGGATTTCAGCTCCTCTGAAACATCGAAATAGCATTGATACACCCAATCTTTTTTGTCGATCCACTGCAGCTCGCTCTCATTCTTTCCATAAAACGGATTCGGAATAATGCCGTTATGATATAGATCCATATGGACACAACCAGGAACTTTAGCCGGCATCCAGTTATTTTCGTCATAAGCTTTAAACGTCCACTCTTTCCATACATTTGCTGTTTCGCTCATCCTGTCCTCCACATAAGCGGTGCTATCGAAAATCCGCTTTTATAATCTATAATCGAACATCGTTAGTGTTCGTGCCCTTACTTTCTTTCAGTCTCGCTTCTTCTATCTCATGTTCCCAATTCAGATGCCGGTATTCGGCCGTTTCATCAGAGGCGTCAAACCAATTCCTAAAGTCCTGCCAAAGAGCCGGTGTCCACATCCCATCGATTTGAGCTGTTGTATAGATTCCCTCATTCAGCCTTATAAAGCCGAAGACGTCGCGCACTTGCGATTTTTCTGCAAGCTCGACCGTCGTCTCAGCCAAATGCGGAGGAATAAAGATAACTCCAGATGGGGTTCCGAGTACAACATCACCCGGGAGGCATACAGCTCTTCCGATCCGGCATGGCACATTCATGCCGACCATTGTCACATCCTCGATAGCAGTTGGATCGCTTCCTCGATAATAAACATTGATTCCCTCAATTTTGACGACCTGCTGATTATCACGAATGCCTCCCCATATGACAGCACCGCCTCGCTTTGTGCGAGCAGATATGGCTGTTGATAGATTTCCGCCCACGAATGTTCCTTTGTAGACCTTATCGAACATGTCGACTACGGCCACATCATCCTCTTCCAGACAATCGATAATCCATTGATTGAAGAAGCCTTTTCTATTCTCTTGTTCATGTCCATAATTTAGGAGTGTATGATGCAAATCAGGCCGTAGAGGCAATAATACCGAAGTCACGGCACGTCCTACCATAACTTGTTCAGGATGAATAATCTTGAAATCCCCTTCAAATTGAAACTTGTAGCCGCTGTTCCACAGGGGGCCCCATGCTTCCTCCAACGTAATGCGGCGCATACGACGCAATACATCGTCGGGTACTTTTGGACGTCCATTTGGGAATCGTTCCCCTTCCCATAACGGCGTAAGTTGGATGATGTCTTCAGCATTATCGAATTTCATGAGTTATTCCTCCTGCGTTTTCGATTTTGTCAGCTCCATAAGCGGTCGTTCGACCAACGATGATTCCATTCATCCGTCGAAACCCATAAACCTTGATCTTCTGGATGCAAATGCTGCGCAATCACTTCGTCATTAAGCTCCTCAATACCGAGACCGGGAGCATCCGGCACGGTGATGAATCCATTCTGAACGAGCGGTTTCGTCACATAGCTAGAAATGATGAGATCGTCCCACCACGACACATCATCGGAGTGGAATTCCAAGGCAAGGAAATTCTCCGTTGCAGCAGCCACATGTGCAGCCGCTAGACAGGCAATTGGGCTTTCAGCCATATGAATCGCCATCGCTACGCCATATTCTTGCGCCATATCGCCAATTTTCTTCGTCTCTAGTATTCCACCAGCCGTTAGCACATCCGGATGAATGACGGATACTCCGCCAGCTTCAATGAGCGGTCTGAAATTTTCTTTTAAATAAATGTCCTCACCCGTACAAATCGGTGTTGTGACACTACTCGCTAGCTTGGCGTACTGCTGTGTATACGTCCATGGAATCATATCCTCCATCCAAGCCAGGTTGAACTTATCGATCCGACGCCCAAGTTTAATACAATCTTCAACACCGATATGTCCAAAATGATCAATAGCAAGGGGAACTTCATACCCGATAACGGATCGAACATCCGCTACATATTGTTCCAGCATATCGAGCCCCTTTTCTGTCACATGGATGCCTGTAAAAGGATGCGCGATATTGTACATATCATACACTCGGTTGCGCAGCGCTCTTTCTTCGGATTGTGACAGGCTTCCGGGCTGGCGTTTCCACCAGGAGCGCGATAGACTCTGCATGTCTTCTAGGAATCCAAGAGGCGCGCTTAAGGTACCCGGCTCATGAATAATTTGATTGATGCCAAGATCCATTTTCAAAAATGTATATCCTTTATTCATTCTTTCTTTCAACGCTAATCCCATCGCATGACCAGTGTCTCTGCCGTTCACGTCCGTATCGCAGTACATTCGAATATTATCGCGAAATTTGCCGCCCAGCATTTGATAGACAGGAATTTGATAGGCCTTTCCTGCCAAATCCCATAGCGCAATCTCCAACCCGCTGACGCCCCCTCCCTGACGAGCATGGCCTCCGAATTGCTTAATACGACGGAACAATTTATCAATATGACAGGGATTCTCACCTAGCAATCGACTCTTCAACATCTGAGCGTACACTTTATCCGCACCATCACGAACTTCTCCATAACCAACCAAACCTTGGTTGGTATACACCTTAATTAGGCTGCAATGCATCGGTGCGCTGACAATATCGGCAAAGCGGATATCAACGATCCTCAGCTCAGATGGATTTGAATGCCCGTTAACGTGGGCTAAAGTGCTTTCATAGGTATCTGGTCTCAGAATGATCCTCAATCCTTTCTTTACTGTAAATAAATTGCTTCTACCGTTAACATCAAATTGTTTGAGGCTGCTGCCTCCATCAAGCCCTTCATGTAACCAACCCCAAACAAACGGCCCAAAAGCTCGTAACCCGGATTCTTATTATCCTCTCCTGCCATTGTAGGCACATGATCGGGCCTTGCAGGGCCTTGATAGCCGTATTTATAGTAAAGCTTCATGGCTGCGAACATATCCGTTTTGCCGTCATCATGAAATGTTTCCTCGAAACGCTCCGCATTGCCCTTCACATCGCGAAAATGCACAAAAAATATTTTGTTCTGTTCCACAAAGTGACTGATGACAGACGGAATATGCTCACCAGCAGTAGCCAGTGTCCCTTGACATAAAGTAATCCCGCTATACTCGCTTGGAACTAAAGCAGTGCCTTAGCGCTCGTCAAAATACGTGATACTCCGCGAATTGGTGAAATGGGCGGATCATCCGGATGTAGAGCAAGCTTCACCTTGGCTTTCTCAGCAGTTGGCACAATTTTCTCCAGATAGTACTTGAGATTGTCCCAGAGACGTTCTTCCTCCACGATACCTGCCTCCGTCAAAGGTGCATCTTTCATCAAAGAATGATCATAACCGGATACAAGCGCTTCGCCACGTGTAGGAATGGTCGTTGATGTTCGGAACCAGCCAAACTGTGCCATAAAATTGTAGCAAAGGACAGGTATGCCAAGAGCACCCATGTTCGTAATCAACGTTTGCATGACGGCAATCTCTTCATCCCGCCCAGGTAACCCTAATTTAATTAAATTCGTCGAAGGAGCCGATTCAATAACCGCTAATACGATACCGTTGTTCTCGAATCTTTGCTTCATTAGAAGCAGATTATGATAATCCCACGGTTTCATACCGTTAAGTTCTCGGGGCAATGGACCCACCGCATAATTCACGCCCATTTGTTTGGCAAGCGACCAAAGCTGATCAGGTTCTGATGAAAAAAATTCAGCTAATTGCATGCTAACATGACCTCCCCCAATATTGAGCCACTTCAATTCTCAAAGGAGAACGGAAGTGGCTCAAGAGAAATGTATAGGATGATTAGTAGTGCTGACTTTATTTATTCAACTTGGCTTCCGCATCTTTTCCTTTATCTGTAATTGTTTTGAACGCTTGTTCAAGCGTCTGTTTGCCGAACATGACGGCTTCCATTTCCGATTTATACGTTTTCACGAAATCTTCACTGCCTGGAGGAGCCGGATAGAAAGGCAGCGCTTTGTCTTTGGCTACGTTCAATAAATCTTTACCGAATAGATCACCTTTTGACAATGTAGATTCAAGACTTTTGAAAATAGCTTCATTAATTGGAATTCCTCTCGTTGTACCCAGAGCTTTGCCAGCCTCTTGATTGGAAATGAACCACTTGATGAATTGTTTCGCTTGTTCTTTATTTGCTGAGTTTGCACCCACACTGAGGAAAATGGTCGACTGTGCCCAACCTCCCCCTTTCGAACCTATCGGATTGCTGTTCACTACCAATTTGCCTGGAACTAGTGCCTGGATAGCCGTTGCAGACCCCACGGATGCTCCTTTGAGCATCACTTTGCCGGCTGCCAAAGAGTCGAGTTTTGGATCGTTCTCCTTAAAAGATAACTGTAAATCGGCCGAAGGTACGATGCCGTCTTTGCGGAACCCAGCATATATGTTTTGGAATTGGAACCAAGTGTCCTTATCCAGATTGAACTTCGTGCCGTCTTGGAAAATAGGTCCTTTTCCTTGGGCCGTTTGATAATACTGATACCAGTCCCAAACATTTGATAAATCATCGATCGGATATTTGCCTTTAGGCAATTTCGTGCGTGCTTCTTTCGCAAAGGCAAAGAAATCATCATAGGACCAATTATTGAATGGCAGCTTGATGCCTGCCGCTTCAAGGTCAGGTTTGTTGTACACCATCCCCTGACCGTTCAAACTGAGGGGCACACCGTACAGCTTTCCGTTGATTTTAACATTTTCCAAAATTTTTGGATCGACGATGTCTTTCAAATCGAGATCCGACAAATCAGCGAGCTGCCCCCGCTTGACGTAGCTCTGAATATATGCCGCATCCATCTGCAGTACATCCGGGATCGAATTGGACGCCGCTAAAGTTGGAAGCTTCTCCCAAAATCCATCCCATGCCGTATACTCTGGGGCAAATGTCACTTTAGGCACTTGACTAGTGTATAGATCAAGCGCCTTCAAAGTGGCATCATGACGTGCCTGTGTTCCCCACCACATGATCTTCAGCTTAACGGCCTTGTCAGAAGCAGGCGCAGCCGTCGCTGTTTTCGCCGTCGTTTGCGGCTGTGTCGATGATTGAGCCGGCTTACTGCCGCTGCTGCATCCTGTAAGACCCACTGCTGCGGCAATCATTGTTAGAGATAAACCTTTGAGCCATGCTTGTCGTTGTTTCATGAATAAACACTCCCTTTTATATGTGAAATGATGTATTACCTACATGAGGTGCAGATTTTGGCATCAACCTTTGATTCCTGTTGTAGCGATGCCCTCCACGAAATGCTTTTGGGCCAAGAAAAACACGATGGCAGAAGGTGCGACTGAGAGAAGCGACATAGCCAACAATTGGCCCCACTGGATTTCAAATTGGTCAATAAACATCCTTAGTGCCAGACCGACTGTAAATTTCTCAATGGAGCTTAAATACAGCAATTGGGAGAAGAAATCGTCCCAGCTCCAAAGAAATGTGAAAATACCTACGGTTACAAGCGCTGGTTTTATTAAAGGTGCAATAACGAAGAGAAATATTTTATATACAGAGGCACCGTCCATTTGTGCGGCCTCGTCCAGATCTCTCGGAATGCCTCGAATAAATTGGACGACCAGGAAGATGAAGAATGCCCCCCCTCCAAAGAAATGAGGTAATATCAATGGAATATAACTGTTCACAAGACCCAGCTTGTTATACATAATGTACTGAGGCACAACCGTCACCTGAGAAGGCAGCATCATGGTAAGCAGCAACACGGAAAACCAGAAACCTCGTAGTTTAAACTGCAATCTCCCAAATCCATACCCTACTAGTGCCGCCGTGACTACGCCGCCTAATACGTTCCAGAATTCCATTAGAAGCGTATTGGCAAAAAAGGTGGTAAACGTGTACTCGGAAGAATACGTCCAGCCTTTGGTGTAATTTTCCCACATCAACACTTGCGGCCAAATCGTTGGTGAACCTAATTCCGCCAAACTTTTCAATGAGGCACCTATCCACCAAAAAACCGGGTAGAGCATGATCAGAGAAAACGGCAGTAGAATGAAATGTGCCTTCAATGAAGAATATCGCCGTATGATCATTTAGATTCTCTCCCATCGGATTCGTAATAGACCCAGTATTTGGATACAGCAAAATTAATTGCCGTTAATATTGCTATAATAAGTAACAATATCCATGCTAGTGCGGACGCATAACCCATTTGAAATTGTTTGAAAGCCTTTTCATATAAGAACATGACATACATGTAAGTTGAGTTTGCAGGGCCACCTGCCGTAATGACGAAGGCAGAAGTAAACATTTGGAAGGAGCCAATAATACCTAAAACTAAATTGAAGAACATGACAGGTGAAAGCATGGGTAACGTAATGGTGAAAAATTTGCGAACGTTTCCAGCACCATCTACGGAAGCGGATTCATATAAGTCTTTAGGAATTTGTTTCAAGCCCGCTAGGAAGATAACCATGGTGGACCCAAACTGCCAGGCATTCAGTAAGATAAGAGTACCAAGAGCTGTATCAGGGTTCGATATCCATCCAACTCCGGTAATATGAAACCATCCCAGAATGTGATTGATATATCCATCCAATCCGAACATGTTTCGCCAAAGCGCAGATACCGCAATACTTCCCCCAATTAACGATGGAAAATAAATAGCTGTCCGATACACATTCATCCCACGGAGACTCCGATTCAGCAGCATGGCCACTATTAGGGAAAAAAACAACTTGAATGGCACGGAGACGAGAACAAACGAAAAAGTTACAGAAAGCGATTTCAAGAATAATCGATCTTTTGTAAAAATCTCTGAATAGTTTTTTGAGCCAATCCATGACGGCGTATCAAGCAATGAATAATCTGTAAAAGATAAATAAAATGACTGAATAATCGGCCATAGCGTCAACAGTAGAAAGCCAATTAACCAAGGAGAAATGAATAGATATCCAGCAGTATTATGCTCATCTTTATTGCGAAAACTACGCTTTCTTATACTCATAGTTGTTACCTTCTCTCAGCTTAAAATAAAAATGAGTCAAAGTTGCTTAATGTATTCCGATTGTAACCCTAATGTTTTTTACTGTCAACCTAATATGTGAATAATGTTATGTTAAATAAACTATTTTTTTGTTTATTTTAATCGTTTACTTTCATAACGTAATACATTATTTACTTATATTTATGTTTATCTCCTGGATAAATCGATAAGCAACATAAAAAAGTTCCCGATTCAAGTTTACTTGTAAACTTGAACCGAGAACTTTGTAAATCGAGCCATTTCAATTATTCTTAAGTGTTACTTTCTGTGAGAGCACGGATACTTTCCCTAATAATTAAGTCGCTTTGCAGCAATACTTTTTCATAGGGCATATGCCTATTCTTCAATCTCCATATCAACAAGTCTACAGCTTTGATACCGAGTGCATCTTTCTCTGCATTGATTGTTGTAAGCGTTGGAAAGTCTTTAACAATATCGACATTGTTATCAAAACCGGTTAAAGAACAGTCTTCTGGCACACGAAGATTCATTTCCCTTAAGGCATTATGGACAAGCACAGCAATTTGATCATTTGCGCTCACGAATGCAGTAGGAAATTCGCTTGTTGGGATAGACTGCAAGCCTGTCAGCAGTAAATTCGTATTCTCTTCTCTCAGAGAAGGTATTACATTTAACAATGCATGATTTCTATGCAAATAAGGAAGCTCATTCTCCTCCATGATCGACCTGAAGCCTGTCCAACGGTCAAAAAAACTTCGCGAATAACGCAAATTGCCGACGAATTGGATACGAGTGTGACCCTTGCCAATCAAAAAATTAGTAAGCTTGCGCATAATATCCACATTATTCATGAAAATAGTATCCGACTCAATCATCTCATCTTCATGATCGACCATTACAAAGGGGATTGCCTTACTTCTTAGCTCCATCAGCATTGGAGTTGATACAAGCCCAACACCAATGACCCCCAACAGCCCCTCTGGTTTCATAACCAGATTAAAGTTTCTAGGATTGTCATCTGAGACAATGATCGAGCCTATTCCTTCAGATTCAAGTGTTTTGGAGATGCCGTCTAGCACTTTCCCCCAATAGCCGGACTCTTTATTCTGGCTGCGAATGTTTGGAATCAGAATACAAACGATTTTATCACTTTGCTCCGAAGTGGACTGACTCTGAATTTTTTTAATCGTTTTCTGGTTCAGATATCCTAATTGGGAAGCGATTTCAAAAATTTTTTCTCTCGTTACTGCACTAATGCCAGATTTACCGGACAATGCTTTCGATACTGCATATTTAGATACACCAACTCGATCCGCAATCTCCTGCATGGTAATTTTATTCGTTTTTGTCAAAGCTATCACTCCAAATCAGTATCCGACACTCGCGTTGATTTTGTAAACCAAACAATGTATTCATAATAATAACAAATTAGCATAGATAAGTATACAGAAGTGTTATCCCTTGTAGATGGAGAAAATAAAAAGAAGAGTAGGCGCTTATTAGCAACCTACTCTTCTTTACCGATAATGCGGTCAAGAGGACTCGAACCTCCACGGGGGGTTAGCCCACACGGACCTGAACCGTGCGCGTCTGCCAATTCCGCCATGACCGCGAAACAGAGAACTTTAGACTACGTCTAAAGCTCCCCATAAATACTGAGTCATGTAGGATTCGAACCTACGACACCCTGATTAAAAGTCAGGTGCTCTACCAACTGAGCTAATGACTCATGTCCAGAAATAAAAAAATGGCGGAGCTGACGGGATTCGAACCCGCGGTCTCCTGCGTGACAGGCAGGCATGTTGGGCCACTACACCACAGCTCCACACTATGTAAGACATCTAATATAGGGATCTTTTTGATATTATCAAAAGTCTCTCCTTATATAAGAGGTTGGTTGCGGGGGCAGGATTTGAACCTGCGGCCTTCGGGTTATGAGCCCGACGAGCTACCGGGCTGCTCCACCCCGCGACATTACTAGCATGATATTTTATTATCCCCGAAAAATGTTTAGCTAATGCGTTACACTTTTTAAGGTAAAATGGTGGAGGCTGACGGGATCGAACCGCCGACCCTCTGCTTGTAAGGCAGATGCTCTCCCAGCTGAGCTAAGCCTCCATGGGATAAAACTAGAAAATAGATGGTGACCCGTAGGGGACTCGAACCCCTGTTACCTCCGTGAAAGGGAGGTGTCTTAACCACTTGACCAACGGGCCTCGTAAACAGGCTTTTCTTATGTAAAAGTTTATAGGTGGCGGAGAGAGAGGGATTCGAACCCTCGAGACGCTTGTGACGCCTACACGATTTCCAATCGTGCTCCTTCGGCCAGCTCGGACACCTCTCCATGAAAAGCCTGGTATGTTATAAAAAATGGCTCCCCGAACAGGACTCGAACCTGTGACAACTCGATTAACAGTCGAGTGCTCTACCAACTGAGCTATCAGGGAAAACTGCTTGGCAACGTTCTACTCTCCCAGAACCCTGCGGTTCAAGTACCATCGACGCTGGAGGGCTTAACGGTCGTGTTCGAGATGGGAACGCGTGGGTCCCCTCCGCCATCATCACCAAACAGTCAAAGCGTGTTTGCGCCTTGAAAACTAGATACGAAACTTGCGTAAAGGTAGAGCTCTTAGGTTTTCTGGGCCCCGAGAAAGTAGTCGGAATCAGCTACAAAGCTTATCTTCACTTTCTTGGGTACATTTTGGTTAAGCCCTCGACCGATTAGTATTCGTCAGCTGCATGCATTGCTGCACTTCCACCTCGAACCTATCAACCTCGTCGTCTACAAGGGGTCTTACATACTGGGAAATCTCATCTTGAGGGGGGCTTCGCGCTTAGATGCTTTCAGCGCTTATCCCCTCCGTACATAGCTACCCAGCGATGCCTCTGGCGAGACAACTGGTACACCAGCGGTACGTCCATCCCGGTCCTCTCGTACTAAGGACAGCTCCTCTCAAATTTCCTACGCCCGCGACAGATAGGGACCGAACTGTCTCACGACGTTCTGAACCCAGCTCGCGTACCGCTTTAATGGGCGAACAGCCCAACCCTTGGGACCTACTTCAGCCCCAGGATGCGATGAGCCGACATCGAGGTGCCAAACCTCCCCGTCGATGTGGACTCTTGGGGGAGATAAGCCTGTTATCCCCAGGGTAGCTTTTATCCGTTGAGCGATGGCCCTTCCATTCGGTACCACCGGATCACTAAGTCCGACTTTCGTCCCTGCTCGACTTGTAGGTCTCGCAGTCAAGCTCCCTTATGCCTTTGCACTCTGCGAATGATTTCCAACCATTCTGAGGGAACCTTTAAACGCCTCCGTTACATTTTAGGAGGCGACCGCCCCAGTCAAACTGCCCACCTGACACTGTCCCCATACCGGATCACGGTACTAGGTTAGAACTCCGATACGATCAGGGTGGTATCCCAACGATGCCTCCACCCAAGCTGGCGCTCAGGCTTCAAAGGCTCCCACCTATCCTGTACAGATCGTACCAAAGTCCAATATCAAGCTGCAGTAAAGCTCCATGGGGTCTTTCCGTCTTGTCGCGGGTAACCTGCATCTTCACAGGTATTAAAATTTCACCGGATCTCTCGTTGAGACAGCGCCCAAGTCGTTACGCCATTCGTGCGGGTCAGAATTTACCTGACAAGGAATTTCGCTACCTTAGGACCGTTATAGTTACGGCCGCCGTTTACTGGGGCTTCAATTCATAGCTTCGGAACCGAGGTCCCTAACCACTCCTCTTAACCTTCCAGCACCGGGCAGGCGTCAGCCCGTATACTTCGCCTTGCGGCTTCGCACAGACCTGTGTTTTTGCTAAACAGTCGCTTGGGCCTTTTCACTGCGGCCCCCTCGGGCTATTCACCCTACCGAGGCACCCCTTCTCCCGAAGTTACGGGGTCATTTTGCCGAGTTCCTTAACGAGAGTTCTTCCGCGCGCCTTAGAATTCTCTTCTCACCCACCTGTGTCGGTTTGCGGTACGGGCACCTTCGCCTGGCTAGAAGCTTTTCTTGGCAGTGTGAACTCATGACCTTCGGTACTTAAAGTTTCCCTCCCCATCACAGCCCAGCCTTACGATGTGCGGATTTGCCTACACATCAGCCTCACTGCTTGGACGAGCATCCATCAGCTCGCGTCACTATCCTTCTGCGTCACTCCATTGCTCATAACGGCTACGGTGGTACAGGAATTTCCACCTGTTGTCCATCGACTACGCCTTTCGGCCTCGCCTTAGGTCCCGACTTACCCTGAGCGGACGAGCCTTCCTCAGGAACCCTTAGGTTTTCGGCGGATCAGATTCTCACTGATCTTTTCGTTACTTATACCGGCATTCTCACTTGTATGCGCTCCACCTGTCCTTACGGTCAGAATTCTACGTACATACAACGCTCCCCTACCCATGCACATACGTGCAAGCCATAGCTTCGGTGGCGTGTTTAGCCCCGTTACATTTTCGGCGCAGAGTCACTCGACCAGTGAGCTATTACGCACTCTTTCAATGGTGGCTGCTTCTAAGCCAACATCCTGGTTGTCTGTGCAACTCCACATCCTTTCCCACTTAACACACACTTGGGGACCTTAGCTGATGGTCTGGGCTGTTTCCCTTTTGACAATGGATCTTAGCACTCACTGTCTGACTCCCGGATTTAAGTTTGTGGCATTCAGAGTTTGACTGGACTTGGTAACCCTTGGCGGGCCCCGCACCCAATCAGTGCTTTACCTCCACAACTCAACATCCGAGGCTAGCCCTAAAGCTATTTCGGGGAGAACCAGCTATCTCCGAGTTCGATTGGAATTTCTCCGCTACCCCCACCTCATCCCCGCATTTTTCAACATGCGTGGGTTCGGGCCTCCAGTGAGTGTTACCTCACCTTCACCCTGGACAGGGGTAGATCACACGGTTTCGGGTCTACGTCCACGTACTAAAGCGCCCTATTCAGACTCGCTTTCGCTGCGGCTCCGCCTTTTCAGCTTAACCTCGCACGGGAACGTAACTCGCCGGTTCATTCTACAAAAGGCACGCCATCACCCATATAGAGGGCTCTGACTTTTTGTAAGCACACGGTTTCAGGTTCTTTTTCACTCCGCTTCCGCGGTGCTTTTCACCTTTCCCTCACGGTACTGCTTCACTATCGGTCACTAGGGAGTATTTAGCCTTGGCAGATGGTCCTGCCGGATTCCGACGGGGTTTCACGTGACCCGCCGTACTCAGGATACCTCTAGGGGTTTCGTTCGATTTTGGCTACAGGGCTTTTACCTTCTATGCCGGACCTTTCCAGATCTCTTCGCCTACCGAACTAACCCCATAACGAGGTCCTACAACCCCAAGGAGCAAGCTCCTTGGTTTGGGCTATTCCGCTTTCGCTCGCCGCTACTGACGGAATCACTTTTGTTTTCTTTTCCTCCAGGTACTTAGATGTTTCAGTTCCCTGGGTATGCCTCTACTATTGCTATGTATTCACAATAGAGTAACTGCGCATTACCACAGCTGGGTTCCCCCATTCGGACATCCCCGGATCAAAGCCTGCTTACGGCTCCCCGAGGCATTTCGTCGTTCGCCACGTCCTTCTTCGGCTCCTAGTGCCTAGGCATCCTCCGTGTGCTCTTTCTAGCTTAACCTAGAAAAAACTTTAAAGATTTATGTGCAATCGTTAGATTGTCACAACCTAAGTTCTTACTTTACGTTTTGTTTCGTTATCTAGTTTTCAAGGAACAAAGTTGAAGGTAAATTCATCCTTCAAAACTGAACACGAGTGAGTAAGCGATTGTGTATCCGAAGATACTTGACTGGGTCTATCAGACCCGAGTCTCCATAGAAAGGAGGTGATCCAGCCGCACCTTCCGATACGGCTACCTTGTTACGACTTCACCCCAATCATCTACCCCACCTTCGGCGGCTGGCTCCCTTGCGGGTTACCCCACCGACTTCGGGTGTTGTAAACTCTCGTGGTGTGACGGGCGGTGTGTACAAGACCCGGGAACGTATTCACCGCGGCATGCTGATCCGCGATTACTAGCAATTCCGACTTCATGCAGGCGAGTTGCAGCCTGCAATCCGAACTGAGATCGGCTTTTAAGGATTGGCTCCACCTCGCGGCTTCGCTTCCCGTTGTACCGACCATTGTAGTACGTGTGTAGCCCAGGTCATAAGGGGCATGATGATTTGACGTCATCCCCACCTTCCTCCGGTTTGTCACCGGCAGTCATCTTAGAGTGCCCACCCGAAGTGCTGGCAACTAAGATCAAGGGTTGCGCTCGTTGCGGGACTTAACCCAACATCTCACGACACGAGCTGACGACAACCATGCACCACCTGTCTCCTCTGTCCCGAAGGCCTACGATATCTCTACCGTATTCAGAGGGATGTCAAGACCTGGTAAGGTTCTTCGCGTTGCTTCGAATTAAACCACATACTCCACTGCTTGTGCGGGTCCCCGTCAATTCCTTTGAGTTTCACTCTTGCGAGCGTACTCCCCAGGCGGCATACTTACTGTGTTAACTTCGGCACCGAGGAATCGAATCCCCGACACCTAGTATGCATCGTTTACGGCGTGGACTACCAGGGTATCTAATCCTGTTTGCTCCCCACGCTTTCGCGCCTCAGCGTCAGTTATAGGCCAGAAAGTCGCCTTCGCCACTGGTGTTCCTCCACATCTCTACGCATTTCACCGCTACACGTGGAATTCCACTTTCCTCTCCTACACTCAAGTCAACCAGTTTTGGATGCGAACCGGGGTTGAGCCCCGGGCTTAAACACCCAACTTAATTAACCGCCTGCGCGCGCTTTACGCCCAATAATTCCGGACAACGCTTGCCCCCTACGTATTACCGCGGCTGCTGGCACGTAGTTAGCCGGGGCTTTCTTCTCCTATACCGTCACACAAAGAGCAGTTACTCTCCTTGCTGTTCGTCTAGGGCAACAGAGCTTTACGATCCGAAAACCTTCATCACTCACGCGGCGTTGCTCCGTCAGACTTGCGTCCATTGCGGAAGATTCCCTACTGCTGCCTCCCGTAGGAGTCTGGGCCGTGTCTCAGTCCCAGTGTGGCCGTTCACCCTCTCAGGTCGGCTACGCATCGTCGCCTTGGTAGGCCGTTACCCTACCAACTAGCTAATGCGCCGCAGGCCCATCTATAAGCCACAGATTGCTCCGTGTTTCATAATTCTCTCATGCGAGAAAACCAGTTATCCGGTCTTAGCTATCGTTTCCGATAGTTATCCCAGTCTTATAGGCAGGTTACCTACGTGTTACTCACCCGTCCGCCGCTAACTTATCCCGAAGGATAAATCCGCTCGACTTGCATGTATTAGGCACGCCGCCAGCGTTCGTCCTGAGCCAGGATCAAACTCTCCATAATAGTAAAACTATTTGAAAGCTTAATTGCTCATTTGCGTTGCTAGCGAGATTTTGCAATCTCTTTTTTGAACGATTTCTCGTTCGTGCTTACTCACTCGTTGTTCAGTTTTCAAAGATCAATTTCTTTCGTTCACTGCCGTGTTACCGAAGCAGCGAGAAGTAATATACCACAGCTCGTTCATCAATTGCAAGCACTTTTTTTCTTGTCAATTTCTGTCGCTCTCTGTCGGAAAGCTATAATAACATAGGTTGCTGTTTGAATGCAAGTCCCATTTAATGACTCATGGTGATTTGCCGCTTCAAAGCAACGAGGAATAATGTAACACGTAGAGAAACCAATTACAACCCCTTTGGAAATGTTCCATAATTGCAATTGTTTTGAATTGTTCCTACATAAGAATCTAAACAAAAAGGATGCAGTCCTCTGCATCCATTGAAGCTCATTAGTATTCCATTCTATCTATTGAAGGGAAATTCAAGGGGGAATCTACATCATCTCTAATAAATCGCATTATCTAGCAGATTATTAACGAATCAACGCGTAGATTGAAAGAATTCGATACGCTCTCCGTCTAAACCATTAAAGAAGAAGTATCTGGAGCCATTCGGAAGGGTTGTAATCTCAGCATCCAACTGATCTACTCCCAATCCTTTGATTCTTGTAAATTCCGCTTCAATATCATCCACAGTAAAGGCCAAATGGTGAACTTTGCCCTCTTGCGGTAAACCCGCGTTATAACCCTCTATTAATTCAACTTCAGTTTCATTCATTGCTTCAAAGCCAAGAAAACCGAGTTTGATCACACCATTCGTATGTAACAAGGTACTTTTATGCTTAAGCCCAATCACATCTTCATAGAAACGAATCGACGCTTCTAAGTTCGCTACCATTACACCGACATGCTCCATCTTCAAAACCGCCATCTGTACATAACCTCCTCCATTCATCTCCTTCTATTGTAACGAAAAGAGCATGAGAGGACTAGACCGTCTTTAAGAGATACGGAGCGTTTCCATTTCGCCATCCAGCGAGAAGAGCGTTACTTCTTTATTCGTAATATTGACCAAACCAATCTCATCGAACACTTTTCTCACCTGAGCATTGGATAAATGCTTCATTATCGTTTGGGCCGCTATCTGTAAATGATCCTGATACATAGATTCAAAAAACATAAGAACTTCTTTTTCCCCGACAAGGATTTTTGCGTACATCATCCCATCAACACCCCCAATATCAATGGTTCAATTGTATAATTTGGAATCTAGGAAAGTGTCAGAACTTTATTAGGTTTATGTTAGGTTCATAGATTTCGCCTTAGATATAAAGTCAGTGTATACTAGAGTAAAGTAGATGAGGTGGGAGGGTGCAAATATGAGATTACTAAAGCTTCTTCAAATCTATGAAGTGGATGGGATTACACCCAAGCATCGATCGGAACGATTCGATTTTGATGAAATTCAAGGGCAAACATTTCGTGAAATGAACCCTACTGAGGTTGGGTGCCCAATGATCCTATCAGGCGTCCATCAATACATTCCTTTCAAAACAACTAGAGTTCAAGCAATTGATCGGGACGGATTGGATTTCAGGGTGCTGACACGCAATACCATCTATCATTTTGAAGTTTATACGGAACGCCAAGCCAAGTAACCTTTGGAAGGTTAATGGCTTTTTTTGTTCATTCATATAATAATAATTTCTTTACTTCTCAAAATCTACCATTTCCCCTTATACTAATAGAT
Organism: Paenibacillus sp. V4I3; assembly: GCF_030817215.1. Classification (GTDB taxonomy): domain Bacteria; phylum Bacillota; class Bacilli; order Paenibacillales; family NBRC-103111; genus Paenibacillus_E. The sequence continues at coordinate 117,108 of NZ_JAUSZA010000001.1, forward strand.
GGGTTTATTAACCGAGGTTCTATTAATTTGAAGGAGGAATTTTTAACACATGAAAAAAACATTGACCACCCGCCTTACAGCGCTCGCTCTTGTTACTGTTCTAACTAGCTCTTTCGCTAGCAGCCTAGCATTTGCCGAAACAGCAGCACCCACTTCTCCCGTTTCAATGAAATCAGATATGCGTCTTGCCATTGATAACGGCGCTATTGAGGGCTACGGAGATACCGATTACCGTGGTGCAAATGCTGCTACTCGCGCTGAAGTGGTAACAATGATTAACCGTGCTGCCAAGCTGAAAAGTGCAGATCTTGGTTCTGTCACGTTCACGGACCTTGCAAATTGGCAAAAACAAGCGGTTGCGAATGCCGTTGCAGCTAAGCTCATTAGCGGCTTTGCTGACGGTACGTTTCACCCGAATGCTGCCGTTACTCGTCAAGAGCTTGCTGAGTTGATCGTTAAAGTCGTAACTGGCGGCCAACTGCCAAAAGTGAACGAGAATGTGTTGAATTACTTCAAAGATTCCTCATCTATCGCTAAAGAATCCCGACCTTATGTCGCTTATGCCGTCATTAGCGGAATTTTCACACCTACCCTTGACGGAAACTTCAACCCTACTGCGGAAGTAACGCGTGATGAAGCAGCTAAGGCGCTTAAGCCTATTTTATTTAAAGTGGTTGATATTTTAACAACGAACGATATTCACGGTAAAATCGAAGTCGGCTTCGATAAAAAACGCAATCAAGGTCAAGGCGGTATCGAAACACTCGGCGGTATCGTGACCGATTTCCGTGCTGTAAATCCAGGCGGAACGGTCGTTGTTGATGGCGGAGACGCATGGCAAGGTACGCTGATTTCCAATACGACGAATGGTCAATCTGTGATGGACACGATGGCGCAAGTACAATATGATGCCGCGGCTATCGGAAACCACGAGTTCGACTTCGGTCGTGACGTTCTGATCGACAACATTAAGAAAGCTAAATTCCCTATTCTCGGGGCTAATATTATCGATGATAAAACGGGTAAACGCGTTGACTGGACGCAGCCCTATGTAATTGTTGAAAAAGATGGTCTGAAAATCGGTATCATCGGCTTCGCAACTCCACAAACTACAACGACAACGAAATCTACAAACATCGAAGGCCTTTCCTTTGTAAATCCAGTTCCTTTGGCTAAAGAGTTGTCTGCTGAGCTTCGCGCTAAAGGTGTTGACATCATTATGGTTACCTCCCACCTACCAGGTGAGCAAAACCAAAAGTCTGCTGAAATTATTAGTGAGCTTGCTGATCTCGCAAGAGGCACTGGGAATGGTACTCTTGATGCGATTGTTGGTGGTCACTCCCACATGCGTGTTGCCGGTATCGTAAATGGTATTCCTGTTGTTGAGGCTCAAAGCTGGCTATACGCGGTAGGGCACATTCAACTATTTGTAGACAAATCCACAAAGCAAGTCGTATCCTCGAATGCAAGCTTGCTTGAAACATATACGAACCTGACGACAGCTGACGCGAAAATTCACCAAACGGTTGAAGATTATAAAGCCAAAATTTCGGCGAAATCCGGAGAAGTTGAAGTCGTTGTTGCAGAACCGCTAAGTCGTAAATCTTTCCGCTTTGCTGTCAATGGCGGAGTTGATCGCGATGGCGCTTCCCAGTTAGGAAACAGCATCACAGATGCCATGCGTGCTTCTGAGAAATCCGACATTGCCTTCACTAATATTGGCGGCATTCGAGCAGATGTGGACAAAGGTGAGCTGACGTATGGCAAAATGTTTGAAGTGTTCCCTTTCGGCAATTACAATGTTATGGGTACGATGACTGCTGCGCAAATCAAAAAAGCACTCGAAGTAACGGACAAGTATACCAATCTTCCGGCTATTCAATTCTCAGGCTTGAAAGTAGAATGGGACAGCACGAAGCCACTCGGTGAGAAATATTCCAAGATCACCCTAGTAGATGGCACTCCTATCTACGTCGATGGCAAGTTGAATACAGATCGCACGTTCAAAGTAACAACCAATGATTTCATGGCTACTGGCAGTGGCGATGGCTTTACGGTATTTGGTGAAGTGAAGGATTGGAAAGATGGCGCCATCATGCTGGACGCTTGGGTGAATTATGCTAATTCCCTGAAAGCTGCTGGTAAAGAACTATCTGTGCAGGACGATGGTCGCGATGTGCGTTTGGATTTGAAGAAGTAAGCTATCATTAATTATTAATCCCATAAAATAAAAAGGCCTTTGACCGCATCCAAAAAGGATTGAAGTGCACCCTTTAGAATAGACATTGGAAAAACCCTAGGGTTAAACCGATGAAATTCTAGGGGGTGTTTTTTTATGGCTTTGAAAGGGCAAAAGTTTAAGCATTATCCTGAATCACTTAAGATGGAGGCAATTCGTCTTCACACGGTGGAGGGCTGGAGTCAGAGGTCCATTGCTATTCATTTGGGAGTTCAGGATAAAGATCGAATTAAGGTATGGGTGAGGAAGTATCGGGAAGTTGGAGACACCGCATTTAAGGATGGTCGGGGAGATCCAAAACGAACGGAGACCGAACAAGAGCGCGAACTCCGTAGGCTACAATTGGAGGTAGACGTGCTAAAAAAGTGGTTACAAATCTTGAATCAGGAGGTGCATACTGTAAGCACATCGTTGTCGACCAAATGAAGAACAGACAAAGCATAAAAGGATTATGCCAATACCTTGGCATCAGTCGTAGTGGATACTATAGCTATCTGAAAAGAAGCAACCATGATCCTGACGAAGATCTGAAACTGCAAATTACAGCCATATTCGAACGGCGTAACAAGACTGTCGGCTACCGACGCGTACAGGATGAGTTGTACCGCCAGCATGGCCTTGTGGTTAATCACAAGAAGGTATTGCGTTTAATGCAGGAGCTGGGCATTCAGGCTGTTATCCGCCGCAAATATGTTCACCGTACAAGTCAGCAAGCAGCCGTAGAGGATGGCCGAATCGCAGAGAATCTGTTACAACGGAATTTCAATGCAGACGCCCCCAATCTAAAATGGGTAACCGACGTAACCCAGTATCGGGTATTGGATGAAAGAATCTATCTGTCAGCCGTTAAGGATCTCTGGAATAACGAAATCATTGCCTACCATATAAGTAGGAACAACGACAATCCACTTGTTCTAGAGACCTTTAAGAAGGCATTCAAAAAACATAAAGACGTGACTGGATTGATCATTCACAGTGATCAAGGAAGCCAGTACACGTCTCATGCTTATCACGACATGCTGCCACAGGTTGGAGCCCAAATCAGCATGTCACGCCGAGGAAATTGTTATGACAACGCCTCGATAGAAAGCTTCTTCTCTCATCTTAAAGTCGAAGCACTCTATCCCTATGATATACGATCTATTGATGAGGCACAAAGGCGAATCGAGGAATTTATCCAATTTTACAATGAAGATCGTGCTCAACGAAAACTAAACAAGCTGACACCGGTTGAATACCGGCGCCAGCTTGTTGCATAGGGCTTTTTCCAATGTCCACTAAACGGGGTCTTGACCAGATAGGGTCAAAGGTCTTTCTATTTGGTCAGCCATACACGCAACAGGGATAGCAATTGGCTTAAATTAAGCGGTTTGCTAATATAATCGGAAGCTCCTGCTTGCAAGCAAATATCCCTGTCCTGTTTCATAGCCTTGGCTGTCAATGCAATAATCGGTACTTTCTCAAATCGGGTATCTTTCCTAATCATTCGCATGGCTTCGTAGCCATCCATAACGGGCATCATGATATCCATAAGTATGAGATCGATGTCCTGATCTTTCTTCATGATCTCCAAACATTCTTGTCCGTTATGAGCAACACTAACTAGTATGCCTTCTCTCTCAAAAGCATTGCTTAGAGCAAACACATTCCGAACGTCATCGTCGACGACAAGTATTTTTCTTCCACTAAAATTGTTCCTCTCTGCTGGGTCCGCGGCTTTCTTATAGGCATCCCTAAGCAGAAAGTCACTTATCATTGGGGAAGACGCAGCGGCAGCTTCTTTCTGCATGGATTCAGTTTCGTTAAAGACATGCTCCAATGAAGGAACATAAAGCGTGAAGGTACTACCTACTCCCTCTTCGCTTTGCATAATAACCCTACCACCGAGAAGTCGGGCTAATTCACGGCTTATCGATAAACCAAGGCCTGTCCCTCCATATTTACGATTCGTTGTTCCATCCGCCTGGCGAAACGGCTCAAAGATCAATTGCTGTTTCTCAGGAGATATCCCAATCCCTGTATCTTTTACGGATATGACCAGAACTTGTCTTTGTTTAGCCAATGGCAGAAATTCTCTAATCTGCTCCTCGCTACACATACTCAAATTCACCAGAACAGAGCCCTTATGTGTAAATTTAAAGGCATTCGAGAGTAAATTTTTAATAATTTGGCTTAAACGTTGTTCATCCGTATAGAAAATGTCTGGAACCTGTGAATCACGCATGATGCTGAAAGTGAGATTTTGCTGTTCGGCCACCTTTGCAAATTGACTTCGCAATATATCTGGAAGCTCTGATACATTCATTTCACCGACATGAATATCTAATTTACCAGCTTCGACTTTGGATAGATCAAGAATATCGTTAATCAGATGCAGAAGATCATTTCCTGAAGAATGAATAACACGGGCGTACTCTTGCTCTTCTTTCGTCAACGAACCCTGTTTATTTTCTTGCAGCATTTGGGAAAGGATCAACACACTGTTTAATGGGGTACGAAGTTCGTGTGACATATTCGCCAAAAATTCCGATTTATATCGAGAACTTTGCTGCAGCTGAATCGCATGTTCTTCAAAAGATGCCTTAATATTCTCTAGTTCCCGTGACCTTTCTTCGGCATAACGATTCTGTTCCTCCAACTGCTCATTCGTCATGTGCAGTTCTTCTTGTTGTGTTTGAAGTTCTTCCGTCATGATCTGATATTCTTTTAAAAGCCGCTCAACTTCAACACGCGTTTGCACACTATGTACAATTGTACCTAACACTTCGAGAATATCTTCCAGCAGCTCAAGCTGCAGCGGAGTAAATTTATCAAAGGAGGCCAGCTCCATCACAGCAATAACTTCATTGTTATGTAAAATGGGTACGATCAGAACACTTTGAGCCTTCGCCGCTCCGAGTCCAGACGATAGGATAATGTAACTATCTGGTACATTTGTTAGGTGAAACATTCGCTTCTCGATCGCACATTGACCGACTAGTCCTTCACCCAATTGGAATCGATGAACCCCAATGCCATCACTTTCCCCCATGACCGCATAAGAAGCCAACCTAATCATAGAATCCTTACCTTCATAGGAAGAACGAAGATAAAGCAGACCGTAAGAAGCATCAAACAGTTCAGCCGCTTTACTAATAAAGGTTTTCCCGAGTGTCTCCAGGTCCGAAATCCCTTGAAGCATATGAACGACTTCCGTTAATTTTCGCTGCTGCCACTCCATCTCTTCTTGATTCTCAAGCAGAACATTCGTTGCTTCCGCAAGATCTTTCACCTCATCATTCATGGTAACGTGTATACGTTTAGAACGATCTCTCTTCGATGAACTTAAATGCATAATACTTCGTGTTACTTGTTTAATCGTCCCTACGATAGATCGGGAAATTAATAATGCAGCTGCTATTGAAAATATAACAACAAGCGTTAACATGACGAATAAAGACTTGGTAAGCATCTGATTCTGTGCATCTAAGTGAGCCGCTCTTCTCTTGGTAAGTCCCATTTCAACGCTGCGAAAGCGATCCAACTGTGAGCGTATATCATCAATAATCTGCTTCCCAAGTAAAAAATTATAATCAAAATACGTTTCGTTATTAATACTATTTCTCATCGAAGATAGGGAGTTCCCTCCGCTCTGCTGAAGCCATCGCTCGATTGATGCCTTAATGGAAGAAAGATTTTGCTCCTGTATGTTATTATCTCGAGTTAGTTGACTGAGACGACTGTAGGATTCCCTCCATTTCGACTCGCCAAGTTTGTAAGGTTCTAAATAGCTGAGCACACCCGTAAGCAAATAGCCCCGCTGCCCGCTTTCCATATCCATCACATATTTTTCGATACGATTCGTTTCATTATGGACGGCAAAATCATGCTCGATGATATAATTTCTATCTTCCTGCATGGAGATCACTTGATAATTAACTAATACAAATGAAATGGTTAAACAGACAATGATGAACATATACCCAATCATAATCTTGGAACGGATACCAAATCTACTTTTCCTCATCATGCTGCCGTCCTTTCCTTAGTAGAATTCACCTCATTAAATATATTATACTATGTTCCCTAAAAAATGGGATATGGTGATTATATATCCTTTACTACTTTACCGAGTTAATGTATTATTATAGTAACGCATTAAATTAAACTAATTTAATTAAGTAGGAGTGATTATTATGAGTCCAACAATTAAACACATCCGCCCTCGCAGTGTCCTTTCACGCATGAAGCCGTACTCTCCTGGGAAACCCATTTGGGAAGTTCAAAGAGAATTAGGTATCGAAAAGGTCACTAAGCTTGCTTCTAACGAGAATCCAATAGGCCCTTCACCACTGGCATTAGCAGCCATTCAAGCTTATCTGACCGATATCCATCGCTACCCAGACGCCGACACGGTTGATCTTAGGGGGGCAATTGCAGAGAAATTACAGTTTTCTTCGGATGAAGTCCTCGTAACCAATGGGGCCGATGAACTCATTACGCTTATTTCAGAGACATTTTTGGAACCAGGGGATGAGATTATTGTTCCTTCTCCAACTTTTAGCGAATATGAATTCGGGGCTAATTTAATGGGCGCAAGTATCGTGCAAGTACCGCTTCGCGAAGATTACCGTTATGATGTTGACGATATACTCACTGCTGTAACTGAACAAACCAAGCTGCTTTACATTTGCTCACCTAACAATCCAACAGGCACTTATATGAAGAAACAGGATTTACATCGGCTTATGGAGGAGCTCCCTTCCTATGTTCTTGTTATTTTTGACGGGGCCTATAGTCACTTTGTAACGGCGGATGATTATAGTGATGGGTTGGAGCTTGTGCGTATGGGCTACCCCATCGTCGTAACACAAACCTTCTCCAAAATATACGGATTGGCTGGTATTCGTGTTGGGTATGGCATCGCGTCACCAAGTATTTTGCATAGTATCCGTCAGGTCAAAGAACCATTCAATGTGAATGCATTAGCACAAGTTGGCGCTACTGCGGCGATTAATGATGATCAGCATCTTGATGCGACACGGGAGATGAATGCTCGCGGGAGAGAGCAGTTATATGAAAGTTTGCAGGGAATGGGATTGAAATTCACACGCAGTATGAGTAATTTCCTATTGGTTGAGCTTGGACCGGACGCTAAAAACATCTATGAAAAGCTGATGAATAAAGGAATTATTATTCGTTATGGCGGAGCTTGGAACCTCCCTGATCATGTGCGGATTTCAGTTGGGACGTCTGAAGATCATACGGTACTAATCGAGGCGCTTCGCGAAATATTCATTCATCAAGCCTGATTTCATCTCCACAACTCAAAAACGCCTTGAACAGATAAACCGAAACTTACCGCCAATTGTTTGTGTGCAATCAAATATGCTACAATACTAACAATTATTGTCTCATGGGGGTAAACGAAGCGATGCTGAAGGAATTTAAAGATTTTGCTTTCAAAGGGAACATGGTTGACTTGGCTGTTGGGGTTATTATCGGGGGCGCTTTCGGTAAGGTTATTACTTCGATTGTGAATGACATTATCATGCCACCAATTGGGTTATTACTGGGCAGAGTTAACTTCAATGAGTTGTTTATTTCTTTGAATGGCAAACACTATAACACCATTGCAGAAGCTGCTGCAGACAATGGCGCCCCCGTTCTTAAGTATGGGCAATTTATTTCTACTTTTTTAGATTTTTTAATTGTTGCACTTGTTATTTTCCTCGTTATCAAACAGCTTAGCAAGTTCCGCAAGAAAGAAGAGCCGAAAGAAAAAGTGGTATCATCCAAATCTTGCCCGCACTGCTTGTCCGAAATTCCCGTACAAGCTACACGCTGTAAGTTCTGTACTTCAGAGCTGTCATCAGGTACTTCTGTGTCAGGAAGTATTCAATAGGTATTGTAAAAGCCCGAATCGAACTATATCGATTCGGGCTTTTTGGTGCGCAGATCGGCGATCTCGCCTTGCGCGAAAGCGTTTGTATTCAGTAGGTCGAGCAGCTGCTGCGCAGTAGCTTCGGGCGATTGCAGCTCGCCCTGCTCTTTGAGCTGGACGAACCTGCTCACCTGCGGGAAGTCCACTTCTTCAGCAGCGCGGATCTCCCGCTGCATATCCGTGTCAACCACACCCGGCGCGATGGAGTAGATCTCCACCGGGTGCGGTTGGTTCATCTGCTCGACGCCCACGCAGCGCGTCAGCATATCGAGCCCGGCTTTGGCGGTGCAGTAAGCACCCCAGCCGGGGTAGGGCTTCTTCCCCGCGCCCGAGGAGATGATGGCGACCCGCTTCTTAGTCGGCCACGCCTGCGTGAGCCGAATGAAGCTGTTCGTCAGCAGCGCGGGCGCGATGAGATTGACCTGCAGGCTGCGCTGCAGGTCGTCATGGTCTGCTCGGCCGATCGACGTCATCGGCTCGAGCATGCCAGCATTATTGATGAGCGTGATGGAATCCGCTTCATCCACCGTACTGAGGATTCGCTCCATGAGCGAATCCAGGCCTTGCGTGTCCGCCAAGTCGTAAGCGTGGAAGGTAAGTGTACCTTCCGCGCGCAGCGCCTCTTGGCGCAAAGCCTCACTATCGCTGCGGGAAATGCAGTGAATCGCAGCTCCCTGCTGTAGAAGCTGCTGGATGATCGCAGCGCCAAGTCCTTTTGAACCGCCTGTAATAATATACGTTTCCATTTACGGCACCTTTACGACAAACGGAACTGTTATTACTTGACCATCCCGTTGAAATTCGCCCCATATTTTATAGATACCACTCTTCGGAAATGATGTCTTGAATTTGGCTTCTGGCCCTGATGATTTCTCATCTACAGGATGTACATGCAGATACAGGTCCGCCTTCTCATCAAGAATAACGACATGCCCTACTGCACCTAAATAAGGCTGCAAATTGGTTATTGGCGCTTTTGTAGCAGCATCCTTGAAAGTATAAGTCAAATTCAGGTCCATTCCCGCCATGAGATGATCAGCCGCCAGTGATATCTCGATACCATTCACCGCTGCGGTAAGCTTGCTATCGGGCTGAAGGGCTATGGCAGGCGCAGCCTCTCCACCTGCTTTAACGACGTGACTTTTGACTATTTGTGCTTGCCCGCTAGGTTTAAAATCAGCGAAAAGCTTATAGTTACCGCCTGCAGGAAGCGCTGTACGAATCGTGAACAGTCCCTTACCTTGATAGGTCGGGTGTATGTGCTTGTAATAGGAAAGATCTTGGCTAACAAGAATCAGATGCATCTTTTTCTCATGATTTAAGTCAAAATCATCCACTGATTTCCCATCTTTATCAAGGATCTGTATCGTCATCTCAGTCTCTTGGTTGGCTTGAATGGGGTCAGTCGAAAGCTTAAATACTGCCTGAATACCTTCTTTATCCGTCGATTCACCACTGTCATGGCCAAAATGTTCTTGCTCTTTATTTTCTGAATGAGCGGAGTGCTCCGTAGTTGTCGCTTTACCACAAGCACTCAATAAGAGAGCCGCTGTGAGGAGAATTACACCTATTTTCTTCATTATTGCACCACGTTGTAGCCTTGCTCTTCGATCGCATCTTTGATCGCTTCCACGCTAAGCTTACTTTCATCAAACTGTACTTCGACTTCTTTATTAGCCAGATTCACTTTGCCTTCTGCACCCAGCTCCTTCACCGCTTTCTCAACCGAATTCACACAGTGATTGCAGGACATTCCTTCAACTTTCAAAATAATAGTAGACATTTTCAACACTCCTTATAGGTGTAGTTATTTCATTAGGGTTATTTTTAAAGTATACCCCCCCACCCTATATTGTCAAGTCTCATTAAACAAAAAAGAACCCGCTGCCTGATCGCAACGAATTCTTCTCTCATTAGGCTATTAGTTGAGCACGCCCAAACTACTCATTTCCTCTTCCATCTCTCGTCTTAACGACAGCTTATCATGTTCTTCCATAAACGCGGCATCTACGCCATTCATGATCAGCTTAACCAGCTCCGGTGTCGTAAAGCCAAAGCGGTCCGCGAGCACCCGATATTCATTGGTAATGTTCGTACCCGATACGCTGGGGTTATCCGTATTAATCGTTACGACCAGCCCTTGCTCCAAATATTCGCGAATCGGGTAGGCTTCCCAACCAGAAACGGCCTTCGTTTGGATGTTGCTGATCGGACACATTTCGAGCGGGATGCGGCGATCCTTGACCATTTCCAATATGGACCTGTTCTCCTTCAATCTAACACCGTGCCCAATACGAACTGCGCCGAGATTCGTGATGGCTTCAAACACGTTCTTCGCTCCCGCTGCTTCTCCAGCATGGATGGTGACAGGAATACCAAGTCTTCCTGACTCTGCAAAAACCTCCCGGAAACATTCCGGCGGATACGACGCCTCATCACCGGCTAAGTCGACAGCGACTAAGCCTTTCCCTACATACTTAGCAGCCGCTTCGATCACTTCTAGGTTGCTTTCGCAAGAATGATTTCTCATGCAGATCGCAATGACACCGACTCTAACACCGAAATCCCGCTGCCCCCGCTTCATTCCCTCTAACACATGATGAATCGTTTCCTCAACCGTCAAACCGTTGTTCCTATGCAGCTGCGGTGCGAAACGAACTTCCACATATCTACAGTTATGCTCAGCAGACTGTTCGACGACCTCATAGGCGACCCGTTCCAAGGCTTCAGCAGATTGTAAAAACCGTGTAGTAAAGTCAAATTTGCTTAGATATTCAATGAGACTTCCGCACTCCTCACCTACTCGCATATGTGGAATGAGTCCATCTTTATCATACACGGGAAGTTCAATACCTTGCCTACGAGCGAGATCCAGAATCGTCTCTGGCTTCACACTGCCATCCAAGTGCAAGTGAAGATCAACCTTGGGTAATCTCGCTAATAGATCGTTAGCCCACATGTTATTCATCTTCCATCTCTCCTTTTTCTTTCAATTTCGTAACGCGCTTTTAAAGAATTTTAATAACTTTACTCGAATGTCATGATTATGTCAATATACATGACGAAAATTTCGTTTTGTTAATATATGCGTAAGGTATGATGACATTGTGTGAAAATCTGGAAATAAAAAAAGATCCACTCCAGGGTCATTCATCCCCGCTGTGGATCTTCTATTCATTTCTCCTTACGATGAATCACTTTCAATGCTTCCCGTACGCTTAGCGGCGAAAGCTCCGTACTTGCAACGAAAGACTGTACCGCTGCGGCGTCTGTCTTCGAATACTCACGAAGCGCCCAGCCTATTGCTTTGCGGATGAAGAATTCCTTCGAATCGGCCATGCGCCTGATACAGCTAAACAGAAGCGGCACATCCGTCCGTTGTTTATATTTTAGTTGGAACAATATCGCCGTTCTTTGCAGCCACATATGATCCGAAGCTAACCACTTATCCACATAGGATGGAATCAACTCAGGAAACCTCTGCAAGTGAAAGCCGATTAAGTGATCAGCGATCATATCAACGGTGTCCCACCACGATTTTGTCACGACGAAATGCTCCAAGACATCGATATGCTCCCGTTCTGCATCTTTTTGCAGCCCAGTAAGGACCAATAATGCCGTGTAGGCAAACTCGCGCTCCGGCAACTCCCAGAGCTCTTTGGCAACTCTGACCCCGTCCTCACCTTTAGGGAAGCCATGTTCCTTCGTGAATTGCTTAGTCAATGCTACTCGTGCTGGATTTCGGATCCCGAGAAATGGGAAATGATTCTTCATGTAGGCTTCCATACTTGGCGCATTTGCCGTGTCGCGGTGTGCTCTTAGCCAAGCCTCCAGCTTGTCCGTATAAGGGGATGCCATCGGTCTCGTGCCTCCTTTTTAACCTATCAGCTATATGCTTTATTGTAGCAATTCCAAAGTAATTCGGGTATGCTTATAGCAGAATTTTTAATATAGACTACTTATCGGATCGGAGAGAACTACATGACTTACAAACTAGTTGCCGCTGACTTAGATGATACGCTGCTGCGTGATGATCTAACCATCTCACAAGAGACTATTGATGCTATGCACCAGGCTGTTGCCAAAGGCGTAACCGTAACGATTGCAACGGGAAGAAGCTTCCCATCAGCTGCCAAAATCGCCAACCAGATCGGACTCAATGTTCCGATTATCACGTATCAAGGCGCATTAATCAAAAATCTACTTGATGAGGAAATCCTCTACGAGCGTACAGTACCTGTTGAAAGCGCCCGCCTCCTGCTCGATTTCTGCGAAAAGCGCAATCTTCATCTACAGCTTTACCATGGGGATCAGCTTTATGCAGGTGAAGATAACGAAAAGATTAAAGCCTACGTACGTCTTTCTAAGACGCCTTATATCATTGGTGATCTGCGCCAATGGATTGACATCCCGCAGCCTAAGATGCTTATCGTCGATACGCCGGAAGTTTGCGACCAGCTGCGCGAAGAGCTGCTGCCTCTGCTGGGAGACAAGCTGCACATTACGAAGTCCAAACCACACTACTTGGAATTCATGCATAAGGAAGGTACCAAAGGACATGCGATCACTTTCCTTGCTGAGCATATCGGCTGCTCCTTAGATGACGTTATTGCTCTGGGCGATGCTTGGAATGATCGTGAAATGCTGGAAGTCGCTGGACTTGGCGTTGCCATGGACAATGCGCTGCCGCAGCTCAAGGAGCTGGCGAACTACGTGACGAAGAGCAATAACGACGACGGCGTTAGACATGTTATTGAAAAGTTTATTTTGAATACGTAAGAATACGCGAGAGTTAAACCGATTCCATCTGCATGGTTCACATGCGCCGGAGTCGGTTTTTTATTTACAATCGCTTGTTTTTCGGACATATCCTGTCCCTCCGGCTTATATATTACAATAGAATCAGACAATCCCCGGAGGTGTTTCCACATGGAAAATTTCCCATTAACGCTGCGCTCTCTCTTTGAACGTTCACAAACCTTGTTCCCCAAAAAAGAGGTTGTTTCACGTACAAGCACCGACATCCGTCGGTATACGTACGCCGATTTCGGGAGACGTGCGAAGCAGTTATCCAGCTCCCTGCAAGCACTTGGCGTGAAGCCAGGAGATCGGGTTGCGACTTTTGCCTGGAATCACCACTGGCATCTAGAGGCTTATTTCGCCATCCCCTGCATGGAGGCTGTGCTGCACACGGTCAACATCCGCCTCCCCGCTGAGCATATTGCGTATATTCTTAATCATGCGGAAGACCGTTTTCTCTTCGTCGATGAGACCTTACTCCCTATCATAGAGAAAATCCAGGATCAACTTACGACGATAGAAGGCTATATTTTGATGACGGATAAAAAGGAATTGCCGCCTACTTCTTTACATCCAATCTATTTATATGAGAACATGATAGAGGGCGGCGACCCTCAGTATACATACGCTGCGGACATAAATGAAAGCGCTCCCGCAGGCCTCTGTTATACATCTGCGACAACCGGCAATCCCAAGGGCGTGGTGTATTCTCATCGCGGGATCTACCTGCATTCCCTCTCCATTGGTCTGGCGGATACACTAGGACTCTCTGAACGCGACACCGTTCTGCCTATTGTGCCGATGTTTCACGTTAATGCTTGGGGACTTCCATTCGCGTCTGTCTGGTTCGGCAGCAAGCAAGTGCTTCCGGGACCTTCGCCGACACCTGACATCCTGCTTCGTTTGATCGCAGACGAGAAAGTGACGATTGCTGCTGGTGTTCCTACGGTATGGACGGCCGCACTTAAGGTGCAGGAATCACTGCAAGTGGATTTATCATCCCTTCGCGCAGTGGTCTGTGGAGGATCTGCTGCCCCGCGCAGTCTGATTGAAAGCTACGAGCAGCGGCTCAAGGTTCCATTCTATCATGCTTATGGGATGACAGAGACCTGTCCTCTCGTTACCGTTGCCCGCCTCAAAAGCTACCAGGAAGAGACCTCTTACGATGAACAATACGATGCGAGGGCTACTCAGGGCTTGCTTGTGCCTGGGCTTGATATGAAAATCGTTGGACCTCGGGGTGAGGTAGCTTGGGATGGTAAGGAAATGGGCGAAATCCTACTGCGCGGGCCATGGGTAGCTACGGAATACTACAAAGATGCCCGAACACAGGAATCGTTCCAGGACGGGTGGTTCTATAGCGGAGATATCGCGGTTATTGACAGTGAAGGATTTGTGAAGCTGGTGGACAGGGCCAAGGATTTGGTCAAAAGCGGCGGGGAATGGATCTCGTCTCTCGACTTAGAAAATGCATTAATGGCACATCCGAATGTGTTCGAGGCTTGTGTCATCGGTGTGCCGCATCCCAAATGGGATGAACGGCCTCTTGCTTTCGTCGTCCTGAAAGACGCTGCGTTACAAACGGATGACAATAAAGAAGATTTACTCACCTTTTTGGCAAACAAATTCACAAAGTGGTGGATTCCGGACGATGTTGTGTTCCTCAACGAAATACCTAAATCGTCGGTCGGTAAATTTATGAAACGCGAGCTTCGCGAGCAGTATCAAACCTATTTCACAGGAGACTAGATAGCAATGAACAATTTTGAATTAGAGGGCTTCCGCTTTTATACACCAACGAAAGTTCGTTTCTGTGAAACCGATGCGAACGGACACCTGAGTCACCTTTCTTCCGTCATTTACATGGAGCAAGCCCGCTGTGAGTATATGAACGGTTTGGGTTTATTTTTTGCAAATTCGGATGGTAATCTGGCTGATAAAACCTTCTTTCTCGTCAGCCAAAGCGTCGAGTACAAGTCTCAAGCGCATTTTAACGATAACCTCGATATTTATATGAAAGTGAGCCGGATCGGCACTTCATCGATTGAAACTCAGTATGCCATTGTTAAGCGGGAGAATAAACAGCTTGTGAGCTTCGCTACCAGCACTGGCGTTTATGTCGATGTTCATACACAAAAAGGCACCCCGCTTCCAGAAGATTTAGCAAGCCGGATCGAGCAATTCGAAGCTTCGTTCCTAGGGCAGCAGCAATAGAACAGCATTCACAGCATTAATTATTAGCAGCGTAAATTGATGATGGAGGGCGCGATTGGTATGTTCGATTCAACCTTGCTGAAGGATAAAGTCATTCTTATTACAGGTGGCGGTACCGGTCTGGGCCGTGCTATGGGCGAGAAATTTCTGACGTTAGGCGCAAAACTAGCGATTATCAGCCGACGCGAGGAAGTGTTAGCTAAAGCAGCAGCCGAAATGGGCAGTGAAGGCAAAGAAGTATTCTACAAAAGCTGTGACGTGCGTGACCCGCTTCAAGTTGCCGAGATGGTGGCCGCTGTGGATCAGCACTATGGCCGTATTGATGTACTGATTAATAACGCAGCCGGCAACTTCGCCAGCCCGACAGAAAATTTATCTCCGCGCGCAGTGGATGCGGTGCTGGATATCGTCCTTCACGGAACGTTCTACACCACGTTAGAAGTGGGCAAAAGATGGATCGAGCAGGGCGTCGGCGGTACGATGCTGAACATCGTCACCTCTTACGCCTCCACCGGCTCGGCCTTCGTTGTACCGTCGGCTGCGGCCAAGGCCGGCGTGCTTGCGCTGACGCGGTCGCTTGCCGTCGAGTGGGCGCGGCACGGCATCCGGCAAGTCGCCATCGCGCCGGGGCTCTTCCCGACCGACGGCGCGTGGAGCCGACTGGCTCCGACCCCCGAGCTGTCGGAGAAGCTCTTGAACCGCGTGCCGCTGCGGCGGGTCGGTGAGAAGGATGAGCTCGCGAACCTCGCGGCTTATCTGATTTCGGACTACGCCGCCTATATTAACGGCGAAGTGGTCACGATCGACGGCGGCGAATGGCTGCAGGGCGCCGGGCAGTTCAACGATCTGCTCGAGGTGACCGAGGAGCAGTGGGTTGGGCTTGCGGAGATGACGCGCAAGGGCAAGTCATGAGTGGTATGTAGGATCATTTGCTTACTCATTTGCGTAATGTTGTATTTCGTACAACATTACGCACGTTATTACACGTTTTCCGCGTGAATGTTGCAAAAAATACAACAATTCATGCCAAAAAATAGCTTTTTATCACGAAAAAGGATAAATTGTTGCACGTTATGCAACATCTTCTGCTTACCCTAGGAGAACTCAAGTAAATTCTTGTTGTACGAAGTACAACTTGCCTCCTTATTTCCCTACCTGTTTACTCTAAGCTTGTGCTACTTGACTACTAATAACCATTTATATAAGTTTTCACTTTCTACCAAGCTCTCTAATCGGGTTACTAATGGGTTTGCTCCGCTACCATCGAAAATAATATAAACAGGATACTCCACATCGATGCCGTTCTCAATCAGAGTAATGGTTGCCTTTCCAGTTATCCAACTATCATCCGAGTTCACTTAGAATACAAAAAGAGAAATAATTACAATCTTTTTTTCATTAGTATCCTCCAGTATTATTTTTATAAATTTCATAAGAAAACTAGATCGTCTTATTATAGACTCTTTTTTGCATCCTCTAGTTTCCAGAAAGGACCAAATTGCACATGGCCATTACCGCTACTTCTACAGAAAACACTTCATTTTCCTTATTTGCCTTACCGGAAATTTGAATAAAACCTTTGAAATCAAATGCAGCAATTTGTTGTACTTTTGCGATTGATTGTTGATCAAAACTTGAGGGATTGTCATAAACACAAAGAAAAATCGCCACCCTTAGGATCTTTTCGGAGTCCAAGGATGGCGATTTTATTAATTCGCACCATTAATTATTTGTTTTAAAACTCGTTATCCTTTGACTGCACCAGCCGTCATTCCCTTCATAATCTGCTCTTGGAACAATAAGAACACGATAATGGTTGGCAGTACGGCAATGGCAAGTGCAGCCATCGTCAATTCGTAATCGGTCATATACCCCGTAGCAAAAGCAGATAAACTCAGCGGAACTGTCTTAAGCGCAGGCTTGCTAATAAAGACTAGTGCGAACGCAAAATCATTCCAAAATCGTAAAAATCCTAAGATCGCTACCGTAGAGAGAGCTGGCAAGCTAAGCGGAAGCATCATCCGAAAGAAAATGCCCCAATAGCCCGTGCCGTCGATTAACGCCGCTTCTTCAATTTCTTTGGGAATCGTAATTAAATAAGCCGCAATGACGAAGATGGCTAATGGCAGTTCAAAGGCCACATAAGGTAAAATGAGTGCACCGTACGTGTTCAGAAGGCCGATTTTTTTCATAATAATAAAAAGTGGTACGAGTGTGCTATGGATCGGAATGAGCATTCCGAGTAGGAATAAGCCCATTAAAAATGGCTTTAATTTAAATTCAAACCGTGATAAAACAAAGGCTGCCAGTGCTCCAATAACTAAGGTCAGCACGAGCGAGGCCACTGTCACTACGGTAGAGTTCCAGAGCGAGAGACCCATACCCGATACTTTCCATGCTCGAACGATATTGTCCCATTTCCAAACCGTCGGCAGTAAAAAGGGCCGCGAATGAAATTCCTCATTGGACTTTAAAGCACTCATAAATAACCAAATCAACGGGTACAGCGTGACAAGTGCATACAGGGTCAAACAGATGTTGATGACAACGCGCGCCCACCCTCTTCGCTTCTTACCTCCAGCGGGAAAACCCGTCTGCATCGATACAACCTGCTCCATAGATGTCCCTCCTGAGAGAAATTATTTCCTAACGATAGTCTCGTTTCATGAGATATTGGCTGCCAACGATTAAGAACAAACTAAGAATAATAATTGCCGTAGAAATGGCACTGCCAAAACCGAAACGATACACATTGAATGTGCTGTTGTACATATAAGAAGCAAGCAGTTCCGTGGAGTGTGCCGGTCCACCGCCCGTCATGACATAGATGAGATCGAACGCCTTCAAGCTTCCGGATATGCATAGCACGACGGCTACCTTGACTGTATCCCATATCATAGGCAGTGTGACTGCAAACAACTTGCGAACCGGACCCACGCCGTCCAGCTGAGCAGCATCTTCAATCTCCGGTGAAATATTCTGTAGAGCGGCAATAAACATAATCATGTAGGGACCAATATAATTCCAGATGATCGGCACCATGAGCGCGAACATCGATACTTTCGGATCGGAGAGCCAAGATTTCTTCCAGCTTTCAAGCCCGATTCCCTCAAGTAAGAAGTTGAGAATACCGATTTGCGGGTGATAAATGTATCCCCAGATGATCCCGACAACAACCGAAGACAGCACCATGGGCATAAAGACAGAGGCTCGAATGACACGTTGAAATAGCGTACTGCGCATGAGGAGAAGCGCTAATACCATAGCAATCGGTACCTGACCGAAAACGGAAGCTGCAACGATAAGCATGTTATTTTTAAAAGCTTTCCAGAAGATTGGATCTTGGATCACTTCTGCGTAGTTGTCAAACCCGATAAATTTGGCTGCCCCGATACCTTTCCAGTCGAAAAAGCCGTAGTATGCCGACCAGAAAATCGGTACAATGACAAAAAACAGATAGAGTACTAAGGCCGGAAGCAGCCCTATGGTAATGAATCCTCTTATTCTAGCGGATACGGTCATAACTTCCCTCCTTGCTATCTTTTTTTGAAAAAAGGCTCCAGCCGGGCTTTGGCTGGAGTCCTGTGGCCGTACTTTATTTGCCGACGGCTTTCGCTTGCGCGTCTTGAATTTTTTTGGCAATATCCTCAGGCTTGCCGCCCATAAGTAGCTCTTGAAGACCATTGTTCACGACATCGGCACTAGCGGAGCTAAGCTTGCCATCGTAAACTGGCGTTTTCTTGACCGTGTTCATCATTTTGTACACTTCTGCAAACAAGGAAGATACTTTGGTTGTATCCAAATCTACTTTGTAGCTAACGAGCTGGTTGCTTTCCAAAATGGCTTTCTGTGCTTCTGGGCCAGACAAGGCATAGATCAGTTCGTAGGCTGCGGCTTTCTGAGCGCCGGTAACTTTCTTACTCATTCCAAGACCTGTTCCCACTACGCCTGAAAGAGAGCTCGGATCACCTTTGCCGTTAGGCACGGATGGCAGAACGGTAACAGCCATGTTAGCTAATGCTTCTTTGGACGTATTCGACGCTAAGTTCGGTAATGCCCAACCACCATCGATCATCATGGCCGCTTTACCTTGAGCGAACATTTGTTCCATTTGTGTGTTATCAATGCTGTTGAAGCCTTCTTGGAAAGCCCCAGCCTTACCAAGCTGTTGAAGATACATCAAGGCTTGTACGAATTCTGGATCCGTAAATTTGGCGCCATTCTGATCCACTGCTTTCAGGAACCATTCCGTACCTGTCACACGGTCTGCAAGTGAGCTGAGAATGCTGGACTGCGCAACCCATGCTGCTTTGTTACCAAGTGCGATTGGTGTAACATTATTCTTTTTGAACGTATCCACCAGCTTCATGAGATCGTCCCATGTCTTAGGCGGCTGTACATTATATTTGTTAAAGATTTCTTTGTTGTAGTAAAGGATCGAAGTAGGAGATAGAGCCATCGGTGCGCTGTAAGTTTTGCCTGAGATGGTGAAATCATCAAACGACCCTGGCATAAAACCATTCTTCCATTCCGCTTTGCTGTCCAGCAGCTCATTAATCGGCTGAATCAAGTCACCACCGACGAATTCCTTGGTCATGACACCTGGCCACATCACGAATAGATCTGGCATTTCATTAGCGGCTGCTACCGTTTTTAAACGTGGACGGTAACCATCGGGCGGGATTCCCTGTATATCTAACTCGACATTCGGGTGATCTTTCTTGAACTTCTCCATATATTCACGCATCGTTTTGGCGCGAAGATCTTCGCCTGTATAGTTGTGCCAAATCGATAATTTCACTTTCTCAGCTGGTTTGGCTGCATCTGTCGATTTGGGAGATGTGGTACCCGCAGCACCCTCTTTTGTTCCACTTGAACCACAACCGGCTAATAAAGCTAATGACATCGTTGCCGCCAGTGTAACGATCAATGACTTTTTCATTTGTTTGGACCTCCTAAAAGTTTTCGTAGATACATAAGCTCAAGCTCTCTCTATGAACTTTAGTATAGAGGACATATTCAGGAGGGGGTACGGGAGAAACTTCGGCGCAGAGGGGGACATTATTCAGTCTTTATTCCCTTGTCGAAATTCAGACGGCGTTCTTCCCGTATACTTTTTGAACTGCTGCGTAAAGTATTTGATATCTTCATAACCAACTCTTCTAGCAACATCACTGACTTTGGTCTGAGTACCCTGGAGGATATCCACGGCGCGCTTCATCCGTTCCTGAGTGACGAATTCGATATACGTACAGCCTGTCTCCCGCTTGAACACCTCGCTAAAATGATTGGGATTCACATGCACGAATCCAGCCACCTGCTGCAGCGAAATCGGCTGATGCAGATTGTCCCGGATATAGGCAATAGACTTGTGAATATAAGCGTAGCGATTCTGATCCAAGCCTTGATGAAAACGCGTCATCACGGCAGAAAGCACCTTAAAGACTTCATCTTCGGGACGCCCTTCCCCCTCATAGGTAGGCAGTGTGCTAAGAGGAACAGTCCCCTCTTGAGAAGAACTGGCCCGTTCAAGCCATCGATGACCCGCTATGATCATCGACTGCAAATAGCCCTGCACCGTAAGCGGCGTCGCTGCTGCATCTTCCAGCAGAGCTCGCACCTTCTGGTTCACCCAGTGTCTCAGCTCTGTGGCATTGCCGCTCATCAAGATCGCCGTAAGCTCCGCTTCCTCTTTCTCCGTGCAAACCGTACGACCACCGCTGCGCTCCCTGATATTTTCAACCGTAAACAGTCCTTGTGCACCGAGCAGCCCTTGGTAAGCAAAAACTTCTTTCGCCGCACGATAAGATTCCCGAAGGCCTTCGTAATCCTGCGTTACGGTTCCAAGCGCTGCAAAAGCCGAGCATTTGAGCGTTTCGGTAACGCGCTTAAGCGCCTTTGTGAGCCCAGCTGGATCGGTCATCCCGACTTCGTGACGCACTACAAGCAACAAATGGTCCTTCTTCATGAGCGTAACACACGGGAGCAGCTCGAAGAGGATATTCTCTGCGGCTCCTTGCAGAAGCTCCAAGATAGGCGTTTCCCCCCAACCGGACACAGAGATAAGGAGAACTTGCATCGCTGCAGATTCACCTGACTCCGGGTGAACAACTATACCATTCTTGCTAAACCATACTTGCAGCTGCTCTTGAGCTTCGCTATCATCGTTCAAGCCTCGACCCAGCACCCGTTCCAACAACTGATTGCGCAGTGCAGCCTGTTGAAGATTATCCTGTTTGATCGACTCCCATTTATCCATAATGTTCTGCTTCGCTTTCAGCGCAGCTTTAATAATCTCTTCTGGACGACTGGTCTTCAGCAAGTAATCAGTCACACCTTCGCGCAGTGCCTGCTGGGCATAACTGAAGTCATCGTAACCTGTAAGGATAACGATCTCCGTATCCGGCAGCATCGCTTTCACCTCGCGTGCAAGCTCGATTCCATCCATACCTGACATACCAATATCGGTCAGCACAATATGCGGCTTCTCTTCAGGAATGCGCTCTAATGCCTCTTCAGCAGAAGCGGCGGCCGGAAGAAGTTCTAGACCAAGCTCCTTCCAATCAATGACGGTACAAAGACCTGTTCGTATAATAACCTCATCGTCTACAATCAAGATTCTCATGTCGCTAGTTCTCCCGTCCCAAGAGGAATTGAAAATGAAATGCTCGTCCCCACACCCTGCATACTCTCAACAATAAGCCCAGATTCTGCTCCATAATGCAATAACAATCTTCGGTGAACATTGATGAGTCCGTAGCTAGTAACAGCTATCTTCGTTTCTTTAGCGACTTCGCTTAGCATACCTAGTTGACGATTGGCCAAAGCGAGCTGATCTTGAATCTCACGAAGCTTCGTCTCATCCATGCCTATTCCGGTATCTTCAACAACGAATTTCATTTGACTAGCCTGCCGTTCTCCGTGCACATAGACGTGACCCTTCGCTTTTTTCTTCTGGATACCATGAATAAGACTGTTCTCAATCAGAGGCTGTAGAAGCAGCTTCAGCATTGAGGTTTGCACCATCGCGGGATCGATAAAAAATTCAATCTCAAACTGGTCTGGAAAGCGAATAGCTTGTATATAGGCATAATTCTGTGCATGAGAAATTTCCTGCTGAACGGCACAAAACTCCTCGCCCTTATTCAAACTAAATCTTAAGAAATCACTGAGCGCGCCCACCATTTCAGCAATTTGACGATCCTTATTCATCAAGGCAATCCAATGTATCGAGGATAGAGTATTATACAAAAAGTGCGGATTGATCTGCGCCTGCAGAGCCATAATATCCGCTTCCTTTTTCATCGCCTCGTTCAGCTGCACTTGATCCTTCAGTCTACCTATCCGTTCACTCAGCTTATTATAACTGTGGACCAGTAGTCCGACTTCATCGACGCTTTTCACCTCATAAGTAGGAATCGTCTCGTCTGGATTCAGATCCTTCAAATATTTGGTCAGCTTCATCAAAGGCTTCGTTACCCATTGCAAGAAGTAGAGTACCATCCCCATAGCGAGCAGCAGGGCAATTACGATCGTAACAGCTGTCACTGTGAGTACGTAACCATTTTGCTTTTGATAGATCTGTGTAGGGATGAAACCAATTAATTTCCAACCTAATCGAGGAATAGGATTATACAAAACCGTATGCGGTTGTTCCCCTATTCTTACGTTCAGCACACTGCTTGCAGCCGCTAGATCCCCCATTTTCGGAAAAACTTCTCCGACGGTTCGTGCTAACCAACTCGGATCGCCACCCGAAATGATCTGATCATATTGATCTAACAAAAGAACGAATCCACTGCTTTCCCAGCCTGCACCTGTCAAATAACGCTCGATCTCTGCCTGATCGAGCGAAACGGTAAGCGTACCTAACGTCTTGAAAGTACTGACATCACGAATGGGTCTGACTAGTGAAATGACCTTCTTCGGTCCGTCCGATGTTTGAATTTCATACAGCGGAGACCACCATTTTGAAGCTGGCCTGTAAACGGATTCATATTGCTGTGAGAGAGGAAATAATCCCGAGTTGGTTATGGTCGTTGTAGAAAGAGCAGGGTTGCCGTTCTTCGGTGTAATTGTAATGTTGGAGATGTATTTTTTGGAATATGATAAATTCCATAGGGTGCCCACGATAAGTGAATAGCTGTTGACGTCCCCTTCTTCGTTATCGAGATACGTTTGAATATCCTTTTGCCCGATCAGAAACACCGACATATTCTCAACGTCTTGAATAACAAAATCAAGCTTATCTGACATTTGCTTCAGTGTGTTCATCCCCGCCTGCTTCGCCTTATCCTCCGTCACCGATGTTGCGATGCTATAGGACACGATCCCCATGGAAAGCAACGGTAATACAACTGCGAATAAAATAAGCAAAGACAGTTTACGTTTCAGGGATTTGGCAAACCAGCGTCTCATGGGTGATCCCTCCTTCGGTCTTACAGTGATCTTTTTTACATAGTACCATGAGCATCGGCAGAAAATCATACTTTTTTTTAGTTCAACAAACTTTTTGTTTGACATTAAATATGTTTGTGTTACCATTTTTCTCAGAATAACCTTACAAGGGGAGATGACAGACATGGAATCAATTCAAGATGAATTCGGGTTTTTGACTGAACTTGTGACAGGACTTGCCGCTCAATTCGGAGACAACTGTGAAGTCGTGCTGCATGACTTGACAGGTCCTTACGACAGCTCCATCGTCGCGATTGCGAATGGTCACATCACAGGACGTAAAGTCGGAGATCCCGGAACGAATCTGGGTCTGGAGCTGCTGCGGGGAAATCATGTAAACGATAACAAGTTTAACTACTTAACACAAACCAAAGATGGTCGCATTCTGCGCTCCAGTTCGATGTATATGAAAAATAAAGCAGGTACTATCATTGGCTCGCTGTGTATTAATTACGATATTACTGAGCTGATGATCGCGGAGAAAACGCTGCAGACGCTTATACGTCCTGGGGAACAAACAGAAGTAAAGGAATCGTTCGTTACAAGTGTAAGCGATCTGCTCGATGCCCTTATTCAAGAAGCACAAGAGCAAGTTGGCAAACCCGTGGCGGTCATGACCAAGGAAGATAAAATGCGCATGATTCAACTTCTGGATGCGAAAGGTGCTTTTCTTATTAAAAAAGGTGGCGAGAAGATTTGTACCTATTTGAATATCTCAAAGTATACCCTTTATAGCCACTTAGAAGAAGGCAAAAGTGCCGTGAAAGAGAGTGTGGAAGGATGATGAAAACGTTGGAGAATTTGGAGACACCTTCCCTGCTTATTGACACAGAACGCATGGATCGAAATATTCAAGCAATGGCTGATGTCATCAGCAAACATCATGTGAAGCTGCGTCCGCATGCGAAAACGCATAAGCTCCCTTCCGTCGCACTCCAACAAATTAAGGCTGGCGCTGTCGGAATCACGGTAGCAAAAGTGTCCGAAGCTGAGGTTATGGCGGCGGGTGGCGTTAACAATATTTTCATCGCTTACCCACTTGTAACCGCAAGCAAGATTGAAAGAGCGATTCGCTTAAGCGAGCAAATCGAGCTGATCGTCGGCGTCGATAGCTTAGCAGGCGCTCAACAATTAGAGCAGTGCGCTAGCCGACTTGGCCACTCGCTGCAAGTCCGGCTAGAAATCGATACCGGCTTTCGCAGAACCGGCGTACTCTACGAGCAGGCCTCAGCGCTCGCCGCGGAGATCGCCCGCATGCCGCATTTGCGGCTGACCGGCATCTACACGTTTCGCGGCTCCCTGCTTGCAGGCAAGCCAACTCTCGACGTGGCTGCAGCCGGTCAAGAAGAAGGCACCCTGATGGCGCAGCTGGCCGAGCGTCTTAGAGCGCAGGGCATCGCTATCACGGACGTTAGCGTCGGATCCACACCGACGGCCGCTTCCGCCGCTGCGGTAGAAGGCGTGACGGAGGTCCGCCCAGGCACCTACGTGTACTACGATCGGATGCAAGCCCGCTTAGGCCTTTGCGGCATCGAAGACTGCGCAGGCAGCGTACTCGTCACCGTCGTTAGCCGCCCGTCGGCGGATCTCGCGATCATCGATGGCGGCAGCAAAACATTCGCTACCGATGTGCAGCCGGGCACAGACCCGCTTCAGCTGCGGGGGTTCGGCCACATCATGAACCTAGAGGATGCGCTTCTCATTCGCTTATCAGAAGAGCATGGCATGCTTGATCTTGGGCCTCTCGCCCAGGCGACCAACATACAGGTAGGCGACAAGCTGCGTATTATTCCTAATCACATTTGCAGCACCGTCAACCTGCATAATCAGGTTTTTATGCAGCGCGGTGATGCGTATGAGCCGCTTCCGGTGCTTGCACGAGGTATGTTGGAGTAAGCAATCAGGCAGCATTACTGCCGATTTAATCACCATTCGACTTGGAGGTCAACATTATGTCTCAAATTGAACAACGTCTACAAGACCTAGGTATCACGCTTCCCGCATCCCCGGAACCGCGATTCACTTATATTCCTTGCAATCAAACAGGGAATCTCATTTATTTATCCGGTCAGGATTGCCGTATTAACGGTGAACTTATGTACGAAGGCAAACTTGGCCGCGAAGTAACGATCGAGCAAGGTCAAGCAGCAGCCCGTCAAACCATTATCAATTGCTTAGCGGTTATGAAGGGCTATCTTGGAGACTTGGATCGTGTTGTCAAAATCGTGAAAATGCTCGGTTTCGTCAATAGCGCTCCGGGCTTTGGTGATCAGCCCTATGTCATCAACGGCGCTTCTGACTTGTTAGTGGCTGTGTTCGGCGAGCAAGGCAAACATGCTCGTTCAGCGATTGGTACGAGTGATCTGCCTTTTCACACACCGGTGGAAATTGAACTTATCGTAGAAGTGCGTGATTAAGCACTATAATAAAAAGAACCTGGCCGATGGCCAGGTTCTTTTCTGCCTACGTTTGAGTATAGGGAACGAACTTCTCTTTGCTATCACTCACTCGAATAGATACCAATCCTCCATCTTCTCGTATGTAAAGATGAAATATATAGTTACAGACACGATTCCACATCCCCTCGCATCTATAACGATGAAAAATATCTTTACAGCTTGTGCAACGGAATCTTCTCGAAACCACACCCCATTCTCACGAGCTAAGAGGAACGAGGATTCGTTATTTCGCCGTTTCACGTCCTAAGAGCCTTATTGGAGTCAGCTATACTCCTCACACGCGGAATCTTCCGATTAAGGTCTGCAAATCAGCCGCCATGCTGTTCAGTACTGTCGCCGAGGAGACGATCTCCTCCATGCTTGCGTACTGACCCTCGATGTTGGAAGAAACATTTCTTGCTCCCGCAGCGGTCTGTCCGGCTACTTCATCAATCGCGCGAATCACATCCACGGCTGCGCGTGTTTTCTCGGAAATAGCGGCCGAACTTCCTGCCACTTCCTCGATCTGCCTCGCAACTTCGTCCATCGCATCGCGAATACGTTTGAAGGTATCTCGCGCTACGCCGACCACCTCAAGTCCCGTCTGCACCTCTCGGCTCCCAGCCTCGGTGGAACTGACAACCTCTCTTGTTTCATCCTGAATACTGGAAACAAGATGAGCGACTTCTTCCGCCGCTGCTCCCGTCTGCATAGATAACTTGCGGACCTCGTCGGCGACGACCGCAAAGCCTTTACCAGCGGCTCCGGCGCGTGCCGCTTCAATGGAGGCATTGAGCGCGAGCATGTTCGTCTGCCGCGCAATACCTGCAATCATCGCGTTCGCATGGACGATTTGTTCAGACCGTTGACCGAGCCTCTGTACCGATTCAGCAAGTTCCTTCATCTTTTGATAGATAGCATTCATCTGCTTTATCGCTGTCTCGACAGCCGCATTGCCCTCCCCAGCCTCTTGCTGTGCGAGGAAAGACTGATGATTAGCCGACTGCGTGACGCTTGCAATCTGAATGACGGCTGCTGACATTTCCTCCATGATAGAGACTCCCAAGTGCACACTGCGTACTTGTGCATCCGTACCCATCGAAATGTCCTGGACGGTGTATGTAATTCGTTCCGAAGACTCGCTAACTTGCTCAGAATTGCTGCTGAGCGCTTCCGATGCAGCAGCGACGTGCTGGGCACTGCTGCCTACCTGACTAATTAAGCGATGAAGATTGGCTTTCATTTGATTAAAAGCGGTAGCCAAATGTCGTAATTCATCCCTATTCTTCACGTTAATGTCATCAACCGTTAAATCGCATGCTGCGATTCGTTCGGCTGCTTGTACCATAGAACGTATGGGATTAACAATCATGCGGGACAGCAAGAGGCCGATGGCCAAGGCGAAAAGAAAGGCTGCTACACTGACCCAGATCAACGTTTGAACGGTCGATACAACCACATCATGATTGCGGGCAGAAGCTTCCTCCTGGACGTTCCTTTCCAACTCTTCAATCTTCGCGGCAGCCTGTGTCAATGTTTCCGTTGTCGGAATAGCCCACTGCATCGCTTCCGCTTTGGCTAGAGCAACATTCCCTTTGTCGGCGTATTCCGTCACTTTCTTCACTAGACGAGCAAATGTCATGTTCGAGTCTGCCATGGATTGGATAGCACTTTGCTCGTCCTCGTTCTTCGAAACCTCTCCCATCTGTGTAATGATCGAAGAAAGTGTTCCGTTCATTTCCGTCAAAAGCTTCTCTTTGTCCTTCGTTGGGTCTAAAACGTATCCGAACAGCATACTGTTCTGTATTTGCGTTTTCTCTTTAATCTCAGAAACATTTCGAAGAATAGTGACATTATCATTCAGGAGCTTGGAATAGGAGCTATCCACTTTATTCAAGTATGTATACGACATGCCGCTGGTTACTGCAACGAGTAAAGATACAATAATAAATGTGCCTACAATCTTACTTCTCAAAGAAACTGAAAATAGTCTCTTTCTCCAGCTAGTCGAATTATGATTTGCCATGAGTATGCCCTCCTAAAACGTCAGTAATCGCTTTCATTTCATACAGGATAACAGGCTGTCGTTAAATTGCGACAGCCTGTTTCACTTTATTACCTATAACCAAATGGAGCGTCATGGTGTTTAATTATTATTTCGAATTCATGTATTTACGCATATCGAAGGCAACAGCCGCTACGATAATCACACCTTTAATAATCAACTGCCAGTAAGGACTAATTCCGATAAACGTCAAACCATAGTTGATAACGCTGAAAATTAATACCCCTGCAAGAACACCAGGTACAGTCCCGATACCACCGGAAGTGGATACACCGCCGACGACGCAAGCTGCGATCGCATCTAGCTCGTACATATTCCCGTAGTTATTCGTTGCGCCACCTGTTCTTGCTGCTTCCAACACCCCTGCTAGACCATATAAAGCGCCAGCAATCGCGTAAATGTAGATGAGGTAACGGTTTACGTTAATACCTGAAACGACTGCCGCGTGAATGTTGCCGCCGATGGCGTACATATATTTCCCCAGCTTCGTTTTGTTGAACACAATCCAAACGATGATAGATACGACAATGGCAATAATGACAATGTAAGGAATGGAATAAGTAGAACCGGTTCCGATCGCGCCTGTCCCCAGCTGACTGAAATCTGGTCTCAATCCGCCAATTGGCTGTGACTGATTCGGTTTCATATCAAAGTACAAGGAGTTAGCTCCGTAGACAGCTACCATCGTACCCAAAGTTGCGATGAACGGTGGAACCTTGAATTTTGCAACAATGATCCCATTGATCAGACCTACCAATAGACCGGCTGCAATCGCAAGAAGGATCGGTACGATCAATGGCAGCTCTGGCAAATTCGGGAAAAATCTTCTTCCATACTCCTGCGTTTGCAGCATGGAAGCGGAGATAACGGCGGTCAAGCCGACGATACGTCCAGTCGAAAGGTCCGTTCCCCCTGTGATCAAGATGAATGCCGCACCCAAGGCGATAATGACGCGCGTGGATGACTGCAGTAAAATATCACGAAGGATATTTACGGATAAAAAGCGTGGATCATATATCGCGATACCGATAACTAACACGACTAACACGATGTAAATTGCATATTTGGTCACGAACCCACTAATGTCTCTGGATTTCAATGTTTCTGTCTTCGTACTCATGGTTCTTGGCCCCCTCCATTATGCCATATGCTGTGCAGCAAGGCGCATGATCTCTTCTTCAGTTGCTTTATTTCCTTCTACAATGCCTGTAAGGCGTCCTTCACACATGACCATGATTCGGTCTGACATCCCTAACAGTTCGGGCATTTCAGAAGAGATCATGATAATACTTTTCCCCTGCTTCGCAAGGTCAGCGATGATGGAGTAAATTTCGAATTTAGCACCTACGTCAATTCCCCGTGTCGGTTCATCAAGCAGAAGTACGTCCGGTTCTGTGAGCAGCCATCTGGCAAGCAGCACCTTTTGTTGGTTACCACCTGACAGGTTCTTGATCAGTGCGTGCATATTCGGCGTCTTCACCCGAAGCATTTCGATACTCCGTTCGACTTCTACTTTACGTTTAGCTTCGTTAATGAAGCCTAGTGGATTCATATATCGGCCCAAATTCGCAATCACGGTGTTCTCAAGAACGGATAATACGGGGAAAATACCCGTTACGCGACGCTCTTCCGTGAGCAAAGCGATTTTCTGCTTAATGGCATCAATCGGCGACTTGAGCTTCACTTGCTTGCCATGCATGGAAATGCTGCCGGAAGCAACTCCTCTCATCCCGAACAAAGCTTCAATCAACTCTGTCCGCTGAGCACCAACAAGACCGCCGACTCCAAGAATCTCTCCCTTACGTAGATCAAAGGATACATTCTTAAATGATCTTGGAATGACTGAAGTCAGTCCTTCGACTTTCATTAATACACCGTTCGGCACATTGCTGCGCTCAGGGAAACGCTCCTTCAGATCTCGTCCGACCATCTTCGAAATAATCATGTCGGTCGTTAACTCCGATGATGCCCACGTACCGATCTTGGTACCGTCGCGCATAATCGTCACTTCATCTGAAATTTCGAGAATTTCTTCCATTTTATGTGAAATATAGATGATCGAAACGCCACGACTTCTCAGGTCGCGAATGATGCGAAACAGCTGCTCAACTTCGTTACCCGTTAGTGAAGAAGTCGGCTCATCCATAACAATAACTTTCGAATTGAATGACACAGCCTTGGCAATTTCAATGGATTGTACCTTAGAAACAGATAACGTCCCTACCAGGGTATCCGGCTTAATATCCATCTGAAGCTGTTTGAACAAACTCTCTGTATCTTTACGCATCTTCTTGTGATCCACTAATTTCAAAGGTCCGATCCCTTTTAGCGGAAATCTGCCAAGCCAAATATTCTCCATTACGTTACGATGAGGAACCGGATGAAGCTCTTGATGGATCATAGAAATGCCGCTTGCTAAAGCATCTTTCGAACTTTGAATGGAAACGACTTCGCCATTCAATTTGATTTCTCCACCATCCGGCTTATAAATACCGAACAAGCATTTCATCAGCGTCGATTTGCCCGCACCGTTCTCTCCCATCAGCGCATGCACGCTTCCCGGGCGAACTTTGAGGGTAACGTTATCCAGCGCTTTGACGCCGGGGAATTCTTTGGAGATTTGATTCATTTCCAATAAATAGTCATGTACAGTCATGGTAACTCCCCCTACAGCTCACGATAATCCCCACAAAGTGAAGGCTTTCTTCGTTGTCTCTTTACCTTTGCATGGGTTCCCAAATAAGGAAGGCAAGAGCGCCCGCGTATGATACATCGCTGCTCTTGCCCGCTTCTATTCGGATTACTTCGCTTCGTTCATGTTAGCTTTTGTAATCTTTTTGTAGGAAATCCATACATATTTACCGTCTGTTACATCGTAGCCAGTTGTTTCTTTGCTAGGTGTTTTGCCGTTAGCCAGTGCTGCTGCTACATTCGTTGTTGCTGCACCTTGGTTTTTCGCATCGTTCAGAACCGTTCCGAGCAATGTGCCATCGCTAAGCGCTTGAAGAGCAGGAGCTGTGGCATCTACGCCTACAACCGGTAAAAATTTATTATCTTTGAAATAGCCTTTTGCTTTCAAAGCTTCGATAGCGCCAAGAGCCATATCATCGTTGTTCGCAAGAACAGCTTCGATTTTGCTTTCGCTGGAAGCTAGGAATGCTGCCATTTTTTCTTGACCTTTAACGCGGTCCCACATAGCTGTATCTTCCGCTACTTTTTCTACACCCAGACCAGCGTCTGTGATCGCTTGGATGGAGAACTTCGTGCGAAGCTCAGCATCTTGATGTCCTGGCTCGCCTTTCAGCATAACGTATTGGATTTTACCGTCTTTGTTTTTATCCGCTTCTGGGTGAGCTTTGAAATAGTCAACCAGCAGTTGGCCTTCCATCGTACCGGATTGCTCTGCTTTAGCGCCTACGTAGTAAACTTTATCCCATTTCTTCATGTCGTCAGCAAGTGGCTCACGGTTCAAGAAAACAACTGGAACGTTTGCAGCTTTTGCTTTGTCGATGATAACGCCTGCCGCTGTACGGTCAACTGCATTAATCGCTAGAGCGTTTACTTTTTTCGTGATGAAAAGATCGACTTTATCATTTTGTGTTGGTTGTGAGTTCTGGCTATCAACGATTTCAACTGTTGCTTTATCTTTAGCAGCATCAGAGATCGCGGCACGAACACCAGACATGAATGTATCGTCAAATTTGTAGATAGCTACACCAATTGTTGGTTTTTTTGCTGTGTCTGCTGCTTTTGGAGTTGCTGCTGCACCTGTAGTTGCTGCTGGAGCTGGTGAAGGTGTTGCTGCTTTATTGCCACAGCCTGCCACGGTTGCAACCAATGCGCCTGCTACTGCAAGAGTAATCAATTTTTTCAAGGTAAGACCCTCCCTAAAAGGTGTGTTGTTTATTATTTACATTCCCTACTATACTGGATCAAAACACCAAAACAAATGCAATATCCTCATGTGTTCTATCAAAATTCTCATCACTTTATAAAAGGGAACAGCAGCTTCTGATTATCCGACCAGAACATATTACCCAGGTCAATGGCTTTAATCCCTGTATCCACGCGGCTGGGCACCTTCTTCCCATTCGAAGCTTCAACCGCGTTCTTTACACCCAAATACCCGATACTGAATGGGTTCTGAATGATCGTCGCTTGGATGACACCCTCTTGCAGCAGCTCCAGCTCTTCGGAGGTACTATCAAATGTGATGATTTTCACTTTGTCCTGCAGGTTCATACTCTGAATCGCATGCGCAACGCCAATGGACGAGATTTCATTCAGAGCAACAATCCCGTCTAATTGGGGATGCTTCTCCATCATGTTACGGGTTAGCTGCGCAGCAAGCTCATAGTCAGTCATACTGTAAACCTTATCAATCACCTTAACACCAGGATATTTGGATAATTCCTCCAAAAGACCTTGTTCCCGAAGCTCTGTATTGCGCTCTCCTTGCATAAAGCTAACAATAGCAATATCACCGCTTGTCCCAGCCAGCTTGATGAGCTGTTTGCCAGCCAATTGTCCAGCCTCATAATTATTAGCCCCGATGAAGCTCTTGGCTTTGCGTGTCTCCACTTCAGAGTCGATCGTGATGACAGGAATTCCTCGTATTGACGCATCATTCACAACCTCGGATAATTGCTTATAACTGTTAGGAGCCAACACAATGGCGTCCGGTCCACTGTTGATTGATTGCTCCATTAAAGCGATTTGCCCCTTCACATCCGCTTCATCGCCTGGTGCACGGAAATCCAGCGTAACATCAAACTCCTTCGCGGCCACCTCGGCGCCGATCTTCACCGTCTTCCAGTAATCTCCATTTTGACTTCGGAGTACAACCTCCAAATGTTTCTTCTGCTCGGTTGGTGTAGTCTCCGTTTGTTTGGAACAGGAGGACATGGAGATGACGGCTACCAGGACGGCAAATAGAAGCGGTCTTACTTTCATTGTTTTATCCATGGCTTCTCCTTCCTATTCATCTTCAAGAAATAAAGGAATCCAAATCTTGACGGTAGTTCCTTCTTCCAGCTCACTTTCAACCTTGACCCCATACTCCGAACCGAAATATAACTGGATGCGCTCATGCACATTTCGCAGCCCTACCCCAGACCCTTTTTCACTTTTCACATGACCGGTCAGGATGTTTTTGAGCGTTTCTTCCGACATTCCGACACCGTTATCCCGAATCTCGAATAGGATCTTCTCATTGATCTTGCTGACCGAAATGTGAATGAGGCCTTCGTCCACCATATATTCAATGCCATGATAAAGTGCATTTTCCACAAAAGGTTGTAAAATCAATTTCAACGTCTTGTAGGGCAGCACCTCATCATCCACCTGAATCTCGTAATCGAACTTATCTTTATACCGCATCTTCTGGATGATCAAATAATTCCGAATGTGCTCGATCTCTTCCCCGATGGTAATAATATTCTTACCTTTGCTCAGCGAAATCCTGAAAAACTTAGACAACGACGTGATGGTTTTGACGACGTCTTCATTCTTCCCATTACCCACCATGCGAACAACGGAATTGAGTGTATTGTACAAAAAATGCGGATTAATCTGAGACTGCAGTACCTCCAGCTCATTCTTCCGCTTCGTCTCCTGCTCATGGATACTTTGATCCATCAGCTCACGAACCCGCGAGACCATCAGATTGAATCTCCGCGAAAGCTGCTCCACTTCATCAGCGCCCCGAACATGAATATAGGTGTCAAAATGGCCCTTTTCGACCATTTCCATCGACTTCTTAAGTCGCTTAATAGGCTGCGAAATGCGCGCAGACATGAATGACGAGATCAACAAAATGAAAACAAGGACAATCACGAGAAGCCAAATCATGAACGTACTGATTTCCTTGCGTGTTGTAACCATTTCATCCATGTAAGAGACGCCAATAATTTTCCAACCGATGTTATTAACCGTCCTGACCACATTAAGCCGCGACTCACCATCGCTGACATCCATGTATTTTCCATACGAGAATTTGAGCGCTTGCTCCACATTTTCATACTTCAAACCAATATAAATAAGCTGCTGCTGCGGGTGATAGACAATGTTACCGGCAGAGTCGTCGATGATGTAAACATAGCCTTTTTTGCCAAGAGAAACCGTGCGGAACACGTCATCCAATGTCTTGAAATTAACATCAACGAGCAGCACAGCCTCCACCCATTTCCCATCCTTTTGAATGGAAACCCCTTTGCTCATGGAAACGACCCATTTGTATGGATCCTTGAACAGATTCTGTATATGCGGCAGGGAAAAAGTGAGATGGTTCGGATTATCCAGCGCAGACTTAAACCACGACTGCTCAAGAAGTCGCGTATTTTTGCGCATCTCGGTCGTGGGAATGCCGGTTACTAGTCCGCCATCTGCTGTAAAAAGATGAATGGAGACGATATCCTCGCGCGTACTCGCGATCGTTTCCAACTGCTCGAGCAGCTTGTCCGTTGGAATGCCATGGCTTTTGGCGATTTTTGCATCGACCACCTCGAAGGTATCCGCCATGCCTTTAATATAGTGTTCCAAGTTAAACTGTACCTGCTCGATCACCTGCTGCGTATTCAGAAAAGCACTCTCTTCTGCGGTTCTAGAAAATTTATTATAAAGCACCAGTGAGACGATCAACATAACGATCACCGTAATCAAAATAAACGACATCGTAATCGTAAATTGAATGCTTTTCACTCTCATCGTGTCCAGCAATACGTTATACAAAGCCTCGAATAGTGTTCTCACTTTACGTTTCAAGCTTTACCACCCACCCCTTTAACCCTAAAGCCCTTTGGAACTGTTATTTCGGTACTCTTTTGGGGAAACCCCGACATTTTTACGGAACGAAAAGCTGAAATAATTGGCATCGGCATAGCCAACCTTCTCCGCGATCTCCAGAGCCTTCATATCCGTTGAACGCAAGAGCTCTTTGGCCTCTTCCATACGAATATGGTTCAAATAGTTCACGAAGGTCATTTTCGTCTCTTTCTTGAAAATACTGCTGAAATACCCCGCGCTAATATGCAGGTGGCCGCACACTTTATTAATCGTGATATCACCTTCGTGATAGTGGCTCTTCGTATAATCCTTGGCCATTTCGACCAGATTTTTGTACGTATATTGACGATCCGTCGCGATATGATTCATCATGCTGGCACATAATTCGGCAAGCCAATGCTTGGCTTCTTCCAAGGATGTGAATTTATTTATCTCTGTAAAAGGAATAAAATGATCGCCAAATACCTCATCGACGTTAAGGTTCGAGTCCTTGGCCGCTTTCAGGATACAAGTCAATATTTCGAGTAAATAAATTTGGTAGTCCTTAACGGAAACACCGCCCTCTAACCCTTGAAAAAGCTCGTCCATCGTCTCCCGAATCTCCTGGCTCGTCCCGACCTTAATGCAGCGCGTCAAGGCATGCTCCTTCACATCATCAAAACGAATCTTCTCCACGTTCCGCTTCTCCACATCATCAATGTAGATCATGCGATTGTTGCCTAAGATAAGCCGGTAATCCAGCGCCAACACGGCATCTTCATACGAATAGCTAATCTTGGTTACATCTTTCATAACGGTTCCAATCCCAACTGTCAGCGTAAACTTCAAATATTTTTCTACGTTCTGCCGTACTTCTTCCAGCACCTTCATCGTTTCTTGAAGCGCAGCTCCTCTGTCTGTGCTCTCCCTCGCAGCTAGTACAACCACTTGATCGTTATGCATAAAAACAAGGCCAAGACGCCGTTTATCGGCAATCTCCTCGGTAATATTGAGCAGGGCAAAATATTTCAGCGCCTGATCCTCGGAATATTTCAAAGAAACGGACTTCGCCAACTCACTGCGATTCTCCAAATCCTCTTCATGAATGAGCACCCCATCGATGCTCAGGACTGCTACAACATAGCTATTCCCACTGAGCTCAATCCCATAGTTCGCGGCCTTCTCGTACACTTCATCGCGCGGGAGTTTCCGGTTCATCAGGGTCGCCAGGAAATTTTCCTTAAGCACAGGCATGCTCTTGCGGTAATGCTCCTTCAGCAGCTGGACATTTTCCCGATGGGACACTTCTTCCTGAATCTGCTCCTTCACCTTCAGCAAAGCATTGATCAGCTCTTGCGCGGAAAAAGGCTTCAGTACATATTCATCAATATGAAGCTTAATCGCCCTTTGGGCATATTCGAACTCATCATGCCCCGTAAGGATGATGAGCTTAATCGTTGGGAAGCGCTCACGGACCGCTTCTGCCAACTGAAGCCCATTCATGAACGGCATCTGAATATCCGTCACAACCACGTCCGGCTGCAGACGCTCAACCATTTCCAGCGCTTCCCTTCCATTCTCCGCCTTCTCTACAACTTCAAAGCCAATAGCTTCCCAATTTATCTCACGGACGACACCTTCCCGCACGTCCTCTTCGTCATCCACTAATAGCAGCTTGTACATGTCCGTCCTCCTAAAGCTGTTCGTATAAAAAGCTTACTTCGTAAGCGCTTCTCGTAAGCGTATTCTTAATAAACATCATTGTACTAACTGCCTATGGAATAAACAACTGGTTGATGCTCTCACTCAGGAAATAATGGTAAAAATCACCTTTCGTCTGTTAAAATTAAGTGAGATAAGACAATTGTCGTAAAACTGCTTACAAGACAGGAATTACAATAAAACTGCTCACACAAACAAGGAGGAGACCCCATTGGATTTCGCACAAATAGGACGAATCGCTTCACTTATTAAAGCAAACGTAGGTAAAGTCATTGTTGGCAAAGACGATACCGTCGAGCTTATGGTCATTGCCCTCATTGCTTCCGGGCATGTGCTGCTTGAGGATGTTCCCGGTACAGGGAAAACGCAGCTAGCCAAAGCGCTGGCCCGCTCCCTCGACGGCACTATGAAGCGCATCCAGTTCACACCCGACTTGCTTCCGTCAGATGTAAGCGGCATCAATTTCTTCAACCAGAAGCTGGGCGAATTCGAATTCCGCCCAGGGCCGTTATTCGCTCACATCGTGCTTGCCGATGAGATTAACCGCGCGACGCCGCGCACGCAGTCCAGCTTGCTGGAAAGCATGGAGGAACGCCAGGTGAGCATCGACGGTGAAACGCGCATGCTCGAAGCTCCGTTCCTCGTCATTGCCACGCAGAACCCTGTCGAGAATCAGGGGACATTTCCCCTCCCGGAAGCGCAGCTCGACCGCTTCCTGATGAAGCTCTCGCTGGGCTATCCGTCCGCAGCCGAACAGGTCCAGATCTTGAAGCGCTACCAGCAGCATGATCCACTAGATCAGCTGCTGCCGGTCGTAGGCCGTGCTGAGCTGCTCGAAGCTCAGCACTTGTTCAAGCAGGTGCGCGTCAGCGACGAGCTGCTGCAGTACATCGTGCAGCTCGCGGAGGCGACGCGCGCGCATGCGGATGCCGCGCTTGGCGTCAGCCCGCGCGGTGTTCGCGCCTTGATGAAGTCGGCGCAGGTCTACGCGGCGCTTCGCGGCCGCGACTACGTGCTGCCAGACGACATCAAAGCGCTGGTTAAGCCCGTCTGGGCGCATCGCATCCTGCTGCGCACGCGATCGCGCCAACAAGACCAGCAGGTGCATGCCCTGCTGGTCAGTATCCTTGCAGCTACCCCCGTTCCTACGGAAGTGAAGCTGGGGTAGCTAATGAGCATTAGCTGGATTCTCATCATCACTGTCGCTCTGTTCTTCCTCCAGCACCTGCTATTTGCCCGCTGGGGGTTTCGCGGGCTTCGCATTGAGCGAACCTTCAGTACGACACATTGCCATGCCGGGGACGACATTGTCATGATCGAAACGATCGTTAATCGCAAGCTAGCACCGATTCCTTGGCTTCGCTTGGAATCAACAATTCATGCGGGGCTCCACTTTGCGAAGATGAGCAATCTCGCAGTGAGCAGCGGAGCTCTTTTCCAGAATCATCGCAGTCTGTTTAGCCTTATGCCTTATACAAGAATAGTCCGACGCCACGGAGTACACTGTGCGAAACGAGGTTGGTATAAGCTCGAAACGGTGGCCGCTTCAATGGGAGATTTGGTTGGTGTGCAAGCTGCTTCTTCGATCCACCGTATGCAGTTGGAGCTCCTTGTTTACCCTCGCTTGGTAAGCAGAGATGACATCCCTCTCCTTTCCAGCCGATGGCAAGGGGATATAACCGTTAAACGCTGGATCATGCCAGATCCGTTCCTCGTTTCCGGCGCACGGGAATATCGCTTTGGTGATACGATGAACAGCATCCACTGGAAGGCGACAGCACGCAGCCAGCGACTTCAAGTATATAATCGAGATTTCACTGCTGACCCTAGGCTGCTCTTGGCCGTAAATACGCAAATAACGGAAACGATGTGGGATGCTGTGACCGATCCCGAACTCATTGAGAAAGCTCTCTCGTACGCAGCTACACTTGCTGAATATGCCGTGAGCCAAGGTATTCCTGTTGGTTTCGGCTACAACGGCTCTCTGCAGGGTCAGCCTGGAGTTCCTGTGTACCTCGCCCCCGAAGGTGGTTGGCCGCACTTGGAACATCTTTTCGAAACGATGGCTAAACTTGCCATCTCTTGCTCTCGCTCCTTCGATGACTTCCTCGATCATGGAATCGAGCAGGAAGGGACCGCGATGGACATCATCCTGCTGACATCCTTCGTGTCTAAGGGGATCGAAGAAAGTATTGTGCGGCTTGAATCGTTAGGACATTCTGTATTTATCATCCCCTTGCAACACGACCTTCTTGAGCTGAACGGAGAGGAGGTAGGTGATTCCGATGTTAACGCCCATTCAAACGCCTTCTCAACGAGCTAATCTTAATTTTCTTGTGAGAGAATTCTGCTTAACGATCTTGTACAGTTTACTCGAACTCATTATCTTCTTTCCGATTATAGTTCTAATCCAGGTCTATGTGTCTGAGACCTTACTCTGGATGACTTGCTTACAGTTTTTGCTCTGTTATGTGTTTGGCTGTTTCTTTGGACGTATAAAATGGCTAACTCGTACTCTCTACGAGTTAATGCTTTGTGCGGGAGCAAGTTTAACGATTGCTTACCTCCTACAAGGCAACAACTGGCATGGCTGGACCTGCGCAGCCATCGGGTTAATACTTGCATATCGCGGAATTCGCTGCACCAAGGATGGATGGCTCTCGCTCTTCCCTGCGAGCATATTTGTTACCGCAGGTTTGGTTTATTTCGTAGGTGTCCCCATTATGGGACGGTTGGCTCTTTTCCATCCGTATATAGGTTGGATGAATGGATTCGGGTTCTGTTCGTTGGTCATTTTTTTCTTAGCAACGAATCGCGCTCAGCTCCTTAGCGCCACGTTAGCAGGCAATGAACGTGCTGCAGCATCGTCACTATCTGAGTCAGTGAAGCGCTCAAGCCGCATTTGGTTAATTACATTAATTGCTTGTATAGCAGCTGTTGCCTACTTTCAGCAATTGCAAAAAGGAATAGGCACTCTTTTTCGTGCTTCGATCGCTTGGCTGCTGCGTCTTTTTCAGTCCGAGCCATCATCTGATAAGCTGCCCGAACCAAGCCCTGCAGCACAACCACAGCCGTTTCCGCCTCCTGCTCTCAGAGGGGAACCAAGCTGGTTTGACATGCTGCTTCACTATGCCCAGGTTATTTTCGGCTATCTCATAGTTATCGCTCTTATCCTTTGCGCCATCTATATCATCATTGCCAAGCTAACACCAGCTCTGGTCTCGCTTATCCGGCGCTTGATGAACCGTTCATTTAGCAGCAAAAAAGGCGAGGGAACCGAAGGATTCACAGATGAAAAAGAGAATCTTCTAGCGTGGAAAGAACTACCGCGTATGTGGTGGCAGCAAACGATGAAGAGTTGGTCAAGGGGGAAGGCCAATGAGCCAAAATGGTCACATTTGTCGAACAATCAGGAACGCATCCGTTTCCTTTATCGTGTTTTGATCCAGCAAGCAACTGAGGCGGGGTATACTTATAATAAAGCCCATACCCCAAATGAAACAGAACAGGAGTTGTCAAACCAATATCAGCTATCCAACCAAGCCGTTCATGCCATCACATCAGCTTATAACCAAGCACGATATAGAGATGACGTTGTATCTGATTTAGAGCTTGATCAAGTACTGCAAACTCTTGACCCTCTCATTCGCAATCAATTGAAATGAACACCTTATTCCCAAGCTGT
Organism: Paenibacillus sp. V4I3; assembly: GCF_030817215.1. GTDB lineage: Bacteria > Bacillota > Bacilli > Paenibacillales > NBRC-103111 > Paenibacillus_E. Next base: position 157,413 of record NZ_JAUSZA010000001.1, read on the forward strand.
AAGCATGTTTTTCATCACTAAGGTGATGAATCACAGCAATCCCATTACAATAACGATGAAAAACATCGTCTCAAATTAACAAGCTCACGCCGTTTCGCCATCACGTATTTTCCTATCAACGCCTCGGCCCCGCTAGCACAAATAAAGGGCCAGCTTACTCACCCAATTCCGATTCACCTATGCAAAACCATAAAGAAGCTGCGCAGCAAACAACTGCACAGCCTCTACCTTTTATACTTATGCACCGCTTATGACTATTTATCCGACTGTTTAAATCCCACTCCGTATCCCAGCATTCACATTCAAAAAAATCAGTCACATTTTTGCACACGGCTGCATATACATAATTGTTTGAATACATTCGACTGAGGTGGTTTTGAGATGTTAGCATTAAAAACCGGTTGTGAAAAAGAAGAAGTCGTTCACACATTATGTGAAATGGGATTGGATCAAATCGCAAAATGGATCATGGTATTACCTGAAGACAGGTGGGAAAGCATGTTTCTCTCAACATGGCCAACACTTGCTAAAAAATGCGGCTTCAATAGATAAGCTGCTTTTCTTTTACATAAACATACGAAAGACCATGTTGGCATTCGCTCTATGCAATCCTTGCATAGAGCCTTTTTTGTCATCATGGCTGTCAAACTCTATTATTTGTTTGGTGACCATCTTTTTAATTTATGAATATTTCGTGTAAAGAGGCCTGTAAGAAACCGCGGAAAACCAAACTCAACCAGCTTCTGCTTCACCCGATCCTTCATCTGATCAGCGGTTAAATCAGGCATTGTGAATTCACCGTTTTGGTAGCAATGACTGCAGTATACCTTGCTCTTCACGCCAGACTTCTCTGTTCCTCCGCCTTGCTCATCACGAGCGAGCGGCATGCCGCAGCTTTGACAGTTTTTATTGGTGTCCATGTTTTTTACTCCTCCTAAAAGCTTCTCCTATTATCATACCAACAAAGCATTCAATTGCAATGAGAAGCTGACTATTATCTATTCAAGCGCTTTCAGAGCAGGATAGCAGCTACCCGCAAGCGAATCTACTAGAGATAGATTGTCAATTTCATTAGAATAGTAAAACTTTAAGGAGGACTGTTGTGAAGCCCGTCACAGTGAAAGATTTGGTTGAGCGTTTCTCGCTCGAAGTACTTGCCGGACATTCGGAACTGCACCGCCCGATTACCAAAACAAAGGCACATCGCCCTGGACTTGAATTTGTCGGCTATTTTGAATATTTTCCGCAAGCGCATGTTCAGTTGTTAGGCAGGAAAGAAATTACCTATTTACACAGTCTCAGCGAGAACGAAAGAAATCTTCATATCGGTAATATTGTCAAATATCATCCGCCTTGTTTCGTCGTGACGAGAGACCAAGAAGGCTTGAAATATTTAACCAAATATTGTGAAGAGGAGAAAATCCCACTCCTTCGTACGGCTGCCCATACGAGTAAATTTCAAGACTTAGTTGATTTATACTTAAGTAAATCGCTCGCTCAGGAGATTGCCGTTCACGGTGTTTGCGTCAATGTCTCGGGGATTGGTATTCTGCTTCGAGGCAAGTCTGGGGTTGGCAAGAGTGAAACCGCCCACACCTTAATTCACAGAGGGCATCGCCTCGTTGCCGATGATGTCGTCGTACTGAAGAAAATTAGCCCCGAGACCCTGCTCGGTACCCACAATGGGAAAACGAAGGAATTCCTGGCGCTTCGCAGCATTGGACTGATTAACGTCTCGCGGCTTTATGGCCGCAAAGCTTTCCAAGACGAAACGCGGATCGTGCTAGACATTGAGCTTACGAAGTGGCAGGAGCATGCGCTCAACAACGATTTGGAGCTGGAACCCTGTTTCACCGAGTATATGGATATTAAAATTCCACATATTGAAATCCAACTACAGCCAGGACGTGATGTTGCCGGACTCGTTGAAGCCGCGGCCAACAACTGGTATTTGCGTCAGCAGGGGTACCGTGCTGCCGAGGAATTCATGCAGCGTCTGCAAAATGACACCGATTAAAAGAAGCCGCCCCATCCTAGGATGAGGCGGCTTACTTATTTAGCTTTTTCTCTTTTCGTCAACCAAGTCGGGGAAGTGATCCTGACTGTAATATCATCGCTTTCACCGTGATTCATATTTTTCCAGGCTCGCTCTTGCCACAGCTCATACGGATACAGAATAAACGAAAGTCCCAACATGATGAGAAATATGTGATAGTGCTTCACACTGACAAGATCAGCTATGCCAAGCTTTTCCTCAATCCGATGAAACACAAAGGCATAAAAGGCATCTAACAACACATTAGCAACAACATATAACCAAAACCGCCCAAATGTAAAGTGAAAGACCCACATCGTTCCGACAAGAAAAACCCCATAGGCAAAGGCTGTATTTGTCACATGGCCCCATGGAACGATGGTATCTTTTAATATCCACAACTTATATGTATAGCCAATCTCATACACGATCGTGACCAAAAGAGCTGAGAAAATACAGACAGGCATATACCTGTAAATACTTTTCTTCTTCATCAAAAATAAAGATAACCAGGGCAGCACAAATCCTGACCAAAGCAGCAATTTATTTAATATGTGACAACCTCCCCTGCGGTTTAGTTGATTTTACCATTTCCTTATTTTGTCCATCTTATGCATGGTTTAGGCTCGGTCAGCTCTGTTTTTGGCTTTTCGACGATACGGGGTACCGTCCCAAAACAACCTTTCGAATCGAAAGCTGTTAGTGGAGGTGCTTCTTATGCGCAAAAGATTAACAATCACGATACTATCTATTACCCTAGCCGTTTTGATGCTTTGTGGGTGGACGGCCTATGCGGCAACTTCACCTAATACATCGACTTCGACTTCCGTCCTGGGGACATTCAAAACCATCGCTTCGGATGCTGTCACTGTAAACACAAGTACTGGTGATCAAACCATTCCATTAGCCAAATCCGTATGGGTTTACCGTAATGATCAAAAGGCTCAACTGGCTGATTTAAAGCCTGGGGATCAGATCGAATTAATCGTCAATAGCAAGCAGCAGGCTGCCTATGTGAAGGCGACCTCAGCTGGTGCCGGGGTACCCGTGACTGAAGCCGCTCCAGCGACAACAGTAACCCCTGAGCCTACGTCGACACCAGCTGCGTCAGGATCAAGCCAACAACCTACAACAGTTGTGCCAAATGAACCTGTAACTAGCACGCAACCCCCTTCCCAGCAGAATAATGAGATTTATCCTAACTTGGAGGACATCGACCTGAAGGTGGATGGCAAGCATTTCAAACTGCACATTAAACAAACCAAGGGTGCGAATGGCATCTTATATGATCTGAATATTAAGCCTGAAAATAGCGGTACGATTCATCTCAAAGGGGATCAAGCCGCCGCATGGATCAAAATGCTGCTTGCTTCCGTCGACCTCAAATCTTCAAATGCTGAGCAGGCGTTAACACAGCTGCTTGCCGAGCATTATAACTTGGACGCAACTAAACTAAATATCCATATGAAAACGAAATGGGAGCAAGTACAAGCACCCAATACGCTAAAAGAGCAGGGTTCCCATGAAGTTGAAAACGCACAAAAAGATGAAGATGATGATGAAGATAAAAACAAAGATAAAGACAAAGACGACAAAGTTAAGTACAAAGAAAACGTTAAAAGCATCAGCAATAATAACAACAAAGAAAATAACAACGCTAAATCCAAAGCGCACGGTAACAATGAACATTCAGGAAAAGACGATGATCACAAAAAGAGTGACAAGTAGAACCGTTGCAGCCACAATGATGACTGACTCATAAAACTGAAGTCCGAGTTTTGTGCAAAATGATGCACTTTTTACAGGTTCTCACAACGTAGAAGGCCCGCCATCACAATAAATGCCGCCGATATCCAATAAGGATGTCGACGGCTTTTTGCTGCTTTATCTTTTCTTCCCCTTGCCCTGTCCGTGCTCACGTTCTTTTTTGTCTTCCTTATCGTCCTTGTCTGACTCTTCAGATGAGTTCGAATCCTTAGCAGTTTGAGCCTCTGCCCCCACAATCGGCATATCAAAAGGAACAATAGGCGTCTGAGCCAAGGCCCGACTCATCATCTCGCGAAATAAAACAGCAGGAACAGCACCGCCGGATGTCGTCAAGTAGTGCTCTTTATCCGTACGGTCATAACCGACCCACACAGCAGCCGTTAGCTCTGGTGTGTAACCAACGAACCACGCATCTTTAGCACTTCCGCTGCCTAAGCCTTCGAATTCCTTCGTTTGCGGCAGCTGCGTTGTGCCAGATTTACCAGCAACGGGGCGATTCATAGCAGCGTTCCTGCCTGTTCCCTGCGCAACAGCCACTTGCAGCATTGTAGTCATCGCATAAGCTGTTTCCGGCTGCATCACGGGAGCCCCCTTCGGGTTTGCCCCAACGAGCACATGACCACTGCTCGTCTCGATCTTCGTGATGGTATGCGCTTGATGCAGAACCCCCTTGGCGGCGAAGGCGCTGAATGCTTGCGCCATCAGTAGGGGTGACACCCCTTCTGAGAGTCCGCCAAGTGCGATGCCAAGCTGACGATCCTGAGCGGGTAAATTAATGCCCAGTGATTTAGCAAATTGGAGTCCACGATCAATCCCTATCTCGTGAAGCAGCCACACGGCTGGCACGTTCCAAGATGAAACAACAGCCTCTTGCATCGTCACCTGTCCTCTCGTTTGGTGATCCCAATCTTGTGGCTGGTAGCCTTCGATGTTTAATGGACCATCATATAAGAGGGAAGATGGTTTATAGCCTTTCTCCAACGCGGGTCCATAGACAACAATCGGCTTAAAAGATGACCCCGGCTGTCTCTTCAACTGCGTTGCACGACTGAACCCACGGAAGACGCCTTCTCCTCGTCCTCCAGCTAAGGCGCGAATCCCACCGGTTCGCTGATCTACGATTGCAGCGCCACTTTGAATGAGCTGATCTGGCTTGCTTTCCGGAAATAGACTTTCGTCTTTAAAAACATCCGCAACTGCATTCTGCACCGAGGGATCAAGCTCCGTCGTGATTCGCAAGCCACCCGTCAATAACTGTTCTTCTGTAAACCCATACTCATGAACAGCTTCATTAATGACCGCATCCACATAAGCCGGATAACGTCCCTTCAGCTCATTGCCTTTATCAGATTTAACGACACCTAACGGTGAAGCTTTGGCTTTCTCGTAGTCCTGCGCAGTGATCTTACCTTCATCACGCATCAGTACAAGCACAGTATTCCTTCGCTCGAGTGCCTGACCTTCATCCTTAAATGGTGAGTACCGGCTAGGAGCCTTAGGAAGAGCGGCAAGAACGGCTGCCTCAGACAAGGTTAGATCCTTCACATTTTTATTGAAATACGTTCTAGCCGCTCCCTGTACCCCCCAGCTCCCTTCCCCGAAATAAATGCTGTTTAAATACATCTCCAGAATTTCATTTTTACTGTAGGTTGTATCTATTTTAATCGCATAGGCGGCTTCTCTTAGCTTTCGGCCCAGTGTTTTGTCCGCATTGAGAAACAGATTACGAGCCAGCTGCTGTGTGATCGTACTGGCTCCCTCCGAATAGCTGCCTCGCAGCACATCACGAGCGACTGCACGGAAGATGGATCTCATATCAATACCCGTATGCTCATAGAATCTTCTATCTTCTACAGATACAACCGCATCTGTCAGTGCCTTCGGCAATTGTGAAAACTGAACAGGCTCAATTTTTGAAGCAGATAACTGCGAAGCCGGTTTACCGTTCTTATCCAGCACAAGTGTTGACTCCGGCAGCGGCTGGCTTAACTTTGATACATCAAGTCCACGAATGTAGGAATAACAAGCCACGAATACAATCACACAACCCATCAGTACAATAACGCTGCAAATTTGCCAAAACCTTTTTTTCTTCCAAAATGCTTTAAACATCTTACCTTCCTCCTTACGTACGCTTATATATATTCGCAGGATTCCTGCAGTTAGCGACGCATGAGGAAAAGGAACTCTTACCAATTTAAACGACGTATAAAGCCCCCCAGTACATAAACAACTGAAGGGCCCATAATTTAGAAAATATAATTTTTAAGCGATTGAGGTCGGCGCTCCGAAAATACTGGTGTAACCGCTGATGCTGCCTAGGATACGCTCCGCTTCCTCATCGTTCATGGAACCATATCGTTCCACGGCATCGACGATTTTAGGAAACAAATGAATGTCTCCTGCACTTGCGAATCCGCAAATACCAGGGAACGATAACACAAAATGCACACAAGCATCTATAATCTGCTGCTGGTCAAAAGGTTCATACCATGTCGCATAAGGGCGCTTCTCCTCTTCTCCCCATGGAGCCTTAGCAATCGCTTTGATGACCCTGATAGCTGCATTTTGCTTATTGGCTTCTTCCATGAGTGCATCGAAAGCTTCCCGATACTTCTGCAAACTATACATATAATAATTGAGCGGCAGGAGCACGGTTGCGAAAGGAAATCGATGTAACGCTTCCAAATGTACACTCGGAGCATCATGCCCATGTCCAGTTATGCCAATCTCCTTAATAATTCCTTCAGCTTGCGCTTCCAAGGCTGCCTCCAAAGCACCGCCCTTTTCTGTGCAGCGGTCTAACTCCTCGATAGAGCCTACCGCGTGCAGTTGAAGTAAGTCTACCGAATCAACCCGCATCCGTTCCAGAGAGCGATAAATTTCTTCTTTCGCTTCCTTCTTCGTTCTTTGCCCTGTTTTCGTAGCTAGAAAAATATCCTTGCGAATTTGACTGATCATAGGACCCATGCGTACTTCGGCATCCCCATAACTGGCTGCGGTATCAAAATGGTTAACCCCATGCTGCAAGGCAAAAGAGATGGATGCATCCGCTTCCTCTTGCGTCACATTGCCGAGACTTGCTGCACCAAACATAACGACTGAGCTTTCGTAATTCAAACGACCTATTGCTCGTTTCAACATGAATGAAGTGCTCCTTCCTTATTGTTCTTACTCTTCCTCACCATATCATTTACTGGGCTAAGAATACAGTTCTTCGCTTAACTAGATACAAAAAAAGCTTTTGGATACAAACATCCAAAAACTTTTTACTCCTACATCAATGTATGCCAATTAATACGTTGCCCCTTGCAAGAACTTAACTCGTTCACCCATTGGAGGAATTTCGTTGCCTTCCACAATGACTTCAACAACCACAGGACCCCCATGAGAAAGCCACTCATGCACATTTTCTTTCTGTAGTTGATCCAGAGATCTAACCTCGGCATGACGCAAGCCAAGCGATTGGGCAACACCTGCAATACTAACCCGCTCTTGTGAGAAGTCTTCCAGGCACCTTTTGTACTGCAGCATGTGACCATGATAAACCATCCCGAGACGGGCATTGTTAATGACGACAAATAGGATCGGAAGATTGTATTCCTTAGCGGTTAGCACTTCGAGACCATGCATGAAGAAACAGCCATCGCCTGTAATACAGATTGTTGGTCGAGTCGGTTCCGCTAATTGTGCTCCTAATGAACCTCCGATTCCAGAGCCCATGCCTCCGAAATTGATATCAATATCGAACTCTTGTCCGCTCTCGATCAATAAGTTTTGGATCGAATAGGTCATGAATTCACCGATATCTAGGAAGAATCGAGCATTCTTCGGTGCTGTTGCACTGAGACGACGGATCGCCGACAACGTATTCCATTTCTCTTCGCCTTGTTCGGAAGCTGCCGCTGCTTCGCTTAGCCCTTGGAATGCCTCGCTTGCATATGATTGATCTTGTCCATCAGCCGAAAGCTGATCTAATAATTCCGCAATGACAAGCTTTATTTCACCATGTACAGGATACTGGGTTTCAAAGCACTTTCCTAGCTCACTTTGATCGTAATCGATGTGAATGAGCTCTCTACCCGCAACCAATCGCGGTTCCCAGTTGCTTGTTGCTAGCTCGCCTAAGCTTGAACCGATGATCAGCAGTACCTCATGATCATTACCGTTTAAGTATTCACTCGCTTTGATATTTGCTGATAAGCCATATATCCCTAAGGAAAGCGAATGATTTTCGGGAAAGGCCCCTTTGCCGCGAGGCGTCGTTGCCACTTTCCACTCAAGTGTTTCAGCCAACTGTACGATACTTTCAGAGGATGATTTAGCGCCATTACCCAGCAGAATCGCTCCACGTAGACCAGCTGCTTTGATCCGGTTAGCCGCCGCCTGAGCTGCTGCCAAATCCATCGTTGGCGGCTGTTCTGGAGGTAACACAGGAAGCTCTCTTACGCCAATGTCCGTCATTTGAATATCAATGGGAATCGCCAAATGCACAGGACCTGGCACGCCGCTTATCGCTTTGTGATAGGCCTCTGCCAGAATCTCTGGCAGTTGATTAGGGTCTAGAACCGTTCGGCTCATCTTCGTAATCGATGCAAAGATTGGCTCAGCATAAAGCTCTTGCGCGCCCCCCTTGCCCATTTTACCAGATGGCACCGAGCCTGTGATGAATATAACAGGAAGCTTCTGCTTCCAAGCATTCGCAGCCGGAGTCACGAGGTTCGTCGCTCCCGGTCCGCTAGATGCCACGCAAATCGATGGAAGTCCGGTAATTCTCGTATAAGCACCTGCCATGTAGCCGGAGCTGTTTTCATGCTTAGCTACAATCGGCTTAAGCTCAGGAATGTCCAAAAGGGCGTCATAGATCGCATTGATTGAGCCTGCTGGAATACCGAACACATATCGCACACCTTGCTGCACTAAAAATCTCAATCCTACTTCAATCGCCCGCATATTGGTTACTCCTCTCCTTTAGGTAAAGTAAATTTGAATACCGAACCTTGACCTTCCGTGCTCTCAAACCAAATCCGACCGCCATGCAGTTCGATAAGCTGTTTTGAAATCGCAAGACCTAAGCCTGTCCCATTAATTTGATTATTGGCTTGATAAAATTTCGTGAAAATGTTTTTCTGCTTCTCGTAAGGGATACCGATACCGCTATCATGTACTTCAACCGTAAGTACCGTTTCTTCGAAAATCGTTTTAATGGTAATCACACCCATAGGAGGTGTAAATTTAATCGCATTGGAAAGTAAGTTCAGTAGAATCTGAAGAATGCGTTGTTTATCGACGCTTACAATCGTATCCGTTTCTGCATCTGATTCAACAACCAGAATCAGTTTCTTCTTATTAATCAGTGACTGTACGATAGTAACAGATTCCTTGATGATTTCTTTGAAATCAGCTTCGGTATACACCAATTCAAATTTACCATTTTCCATTTTAGCGAAATCCAGCAATTCATTCACTTGATCCAGTAAACGCTCGATCGACTTGGATGCAATATCCAGTAAATCCTTCTGCGAATCGTTGAGACCACCGAGAATTCCTTTGCTAAGGATATCTACAGATCCTTTAACCGCTGTAATCGGCGTACGCAGCTCATGCGAAAGTGTCGCGATGAAATCACTTTTCAACTCATTTAGATGCTCTAGCTCTCGTACTAGACCCTCAAGCTTGAAGTTAGCATGCTGCAGCTCTATGGAACGTTCATTGACAGAGTGATCCAATGTTTCCGTATGCTGGGCATTCGATAGCGCGGTAGCTGTAGCATCAGAAATCGATTGGCAGAATTCCAATATGCTCGCTTCATACTTCCTAGGCTTCCCAATAGATGGAATCGCAACGACACCGTAAACGGATCCTTTGGCCACGAGCGGGAATACCATTATGCTCCGGATATCAAAAGAGACGAACGCTTTATGATTAGGCCGCGGATCCGCATACACATCCTCGATTGCCGCTGATTTCTTCTGAGTAATGACTTCATACAAAAGGCGGTCATTTTCAATGGTTAACTTGACTTCTCTATGCTTAACCTTCCATTCGTCAACCGTTACATTCACAGAAGACAATTGATAGGGCTCAATGGTATGCTCTTTTTCATTATATAGATGAATACCGATATCCTTAGACCCACTGGCTTTGCGCATGTAGTGGAAAAAAGTGTTCAGAACATCTTTGACCGACAATGACTCCGATAAAGCTTTCGTAGCGTCAAGAAGAAGCTGCTGCTTCTCCATCAGAAGCTGCCGTTGTTCGAACATACGGATATTGCGAATCGCCACACTTGCCATGTTAACAAAAGCTTCTGTAACTTCCATCTGCTCCTGGGTAATATTCATCGGTTTTCCGAAATCGTGGACGAAGACAAGACCAAACACGTCATTTTCTACAATGACGGGAATCCCGAGAATAGATTTAATTTTTAATAGTTGTCTCTTGGATTGATCCAATCTCAGATCAATACTCGTATCCGAGATATAATCGCTAGCTTGGTTGCGTAAAATATCCCTAACAAACTCATCTTCTCTGGGATCTATGAGCAGCTCCGTTATATCCACAGGCAATTTATTGCCTTTATATCCTTGAAAAGTACCATCCGGCTGTTTCAAGAAAAAACCAACAAGATCCGCTTGAGTAATCTCTCCTGCGATCGCGTCAACGAAGACTTGCAGGATTTCAGACATTTCAAACTGAGAATTAATGACCTTCGTCATTTGAAATAACTTTTGAAAACTTTTCAATTCCATGACCATGCGCCACCCATTCCCCTTTTATTAGCGAATCTTTATTTGATGTCTTCCGTTATTCTTGGCCCCAAGAAGTGCAGAATCAGCTTGCATAATGATTTGATCGAACGAGCTAGGGTCGAAATTATTCGTCAACCCTATGCTTACTGAAAATTCCTGTGATTTATGCGGTGCCAGGCTAACCTTTAAACCGTCGACAGCCTTAATAATGCTGTCTGCAATCTCTACACAATTCGCTTCACTTTGGAGTAAGACCAAGTACTCGTCCCCGCCGTACCGAAAGGCTAGATCATGCTCGCAAGAAATTTTCGAAGATATGATCGTTGCTACTTCCCTCAAGACTTGATCCCCAACCAAATGACCATAGTTATCATTAATGTCCTTAAAATAATCCATATCGACCATCATAGCGGCTTGAAATTGCTTGGTTCCCTCTTTGATCATCCGAATGGTAATATCCAAGTAGGCTCGATTATATAAACCAGTTAATGCGTCCACATACACCAATTTGGCTAATTGTTTATTGTCTTTCTTCAAGTTTTTAACCTTCGCTTTTTGGTGGAGGGCAATTTCAACCTTTCGTTCCAGCACATCCAGATCGAATGGCTTGGTCAAATAATCAATGGCTCCTAATCGTAGTCCTTGTAAAATATCTTCCTTCTGTGCATTTGCAGATAAGAAAATAATCGGAATATCAAAGTCACTTTCGGCTATTAATTGTTTGCATATTTCAAATCCAGTCACTTCAGGCATCATCACATCAAGTAAAATAAGATCAGGTGCCGTCTCTTTGACCATGGAGAAAGCCTCTTTACCATCCTCAACCGTGATGATTTCATAATGTAACGAATTTAAAAATATACGGAGTATATTTAAATTATGGGGTTCGTCATCGACGATAAGAATGCGACATTTCATTAATCTATCCCAGCTTTCATTACTAAAATAGTTGCATGTTGATAAGTTATTATCCATTCATTTGCATTTGCTCATCGATGATACTTAAGAAAATTCGCACCAATTCTTTATCAAACTGCTTGCCCGCGTGAATAAGAAGTTGTTCCCTGACTTCATGCACGTGCAGCGAATCTCGGTATACTCTCGTAGAAGTCATCGCATCAAATGCATCTGCAATACTTACAATGCGTACAAGCAAGGGAATCTCTTCACCTTGCAGATTGTCCGGATATCCTCTCCCATCCATACGTTCATGATGCCATTTTACAATAGGCAGCAGGTGCTCAACATCCGGCAAATCTTTGAGCAACTCATAGCCAATTACAGGATGCTGGCGAATGACGTTAAATTCTTCATCTGATAACCGTTCAGGTTTCATTAAAATATGATCGGGAATTGCTATTTTACCAATGTCATGCAAAAGAGCCCCTAACTTCAGTCGTTCCAGTTCGTCCTCACTTACCCCCGCTTTCGCTCCAAGCAAAGTAGAGTAGAAAGCGACATTATAACAGTGATCGACCGTGAAGCTATCTTTAACCCTCAACGTATTAAAAAGATTCTCGTAAGCTTTCTGTTTCAGCACTTGTCTCCGAAATTGAATCTTTTTAATCAATTGTTCCATATGCAGTTTAATGAGGTTGCATAGATGCAATTGATCCTCCGTAAGTTGAATATCAGAAGGAAATGAGAATAATAAAGCCCCGTAAGAAGGTCCATGCTTTATATGAAAACCGTATATACATTCATACTTGCTCATTATAAGATAATTTTTGATATGTCCTTCTGCCTTATGTACAGACAAACGTATACCATCGGGATTTCGGAAAAAAAACTGCGTTTGGAGCACAATTTGTTGTAACTGTTCCATGACTGCGGTACTAATATTAACCGAATAAGATGCTGGGGTGCTCTGATGTTTCTCGTCTATAAGAAAGAGAGAGATATGTTCGCAGCCAATTGTTTTCTTGGCGATATCACTCAATTGTCCGATCGATTCGAAGATGGAATCAGAATTTATCACATTTTTAAAAAACAATGAATTCTGCATAGATGTACCTCTTATTCTTCTCAAATAAACTTCCCCAACTATTGAATTAGTACTAGTTCTTCTTAATAAGGAGATTCTCCTCTATTATAAATAAAAATTTCCATTATTCTAATATTTTTTTACTCATATCGCTATATAATTACTCACTTTTTGTTAATTTCTTGGATTATTCTCTCGATTTCTGTCAGATAACTTGCGTATATCCTGCACCAAAAACAAAAAGGCCAGCCCACTTCTAATGAAATAGGCTGACCTTTTCTAGTTCTAAAGATCTAGTTAACTGAAATAATAGGTTCAATAAGTGATAACAAGAGCTGTGTGTCCTCTTACCATTTTGGGAGAAGGGATTATTCGGATTGTAGAGAGTTAATAGAATCTGCTCAATGTCGATTACTGTAGTTTCCATAAAGTATTCGTGCTTAAGCGCATTTTGTACCTGATAAGAAGAATAATTGTCATAGATATATACCTGTGATCCGTAAGGAGTCAAGTGGTTATTATAGTCCATTGTATAGATGGATATAAAATTTGCTCCTTGTGGACCCATCCGCCGAGGAAACCACCTATCAAAGGGCCCACTATCATACCAAATTGGCTCCCAACCCCTAGCTAAAACGCAGTAGACCGAAAGCAATCAAGTTATGATTAATCAAATCAGTTAACTGTATGAAAACACAAAAAAGCATAATCTAGCAGTGATTTCACTGCTAGATTATGCTCTACTATGATCGGGACGACACGATTTGAACATGCGACCCCCTGCTCCCAAAGCAGGTGCTCTACCAAGCTGAGCTACGTCCCGATGCGTTTTATGAAAATGGCGCGCCCTGAGAGATTCGAACTCCCGACCTTTTGATTCGTAGTCAAATACTCTATCCAGCTGAGCTAAGGGCGCATAATAAATGGAGCGGAAGACGGGGATCGAACCCGCGACCCTCGCCTTGGCAAGGCGATGCTCTACCGCTGAGCCACTTCCGCATAGGGATCCCCAAGCCGTATAGTACGACTTGGGGATGATTGATGCGCGTAGAGGGACTTGAACCCCCACGGTCGCCCGCTAGATCCTAAGTCTAGTGCGTCTGCCAATTCCGCCATACGCGCATGCTGTAAATAAGGCAAAGTGAGTCATGTAGGATTCGAACCTACGACACCCTGATTAAAAGTCAGGTGCTCTACCAACTGAGCTAATGACTCGCATCATTGGTTGCGGGGGCAGGATTTGAACCTGCGGCCTTCGGGTTATGAGCCCGACGAGCTACCGGGCTGCTCCACCCCGCGTCATAGTTAGATGTGATCCCTACATTGGTACTAATACCCTTGCGGGTACTGCTTGGCAACGTTCTACTCTCCCAGAACCCTGCGGTTCAAGTACCATCGACGCTGGAGGGCTTAACGGTCGTGTTCGAGATGGGAACGCGTGGGTCCCCTCCGCCATCATCACCAAACAGTCAAAGCGTGGTTTGCGCCTTGAAAACTAGATACGAAACTTACGTAAAGTGAACATTTTAGGGTTTTGGTTAAGCCCTCGACCGATTAGTATTCGTCAGCTGCATGCATTACTGCACTTCCACCTCGAACCTATCAACCTCGTCGTCTACAAGGGGTCTTACATACTGGGAAATCTCATCTTGAGGGGGGCTTCGCGCTTAGATGCTTTCAGCGCTTATCCCCTCCGTACATAGCTACCCAGCGATGCCTCTGGCGAGACAACTGGTACACCAGCGGTACGTCCATCCCGGTCCTCTCGTACTAAGGACAGCTCCTCTCAAATTTCCTACGCCCGCGACAGATAGGGACCGAACTGTCTCACGACGTTCTGAACCCAGCTCGCGTACCGCTTTAATGGGCGAACAGCCCAACCCTTGGGACCTACTTCAGCCCCAGGATGCGATGAGCCGACATCGAGGTGCCAAACCTCCCCGTCGATGTGGACTCTTGGGGGAGATAAGCCTGTTATCCCCAGGGTAGCTTTTATCCGTTGAGCGATGGCCCTTCCATTCGGTACCACCGGATCACTAAGTCCGACTTTCGTCCCTGCTCGACTTGTAGGTCTCGCAGTCAAGCTCCCTTATGCCTTTGCACTCTGCGAATGATTTCCAACCATTCTGAGGGAACCTTTAAACGCCTCCGTTACATTTTAGGAGGCGACCGCCCCAGTCAAACTGCCCACCTGACACTGTCCCCATACCGGATCACGGTACTAGGTTAGAACTCCGATACGATCAGGGTGGTATCCCAACGATGCCTCCACCCAAGCTGGCGCTCAGGCTTCAAAGGCTCCCACCTATCCTGTACAGATCGTACCAAAGTCCAATATCAAGCTGCAGTAAAGCTCCATGGGGTCTTTCCGTCTTGTCGCGGGTAACCTGCATCTTCACAGGTATTAAAATTTCACCGGATCTCTCGTTGAGACAGCGCCCAAGTCGTTACGCCATTCGTGCGGGTCAGAATTTACCTGACAAGGAATTTCGCTACCTTAGGACCGTTATAGTTACGGCCGCCGTTTACTGGGGCTTCAATTCATAGCTTCGGAACCGAGGTCCCTAACCACTCCTCTTAACCTTCCAGCACCGGGCAGGCGTCAGCCCGTATACTTCGCCTTGCGGCTTCGCACAGACCTGTGTTTTTGCTAAACAGTCGCTTGGGCCTTTTCACTGCGGCCCCCTCGGGCTATTCACCCTACCGAGGCACCCCTTCTCCCGAAGTTACGGGGTCATTTTGCCGAGTTCCTTAACGAGAGTTCTTCCGCGCGCCTTAGAATTCTCTTCTCACCCACCTGTGTCGGTTTGCGGTACGGGCACCTTCGCCTGGCTAGAAGCTTTTCTTGGCAGTGTGAACTCATGACCTTCGGTACTTTAAATTTCCCTCCCCATCACAGCCCAGCCTTAACGATGTGCGGATTTGCCTACACATCAGCCTCACTGCTTGGACGAGCATCCATCAGCTCGCGTCACTATCCTTCTGCGTCACTCCATTGCTCATAACGGCTACGGTGGTACAGGAATTTCCACCTGTTGTCCATCGACTACGCCTTTCGGCCTCGCCTTAGGTCCCGACTTACCCTGAGCGGACGAGCCTTCCTCAGGAACCCTTAGGTTTTCGGCGGATCAGATTCTCACTGATCTTTTCGTTACTTATACCGGCATTCTCACTTGTATGCGCTCCACCTGTCCTTACGGTCAGAATTCTACGTACATACAACGCTCCCCTACCCATGCACTAAAGTGCAAGCCATAGCTTCGGTGGCGTGTTTAGCCCCGTTACATTTTCGGCGCAGAGTCACTCGACCAGTGAGCTATTACGCACTCTTTCAATGGTGGCTGCTTCTAAGCCAACATCCTGGTTGTCTGTGCAACTCCACATCCTTTCCCACTTAACACACACTTGGGGACCTTAGCTGATGGTCTGGGCTGTTTCCCTTTTGACAATGGATCTTAGCACTCACTGTCTGACTCCCGGATTTAAGTTTGTGGCATTCAGAGTTTGACTGGACTTGGTAACCCTTGGCGGGCCCCGCACCCAATCAGTGCTTTACCTCCACAACTCAACATCCGAGGCTAGCCCTAAAGCTATTTCGGGGAGAACCAGCTATCTCCGAGTTCGATTGGAATTTCTCCGCTACCCCCACCTCATCCCCGCATTTTTCAACATGCGTGGGTTCGGGCCTCCAGTGAGTGTTACCTCACCTTCACCCTGGACAGGGGTAGATCACACGGTTTCGGGTCTACGTCCACGTACTAAAGCGCCCTATTCAGACTCGCTTTCGCTGCGGCTCCGTCTTTTCAACTTAACCTCGCACGGGAACGTAACTCGCCGGTTCATTCTACAAAAGGCACGCCATCACCCATATAGAGGGCTCTGACTTTTTGTAAGCACACGGTTTCAGGTTCTTTTTCACTCCGCTTCCGCGGTGCTTTTCACCTTTCCCTCACGGTACTGCTTCACTATCGGTCACTAGGGAGTATTTAGCCTTGGCAGATGGTCCTGCCGGATTCCGACGGGGTTTCACGTGACCCGCCGTACTCAGGATACCTCTAGGGGTTTCGTTCGATTTTGGCTACGGGGCTTTTACCCTCTATGCCGGACCTTTCCAGATCTCTTCGCCTACCGAACTAACCCCATAACGAGGTCCTACAACCCCAAGGAGCAAGCTCCTTGGTTTGGGCTATTCCGCTTTCGCTCGCCGCTACTGAC
The DNA here is from genome assembly GCF_030817215.1 of Paenibacillus sp. V4I3. Lineage (GTDB taxonomy): Bacteria > Bacillota > Bacilli > Paenibacillales > NBRC-103111 > Paenibacillus_E. The sequence continues at coordinate 174,166 of NZ_JAUSZA010000001.1, forward strand.
GGAATCACTTTTGTTTTCTTTTCCTCCAGGTACTTAGATGTTTCAGTTCCCTGGGTATGCCTCTACTATTGCTATGTATTCACAATAGAGTAACTGCGCATTACCACAGCTGGGTTCCCCCATTCGGACATCCCCGGATCAAAGCCTGCTTACGGCTCCCCGAGGCATTTCGTCGTTCGCCACGTCCTTCTTCGGCTCCTAGTGCCTAGGCATCCTCCGTGTGCTCTTTCTAGCTTAACCTAGAAAAAACTTTAAAGATTTTTGCATGATCCAAATGAATCACACAACCTAAGTTCTTACTTTACGTTTTGTTTCGTTATCTAGTTTTCAAGGAACAATGTTGCAACCATTACATTCGCAAAGCGATGTTGGTTGTCAACTTGCGTTTGAAAGATTGCTCTTTCAAAACTGAACACGAGTGAGTAAGCGATTTGTATCCGAAGATACTTGACTGGATCTATCAGATCCGAGTCTCCATAGAAAGGAGGTGATCCAGCCGCACCTTCCGATACGGCTACCTTGTTACGACTTCACCCCAATCATCTACCCCACCTTCGGCGGCTGGCTCCCTTGCGGGTTACCCCACCGACTTCGGGTGTTGTAAACTCTCGTGGTGTGACGGGCGGTGTGTACAAGACCCGGGAACGTATTCACCGCGGCATGCTGATCCGCGATTACTAGCAATTCCGACTTCATGCAGGCGAGTTGCAGCCTGCAATCCGAACTGAGATCGGCTTTTAAGGATTGGCTCCACCTCGCGGCTTCGCTTCCCGTTGTACCGACCATTGTAGTACGTGTGTAGCCCAGGTCATAAGGGGCATGATGATTTGACGTCATCCCCACCTTCCTCCGGTTTGTCACCGGCAGTCATCTTAGAGTGCCCACCCGAAGTGCTGGCAACTAAGATCAAGGGTTGCGCTCGTTGCGGGACTTAACCCAACATCTCACGACACGAGCTGACGACAACCATGCACCACCTGTCTCCAATGCTCCGAAGAGGGCGCCTATCTCTAGGCGTTACATTGGGATGTCAAGACCTGGTAAGGTTCTTCGCGTTGCTTCGAATTAAACCACATACTCCACTGCTTGTGCGGGTCCCCGTCAATTCCTTTGAGTTTCACTCTTGCGAGCGTACTCCCCAGGCGGCATACTTACTGTGTTAACTTCGGCACCGAGGAATCGAATCCCCGACACCTAGTATGCATCGTTTACGGCGTGGACTACCAGGGTATCTAATCCTGTTTGCTCCCCACGCTTTCGCGCCTCAGCGTCAGTTATAGGCCAGAAAGTCGCCTTCGCCACTGGTGTTCCTCCACATCTCTACGCATTTCACCGCTACACGTGGAATTCCACTTTCCTCTCCTACACTCAAGTCAACCAGTTTTGGATGCGAACCGGGGTTGAGCCCCGGGCTTAAACACCCAACTTAATTGACCGCCTGCGCGCGCTTTACGCCCAATAATTCCGGACAACGCTTGCCCCCTACGTATTACCGCGGCTGCTGGCACGTAGTTAGCCGGGGCTTTCTTCTCCTATACCGTCACACAAAGAGCAGTTACTCTCCTTGCTGTTCGTCTAGGGCAACAGAGCTTTACGATCCGAAAACCTTCATCACTCACGCGGCGTTGCTCCGTCAGACTTGCGTCCATTGCGGAAGATTCCCTACTGCTGCCTCCCGTAGGAGTCTGGGCCGTGTCTCAGTCCCAGTGTGGCCGTTCACCCTCTCAGGTCGGCTACGCATCGTCGCCTTGGTAGGCCGTTACCCTACCAACTAGCTAATGCGCCGCAGGCCCATCTATAAGCCACAGATTGCTCCGTGTTTCATAATTATCTCATGCGAGAGAACCAATTATCCGGTCTTAGCTATCGTTTCCGATAGTTATCCCAGTCTTATAGGCAGGTTACCTACGTGTTACTCACCCGTCCGCCGCTAACTTATCCCGAAGGATAAATCCGCTCGACTTGCATGTATTAGGCACGCCGCCAGCGTTCGTCCTGAGCCAGGATCAAACTCTCCATAATAGTAAAACTATCTGAAAGCTTAATTGCTCATTTGCGTTGCTAGCGAGATTTTGCAATCTCTTTTTGAACGATTTCTCGTTCGTGCTTACTCACTCGTTGTTCAGTTTTCAAAGATCAATTTCTTTCGTTCACTGCCGTGTTACCGAAGCAGCGAGAAGTAATATACCATATTGGAATTTCATTTGCAAGCTTTTATTTTATTTATCCATTCGTGAAGATATTCAACACGTTCAGACTCATTTATAATCGCTTGCCCCTTGTCCGTTTGGAACAAGAATCATAATATAGCACATACAATTTTGTAAAGCAACCTTTAATTAATTTTTTATGAAGGAACCTCTCGAGGCCAGAACATCTGACAAACGAAAGGCTCAGTAAGACTATTTTATGAAAAAGTGTTTTAATCTACTTCAATCTAATGCTCTTGAGCAATAAATCGAGGGGTTCTCTCTCTTCTGATTCTCCACGATGATCATGCTGGGCAAGCTTATCCAACCTCGCTATCTGATGACCATAGTCGTACATAGCCGCAGCCACAACCGACAAACGCAACATTCCTTCGGACTGCTTATTATAACGGTCGATGAGTACTGTCATGAAACGCTCGTTCTCTGCTTCCATCTCCAAACCTTCCGAGCAGTCATCCTTGAGCTTATCATCGAATTTCAGCAGAACGTGCTCGTGGAACTTTATTAGCTTTTCCAAATGATCATCGAAATAGACATCGATTGCCTGTGTGCGGGACGTTTGAAAATAGTGCTCATCCACGGCTTCAAGAACCTCAAGCCCTTTATACATCACGAGAAGCTTCTGCTTGTAAACAACGAGTTCACGAATGCGGTTTAACCCGCTTCCCTTGATTTTCTTAATCTCTTCTTCCATGAGTCTGTACTTATCCGATAAAGACTTCAAACCGCTGCGCAGACCTTCTTTTTCCTCACGGAATACGGTCTCTTTCATTTCATTAGAGATAACCGTGCGAAGGAGGAGCGACATTTTACCAAAAATAGTACGAATCTGTGCGGCGAATTGCTCTTTGGGCTTAGGTGGAAAGAAAAGAACATTCACTACAAATGCACAACCTATGCCAATTAAACTCAACAGCAAGCGATTGACGGCAAAGCGCCACTCTCCTGAAGCCTCCATGACTGCTACAACGGTGACTAAGGTAAGGCCGATCGTTTCCTCCATGCCCATTCTTAAACTTATGATGATAACAATGATACATACAATGCCAATAGCAATCACATTATTAGAAAAAAACATACCCGCAAGCAGAGCCAATGCCGCACCTAGAATATTCGTCTGCAGCTGCTCTAGGAAATAGCGCCAAGATCGATAGATCGAAGGCTGCATGGCAAAAATTGCCGCTACGGCCGCAATAACAGGAGGAGAGAAATTGAGCCAAGCACTTATGTATAAGGCCAAAGCAACAGCAATCCCCGTTTTCCACACGCGCGCACCGAAAACCATGAAACCCCACCTCATTCACAAAAATCTTATTCATTTATTATCTTACACAGGTACGGATATGGATGCAAAGATGAGGTTTAGAATTAGATACGGCTAGCCGCTATCCTCCGAATGATCCACCCAAAGTCAGTCTAACAATGAATTGGCTGCCATTACCTTGCTCACTCTGAAACGTGAGGGAACCACCTAGCAATTTGGCAAGTTGCATATTTAAAGCCAAGGTTCCATTTGAATGACACCTACTCCTAGTAGCCATACTGTAAAGATAACTTACCTAATGCTGCAGGAGGACACCAATGATCAAACAAAAATGGCGAATTCCCCCCACGCAAGGGCTTGGTTTTAAACTGGGAAATGGGCAAGTCGTCCGCATAACCGATGTGAATGGCGAGCAGATTGCTGACTTTGTCGCCTATCGTGTCGACGATACCAACGTGCGTCTGGATCCTGGTGTTACCATGGATGTGCTGCGTGCGATGAAATTAAAACCTGGGGATCTTCTCTATTCCAATACATATAGCCCTCTGCTCACTGTTGTGGCTGATACCGTAGGGCGACACGATTTCATTAACTCTCCTTGCCGCTCTGAAATGTATGAACTGCTGTACGATAAACAAAACCATGCAAGCTGCTATCATAATCTGAATCAAGCCCTTGCTCAGTTCAGCATTCCAGCTCCGGATCAACACTATTCTTTGAACTTCTTTATGAACACGTTTATTCTGCCTTCTGGACAAATCAGGATAGAGCGGCCGCTATCCAAAGCTGGCGACTATGTTGAGCTTCGCGCAGAGACGGACCTATTCGTGGCGGTATCTGCTTGTCCTTGTTCAGAAAGCGCCTGTAATGGATATGTTTGCACACCTATTGATGTGGAAATTATGAACTAGGGACATTCACCCACTTTTCCTCCTTCGCATAGTATGCACGAATGGATGAAGGAGGGTGTTGACATGGCTAATTTAATCTCCAAAGACTGGCTTGAGGATCATCAAACGGATCTGCCGGAATGGCAGCAGGATGCTATTCGCAAATTTGGTCATATGATTAATGATCCGGACCAGATGTACCCTTGCATACCCGGTCGTCTTGGCTTTATCTCTAATAGTCTACGATTCGGATTTGCTGCAGATCCTAGATCCGACGAAGCCGTCAATAATGTCGCTAAGCTCTTGCAGCAATACGGCGATTGTTCGCGTGAAATGGGTAAATATGCTTCTCTAGTCATTTTTTTTAATACACCTGACGAACTAGTCAATAGCTTCTCTATAGAAGATTATGAACAACTGTTTTGGTCTGTTTTAAGCCGGGTAAGCGCTAAAGATCAGGTCCCATGGCCTTCACATATTTCGTCAGATCCTACCCATCATTCCTGGGAGTTCTGTTATAACGGGCATCCGTATTTCGCTTTTTGCGGGACCCCTGCGCACGAAATTCGGAAGAGCCGACGAACTCCTTGTTTCCTCATTACGTTCCAGCCTCGGTGGGTATTCGAAGAAATCAACGATTCGACCCCTTTTGGCCGTAATATGAAAAAGCTGATTCGTCAGAAGTTAGTCGAGTATGACGGAGTTCCCGCGCATCCCTCTTTGAAGTGGTACGGCCAATCGGATAATCTAGAGTGGGAGCAGTATTTTTTGCGTGATGATGAAAGTGTCGCTTCTAAATGCCCTTTCACTTCTATGATAAATAAGGTTTAACGAGCAAAGAAAAACCAGCATGGGTTGCCGAGACCGATGCTGGTTTATTTTGTAATTTAATGTACAGTTCCTGCTCTGTTATTTGGTGGCATTTGTGGCATTCCTTGTGCCGGAACGAAGGTGTTAAGCATTTTTTGCATATCAGAGGCTTCAAGTTGCGGAACTTGGTAATAGGCATTTCTATTTTGATACAAGAAAATTTCATACGCCATCTCGATAAAGTTCTGTACTTGAGAAGCCAATACACGACGTACAACAGGGTTCGTCACTTCAAGAGAAGTCATCGTAAGCAGTGCAGCATGGGATTTCACAAGGCCTAGCATATGCGCGCTAATGCCTGCATCCTTCACATCAGCCAGCGATTGATTCGGTTTTTTCGGTTGAGTCGGTTTGATGCCGTAGATCGGCTGCGACAGATTTCGGATCATATACGTCTGCGTTTCTTGACTTGGCTTTTGCCCTGTTGAAAAGCACTCTGCCGTTATGTTGTAATGGAACAGTGCAAAATTGTACTGACGATCCAAAATATCCAGAAGCTCGTTATCTTGGACAAATTGTCTAAACATCATGAACTGGTCCAACACATTAATTGTACAAGATAACACCTCATGTAAATCAAAGAGCTCATGCCCCCCATGATTCATGTTCTGCATGCCTTGTGTCATGTTGTTATTTGGCGTTTGCTGCTGCATCTCGAAGTCTCCTTTAATGAATGGAATAGTAACTTCGATAATATGAGTTATGTTGAGCGATTTTATTCATGTTGAATGTAAAATACCCCCGGCAAGATGCCGAGGGTGTCGTTATTTGAGATGTAGAACTTAAGCAGCAGCCGCTAAGCTTTAGGTTTATCGCCATTGCTGCTACTCGCGGCCTTGGCAGCTTTGGCTGCTGCTAATAGACCTTTACTTTTATAAGGTTTCGGGGCACTCTTTGCTCTATTGGCACTAGCTTGCCATCGGTTCCAGCCCTTACTGTCTGTCCCTCTACCGGTTCCGCCTTTACCCTTCGCTTTGCTCATGTATTCACTCCATTATGTTATGCTTCTTATTTTTTCAGCAACGACGACCATGTGGTTTCAAGCCATTGATCGAAGTCAGACCCTTTGTCGCCTTCGTAAGTATCATATACGTCACTTCTGGTCTTCTGTAACTTCTCTTTAAACTCTTCAAACGTATGACCTTCCGGCAAGCTCTTCTTAATGCGCACAAAAACTTTACCTGCGCCTTTAATCAAGTCACCTTTTTTCCTTGGCGGCAGCTGAACATCCTCACCAAATGCCCGGAGTTTGCGGTAAGCAGCCTCCTGAATGGGATATACAGCATCGCTGCTCATCATACGCGCTAGTATGTTAATGGTTTGTTGGTCGTTATACTGACCTAATGCTTCAACGGCTTCTAGACGTTCTCTCCAATTGGATGTACGATTGGCCGATTTTTTTAGTTCCTCAAAATTGGGAGGTATTTCGTTTTTTAATTCGATGGTCAAATGATTCAGGCTCCTTCTGTCTGCTGTTATTAGATTGATGTTACACTTTTTTGATGTAGAGCGCCAACTTTTTGGTGATTATATTTAAAAACGGGACACTGAAGTACCATTTATACAGGATTTTATATATTTTATCATATTATACGGGTATCTCTTTTTATCAACGATTTCAATAACCTCAATTTGAGGTGAATGAGATGTCCGATTTTTTAAGACTAGTTGGCGAGCGGTTAAGAATGGTTAGAAAGTTAAAGGGGTTGGAAATTTTCAACGAATGATTTCCTGGATACTATAGATGCCAAGGAGTCTGGTAAATAGCAAAAAAAACAAAACAACGACCAGCTCACACCATGCGAACTGACCGCTGCTTCATTTGCTATTCATTATATCAGCCTCAATTTACGACAACACCCCTACAGTACTTGCATACAGCAGCATCGATTGCAATTTCCTCGTTACAGTAAGCGCACGACTTATGTGTTTGTAAATCAGCCACCGGTACCACTTTGCGCTTCTTCACGTTCATGTAAATCAATAAACCAACCACAACCACGATAACGGCCAACAACCAATAAACCATACCGAAACACCTCCTAGTTGATAAACAACTTCTGATGATTCCGTATAAGTATATTCGGTCATTCTTGTCCATTTGTCTTAGTTGTGAACAAGAATAAATACTAGTTCCTATTTCGACTCAAATCGCAACGTTATCCCTTTACATCATCATGATCCGTTCCCGTAATGACGTCATACCAGTCTTCAATGTCTTTTTCAAACTTTGCCGTCTTTTCTCTATACATAGCAAGCGTATCGTTGCCTAGAGGCAAATGAACCGGAGGCTTTTCGGCATTAGCCAGTTTAATGAAAGCTTGAGCAAGTTTCTTGGGATCGCCGGGCTGTTTTTTATTAACTTGTGTGGCAAAGCTTTGCATTTCTCCCACTGTGCCTGCATAATCATCGATGACATGAGCGGTTCTTATCAGAGATGTTGGATCAAGGAATTCAGTTCTAAAAAAGCCTGGTGCTACAACCGTTGCATAAATCCCTAAAGGAGCTAATTCCAAAGCCATGGACTCTGTAATGCCTTCAACAGCAAACTTGGTGGAACCATAAATCCCCCAGCCCACAAACCCGTTTAATCCACCCACTGATGAAATATTAATGACATGTCCCGAACGCCGCTTACGCATGTAGGGTAAAATTGCGCGGGTAACGTTTAGTAAACCGAAAACATTGGCATCATAATTTTGTTTCACTTCTTCATTCGAAGCTTCCTCAACGGCACTCAGCAATCCATAACCAGCATTATTGACTAGCACGTCAATTTTTCCGAATTTGTCTATTGCTTGTTTCGCTGCATCTAAGGCTTGAGCTTCGTCCGTAACATCCAGCACAGTTACCAACAAGTTTTCGTTGTTCTCAAGCTGCGCAGCTAGTTGTTCAGGCTTGCTGCGGACGGTAGCTACCACCTTATTACCCTCCGCTAAAGCAGCTTTTGTAATTTCCAATCCGAAGCCTCTGGATGCGCCTGTGATGAACCATACTTTTTGATTTATCATTTTTTATTGTCTCCTTCTCGTCGTCATTTTTAAATTGAATCATTCATGACCTAAGATTATCACAGCGCATTCCGCCCTACTTTTCCAAAAAGCCCAAAGTATTTGACCATTTAGCTCAAATAAAAAATCTTAGCCCGGCGGGTGCCGAACTAAGATCTCTGTTAGCTTTTAGCTTAACTGTTGCTTGTAAAAGGACGGGGTATAGCCAAAGTGCTCTTTGAAAACCCTTGAAAAATGCGCAACATTCTCAAAGCCCGTCGTAAAGCAAACATCCGTTACTGACATGGCTGAATGGGTCAACAATTCTCTGGCCTTCTCCAAGCGTTTCTGCCGAATCCATAGGGATGGGGATGTATTGTAAATCGTTTGAAAATCCCGTTTGAAGCTGGACAAGCTTCTGCCCGATAAATAAGCCAAATCATTCAGAGAAACTGGATTCAAGATATTTTGTTCCACGACGGTTGAGATATCGGATCGAACCTGCTGCTTCAATTGAAGTAATTGCTGCATGATATTTTCGTTGGCATGGCTAAGATCAAACAATAATTCCAACAACTTAATCTTAATTAATCCGTCCTCGATGTTATCGGGTTCGTTGAAATATGGTTTTAGCGAGCCTAAATAGAGTAACAGTCGTTCACTTATCGGATTTACGAAAATAGGTACCAACACTGTTGGCTGCGCAGATTGAATGTCCGCCATTTTAATAAAGTCTTTAAGCACTTCATCTTTTAGAAAAAACATCATGTACTCTAATAAGTAAGCCTGATTAGGTTCGCCTGATTTTTCATATTCAATAACAATGGATTTTTGAATCAGTACCATTTCATGCCTATGAGCAACGTACACCTGATTGCCGTAACGCACCGTATAAGTGCCATTCAGCACAAACATGAGAAGGTAGTCTTCTAAGAACATAGTCCCTTGCTTTCCTACCGTGTTGGTGCACGATTCAATGACTGTGAGTCCTTTGAATTTCAAAACGCTTTGATTGAATGGCGATGCTGCTAAGCCTTGCGGTGCTTTTATTATTCTTTGGGTCACGCGTACACTCCCCTCATTCCCTACTCCAACTGTTGATTAACCAAACTCAGGCTGAGATAAGAGATATTTTCTCTAATTGTACCACGGAATATGACATTTTCCTGTTGGACAACATAACTAAGCCCCTCTGAATACCAGAAGGGCTTTTCGTTTAAACGTTGCAATAAGGTCTAGATGTGCATAATCAATCCGTCATACGCGACTACGACCCCGGCAGGTTTAAAGATTTCGTCGAATTCATGATGAAGCAGTTTGGAATTATGGCTAAAATGAGTGACGACGATGGGCGCATCCGCTTTTAATATGTGTTCTTCACGAAACACTCGCTGAGCCTCCAATACGGTTTCGATACACATATGGTTTCTGTCACGGGAGCGCCCCGTGTACCCGTGCGTGCAGTCAAGTATGGCGCAATCTACATTGGCTCCCTTTAACCATTCCCATGTTGCTTCTGGGAACCAACCTGAATCATGTCCGTACAGCAGTTTCTTGCCGCCCCGCTCGATCAAATATAATAAGCATGTTTCCATTTTGTCATGATCCGCTAAAAGAGGTGTGACAAGTGCTTCACCCACTTCAATCATCTGAAAGGGACGCAACAAATGGAAGGCGTAGCGTTCACCCTCAAAACGACCAATGGCGACACGTGTATGGTGCATCACGGCATCATTCCCATAGATATGTAGAGGATGCTCCAGTCCGTGGGCAATCCCCTCTCTCCGGCATTCAAGATCATAAGCATTAAAATGATCAGAGTGCGTATGCGTAACAAGCAAGTGCTCAATTGCGCCCAAATCAATGTTATCGCGAAGCGCCTGCATATAAGAATCGGGAGAATAGTCGAATTTGATTACATCGTCAAGGATGGCCGAACTTCGTGTGCGAATGTTTTTTCCGCCCAGCGTCCGTGCCTGGATGCAAGACCCACAGCGGCAAAACGCATTCGGAAAGCCTTCTGCTGCTGCGGTTCCGAGAAAATGAATTTTCATAAGCTTCACCTGTCATTCGTATTTTGTCTAACTATTTACACCAAAGAGAGGACGGATTTCCGCTCTACAATCGTCGTCTTAATTTTGATCGTAATTTGTCTCTCATTGGAATTGTTAACACGCTTCATTAGCAGATTAAATGCTGATTGCGTAAGCTGCTCGGTACATTGCTTGACCGTTGTAAGAGGAATCGGTGTTAACCCAGATAATTGAATATCAGAGAAACCCACAATGGAAAGCTGCTCAGGGACCGGAATCTTCAAGTGTAATGCTGTATATAACGTAGAAATTGCCACATGATCGTCTCCGCACATCAGGGCTGTCATCTGTGGATTTTCACGTATGAAGCTCTCCTGTTCAGGGTCGCTCTTGTTAACATGGCTAGAATCACAGAGTTCGCTTTTAAAAAGAATATACTGATTTTTGACGGGAACCGCATGATCAATGAGCGCCTGGATATAACCTTGATAACGCTCCTCCCTGCTGGTGATGTTCTCAATCGCATTCGAAACGTAACCGATTTCCCGATGTCCTTTTTCAATCAAATACTTAGCCATCTGGTAAGAGCCTTGAAAATGATCATGGTAGACACAATCAATCTGAACTTCGCGAAAAATTCGGTCGATAATCACAATCGGAAACTGCTGCAATTTCAATCTCAACACTTGGTCACTGCATATCTTTCGTCCTTGTGGAAATAGGATAATGCCGTCGACTCCACCTTCGACAAGCCCCTGAAGACAACGGTCCTCATCATCTTTGGACTTGCTAATCTTTAGAATCAGATCACAATCATGCTTTCGCGATTCGATCTCGGCAGCTGCAATAATCCTTGACGTGTAATCAGACATATGGGACACGATGATAGCGATCCGCTTATTCTGTTTTTGCTTCTCTACGACCGGCGTCGGCTCATTTACCTTCAGAATACCTTCGTTATCAGACACCCCATTCTGCTGCGCGCAAAGGAAGGTGCCCCTTCTTGGCAAACGGTAAACGAGACCCTGCTGAACCAGTTGTTCTAGAGCTAGCTTGCTTGTCATCCGGCTTACACCAAATAGCTTCGCAAGCTCCCCTTCCGAAGGGACTGGATCATGCGGTTGAAGCCTACGTCTTTGAATGATGTCCCTTACCTTTTCGGCAAGCTGCAGATAGAGTAGATTCGGTTTTCTTGGCATATGTTCATATTTCATATAAGGACATCCCTCGTTTAATTATATAAATCATGATTATCGATCGACGCAGCGTTATAAATGGTGATTAGCCTTTAATGCCCGTAAAGGTAATGCCTTGAATGAATGATTTCTGCAGAAAAAAGAATAGAATGATAATCGGCAGGATCATCAAGAAGGTAGCCGCCATAAGCAATCCCCACTCTGTGCTGATCTCGTTTTGAAATTGCTGCAGCCCCAGAGACAATGTATATTGGCTAGGGTCATTCAGATATAACAGCGGGCCCAAGAAATCATTCCAACTACTCATGACCTGGAACAACCCGGTCGCCAGAACAGCCGGCATCGCCAATGGCAGCATAATGCGCCAGTAAATATGAAATTCCCCGGCCCCATCTATGCGTGCGGCCTGCTGCAGCTCCGAGGGCAGGCCTTTGAAAAATTGCCGCAGCATAAAAATATAGACTGGCACACCGAGCGCATGCTTAACGATTAGCGGAAGCAGCGTTCCGACCCATTTCAGCTTATGAAATAGAAGGAACTCAGGGATCATCGTCACGGGCCCGGGAATCATCATCACACTCACAGTCAACCCGAAGATCAACCCTTTCCCCCGCCAATCCAGCTTGGCCAAACTATAAGCCGCCAGCGGAGAAACGATAAGCATGCCCAACGTACTGAATACGGTGACAATCAGTGTATTGCTAAACATTCTTGGAAAAGAGATTCTCGTAAACGCGTCGAAATAATTTCTCCAGTGCATCGGATTAGGAATCCAACGTGGAGGATCCATGTATAATTGGGAGTTATCCTTCAATGATGTCGATATCATCCATAGCAGCGGAGCTGCAAAATTCAACGCCAGCGCGATTAGAACCAATTGGGTAAGGAGGTTGCGCGCAGCTGCATTTCTATGATTTTTCACGTACACAAGCCCCCTCTAGTCCCCTTGATAATGAACCCATTTTTTGGATGAGACGAAAATCACGACCGTTAGCAAAGCAATCACGATAAAAAGTATCCATGCCATAGCCGATGCATAGCCCATTTTCAAATACAGAAAAGCATTCTGGTACAAATACATAACATAAAACATCATGGACCCTGCTGGTGAGCCACTCCCGCCCGTAAGCGTATAAGGTAAGGAGAACACTTGAATTGAACTAATTATCCCCATCACCAAGTTGTAGAAGATGACTGGCGTTAGCAGCGGCAAGGTGACCAGCCCAAATTTCTGATACCATCTGGCGCCATCAACCGAAGCGGCATCGTAATATTCCTGCGATATCCCCTGCAATCCAGCAAGGAAGATGACGACCGTCTGTCCGACAGCCCATAAAGATATCATGACGAGGGTGGGCTTAGCCCAGGCTTCGTTGCCCAACCATGGAGGACCATCGATGCCCAATCTGGACAATAATTGATTGACCAGCCCCGCCTGAGGGTTCAGCAGCCACATCCAAAGAACTGCCTTAGCAACCAAGGGAACAAGAGTAGGCAGGTAAAAGACCGTACGGTAGATTGCGATTCCCTTTACTCTGGTGTTCAACAGCAGCGCCAGCCCTATACTGAGGACGATACTCAGCGGAACGAAGACAAGTGCGTAATACACGGTGTTGTAAATAGAGCTCCAAAACACTTTGTCCTGCATCAAGCTTTGGTAATTCTGAAGGCCGACAAATTGTCCGGCCTTCAGAATGCTGTAAGAGGTAAAACTGAGATAGATGGAACTGACAAGCGGGTACAAATAAAAGAGCAGCAGACCCACTATCCAAGGGGTGATGAATAGCCAGCCAGGCGCGTTTTTACTGAACGCGCGGACGAAAGATTTCTTCCGGGCTTCTTGATGTCTAGGACGGGAAGGCTCCTGTCCAGTAGCTCGGACCAAGTTTGAATCCATCATCTTTCATCGCACCTCATTTGCTTTTTTGGTCACTCGCCAGAGCGGCATTCACCTTGTCTGCCACACTATCGAGCAGATCCTTCGGTTTGCCTTTATTGTTCGAGGCCATATCCAAGGCGCTCGCCATCTCGTTCCAAAGTAACTGCCCTTGTGAAATCACCGGACGCCAGTGAGCCGTTCCTAGAAATCCAAGAATTTTCATATTGATTGGATCATTGGCAAACACTTTTTGGTTTACCGAATGAACGACTGACAGATAGGATTTAGTCAATTTTTCTTGTGCCTCATCACCAGTAAAGAATTTCAGCAGCTCCCATGCGCCATCCTGATTTTTGGCTCCCTTGGGAATGACGAGACTGAAACCACCCGACCATGTAACCGTCTGATCGCCGGTTGGTGTCGGCAGCTGTGCTACACCGAAGTTCACATTCGTATTCGCTGCTTTAACCGTTGCCGCCAGCAAGTTGTTTCCGATTTCCTATGCTAACCTTGCCGGCCGCAAAAGGATTGATCTGGGTCGAACTGGCTAAAGATTTCATGTCACTGATATTATATTTGTTGGCATAATCCTGCAGCCATTGCAGTGCCTCGACGTTCTTAGGATCATTAGGTGTTACTTTACCGGTGCTCGTGTTATAGAAATCGCCGCCGAACGCCCATCCCCACGTGTAGAAGTTGCCTTGATTAGACCACGGTATAAGACCGATCCGTTTATAAACGTTTCCTTCCTTCACGGTCAGCTTGGCCGCATATTCTTCCAACTCTTTGATCGTCTTAGGCGGCTTCTCGGGGTCAAGTCCAACTTCCTTGAAATGATCCTTGTTATAGAACAAGGCCCGCCCATCAGTAGAAACCGGAAGCCCGTATACTTTATCCTTGTACACAACCTCATTCCATGCAGCTGGATAAAACTTTTTCGGATCGATGGCATCTTTCTTGATCCGGTCCGAAATATCGATCAAAGCCTCCTGCTGGGCCCATGAGGCGATTTGGAAGCGATCGAAGAACACTGCATCCGGGGCAGTTCCCCCAGCGACAGCGGACATCAGCTTTTGTCCTCCGCCAACTGTTAAATCAGCCACATATACAGCATTCAATTTAATTTCGGGATGCGCTGCCTGGAAAGCATCAGCAGCAGCCTTAATTGCTTCCCCCGCCACACCTGTCTTATCATACCAAAATGTCACGGTTCCAGAGGCCTTTGCAGTTGAGGATGCTGGCGTTTCCTTAGTACCCGGCGTGTTCGTCGAACCAGTTGTACCTGTTTGATTGGCCGTAGAGCAGCCTGCTAGCAAACCTACACTCGCAATAAGAGCTAAGACCGCTTTGGGACCACCGTGCGTTCTCTTTGTCATCACTGAACACCATTCCTTTTTTAGGTTTACTTGTCTCTCGTGAAAAACTACTCCTAACCAGAAGCTCTTGGCTGTCTTCAATGTAAGGGCTTCCATATCATTATCGAAGGAGCTTGTCGAAAATGTTTCCCTGTTACTATTAGGGCAAATATAAGGATAACCGACACGCTAATCTATTCACTTTCTTACACTCTAAGTAAGATTTATTGTGGTTCGACCCTGATCAGTGATCTAAGGAAAGGTTACTAGATGTCACTGACACATTCAATGGTTATTTTTATTTAGATTATGTAAATCAATCATTTTATACGAAAAAACAATAGAATTGTAATCGCTTACTATGTCAGCATATGCCAGTATCGTACCCTCTGACAGAAATTCCTTTAACGATAGACGGGACTTAAATAACAGTCCCTCCGATTGAAAAAAACACTAATTCAGCGTTCTTTTTCGCGTTGTTCTGAAGTAATTTTGCTCGATGCATCAACCATACCCTTTGAACATAATATTAAAATAAAGCGCTTCCAACATCGCTATCGTGGAGAATTTGTAGGAAATATATATAAATAGGGAGTTGATGTCCATGTTCAACCCAAAAGAATGGACCAAACAAATGAAATTCATTCACGGCGTTGCAAGAACTATCTACATCAACAAACACACTGGATTACCAAAGCTAAGTTGTACTTTCACCAAAGAGCAGCAGAAAGAGTTAGAACGTGAAAACAGTAAGTTATCACTTTCGTAATTAGAATCATTTCGGATCAAGTTAGAAAAAGAAAAAGGGACCCCTTTCGGGGTCCTCTTCGACGTTGAATAATGGAAATCCCACTATTAGTACATGACTACGTTAATGATTAATCTAGATGAATACCAAAATGCTCTTGCAGTGCCGCTTTATACTCTTCTTCGTTCTGCGGAATGAAAGTCCTTACCCCGGCGGATGTAAAGATGCGAAACTCTCGGCCTGCCAGTGTATTCCGTCCCTCCAGGGTGCGCTTGGCTACCATTGGGCCTTTGGTAAATATTGAATCCGGGGCGTTCTCACACCAGAATGTCGCAAAAGTGAAATCCTTCGGCAGCTGGGGCTCCTCCGTAAACGAGTAAATGCGGTTCCATTCCTTGTTCTTCTGCTCACATAGCATCCAACCGTAATAGGCATCGCGCTCGAGACGGTAGCACTCTCCTCCTTGATGCTGTTCAAGACCTTCAATCCATGCGATCGGCTTCCGGGGGACGATCCCACCTACTCCGACATCGCACAAGTAAGTCGTGCCTTCTGCTTCAACCTTCAGGACGTGATGACGTCGTTTCGGTGGCGCATTCGGTTCGTCGCGCCAAAATCGAGCAACCAAGTCAGTAACCGGGTAGCCAAGCTCCCGCAGTAACCAGCCGAATAAAGCGTTCAACTCGAAGCAGTACCCACCGCGCCCGCGCACGACTATCTTTTGATATACATCCTGAGGATCCAACGATAAAGCTATGCGGTTCATAATGTCCAAATTTTCGTATGGAACCGTGTGCAGATGACACTCCTGCAGGTCAGCCAGAGTCTTTGCGCTGCCATCGAGCAAACCTTCAAACCCGATACGCTCCAGATAGGACTGAATCTGACTATTTTTACTGAACATGTTGAACAACTCCATCCTTATTTTTTTTCATTGATAGACAAGATCGTGAGATTTAACAACAATATACTTTTAAAAATACCATCATCACCCTATTTCTGCCTCAAATTCCGTTTAACTCTTCATAAAAAGCTTACAAAACGACAACGGTTTTCGAGCGACATTTTAGTTCTAATCCGTTAATCTATGAAAAAAGATTCATAGGAGGGCTAATTTATGATTCAAAACTTAGAGCTATGTATAACGGGATTGTTAATTGTCTCCATCATGTTTCATCTTTTTATAGATATAATCAAAAAGAATAAAATCATTAACTACCCAATTAACTATCCAATTCAAGAAGAGGAATCTATCAAAGTGGTTTACCCACAGTATATCGACTGCAGCCGGAACATTAATCTTTCACTTCTTCCCAAAGAATATCTCTTTACGGATGGGCAGTTTAGTGAGATTCATTAATTTAAGGAGGCCGTACTGTGTCATACAAGGTAATCAGTGATGAAGAGTTGATGCTGCTGCTGTCCCCCACTTACAATAACGAAGAAAATGAGCCATCAGTGAAACCGAAGCTCACCATGAAATTACTATATGAGCTTATAAAGAAGCTTAAGCAAGAGAACATGATGCTTTGCAAGCGTGTAGACGAATTTGAACAGCAATTGAATTTGTTGCATCAGACTCGAGATGAGGTGGCCACCACCCTAGATCTGCCGATTATCGAGGAAACCGGGATAACAGTCGGGACGGAAGCTGAACTCGTTTCCGGCCCCCCGCAAACCATCCTAACCTCCCGCGCCGAACGTCATCCTTCTAAAAAGAATAAAAAGAATAAGTCCTTTTGGACCTATTTATTTCGTCCCACTTAATCAATTTCCACTTCAATTAACTTGAACTGTGTAACATCGACAATACCTCGGTTTGAAATCCGAATTTCAGGAATAACAGGTAATGCAATTAATGAGAATGTCATAAACGGGGCGTTCAACGGACAGCCAATTTGTTTCCACGCTTTTTCGAGCTCTGCAACCTCATTAACGACTTCAAGCAATGATTTATCTGACATGAGGCCTGCGATGGTCATCGGTACTTGAGCCAGCACTTCACCGTTCTCTACAACGATCATGCCGCCTCCCATTTTGACAAGCTCATTAGCTGCGAAAGCCATATCCTTCTCATTGATCCCCATAACAATTAGATTGTGACTGTCATGCGCCACTGTAGATGCTACCGCACCTGCCTTCAATTGAAAGCCATGCGTAAAGCCAAGTGAAATTTGACCCGTTCCACGGTGCCGCTCGATACAGGCTAGACGGATAATATCCTGCTCTGCATCTGGTTGGATGATCCCTTGTTCAACACCTAGTACTGCAGTCATTTTCTCAGTTCTTGCACTGTTTTCAATAATGTTAATGACATTAACCTTCGTCTTATCCTGATTACTGCGACTTACAAGCTTGAAGTCCTCAGCTGTAAGTTCCTGCTTAACGTTCATGGAATTACGGATGTGCTCGGGATAGACGAAATCGGGGAAATCTACCGTGAGCTTGCCATTATCAAAAACAACTTGACCATCGGTAATGACCGTTGAAGGCTCGACCTTCTGTAAATCATCCAGCAATAAAATGTCAGCACATTTACCGGGAGTAATGCTGCCCAAATCTTGCTCCATTTTAAAATAACGCGCCACATTAATCGTTACCATTTGAATCGCGGTTACAGGATCGACACCCTCTTCGATCGCGCGGCGCACCACATGATTGAGATGCCCTTTCTCCACCAAAGTTTGCGGATTTACATCATCCGTGACGAGCGAAATATTGGACGTGCTGACCTTATCTTCGGTTACTACCTTAATGACCTCTTTGACATCATGCCAGGCCGAACCTTCACGAATCATAAGGTGCATACCCATGCGGACTTTGTGAAGACCTTGTTCCCTAGTTACGGTTTCATGATCAGATGTCACGCCGGATGCCGTATAAGCTTGCAGCATACGATCATCATCACTTGGAAAATGTCCTGTGACGGTTTTACCACTCTTGATCGTTTCTTCAATCTCTCCGCACATTTTCGGATCACCGTAAAGGACACCAGGGAAATTCATGACTTCGCCTAGTCCAACCACATTGTCCCACTGCAGTCCTTCTTTAATATCGGTCACTTCTAAGCTTGCACCTGCATCTTCCAAGTCCGTAGTCGCTGGTACGCAGGATGGGAATGTCGTGAATACTTTGAGAGGCAACTGCTGCCCCTCTTCATGCATCAGCCTTACACCTTCTGTTCCAAACACATTGGCAATTTCATGAGGGTCCATAAAAATCCCCGTTGTTCCTTTGGCTAATGCCGCTTTGGCAAACTGGGTAACGGACAGCATCGTGCTCTCAACATGCATATGACCATCTATTAATCCCGGAGACATATACTTTCCTGTGGCATCGATAATGACCGTTTGAGCCCCAATGGTATGGTCTGCATTCCCTACATACGCAATTCTCCCAGCGGTGACAGCAACATCCATATGCTCAAGTAATTCACCAGAATACACATTAACGAGTGTTCCATTCTTAATGACTACATCGGCAAAAGCTTCGCCTAGTGCAACCTTAGCTAGCGTTCTGCTCACTTCAACTAGCTTATTTCTTTTATTAAGCGTTCTTTTATCTAGAGTCATGGGTTTTGTACTCCTTTATGTATTTTAATTGACATTCTCCGATACGGTGACAAGCGTCACATCCCTCTAAACATTGGTTCACAGAGACCGTCGATTCATTCAACCATCTTGTTCTACATTGAGGTGTCTTAAACCCGAATCCATCGTCATATATGCTCTCTTGAGGCTGCCGGGTAAATGAATCCATATTCTCGGTCGAATGATGTTGTAGAATGTGCAACAATTCTGCCTAGATCCCGCCTGTCCTCCCTCAATGTTGCATAATATACAACAATTCTGCCCGATACAGACGATTTTGCAACAAATGGGCTCAAATTGTTGTACGAACTGCAACTTCAAGTTGCAAAATAGCCTTTAGGCGTGCGAATTGTTGTAGATATTACAACATTGGTAACCGCTATAACCCATCTATCTTCACGAAGCTACCGAACAACTCTACAATCGAATTTCGAGTAATGCCAACGAGTTGTGAAAATGAATCGACAGTCTCTCACATGCATTACTTGCATCATTTCACATTAAATTTACCATGAAAATGGTTTTTCTCAAGGGTTGCATGTTACAGCAGAGGATTCCCCATTGCTATTTATTAAATTATACTGAGCGAAGGTCATTCAGATGCAGGTTATCATGGAGGATATATCTAAGACATCAACGGTGACTGGAATACTCCAAATCCTTATTTAAAATGCTTCCTACGGAAGCGGCTAGTGGTATATTTGGACGCGCGTCCTACTTGGGTATATTCTATGATGTCTTCACGGACGGTCGAACCCATACGGCTTCTCTTTCCCGTTCAAACGAAAAAAGACCACCCGAAGGTGGTCTTTTTTCATTGAAGCGGGCGGCGGGAATCGAACCCGCGCGATCAGCTTGGAAGGCTGAAGTTCTACCATTAAACTACGCCCGCACGTCTATCGGGACGACACGATTTGAACATGCGACCCCCTGCTCCCAAAGCAGGTGCTCTACCAAGCTGAGCTACGTCCCGATAAGGTAATAATAACATATGAAAAATGGCGCGCCCTGAGAGATTCGAACTCCCGACCTTTTGATTCGTAGTCAAATACTCTATCCAGCTGAGCTAAGGGCGCATAATAAATGGAGCGGAAGACGGGGATCGAACCCGCGACCCTCGCCTTGGCAAGGCGATGCTCTACCGCTGAGCCACTTCCGCATGGGTACCTCAGGAGTATGAATACTGCTGAGGATTTGATGCGCGTAGAGGGACTTGAACCCCCACGGTCACCCGCTAGATCCTAAGTCTAGTGCGTCTGCCAATTCCGCCATACGCGCATGCTGTAAATAAGGCAAATGAGTCATGTAGGATTCGAACCTACGACACCCTGATTAAAAGTCAGGTGCTCTACCAACTGAGCTAATGACTCAAGTGAAGAACTGGGGATCAAGGATTTGAACCTTGGCATGACGGAGTCAAAGTCCGTTGCCTTACCGCTTGGCTAATCCCCAACATAGTTTGGAAATGGAGGCTGATGGATTCGAACCACCGAACTCGAAGAGAGCAGATTTACAGTCTGCCGTGTTTAGCCACTTCACTAAGCCTCCACATATAAAGCCTTACCGGGCCCCGAAAAAGTAAAAGGCGTTGCTACAAAGCTTTGCTTCACTTTTTTGGGAATTATGGTGCCGTCGAGAGGACTTGAACCCCCAACCTACTGATTACAAGTCAGTTGCTCTACCAGTTGAGCTACAACGGCATATTCATTTATGAAAAATGGCGGAGCTGACGGGATTCGAACCCGCGGTCTCCTGCGTGACAGGCAGGCATGTTAGGCCACTACACCACAGCTCCACACTGTGTAAAACAACTCTCAGAAAGAGTTTGGTTGCGGGGGCAGGATTTGAACCTGCGGCCTTCGGGTTATGAGCCCGACGAGCTACCGGGCTGCTCCACCCCGCGGCATTAAAAGCATAATTTCTTTATAAGCCCCGAAAAAGTAATCGGCGTTGCTACAAAGCTTCACTTCACTTTTTTGGGTAGTATGGTGGAGGCTGACGGGATCGAACCGCCGACCCTCTGCTTGTAAGGCAGATGCTCTCCCAGCTGAGCTAAGCCTCCATAATGGGATGAAGAACTGGGGTCCACGCAAAGTAATCGGAATATGCTTCGTCAGCTATACGTCACTTTGTGGGGAATGGTGGTGACCCGTAGGGGACTCGAACCCCTGTTACCTCCGTGAAAGGGAGGTGTCTTAACCACTTGACCAACGGGCCAAACTTAAAAAAATTACCGACGGAGAGAGAGGGATTCGAACCCTCGCACCACTTACGCAGTCTAACCCCTTAGCAGAGGGTCCCCTTATAGCCACTTGGGTATCTCTCCAATTTATCTAGTAGCGGCAGAGGGGCTCGAACCCCCGACCTTACGGGTATGAACCGTACGCTCTAGCCAGCTGAGCTACGCCGCCATATTGTCTTTCATTTATCTAAAGAAACGGAGAAGGAGGGATTCGAACCCTCGAGACGCTTGTGACGCCTACACGATTTCCAATCGTGCTCCTTCGGCCGCTCGGACACTTCTCCACGGATGTGCTAAAAATTATTGGGGCCCCCAAAAAGTAATCGGAATATGCTAGCATTCTTCACTTTTTGGGGATTTGACTCCCCGAACAGGACTCGAACCTGTGACAACTCGATTAACAGTCGAGTGCTCTACCAACTGAGCTATCAGGGAATATGGTGGAGCCAAGCGGGATCGAACCGCTGACCTCCTGCTTGCAAGGCAGGCGCTCTCCCAGCTGAGCTATGGCCCCTCGTTTGGTGGGCCCTAGTGGACTCGAACCACCGACCTCACCCTTATCAGGGGTGCGCTCTAACCAGCTGAGCTAAGGGCCCTAATGTGTAAAACAGTCTACAGGGCGGCAAAAAAAATACCCACTAGGGGTATTCTGCTTGGCAACGTTCTACTCTCCCAGAACCCTGCGGTTCAAGTACCATCGACGCTGGAGGGCTTAACGGTCGTGTTCGAGATGGGAACGCGTGGATCCCCTCCGCCATCATCACCAAACAGTCAAAGCGTGTTTGCGCCTTGAAAACTAGATACGAAACTTGCGTAAAGTAACACTCAGGGTTTTGGTTAAGCCCTCGACCGATTAGTATTCGTCAGCTGCATGCATTGCTGCACTTCCACCTCGAACCTATCAACCTCGTCGTCTACAAGGGGTCTTACATACTGGGAAATCTCATCTTGAGGGGGGCTTCGCGCTTAGATGCTTTCAGCGCTTATCCCCTCCGTACATAGCTACCCAGCGATGCCTCTGGCGAGACAACTGGTACACCAGCGGTACGTCCATCCCGGTCCTCTCGTACTAAGGACAGCTCCTCTCAAATTTCCTACGCCCGCGACAGATAGGGACCGAACTGTCTCACGACGTTCTGAACCCAGCTCGCGTACCGCTTTAATGGGCGAACAGCCCAACCCTTGGGACCTACTTCAGCCCCAGGATGCGATGAGCCGACATCGAGGTGCCAAACCTCCCCGTCGATGTGGACTCTTGGGGGAGATAAGCCTGTTATCCCCAGGGTAGCTTTTATCCGTTGAGCGATGGCCCTTCCATTCGGTACCACCGGATCACTAAGTCCGACTTTCGTCCCTGCTCGACTTGTAGGTCTCGCAGTCAAGCTCCCTTATGCCTTTGCACTCTGCGAATGATTTCCAACCATTCTGAGGGAACCTTTAAACGCCTCCGTTACATTTTAGGAGGCGACCGCCCCAGTCAAACTGCCCACCTGACACTGTCCCCATACCGGATCACGGTACTAGGTTAGAACTCCGATACGATCAGGGTGGTATCCCAACGATGCCTCCACCCAAGCTGGCGCTCAGGCTTCAAAGGCTCCCACCTATCCTGTACAGATCGTACCAAAGTCCAATATCAAGCTGCAGTAAAGCTCCATGGGGTCTTTCCGTCTTGTCGCGGGTAACCTGCATCTTCACAGGTATTAAAATTTCACCGGATCTCTCGTTGAGACAGCGCCCAAGTCGTTACGCCATTCGTGCGGGTCAGAATTTACCTGACAAGGAATTTCGCTACCTTAGGACCGTTATAGTTACGGCCGCCGTTTACTGGGGCTTCAATTCATAGCTTCGGAACCGAGGTCCCTAACCACTCCTCTTAACCTTCCAGCACCGGGCAGGCGTCAGCCCGTATACTTCGCCTTGCGGCTTCGCACAGACCTGTGTTTTTGCTAAACAGTCGCTTGGGCCTTTTCACTGCGGCCCCCTCGGGCTATTCACCCTACCGAGGCACCCCTTCTCCCGAAGTTACGGGGTCATTTTGCCGAGTTCCTTAACGAGAGTTCTTCCG
>NZ_JAUSZA010000001.1:202500-1390000 GCF_030817215.1 Paenibacillus sp. V4I3
AAGCGCGGGACAGTTTCTTCCCAGTTTGCAGCATATCCTGAGGTACACCATTGCACGTTCCGTAATTGCCTGTATATTTGAAGGTTATTTGATTCTCATTCATCATGTACGGTTTAACTGTGTTCAATAACTGAAGGGCTTCTTGCTCACCTTGCGCATCGGCATGACGAACCCACCCAAAAATAATGCTTATAATGGACATACAAATGATCGATAATAACCAAGATTTCTGCATATAAAAAGGCACCTCTTTACTAGAATCTTAATCTCTAGTAAAAGGATGCCCAAATCTAGCAAATGTTAAACAGAGGAGGTTTTCTCAAGCTCTTTTTCTCGTCGTACGATTTCTTCCATGGAAGTGTTAAGTGCGGCCTGCGGACCAGGGAAGTGATTTTTATAATAAGCCAAATCCATAACGATCAGAAGAATCAGCATCCCAGCTACGGCATAGCCGGCCATTTGATTCGGAGGGATGACCATGACGATACAGATGAAAACGATCCACAAAAGCGCGACTACAGAAATGAACGTGCTGTATTTTCCGAGATTCCACGGACCTAGATGCTTATCTTGAAATCTGCCTTCCGCTTTGGCTCTCAGCTTGAGATAGATCGGAATGCCGTAAGCCACATATAAGCCCACAACACTGACCGCAGTTAGGAACGCAATCGTCGTGTAAGTCGCATCCGGATTCACCATTTTGATGATGTAGTCGATGAAAGCGAGCAGGAACGAAAGAATAATGGCCAGCCAAATGGCTTTGGCAGGTGTACGGTATTTCTTCGAAATTTGCGCCCATTGATGGCTCAGCGGCATCCCTTTGTCACGAGAGAAGGCATACATCATACGTGAGAAGGAAGTGATAGAAGCTAGACCGCAGAACCACATCGCGGCGGTGACCAGCCATAGGATAACTGATCCGAATGTCCCACCAAGTGCTTGGCTGATGACATAGATGAACGCATTGCTTGAACCGGCAGCGGCACCAGCATCCTTGATGGACAAGGTAACAAAAGCAAGCATTACGAATCCAATGACAAACGAGTAGGCAACGGATGTGAAAATACCCCAAGGTGCTCGCACACGAGGGTTGATAGTTTCTTCGATCGTATGAGCGGAGGCGTCGTAACCCGTAAATGTCCACTGCGCTTGCAAAAGTCCGATTAGAAAAGCAAACATATACGGTTTATCCGAGAACGTTTCGCCCACTTTGAACAAATAATCAACAGGATTCAAGTTGCCTTTGGTGAAAAAGGCAAGTGACAAAACCAGCACCGCCACCACAGCAATATGGTACCACGCCGAGAAATCGTTCAGCTTAGAAACGATACGAATCCCAATATGATTCAGAATACCATGAGTAAGTAGTATGATCGTGAAACAAATCAACACGGTTGTATTACTGGATTCATAACCGAATACACTCGCGATGAGCGGATCGGCGAATAGCGCTACCGAATAATCGATTCCAGCCACAATCCCGATTTGGCCGATCAGATTGATCCAGGCGGTGTACCAGCCCCAGCGTTTGTTTTTCAAAATAGCCGCCCAGTGATACAAGGCACCAGCCGTCGGAATAGCCGAAGCAAGCTCAGCCATTACTGCCGCTACAAACATGACAAAAAGGGCGACGATCGGCCAGCCAAAGCCCATCATACCCGCACCGCCATAGGTTAATCCGTGGCCGTATAAAGATACAGCGCCAGTAAGAATGGAAATGATGGAGAATGAAATCGCGAAATTGGAAAATCCGCCCATACTACGCAGTAGTTCCTGGGCATAACCGAACTTGTTTAAATCACTTTTGTCTTTTTCATGATGATTGGAAGGGTTGCTCATCTTTGATCCTCCTCATCAAATAGATACGATTTTGTACAAACAAGTCACCAGTCTCATTTCCCTAGGAAACTTTCATGCTTGCTTTCATCGAATTCGCGAATGCTTTTGTTGGCGATTCTGACAATCCATAAAGCAAACAAACACGTTACCGCAATAATTACGATGCCAATCGTCAGTTCCATTCCGCCTCACCTCCTTCACGGTTAAATTTCCAAGTTGACACCGCTCGTCTTTTGCTCAAGCATTTTACTCACGATGGTGCCGATATGCGCACCGCCTTCCAGGGGAGGGGTACCCCCGCGATGAATGTTGGAAATCACCGTACGGTCGCTCTCCACAGTGCCTTTACGCGGTTTGTAACAGATGTAGGCACTAAGCGATTTCGACGAAACAAGACCAGGTCTTTCCCCGATCAAAAGCACAAGAACTTCCGGCTGGACAATTTCGCCGATGTGATCCATGACAGCGACCCTACCGCCACGGACGAAAAACGGAGTACCTGTGGATAACCCGTAAGCACTCAGCGAATCAAGCAGCGCAGGATAGACATCGCCCAAATTGGCATCTACCGCATTAGCGCTCAGTCCATCCGAAACGACTATCTGCACCTGCGGCTTCATCTTGCACCTTTTCTGAATTTCCGTGATTCCTTCTTCGGTAACAATACGTCCCATATCGGGGCGTTTTAAGTAGTTTTCCGTATTCTCGTACCGAGTTTCCACCGTAAACAAACCGAATTCGTCCAAAAGCGCCTGACTCGCTTCACCATATATGGAATCGACAGCAGCGGCATGGTCACGGCGAAATTTAAGCACCTCTTTGGTGAGCGCCCTCGTTCCCGTACGCCATACGCCGATACGTGCCGGGGTGCTGGCGAGCAGTTCATTCATCCCTTCCTCCCATTTGGGAGTTGGTACTTTAGAGGTGAATGTGACCAAATCGGGGGCTGGGTTCAGTTCCGACACCATTTCTACGCGGGTAGACGGCTGCGCTTCCTCGTTAACCAGATCAGGGTTCATAGAGCGAATGGCCGCCGGATTATCAGCAGCTTTTGATGCAGACAGCTTCTTCTCAAGCTCTGCCATCACCATATCGACAAGCTGATCCATGGGGACAGCTTTATTCATGTTTGTTCCTCCTTACATAAAAAGGGTCGGATCTCCCGCCAGCGGTGTTAATCGGCCATTTTCCATGATCCCCATTTTAACCAGCCATTGTTCAAAAGCCGGGGCTGGACGAAGTCTCATCAATTCCCTCAAAGTAGCGATATCGTGGTAGCTGGTAGATTGGTAATTGAGCATACAATCATCTGCCATGGCTACACCGATCAGGTAATTAACGCCTGCAGCGGAAAGCAGCACCGCTAAATTGTCCATATCATTCTGATCTGCCTTCATGTGGTTGGTGTAGCAAACATCTACGCCCATCGGCAGCTGCTGAAGCTTTCCCATGAAATGGTCTTCCAAACCGGCCCGAATGACCTGCTTGCTGTCATACAAATACTCAGGTCCGATAAAGCCAACAACCGTGTTGACGATAAATGGCTTATATTTTCGGGCAAGGCCATAACAGCGGGACTCGAGCGTGACCTGGTCGATACCATGATGCGCTTCGGCTGACAATTCGGAGCCTTGACCCGTTTCAAAATACCACAGATTCGGCCCTGTCCCTGTGCCTTCCCTGGCAATGAGATCATCTGCTTCGTTAAGAAGAGCAACATCGATACCGAACGCTTTATTCCCGCCCTCCGTGCCGGCCAAGCTTTGAAACACCATATCGGCAGGAGCGCCTTGGCGAATAGCGCGCATCTGGGTTTTGATATGCGCCAAGACACAATTCTGCGTCGGAATCTGCCACTTCTCCATCACTTCTTTGGTGACCTGCAAAATATTTTTGACGCTTTCTGCTGAATCGATAACCGGGTTGATACCGATAACCGCATCACCGATCCCATAACTTAAAGCTTCAAATAAAGCGGCCTTAATACCCTGAATATTGTCCGTAGGATGATTGGGTTGGGCCCGACCGGACAGCACTCCCTTTTGGCCAATCGTAATGTTGCAATGCGATGTGATTTCCATTTTGGATGCGGCCTGCACAAGATCAAGGTTACTCATTAATTTGGCGGCAGCGGCTGCCATCTCACTCGTTAAGCCACGAGAAAGCCTGCGAATTTCATCATTTCCCGTTTCTTGCCTCAGCAAGTACTCCCGCAACTCAGCCACCGTCCAATTGCGAACCTCGGTATATATCTTTTCGTTTATCCCGTCCTCGATTACCCGCGACACTTCATCGATTTCCGGCGGCAGCAGCGGATGATTACGGATATCCGCCAGCGTCAAATCGGACAGAACCAGCTTGGCTGCAATCCGCTCCTTCGCATCTTGTGCGGAGATACCGGCCAACTGATCGCCTGATTTCTCCTCGTTTGCTTTCGCCATGACTTCCTTTAAATCTTTAAATTGAAAGGTAGTACCAAGCAACGTAGTCTTCAGGTTCACTGACTTATCCCCTCCGCTCTGTTGTGAAAGGCCAACGTCTTAACAACGACAGGGATCATGATCCCTGAAATCGGCGTGCCCAAATCGATATAGTCCCCATGCTCTACACGGATTTGATCGATGCATACGACTTTCGGACGTTGTCCGCAGCGCTTAGCCAAGGATTGACCGAGCGCCTTCGCGATATCCGTTTCACAGATAACCACTATGACTTCGCCGCAAGGAAAATATTGAACAAAACTTGCATGCAGCCGATCCGCTAAGTGCTGAAGCGATGTGTACGTAAGATCATTCATTCCTGACAAAGCCAGCCCGAATGGAGGTGACTGATCCCGATCAAAGAGGCTTACGCCGCTTTTCATGATCGCATCCAACGCTTCCGCAAGCAGTCCAGTTTGCTCAAGCAACTGTGGTGTTATATCAAGCCCCAGTACGGGCAGATTGCGTATCGGCAGCAGCGATGCATCCAATTGCACCGTAGCGCCGCTGATTTCCGTACTCTGCATCCCGGCACCGATGACAGTCGCTCTGACCGTTTGATCCGCTTGGATGAGCCGGATGGGATATTGGCCCGATAATTCCTTCCAAGTGTGTGCTAACAAAGGGCCGATATCCTGATGGACCGCCACATCCACCAAGCTTTCCGGTTTCTTCGCCTCCATCAACAGGCCGATGCCTCCGGATACCATCCATTCTCCAATGGGAGGCATTGACGCAAGCGGCTCGCCGCTCAGCAATGAACGAAGTGATTCATCATGCTCAGGAATGATCTGCCCGGCTAAGTAATCCATCATGCAGTAGCACATTCCCATGCAGATTTCTTTTATGAGAGTAAAGCTAACCGTGTCGCCAGCCTTTATGTTGTATCCGCTAGTCCTCAGCCACGGACGAATCGATGCAGAGATGTCTATAACTAATCCGTTCGAGTCTAATTGGATGAGCCTGCCCCCAACGTGAAAGGTGACCGTTCCAATCAGTTTGCCTCTTTGAAAAATAGCCGCATTCGCTGTACCTCCGCCGATATCGATATTGGCGACTGCGCCTCGAATATGCATGGAACGGCGCTCCGCACCGGCGCCTTTGCCGGCAAGCAGCCCTTCTAGATCAGCACCTGCGGTTGCTACAACGAAATCGCCCGAGCGTTCGGCGAGCAGATGCAGAATTTGCCTCGCGTTCGTTTTATTCGCCGTTTCTCCGGTAATGATCACCGCCCCGGATTTCAAATCCGCCGGACGGATTCCTGCCTGCTCGTACTCTTTGGTCACGATTTCCCATATGCGCTCAGCATTGATTTCATCGCCATTCTTCAGCGGAGTGCTGTAAAGCGGACTCGCATACAGTAATTCCCGCTCCGCGATCTCAAATCGAGGCAAGCTGAGAGCACCCGACGAGCGTACTAATTTCAAACGGCTAATCACCATTTTGGTCGTACTCGTTCCGATATCTAGGCCGACACTTGTGATCCACTGGTTATGCATTTCCCCATTCACCCGTCCTGTGCCACACTAGATAATGATTCCAAACCCTCCGTGAGCATGAACGCCGCCAGCTTTGAAAGAGGAATACGCGTAGTCATGCTCGCTTCACGCATTTTCTTGTAGGCTTCTTCCTCATTTAAGGCGTATGCCTGCATCACGATGCCCTTCGCTTTCTCGATCACTTTGCGCTCTTCGATGGATTGCTTTAGCTGTTTGATGTCCTGTTTCAGTGAATCCATCTTTTCTTTTTGACTCAAAGCAATTTCCACAGCGGGCAGCAAATCTTCCTCCGACACTGGTTTAACCAGGAAAGCGGCGACTCCCGCCTCGCGAGCATCCTTCACCAATTCCTTTTGGCTGTATGCCGTAAGAAGTAAAACAGATGTATCCTGCTGCAGCTTGCGTATAATTTGGGAAGCCTTGATACCGTTCATGACTGGCATTTTAATATCCATGATGGCTAGGTCCGGTTTTAATCTGGCAACGAGTTCTACCGCTTCCTCGCCATTTTTGGCTTCTCCCACGACCCAATATCCACCCTCCTCCAGCATTTCGCGAATATCCATGCGAATGATCGGATCATCATCCACAACAACGATGGCGTTTTTCATGGCTATTCGTCCTCCTTCTGCTGCGTTTTGGAAAGCGGAAAAGTGATATGAACGTCCGTACCCCGCTCATCCGAAGTCATATTGATGATACCGCCGAGATTCTCTTCCACCAGCGTTTCTGTGATTTTCAAGCCAAGATGCCCTTTCCTGTCTGAATGGATTGCCGCTTCAATTCCGATGCCATTATCGGATACATGGACGCTGATGAAGGTGCCAATAAATTGCAGGGAAATGTCGATATTCCCGGTACGTCTCTCCCCAAAAGCATGCAGCACGCAGTTCTGCACAAGCTCATTGACAACAAGCGCAAGTGTCGTGGCAACGTCTGACTGTAAAATAAGCTCATCCCCATAAATTTTCGGATAAATATTCTGATCCGGTTTGGAAGAGGATGAGATAATGTTCTTCGTAATGCGGTCCACCACATCGTTGAAGTGGATCGTTTCAATTCCTTCAAAGGCAAGCATTTCATGAATGACGGCAATGCTGTTAATGCGGTTGATACTATCGCGATAAACTCTCTCCACTTCTTCAAGCTTGGTTCTTCGCATCTGTAAGCGGAGTAGACTGGATACGGTCTGCAAATTATTTTTCACACGATGATGAATTTCTTTAATTACAGCGGACTTGATCACTAGCTGCTTCTCTTTTTCTTTAATATCCGAGATGTCGCGAATGAGAATAATACCGCCAACCTCCCGCTGATCCCGGTAGATGGACATGGCTTTTAGATCAAAGGAAACATGCCCGATTTGAAGCTCCTGATGGATGAGTCCTTTGTGGCCAATAAGAGGATTCCCTTCCAATCTGCCATAAAACAACTGGGCAATCGGGTATCCGTTAATCACGCCGGCATGACCGATTTCCTTTAACATTTCAGCTGCTCGGGGATTGGTGTAGGTCACACACTCTTTGTCATCAAATAAAACAATGCCTTCGTGCATAAGCGACTGCATACTGCCTTCAGACATCGCCACAGTAAGCAGCGTTTCGCTCAGCTGTTCGGTTGTTTCCATTAATCTCGTCACATTTTTCTCCTGCTCGAGCTTTTCGGAGATGTCCTTTTCCATGATCAAGGCGCCAATGACATTGCCGCCTTTTGACCGAATCGGCACGACGTTCTGCTGAATGGCAATCTGCTCCTGCGAGATGCCTCTGGATCCGATTACGGATTGCCCGGAAAGCAAACAAAACATCACGGCAGGCTCATTTTGCGCAAAAGCATATTGTCCGACGACCGATGTCTTATACAGGGATGGGGCTGAGGATGGGTGTGCCTCGGCAACCACAAGCGCTGAACCCTTGTCTGCGAGCGGGCAGTCAATAAATACATCCGATTCCGACACATCGGCTATCAATTGCAGCTGAGCAGCCATCTCCTTGATTGTCTGGGCTTCTTCCTCGCTTAAAATCGTGTGATTCCTGCACAATTCTATGATCGATGCCACCATGAATCCCTCATTACGTCGTGGATTTACTCTTGTACAATCTCCATGAGTCTTTGCTTCAGCCGTTGAATTCCCTTTGTGGAATTAGCCGACGTCAAAAAGATTTCTCCCTCCGGCAGCGACTGTCTGAGAAGGGTAATGGCTCGATCAATGTCTGCCTTCGGGTGATCGATTTTCGTTACTACCCCAATCGTTAATACAGGAAACCCCTGTTCAAACCCGGGAGGAAAATAGCTTCTGTTCCTCGCAGCATCCTGCACAAGCACAACGGAAGCAGTCTCATGAGAGGTCGCTATTAGGGAGCGATAATACAATGGGTTTTCGCTGTATTCACCGGGCGTATCAATAATCCAGTCCCGATAGATGAGACTTTGGGTTTTGGCCGCCGGCTCCGATTCCCCGAACAAGGCTTTAATTAACGTTGATTTTCCAGCACCGACAGCGCCGATCAGCATCACTTTTTTCATAATTTAAGACCTCGTTATCGGTGCAGTCGCAAATTTCAGCTTATCCTGCAAAAAAGCATTCACAGCCTCAATCGCCATCTCCACAGCGGCTACTTCTCCCGTGAGCACGAGCGAACCGGTGAACCGATCCAAATAACCGATGCCCACACTGGCCGCTTTGGTCGCAATATCTGCGGCAATGATGGCTGTTTCCGTAGGGGTAAGCGTTAAAATCCCGATCGCATTCCTTTCATCAATGCCAAGCTTCGTATACAAAACCGGGTCAGGATTGGCAATCACATGAGCCAGTGTCAGTTGTTTGCCGGGCACATATTCCTGAATCACCCTCATCTTCTGCTCTTCCATACGTCCTCCTCGGTTTCTTGAGCGACCTCATAGCTATCTACAATGCCTACAATCATTGCATCGATAGGAACCATTTTATCCGTGAACAAGGTTCGGGCCGGACTCCCTCTGGACACAATCACACTCTCGCCAACACCGGCTCCAATACGGTCTGCGGCAATGATCGGAGTGCCCGCTTCGCTGTCTTTGAAATCCATCGGCTGGATAACTAACAATTTCAAATTGTCCATGCCCACTTCTTTTTGCGTAGCCCATACACTTCCGATTACTTTTCCTAAAAACATAGGACCTCACCCTTCAGCCGTGACATATTCGATCGTGATGCCTTTCTCCTTCAGCATGTCTTGGGCTAATGAAGATATGATCGTTCTCTTGCCAACTCGTAGCGAGCGAAGAGATTTACTTTTGGATTCCCGCGCCACCCAATCCGCTGAGATGAGCCTTCCTTCATAAACGATGTGCCCGCTATCCTCGGTGCGCTCGTCTTTTTTCATGGAGCTGTCGGGTTCTGTAATTTCAGAATCTGGACGGATTTTATTCACAACCATTTCAGCCAGCTGCTTCAATGGACCAAATTCAACGCCATACATTTGCAGTTCCATTTTGTAATAATCAAAAAGGTTCACATAAGGCTTAGGCAGCGTTAGCGTTCTTAGCGTCCGTCGGTCCGCCCGCTTCAACCCGGAGATATCATCGCCGATGAGTACAAATTTATTCTGAACCAACGTGGAAAAGATGATTTCCGATATGATGGTCCCTTTCATGCCAAGAGCGGCCCTTGCCGCATTATCAAGATCAATTTCCGGGATCACGATTCCCTCATATTCAAGAGGTACCTCTAGTGGAGACGGTGCGAATTCATCGGATGCAATCGTTTTTCCGCGACCGCCGCATTCAATTTGGTGCTTCCCCAGCCAAGAAGAAGCTTCGCCATCCAAGAACAAAATATCATGATTAACCTGGTGATTATTTAACCATATAAAATGATCGGTAAAAGCCTCATGAGCCGTACTGTCGTAAAAAATGTAAAGCACCTTAGGTCGCTTGGCCGCTTGCTTCTCCAATGAGTCAATGAGCTCACGAACAATAGATTCGACCATTTGCTTGATCTCCACCTAGAGCTGCCTCCTTTCGGCGCACGTGATTTCACCGTTTTTGCCGATCACCCGAACCTTATCCCCAGTATTCAAATGGGCAGCATTCGCTTCATCCAAGTCGATATGAAAATCCAGCGAAAATTGTGCGCTAACCCTCACGATCGTATCAGCAAAAATAATCGGCCGCTCCCCCATTGCTTGGACAATGAGGCGATCTCCTTCGTTGACCTGAAAAGTTTGGGCATCTTCTGGAGACATGTGCACATGATTTTTGGCAATGATCAATCCCTGCTGCAAAACGACCGTTCCGCTCGCACCGACGAGTGTAATACTTGGTGTGCCTTGGATATCACCGGATAATCGGACCGGGGGATGAACGCCCAGCTCAAATCCATCTGTACGCGAGATCTCCACTTGGGTCGCTCCACGTGAAGGACCTAGGATGCGGACATGTTGGATGATTCCTTTCGGACCAACCAATGTCACGGTTTCGCGCGCAGCGAACTGCCCCTTTTGAGACAGCTCACGAAGTGGAGTTAACGCGTAACCAGCGCCGAACAACGCTTCAACATGCTCGGGAGAGAGGTGAACATGCCGGTTTGACACGCCGACTGGAATAAGCTTGAGCCCAATATCCTGGCTTCCCGGAAGGATTGTTGACTCCGTCGGGGCCACGCGCCGCAAAGAGATTCCCCTATCTTTCAAAAAGTCAGCGGCTGCTGGTGTCAGCTTATCCCCGTCCGTTATCGGAAACGGATTTGGCAGGCCTTTAACCAGCTGAGTACGCAAGTGCGTTTCCGTAATAAGCGTCATAGACGTTTTTAACCTTCGAGTTTAGGTAGAATGAACTCAATGTCAGAATGCGGACG
Source organism: Paenibacillus sp. V4I3 (assembly GCF_030817215.1). GTDB lineage: Bacteria > Bacillota > Bacilli > Paenibacillales > NBRC-103111 > Paenibacillus_E. The sequence goes on from NZ_JAUSZA010000001.1 coordinate 213,156, forward strand.
GGGAATAACGTGAACAGAGACAAGCTCTCCCACTTTTTCCGCAGCTGCAGCACCTGCATCCGTGGCCGCCTTTACAGCGCCAACATCTCCTCTGACCATGACCGTGACCAGTCCTCCGCCAACATGAACTTTACCGACCAATCTCACATTCGCTGCCTTGACCATGGCGTCTGCCGCTTCAATTGAACCTACCAAGCCTTTCGTTTCCACTAAACCCAAAGCTGCCATTTCTCCTGCCATTTGAATTTCCTCCTCCGGTTATGTATGCAATTGCATTTCGGAAAGCACGCTTTTAATGATCTGCGCAACTTCATCACGCGTAATACCGAGTTTATTAGAGCTTTCCAAACTTTCCGCGACTAGCGCTACAATACGGTTCTCATCGGGCTCCGTCGGCATTTCTTTAATGCCAAAAGCAATACGCTTGATGTTCATCAAATGCTGAGGACCGATGTTGTCCGACGTGATGTTGTTGCCATAGGAACCACAGCCCAGCGTCATTGATGGCATAATCCCCGTCGTTGCACCGATTCCCCCGAACGTAGTGCCTGTATTCACTACAATTCGCGATGCTGGTTTCTCCAGCCCGAACGCTTCAATGATCGACAAATCCTCGCCATGGATGCCGAGTGTATGTCCAAGTCCTCCGAGCTCCAACAGTAGGGTGCAGCGTTGACAGCCTTCTTGCCAATCACTCACGGTATATAAAGCAAGCACAGGACTGAGTTTCTCCATGGAAAATGGATACGCATGTCCTACCTCCGACTCTTCCGCGACCAATACCCTTGCATCCTCCGGAACGGTTATGCCAGCCTTGCTAGCAATCACTTGCGGAGAACGGCCAACCACATTCGGGTTCATCCCTTTTCCAATGGTGAGGATCGAGCCGACCTTTTCTTTTTCCTCTGCGTTCAAAAAGTAAGCCCCCTGCCGCTTCAATTCCGCGACCAGCTCCGCTTTTACCACTTGATCGACGACAATCGCTTGTTCAGAAGCACAGATCGTTCCGTAGTCGAACGTTTTGCTTTGCAAAATCAGGCTCACAGCTCGTGGGATATCCGCACTCTGATGTATATAAACCGGAACGTTGCCGGGTCCGACACCGTAGGCGGGCTTGCCAGAGCTGTAAGCGGCCTTGACCATGGCGGTTCCACCCGTTGCCAAAATGATATCGGTCAGCTTATGCTTCATTAGTTCGCCGCTCGCCTCAAGGGACGGTTGCGATAGACAATGAATCAGCCCGGGCGGGGCCCCTGCCTTCTCCGCCGCAGCACGCATGACGGCTGCCGACTCCTGCGAACAGTGCAGTGCTGATGGATGCGGACTGATCACAATCGCGTTTCTTGATTTAAGTGAGATCAGGCATTTGAACAAGACAGTCGATGTCGGGTTTGTTGAAGGTATAATCGCAGCAACAATACCGACTGGTTGTGCGATTTCCCAGACTTGCTTCACATCATCTTTGCGTATGATACCGACCGTTTGCATATCCTTGATTGCCGAAAAGACGTCTCTTGCAACGAAGAGATTTTTCGCCTTTTTATCAGCGACTTTTCCGAAGCCTGTCTCTTCTACGGCCATTGCACCCAGCCGCTCTGCCTCAAACTCCGCCGCTTCAGCCATAGCTGCTACGATGTCGTCAATTTGCGATTGCGTCATTTTCTCCAGCTGTTTTTGTGCCGCCTTCGCTTCTTGAAGGAAATGGCGGACCTCCTGGATCGCTTGTAAATCGCTATCGAGCTTCATGTTATCGGCCCTCCCCCTCCATCCCCGTGAAAAGTCTGACCAATTCGGCTTTGCTTACCAATTGGATATCCCGACCGGTTATGGGGAATTGGGGCGTATTATGCGCAAGCTCTCTGAGCTGTGCTACGGTCATTTTACTCCAATTCGGTGCACTCACTTCCGGCGTCGCGATAACCTTATTGAGCTCCTCCTTCGGTGAATCTTTCGGCTGGTTTTTGGCCCAAACCTCCTGAATCATCGTGTGTACAGCAGGATCAGGTCGCGGAATAACATGTGTGGATAACAGCTTGCCCACTCTCTTCGCCTCTGCCGCACCTGCATCCACAGCAGCTTTGACCGCTGCAACATCGCCCAAAATATAGATCGTTACGATGCCGGCATCCACTTTTTCATAAGTCGTTACCTTCACATCCGCTGTTTTGGCTGCAGCGTCTGCGGCTGCAATCAAGGCAGGCAGACCGTAAGTTTCGATCATGCCCAAAGACATCAATCTTCTATCCATTTGTAAACACCCGCTTCTTTTCACCCTATTTTCTTAGGTTCTCGAGCAATGCTTCGAACAGCTTCAGCGAACGCTTCTGCTGCTGCCGTACAAGCAGACTGACTGCCTGTCAATAATCCTCCCGCAAAGTTCGTCTCCGTCGGAGGGCCATAAAACTTGCACATGCGTACATCAGCCGCCTTCAGTGCGGCATCGAGTGCGTAAACGGCTTCGAGTGGCGGAGCAATCAAATAAGCAAGAGGCTCTCCTTCTTGAATTTCCGCCAATGCGGACAAATAAGAACCTGTTCTGGAGACAACATGAGCATAGTAAGCATGCGTTCCCTCGTCGTTGAGGGAGTAAAAACAAGCTCCAGTCTCCATCACTTGGATAGCTGCATCTAGCCCGCTTCTTACTTCTGCAGGCGATGCACCGCCTATGATCCCTATAAATTCTCCTGATAGCGGTCCAGAAGCATGACCTGATCCCGCATAGAATGAACGAGCATACACAACTTCAACTGCTGCATTCTTCGTTGCTTCATCGATTGCCGTATAGCCCACATCATCGATGCTGGACGTTAACAGACCAAGGCTGCGAACGCCCGGCTTCAATTCCAACTGAAGTGCCAAGCCAGCATCCACATTAGGGATGATCCTAACGGCGAGCGGAATGGCTCGAATTTGTTGTTGTTTCACTCCTTTCACCTCTTTACCTCGAATGAATGAAAACAAAAAGGTGCCCAGGTGCAGAGAACGACATGTCGCTCTTGGACCTAAGGCACCTTTGCCTGCTATTTATGCTTTTGTTTATGGATATGCAGGTTGTACAAGGAATATTCCGTTTCTATTGATGAAATCTATATCTCTTTCATTACTGGATTATTCGACAAAAAAACCCATCCGTAGACGGACAGGGTTTAATCATAATCAATATTCACTTTTCGGAGACCATACCCACTCAATAAACTCCCCCGCCGACAAAGGCTTGCTAATCAAATACCCTTGAACGCCATCACAACCTTGCTCGCGCAAGTAAGAAAGCTGTTGATCCGATTCGACTCCTTCGGCGATTACTTTCATGTTTAAGCTATGCGCCAATTTGATAATACCGCTTATGATCAATTCGTCTTTTGGAGACATGTTTAAGTTATCAATAAAAGACTTGTCCATTTTTAAATAATCGAATGAAAAATGTTTCAAATAGCTGAGTGAAGAGTAACCCACTCCAAAATCGTCGATGGAAATAGATATACCGAGCTCTTTTATTTCTTCAAGCACTTTCATTGTATGTTGGGTGTTCTGCAGCAGCATGCTCTCCGTTATCTCAATTTCAAGCCACTGAGGATCTAGCTCCGTTTCCTGCAAAATTTGCCCAATCGTACGGACTAAATGATCATTCTGCAATTGAATGGAGGAAAGATTCACCGACATCACGATAGGAGGAAACCCTGCATCCTGCCAAGCTTTATTCTGCCTACATGCCGTCCTTAACACCCATTCCCCGATGGGCAGGATCAATCCACTCTCTTCAGCGATCGGAATAAACTGAACCGGCGACATAGGTCCCAATTCTTGATTATCCCATCGAATGAGGGCCTCTACTCCGTTAATTTTATCAGTAGTCAAATCGATCTTCGGTTGAAAATGCAAATAAAATTCTTCGCGAAGGATCGCTTTGTGCAAATTAGAATGTATCTTGTGCTTGGCTTCATTGAGCTCTTGAATATTTTTGGAATATACACTGTAGGTGTTTCCACCGGATTCTTTGGCCCGATACATAGAGGCATCTGCATTTTTGATCAGCGTTTCCACATCGGTCCCATGTTCAGGATATATACAAATCCCTATACTGGTCGTTATATATAATTCTCTATTGTGTAAATAAAAAGGTTCAGCTAATGCTTGTAAGATCACATCGGCAACTGGTATGACCTCATCTGTATGGCTTAGATTTGAAAAAATAACCGTAAATTCATCGCCCCCCAGCCTAGATACGATAGATCCTTCAGGAACAGCTTGGATAATGCGTTTGGATACATCAACTAATAGAAGATCACCTGTATGATGCCCCAGCGTATCATTTACTTGTTTGAATTTATCTAGATCAAGAAACATTAATCCGGCTAAGGAGTTGTTATGAGCTTTTTCCAATGTTTCCGCCATGCGCTCCTGAAAGTTGCTTCGGTTCGGTAACCCGGTTATTTCATCAAAGTAAGCCATTCTATGAATAATCTGTTCGGCTTGCTTCTGCTCGGTAATATCCTTAGCAATTCCATAGACCCCAACTATTTGATCGTTCACTACCGTCGGACCACAAGTTATGAACATATCACGGCTTGTACCCTCTTTTGTTAAAAAGCCCATTGTAAATTGTTGAGGATTTCCAAGCAGCGCTTGTTCTATATGATATATAGCTTCTTGTTTCCCTGTAGAAACCACATATTCGAATAAGTTTACATCCAATATAGACTCTGGGGAATAGCCAAGTAATTTTTCTAACATCGGGTTAATACTCGTAAATTTACCTAATAGATCTAATGTAAAAACAATATCTGGATTACGGTCAAATAAAGACTGGTAGCGTTGTTTGCTTTCTTCTATTTTAAAAATATGCTTGTTATACGCTGAGATTAGGAAGTTAATAACTAGCATGAGGAAGGCTGAAATCATAACCTCAATAAGAAGATCAATAGCATTAGCAGACTGAACTAGATGATACAATAGAATGGTTAGTACCAACAAAGAAACTTGTACGCCATAAACTTTCTTTAACGCTATTTCACTGAAAAAAGAAGCTTTATTTACAAACTTCATGATCCCCGCACGTATTATTAAATTAACGTTTTCAAAAACGAACGTAATACCCAGAATTTGAACGATAAGTGGAAATTGATTCATAAATTTCAAACTAACCGCCGCACACACCATACTAATAAAATACATTCCTAACGTTGAAAACAAGCGAAACCAGTTAATTTTATAGAAGGGTTTGCTAGCCGACAAAAAAAACATGAGTGTGCTGAATATAATCGGAACCGTGCTTGCTGAGATACCTTTTGAATACGTTAAATAAAGAAAACTTAGTGTTGCACCGTTATACCAGAATCCATTAGGTAATTTTGTCGGAAATAGATCAACTATTACTATTAATAAACATATTATTATTATAGACTGCCAATCCTTATTGGATTGAATAAATCCGAAACCGACATATATCGTATATATTCCGGTTAAGAATAATACCAAGGTGTACAAATTTTTGTCCTTCATGCTACTCCCTCTTTGAAGTGGTTCTTAATAGAAATCGAATAAATCCGAATCCTACAAAAACATCCCCTATACTTATTACATGTTTGAAAAAAGGAATCCAATCTCCCAACCACCAAAAATTAGATGTATTCATTAGTTGATGTCGGGGATCATCTGTATCAAAAGCAGAGCCATTATACCCAGACAAAATCATAGCCTTTTCTGATACAGGCATTAAACCACCATGTATACTAATCGCTATTAAATTAAGCACAGCCCCAAAACATATAAATATAATTCCTGGTAAATGCCTGTTCATCCATAAACCTAAGATCATAATAGCAAACGAGAGTTCAAGTAGAATAGGATAATCGCGCTCAGTTCTATTACCTAACCAAAAAATAAAAATTTGAAACGCAAAGGTGCCGATCAGTAAGTAGGGCATTCTGAAAGCTCCAAAGGAATCAACAATTGTCAATAAATTGCGTTTCAGAATGATACAAAGAAAAATGCCAGCAAGTATAAAGTAAATCATATATGTTCATTCCTTTATATAAAAAATGAAAGGAACTAGGTATCACCTAGCTCCTTTAAGGGATTATGGTCCCCATGGAAAAGGTACAACTGATGAATAAACCATAGCTGCCAAAACAAGAGTCATAAGTATCCAATTCTTCCAATTTTTCATTTCATTTCCTCCCCTTTGTTTGAAAAGAATGTCTAGTTAAATGGAAAAATCCATTAAAGAAATTATACTTTTAATGGATTTTTTATACAATGAAATTATTCAAAATATTCATTAGTTCGATATAAAACGACATATAATGACATATTAGCCAAACAAAGGTCCGAACGTTTTGTTATGAACCTGAACATCAATTCGGAACGTCCCCTCTACATCGTCATACCATTTACAAACATCCGCATATCCCAAGCTATCATTGGAAATCGAAACCCAAGCAAGCTCTGTGGTTGTTTTGAACCTAAAAACCTTCCAAGTAACGCATTGGAAGGTTTTTACTGTACTTATTATTCAGTGAAATCGTTTAAAGAGTCCTTATTCTCCACGTGAAACCAATCAAAATCGACATACCCGCTTCCGAGAGCTTCACCGAACTGAAGGCAAAACAATCCAATCTTCGCGCCTACCCAGCCTCCCGGCACAGCGTCGAACGTGTCGCCCAACGGCTCATACGCCTCACCGTCGAAGCTATACTGGAATAAGCATTTCGCCTCCCGTACGATAATTACACGTAGATAAACAGTTGAAATATCCGCAACGACAGCAGCATCCAACCGTTCCGACGCCCCCTCCTTGCTTCCTTCACCGCTTACAAGCACGATCCGCATGCCTGCCTCGGACGACTCTAATGAGACATATCGGTATTGGTGTCCGAATACCGTTAGCCCTGCGCGTTCTATGCCTGACCCCGCATGCAGTGTCAGCTTCGTCGTCACCGTAAGCTCAGGCGCAGGCAGCTTTTGACATAAGACGTTAGGAGCATCGTATAACGTCGATGCTCCTTGCGGCAGAGGATGAGCCATAAGCCGCAGCTGTCCGGGACTTGCCGTGAGTGAGAGCCATTCCGGCCTGCTGTTTCCTTGCCATTGCCACTGGAGACCAAGCGCCGAGTGGTCAAACTCGTCAGAAGTAGCAGGTACGGCAATAGGCCAACTGCTTCCTGTATTAGGCTTCCGATACTCGGATACCGGCTCGCCGATCCCGTCTCCGTTCGAATCGATACCCATCGTCGGCCAATCGTTCTCCCAGCCCATCGGCTGCAAATGAATAATGCGGCCGTACGCCTCACGATCTTGGAAATGCACGAACCACGACTCTCCCGAATCAAGCTCTACGTATCCACCTTGATGAGGCCCGTTAACATCCGTATGTCCCTGATGCAGGACAATCTTATCTTCATAAGGGCCATATATGCTGCGCGACCGCAATATAACTTGCCAGCCTGTTGACACACCGCCAGCCGGCGCGAAAATATAATAATAGCCATTGCGCTTGTACAACTTCGGGCCTTCCATTGTAGGATGGTCCACAGTTCCATCGAATACGATCTCCCCCTCATCGAGCAGCGTCGTTCCATCCGGCTTCATACGGCACATATTCAATTTATGCTTGATGCCGCACCTGCTGTTGGCAAACGCATGCACCAGATATGCCTGTCCATCTTCATCCCAGAATGGACAAGGATCGATCCAGCCCTTTACGGCCTTCACCAAATGTAAGGGGGACCAAGGTCCTGCTGGATTTTGCGCGGTCGTCATGAAGATCCCCTCGTCAGGAGCACCGAAATAAATATAAAACGTCCCGTCGTGGTGGCGGATGCTTGGTGCCCATACACCGTCTCCGTGGCGCACGCGCCCTTCAAAGCCATCCGGCAATTGGTCTATCGCGTGCCCGATGAGCGTCCAATTTACCAAATCGTTCGAGTGCAGAATCGGTAAACCAGGCGTGCTGACAAAGCTCGAGGCTGTCATGTAAAAGTCGTTCCCAACCCGAATAATATCCGGGTCCGAATAATCCGCGTACAAAATCGGATTTCGGTAAAAGCCGTTGCCTAAGTCTGCTGTCCAAACAGACGATGGTACAGGTGTCATTTTCATTATTGGCGAATCCCCTTCTGGAGTTTGATAGTTTGAGAGTTTTAGAGTTTTAGAGTTTTAGAGTTTTAGAGTTTTAGAGTTTTAACGAATGGCATTGGCTGCAGCAGAATGAGCTCCCGTAATGTGCACGTTTCGTTTGTCAGCTGCCGCCCCGGCTTCCTGTAGGCGGATCAGCTCCACCTTTTCGCATTGGTGCAAGGTAATGAGTGAACCGTCTTTGACATGCAAGTCCATCTGCTCTAATACAAGCTGCTTCGCATGATGACAGACGCACCCCCGATCAGCGGCAGCTGTAAGCTTATGGACGTACAACTGTTCCAGCGGCATTTCCGGAAGGCCATTGATGAGCAGTGCCGTTTGCGCGCCCGTGCAAACAACATCGATGATTTCGATACTGCGGAAAATCGGCGTCCCCTCGTTCACCGGCTCTATTTCATCTTGAGCGGTACCTGAGCCTTCCTTCCCTTCGTAGAAGAAATTGAAGGAAATCGCTTCCCCGATTATGTCAATCATTCGAATACGCTGGATGGAAATATGCTCCACAATGCCGCCCCGCCCACGTGCGCTTTTGAAGCGAAGGCCGATGTCGGTTCCGATGAAGGTGCAGTCCGTCAAGGATACATATCGCACACCCCCGGACATTTCGCTCCCGATCGTAAACCCGCCGTGTCCATGGTAGACAACACAGTTTTTGATTGCCACGTACTCGCATGGAAGACCCAGTTTGCGTCCTGCTTCGTCCTTGCCGGATTTCAGGCAAATCGCGTCATCCCCGACGTCAAACGTACAATGTTCCACGACCGCGTACCGGCACGATTCCAGATCAAGGCCGTCACCGTTCTGCCCATACCACGGATTACGTACGGTTACGTTTCGAATTGTTACATGCTCGGAAGCCCACGGATGCAAGCACCATGCCGCGGAATTTTGAAATGTAGGTCCGTCCAGCAGGATATGTCGGCATCTCCTAAAACTAAGCAGGTTCGGCCGTAAATAATCTCGAGCTGGCATATAGGCTGCCACATCCTTAACACCTTCCCGGCTAAGCCGATCGACCCATACGGCCCCTTGCATAGCGGCCTCCGACGGCCACCACATGTCGCCGGCTTCATTCGTAATACCACCGCTCTGGAGCAGCTGTACCCACTGAGGTTCCGTCATTTTCCACTTCTTTACCGGCCTCCACGCTTCTCCCCCGCCGTCAAACACACCTTTCCCTGTTATGGCAATATGTTCTTGTCCTTCCGCATCCAACGGCGATTGGCAGCGAACAGCGCCCAGACCTTCATAAGTAGACTGAATGAGCGGATAGTCGGCGAACGTTTGACTGAATCGAATGACTGCGCCTTCCTCGGCATGAAGCTCCAGTCGGCTCGCCAGCTTCAGTGGCCCTGTCAGCCAAAGTCCGGCCGGAATGATCAGCTTTCCGCCTCCCGCTTCCGTACAAGCTTGGATCGCTCGGTGGAACGCGTTGGTATTGTCCGTCAGTCCGTCGCCTACCGCTCCGAAATCGGTTAACCGGAACGTCCGATCCGGAATGTCCGGCAGGAGCACCTCCGGCATAACCCAATGAGGGATACCGTTCTCCTGTGTAAAATAAGTGCTGATCGGCAGGCCGGCGCGTATGAGCCCTTCACGCACAAGCAGTGCCATTTCACCCGCCCCGCGTTCGTTAAAGTGCGTATTGTCCGCGCAGCCGTCCGGGTAGTTCGGATGCTCGCCGGGACGAAGCCAGACGAATAACGATTTGGATCCGTCAGGACCAAGCGAAACGAGTTTCATCTCGCTTAATGTGCATAAATCGATGCAGGCGACACCTTCCCGCTGCGCCAACTGCCGGACAGCCTCCGGGTAATCACCATGAGATTGAACGTAAGTCCCCTCTTCGTTAAATTGACGCCGCTGCACCGGCGTAAGAAGAACCGGGGTAGCCCCCACGGACTTAGCAGCATTAATGTACGTTTGCAAGGTCATTTGATAGGTGCCAAAAGGCTCCGTCCGTCGCTCCGGTTCCGGCTTCTGATCGTTATGCCCGAACTGTATCAGCAGGTAGTCCCCTTCCTGCATCGCATCCGTTATTCGAATCAAATGCCCTTCGTTGATAAAGCTCTTGGAACTTCGCCCATTACGGGCTTCGTTGACGACAACGACGGAATCGTTGAAGTAACGCCCGATCATCTGTCCCCATCCGGCCATCGGTGACCGTTCCTGCGGATAAGAGGCTGCGGTGGAATCTCCTGCAATAAATAAGCGAATCGGTTTCATGATGGTACGCTCCTCGTTTGTAGGATTCAGTGAACGGCCCGCTGCGGGCCGATCTGCGAAATAACTTCTATCTACAACCTAGCACAAAATAAACATACCTCTCCACACCATTGTTGCTGTATTTGCTCAACCTTTGCAATATTTGCTCTCATACTTTTAGCATCAATCGGTAACGGTAAACAAAATCACTCTTTAGGTGATATGATCATAACAAAAATAGCGAGAACAGCCTTTCCATAGGTACCTTCATTGCTAATGACTTTGTCCTTTAGACGTATCCCCTGCACAAAAATTGCATCAGATGTTGCGCTATCCTGCAGCTTGCATCAATTCTCAGAAGTACTCGAGGTAGTTTTGATAGATTCTTATAGTTGAGATTTTATACTGAATAATGAAAGCGTTTTAATATCACTCAAAAACCGGAAAGAAAATCGTGGCTGTAACTGCACTGGCATTATCTCTCTTATCCATTTTCATTCCCGAAATAAAAAAAACCATCCCCCAAGACATAAACGAATGGTTTTGGAGTAAAGATGCTTGATCGCTAAATTGTCAACCTGGATACATATTGATTGACGTAATTTCGAAATGTTTTGTTCTCATGACATCTACGCTTAAGGATAATTGCAGACTCAGGTAAGGGACTTACGGCGAGGTTGAGTACTCTTCCCCAGACGCTGTCGGGATGCCCTTAACCCTGGAAGCAAACTTCAATAACGTTTTACTTCCTTGACTGATCGCGGGGTACGGTACGACGTCGCGCCATCGACCACTTCCCCGGGTCGTCTGCCAATTGTCTTTCGATCCTTGCACCTGATAAGCACGCTGTGCGTCGCCGGCATCCGCATCACTGAAGCTCCACGTGATTGTCGGATTGCTTACGTTGATATATTGGCCGTCCGAATAGGAAGTCACGGTCGTAACCGGCGGCGTATTCTGAAACGTCAACGATACATTGGAAACCTTGACAGCGTTATAGTTGTGAAGCTCGTTGCTTTCCTGCTTGGCATCGACAGCGATCCCAATATACACATCCGGGTTCATCCCGATCGTCAGTGGCAATCCAACCTGTGTCCACGTTTGACCGTCTTGAGACGCATAAGCCGTAAAGACGTTGCCTGTTCGGTTTAACTTTAGCCAGACAGGTATATTCGTCGCGGCCAGCACGGCTGTCGGTCTCGCTGGCGTAGTCGTAACGCCACCCTTTTGCCCGCGGGAGATCAGATGTACGGAGTATTTCGTCGGCTGAGTGTCCGATTTGACATAAGATGTGCTGATCATGACCATCGCGGAATCCGGGTCTAGCGTATTCCGGATCATGATGCCGGAAGCGGCGTATTGGTCAACCGGCGTGATGGACTCCACTTTCACGATCCTTTCTCCATCGCCTTTTAACAACTGGTTTGTGAATTGGAACGAATCCCGACTGCCGCTTATTACACCGGATCCTTTGACAGTATAGACGTTATTGGCATCGACGCTTGCGGTTCCCGCGATCGGCGGGTTGCCGATATCCACCGATTTCCATGCAGACTCTGCGTTTAGCGCAGCATCGTTGACATGAATCGGAATAATCGAGGACTGCGTCGATAGTCCGTTGCTGTCGATAGCTCTCGCCGACACATAATGGGTGCCCCCGCTTAAGTTAGTCCAAACAAATGAATAAGGAGCGTCCTTTGCCTCGCCCAATTTCACGACACCATCATAAAATTCCACTTTGGCAATAGAGGCAGCCGCGTGGGCAGTTGCTGTCGTTTGAAGCGTCAGGCTGGAGCCCGTCAGATGCAACTCGTTCAAAGACAGCGATGTTAACGCTACGCTCGGGTTTTTCGGCGCGTTTGTCCAATCGACTAGCGAATGGAGGTACATCTCTACGTTCGTATAGCCGCTTCCCCCCTTCTCCAGCGCGCTCCCGTCGCTATTGTCATTTTTGTTCAGCCCATGCTCATCTTCCCACACGTCGGGCATTCCATCCCCATCGGAATCTACCGGCGCAGGTGCCGAATTCATCTCGGGATAGCCGCCTACCTCTGTCGCCCTGTTTATAAACCGACCGGTCCCGTTTCTCACATCGTTGACAACGCGCGCGTCAACCGGATCTCGCTTCGGCAGGATGGCCCCGGCTTTGGCCAATACGCTGGTATAAGCGTCCTTGCCTGCTTCCGTAGCAACGGAACCGTCGGGCACGGAAAACTCGGTCGGAGACAAGCTTCCTCCATTGACGCGAACGCCAAGCTCGTTATTCGCCGTTACTTCCTCCGAGCCATCCATCACATTGCCCGCAACGTACCATGATCCGGTATCTGCTGAGGCAAATAGTTTTCTCACTGAAGCGTAGGTCCCGGGGCCGGGTTTGTAATAGTTGTTGACCATATTGATCTGGGATCCGTCCCCGCCGTATGTGGGTAAATATCCCCAGTCGTAGATGACATTGTTGCGCAAGTCGACGGTTGCCGGCTGTGGCGCCGTCCCCGCGCCGATGCGAGGATTTCGGCTCGTATTATGCGCGATCAGGTTATGATGGAATGTCGCGGAAGCGCCGCCCCAGATTCCGCCATAGCCGTGTTTGCCTTTATCGTGTCCGGACATCGTCAAGCTCTCGCTAATGATGCTCCACTGCACCGTGGTGCGGACATTGCTGTAGAACGAAAGCACCTCGTCCGTCGACCAGCTCGCGGAAACATGATCGACCAAAATATCGTGTATAAAGCGTCCGCCGAACGAATCCGGTTCGTTAGCAATATTTTGATCTCCCGGACGAAAACGGATATATCTCACAATAACGTTGCTTCCGCCTATGACCGTCTCACCATCCGCTACCGTTATGCCGTCCCCGGGCGCCGACTGCCCTGCAATCGTCAAGTTGCTTCCAGCTATTATTAACCGGCTCTTCAAATGGATGACGCCGGATACGTTGAACAGGATCATCCGATTGCTTTGAGATATCCCGTCGCGAAGCGAACCCGGACCCGAATCGTTTAGATTCGTTACATAATAAACACTGCCGCCGCGACCGCCGGTCGTATACATTCCCGCCCCTTCAGCTCCGGGGAATCCGGGTATCTTGGCAGGGGGCACTTTCGGCTCGGCTCCCGCTTCCTCCGATGCAGCTCCTTCTCCTAAAAGATTAACCGCGGTTACGACATAATAGTACATCGTACCGTTAACAACTGCTTCATCGGTGTAAGCCGGATCTGTCAGCCCGGAAGCGCTGACTTGATACGGTCCGCCTGCGCTGGTACTGCGCTTGACGTTGTAGGATATAGCACCGTCTACCGTGTTCCAAGTCAGGCTTACTTTGGCATTCCCTCCTACGGCGGTTAATCCGGTCGGAGCCACGGGTTTCAGATTGTCCGTTATTTGCGATTGTCCCGGAATCGCTCCGAATGCACTTTCGGTGAGCGTTGGGAGCGGGAAAAGCCCCACAACCATCGTGATCATCAGAAAGCAGGCAAGCCACCTCTTCGACCATATTGTTTTTTTCACAGATTTTGCCTCCCAGTTGGACAATTCTATCCCTTTCGAAATGCCGATAACGCTATTAGTTACGGGGTGCTGGTTCCTTTCAGAACGACATTAAACGTAATTGGGTTGGAGATTGCCTGCCAAAATCTGCAGTCCTAAAAGAATCTCTGTTTGAACCGTCAAGCCGTCATAACCCATACCGTTCCCGCTTCACTCAATCGGCATGAAACCGGGTAAGGGTTATAAACCGTACTGTAAATATTGTCGTTTTTTCCCTTTCCGGCCATCCAGCTTGATTTCGGGAGCGACGTTGTCGTAAACGACCCGCATCCCGGTAGCTTTCTTCGGCCAATAACATCCCGAAGCGTACAGACGCTGTCGGGATGTCCTTAACCCTGGAAGCAAACTTCAATAACGTTTTAATTGCTTGATTGGTCGCGGGGGACGGTTACAGTTACCGAGACCGTTGTCTTATTCCCCGCTTTATCGGTTGCGGTGTATGTGATCGTGTAAACGCGTCCGGAACCGGTACCCGCTCGTTCTGCACGCAGCATAAATGAAGTATCCGGGGTACCGTATTCTGCTCCTTGTATATCATTCGGCTGATCTCCGTTGCCCATGCCGCCGTCCGGTTCGTTGCTCGTTATCGAGATCAGCACGACCGAATCGATCCCCGACATGCCATCGTCCGCATAGACGCTCGCATTTACGGTTTCTAACTGATGGTTCACCGGCATGAGCGTTGTCTTGTCAAGAACGATACGAAGCGTCGGCGCCGTCTTGTCAATGTTGTTTACTGATGCTACAACCGTTCCTGTATTGCCTGCCCTATCCATGAATTCAAACGTAAAGCTGCCATTCTGACTGAACGTATAGCTGGTTGAACCGCCATTATTGGTGATCGTCACAGCCTCGCTTGGCGTAATGGTTGCAACTACATCTTTGTTGGTCGACGCTGTCGTGCTGTAGGCCGCTGTTGCCGTAGGCGCGACTTTGTCGATGTTCGTCACAGTGGCTGTAGCGCTGCCCTTGTTGCCTGCTGCATCCATAAATTCAAACGTGAAGCTTCCATTCTCGCTGAACGTATAGCTGGAAGCCCCGTTGTTATTGGTTATCGTCACTTGCTCATTGGGCTCGATCGTGGCTATAACATCCTGGTTTGTCATCGCCGTGGTGCTGTATACCACCTTGGCTGTCGGAGCTGCGGTATCTATGGCTAATGTTCGATAAGCCCACTTTGACAAAGCCCCCCGGGTATCTTGCGTCCGAACCCGAATGCTCCAGTTATCGTAATCCTGCATCATTGGAGCTTGATACGACGTCGCAGTATCGACCATTTCCCCGGAATCCCAAGCGGTCGTCTGCCAATTGTCTTTCGATCCTTGCACCTGATAAGCACGCTGTGCGTCGCCGGCATCCACATCACTGAAGCTCCACGTGAATGTCGGAGTGTTTACATTTAAATATTGCCCGTCCGTATACGATGTCAGGGTTGTAACCGGAGGCGTATTATCTGTTAACGGAATGATGGCGGTGCGCAGCGGGTTCCAGTTGTCAGTTCCTTTCATTACGTTTTGTACCGTGTACTGACTTGCTTCCTCCGGTGTAAGCTGTTTCGACCAGCCTGCTCGCGCTTTCGGATTCGCACCCGGTCCCCGGCTGTTATACTCGGAGTATCTGGCCGTTTTCTCGTTATTCGGATCGCCCCAGTTATTCCAGCCGTAAGGGGCGATCGACGAGTCGATCATCGTGTCGATGAAGGCTACTGCAGCGTACGGACGCCACGGTCTTCCGAAGTCGACGTTCTTGACCCCCGGATCGGAGGTGATTTTCGAATTTAGAAAGACAAACCCGTAGGTTGTAGTCTCCGGCGTACTTGCCGCGGTTAAATAACCGCCTTTCAGGCGCTTGCTGTGCAACTCATTGTTTTCGAAGAACGCGGTCGCCGGACCGTAAATGAAATCGACGTCGCCTTCGATATAGCAGTCTTTGAAATACTGCCGTTTCTCAATGTAGATCGTATCCTGGAAGCCGAGGAAACGGACATTTTTGTATACACCGCGGTCCCCGCTTAGAAAACCGGCGAGCGCCTGACCGGTGCCTGGACCGGAGTCGTTCTGGAAGGTCATGTTGTCGGCCGAAAAATCTTTGCCTTGCACGACGGCCGTGACCGTTTCGAGCGTACTATACGGCGTACCGTCAGGTTTCTTGGAATTCACGTTAAGATTGTAGACGAGAATCGTGCCGGTTGCGCTTTCGCCGACAAGGCTTACATACGGCTTGTTTGCCGGTACGACAATTTGCTCTCGATAGACGCCGTTGCGAATATAGATAACGGTCCTTTTGGTGTTATTGGCCGGAACCGCATTCAATGCCGCTTGAATCGTTGTAAAATCACCCGTTCCATCTTTCGCGACGACCAAAACATCCGCAGGGGTGACAGCGATCGGTTCGGAATGATAGCTTTCCCCATGGGCGTTTACCGCTGAAATCACATAATCGTAGGTTACGCCATTGACAAGGCCCGCGTCCTGATAGCTTGTCCCGGGAATACCGGTCTTAATGGTCTCGTATTGACCGCTGCTGAATGCACCACGTTTGACGGTATACGATACCGCCCCGCTGACCTCTCGCCAAGTCAATATGACCTGGGCATTGCCGGCAACAGCTTGAATGCTGTCCGGAATTGCAGGCGCTCCGCTCGGCGCAGGGACTACCTGAACGGATGCGGAATTGGCGCTTGCAGTCGCCGGGCTTGCGCCCGATACGACATAGTAATACCTGGTGCCGTTGCTTACCGTTGAATCTGTATATTGGAGATCTGTTACACCCGAAACAACCGTCTCATAGTTTAGGCCATTTTCCGTACTGCGCCTCACATCGTAAGATAGAGCTCCAGCAACCTGGTTCCAGCGGATCGTAACCTGACCGTCGCCGCTTATAGCCGTCAAACCGGTTGGAGCGTCGAACGGCGTTATCGGTACAACGGCGGCAGCGGCAGAAGGCGCGCTTTCCCCTACACTGACGGATGTGACCTGATAATAGTATCTAGTACCGTTGTCCAGTCCGAAATCACGGTACTTGGTGTCCATTACGTCGGCAATTTTGGTGTAGGGGCCTGCAGGATCGGTGCTCCGGTAAAGCCTGTATGCGATGACCGGATAATCAACCGGCGGATTCCAGGTCAGATCTGCCTGGCTGTTTCTGGGCTTGGCCGTAAGATTGGTCGGTACGCCGGACAGACTCGGAATATCTTCGGCAAACGCTACACTCGAAGCCATGGGGCTTCCGATCTGAATCCATGAAAGCAATAACAGCAAACTTACAATAGCCAAAATACTTTTTCTCATACGCTTCCTCCTAATGAATAGTATCAACATCATGTCGAAAACAAGAAATCCGCACTACGATTTTTCAATTTTTTATGGTGATATACACCTCCATCTTCAGTTTGTAACCGTTTTCATTGTATCGCATTTGATTGTATCGCATTTGATAGAAGCGAACTTTATATTACACCTCCAAGACCCAGTTTCAGGTCCGGAGGTGTTGCATCGCTCACTTTCGTGACTTCGTAACTAGTTATTTGTTGTCATGCGGCACTGTAACCTCAGCAGTAGCCGTCGTTTGGTTTCCTGCCAGATCGGTGATCGTGTAAGTAATCAGGTAGATTCGCCCTTGCCCTTTGCCGGATCGCTCGGCTCGCAGCTGGAACTCCGTATCAAAGGTTCCGATTTCGGCACCCGCGATATCTCCCGCCGTATCTCCGTCACCCAAGCCGTCGTCCGGTTCATTGCTCGTGATCGAGGTCAGCACGATCGTACTGACACCGGCGCCTTCATCCTGCCCATAGACGCTCATACTAACGGTTACCAGCTTGTGATTCGCAGTTGATAAAGTCTGCTTATCCGGAATCAAGATTAAGGTAGGCGCTATCGTATCAATGTTGCTGACAGTGGCTGTAGCGCTGCCCACGTTGCCCGCTGCGTCAACAAACTCAAAGGTGAAGCTTCCGTTAGCCGTGAATGTATAGCTGGTTGATCCGCCATTGTTGATAACCGTAACTGCCTCGCTTGGCGTAATCGTTGCTACTACAGCTTGATTGGTCGGCGCTGTTGTACTGTACGCCACCGTCGCCGTAGGTGCGATTTTATCGATGTTATACACAGCGGCTTCAACCGAGCCTTTGTTGCCCGCAGCATCCATAAATTCAAAGGTGAAGCTTCCGTTGTCCGTGAATGTATAGCTGGTTGATCCGCCATTGTTGATAACCGTAACAGCCTCGCTTGGCGTAATCGTTGCTACTACAGCCTGATTGGTCGGCGCTGTTGTGCTGTAAGCCACCGTCGCCGTAGGTGCGATTTTATCGATGTTATACACAGCGGCTTCAACCGAGCCTTTGTTGCCTGCAGCATCCATAAATTCAAAGGTGAAGCTGCCGTTAGCCGTGAATGTATAGCTGGTAGATCCGCCATTGTTGATGACCGTAACAGCCTCGCTTGGCGTAATCGTTGCTACTACATCCTGATTGGTAGGCGCTGTTGTGCTGTAACCCACTGTTGCCGTTGGAGCGACATTATCGATGTGGGCTTTGACAAAATCATTCTCAACGTTTACCTCATTTACGAGCACCCACATAAAATAAAGTGTTTTGGCCGCTTTCGCTCTTGCAACGATCATCTTCGGCTCAAGCTCTGTGCCATTGATCATCTTGCCTCTCGCGATACCTTTCTCCGACCGGATGAGACCCAATTCATAAGCATCCTTTACCTTATTGACCAACACAGGAGATATATCCGCCGTATCCGTAAGCTGCTCGAAGGAAACAAGCGGATAATACATCGCGCCTTTGGCGCCAGAATCCAAATTCGGATCGTAGTTCGGGCTGCCGGGCACTGCGGTCGTGCCGTTGTAATCGGTCATGTACTTCGGCTTCGTAGTACCGAATTTGGCCCGATAAGCATCGTCCAATATAGCGCCCATTACCTCGCGTGTCAGCTCTCCGTTCGCATATCCGGCCAATACCGATGAATCCACGTCCATAATCGAGCTGATGGCTCTAACGAATTCGCCCACCGACATCTTCATGTCGGGATTAAAGTTTCCATTGCTATCCTTGCTCATAACGCCAAGCTGAAGCAGCTTCTCAATCTGATTCCGATAATATGAGCCTGCACCGGTCGTCGTATCCTTGGCCATTTCCGGGAAGATGTTCGACCAGTCGCCCGCTGCGATGGCAGCCTTGACGTCTTGTTTAAGAAAAGAAGCAATATTCGCGGCTTTCGGATCGCCTGCGGCTCCTTTGCCAGCGATTTCCGTAACGATGATCCGGGCGAATTGTTTCCCGAGAGCTTCCTTATAGTGAGTTCCGTCTATTTTGTTTGACGGATGTCCGTTGGCGTAGCTTCCGTCGTTGGTTTTGCCCGGCGTTTCCCCCGCTTCAATGGACATGACGATCGCGGTCGTCGCTTCGACTCCGATAGCGTTATAATACTTGAGGCTTTCCGAGTTCAGATCAACAACGGTGACTCCCAGTTCCTCAGCAGCCTTTTTCATAATATCCGGGAACAATCTGGTTTTAAAAGAGTTCGTATAGACAGATCCTGGCTGCGCAGCACCATTGACCCTGGACATCGGAGTCACCAGTACGGGAATCATCCCGCGAGCCCGAATGGCAGGAACATACACTTCCTTGATATAAGATTCATACATCGCTTCAGTAGCGCCTCTGCCGAATCGACGGTTCTCATCCGTACTTTCGTCATTATGACCGAACTGAAACATCACGTAGTCCCCGACTTTTCCTGTCATCAGAATATCGTTAAAACGGCCTTCCGTATAAGCGCTCTTGAACGAACGTCCACCCATCGAATAGTTAACGACATTCACTTTGCTCAAATCGAACATATTGTCAAATACTTGACCCCAGCCACTCATCGGCGTTTCGTCAAAGGTGTAGGATTTGACTGTGGAATCCCCCAGCGTATAAATCGTCGGAAGGCTTCCAGCAGCGCGCGTTTGCGGTGCGATCGGAGTAAGGACGATTTCCTGCACGCCAACAGGCGTATTGGTTTTGTTCGGTTCAATCTCGATATCGATAAAGCTCCGCCCGTTGATAAAGTTATAGGTCCATTCCTTTCCGCTCGCTGTAATGAAATTGCGTATTGGCACTAGCTTTGCCGTATCCCAGTATCCGCCTTTCAGGAGCCGGCTCGTCTGCATGCCCGAAACCGATACGGTTGTGTCCGCAGCAGCGGAGGTTGTTTTAACGTAAACTTGGTACGCTCCCGGAGGAGCTTTGATCCGAAATGCCATGCCGTAATTGTTGTAGTTGTCCTTCTCAAAGCCTTTCTCTGCATAAAATTGCGGTTCGCTAATGACAAAACCGGTTCCGTCCGAAGTAATTGGAGCCGTATGCACTTGTCTTGCCGGCAGCGCGCTGGTCTCATTAACAAAGCCGTAGCCAACCGAAGAGTTGTACAGCGGCGCACCGTTATTCGGGCCATAAACCACTGACGAGTATCCGTCTTTAGCTGTGTTGGTAAAATTAAATTTGTAGGTAATTTGTTCGACCTTGTCGGGTACGTTCTGAATGAGATTAGCAATCACCATCAGATCCTGATTATCGATTTTCCCGTCCAGGTTGATGTCCCCCGCTTTGACCAAGTCCCAGTCGGAATCCGCGGATGATTTGCCGTAATGAGCAGTGATCCATCCCAAATCTGCGATCCCGATTTCCCCATCCTTGTTGACATCCATAGGATCATAATTGAAATTAACTGTGTTAGAGAAATTTTGAATCGCCTTATTCAGCTCAAGGGCAGCTTGATTGATCTCCTGCTGTGTCGACGCACCGTTGCTCTCAACCGCCTTGGCAGTCTGGATCGCCGATTGGAACGTTGCCTTCGCTCCAGACGGGTACTGCCCTGTGCCTGTTCCTTCCACTGCGGCGAGGACCGCAGCTTCCGCATTGACAATAATGAAATGGAGAACCGATATATCCGCATTCACACTCCCTTTTATTGTGCTGCTTACCGTCTCGGACGGCGCGCTTTGACCATCCGCATTGTTTGCGGCCACCGTATAATAGTAGGTTTGGCCTGCCATTACGTTAACATCTGTATAGGTCGTGTCATATACGGAACCGGCGATCGCCGTAAAGCTGCCGTCGCTTGTTGTGCTGCGTTGCACGCTGTAGTAGGCGGCTCCAGCAACAGGGCTCCAATTCAGCGTAATTGTACCGTTGCCCGCCGTCGCGTTCACTCCTCCCGGGGCTGACAGTGCTTGTGGAGCTTCTTGTCCGGGCAGCATGCTGATTAACGTCGGCTCCCATCCGTCTGCTCCCGCCAATATTCGCTGCGGCGTATATTCATTGGCTTCACTAGCCGTTAATTGTCTGGTCCAGCTGAACCTGCCCTTCGCATTGGCTCCCGGCCCGCTGCTGTTATACTCCCCGTATCTGGCCGTCGCTTCATTGCTGACACTGCCCCAGTTGTCCCAACCGATGGCTTTGATATGGGCATCCATCCAGCTGTTGATATATTTGACATTGGCGTACGGCCTCCAGGGTCTGCCCAAATCGACGGTGCTGTTCGTTGCGCTGATATTGGCATCGATATCCCAAGAGGAATCCCAGCTTCCTACCGTTACGAAAGATTTTAATGCAGAAGTGCCTCGTGTCAATCTCGAGTTCAGGAACACATAACCGAATTCAGCTGTCGCATCCGTTGAAGCAGCTGTAATATGACCTCCCGCCTTGCCTACGAATTTGATCTCCGATCTGTCGAAGACCGCCTTCGCATTGCCGAAGATATAATCGCCATCGCCTTCAATAATAACGTCCTTATAGTATTGTCTGCCGCTGTTCGCATAGAGAGTGTCCTGGAAGCCGAGCACCTTCACGTTCGTAAATACAGCGCGGTCTCCCGTCACAGACAACGCAACGGCCGGTGCAACCAACGTTCTCGGGTACGCTGTATTTTGAATCGTCAAGCTGTCCGCCGTGAAATTGGTTCCGGTTACGCTGACCGAGTAGCTGTTGCCTGTTCCCAAAATGAGCGTTCCTGCAGGCAAAGCAGAGCAGAAGCCCGCAGCCGCCGGAGTTCCGGTCGGGCTCTCCTTGCAGGCATAGTCGTCGTAGGTCAAAACCGTGCCGTCCCGGCTTTGGCCAACCAAGCTGACATAAGGCTTATTAACCAAAATCTTTTCCTTATACACGCCGTTCTTGATGAAAATAACGGTTCTGACCGTATTGTTCGATGCGATGGAATTTACCGCATTTTGAATAGAAGTGAAATCTCCCGTACCGTCCTTCGCAACGACGATCATTGACGCAGGTGTCGCAATGGCCGGCTTGCTGGGCGCACCTTCTCCATTTGCACTCGTAGCCGCCACGATATAGTAGTAGGTCGTGCCGTTCAAAGCAGTGTCATCGTTGGCGTTTGTTCCGGTCAAGCCTGCGCTCAATACCGTGTACGGTCCGGCAAACGAGACCGCTCTCTTCACCGAATAGGAAGCCGCCCCCGGCACAGGATTCCATTGTAATGCCACCTTGTTATTGCCGGGGTTAACGGCAACTCCGTCTGGAGCGGCCGGCGCCCCTACCGCTATGGAAGCAGGCGATGCGGCAACTTGTATGGAATTCATGCTTTCGAGCTGTCCGTTGGAAGCGGAAACCACATAATAATAGATTGTGCCGTTGACCGCCGTTACATCCGTATAGCCCTCCGAGGCGACGTTAGCCGCGATCGTTGCGTAAGGGCCGCCGGAGTTCGTGCTGCGTTTCACGGTATAATAGGCTGCGCCGCTGACAGGCTCCCAACTTATAGCAACCTGCGAATCGGCAACATTGGCAATAACATTCGCAGGCGACGCAAACGGTGCGGCCAGCTTCGCAACAACAGGCGCGCTGTCGTTGCCGGGTGTTCCATCGGGCGCTGTACTTGCCAATGTATAATAATAGGTCGTACCGTTCGTTAAGCCTGAATCATAGTAGCTTGTTTGCGTATACGGCAGCGTGCTTGAAAGGGTTGTATACGGTCCTTCCAAAGACGTGCTGCGTTTCAACGTATACTGGCTTGCGCTTGAAACCTGGCTCCATGATAGGCTTACCGCTGAATCACGGGCGACAACGGCTATATTCGCCGGAGGCTGGGGCAACGCCGCAGATGCCGTTGGCGTTACGGATTGCTCCACCGAATCGTTATTGCCGAATGTATTGACAGAGCTAATCTTATAGTAATAGGTCGTATCATTCGTTACGGTCGAGTCGTAGTAATCCAATTGCGTAACAGGAAGTCCCGAAGCAATCGTCGTATACGGTCCGCCGGAAGTCGTGCCGCGCAGAATCGAATACGACTCTGCGTTTTTCGCAGCCTTCCATAACAATTTTACTTTGGAGGCGTATGGCGTAAGGCTTCCCCAGACAGGCGCATCCGGCAGCGCATTCGGCTTGTAGACAATGATGTTATCCAGCAAAATATTTTGCGCTGTCGTGCCGCCGGTAGTTGCCGAATACGACTTGGCGACCGCATAATCCGTCGGCGCAGCACCGAGCGTTTTCAGCGAGAACGGTTGGCCCTCCAGCTTACCGATCACCGTTCCGTCGCTCATTTTGGTAACGTAGTAGTCGGCACGGAACGAAGTGAAGTTGACAACTGCCTTCAAATGGTACCATACCCCGTTCGAGACGCTGTTCGGTGTAATATTGGTAAAAGCTCCGGTGCTGTCCTTCCATGCAATTCTGCCGCCTTTGAGGTCGACTTGAACGAGCGTATCCGTCGTACGATTCGCATCATTGATCCCGCCGGACAAGGCCAGGACTGTTCGACCGCGGCTGATATCGTTCGTTCCGTTCGGGACAGTTGTGTCTCCGAAGAAATACATATCCTGCTCAATCGTCAAGATGCCTTCTTTAACATTTTGTCCCAATGATTTGGCGATGGCCGTGGAACCGCTGCCATCTCCGACAGTTTGGCCAAGCCCGTTCTTGCCGTCCAAGTCCCTGAGCAACAAAGCATCGGAAGTAACGGCTTCGCCTCCGTCCATTCCTGTTCTGGTAATGCCGATCGAACTGTTGGCGCCGGTAATCGTAGGCGTATAGCCCGCTACCGTCGTCATAGGGTTTGTGGTTTTCATCACCGTCGCATCAGTTACCCCATTAAAATCGTCATTGATTAGCGCGGTATTCCCGGAAGGCACAGACACGGCTGCCGCTGCTTTGCTATCTATTTGAGGAAAGGATGCTGTTAATAAAAGTGCAGCCAACCCAATTTTCAATAACCTATTCAACCAGACCACTTCCTTTTCATGTAACGTTGTCGTTTACTTGGCAGAAGGAGCAACTTGTATGATGGATGGATTAGCCTGCAACACAGCAAAGCTTTGAGACGCCCCGTTGGAGACTTTAAAAGAAGTGAAACCAAGCGTCGCTGCATCCGTACCCGAGACCGGCTTCGCTTTAAACTTCAATTCAATAATATCGCCGCTGGAGGTTATGGCGCCAGCCGCTCCCAGACTGGACGCGATAATCCTCACCTGACCCGGAATGTCCGTCTTCTGAGCGATGATCTGGAAGCCCGGTTTGAGCGAATCGGCGGAAACAAGTTCCACAGTGTTCGTCCCGAATTGCATGGTGAAATCCAATGCATACACCGATGAGTATTGGGAGGACGAAACATTGCTTAACCCTACCCGGTAGCTGAACTCCTGCCCCGAATATACGGTCGCAGGCCCGCTAAGCTTTGCGATCGGCAAGTCGGCAGGGATGCTCGTTTGGCCGCTAATGAAAATATACATGCTTCCATGAACCCCGCTGCCGTCTTTTGCGGTCGCGACAACCTTGACTACTCCGTTATTCTTCGCGGTCAGCAATCCGTCGGCGTCAATCATCGCCCGGCTCGAAGGCGTAATTCCGTCGCTTTCAAACACCTCCCAGGCAACCGACGGGTTTGTCGCATTGCCTGGAAGTACCAATGCCCGCAAGGACCGCGAGCCATTCTTCGACGTGATCGAGTTCACTCCGCCAGCCGCAATTACCGAGATGGAGGACACCCGCACGAGAGCAACCGGAGCTTTGTCTATCAACCCGATCGACTCTTTCGGATTCCAACCGTCGGAGCCGCCAAGAGTGGATGCTATGGTATATTGTGCCGCTTCTTCCGCTGTCAATTGTGTCGACCAATTGACACGCCCAGCCGGGTTGGCTCCCGGTCCGTAACTTAAGTATTCTGAAAAGCGGGCAGTCTTCGAACGGCCGGCAACCCATTCGTTCCAGCCTGTAGTCCGGATATGCTCCCCAAGGTAGTTATTGATATACGTCGTGCTGCCGTAATCTCTCCATGGTCTGCCGAGGTCTACAGTTCCGGCAGACGCATCTGCACTGGCAATCAGTTGATTGTTGATAAACACGTATCCCGGCTTGCCCATTTCCGTAGACGGTGCCGTCACATAACCGGGACCAACGCTTTGGATGATGTTGTTCTCTAATACGGCCGCGGAGCTTCCAAAAATAAAGTCAACGGTTCCCTCAATGTGGCTGTTGACAAAATACTGCCGTCCTCTTTCGGTCTGCAGCGTATCCTGGTAACCTAACAGTTTCACGTTGCGGAAAATCCCCCGGTCGCCTTCGGCATAGAGCGCGACGGCTTGCCCTGCAGTCCGCCCGGCATTGTTCTGAACCGTCATATTTTCCAGCGTAAAGTCAGTTCCCGACGTCCTCAGCGTATAGCTGTTGCTTGTACCGAGCGGCTGTCCGTTCGGACCGATCGTGCTTGCGGAATCTCCATTGACAAGCACAGTCTCTTCCCGGCTTTCCCCGATCATCGTGATCATTTTTTTCGTCGAAGGGACAAGCACCTTCTCGTTATAAATGCCGTTCTTCACTTTGATGATCGTAAGCCTCGTGTTGTTGTCCGGAACGGCATTGACTGCATCCGCAATTGTGCTGAATTGCCCGCTTCCATCCTTGGCCACGGTGAATACTGCGCCCGGTACTGCCTTAACCGGCAAGGAATGATAGCTAAGACCTTTATCGTTGTGCGCCGCAACAGCGTAATAGTAAGCTGTATCATTAGCCAGCCCCTTATCAGTGAACGCCAGCCCAGCCACTTGATCGGCGATAACCGAGAATGGTCCGTTCTTGCTGGTTGAGCGAACCACCTGGTAATCGCCAGCACCGCTGACCGCATTCCACGTCAACTGAATCTCCGTATTTCCCGGATCCGCTTTGATGCCAACCGGCACATCCGGCTGGCCGACGTTCAGTACGGGGCGAGCCGCTGCAACAGTGGATTCCAAGCCGGTACCCGACTCGTTTGCGGCAGATACTTTGTAGTAGTAAGGCTGACCGTTAACCAGCTTTGTGTCGGTGTAATTCGTTCCCGTCACATCTGCAGCGAGAATCATATATGGCCCCTCTATGCTCGTGGCCCGTTTCAGCGTATAACGGTTGGCTTGTGCAGCCGGGGTCCAGCTCAGCGTTACTTGGGCGTCACCCGCCTCCGCCGTCAAGCTAGGCGTACCAATCTGTGCAAGGGCAACGCCGCTCACAGAAGCCGAGACTTCACTTTCTCCCGCTACATTCGTAGCCGTTACTGCGTAATATTCGGTTACGCCATCCGGCACGCCGCCCACCCGGTAAGCCAAGTCCGTAATATTGGAAGCGACGACCTCGAAGGGTCCCGATGGGCTGGCCGCTTTTTTCACCGTATAGAAATTTACATTGTCCACGGCGTTCCAGCTCAAATCCAATTGCGAATCCCGGATCACCGTTTTCAGTCCTGTAGGTGCCGCAGGCTTTATAGCGGATGCCGACGGGGTTACTTGCACCTGATTGGAAGCAGCGGATTCTCCGCCAACTCCGTTGGCCGTAACGACGTAGTAATACGTCTTCTCGTTCGTTACTGTGTTATCAATAAACGAAGCTGTCTGCGATTCAGATTGGATCGTTGTATAAGGGCCTCCATCCGTTTCGCTTCGCTTCACATTGTACGAGGTCGCCCCTTGTACATCCGGCCATTTCAATTCAACAGCTTCATTGCCCGGTACCGCAACCAATCCCTTCGGAGAAGCTACCGGCTCCACATACACCTTCACGTTATCCCAATAGGGGCTGCCCGATCCACTTCCCGGTGTGGAGAAATGAATACGGCCAATTCCCTTTGCTTGCGTATCGGCTAGAGCCGTGCTGAGGAAATCAATTTCCAGAGTCACCGCCGGAACATTATCTACATAAATCTTTGCTTTGCCCGTTTGAACGTTTGCTTCAATCTTGAAATTGATCCAACGGTTCAAAGGCGGCAGCTCATTTGTCACCTTGACGTACGTACCGCCATTGTTGATGACGAACACATTATTGGTTCCATCCGCTTTGCGGATTTCCAAAGACAAAGGCGTCTTACCGCCATCCGGTGTCTGCAGCTGGAGCAGGCCGGCAGAGCCGATCATCGATTGCTGCATGTAATCCGCTTCGAGGATGACTGTACCCTTTTGCGGTGTAAAGGTCTTCGCAACTCTGGTGTTCACCGTGCCTGTATCAAAAAGCTGCATGACTTTGCCCGAGCTGTTCCCTGTACTCGTTCCAGGAACTGCCTGTGTAATCACTTTATTCGTGGCTGTCGCTGGAATCGGATTGACCAAGGTGTATCCGGCAGGCATTTCTCCAATGGTATCTCCTTCAAAATTGTCCTGAGCGAGCCAAATGACCTCAGGAGCACCTGTTGGAGTCGCGCTGGCCTCCGTTGAATCGAAGCTTTCGCCATTCGCATTTAACGCACTAATGACATAATAATACGTTTTACCCGTTACTAAGTTCGTATCGGTATAGGACGATGACGTCGCGTTTGGCATGATCGTTGTGTAAGGGCCGCCAGGGACGTCGCTTCGTTTGATGTTGTAGCTGGTTGCAGTGCTTACCGGGGACCAGCTCAGCACCGCTTTATTTTGTCCTGCCGTTGCCACTGGCGCCTGTGGAGGCGTCGGAAAGTCTGCGGCTAACGTATGAAGTTCCACGCCGCTGAATAAAGAAGTGTTGTATTTATTAATGTCGTCTATCGTCTTGGAGGCGTCCACCGCTAACCCGATATAAACGGTTTCCGACATCGGAATGTCAACGGATGAGACCCGCTTCCAGTTCGTCTTGTCTGCGGATATCAGTCCTGTCAACTGGTTGCCAAGCCGAACGAGCTTAACCCAATACGGCGTATTGATGAAATCATCCGGCTCCGCCCTCGCAGAATCTCCGCCTGTCGCCGAACGGCTGATTATGACACCTTTCTTGCCAAATTTGACATAAGGAACCGCCATGAGTGCCATCTTGGAGGAAGGATCCAGCGTTTCCCGAATCATGACGCCTGCTTCGGCATTGTCATCCGTAGGAGTAACATGCTCGACTCGAGCGATGATTTCGCCGTTGCCTGTTAACGACTGATACGCGAAGTGGAACGCGTCGGCAGTGCCGCCGATATCCCCCGCAGCTTTGACCGTTACCGTCTGTGCGTTGCCTTCCAGCTGTGTATGGCCCGGGATGCCTACAGAACCAATATCTTGCGCTTGCCATGGAGTGATCGGACCGGTTTTGTTTACGTGGATAGCGACATTGTCCGATTGCGTCGAAAGTCCCGCGTTGTCCGTTGCGCGAACGACAAGGAAATGCGTGCCGTCCGTCACGTTATTCCAATCAAAGCTGTACGGTGCCGCCAAATCCTCCGCTATGGCAATGCCATCAACAATGAATTCTACTTTGGCAATCCCGTCCTTATCAGAAGCAGAAGCCTCCACGGTTACATGGCTTCCAGCTTCTTTCAAGTTGTTGTTAACTGGGGATGTGATCGAGACAACTGGGTTATCCGTATTGTTGCCGCCCGCGTTTCCTTTGACAATCAAGCCATGAAGATACACCTCAAGGTTCGTATATCCTTCCGGAGACAAATTTACCCCGTTTCGATCATCCGGGTTTGCAGGGGACAAGCCCTTTTCCAATTCCCAAGCATCATCTATCCCGTCATGATCCTGATCGACTACGGTTGAGACGACTGTCGGATAATCGGGATATCCGCCCACTTCAAGCGGGGAATTCATATACTGGCCGGTTCTGTTTTTCACGTCGTTCATGACCCGGGCATCGATCGCATCACGCTTTGGCAAAGTAGCCCCCGCACCTGCGAGGACATGATTGTACGCGTCCTGAGCAGATTCAGGCACGTAGCCGCCGGCGACCTGCGCGGGCTGAGACAGCTTCAAGGAAGGGTCTTGCACACTTTGCACGCCAAGCCAGTTGTCCGATGTGACCGCAGCGTCGCCATCCATAATATTTCCGCCTACGTACATCTTGCTCGGTGAAGTGAGTTCATTGAACAATTGATTGCGCACATTGTAATAAGTATTTGCGCCATATTTATAATAGTTATTACTCAGGTTGTACTGCCCTTCGCCGCCGGTGCCATATGCGGATAACAGGCCCCAATTGTAAATCACGTTGTTGGTCGACTCCACGATGTCATATTCTTTCTTGACCGTCGGGAATCTCGGGTTGCGGCTGAAGTTGTGGGCAACAAGGTTATGAAGGAAGCTTGCGTTGTTTCCTCCCCAGATGCCGCCGTAACCGTGACGCCCCTTTTGATGCGTCGTCATCAGCATGCTTTCCTCCGCGATCGACCACTGCACCGTCGTGTTCTGATTGTCGTAAAGACTGAGCACCTCATCGACCGACCAGCTGAAGGAGCAGTGGTCGACGATGATGTTTTTGTGATAGCGAAAGCCGAAGGCATCGTCCTCGCTGGGATAACGATCGCCCAGGCGGAAACGCATATACCGGACAATGACATTATCCGCCTCGACGGTCGTCGTGTAATCGGTTACAGTAATGCCGTCGCCGGGAGCGGTTTGTCCTGCGATGGTTAAGTTCGAGCCTGTAATTTTAAGGCTTTCCTTCAATCGGATCGTTCCTCCGACGCGGAAGACGATCGTCCGGTTGCTCTGGCTTACAGCGTCTCGCAGAGAGCCGGGAATTGGCGTTTCATTGATCTTATAATCCGCGAGCGTTGTAATCTCATATACCGCTTGACCGCGCCCGCCGGTCACATATTTGCCTCCGCCTTCGGCGCCCGGAAATGCCGGCAGCGAACCCAATGCTGCTTCAGCGTGAGCACTTACAGGAATGGATGCGGCAAACATAGCTGCAACAAGAATTTGTGAAAACCATTTCTTCATAACGTGCCTCCTTAGAGTTTTGTGGAGCAAAACTGACTTCGTAAGCATATCCTAATCGATGAATATGATCAGGAATGCCCCCGATCAGGGTTCGGGGAACACTCCTATCTTCCTAAAGGATGGGTTACTTCTTCTTGATTTTCTCGTATGCCTCCTTGTACTCCGTTATCAGCTTCTCGCCGCCGGCCTTTTTCCACTTCTCGATCTCGGCCTTCCAGCCTGCCTCGTCAATCTTGCCCATAATAAATTTCGTTTCGGCATCGGTCATGATCTGTTCAAGCTCCTTGCCCTTTTCCAAGTAGGTTGCGGAAGTGAGCGTCAGCGCCGGATTGGGAACAACAAACTTCTCGTTATCCCTGCCGATTTGTTGATTTTTACGGAACAGATCGGGCTGTTTCATCGGCTTGGCAATGTTGTACCACTCATTTCGTTGAGGAAGATTATCCCGATAAGGCTTTACTTCCTTCGCATCCGCATCCCGGTTTAACGGCAAGGTAACGTCTCCGCCGTCTTGCCAATGCCTGCCTTCAATTCCTTTAACCAAGAGTGTCGCCATTGGCGGATCCATCAGTTTGTCCATGAATGCCAGTACTTTTTTCATTTCTGCTTCCGTTTTCACAGAGCTTTTCGGAATAGCCAAGAAGCCATTGTTTCCGCTTTCTCCCGGTATTCTTTTGCCATTCGGGCCTTCAAAAGAAGCGTTGTCGATAACGGCGTTCGGTACGACCTTAACAATCTTATCCTGCCAGCTCTGAGCATTGCCTCCAGAAATTCGGATCGCGGCACGCCCGGTTTCATAAGCCTTATCGATCTCAGAGACATCGACTACGGCAAAGTCTTGGTTGATCAGCTTTTCGTCATAAAGACGTTTGAAGAACTTCAACGTATCGAAGAAGGACGCGGTCATGAATTCGGGAGTAAAGGATCCATTCTCGTACATCCACTTGTTCGGACCGCCATTCATCACCGAGAACCGGGTCAGCGTTGAATCTGCATTTAGGTTGTATTTCTTCTCCATCATAAATCCGTAGGTGTCGTTCTTCCCGTTCTTGTCGGGATCGCCCAGCGTCATTGCTTTGATTACGTTATACCAATCATCCAGAGACTTCGGCACCTTGAGACCGGCAGCGTCAAACCAGTCCTTCCGGTAATGGACGACGGAACGGCCCAAATCGCGGAACAAAGGGACGCCGTAAATTTTTCCTTCTACGGAAATATTATCGAAAAACACCGGATTTTGCGCTGACAAGTTTTTGTAATCTTTCAGGAATGGGCCGATTTCCCAGAACAGATTTTCTTTCAATGATCCGATGGCTGTCGGATTGTAGCTGAGCTTGATCAGCTTCGGAAGCTCGCCGGAAGCGATCATGACATTAACCTTCTCGTCGTAGGCTGATTGAGGAATCCACTGGAATTGCAGATCGGTATTCGTGTACTGCTCCATCGCTTTTTCCATATCGTTGTCGTTCGCGGGAGTTTCCCCTACCTGGTTAATGACGATTGAAATTGGGAAGGGCTTGCTATCCGTTTCCTTCACGACTTCTGTATTGCCCACTTCCTTGTCGCCGCCGCAGGCCGACAGCATCACCGATGCAAGCAGCACTGTGCTCATTCCTAATGCAACCTTTTGCTTGTTCATAGTTCTACCCCTTCGTTATGAAATGTTATTTAAAACCTAGCCCTCATAGTCATCCTAAGAAAGATAAGTTATAAACCGATGTATTCGAAATAGTCAAAATCCGCATGGTTAACGCTGGACTCACCATTACTGCTAGCGAAGAGACCGATGTACGCTCCTGTGAAGCCCCCCGCCGTATCTGTGCTGAGAATGGTGCCGTCTATATCTTCCGCCAAGTGCTGCCACTGCTCAGCCTCCGCTGCATAATCGAAACGAAGGGACTGTCCGATCGCTTCCACCCTCAAATAAAGCTGGCTCGTATCGATGCTCCGCCTTGCAAGCACCATTTCCTCGCCGGCA
Source organism: Paenibacillus sp. V4I3 (assembly GCF_030817215.1). Lineage (GTDB taxonomy): Bacteria > Bacillota > Bacilli > Paenibacillales > NBRC-103111 > Paenibacillus_E. The sequence continues at coordinate 245,170 of NZ_JAUSZA010000001.1, forward strand.
ATCCTGCTCACAAGGCGAACTTCCCTCTGAGATTCATCATCCAAGCCGCATTCCAAACGATATTGAAAATTATGGTTTTGTAATAACACCAAACCGGCTCTTTCCTTAATCGTACCCGGCGCAAATTCTAGCTTCGTCCGCACGGCATAGGAAATATCCTGCTGCCGACGGCCTACAAAGCTTGGATTGCAAACCTCGGATATCGACTCTGGTTTAAGCCTCAGCCTTAGATAACCCGGACGCTCGCTTAAGCTCCAAAACTCTCCTCTCGGAGTCCGGATGAAATTCCATCTGTGCTCCAATACCGGAGCATCAAAATGATCACAAGCAGGTAATGCAGGCCACCTTGCTTCGGGCAAATTCGGCTTTGGCATCTCCCATTCAATGATTCCTTTACCCGGATTCACTAACGGCCAATCGTCCTCCCAATTCATGGAAACGAGGAACGTTTCACGCCCCATGTTACGGTAATATCCCCCATACGGCCGGGAAGCCAAACATACCATCCACCACTCCCCAGTCTGCGTTCGAACAAGATCCGCATGGCCTACATTTACAATACCGTGCTGTTTGCCAAGATGCCGATGCGTCAAGATCGGATTCCGTTTGCATACCTCATAAGGTCCGGTTAGCGATTCGCTCCGTGCAATGGTAACTGCATGAGTAAAGCCCGTTCCTCCCTCAGCAATAAGCAAATAGTAGTACCCGCCCACTTTGTAAAGATGCGGGGCTTCTTGTGCGTGAGCTTGCTTCAGCGCCCCGTCCCACAGACTAAGTTTCGGACCGACCAACTGTTTCGTCTCCAAATCCAGCTCCTGAAGCCAAATCTCCATATGCTTCAGATATTGCTGTCCGCTCGGCGGCACCCGGTTTCCTGTATAGTAGACCTTGCCGTCATCATCGAAGAACAAGGAAGGATCAATCCCAGGCGCATCATCCAACCAATACGGATCCGACCATGGTCCGGCAGGGTCTGTGGCCGTAACGAAGAAATTTTCGCGCCCGCCGGGAACTCTCTCCGTAAGCGTCGTAATCATATAGAAAACACCTTCATGATATCTTAACGTGGGGGCATAGATCCCCCGAGAAGCTGGAATACCATCCAGATTGAGCTGCGACGGCCGATCGAGCACATGTCCGATCTGACGCCAATGAACTAAGTCCTTGCTGTGGAAGATTGGGACACCGGGAAAATATTCGAAAGTCGATGTGACCATGTAATAATCCTCCCTCACCCTACAGATGGAAGGATCAGGGTAAAACCCGGCAAGAATCGGATTGCGAAACGTTTCCATTCAACTACTCCCTTCTATTTAGTAAAAACGCTCTATCCCTTCACCGAACCCAGGAGCACACCCTTCGTAAAATGCTTCTGCAAGAACGGGTATACAAACAGAATCGGAACGGTAGCAAATACAATAACAGCCATACGAATGGTTAAGGGCTGAATCTGGGCTTCATCGATACTTGCATCGCCGATCCGGCTTTGCGCTAAAATAACGATCTCCCGCAGGAGCACCTGAATAGGCCATTTCGTATTATCGTTGATATACAGAATAGCATTGAAAAATTGATTCCAATGAGACACCGCATAGAAAAGAGCGAATGTGGCCATGGCCGGCATCGATAAAGGGAGAACGATACGGAATAATACACCCAGATCGCTGCATCCGTCGATTTTCGCCGAATCCTCCAAACCATCCGGTATTTGTTGAAAAAAGTTTTTAAGCACGATGAGATTGAAGCCACTAATTGCGCTTGGAATCATCAAAGCCCACAGTGTATTGGTTAAACCCAGCGCTTTTACTATAAAATAAGTGGGGATCAACCCGCCTCCGAACAACATCGTAAACAATACGGCTAGCAAAATGTATTTTCTGCCCCGGATATGCGACTTCGATAGCGGGTAGGCCATCAGTGATGTTAACAGCAGATTAATGAAGGTGCCTACAACTGTGATGTAAATAGAAACCATTAAACTTCTGACCAACGTATTTGTTGAGAAAATGTATCGGTAGGAGGCAAGGGACCATTCCTTGGGAAACAAAATGATGCCCCCTCTTGCTACCTCCTCCGGACTGGTGAAAGAAACCGCCAGAATATATAGAAACGGCAGTCCGCAAGCAACAGAGAAGATGAGTAAGAAGCTGTAGTTAAAAATATCAAATAGGCGGTTGCCTAAAGTTTTATCGTATGTCATTGCGATGTCCTCCTTTTTTGAAACAAACGGTATTAGTACACGCCTTCCTGTCCGAATCGTTTGGCAAGCCAATTCGAGCCAAGGACCAAGACCAAACCTATTGCTGATTTAAATAAACCTACCGCCGCACTATAGCTATATTGCGCCTGTGTTAATCCTTTCGTATATACATAGGTATCGAATACTTCCCCTAAGTCCCTATTGGTTGGCGTGATCATCAAGAAGATATGCTCGAAGCCGGAATCCAGAAAATTCCCGAGACGCAGAATCATCAGAATAATGATCGTGCTGCGAATCGCAGGGAGAGTAATATGCCAGAGCTGTCTCCATCTTCCGGCTCCGTCTATGCGCACAGCTTCATACAGCTGCATGTCGACACCGGATAAAGCTGCAAGGAAAATAATTGTGCCCCAACCGACTTCCTTCCATATGGATTGCGAAATAATCATCGTCCGGAACCATTCCGGTTCAAGCAGGAAGGCGATTTTCTTCCCGCTGATCGCATAGATCAGTTCATTTAAAATCCCGTTCTCCGTCGTAAGCAGCATATAAAATATACCGACGACAACGACCCATGAGACAAAGTGCGGAATATAGATGAGCGTTTGTACGAATCGTTTGAATCTTTCCCTGCGAAGCTCATTCATCATTAACGAAAGAATGATCGGCAGCGGGAAGAAAAAGACCAGATTATAGATCGCAATAATGATTGTATTTCTAAACAGCATGCCGAATTGCGGCTCACTAAAGAATCGCTCGAAATGCTTAAAACCGACCCAAGGGCTTTCAAAAAAACCAAGGTGGGGCTTATAATCCTGGAATGCCATGATCAGTCCGTACATCGGGACATATTTGAAAATAAGAAAGTACGCCACACCCGGTAACATCATCAGGTATAACCATTTGTCCCTAATGAATTCCTTCATCAGTAAAGCGAATTTCGATTTTCGAACCTGTCCGTCCGATCGTCCCGACTGCAAAATCAAGTCTGCTTTCATCTTAAGCTCCTCCACATCTCTTTGTTTATGCCTTTATTATTGGACAGAATCCTTGTGGCAGGCTATACCTGCGGCATAACCTCTTTCGCTGTTCTGCCCTTTTCCAGAGCTATAGCTTCCAGACAACTATATATGCACAAACGAAAAAACCCTTGATTTCTCAAGGGTTCTACGGCATTTCCCAGTATTGGCGGTCTTATTTATCCTTATCCTTCTTGGTATAAGCTTCTTCATATTCACGAATCATCTTGTCGCCGCCGGCTTCTCTCCACTTGTTGATTTCGGATTTCCAGCCTACTTCATCGATCTTCCCCATAATAAACTTGGTCTGCGCATCTGTAATCAGGACCTCGAGCTCCTTGCCTCTCTCGGCATAGGTTTCTGATTCTAAGGTTAACGCTGGGTTAGGGACAATATACAACTCATTCTCCTTGATGATCTGCTGATTTTTCCGATAGAGGTCGGGTTGGCGTATAGGCTTCAGGGCAGGATTACTGTCAATATACGGGAAAGAATCTCTATAAGTCTTAACCTCCTTTAGATCCAGTTCACGATCGAGAACCTCCGTATACTCACCTTTATCGATCCAATGTCTATTTTCAATTCCTTTAGAAAGCACGGTTTGCATGGCAGGCTCCAACAGCTTATCTAGAAAAGCTAAAATTTTTCTCATTTCCGCTTCCGTTTTCACCGCATCCTTAGGAATAGCCAGGAAACCCACATTGCCCGGTTCGCCAGGGAGCCGAATCCCTCCAGGACCCTCTAACGGAGCCACCTCCACAACCGCTGAAGGAACCGTCTTTACCAGCTTATCTTGCCAGCTTTGGGCATTCCCCCCGACAACCTGAGTACCCGCCCGCCCCAAATCATATAACCTTGACGTTTCCATAGCATCCACGACTGCAAAATCCTGATTCATCAGCTTTTCTTGATAAAGCCGTTTAAACAGCTTCATCGTTTCATAGAACGGCTCCGTCATAAATTCGGGGGTGAAGCGGCCTTTCTCCACCTTCCATTTATTCGGCCCTCCTTGTGATACGGAAAACCGCGTCAGTGTGGAGCTTACATCCTGATTGTATCTTTTCTCCAGGATAATCCCGTACGTATCATTCTTCCCATTTTTGTCCGGATCGCCAAGTGTGAGCGCTTTCATGACTGCATACCAATCATCCAACGTCTTTGGCAGCTTTAAACCCAAGATGTCAAACCAGTCTTTACGGTAATGGATAACTGCACGACCAAGGGGACGGTACAATGGTACCCCGTATATTTTCCCGCCGACAGCAATATTATCGTAAAACTGTTTATTTTGAGCAGATAAATTTTTGTAATCCTTTAAATAGGGTCCGATCTCCCAAAACTGGCCCGCCTTCAGCGTAGCAATGATCGTCGGCGTATAGCTGAGCTTGATCAATTTCGGAAGCTCTCCGGAAGCAATCATCACCTTAACCTTCTCATCGTAGGCCGAAAATGGGATCCATTGAATCTGCAAATCCACGTTCGTGTACGCTTCGATGGCCTTTTCAATCTCGTTGTTCTTGTGAGGAATCTCTCCAATTTGGCTGACCACGAGCGAAAGAGAAGAGGTTTTAGTAGTATTTTCCACTTCCGGCCATTTATCCTGGCTGCATGCAGTCAACAGCAAGGAGGATATAAGCAAGCTGACTATGTACACGGAATATCGTTTCACTTGGCACTCCCCTTCTCCTTTTGATCCATCTTCTCCCGGTACTGCCCTGGTGTTACATCGAACATTTTCCGAAAGCTCCGAATGAATGCGCTTATATTTTTATACTGAAGCCTTTCACCGATTTCCGAAATTTTCATATCCGTTGTCTCCAGCATGACCTTGGCCATCTTCATCCGATAATCAGATAAATAATCGCTAAACGTCGTGCCGATTTCCTTCTTGAAAATGCGGCTTAGATACACCGGATGGTAGCTAAGAATTTCCGAACACGATTCCAATGTAATTTCCTGATCGAATTGCTCCTGAATCATCCTTACAAGCCTATCCGCAATCTTTACGTATTGCGTTTCTGATTTTTCTGATAAAACCTGAATCATTGGAGCAAATAATAGAGATTCAAACCAGTACTCAATTTCATCCCGCGTTTGCAAATGCAGCAATCGTTCTACCGCGCCTTCATCTCCAAGAACTTTTTTTATCGAAATACCCTGATCCTGTACGATCCCTAGAATCCGGGAAATAAGCTGCAGCAGTAAAATGTGATGCTCGTACAAAAAGCCGTCCTTATGCAGCAGCGCATTCAAATAATCCTGAAACAGCTCGGTGGCTTTGTCCAGCTGCATTTCCCGAAGCGCATACACAAGCTGCTCTTCCATTACCTTAAGGTGCGTATAGACATATTTATCTGCTCCGGGGTTATTTTCGATATCCTCATAGTGAACAATAATATCCGGACCCAGGCTTATCCGGGATTTCATGGCAGACAAGCTTTCTCCATACGCTTTGACGGTATCAGTTAACGAAAGGTACGGTTTACTGATTCCGATGCTTACTTGTATTTGTAAATAATGCTCGGCGTTTGTTTTAATGGATTCTGCCATTTGATACAAAATACTCTTGACCTCCACCGGATCCTCCGCGTCCGTTGCCACAAGCGTCACTTGCGACTGGTTCAATATGATCGGTGTAAACCGAAACTCAGGAGGCAGTACCTCCTGGGCAATGTTATTCACGGCATAAAGCAGAAGCTCCCTGTCTTGCTCCTGATACTTGGTATCCTGCAAATTATCAATTTTCAGCGTAAGCACCCCCAGACGTTTCCATCCAGTTGGAAAGCCATACATAGCAGCGCGGAATAAATAGTCGTTCTCCGACAACTGTCCTGTAAACAGCTTTAATACAAAAAACTCTTTTAAATGTCCCGCTTGACCGAGCATTTGCTGTTCGATATGATTTCTTGAAACAGCCAAAGACTGCATGCTTACTTTAATGAATTCCAGCTCATCGGTTCTAGGCTGTATCGATTGAGCGTTAAATTTATGATCAATACCCTTGGCAACATCTAATAGATTTTGTATCGGTCGATACATGCGGCGACTGCCGTACAAAGCAAAAGCAAGAACGATCAATAGAATGGCGGCGCAAACAATCAGCGTTAGCTTGGCAATTTTCTGGGGTTCCTTGGTGATTTCACCAATAGAGATAACCGACACATACGTCCACCCGTTGTAGCCTGAGGAACGGTACATAACCGCCACCTCTTCACTCCCTAGATGCGTATTGAAAATTGCTTGTTTATTCTCCGGTTCCGCCTCCAGTCTGCCAGCGATGACCCGATTGATTTCCCGATACCCTTCCTTTACCTCAGCCGTTACAAGAATATCAGCTCCTGTGCGGTCCAGGATATAGTTTCGGTTTGACGGATTGCCAGGTATCAACGCTTCCCGAATATCAGCTGCCGAAATACGCACAACCACAAGCCCTTGCGGCTTACTCGTCTGGGGCAGGATCGGTATTTTATGTACGAGGGTTATCATTTCCATAGGATTTTCAGGCTCAACGCCATTTGCAGACACCCTACCTGTACTCCAATAAATGCTTCTCGGCTGCTTGGCATAATCCCAGAACTCCTCATTGTTAACAAGCTGATCTAACGGTTTCATGGCATTCAAGTCTATCGACCAATTTCGCGCCAGGTTGATTAGAAAAGCCTCCGTAATGACAACATCACTTGATTGAAGGTTATAGAGTGAAACGGAAAGATCACGTATCTGTTCAAAATCAGTTGGCGAGTAATTTGTGTTCATTGCCGTCTTAACCAGCGAAGAGTTGGCATACTGCGTCGCCGATTTCTCAATGGATTTCAACATCTGTTCCACACGCATCTGGGTTTGCGTCAACCATTGCATGTTGCCTTCTTTTACCTTGTCCTCAAGATCCCTAGTTGCAATCGAATAAGAGACAATCCCAATAATTACAGCGGGAAGTACGCCTAATAAAAAGCTAAATGCCAGTAACCTAAGCAAATATCTTCGCAAAACGATTTCCCCCTCCGGAAGCACCGCTCCCTGCTCTGTCTAGAAATTGAATATTTCTATTATATATGGAAAACGGGAAATAGACATGATCGTTCTCTTTTTTATTCATTGAGACTTTACAAAAATTTGTTATTATTTAATAAAGATTACGCTTACGAAGCAAGTTTTCTTACGAAAACTTTAAAGGAGTGGGATACCGAATGAATGGGGATTTTCAAATTAGCTTTGCTAAGCAGCCTACCAACATGCCGATGCAACGTACTCACTACCATGAGCACTATGAAATTTATTATTTGTTCGCCGGTGAGCGTTATTTTTACATAGAGAATCGAACCTATCATGTGAAGAAGGGCTCTTTGATTTTTATCAAAAAGCATGACATTCATAAGACACTAGAAGGCGGTAAATTGCATGAACGCGCGATCGTTTACTTCACGGATGCATTTCTGGAGCCGTATCGCGGATCCCATCTGGATCTGCTCCTGTCGCCTTTTATGCAAATCAACCGCGTTATTGATTTTAACAACCTGGAACAGAATTATATTGAGAATCTTCTCTTTCAAATGAATAACGAATATACCAACCCGAATCGTCATGGACAAGCGCTGTATTTCGAAACGCTGCTCGTTCAATTACTGCTGTTCGCCTCCCGTAAGGCGACGGAAACGGCGGAAACCGCTTATCTTCCGATGAACAAAAAAATTGCGGAGATCACCGAATATTGCAACACGAATTATATGAAAACACTTACGATGAAGGAAGCGTCTGCTCAATTCTTTATTAGTCCCTTTCATTTCAGCCGTCTCTTTAAGCGATATACAGGCTTCAACTTTACCGAATACATTCTCACACTCCGAATACGAGAGGCACAAAGACTGCTGCGGGAAACCTCCAGCAAAGTAATCGATATTGCAGAATCCGTCGGCTACATGAACATCACTCATTTTAATCGCAAATTCAAGCAGGTGACCAAAATGTCACCTCTCGAATATAAGAAAATGATTAGAACGAATGTAAACTAACCATCTGTGAAAAAAAGGAAGGTTGGAGCCATCGAATGGCTTATACAACCTTCCCGTAAATCTGCTATCCATGAATAGGTTCCACATGCACTAGCTTTTCTGACTCCATGCTAGCCAACAGGAATGGCGCCAAGCCCATCATGACGTCGCTAACTACCTTCTCTTCCACATAATACTTGAAAGAACCATCTCGGTAAGGGGTTCCACCCAGTCCGGCTCCATGACAAATCCCATGCAGATGCACCCCGGCTGAATCGGTTTCCACAAAATGATCGATCATTCCTTGAAACCCTTTTAACGCTGAGGCCTTAAATTTCCCAGATAAATAACCGAGGTTAACCCCTTTAGCAAGCGCGTAAACAAACATGCCCGAACCGGAGGCTTCTACATAATTACCTTCCCTGTGCCCCATATCCAGCACTTGATACCAAAGGCCCGTATCGGGATCCTGTACCTTAGCCAGCGCTTCCGCCATACGCTCGAAAATTCCGATGATGGTTCCCCGCTTAGGGTGATCTACAGGAAAGTGCTCTAACGCATCGACGACCGCCATCGCATACCACCCCATTCCCCGGCTCCAGAAATGATAGGATTGTCCTGTCGTCGAATCGCACCACGCTTGCTCTCTGCTTTCGTCCCAACCATGATGGAGCAGCCCTGTCTTCGGGTCTCGCGTGTGCTTCTCTACCAGCAGCAGCTGATTAGCTACATCATCGAAAAGCTCCTGTCGTCCGAACGTCTTCGCATACTCCGCAAGAAACGGAGAGGACATGTACAGCCCGTCAAGCCACATTTGGAACGGATAAATCTTCTTATGCCAGAACCCGCCTTCACTTGTTCTTGGATGTCCTTTCAGTTGAACTGCGAGCAGATGTGCGGCCTGCTCATACCATTTCTCGCCCGTTCGCCGAATCAAGGGGAACAGTACTTTCCCTTGGTTCACTTGATCCAGATTATATTCTTCAATAGCGTAAGTCCGAACCCTTCCATCAGGCTGAACGAACAGGTCCATGTGCCGCTTCATAAACTCGTAATAGCGTTCATCGCCGCTTTGCTCCGCCAGCCTCCCAAATGCGAGAAGCATCATACCGGGAACGTAGGCCCACCGTTTCGCCAGCTCCGGATGATAGCCCTCTGCATCAGCTTCAGACATAAATGTATTTGCCGTATTTACAGCCCAATCCAGATGTTTCGTCATTGTTTTTTTATCCTCTCTTTTTCCTTATATAAGCTGCCTCTGTAACAGTTCCTGAATACGGATCGGTGCAACTAACTTTGAAGATGGTACTATCTCTCGGATCTCATTGTAGGCCAAATTCAATTTAAATTCTTTGTGCATCCTTGTTCATTTTTGTGGAACTTTGCTAAATATGCGCTTTTTAATGTCAGTTAGTAACATTTGCGTAAGTATGGGATGAGAATTTAAATAGACACCTGGCCCCTTCTTGCTGTCCATAAATGGCAAATCGAAAAAAATAAAATACATATTGACTTTTCACTTTATGAAGCCTATTATTATCTCATAACTAAGAATCTTAATTTTGAGATATTATATACTACACAAACCATAAAAGGAGTGGTTCACCATGCTTACCATTTTAAATAAAATTAATGAGCTTTCAAGAAAAGAGAAAGAAATCGGATTAACAGAGATTGAAAAAACAGAACAAGCCAATTTGCGTAAAGAATATCTTCAAATATTTCGTGGTTCAATAGACAGCTTGCTCTTGAATTCTACCATTATTGATCCGAACGGAGATAATGTTACTCCTGAAAGATTAAAAAATGAACAGGCCAAATTAGCTGAAAAATAAATGCTTCCTGCGTGATAGGAACCAAAATATGTTAAAATTGAGGCGTACCCGTAGGAAATTCATATTTATCATTCAATGGAGGTTATACCATGGGCAAAATAGGAATATTTGGATTTGGGCGTATTGGCAGACAATTATTAAGAGTGGCTTTACAGGATCAACTATTCGTTCCCGTGTCCATCTCCGATATCAAAGACGCAGCCACACTTGCCGCTCTGTTTGAAGTTGATACCAATTATAAGCGCTGGCACGAAGCCGTATCGGCACAAGAAGGTATTATGTTGATCGGTGGACGCGAAATTCAGTTTATCGATTCATCGAAGGAAGTCCCTAATTGGAAAGAATTAGACGTAGATCTGGTAATTGATTGTACAGGCCGAGCTGTCACTCGAGCAGTTGCTCAGGTCCATTTGGATCGCGGGGCAAATAGAGTATTAGTTAGTGGGCCTAGCAAGAGCCTTGAAGATTGTGATGCTGTCTTGCTGAAAGGGATAAATTTGGATAGTTTTGATCCGGAAAAGCATAAAATTATTAGTATGGCGAGTTGTACGACCAACGCATTGGCTCCAGTGGTCAAAATAGTCAAAGAAAACTTCGGGATTAAGTATGGTCTTTTCTCCACCGTCCATTCTTACACGAACACCCAGTCGCTAACGGATCAGCCTATGAAGGACCGCCGAGATTCGTGGGCAGCAGCTGAGAATATCATTCCTTCTTCATCAGGAGCTGCAAGAGCCCTTAAATTTATCTGGAATGATTTGCAGATTACCGGAAAGGCATACCGCATTCCAACGCGCACCGGAAGTATTGCTGAATTAAACCTTGTAACGGAAAAGCCATGTACGGTACAGCAGGTAAATGATATTTTCCGCAGTGCTGCTAAAGATGGTCAACTGAAGGGAGTTCTTGATGTTCTGGAAGGTGAATGGGCATCATCTCGTATCGTAGGCGACCCCCATTCCTCCATCATTGACCTTCCTTTGACCCAACTGCAGGGGGAAATCCTATCCGTTGCAACTTGGTACGATAATGAATGGGGTTACGCTTCGCGATTAGCAGAAGTTGCGGCTTATCTGGTTAATAAGTAAAATCGCTACCTTTGAATAAATAGGATCGCCTCCGTTTATATAGAGGTGATCCTTTATTACCATAATGACCCTCCCTCTTCAATCCTTGAACAAAAGCAATTAATTATACGACATCCATACTGTATGACCCACAACCTCAAAGCCCTGCTTATACCAAAAATTACGTGACTTTTCTAATGAATAAACATACATTTTCTTATTAGGGTATTTCAGTTTAAGCCAATCCATGAAGAAAGCTGCATAGCCCCTCCGTTCAAACTCTTTCAGTACATCCAATGCTTCTATAAATAGATAATCTGTTTTGTTCTTGATATCAATATAGAAGTCTTGTTCTAAGTATTTTTCATCATCGTTAAAATAATCTTTCTCCGCTTTCTGAATTAGCTGTTTCGCACTCGTGTATTCCCAAACCACGGCATACCCCACCATCGTATTTTCAACTTCAATGAGATATACATCATTAGGCAATTCCGAGCTTTCCTTCTTACTCAATTCCCCTGCATGATAGCTGTATTGCAATTCACTTAATATCGTTTGGAACTCTTGGTCGAATGGTCTTTTCGTAATCGTAGGCATTATAAACATCCTTTTCACAATGTTATCGGTAACGGAAGTATAACATATATCTACACCACATCCCTTATGTTAACGAACATAAAAAAGGCGGCTAATCCCATAGAGGATTGGCCGCTATTTCATTTACCCTATTGCTCCATCAACTTATACTGAGGCTCCCAGCCTAATAACCTTTTCGCCTTAGCATTTGAAATGAGAGACACTCTTCCCTCAAGTGGGGTACGAATATCTTTGACGCCAGGAAGATATTGCTCCACTAATTCCCTGGTTGGCCGGTTCGACGAGCTATCATCCGCAGCAATGATTAACGCCTCCGCGCCAAGCCCATCTACTTCTATAGCTTTGAGACAAGCAGTAGCAACGTCCCTTGCATCAATATAAGACCACAGAATCCTCAGACGAGCTTCCGTATCATCGAAGTTGGCTTTCAGCTGCGCATAACTCTCGGGCACCAGAATATTGCCTAGGCGGAAACTAACCACCTGCATGCCGGTACGTCGGTGGAACGCTTGCGCGGTTACTTCGTTCACGACCTTGGACAAGCCGTAGCTGTCTTCCGGTAACTGTGGATGCCCTTCGTCGACAGGTACATACTGAGGCTCGAAAAATTCGCTGGCAAAACAAATGCCATAAGACGACTCGCTTGATGCGAGCACGACTTTCCCGATTCCCAGGTTGGCAGCAGCCTCCAAAATATTGTAAGTGCTCATGACATTATTGCGGAAGCACACATCGTTCGTGTGCGTATAAGCTTGAGGAATGGCAGCAAAATGCACAATACCCGCCACCTCTTGCCGATTTCTGGAGCTATATTGCGATAGCGCATTATGCACCTGCCCTAGATCGTTTAGATCGGTAATGATCGTCTGGCAGATCGGCTCCGCCGGAGCCTTGACGTCCAAATTAATGACTTCATAATTGTTTTCGACAAAATGCTTTAAAATCCACTGGCCCGCTTTACCGCTGCCACCAGTTACTATTACCCGCGCTTTTCCCATAAGCCCTCCTTAGGATGAATCAACCTCTATAGAAATCCCGAATCCAGCGATGCGGCTTCAGCTTCTCAACTTGTTCCTTTGTTAACCCTTGCCCATCTCCAACCCGCATATTATTCTCCACATTACGAACCGAGCGCATACCCGGAATGACCGTTGAAACAGCAGGTTGACTGAGTACGTACCGCAGTGCGGTTTCCGGCATGTTATCCATGGAAATATCAAGATCGGAAGCGATCTTCTGTACACGGTCATATACCTGTTGTTTGCGGTCGCCGCGGAAATAGTTATTGCGGAAATCACCTTCACTGAACGTAGTATCTGGGGTAATTCGCCCCGTCAAGCCACCTTCATCCAGCGAAACTCTGACAATAACGCCGACATTATGCTCCGCACAGGCAGGAAGCAGTTGATCTTCAGGGCTTTGATCGAAAATGTTATAAATGACCTGTACCGTATCAACAAGCCCAGATTCAATCAGCTTAATGGCGTTATTCGGTTGATGATCGTTAATCGATACGCCAAAATGGCGGATTTTGCCTTGCTCTTTAAGCTTGCGGATCCCTTCCAGCCAATCTCCTTGACCAACCCATTCGTCCGACCAGACATGAAACTGCTGGACATCGATCGTATCCAAGCCCAAATTCCGCAAACTTTGCTCTGTACTAGAAATAACATGCTCCGCTGTAAACGCCTCTTCCACAGGCACCCCGTCCCGAGCAGGCCATTGTCTGTTTATAGGAGGGATTTTGGTAGCAACATAAATCGGCTTATCGTGGGCCTTTACAACTTGCCCTACAAGTCTTTCACTGTGACCGTCTCCATAGCCCAAGGCCGTATCGATAAAGTTCAGCCCCAGCTCTATTGAACGATTTAGCGCATCGATCGATTCGTCGTCGGATGCACCGATCCAAGCCGTTTTGCCGATACCCCATGCGCCATACCCGATTTCCGATATCTGTAATCCCGTTTTTCCAAGAGTTCTATAGTTCATTTTTAGCCCTCCATCCTTAAACTGTTTTCGTTCACTGCTATTATACAAGGAAACAAAAATCTTCATAAGAACTGAAAAAGTTGTCAGTTAGTAACATCCAAGTAAGTATGGGTAACGTTTTTTCATATTCGCTAGCCCGGTGCAACAGCAAATGAAAAAAGAACAACCTACCATAATTTTTTACATCCTTGGAATGGATCTAGTTCTATACAATGAAGAAATCACCAGTCCGAGAGGAGCGTGTAATCCTGATAAGACGCATGAAAGCGGTTTCGAGTGTAAGCTGCAAAAGTTGAGTCAATTGACTAATGAATGAAAGGGGTCAACTTCAATGAATTTATTAAAACGTTCAAGGAAAATTACAGCTTTGTTGATGGCATTAATAATTGTTTCTAGTACCGGTATATGGCATGTTCCCGTGATAGCAGCAAATAGTTCAACAGTTGATTTACTTGATCCGAATTTTGTAAATAGCCATGGTGGGAATATGGTTTCAATTAATGCAGACCCAAACAGGTCACCTTATGCAGTCTTTGGTGAAGCTTTTGGCACAGATAACCCTGTTGAAGGTGCTACAAAAACGGCAAGAGCAATCCTCGGAGCAGCTGTTGAAAGACATGTCGAAAATATTTATGACCAGGCATTGGGTAAAGACGTTTTTAAAGTAGAAGTGAATGGAAACGATTGCTACACCTGTTATTTGCACAATACGACATATGACAGCGCGACCGGCACATTTATCGGTGGTAACGATGACAGACAAAGAATTGAAATAAGACCAGCCGAAGAAAGCAGAAACCTGATAGGCTTGGAAAATGAGATCACAGCATTCCGCTGGAAGCTTAAGATAGATAAAGATATTCAGAAGCCAGATGGATTTTTTCACATATTCCAGTACAAGGCCTATAATTCCTTTGGTCTAGTTGGGAACAAATTACCGCTTCATGACTCCGTCAATTATCCGAACTTCTCTAGTGCCGAAGATGGAAATCCGATACTTACGTTTACGATTTCATCTTCAGCTACACAAAATCTTGAATTCCGTTATGCCGATATTGGCACGGATGCGGGTCAAGAAACGCTTGCCAGTATCCCACTCAATGCCATTAAGGATAAATGGGTTGATATTACAGTTAAAATTCTTAACGCTGAGTATGGTTGGGTCACAATGATCATGAAAGACGTTGAAACCGGCAAAGTTTTAATGGAGTACAACGATCCTAACAGAGTTCTTGATATCTGGAGACGTCCTGAGATCAAATATAACAACATGACTTTTGAGGGGCCCTACCCTGCTGTCAGCGATATGATTAACCGTCCAAAATGGGGTATTTACCGTAAGGCAGATAAATCGAATCCGAACGTCAAGGATGCAAAAATTTACCTTGCAGATATGACACTTTATAAGTCAGCGGTAGGTGTTTCACCCGTTAACCTTGCTTATGGTAAAAAAGCTTACAATTCTGGCCCTATATCCGGCAATGCGTTCCAAACCGCTAACGCAAAGGCGGAGCGATTAACGGATGGCGTACAGAAAGACCCTGTTAAGTACACGAACTTGATCGTACCGCAGAACAATTTCTCTGCCCTTGGTGATTTGAGTTGGGTAGGTACGGAGAGTTCAAAAAAAGGTAGTGTCATTATCGATCTAGGGAAGGTAATGGATTTTAATCAAGTTAAGTTCTTTGCTAAAACGCTAAGATTGAAATATGTTAACCTCTCAGTCTCCGCGGAGTCTGCTTCGTATTCAGATGCTGCGGATTTAGACAAAATGGTATTTACACCTGTCGATCCTCTGTACAGTGATGGCGGTAAAAATTGGACATACTTTAATGCGGCTAACGGCGGAGGAGATGATGCAGCAGATAAAGAGTACCTCATAGATCTTGGGAAGACGTATTCATCCAGATATGTAAAGCTTTATTTTGAAAATGGTTCCGGTGCCAATACGACTACGGGTACTTCCACTTTTACAATGACGGGCCCGCCACGCCTATCTGAACTCGAGATTTATAACGCGCCTCAAACACCAAAAAATATTTCCATTAATTACTCTGGCGGTTCAGGAGCAACCATTTCCTGGGATAATGTTCCTGCTGATTATTTTGTTATTTATGATAACGGAAAGGTATTGGTAGATCATGCTGCTTCAAATACCTATAACCTAACGGATTTAGACCCTGGCGCCATTTACAATCTTTCATTGAGGACTGCATACACAGATCCCTATTCTTTCAAACCGATGCTTTCAGCAGAAAGTGCAGCTACGGTATTGCATACCGATGGAGATCCCATTATTCCAAATCCTCCCTCTTCAGTGACTGCGACAGCAGCATCAGATAAATCTATAAGCGTTAACTGGAACGCCGTACCTGATGCTCAGAGTTACAGGGTTGCATTGGTTACCGATGCTTTTGAAAGAATAGTCGCAGATGATTATAAGGATACATCCTATACGATCAAAGATCTTTCTCCTGGAACGTCCTATCGAGTAAAGGTCTACGCTATAAGAAGAGGTACTTTGTCTGCTGCTGCTGCAGAAGACCAAGTTCTAACTACAGGTGTAAAGAACGCTTCCGATAATCTTTTACATAATAAAGAAGTTCAGTATACAAGAGTTTGGAATGATGATACTAGCAGCTATGGCGCTAACAAGGCGCTTGACAATGATGCGGATGGTTCCAGATGGGTGGCTCTAAAAGGTTCCCAATCAGCGTGGATGATGGTTGATATCGGGGAAACAACGCCAGTAAGTACGCTTGAATACTATAGCTATCAGAATAAGTTGAAAAAAGTTTCTTTCTATTATGCAACGGATGGTGAAGCTTTTACGAATCCAAATAGTGATAAATGGATAAAGATACTTACCGACGACCGTGTGGCTCAGGGCAAATATGGAAATGCGAGTATTACTAAAATTGCAGAGAGGATTCCACTTGCTGCGCCTGTAAATGCAAGATTTATCAAATTTACGGTCGATGCAGTTGATGGTGATATTAACGTCAATGAAGTTAAGGCTTTTGGACCTATGTCCTTTGTTGGAAATTCTGCCTTAACCGCTAGTGATAAAACAGACAGCAGTATTGATCTTAGCTGGGCTGGTTCCAATACGACCCTACCGGGTTTCAAGCTATGATGTTTATAGTGGAAATACCAAACTTACAACCGTGGCAGCTAACGTCCATAACTATAAGGTTACAGGTCTTACGCCAAATACTGCGTATACCTTCAGAGTCAAGGCTGTTAGTGAGTCCTTAAACGATTCAGCCTACTCAACACTAGGTGGATTGATACTTAACGTAACAACTTTGGCGGATACGACACCTCCAACGGCAACCGTTGCATACAACACCGCTTCGCCGACAAATGGGAACGTGATTGCCACGATTACGCCGAGCGAGCCGGTCACAGTCACAAATAACGGTGGTTCGCTCAGCCACACGTTCAGCGACAATGGAAGCTTTACGTTCGAGTTCGTCGACGCAGCTGGCAACACAGGTACGGCAACGGCGACGGTCGCGAACATCGACAAGATCGCTCCGACGCTCACGCTATCGGTCGATAAGCCGGTGCTTAACCCTCCGAACCACAAAATGGTGACGGTCACCGCGAGCGTATATGCGGATGGGACCGGCTCCGATATCGCATCTATTGTGTTGACGTCGATCGTCTCGAACGAGCCGGATAACGAACTCGGCGACGGAAATACCGTTAACGACATCCAAGACGCGGCGATCGGAACCTACGACACATCGTTCAGCCTCCGCGCAGAACGTTCCGGTAAAGGATACGACCGTGTCTACACCATTACGTACACAATCACTGATACGGCTGGCAATATAGCAAATGCTTCGACTCAGGTGGTTGTCCCACATTAATGGCATTGATAAAACGGCGGTCCTCTAGATGAGGGCTGCCGTTTTGATAATATGTTTGCGGAAGCTCTGAATATCAAAGATATTCGGGCGATTATTGATCTTGTTGAGGATGATAATGAGGATGATGAGTCTAGTGGGAGCTATTACACCTACACCAAATCGCATGCCTCAGCAGGCATCCAGTGTGCATCCTTGCCGTCCCACTTGATGTTGCAGCCGATCGGATTCGTAAGTGGCACCGTAATCTCTTGGCCAGCCGTAAGCTCGGCTAATGCATTTTCCAGATCGTTCACTGTAACTCTACTGGCATCCCTGGGGCTGTCCACTACGCGTCCTGTATAAACCAGCTTCCGATTTTCATCGAATATATAGAAATGAGGCGTCCGTAAAGCGCCATAAGCGAGCGCAGTCTCTTGGGAATCATCTCTGAGGTATACCCATGGAAATTGATGCTCCTCCATATGCGTTACCATGTGGTCAAAGGAATCCTCCGGCTTCGTGTTCGCACTATTAGCGTTAATGCCAACGAATCGCACACCCTGCTCTTTGAACCGATTGGCCGTTTCCCGAGTGATTTCATTTGAACCAATGACATAAGGGCAATGATTACATGTAAAAAAGATGACAAGCGCCTTGGCGCCGCTAAAATCGTTCAGCGAATATACTCCCCCGTCCGTTGCCGGTAAAGAGAAGTCAGGCGCTTGATCCCCGAGCGATAAAGTAAAGGTAAAAGCCATGTCATGTACCCCTTTCATTATTGAAAAGTTACAACTGGTTTTCTCCTGTGCTATGGAAAAACTCGATAATTTCACCGTTCAACCCTTTGACAAATGCGATCCTAACTGGCGTCGGCGGATTGTTGCCTAAGATAACATCTTTGGGTTCTACCGTCACCACGGCTCCAGCTGCAACAGCCGCTTCAACGGCTGCATCCACATTGTTGCTACGAAAAGCAACGTGAAAATAGTAGCCTTCCGGTTTCGGTTCACCAGATCCACCTGCAAAAACCTCCATGTAATTACCATCGCCGGAATCCAGTAGGACAATTCGCTTATCGCCTTCGCCCCAGCCATGCTTTTCCTTGAAGCCTAATCCCTCCGTGTAAAACTTGACCGTCGCTTCAAAGTCGTTCGCTCTAAGCGCAACGTGATGAAAGCCACCGCCGCCTATTTTCTCATTGGTACCCACTTTCTTAGCCTCCTTTGATACTGCAATCACTACTACTCCAGTATAACTTACTTCCATGATTTAGAAAATTTATACGATGTAAAATTTATTTCAACACGATAAGAATCAACCTCTATAGAATTCCCGAATCCAGCGATGCGGCTTCAGCTTCTTCCCCAAACGCATGCATTTTTTGTTTCCAAATGAAGGAATTTGTCAAAATATGTAGAAATATTGAATGGCATTGTACTACTTGAAATCGAAAGGATGAACAACAAGTGAATCAAGCGCTCAAATCTTGGTTATCCCCAATTACTAGACTACACCTATCCGTCATGTTTGGTTGGTTAGTCGTCCTCTTTTATTTAGTGGTCCCTGCCCTTTCCGGCAACGAGGTCGATCTTTTAACGCCTATCATTCTCCTCTCTTTGCGATACAGCGTTTTTAAACCGATTGATATGATTGGCAGTGCTCTATCCGGCTGGCTTCTTTTCTCTTTTTGGGACTACATATTTAATAATGCCCGGAATAGGGATGCAACTGGGGGAGCTTTATTTGTTATTATTATATTCGGGTTATTTTTTGTTTTCATAAAAGGAGCAGTTCTTTCTGCTTATTTTCTCATAAGAGAGACTTATATGATTACAAAGTACTATAGGACGAGAAGCACACATACTCAGTCTGGACAAGTATTCTCACAAGTTGCCGCAACCACGGAAACTCCTGAAGTAACACCTGAAAGGAAAGTCTTGCTGCAATCCTCCGATTCAGACATCATCCAGCAACCCATATTGGACAATCCTATTGAAGGAGAGATCCCTCAGTCACACTTCGACCGTTATTTTGCCCACTTGGGTCATTCAAGTGTAGCAACCGCATATCACGACCCTACAGGAGATACGCATTTCTTATGGAATTTCTATCAGAAAGATGTAGATATTAGTAAGTCTGGTAATAGTCTTTTGCTTATTAGTGGAAAAGAAAAAGGACGGGATCTTTTTATAGACCAATTTTGCAAAACTCACTCCCAAGTCGATCCATATGCTGTTTATAAAATCGTCTTTGGAGACCCTTCGCCAGGAATTCAATCAAAGTGGCTGGGTGGTGCGATGAAAGATATCGATTTATCGTCTGACTCACAGTACGATGACATCATTGGTACAGATTTGGATGAATTTCGAAATATGACACTGGAAGCGAGAATTTTTTTTACAGAAACCTATTTTAAAATGTTAGCGGCGATGCGCAATGTTACTTTAAAAGACCTCTTTCCGAATGGAGTAGATTATGATCCCAATACGGAAAGTCCTCTTAAGGGATATGCTAATAAGATTGAAAATAGCCCTCACAAAGATTTCTTGGAGAGCTATACCCATAATTTCGGCATGAAATCCTGGCATGAAACAGAGAGCGGGTACTGTCGGTTTATACCAAGCTATTTAACACCTGCTGAGAAAGCTTTACTATTATTCGAGACGATCTGGGAAATGTACAGTATACCAGCCCTATTTAGTTTCCTAAACTCGCCACACTATCATATTCTCCATATCGAAATACCAAACGAGGTAATTCTCGAAGGTGAATATGGCGAATGGTTCCAGAAAGCAATGAAATATTTGCACTGGCGTACACAGTTTAAAAACTATGATATGACTTATATATTAGCAATTGATGAACCGAATCCTTTGATAACCCTGCCTATTAACCATCATGTACTTTTTGAAAAAAGGCATACAGAGCTATACAAGGCGAATTCCAACATCAGCATTCCCGCCGAACATACACAAGTTATTCAAAGTATTACAGAAGGCTGCTGCCTGTGGATCGATTATACATCCGATCAATTCCACTCGTTAAAACTTAAGACACAAGAAGAAATTTCTTTCATAAAAAAGCTTAACTAGACCGACATCTGATGATTAAGTTAGACCGCTGAGTATATCGGCGGTTTTTGTCTTTATACTGTTCAATATAGTTATCTCTTTAATCTGACAAAACCTCCAACCCAATCCCCAAAACCTTACTACCCAAATCCAAATGCTCCCGATCCAGCGTCACCTTTACCTTACCCACACGCCGTTTCTCTCGCCAATCCCGCAATTCCTCTTCCGTCTCCAAACGCAGTTCGGGAACTTCCTTTGCCCTATTAAGCATATAATCCGTCGTATACAAAATCCGATAAATCCCATGCCCCGCGGGAATTATCGCCGTCTCCCTTTTAACACACTCCTCCACCTCAAACACAACATAAAGCTCATCCGTCGCACCTCTACTAGAGGGAATGGCCGTTATCTCAGAGCGCGGAACAACCTTCCACTCTCTCACTCTTCCATACCACGAGATGCCCGCATCATCCGCACCAAACAAACGAATCGACTGATACAACGCGACGTATTCCAATCTAGTCAGCACCTTATGATCCGTAATATTCCGAAGTGGCGTATGGTAAAAGCCATGCTCAAGCGCAGCATCCAATTGCGGCTTCTTACTCAGTGCCCCAACCAATACATTTTTCCCAGACAATTTATTCCCGTAATACTCCTTCGTCCCGCGCGGCCTCGTCGTCCGCTCATAGGCTTTCTCCGGGCTATCCATGATAATCTCGTCCAGGAACTTCTCCATCAAGCTCGTCGAATTCGGCAAAAATGGAAAAGCCCCAATATTAATGAGCTCCACACTTTTATAGAACTTATGCTGCTGGAACCGCTCCTCATCATGATAGGGAAACAATACATACGCCCCAAACATGCTCCGCTCGTACTCTTTCCCCTGCCCCTCCGAATACACAATCGCATCCCGATAGCGGTGCATCGTATTAATATCATCCTCTTCCGGCCCCGGCATCCGGTACCTCTCGAAGTAAGGCGTCCCCTCATAAGCAGGATTAATGCGATATTTGGCATCAAAAATGTATTTGTACTCCGCCGCGGCGTCGTTCTTTTTCAAAGTCAGAACATTATCTGGCCGCTGGGACAGAGTTGGACTCCGATCCCCTTTGGGCAGCGCATTATAAAACAGCGTAAAAATCTCCCCGTTCAACGGGTTTTTATACACCATCTTCGCCTGCTGGGACTTATCCAATGTGACGAACAGTCCACTCCGATTGATTTTGATAATATCTTGTTTGAGCAGCTCATACTTTTTGCTTAAAAGATGGTGAATCTTCAAGAAACACCAGTATTCATAGAGCTGAGCCAAATCTTTCATCGATAGACGGAAAAAATCATTCTGAATCGACAAACCTTTTAACAACATTAAATAATAGCGGTATACCCCTCGGTAACCTGATGCCATTTGCAAAACCAGTGAAATAGACAGCTGCCTCATCTCGCCAACATCCAAAAAATCATGCTGCAACAGCCGCTGCACCTGACTCTGCATAAGATTAAGCTTCTTCGTAAGATTAGGATCTTCTACACGACTTTTTTGAGCTAAACGCGTTTTTACATCCTTAAGCTTCTGCCCAATGCGTACAAGCACCCATTTTACGGTAAAAGGATAAGTGGATATCCGCCTTCTTTTCAATAACCAGTTCATAGGCGGCCTGTGTTTCATAAAAAGTTGGCATACACATATCGCCAGAACTCCAACTCGTTATAGTCCATATTTTCAAAAGAGACCACCAATTAAGGCAGTCTCATATTTGTTACATATAACTGATTGATCTAGATGAATAAGCACATACATGCACCGTATGCGGGTCAAAAAACGAGTTTTATAGAGACTGTTATAGTCGGCTGGATCCTTGATTTTACTAGGTTTTTGACGTTCCCATTATGTTCACTTAGGCTCGTTTTGTTAGTTTAAGAGAGGTTTTTTCACCAAATTTACACCAATTTATCACCAGTTTTACACCAATTTTTTTACACCAATATTTATACCGGGATTTACACCATATTTAACACCAATAGTACCAAAAAAGGCTCAATACTGGACACATGTTCTCAGAGAAATATGTATGGGTTCATGTGAAGGAGACATGAATATCATTTAGGGTGCATGTAGGTTTACACCATGATTATACATGCACAAAGTGATACATGTGGTTAAAAACACGGAAATTCTAACCCTTAAAGGTGATTCGTGTTAATTTCGGAGGAAATTTCAAAAATTTTAACACCAATTATACAGGCATGCCCCCAAATTATTTATTTCTCTCAAAGCTGCTAATCGTTGATATGGCAAGGCTCGAACGAAGTATATCCCCCAGTTCAACACCAATTTGAATTGGTGATACATGGGTGCATGTTATTCCAAATCGACGGGAGCTCCTGTAGATTCGTTCCATGCAGATCGAAACGCTACCTATCCGAATCTTTTCATACTTTCACATCTTTATATGGAAGGATCTTATATACAACATCACATAAACGTAAATCAGACGCCATTACAGTAAAAAAGGAGTGGAGCGGGTCTATAATTAACCCGCTCCACTGGTTTAAATATGTTGTACCGCTTTTATTTGATCCAAAATATGCGGATCTTTGATCTTCGTATCTTGTGCAAGCATCACTATTTTGGACAAAATCTCCGAAGTTTTCGGGTCTTCGTCCATAAACGGCAGGAACAATTTGCCGCGATGTTGAGAGTGGACCGGTAGGATATTTTCAAAGAAGATAATGCCAGGAATGCTGCTTAATAATCCCACCTTTTTTGTACCAACCTGATGCACGTCTCCGAAACGTCAAGGCCGTCTTGTTCAAATATACTAACTACATTGAAGTATGAGCCAAGTCTTATCAAAATCGAAGTTCTTTAAATCTTGTTCTCTTATCCAAAAATATATTCTCCCAACGTTAGATGGTGTCTAACAAATGGGGTGCAGTTCACATAAACATTGTTATTTTGCTCGGACAAGGGCTCAGGAAATCGAACCGTGGCTAGGCAGAACCATCTCAATTGAAAAGGAATACTCTCCTTAAGAATCTAAAGAAATTAACGTCCTTAAAAGAATCCATTTGCTTGCTCAGATGGTGAAGCTCCCATTGTTTCCCTGCAAGGTGCTTATTTATTTCAGCTATCTCCTTATCGAATTGGTTGAGTTCGTTATTCAGGTTGATTCTGGCGGTATCTTCTTCCCTCTTTAAGAAATCATACTCCGGACTATAGGTTTGCCTTATGTTAGATATCATGTCCTGCGACCTGGTTTGATAAGTTTGTTCTAAGTTATTCAATATTGATTTCCTGTCCTTAAATTTTGATTTTATGGCTGTGATTTCACTACGAGGAACGGATTGGGGGATTTTAGTCCTATACTTGCGTTCTATCTTTTTTTTCCACTCTACCAGCGCTTTCGCTTGGGATGGACTCATTCCTACATGAACCGAGCCCCCGTTTTTTAATATCATATACACCTTTTCAATTTTTTTGCGGCCATAGGACTGAAAGATATTAATGTCCAAAAAATCAACCGGCGTACGAATTCCGCTCGATCTTAAACGCCGTTTGATTTCATCGTCTATATCCGGTATTTTTTCTTGGCTAATCCTATGCTTCATTAATTGATCTTCCAGCCAAGTTTTTTGGAAAGAGGCCAATGCGCCGGCAAGCTCGGTTTTTTCCTCCTGATCTATGGTTTGTCTTTCACCCACGATTTCGCTTATATGACTCCGGAGTTCCTTCTGCAATTTTTCCGTTTCATTCTTTTCTCGTTCCGATACTTCCCCTTGCCTTCGTAATATAACGTATATCTTGTCTTCCTCCATTTGTTGGAACTTATGCTTTATATCGTTGACTTCGTTCAATTCGCTTGTCAGATCGGAAACAACATATTCAAGCTCCTTTATTTTTTCAGACGTGGTTCTCTTTACTTTAACAGTGGGAAGTTTCACATAACACCAGCTTAAAAAGGCCATCTCCACACCTAATCCCAAAGTCGTGCAGGATACTAAAGCTGTAACCGGAGCGTTTCCATACATAACAGTTGCAGCCGATGCTGCGGTAGTTAATACCAATAATGAAATGGTTCTTTCCAACACGAACCTATCTTTTGACAGAGGCTTGCAAGGTATTGCTTCCGTTGTGAGATAATCCAGTACCCACGACGAACCAACAGGATACGATGTTTCTGGTTGTGATTGGACAGCGGCTGACCGCATCTTCCTAGCGAGCCATTCAGAGAAGGCTGCTAGATGAGTCATTAATTTCGTTGCAGAGGCGACTATAGGATGCACGGCATCAACCCGTGATTCGGGATCAGGGGGCCGAGGCACCTTCTGCATTTCTATTGCCGTAACATCACGAAAGGAGTTTACCAAAAAACGTAACGTTTCATCATCAACAAGTTCCAGAAATTCAAAAGCGCGAGATGCGTCTGGCGAGACAAAGTCTTTCTGTCGAAAGAGGAGACTTTCTTCACCCTCTCCCGCACCAAGCGAATTCCATAATGAAGCATCCATAGAAACGGCTGCTATTGAAATCAAAATGACCCACGCTGAAAAGTTATCGATATACGGCCCAAAATGTCCTTCGTTTCTTCCGGGGTGTTGATAATTTCTGTGACCGAGCTCGTTGCTTTTCATGCCGTTTAAGCCTGGTACATACATACCATCATAATCGATCAGAATTATTTCATCATTGTGAATCAATATGTTGCCATGCTGCAGGTCCCCATGCGCAATATTTGCCATGTGCAGCTCAGTGATCATTTTTAGCCATTTATTCGCTAGTCCTTTCAATAATTCAACGTTATGCAAATTTCTTTGGATATAATGAAGCAGCGATTCCCCCTCAACCCACTGCATTTTAACGACTGGAAACCAATTGCCGTTTATTTTTATGCCTTCAGAGAGGTACTCAAAAGGGACGATATAAGGGAGATTAACGGAGCTTAAATGCAAGCTGATGGCATCGTAACGGACCTTTTGATCCTTCACGTTATTGGTAAAGCACCTGACCGCCCATTCCGTCTTTCCGCACTTTATTTTGTAAACACTAGCGAAACCTCCCGAAATAGGACGAGGCAGTCCAAACTTATCCAATTCAGGGAGTCCGGATTGAAGCTCCGGGTCCTTGAAACAAATTTGCGGATTTTGTATCGCTTCCCTATAATCCTGTGGAGTGGGCCATAACATCACCTCACATCCCCTTACAATAGATTTACCCGTATTAATGTAACATCATCATTTCTTAGATAAAAGCCGCCGTCGCGGCAAATTAACTTCCTTTCGGACTGAACTAAATTTATGAAGTCATGTTCACCGGCTAACCCTTGTATTTTCTTTATTACGCTTGCGTCTTCCTCGTAACGAGTTAATGTCCAGCATGCCAGGGCATCGGTCATTAACAAAAAGGTGTCTCCCGTTTGGGCAGTACCGGTCCATTTTTTAACGAACATTTTAAGGTGAATGTTATTGACTGTGTTACTCGATATAAGAACCGGCCTATTATGAAAATCATCGATGGAGCTCAAAGGAAAAAAGGCGATAATTTTATCACCCCGAACTTGAAATATACAGCTGTCACCGATCGCTACTGCATCAAACCCCGCGGATGAAGCATCCGTCAAACGAAAAGTGATTCCGGCTAAAGTAGAGAACGCACCGCTTTTTAGCTTCTCCTCAGCGTACCAGGGAAGGTTTTTGGCATTTAGTTTTCTCTTCCAAGCCTTTGACAATTTGGAAACGGATTTATCGATATGTTTACTTTCAAATTTGCCATTGCAATAACCGCTTGCGAGCAAATTAGCCCATATATCGGAAAACGAAGATTCACTAGCCCCATCGGCTATGGCGAATCTATAATACGCAGTATCCTTATTAACAAAAATGCTGCTGCCAACGGCATCTTCATATTCATCTTTGCGGTTTCCCGCCTTTGGCAATGAAAAACATGTGTTTTCTATTTGCACCATATCCCCCCCTACCTAAGATTGGCGGGACGCGTTCCAATGTCAAGCGCCTGGATCACAAGGGTTAGATCGGCATTTAATACAAATCCCCTTGATCCATCCGAAAGATTCAATTCATGTTCCTGATTGGCCACCTTGATCATAAATGGTGTCAGCATGCTTGAGCCTTCGTAGAGCATCCTGGAATATTGGTCAGGCAGTCCATCCGAGGTTTCCGGAAAACGCAGCTCAACCGCACTCGGACTGCCCGATATATGCAAGTTGAACAGCAATACATTTCCATCGTCCGTAGCCAGTGCTCTTATTTGTTCCATTGCAGCAGTCGGATCACCGTCGGTGGATTCTCCGTCCGTAATATGAATGACCACCGGCGGAAAACAATGAGAGTATTCACTGATCCATTGACTCAAGATGAGATGGGCTGTATTCAACGCCTGGCACATTGGAGTACCGCCGTTCGCGACAGGATCAAACCAGAGAGGAAACTTAACAAGCTGATCTACAAGCCCGCCTGCCCCATCCGGAACCTTCTTCAGACGTTTTTCCAATCTTGACGGATTATCTGCTATTTCACTAATCGGCACTAATTCCTTTCCGGCTAATAAACCGCCGAATGCCGGCCCAACGCTGGCGCCATAGCCTATCACACCAACATGATAGTAGTCGCGTATACCTTCCGACTTTGCACACTTTATAATAAGATTTTGTAATAAACGATTTATTGCATCGGAAACACTTCCGGCTTTTGAGCTAGCCCCGAACGGGTCGGACATCGATCCGGACTGGTCAATAATAAACAGAAAACAAGACGGATCTGAACGGCTGATTTCTGCTGAATACATGATTTTTCCTCCTCAAAAATGTACATATTCCCATCATATTCCGGCAGGAACGGAGATTTGTACTTTTGAAGAAAAAAAATATTGGATGGTTCTTTAACCCGAGATTAACGGCAAGCAGTGCCCCATCTTCGACACAAAAAAATATCCCTACATCACTATTACGGTGATGTAGGGATACTATTTTTCAAAGTCTATTTCGTTGCGTCGATTTGTTTATGCATTAGAAATTAAGGAATTGTCCACGACTACTCTCATTGATTAAATATTTGATAATTCGTTTCACTACATAATTTGCAGCTTCTTCGATTGAAAACTTGGTTATATCGATTTCGATTTCCGGGTTCCCAGGTGTATCATTTGTGCTCGAGCTGCCTGCAAGCGGTCTGTTTACATAAACTTCAATATATTCTTTACCAATGATGTCTCGCGCGGTTTCTCGGTCGCTAACGTTCGGGGAATCACTCGATACCAATGCAATAAGTCCAGCATCGTTCATCAATTTTGCAACTTTTGCTAATCGCTGCAACGATTCTCCTTGGCCATTCCCCAGTAACATGGTATGGTGGCCTGTCGATACCAAACGTTTTTCGACTTCCTTCGCAAGGGCCGATTGATCTGAAAGCGAACCAGTGAACCAAAGGGTCAAAGGATTCTGACCTTTTTGCTGAGCACGAACATCTCTGGTGATTTCCGTATCTAGCCGTACAGAATTGTCGGAGCTTTGAAGGGTTTGCTCAATCACTCCGCAAGCAGATGTCATATTGGTGACACGATCGATCAGAATAAATCCGCCAATGCTTTTATTTTGTTCAAAAGAATCAATAACGATATTGTCAGATAAAGAAAACTCACATGTTGCCAATTCATTTTTTACAATATGATCAGTTGGAACCGTTTTTCCAGTATTAATTTCGATTTTATGTTTAATGGCCGTTACGGTACCTGGCAGGACTTTCGTTCCTACTTTGACCAGATAGTTTTTGCCTGGCGTCAGCACAGAATCATCCATCCAAAGAATCGTAGCTGAGAAACTATCCGCCTCTTGGATTTGACTATCCTTCGTGAATACACAGCCCCGCGAAACGTCGACTTCCCGATCCAATTGAATGGTTACGGGCTGTCCAGCATAGGCATAATCGCGATCTTGGTCAGTCACGAGGATCCGTTTGACTTTCGCCTTCTCATGACTAGGCAACGTTGTCAGCTCATCGCCAACCGCGATACGCCCAGCCTCAATTTGGCCTTGGAAACCACGGAATGTATGATCCGGACGGCTTACACGCTGAATCGGCATCATAAATGGCTTCGTACTATCGCTCTGATGAACGTCCACATTTTCCAAATATGGCAGCAAGGCAAGGCCTTCGTACCAAGGGGAATTTGGCGATTTTTTCGTAATGTTATCCCCTTCTGTGGCAGAAACAGGGATCACCTGAATGCTTTCAAAGTGAAACTCAGCGGTCAATTGCAAGAATTCTTGTTTGATCGCATCAAATATCTTAGGATCAAAACCCACTAAATCCATTTTATTCACGGCTAAAACAAGATGTTTAATGCCCATAAGTGCGCAAATTCGAGTGTGTCGCTTAGTTTGGGTAATAACCCCTTTCTTTGCGTCCACAAGAATGATAGCCAGATCCGCAAAAGATGCGCCTACGGCCATGTTACGGGTATATTCTTCGTGTCCAGGTGTGTCTGCTACGATGAACGAACGGTGGTCCGTCGTGAAATACCGATAAGCCACATCAATCGTAATCCCTTGTTCGCGCTCCGCCAGTAGCCCATCTAGAAGCAAGGAATAGTCAATTTTGCCGCCGCGGCTGCCCAGTCTGCTATCCAGCTCTAACGCTCTTTCCTGGTCGGCGAATAATAGCTTGGCCTCATAGAGCATATGTCCAATTAAGGTGGATTTTCCGTCGTCTACACTTCCGCAAGTAATAAATTTAAGCAGACTTTTCATTTTAGAAATAACCCTCCCGTTTACGTCTTTCCATACTTCCCGCCGCTTCTTGGTCAATTACCCGCGTTGTCCGTTCGGATGAGACCGCACCAAGCGTTTCTTCAATAATGGCATCTATCGTATCCGCCTCTGACTCAGCTCCCCCTGTAAGCGGATAGCAGCCTAATGTGCGAAAGCGCATCTTCTTCATTTCAATTTTCTCATGAGGCTCGAGCTTCATGCGATCATCGTCCACCATGATGAGATGTCCGTCGCGTTCGAGTACAGGTCTTTCTTTGGCAAAATAGAGAGGCACAATATCAATGTTTTCTCTGCGAATGTATTGCCAGATGTCTTTTTCCGTCCAGTTGGATATTGGGAAAACGCGGATGCTTTCTCCCTTATTGATTCTTGTGTTGAAAAGTTTCCACATTTCCGGCCGTTGGTTTTTCGGATCCCAGGCATGATTCTTATTCCGGAAAGAGAAAATCCGCTCCTTCGCACGCGACTTCTCCTCGTCACGTCTTCCGCCGCCGAACGCAGCCGTAAATCCGTATTTGTCCAATCCTTCTTTCAAAGCTTGGGTTTTCATAATATCCGTATACGCGGAACCATGATCGAACGGGTTGATCCCTTGATCAATCCCTTCCTGATTGGAGTGAACAATCATCTTGATTCCGAATTCTTTTACCTTACGATCGCGGAATTCAATCATTTCTTTAAACTTCCACGTTGTATCAATATGCATGAAAGGAAACGGCGGCTTCTCCGGATAGAAAGCTTTCAGCGCCAAATGCAGCATCACGGAACTATCCTTCCCGATAGAATACAGCATCACGGGATTTTCACATTCCGCCGCTACTTCTCGAATAATATAAATCGCTTCAGCCTCAAGTTGATCCAGATGCGTCATTTCATCTATAGAATCAAGCATCATTTTTTCCATGGAAAAGGTGCCTCCTTTTAATTCTTACTAAAACTATCGTCTTTCTTTATATCCTATCAGATTCTGGCTTTAATGCAAAGTGGAAGAAAGTGAAAAACTTAAGATTTCTGTCATTTCGGTCGAATTCTGTCGGACTTTTTCCGAGATTGTCACTTTTTTTGTCGCAATAATCACTCTGTGACATTAAAGTTCACTTTGTCTCGCCTGAACAGTGGGTTCTTTACGTTTGAAAAAGGATTGGGTCGATAAGGATTACTTTGAAGAGCTCGTAATGTAACAAAAGCATGGAGTCGAACCCCAGTTCATTTTTCCATGCGAACCTTAAACATTCTACTCGAAATAAATTAAAGTTTCTTTACAATAAAAACCCCTCTATTTGATAGAGACTGTTATAACTCGCAATACGACAGCTGATATAATAAGTAAGAAAAGGAGTGTGTAATAGATGAATCGAGTCATCGATCAATATATCCGTAGCGAGGAAGAGCGGGCTTGGGCGAGAAAAGCAGAGGAGCTGGCTGCCCATTTTGCAGGGAGGGCCACGCGGCACGACCAAGAGGGATCGTTTCCATTTGAGAATTTCGCAGACCTGCGCGAGGCCGGGTACTTAAAGCTAACCGTCCCTCAAGAATTCGGCGGGAATGGACTCTCGCTTTACGCCCTCGTCATGCTGCAGGAGAGGCTAGCTTATGGGGACGGATCGACCGCATTGGCCGTTGGCTGGCATGTCGGTCAGATCCTTCATCTCCGGACAACCCGGAAATGGCCGGAGGCTATTTTTGCCGATTTGTGCCGTTCCGTCGTGAGCGACGGGACAATGATCAACACCTTCGCTAGCGAAGCAGCATCCGGCAGTCCCAGCCGAGGCGGAAAGCCCGAAACGACCGCGGTCCCTACGGAAGGCGGATGGCGGATTACGGGACGCAAAACGTTTAGTACGCTTTCACCGATCCTCGATCGTTTTGTGGTATCGGCGTATATCCCGGATGAAGACTGTACGGCCGACTTCCTGATTCACCGGACGGACCGGGTGACCTTGGTGGAAAACTGGGATACACTCGGGATGCGCGCGACCGGAAGCCACGATGTGGTGCTGGATGGCGTTTTTGTGGACAAAGACATGAGGCTCTCCGGAAATGGCATGGATGACGGGGGCGGCTGGCTTCTGCATATTCCGGCATGTTACATGGGCATTGCCTTGGCGGCACGTGATTACGCTCTTGAATTTGCCCGCTCCTATCGACCCAACCATATGAACGAACCGATCGCCGCACTCCCTTCCGTCCAGCAGTCGATCGGAGAGATGGAAATCGAATTACGAACCGCACGCTCGCTCCTTTATGCGGCGGCGGATCGCTGGGATCGTGAGAAGGAAGACCGACCCGCTTTGAAACCTGAGCTCGGCTTGGCCAAGTATGTAGCCACCAACAACGCCATCAAAATCGTGGACTTGGCGATGAGAATTGTCGGTGCCGCGAGTTTGTCCCGCAATCGGCCTTTGGAACGGTATTACCGGGATGTTCGTGCAGGCCTGCATAATCCGCCAATGGATAGTACAGTGCTTCATACCTTGGCTAAAGCCGCTTTAGCCGAGACACCCTTGTGATCCGAGAGAGACGCTAAAACAAATCATTGAGAACCCGCGTCGGAGCCTCCCTATCCGCCTTCAAAAAGTATTCATATCTGCCGAATCTCGTCAGCGCCTCTTGGGTGGGCAGCCATACCCATTCGTCGATTTCGGTCTGGCAGCGGTGGGCCCGAAACGCGGCGAGCTTTGCTTCCAGATGAACATGCACGTCGACTTTGATGACATCCTTACGGGAATACCCGTACCGCTCCGGACGCTCCATTGCGTCACCGAACGTAATGAAATATAAAGCACCCCTATGTCCTGTTCGCCCAAAAGCGTTCGTCGTCGCTTTTCCAATTGCGCAATGATCTGGATGTCCACCCAGCGTTTCGTGAAACGTAAGCACAACATCTGGATCCACTTCGTTAATGAGAGCCGCAATCCGTGCTGTCAGGCTATCCTCATCGGCAAACTCAACTGTTTTGTCGCGGATATCCAAAAATAGGAGCTGCCGGATGCCCAGGCTTTCGCAGGCTTGCCGCAGTTCCATTTCGCGGGCAGCCGCCATCGATTCCCGGTTGAGATAAGGTGGATTGCCCATGCGTCGTCCCATTTCACCCCGCGTGGCGCTCACCAGCGTAATGTCCACCCCCTCACTGGCATATTTGGCGAGAGTACCTCCACAAATAAACGACTCGTCGTCAGGATGGGCAAACACCGCGAGCAGCTTTTTGGCTTTATCGATATTGTTCATTCTGGAAACGGCTCCTTTCCCAAGTGCAGAGCAACATTCATCCGACCTCTGTCATCATAGCCAGCCAGCAAAAGACGACCATTCCCATCTACCTCATAATGCGTCAGCGCCTCCATTCGCAGCCAGCCATGCCCATCAAATCGTAGAGCGGCACGAAAAGGGCCTTCCCCCGCTATAAAGACATGGGTAACCTTGACCTTGAAATTGCGAACGAAGGCAAATGAAGTCGCTTCGCTGTGGATATAAGCGTCAGTCCCGACGAAGGTCTGAAGCTCGGCTTCTACTTTCGACCTGATTATTTTGATCATCGCCATTAGCTCTCTTTTCTGAAAGGATTTAAATTGCTACATAATCGTAATCACAAAATAGCATCTTTTAGACCATTATTCAAACGAAACAACCCTATCCTAAAGACAGGGTCTAATCATATTCAATATTCATTTAAAACAAATCGACTGGGTAGTGGCTGCAAATTTCAGACCATTTCATATCACATCAACTTTACTTAAATGGTTTATAATCGTTAAATCTTTAGTCGGGTTTTCGTAAATACTCAGAATTTTTAAATCCGGCATATTTTTCAGCACACTTAAATCATTGAAATGCCGAATAGAAAATCTCAAAATAGATTAACTTAACCTATGTTTGCAGCCAAATAACCCCATCCTAAAATAAAGACAGGGTTAACAGAAGTTATTTTACAGCTCCAATATATCTTTGCAAACTTTCCTCTACACATCCGGCAATTAGTTCTATGAATGGTCCTAGATCTTTGTCTATACTTGCAGTTTCTAGAGTCTCATAATATTTCAGTCGTGCATCGTTTGCAGCTTTTACAATTGCAGGCGGAAATCCGTATGTCATTAAAATTAAATTCATTAATAGTCGTGCTGTACGCCCATTTCCATCTGAAAAAGGATGAATGTATACGAAGCGGAAGTGGAACTGCGCGGCTAGTTCAACTGGATGCATGTTGTCTTTATGTTCATCATACCACTTCATTAACTGCTCCATTTTTTCGAAGAGTACTGTAAAGTGTGGGGGAGTATGCTGTGAGCCTGATATCATAACATTAATCGTCCGATATCGCCCTGCGTTTTCATCGTCAATGTTTTTAAGAACGAGGTGATGAAGTGACTTTATTACATATTCTGTAAGTTCAGTTTTCCGAGTTACAACATCCTGAACGTAGCTGATAGCTTCCGAATGATTGATAACTTCGAAGTGTTCACGTAGCTTTTTGCCACCTATGGTTAGTCCTTCTTCTAAGACTAATTTGGTTTCTAGTAGAGTTAACGTATTACCCTCAATCGCATTTGAGTTGTATGTCCACTCAATGCGATAAACCTCATCTAAGTTCCTTACGGCAGCGGATGGTAAAGGTCTGAGATCATCCAGCTCTCTTTTTAAATGATCTATTTTAACAAAGTTCATTTTACCCCTCCCCATCTCGTTATTACCATTATATCACAGAGAATAGAAACCAATACGCGATAATATTGCTCTAAAACAACCTACAACCGAGGATCGATTTCCCTCTCCCCAGCAACCTCAAACAGCAAATTCGCAACAACTTCGATTCAACTCTTCACGATTAAATTATACAAGTGTCTGTTTGATCACTAGCTATTGTGTCCCTCTCAATGAGGCACCGTTACGAGAAAAGCCCATTCCGTTGTTAATCTTTTCCCATCTCAATCCCAAACATCCCTGCAACATCCGCATCTTCCAAAAATCGCTGATACAACTCCTCCTGAAATTGAAGGCAATTTCCATCGATCTTGTCATCCGTTGCTTGCCAATCCAGATCAAATGAACCCTTCGGTCGAATAATGACCATCAATTCTTTATGTGAAATTGGAATCACCAACCTTTTTTTCTTTATGTGAGTAAAGCTATCCTACGACTATGGCTGTTTCCTTGGTCAGCTCACTGCCGAATTCAAACTGATATAGCTGCTCTCTAGCGGGTTTCCCATTTAGTGACCAAAAAATCTCCCACAGCGTAGGGAGATCTAAGTAAGTGTCATTCTCAGTTTATCATAGAATGCCAAGAACGTATTTTCTATCCTGGCAACCTTTTATACTTACCCAATGAACGTTATCACAATGTATTTCATTTGGGAGAGGATTATAGCGGTATGCTGCTTTTCCTTAAAAGTGACAATACAGAGAATTGGGAGGTGCTTAAAATACAGGAACCTGAACTCGGCAAAGCTATGACAATGCTGGAATTCCTTAGCCAAGATGCAGAATCTCGTCGGCAACATGAAATGAGACAAAAGGCATTGCATGATGAGTCTTCATTAAGGGAAGGCGCAAGAGAAGAAGGCGAAATGAAAGGTGATACGATAACAGTAAACCATTTGTTGGTACATGAGATCTTTTAAAACTTCCAATAATTTGCAAAATAAAAAACCTCCGCCGCATGATTAGGGGAGGTTGCTAGTTGAAATTTTGCCATTCACTTCTTCCAATAGACGTTTTCACGCTTATGCTTAATTCCATCTATCCAAATGACAGATTTATCTTCATCTACCTCAAACACAAGAATGACTTGGTAGAGACCAAGTCTTGCCCAATAACCTTCCAATTTACCAAAACGTATTCGTTTGGCGGTAAGGGTTGGTGTAAGATAGTCGTTTAAAAGACTCTAAATAAATTCTTTCCTTCACTTCAGGAGGATAAGCCAGTATACCAGCTAGGTCATCAAGAGCTGTTTGCGACCAATATACATTATAAACTTTGTCCACGCTCAAATTCCTCCACCTTTACACGGAGATAATCGAGCCCTTCTTGTTGGCCATAAACGCGTCCAGAGTTTCTATCTTCGCGGCTTTTTTGAACCTGTCGTATAAGATCCGCATCTTCAGAAAGAGCCTCGATATCCAATTGCTGAGCAGCTTCACGTTCTCGCTTCATGTTCAAGTAACCAATAAAGTCAAGAACTTCAGCCGCATCTTGTTCAGGAATATGGTCGATCAAAAGTTTCAACTCTTCACGATTCACGCTCATGGACAACCCCGCCTTTCGATTACTATTACCATTATACTACAACGGCAATAGCATCTAATCATTCGCTTCCCATTCCTTTTTCGCATCGTGCTCCTTATTTATCTCAGTCTGAAGAGGCTACCCCAATCCCTAAAACCGCACTACCCAAATCCAAATGCTCCCGATCCAGCGTCACCTTCACCTTACCCACACGCCGCTTCTCACGCCAATCCCGCAATTCCTCTTCCGTCTCCAAACGCAGTTCGGAGATCTCCTTCGCCCTGCTAAGCATATAATCCGTCGTATACAAAATCCGATAAATCCCATGCCCCGCGGGAACTATCGCTTTCTCCCTTTTCACCCACTCCTCCACCTCAAACACAACATAAAGCTCATCCGTCGCGCCTCGACTAGAGGGGATGGCCGTTATCGCCGAGCGTGGAACAACCTTCCAATCTTTCACTCTTCCATACCACGAGATGCCCGCATCATCCGCACCAAACAAACGAATCGACTGATATAACGCGACGTATTCCAATCTAGTCAGCACCTTATGATCCGTAATATTCCGAAGAGGTGTATGGTAAAATCCATGCTCCAACGCAGCATCCAATTGAGGCTTCTTACTCAAAGCCCCCACCAAGACATTCTTCCCAGACAATTTATTCCCGTAATACTCCTTCGTCCCTCGCGGCCTCGTCGTCCGCTCATAGGCCTTCTCCGGACTATCCATGATAATCTCGTCCAAAAACTTCTCCATCAAGCTCGTCGAATTCGGCAAAAATGGAAAAGCCCCAATATTAATGAGCTCCACACTTTTGTAGAACTTATGCTGCTGGAACCGCTCCTCATCATGATAGGGAAACAACACATACGCCCCAAACATACTCCGCTCGTACTCTTTCCCCTGCCCCTCCGAATACACAATCGCATCCCGATAGCGGTGCATCGTATTAATATCATCCTCTTCCGGCCCCGGCATCCGGTACCTCTCGAAGTAAGGCGTGCCCTCATAAGCAGGATTAATGCGATATTTGGCATCGAAAATATATTTATACTCCGCCGCGGCGTCGTTCTTTTTCAAAGTTAGGACATTATCCGGCCGCTGAGACAGAGTTGGACTCCGATCCCCTTTGGGCAGCGCATTATAAAACAACGTAAAAATCTCCCCGTTCAACGGGTTTTTATACACCATCTTCGCCTGCTGGGACTTATCCAGTGTGACGAACAGTCCACTCCGATTGATTTTGATAATATCTTGTTTGAGCAGCTCATACTTTTTGCTTAAAAGATGGTGAATCTTCAAGAAACACCAGTATTCATAGAGTTGAGCCAAATCTTTCATCGATAATCGGAAAAGATCATTCTGAATCGACAAACCTTTTAACAACATTAAATAATAACGGTATACCTCTCGGTACCCCGATGCCATTTGCAAAACCAATGAAATAGACAGCTGCCTCATCTCGCCAACATCCAAAAAATCATGCTGTAACAGCCGCTGAACCTGACTCTGCATAAGATTAAGCTTCTTCGTAAGATTAGTATCTTCCACACGACTTTTTTGAGCTAAACGCGTTTTAACATCCTTAAGCTTCTGCCCAATGCGTACAAGCACCCATTTCACGAAGCGATTCTCAGCCGTATCATAATGAACATGGCGTCTAGTCTCAAGCAAATGAGTCGGCGTATATCGCTTGCCCACTACCTGAATGACCCCGTTCACCGGATCATTGGCTAATAGATGTGGGCGTTTGGCTAGGAAGGCAATGTTCTCTTTTCCGGCTCTTTTCACACGTGCAGCGTCTACAAGACGATTCTCGCTTTGAAGCTTAGAATGTGGCGATAGCTTGATTCTCTCAACTGCCTGCACAAGCTGCGTAAATACATGCTGCAAAATCGTAAAATACTCCGTCAAACTCTGATGATTCGTTTCTTTTAACCCAGTCAGGTTGTACGTTTTTCGTAGAAAATCGAAGGAAAGATTATAAATCTGTTCATTAACATCGTTAAGGATCATCTGATAGTCATTCTTATAATCTATTTTTGATGGAAAAATCTCTAACTGAAGACGAAATATAGCCTCACCATTCAATCGAAGCTCAAGTTCAGAGAGTCCCACTTCATTTTGAAAATTAAGAATCCCTGATAAAATCATCTTCCCCAGCGGCTTAATCGCCTGTCTCACATGGATATTGTCGTGGTGAAAGGTTAAGGGGATATCCGCCTTCTTTTCAATGACCAGTTCATAGCCCTGCGTTTCATAAAAAGTCGGCGTACACACATCGCCCGAACTCCAACTTGTCATCGCCATATGTTCATGAGAGAAAACAGAAATAGAATCTGTGACCAACGAATCCACCATCGCCGCAGCGTGAAAATGGGCATCTACCCACTCCTCATCCACATTACGATGGAGATTCAAAGTTTCAACCGTGCGATGGAACGGCTTGCCCTGAATATAGAGATTGAACAGATTCGTCTCGATTCGCAGTAATTCCGTACTTTGATTAAGAGAGCCAGTATGAGGTAAAGCCATCTTCTTCTAACCTCCGCAGCATGAAGGCGATTTTCCTTGCGCTTTGTGGATATTTGGACGCTGCTAACGCTTCCTGCGAGAGATAAAGCTTAGAGGCATCCTCCATATACTCCGTAATAGGTAAGCTACGATCCTGAGCCACCTGCATCAATTGAAGCAAAGCTTTTTTCACAGACGAATTACTCCCTTGAATACGAGGCAAAATCTTCTGCAACAACTGCATATCGAATGCCGCTTCCTTACTGAGCAAAGCAAACCGATCATTATAAATCATGTAAAAACAGACCGCATCCCGATCCGAAACCCTACGTGCGAATGAATCTGCTCCAAAATCCCATTGATCTTCACCAATAACTCAGCCGTCTCTTCCGTTAACTGCTTATAATCACGATACACATCAACCAATTGCAAATATTCGCTTCGCAATAATGAATTAGGAGGAACAGCAGCCGCTTCACTAGCCGGCATCCCTTCACCCGTTGGATATTGACCAAGATCAATGTAATTAAACTCGATCGTGTTGGCGCGGTCTAATACCTTTTTGCTAAAAGGATGCGTCGTCTCATCCATATTCACCGTTCCAACGATGTACACATTATCTGGCAGATGAAGGTTGCCGTACACTTGCTTATCTGACTCATTTTGCAAGGAGTCTCTATGTATGAGCGGCGTTGTTACAATCCGATGGTTATCCCACTCTTGCGTCTCAAGCACACTCAGTAAATCACTGAAAATAATGCTCAACCCTAGCCAAATTCATTTCATCCAAGCATATAAAATAGGGCTTATACTGATTGCTCGGCTTTGAAGCCTCAACCAACACCTCCGTTAACTTCCCCGGTCGAAAAACACCTGATAAATCTTTGTAACCCAATAGATCAGAAGGATCGCTCCAATCCGGGCGAACTGGAATTAATGAGAACTGGCCGTTACTCGCCGTTGCTCCTACTGCCTCAGCGAATAGCTTGACTAGCTTTGTTTTGCCTGTGCCTGAAACTCCTGCCAGAATGACGAAAGGCTTTGTTTTTAGGGATAAAAAGAAGTTCTCGATCCAATGGTCGGGATACATGAACCCTTTGCTAGCAATGAAATTCTTGATTGTGGCTACTCGCTCACTTACCGTTAGTGGATCCAAAAGAGGTGTCTCCTCCCACTCCGTATACGTATATTGCTGACCTGATTTGGAAACAAACTTCAATATCTCTAGCCAGTTGAGCATAAAAATAGACCGTTGTTTTCTGGTAACTTCTCCCCAAGTCTGGAGCATTCCTAAAGCATTGATAAACATTGACGCAAATTTATCTAAAGTGAAAGATCCTAGCTCCTTACAGATCTTGATAGCTTTATTAATGCTTCTAATAAGAGGGGTTTGACCTTCGGCGTTATTTAGCTGATCTCGAATTAGTTTGATTTGTGTATCGCTTAAGCCCCATTTATTTTCGTTAAAATGGTTTCCATACTCCTGACCTAGATCAGTTAATGAGAACTGGTTCTCATTTATAGATAATAAGCCTAAATCTTGCAGGGCTCGTCCCAGATGCCTGACTCTCTCCTTGGGATGCTTCACGTCGTCTCCAGAGAGAAGAATGGTACCTTGATTTGTGATCAATTCATCTAAAGGGCTAGAATCAGGTCCGTGATCATGTAGGTATTTTAAAATGCCTTGCCCAGCATACAAATGGCTGATCGTGTAGTTGAAACTGATGGACGGCTCGGGCTCATTATTAGGGTTGAGCACTTTTTTCACATATCCATTGTAGTTAGTAACTGCATTGTTTAAGTCAGCAATGAGCTGCTTGTCATCCGGAAGATGTTCCAGATCATAACGGTAATAGGCTACTGTAGACACCTGATAGTCTTGGCCTAAACCGCCAGATGTTAAGTAGATGGCATCGTCTTTGATCATTCCCTCAAGTGGGAGCAGGTCACGTATTTCTTGAACTTTTTGTTTGAAATATTGGTAGGCTGCTGCTCTGCCTTTTGTTTCGTTAGGGATAGTTACCCCTTGATTAAAGGTGAGGTAAACAGATTTCATATCTTCTGAGAAAAGGTATACCAGATACTCTCCTTGGCGTGTTGTCTCCGTGATTCGTTTATCCATGATGGCAATCCAAGGAATGGTTGCCCAATTCCCTTGTCCAACAGACCCTTGGATCTTTAATTCTGGGTGAATGAATGAAAGCTTCTTTAGCTCGGTGGGGATGACTTGACGCACAAGATTACCAAGCCTGTGTCCAGCAAAGGTTTCCCTTTTAGCTTGCAAGTATATGGATAGAATATCTGACAGTGCTTCTTTTAGGGAGAAGCCCTCCATGAAGTGCTGATTATAATAGTTTTCTAGCTCAGTTTGAGCGTAATTATACAAATCATTTAGTACATCTTCAGACAATTTCTCATCTAGTTCTTTTTTGAATCCTATAGTTTGCTGCTCGTTATTTTGAATTAAAATTGAGGAAAGTGCTGCTATTGGTGTAGCAATTACAGATTGTATATTGCTAACGGCCATGTCATTCCATTGTGTTCCCGCTTTACCCGGAGGCTGATCGACATTTAAGTCATTTGATTCTCTCTCTTGAAGCTGAACGAGGAAGCGTTGCTTTACATTCAGCAGGGATACTACTCTTTGCCCCGCATTCTGCATCTCATATAATAGTGCTAGTATAAGCAGCATTTTATATGACTTTTCTTTGTTGGAAAATATGTTGGATAGCTCTGAAGGTAGAGTCATATAGATCACCTGTTATATGTAATAGAATGTTAAATGATTAATAAAGAAACTATTAAAAATTTACGACAAAAACGGTAATAAGCCCCTTCTTTTCAAAGGGTTGTACAAGCGTTAACATGACTAAGAGACTACCTGATCAGGTAGCTTCTTAGTTAGAATATCTATTTTATCGTCAATTGAATCACACACTCCACATGCATTGTATGCGGGAACATATCCACCGGCGTCACCTCCGCGACGCCGTAGCCGCCATCGACGAGCACGCGCAAGTCGCGCGCCAGTGTCGATGCGCTGCACGACACGTAGACGACGCGCCGCGGCTGCAGCTCGAGGATCGTCGCGAGCAGCGCCGGATCGCAGCCCTTGCGGGGCGGGTCCACCACGATCACGTCGGGCCGAACGCCCTGACGTGTCCACTCGGGGAGGACCACTTCCGCTGGGCCTGCCTCGAAGTGCACGTTCGTCATGCCGTTTAACTCGGCATTCTTCCGTGCATCCGCGATCGCCTCCTCGACGATCTCAACCCCGTACACCTGTCCCGCCTTCTGGGCGAGGAACAGGGAGATCGTTCCGATGCCGCAGTAGGCATCGACCACAGTCTCGCCGCCAGTTAGCGCCGCGTACTCAAGTGCCTTCCCGTACAGCACTTCCGTTTGTACGGGGTTCACTTGATAAAACGATCGCGCGGAAATTGCAAATTTCACATCGCCGATATAGTCATAGATGACCTCGTTGCCCCACAGGACGCGAGTCTCATCCCCAAAAATAACATTCGTCTGTTTCACATTAATGTTATGGCAAATGCTCTTCACGCCAGGCAACGCGGCACGAATGCCAGCAACCCACTCGGCGACACGAGGAATCTCGGTGCCGTTGGTCACAAGCACGACCATGATCTCTCCCGTGCGGAAGCCGACTTTGACGACGACGTGGCGAAGCAGTCCGTCATTACGCTCTTCATTATAAGCGCGAATACCAAGACGCGCGCCGATCTCTTTCACACGAGCAACGACTTCGTCGTTCGACTCATGTTGAATCAAACACTCATCCATATTGATGATGCGATGGCTTCCTTGCGCATAGAATCCGCCGATGAGTCCGCCCTGCTCTTCCCCAAAAGGAACCTGCGCCTTGTTCCGATACCGCCACGGATCGGTCATCCCCCTTGTGGGATGGACAACAATTCCTTCCGCAGAAGAAGTTGGGGAAGAGTTTATTGTTGGCTCACCCGCAACCTGCAGCTTCCCAATCCGCTGCAAATTATCCACCACCTGCTGGCGCTTCACGCGAAGCTGCGCCTCATAGCTCAAATGCTGCAGCTGACAGCCGCCACATTCTTCATATATCCCACAATCCGGCTTAACCCGGTCCGGACTCACTTCCAGCACTTCCACAAGCGCAGCATACCCATATTGCTTCTTCAAATGCTCCACCCGCACAAGTGCACGCTCACCAGGCAGCGCACCAGCGACAAAAAGGGTAAAGCCGTTCACACGGCCTACCCCTTCGCCATCATGGCTGATCCCAATGATCTCAGCCTCATATTGCTGCCCAATCTGCACCGGCAGATCAGCCATCCAAGCCGGAGCCGCCTTCGTTACGGAATTCCCTATCTTTCCAGAATTCCCTGTCTTCCCAGTCCTTCCGGAATTCCCCGTCTTCGCTGTCTTCCCAAAATTCCCAGTTCCTCTATGTTTACCTGACACTGAGCCAGAACTACCTTTTGCTTTCATATGACCCTCACTTTACTAAATCCCTGTTTCTTAATCTATCTGGGCCGGGCGCAGCACGCAGGGTGTAACGTCTTATCCCTACTCTAGCTTCTCCTGCTCCTCATCCCCATGACCATGCCCATTCCCCTTCAAATGAAACGGCGTGGTCAACGTCTCTAAAAACGTCTTCTTATAAATCGACTGCCCCGACTCATCCACAATAATCTGCAAATGACTCTTCAGATTCGTCATCACACAAGGCAGTGTGCCCCCGAACTCCCCATCCAGATTCAACTGGACGTAGTCCGGCGAATTAATCTCAATGTGATTCGTTTGAAAATAGATCAGATTCGGATCGCTCAAATGCTCGCCGCGCAGTGCGAGCGTAACCACTCTTATGAACTCAGCAAGATTACACTTGCGCAGAATTAGCACATCGAACAAGCCATCATTCATACTCGCTTCCGGAGCCAGCTTCTCGAAGCCGCCGACGGAGTTGGAGTTGCCGACTAGGAACATCATGACTTCCTCATGAAATTCCAGTTCGCCTGCCTTAACGTACAGCTCAATCGGCTTCAGCCTAGGCAGTTTCTCCAGTCCCTTCATATAATAGGCCAACTGACCGATCATGGTCTTGAGCTTGCTTGGGACTTCGTACGTCAGCTCGGTCATCGAGCCGCCACCGGCGATATTAATGAAGTAGCGGTTGTTGATTTTGCCTACATCGATGTCGGTTGTGTACTGCTGCACAATCAGGTCGCAGGCGTACTCCAAATTCTTAGGAATGCCGAGCGCCCGGGCAAAATCGTTGGTCGTTCCCAGCGGCAAAATGCCAAGCGGGGGCCTGCCCTCTCTCTCGGCCATGCCGTTGACGACTTCGCACAGGGTGCCGTCTCCGCCTGCGGCGATAATCAAATCAAAGCCTCGGCTAACAGCATGTGCTGCTGCGAGTGTTGCGTCGCCTTCACCGATGGTAGCGTGAGTGGATGTTTCGAAACCACCGCGCTCCAGGCGCTGAAGTATCTCTGGCAAACGCTTTTTCATTTCTTCCCGGCCAGAAGTCGGATTATAGATCAGTCTTGCTC
Source organism: Paenibacillus sp. V4I3 (assembly GCF_030817215.1). Lineage (GTDB taxonomy): Bacteria > Bacillota > Bacilli > Paenibacillales > NBRC-103111 > Paenibacillus_E. The sequence goes on from NZ_JAUSZA010000001.1 coordinate 288,867, forward strand.
TTTTGACCATTGTGTCTCATCACCTGTTTCGCCTTCTGCGATTTCTGAAGCAATCTGCTTCTCGATCCATTTGGAAATTAGCGGACTAGGCAGCAGCGCCCGTCCATTATAACGATATTCGAACCCTTCCATGCGGGAAGGGATGACTTGCGTCGTGAAATAGCCTTCACTTAGAAAAAGTGGCGCAACGACGACTGCATGGTCAGGCTTCTTCTGAGCCCACCCTGTCATCTTCCGTTTCACTTGATCTGGCAAAAGCATAGCGACATCCGCCTCGTCGTAGCCGCCTAACGCTTTCAACCGCTCTGCGAGCAGCTCTAAGCCTTGGCGCCACTTGAGATGGAAGCCCTTCTCTTTACTTCCGTGACCGATGAGCATGACGATTTCCTGACTCGGCGATTCGGAAAGCTCTTTAATTTTCGCATAAATAATCTCAGCAATAACGGGGTCGTCATCAATTGGTGATGTGAAATGAATGCGCGCCTTGATATCAAAAGGTTCCATATCGGTCTCGAGCAGTGGCTGTTCAATCACACCTAGTGCGTAGCTGATTTCATCAATATGTGTACTCCCAGAGGACACGAACAGTGGAACGACGATAATATCCGTCACGCCTTGCGCCTCTAAACTGTAAATACCATCTTGAATTAATCGGCCCTCCACCAACTCTAAATAAGAAGCGAAGATCGGAACATTCTTCGGCATCCTGACCGCAAACACGGCATCATCGACCAGCTGAACCCAGCCCTCATCCCGAGATCCATGGCTTATGACTAGCACACCATACTCACTCATTATGTTTTCCCCACCCGTTCTAACCATGCCTATAAATCCTATGCTAACGAATGTGTTCACACATGTCAATTGACCTGCAAATAAACAGGAAAAATCCCGCATTACGCAAGGTAACGCAGGATTTGAATTCTTTTTGGAACAAACGACTTCATTAACGACCTAAACGATCCAGCGTCAGCACATAGCCGTCGTTTCCGTAGTTCAGGCATCTTTTGACACGAGAAATGGTTGCTGTTGACGCGCCCGTTTCGGCTTCGATCTGGTTATACGTACAGCCCTTGCGCAGCATGCGAGCAACCTCAAGGCGTTGGGAAAGCGATTGAATCTCGTTCACTGTGCATAAGTCATCAAAAAAGACATAGCACTCTTCAATATCTTTGAGCGTCAGCACGGCTTCAAAAAGCTGGTCTATTGCTTTATCATTTAATTTTTTTAATTGCATAGGTTGTCAACTCCCAGTAGAAAAGCATGTTAGCTTATAAGATCTGTTTAAGCTCCTGTGTATCATTCGACACGTCATGTATAAATCCTTCCTTTAGGATTGCGAAACGTTAAAATTTCTATGCGTTAATGAGGTGAATTGTGACATTTAACTAGACCCGTGACATTCGTCCATACCAACGGTAGGCAAGTGACATATCCTGTAGGAGACAAATCTGATATAAAGGATCGTGAATCCTAGTGAGCAACCAAAGACAAATCATTGGCAATGGCGGTAATCGTCCTGAGGTGCATACAAGAAGCTTCACTTTACCTACCCAACTCGGGGATGGCGGCTTCGGGCAATATCCGGGCTTAGGCGGCGGTGGCGGCAATCCGTTCGCACAAGGCGGTGGAGGATTTCCTACTCCTTTCGATGGAGGCGGTAATCTCTTCGGCGGCCCAAGCGGCGGTAATGCGGGTGGCGGATTTTTTGGTGGTGGTGGAAATCCTAGCGGCGCAGGTGGTGGTGGAGGCGGTAATTTCCTTAGCAACCTCTTAGGCGGTGGCGGTGGTGGAGCTGCAGGTGGTGCCTCGTCTAACCCACTGAGCGGCTTGAATTTGAAGCAAATCTCCGGCTTCGTTGAACGTATGGGTGGTATTGACGGCATCCTCGGCACAATGGGCAAGGTCCAGAAGTTCATGAGTACCTTTCAACAAATGGCACCTATGGTGAAAACCATTTTGAGTTCGATTGGCAAAGGAAAAGTGAATTCATCCGCTGACTTGGAAGAAATAATTAAACCCAAACGCAAACGCCGTAAGAAATCAAGCTCAGGCCCTAGAAGAAAAGGCGCTTCTAAAACCTCCTTAACCAAACGCAAACGCCGATAAGATTATCCTACACAGATCACTCTCAGGTCAACCTCTAGTCATACGCAGGTCAAAATAATTCCAAAAAAGCGCACGAGAAAAGCCGTCTCGTCTTGGTTCTAAACCCAAGCCGGGCGGCTTCTCTGCGCCTATCTATTGCTATTCCATTTTCACCGCTGTCCCCTCCGGTACGATCTGAACCCAGGTGTTGCCCGGCAGCAATGGCACTTCCTTGCCATCGTCCGCATAGGCGCGAAGCATGCCACTTTTACGTTCCCAAGTGATCTGCTGTGATTTGCCTTCTTGCAGAATGAGACCTTTACCAGGTCCAAAAACATCCACCGTCCGGCGCCCCTCTTTGTCCACAATCTTATGCTTGCTTTCGAGTACGAGCAGATTTTTGGTTTGCAGCTGTTTGCCGGTCTCCTTGTCGAGATGCGGCTTGCCCTCCATGCTGCGCTTGTACACACCTTCAGCCGCATTGTATTCATAGGAAGCGAAATATCCTTGAATATAAGGAATTTGAATATAATTCACGGCTGCGCCGGTAAGCTTACTTTGACCATCCTTGGCAAAAGTGAGCAGCGGCCCGTTCCATTCGGAGCGGAATTTGCGCGCCTCGGCGCCCTGCTTCATTTTATCCACAGAGGTATAAAGATTGTGCGGTGCTTTACGATCCGTCGCGCGCCAGTAGTAGGCGCCATCGCCGTACACCTCATCGAGATGGGACAGCTTACGGCCTGCCATCATATCCATCGCCTCCTGACTCCAGCCGGCATGGACGATAACCGCATCGAGCGCGTCGCCGATCTCTACGAAATAAGGGCGTATGCTGCGCACGGGACCAATGGTCTTCGCTGCTTGGCTCTGGAACACGGAGACGAATCTCGTAATCTCGCCCTCTGCGAGAATCTCATAGACGATGTCCGCTTGATCTAGGCCGGTTTGGGGCCTGGCTTGCGGGGCATTTTCGACCATGACCATGAAGGGTCGGCTCTTTACTTCTTTATCGGTAGGCAAACCCGTTAGCGGGAATTTGTAAGGCAGCTCCGTTTCCACAACTGTAGCAGCAGGTTTGGAAGGTGGTGATGCGGCGGCGGACGTGGCTTCAGCGACATTCGGGCTGGCGGGTGGTAAGGAGGCAGGCGTATCGCTGCAACCGACAATAGCTATGACAGAGCATCCCAGGACGAGCCAGGCGCTAAGGTTTTTTTTACGGAATAAAGGCAATGATTTCAACAGGACTGCACCTCTTCTCTTAATCGTTCTAGTAAATATATATGCTAGTGATGCGATAGGTAGAAGACTTTTTGTGCTAGTGGGTCAAAAGGTAGTTGGACCCGCGACTGTGATTAGGTATAGTAGGGAGAGATGGATTATGTGTTTGTTACTAGGTAAGTGTGGTACTGAATCGTGTTGTGAGGAGCCTAGACCGGCTAGCTTCTGTTTGTGTGATAGATATGTTTACCGGCTTTCTTCCGGTTTCTTGATTGGCTTATTTATTAGATTACTTCTTTATGCCTGATGGAATTGGTTACTGGAATGCTAATGGCCATTTTTGCTGCACTTTTTGCAGCTTCTACCTTTATAGACGGTCTGACCACCGGAATTACATGCACTTTTTGCATGATTATTTGAATGACTTAACAACCAGATCAAACCAAAGCATGATAAACACTAATTATCTTTTTTACTCGCCAAAAAGGAGGCTATTCCATGACCAAGCTCACCGATGACCAAGCCATCGTATTGTTCGACGGGGTCTGCAATCTATGCAATGGTGCTGTTCAGTTCATCCTGCGGAACGACCCGAAGGGGATTTTCCACTTTGCTTCCTTACAATCGGAAAGCGGCCAAAAGCTGCTCGAGCAGCACAACCTGCCTACGGATATCATCAGCACGATCGTCCTGATCGAGGGCCGCCGCTCCTATATCCGTTCGACCGCTGCGCTGCGCATTGCCCGCCGTTTGCGTGGCGCTTGGCCCTTAGCGTATGCGGCCATCATCATTCCGGCTCCGCTCAGGAATCTGGTCTATGCTTTCGTGGCGCGAAACCGCTATCGTTGGTTCGGTAAAGCCGAGCACTGCAAGCTGCCGAAGCCTGAGTTCAAAGCGCGATTCCTGGATTAGCGATCAGTATGATTTTTCGCAGTCCGACTACGACTTCCTCATCCCGCCAAACATCCAACAACACAAACTCAGCGTGCCCATCTGAAAGCTATGATGCAGCAGCTTCGCCCTGCGTGTAGTGTCTGCCGTACCTAGCGCAAGCAGCAAAGGTGCAAAATGATCCGGCGTCGGAACCGCCTCACGCGCGTTAGGCGCTCTTTCATCATATCGAACGAGCGCATCCAAATTCCAAGTCTCCAGCTGCTCCGCCAACCACTCATCGAACTCCACCGCCCACACCTGCGGCACAGGATTATTCCGATCCAGTCTGCGCAAGTTGTGAACCGTCCCTCCGCTGCCGAGGATGAGAACATCCTCTTCCCGCAAGGGGCCCAGTGCTGCACCAATGCGATAATGCTCCTCCGCCGTCAAACGCGGATTCACAGAGAGCGCCACCACCGGTATCTGCGCATCTGGATACATAATATGCAGCGGTGCCCATGCCCCGTGATCCAAGCCTCGCTCATCATCGAGCTCACAACGAATGCCTTCTTCCTGAAACAATCGCTGTATATGTAAGCTTAGCGTCAAATCCCCTTTAGCTGGGTACTTAATGTCATAAAGCTTTTCTGAAAAGCCCGAGAAATCATAGATCGTTTCTAGATGAATCGCCGAGCTAATCTTCTGCACGGGACCTTCCCAATGTGCGCTGAACAGTACAATGGCTTTGGGCGCAGGAATGCTCTTGGCTAGCTTCTGCAAAAACTCGGTGTAAGCATGCTGCTCGATCGCCAAACTCGGTGCTCCATGGGCAATGAAAAAAGATGGCAGCATGGCAGATCCCCCTTCTTCCTAAATGGTAACTTTTTACCAATATATTATACATTATACGCCGTTGGGCACAAATAAAACCTGGCCGATGGCCAGGGTCTTGTCTAAAGCCTACGTTCGAACATGGGGAACGAACTTCTCTTTGCTAGCACACGCTCGTTTAGATATCAATCCGCCATCTTCTCGTCTGTAAAGATGAAATATATGGTTACAGACACGATTCCACATCCCCTCGCATCTGTAACGATGAAAAATATCTTTGCAGCTCGTGCACTGGCTGTAGGTTATTGTTTATAAGGGCAGCTCATCGGCTTTTCAAAAACTGCTCAATCCCATCTGCGATACCTTGGGCCAGCTTCTTCTGATATTCCGCTTCGGACATCAGCTCATCTTCTTCCGGATTCGTCATGAAGCCAAGCTCGACCAGCACGACTGGCACTTTGGACCAGTTGAAGCCTGATAAGTCGCTGCGTGCTGATAGTCCTCTCCCAGCTGTGCCAGTAGCTGTCTTCAGATGCTCTAGAATAAAGCCAGCTGCTTCATGGCTTCCTGCTGCGATGGGCTTCACCGCCGCTGAGGAAGCCGACGGGTACAACACCGAAAACCCTTTGGTCTTCGGTGAACTATCGCCATCCGCATGAATGCGCACAGCCAGCGCTGCTCCTGCTTCGTTCGCCATATCCGCGCGCTGCTTGTTGCTGATATCGACCTCATGCGACTCGCGGGTCATCGCAACCTCTATGCCGCGGCGGACCAGCTCGTCTTTGATCAGCAGGGAAACTTCCAGATTGAGCACATATTCCGGTTTTTTCGTTCGTACGCCAACCGTGCCAGAGCTGACCTTTGGCTTGGTTTCCCGTGTATCCGGACCTACAGACTCAAGAGCATTATTACCATAACGCTGATGTCCGGGGTCCAGCATGACGAGCCTTCTTTGTTTAGACGTTGCAGCGGTTTTGGAAGCCGCGGGTTCTGCTGCAGCCTTTGTTGAAGGTTCTGGTATAGCCTCTGCTGCAGGCAACTGCAATGCTTTCTCAGCGGCGGAACTTTCCGCTTGCGGCTGCATCGTCGCGCTACTCGTGACCGCAGGCGTTTCCTTGCTTACTATAGGCGACTCCTGCGGTATAGCCGGTCTATCCAAAACTTGTGACGCACAACCAGCCACGACCAGTACAAAGACCATCCCTACGGCAACACTCATGAAAGCCATCCACGGCTTCCGGTTTTTTGCTGTATTCACATGCATGAAACCAACATCTCCTGCCAAAACTATCCTTAATATAAAAAAATTAGAGGAGGCACTCACATGAATACCCTCTGGAGCTACATTTCTCACCACTGGTTATCGATTGCTTTAATCGTTGGTGTACTCGTTGCCTTTTGGTATGTTTACAAAAACAAGGACAAGTATATCAGGGGAACCGATGACAAATAACTCCGGACTGTCTATACTTATTATACCTTAAATACTTTGACGACCTCTTGGAGCTCGTCAGCCATTTTAGACAACGATTGGGAAGCTGCGCTAACTTCTTCCATGGAAGCAAGCTGCTGTTCAGCAGCTGCGGCTATGCTGTGTGTGCTTTCTAGCGATTTACTGGAAATGGCACAAATTTGCTCGACAACCTCAACCATATGTTTCGAGTCGGATTGAATGAGGACAGCCGATTGAGACACTTCTTTCACATGTCCAAAAACATCCTCCACCGCTTGGAGAATAGCCAGAAATGCCGCCTTCGCACTTTCGCTCATTAAGGTTCCATCATTGACCGCCTGAGTTCCCTTATTCATGGAATCTACCGCACTGTTGATTTCAGATTGGATGTCACCGATCAAACTGCGAATACGGTCCGCTGCTGTTGCTGATTGTTCGGCCAGCTTGCGTACTTCGGTTGCAACAACGGCGAAGCCCTTACCGTGCTCGCCAGCTCGCGCTGCTTCAATCGAGGCATTGAGCGCTAACAAGTTCGTCTGACTGGATAACGATGTAATCAACGTGATCGTTTCCCCGATTTGCAGCGATTTCCCGCTGAGCTCATCTACAATCATGGACGATTGCTCCATATTGCGATGAATGAGCTTCATTTGCTCCGTTACCTCGCCTACGGCTCTGTTCCCTTTTTCAGCTGTCTCAGCCGTTTTTTCTGTTGAATCATTTACCTTCTTAACGCCATCCACAATCGATACAAGCCGCTTGGCGATATCGGTGACCGTCTTTTTCGACGTATCATTCATATGACTTTGTTCATCTGCGCTTGAAGCGACTTGCTGGATGGAATCTGCAATTTGCTCTGTCGCTCTCGAAGTTTCCTCTGCGCTAGCCGATAATTGCTCGGACATAGAGGCAACTGTGTGCGTGTGCATCGAAATAGATCCAAGCATCGTACGAAGCCTCTGAATCATTTCATTGAAGGAATGCCCCATTTGTCCTAGTTCGTCACTTGTTTTCACTTCCATATGCTGCGTTAAATCACCTTCCGCAATGCGACCCGCCATCACTTTAGCTCTTCGTATTTGGTTAATAAGGTATCGACTGAATAAAATAATCACAAGCACCATGATAACCAGCGCGATCAGACCTCCTATGCTCAAAGAAACGACAAGCTTCTTCATAGGCTCTAGCAGCTCTTTCTCTGGCATAACGAGCGCAATCGTCCAGCCGGTTTCCGGTATTTTTTGATAATAAATACGATTAATTCCCTTGTCATCTGTCATGGTGGACTGGCCATTTGGCTGGGAAAGCAGCGTTGGCGCCAGCGCACTTATCGACGGGTTCGGGTCCTTATCCATACTGACCTTCATCACCTTGGACTTATCCGGCAGATCTAGATAGTTCCCTTTGGCATCGACCATGAACGCCCAGCCTGTGCGGCCTACCTTCGTTTCTTCAACAAGCTTTTGCAAGCGAGCTAAGTTAAAATCGCCGGTGACAACAGCGAGAAACTGCTTTTTTTGATCATAGACTGGCACGCTCGCTGTCACCATGGTGACTTTCGTCGGTTCGTCATAGTAAGGATCAGAGTACGCAAACGACTGCTTGGTATCCTGAGCCACTTTGTACCAATCCCAGTGCGGATAATCGTAATCGGCTGCGTTATAGTCTTGGGTTAAGCTAATTTTGTCACCTTCGCGGAATGCGTAAGTCGAAAAATATTTCGTTTTGGCATTGTACTTGAACGGTTCAAAGAAAATTCCTAAACCAAATGTATCTTCACTCGTGGACAAATCACTACTTAGTATTTTATTATAGTTGTCCAAAGTCAACTGGTTAGGTGCAAACTCAACCGTCCTGGCAACCACTTCTCCCACTTTACGATGCGCAACAAGCTTTCCATTAATGCTGCTGGTCACACTTTCTAGCTGCTGCTGCATCTTGAGCCCAATCTCGTTATTAATCAACCCTTTGCTCTTAACGTATGCGAACGCGACGATGCCAAACAGAGTAACAACAATTAGAGGAACAAGCAGCAGCATAAATTTACTTTGAATACTTTTTAGCTTCATTATCTTCATCGCCCCCACTTATCTCTAGGATTATAGATTATCACTAGAAAATTCTGTGTTTTTTCGACAAAAACCTCTTATTTTCGACATTAAAAAACACAGCCTTTTAACATACAAAAGGTTGTGTTTCTGCTTCCAAACTATTTACTGTCAAAATAAATTGGATTCGTTAACGCAGCCATAAGCGTCATGTTGACCACATCGAAATGCCGCCACACTTCAACACGTACAAACGTTGTTCCCTGTGCGTCAAAATGGATGGTAAGCCCCCCGTCTAAGGACACTAGTACTTCCTTTTCCAATCTGATGTTGCTGAACAGTTTGATCTTATCTCCGGCCTTCAAATCCTCGGCTTGCAAACTAACTTCTCTGCTCCTCTCTCCTGCTGGAACAATGTCGCCAACCCGATAAGAGCCGCAGTTCAGCTCCACAAAAGGCCCGTTTGGCGCATAAGTAATCACCACATGCCCCAGCCCTATGGCGCTCAAAATGCCATCCACGGTTTTTTCAGAAGCGTACACCCATGTACATGGCATCGCATGCTTGACGTACGGATCCGGTCGATGGGTATCGCTGCCGCCAACAGCAACAAGCCTTCTGCCAGAGACGAGTTGACTGTGCCACCAATTCAACGTTCTAACATTCCGCTCCGTAAAGGGGCCATTCCATACTTCTACCCAGTCGTGATCTACACCCAAATCCCAGTCCCACGGGCAATACTCGCAGTGCGGATGATTGATCACGATTTTGGCTCCGTTAGCACGGGCTTCGGCAATCTTGGCGTTGACGTCTTCCTGACTCTTCACCCGAAAATCTCGGATCGGATCGGTAACGCCCAGGAAATTACTGTGTCCGAAATTCGTTGTAAACTCCATCCCCGGAATCATGACAACGTTTGTATGGCGCGGATAGGTCATATTTTGGCTGACTGTATTGTGATCCGTCATGGCGATGAAATCGCAGCCGAGTTCCTCCATCCTTGCTGCATTCTCTTCCAGTGTAAAAGTGCCGTCGCTGTTCACGCTGTGCGTATGTAGATCGCCTTTAAGCCAGCGAGGTGTCTTATAAAGAAATTCGATGGTAATGGTAACGGAACAACCTTTGCTCGGTACCTTGTAGGCGTTATGCAGAACCGCCCAGTTTCCCGGCGTTAAATCACCCGATAAATAGCCGGGAGTTGATTGTTCCTTTCCGAGTCGAAATGCTTTGCGCGCTCCTCCGCTCCAGCCTCTCACTCTGCCAGTGTCCCTCAGGCCCAAGTCGATCACAGCCTTCTGTTCACCATGTGATTCGATCACGTAGTTGACCACAATCTCCTCAACGTGCTCGGGCATTTCAAAAGGCACTTCGATATAGGTGCTTTGCTCCGAATGAGCAATTTTCTTCGTAATTGTCGTAACTGAACGTAATCTTTCCACATGTTTCATCTGTCGCTCTCCTTGATCTGCTATGTTTTAAGAAAAGCGCAAAGAAGCAACAATCGGATAATGATCCGACGGGTAGCCCCCTTCAATTTGCCTTCTATCGACTATCGTTTCCAGCAGTTCCACCTCGGGAGATACGAAAATATAATCAATTGGCGCCTCGTCTGCTCCACCTTTGAAGTCGTGCGCAGTTCGGCCCACATTTCCTTCCATAGCGGTATAAGCGTCTTTCAGCCAGCCGTTCGGACCTTCTCCACCAAATTCCCCTCTCAAATAACGGATAGGCGGATAGCTTGGATGGCTGTTCATGTCACCCATTAAAATAACGGGTAAAGAAAGCTCGGACTTGTGCGAACGAATATAATCCCAAATCACTTTAACGCCATTTTCTCTAGCTTCTTTACTGTGATGATCCAAATGGGTGTTGTACACGATAAATGCTTTCTGACTGTGTTTGTCCAGGAATCGAACCCACGTACACATTCTAGGGAACATGCTGTCCCAGCTTTTGGATGCCGTTTCTTCTGGTGTTTCCGAAAGCCAAAAATGACCTTCCTCCAGCACCTCAAGCTCATCCTTCTTATAAAAAATAGCGCAATGCTCATTATCGTGTTCGCCAAATCGGCCCATGCCGATCCAATTGTACGCTTCCAGCTCCCCATGAAGCTCTGTCAGCATGTCATAGTAGCCTTCCTGGGTGCCAACAAGAATCGGGTCGTGCTCTTGGATTATATGGGAAATGCGCCTCACACGATGCGGCCATGCGTTGTCCCCATCCTTCGGCTCATTGTATCGCAAATTGAAAGTCATGACCTTCCACTCCATCGTATATGCACCTCTTCTTTGACTATTCTTTTACAGAACCGAGCATGATGCCATGTATAAAATACTTTTGCAGAAACGGATAAACGATAAGAATCGGCACCATCGAAACTACGATTTTGGCAGCGTTGAGTGTCTTATCCGATACTTTCATTAGTAATTCAAGCTTCGTCGAATCAAGCTCCAACAACGCGTTCTGATTGACGACGAGCTGCTGAATATACGTTTGCAGCGGATAATTTTCCGCACTGCGCATAAAGATCATGCCGTCAAAGAACGAATTCCAGTGACCGACAATACTGAATAAAGTGACAGTAGCCATCGCTGGCAGCGAAAGCGGCAGATAGACTTTGATCATCATATACCAAGGTCCTGCACCGTCCATGTAACCCGCGTCGCTCAGCTCCTTCGGCAAGTTCCGGAAGAAGTTCATTAACAAAATAACGTTAAAAACCGGTACCGCCCCCGGCAGCACAAGAGCCCACATGGTGTTAAACATCCCTAATGCCTTGACGGTCAAATATAACGGAATAATTCCGCCACTGAACAGCATCGTAAACAGCATGAACCACATATACACGTTCCGGTATGGGAATTCCTTGCTGCTTCTCGACAACGGGTAAGCCATCATAACGGTCAATACAAAATTGATTCCCCCGCCCAGCAAAACCCGTTTGACGGAAACTAAAAACGCATTGAAAAAATGCGGTTCTTCCATAATTTTGCGATACGATTCCAAAGAAAAGCCAACTGGCCAAAACTTAACGAATCCCCCTGCCGCTGCCGCGTTGTCGCTAAAAGAGACAGAGAACACGTGCACAACAGGCGCAAGCGACATGGCTGAGATGACTAGCATCACCAAGATTAGAGCTGCTTCGGCTATACGAGCCGAAATTGTTTTATTGCGTACCACTGGCATTCACCTGCTTCATTAGAAAATTCTGTAATTCGCATACGTATAGGCAACTCTGTACGAAATAAAGATGAGAATGAAACCGATCGCTGATTTCAACAAACCGACGGCCGTGGCTAAACCATACTGAGCCTGCACAAGTCCTACCCGGTACACATACGTATCGATAATATCACCTGATTCGTAGACAAGAGGATTATACAAATTGAAAATTTGATCAAAACCTGCATTCAAAATATTGCCTATGCTCAGAGTAGCCAGCAAAACAACAGTAGGAACCAAGCTCGGCAGCGTAATATAATACAATTGTTTCAATCTAGCAGCTCCGTCCATTTCGGCCGCTTCATAGAGGGAAGGATTAATGCCAGCAAGTGCGGCTAAATAAATAATGGCAGCAAATCCGAATTCCTTCCAAATGTCCGTACTAACGACAATGCCAGGAAACAAGCTGTTTTTGGCCATAAACATAATCGGCTCAAAACCTAACGCTTTCAACATATTGTTGATAATACCGTCTAACGACAGCATATCCATCACAACACCAGCCAAGATAACCCATGAAATAAAATGAGGCAGGTATACAACCGTCTGCACCCATCTTTTGAATATCCTAAATCTAATTTCATTGAGCAAAATGGCAAATGTAAGCGGAATGATGAGATGCGCAATAATTTTACACACGGCAATAAATACCGTATTAAAGAAAATCACTTTACTATCTCTCAGTTGAAACATGTACGTAAAATTTTCGAAGCCGATCCATGGAGAGTCCCATATTCCCAATCCGATTTTGAAATCTTGGAACGCAATCGCGATTCCGAACATCGGCACGAGATGAAAAATAATGAGAAGCACGATACCCGGCAGGATCATCAAATGGTAGTGTTTATAGAACGATTTTATGTTCATGAACGATACACCTCTGTTCAAACTTATCCGTTTTTGATGGTAGAAAGAGCGCACCACCATTCGGTTAGGTGATGCGCTCTTTTCATTAACACGTTACTTTTTGGACTTGCTGATTTCATCCGTTACTTCTTTCGTGATTTCGTCGCCGCCTTGTGCTTTCCAATCGGTAACGAACTTATCAAACGAATCAAGGGGCTTCTCGCCCATTACGATGCCGAAGAAAGTTTCATTCTCCAATTTTTGTAGATTAACCCATTTTCTTTCCATCGTTTTCGTATTTGCTGTAAATTCGCTGTACACCTTATTCATGTTCATCTTCAGCAAATCTGCTGGAACGGTATACCCGAAATATCCTGACCAATCTTTCAGATCTGCTTTCGGATTGGCTTTATCGCGAGTTGCCTTTGCATGCAATTCTTTCATTTCAGGATTCAGCTCTTCAGGCTTGATTTGTCCGCTCATCGCCTTTTTCAATGTATCGGACTTTCTCTCCACAGCATCCGCATAATCGTAGGTGGAATTTCCGATCGGCCAGTACTCTGCGCTTACCGTGAAGTCTAATTTCAATGCGTCAGGATCTACTTTACGCTGAGCATTGATAAACGTGTTCGCGTAAATCATAGCCGCTTCAGGATTCTTCATCCCTTTCTTCACAACAATAAACTGTGTACTTACTGGCACCATCATCGTGTTCACAGTCCCTTTGGCATCAGGGATCAAATAAGGCACGAAATCAGCCTTCGGATTGAGCTTCATAGCATCAGCAGCCAACCCGCCGGACCACCAGGGTCCGAAGAACATACCCGCTTTGCCGGATACGATATTCTCGTTCGGATCTTTGCGCAAAGCAAATTCCTTATCAATTGCACCTGCTGCATACATGTCACGCAGCTTGCCGAGTGCTTGCTTCGTTTCAGGAAGTATCGAAGCATAAGCAATCTTGCCGGAGCTATCCTTGACCCAGTTGGAAGGATAAGCGCCGAACGCCTGGAAAATACCTTTAAAGTCACCTCGTTGCGCTTTACCGCTTACCGTTAAAGCTTTCTCGAAACCGGCGATTCCAATTGTATCCGCTTTGCCACTACCGTCTGGATCTTTCTCTACGAAAGCTTTGGCGATCGCAGCGACATCGTCAATCGACTTTGGCGGCTGAAGTCCCAATTTATCCATCCAGTCCTTGCGTACCCACGCCATACTTGCAGCATCCGCTTGCACGCTAATATTCGGAATACCCATCAATTTACCTTTATAAGTTGCTTTCTCAATCGCTTTGTTGTTCGTTGATGCATACAATTCCTTAGCTAATGGGGAAGCATATTTGTCATACACTTTGCTTAAGTCCTCAATCTGTCCGGCTTCGGCGAGGGCAAGGAAGATTTGCTCATTTACAAGCATAACATCCGGCAGATCGTTGCTCGCGATGGCCAGTTTCATCTTTTGATCATAGTCCTGTGAAGCTGCATACCATAAGATTTTAAAGTTGATATTTGTTTTTTCCGAGATATATTTCATGTACTGATTGCTTTCTACTGTATCGCCGGCAGGTAACTTTGCGCCTGGGCTCAAGCTTTTGAAGGTGGTCACTTCAATCTGATTCGGCATTTTAAACGGGTCCACCTTAACGCTCGGATCTGCAGCTTGCCCGCCGCCGTCCTTGCTGGTCCCTCCGCTGTTGCTTGAACATGCCGACATGAGAACAACCAATGCAATCATAGAAATTAGAGCTTTTTTCTTTTTCATATTGCCCCTCCTCATTAATTACCCTTCACTTACATCTTAAAGAAAATGAGAGGCATTCGGGTCAGTTAATGTCTTACGTTTAGGAGCAAATCGTCCCCTAATTGGCATCCTGGGAACGTTTAGGAGACGAAAGTGTACTTCATTGGAGACGATTTGTGTCACTGTCGTTTTGTAAAAGCCCGAATTTATCTCTGGCTCTTGCGAAACTCACCAGGCAGCATCCCCGTCAACTCCCGGAATACTTTGCCAAAATATTTTTCATTCGGATACCCAGCCTGCGTGGCGATCCAACCAATCGTTTTCCCTGTTTGACTAAGCAGTATTTTCGCGTGATTCACTCGCACTTCCCGGATATAATCGTTAAATGTTTTCCCGGCAATATCCCGAAAACAGCGGCTGAAATAGCTGCGACTCATATTCACCCTTTTTGCGATGTCTGGCAGAAGAAGCTCATTTTGAAATTCTTGATGAATAATGTCTACTGCCTTCCAAATACTTGCTTTCACTTCCTGAGAATACGGCCCATCATCCTCCTCGGCAAACGCAGGAGTGCCCTGGATCTCTACTTTCGTTTCCCTTGTTCGTACATGCTGCTCCTGCATTTTACCTACAATTCTTCTTAAAATTTCGTCCATCTGCTCATGTTCAAGCTCGACCTTGGTCATATAATCCAGCGCCCCTAGGCGAAGCGCTTCCTGAATCAGTTCAAAATCCTGATGAAACGTTAATACGACCATGCTAATATCCCGATACCGCTCTTTCACACACCTCATCAAATCTATACCTGACATAACAGGCATCGCTAAGTCGGTAATGAGCAAGTCCACTTGATTATTCTCCAGAAACTCCAACGCTTTTTTGCCGTTACCGGCTTCTCCTACAACCTCTAGATTATGCTCACGCCAAGGCATCATCGCGATGAAGCCTTTACGCACCAAGTGATCATCGTCCACAACCATAACTTTTATCATCCGAGTACACCTCCTATTGGAAGACGAAGTATGATCGTCGTCCCTGAGCCGATTGTGCTTTTAATATGAAAACTCGCGGCTTCTCCGAATTGGAACTTCACCATACGGTTTACATATTGCAGCCCGATTCCCATACCTACCTTCTTTTTCTCTAACGTGTTCTCGCTCATTAATTGAACGATTTCTTCCTCTGTCATCCCGTCTCCATTGTCTCTAACTTCAATAATGACATGCGAGTCACCGTCTTCTATGACACTGACCTCGATAATGCCTTTATCCTCCAAGCCGTGATACAACGCATTTTCAACAAGCGGCTGTAGAATGAACCTTGGAACTGGCAGCTCAAGCGCCTCAGAATCGGCATGGATTTTCACATCAAATTGAAAGTTATAACGGATGCCCTGCAGCTCAACATAATTTTTCAAAGCCTCAATCTCATCTTTAATTCGAGCAGGCCCGCCTTTACCGAGATTATAATAGAGCACTTTATTCAACGTAGAAACCAAGCGGTCAATATCCTTCTGCCCATTGGCACGAGCCAGCCAGCGAATAGTATCGAGCGTATTGTGAATGAAGTGTGGATTGATTTGCGTCATTAATTTCTCGACTTCGAGATATGCCTTGCTTTGCTCCTTCTGCTCCACCTCGCCGATTAATTCGAAGATTCGGCTTCTCATTTCTGCGAACTCTTTATAAATAACCGCAAACTCCAAGATCTGAGATTGTCTTCTCGGGAAAACCTCGTTGTTACTTTTTACATTGCGAATATCCGTACTCAGCAGCTTGAGCGGACGGTATACCGTTCGCCAAATCAACCAGGCAATGAAGAAACTTGCTATAAGCGTTAAGATGGCAAAAAAGGTGAACTGCTTTATCCACCTATTTACTTCGAGGTTGTATACCGATTTGGGGACAGCGGCCAACACCTTCCAAGATTGATTGCTGGTCTCCTCAAACATCATATATTTGCCCGAAATGTCTTTATTCGATTGGTTATTGGCATTATGCAGCATGCCCACAGGAAAATCAGTGGAATTCTCGCTATAAACAATTTGGCCAAGATTATCAACGATAAGATGTACCAAGTTGCCGCCGAATTGTTCGTTATCTTTGAGTATGCTTTCGGCCAATTTAAAGTTAGTTTCGATATAGACATATACATCGTCACGATCCGGCAGCTCGACTTTGCGCAGGATGGACAGCACTTCATTGCCGTCGATCGGGTTTAAAGAAAGATGCGGTCCCATATAAGTAAGTTTATCGAATTTAATAAGTACAGGTAGCTGCTTAAGGTCGTAATCGTCCCGAACGTTAAAATTCTCAAATAATAGCTGCTTGTCTTTCTCAAAGTAATAAAACATTAATCCAAGGGTCGGGTTCGTAAAATGAATCAAGCCTAACTCGCTTCTGATCTCGTCGTTCAATCTTTTCTTCTCATATAGATCAGCTGATAAATAGTTCTCTAGACTTTTGCCAACCCTCCCGTCAAAGGCGAGCTGCTGAGAAGTGTGATTTAACTGTCCGAGCGTATCTTCAAGCAATAGCCTTACTTGATGCAAATTACTTTGGACCCCGCCCTCTGCTTTATTTTGTAAAATCGCATACATAGAGAAATAAGAAATACTCCCAATAAGAATTAAGGGTGCGAGTGAGCTGATAAACAGGATCAGGATTAGACGATATTTCAACGAATGCGGCTTCGGATGTAAACCCCTAATTTTAAGTATTGTCATGATTCAGCCTCACTTTGCTAACTTCCTAACATTGCCTAGTATACCTAACATATAAAACGCTTACAACGGTCAATTAATTGAGAAAAATGAAAAAGCACAACCCTTTGATGAACAAAAGGCTGTGCTTTATAAGTTTAAGCTATTTCAAAGCTTTCATAGCGATATCCGTACGGTAATGCTTCCCGTCAAAATGAATCCGATCCGCATCCGCATATGCTTTCTGGCGAGCTTCAATGATATCTTTGCCAAGACCTGTGATTCCAAGAACGCGTCCGCCATTGGTGACAATTTGGCCGTTCTCGATGGCTGTCCCCGCGTGGAACACTAGCGAGTCTTGCACTTGATCAAGCCCAGTGATCGGCAACCCTTTCGGGTAAGGACCTGGGTAGCCTGGTGAAGCTACAATCACACAAACTGCCGCTTCCTCGCTCCACTCGATCGGCTGTTCAGCCAAAGTTCCGTTGTTGATAGCTAAGAAAATATCAAGAAGGTCAGTCTTGAGGCGAGGCAAAATAACCTGCGTCTCTGGATCACCGAAACGTGCGTTAAACTCAATGGTTTTCACGCCATTCGGGGTCAAAATCAAACCGGCATAAAGTACGCCCTTGAATGGACGGCCTTCTTTTACCATCGCATCAGCTGTAGGTTGAACGATGTTCACAAGCGCTTCCTGTACAATCGACTCTGGGATATGCGGCAGCGGGGAGTACGTACCCATTCCGCCAGTATTTGGCCCTTTATCGTTATCAAAAACAGGTTTATGATCCTGTGATGGCACCATGAGGCGAACCGTAGACCCATCAACAAAGGCTAACAGTGACATTTCTTGTCCTGTTAGGAACTCCTCAATGACCACACTCGCGCCGGATTTGCCAAACACTTGATCCACCATAATATCGCGAAGCGCGGCTTCCGCTTCCTCCATCGTTTGCGCGACAGTAACACCTTTGCCTGCGGCCAAGCCATCTGCTTTAATCACGATTGGCGCCGACTGACTGCGCAAGTAAGCAAGCGCTGGCTCATAAGCGTCGAAAGACTCGTAAGCTGCAGTAGGAATGCTATATTTCTTCAAAAGCTCCTTCATAAACACCTTGCTGCCCTCAATAATCGCCGCATTCGCGCGCGGACCGAAAGCCTCGATACCTTTGGACTCCAAATGATCAACCAAGCCAGCGGCAAGCGGATCATCAGGAGCTACCATCACCAGATCAATCGCCTGCTCCTTCGCAAAAGTACTGATCTCCTCGAATTGCAGTTCCGTAATCGGCACACATTCCGCTAAGCTGGCAATCCCGCCGTTCCCCGGTGCGCAGAACAATTTGCTGATCTTCGGGCTTTTGCTGAGTGCCCATACAATCGCGTGCTCACGCCCGCCTCGTCCAATAACTAATACACGCATCCTAGGTAACCCCTCTCATGGGGAATGCCCACGGTCCTGTTAATGATCGTGAGCATTCTCAATTGTTTTAGTGTTTAAAGTGACGAACGCCTGTCATGACCATCGCAATGCCATTTTCGTTCGCTACGCGGATGGATTCTTCGTCTTTAATGGAGCCGCCCGGTTGAATCACCGCTGTGATTCCCGCTTTTGCTGCCATTTCAAGCGTGTCACCCATTGGGAAGAACGCATCGGAAGAAAGGACGGAGCCTTTCGCCTTGTCGCCAGCTTGCTCAATGGCGATTTTGGCCGCGCCAACGCGGTTCATTTGACCAGCGCCCACGCCAACCGTCATATCGTCTGCAACGAGTACGATTGCGTTAGATTTAACGTGCTTAACTACTTTCCATGCGAAAAGTAATTGTTTCATCTCTTCAGCCGTCGGTTGACGTTCGGAAACGACTTTCAAGTCAGCTTCGGTTAGCTGGTAAGCATCGCTAGCTTGTACGAGCATGCCGCCTTCAACCGTTGTAATCACTGGCTCCGCTTTGCGACCAGCTACTGTATCTAAGCCGCTTACTTTGAGTAGGCGAATGTTTTTCTTTTTAGAAAGGATCTCGAGCGCTTCCGGTGTAAAATCAGGCGCAATGACGATTTCCAGGAAAATCTCATGCAGCAGCTGAGCTGTTGCTTCGTCAACCGCACGGTTCGCAGCAACGATTCCACCGAAGATGGAAGTCGGGTCTGCATTGTACGCTTTCGTGTAAGCCTCTAGTACGTTTGTACCGATACCTACGCCGCAAGGATTCATGTGCTTAACGGCTACAACCGCAGGCTCGCTGAATTCTTTGACAATCTGAAGCGCAGTATTAGCGTCGTTAATATTATTGTACGATAGTTCTTTACCGTGTAACTGTTCAGCTGTTGTAATGTTGCCAGCAGCCGCATTCGGCTTGCGATAGAAAGCCGCGCTTTGATGCGGGTTCTCTCCGTAGCGAAGCTCCTGCATTTTCTCATAAGTTACTGTATAGCGCTCTGGGTAAGGCTCGCCTTGCAGGCCAGTCAAGTAGTCACCAATCAACGCATCGTAAGCTCCAGTGTGACGGAACACTTTGGCAGCTAGACGTTTGCGCGTTTCCAGCGTTGTATCGCCAGTCTCTTGCACTTCTTCCAGCACCTTCGCATAGTCGGTTGTATCCACGATAACGGAGACAAAAGCATGATTCTTAGCTGCGGAACGAAGCATCGTCGGCCCACCGATATCGATGTTCTCAATCGCATCCTCGTAAGTCACATCAGGCTTCGCAATCGTTTCAGCAAAAGGATACAAATTCACGACAACCAGATCAATATACTCCAAACCGAGCTTCTTCATGCTCTCTTGGTGCTCCACGTTGTCACGAACTGCTAGTAGTCCGCCGTGAACATTCGGATGAAGCGTTTTGACGCGGCCATCCATGATCTCCGGAAACCCTGTAACCTCGGAAATACCGATCACCGGCACCCCTTTATCCTTCAACAAACTAAGCGTACCGCCCGTAGAAATGATCTCAACGCCCAGCTTCGACAGCTCGCTCGCGAATTCAACAATTCCCGTCTTATCGAAAACGCTGATTAGTGCTCTTTTGATTGCCACTATGCTTCCTCCCAGAAAATTGATTTTGTATGTTAGATGATTACTTTAAAAGCTAGTTGTTACCGCAGAAGCGCCAGCCCGCCGCGGCTGAAAGTGCGTTTTTGGTCGTCTCACGACCAAGTTGGTCCATTGCTGCTGCTGAGAAGGCCTTTTCGGACTTCTCGGCGAGATCGCAAAGCTGATCAGCCACTTTCCGTCGGCTGAGAAGGCTAATTTGTTTTAAAATCCTCGCGCACACAGATGAGTTATCCACAGGGGACCTTGATCAGGATTTACGTACCAACAGACATGGAGCAAGCTCCTATAGCAATTAGCAGATTCTACGGCCCCGTCTGTTTTCCCGTTTATCAAAACGCAGTCACAAAGCGGGTACCCAGATCCTACGACCGCACGCTAACCCTGCGGCCATCCAAGCTCAAGCGGTCCTCGCGCAGCCAGCGAATCACCTGCGGCAGCAGCACGTGCTCAGCCGCATGGATGCGCTCCGCCAGCGAGTCCGCAGTCTCGTGCTCGTGGATCTCCACGGCGCGCTGGGCGATAATCGGTCCGGAGTCCAGCCCGCCATCCACGAAGTGAACGGTCACGCCGGTTTGCTTCACGCCATACTCGACGGCTTGCTCGATCGCACGCACGCCGGGAAAAGACGGCAGCAGCGAAGGATGAATGTTGATCATGCGCCCGAAATACGGCTCAACAAGCACATTCGTAATAATCCGCATGTAGCCGGCCATTACGATCAGATCAACCTGACGATCTTGCAGTTCCTTAAGAATAAGAGCCTCATAAGCCTCACGACTCCCATATTCCTTCGGAACAAACGTGAAAACAGGCACCTTCGCCTCTACAGCACGCTCCACCACATACGCTTGCGGGCGGTCACAGACAAGAAGCTCGATGCTGACATCAAGCTTCCCCTTCTGTACCTGATCTACGATGGCCTGGAAATTCGAGCCGCTGCCCGAAGCAAAAACCGCAATACGGTAAGGCTGCATTAAACCTCAGCTCCTTGGAACGTCACTACACGCTCGCCTTCTGTAACAACACCAAGACGGTAGGCTTTCTCGCCTTGTGCTTCTGCTGCTGAAATAGCCTTCTCCGCGTCGTCTGCGCCCACGATAACAACCATCCCGATGCCCATGTTGAACGTGCGGAACATATCGTTGTTCGTAATGCCGCCCTCACGCTGCATCAACCCAAAAATCGGCAGAATCGGCCACGATCCATATTGGATTTCGACGTTCACACCATCAGGCAGAACGCGCGGAATATTCTCGATAAAGCCGCCGCCTGTAATGTGTGCCATCCCTTTGATTGCAACATCTTCAAGCATCGCAAGAACTGGCTTCACATAAAGCTTCGTTGGCTCAAGCAGCACATTACCAAGCTTATCGCCCAGTTCATCCACATGCCCTTGAAGCGTATAACCGCCATCTTCCAGCAAAAGCTTGCGCACAAGAGAGAACCCGTTACTGTGCACACCGCTCGATGCCAGACCTAGAACCACGTCTCCAGGACGGATCGTTGTACCATCGATGATCTTTTTCTTGTCGACGATTCCAACCGTAAACCCGGCAATGTCATACTCCCCTGACGCATACATGCCCGGCATTTCCGCCGTTTCGCCACCGATAAGTGAGCAGCCAGACTGCGCACAACCGTCAGCGATCCCTTTAACGATAGCTTCGATTTTCTCTGGAATTACTTTGTCACAAGCGAGATAGTCGAGGAAAAAAAGCGGCTCCGCGCCTTGAACGATAATATCATTCACGCACATCGCAACAGCATCGATCCCAATCGTATCATGCTTATCCATTGCAAAAGCGATCTTCAGCTTCGTGCCCACGCCGTCCGTACCAGATACGAGCACAGGCTCCTCGTACTTGTCTTTGTTCAAGCTGAACAGCCCGCCGAAGCCACCGAGGTCAGTTAACACTTCAGGACGGAATGTCCGTTTAACGTGCTTTTTCATCCGTTCTACTGCTTCGTTCCCCGCCGCGATATCGACTCCAGCCTTTTTGTAAGCATCCGACACTTAGCAATCACTCCTTAGTTTGTCTATGTATCGGGAGGTCCTAAGACCATCCCGTTATTTCAAATCATTTTAATCGCAAGCACAACCAACCTTTGTAACATCTACAATTTCCGTTGGATAGGTATTATCGAAGCAAGCCGTACAGTAGCCGCTTTCTGCCCCTGCCGAACCTTGGCCGATCGAATCTAACAATCCTTCTTTAGTCAGAAAATGCAAGGAATCCGCATTGATCGCTTTACGAATCTCTTCGATAGAATTCATCGCAGCGATCAGCTCTTTCCGATCCGGAGTATCAATTCCGTAGTAGCATGGGTTCATAAAAGGCGGCGAAGAGATTCGCACGTGCACTTCTGTTGCCCCAGCTTCTCTTAATAGATTGACGATTCTCAAAGACGTTGTCCCGCGAACGATGGAGTCATCAATCATGACAACACGCTTGCCTTCGACGACTTTGCGAACGGCGCTCAGCTTCATTTTAACACCTTGCTCACGAAGCTCTTGGCTTGGAATAATGAACGTCCTGCCTGTGTAGCGGTTCTTGATCAGACCCAGCTCATAAGGGATACCCGTTTGTTCCGCATAACCGATCGCAGCCGAAATACTCGAATCCGGCACCCCGGTCACAATATCAGCGTCAACGAAAGCTTCCATCGCCAGTTTCTTACCCATCCGCTTACGTGCGGAGTGAATATTCACCGTATCAATGTCACTATCTGGACGAGCAAAGTAGATATACTCCATCGCACAAATCGCACGTCGACCGCTTTCCGTGAACCGCTCCGAGCGGAAGCCGTCGCGGTCAATCACGATGATTTCCCCCGGCTGCACATCACGGAAATACGTAGCTCCCACCGCATCGAAGGCGCAGGACTCGGAAGCGAACAAGTATGCATCTCCCAGACGGCCGATCATGAAGGGACGAAGTCCGTTCGGATCGAGCGCAGCAATCATTTTATCTTTGGTAGTGATCAGGAAGGCAAAGCCGCCGATAACTTGATTCATCGCATCTTTAACCGCATCTACAATATCGTCGTGCTCCGAACGGGCAATCAAATGCGCCATAACCTCGGTGTCGCTCGTCGTTTGGAAGATCGAACCCTTCTTCTCAAGCTCGCGCTTGATAATGTTGGCATTATCGAGGTTACCGTTTGTCGCAATCGCAAGGTCGCCCTCCCGATATTTGAAAACTAGAGGCTGCGCGTTCGCCAGCTTGCTCTCGCCTGCTGTGGAATAACGCACATGCGCAATCGCTGTGGAACCTGTCAGAGGCGATAAATTCTCGTTAGTGAACACCTCTTTGGCAAGTCCCATCCCGCGATAGTAGTTAAACTTTTCATCTTCTACTGTACAGATACCAGCGCTTTCCTGTCCGCGGTGCTGCAGGGCATGCAGCCCGTAATAGCACAGAGAGGAAGCGTCGGGATGACCATACACCCCGAACACCCCGCACTCCTCATTCAGCTTATCAAACAATCCGCCTTGGCCGCCTACACCTTCGTTGAAATACTCTCCTGTCCAAAGCTCATGCTGCCCGTCGCCCACTTGGACAACAGGAGCAGCAGGAAGCTTTAGGGCCTCTGATTGTTTCACGCCATTAGACATGGAATCGCATCCTTCCAGACTTTCGCCAGCTCGTTTACCGGAGACTGGAGACGCTGTTCGTTATTGATTTTAACGGTCAGATCTGAACCTGTTACTGTTCCAATTTCTTGATAAGGTACGCCTTGTGAAGCAACCCAGTGTTTCAAAGCGTCCGCTTTATCAGGGGAAGCACTCAGCAAAATACGGGATTGTGATTCACTGAACAGCGTGAAGTCAGGACGAAGGTCAGACGCTACATTAACAGCTGCGCCTACTTTACCACCGATACAGCTTTCAGCCAAAGCAACGGCCAAGCCGCCTTCGGATAAGTCATGCGCAGAAGCTACAAGACCTTCTTGAATTGCTTTTAGTACAGCATTTTGCAGGCGTTTCTCTGTAGCCAAATCCAATTCAGGAGGACGGCCTTCAGTTACACCGTGAATCACATATTGGAATTCACTGCCGCCAAGCTCCGCTTTCGTCTCGCCTAGCAGGATGATGATGTCGCCTTCTTTTTTGAAGCTTTGCGTTGTGATGTGATCGATGTCATGAACAAGACCAACCATCCCGATGACCGGAGTTGGGTAGATCGCACCTTTGGCGTTCTCGTTGTAAAGCGAGACGTTACCGCCGATAACCGGCGTATCCAAGAAGCGGCAAGCTTCTGCCATACCGTCAGTGGATTTCTCCAGCTGCCAGAAAATTTCTGGCTTGTCTGGGCTGCCGAAGTTCAGGTTATCCGTAACCGCGAGCGGCTCAGCGCCGGAGCAGACAACGTTACGTGCTGCTTCAGAAACGGCGATCCGTCCGCCAACTTCCGGATCCAGGTACACATAGCGTCCGTTGCAGTCGGTTGTCATCGCGAGGCCCTTGCGGGTACCGCGAATGGTCACAACCGCTGCGTCCGAACCCGGACGCACTGCCGTATCTGTACGAACCATGTGGTCATACTGGTTGTAAACCCACTCTTTGCTTGCTACCGTCGGAGACGCGAGGACAGCCTTAAGCGCATCCGTCAATTTCGTTACCTCTGGGTAACGAGTCGTGTCGATCGATGCGCTAGCTTCGTAATAAGCCGGCACTTTGCTCGGCTTATTGTACACCGGGCACTCGTCGACGAGTGCGCCGACAGGCATGTTCCCCACGACTTCACCGTGGTGGATCAACTTCAGGTAACCGTCATCGGTTACCTTGCCGACTTTGGCGCAGTGGAGACCCCAGCGCTCAAAAATGCCCTTAGCTTGCGCCTCATGCTTCGGCTCAACAACGAAAAGCATACGCTCTTGAGACTCAGACAGCATCATTTCATAGGCGGTCATGCCTTCTTCGCGCTGCGGAACTTCATCAAGGTAAAGCTCCATGCCGTTACCTGCTTTACTAGCCATCTCTGCGCTGGAGCAAGTAAGCCCCGCAGCGCCCATATCTTGAATTCCGAGCACGATGCCGGAATTAATTAACTCTAAGCACGCTTCCAGCACGAGCTTCTCCATGAACGGATCGCCCACTTGTACCGCTGGGCGCTTCGCTTCGGACTCAGCCGTAAGCTCCTCGGATGCGAAAGTCGCACCGTGGATACCGTCGCGGCCAGTCGCTGGTCCAACGTAGAACACTGGGTTGCCAACACCTTTGGCAACACCGCGTTGAATCATGTTGTGGTCGATAAGACCCACGCACATCGCATTAACGAGCGGGTTCCCCTCGTAGCTCTCGTCGAACATCACTTCGCCGCCGACTGTCGGAATCCCGATACAGTTCCCGTATCCAGCGATTCCGGATACAACGTGCTCGAACAAGTACTTCACGCGGTCGTTTTCCAGCTTGCCGAAACGCAAGGAATTCAGAATCGCTACCGGGCGCGCGCCCATGGAGAAAATATCACGAATAATACCGCCCACACCTGTCGCCGCGCCTTGATAAGGCTCGATCGCTGAAGGGTGGTTATGACTTTCTATTTTGAAAACAACCGCTTGGTTGTCTCCGATATCTACAATCCCTGCGCCTTCGCCAGGTCCCATCAGGACGCGAGGTCCTGTAACTGGGAATTTGCGAAGAACAGGTTTGGAGTTTTTATAAGAACAATGCTCGGACCACATAACGCTGAATACACCGATTTCTACATAGTTCGGATTGCGTCCAAGGAAGCCGCAAATTTTGGCAAACTCTTCGTCCGTTACGCCCATTTGCTTGTAAATTTTCTGCTCCGCGATTTGCTCGGCTGTTGGTTCATTAACGGATAGCTGCTGCGTCATGTTTCTCCCTCCAAGCGCTTAGAATTGATGTAAACATTTTCTTACCATCTGCGGAGCCAAGAATCTCATGAACGGCACGCTCTGGATGAGGCATCATACCAACTACATTACCAGCTTTATTACTGATTCCAGCGATATCATCAAGTGATCCGTTCGGATTGTTCCCTGCTTCATAACGGAATACGATTTGATTGTTTTCTTGTAATTCTTTTAGCGTAGCTTCGTCACAATAGTAGTTACCTTCGCCGTGAGCGATTGGAATTTCAATCAGCTCACCTTCCGCGTAATCACGCGTGAAAGCCGTTGTGTTGTTCTCCACTTTGAGAATCGTTTGGTGGCAGCGGAATTTCATTCCGTTGTTGCGCAGCAAAGCGCCTGGCAGCAATCTTGCTTCCGTTAACACTTGGAATCCGTTACAAATACCTAGAATGTACTTGCCTTCTTCCGCCGCCTTAACCACAGCTTTCATGACGTTCGTAAATTGTGCAATCGCTCCACAACGCAGGTAATCCCCATAAGAGAATCCACCCGGCACGAGGATGCAGTCGTATTTGGACAAGTCGCCATCTGTATGCCAAACATACTCAACCGGCTGACCAATGGTATCTTCGATTGCTTTGTACATATCGATGTCGCAGTTCGATCCCGGAAATACAAGAACCGCAAAATTCATGACGTATTCCTCCTCTAGCGTTTTGCCTTGGCAAAACTTTTTTCGTAAAAATCTGGTATGTTACGCCAACTCGTAGCGGTAGTCTTCGATAACCGTGTTCGCAAGCAGCTTCTCGCACATTGCTTTTACGCGCGCTTCCGCTTCTGCTTTATCCGTTGTATCCAGTTCTAACTCCAAGTATTTCCCGATGCGCACTTTGCCAACTTCGTCAAAACCCATGGAATGAAGCGCTCCTTGCACCGCAGTTCCTTGAACATCCAGTACGTTCTGCTTGATCGTTACATAGACCGTTGCTTTCATTTCTAATCTCTCCTTAGAGTTAATTTAATCCACCAAACGGTGTAAAATTTCTTTATAACGGTTCGAAGTTTCTTCTACAACGGAAGCTGGAAGCTCATCCGGCTCACTATTTTTATCCCAACCCGATCCCGCTAAATAAGTGCGAACGGGCTCTTTGTCCATCGAATCAATCTCGATATCCAGGGCGTATTTATCTTCGGACCAGTAACGCGAGGAATCCGGCGTGAAAATTTCATCAATAATAATAAGTTCACCCGCATAAAAGCCGAATTCAAACTTCGTATCTGCTAAAATAATGCCCTTTTGCTCACAAATCGCATGAGCCAATGTGTAAAGCATAATGCTTCGCTCTTGCAGCTCATAAGTCAGCTTCTCGCCGACTAATTCAATCATTTGTTCCACGGAAATGTCTTCGTCATGACCGACATCATTTTTAGCTGCAGGTGTGAAAATAGGATCTTGCAAGCGCTCGTTTTTGCGCAGGCCTTCAGGCAGCTTACGACCGTTAATCTCGCCTGTTTTCTCGTACTGTCTCCAACCGTTGCCTGTGATATACCCGCGAACTACGCATTCAATGGAGATGCGCTCCGCTTTTTTCGCTACAATAATACGTTCCTTTAGAAGCTCTCTATCTTCCGCACTCGGAATAATCGCGTGGAGCTTTTCCACGTCCGTATGCACAATGTGATTGCTCATATAACCGCTCGTCACGCCGAACCAGTATTTACTTAGCGCGTTCAGTACGTACCCCTTATCAGGAATACCAGGCTTCAACATGTAATCAAAAGCTGAAATCCGATCCGTCACCACGATAAGGAAATGTTCGCCTAGATCATAAAGTTCACGTACTTTACCCTTATGAACCAGGGGAGCGTTAATCATTTCAGTGGCTGAATCCACGATAATGCTTGCCACGAACCACACATCCTTTCCTGCTAAAAATGTTGTTTTCTATTTCAAACCTAAGCGGTTAAAGATCGTATCAACATGTTTCAAATGCCAGCTTGGATCGAAGCAATTTGCAATTTCTTCTGGGCTTAATACTTCTGTAATCACGGAAGCATTCTCCACGATTTCGCGGAACGAACGCTGCTCTTCCCATGCCTGCATCGCTCTAGGCTGGACTGTATCGTAAGCTTGCTCACGAGCAAAGCCTTTATCGATCAGCTTCGTCATCACGCGGCCAGAGAAAGGAACGTCATAGGTGCTGCGCATGTTGCGTTTCATATTTTCAGGGAACACAGTCAAGTTCTTGATGATATTGCCTAGACGGTTCAGCATGTAGTTCAGCAATTGCGTCGCATCCGGCAGGATAATACGCTCAACGGAGGAGTGCGAGATGTCGCGCTCATGCCAAAGCGTTACGTTCTCATAAGCGGAAACCATGTGCCCGCGAATCACACGGGACAGACCGGAAATGCTCTCGCAACCAATCGGGTTACGCTTATGCGGCATTGCGGAGGAACCTTTTTGACCTTTAGCAAACGGCTCTTCAACCTCGCGGAACTCACTCTTCTGAAGGGCGCGAATTTCAGTCGCGAATTTATCAAGGGATGTTGCAACCAGCGCCAACGTCGCCATGTATTCAGCGTGACGATCACGCTGTAAGGTTTGTGTGGAGATCGGAGCCGCTTTCGTGCCCAGCTTGCCGCACACATACTCTTCAACAAAAGGATCGATGTTGGCGTAAGTACCTACTGCACCTGAGATTTTACCGAATTGTACGCCATCAGCGGCAAAGCGGAAACGCTCCAGGTTACGCTTCATTTCCTCGTACCAAAGCGCCATTTTCAAACCAAATGTCGTCGGCTCTGCATGCACACCATGCGTTCTGCCCATCATGGCAGTATCTTTATGTTCGATCGCTTTATTGCGAAGAATTTCAATGAAATTCTGAATGTCTTTGTCCAAAATCTCGTTTGCTTGTCTCAGCAAGTAACCTAGTGCCGTATCGACAACGTCTGTCGAAGTCAAACCGTAGTGAACCCATTTGCGCTCAGGTCCCAGCGTTTCGGATACTGCTCTAGTGAAGGCGATCACGTCATGACGCGTCTCTTGCTCGATTTCATAAATGCGGTCAATGTTGAAGCTTGCGTTCTCGCGCAGTACTTTCACATCTTCCTTAGGAATAACTCCGAGCTCTGACCATGCTTCGCAAGAAAGAATCTCGACTTCAAGCCAAGCTTGGAATTTATTTTCCTCTGTCCAAATGCGTGCCATCTCTGGCGCGTGTATAACGTTCAATCATCTCAGCCGCTCCTCCAATAAGTTCATTTACTTACTTTCCCCAAATGCTTGTCTGTTCTATCCAAGTCAGTGCTTTCGCTACATCGCTTGTAAGAAGATTGATGTGTCCCATCTTGCGTTTTTCTTTCGCTTCTTTCTTGCCATATAGATGAACCTTCGCGGAAACGCCTAATTCACTCTGTTCCAGGAAATCGGGTCGGTCGATCAGCTCTTGCAGCGGTTCGATATGCTCACCAAGCAAATTGACCATTACAACAGGTGATAGCAGCTCAGTAGAACCTAGCGGCAGGTTGCAAATCGCCCGAACATGCTGCTCGAACTGTGAAGTCCGGCAGGCTTCCATCGTATAATGACCTGAATTATGCGGGCGTGGCGCAAGCTCATTAACATATAGCTGGCCATCCTTCGTCAGGAATAACTCCACTGCGATCAAACCAATCACACCAAGCGATTCTGCGATGCGTACAGCAAGCTCTTCAGCTTCCTTTTGCACCTCTACAGGAATTCGCGCTGGGACGATCGATTGATGCAGGATGTTATGTACATGTATATTTTCAGCAGCGGGAAAAGCCTTTACCTCGCCGCGTGGACTTCTTGCCGCAATCACGGATAATTCTTTGTCAAAATGAATGAATTGTTCGAGAACCAGCTCTGTTTTGGCACGGCTGAGCGTTTCGTAAGCTTCCTCCACCTCGTCCAGCGAGCGAAGAACCCATTGCCCTTTGCCATCGTAGCCGCCAGTTGCTGTTTTGAGCACGCACGGCGTCCCGAAGCGTTCAGCCGCTTCACGCAAATCAGCTGTGCTGGTGATTTCAGCATATGGAGCCACAGGTACGCCCGCTGCTTCAATCGCTCTCTTTTCACGCAGTCGATGCTGGGTCGTGTATAAAAGCTCACTTCCTTGAGGAACATAGGATTCATTCATTAATATGCTGGTCACATGTGCATCGACATTCTCGAATTCATAGGTGATGACGTCCGACCGGGCTGCGAGCTTTCTTGCCGCTTCAACATCGTCAAAGTCCGCCTGAATTTGCTCATCTGCAACTTGACCGCAAGGCGCGTCATCCGTGGGGTCGAGCGTCACGAAGCGATACCCCATGTTGCGTCCGGCCAAGGCCAGCATTCGGCCTAGCTGCCCACCGCCCAAGATGCCGATGGTGCCGCCTGGCTTGATGACCTTGCCGCTTGAGTTTGAAGCTTCGCTCATAACAGGTCACTGCTTTCAATTACGGTCTGTGCGATTCGCTCGCGGCGTGCTCTGACCTTCGCTTGCAGTTCTGGCTCGAATGCGCCGAGAATTTGCGCTGCCAAGAGGCCTGCATTCGTTGCACCTGCATGTCCGATTGCCACCGTTGCGACGGGAATGCCGCCTGGCATTTGCACGATCGAAAGCAAGGAATCAAGTCCGTTCAGCGTGGATGTTTTGACTGGAACACCAATAACCGGAAGCTCCGTTTTGGCTGCTACCATCCCTGGTAGGTGCGCCGCTCCTCCTGCTCCGGCAATAATTACTTGAATGCCGCGGCCTGCCGCCGAAGCTGCATATTCGAACATAAGGTCCGGCGTTCTATGCGCAGAAACCACCTTTTTCTCATAAGGCACTCCCAGCTCTTCCAACATGTCGCATGCGTGCTTCATCGTTTCCCAATCCGACTGGCTTCCCATAATGACACCTACACGTACAGTCATCATAAACCTACTCTCATATTGTAATTTTAAAAATCAACTTTGATAACGAAGATTATGCGATGATGTATCTCGACATCGAATCTTGAACGAAACCTGGGAAGTCCGGTACTCACGTAGCCAGTACCACAGCGAATGCTTCCGAAGCCAGTTTTCCTACGGAAAACTCTTAGCTCCGTTCCTCCTTCTCCACCTTTCGTCCAACCCTTCTCGGTTCTGAAAGCTAACTTTTAAAACTTTCATTTTAAATAATTACTATCCTATCATGCCCTTAAACCCAAAAAACGCCCAGAGCTAGAATACATGATTCTATCCGCTGGACAGCAAAAGAACCGAATGCAAAAAGACCATCGTCTTCCTATGGTTTCCCTCATTCGCTTCCTCGTAGTCCAAAAATTCATGGTTTTTGGGTAGAAACTTTCAGGCCTTATCCCTGATTTTATACGAGTTGATTCGACATTTTCAATTAGTGCGGCTTCATTTCCCGCTTCCCTAGTTTACTACCAACTAACGTGCGATGTCAATTTCAAAAAACGAACAATTTTCGGACAATTCTTTTGAATAGTTCGCTTTTTGGCGTATTTTCTATCTTTTAAACGGTTTGCGACCTCAGATGAGATTCTCATCTTCCCTGAGACCCGATATGTCTGTCCTACAGCTGTTCTTTAGTGGCTTGCCTAACCCTAATATTTTTCGACAATTCCTTTATATATGATATAGCTCATTCATCCAATCTTTCTCTAGAATCCATATTAGCGGTTGAATGGTGTTGTAAAAAGTGCAACAATTTGGTCCTATACAGGCCAATTCGCAACAAATGGACTCGAAATGTTGTACAAACTACAACTTCAAGTTGCAAAATAGCCTTTTGGCGTGTGAATTGTTGCAGTAAATACAACATTGATAACCACTATAGCCCATCTGCCCTCACGAAAGCTGAATGATACCGGGAACATATAGTCATTTCTGCATGAAAAAAAGGGCATTCCACTGAATGGAATAGCCCTCTATGCCCCATTATTTTTTAAGCAGCTTTATCAGCCATCCTCAAAAATTCACTCTACAAAGCTGGTACTTCTTGTGCAGAAGATTGAAGAGACTCATCTTGATCTTTAACTTCAGGATTTGGATTAAACTGATTTTCACTCTTCGCAATGACAATGGTTGCTACGCTATTACCAATAATGTTCGTAATTGCTCTCGCTTCCGACATGAATCGGTCCACCCCAATAAGAAGCGCCATGCCTTCAATGGGAATGACATTGTTCGGGATTGCGGCTATGGTAGCCGCCAGTGTGACGAAGCCTGATCCGGTAATGCCAGCAGCACCTTTCGAAGTTAGCATCAGTACGCCCATGAAGGTCAGTACCTGAATCCAGCTTAGTTCTACACCATAGGCTTGTGCAATGAATAACCCTGCCATAGATAGGTAGATTGATGTACCGTCAAGGTTGAACGAATAACCAGTGGGAACGACGAGACCTACGACCGGCTTCGATGCGCCGAACTTCTCCAGCTTTTCCATAACACGCGGCAATGCGGATTCGGATGATGATGTTCCTAATACAAGCAGCAGCTCTTCTTTAATGAATCGTAAGAGCTTAATTAAGCTAAACCCATACATTCTACAAATGGATCCGAGCACAATAAAGATGAACAGTGCCATGGTTATATAGACGGACCCCATCATTTTACCGAGAGAAAACAATGAATGAACGCCGAATTTACCGATCGTATAAGACATTGCACCAAAAGCAGCAATTGGAGAGAATTTCATGATGATTCCTACAATGCGGAAGAAAATTTCATTCATTTTCTCCAGGAAATTCGTAACGGGTTTCGCGCTGTCCCCAAGACCAGCCATCGCGAGGCCAAACAAGATAGAGAAGAATAGAACCGGCAGCATATCACCTTTGGAGAAGGCAGCCATCACGTTATCCGGAACGATATTTGTAAGGAAATCGACAAAGCCGTGACTAGTTGCTGCCGCGTCTTTCGTATACTTCGCAACATCTGCGGCCTTCACACCAGCCGTGCTCATTCCTGCGCCAGGACGAATGATGTACATGACAGCCACCCCGATAACCATGGCAAAAGTAGTAATAAATTCAAAGTACAGCAGCGCCTTGCCGCCGATTCGACCTACTTTTTTCATATCCCCCATACCGGCGATCCCGATGACAATCGTAAAGAACACAATTGGAGCTATGACCATCTTGATCATTTTCACGAACACATCGGAAAGTACTTTTAAGCTCTCACCCTGATGAGGGAAAAACTGACCGACCACAATCCCGAGCACAATCGCTAACAGTACCTGCAGTGTTAAGTTTTTTCTAAGTTTCATCGTAAAATCCTCCTTTATTTCTGCTTGATTTAGGATTGGACTTTCTCTTTGCGTCTTCTGGCGACCCCGTCTTCATAAGCCGCTTCTATAACCGCATCTCTCACTCGTTCTGCGACCGATTGATTAAACACACTTGGAATAATGTAATACTCATTCAGCTCATCCTCTTGAACAACCGATGCAATCGCCTTGGCTGCGGCAAGCTTCATATTCTCTGTCACTCTGGTAGCCCTGCAATCCAGCAGTCCACGGAACAAGCCCGGGAAGCAAAGGACATTGTTGATTTGGTTCGGGTAGTCCGAACGCCCTGTAGCCATAACCCGCACATAAGGCTCTGCCTCTTCGGGGAGAATTTCCGGTGTTGGGTTTGCCATCGCAAAGACAATAGGATCTTTCGCCATTTTGGCAACGTCTTCCCTTTTAAGTACACCAGGTCCCGATACACCGATAAATATATCTGCTCCTCCAATAACTTCTGACAGCGATCCTTGAAACTGGTTCGGATTCGTATGTTCCGCATACCACTGCCAAAAAGGATTATCGTAAACCCCTTCACGCGTGATGGCACCCTGTCGATCGACACCGATAATGTTTCGAACACCTGCAGCCATCAGCATTTTCGTGCAAGCCGTTCCTGCCGCGCCAATGCCGCAAAGCACGACTTTACAATCCTCAAGCTTCTTGCCTACGAGTTTAACGGCATTAAGTAACCCCGCCAAAAGCACCACAGCTGTACCATGCTGATCATCATGAAATACGGGAATATCCAATTCCTCGATTAGCCGCTGCTCAATCTCAAAGCATCTAGGAGCAGATATATCTTCTAGATTAATTCCGCCGAATGTCGGAGATAGCGCTTTCACGATACTTACAATTTCATCTGTATCCTGTGTAGCCAGACATATTGGGAACGCATCGACGCCAGCTAACTGCTTAAACAACATCGCCTTTCCTTCCATGACGGGCATAGCTGCTTCAGGTCCAATATTACCTAGACCAAGTACGGCAGTTCCATCGGATATGACCGCAACCGTGTTGCGTTTGATGGTGAGCGTATGGGCAAGCGACGGCTTTTCGTGGATCGCCATGCACACCTTGGCAACACCCGGTGTATACACCCTGGAGAGGTCATCTCGATTCTTAATGGGATACTTGGGACTCATTTCAATTTTCCCGCCCAAATGAAGCAGAAACGTTTGATCCGAAACATGAACGATTTTCACTCCCGCTAATGTGCGGATGGCCGCGGCAATCAGTTCAGTATGCTTGTTATCGTATACATTGATCGTGATATCCCGAACCGTGATGTTTTTGTCCGTTCTAACGACGTCAATGGCTATAATATCTCCACCTGCATCACTAATGGCCGTGGCCACACTGCCGAACGACGCGGTATCCTTATCCAATTCTAGTCTTAAAATAATACTTGTATTAACTCCCGACGGGATTGACACGTTCTTCACCTCAAGCGATATCAGACTTTGTTTTCATCTATTTCTGTTTTCATGATATCGCTTTCAAAAGAAGGCGTGAAGAATTTGACCATATTGGTACTTATGGTCTTTTTGGTCTTCACTTTATTTATGATCTTTTGTTCTCTTTCATCCACACATACCTATTGATCGGACGCCCAATCCCGCCATACTCTAGGTCTAACTTCACCTGCTTATTCTTCTCGAGAAAATCCAGATACCTGCGTGCCGTAACCCTTGCCAATCCTACGCCTTCAGCTACTTCTTCCGCGGATAAAGATTTGTGCTGCTGCATCAGAAATAGCATAACTTGTTTCATCGTCAGTGCTTGCAGACCTTTGGGCAAATCCATTTGAACACTGAACTCAGGTGATTCAGGAATCGGTTCTCCCCCGTTGTTACCGTGTAATAATTGATCCAGTTCAACTTGTGATAATGTCGATTCTTTACCTAATCTTCTCTTCATCATCCGATAATTTTCCAGTGCCTCTTGCACCCGTTCAAACTTAAAAGGCTTCATGATATAGTCCACTGCGCCATGATGAAGCATCCGCTGGATCGTTGGAATATCGTTAGCGGCTGTAATCACAATGGCATCCGTATTTAGCTGTTCATTACGAATCTGCTGCAGCACATCTGTTCCGTTTTGACCTGGCATATAAATATCAAGAATCACGAGGTCAGGCTTCAAATGACGAATTTTCTCGATACCCTCTATGCCATTGGAAGATGTCCCTACAATTTCAAAGCCGGGAACCCTCTCAACAAATTGCCTGTTCACTTCAAGAACCATCGGATCGTCCTCAATCAGTACAACTCTATGCATGAGTTTCATCCTTTCGTGTATGCATGGGGAAAGTGAGAATAAAGCTTGTCCCCACGCCAACCGTGGACTCCACTTCCAGATGAGCCCCGCATTTATTCACAATATTATGGATTAAATACAAACCAATACCCCTGCTTTCGCCTGCATTCGTAGAGAAGCCTCGCTCAAACATGCGTTGTTTGGTTTCCTCACTCA
The DNA here is from genome assembly GCF_030817215.1 of Paenibacillus sp. V4I3. Lineage (GTDB taxonomy): Bacteria > Bacillota > Bacilli > Paenibacillales > NBRC-103111 > Paenibacillus_E. The sequence goes on from NZ_JAUSZA010000001.1 coordinate 324,536, forward strand.
TACCTTTCCCATTATCCTCGACCAAAATCGATAATACTTCATCATCCTGCTCGATACTAATAAAGACCTCTTTATGGCCATCCTTCTCCTTCAGGGCATCAAAAGCATTCTCAATCAGATTCCCCAAGATGACCACAACGTCGTGCTGATCCAAATGTTCCGGAAATCGCACTAACCTGCTTGCCCGGTCCAAACGAACATCGACGCCCAACTCTCTGCCGCGGCTGATTTTACCCATGAGTAAACCTGCCGCGCTCTCATTCGCGATCTTGCTTGAGATAAAGCTGCTAATCTCGGATTGTGCTTCCACCGTTTGGAACAAATAGTCCAGTGCCTTCTGCTTATGATCAAGCTGGATCAAACCACCGATGGTGTGCAGCTTGTTCATATATTCATGATTCTGCACCCGAAGTGCGTCAACAAAAGCTCTTACGCCGGTCAACTCTTCAGCGATTTTCGTTACCTCTGAGCGATCTTGAAAAATAGCTACGGCGCCAACCGTATGATGCCCTACTTTAATAGGAACCCGATTACTCAAAATATGAGCAGGACCAACATGCAGCTCTTGGTTATAAATAGCATGATTCAGCTGCAAAATTTCCGGAAGTCTCGTATCCGGCAGCACTTCCCGAATATGGCGTCCCAGTACTTCTCCTTCGATTTGCAGCATTTTTTTGGCTTTATCGTTAAAAACCGTGATGTATTCCTGGCTGTCTATGGCAATAACGCCTTCATGCATCGCATTGAAGGTAGCCGTCCGCTCAACGAGAAGCTGTGCGATCTCAGCAGGCTCTAAACGAAACATTTGCTCCTTAATATGCCTGGAGAGCATCCACGAACCCCATATCCCAAACACCAACGATAAGAAAACCGTCGCATAAATTTGTCCCCGCATATCGAGAATGATCCCGGATAGTCCCGGCACCAGCTTCCCCACTAATACGACACCAATTTGTTCGTGCTCCTCATTCATGACAGGAACGAAGGCTCTAAGCACTGCCCCTTGTTCTCCTTTTGCCCTGGAAAGATACGTATGCTCCGCAAATGCCGCATGCTCATCCTCCCCCTGCGAATGCTCCCCGATCCGGGAGGATGAAGGATGAGACCACCGAATACCGTTCATATCCAAGACAACAATATAATCAACGTCATTAATAATTCGTAGACGTTCAGTGATCGGATTAATTTCCTGTCTTTTGCTCTGTTCGGTTAACCCGCTGATGATAGAAGGCAATTGGGTAACCGTGCGCGCAGTTACAAGCAGTCTCTGTCCAAGCTCTTGTTCCTGTAAATGAATCACACGGCCTATTAAAATGATACCGCCGATACATATCGCAAATAATACGATACCAAACGACAGGATCGTAATTTTCCAATTCATGCGAAGACCCTTGATCTTCAAAGCCGATCACTCACTTTCTAGCTTGCCGTTTATTTCTAAGATCCCCCTACATTATGTTACACTGAATTTACGATATAAAACAGCTGGGGGTCCGTATGAAAACGTTTTTCGGTATCATGATGTTTATTGTAATCGGTCTCCTGACAGCGGTGGGATTCGGTTTCTCCTGGCAATTTAATAACGGCCCGCTTGTGGGTGATGATGAGCAGATCGGACTCGGCCAACAAACGATCATTCGCTTCAGCTTTGTCGTGGCGGAGAATACACCCAAAGGATTAGCGGCTCAGAAGTTCGCCCAATTAGTCAAAGCAAAGACCAACGACACCATTAAGGTAGAATTATTCCCCAATGGTACTCTATACAATGAAACCGATGAAGTCGGAGCTTTACAGACGGGCAGCATTCAAATGATCGCGCCAAGTTTCTCTAATATATCCGAAGTTGTTCCCGATTGGATGGCCATGGATCTTCCCTTCGTTTTCCAAAACGATGAGGATGTAGCTAAAGCTTTTCAAGGCGAAATAGGAAACATTCTGCTGCGCAAATTAGAACCAAAGGGCATCGTGGGACTCGGTTTTTGGGCCAATGGTTTTCAGCAGATGACGTCAAATCGCGGCGTTCTTGCCCATCCCGAAGATTTTCGAGATTTGAAATTTCGGATTCTTCCAAGCAAGATCATCGAATCCCAATTTCGGCATCTGAATGCGAAGACGGTCCCCATTCCTTTTAATCAAGTATACCGCAGTATGGAATCCGGTCAGGTAGACGGTGGAGAGAACACGATTTCGAACATTTACTCTAAAAAGCTGTATCAGGTCCAAAAATATTTGACCATCAGCAATCATGCCTATCTTGGTTATGGCGTGCTAGTGAATAAAGTATTTTGGGAGAAATTATCCGCCGATCAGCAAAAGACGATTAATGAAGCCATGCAAGAAGCGACGGTTTGGGCTAATCAAAATGCGATCGAGATCAACCGTAAACAATGGAACGAGTTACAGAGAATTGGGCAGATGAACGTTCACCTTCTAACCAATGAGGAACGGGATGAATGGCAGCAGGTGCTTGAGCCAGTCTATGAAGAAGCTCAATCCTATCTTAGTAAAGAGCTCATGGATGCCGTGAACGAGCTTAGACAGGAATACTGAATATTACGAACCAGATCGGACATAATACCTTTCGACGGTGAAACAGCGAGGTGTAGTGTCAAAGATAATTCAATGATAAAACACCAGGGAAGTTGTTTTTGAATCGATATTGAAGCGAGGGGATGTGCCGTGGGCTCATTAATGTAGTCAAGTACTGCAATAATGTGATGAGGTAATGACCGAGCCAAGTAAGGTTCAAGGCAAAAGTACCATCAATCTATTCTCCGTCGAAGAGGACTCCGAAAGGGGTCTTTTTTTTAGTTTTGATGTAAACGTCAAAAACCCTTACCTTAGGAAAAATCAGTGATTTCGTGGCTTTAACGGGGACAATTTCATATCCGGATGCAATCCTTGATTATCGCGCTGCTGTTCTTCGATACGCTAGGCGTGCTCGGGAGAAATGTCATCTTTATTGGGCTTATAGAAGAAGCGGCGAAGGTATTGGCCATTTTGTTTTGCCTGCGTAATCGAAAATATCATTTTATCCTAAATGGGTTGTTAGTTGGAGCGGCTGTCGGCTCTGGGTTTGCCGCATTTGAGTAGGCCGGAAACGCACTGAATATCGGCATGCAGGGTATGACTTCTATGTTTGCAGCGTGTTTAAGAAGCGTTACTTGGTTGAGCGCGACACTCAGATGAATCCCCCTGGGTTCCACATTACATAAATGTATAACGCAGCGAAGCACAAAAAGGGCACGACCGGGAAACGGGTTGTGTCCTTTTTGCTGTTTGAGCCGACGACGGGAGTTCATGGGAGAGTAAGAAGCAAATCCATTTAACCGTCGTTGATATATACGATTTTTCGAACATAATTGGCGGGATTCATGCAAAAAGACAAATTATATACGATTTTTCACATAGATTTTTCACTTTAGCCAGCCCAGGGAATTTTCTATATGATTTTTCATATATAATTCCAAGCATCGAAACAGAAACAGTGCTCAAACCAAATCCGGACTTTGGATAGAGCCCACATATTCATAGTAGTTGACTCGCTGGGACACTCCTCTGGCCATCGCCCGAAATTTCCCTTTATCGACCAGTATGCGGCAGTACTTGATGACAGTCATAATATGCAGTTCCAACTCCCTTGCAGCCTCGGATGGGCGAATGGCACGATTATGGCGAATGGCCGCTCGCATCAAGTCTCGTTCGATTTTTGAATAGCGTTTCTCCACCATTCTTTTGGTTCCACTCTCAGCAGACAGATAAGGGAACAAGATGTTCCGCAATGTGGAGAGAATGAACGAGGGGTTCTCTTTTAACTCATCCAAAGAGATGTAGAAGACCGTACAGTCTTGAGCTTGAAGAAACAGTCCCCGGTTCAAATCCATCCGATACTTGGTTCGATCCGTGCCGTGTGAGCCAAAGTCCATGATCTCAAATACAATACGTATAGCACCAACAATCCACATGAAATCGACAAAGTAGGATCTCCCTCGCCAGTCCTTCACTTCATATTCAGGATGCAATCCATGGAAATGTCCGACAAGCTGCCACCAGATTTGCTTAACGAACAATCGATTTCCGAACTCATGGCCGCGTTTCAGAGCATCCAGACGTTCCCCTCTTCTTCGCCTAAGATGATCACCTATCCATTTATCGTGTTCGATCTCAAAACCCATTCCCTGATCACCCGCCTCTTCATATTCGTTTTAAAAAACACAAAACCCCGACTCCTTTCCGATTTAGAAAGGAAGCGGGGCATTCTTTGCCACTCGGTTAATGCGTGATATCCATAGTGTGCCACAATATTCTCAGAGAGCGCAATAGGAAAATGAATAACTACAAAATCCGGCTGAACGATCCGAAATCGGAAGGATTGCGGCCGGCCATCCGGTTCAGCTTTAGGTAACTGTACGCGTATTTATAATAATGGCCGTGTCTGCTGTCCGCGAATGCCTGCTCCCAGAATGGCTGTTCCAACGGACTGCTCATGGTTGTTGTAAATGGTGGATCATATTCCGTCGGATTTTTTTCCAGCCCGTTTGCGTAGACCAGAATGTCCATTCTTGTGAATAAGGAAGTCTCCGACTGATCAAGCCCTTGATCGTGAAATACTTGCTTCAGCTCTAAGATGGAGTGGCCATGAGTAAGGAGGTGTCCGAGCTGCATATCGCCTTTTTCCATTTGGTACGGCCTCTGAAAGTTATGAAAAAGATCAAGAACAACAGCGGGAGTCAGTGGAACCCTTGTTGTCGTTATGGGGATGCCTTCAGGATCAATGACGATGTCGTTTCCGTTTATCGTTACATAACCCGGACCGGACGCCGCAAATCCCTCCAGCAATTTTGTCATGGCATTGTACAATTCGACCGTTGCCGGAACTTCGGAGCAAGAGAGCGTAGCCAGCATGTAATACACATAGATCACATCATGACCCAATGCATGGCAAGATTGATCTTTTTTGACGAGCAAGCTCAAAATACCATTACGAAAGCCTGCGTATTCCTTGTGGGCCCGATATTGCTTATCGTTTGGGTGTTCCTCTACCGTTTTTTCGAGATTTTTGCGAATCGTGGCTTCCAGCGTTCCCGGTACCAGGTTTTCTTCCAAAACTCCAATCAAGGCTAAAACCGCGCACGCCCAATGGCCTTCCCAAATGTTCGTCTGCGACGACTCAATCATTTTTTGGCATGCCCATTTCTTGTGAAAATCGATGCCCAGAACGGATCCCCTCCTTTTACCGTCAGCAGTCAAAGTGCAAAAAATCCTTTTATTTCTTATCATAGCATTAGGTAAATTAATCGCACGGGTTTATTATCGGTTCTATAGATAGTGCATCGTTATCTCACTTCTGACTAGAAATCTTACATTAATACCCGTCTGTCCAATTCCCTTAGATATGTAGTAAGTCCCAAATCGATTTTTATGGAGACCCTTATAAATCCCCATCCTAGGCAACTTACCCGCATTTTTGATTCTAAAGAAAAATGGTACATTAAATTGTTTACCATGTAGATGCCCAGCCATTAAATAATCATATTGTTTATTTAAATGTAAGACTACGTTAGGATCGTGGGTAATAACGACTTTAGTTTTACTCTGATCAACATTTTGAAACGATCTTTCTATATTACTCTTACCTGAATCAAAATCATCAATTCCAATTAACTCAAATTGCTCTAAATGTACCGATTCATTAATTAATAAATGCAAACCGTATTTTCTTAGTAGATTGATTAAATCCTGTACATTTTCTTGCTGATAATCATGGTTTCCGAGAACACAATAAATGGGTACGTTACTTATAACCAAAGCTCTTAGATACTTTTCTAGTTTAGAGAGACTTGTTCGACGTTTGGTAAAATCACCTGTAACAAAAATATAATTTGGTTTCTCAAGATTAATAATCATTGTAATTTTAGATGGACTTATCCTTAATCGTTCTACATGCATATCACTAATTTGTAGGATTTTCAATTTTAAATCCAGAGGGTATTTAATTCGCTCAACTTTTAACCATTGTGTAGGTAAGATAAAATTTATATAAAATAAGAGTATTAGAATCAATATGGATAAATAAATCAATTTACTTCACCATCCTCCTCTTAGAAATTCATTTTGTAGAAGTTAACATATATTCTAGATATTTCGGATTATTCCTTTCAGTGAAAAAAATCTTAATTATTAAAAAAGGCGCTGCAGTGGCGCGAAGAAGCAAACTCTTCCCAACCTGCAGCGCCTTACTATGTTTTTTACGAGCAAATTGCCGCCTCATATCGCAAGGAGGCACCGATAACAGCCAATTCATTAACCAACCCTAGCTGCTTAAAGACATGCAAGCTGCTGTTAACCGTCATCGCATTGATATGAGGATACCTAACGCTCAACGCTTCACATATGTCTTTGACCGTTGTGAAACTCCCCTGCGCATAAAGAAATTCCAATAATGCATGCCGTTGTGGCGTTAATGTAATATTCTTGGCTCTCATCTTCTGCAGTGCTAAATTCAAATCATGTTGTACCATCATGGAAACCTCCTCTACGAATGACTTGAATTTTTACGAAGACCCTTAGCGATTTAAGTGTTGTAAATAACCTGAAATATCTACGTTCAAACCTGCCGCTAGACTTTCCCCCAGCTTCGCATCCGCTCTATAAAAATTACAGATCGCTAACAGCTTCGATTTCTCGTGAACAGACGACAGATCGCCTACCAGATTCGAAATAAAGTTGGCTTGCTCCTGCTCGCTGAAGCTGCGGAATGTGTCTCCGGCTTGTGTGAAATCGTTGGTTTTATCGATTTTTTGTCTACCAACAGTTCCATTGATGAGTGCACTGCTGTCGCGGAATTCAGGCGCTTCTTTCGGTGCATCGGCATGACGAGTCGGCTCATAATTCACACTGCCAGGCTGCTGCTTCATTTGCATAGCGCCATCGCGCTGGTTATTTTGCACGGTTGCATAAGGGCAGTTCACCGGGATTTGCAGGTAGTTGGCGCCAAGACGGTGTCTTTGTGTATCTGGGTAGGAGAAAAGCCGTCCTTGCAGCAGCTTATCTTCCGAAGGCTCGATCCCTGATACCAACACACTTGGCGCAAAAGCTGCTTGCTCCACATCAGCAAAAAAGTTCTGAGCGTTGCGGTTTAACGTCATTGTCCCTACTTTTTGCAACGGAACAAGGTCTTCTGGCCACACTTTTGTTGGATCCAGTGGATCAAAATCGTATGCATCCAAATCCTCAGGCGGCAGCAGCTGCACATGCAGGTCCCATTTCGGGAATTCGCCGCGATCGATGTGGTCGTACAAATCTCTTGTTGCATGACTGAAATCCTCGCCCTGAATGGCTGAAGCTTCGGCTTTGCTCAAATTACGAACGCCTTGGTGCGGTTTCCAGTGATATTTCACATACACATAATTCCCTACGGAATTGATCCATTTAAACGCATGAACACCGAAACCATTCATTTCACGGTAATTCGCTGGTGTGCCGTAGTCCGAGAATACCCAAGTCAGCATATGCGTCGACTCCGGTGTCAGTGACATGAAATCCCAATAGCGGTCAGGCGTCTGAACATTCGTGTCAGGCGCCGGCTTCAAGGAGTGAACCATATCAGGGAATTTCATCGCGTCGCGGATAAAGAAAACAGGAAGATTATTGCCGACTAGATCGTAATTGCCTTCTTCTGTATAAAATTTAACTGCGAATCCGCGCGGATCACGCGCTGTTTCAGGTGACCCTTGCCCATGGATAACCGTGGAAAAGCGTACGAATACCGGCGTTTCTCTGCCAGCTTCGCTTAGGAAGCCTGCTTTCGTGTAACGTTTCATCGAATTTTCAACGATAAAAGTTCCAAAAGCTCCCGCTCCACGCGCATGAACCACACGCTCCGGAATACGCTCCCGATCGAAATGCGCAATCTTCTCTAATAAATGGTAATCCTCCAATAGTGTCGGACCATTCTGGCCTGCTGTCCGTGAGTTCTGGTTATCGCCTACAGGCGCACCCTGGTTCGTTGTTAAGTGGTTATGGGACATCTGCATTCTCCTTCATAGGTATAATTGTGATAAAATAGCACATTTTATTTAGAATAATTATTATATAATATCTATTTTATTTTAATTGAGAAGAGTTGTCAATAACCCTTTCTACGCTTGTTAAACCTGAATTGGCTGCAATTTCTAGCACATTTTCACAAAATAGCGGCCCGTCGTTCCTCATGACTTCATATTCCTCCAACTCCATTCGAGAAGTTGAAAAAAGGCCATCAAGTCCCACCGCACTTGCGCAGGAACTTAACAGCCTTCAAAATTATTTAAGCCAAGGTACCACTTGTCCACTCTACTCCCCATCTGTATATACATGAATGCTCACGTTTGCCCCACCTAGTCCGCATCCAGAAAAACCTCGTACGTCATTTCCTTAAACCTTTCTTTCCAAGGAGAGATAGCTTGCAAATTCTCATAAATCTCTTCCGCCTTTTGAATGCAAACAGATTGGACAATTCGGGCATATTCCATACATCCGGAATCATGAATCATTTGCAAAAAATCCTCTTTCTCTTTCAAAAGGAATTCTACGGTAATTTCACCCTCATAATATGCTTTCAATTGACTGAATGCCGGATCTTCAATGGATAGTAAATACAACACAGGAAGCGTTCGTTTCTTTCCAATCAAATCGTTTTTCACATCAAACCGAATAAGATCTCTCATATCATTTTGAATTTGATGAATAAGGCCAATACAGTCAGCTAATTGATGCATTTGTTCCATTGTTTCTTCCGAGCACTCTAAAGAGGAATAGCCCATGAAACAGGCAAGCCGGTATAAGGAACCTGATTTCTCTTGCGTCATCATCAGATAGTCATCTACAGTTGATATCATATTGGTTACATCTTTTTGTTGGCCATTAATCGATCTCGAAATGATTTTGCTTACCTCGACTAGCATCTTATCTTTGACCTGCAAGTGCCCCAATTCACCTAACAATCCCATGAACAGCGCCATAACAGCATTCAACGTAATGGCTTGTGGACATTGCATCCATGGCTTACTCCCTTGATCTTGATCCTGCAAATCATCCATAATATCCAAAGTGAGAATGACCAGTTCCGTCACCGCAGCAAGTCGATGAATGTGAGGCGAATCTCCTCCTAACATCTTGTGCGTACAAATCGTGATCTTAGACCATGTACAGTTTTCCTTTTCTTTGTCATCTATAAAAGATTTAAGCAGAGTATTTAAATCTTCTACATAAATATAGTCATCAATAACACGATGCATATGCTGCTGGATGTCCTGCATCATTTCCTCCCTTAAGCCTTCGTGTAATATTTGCTTTTAATAAACTTTTCTAGTGCTTCCGTTCTCGATTTGGCGCCCCATTTGTCGTAAATCTTGCGTAAATAATTATCGACAGTTCGCTTGCTCATAAAGATGCGTTCCGCAATTTGATCGTGAGTCGCTCCCTTGACCAACATGTTCATCATGAGTACTTCTTCATCTAGTAACACACAGTCATCCTTGGTATAATCTCCACTTAATTGCATCTGGTGAAAGTATGATAACGGCAGCATCGTATGACCATCCAACATACAATTCACCATATTTTTAATCGTTCTTTCGCTCGACTCCTTCGATAGAACGCCGCTTACTTTGATTTCGATTAATTTATTTAAGATGCCCGTCACATCGATTCCCGTAAAAATAACAATATGCATATTCGGATAAATGTCCTTTAACTGAGCAGCGACTTCTGTGCCGGATAGATCAGGAAGTTGATAATCTAGAAATACGAGACCAGGCTGATGCAGCTCTACTTGTTCCAAGCATTGTTTGGCATTAGAGACAACGCCGATAACTTCAATACCATCGATCTCTTCTAATAAAGATTTGGTCGCACGTGCAAACAAAGGATGATCGTCGACAACCAATGTCTTAACGACTTCAATCATGCAGAAATCACCTCCTCGATGGGTATCGTAATGATAAACTTCGTTCCGTTTCCTTTTTGTGTATTGAGCTCAAAGTGTCCACCCACGTGCAAGACTCTGCTTCTCATTTGTTCGATCCCCATGCCTGATGCGCCAATCTCCGGGTGAACTTCGTCTCTATCATGAAATCCAACTCCGTCATCCTCATAAATTAACCTGAAACAAAAATCTTTTTCCATGATATGGAACTTAACTTTAGAAGCCTGCGAATGTTTTTTTGCATTATTTAGCAGCTCTTGGACGATTCGGAATATATGCCGTTTCGTAAGCAAATCTTTAGTTTCGATGACAGCAGCATGTCCTGCTTGAAATTCAAGCTCAAATGACGTTGTATATGACTCCTTTTCCAAGTACATCTTCAGCGTTTGAATCAGACCTACCTCTTTTAACAAATGGGGATTTAACTCAAAGCAGCTTTGGCGCAGGCTGGCATTGATCATATCCACAAAATTATTCATACTTTTCAACTGCACCTGATCTTCTTGATGCATCGTTGACTTATCGGCAAGAGTGGATATTCTTCTTTTGAGAAAGAAAAGATCCTGCATCGTCGTATCATGAAGATCGCTAGCAATCCGAATTCGTTCCTCTTCCTGAAGTTCAAACATCACCTTACGAAACCATTGAATATCCTGCGCTGCGTTTTCATGAGGAAGCTGGGAAGCAAATTGATGCAACCTGGCTGTTAACTTGCGGATCAAGTGGACATTTTCCAAGCTAACTTCCAAATAGGTTGTAATCAGCTGCAGCCACTGCCTCTCTTCCTTCGCAAGCATCGTGTTCGTCTTTTTCCGTGTCATAATCAAATAACTCGAATACTCTTCATGGCTATTCATCTCCATGCATGTATAAAGCGGATGATCGAGCAAGGATGACGAGTTAACAAGCTGCTGAACTTCTGAAGTATCTATTTCCCCTTCGTAAATGATCTCGGTATCGTTCTTATACTGGAACACAATGGCTCCACCCATCACCTGAAGGGTACCAACAATATCCACGAGTATGATCTCTTTCAACTCACGGAAACTGGAAATGGTCCCAAGGTTTTTAGATATTTTCTTCAAAGCAAATTGCAGGGCGTATTTTCTTGGGAACAAAAACGGCTCAAGCCGCGTTGTCCAATATTCGGCAACATACAGAACCGACGAAACAAGAATAATGGAACCAATGAATAGGAATAAAATTTGTTTATCATCTACTTCTTGACCAAATAAGAAAACGTAGGCCCCTGTAAACAGGCTGACGGGAATGATCGCCATTAAACCAGCGAACATAAAACGCCGGATAACAAGCCCGATATCATACAACTGATTGGAGGCAATCAAATAGGCAAATGAAATGGGGAAAACCAATATAAGCCCGCTTGTATACCTTGCATTTAAAATTTGTTGTCCTGTAATTAATTGAGGAAGTAAGGAGAAGCAGATGACTGGTAAAAAAGAGATCAACAATGACAACCATACCGCTCTTAATAATGCTCGACACGTAGGATTGTTGTTTTCGAACTTTAGCATACAGAAATGTCAAAACACTCATATTGAAAATAAAGCCAATAATGAAAAAGACTAAGGTTACGGAGCCATCATAACGATACACCTTGGCCATCGGAGGATAAAAGTATAGGCTTCTTATAGCGAATGCTATGATTACGATTGCATACAAATATTTTAAAATTCGAGTTGGCAATTCCATATTGCCTTTTTCCTTGAAAAAGATAACCAAGAAATGCAAAAAGATAATCGGCAAAGCCATCATAAAGCTGGCAATCAACAGCTTTCCAATAACATCTCCCCTTACGGAAGCACCCAGACTCATATAAATCATAGCCATGGTCAGAAAAACAGCAGCGAGCAGCTTGGCCGATGGAGAACGGCGCATTTTCATGAAAAGCAAAACAGCCATGAACAGACATGCGCCTTCCTCTACTAACGGAACCATATCGTAGAAGGTAGTGCTATTCCTGTTTACCTTTATTTCATACTCATAACCGTCTCTTGAAATCAGTAACAAGTGAGCTTTCTCTATCGCTTTCCATTTTTGAATGGTCCGGGATTCATCAGGAAGCTTGCCATCCACCTGCTTGACGATATCCCCAACCTTGAGGTTTAGCTTTGCACTGGCGCTTTCCGGAGTCATCTCCTTGATCACCCATTGTTGTTGTGGAGTCAATTCAACATAAATCCCGATATAAGGGAAATGAAAGGTAATGAACGAGCACCAAATCTGCAATACAATGAAAATTGTCACACAAAACCCTATTGCATATTTATTTCTCATCCACCAACATCCTCCATTTATTTGCTATAATACATTTGTAGTCCAATCGTATAAGAAAGAAGTGATCCTATGCCGATCATCCAGTTAACCCCGAAATTGCAGCATGCCGTTCACATGTTGAAACGTAACGAGTTGCGCGAAGATGCAAGCCCTTTCTTAACTGAGCTATCATTATCTAAAGTAGAATCTGCCGCAGCGGTTAGAACCTTTAATCGTCCTGCAATTGCTAGGCAGAAAGATCTAGTAAAACTCGCAGGTGATTGGTGGTAAACTCTAGTATTATTTTACCAAATTAAAAAAGGATTGTATAATTAGCCTCCCGCTAATCATGCAATCCTTTTTATCGTCTTCATGCAATTGTTTTTGCATGTTTTACACAAGTACGAAAAATAGGTTGAAATCAGTGAAATGATTTATGTGATGCCCTTGAAACAAGTTAACTTTATGATAATAAGTATATATATGGAAAAACACACTTGGTTCTTAATATGGATGAGAAGAAAGGAGTTCAAGGTATGAAAGATAAAACAATGAGCCGATGGAGTACCTATGACCCCTTCTATATCGAACTAGCTGATAAAAAGATCGCCGATATTGTCATCACCCATCATGCCCATAGTCGATGGATCACTCGTGTGGAAGGTGAACAAACAAAGCTTGAGGATATATGTACGTATTTGTGGGATAAGCTTAAGAGCGGCAAAATAGCGTCCTACTACCGCAACGAAGAAGAAGTATACGTTATCGATGATGATTTACTAATGGTTGTGCAATTTACTGAGGTTGAGAAAGAAACCGATCTAATCGGCAGGCCCTTACATAGAATGATTGTCATCACCTTCCTCGGATTTATGTCTAAAACCATGGAATTGCGTGACTTACGAGCCTACTATTCTTGGCTGCGCCATTCCAGGAGAATGACGCTGATTAAGAATAACAGGAAAAAAAGATAACGAGGAAAACATAATGAAATCACTACGTTCAAAAAAACGCTGCGGCACACAAGAGAAGAACCATTCCGGTTATTCTCCTATGCACCGCAGCACTCATTCTAACCCCTAAGCCGTCCCGAAGGTGACGCCCAGTTCCCGAAGCAGCTTACGGTACGCGATGCTCAAGCGATCTGTATTCAGATGCAGCTCCGCTTGAAGATCGAGCGGAAGCAGCTCAGGCTTCTGGTTTTCAACCATTTCTCGATCCTGCTCAATGAGCAGATCCTGAAATTGAACGAAAACCTCGTCAGGTTCCTCATAAGCATAGTTCCTCTGCTTCAACATGAACGCTTTGCTCATTTGCTCCGTTTCCGGCAGCACCATCAAGAACAACCGGAAGATATGATCCGTATCGCGATCTCTTTTGGTAAAAGCGACACAGAGCGGACCGAACACTTCGTAAACGTATCGGCTATGTACGCCGCGCCCCGTTCCATCCGGATCAGGTTGATAGACGATAATTTCCTCTGAAGTAAGGACACCGTCCTCCTCGTAAACCTGATAATCCCCAATTTCAGCAAATTCACTATCACCTAGCAAACCCTCATGAACAAACATTAGATGGGATACGTCGAGGAAGTTCTCAATGATACGAGGTCCTGCAGCTTGCAGGGTGTAAGGTCCCATGATGACTTCTTTGAAGCCGTCAGGGATAAACGCACTCACTTTTGGCAGAGAATGAACCGGTGTGCCTAAGCTCACCCAGATGAAACCGTGTGCCTCTACACATGCGTAGACGAACGCTTTCGCCTTGGAGGGAATCGCTCGATCAGCGGGCAGAGACGGAATTCGCGTACAAGTACCGCAGCCGTTGTATGACCAACCGTGGTAAGCACAGACGAGTTCATCCCCCTTCACTTTACCCAGTGATAATGGTACTCCCCGATGAATACATAAGTCCTTGAAGGCGTGGACGCCTTGCGAAGTACGGAATACAGCCACTTTTTCGCCTAACACGATGACAGGTATAGGCTTTTCTAGCAGATCTGACGACAACAACACCGGATGCCACTCGTCAATCAAAGCAATATCTTGTATCGTCATCGCCCTAACGTCCTCTCACACTTATTTCGGAATGACACCTTTAATGCCCTTAACAAACCAGGTTGTGCCCAATATCTCTTCGTCTGTCATCTTTTTACCCTGTTCAAAACGCGTCTTGCCATCTTGATCCACGATAGGTCCTTGGAATACTTCGAAGGTACCGTTCAAGATATCTTGCTTCTTCTTCTCAACAAGAGCTTTAACGTCGGCTGGCACATTTTTACCTAGAGGAGCTATATCTGTAATGCCTTCTTTCATGCTTCCGAAATACGCGCCGGATTTCCAAGTCCCATCCATGACACTTTTAACGGTCTGCACATAGTAAGGTCCCCAGTTCCATTTCGGGTTAGAAATATATGTCTCAGGCGCAAATCGGCCCATATCCGAGTCGTTTCCGATCCCCCACACTTTGCGTTCCGCTGCCGCTTGAATACTTGCAGGTGAATCTTGGTACGCAGCCAAAATGTCAACGCCTTTATCCAGTAAAGAAATCGCAGCTTGCTTCTCTGTCGCCGGATCGAACCAAGTATTGCTCCAAACCACAGACACATCAATATCCGGATTAACGCTTTGTGCGCCAAGGGTGAAAGCATTAATGGTATAAATAACTTCTGGGATTGGGAATGCACCGACATAACCCATGTGATTGTTCTTGGTTATTTTACCGGCCGCCATACCTACGAGATACGCACTTTGGTATTCGCGCCCCATGTATGTCCCTAGGTTAGGCAGTGTTTTATAGCCAGTTGCGTGTAGAAATGTGACCTTCGGGTGCTTTTGAGCTACATTGTACATCGGGTCCATATATCCAAAGGACGTTCCGAAAATAATATCGTTCTTCTGTGCCAACTCTTCAAAAACACGCTCTGCATCAGGACCTTCAGGAATATTTTCAACCGTTGTCGCTTTGATGCCTAGCTCTTTTTCCAACATTAAACGGCCTTGATCGTGCTCGTAAGTCCAGCCTCCATCACCTGGAACACCGATATAGACAAAGGCGACTCTAGGCAGCTTTTTCTCCGCCTGTGGCGCTGTACTGCCAGCTGGGGTTGAAGCAGGGGACGCATTAGGTGCGGTCGTGATGCTAGTCGTTGTTGATTGTCCAGAGCAAGCAGTTAGGATCATAAGTAAGATAGCTGTTAAGGAAAACATCCATTTTTTTGTCATAATGGCTTCTACCCCTCTCTTTTTATCGACAAACCACATCTTTCTACAGCTCTGAAAATGCCTTCATAGCCCGTGCATCGGCATAAATTGCCACACAGTGCCTCTTCGGCCTCCGCCCTAGTCGGGGTAGGATTCTTTTCCCATAAAGCCGTAAGCGTAACGACCATACCAGCGGTACAATAACCGCACTGGAGCCCTCCTTCCTCTAACATAGCTTGCTGAACGGGATGCAGCTCTCCCCCCGCCGATATCCCCTCAATGGTCGTCACTTCCTTACCCGCCGCTTGATAAGCCATAAGCAGGCAAGAATTAACGGGTTTACCATCAAGCAGTACCATGCAGGCCCCGCATCGTCCTATCTCACAAGAAACTTTGGTTCCTGTTAAAAGCAAGTCATCGCGCAGGATATCCGACATCCGTTTGGAAGCAGGGACCGGTACCGCGACAGCCTTACCGTTAATGGAACATTCAAGCACATAAGTTGTATTAATCAATGGCCTCCACCCCTTCTAACCAGTCGATGGACTGCACGATGTTTTCCGGTGAAATCGGAAGTCGATTTACCCAAATACCCGTTGCTTGCCGGACCGCTGCGGTAATGGCCGGGGCCAAACCGACGGAGCCGATTTCGCCAACCCCACGCGGGCCAAATGTATCATCCTCGGGCAAATCTTCAATCGCTTCTACCCGAATGGTATGAGGGCTGTCCTTGAAGGTTGGAACTAGGTACGTGTCCAAATTATGCCGGACGTAATTGCTTTCCTTCATGACGGCATCCTCAGTCAATGTGTATCCCAACGCCATTACGCTGCCGCCCTCAATCTGTCCGAGGAACCCCATCGGATTAATAACAGGACCTGCTGCAATGACGTGATCGGTTTGCAGCACCTTCACTCGCCCCGTCAGCATGTTCACTTCCACTTCCACGATGACGGATGCGTAGGAGTATAAATAATGAGCGCCGACCAGCCCTTCCGGCGTCGTCGGGTAGTCGAACTCCGTATGCGCGATGATCGGCTGGGCTGCTGCCTCAGCAGCCTCCGCCAACTCCGCATACGTCACAACCGGCTTGCCCGATTCATCGCCCTTGCGATGAATCCCGCCTGCGCCGGTTGCCAGTTCTTCGGCTGCGAGGCCGGCGAGTGCAGACGCCTGCTGAAGCAGCGCCTGCACGAACGGCGGCTTCAGACGCTGCAGTGCGCGCCACATCATCGTGGTGGCGCGCGAAGCGGTGCTGGATCCGCTGCTCGGCACGCGATCCGTATCGCCGATGACGATGCGGATGTCTTCGGCGGTGCAGCCGAAGAAGTCTTGCAGCATCAACGTGAGCGCTGCATAGAGCCCTTGCCCGAACTCCTCGAAGCCGAAGGAGGCTTGGATCTTGCCCTCCGGCGTAAGCTCGATGCGTCCGCCGGAGTGATCCGGGATGCCTAGGCCGAGCCCGGCGCCGTGCATCACCATCGCTGCGCCGACGCCCCGGCAGATCCACGGGGCTTGATCTTCGCCCTTGTCATTCCGCTCGTCACCCTGCAGCCTCTCCGCTTGATCCTGCTGCTTCTCGCCCATGCCTTGCTGTACCTTTCCATCGCCTTCCCGCTTCAGCTTCCCGCGCTTCGCCCAGAGCGGCGACTCCATCACCTTACTCCACACTTGGCTCGCGCCCTCGGTTTGCACAATCTTCTGCCCCATTGGCCCCGGGTCGCCCGGAGCGCGCAAGTTCTGCTTACGCAGCTCCCAGGAGTCCATACCGAGCTTCTCTGCTAACCGCTCGATTTGGCTCTCAACGGCAAAAATCACCTGATTGCCGCCGAAGCCCCGAAACTCACCGGACACGCCGTTATTCGTATATACACTCGTCCCCTGAACATCTACATTCGGGATGTTATAAGGTCCTATCGCATGTTCCGTAGCAAAATTCAAGACCTCACAACCCAAGGTTGCATAGGCGCCTGTATCAGCAAGAATGCTGACTTGATGTGCGATGAGACGCCCCTCTTTATCCGCGCCGGTCTTCATCTTAATCCGCATCGGATGCCGTTTGATGCCAGATATGACGGATTCACGTCGCGAATTGTGCATTTTGATCGGTGATCCCGTCTTCAGTGCCATAAGGGCACCGAAGGGCTGCACATTGAGTTCATCCTTACCGCCGAACGACCCGCCGATCGGACTGGATACTACCCGAATCTGCTCCTCAGCCATCCCTAGAATCCTTGATAGCTGCATCCGATCCTTGTAACCATGCTGCGTCGGCGAGTAAACCGTCAATCGGCCATCATCCTCTGGGATAAACAAGCCGCCCTCCGTTTCCATATAGGTGTGCATTTGACGAGGCGTAAAATACGTCTCCTCAACAATATGTGCACATCCCTCGAACGCCGTTTCTGCCTCCCCATGCTTCAAGCTCGTTCGGTGCAGCAGATTGCCATCGGGATGCAGCCTAATCGCACCCGCGTCTAGCGCCGTTTCTGGATCATCTACAACAGGCAATGGCTCATAAACAACCTCAATCAGGCTAAGCGCATATTCAGCGATCTCTTCCGTATCCGCAGCTACCGCCGCCAAAGCGTCCCCAATGTAACGAACGCGATCATGACAGAACACAGGCTGATGCGGGAAAGCAATGCCGAATAAATTCATACCAGGCACATCCTCTGCCGTTACCACGACGCGCACACCCGGAGTCATTATCGCCTTGCTTGTATCGATGGAAAGAATCCATGCATGGGGGTAACGACTTCGAAGCACTTTCCCATGCAGCATGCCGGGTGCTGTTAAATCCGTGAGATATCGGAGCTTTCCGGTTACCTTTTCTTCACCGTCAGGTCGGATAATCCACTTATTCGCATACGTATCACGACTTAGGAGCATCCGCTCCGCCCCCTTTTTGCCACGCTTTATAGCACTCAGAAACGATGAGATTGGCCGCTGTCTGCTTGCGATAAGTAACACCGGCATAATCATCAGCCACAGCATCGAATTCCGTGAGCAAACCCTTATGCAGATACTTCAGAAGCTCCTTGGATAAAGGCTGACCCATGGCAGCGGCCTCCAGATCCTTAAACCTTGCTGGAACAGCGCTTCCTCCGCCCGCAGCTAATGCAATGCTTGTGAGGGCTCCATCCTTTCCTAGAGACAGCCTTCCAGCTACTGTTACAACCGATGGGGTGAACGCTTCTCTTCGTCCCACCTTAAGATAAAACTCATACTTATTCTCCTCTTCAACACCTAACGGAGCCGCCGTTGGCACCACGATCCCTGTCATTACCTCGTTCTGGGACGAAATCGGACTTTCCAGCCACTCCGTCAGCGCCAGTGAACGTTCATTCTGCCCATCCGAGCAAATGATTTGGGCATCCATTACAAGCAACACAGGAATGAGGTCCCCCGTTCGTGACATTACGTTGCCTCCGATAGTGGCTAAATTTCGTACAGAGGGCGCTGCGATCTCAGAGCAGGCTTGCACTAGGAGCCCGCATCGTTGCCTAACCAGCTCATTTTTCATCAAATCTGCTAAACAAAGAGCTGGCCCTATATGAATGTGTCCAAGAGAATCGACCGTTAATCCCGATAGCAATGAGATATTACCAAGGCTAATCAGATGCTGTGGGAGCGGTGAAAGACCGTTTTCCCAGCGCGTACGGAGCCAGGTGCCCCCAGCAATGAGTACCGAGTCATCTCCCCATTTATGCTTCATACGCATGGCTTCCGCTACGCTCGTAGGCTGCCATACTGAAGGCTGCTGCTCTGGCAGCTGATACAAAGGAACTGACATGAACAACCCTCCTTAAATCACAATAGATACGATTGGTTCGTTATTGTCTTGCTTCAAGCCACTTCTAATGGATAATCTCAATAGAAGTTGTAATCATTTAGCGGTGTCTTAAATCGGGATTCAATCGTCATATATGCTGGGTTGAGGTTGCCCGATGAATGAATCCCTATTCGCGGTTAAATGATGTTGTAAAAAGTGCAACAATTACTGCCTAAATCTCGCCTCTCTCCCTTTATTGTTGCATCATGTACAACAATTGGGTCCTATAAATGCCATTTCGCAACAAATGGGCTCGAAATGTTGTACAAAAAAGTGCAACTTCAAGTTGCAAAATAACCTTTAGGCGTGTGAATTGTTGTATAAAATACAACATGGGTAACTCTATAGCCCCTCTACCCTCACGAAAGATGAATGTCTCTAAATTGAATTTTTTCCAATACTCCGTTTTTCAAAAGCCATCCGCATATAAATTAGATATACTATAAACAATATTCAAAAACTACGTCAACTTACTTAACACGTTTTTGTGTTTTTGTATAAAAAAATAGCGCATTATTAGTAATAATGCACTCGATCCTTCTTTTATGTTATTTAAGTTCACATATATTGGTGCGAAAATATTTTTTTAGCCTGTTCATAACGATCCAATGTATCAACATCCATAAACTTCAACTGGTTTTCCTCTTCCACAATTTGACCGCGGTACGCTGGCAAGTGAAACAAGGATCGCGCTCCGGTATCCCCTTCCAAAGCAGCAGCAGCCGACCACATCCCTCGCCCCAAAATAACAGGAGGCTTCGGCATCCCCTTATCCCCGCTGGCGATATAATCGTAGCCCGCTTCCTTATTAAACGCATTCGTAAGGCGAAATAGCATCTGACCATCTACGAAAGGCTGATCCGCCAACAGGACTAAGATGCCATCTGCACTCATCTCTTCCGCCACCAGGATCCCCGTGCGCAGCGAGTGCGCCATCCCGCGTTCAGCATCCGCACATATCTCAATCAGGCACCTGCCCAATAATATGTGCATGTGAGCTTCTTCTGGCAACCAATCCAAGGAATCACATTCACGAACGACAACAACCACACTATGCAGTTCGGAATGAAGAGCTTGCAGCAAAGCAACCCCGCCAAGCCGTACGCCTTCAGCCATTTCTAACGACTGCTTCGCTGTCCCCATCCGTCTGCTGCTGCCTGCCGCCAAATATACACCAACGACCTTCCTCTTCACAGCGCTCACCAAGGGCGGCAGCTTTGGGTATCTCGCCCCATGGCTACAGAGGAGGTCCACTCTCCAGTCGTGCGAACACCACGCTTCATACGTATCAATTCAGCTACTATGCTGACTGCATTTTCAACAGGGCCTTCTGAGCCAATGTTTAAACCAACGGGATAATGCAGCCACTCCGGCCGCTCTAGTCCTTCAAGCATCTTCTCCGTTCGATCCCTCGAACCCATGATACCGAGGTAACGCAGACTTGATTCCATAACTCCTCGTACGAATGCTGTATCCTTCTCAAACTGGTGACTCATGACAATGACATAATCCTGCGCATTCAGCTTTAGTTGTTCCCCCAATTGCTCAGGAAAAGCCACGACCGTCTCCGACTCCGGAAAACGCTCCGCATTGCAGTAAGCTTCCCGCCAGTCTGCTACGACCACGCGAAACCCAACACTTACCGCCATTTGGGCTAGCGGAATCGCATCTGGATTCGCCCCAAACACAATAACCCTCGGCTTCGGCGTAAACAACGAGACGTACACAGAGTGTCGGTCTGAAGGTACTCCCCCATCGAGATCACACAACGTATAGGTTATATTCGAATACCCATCCGAGAATGTACGCAGCAGCTGCATGGCCTCCCCGCGATCCAAGCTAGCTTTCACCACCAGTAAGTTAACAAGCAGCTCCCCGGAAACAGGCTCCAGCAGGATACGAATCAACCCGCCGCAGCCAATCGTTTCACCCCAGCCGAAATCGTCTGCCGGTCTCATGTCGTACTCCACCATTTGCGGTTTTTGCGACTCCCATACAGCAGGTACGTATGCCGATAGATCCGCTTCCAAGCAGCCTGGAGAAATGCTACCTAGCGAGCTTTCATCCGCCATCAGCAGCATAACTGCCCCTTGCTTGCGATAAGCATGACCTTCCACATGAATAACCGTCGCTAATACACGCGCATGCGCATTACTCTCCACCGCTTGCAAAATGTCATAAGCCTCCATCACTCATCGCACCTCGCTTTATGGATTTATCGTCCTACCAACCGATCGCTAAACCGTCACCCCGAGGATCCGCAGCACCGCTCATGAAACCTTTCTCATCAATAACAATGCCCTGCGCTTGCCCCATAATCCCATCCCAAGGGTTCACGGGTTCAACACGATGTCCCCATTTTTTCAAACGCGCATACACATCGCCGTCCAGACGGTGCTCGAGCTTCAGCGCATCGCCATCTTCCCCCCATGTACGGCCGTAAACCCAACGCGGTAGCGATATGGCTTCTTGAATGGATAAACCATAATCCAGCACGCCTGTCAGAATGGAAAGCTGTGTTTGCGGCTGACCTTCTCCACCTTGTGTACCGAAAAGCATATAAGGTTTCCCCTCTTTGCTCACCATCGCAGGCATTAACGTATGAAATGACCTTTTGTTAGGCTCTAGAACGTTTGCGCATGCGGGATCCAGCGAGAAATAAGAACCTCGATTTTGCATAATAATGCCTGTATCTCCAGGTACATAAGCAGCGCCGAAGTCGAAATATAAGCTTTGTATAAACGAAACCGAATTCCCTTCATCATCAACAACAGCCGCATAGGCCGTATCCTGCCCGATCGCTGGTGACAGGTGCTCACTCACCTTGAGCGGCTCCGCTTGAATCTCATTCCAGAGCTCCGCCGCATAGGCTTTAGAAAGCAGACGCTCCAGCGGAATTTCCCGAAAACGGGGATCCGTCAAGTAAAGATCACGGTCTTTGAACGCCTTTTTGATCACTTCGGACATTATATGATAAAAATTCGCGGAGGCCCGCGGAACCGCACTAACTTCTATATTTTCCAGCATATTCATCATCATTAGCGCTGTGAATCCTTGTGAATTCGGCGGCATTTGATAAATGTCATACCCACGGTAGGTTGTCGAAAGCAATTCCACCCATTCACCCGAATAAATACGGAAATCATCTTCCTGCAGCAATCCACCATCCCGCTGAATGCTGTCAACAACCGTTTGCATCAAAGAACCCTTATAAAAGGCTTCTCTGCCTTCACGTTGTACCTGACGTAACGTATGGGCCATGTCTTTCTGGACAAGACGATCCCCTTCTTTCAAAAGCTCGCCGTTCGCCATATACAAAGCACTCAACTGCTCAGAAGCCCGAATGAAAGCCTCGTCCTTGCGCATCCAAAAAAGCAAATTTCGCGAGATAGGAAAACCATTTTCCGCATAAGCAATAGCTGGATCGAGCAGCTTCTCCCACGACAGCTTCCCGTACTTCTCCCATACTTGCCACCAGGCATCCACCATTCCCGGAACGGTTATCGCGCTTAGAATTCCTCTTTGGGGAATCGCATGTAACCCTTTATCCTTGTAAAAATCAGGCGTCGCCTGCGCAGCTGACTTCCCGCTTCCATTAAATCCTGTAAATGTACCCGTCGCAGCATCGTGCATGAGGAAAAAGGCATCCCCGCCAAGCCCAGTCATATGCGGGTAGACGACTCCAAGTGTCGCACTGATCGCAATCGCGCTATCAAACGCATTGCCTCCCTGCTGTAAAATAGCACTCCCCACACTGCTAGCCAAATAATGAGGCGTAGCAATCATAGCTCGCTCAGCTCGCGGCATGATGTTTAACATGGCAGCTCCTCCTCTTTACGAGCATATAACGTTAACGCTGCTTGCAAAGCCTTGCCGATTGTAATATCGGCGCCGTGCCAGAGGAGAACTGCTTCCAGTGCTCCAAGCACGTGGAGCACATTCTTTTGATTACAGCTAAAGCCCATCGTGCCGATTCGCCAAATTTGACCCTTCAGAGGTCCGAAAGAACTGGCGATTTCAATACCGAAACTGTTTAACAGCATCGAACGTACAGATTCACCAGCGATTCCATCTGGAATACGGATGCAGGTCACAACCGTCAGCTTACAGTCCGGATTCCCATATAGCGATAAGCCCATTGCTTGAAGGCCTGCAACTAACGCAGCCTCATGACGCTGATGACGACGGTATCGCTCCTCTAGGCCTTCCTGCAGGACAAGACGCAAGCCCTCGCGCAAAGCGTACAGCATCGAAGTTGCCTCCGTATGATGATTGAGCCGTTTCGGACTCCAATAGTCCTGGAGCTGGCCGAGGTCGAAATAATTGCTTGCGACTGGCTTCCCAGCTGACACCGCCGAACCTTTCTCACGCAGTCCCCGCTCAATCGTTTTGCGTCGCATTACCTTGGCTTCAACACGTTCGTTATACGTGATTGGCGACATGCCGGAAGGGACGGATAAACACTTTTGCGTTCCGCCGATAACAGCATCCAGCTGCCATTCGTCTGTCTTAACTGGGACTCCGCCAATCGTAGCGACTGCATCCACAACAAGCAGGGCATCCACTTCACGGCAGGCTGCTCCGATGCCATCAAACGGTTGGATACAACCCGTGGAAGTTTCGCCATGAACGATCGCTACAATGCTCGGCTTTTCCCGGTGTATGGCTTCGATGATTTCCTCAGGCTCGAACACCGTGCCCCACTCTCTCTCTAGCAGGACAACCTCTGCACCGCAGCGCTCCGAGATTTCGACAAGCAGATTGCCGAAGCGGCCATAGATAGGAACAAGCACCTTGTCCCCCGGTTCAATCACACTCACTAGAACAGCCTCAATACCCGAACGCGAGGTGCCATCTATTGGAAAAGCCCATTGATTTTTTGTTTGAAATACATCGCGAAGCATTTCCATCGTCTCATTCATCAGTTCAGTGAATTCAGGATCGAACTGTCCCAGAATCGGATATGACATCGCCCGCAGTACCCGCGGGTCGACCTCCACAGGTCCAGGGGTCATTATCGTTCGCAGCGAGGGCGACAAGTCTTTATAAGATTTCATCTACTTTCCCCCCATAGCCATATTGGTATAACACATGCACCAGTGCTTGGAACCCAGCGACCAGTTCGGCCGGTTCCGTAAACTCTTCAGGACTGTGGCTAATGCCAGCGCGACTTGGAACAAAGATCATCGCTGTCGGACATATCGGTCCAAACAACTGAGCATCATGCCCTGCCCCGCTAGGCAGCCGCATACTCTCGAACCCTTGGGTATCACAGGCAGCTTCAATTTCTGCTGAAATCCCTTCATGCATAGCCACAGGCGAAGCATGTAAATTAAAGGTCGTATCTATTTGAAGATCTCTTCGCTTCGCGATTACTTCAAACTCAGCTAGCAATCTCACACGAAAAGCATCCATCTTCCACTCGTCAGTATGCCGAATATCCAGCGTAAATTCAACTTCCCCCGGTACCACGTTCGAGGTTCCCCGCTTTACTTCCAAACGACCAACGGTAGCTACAAGCGGTTCCCACTCCTCCAGCGCCATCCGCTCGGTCAGAGCCACCATTTCCGCAGCTCCTGCAAGAGCATCTTTTCGCATCGTCATCGGTGTTGTTCCGGCATGATTCGAGGTGCCCGTTACTACTACTGTCAACCTTATTTGACCTACGATCGCTGTAACAACGCCAATTTGCTTCTGATTATACTCCAGGACTGAGCCTTGTTCGATATGAATCTCAATATATGCTCCTATATCTTCGCGCTTCGCAGGGTTTTCACCTACACTTGCAGTGTCGAATCCAGCTTGCTTCATCGCCCCAAGCAGCGTCACACCTTCAAGATCAGCAATTCCCGAGACTCCAGTCAGCGACCTCACACCAGTTACATGTCCAGAGCCCCAATAAGCCAACGGGAAGCGACTTCCCTCTTCCTCACAGAACGAAACGACTTCTAGTGTCCTCTTGGGCGTCCCATAAACCGCCTGCAAATAACCAAGTGCCATCATGGAGGCAACTACGCCGTATGCCCCATCGTATTTACCGCCGTTTTTCACCGTGTCTACATGTGAACCTGTGAGTATTGGCTTCAAAGCAAGGTTATTCCCTTGCAGTTTTCCGAAAACATTACCAACGGCATCGAAGCCTGCTTCCAGCCCCAACTCGTGCATCTTCTGGGTAAGAGCCTGCTGCGCCTGCAGCCATGGCTTCGTATATAGCAAACGGGTGACTCCCCCATCTGGGTCGGCGCCATACGAGGAAAGCCACTCAAGTACTTCGAGCATCTGCTCGGCGTATTGTGACAGCAAATCCAGCGAGTTCGGTGTCATTTTAGCCACCATCCTCACCTCCGTTCACTGCCGAGTGGCGCATCCAAATCCCGTCTGCTTTCTCCACTACCCCTTCACCAAGCTCATACACTTTACTACCTCGTAAGAAGGTCGCCTTCACCCGACATCCGAACTCTTTCCCTACATAAGGGCTATGTTTATGGCGGTAAAGCAGATCACTCTCTTGAAGCGAATAACTTAGCTTCATATCCACTAGAGCTAGATCAGCGTCCGCACCTAAAGCGATTTCACCTTTGCGGGGATGCAGCCCAAAACGCTTAGCCGGCTCAAGGGACAGCATCCGCGACAACATAGGAAGCGGCACCTCTCTGCGTAGGTAGCCTTCATCCAGCATAAGCTCCAGCGAGCTTTGCGCGCCGGATATACCGCCCCACGCCTCGAAGAAATCCCCTTCCTTCATATGAGTTGGGCAAGGCGAATGATCCGAGGCGAGGATGTCTAGCCGTCCATCTACTAGCGCTGCCCACAGATGAGCTTGATCCTCCGATGTGCGCAGCGGAGGCGCACATTTGGCAACCGATCCTAGCCGCTCCAAATCGGCGCTAGTAAGCACTAAATAATGCGGACACGTTTCCACTGTGACGTCCAGCCCTTTGGCCTTCGCCTCCGTGATGGTCTGCACAGCTTCCGCGCTGCTGATATGCACGAAGTGCAGCTTGCAGC
Organism: Paenibacillus sp. V4I3; assembly: GCF_030817215.1. Taxonomy (GTDB): domain Bacteria; phylum Bacillota; class Bacilli; order Paenibacillales; family NBRC-103111; genus Paenibacillus_E. The sequence goes on from NZ_JAUSZA010000001.1 coordinate 350,826, forward strand.
CCGTCTCCTCGGCGAAGAGCAGAGCGCGGTTCACCGCTTCCAGCTCCGCTGCAATTGGTCTCGTCGCGACGAAGTCCAGCGCCCCGAGTCTGCCTTCCGCAAGTGCCTGCGCAGCCAGCTTGGATACGATCTCCTCGCTCTCGGCATGAAGTGCGAGCACTAGTCCCAAACGGGCAATTTCTTTCATCCCTTCATAGAGGGTCAGGTCGTCCACCTCAGCGAAGATATCTTCCCCTTCTCCGCCAGGACAGGACATGAACGCCTTAAATCCAATAACGCCTGCTTCAGCCAGCTCTTGTAGATTGCCCACATTGCCAGGAACAAGTCCACCCCAGAGGGCATAATCAACAACAGATATACCTTCAGCTGCTGCAAGCTTCCGTTCAAGTGCACTTAGCCGAACAGTAGGAGGCACGCCATTCAGCGGCATGTCGATATAGGTCGTGCATCCGCCAGCCGCTAACGCTGATGATCCGGTAGCAAACCCTTCCCAGTGACCGAGTGCTGGTTCATTGAAATGAACATGCACATCAACCATCCCCGGCATAATGTGCAAATGCTCCGCATCATAGACAGGTGTATCCTCCGAGTATACGAGGTTTTCGCCTAGCGCAGCAATTTTGCCACCTTGAATACCGATGTCTAACTGGCATACTTCATCTCTCAGGACTACAGTACCCTTCCGAATTACGAGGTCAAATTGGTTAGTCATACGAATCCCTCCCTCGGAGTCTTTCATGCCGCAGCCATCCTGCCAGCGTTAACTTCCTCGATATGTGTTATAACCCCATGGCGCGATGAGAAGCGGCACATGATAATGAGCATCTTTGGCCGATATGCCAAACCGAACCGGTACTTGATCCAGGAATGCAGGCTCTGCAAGCTCAGTGCCAATTCCTCTGAAATAATCTCCTATATGAAAGACTAGCTCGTAAATTCCTGTTGTAAAATCATCCCCGCAAAGCATCGGCCCCTGAAGGCGGCCATCCGCATTCGTCACTTCCGAGTGAAGAATATCTGAGCGCCCGTCTTGAAGACGAAACAAATCAATCCGCACTCCACTAGCCGGTCGTCCACTACTAATATCCAGTACGTGCGATGTTAAACCAGCGCTCATAGGCCCTCCAGATCACTCTTTGTCATGGAAAAACCTTGGAAACCATACGGCGGTCTAGGCTCTGTAAACACCTTACCCTCACCAACGGAAGCTTGCTCCAAAATCGTTTCCCACGTGCGATTGTTAGATTCAAAACGAATTTCTTTTAATTGAGGAAAACGAGTGAGCGAGCGCTGCCCGATTCGATAAATAAGATTTTGAATCGACGGTGAATGCTGCTCATGGAATACGGTATGCGCAATATCACGAATTTGCTCAGCAGCCACATAGCGTCCAAGGTCAGAGTCTAGTGCATCCGCCACTTCTTCATAACTCCAAGCCATATCTAAGAAAATAAATAAAGGACGGTCAAAAGATTCCGGAAGCGTCGTATACTCATCTCGAACGAAGCCCGCAAAGGAACTTCCTTTTACTTTAATCAGCTTCAAGTCGGCGATGCCGCCTGCATGTTCCACGACAGCAATCCCCTCATCCGTGCGCACGACTTCAACCAGCGCAGTCGGATGTTCATTTTGCGAATAACGATATACCAGATCACTACCGTCAAATCCTTTTGCACCAGGAACTGGCAGCACTTCAAAAGATACTTGATCAGCTGTCATTTTCACACCTGTCATCTGTGGGTACGTCTCTAGAAAGTCGCGGCCGGCGAACTCCAGAAACCCTTCGGCAGTAGCACCTTCATACTCTCCTGCTTTGCGCAGGATGAAATTTTTCATCGAGTCCGTGGCAACAACCACCCGGTTGTCCCCCTCCGTGAAAGAAGTAAAAAACTTCTCTCCGCTAACCGCCACCTTGATATTCATCCCAAACAGCACATTGTCACGTCCGGTAAAGCCCGATTCCGGTATTAACGTCAGATTCGTCAGAGGCTTCGCATATGAACGATACACCCATACATCACCTTTGCCATAATACATGATTCTCTCTGATCCGTTCGCTTGCTTCATCGCTTTCGCCTCCGCTTCATTGACTAACACAGCCTCTAGGCGAAACCGCCCGATTTTACAAACCTCCTGCAAAGCTTTCCCCAGCTCTTCTTCCTTATCTCGATGTATCCGAGTGCGAATTGCATCTCGAATCGTCTCTTTGGTCTGGCCTTTGACGGCCATTATAAAAGGAAACTGAAAGGTATCCGTATACTTCTTGTTGTAGGCTAGAAATTGTTCATATTCTTCAGCTGTTAATTGGTTCAAACCGGCCCCGGACTGCTCCTGCACAGAATGATCCGTCATCCGCACTCGCGTCCCTAAGTCTGGATGCGCTCTAAGCAGCGCAAGCTGGTCCACCCGACCAGCAAGCCAAACCTCACGTTCAAAAGCACTTATCAATTCCTTCTCCGTCGCAAAAGGCTGCGAGCTCCATGCCCGCTCTGCCACCCAAGGTGAGTGCTCAAATAGAGGGCCGAACATATCGATGAAATCTTCCTGATTCAATTCATTCACTTTATGCAGTGTTAGCTTCACTACCCGTCACCTCTATTTCTATGAAAATCCAACCATTCTTTATCAAGATTTGTTTCATTGTAAATGCGCTGTGTATCATGGTCAATTTATATGAATAAAGTTTGTAAACTTTCATAACATCAGTAACTTTTTTTGTGAGCTTGCACCTTTTCGCATCAAGGTTGATGCGAAGCTAAAGTATACTACTTATATTTTAGCTTCGATCAACTGACATGCAAAAAAATACACCTCGGCTCTTTGGTTCATAGGACAGCTTGACGCTTCCATATGACCATTTTCAGCTAAGGTGTATGTTTGTTATCTTTGCTTGGCAATTATGACTGCATGGTTCCTTCTTTGCGGTACTGATTTGGCGCTATGCCTACTACTTTTTTAAAGGCTGTACTGAAATAATGTTGAGAGTCATAGCCCACTTTTTCAGAAATCTCAATAATCGTCATATCCGTTGTACTCAAGTAATGAATCGCGTGTTTAATACGTGTATGAGTAAGCATATTCACAAAAGGTATACCTAATTCTTGTTTAAATATTCTTCCCAAATAAACAGGGGATACCTTCATTTCATTGGCGATCATTTCCAACGTTATCTCAGGGTCGCTATATCTGTGTGCAATGAAATCCTTTGCCAGACGTACAAAAGGAGACAGATGGACTTCTTTATATAAGGAAGTTCTTGCTTGCTGATACACGTTAGAAACACCCGTTACGCCTTCAATGCCCGTCATGAATTGAGAAGCTATGGATATTTTCAAATAGGTTTGCACAGCTGCATCAATTTTCGCGATATGATCTTCCGACACTGGTTCCCATACGAGTACAACCAGCATCCCCAAATGGTCTCGAAATTTGACCATCGTGTAGGGAGATAACAGCTCTTCAACGATATTTTCAATGGCAAACAAGTATAGTTGACGGTCTCTTTCCGATAATAGTTCCTTACCTCTTGAATTCCCAGACCATTGAATAACGCCTAGCGTGCTCGGCGCTCGATCGGGCATTTTGAGAAACGCAAGCTGCTCTCTGATCTCAACCTCACTAAGTACCCCATCCATCCATTCCAAGCAGAAGCGTTCTCTTAATAGCGAGAAGTTCCTTTCAATCTGTTTGGAAGCCATTTGCAAATGCTCTTCTTTCTCTAAGGAAGAAGCCATCAGCCTCGTTATTTTCGTTAAAACATCAGCAAGCTGCGCAGGATTTACCGGTTTGAGGATATAATCATCCACATTCAGGCGAATAGCTGCTTGTGCATAGGTAAACTCGTCATGTCCGGTTATGATGATAATCTTGCAATCCGGCAGCTCCTCACGAATATGCTTGATCAAGGACATACCGTTCATTATGGGCATATTGAGATCAACAAGCAGGATATGAACATTATGCTTACGTGCAAGCTCTAGGGCCTCTTCACCGTCTTCAGCCTCTGCCACAACCTCCAAGCCAAGCTGCTGCCAATTCAATGAACCTAGTATACCTTCACGAATGATCGATTCATCATCTGCAATCAATACTCTCCAGGGCGGACTTACGATCATACGGACACCTCTCTTTTTAACACAGGATGTGTAATCGTTACGGTTGTTCCCTCTCCCCTTTTGCTTTCAATAGATACCCCATAAGCTTCTCCGAAGCTGATCACAATTCGTTCATGTACATTCGTTAAGCCATACCCCTCACCAGATTGAGGATTTGTTACTATAAATGACGATTCCTGCAAGCTTAATGGCGGCGAATCCTGCTTATATTCACTTACAGCCGGATTCGATTTAGAAGCGGCTGCTTCCAAGGTTCGTCTTAAACGTTCCAGCTTTTCCTCGGACATTCCAGCTCCGTTATCGCTAATCGTGATGACCACTTTTTCATTCTCATTCCGAGCGTGTATGTCGATATTACCAGGTCCACGGCGCTCTTTAATCCCATGATAGATGGCATTCTCGACAATCGGTTGAAGAATCAACTTGAGCACATAAAGCGAATGAAGCGAAGGGTCAATGACAATGGAATAATTCAATTTTTCCTTATACCTTGTTTTTTGAATGATGAGATAGCTCTTCACGTGCTCAAATTCTTCCATAAGCGTAATGACTTCATTCCCCTTGCTAAGACCAATGCGAAAAAGCCTTGATAGGGAATCGACCACTTCTGTCACTTCATGCGCCCCGCTTTTACGAGCTAACCATAGAATTGTATCGAGTGTGTTGTATAAAAAATGCGGTTTAATTTGCGCTTGCAGACTTCGCAGTTCCGCTTCCCTCTTTTGCCTCTGCTCCTTTTCGACCAAACCGATCAGCTTCGTAATTTGCATCAGCATATTGTTAAAGCTTCGCCCCAGCATGCCGACTTCATCCGTTCTTGAATCCTTGAAGCGTATAGACAGATTACCATCCTCTGCTCTCCTCATGAATGACGTTAGCTGCCAAATAGGGAAAGAGATGGTATAAGATAAATAATAAGAAGCCGCAATACCGAGCAAGCATACAACGAAAACAAACATGATCAAATAAAGGCGGATTTCTCGGACCTCACGGACCGTCTCTTGCGTTGAAAATACACCCACCGTCGTCCAATTCGTAAAGGCCGATTTCCGATAAATGAACTGCATGTAGGTGCCATCAATTGTTTTAGAAAAAGTACCCGCGGGATTCTCGTCAATCCAACTTCGCTGAAACTTGCTCACAAGGGGATGCTCCGGTGTGTAGATACTTTCGCCTTTATCATCGATGACCATTAAGTAGCCCGATTTTCCCAAACTTACGTCCTGCACGGTTTCTGCGATGACTCTAAGCTTTAAATCAATTAAGATGACACCTTTAACCGCTTGGGTTTCGGGATCCAGAATCGCTCTGACCACAGAGACAATATCCTCATCCTTGTAGTCAACATGCGTGGTGACATTTCTTCCCGAGGGATGACCTACGATACTGAAGATCCCCTTTTGATCAACAGCTTCCTTATACCAACCTTCTTCGGTTAGGCTCCGAGTTGTTCGGGCATACATTTCGTTACTGATATAATCCCCTTTCGCATTTACCACCAAGATACCCGCCACTTCCGAGTAAAGGGTTGTAAATCCTTGAAGAAATATCCGCATATCGTAGGCTTCCGCTGCCTGGATGGTTGGCTCTCCGCTTAGAAACCGCCTCACTTGTGGGTTAAAGGAAGTGAAATAGGTAATATTCTGCAAATTCCCCGCGTACGCTTCAAGCGATTTATTCACATTTCCGATTAATTGAGACGTATGCTCATTAACCTGTTTTTCGATAATGCGATCGGTCGCTAGCGCAATCAGAATACCCAGACAAATCGCAGGCAAAATGCTAATTAGTAAGAAGTGCATGATTAACTTATAACGGATTGGCCAGTTATTCAGTGTAATCCATTTGAACATCTTCATGCGCTTCACCTCATCATTCGCCTCTACGCTGTCATTTGGCATAATAGATATCGACATTTTCTTTCGTCACGATTGTAATTCCTGTATCCACGTAAGTAGGAACAAGCGGCTCCTTGGCATTCTGCAGCGGTAAATGCGATTTCTGGGCTTCCTTTTGAAGATGGAGTAAATGCATAAGCGACCAATACCCCATATTCCAGGTACCTTGCGCAAGCGTTGCCGAAATCGTTTCGTTCTTCACCATATCGAGCGTCCCTTTATCGGTATCAAAACCAATAATTTTCACTTGAGAAAGCCGATTCAAGCTTTTCACTGCATTACCTACGCCCACACCGCCATTGGCCTCCGTAGCAAATATACCGTTCAAATCCGGATGATCCTTGAGAACTTTAACCGCAATCCGTTCGGATGCCAATTGATCCCCCTTACCATCTTCTATCGCTATAATTTGTAGATTTGGGTAGCTGCTTCGGATCGTATCCTGAAATCCGGCCATCCGATCCTGATGATTCAGTTGATTCGGCAGCGTAATAATCGCAAGCTTACCATTGGTCCCGGTCAACTCAGCCATTTTGTGAGCTGCGCTTACGCCAGCATTATAATTATTCGTTCCCAGAAAAGAGTAGGCTTTACTCTTAGGTGCGCCAGAATCGAATAATACGACAGGTATACCCGCTTCTACAGCTTTATTAATGGTCACAACGAGTGCGTTCGGATTGATCGCCGAGACCGCAATTCCTGCCGGCTTCTTGGCGATTACTTGTTCCAAAACCGTTATCTCTTCGTACACATCGTACTGTGTAGCACCACGGTACTCCACGGAAACATTCAATGTCTTCGCGGCATCCTCGAAGCCCTTTAGACAACTTTTCCAATAATCGATGCCGGACTGAAAGTTGACCATCACATACTTCTCTTCGATTTTACCTTGGAGACCGCGATTCATTTGCTTAAGCGATTGATCCGTAGGCTCGTTGTATTGATAAAAATAAAGGAAAAGCAAAAAAGTTGCGATCAGTATCGCATACACCATCAACAGCTTTTTCATACTTGTTCCTCCTATGACCCTTTGAACGCAGATGAGCTCTATATGTCATTCGATCTTAATTGAAATTTACCGATTAATTCATCTAGTTCTTCCGCCATCCCGCTTAAAACGTTGGCAGAAGACACGATTTCTTCCATGCTCGCGAATTGCTCTTCCATGTTTATGGACACATCTCTCGTTCCCGAAGCCGTATGCTTGGCCACTCCTTCTATTGAACGAAGAACTTCTAGAGCTGTTTGCGATTTCTTAGAAATGTCTGAGGATTGCAGGGATACCTGACTTATTTGCGCGCTAACCTCTTCGATTTCTATTTTTATTCGTTCAAACGCCACGTTCGCTTCATTTACAACTGAAATCCCTGTGCTCACTTCTTGTGAACCTGCCTCACAGGAATGTACGACTTCGCTCATTTCTTCTTGAATCGCACTCACCAATCTCGTCACTTCATCTGCAGCCTCTGTGGTTTGCTTAGATAAATGACGAACTTCTTGAGCAACAACCGCGAAGCCCTTGCCAGCTTCACCTGCTCTAGCTGCTTCAATCGAAGCGTTAAGCGCAAGCAAATTAGTTTGTCTGGAAATATTGGCAATTAGACCGTTTGCTGCTAGGACATGCGTGACGTGCGTTCCTAAGCGCTCGACGGACTCCGAAAGCACTTTCATTTTATAATAAATGGCGTTCATTTGGCTAATGGATAATTCGATAGAATCCGTCCCCCTACTAACAGCTGCCAATGCGTTAGACGACGTTTCATTCGTTAATTCCGTAATCCTGGCAATTTGCTGTACGGAATGATCCATTTGAGCAAGGAAAGTAACTCCCGTCATCATATGCTGTACCTGAGATTCGGAACCTGCGGAAATCTCTTGCACAACTGTCGTAATTTGCTCCGACGCTTGGCTCAAATGCTCGGTGTTGCCGCTGAGCTCTTCTGCCGCTGCAGATACATGCTTCGCATGATCGTCAACCTGGCTAATGATTTTAAACAAATTGCCCTTCATTTGATTGAAAGCCTCCGCCAAGTCATGAAGCTCATCGCGGCTGCGGACTCTAATATCTCGGCCCGTTAAATCACAAGAAGCTATATCTCTCGCCGCTTTAACAATCGTCCTGAGAGGGGCGATAATCATTCTGGATACCATCCATCCTATGGCTAACGCGATCACTAAAGCCGTGATGCTTACCCATATGAGCTTTTGAATGGTTTGATCCGTCATATTTCCATTTTCCACTTTCTTCAATTCCATGATGTTCTTTTGCTTTTTCTGAATCTTCTCAGCAAGCTTGGTTAAATTTTGAGTGAGGGGTACGGTCCTTTGAAAACTGGATTTCGTCTTCTCAAGATCATGTACCAATCCGGCAATCGTCTCGATAGACTCACCCATTACCTTATAGTAAGTTTGATCTTCCGCATTCTCGTCGATCCCCTTGATGTCTTGCACCAAAGCAGAAAGCTTCTGATTGCTTTCGAGAATAGCTTGAACTTTCTCCGGAGAAGGTTCAATGACATAGCTGGACATAAGGCTATACTGCAATTGTGTTTGGTATTGGATATCCGAAGCAAGCTGCAGAATCATGGCATTATGATTTAACAAATTCACATAGGATAAATTGATTTTTTTCAGAAAATAGTAGGATAATCCGCTCGTCACTACGACCAATAAAGCGATAACCACAAAGGCAATCATCAGTTTTGAACGCAAAGAAAGAGAGAGTACCTTGAAGGGATTACTTCTTAGCCATGTCATACGTTTACTCATCATTTATCCCCCACTCCGTAGGTTTAAGCCGCAAATAAGACCCTCCTCTTCAGGAAAAGTCTTATTTGATCCCCTATTGCCTAGATATCATCTGACTAAGCAGTTTTGGATTTGTTGTAAATATCAAAACCTACCGCAAATAACAGCACCAATCCCTTGATACCCTGCTGCCAGTCAATACCTAGACCAACTAAGGACATCCCATTGTTCATGACACCCATTACAAGTCCGCCGATGATTGCACCGATAACCGTACCAATTCCACCAGTCGCGGAAGCACCGCCAATGAAGCACGCAGCGATGGCATCCAGCTCAAAGTTTACACCTGCTTTAGGTGTAGCCGCATTTAATCTTGCCGCAAATACGAGACCGGATAGCGCTGCCATTACCCCCATATTTACGAACACCCAGAAGGTCACATGCTTCGTTTTGATTCCTGATAATTTAGCCGCTTTTTCACTTCCTCCAAGCGCATAAATATGGCGTCCCATGACCGTTTTATTCATAACGAAGGAGTAAATAACTACGAGCACAAACAAAAGAACCAGAATGTTGGGAATACCCTCATAGGTAGCCAGCACATACGTGAATACGTTAATGATCAGGACCATGACGGCAATTTTGGCAATCAACAATCCCATTGGCATCACATCGAATTTATACTTGACTTGATTCTTTCTTTTTCTAAGTTCACTCCAAACCAAAATAAGGGATAACACAACTCCGATGATCAGTGTAGTGTTATGCATTGTGCTTCCATTTAATACATCAGGGATAAAGCCAGAGCTGATTTTCTGAAAAGTCTTCGGAAATGGCGCAATTGACATCCCGTTCAGAACGATCATCGTTAGCCCCCGGAAGAGGAGCATCCCCGCCAGCGTAACGATAAAAGATGGTATTCTCACATAAGCGACCCAAAAACCCTGCCATGCCCCTACCAATGCTCCAATGACCAAAGAAATGATAACGGCTAAAACAAAAGGAATTTTCATATCGACCATCAGAACGGCTGACACAGCCCCTACAAAAGCGGCAACAGATCCTACAGATAGATCGATATTTCCGGTGATAATGACCAATAACATACCTATAGCCAGCACCAAAATGTAACTATTTTGCAAAATCAAATTCGTTACATTCAGAGATTTTAACAGAACCCCATCCGTCATGATTTGAAAAAATACCGTAATTAAGACTAGTGCAATAATCATGCCGTATTGACGGATGTTGCTTTTAAACATTTTAGTCAGTGTTTCCATGCATGTGTCCCCCTGCTCTCGTAATGCACTTCATGATTTCTTCCTGTGAAGCTTCCTCTTTACTTAATTCACCAACCATTTTCCCCTCATTCATCACGTAAACACGGTCACACATACCCAGAATTTCGGGAAGCTCCGAGGAAATAAGCAGGATTCCTTTGCCCTCCATCGCTAATTGATTGATGATCGTATAAATCTCATATTTAGCCCCCACATCGATACCCCGTGTTGGCTCATCAAGAATGAGAATATCCGGCTCTGAAAAAATCCATTTGCTTAAAACGACCTTCTGTTGATTGCCGCCGCTTAAATTCCCTGTTTTCTGTAAAATGCTCGGTGTTTTAATATTCATCTTTTGGCGAAAGCTCTCCGCATGGACAATTTCTTCATTCTCATTGACGACCTTATTTTTCGAAATCTTATCCAGTCTGGCCATCGTTATGTTTCTTTTAATATCGTCAATCAAGATTAATCCATAGTTCTTGCGATCTTCCGTCACATAAGCAACACCATGATGAATGGCCTTATTAATCGTTGGCAGGTGAATTTCCTTGCCATCTTTATATAAATGACCGCTGATTTTCTTCCCATAGGATTTGCCGAAAATACTCATCGCCAGTTCCGTTCTACCTGCTCCCATTAACCCGGCAATGCCGACAATTTCACCTTTACGAATGTTCAAATTAACTTGATCGATGACTTTACGATTGTCTTGCAGTGGGTGATAGACATTCCAGTCCTTTACTTCAAACAACGTCTCGCCGATTTGCGGCTCCCTGATTGGATACCGATGTGTTAAATCCCGGCCTACCATGCCTTTAATAATGCGGTCTTCGGTAATTTGGTCTTTTCTCATATCCAACGTTTCTATGGTTTGACCATCCCTAAGAATGGTAATGGAATCCGCCACCTTAGAAATTTCATTTAATTTGTGGGAAATCAGAATAGAAGAGATTCCTTGTTTCTTAAATTCCAGTAATAAATTCAGCAGATTATCGCTATCCTCTTCGTTCAGAGCAGCTGTAGGTTCATCCAAGATCAGCAGTTTCACCTTTTTAGATAGCGCTTTTGCGATTTCCACCAATTGCTGCTTGCCAACACCAATATTGATTGTCAATGTCGTGGGCTGCTCACTTAATCCAACCTTTTGCAGTAGTTCCCTTGTCTTCACAATGGTATCGTTCCAATTGATAATCCCTCGTGAAGCTTGTTCATTTCCCAAAAAGATATTCTCTGCAATCGATAAATAGGGAATAAGCGCTAATTCTTGATGAATAATGACGATCCCCAGATTTTCACTTTGTTTGATATCCTTGAACTCACATACTTGACCCTTGAACAGAATGTCGCCATCATAGGATCCGTGTGGATATACGCCGCTTAAAACTTTCATAAGCGTGGACTTGCCTGCACCATTCTCACCAAGCAGGGCGTGAATCTCGCCTTCTTGAACACGTAAATTCACATTACTGAGCGCTTTCACACCCGGAAATGTTTTCGTAATATTTTTCATTTCCAATATGGCATCCGACATGCGATCACCAAGCCTTCCATGTAATAAATGATCTAGCGATAGTCATACTCGGCTATCACTAGATCATTTAGGTAGTTCCTAGGTTGAAAACTTATTTTTTACCTAATTTATCTTTTGTGTAATAACCGCTTGTTACCAAGATGGATTCATAGTTGGATGCATCTACGGATACAGGCTCAAGCAGGTAGGCAGGAACAACTTTAACACCATTGTTATACGTTTTCGTATCGTTCACTTCGGGTTTGGTTCCTTTTAGGACACTGTCTGCAATCGCAACCGCTTTTTTAGCTAACTCACGAGTATCCTTAAATACCGTTTGTGTTTGTTCCCCAGAAATGATCGATTTAACGGACGCTAGCTCTGCATCTTGCCCCGTAATAACCGGCAGCGCCTTGCTTGCTGTCCCATAGCCAACACCTTTTAAGGAAGATAGGATTCCGATACTGATGCCATCATAAGGAGACAACACAGCATCCACTTTCTCAGATGCATAGTTTTTGCTTAGCAGGTTATCCATTCTGGATTGGGCAACCGAGCCGTCCCATCTTAGTGTAGCCACTTGTTCAAACGCTGTTTGCTTGCTCTTCACCACTAATTTACCGGAATCCAGGTAAGGCTTCAGTACGGAAATGGCTCCATCAAAGAAGAAATTTGCATTGTTATCATCAGGTGATCCAGCGAAAAGCTCAACATTGAATGGACCTTTACCCTCTTTCAAGCCTAGCTTTTTCTCGATATAGGAGGCTTGCAGTACGCCTACCTTGAAATTATCGAAAGTAGCGTAGTAGCTGACAAACTCACTCTTTTTGATTAAACGATCGTATGCGATAACCTCAACTTTGGCATCATGCGCTTTCTTCAGAACGTCTGTCAAAGATTCTCCGTCAATCGGTGCGATAACGAGGATATTAACGCCTTTGGTAATCATATTTTCAATTTGAGCTACTTGGTTCTCAATAACGTCTTCCGCATATTGCAGGTCAGTTTTATAACCAAGCTTTTCGAATTCCTTCACCATGTTAGCTCCGTCGCTCACCCATCTTTCAGATGATTTCGTCGGCATCGAGATACCTACTTTACCTCCGGCTTTCGCATCCGTTTTGGCTGCTGCTGTTGGCGCCGCTGTGCTTGCCGCATCTTTCTGTTCTGTCGTTGCGGTTTTAGCCCCGCAAGCTGAAATCACTAAAATCAAAGATAATAAAGCAAATACGGAAAACATTTTTTTCATCTGAACTACCCCTCTCGTTTATCTCAGGTTCTTGTTTCATAACCTAAGTATAGGGCTGAAGGCATTCAGCGTCTTTTCAAAAAAACAACTCGTTTTTATAAATATTAAACTTATTAAAACGCTTTCATGTGTGCACATGGTGCCCCAAACCAGATGTGGGGTTAAAGTACCTTCTTGGCTAGAAGGTCTACACATTGAATTTTCCCACTTCGAATTAGCCATCCTTGCCCCTCACAGCGCATTACGAAATAATGAAATTCGTATAGTGTTTGGCTACTTTCAGGGTGTACTTACGCAGCAAGCTGCGCGGGGAATTGGCCTCAATGTAATTAAAGTGAAAATATCCTGCTAATTGCTCCGCTTGTCCCTTTACAACAAAAATAACTGGATAACCTCCCGTTAATTCAATCAGATTCGGTCAATTTTTCAACCAATCGCCGATTTAGATGGAGGTTTTCCAGTTAGTTGCATTTCTCAGGATGCCGGAGTCTAATTAGCTGGAGGATTCACCTCTAATTGTGGCTCAACGGCGGGAGGTGGAGTGCGGGACAGCGCGCGAGGTGGCGGTCCGTGGGAATGGAGTGGTGCAGTGACAGGTGGGGGAAGCAGGGTCTCGTTGAAGCTGGAACAATCCTTCCCCATATGACTCAGGTGTCGCAGAGATGATCTATCCTGATTGAATGCGATAAAAAGAAGAGGCTATCCCTAAATCTGTTAAGATTTTTGGGACAGCCCTTTCTACTACACGTTTAAGACCAATATCCAGCATGCGCTGCTACAGCTTCCTCTTCTACCTCAGGGAAAGGACCGAGCACTTGAATAGCCTTATTCCCCCTGGCAAATACCTGACGACACGGTAAATCGAGCGTAGGATTCTGCTCATCATCACCCGTCAATGAAGCTAGCCTTTTTTCCGATATTCCGAAGACTACACGCCCAACGTTCCCCCAATAAATCGATCCAGCACACATCGCGCATGGTTCTGCAGACGTATATAAGGTGCACTCCCACAATTCTTTCTTGCTATACCGATTAGAGGCCGCCTCCATCAAGGTTGTCTCCGCATGTCCGGTGCAGTTCAACTCCGTGATCTCGATATTCCCCTGCTCCAGCAATATTTCTCCATTCGGTCCAACCAATAGCGCACCAAACGGGGTATTCCCCGATTCTCTGGCTAGAACAGACAGCTCTACACATCTTTTCAAAAATAGAATATGCCTATCATGGTCCATTACCATGTACCCCCACCCCTTCCGCTCAACATTAAAATCTTTGCTCCCGAATATAGGGAACACCTAGTGCTTCCGGTGCACCTGAAGGCTTATTGCGATTACGCCAACCGAGGAACATCAGAACCAGAATGGTCACGATGTACGGAATCATTTTCAAAAAATAAGAAGGGATATGACTGCCAATAAGCTGTACACGGAACCCCAGCGTATCCAACACACCGAAAAAATAAGCGCATACCAAAGCACGAACCGGATTCCATCTCGCGAAAATAATGAGTGCCACCGCAATCCAACCGCGTCCTGAGGTCATTCCTTCATTCCATGTCGGCGTGTATACGAGCAGCAAATCAGCACCCCCAATACCGATCAACATGGAACCAATAATGATACAGCCGTAGCGAATGGCAATCACAGGAATACCCATAACGTCAGCTGTTGCCGGATTATCCCCCACCGCTCTAAGATGCAGCCCCCATGATGTACGATGGATGAAAAGATGCATGACAATAACCAGCACAAAGCTAAACCAGGTAAAAAGATCCAAGTGCGCAAAAATCTTCCCCATAAACGGGACATTCTCCAGCCATGGCAAATCTAGCCTTGGTACCGCTCCGGGTAATGGAATGCCGCTAACACGCTTTCCAAGATAAGCGCTAAGACCTGCGCCGAATATCGTCATGGCCAGACCACTAACGACCTGATTAGCGTGCAGGGTTACACAAAGAAATCCATGAAGTATACCCAGAACACCGCCCACTGCAAGTACACAGAGAAGAGTCAGCGCTAAGCTCCCAGTTTGAATGAAGACAAGACAAGAAGTTACTGCCCCCATCAACATAAGTCCTTCCGCACCCAATTGTGTAATGCCTGATCTTTCGATAAGAATTCCACCCAATACAGCTAACAGCAGCGGCGTACCGGAAGAGATCGCGGAAACAATTAATTGTGTGACGATATCCATGACATTTCCTCCCCTTTCAGCATGATTTCAATCCAAGCTCACCCATCAGCTCACCTATCACCGATTGCGGCGAATGCGGATTTTCCCAGACATACCGCCCGCAATGAGGAAAAATAGGATAGCCCCTTGAATCATAGAAGAAGTCGATGAAGGAAGACCGATCGTCTGCACACTGTATCCTCCTACAATGAGCCCTCCGAACAGCACCGATGATATCACCAGCCCTACCGGATTCAGTTTCGCAAGCCAAGCCACAATAATGGCTGTGTACCCATATCCCGGCGAAATACCATACATGAGTCGGTGCGCCACACCGGAAACTTCGCTCATTCCCGCTAACCCAGCCACCCCGCCGCTAATGATCATAACTACAAGAACATGTCTGGAAATTCGAATTCCTGCGTTCCGCGCAGCTTCCGCATTCGCACCAATGAGACGCAGCTCATAACCCCAACGCGTATATCGGATCATAAACGCATAGAGCAGCACGGCAACAATAGCAAAAACGATCCCGAAATGGAGTCGGGTAGCTCCAAAAGTAGGTAATGACTGCGCCGCGGTGAACATCGGGGATCCTGGGAAGTTAAAGCCTTTCGGATCTTTCCATGGACCGAATACCGCATAATTTAAGGCAAGAAGAGCTACATAATTCAACATTAAAGATGTAATTAGTTCGTTAACTTGAAAATATGTCCTTGGAATCGCCGTCAGCAATCCCCAGACCCCACCGGCTACGATGCTCGCCACCACCATAGCTGGAATCGAAATGTATATTGGCAGCTGTGGAAAATAAACCGTAACCGCGGTAGCCGCCATCGCCCCAGCCAAAAACTGCCCCTCGGCACCAATATTCCATACCGAAATCCGGTACGCGATCGAGACGCCAAGACCGCAAAGCAGCAGCGGAATTGCCTTCACAAGAGTTTCTGTAATGCCAAAGGAAGAACCAAAGGCACCTTTCAGCATTTTGGCATAGACCATAATCGGATTCATGCCATTCAAGGCTATAAAAATACCACAGGCCACAAGCGCCAAGACGATAGATATAATCGTCACCCACCACGGACTGGCTGGACCTGCAGGATCCATCTCAAAACGGTAAGGCATACGAAAACTAGCTTCTCGCTTAGGCACCTTTTTTTCTATTGGAATGGTTCCCGCCGTTTGTTGTTCGCTCACCCTGCATCCTCCTCAGACCCCGCCATCAACATACCGATATATTCACGGCTCGCTTCCTCTCGCGGAATATTGCCCACGATGCGTCCATCGTACATGACAAGTATTCGGTCAGCTAGCTGCAGCACCTCATCCAAATCCTCTGATATTAGGAGAACAGAACTCCCCTTGCTGCGCAATTCCTCTAGCAATAGGTGCACACCCCCAGTGGCACCTACATCAAGCCCCTGCGTTGGATGCACGGCTACCATCAGCTTCGGAGCTTGATCAATTTCCCGGGCAAAAAGCAGCTTCTGCTGATTACCCCCCGACATATACTGAACAGGTGCATCAATCCCCGATGTCCTCACATCGAATAGCTCAACAAGCTTCTGCGACCAACTTCGATTGCTCCCAGTACGAAGTAGACCGAATCGAGATCGTTCCGGAGAACGATACGTCTTGAAGAGCAGGTTATCTACGGAGCCCAAGCTGCCCGCTAGACCGCTCTTCATGCGGTTTTCCGGCACATGGGCAATGCCTAACTCAATGGCTGCGCGCACCGAACCGTTACGCAATGCCTTTCCGTCAAATTGGACATCACCTTGTTTCCATACGCGAAGTCCCGTTAACACCTCCGCAAGCTCCTTCTGCCCGTTTCCAGACACTCCGGCAACACCAACAATCTCGCCTTTACTCACTTGAAAATGAAGTCCATCCAGCACCTTACGTCCATGATCCGCATACACATTCAAACCATCGACCACAAGCATCGGCTCTCCTTGCGGTTTCTCTCTAACAATCGTGCGGCTTTCTAGGCTCTCCTTGCCGACCATCAGCTGCGCCAGATCCCTCTCGTTCGTTTCTGACTTCGCCATCGTTGCGATCATCTCGCCTTTACGCATAACCGATATGCGATCCGAAGCAAACATGACCTCCTTGAGTTTATGTGTCGTCATAATGACCGTCTTGCCTTCTTTTTTCATACGATTCAGTGTCTCAAACAACTGATCTACCTCACCTGGCGTCAACACCGAGGTAGGTTCATCCAAAATAATTAAATCCGCTCCCCGATAGAGCGTCTTCACAATTTCAACACGCTGCTGTTCCCCGACCGACAGCTGCCAAATGGGCCGGTCTACCGGAAACGGTAGACCAAAGTGCTTGGATATCGCCTCGATCTCCTCGGACTTTCTAGCGAGCCATCGTGGACCGCGCCAGAACGAAGATGACTCCCCAAGAACAATATTCTCCGCCGCAGTTAACGTTTGAACAAGTCGAAAATTCTGAAAGACCATGCCAACCCCTAGATTCATCGCATCCTTCGGCGATCGAATTCGCACCTTCTCACCGTGGATGAGAATCTCTCCGCTTGTTGGGCGATATACACCTGAGAGCATGCACATCACTGTGCTTTTACCGGCACCGTTCTCGCCTAACAACGCATGAATCTCTCCAGCTTTTGCCCGGAAATCAACATGATCATTAGCTACAACAGAACCAAACTGCTTGACGATCTGGTTCATCTCAACTGAATAACCCTCCGTTTTCATCAAGGGAGCCCCCTCCTTCTATATCCTTATTACTACATCCCTATATACTCAAAACAGCATCTCCCTACCCAGGATCTGCTGTTTCTGAAACAAGACTATTCGAATAAGAACACAGAATTATATCTATTTTCCTCACTATACTGTTCAGGTGAATTACACGTCAATTAACATCACATCATATTAGGGGATCTAACGAAAAATGACAAAACTTTTGTGCCTCACGCCAAAATTGATGTTAAATTAAGTCACGCATTAAATAAAAAGAGCACTCTTATTATAAAGAGCGCTCTAAAAGCTATTCTATGCCAATAAATTACGAAAGAAATATACCGCCATAAACGAAACCAGCCACAATCACAAACGCAGGGTGAATCTTCCTCTTTTGAATGAGATAGAAAGCAACTGCGGCAATGCCAATAAACTGCAAGTATCCTATCGTTTTCGTAGATTCCACCATACTGCTCCACGTGACCAACACCATCATGATCGCAATAACAGGCTGAACAAGCAGCGTCATTCCTTTGATTACCAGAGATTGCTTATATTTCTGCAGGATATTCAGCAAAATGATGAGTGCAATAATGGAAGGAACAACCGTTGCAGCCACGGCAATTAGAACACCGACCCAACCACCGATTTGAAAGCCAACATAGGCGGCAATTTTCGTAGCAATCGGTCCAGGCAGCGCATTCCCAAGCGCTAACATGTTCGAGAATCCACTGCTGGTCATCCAAGCATGATTCGGAACAATCTCTTGATACATGAGCGGGATCGACGAGGGCCCGCCTCCGTATCCGAACACATTGGCTAAAAAGAAACTAACAAGTAAATGCCACCACTCACTCATACGCCCTCACCTTTGCCAAGCTGCTTCTTGTTCTTGTTCCACTTGTCCTTTAGCTTATGATGGAAAGCCCCATATAGTAAAAACATAAAAATAACGATAGCCGGGTGCACAGAGAAAATCTGCAGCAACAAGAATGAAATAACAAAAAATGTGAGACCTGCCGCCCAACCCAAGCCTTTAACCGCCTTCTCCCCGAACTCATACGCCATCACGCCTAACATCACCGCGACAATAGGCACTACCGCCGCTATCATTCCTTTAATCACTTGTGAAGTACTAAAGAAATTAATGAACGAATACAACCCCACCATTGCTGCACAGGTAGGAACAATGTGAGCTAAAACACCAATCGCTGCTCCCCATCCCCCTTTGAGCCGATATCCAAGATACCCTGCTAGTTTCGTTGCTATCGGTCCCGGAAGTGTATTAGCTATCGCCAGCACTTCCATGAATTCCTCATCCTTCATCCATTGAAATCGCGTAACCGCCTCGTACCGTATCAACGGCACAATCGACGGCCCGCCGCCATATCCCAATATCCCCGTCCGGAACATTGCCATACCTATCTGAACATAGGCATTCCCCACTATGTATCACTCCTGTCTCTGTAACACCATTAAGCTTTATTGTAATATAAGTTAAAAGGATTCACTCGATTCTTTTCTTATCTTTGTAAAAATGACAAAGATTCTTCAGATTCTTGGGACTTGGCTTGAAATTGAATAAAAGCCGCTCGGATAAATAAAAAAACCTTACGAGGATTTCTCCTTGTAAGGTTTTTTCGTGTGCTTGGCAACGTTCTACTCTCCCAGAACCCTGCGGTTCAAGTACCATCGACGCTGGAGGGCTTAACGGTCGTGTTCGAGATGGGAACGCGTGGGTCCCCTCCGCCATCATCACCAAACAGTCAAAGCGTGGTTTGCGCCTTGAAAACTAGATACGAAACTTACGTAAAGTGAACATTTCAGGGTTTTGGTTAAGCCCTCGACCGATTAGTATTCGTCAGCTGCATGCATTGCTGCACTTCCACCTCGAACCTATCAACCTCGTCGTCTACAAGGGGTCTTACATACTGGGAAATCTCATCTTGAGGGGGGCTTCGCGCTTAGATGCTTTCAGCGCTTATCCCCTCCGTACATAGCTACCCAGCGATGCCTCTGGCGAGACAACTGGTACACCAGCGGTACGTCCATCCCGGTCCTCTCGTACTAAGGACAGCTCCTCTCAAATTTCCTACGCCCGCGACAGATAGGGACCGAACTGTCTCACGACGTTCTGAACCCAGCTCGCGTACCGCTTTAATGGGCGAACAGCCCAACCCTTGGGACCTACTTCAGCCCCAGGATGCGATGAGCCGACATCGAGGTGCCAAACCTCCCCGTCGATGTGGACTCTTGGGGGAGATAAGCCTGTTATCCCCAGGGTAGCTTTTATCCGTTGAGCGATGGCCCTTCCATTCGGTACCACCGGATCACTAAGTCCGACTTTCGTCCCTGCTCGACTTGTAGGTCTCGCAGTCAAGCTCCCTTATGCCTTTGCACTCTGCGAATGATTTCCAACCATTCTGAGGGAACCTTTAAACGCCTCCGTTACATTTTAGGAGGCGACCGCCCCAGTCAAACTGCCCACCTGACACTGTCCCCATACCGGATCACGGTACTAGGTTAGAACTCCGATACGATCAGGGTGGTATCCCAACGATGCCTCCACCCAAGCTGGCGCTCAGGCTTCAAAGGCTCCCACCTATCCTGTACAGATCGTACCAAAGTCCAATATCAAGCTGCAGTAAAGCTCCATGGGGTCTTTCCGTCTTGTCGCGGGTAACCTGCATCTTCACAGGTATTAAAATTTCACCGGATCTCTCGTTGAGACAGCGCCCAAGTCGTTACGCCATTCGTGCGGGTCAGAATTTACCTGACAAGGAATTTCGCTACCTTAGGACCGTTATAGTTACGGCCGCCGTTTACTGGGGCTTCAATTCATAGCTTCGGAACCGAGGTCCCTAACCACTCCTCTTAACCTTCCAGCACCGGGCAGGCGTCAGCCCGTATACTTCGCCTTGCGGCTTCGCACAGACCTGTGTTTTTGCTAAACAGTCGCTTGGGCCTTTTCACTGCGGCCCCCTCGGGCTATTCACCCTACCGAGGCACCCCTTCTCCCGAAGTTACGGGGTCATTTTGCCGAGTTCCTTAACGAGAGTTCTTCCGCGCGCCTTAGAATTCTCTTCTCACCCACCTGTGTCGGTTTGCGGTACGGGCACCTTCGCCTGGCTAGAAGCTTTTCTTGGCAGTGTGAACTCATGACCTTCGGTACTTAAATTTCCCTCCCCATCACAGCCCAGCCTTACGATGTGCGGATTTGCCTACACATCAGCCTCACTGCTTGGACGAGCATCCATCAGCTCGCGTCACTATCCTTCTGCGTCACTCCATTGCTCATAACGGCTACGGTGGTACAGGAATTTCCACCTGTTGTCCATCGACTACGCCTTTCGGCCTCGCCTTAGGTCCCGACTTACCCTGAGCGGACGAGCCTTCCTCAGGAACCCTTAGGTTTTCGGCGGATCAGATTCTCACTGATCTTTTCGTTACTTATACCGGCATTCTCACTTGTATGCGCTCCACCTGTCCTTACGGTCAGAATTCAACGTACATACAACGCTCCCCTACCCATGCACTAAAGTGCAAGCCATAGCTTCGGTGGCGTGTTTAGCCCCGTTACATTTTCGGCGCAGAGTCACTCGACCAGTGAGCTATTACGCACTCTTTCAATGGTGGCTGCTTCTAAGCCAACATCCTGGTTGTCTGTGCAACTCCACATCCTTTCCCACTTAACACACACTTGGGGACCTTAGCTGATGGTCTGGGCTGTTTCCCTTTTGACAATGGATCTTAGCACTCACTGTCTGACTCCCGGATTTAAGTTTGTGGCATTCAGAGTTTGACTGGACTTGGTAACCCTTGGCGGGCCCCGCACCCAATCAGTGCTTTACCTCCACAACTCAACATCCGAGGCTAGCCCTAAAGCTATTTCGGGGAGAACCAGCTATCTCCGAGTTCGATTGGAATTTCTCCGCTACCCCCACCTCATCCCCGCATTTTTCAACATGCGTGGGTTCGGGCCTCCAGTGAGTGTTACCTCACCTTCACCCTGGACAGGGGTAGATCACACGGTTTCGGGTCTACGTCCACGTACTAAAGCGCCCTATTCAGACTCGCTTTCGCTGCGGCTCCGCCTTTTCAACTTAACCTCGCACGGGAACGTAACTCGCCGGTTCATTCTACAAAAGGCACGCCATCACCCATATAGAGGGCTCTGACTTTTTGTAAGCACACGGTTTCAGGTTCTTTTTCACTCCGCTTCCGCGGTGCTTTTCACCTTTCCCTCACGGTACTGCTTCACTATCGGTCACTAGGGAGTATTTAGCCTTGGCAGATGGTCCTGCCGGATTCCGACGGGGTTTCACGTGACCCGCCGTACTCAGGATACCTCTAGGGGTTTCGTTCGATTTTGGCTACAGGGCTTTTACCTTCTATGCCGGACCTTTCCAGATCGCTTCGCCTACCGAACTAACCCCACAACGAGGTCCTACAACCCCAAGGAGCAAGCTCCTTGGTTTGGGCTATTCCGCTTTCGCTCGCCGCTACTGACGGAATCACTTTTGTTTTCTTTTCCTCCAGGTACTTAGATGTTTCAGTTCCCTGGGTATGCCTCTACTATTGCTATGTATTCACAATAGAGTAACTGCGCATTACCACAGCTGGGTTCCCCCATTCGGACATCCCCGGATCAAAGCCTGCTTACGGCTCCCCGAGGCATTTCGTCGTTCGCCACGTCCTTCTTCGGCTCCTAGTGCCTAGGCATCCTCCGTGTGCTCTTTCTAGCTTAACCTAGAAAAAACTTTAAAGATTTTTGCATGATCCAAAAGAATCACACAACCTAAGTTCTTACTTTACGTTTTGTTTCGTTATCTAGTTTTCAAGGAACAATGTTGCAACCATTACATTCGCAAAGCGATGTTGGTTGTCAACTTGCGTTTGAAAGATTGCTCTTTCAAAACTGAACACGAGTGAGTAAACGTTTTGTATCCGAAGATAC
The DNA here is from genome assembly GCF_030817215.1 of Paenibacillus sp. V4I3. Taxonomy (GTDB): domain Bacteria; phylum Bacillota; class Bacilli; order Paenibacillales; family NBRC-103111; genus Paenibacillus_E. Next base: position 373,475 of record NZ_JAUSZA010000001.1, read on the forward strand.
TTGACTGGATCTATCAGATCCGAGTCTCCATAGAAAGGAGGTGATCCAGCCGCACCTTCCGATACGGCTACCTTGTTACGACTTCACCCCAATCATCTACCCCACCTTCGGCGGCTGGCTCCCTTGCGGGTTACCCCACCGACTTCGGGTGTTGTAAACTCTCGTGGTGTGACGGGCGGTGTGTACAAGACCCGGGAACGTATTCACCGCGGCATGCTGATCCGCGATTACTAGCAATTCCGACTTCATGCAGGCGAGTTGCAGCCTGCAATCCGAACTGAGATCGGCTTTTAAGGATTGGCTCCACCTCGCGGCTTCGCTTCCCGTTGTACCGACCATTGTAGTACGTGTGTAGCCCAGGTCATAAGGGGCATGATGATTTGACGTCATCCCCACCTTCCTCCGGTTTGTCACCGGCAGTCATCTTAGAGTGCCCACCCGAAGTGCTGGCAACTAAGATCAAGGGTTGCGCTCGTTGCGGGACTTAACCCAACATCTCACGACACGAGCTGACGACAACCATGCACCACCTGTCTCCTCTGTCCCGAAGGCCTACGATATCTCTACCGTATTCAGAGGGATGTCAAGACCTGGTAAGGTTCTTCGCGTTGCTTCGAATTAAACCACATACTCCACTGCTTGTGCGGGTCCCCGTCAATTCCTTTGAGTTTCACTCTTGCGAGCGTACTCCCCAGGCGGCATACTTACTGTGTTAACTTCGGCACCGAGGAATCGAATCCCCGACACCTAGTATGCATCGTTTACGGCGTGGACTACCAGGGTATCTAATCCTGTTTGCTCCCCACGCTTTCGCGCCTCAGCGTCAGTTATAGGCCAGAAAGTCGCCTTCGCCACTGGTGTTCCTCCACATCTCTACGCATTTCACCGCTACACGTGGAATTCCACTTTCCTCTCCTACACTCAAGTCAACCAGTTTTGGATGCGAACCGGGGTTGAGCCCCGGGCTTAAACACCCAACTTAATTGACCGCCTGCGCGCGCTTTACGCCCAATAATTCCGGACAACGCTTGCCCCCTACGTATTACCGCGGCTGCTGGCACGTAGTTAGCCGGGGCTTTCTTCTCCTATACCGTCACACAAAGAGCAGTTACTCTCCTTGCTGTTCGTCTAGGGCAACAGAGCTTTACGATCCGAAAACCTTCATCACTCACGCGGCGTTGCTCCGTCAGACTTGCGTCCATTGCGGAAGATTCCCTACTGCTGCCTCCCGTAGGAGTCTGGGCCGTGTCTCAGTCCCAGTGTGGCCGTTCACCCTCTCAGGTCGGCTACGCATCGTCGCCTTGGTAGGCCGTTACCCTACCAACTAGCTAATGCGCCGCAGGCCCATCTATAAGCCACAGATTGCTCCGTGTTTCATAATTCTCTCATGCGAGAAAACCAGTTATCCGGTCTTAGCTATCGTTTCCGATAGTTATCCCAGTCTTATAGGCAGGTTACCTACGTGTTACTCACCCGTCCGCCGCTAACTTATCCCGAAGGATAAATCCGCTCGACTTGCATGTATTAGGCACGCCGCCAGCGTTCGTCCTGAGCCAGGATCAAACTCTCCATAATAGTAAAACTATTTGAAAGCTTAATTGCTCATTTGCGTTGCTAGCGAGATTTTGCAATCTCTTTTTTGAACGATTTCTCGTTCGTGCTTACTCACTCGTTGTTCAGTTTTCAAAGATCAATTTCTTTCGTTTTAATCCTTCGCCCCTCAAAGGCGACTTGATCAATATACCACATCGACCTATTCGATTGCAAGAACTTTTTTTGATTTCTTCGGTTCTTTCGTTCGACCGCCGAAGCGACAAGGAGTAATATAACAAATCCACAAACCGATTGCAAGCTTTTTATACATAGGAAAATATGGAAATGTTAATAACAAAAAAGCTCCAGTGCGTTATGCACCAGAGCTTGAACCTTTTTAACCTTGGCTTCCTATAAAGATGTATCGAGCTAGGATTAGAATCGCCAGTACCCACATTAACCAGTGAATCGGATAACGCGTCTGACTTTTGCCACCTAAATTAGATGCTGCTGCCAGAACTACATACGTAACGATACCGAAGGAGATACCATTCGCAATATTGTAAGTGAAAGGCATCAATACAATTGTAAGGAAAGCTGGGATCGCCAGAACGAAGTCTTGAAAGTCGATCTCACGAATGGATTGAACCATCAGAACACCAACTACAATCAACGCTGCCGCTGTCGCAGAACCAGGAACCAACATGGCAATCGGAGCTAAGAACAGGGCAAGCAAGAAACATACGCCTGTCGTTACTGCCGTTAAACCTGTACGTCCGCCTTCTGCTACACCCGCTGCGCTTTCTACGAAAGCAGTAACGGTACTTGTCCCAACTAACGCACCGCCACTAACACCAATCGCATCTACGAACATGGCTTTACCTACACGCTTATTGCCTTCTTCTTTATTCTTCATAATACCAGCGCGATTCGCTGTTCCAACCATAGTACCGAATGTATCAAAAAGCTCAACAAACGTAAACGTAGCAATAACCGAAACGATTCCCGTTGTCATAATGCCTGCAAAATCAAAATCAGCGAAACGAAGCTTTGTTAAATCAGGAACCCATGTCGTGTCAGCACTAGTCAATGTACCGAGATTAACCATACCCATGAAATATCCAATGATTGTCGTAGCCAAGATACCAATCAAGATTGCGCCGCGCAGTCGAAGCACCATAAAGATAGAAATCAACAAGACTCCAACGATTGTTAAAATAACGCCTTTATCTTCTAATGAACCCATGTGGAATACAGTTTCAAATGAAAGTACATCTGTAAATTGATGAGCCTTAATATCTTTGCCGCTTTCAACCGCAACCGTTAAAATGCCGCTATTCTTGAAACCAATCATTGCTATAAACAAGCCAATGCCCACAGTAATCGCATGCTTCAGGCTGTCTGGAACGGCCACAAGGAGCATTTGACGGACTCTGGTAATGGTAAGAATGATGAAAATAATCCCCGAAATGAATACGGCTGCTAAAGCCATTGAAAACGTGAATTTACCTTGTGATGTTAAAATGATAGTCGCGAAGTAAGCATTCAAGCCCATCCCAGGAGCTAGCGCAACTGGAAAGTTAACGAATAACCCCATTGCAATTGTCATTACACCTGCAGCAATCGCTGTAGCCAAGAAAATCGAAGTCCAGTCACCGCCGGTAGCCCCCGATTTAAAAGCACTCAGAATGTCTGGATTTACCGCTAGGATGTAAGCCATCGTCATGAAAGTGGTGATCCCCGCCATGATTTCTGTTCTTACTGTCGTGCCGTTTTGTTTCAATTTAAAAAAGCGATCCATTTTCCTACTCCTCCTAAAACGAATGTGGGGAACAGCAAAAAACCCGGAATCATAATGCCTGATTCCGGGTACGAAAAAGGAGCTATCCATATGAGAGCTGCCTTAGATGTCTAAAGGTGCACGTAGAAACTCATACGGATTCCGTTCCTTTTTTTCGTAGCCAGATCATTTGCGGTGATCTCGTAGAAACTCTCAGGCCAATTCCCGAGATTATACGAAAAACTGTTATCCATAACACATTTTAGTTGTGAAATAACCAGATGTCAATAAAAAAGACGAACGATACAGGGGTATTTTTTCCCAGAACGTTCGTCTTTTTACTAGTGATTTATATTATTCCCACTCAATGGTAGCAGGCGGCTTAGACGTGATGTCATAAACGATACGATTCACGTTCTCAACTTCATTAACGATACGAACCGAAATCTTCTCAAGCACATCCCAAGGGATACGCGCCCAGTCAGCTGTCATTCCATCAATCGATGTAACAGCACGAATACCTACGGTATAAGAGTAAGTTCTTGCATCACCCATAACTCCCACGCTTTTCATGCCCGGAAGTGCTGTGAAATATTGCCAGATCTCGCGATCTAAGCCAGCTTTGGCGATTTCGTCGCGTAGAATGGCGTCGGATTCACGAACTATTTTCAGCTTATCTTCCGTTACTTCACCTAGAACACGAATAGCTAGACCTGGACCTGGGAAAGGCTGTCTCCAAACGATTGCTGATGGAAGGCCGCATTCCTCGCCTACTTTACGCACTTCGTCTTTGAAAAGTGTTTTTAAAGGCTCGATTAACTTGAACTTCATATCCTTCGGCAGTCCGCCAACATTATGATGTGATTTAATCGTTTGAGCAGTAGCCGTACCGCTTTCCACGATATCTGTGTATAAAGTACCTTGGGCTAGGAAAGTAAAGTCATCGAACTGACTGGATTCCTCTTCGAAAACACGAATGAATTCGGTACCGATAATTTTACGTTTTTGCTCTGGATCGTCTACGCCGGCCAACTTACCGAGGAAACGGTCACGCGCATCAATTTTGACCACTTTCATATCGAATTTACCGACAAAAGTGTCCATAACGCTCTCCGCTTCACCTTGACGCAGCAAACCATGATCAATAAACATACATGTCAATTGAGCACCAATTGCTTTATGAAGCAGGATAGCAACAACCGATGAATCCACACCGCCACTAAGGGCGCATAGTACTTTCTTGTCGCCAACTTCTTGACGAAGCTCTTTAATCATATCTTCAACAAAAGAGGACATCGTCCAATCGCCTTCGCAACCGCAGACGCCATATATAAAGTTATTAATCATTTCGTTCCCTTGGACAGAGTGACGAACCTCTGGATGGAACTGTACCGCATGAATGTTACGCTCACGGTTACTCATTGCAGCAATCGGAAGAGAATCCGTGCTTGCTTCTATGACGAAGCCTTCAGGCAGGACGGAAACGTGATCGCCGTGACTCATCCACACGGTTTGTTTGGACTCTAACCCTTTCACGAGCGGGCTTTCATTCGTAAATGCAAGATCTGCCTTGCCATATTCACGCGTATGCGCGCGTTCAACTTTACCGTTCAGTTGGTGAGCAATCAACTGCATGCCATAGCAAATACCCAAAATCGGAATGCCCAGATCAAAGATTCCTGCATCAACAGCGGGAGCTCCTTCACCGTATACGCTCGACGGACCGCCCGAGAACACAATCCCCTTAGGGTTAAGCTCACGAATTTTATCAACAGTTGTATTGAACGGCAGCAGCTCGCTGTAAACGCCCAAATCACGAATTCGTCTAGCAATCAATTGATTATACTGGCCTCCAAAATCTAATACGACAATCATTTCACTCGGTTTACTCATTATCCGACCTCCTAGATTCATAGCGATTGAGGTTTAAGGGGCTCCCCTTGTCCACTTATCACTATTTATAGGTACTAATTTTAAACATTAGGTACCTAGGATGTAAAGGGGTTTAATGTGTCTTTTGAATGGCTTTCCAAATCGTGGTGATTTCCCTCTTCGTATAGGTCAATGAATTGGCCGTATCATAACGGACACTTTCGTAAATCAAGGTAAATTCGAGCAGCGCTTGTTTCTGCCGTTGATCTTTGAAATTTAGAGTTGTGACGTACTCTCGTACCGTCTGGCTAGCAGATTTTGTGCCGTATTTGCGAAATAGCTGCATCCATAAACGATCCATATAAGGTGTCATGGGGTGTGAGTTGCCCTGCTCGGCTTTGTAAATTGGAAAATACAGCCGCGTATTCAATAGGAGACCTTTTCGCCTAAGCAAAACGAAAATACTCACAAGAAGGAGACAACATCCGATTAGAACAATGAAAGCTTCCCTATAAGCCTTTGCAAAATTGACGATTCTATCCTTCGTTGCATGAAGCCACTCGCTTGGATTGGTTGCAAACTTAGTTGATGTGGGAATGTTCATGAGTGAAGCAGTCATCGCCGCTTGCTCCATGGCAGCTGTCGTCAAGGTTTCTCTCGGATGGTCGGACGAAATACCCGAGAAACCCGGCGTAGGTTCAAACGGTACCCAGCCCATAGAAGGAAAATAAACCTCTACCCATGAATGCGCATCTTGATTGCGAACCATAACTTCCTTGAGCCCATCGCCGTCGGTGGATGTTTGAAGTGTCCCTGGAGCGAAACCTTTTACCCAGCGGGCAGGTACACCGACAGAACGAAGCAATACGACCATCGAGGTTGAAAAATGATCACAGTACCCTGTTTGGTCTACGAACAGAAAATGACTGACAAAATCCTCGTTGCGGCTTGGATGCGTTGGATTTTCGAGACTATAGGTATAGGTATTGCTTAAATACTGCTCAATTGCAACCGCTTTGGCATACGGCGTCAAACGATTCGCTGTCACTTGCTCGGCAATGCTGCGAACAGACCGCGGCATTGCAGCCGGAAGCTGGAGATAATCCTCTACAATGTCAGAGGGATAGCTGCCCGTATCTGTATTGAGTACTGTTGGATCTTCCTGCACGGGTTGGACGGTTATTTTGTAATAAGACAATGGATCCACAATCTCAGGCAGAGTTACTTTACCATTAGATTTAGATGTAAGGAGGCTGCTCGGTGTTAGCGGTTTCCCCTTCTCGCTCAAAAGCATATCAACGCCTAGTAACTTCCCACCCACAAATAATTGGTGATTAGGCGACTTCGTGTTCCACAGAATTTCCTGCACCACGGATCGACCTGTGAATAGTTGATAAGAAGTAACGTAAGGCTCCAGCTTTTGATTGGGCTCAGTCCAGCCTTTGCCGTCGTAGAAGCTTTTGGACTCTCCGCGCCAGTAGGTTAATTCGGATGTTCTCGCTGTGAATACCGGGGTCGTGTCCACCTGGAGTGGACCACCTAAGGAGGAATCATCTTGACCATATCCAGACCTAGCAAAAACACCGTTAGCCCCCGTATCTTCCTTGTAAAGTTCAAATATGCGATCGTATAAATACGCCCAACTAACTGGTTTCATGAGAGAAGCAGGCTCCGCCTGCCTTGCCGAGTACCACCCTACACTAGCTAGTGCACTTACTACGACCAAACTGACTACAATCCATTGAAAAACGCCGCTCGAACGCACCGAAGAGATGCTATAGGTTTGTTCAATTCTAGAAAGATTGAGCAGCGATAACAGAAGTAGTCCATATCCTATTGTGCGCATAATACCTTGAACGGTATCCGCGCCAAGTACCAACTGTAAGAAGACAAGATAGATGAGCGTGGCCGCAACAAACCAGAGACTATGCTGCCTCTGCAGCATGAGAGCCTGCACAACGGAGATCAGGAGCGACCAACCTAACAGAAAGAGCAGCGTTCGCATTTGACCACTGATAAGGTCGAAATGAGCTCGAACGATGTAAACCACATCCTGAGAAATGATCCTCACCAAATCGATAATCCATGCTCCGGTTAGAAAGCCTTCACGGTCAAACATAAAGCCGATGAAGAGCAGGATAATGACGCTTTTGGCTGTCCATCCCCAAACATAAGGGACCTTGAAGCAGTCTATGGCGATGCAGATCGCAAACACAACGAGAATGGGACCGATTTGAATAGAGGCGTCTGCCATCCAGGCTAGAGGACGGAGCCATTCTGAGAGCAGTAGGAAGAGCAGCAGTGAGATTAGACTGTCTCGGAAAAAGGTGTTGGTGATTGGCGTTGATGACTGTGCGTTAGAGATGGCGCTTGAATGGAAGATTGGGCTTGATGGGATAGTAGTATGAGCGCCCGCATGTGATGACGAAGTCCGGGAGAGCGCGCTCGGTGAGTCTGCGCTGGTATGTGAAGAGCTAGTGCCTAAAGAGCGAGACTTCAAGCGCGACGAGTCTGCGCTTGTGCGTAAAGGGCGTGAAAGAGCGCGCGGCGCGCTGTGGGGTTCAAGCGGTTGCATCCGCGACACCTCCTTGCTTTGGCCACTGGCGCACGGGGTGCGGCACTTCCGTGAAGCTGCAGCCTACGGCCTGTAGCTGAGAAGCTCCCTCTCGCTCGGCGACCGAGAGGGAGGGCCGCGCGTGCACGTAGATCACGTGCACGGATCGGCGCTTGGTGCGCGCATCAGCGATCGCGCGCACCAAGGCCAGGTCCAGCGTCGATGTGATGCACAGCATCGACGCATCCAGCGGCAAGGCCGCCGCCTCTTTCCTGACGAGGTCAGGAAAGGAAAGGGCGGGCTTGCCGCCCACGCTCGCGAGTACTTCGTACGCGAGCGTTAGATCAGGGCGAATCGTCGGCGCGATTCGCCTGCTGCCTGAGCTGCTGGCGAAGCCGCAGCTCTCGCGCCCGCCAGCGGCGGCTTCGAAGAAGCCAGCCGCGAGGGCGACGCCCTTCTCCAGCAGCGGCTGCGCCGCCTCAGCTGGACCTGCCGCAGGCGCCGCGTCGAGCAGCAGCATCCGCTTCGCGGAGGATGCTTGCTCGGGGTCTTTGGTCATCAGCCGGCTCAGCCTGGCTGTGGATTTCCAATGGATGCGGCGGTAGGGATCACCGCTGACATAATCACGAACGCCGCTAATTAGCGGAGTATCGGTTTTAGGGCCACGGACGGTAGGCACATCACCATCCTCCGATAGAAATGTCATGCCGGATCCGGTCAAAGAATCTGGTCTCGGATAAACGACACACCGATGAAGATCATCGCGGTATGCTTTTCGAACAGCAAAGCCAAATAAATCACCCGTCACCGCCTCAAATCCTGCGAACCGATAAACACCTCGCATAAGACCCGTCATTTTATAATGGAGGATGAAGGCTGATCGAAACCATGGGAAAAGCAGCTTGCTGTAGCACAGCTTCACCCCGCTTCCTTCATGAATCCAAGTATCCTTAATAATCATCCAAGGCAGCGGCAATAAAGTACGATGCCCAACTTGTAAAGTGATGGTCACGTCTTCACCGGACACGAAGACTTCGCCAGACAACTGCCGGCTAACGGTTAGTCCTTTTAATGCGAACACATAAAATAATCCAGCCTGAATCCAGATTAATGTCAAACAAATCCCTATATACCAAGCGGCAAATCCACCTTGCCAATAGGCCAAAACAATGGACAGCACACATCCCACAACCAATAGCGACGTTTTACCCCAGCTTCTCATAGTAGGCCCTACTTCCCCGAGACGTAACGAAGAACAGGAGTTTGTAAGGAGGTTAGTAAGCCTGTCAAAATCGTATCCGCAGACTTACCAGTCATTCGTGCTTCGGAAGTCAGAATAAGCCGATGTGTCCAGATCGGCAGCACCAAATCCTTGATGTCATCAGGTACCACGAAACTTCTGCCCTTCATATAAGCAGATGTTTGCGCAGCGCGCATCAAGGCGTAGGATGCTCTTGGACTTGCACCCAAGTACAAATCAGCATGCTCCCTAGTTGCCAAAGCCAGACGGACAATGAAATCTTTTAACGTATTATCGACATGAATCATGGTTGCTTCTCTTTGTAATTGTACAAACTCATCCTGTACGATAACGGGCTTCAAATGATTCAGCGGCTGACGGTCCTGCAGACGATCCAGCATCAGAATTTCTTGCTCAGGCGTTGGATATCCAAGTGACAACTTCATCATAAAACGATCCATTTGCGCTTCCGGCAGCGCATAAGTACCTTCATAGTCCACAGGATTTTGCGTAGCTAATAAGACGAAGGGTTTAGGCAATTCATAACTCACTCCGTCAATAGTAACCCGCTTCTCTTCCATCGCCTCTAAGAAAGCAGATTGTGTCTTCGGTGAGGTACGGTTGACTTCGTCTGCCAACACGATGGGTGTCATTAAAGGTCCAGGGCGAAACTCAAAATCATTCGTCTTCACATTATATACAGATACACCGGTTACATCTGACGGCAATAAATCAGGAGTGCACTGAATTCTCTTAAACTCACAACCAATCGTCCTTGCCAAGGCACGTACAAGCATCGTCTTCCCAACACCGGGTACATCTTCTAGCAAAAGATGGCCGCCGCTCAGCATAGCAACGAACGCTTTCTCTATCGTCTCTCTCTTTCCAACTATCACTTTCTCTACGTTCATGATCATCCGTTCCACGAGAGGCTGCGGCTGATCGAATATTCGGGTTTTCGACTGCATAGACAAGAAGCCTCCTTTATAAGGGTATGCTTCTAGTTTTTCCAGCCCTCTACTATTTTAGACATTACCCTCCCATGGCAAATAGAGAGTTTTTCAGAAGACTATCATTCTCTTTAAATATATAAAAAGGCCGTAATGCCACAGACACCTCTCGCTTATTAGATTCTATGACAGTATCCGTAATTCGCCCGCCTAGTAAATCTATGGTTTTCCGTAAAGGAACGATGATCTTACCGTCTTTGAAATCCATATCCGCTAATGAATAGGTAGCTACGCTATTACCTAGGGTATACAGCCTGATACTTCTAGCGGACAAATCATATTCCAAATCATAAACACCAAAATGTGCATTCGCTGTCTTCTTTTCAGCCAGCCATTCTACTTGCCCGCCCATTTTCTCAATAAGAAAGCGCAGCGGCAGTTCAATCCGATTTGTACGCAACTGATACTCTATAGGTTCAATTGTAAAGTTGCTGCCTCCGGCCACATGAATTTGCAGCGGTAACGCCGCCTGCGCGGAGAGAATTTGTGCCGTTTCTTCTCTGGCTACTGCGGTTTGCTGGGCGAGATGCTGTTCAGCATCCTTCTGATCTTGATCCGTCTGAACATGTGCTAAAGCATATTGCTGTGTTTCTTTCATTAGCTCTTGGAAATGGGCCAAACTCATATTTCTCGACCACTTCGGCTTACCCACGGGGAACTGTTTGGGCTTAACCTGAGTCGTAAGGGGAGCGAAGGCGTAACCTAATTTTTTGTAATAGCTGATGACTTGGGGCAATACCTCTACCGTTGACTCATGCCCGCTGCCATCATGAAACAGGATGTTGATCTCGTGTTCGAGCGGTGATCCCTTAATTGTTTGCCAAATTTCATTCACGGGTACATGTAATCTTTTGGAATCACCACTGTCAACATTCCAATCTGTAACGATATAACCCGCCTGATCCATCAAATAATAGTAGTACGCATCGAAATTCGTATATGTACCTCCCGGGGCGCGCACCAATTGCGGTCTGGTACCAGCCAAACTGGCAAATACGTCCTCACTACGCTGGATTTGGTCCCAAAAAGTTTGGAAATCGCTATACAGCTCTTTATATACATGATTATAGGAATGATTGCCTAATGTATGTCCGTCTTGCACGATTCTTTTGACCAATGCAGGGTGTGCCTGAGCTTGTTCGCCAAGTGCGAAAAACGTAGCTTTCACATTCTCTTTATCTAAAATATCCAGCACCTGACTCGTCAGCTTGCTAGGACCGTCGTCAAAGGTCAAGTAAACGGTAGGCTGTTCCGGTGTTTCATACGTCCTCTCGCTCTGCGGGCGCTTACCTGTTTTGAGCTTTTGATAAAGGTCTTGCCCTTCTTGTGCGGAGTATCCATCGTTCTCTGTCGCATTTGCCGAAATCGTAGAGAAAAATAGAGAAACTAGTAAAAGGATTGCCATTAAAAGTTGAACTCGTTTCTGCCTGTTGATTGTACGTTGTGGACGAAAGCGCATCCGATGATCCCTCCGCTTGTTCTATCATTTTGCTAGCTGATAGATTATATGGGAGAACGATCAAGAGTATGTCACTAAAACAAAAACTACCCCTCTCAGAGTGAGAAGGATAGTTTCTAGTGAAAGGACCTGAGCTGCTTTATTCAATTTATTGCTATATTTCTTGTGGTACAGCCTCATTTTTCGTTTGAGTTGCCACGTTAAACAAGGGCTTGCTGCTAATAAGACCTATGAAACTAACGACTAATAAGACTCCGAGCAAAAGAATGGCCATCCTAGCGCCTTGAAAAGAAACAATTTGTGTACAGACACCAATGAGTAGAACTCGCATACCCATCCCTACCGTATTGAAAAAACTGTTCACACGACCGATCAAATGATTTGGCACCATTTCCATCAAAATCGTATTACGCGCTACGCGACTCCCCGCATTCCCCCATCCGTTCAACGTTTTGAATAGGAGAAAAATAGAGACAAAAGGGAACGCGTAAAAGAAAACAATCGACAGACTGAAAATGACAAACGAAAGAATCGTTGTATAATAGGAACCCAAACGCTGCATGAGCAGCGGGACCGTTAAACCTGCCACGACAGCTCCGATGGCAAAAATCATATCGGCTGCCCCGAGAACATTAGCCCCACCATGGAGGACACTTGTGATATACACGGGGTAAAGATAATTACCGACCATAACACAAAGAAACGGCATCAGTGCGCAAAGGAAAAACATAACTAATAGCGGTCTCGTTTTCAAATAAGCGAAGCCTTCTCTGATATTCGACCACATAGAGACGGCACCGTTTGCCGTGACAGACCTGTTTTTGATATAAGGAATAAGCAAAAATAGACCAAAACCCAAAAAGTAAGTCATCGCGTCCGCTAATAGAATCCATGCAAAATCGATATGATCAATCAGTAGACTCGCCAAACCGCCAGCAATCATTGATGTGGATTGATTTTGGACCTCGAGGATGGAATTTAACGTTTTGTACTGCTCCTTCGAGAAGATCTCCTGTGTAAAAGCGAACTGGGTTGGAAAGTGAACGTTGTAGTACAGAGAACCGCTAAAATAAATGACGATCAACTGCCAAGTTTCAAAATGCCCCGCACTTAATCCCCATAGCGCAAATAGCAGCGTGACTGATCCGCCGACAACTTCACTGCCCAGCAGCATTTTCTTTCGGGAAATACGGTCAATATACACGCCGATATGCGGCGATAGGAAGAAAAGTATTATGGTTGATGCTAGCGTCGCATAACCAAATATCTCACTCCCCCCGGCTCGATTCACTAATAGCCACGGCACGCCGATCATGGTTATTCCTGAGCCGATCGAGGATAAGATGTTGGCTATCATGAGAAACATCATTCTTCGGTCTTTGAGCATCATCCACATGTGAAAAAAGTCCTTTCATTTCTGTTTACCCTATAGGAGCTTCAATCTCCCCAAGGACCATGATTTTACCTGTTCTGGCATCAATATACACAACCATTTTGTTTCCTGCTGGATAGACCGCTTCTACGACCCATCCGTCATAGATTAACCTGTTCGTGTTGTAATGGAGCACCAGCCCCTTCTTGAAGGTTACTTTCCATTCGGCTTCAGAATCGGGGTCCGTTTCTTTGGCTATTTGTAATGCGGTCTTCTCATCAATTAGCAAAGGGGTATCGTTCAAAGCCTCCCTTAAGCTTGCACGGATAGCAAGAGCAGCCGCCTCAGCATAGGTTAGGTAACCGTGGACGCCGAAGCTTTGACCGTTCCGCCCCTCCAAAAGGCCATCTCCGTAAGCAACAGCGATTTTATCGGAGTCAAAAGCAGCGCCATAATCTGCAAACGCTTCTTCAGCTTTCATTTTTTCCTCCGCAGTTGCGCTTCTTGGATTTTCTCCAAGCTTAGTTACTCCGACTACCGCTCTGTCCCGAAGTATTCCTCCATCCTTATCATAAGCGAGCGTATACATAAATGCTTTATCCTTTATATAGGCAGGTACCGGCAGTCCTGAAACGAGCATTTCGTGCCACAAAGCAACAGGAATATTGCGTTCGGCGTTCATCGGATCTTGAAAAGCACGGCGTAGCACCTTAAGCATCTGCTTTGGAAGCTTGCTGCTTTGGTAGGCAGACTCCAGTTCTTCGCTGAGCCAATGGTTTGCCGGCAGATCTGGCTTATCATACGCCAATTCACCCATTACCCGAAACATCATAGAAATTGCTTCAGCATTCGTAAGCTTATCGTTCGGCCTAAACTTTTCTTTCACCGAATCATCCAAAATTCCCTGGACATACGCAATCTCAACCAGACCTCGCTGCTTATCGCTGATATCCTGGTGATCCAGCAGCGCTTTTGCCGGCTTTACTTCTTCCGCAGACCAGCTCCCCTTGAGGTAAGAACCGATCAACAGCTTTACCATCCCTCCGACTGCATTTTCGCGGGTAATCTCCGTCCCTTGCCCCAGCCCGTGAACATACATGCTGATCCAGGCATCACGGTCTTTTCCCGGCAAATCCGCCGCCATTTTAAGAGCCGTCGCCCAATCATCGAGTAGTATGGGTTTATTCAGATTGCTCCCGTCCAGTACATTTCTCTGGAATGAATCCCACTCTTTCTGCGTGATCGTACCTTGTGTCGAAGCATTGTCCCTATAAGGCACGATGTACTGCTTGTAATCCTTGAGCTCCTTCATCACCCAATGGGTTTCCTCCACAGCCCCGTACGCTGTACTTCCGTATGCCACGAAAATAGACAACATCGAAACAATCAGCTTCTTTTTCATCGCTTTCCCCTCTTCACAAATATTCTCCCTTGCAATTGAATTAGACGAGTAATTTGTAAAAAAGTTCCATCATTCTTTGTGGCGTATTAGCTACTTGCATTCAATGCCATTACAGCGTCTAAAACCGATTGCACGTGATTCTTAATCCTCACTTTACTCCATTCCTTGACGATATATCCCTCTTCATCTATGAGGAAAGTAGACCGAACAATCCCCATATACTCGCGGCCATATAGCTTCTTCCATGCCCATACACCAAACTTCTCAGCTACCTGATGGTCAGGGTCAGAGAGCAGTAGGAACGGCAGCTCATATTTCGCAATGAACTTATCGTGAGCTTTCAGCTCATCAGGGCTAATTCCGATCACTTCTACGCCTAGCTGTGCAAACTTACCATTATAGTCACGAAAATCACACGATTGTTGGGTACAGGTTGGCGTGTTGTCTTGTAGGTAAAAGTAAATGACAAGTTTCTTCCCTTTAAAATCCTGTAAGGATACGTTTTTCCCGTTGGATGCAGGAAGTGTAAATAAGGGCGCCCGTCGCTTGGCTGTCTCTGTTTCAATCTGTATCTTTTTACTCATCTATGTTCGCTCCTCTAATTATCCGGCTATTGTCTTTATTCATTATGCGACATTCTATGGGAGAACATCAAACGAATCTTATCCAACTAGCTTTTACAAAGAAAAATATGGTAGTTTAAAAAGGAGAGGAAGTGTTCTTAATGAAAGCAAACATAGCCGCAATTACTATTCTATCGAATGACGTGCCTCTTTTAGCTCAGTTTTATCGTGATGCACTAGGTTTTAAAATAATTGTTGATTCTGAAGAATATGTTGAATTCGAGAATATTGGAGTCCGTTTTTCTATTTGCTCAAAAAGACTAATGGCTATTAACACCGATGGACATAGCTCCTTTTTAGAAGAACGTAAAGGTCAATCGTTCGAGCTCTGTTTCCCCTGTGATTCACCGGAATTAGTCCAAAAAACTTATAGGGACATCCTTACCAAAGGTGCTATTGCAATTAAGGAACCAACTATTATGCCGTGGGGGCAGACAACAGCCTTTTTCGCTGATCCCGAAGGAAACATTCATTCCATTTATGCAGACGAAGAAACTTCTGATTCGTAACAATAGCAAAAAAGCTGCCACGAGTCGTGATGACTTCGTGAGCAGCTTTTTTTATCTTTGTATGCCAGGTAATAAATTCGGAATGCTGGCTCTTCCAAGCGCTACGATATAGTCGTTTAGTTCGGTTGTAACTGAATTTTGCTTATATTTAATGTTATCAAACCTTAGATTGGTACCATACAGAAACTTGTTATCCCCAATGGTTAATTCCATCCCGTACAGAAACCCATAAAAGGTTCTTTTATCATTGGCTCGGACAAGCTCAATTCTTTTCAATTTTGATGATATCTCCTCAAGAGACTTTGTATCTGTAATGGCCAGCTTTTTACCGTCGCCGAATCTGACATCGATTTGTTTAATGCCATTAAAATCTGTCTTCATTAAAGCTGAAAGTGCAATTGGCGTCTCATCCTGAGGCTCCACCACCTCAATATCAAGCGCTGTGAATTGCGGAGGAGAGCTTTGCAATACGGCTTGTGTAGTCCATACATGGAGCAAATCTCCTAGTTTTAGATCCTCAAACTTATTTGAACCGTCACTGTTATTCGTTACGATTACGGCATCGTCTTCGAGACTCACCCAAAACTTCTCTATTTCCTTGCATTCTTTATCTAAACAGGCCTCAGGATTAACAAGGAGAATCTTTTGCTCCTCCCTATCTATTTCGGATATATACCCAACCAACTCCTCCTCTTTCGGTATAACCAAAGTTGTAATATCAAGTGAGAAACGTGCCCCTGTGGCCTTATAGATGGCTTCTTTAATCTGGCTTTTCTCCTGTAAGCTCAATTCCTCACGATGATTACCTAGCTTAAGAAGCTGAAGATGAAAGGCACCATTGGGGTATTCACTCTCAGACTTAGAAATACTCATTGGCTTAACAGATAATTGTTTATACACATTTTCAAGATGAAATATTCGATCCTGCAAGTTTTCAGGCAGTGGAGCTGTAGGATTCGGGGATGGTAGCTCATAGACACTTTCCACCTCAGTTGGGGGAACGGCGACGTCACCTTGGTTCCCGATACTAGACAAACCACATGCAAATAATAGCAATAAGAGTATGGACTTCATTGGTCTACTGCACCTCAAATCTCTAGATTCTTTACTAGTTAGACGCAAAGAATTTCCAATTGTTTCATAAAAAACCTTTTTTCCAGAAGTCAACTCTAGAGGTATGAGAGCACACTTTCTGGACTTAATGTATTTAATACAGTTAATTATCGCCGAAACGACCTATTAGAGAGATTTAGCTGCATTTTGCGCAGGTAATGTTACGCGAAAGGGTCAAAACCATTATTTCAGGCACAATTAGATGTAGGAAATGCAGCAACTACGTTCAAAAACGCAGATGGCGCGAAATTTGATGTATTTTTTGCAGCTAACGTTATGAAGCCATTTGAGGAGTGCACAAAAAAAACCTCCTCCGCACAATCCCTAAGAGATCATGCGTAAGAAGGTTGAGCAGGAGCTAATTTATATATGCCTCAATTTGTCAGGATTAATTACGAGATAGATAGTAGCTATCTGGCCATCAACAACATGAAAGGAAATTACATTGTACGGAAGGCCATCATTGTAAGCCACAATACCCATTTGACCATTCACAGTCGTTAATGAATAACTGAAGCCAGGCGGCACTTTGGAAAGAAGCCCGGAAAAGAACATGGCGATACGTTCCGCCCCCAAAATAGGCCGAATAGCCGCTTTAACCTTACCTCCACCGTCAGAGTAAAGGATGGCATCCGTTTTGACGATGTTCAACAACTGACCGACATTGCCAGATACTAAAGCCTGCACGAATTGTTCCACGACAGCTGAAGTTTGTTCCAATACAGGCTGCTTGAGCTGATCTTTAGGATCATCTTCGCGATCCGGAAAGCTGCTAATCGCGCTTTTGGCTCTGCGAAAAATTTGCCGGCAATTGGTGCTGCTTTTCCCAACAATCTCCGCAATTTCGCCATACTCGTATTGGAGTACCTCTCTCAGTAAGAATACCGCCCTCTCTACCCAAGACAGCTGCTGCAGCAGCAATAGGTACGCGGTCGAAAGGGACTCTTTTTGCGAATAACAGCGATCAGGTTCTGTCTGGTTGTCAGCACTCATTATAAGTGGTTCCGGCAGCCACGGACCTACGTAGACCTCGCGCTTTTTGCTGGCGGAACGCAGCTTATCTATACACCGATTGGTAACAATTTTGCATAAATACGCTTTAGGATTGTGGACATGCGCCGGATTCATCTCATTCACATATAGAAATGCCTCCTGCACGACATCCTCAGCATCCATGACACTCCCAAGCATCCGATAGGCAAGTGAGAACAAAAACGGTTTATACGATGTATACACCTGCTCGGAAGATCCGGCTAACTCCATATCGCACAGCTCCTCACTCTATTTAGATGATATGGCAATTCTACGATAAATGGCTTTCTTTTAAAATAGCCTCTGCCGCTCGATTGGCGCTTGCCGCCGATGCGTCTGCGAGCATTTCACCATGACTGACCCAGTCCCCAGCCACATAAAGGCCACGTATACCCTGAACAGATGGACCTGTAAATCTATCCGATTTACCTATATGCATAAAGTCATGGACAACCGTTATATTGGGTAGGAACTGTCTTGCGACAACTTCTTGCTCCCAGCCAGGATGAAGTGTATTCATGGTAGCGGTGAGCATTTGTTCGTCCGCCTTAGGATCGCTTTCACCAGAACCGTTATACTTCACCATATGCACAACCAATGTACCATTATCGCTTAGCTTGGCATGGACGGTATGATGGGAGAAAAAAATAGGTTGGTCCAGAGCGATGGCAAAATCTCGTCCGCGGGCGGGCAGCTTCTTCAATCCTAAATCAAGGCATGCCGCTTTCGATGGACGGGCCTCATCCTTCCACAGTTTCAGTATGGTGTGATCAGCATTGCGAACAAGCTTGTAGGTCTCGTAAGGGGAAGCCGTACTGATTACGTTTGAGATTTCTATATATTCCTCATCGGCAAGCTTAAGCTTCTGAACCTTGCCCGCCTGATGCACGATCTCTTTCACATCTTTGCCGCTGACGATATGCACACCCGCTTGAACCGCTTTCTCATGCAGCTGATCCACGATCGTTTGCCAGCCACCATGGAGGTACAGGACTCCCTTAAGTGAACGCTGTACTTGTGCCAGTACGGGACCCGCCAGCTGATAATCTGGATCGTGCGTATATGTGGCGGTTCTGCACAGCGCATAGTAAATATGACGCACCATCGGATCAGGAATCTCACCTTCAGCCCAATCCCTCAAAGTTGAATTTCTTAAAGTGGTTGAGTCTATTTTGTTTAACTTCATTACCAATCGCAGGAGAGTCATTTTGCCAGACCATGATAGAAGCTTAGATGATAACATACTGATCGGACTCGCTGGCATTGGCAGAATTTGATTGTTCCAGATGGCGTTCATTTTGGATGAAGGCGCCCCCCCATCTATGCGAACTCCAAGCTCTTGTAAAATCGAGTACGCTTTCCCAGCGCGGTATAACGCATGCCCGCCTAAGTTAAAGAAAACACCATTTTTCTTATTCGTAATGGCCCTGCCGCCCAAGCGTCCCGATTTCTCCAAAATAACCACTTTATTTCCACCCTTAGCTAATTCGATGGCCGCAATTAATCCAGCTAAACCTCCGCCAATAATCGCTGTGTCGTATTTTTTCATGTTCATCACTCTCCGTTTTCGCTTTTCATATTTAAGGCGAAATAGGGAGGTGTTTTGTGACAGATACGGTTTCAAAATCAAACTTTCTTTGTGGATATCTTTATCTGTGGATATGTTGACATTGTGCATGAAAGTTATACACAACGGGACTTTTTACCCTGTGGAATTGTGGATAATTATGTGGATAAAATTGATCAAAAATATAAAATGAACGGTTTACGCTGTGGGGCTTGGGCGAAATCACATGTCAAAAAAAGCACTGCTCCACCAGAGCCAGCGCTTCTTCTTGTCACCATTTTTCAAACAGATCGACTGCTCTCTAGCCTTACACCCTTATCGAGCTTCAACGCTTCCTCCCAATAGTACCCGGCTAAAGCAATATCGAAGACACCTAAACCCATCGGATTGAAGTAAATGGACTCCTCCGCGGCAACAGCTGCTAATCGATTACGCAGCACAATATCTGCTAACGTTAGAACACCTGATTCCTGTAAATCATTCAGCAGATGCAGTTGTTCGATATCCGTATTTTCACGACACACCTCTCGCCAATCATCTACGATAATAGCCTTCACCTTGGCCACGCTTTCCGGTTTATAATCCCTTAGCGATATATTGAGCAGCAGTGCCCCTTTTGGCGGGGCCTCATCGATATACCTTTTTGCAGCTACGGTACATGTGGCAATTACGTTAGCGTTTCGATAACCGGACCGCCAATCGTTTGTGACTTCAGTAATCCCTTGAACAGCAGCCGGAATCGTGCTTGGATCGACACCCTTCAGATCGCACACAGTCACCCGTTTAATCTTTTCTCCGAATAACGCGATACACATATCTAGATGCAACCGACCAATCGGTCCCCATCCTATTATACTGAGACGCAAATCAGCAGACTGCCTGGCTGCCATATAATGACTTAGCATGACACCGCTAACCGCTGCTGTCCGCAAGCCATTCAGTAAGCCGCTGTGGATAAATGCCAGAGGCTCACCAGTAGTAGGCCTATTTAGAATAATGGTATTATGCGCTCTGGGAAGACCGAGGCGGCTATTGTTTGGAAAGCTTGCAATCCATTTAATTCCCGAGATCTCAATATTTCCTCCTACGAACGCAGGCATCGCTATAATCCGATTTGCCTGATCACGGAATCGTAAGTACGGCTTTAAGGGGTGTACACAGTCACCATTGTCTTTAATGGCAACGACATCCTTGATGATGTCGGTTAACTTCGTCCAATCGATACCGATATCTCGGATATGGTCATCGTGTAAATAAATCATACTCCAGTCTCCCATGCCAGGTACTCGGATTAAAGCCTATCTCTTTCAGCACCCATTCGTCGTTGTATACGGTGTTCAAGTAGCGCTCGCCTCGATCTGGCAAAATGGCGGCACAAACCGCTCCTTCAGGGATACTCCCGCTCATTTTGCGTATTGCAGAAATAACGCCTCCAGAAGAGGCCCCAGCCAAAATAGCTTCACTCTGTACCAAAGCACGGCAGCCTTCCACGCAATCCAAGTCTGAAACGTACATGACAAGGTCCGCTACATCATGCCTGTATAGACCTGGTGTCATTCCAGCGCCGAGCCCTGGGAACCTTCTCGAACCTTTTTCCCCGCCAAAAATGACACTGCCTACCGCATCCACTGCAACAATTTGTGTGGACCACCCACGACTTCGGATATATTCCATACACCCTCGAATCGTTCCGCACGAACTTACACCGCAAAATAAATAGTCGATCAGTCCCAATTGCTCCCCGATTTCTGACATGGTCGTCTCCATATGTGCCTTGGCATTGTCAGGGCTTGCATACTGATTGGTCCAATACGCATTCGGTATTTGTCTAACTAGCTCACTTACTCTCCGAATCCGTGCGGGCAAGAATTCACCGGTCACCGTATCCGGTTCCGTAACTAGATCGATTTCTCCATGAAAGCTGCGGATAATCTGCTTATGCTGCTCGGTTGTGCGGGGATCCACCACACAGATGAATCGCAGTCCCAGATAACAGCACAGCTGCGCAAGACTAATAGCCAAATTACCTGAACTCGATTCCACAATGACGCTGTCGCTGGTAACTTCACCACGCCGTATCGCTTCTCGAAGCATATAGAGTGCTGGCCTATCCTTCGCGCTGCCCCCTGGATTCATCCACTCCATCTTCCCGTAGACTTCGAATGGCTGATCTTTGAACAACCGTCCAAGTCGAATGAGCGGCGTGCCTCCGATCGCTTCCACAATACCCCCTTCAAGCTGCATACGCATTCCCTCCTTCACGTATAAAAGATTTTTTTATTCTTCACGGAGGCGCGGCTTAGCGAATCTTCAAAGGTACCTCCGATAACCTGAATTCCTGCTAATATCCGGGCTCTAATCATCATGCCGATTTCTGGAATGCGATTTTCCACATCAAAGCGAATACTTTCCAGAACCGCTGTTGTTGCATTCGTACTGAACACATATACACGTAATGAATTTCCCGCCACATTCACACGAACACTGGCATTTCCTAAATGACGATAAACGACATCTTCAATGTCGTAGATGCTTATCTTCTCTCCGTGCTTCAGATCAGGCCCTATTCGCTTCACTATACTTTGAAAACTTTGTCTAGGAACACCATCCACCATAATAGGACGCAAATCACGAACAACATCGTAAGTAACGTAACGCAATGCAGGAAACGAGTCTCTTACCGTTGACGTCAGTATTAGCACCTGCTCTTGCTCATCCGTTAGAGGCTCCAAGTCCTCTCCGAGCGACTCCGCGCTGACCCCCTCAGCCAAGAGTCCATCCGCAAACAGATACCTCCTATGTTCGTGTGAAAAGTAAGCAATAGTCCCGATCTCAATAGAACCATACGTATCTGTTATTTGTTCCTCAGCGATGCTGAGCCTTTCAGCTACCCGCTTGATCCAGCCTGGCGCAGCAATTTCCCCAACCAAAATAACATGGCAAATCCCATACGCAGCAGGGTCAACAGAGGCCAGAAGAATGCGATCTAGAATGGACGGCATTGTATACAGCACTTCCGGCCTAAAGCTTGCCAGTCTTTCAATATGCTGCTCAACAGGAAGCTGGAAGGATAATGTTTCAACCTCCATACCCAGTTCGCGGAACACCTCTACAGCCGTCGCCTCCGCGTGTCCAGTACCCATATCCGCCATCGCGGCCCGATACTTGTGTCCATCAAGAATCCTACGGAAAATATCCAGCTTAATGCGCAGGTAAGCCTCTTCATCCGATTTTGAGTAAAAAATCGTTTTTCGCCGTTTGGAACTCGTACCCGATGTCTGATACCGATTCAAATCAGCCCGCTGATGAAAAGGATTATTTTCCGTATAGTAAAACGTCTCTAGAGTAGCTGCTGACATAAGCGGCAGCGCAGTCAACGCCCCACTTTCCTCATCCGACCGCTCTAGATCATGCCCTAGTGGATACCAAGAAAATTGCCGTTTCATCCCATGTATCGTTTCCATAATGCGCATGGAAGGATGGTTCCTCCTCTCCGTTTTCCCCTCATAAACAACCGATAATCCAGACACTGCTAACTACATATCCTATGCGTTTTGTCCTGCCTTAGTTCTTTATTCATAACTTAGTTGTCACAAAACTTGGTCTGGTATTTACACCTATATGCCATTCAATTCATATGTTAAAGGAAATCTATTTTCTCAATAGTGAAGAGGATCCTATCCATGAACAAAACCCGCAAGATCATTGCAAGTAAGCTGATAAAGACTCGAATTGTACTTAGAAATAAGAATTTGCAAAAACATATGCCACCTACTCACCCTTTTAACCAAAAACGGCTATCAGCTATGCTGGCGAGGTACGGAATGATCTATGTCAAACCTGATGCCGGCTCCCTAGGTATAGGCGTGATGCGAGTCGATAAAAAGGGCGGGATTTACCGCTATCAAAGCGGAGTACGAATATTCACCTTTCCAACATTTGAGAAGCTGTTCCAATCCATACAGAGTCGCTGCGGCAGCAAACGTTATCTCATTCAGAAAGGCATTCACGTCTTGAAGCACGAAGGAAACCCTTTCGATTTCCGCGTCATGATTCAAAAAAAACCATCCGGTGGATGGGAATGTACTGGAACAGCTGGGCGTGTTGCTCATCCACGTAAAGCCGTTACCAACGGCAGCCAAGGCGGTACCATTTACAAAGCCGCTGATCTCATTGAACCCAAGCACGGAAGCGAAGCCACGAGCTTGCTTTTGCAAAAGATGGAGCAAATAGCACAGCTAACAGCTGCGCAATTCAGCCGCTCCTATCCTGCCATGAATGAACTCGGAATCGATATCGCTGTCGACCGCAAACTGAAACCATGGATCTTGGAAGTTAATACACGACCTGACCCTTGTCCTTTCACCAAGCTCGAAGATAAAGCGATCATCCGTAAAATCATCACTTATGCCAAAGTCTATGGCAGGCGATACTGTTTGACCTGTTCCAAGGCGAAGAAAGCACCTAAGGGAAACAAATAGTCATACTCAAAAAAGCCCAGTTCCTGCTTTTTAGCAAGAATTGGGCTTTTCAGTCTACTATTAAGATCCCGCGCCGCGGTACCGTTTCACGCCAATATTCCAAACCGTAATACCCAAGATGCTGAAAACAATACCAACAACCGGTGTCAGCAAGGCAAACCACTTCCAATTCTCTGGATCAATGAAATAAGCGGCCGGATAGAAGCCGACGAACGCAAAAGGCAGAATCCACGTCAAGATCGTTCGGAGCAGCTTATTATAAATCGTAGCCGGATATCGTCCATAGTTTTGGATGTTCCAAATCAACGGCAGAATACCTGTCGGCGCATCAGAGAAAAAGGCCAGCGACGTCAGCGAGATGTATACTCCTGCATAAATGAGAATCGATCCAATCACCAGTACAATAAAGACGAGCGGATCATGCCAGTGAAACGGAATCTCGAGCTGAACCCACGAGTAGATCATGACAATCAGACCTGCTAATGCGCTAAATAGTGAAGATGGACTCATGTTTTCGAGCATCAATTGCCATAGATTGTAGGCGGGACGCGTCAGGATACGGTCCATCTCCCCTTTGACAATATAACGTTCACTGAAGCCCCATAAGTTAAAAAAAGTGATGAATATGCCGTATGGAATCATAAAATAACCGTAAATGAACAAAATTTGTTCTTGATTCCAGCCGCCAAGCGATTGTGTTTGCAAAAATACGACGAGAATGAAGAATAGATTTAAACCATTGAACATCAAGTCGGAAAAAACCTCAATCCAGAAATCGGATCGGTAGGTGAGACGCGTTTTCATGTAATTTTTCAAATATTCAACAACTAGGGAGATATAGAACTTCATATGCTAACCCCCCTGTACGAAAAGACGCGTTTTGGATTTAACCCACAGGACATAGATCGGAATAATTAAAAGCAGGAACCACAGCACTTGGACGCCAAGGCTTTGGAATATCGCAGTACCTGTGATTTTTCCTGTGAAAACAGCGCTCGGCAAGTAAGTAATCGCTTGAAAAGGCAGCCACTCTAAGACCGATTTGGACCATCCTGGGAAAAAGGAGATCGGAATAATTAAACCGGAGAACAAGTCGACGGCAACGCGCTTCATGCGCATCAGACCTTCGTTGTTTTCCAAGAAAAAAGCGAATAATCCCGTAATGATATTAAGCTGCGTGTTAATCAGAAAGCTGAAAAACAGCATCACGAAGTAGATAACCCACAGACTTGGATCGGTTGGGAACTCAATCGGCAAGAGAAGCCATATGAAGAACATTCCCGGTGTCGTGAAGAGAAGCAGACGGAATACGCCTTCTCCCAATCCTTGCATCATTTTTACAAAAACGTAGTTATAAGGACGAATAAATTGGATGGCTACACTGCCGTCACGAATTTCACTAGCAATTTCACGATCTAAGTTATTGAAGTAAAAAGCGCGCCCCATCCAGGAAATGGCCACATAAGTCGTCATCTGACCTAACGTCAGGCCGCCAATTATAGCTTGCTCACCATAAATTGCTTTATATACAAAATAATAAGAACCAATATTGAGTGCATAGATCAAAATGCCGCTGTAGTAATTAACACGGTAAGCAAGCATCATGAGAAATCGCATGCGGATAACTTCTAAATAAGCACTAAGCATGGGACGCGACTCCCTCTGGCTGCGGCACTTCTTCTTGACGTTTCACATCGGCTGAGCCGGCTTTATAAATTTCACGGACGATATCATCCGTATTCGTTTCATTGATTTTGATATCTTGAATTTGCAAAACGCCGACTACGCGGCTAAGCACCTCAGAAACATTGGCGCGTTCGTGCGGTATGAACACTTTGGCGGACAGCTCATTTTCAAGCTGCCAAGCAACATCTAGGCCTCGCGTAAGCTCTTGAAGACGAGCTAATGTGGTCGGATGCTCAAATTGCAGCACGACTTCTTTGCCTTTGCCCCATTTCACCTTCAGCTCTTCGAGTCCGCCATCATAAATAATACGGCCATCATCGAGCATGATAACACGGGAACACAATGCTTCAATATCCTGCAAGTCATGCGTTGTAAGCAAAATCGTCGTTTCGTAACGCTGATTAAGCGATTTGAGAAATTCGCGAATTTCTGTTTTCACTACGATATCTAGACCAATAGTCGGTTCATCGAGGAACAGAATCGCTGGGTTATGAATAAGGGAAGCGGCTAACTCACAGCGCATCCGTTGACCTAGACTTAGCTTACGAACGGGACGTGATAACAAATCCGATAATTGTAGACGATCGACGAGCTCGTCGAGACGCTTTTTGTAATCGGCTTCTGATACCCGATACACCTTTTTCAATAGTTGAAACGATTCAACGACACCGATATCCCACCAGAGCTGACTGCGTTGACCGAAAACAACACCGATTCCGGCTACGAATTTCTCACGCTCTTTAAATGGAACGAAACCATTGACCTTGATATGTCCTGATGTAGGTACTAGAATACCCGTCAGCATTTTGATGGTAGTAGACTTGCCAGCTCCATTTTCACCTATATATCCACAAATTTCGCCCTTAGGAATTTGAAAGCTGATGTCTTTCACAGCTGTAATTTGTTTATATTCCCTCTGAAATAAATCTTGGAATGCGCCTTTTAAACCCCCGCGGCTCTGCTGAACTTGAAATTCCTTGCGCAGATCTTGAACATCAATCGCTAACATGAATTTACCCCCTGTCTGTGTAGACTCGGCTACATATAACGGCAAAAATCGCCGTAACTTGCTATCGAAGTTTCATAACCTCTATAATATGGATCATAAAGATGAATTGTACAACACACTCATGATACATGAATTCTGTAAGAAAAAAAAGTACAGATTACCTCTACCTACGAAAGGAGCGCAGAACCTTTGAGAATCATAAAACGAACCTTGCTCCTGATCGGCTTGCTGCTTATGGTGGTAGCTGGTTATTATTCTTATTCTTTCTATAATTTCGCGAACAATATCTCCCATAAATCGGACAATCCACAAGGCAGCGGCACCATGATTGCCCAGAATATTAAAGATAAAGGGGATAAATTCATCCCACCAAAATGGGAAGACAAACAGCGAGTCAACATTTTGCTTCTAGGCGGAGATTCGCGTGGGATGACGAAGAATGAGCTGCCCCGTTCGGACAGTATAATGCTAGCATCGATTGATCCCGTGACCAAGAAGGCTCATCTTTTCTCTATCCTTCGAGATACCTATGTGAAGATCCCAGGCGAAGGTGAAGATCGCATCAACACAGCCATTACATCAGGCGGTCCGAATTTAGCGATGAAAACGGTCAGTGATTTGCTCGGCATCCCTATTCAGTACTATGTTTATACCGACTTTAAAGGATTCATTGCACTCATTGATGCCGTTGGCGGAATTGATATTGACGTCGAGAAAGATATGAAATATTCGGACTCGGAAGATGATCATGTGTATGATATTAATTTAAAAAAAGGGCTTCAGCATCTCGATGGCAAAACGGCTTTGCAGTATGTACGCTTTCGACACGATGCTTTGTCCGACTTCTCGCGTACGGAACGTCAGAGGAAGTTCCTAACTGCGGTCGCGCAAAAAATGCAAACAACCTCTTCCTTAATTAAGCTGCCAAGAATTCTAAATGCCATCGATCCTTATATCGATACGAACCTCAGTGTGACGGATATGCTCAAGCTTGGCGGCCTTGGTTATGAGGCGAAAGCTGACGGAATCGTCAGCTCCCAATTACCGCCAACCGAGCTCCTGATCGAGAAAAACGTCCGCGGCGCCGCTGTCATTACGGCGAACAAAGAGAAGCTGCAGCTATATGTGAAGGACCTTTTTGCAGGGAAGGCTGAGGCTGACGCTGGTCCTACGAAGCCATCACCTTCACCTACACCGAAGTCTGCGGTGAAGACGACGAAGTGATGAGGCGTTGCAGGACGCTCTGGCATAGTGCGAACGGCTGGCTTTACGGATGAGAAACATCCTTATGGTGACTGGACGAAGACTAAGCTAGTTGGTTAGAATTACGAAGTTAATTAATCAATTGAGATTTTATGCCTCTACTTGGCTAGAGGGCTTAGCGCCCTTCGAGTAGGGGCTTTTTGTAAGACCATAAACGACTACATAGCGTAAAGGAATGATTCTTCTCATGGAACGCAAACAATCCGAGCAGTTATATCAAGAAGCACTGAAACATATCGTCGGCGGGGTCAACAGCCCTTCCCGCTCATTTAAAGCTGTTGGCGGCGGCGCGCCCGTCTTCATGAAGCGTGGGCAAGGCGCACACTTCTGGGATGTAGACGGGAATCGCTTCATTGACTACCTTGCCGCCTATGGCCCTATCATTACCGGTCACGCGCATCCGCACGTGACCGAGGCGATTTGCCGCGCCGCACAGAACGGCACGCTGTACGGCACCCCGACCGAACTCGAGATCGAGTTCGCCAAGATGCTGAAGTCGGCGATTCCTTCGCTCGACAAAGTGCGCTTCGTCAACTCCGGCACAGAGGCCGTGATGACGACGATTCGTGTGGCGCGCGCCTTCACGAAGCGCACCAAGATCATTAAGTTTGCCGGGTGCTACCACGGCCACTCGGATCTCGTGCTTGTGGCGGCCGGCTCCGGGCCGTCCACGTTAGGCACGCCGGACAGCGCGGGCGTGCCTGCGAGCATCGCGCAAGAGGTCATTACAGTGCCGTTCAACGACATTCCGGCACTCGAGGCCGCGCTTGCGCGTTGGGGTGAAGAGATTGCCGCGGTGATGGTGGAACCCATCGTCGGGAACTTCGGCATGGTCATGCCCCATGCCGGCTACCTCGAGCAGCTCTGCGCAGCTGCTCACAAGTACAGTGCCCTCGTCATCTACGACGAGGTCATCACGGCGTTCCGCTTCCATTACGGAGCGGCACAGACCTACCCCGGCCTCCCACTTGTGGAGGGCGGCACTTCCGAGGCGGCGGCGCGCTTCGCCGCTGTGGAGCCGGACCTTACAGCCCTCGGCAAAGTGATCGGCGGCGGGCTGCCGATCGGTGCCTATGGGGGCCGCAAGGCCGTGATGGAGCAGGTTGCTCCGCTCGGACCTGCTTATCAAGCCGGCACGATGGCGGGGAACCCCGCCTCCATCTCTGCCGGCATCGCCTGCTTGGAGGTGCTCCAGCAGGCTGGCGTCTACGCCAAGCTCGAGCAGCTTGGGGAAACACTTTCGGTCGGCATCGCCGAATCCGCCGCAAGGCATGGCATCGCATTGACGCTTAATCGCATCGGCGGCGCCTTCTCCACCCACTTCTGTGACCATCCCGTCACGAACTTTGACGAAGCACAGGATACCGACGGCGAACGCTTCGCTGATTTCTTCCGACTTATGCTGGAGCAAGGCATTAACCTCGCTCCGTCCAAATACGAGGCGTGGTTCATGACCATCGCCCATACGGATGACGATATCGCGCAAACGCTCGATGCTGTTGACCAAGCTTTCAAAACCATGAAAACTCGCTAAAATGGCTTCTCATGTGTTATCTGTTACGGGTTTTGTATTGCATGAACCCACCCCGACTTCCATTGGAGGAAATACAATTGAGAGCGCCAAAAAGGGCTCTCAACTCGCTTTATCGCTCCTCAAACGCACAAAAACTCCAAACCTACAGCTTTAAGCGACGTTTCCGCGCTCTCAGCTTTAAAACAATGGAAATATCCAATGAAATCTGAGATTTCACACTTTTTAGGGCACCTCCATTGGATTTCTCCAATAGAACCATTTTAACCCCATGACTAACAGAGGCTCTTGTAGTTGTTGTTGTTGTAGTTGTTGTTGTTGTAGTTGTTGTTGTAGTTGTTGTTGTTGTTGTTGTTTTGGTTTTGGTTTTGGTTTTGGTTTTGGTTTTGGTTTTGGTTGTGGTTCTTTCTCTGTTCTTGCTCTGGCTCTTGATCTAACTCTAGCCTCCATCATTCTCACAATCTCAACGACTTTCACAAGCTTATACAGCTCCAACTTCTACCACTACACGTCCCAGAAACGAACTATGATCCTATATGGATTGTAGTTCGTTCGTATTTTAAGAGTACCCCAAGCCATGAGAAATATGGTTTTATTCACCAGTATGCAAAAAAGGTAACGCTTACATTTGTGATTTCGATCTGCAACTATTGTCGGATGAACTTTTTCATGCTATTCTAAGAGTACTTTTACCCTTTTCGCGAAATGTCTTGTTTTCATAGTATTTTCCTAGAAAGTTAGGGCATGATTTACAAATTCTTTGCCGATTTTTGTGTGTAATGCCTTACTTTAATACAGGTCGATTAGAGCCTCATTTCGGGGAGATTATCTCCTTAAAATTGGTATGCCATTCAATTATATTGCATTTTTATTCATAATCTTGCATATTTCGGTTTTGACTCCTTTGTGGGTAATTCCTTGAAAATGCTAGGGTTGCGGGCTCATCAATGCCAGAATGCAAGAAGCGTAGTGCAAGAGGAGTTTAAATTTGTATGGGAGGTGACGGTCAGGCGACTGACCTGAGCAATGAATGAAATTATGCGTAATGAAGGCCGTTTTCAAGATCTACTAGGCACCGAACACGACAGCTGCGGTATTATTTGTATTATTGAAAAGAATGGTCACCCTTCCCATGATAACATCCAAAAAACGATTGATGCCCTCGTAAAAATGGAACATCGTTCGGGTTTTATCCACGGTGAAGGCGACGGTTGCGGTATTTTAACGGATATTCCACGTGCTCTTTGGGAAAAGAAATTAACAGATGCGGGTCAAGACGGCAAACTTGCCTACGACAACCGTTTTTCTATTGGACATATCTTTGTTCCCCGCAAGCTTGACCTGACCGTTGCTCAGATTCAAGACGGTATCCGCGAGCTCTTTGCTTCCCATGATGTATCCATCATTTTGGAGCAAGAGAATGAAGTGCACAGCAGCGTCCTTGGACCTAACGGCCTAAACGATGAGCCTACTTTCTGGCAAATCGCAGCGATTAGCAACAAAACAGAAGGCCAGGTAGCTGATCACCTTTATGAACTGCATATCGCAATCGAAGATAAATACAACGTTCACGTAGCAACTCTAAGTAATGTAACATCTGCTTACAAAGTGCTTGGAGCGGCAAGTATCCTTCCTAAATACTTCAAAGATACGTGTGATGCTTTATTTGCTTCCCAAGTTACAATCGGTCACAACCGTTATTCCACAAACACCTTGTCCAGCTTCTTCCGTGTACAACCGTTCTCGCTGCTCGGGCACAATGGTGAAATCAACACGATTAAGAAACTTCGTATCGAAGCAGACATGGTTGGTGTTCCGCTCGTAAGCGGCGGTTCTGACTCCCAAGATATGAACAGAACGATTGAAACGTTCATTCATCGCTTTGGCTTGTCTCTTTTTGAAGCGATGGAAATGGTATTTCCTCCTATTATTAATGAAATGAAACAGTTCCGTCCGGAACTTCAAGATCTTTATGTGTACTACCGTCAAGTATGGGGTCATTTTGCCCAAGGTCCTGCGGGTATCGTTTCTCGTTATGGCAACGAATGTATTTTCAGCGTGGATGCGCTTGGTCTTCGTCCGGTATGGATGGTTGAGAGCGATACTTCCTTATACTTCTCCTCGGAGCAGGGTGTTATTACGGTTGGCGAAATGGTCGCTGATCCGAAACCAATTGCACCAGGTGAAAAAGTGGGCGTTGTGCTTACACCAGGTGAACACGTTCAAGTTATTCCTTACCATGAAGTACAAACTTTAGTGTACGAGCGCGCTAGCAAACGTCTGAATATTGGCGGACTTCACAAATATCTGAACCATGTTAAAACAGATACTCAAGCTAAACTTAATGAGAACATTGTAGCGACAGACCAATTGTATAGTGCATTTGGTTGGGATCGTGACGGTATTCAACATATCGAAACGATGTCTGAAACAGGTGCTGAACCTATCCGCTCCCTGGGTCACGATTCACCTCATGCTGCTCTTGCTTGGGAACGCCAGAACGTGCCTGACTTTATTAAAGAAAGCGTAGCTGTTGTTACGAATCCTGCGATTGACCGTGACCGTGAGATGGAGCATTTCTCCACCCGCATCATTGCCGGCACTCGGACTCCTGTTTATGCACAAGTAGATAACAACCTGCGTCTTGAGCTTCTGGCACCACTTGTACTCGAAGGTACGAATGGCGTAGATAGCGAAGAGCACCTGTCACAACCTTCTTATGAGCAATTGTTGGCCCTGTTCCGTGCACAAGGAGATAACGCTGTAGCCGTGCTTTCCAGTACTTTCGCTCGTGGAACTTCTCTGAGTGATGGCTTGGATGCTCTAGCTGCTGCTGCGATCGCTGCTGCCCGCAATGGTGCTGCACTGATAGTTCTTGACGATGCAGAAGCTCATCAAAATGACCGTTTGTGGCTGGAACCGCATCTTGCCATTTCCAAAATCGATATCGCACTTCGTGCGGAAAAACTCGGTTTCGGCGACAACTTGCGCCGCCATGTTACTTTAATCCTGCGTTCCGCTGCGATTCGCAGCTTGCATGATATCGCTGTAGCTTGCGGTCTTGGCGCAGACGTAATCTCACCATACCTGTTGTTCTCAACGGCATCTGATAAAGAAGGCCATGCTGCAGCAGCACGTAAAGTGTATGCAGCACTGACTAAAGGTCTAGAGAAAGTTATTTCCACGATCGGTACTCATGAGCTTCGCGGTTACACACGTTTCTTCTCCTCCATCGGCTTCCATCCGGAAGTTGCTGAAGTATTAGATATCGTGAACTACCTCGGTAGCGAAAAAGCGGGAACTGGCTTTGCCCAGCTCGAAGCTGATGCCGAATTACGTTATACAGACTATACAAATCCAAAAGCAAAAGCAGCGAAAAACTTCCGTTTCTTCCAACGTATGTGGAAAGCACTAGGCGACGCCGCTTCAGGCGCTGCTCCTTATAGCGACTACCGCGACAAGCTGCGTGAAGAAGAGAAGAAGAACCCAATTTCCATTCGTCACATTGCTGGATTCAACATTGACAAAGCACTAAGCGAAGGCCGTAAGGCACTCGATCCGTCACAAGTTGATATCTCCATTGGCGGTCATTCCTTGCCGATGCTGATTTCTTCGATGTCATTTGGTTCACAAAATGAAACAGCTTTCCGTGCCTACGCTGAAGCCGGCGAACGCCTGAACATGGTTACCATGAACGGCGAGGGCGGAGAGATTAAAGATATGCTCGGCCGTTACAAAAAAACGCGCGGTGCGCAAGTCGCATCCGGACGTTTCGGTGTTAACGTAGAATTAGCTAACGCGGTCGCTTTCCTTGAGATCAAAATCGGTCAAGGGGCTAAACCGGGCGAAGGCGGTCACTTGCCAGGATCCAAAGTAACAGCGAAAATCGCTGCTGCTCGTAATGCAACGATTGGTTCTGACCTGATCTCCCCTTCTAACAACCATGACATCTACTCGATCGAGGATTTGGCGCAAATCATTTCCGAGCTTAAAGAGGGTAGCGGTCGTAAAGCGAAAATTATCGTTAAAATCCCGGTTGTACCAGGTATCGGTACGATTGCGGTTGGTGTAGCGAAAGCAGGCGCTGACGTTATCACGCTTTCCGGTTTTGACGGCGGTACAGGTGCGGCTCGTATTCACTCCTTGACACACGTTGGTCTTCCAACAGAGATCGGTACGAAGCTTGCTCACGTTGCTTTGATTGAAGCTGGTCTTCGTCACCGCGTTGAGCTGTGGTCCGATGGCGGTCTGAAATCAGGCTCTGACGTTGTTAAAATGGTTATGCTCGGTGCGAACCGTGCAGGTTTCGGTAGTATCGCGATGCAATCGATCGGCTGTACAACTTGCCGCGGCTGTCATTTAGATACTTGTCACGTTGGTATTGCTACACAAATCGATTCCATGGAAGAAGCGGAAGAAAAAGGTCTTCGCCGTTTCGTACCTCGTCAATTCGATGTAGCTGTAGACAGCTTGGTTCGTTTGTTTGGTGGTATTGGTGAAGAAGTACGTGAAGTCGTTGCTTCCCTTGGTTTCAAAAGCTTACAAGAACTCGTTGGCCGTTCCGATCTATTGGAACAAATCAGCCACGTAGATCGTATTGATTTATCCGATATCCTTCGTCCAGCTCCGCTGCAGTTCATCTCTGCTGCTGAAAGAGCTATCGATGAAGCAGCTGTATCATCCGATATCCGTATCGCGGCTGGTGCTGAAGGTCAAGAATTCTTCCCGGATTCCTTGGCTCTGGATGCTCCAATCGTACGTAACTGGTCCAAAGTGGATGCCGAGTCCCGTATTCTAGGAGCTCGTTACTCCAGCCATCGCGTAAGAGATCGCTTCGACGGAAGCTACGATGCATTACCGACAGTTACATTGAACTTCATTGATGGTTCCGTACCAGGAAACGGTTTGGCTGCCTTCAATGCTCGCGGCGTAGATATTACCGTTCATGGCGGCGCTGAAGACGGTCTTGGTAAAATGGCCTTCGGTGGTAAAGTCGCTATCGTTAAAGCACTTGGCAAAAACAATACCTTCATCAACGGCAGCGTTGGTAAATCGTTCGGTTACGGCGCGCAAAAAGGTTTGTTCTTAATCCAAGGCAGCGCAGATACTCGTGCATGTATCCGTTTCTCCGGTGCTGACGTTGTATTCGGCGGCGAAATTACGACACCACTTCAAGATGAACTAGGCGGACTTGCCGCTCGTGCAAACCTTAAAGGCTTCGCATTTGAGTACATGACAAACGGCCGTGCCGTTGTTATGGGCGATCCAGGTCCATGGATCTGTGCAGGGATGACAGGTGGCGTAATCTACCAACGTCTTGTACCAGAAATGGGTCTAGATCAAGCAGCAATCGAACGGCGTATCGCGAAAGGCGCCAAAGTGAAACTTGAAGCCATTGGCGTACAAAGCAAAAAAGATCTTACCGAATTGCTTACAGCTTACCACGCTGAGCTTGCTAACTCCGGCCAAACCGAAGCAGCAGCTAAAATCGAAGGTTTGCTCAGCAATCTTGAAGCTAACTTCATCCGGATCTCCCCGGTCAACATGCAAGCTGACCAATCCGTTGCTACGGAATAGATCATTCAAAAAGCTCTACAGGACCTTCGCTGGTCTTGTGGAGCTTTTTTCATGGAAAGAGTTTGCATCGGGTGAATAAAATATGCTCAACCATCGCATTTTATTAAGTAGCAGCACCCATCCGCATACCATAGGAGGTTTTTAGCTATGAGCCACTCGAAACGCCGCGACGAAGCAGCATGGAAAAGCCGCAAACAAGCTCAGCATCCACATGGTAAGGTGAAGGCTCTGGAGGAATTCGCCAGTGAGTACGACGCGGAACATAAGAAGTAAGTAACTCCCCCTCCCACGTTGAAGAGGGACCAACACAAAGAGCCCGGTCATCTCGTTTCTAATGAAACGGTTATCGGGCTCTTTGGTATTAACTCACTAGGAAGGCCTAGCTTGGCATTTAATGTAACAAACGGATGAGTACGGTTTTAATCTCGAACGGCGTAAAGGAAAGCAGGTAGTGGCCGTCATCGCCTTTCAGCGGCTCCAATGGGTTTTCCATCAAATCCGCTAGCAACGCCTCTCGGTGAGGAAGATGAACCGAAAACTTGATATCGCCATTCGCTCCCGATGTTTCGTAAAGGCGAACCACGAGAGCGTCTTCGTCCTCCGCTTTTTTCACCGCTTCAATCATGACCTTGGCACCTTCAATCTCGAAACCGGAATACTTCTTCGGCAGTCCGCCTTCTTCGGCACTCGCCAAGACCGCGGATATCGGAGCATTTAATTCATAGCCTTGCTTGAAGACTTCGGCTTGGATGAAATCCCCTTCATGCGGCAATATGGCGTATACGAATTGATGGCGCGCCCTGTCGCAAGTCGGATCCGGATACGATGGACTGCGAAGTAAGTTAATATCCAAAACGTTGCCGTTAACACTATAGCCATACTTGCAATCGTTCAAGAGAGCGACACCGAAGTCCGCTTGGGAAAGGTCGATCCATTGATGGGCGCATATTTCGTCCTTAGCGTAATCCCACAGCGTATTCCGATGGGTCTGTCGTTTGAGATGACCGAATTGAATTTCGCAATTCACTAGATCGGTATACACGTTGACTGGGAAAGACGCACGCAGCATTTTGCTGTCTTCCTGCCAATCGACATCCGTTTCAAAATCTATTCGTTTGCTGCCCACCATCAGACTGATTTTCTGCGTGAGCACCGATTTACCGTAGTGATACTCCTGCTCAACCACTGCTTTTGGTCCGCTAACGTAAGTCTTCGATTGCATGAGCTTCATCTGCGCAGGTTTCGTTCCCGCATAATCCTCAGGGAAATCCCAAGCGTCGCCGTCATCATAATAAATGGATAACGCGTTCCCTGCTTCGCCGGCAGCGATAACTTCTCTATCCAACTCTTTATCGAAGATCGATAGAATGCTTCCATCCGGTCCGAACGCTACCTTGATCAACTCGTTCTCAAGTGTATCGCTCACAGCTGTTACTTCGAATGAGGAGACTGGAGCTAGCGCTGCCGAGTCTATAACCTGATAGCCCATAGCAGGAGTCGTGACCTGTATCCATTGATTATCTAGCTGCATCCATTCGCTGCGCTCCCATGGAAGGGAGTTGAAGATGACCATCGGACGTTCTGTTCCCTGCGTCCATATGGAGGATGCAAAACCGCGGTACATTTGATCGGTTAGCTCCGTTACTCTAGCTAGTAAAATTTCGTATCGTGCAAGGGATTCGTCGAATACACGCTTAATAGAAGAACCAGGCAAAATATCGTGGAATTGGTACAACAGCACTTCCTTCCAGATCGCTTCAAGCTCCTCGGACGGATATTCGCTACCGTACGCGAAATGGAGCGAAGCAGCGAATTCCAGCTCCCTCAACGACTTCTCAATCTTCCGGTTATATCGTTTATTGCGGGCTTGGCTGGTGAATGTCCCTTGGTGCTTCTCTAGGTAGAGTTCACCTTTCCATGTCTTATATTTCTCTTTATTCATAGCCAGCTTCTCGAAAAAGTTCAGGGCAGGCTCCTGTTTCACCGGAATAAGCCCTTGGAGATTCTGCTCACGCTGAAGGCGCTCCAGGTGCTCTTCTCCTGGCCCGCCGCCGCCGTCTCCGATTCCGAACACGACAAGGCAATGGTCGGATACGTTTTTATCCAAGTAATCTCTTTCAGCTTTAAGAATCGACCTTGGCAACGCAGGGCCATTGTAAGTATCTTCTGGCGGCAAATGCGTCAACACGCGGCTTCCGTCCAGCCCTTCCCAGAAAAACGTATGATGCGGATGATCATTATGGACGTTCCACGACAGCTTCTGCGTCATCACATACTCGACCCCGGACTTCTGCAGAAGCTGCGGCAAGCTGGCCGAATAACCAAAAATGTCTGGAACCCACAGCATCTTCATATCTTGACCGAATTCCTGCTGAAAAAAACGTTTCCCGTAGAGGATTTGCCTTACAAGCGCTTCTCCTCCCGCAAGATTGGAATCCGGTTCCACCCACATGGCTCCTTGTACTTCCCAGCGCCCTTCTGCAATGCGCTGCTTGACCTCAGCATATAATTTGGGATGCTGCTGCTTGATCCACTCATATAATTGAGGCTGACTGGCTCCGAATACATAATCGGGATACTGCTCCATCATCCGCAGTGCGGTGGCAAAAGTCCGCGCCCCTTTGCGGTAAGTCTCACGAATAGGCCACAGCCACGCCAGATCGATATGCGCGTGTCCAATCGCTGTAGCCGTCAGTGTTGGATCCCCTCCTTGCTTGCTTAATTGCGGACTCAGAATACGTCTAGCCTGCGCCACGTTCTCATCCGACATATCCCTGAGCAGTAGATGAACATCATAAAGGGCCTGAAGGATACGCGCTCTTCTTGCAGATTGGTCCTCTAGATGCTTGGCCAGATCGAGCAGCACCTCATAATCGTAAAATAGCCGTCTCGTTTCCTCACGGCAGATGGCTATTTGAGCCTCCTTCAGCGTTCCGCTCCGGTAACGCCCAAACAAATCGTTATTGCCAGCGTCAGCCCAGAGATCGATAATTTCTTCCCCCGATGCGCTGGAAGCGATCTGTACGACGCGTTTGCCTGGCAAGCCAAGCGTTAAGTCAAACTCCGAATTCACGTTTGTGAGCCCTTGCGTCGGTGTTCCTTCCTCATCGACAAGGCATAGCTCTCCGTTGACATCAAGCAGCAGCACGACCTTGCTTCCCGCAGCCGATCGCGGCACTTGACCCTGGAAATGAAACCAAGCGCAATCCCACAGCTCCCCCCACTTTTCTCCTGGGCGAACTTCAAGACGTTGTCCCGACATTCTTCGCTCGAAAGATACGGGCTCCTTCGTTACGTATGCGATGGCCGACAAGGGAGCTACCTGCATGTAGATATGATTTTCGATTCGATTTAGCGTGTGCTTAAGGATTTCCACCTTTATTGGCGTGTATGGCATGTAGAGCTGCACCGTCCTTTGATCATTATGTATAAAGATAATGTTTAATGTTATACGCCTTTTATTGCTTAAACACATATGTCAATAATTAATATATCATATATATCAATTATTTTAATGTTTTGAGCAGAAAAATACAAGCAAAAAAACTGACCTCGGCAGCAAGCCATAGATCAGTCTCTTTCGTCCTCTTATAGATAAGCCCGATCTTCGGACGTACCCCGCGATTCGTAGTCGGTGATTGAACTGGAACGCTCTTCGATCTGGGAATATAAGTCTCCGGAATGCCCTTAACAAAAGTCCCTCGGCTCGGAATACGGTAAATCCAACCTTCCCGACTCATATCAAATATAGCATATAGCACTAAGTACCTTCCAAACCATTTCCGCCAGACCTCCTTTGAGCAAATTCACACCGATAACGGGACCAGCGCCCAGAAGTGGATGCTGATCCAGCAGTAATTATAGTGCCCATTTGTTGCGAAATGGCCTGTATAGGACAAAATTGTTGTATATTAAACAACGAAGGGAGAACGGCTAGATTTAGGCAGCAATTGTTGCACTTTTTACAACATCATTCAACCGCGAATATGGATTTTGGAATCTCCCCCCTTTCATAATTCCAAAGAGGTAAGGCTGCAAAATCACATTAAACCCACTCATACGTATCCGTTAGATGTTCCCCTACAAACGCAGTTAACTCGCCCAGTGTGAATATACATAACTCGTGCATAGCCCGGGTGCAAGCGGTATAGAACAGCTTGCGTTCGTTTTCATATCCGTACTGATGATGGGAACCATCATAGATGAGTACGGCATCGAACTCTACCCCCTTCGCCAGATACGAAGGGATGACTAGCACGCCCGACTCGAAGGTCGGGCTATGTTTGGTGATGAGCCCCAGAGGCACTTGCAGCTGTGGCTCAAGGGCTTGGTGCGCGAGCTCGCTCTCGCTCGCGGTCTTGGCGATAATCGCGATGGAGGCATAGCCTTCGCCTAGCAGCCGATCAATCTCGGCTGCCAGCAGGCTATGCAGCGATCCGCGATCGCTGACCTTGATCACCCGCGGCTTTGCGCCGCTGCGGGTGAAGGGCTCTATGGCATCGCCGCCAGGCACGATGCCGCGAGTGAACTCCACGAGCTCGCGCGTGGAGCGGTAACTGCGGTGCAAACGGATAACCTCCGTTTGCTCCGGCCCATACAGAGCGGCGATCGGATCGATTTCGCTGTACGCGGAAGCGTGCGAATAGATCGCCTGGTTCAGATCTCCGAGCGCTGTCATCCGGCAGCGCGGGAAGAGCCGTTTCAGGTAAGCCAGCTGAAACGGGGAATAATCCTGCGCCTCGTCGATGATGACGTGGCGCACGGAGCCGTTCGTCTGGAAGCCGCAGACCGCTTCCATCATGTATAAGAACGGCGTCGCGTCCTCATACGGCAGCCTGGCCTGCGCCAGTTCCTTCAGCGTCCGCTCGCAGATAGCCGACCAATAGGGCGGCTTATTCCCTATAGGACTCCACTGATTCTCTATCAGACTCCACTGATTCTCTATAGGTCTCCACTGATTCTCAATCGGACTCCCCTGATCAGCTTTCACTTCATGATCGGTTTCCTCTTCACGAATCTCTTCACAAAACAATTGCCCATACAATCCTCTCAGATCTACAAACTTAAGCCGCTTCACAGCGTTCCGCACTGGTTTCAAATGCTCCTTGATAACGTCACGTGCAAGCAGCACCCTCTCCTGATCAAAATCATCAAATGTGACTCCCTCCCCCCGCTCCATTTTACGCAGCCGCAAATAGGCAAGGTGGTACTCTTCACTACTGAGAAGTTCAATCTCCTCCTCAACCCAAGCTTCTTCCAGCTCAAGCTCTGCAAAGAGCTCTAGCTGTTCCAGAATCCAGCCCCGCATCAATTCCAATCGGTTCGGCAGCCGAATGGACGGATCATAGCTGTAAAACCGCTCCACCAATCGAGCAGCGCTCAGGACTTCCTTTTCACGAAACTTAATAGAGTTAAATAGCATATCTGTATGCATCAACCGCTCCTGATAAGCATGAATGACAGCTAGGAACTGGGGCGATGACTTATAATGAATTCCACTTAAACGAGCATTGTAAGCACATTCCTCATCCCCCTGTGGAATTTGCTCCTGGGCCCTCTCCCCATTTTCAGATGAACGTTCCCGCGCTAACACATACTCCAATTGCGTGAATGAGTCCTCCACATCAAACTCTTCACCCAATCGATGCTCCAAATAGGCCTGATAGGTCGTTTGCTGCATGTTTTCTTCGCCTAATTCCGGCAATACCGTGGATACATAGTGATTGAAAAGCGGATTTGGTGAAAATAGCACCATCTGGTCTGAACTCAGCTGATCTCGGTGCTTATATAGTAAGTAGGCGACTCTTTGCAGAGCAGCCGAAGTTTTCCCACTGCCAGCTACCCCCTGCACGATGAGCATGCGTGCTTTGTCGTTCCGAATAATGCGGTTTTGTTCTTTTTGAATCGTCGCCACGATTGTCTTCATTTGCGCATCAGAACTTCGACTGAGCACTTGCTTCAACAATTCGTCTCCGATCGTCACTCCAGTATCAAACATCAGCTGAATTCGGCTGTCGCGAATAACAAATTGGCGTTTCAACAGCATTTGTCCCTCTACAATGCCGTTCGGTGTCGTAAAGGCTACTTCACCAGGCGCATAATCGTAATAAAGACTGGATATGGGCGCTCGCCAATCATAAACCAGATAGTGATCCTCCTGCTCATCCAAAAAGGCAGCAATCCCAAGATAAATGGCTTCTCCTTGTCTCTCATCTCGTTCGGTGAAATCGATTCGGCCAAAATAAGGGGAATACACAAGTCTTTTTAACTTGCCTAAAGCTATTGTTGCCTGTCGATGCGTACGTTCTCTCTCAGATAGCACCTCCGCTTGCTGCCGCATACTTGCAATCGATTCTGCCGCGTCTTCCGACGTACTTAGATCCATGGTGACTTCATCCCAATAATGCTTGCGAATCTCAACAACATCCGATTGAACCTTGCCGACCTGATCCTCTAACCCTGTAATTCTTATGCAGATCTTTGCTGTAACTTCTTGAACTCTTTGTTCCTCTGCTGCCCAATCCTGCTCAGTTAGATTCATTGCAACACCTCTTTTCAGACATGTAAAACGCAAATTTGACACGAAGGCTGTCTTGATGCTATAATTATATTAGGATAATAATGTTATTTAATACATTTTTTCCTAATCACTCTTTATCATATCAATTCGCTTGCCTAAAATCAACAAATAAACCCAAGAGCTTGTGCGCTTGGGTTTTTCTGCGTTTTTATAGAAATGCCATAGCTGTAATTAATAGCCATGAAGTTCACGAATTCGCTCCACAGCCCGTACATGGTGCCTAGCATGTCCTGACATCATTTTGAGCAATCTAGCAACCGACTCTTCGCGATTATTTGTAGTTATAACTGTCCGCTCAAGCGCACCAGGCAGATGTTCACATAATCCAAGGATATGCTGTCTCAAACTACGAAACAGCTGCACTTCGTATGCAATCGGCCTCGTGGCATAATGAAGACTAATACTCCAATCATCCTGTGAAAAATGATTCCCTTGGTAGGTACGCCCCGGCTCTGCTAAGGCAAATTTCACTTTGTGGATCGTGACTAATTCCAAATCAATCAGGTGCAGCACTTGTTCACGAATCGACCATTTACCCGGCGCTTCCGTTAAACTGAGCTGTTCATCAGACAGGCCATCTACGGCACATTCCAACTCAACTATCCCATCAGCGAACATCTTCATAATTTCATCATCCGAAGCAAATAGTTCCTCCCAGAAAACGAAGGTATACCCATCATCGGCGGGAACAAAAACCTTCCGAATATGTCCCGTTTCTTCTTCTTTTCTCAGCTCATTCCATCCGTTTTCTTGCAAGCTTTTTTCCACTTCGTTAACGGAGCTAACCCCAATATAAATGAGATCTCCCGCTTGCGGGCTTGTGGGCTTAGGCTGCAACCAACGAGTTAGGTAAGCCTCTTGTCGCTCATGCTCCTGCTTGGTTAGCTGACCTCTCTGTTTCAATACAACTTCATCGTTCAACCAAATGCGAAGCAATGCTGCATGGCTCTCAGGAGCCGACTCCACCAATTCCCAACCAAGCTGTCTTGTATAGAAAGACACCGACTTCTGAAGATTATCGACCTGCAGCAGCAGCTTCGCTTTGCCATGATTCATCGTCTCTTTCCTTTCATCAATCAAAACTACCTTCGAGGGGAAGCAAGTAATTGTCATAGATATGATTTACCAACATTCATGTTTCAAAAAAATACGCTCCGTCATCATTTCGACGGAGCGTGCGCATTTCCTACTTCTTGGCCGCTTGGTAGGCCTCGATGTATTGAGCCGCCTTCTTGGCGACAAGGCTGTAATTACCAGTTTTAACGGCTTCGCTAGTCAAATCGGAACCGATACCGACAGCAACAGCGCCGGCCTGGATCCACTCGCCGAGGTTGCTCAGCGAGACGCCGCCAGTCGGCATGATGTTCGCTTGCGGCAGCGGACCTTTAATGGCCTTAATCATCGCGGGCGAGTAGAGATTGCCCGGGAAGAGCTTGACGATATCGACGCCGAGCTCAAGCGCCGTCTGAATCTCTTGAATCGTCATGCATCCTGGCATGACGGGCACTCTGTA
This sequence comes from Paenibacillus sp. V4I3, assembly GCF_030817215.1. Taxonomy (GTDB): domain Bacteria; phylum Bacillota; class Bacilli; order Paenibacillales; family NBRC-103111; genus Paenibacillus_E. The sequence goes on from NZ_JAUSZA010000001.1 coordinate 416,181, forward strand.
ACGGTTGCAGAGCTCAACCGTTTTCGGGTTAAGCGATGGGCCGACGACGAACTCGGCCCCACTGAGGATCGCGGCACGCGCCGTCTCGGGGTCAAGGGCTGTGCCCACCCCGATGATCGCGTACTTGGCCGCGTCCTGCGCTGTGCTCGAGTAGCGCTTCGCGAGCTCCTCGATAGCGCGCAGCGCGAAAGGCACGGTCATTGTGACCTCGATGACCTTAATACCGCCGGCAATGGCTTGATCGGCCATTTCCACGACTTCTTCTGGCGTATCGCCACGTAGAACGGCAACGACACCTTCACTTGATATTTGTTGGATAAGTTTAATTTTTTTCATTAGAATCTACACCCTTCTTTTTCAAGCATTTAACGTTCTATATGTTTAACATCGTTAAGTACGGCATCCACTTGTTCCCAAGTCGGAGCGCCTTCCCAGTCCCCTTCGGTCTGAACGATCAAGGAACCCACGAGATTACCGATGCGCACAGCTTCCGCATATTCATACTCTTTTAACAAGCCAACCAAAAAGCCCGCACAGAAACCATCACCCGCTCCAACGGTATCCACCACATGCTCCGCTTTGAAATATGGAACTGCTGTAACGCTATCTGAGTTTACGACGTACGTCTCATTCTCTCCGCCTTTGACAATCGATATCGCTGATAATTCACGCAGCTTGCTCACGATAACATCCCAGTCCTCTGTCTGGTAGAGCAGCTTCAATTCATCTAAACCAGGTAAGAAAATATCAGACAGCTTAGCCAGTTCTAACAGCACAGGACGCGCATCTTCAATACTCCAAAGCTTCAAACGCAAATTAGGATCAAAGCTGACCTTGACGCCATGTTTACGAGCCATCCGAATAGCTTCGAAAGCCGCCTCTTTACAAGATTCGCTTAAGGCAGGAGTGATGCCTGTGATATGCAGGATTTTGGCCCCAGCGATATAAACCTCGTCCAAATGCTTCGCACTCATCTGACTCGCTGCTGAATTTTTGCGATAGTAGTAGACAGACGTTTTGCCCATAAGTACTTCACGCATCATCAGCCCCGTAGGAGCTTCTGCTGTCAACTCAGCACGTGAAACATCGACGCCTTCACCACGGATTTTTTTGAAAATCATGCGACCTAATGGATCTTTACCTAACCGTCCGAACCAGCCGACCTTGCCTCCAAGCCGTGATATACCAATAGCTACATTACTTTCGGCACCACCAAACAAGCTGTGAAGCTCAGATGAATATTCCAACCCCTTGCCACCGGAGGGCATGAGCAGTGCCATCGTTTCCCCAAATGTGATGATATCCGGGCCAGATCCTGAATGTGATTGTGTATTTGACGTCATAAAAGCTCTCCATCCATTTTCCCGATCACGCCTGTGCGTGTCCAGTTAATTGAAACGTTTAAATAAACGATATATCTCATATTATAGTGCATGTTAGGCGTTTATACCAGACTTGACTTACCGTGCACAGAGCATCTCAACAAACTTACTCCTTCTCTCCCCTCCTGATCATATCGCAGAAAAAAGAGAGCCACATTGTGACTCTCTTCTTCATGCTTGCATCTATTCGATTAGACCAATTACTCTTTTTTCTGCTTGTATCCCATTCAACAAGAAAATCTTGTAAGCTGCTCAAGCTTTACAAACCTGTCGCTCCCGCTCCAGCCAACTCCTGCTGAAGTTCTTCATGAATTTGACCATTGGTAGCAAGCACATTTCTTACGGCAAGCCGGTATGGATTCCCAGCCGTATCGCTTACTTTACCGCCGGATTCTTGAATCAACAACGAGCCTGCAGCAATATCCCATGCGTTGAGACCAATCTCCCAGAACCCGCTTAATCGTCCTGCTGCGACGTAAGCCATATGCAGCGCTGCTGATCCACCCGAGCGAAGATTCCTTACCTTCGGGGCCAAAGCCAGCGTCCCTTTGAGATTGATCGGGAGCGCGCCGTCACGGTCCGCAGGAAAGCCGGTTGCCACCAAGCTCTCGGATAGCTTGTTATCGAGCGAAACCTTCGTCTTATTGCCGTGCATATAGGCGCCTTTCCCTTTTTCAGCGACGAACAGCTCGTCACGTGAAGGGTCATAGACGACACCTACAATAATTTCACCCTTATGTGCCAGCGCAATCGAAACGGAGTAGAACGGAAAGCCGTGAACAAAGTTCGTCGTCCCATCAATTGGATCCACGATCCAGAGATACTCCTCATCACTCATCGCCTGAAGTGCTTTGGCCGAAGCCTCTGGTCCAGGCTCCACGCCTTCCTCACCAAGAATGGAATGATCTGGGAAATGAGTCATAATCAAATTACGAATTAGCTTCTCCGAACCTTTATCCACCTCAGTGACCAAATCTTGAGAGGAGAACTTCGTATCCACGCGATTAATGTCCCCCAGCTTGCTCTTAATCCATTGCCCAGCCTTAGCTGCCGTATTAATGGCCACCGCTGTAAAGCTCTTACTGCCCACCACGAAAGGCTCCACCTTACTTTCAACCATTTATATCAACTCTTTCTTTTCATTAATTTAATTGGTAACTCCAGTATAGTAAATTATACGTTTTAAATACTAGTGCGTTTCATCCCAAAATATTCGTATTATTTTACATTTCAACTAGAATCAGCCTGTCTTTTGCGTAAAAAAAACCGTATTACCCATAAGGCAATACGGAATTTCTTAGTATGGGGGTTTAAATGCCAACGATATGATATCCACCGTCCACATAGATAACTTCACCCGTGATACCGCGGGAAAGGTTACTCATCAAGAACATCGCTGTGTCGCCTACTTCGGCTGTATCCGTTGTTTTGCGCAGCGGCGCTTTCTCTTCCACTTGGCGCAGGATGGAGTTGAAGTCTTTGATGCCTTTGGCTGCTAAGGTACGAATCGGGCCAGCGGAGATACCGTTGACGCGAATGCCGAATTGACCGAGGTCATTCGCCAGGTAACGCACGCTAGCTTCCAGCGCTGCTTTGGCAACGCCCATGACGTTGTAGTTCTTCATCGCGCGCTCAGCGCCGAGGTAGGTCATCGTCATGATGCTGCCGCCCTCTGTCATCAGCGGGTAAATCCGTTTCGATACAGCTACAAGGGAGTAAGCGCTGATGTCATGTGCTAATGCGAAACCATCACGCGATGTGTCAACGAATAGCCCGTCCAGCTCTTCGGTTTTAGCAAAAGCAATACTATGTACGAGACCGTGAAGCACACCGAATTTCTCTTTGAGTGTAGATGCAAGTGTTTCGATCTCAGCATCCGCAGTTACGTTGCAAGGCATCAAGGTTGAGCCTGGAATCGTGTCTGCGAGCTTGCGAACGCGTTCCTCAACACGCTCATTTTCAAACGTAAAAACAAGATTGGCTCCTTGTGCCGCTAAGGATTGAGCAATAGCCCAAGCGATGCTGCGGTCATTGGCAACACCCATTACAAGTATATTTTTTCCGGTTAACAATTGACTCATGGTATTAAGAGGCCCCTCTCACAATGGATTGTGCGTCGTTCATTCCCACTCTCCAAAGTACCCCATTTTGTCTAACAATTCAAGAATTAAATCTGAATGGCTATAGCTGGATGGAGGCTTGATCGATAACCGAAACTCCCTCTTGCATTTTGAGGTCTTCCATGAGGCGAAATAACGCACCATCTTTCATCTTCGCTTCAATCATGATATCGAGATTTGGCGTGGTTGGCGCAATCGCACGCAGGAATGCGAAAAGAGGACCTACCTCCACGTAATCAGCATGACTTCTTAGATCCGTTTCACTTTTTGGACTTGAAACATGAATTTTCGGCGGGAGTACGTTTGCTGCCTGTTCCGACTGCTCACTCTCCTGTCTCGACCACGTTTGTCTGATCCGCGGCCAGAGATCTATCGCATCTTCCCCGTTGTTATTGACCGCATGATGATGAATATCCAGCACCATAGGCGCTCCCACCTTTTCTGCAATATCGAGTGTCTCTTGCGCAGTAAAGGTTTTATCATCATTCTCAAGTGTAATCCGCCTCTGAATGTCAGGGCGCAGCGCGGAAAAATTCTGAATAAATCGCTTAGCCGCTTTCTCTTTATCGCCGTAGGAACCACCTACATGAATATTGCACATGGCTTCCATACCCAGCCCCATCGCGTTAAGCATAGCAGAATGCCGCTCTAGATCTTCTACCGATTTCTGCAGTACATCTTCCTTTGGCGTACTCAGCACGGTGAAATGATCCGGATGAAAGCTTACACGCATGCCAGACTGCTTAGCGTAACTGCCAAGCTCTTGGAATTCCGCAGAAAGCGTGGTAATGGGGTCCCAGTCACCTAACATTTCATGTCCAATGAGAGGGATCAGCCTGGAGGAAAAGCGAAACACCATAATGTCATGCGCTCGGTTATGCCTAAGCAATCTAAGCGTATTATGCAGATTTTCGGCGCCAAGTCGCTCTAGCTTCCGAATGGCCGCATCTCGATCCAGAAGCTTGCTGAAGTTCGTGACTGTCATCGTTTTGGAAGGGGACGCGTTCTTGACTACCGTCGACATAGCCACATACCCAAGGCGAATAATCATGCAAGGTTAACCTCCAAGAAGAGTATGCAAAGATAAACGGCTTACATCGTCCTGTTGGACGAATGCATTTGTAAGGTTTCTGCAAAAATTCCCTTCATAGGGTACCCTCTGGAGCAGCCGCACATACACACAACTCACCTAATTTAAGATGAGATGGATGTTAAGATTTTGAAGCTGATAAAAGACGAAATCGCCAGTGGCAGCAGGCTTAACGCTAGCATACCGAACTTGGTGCCTCGATCTTCTTTTCGTAAACACATATAATTTCCGATAAACCAAACCAACAAGTATACGCAAAGTACCCCCGCAGCCATATACCGATCTTGCATCGATGGAGGCGACATAAAGCCATAAAACCCAAAGATCAGATAAATAAGTACATATGGAGTTGGTATACCTAAGCCAATATTGAAAAGCCAATAGGCAATAAACTTTCTGTCCGTCAATAACGTTTGTCTCATTCTTTTCACGCTCCAATCTGAATATCTAATACGTACATTGTAGTTCTTAGAGCTAAATAGAATAAGTACTAAGTTCTTGTAGTACCTATGGTGAGAGCGACTTTTTGCATGGAGGTACTTTTCCACCTCGCGCATTGTTTAGTGATGAAAATCATCCTTACGGAGCGCAAAACGGACTATATCGGCAACTCAGCCGAGCCTCGCACTCACAAACATGAGATAAGCCTCTAGTATAAGGTATTCAAAAAAGACACCGTCCATATCGGACGATGTCTTCTAATTTCACGCTATGCCGCTAAGCTTGCTCACCAAAAAACATCTCAAAAGCAAGTGAGGTCTGAATCCGTGACTCTTCTTCCGTCAGACGGCGAATGAGCTCCATTTCCACTTGCGTTACTTCATCTCCTTGGAAATTGATTTCCGCGATGGAGGCAACGATCCGAACAATGGCAATCGCCTGATTCTCAGGCGTGTAAGCTATGACTTTCTGACCGGTTGGGAAGACGCGGAAGCCGCTTTTCACCATTTTTCCGCGGCCGTACTCTAGAAGCTCATAGAGCTCCTGCGCGGACTTAAACTTGCAGACTGAATTAAACTCCGTTTGAAATCCCATTTGCATCTACTCCACATCAAAAGAATATTGGATATTCTGCTTCGCTGTATGCCGTTCGATAGCCAGACGTATAAGATCATCCAGCAGCTCTGTGTATGGTTTACCGGTTTCTTGCCATAGCAGCGGGTACATACTGAATGGTGTAAAGCCCGGCATCGTATTGATTTCATTGATGTAGATCTTCTGATCGATTTTGCCTAAGAAAAAATCAACACGCGATAAACCACTGCCATCAACAGCCAGGAATGCTTGAAGCGCCAGCTGTCTAATCCGCTCGGACGTTTCTTCGGGGATGTCTGCAGGAATAACCATCGCTGATTTGCCGTCCATATATTTCGCTTTGTAATCGTAAAATTCGTTCGAGGATACGATTTCACCAGCAACAGAAGCAATAGGTTCATCATTGCCCAAAACGGCTACTTCGATCTCGCGGGCATCGATGTTCTCTTCAATAATGACTTTGCGATCATATTGGAAAGCGAAATTGACCGCTTCAATTAATTCTTCTTGATTTCTTGCTTTGGAAATACCGACACTGGAGCCCAGATTAGCCGGCTTCACGAAGCACGGATATCCGATAGCCGTTTCGAGCTCGACCAGATGATACGCACGGTTCTTTTCCCACTCGGTACGAGTGAAATGGCGGAAAATACACTGTGGAAGCCCTTCTTGTGCGAAAACCTTCTTCATCATGACTTTATCCATCCCGACGGCTGATGCAAGCACGCCTGCACCTACGTATGGAATGTTTGCCATTTCAAGTAATCCTTGAATGGTCCCATCTTCACCAAATGTACCATGTAAAAGCGGAAAAATAACGTCTAAGCCTGTGTCCTTCATGGCAGCTGTATTCGTTGCAGTAATAGCCACATCGCCTTTTGTCTGAATGGCCCCGAATATGGGTGCCAAAGCATTGGAAGCAGGTGCGGCTGCAGCGGTTTCTCCACTGCTAAAAGTCAATACTTCCTTGGATTCAGCCGGACCTAACAGGGGTGCACCGCTTCTCCATTCGCCCTTTTTGGATATATAAAACGGTGTGATCTCATATTTATTGAAGTCCACAGCTTTCATAACCGCCAATGCTGTTTGCAGGGACACGTCATGCTCTCCGGATTTCCCCCCATAAATTAATCCAATTCGTATTTTGCGGCTCATTACGTACCTCCGTTTAGTATTTGCGTTTACGCTTCGTATTACATTTCATCAGCAACCCGAACGAAAACGTACTTCGTCCTCTCTGTCCAAGCAGGTGAATCCTTATAAGCCCAATAACGATTACGGCTATTATATGTATGCGCATTGACCAGCGGCATCCCGTTGGCATCTTTGCCTATCACAATCGTATTGTGCTGATAGCGGCCATCGCCATCCCAGTCGTAGCTAATTGTATCCCCCGGTTGAAGCTCCCTCGGATCATTTACCGCATGCCCTTGCAGACCTCTGCGGCTATGTGAGAGGAAATTTTGCAGGCTATTGGCAACAGCCCAACTAAAGCTCCAAAGCTCTTGATTGCCTTTTTTGCCAGCATACCACCAGCCCAAATCCCTTTTCCCAGTATAGTCCATTGGAGCCCCGCCTGCAAAGAGGCATTGCGATACAAAATTCGTACAGTCGACTTCAAATTCCTCGTATTTCGGATTCGGGGTTTGCCACCAAGTTTCTGCATAATGGGCCGCTTTGGCGCGATTATAAATGATTTTGCGAGGAGCTGATTCCTGAGCACCACTGTTGAGTATACTATGATTGATATAAGGAAGTGAGGGCGCTCTGCGAAGCCCATCCACAAAACCTTCATGATCAGGCAAAAAGACGCCTCGCTGCTTGCTCGGAAGCGACTTTTCTTCATGGAGAGGTTCTGTGTACCGGACCTGCCAGCGGTTCGCCGTGCTATCTATGAACACACGTTCAGGTTCAATACGTTCCTCCAGATGTTCGATGGACCCAATCCGATAATTTAGAAATCGATGTAATTGGATATCCGCGATTATCGCTTGGGGCGATTCTTTGACACCAGTAAGACGCAGCTTTGTTTCTCCACGCAGCAATTTAGCATCACGGTCGCGGTAACTGTTCAGGAGCCTACGTACCTTGACATCCTGTTTCCGTACATAAGCGCTATCTGAGACATAAGCTTCCAAAGGTGCAGCAGAGCCATCGATCTCTGCCTGGTTCTTAGCGTGAACGTAGTTATAGAGCGCTGTTTTCCAGGACATCTTGGTATCCTCCTTAGGACGAGCCCGAATTGCTTTGAATTGATTCAATATATGACATTTTGACGGTAAAAATGATTGAAATTAATCTTTACTCATACAAAGCAAAACGCTATACTTGAAGTAGAGGGATTAATGAAATTGAGTTTCACTAGATGAAACCAATGGATGATCATATTATTGAGGAGGAATTACCCATGTCCAATAAGGACTCTTTTTCTGTGCGTAAGCAGTTAACTGTGGGAACGAAATCGTTCCAGTATTACAGTCTTCCTGACTTTGAAAATCAAGGCCACGGAACTGTTAGCAATCTGCCTGTCTCCATTCGCGTTTTGCTCGAAGCCGCTATTCGTCAATTCGACGGCCGTGCCATTACAAGTGAACATGTTAAACAAATCGCTGGTTGGGCTGAAGGCCGCGATGAAAACAAAGAAATTCCTTTCATTCCTGCTCGTATCGTTCTTCAGGATTTCACAGGCGTACCCGTCGTTGTTGACCTTGCGGCAATGCGTGCGACGATGGCACGTGAAGGCGGAGATCCAAAACGGATCAACCCACTCGTTCCTGTAGACCTTGTTATTGACCACTCTGTTATGGTCGATGCTTTCGGATCCCCGGATGCACTTGACTACAACATTAACCTAGAGTTCGAAAGAAACGAAGAGCGTTACCGTTTCCTACGTTGGGCACAAACGGCATTCGACAACTTCCGTGCTGTTCCACCTTCAACAGGTATCGTTCACCAAGTTAACTTGGAGTACCTGGCTTCCGTAGCAGCTACGAAAACGATCGATGGCGAAACTGTTGTTTACCCAGACTCCCTCGTAGGTACAGATTCCCACACAACAATGATCAACGGACTTGGTGTTGTAGGTTGGGGCGTAGGCGGTATTGAAGCTGAGGCTGGTATGCTTGGACAACCGCTTTACTTCGTAGCTCCGGACGTTGTTGGTTTCAAATTGACAGGCCACCTGGCAGAAGGCGCTACAGCAACTGACTTGGCTCTGACTGTTACACAAATTTTGCGTAAAAAAGGCGTTGTTGGTAAATTCGTTGAGTTCTTCGGTCCTGGTCTGAGCAACATTTCCTTGGCTGACCGTGCAACGGTAGCGAACATGGCTCCTGAGTACGGCGCAACAATCGGTTTCTTCCCAGTCGACAACGAAACGTTGAACTACCTGAGAAGTACAGGTCGTGACGCAGATCAAATCGCACTCGTAGAAGCCTACTACAAAGCACAAGGTATGTTCCGTACAGACAGCACACCAGATCCTCAGTTTACAGATGTAATTGAACTTGATCTTGGCTCTGTAGTACCGAGCTTAGCTGGTCCTAAACGTCCGCAAGACCGTGTAGAGCTTACTAACATGAAGGAGTCTTTCAACTCCATCATCCGTACACCTATCGATAAAGGCGGCTATGGCCTTACCGATGAGAAAATCGACGAAGTCGTTGATGTTGTTTATCCAAACGGCGAAACTGTCAAAATGAGTACAGGCGCAGTTGTCATCGCGGCAATCACTTCTTGTACAAACACATCGAACCCAAGCGTTATGCTAGGTGCTGGACTTGTAGCGAAAAAGGCGGTGGCTCGCGGTTTGAGAAAACCAGCTTTCGTTAAGAGCTCCTTGACACCTGGTTCCCTGGTTGTTACCGAGTACTTGATTAAAGCAGGCTTGCTTGAGCCTCTAGAAGCACTAGGCTTCCACGTTGCAGGCTATGGCTGCGCAACTTGTATCGGTAACTCCGGTCCGCTTCCAGAAGAAGTAAGCAAAGCCATCATCGACAACGATATGACTGTGGCTGCCGTTATTTCCGGTAACCGTAACTTCGAAGGCCGCGTACATGCTCAAGTGAAAGCGAACTACCTGGGATCACCTCCGCTTGTTGTTGCCTATGCACTTGCAGGAACAGTGAACATTGATTTGGCTAACGATCCAATCGGCTACGACCAAAGCAATCAACCTGTCTACCTCAAAGACATTTGGCCTACAAACCAAGAGATTCAAGAAGCTCTTGGAATTGCAATGAGTGCTGACATGTTCCGTGATAAATACAGCAACGTATTCCGTGCAAATGAGCGTTTCAACCAAATCGCAATTCCGGAAGGCGATCTATACGAGTTCGACAACAATTCCACATACATTCAAGAGCCTCCGTTCTTCACAGATCTGGGCACGGTTCTGGATGATATCGCAGATATTCGGAATGCCAAAACATTAGCACTCTTGGAAGATTCCGTTACAACGGACCATATCTCCCCTGCCGGTAACATCAAAGTTGACAGCCCTGGAGGCCAATACTTGATTAACCATGGTGTGAAAAAAGAAGACTTCAACTCCTACGGTTCCCGTCGTGGTAACCACGAAGTGATGATGCGCGGTACGTTCGCGAACATCCGTATTCGTAACCAAGTGGCACCAGGAACAGAAGGCGGCGTAACGACTTACCTGCCAACTGGCGAAGTTGAATCCATCTACGATGCTTCCATGAAGTATCAAGCTGAAGGCCAAAACCTCGTAGTTATCGCTGGTAAAGAGTATGGAACTGGAAGCTCCCGTGACTGGGCGGCAAAAGGTACATTCCTACTTGGCGTCAAAGCCGTTATCGCGGAAAGCTTCGAGCGTATTCACCGCAGTAACCTTGTTGGTATGGGCGTTCTTCCACTTCAATTCCTTGAAGGAAATGGTTGGAAAACACTAGGTATCACAGGTCGTGAAACATTCGATATCACTGGTTTGAGCAACGACGTACAGCCGGGTTCCACTGTAAAAGTAACTGCTACTCGTGAAGATGGCACAAGCTTCGAATTCACCGCACTTGTACGTTTGGATAGCTTGGTGGACGTAGACTATTACCGCAATGGTGGTATTCTGCAAACCGTTCTTCGTTCCATCCTTGCTGAGAAAAACTAATACAGCAAAACACACAACAGCATTACACACAGCAAAAGTCCGGGATTGCCTTATTGGCGGTCTCGGGCTTTTTATTTAAAAAAAAGACCAAATCAGCAATTGTAAAGACATTTTTACAACCTAAATTCCCTTACAGCGCCAAGCGTTTGGGCTGAATTTCCAATAACTGCGGGTTGAGCCTCCCCTCCTCGGCACCTATACTGATAGAACGAAAGGGGAGATGAAGATGAAGTTGATAAAAAAACTCGTCCTTGTCGTGCTGTTAGCTTCAATGGGTCTAGGTTTTAGCGTAAGTGAATGGAGCCTGCCGGCTTCTGCAGCAACTACATTGAAGCAAGGCAGTCAAAACGGTGATGTCTGGGACGCTCAGTTCCGACTCGAGACTTTAGGCTACTATCAGCAATCTGTGGATGGCAAATATGGTCCGATCACGGCCGCTGCTGTTCGCAATTTTCAATATAATTATGGTCTAACCGTTGACGGCATGATTGGAGCAAAAACCTGGGAGGCTTTACGTAACTATTCGGTGAATCAAGCTGAATTGGATATGTTGGCGAAGGTGATTTACAGCGAGGCTCGCGGTGAATCCTATGAAGGACAAGTGGCCGTTGGGGCCGTTGTCATGAATCGTCTACAATCGAGTAAGTTCCCGAGTTCCATCCAAGGCATTATATTTGAGCCTGGGGCTTTTACAGCCGTTAGTGACGGCCAATACTGGCTGAAGCCGGATAAGACGGCCTACATGGCAGCGCAGGATGCTGTTCAGGGCTGGGACCCTACTAGGGGTTCCATCTATTATTTTAATCCTGATACAGCGACGAGCGCTTGGATCTGGTCACGTCCGCAGACTGTGCGGATTGGGAGTCATATTTTTGCGAAGTAATTAAAGAAAAAAAGATGTATGAGAAGCAAACAAAAACACCTCTACCGAAGCCGCTCCATGGTGAGCGACCTCGTGTAGAGGTGTTTTTACATAGAATGCGAATTGGTGGCTCAGGAGGTTAGATCAAGAGTTAAGATCAGCTGCCATCTGATTTAGTAGACTCCTCATACCAAGGATTCAAATGAACCAGCACCTCATCCACATCACTATGCTCTTCTTTGATTTTTTTCTTAATAAGGCGACTAATGTCATGGCCTTCTTGAATGGTCAATTTGCCCGAAACAGCAAGTCTGGCGTCAACTAGTATGTAATGACCGTGCTCGCGGGCGCGTAAGCGGTCGATCCGTTTGACCTCCGGGACAGATCGGATCAATGCCGCGTATTGTTCAATGTACGCCGTACTCACACTGCGCTCCATGAGAATGTCGAAAGATTCGCTTCCCATTTCGTACGCCAATTTCAGCACTAAAAACGAGACAATGATACCAGCTACTGGGTCGCCATAAGCCAATATGCTATAGCCGTAGTGATCCCCGATTAAGGCCAAACCAATACCGACCGAAGCCGCAATCGAAGCATATACATCGGCCAAATGATCATACGCTGTGGCTATTAATCCTTTGCTGTTGACCCTATGGCCTATACGTTTCGTGTAGACATAAAGAATTTGCTTCCAAACTAGCGAGATGATCGCCGCGATAAATGCAATCATATGCGCCTCTCCCGCTGGCTCAAGTAACGCATGAATAGAGTGGTAGCCCATGTAAATGGCTGCTCCACCTAGGATGATAGCGACTATAAAGGCTCCGAGTACCTCGGCTTTGCCATGCCCGTAAGGATGATCAACATCCGCTGGTTTGGAGGAAACGCGCATCGAGCTATAAGCAGTTGCGGTCGCAATGACATCTCCCGCGTTATGGATGCCGTCGGCGATAAGCACTTGGCTTTTGAAATTGAGGCCGACGATGATTTTGATGGCGGTCAGCACGATATTACTGGCAAGACTGATCCAGATCGCCAGCATCGAGGCTGTCTTATTCATCACTTGCCACTCCCTTTCCCTCTTCTAGTATGACCTCCTAGAAGCAAAGCATCCTCATCCTGACGACGGATGACGGGTAGGGCTGCGGCTTCGCGCCAGCACGAAGCCGCATAACAGGACGATGCGCTAGCACAGCATCGTTCCCATACGACGCGCCGCCTCCACAATGAGCGGCGCCTGCTCTTGCATCAGCTCCAGCGTAAGCCGGTTCGCTGGACCAGAGACCGCAAGGGCGGCGACAAGCCGGCCCCCGCGATCCAGAACTGGTGCAGACACAGCCGCCGCACCGGGTTCGCGCTCTTCGACGCTCGTGGCGAAGCCCGCGCGTCGGGTGTCGCTGAGCTGCTGCAGGAACGCAGTCTGATCTAGCCCGGTCGGCCAATCGGCCGAGGCTAGCAGCTGCTCCTGCAGCGCTGGCTCAGCGAAGGCGACGAGCACCTTGCTCGAGGCGCCGACGTACAAGGGCATTCGCGCCCCCACTGGGGCAACGCGGCGAATGGCGTGGTTGCTCTGTACGGCTTGGACGCGTACGCGTTCTAGGCCGTCCTGCACGTACAGCGAGATCGTCTCGCCGAGTTGATCTCGCAGCCGTTCCATTTCCGGCAGCAGAATGACGCCAGGGTCTCCCTCTTTGGAGAGGTTAGCGGACAACTCCCATAGCCGATAACCGAGTCTGTATTTATCTGTCGAGCCATCCCGCATGATGAAGCCTTTGCCTTCTAGGGATGCCAGAAGTCGGTGCACCGTGCTTTTGTGAAGCTGGGCACGACTTGCTATTTCGGTCAGCGTCAATTCCGACGCCCCTGTGAAACAAAGCATAATATCTAAAGCGCGCTCTACAGCACGCACCGTCAGCTTGCCATCTTCCATCGCTTTACACCACTTCCATCCGTGTGAAAAAGTTTCACTATATGAAACTCAGTTATCTTCAGTATAACGAAACTCCTTTAACCCGTAAAGAAGAGACTTTGGTCAAGACCAAAGATCCCTATAGAGGAAAGACTTTGGTCTTGACCAAAGATCCCTATATATAGTCAAACATCTGTTTTCTCATTGTTACAGGACGATTACAAAGGGCTTACAATTAGCGCAACCTCATTGACTTGAAAGCGCATTCAGAATAATATTAAGTTAATAGAATACTTATCTGAATATTTAAATAATTTATTCTCCCTTAAACCTCTAACCCGCAGAAGCATAATCTCACTAATTTATATGGAGGGAGGGTACTACGATGTCAACAACATCTCTATCCCCTGGAACTGGTTCACTACAACCCACACTGGAGCAAGTGGTCACCCGACCGCTTTTGCGCAAAAAAAGGCTGGTTTTCACCATCCTCATTTCATTCCTAATCCTATGCACTTCTTTACTTCTTGGTTTTCACGCCTATATTGCTTGGACACTGGCTCGGCCGCATATTGACCCGCTTCATTCGGATCCGATGAGGGCCGTTGGTCTACCTTACAACAGTGTGACCTTCCCAAGTCTGAATGGCACGTCAAACCTAGACGGTTGGTTCATACCTGGCAAATCCGACAAGACCGTCATCTTCTCCCATGGTTACGGCGGCAATCGTGAAGAACTTTGGGTTCCCATTTACAACTTAGCCCGCGAACTTCATTTGCAAAACTACAATGTACTCATGTTCGACTATGGCTATGTGCACCCTAACAGTAAACGAATTATGACCGGCGGCATTCAAGAATCGCAAGAATTGCTTGGCGCCATCCATTATATCAAGCAGATATCCACCGGTCCTATCTATATTTGGGGCTTCTCTATGGGAGCAGGAACAGCACTACAGACTGCTCTTCAAAGTGGCAACGATATTTCGGGGATGATTCTGGACAGCACTTTTTTGCTCAATCCAGACACACTCTATCATAATATGAAGCAAGTCGTTAACGTGCCTAAATTTCCATCTCTACCGCTTGTACGCTTATTCTTCCCTCTGCTCAATGGAGTAAGCTTGCAAGAAGTGCCTTACAACAAAGTAACCTCAACCGCTTATCCGATGCCGATTTTCTTCATCCATGGTACGGAAGATTACAAAGCACCTTATGGCATGGTAGAGGATATGTTCAAGCAGCAAAAAGACTCCGAATCCAAGCTGTGGATTATCCCTAAAGCGCAGCATGAGCTGCTGTACCGAGCAGAGCCGAAAACGTATATGCGCCGAACGATGAATTTCCTCAACAGTATTACGACTACTCCTATGCAAGCTAACCTTGGTATTCCCTCCTCCCTATAAAATCGGCCCCTCGTGGGCCGATATTTTTTTGCCTATACCGCTTGTTCCTGCCGAAAGTTTCCAACCCTCCTGCGACACTCCGCTTTAACGATCTAAATCATCACCATTTTGTCCATTTACCCTCTTCTTGCGTTGACACTCACATTTTAACTTTATCGCATCATCAAAAAAAGAAGCCCTATTTATTGGACCTCTTTCCGCTTCTTCGTTTTGACTCCAAACACCTCCAATAGTACCGGACTAGCTACTCAAGCATCTAAAGCACCAAGAAGTCCTTTTCGGACTTCTCAGCAATACCTTGCTACTTTTTCGGCGATGAGAAGTCCATTTCGGCTCTCTCAGCATTCATTTGTCGGTTAACAAGCATCCTTCACGCACCAAGAAGTCCTTTTCGGACTTCTCAGCAACACTTTGCTACTTATCGGCGATGAGAAGTCCATTTCGGCTCTCTCAGCATTCATTTGTCGGTTAACCAGCATCCTTCACGACCGAGAAGTCCTTTTCGTACTTCTCAGCAACACTTGGCTACTTTTTCGGCGATGAGAAGTCCATTTCGGCTCTCTCAGCATTCATTTGTCGGTTAACCAGCATCCTTCACGCACCAAGAAGTCCTTTTCGTACTTCTCAGCAACACTTGGCTACTTTTTCGGCGATGAGAAGTCCATTTCGGCTCTCTCAGCATTCTTCTGTGGTTAATCAGTCACTTTTTACAACAACTTGGGGTCTGCATCGTTATACCGACTAATCCATCTCGTAAATCGAGCCGGATTTGCTAGCGAACAATTCGGCGTAGACTTTCTCCGCGTAGGCGTCAGTCATACCGGAAATGTAATCCGCAACGAAACGCGGCCAGCTCCAGGTGGCATTACGACGCTCGTAGCTATCGATCCAGTCGGGAGGCATAATCCATTGCCCCTTTTCCTTGTCGATGAAGCTGTCCCACAGGCGCTCGACGATGATTTCGCTGCGTTTTTGCAGGCGCAGAACGCGGAAGTCTTTGATCAGCGTGACCCATGCCAGTTTCTTGAGAATTTCCATCGTGCGCAGCAGATTCATATCCTCAGCTCCGTCTTTTACGAGCGCAACCTTTTTCCAGCCTCGGTCAGGGTCATCCAGAATGTCCAGACTACTCGCGAAAGAGCTCACCCAGCGGGCTTTCATCTCTCTGCGCGTACGTGATTCCTCCCCATTGCACTCTGAGAAAATTTGCTCCCACTGCTCCAGGTAGTCCGACAGAACTTGCCTGACCATTTGCTCGATATTGACTTGCTCCCAGCCGAATTTATGCTTATTGGGATCATTTAATATTTCCATGACCACATGGCGAATCAGTCTTTGATCTTCAAAAAAGGTTGCGTTCATTTGAATTTTGCCAGCACGAATACCATCTTCTATATCATGGGTGGAGTACGCGATATCGTCGCATAAATCCATCATTTGTGCTTCCAAGGTCGAACAGCCTTCCGGCATGTTCCATTGCGATCGAAGATCATGAATGATTTCCCACTCCGAGGCATAAACACCCTTAAGTCGGCCTTCCTCCTCGATCAAAAATGGATACTTATTTATACCAAGAAGTACCGCGGCTGTAAGATCCAGGCCGCTTTCACTGCCTGCTCTTTTTTCGAGAAACATCAGGATACGAAAATTTTGGGCGTTGCCCTCATATTTTAAGCCATAATCCCTCATCAGAATATGATTCAGAACCTCTTCCCCTTTATGCCCAAAAGGCGGGTGACCGAAGTCGTGAGCAATCGACGCACACTCGACGACAGTAGGATCAATAATCAAGCCAGGATGCTCTCTTTTACTCAAAAAAGGATTTGTCCGTTCTAACCGCTTCGCCACTTCTCTGGCGATTTGGGCAACTTCGAGCGAATGGGTTAGACGTGTTCGATAGTAATCACCTGATCCTGCGCCGAACACCTGCGACTTGCCCTGCAGCCGACGAAAGGTCGGAGATTGGATTAACCTCGCATAATCCCGCTCAAATTCATCCCGTTCTTCACTCAATTTAGAGGAACCGGCCTCACCTGGCCGATATTTTCGTATGTTGTTCATAAGCTTGCCTCCTCTATTGCTGTTGCCGGACGCCCGGTATAGTTCTTAGTCTCTTTGTGTCAATTAGCCACTCCGTATACCTCTTCATGTTTCCTATCAGTTTATGCTAAAGCATGTACGATAGCCACTTGAGGATATTTTATTATGTGAGAAAACCTCTCTCGAGGCCGAAAATCTTAAACTTTCTTATGTGGTAAAATAATACTATATCGTCTACCTCGCAACAAGTCATGACGCGCTTCCTGAACAAAAAAAAGGGATGCTGCACAAGACTATTGTCTCCATGCACATCCCTCGTACGCACTACTTATTTTAATAAAGACAGAAATTCGGCACGAAGTGTCGAGTCCGAGCGGAAAGAACCGCGAACTGCTGAGGTAATCGTTTGACTTCCGTATTTCTTCACGCCTCTGGAGCACATGCACATATGTTCTCCCTCAACAACAACCATGACGCCGTGCGGCTTCAGCACATCATCCAGAATGTCGGCGATTTCTGAAGTAATCCGTTCCTGCACCTGCAGCTTACGAGTTACCACATCAACCAGACGAGCAAATTTGCTAAGTCCAGCCACTTTTCCGCTAGGTAAGTAACCTACATGTACTTTCCCGAAAAAGGGCGCCATATGATGCTCACATTGACTGTAATAAATAATATCTTTAATAATAACCAGCTCTTCGTGCTGTTCATCAAAAGTTACACCCATCACATCGCGTGGATTCGCCTCATAGCCCGAAAATATTTCTTCATACATACGAGTTACACGAGCAGGTGTGTCTAATAAGCCTTCCCGATCTACATCTTCACCAATCAGCCGTAAAATCTCTCGGACATGCTGTTCAATCAGCTCCCGATTCTCAGCAACTCTTGTATTTTTGTAGTCAATAGACGCCATCTTTTTATCACTCCTCTTCCTTATCCTCTACCCCATACAAACGGTCAAAACCTTGATACTGTCGCGCAGCGCTCTGCTGTCTTTGTGCGTTTTGGTGAGCAGCATTCCACCCTGCAGAAGAGATACTATCGGGGTCGCCAGCTCCACTGGAGTTAACCCCTGCAGCAGCAGCTCGCCTCGTCTCTTACCTTCCTGTAAACAGGATTCCACCTCAGCCTCCAACTCACTGAAAAAGCGGCTTAACGGCTTACGCAGCTCCTCAGAGCTATCACTCAGCTCCAAGGCCAGATTACCGAAGAAGCAGCCTCTGCGGCATTCATGCGCCTCACAAAAGGCCAGCATGCGTTCAAACAAGGCCAGCAACACTGCTTCGGCGTTAATTGCGCATTACCCAAACTAGGCTCCATCACAGATTGCCGCATCTCCTGGACCTTGCGCTCAATAACTTTCAAACCTAGTTCATCTTCACTCTTAAAATGGTAGTAAAAATTGCTCTTGCATACTCCGCTGCTCGTCAATATATCTTCCAGACCCGTTCCTTGAAAACCATGATCGTGAAATAAATCCATGGCTGCTTCCATGATGCGGTCTTTGTTGCTAGCCATCGCTTGAGCCACCTCTGAATAGTACTGGTATGTCCTACTTTGAGCTACACTCACATTAGGAGAGACTTTGAGCTGCACTCAAAGGTCCCTATATTAGGTCCCTACATTATAAATTAGGAAGGGCTCGTGCTGTCCACCGTTCGTACGGTTAAACAGCAAAGCCCTTTTGGGGGGTTATTCTAACCCTACGTCTTATTTCCACTTTTGGTTTTTCATCATTTGCTGTGCTTTATTTAGCTGCTGCTTATTCATGTTGTAGCCCATTTGCTTGGCCATTTTTTGCAGCATTTCCGGATTGTTCTGCATGGATTCCAGCTGTCTTTTTAAATAGAATACGCCGATGAAGAACCCACCGACCAAGCCAACAATTAACGTGAGAATGGGAATCAGATAACTCCACATATTTATGCCCCCTGCATGTACAAATTGGTATCGATTGCTTGCTTTATCATATCATTTCTGTTCATCTTTTTACAAATGACTACCCCTTTATGACAGAACCTGTTCGATGAAAATGGTCGTATGCTTGGCCAGATCAATTTCTTTGATATCCAGCGCCTTGTCCATCGCATCCTGCTTCACGATTCTAACAATTGGACGGCTTGGTAGTCCTCTATGCTGTCCGACCACGACACCCGTTTCCCGATTGGACAAACGAACGGAAGCCCCCGTTGGATAGATCGAGACGATTTTCAGAAACTGGATCAAAACATCGCGATCAAGCTTGGTTTCCGCTAGCGCCATCATATGCTCGCAAGCCTCATGCGGCAGCATACGACGCCCTAAAGAGACATCAAAGAGCAGATTATCGTACATATTCGCAACGGCTGTAATTTTCGCATAAATATGAATATCTTCACTTATAAGTCCTCTTGGAACCCCTTGGCCGTTAAGCGTTTCATGATGCTGGAAGGCCACATGGGCAATGAGCAGGCTGAATTCACGCTTGTTCTTCAGAAGCTCGAAGCCGCGCCAAGTATGATGCTTCTTCATGTCGAGCGATTCATCATCGCAAACAAGCTCCACCTTACCCACATCATGCAGAAGCGCACCAATGGCGAGCTCCTTCAATTGGGTTCCATTGAATCCCATGTTAATCCCAATGAGCACGGCCATCATACAGACATTCGTTGCATGGACATACATCTCGTTATCCTGCGTACGAATATCCGTCAACTGCACGAGCACATCACGATTTTTCATGATCTCATCCAGCAGCGTGTTAATCGAAATACTCATAGCGCGCGAGTTAAATTCCTTACCCGACTTGATAGCAGCGAACGTTTGGCCCATTTGCTGCATAACGATACGTTTGGTTTCATCCGAAAGGATTTCCGGGATTTCTACATCCTCTAGGTTCGGGTCTTTGATGTAAATCATTGTGACTCCGATTCGGTTAAGCGTGTTAATCATAAACACCGTTAATTGCACATCTTCTGAGAGCAAAATAGCTCCATTGCTGGCAAATATCGTTCGGCCCAAAAATTGACCCGGCTCAACGGAATCCAAATGCACATATTTCATAGGATTCACTCCATGTTTTATTTATTAGTTATAACCGTATTCGGCTTCGTTCCAAATCGAGCAAGAGTACTTTAATTGGAAGACCTCCGCCGTAGCCAACAAGATTGCCACTAGCGCCAATGATGCGATGACAGGGGATAATGACTGGAATTGGATTTTTATTGTTAGCTCCACCAACCGCTCTAACGGCTTTCGGTGAACCTATGGCTTCTGCAATATGTTTATAGGAAACTATTTCTCCATATGGAATAGAAAGCAGTGCTGTCCAGACTTGTTTCTGAAATTCAGTTCCCTGTAAATCCAGTTCACCCTCAAAGCTTAAACGTTCTCTTCTAAAATACTGCTCCAACTGCTGCACAACCGGTTCGAGCCGTGAGGCATTGGAGAATTAACCTCCGTATAGGAAAGGACGGTCGCAGCTTGTGTCTGTTGCTGTGTCATATCTGCTCTTTCTCCCCCTTATCAGCTGTAGAATGGCTTATAACGTCGAATGCCTTCTCGATATCCTGCAGAGCAGCGGGTTCCTGCTCGGCTGCTCTGGCTTTATCGAGAGCAGCCGCCGCGTCTTCGCCGCCAATCCGCCCTAGCGCCCACGCTGCCGCAGCCCTGATCTCAGGGCGCGGATCGGTCAGCAGCAGCTCTCTTAGGACGGGTACAGCTGTCCTGTCCTTGAAATTCCCGAGGGCGATAATCGCATTGCGCTGGATCGGCTTCTTGCCTCTCCAAGACGCTGCGATGCGCCCGTACTGTTCTTTGAAATCCTTGTTCGACATGGTCAGCAAGGGGATTAATAACGGCTTGACCTTTTCAGGGTCAGGCTCTAGCTCGGGATGATGCGTCCAGTTCATCCCCTTGTTCATCGGACAGACGATCTGGCAGGTGTCACAGCCGTAGAGGCGGTTGCCGATTTTGAGCTTAAACTCATCATCGACATAGCCTTTGGTCTGCGTGATGAAGGAGATGCAGCGGCTTGAATTCAGCTGCCCTGGTCCGACCAGCGCTCCCGTAGGACAAGCATCGATACAGATCGTGCAGTCCCCGCACTGATCCATAATAGATGTATCGGATGTAAACGGTATATTCGTGATCATTTCGCCCAAATAAACCCATGATCCCCACTCGGGGGTGATGACGGCGCAATTTTTGCCAGTCCATCCGATCCCAGCCCGCTCGGCTACGGCCCGGTCGACCAGCGCACCGGTGTCGACCATGCTTTGTAGTCTTGCGTCAGGCACGCGCTGCGCGATGAAAGCCTCCAGCTTCGCGAGCCTATCGCGAAGCACATCGTGGTAATCGCTCCCCCACGAGGAGCGTGAGATAATTCCCCGATAAGCTCCTGGCTCGGATCGGGGAGGGTTTGGAAGTTTCGACGGGTACGCAACAGCGATGGAAATGATCGACTGCGGCGTGTCGAAGCTTAAGCTTGGATGTACCCGCTTCTCGATATCCGGCTCTTCGAAGCCGGATTCAAACCCCTTCTCCCTATGTCGGAGAAGGATCTCTTTCAGTTCCATGAACGGTTCAGCTGACGTGAAGCCGATCTTATCAATACCGAGGGACGACGCGGCTTCCACGATCTCTTGTTGTAGCCTGCGCCAATCCGCATCTGTTCCTGCTGCTATGGAAACCGCCAACCCTCTCACCTCTCTCTTCTTTCGCTTCCGTTACCTTTAAAGCTTCTTGGCCATCGCGAATGGCCACAGCACATATTCGGCCCTTCCTTCGATCAGGCCGATAGGAACAGCCCCGAACCTGCGGCTGTCGCCACTTGCCGCCGCATGGCGGTTATCGCCCATCACGAAGACGTGGCCTTGCCCGACGCGTGTCGGTCCAAAGTTTCCGTCCTCGATGAGCGTGTCTGTATATGGCTCCTCAATCTTGTCGCCGTTTATATAAAGAAAACCGGCTCGGCCCTGCACCTCGTCGCCTGCAATCGCGACAATCCTTTTAACCAAAAAAGGATGCGTCACAGTAACAAACTCCTCAGACTCTTTGAGAATGACAATCTCTCCGCGTTTGGGTGCTTTCAAATACGTAATAGCTTTGTTCACGAACAACCAATCCCCCTCTTGCAAGGTGGGCTGCATCGAGTGACCTCGAACCGTGGAGAGATTGAATCCGAATTGGTGTACAAGGATCACGACAAGAAGAGCTACAAGAATGGATTTCGTCCAATCCCATAGCTCATGGGTTAGGCTTCTAGCCTCATTATAGTTCTTAGGCTGAGAAGCTGCCTTATTCGATTCACTGCGTCCTACAAAGAAGCTCATTTATGCTCCTCCGTTCTTATACTTTTCCCACTGCTCGTAATAATTCATAACCATATCATCTTGAAACGGCGGCTTGTCCGCGTTCACCAGCGCGAGTAAAGCTGCAAGACCTTCCTTCACCTTCGTTTCCACAAGAGAAGAATAGTGATAATTCAGTTTATGGCGTTCATATTCATCTTGATCCACGATATGCACGGAACGATCCGGCATCCGAATAACATCAAGGTCGTAGTCAATATAAGTCAGTACTTGCTGGGTCACATACAGTGGAGATGCAACATTGCAGTAGTATCTAACACCTGTTTCTTCTATAAGCGCAACAATATTAAACCACATTTTAGGAATAAAAAAAGATACCCCTGGAATGCGGCTAACCCACTCCTTGCCGTCAGCTTCCTGAATCTTGGTCTGGCTGTTAATAAACACCATCATTTCTTGCTGCTGATGATCGGCATGAAGGATGTGATGCGGTACTCGCCAATTCGTCAGCCACATCCGGTGAAGATGTCCATCATGTTTGAAGCTTTTTATCACATACGGCGCGAAGTTATCCATGTCCAAAGCTCCTCTATTCATAGCTGCCGAAAAGTTCCCCTATTATATAGAAAAGCATATCTGACCCCCAATTGCAATGGCGGCACAGATATGCTTCCCTCGTTCCAAATCTATTCATTTCATGGACATCCGAACGATCAGTTAAACACTGACTTTCTTCACAATGCTGAGACGATGTGCGGTACGGGAAAAGTCCGATGTGCTGTAACCAGCAGACTCGTACACAGGCAGCACCATTTCATTATGGACATCCACCGTTACCATAATCTTCTTCACGTTCCGATGAAGGAACCTTTGCTTCATTGCTTCGATCAAAGCTTTACCGATACCTTTGCGTTGATACTCTGTTGCAACTGCGATCCGATAATAGTAGCCATTGTTGTTATCAATCGTACCGATAATCATGCCTACAACTTGCTCTTCTTCTTGAGCGATTAAAACAAGCTCTGTATCCCATGATAGTTGACGTGCAAAAGCTTCAATCGTTTCCTCATAGCAGGTTTCCGATAAAACATCCTGCAGAAGTGTCTTCACCGAAGAGGTATCACCAAGCTGAAATGAACGAACGTGCATACGGTTCTCTCCCAATTCCACTTTTATTTGTTAGGAATAATTTTTTGGTAAAGTAGTAAATACGACAAAAAAGTGCGGAATCCTGCTAAAAATGTGTCAAAATTCACAAAAAACTTAGTTTTTTTCGGTTTTCCTCTTGAAAGCGCTTAAATGCAAGCGTTTTCATCAAATTGTTTCAATTATTTTGCTTTTATTTTGTTCCAACATATATCACCTCATGTATAAAAATCGGGATAACGTCGGATTTTAAAGAAGGATGTGCAAAGAATGGGAGGTGAATCCATGTCAAACAAAGATGATTCCGCGGCGTCATACCCACGAAATATACGTGATTTCCAGGAGTTAAGCTCTATGAAGCCTAGTGAATGGACGGAGATCGAACTCCAATATAATCACAGAGCAATGAGTGATTTATCCCCTTGGCTCAATGAACAAGGAACCCATATCCACAGTCAAATCATCCAGGAAATTGAACGTCGCGGCGTCTGACTTAGTAAACATACATGTTGCTTTATTATCGAAATTCCTTCATAATGAAGTTGAAACTACATAATTTTAGGAGGTATTTATACAATGGCACATCAATTACCAGCTCTTCCGTACGCGAACAACGCACTTGAGCCACACATCGATGCCAAAACGATGGAAATTCACCACGATCGTCACCATAACGCCTATGTAACCAACCTGAATGCAGCTCTGGACAAACACCCTGCTCTGCATGACAAATCCTTAAACGACCTGATCGCTGACCTGAACAGCCTTCCTGAAGATATCCGTACTGCTGTTCGCAACAATGGTGGCGGACACGCGAACCACTCCCTGTTCTGGGAAACAATCGGACCAGAAGCTGGCGGAGCACCTACTGGCGCATTAGCAGCAGCTATCGAGAGCGAGCTTGGCGGCTTTGACAAGTTCAAAGCAGACTTCGCAGCAGCAGCTACAACACGTTTTGGCTCCGGCTGGGCTTTCCTAGCTGTTGACAAAGCTGGCAAATTGAAAGTGTACAGCTTGCCTAACCAAGACAGCCCGATCATGGAAGGCGAAACGCCGGTTCTTGGTCTTGATGTGTGGGAGCATGCTTACTACCTGAACTACCAAAACAAACGCCCTGATTACATCGCGGCTTTCTGGAACGTTGTGAACTGGAACGAAGTTGGCAAACGTTACGACGCTGCGAAGTAATCTCTGTGCATAGTGAAAGCGACCCCGCGGGGTCGCTTTTTTTGCATGATACGGAACACTATTAGCATAGAGTGGCCGTCATGAGTTATGGAGTTCATAGAACAAACTGGATCTCATAAGCTGTGTGGTATCTGAATTTCATTGGATAAAATCCAATGAAACACCTATTCAGACTTTAAATATCCTACTTTCATTAGCAAAAGAGGTTTATTGAGGAGCCTTGGTTTGAAGCAGCTTTAATCCCATTCCAATAAAAATAATGCCCGTTATTTTGTTTAAAACCGTGCCAATCTTTGCGCATCCTCTTACTTTTTTGGTGATGTGCGAAGAAAAATAGGCAATAAAGAGACACCATAGCAATCCAGTGAACGTAAATGTAAGCCCTAGAATGATAAATGGGATAGGACCAGAAGCCTTTTTGTCAATAAATTGCGGGAGAAAGGCAATGAAAAATAAAGAAACTTTTGGATTTGTTAGACTGGTCAAAAGCCCTTGTGTAAATATTTTGCGTATACTTTGTTTATTAGATTCAGAAGCAGCACTAAAGTTTACATTTGATTTATCAAGTAACATTCGAATTCCAAGATAAACTAAATAGATGACTCCAACTATTTTTATGATATTGAATAGGAGAAGTGACTTTGTCAGTATGATTGACAAACCAAAAGCAACTAGTAAGGTATGGATTAAAGAGCCACTAATAATGCCATAAACCGAATAAATACCCGCATTTCTCCCCTGGGAAATACTTCTTCCCACAATATACATGGTGTCTGCACCAGGCATAAGATTCAGCAGAATTCCAGTTAGCAAAAATACCTCATAATTAATGATTCCATACATAGAGACACCCCCCATTTTTTTACGATTTTATCACATTAAAGCAAGTTATATATAGAAAGATTATTTTTTCATACCACTATGGACGATTTTATTGAATCCTTTATACAAAAGACCATCCCCGCACATCACGCGCTGGAAGTTCTTTACGCAAACACTGGAAAGCTGTACGATATAGACATGGTCAAGCTGTGGCGAACAGCTGGTCGTTTAATATGGCCGAAATGAGATGAATGCCCGGTGAAAACAATCGTTTCTTTACTCCAAAATGTCCCCTTATTTCAAGAACTTTCGGAAGAAGATTTACAGGCAATTGCCCCTTTATTCACAGAAAAAAAAGCAAAAAAGGGCGGAATTCTTTTTCTCGAGGGTGATACAGGAGAAGAATTATTTCTTATTAAATCAGGTGTCGTGAAAATATATCGCTTGGATGAAGCCAAGGAAATTATTTTAGCTTTGTTTCGTGATGGGGATTTCTTTGGAGAAATGTCCTTGATAGGCAGCGGTCATACTCGGTCAGCAACCGCCGAAACGATGGAGACTTGTACTCTTTATATTCTTAAACGTACGGTATTCGCTCAGTTCATGGAGAAGAGCCCTAAGCTATGCTTAAAGCTCCTAGAAACCACGATGGGACGACTGCGTCGGGCTAATGATCAAATTTACGATCTTACGTTCTTAGGGGTTCGCTCCCGTATCATGAAGACCATTATCCGTTTATCCGAGCAGCATGGTGTACCTACACCGGAAGGTCTTCTGATTAATGTAAAACTTACACATCAGCAGCTAGCTAATATGGTTGGCACTGTGCGAGAGTCTGTAACCAAGGTGCTGCAGGAGCTCCTCGATGATGAACTTATACAGATTGATAAAAAGTTAATCACATTAAGAAATGTGGATGCCATTAAGGGTGAAATTCGATAAAAAAAGAGAAAACGGAGGAAGTTACTCCTCGTTTCTCTCCTGCCACTCTTTCATAATCCGTATAAAAACGTTTGGAAAAGCGTATTGATCGAGCTCTTCTGGGCCTACCCAGCGATAATGAAAAGGGATCCATTCTCCCCCATGACTTGGGCGGTTCGCGTTACTTAGCTTGGCACGGTATACTTTCATTTTCCAAACGATATGACTGAAAATATGTTCTGTATCCATGAACCACTCGTTCGGTTGAATACCGATTTGTTCCTGATCTACAAGGGCTTGACGGAGCTCACTCCTATTATCCTCATCCGAATTCCATCCCTCAGACTTCCAGGCCACATGCGGCAGTTCCCACATACGCGCGAGCAATCCTTCTTGCGGACGCTGCCTGATCAACCATTTCCCTTCGTTCTCACCCGTACCCTCTATCAAAGCCACTGCACGCAGTTCTGGACGCGGGGGTTTGGCTTTCTTTTTGATGGGCAGGACTTCTTCCATGCCAGCTTCACGCGCGGAGCAATGTGCCATAACAGGGCAAGTCAAACAGTGCGGCGAACGAGGCGTACATACCATAGCCCCAAGTTCCATCAATGCTTGATTGAAGTCACTTGCGGTACCTTCTAGGATGAGTTCGCGTGCCAGCTTCTCCATTTTGGTCCGTGTTGCAGGCTTCATAATATCTTCTTCAATTAGAAAATAGCGCGACAGGACTCGCATAACATTGCCATCCACGGCTGGCTCGGGCTTATTGTAGGCGATGCTGAGGATTGCTCCTGAGGTGTATGGGCCGACGCCTTTGAGCGAGGAAATCTCCTCTTTATTTTGCGGGACGATACCGTTATAACGTTCGTGAACTTCTCTGACTGCCGTTTGGAGGTTTCTTGCGCGCGAGTAATAGCCGAGCCCTTCCCAAGCTTTGAGCACGTTCTCCTCAGGCGCCGTAGCCAACGCTTCAACCGTTGGGAATTGATCGACGAAGCGATGGAAATACGGAATCACCGTATCCACCCGGGTTTGCTGCAGCATGACTTCGGAAATCCATATATAATAAGGGTTTTTGCTTCTTCGCCATGGTAAATCCCGTTTATGCGTTTGGTACCAATCCAATAGATTTCGGGAAAAATAAACCTTCTGTTCTTCGCTGTACATGAGCTCTCCTTCTCTATGGGACACGTTCCAGTTATAATGAATGAATGGACATGTTTCCATTATACGAGAAGTGTGGAACATAAAACTAGAGGTGAATGTATGCAAAACTCAAAACAAACAGATTTGGCAAATACGAATCAGCAGGACTTCGAGAATAACAAACGGCAAGACTTGGAGAATAAAAGAAAAGCCTGGATCGGTCAAGCTAACGCATTAATCCCGCTTCTGTTCATTTGGGGTGCGGAATGGATATTCAGCGCGCTTGTCGATTTTGCGATCTATTGGCGCGACTTGGATTGGTTGAAGCAAGCGGCTTTTATCACAGCGGTTGTGGCCAGCTTGGTTCAGATATGGAGCCTGCGTAAGGAATTTAGGGCTGACTCTGCTGAAGGCGCGCGTGAAAGATCAGCTGGCTCGGGTGGGCATGCAGGTGCAAGTGCTGGTGGTGAGCGCAACGGCTGGGGACATCCAGCGCTTCTAGTGCTGCCTGGAGCGATGCTCATTGCAGCCGTTGCGCTGCTCGAGGCCATTGGCGCTGTTAGCCCGCTCTTCGCACCTGTGCTGCGAGCGTTCATTCTCGCCATCGGGTTCGTGCAGGTCGGACTCCTGCTAGGTAGACCACTTGTTTACCTTGGCTTTTGGCTGTTCGCCCTGTCTGCGCTTATGGGCGTTTGGTATTTGGGTTACTCCGGTGTTGTGTTAGAAGGAATGGGTGGCATTAGCCTTATTCTAAGCGGGTATATGCTGCGTGTTTGGGGACGGTAAGTGGAATGAGGATGAGTAAGTAAGTAATGTAAGTAAGTAAGTAAGTAAGTAAGTAAGTAAGTTCATAAGTACGTACTAACATAATTTCATTGGTGGATAAGATTAGCTCGCATAGGGTACATACCTGAAACACGAAATGAGCCGGAAAGAGCAGATATGCAGAATTGCAAATAGGCAGATTTGATGTAAATAGTGCATCTACTTCTGGCAATACCTCCCGTTTCAAGAGAGATCATGCATAAAGTGCATCTAATTCGGTGGATAGCTCTCATTATCAGCTAAAACGCAGGAATTTGATGCATAAAATGCATGATAACTCCTTCAAATTAGCAAATAATCGATTATTTGCTGCACTTTTTGCATCTTTCTGGAACTCTACCGCTTGCACGCTCCGCCCCCCTCTGCCAAAACTTGCTGCTACCCAAATGGGGCTAGTGAGGGACGAGCGAAGTTCGTTTGAATTAACCCCAGCATAGGAGGAAGCTCGATATGGAACAAAGCAAAAAGGCTTGCGATCGCGCAAGCCTGAACGGACATCAGATGCCGGAGGATAAGCAATCCGGCATAACATCTAATCCGCCGCTGCACGCAGTACGGCGGTATAGACGCATGGTCGGCGCGCTCGTCATCGCGTCGATGGTTCTAGCCCTGGCCGCTTGCGGCGGTGGTGCTTCGGGTGGCAGCGCCGCCACGAAGACACCGGCAGCAACCGCGGCAGCCGAGAGCAACCCTGCGGTCGTGAAGGCGCAGGAGCTCTTCACAACGAACAAGTGCATCAGCTGCCACGGCGTTGATCTTGCTGGCAAAGTCGGCCCTAAGACGAATTTGCAAAAGGTCGGCAGCAGACTGAGCAGCGAGCAAATCGCGAACAAGATCAAGAATGGCGGAGGCGGCATGCCTGTCTATAAAACCACGATTTCCGAAGAGGAAATCGGACTTCTATCCGACTGGCTCAATTCGAAGAAGTAGTCACCGCTTTAGAGCCTCTCCACGATTGCATAGGCGGCAGCCATCGATTCCGTATGTGTAATGCTAATATGGATGCGATGGCTGCCTATTAAGCCTGCCCGCAGCAGCGCAGCCTCGTTCACAAGGCATACCGGTTTGCCAAGTTCATCTGGCAGCACCTCGACGTCTTGAAAGCCAATTTGCTTGCCAATGCCGCAGCCAATTGCTTTGACAATGGCCTCCTTAGCAGCAAAACGGCCTGAAGCAAACTCAGCAAGTCGGCCTCGCCGTCTCTGCGCCAACTCTCTCTCCTGGGGCGTCAAAATCCGCTCAAGAAACCTTTCGCCCGTAGAACCCTCTAACATTTTGCGAAGCCGTGCAATTTCAACTAAATCCGTTCCGACCCCAATAATCATAGACACCTGAGCCCCACTTTTCTTGCAACGTTGTGCGTACAATTTACATGATTCCTTGCTTGCGGTCAAGGGGGAAGGATTGGCTTGTCTATACTTGACACTTCCCCCTACGCTTACTTCAAGGTAAGTAAGTTACACTATTTTCAGTTCTTCTGCCGAGCCTCGACTAGGGTTATACTGGGAATAGATTTAAAAGCTGGGAGGCCAACATAATGAGAATCATGCCACTTGAGAAACGTGGAATATCGAACAGCAGAATCGTTTTTGGATGTATGGGAATTGGCGGGGAATGGAATTCGACTCCTTATACAAAGGAAGATTACATCATCGCAGAGAAAGCTGTAGAAGCTGCATTGTCGATAGGCATTACAATGTTCGATCATGCTGATATTTATAAAAGAGGTAAATCCGAGTCTATTTTCGGAGAAATCCTCAAAAAAAGACCCGACCTGCGCGACCAAATCATTCTTCAATCCAAATGTGGGATTCGCTTTCAGGACGATGTAAATCCACAGCGTTTTGACTTTAGCAAAGGCCACATCCTGAGTTCGGTTGATGGCATTCTTCAGCGCCTAGGCGTGGAACATTTGGACGTCCTCCTGCTTCATCGTCCAGATCCGCTCATGGAACCGGAAGAGATCGCAGAAGCGTTCAACCAATTGAGATCAGCGGGAAAAGTGCGTCATTTCGGCGTATCCAACATGACTTCCGCTCAAATGCGTTTCATTCAAAATTCACTTCCAGAGCCGCTTGTAGTTAACCAACTGGAGATGAGCTTAGCACGCTTAGACTGGGTCGAGCAAGGCATCTTGGTCAACCAAAAGGCTGGCGTAGGCATCAATTTCGCCGATGGTATTCTCGAGCATTGCCAAATGGCAGACATCCAAATTCAAGCTTGGGGACCTCTTGCTCAAGGTAAATTCTCCGGTAGAGTTGTGGAGGATGCACCTGATACGATCAAAAATACAGCTGCACTTGTACAGAAAATGGCCAATGAGAAAGAATCGACGCCAGAATCCATCGTACTGGGCTGGTTAATGAAACACCCTGCTCGTATTCAGCCGGTTATCGGCACATCTTCCGCAGAGCGCGTTCTAGCTTGTCAAGATGCTGTGCGAATTTCGGAAACTATGACTCGCGAAGAGTGGTACACTCTCCTCGAGAGCTCCCGCGGGGCGCGCATGCCATAGGTTTACTTATACTCGATAACAACCCCCGACCTCTTTGGTCGGGGGTTGTTTTATGTCTTTGCGGAGCCTTACACACCCGGAATCGGGATTCGTTTATGCTCCGTTTTCAAATATTGCTTCTCCAGCTTCTCCTGCACAGCAGCATCAATTTGCTTGCCTTCGAGGTAGTCACTGTTATCTCCGTATGTAATACCCAGCTCCTTCTCGTCCGTTTGACCGTCCCAAAGTCCGGCTGTAGGAGCTTTATCCAGCACGCTTTGCGGTACGCCAAGCTTCGAGGCAAGTGAACGCACTTGACGCTTGTTCAGCGTGCTCAGCGGCGTAATATCTACCGCACCGTCGCCATATTTAGTGAAGAAGCCTGTGATTGCTTCAGATGCATGGTCTGTCCCTACAACAATAAGGCCAAGTTCAAAAGCAAGTGCATACTGCATAACCATACGTGTCCGCGCTTTGATGTTGCCTTTGCCGCCGCGGCTTACATGCTGGTGGACGCCGATATGCTTAAGACCATACTCGACTTCAATGGCCATTTCGTCGACGGCTTCTTCAATATTATTCTCGATTTGATATTTCAAATCGAAGGCTTTGGCCACCGCGTAGCTATCTTCGATATCCACCTGCTGACCGTATGGCTGAAACACACCGACGGTTTTGTACTCTTTGCCCTTTTCGGCCGTCAGCTCGTCCGTCGCTTGCTTGCATAAACCCGTAGCTACAGCACTGTCGATGCCGCCGCTGATGGCAATCAGCAGGCCGTTTGCATTCGCACCCAGCACATAGTTTTTCAGAAAGTCCACACGTTTGCGGATTTCTTCATCCACATCAATCTCCGGCTTAACGCCGAGCTTCGCGATAATTTCCGTTTGCAAACTCATGCATCTCTCCACCTTTTCTATAGTTTGAAACCATTCATTCTTTAAGATTTAGTATAGACTTTCATTCCTGAAATTTCAAAGACAAATCCATCGGACTTGAGTCCAAAAAACAAAAGGCCACCATTGCAGCTACTGCAAGGCGGACCTTTAAACTAATACTTTATGCTATTTATTATTTGCAGAATTCATTAAAGGCTTTAATTAAGTCGCCAGCAATCATATCTGCGGAGCGGTCTTCGATTTGGTGACGTTGAATGAAGTGTGCGAGTTCACCATTCTTGAATAATGCGATGGAAGGGGATGATGGCGGGTATGGCGCCAAGAATTCACGCGCTTTCGCTGTTGCATCCTTCTCTTGTCCAGCGAACACGGTGTATGTGTACGTTGGCAGTGTATCGTTTTGAAGTGCTTTGGCTACACCTGGACGACATTGGCCGGCTGCGCAACCACAAACGGAATTGACGACTAACAGCATCGTGCCATCCTTCGATTTTTCAATCGCTTCTTCTACTTGCTCTGGTGTAAGAAGCTCTGTAATACCCAGACGAGTCAAATCTTCTCTCATCGGTTTAACCATATCTTTCATATAAGAATCAAAAGACATTGCCATATGTGCCACCCCTTAGGATTTATTAGTTACTCTCAAAACGTAATCGTTACCACTTATATTATACATCCGATAGCCGTGAAAGCAAAGTCCAATGTCCTAAATAGAAATAAAGCGAAAGCTTTTACGCTTCCGCTTCATCTTCCTTCTGCTTTATCTTTTCCTTGTACGGATCGTAGGAAACATCTTTATCCGGATGCATGAAGATACCGCTTTGCGGTACGATGCCTTTTTCAAAATATTCTCGGTTCTCGGCACTTTGGAACCCTATATCTTTAAAAGGATGAACCCACTCGTCTCCAGCCATGACCTCAGGGTCGGTCTCAGCCGTCCACTGCTCTAGCGGGGAGTTGTCCGATTCATAATCATGATCGCCGATAACGACGCCATGCTCATTCACAAAAGCTTCTCGCGGACCGCGCCCCTGCTCGAATTGAGGGAGAAATTCAATCTCGAACGGATCGAGATCGCTTTGGTTCTGGTTGCTCTGGTCCTGAGCTGATTTGGCCACCTTATTCTTGTCTGGACTCATGTGGAAGGTCGGTTTGGACCATCCAGTTTCTTATCAACAAAGCCCTCTTTCCCTGCTGGTGTTGCGGTCTTCTCGCGCTCTTGGTTTTGCTGTTCTTGCTGGATTTGCGTCTTGGAATCGTTTTGACTCATTGCACTCAGCTCCTTTCTGCTAGTATTATGTGTCAAAACGGGGAAAAGCATTCCAATGATGAGCATGAATAGAAACAATAGCTGCGCTAAGCTAAGATACAGCAGTGTCGGTTTAGCAGCATCAAAAAAGCTGGCCAGCATCCCTGCCACGCCCCCGTAAAACAGCGAATATTTGAGCAGTACGCCTTGTCCCAGCGTCCTCTTGCGCAGTTCAATAACATGCTGCCAAATAAGCAATGGCACAAGAAGCAGCGAAATATAAGCGTGATAAGGATGGAAACGAGATACCGTTCCTTCGACCCCAATGCCCCAAGGTACCGTTGTAGGCAGTCCATATGCGGGAATCAGTGCACTGAATAGGAAAACAGAAGCCGTTATTCCAATTGCGATAACATCCAGTACAAGTAAGAGTGGCGTTCGATTTTTATCAATTTGGTAGTACATGTAGATACAAGCTATCAGCACACCTAATACAATCTCCGTGCCCGAGCCAGACACCATGAGCAGCTTTAATGGATTGTTCCACAATAGGGATGGCTGCGTCACAATGACCCCTAACTTCCAGGTCAACAAAACGATAATAGCACTGTTAAAAATAAGATCCTCAATAGGCTTGGCAATCACGATTTGGGTGTCATTCAACAAACGCTGCGATACCCTCCTGATTAGCCATAATCCCAAAGCACATGCCAGCAGCAGTGCCAGTAATCTTCCTTGCAGTTGAAACGGTCCAATCTGTAACACATCAGGCATAGTTAACGCCAGCCTCTCTCTTTCGACTATCTTTATCGTAGTCAAACTAAGAGGCATCTGCAACTGTTAAGATTCCAAGAATTGAAACGTGAACGAGGATTCTTTGTTTTCGACATTAAACCCAATATTTCCCGGGAAATTTGTAGAAGTGCTGTTTTCTTCGTCTAAATAACACGAAAAAGCTCCCCACAAGGAGGAGCTTCTTAATAAAACGACACACACCTACTATTTCTCAACGAATGGAAACAGCAGCTTTTGATTTTCTCTGGTGTACATATTTTCTTTCGTGATAACCTCAGAGCCTGTATCTATGGAGGCTTTAACATTTTCCCCATCATAAACCTGAAGTGCTGTTTTCACCGCTAAATATCCCATGTTAAAAGGTTTTTGCACAACGGTTGCTTGCAGGGTCCCCGCTTCCAGGAAAGCAATTTCATTCATCGAACTGTCGAAGCCGACCAGCTTAATGTTATGCTCAGGATCAAGCTCTTTCAACGCCCTCGCAGCCCCTACCGTAGAAACTTCATTCAATCCGAAAATGCCGCGAATATCCGAATGTTCGGCAAGGAGCTGTTTCGTTTGCTCATACGCTTTGTCTTCAGAACCATTACTATATAACGTGTCTAAAATCTGTATGGAAGAATCATTCTTCAAATGGTCTCTCACCCCATTCTCCCTATCCAGCTGGGTCGTGGAAGTTTTAACAAAGCTGACGATCGCATACTTAGCTGGTCCCTGGACATAGCGTCTCATCGTTTCCACTGCTTTGCGCCCTGCTGCATAATTATCCGTTGCAATGAAACTGGTCGAAATGCCGCCTTCGAGGCCGGAGTCCACAGTAATTAGCGTAATGCCGGAGCTGATTATTCTTTGAGCAACAGGTACCAACCGGTTATAATCCGTTGCCGCCAAAAGGATGGCTTTCGGCTTCAATGCGATCGCCTCTTCCACCAACTTTATCTGCTCGTCAATGTCTGATTCGGAAGGCGTACCCATCACTTTCACCTCAGTATTGTACTCTTTGGCCGCCGCAGTCACTCCTTGGTTTAAAACCCGCCAAAATTCAACATGAGGGTCGATCGTCTTGGGAATGAGGATAAGCGGCCTATCCTTCGCCTCCATGCCCCTTGACACGATGAGATACGTAGTCGTCATGAGCAGGACCAGTATGACCGCAATCGCTACGAAGCTTGCTCTAATTTTCAACTTCACACCTCAATTCTCACTATCGTTATGGATTGGGGGTATTGCAGGAATACGTACGGTTACCGTCGTGCCCTCTTCCAGCTCACTCTCAAATTGCAATCCGTACAGCTCCCCGAAATAAAGCTGGATGCGATGATTCACGTTGTGCAAGCCGAAGCCTTTGCCTGACTCTGTTTGACGTGTTTTGAGCATCAACGTTTTCAATTTCTCTTCACTCATCCCAACACCGTTATCTATTACCTTGAGCTCAATAACCTCTTCGATCCTGCGTCCCGTGATGCGTATATGACCGCGTTCCGGCAGATGCTTCATTCCATGGTAGATGGCATTTTCAACCAAGGGCTGCAAAATAATTTTCAATATTCGACAGCTGAGAATGCCCGATTCTACTTCGACTGTGTACGTAAATTTATTCCGATAACGGATGTTCTGAATCGTCAAATAGTTCTGAATATGCTCCAATTCAACCGCAATTGGAATGAGTTCTTCCCCTTTGCTAATGCTCGAACGGAGGAGTTTGGACAAGGCCGAAGTCATCGTAACCACTTCATCCACTTTGCCCATTTCAGCCATCCAAATGATTGAATCCAGTGTATTGTACAGAAAATGGGGCTGAATCTGCGCCTGTAACGCTTTCAGCTCACTGATTCGTTTGACTTCCTGATCTTTCAAAGTTTGGTTCATGAGCTCTTTAATTTTGCTGATCATTAAATTAAAGGTTCGTGAAAGTTTACTGATCTCATTCGCACCTTCTATATTGACGCGAATGTCGAAGTTACCTTTTTCCACCTGCTTCATATGGACTTCCAGTTCTTTAATCGGCTTGGTTAGGGTGACCGACAGCAAAATGGAAATCGCTAAGGCAATGATTAACGAGATGCCGCCCCACATCGCTGATGTCAGCTGCATGTCCTTCTTATTTCCACTTAGATCCCCAGCGTAGGTAACTCCAACAATTTTCCAGCCAAATTTCGTTGTCCGGACGGTGTAGATTTTGCTTTCCTCTTTTTCTTGCGTATGGAAAGTGCTGTCCTTGGCCTGCAAAAGTGTAGGAATATCCTCCGATTTCAGCCCTGAGTAGATAAGCTGCTGCTGAGGATGATAAATTAAATCACCTGCTTGGTCGAGTATGAACACGTACCCTCTTTGCCCCAGCTGAATTTGGTTGCATAGATCATTAATGACGTTATAGTTCAGATCGACCAATAGAACACCGCTTGCCGCTCCAGGCAACGGATTTGGCATTTGCTTGCTAATCGACACGACCCATTTGTACTCATCCTTATATAGGTGCTGAACGTGTGAGGGAGAAATGGCCACGTCGCCATTGTCTCTATTAGCCTTGCTGTACCACTCTTGCATAATTAATTCGGCATATGATTTGAAATTTGCATCTATGCGTTCCGATACGATGGCGCCATTGGAGCCCGCAAATACGATGGAAGCGATATCATTCCGAGAAGCAACAATGGCATGAAAATAACTGCTGATCTGACTCGCTAGCTGCTCTCCCTCTGTTCCCTTCGGGTTTTTCAAAGCCAAGTATCGTTTCAGATCGGTGTTGCTCAGCGAAAGAGCAGATATACTTTCCATGTTACCGATGTAGGTTTGAATGTTTTTATTTACTTGCTCGATAAGCTGCTTGGTATATTCCAATGAAGTATCCGTAACGGCCACCGTAGAGAGGCGGTAAGCGCTGTAGCTTAGGATGATGGTTGTACAAAGAATTAAGCATGAAAACGCCAGTGCTATCTTCGTATGAATGCTTTTGAATTGAATAGGACGCCGCCAGGTTCTCATAGGCTCTGCTGACCTTTGTGCGCTGACCTGAATTCTTTGGGGGTCATGCCTGTATTTCTTTTGAAAATAACGCTAAAATATTGCGGATCACTGTAGCCAACCTTCGCGGCCAACTCATAGGTTTTCAACTGCGAAGCAGCGAGCATTTCTTTGGCTTTATCCAGACGGTATCGGGTCACGTACTCGACAAAAGTCTCACCGGTATGCGGTTTGAACAAAGCGCTGAAGTAGCTCATGCTCATATAAATATGATTGCACACCTGCTGAAGCGAGAGCTGTTCATCCGCATAATTCGCATGAATGTAATCGACCGCGGCTTCCATCTGGGCTTGAGACACTTTGGTTCGTTTCTCAGCCAGCAAGTCTACGAGCGCAAGACAAATTTCCTCTAGCCAGAGCTGCACATCATCTAAGGTTTTCCTCGCATATAACTGCATAAAAGAATGATCGCCTAGCACTTCAGCTTCTTCAAAACCGGTCTCCACCAATACATTCATTAAGGCGACGAGCAGTTTATTCAATTTGCCGTAGCATTTATCCATCGAGCAGTTGCCCTTCTTCATTTCATTGATCCAATCCTGCAGCGTAAGCGTTACGATCATCTTTTCTCCTGTTTTAATGGCGGAAATCAACCTCTTCTCCATATGGATGTAACTAAGATTGTCCGGGCTGCTTCCAAATTCCATATCTCCAATCGAAATGATCCGGTTCTTTCCGAGCAAAAAACGGTAATCCAGCGCAGAAAGAGCTTCCTGAAATGATTTTGGCAAGTCTCGCAGATCGCTGTAAGTACGCCCAATTCCCATCGTTACCGTCATGTTCAAATATTTCTCGATGCTGTACCTCACATGTTCGGCAAGTGTTTGACAGGTCAATTCGATCCTTTCCGAATCGCCAGAGAGCAGTGCGACAAGCTTATCATCACGCGTTCGAAATACGATGCCGCCTTGCTCTTTCTCCATGATTTCATGAAAAATGTTGTAGGCTGCAAAGCGTAACAACTCCTCCTCAGCTGCTGGGTCATTGTAGAACTCACGGTGAAAGTCATCAATATCAAGAGCAAGCACCGTAATACTAGGACCGCTCAAAGAGAGTCCGAACATCTGGAACTTGCGTTCAATTTCATCTTTTTTCATGCAGGAAGTAACTAACCGTTCAAGAAATCGTTCTCTAAGAAGCGGCATGCTCTCGTGAAACTGATGACGGAGAAAGGTGACATCTTCCCGCTGTTTGCGCTCCTCATCCAGCTCTAGCCTTAACTTATGAAGAAATTCGGTAAACTCTGCGGCGTTGATCGGTTTCAGTAAATAATCTTTGACCTTGAGTTTGATCGCTTGCTTCGCATAATCAAAATCCTCGTAACCGGTTACAATAATTACTTTAACATCCCTGTAATTCGCGGCAATTAGTTCTGTCAGTTGAAGACCGTCCATGAACGGCATGCAAATATCTGTAATAACAGCATCAGGCTGCAGACTCTCCAGCGCTTCATAGGCATCTCTGCCATTATCGAAATCACCAACCAGTTGGAAGCCGCAAGCCTCCCAATTCGTCTTCCTCTTGATGCCTTCTCTGACTTCATCTTCATCGTCAATCATGATGATTTTGTACATTACGGGTCACCTCTGGCGAAATCGAATTATGCTCTATGTGTATTGTACACAGCTGCTTCAATAAATAACAATAGAGGCTGCCCATAATGATATGCTCCCCTTTAAGTAGACAGGTTAAATAAACAAACCGCTACTTGAAGGGGAGTTTTCTTTGTCCAAAAAGAATCAATATAACGCTATAGAGAAATTAGCGGTTATTAAAGAATGGGAAGAAGGCACTGGTAATCGGGCGGAAGTTGCCCAGAGGTACAACATCAGTATCAATACCTTAGTGAAATGGCGACATCGGTATGAATTGTACGGGATGGAAGGATTAGAAATCCGAAGTGGTAAAAGTAGCTATTCCGTGGAACTTAAGCTTCGAGCTGTTCACGATTATTTCTCAGGTCAATATTCTCAATACGAAATCATCGATAAGTACAAAATTGCTAGTCGTACCCAACTCAAACGTTGGATTGACAAGTATAATGGTCATAGCAGCTTTAAACCAGATAACAAGGGAGCAAGAGCTATGACAAAAGGTCGATCTACAACATGGCAGGAACGAATCGATATTGTACTCTACTGTCTTACACATCAGCATGACTACCGGAAAGCCGCGGAGCAGTATCAGGTCTCCTACCATCAAGTGTTCCAGTGGGTAAAAAAGTACGAAGATGGTGGACAGGATTCATTAAAAGACGGTCGGGGACGGAAAAAGGCAACGACGGAAACGTTAAACGAAGCGGATCACCAGAAGCTCGCAATGAAGAAGCTGGAGTATGAAAATGAACGACTTAGAGCGGAGAATGCATTCTTAAAAAAGTTACAGGAATTGCAAAGGAGGCGACGTTAAGCGGGCACCGACAGGAACATGTTTACCTGGCTATCCAGTCCATCCAGCAGGAAGATACGTTTAGTCTACAGCTGCTGTGTGAGATTGCCGAGGTCCCACGGTCAAGCTATTACAAATGGCTCAACCACAAACCTAGTTTGCGTGAACAAGAAAATGAGGGGCTTATAGAGGCTTTGCTTTTCCTGCATGAGAAAGTTGGTGGCATTTACGGATACCGGCGACTAACCCTTCATTTGCGTCGACAAACCAAGCAGCGGATTAACCACAAACGTGTGTATCGCCTTATGAAGCTGGCAAGAATCCAATCGGTTATTCGCAGAAAGAGAAAGAAACATACACATTCCACGCCTCAACATATTGCCCAGAATCTGTTAAAACGTGAGTTCCACGCAGAGTCCCCAAACGAAAAGTGGTTGACAGATGTAACGGAGTTGAAATACGGCAATGGCCAGAAGGCCTATCTCAGCGCCATTCTAGATCTCCATGATAACACTGTAGTCTCCTATGTTTTGGGACACTCCAACAACAATAGTCTTGTATTCCAAACCGTCAAATTGGCCTTACGAGCGACACCAGGAAGCAAACCGATGCTTCATAGTGATCGGGGCTTTCAGTACACCTCTTTAAAATTTAAGAGGTTATTTGGCGAGAAACTCACCCAGAGCATGTCCCGGGTTGGCAGGTGCATTGATAATGGTCCCATGGAAGCATTCTGGGGAATTCTTAAATGTGAGAGGTATTATTTGCGTTCATACACTACCTTTGAGGATCTGAAGAAAGACATTGATACCTACATCTATTTTTACAATAATGAACGATTACAGGCGAAATTAAACGGCCTTAGTCCAATGGAATTTAGGACCAAGACCGCTTAGAATTTTTAATTTTTTGTACTGTCTACTTGACGGGGTGCAGTTCATAATGGCGCAGCCTCTTTATTCTTATTCGTAGAGCAGCGGCTTGATGTCAGCGGCATCAATGTTCGTTTTGTCGTACCAGTGGAAACCTGTATCGATTGATTTAGGAACAGTCTCACCTTTAATCGATTGGACGGCTGCTTTCACTGACCAGTAACCAATGCCGATCGGATCCTGTGTGATGGCACCGGCCATCTTACCGCTGCGGATCGCATCCATTTGCTGCTTGCCGGAGTCGTATCCGACGACGATGATTTTGCCGTCTTTTTTCAGCTCTGTTACAGCGTTGATAACCCCGATCGCGGATCCCTCGTTCGCACCGAAGAAGCCTTTAACACTCGGATGAGCTTGAATAATTGCTTTGGCCAAATCGGTGGACTTAAGTTGATCTCCTCCGCCGTACTGCGTATCAACAATTTTGATATTCGGATATTTCTCTTTGATCCGATTCGTGAAGCCATCCCGGCGATCAATGCCCGTGCGGCTCGTTTGGTCATGTACGACAAGGGCGATCTCTCCCTCGTTGCCGATGAGCGATGCCATTTTGTCCGCTGCCAACGCTGCGGCAGCTTTGTTATCGGTGGCGGCCGTCGTCACCGGAATGTCGCTGTCCACACCGGAGTCAAAGCCGATGATGGGGATTTTGCTTGCTTTTGCCTTTTCCAGCAGCGGCGTAGCTGCTTTGCTGTCCAGAGCAGCGAAAGCGATGGCTGCTGGTTTTTTGCCCAATGCTGCCTGCAGCATTTCAATTTGCTTATCCACTTGTGTCTCTGTTTCCGGACCTTCGAACGTAATTTCCACATTAAATTCTTTGGCGGCTTTCTCAGCCCCCTGTTTGACGGCTTGCCAGAATTGATGTTGGAAGCCTTTTGAGATGACCGGAATATAAATTTTATCCGATTTTGCCGCAGCAGGCGCTGCAGTTGATGCTGCCGGCGTAGCCGTTGTCGCCGCTGTTTTCGTATCTGTCGTTTTGGCACCGCATGCCCCAAGTACTATCGTCGTTAATAATAATAGCGATGATGCTACCGCAAATTTCTTTGTCCGTTTATGCAATCTCAATCTCCCCTTACGTATAATTTGTTGTATGTGACTCCGATTTGGAGTGAATACCGAAGTTTATTTCTTGCGGCGTCGCATCATATCAGCGTAGACCGCCAGTACAACGACAATTCCTACAATAACCGTCTGCCATTCTTGTTTAACAGATAAGATACGCAGCCCGTTCGTGAGTACGCTCATGATAAGGGCACCGATGACGGTTCCAAGTATGGAACCTTTGCCGCCGCTTAAGGAAGTACCGCCTATAACCACAGCTGCGATCGCCTCCAGTTCATAACCAGAGCCAAGCGCGGGTTGAGCCGAATTAAGGCGGGAGGCCATCATAATGCCGGCGATACCGCTGAACACGCCAGTCAGCGAGTAGATGACGATTTTCCAATAGTCTACATTAACGCCGGAAAGCCTCGTGGATTCTTCATTGCTTCCTAGGGCAAAGTTATAGCGTCCAATAATCGTCCTCGATAAAATAATGCTGGCAATGATAGCAGCACCGAAGAAGACGAGAATCGCATTCGGAATTTCGAAGCCAGGAATGATTGAATTAAGAATGGACCCCATCGAAATCTGCGAGAATGCCGGCGTATCATTAAAATAGATCGGCTTCGTCCCAGAGATAACGAGAGAAAGTCCTTTGGTCACCATCATCATAGCTAGTGTTGCAATGAAGGGCGGAATTTTCATCTTCGCAACGAGAAGCCCGCTGATGAGACCGCAAATGGCTCCGGTAGCAATGCCCCCGATAATGCCAAGCGGCATTGGTAAATGCCACGTTGTGATGATGACTCCCGCCATCACCGACGAGAAGGTCATCACGGTTCCGACGGCCAGATCAATACCGGAAGTGATGATGACGAACGTTGAACCTAGAGCAAGTACGCCGATAACGGCCGTTGAGAGCATAATGGCTACAATGTTATTGAATTGAAAAAAATTGCTGGAAGATACCGAGAAGATAATAACCAGCATAATCAAGCTGGCGAATGCTAGTAGTTTCTGTGCCGCGCCAGTTTGACTCGACATCGTGGGCACTATTTTTTTACGTACAAGCCATGTTGACATCATGATTCCTCCTAAGACATCCGCTAACTGATTCGCATCGTGGCGTATTTCATAATCGCTTCCTGGGTGG
Source organism: Paenibacillus sp. V4I3 (assembly GCF_030817215.1). Lineage (GTDB taxonomy): Bacteria > Bacillota > Bacilli > Paenibacillales > NBRC-103111 > Paenibacillus_E. The sequence continues at coordinate 458,472 of NZ_JAUSZA010000001.1, forward strand.
CGTCCTGTTGACGAAGCTCACCGGTAATTCGCCCTTCGCACATGACCATGATGCGATGGCTCATGCGCAATATTTCGGGCAGCTCGGAAGAAATCATAATGATCGATTTCCCCTGTGCGGCTAGCTCATCCAGCAGCTTATAAATCTCCGTCTTCGCGCCAACATCGATACCTCGTGTAGGCTCATCGAAGATAAGAATGTCGCAGTCCCGAAGCAGCCATTTACCGATAACAACCTTCTGCTGATTGCCGCCTGACAGAAATTTGACTTGCTGATGAATGCTTGGCGTCTTGATTTGAAGCGCTTCCACAAAGTGTGAGGCTGACTGATCAATTTTGCCGTCGTGCATCCAGCCGAACAGACGTCTCGCTTTGCGATAAGAGGCTATGGCGATATTCGTCTTCACATCCATATCCACCATGAGCCCATAGCGTTTACGATCCTCGGATAAGTAACCGATCCCATGCTTAACGGCATCATGCGGGGCTTTGAGCTGAACCTTGTGCCCGTGAATGCGTATGTCGCCCGAGTCAATCGCATCTGCGCCGAAAATGGCCCTCGCCACTTCGGTACGACCAGCTCCCATAAGACCCGCGAAGCCAAGAATCTCACCTTTTGCCAAATGAAAGGAGACGTCTTTCACCGCAGAACCGCGGTTCAGATTCGTAACCTCGAGGACTCTTATCTCTGAAGCTTCGACGGTAGTCTGCTGCGTGCTGACATAGAGTTCGCGACCAACCATCATCGCAATGATCTGATCGATGGACGTATCTTTCGTCTGTACGGTATCGATATAACGTCCGTCGCGCATGACCGTGATACGATCGGTAATTCGCTTTAACTCTTCCATCCGGTGAGAAATATAGACGATGCCTACCCCACGCCCGCGCAGCTGTTCGATGATTCGAAACAGCTCCTCGATTTCCGCATTGGTGAGTGCCGCCGTCGGCTCATCCATGATGAGCACCTCGGATTGAAATGACAATGCCTTGGCGATTTCCACCATTTGCTGCTTGGCGACTGTCAGCTCCGACACCTTCGTGCGCGGATCGAGCTGGAGATTCATTTCATTCAGCAGTTGCTGTGCCTGATCGTTCAGCTTCCGATCATCGACGAACAGCTTGATTCCCTTCCTCGGCTCTCGCCCAATAAATATATTTTGGGCAATCGTCAAATCTGGCATTAAATTCAACTCTTGATGAATCATCGAGATGCCAAGCTGCTGAGCCGCTCTCGTATTGGGGATGTTCACTTCCTTGCCTTTCAGAATGATTCTGCCTTCATCTTTCTGATAGACGCCCGTAGCGATTTTCATTAACGTGGACTTCCCGGCGCCGTTCTCGCCAACAAGCGCATGCACTTCACCGGCTGCCAATTCCAGACGACATTGATGGAGGGCATGCACACCAGGAAAATGCTTCTCAATTCCTTCCATCCGGACCAGGGCTTCACTCATGACCTCACCTCGTGTTTCGTTTTAACATTTCTTTGGTGCTCATGTGCTTATTCTATCTGCAATCTGCTAGAAAAAGAGTGGATAAATCTCTTCAAAAAAGTTGAAAATCTTATGATTTTGAAAACCATAAACAAACCTCAGCAAAAAAACACTTGTTCCAAATAGTGTTGTATTTTGTGCAACATTATGCAGCCAAATCCGCGTGATCCCCGCAATTGTTGTAAAAAATACAACAATTGCAGCCAAAAGTAGCTTTATTGGATGAAAACAGGATAAATTGTTGTACACCATACAACATCTATAGTTTGGTGAGAAGAAACCGACGAAATTGTTGTACGTTATACAACATACCATCAAATAAATCGAGGAAAAATAGAACAAACTCCACAGCTCAGCGCAAACGAAAAAAGCCCCTCGCAAGGAGGGGCTTCTCGATCAAACACAGTTCATTACTCGGCTTCTTTACCGTTTAATTTCTCTTTCAGCAGATTCAACTGCTCATCAACTTTAGCTTGCTTTGCAACATCTACAGGTGTGTAGCTGCCTACTGAGCCTGCTGGTACATAAGGCTTGCGAGCGATTTCCGCTTCAACTTCCAGTTGGATAATTTTCTCTTCCATACGTTGGAAGCCGCGGGATGCGTTGCCGCTCTCGATGACACCATTGTAGGATACTTGTGCCATTTGTTTTTTGGCTTTAGCCAGCTGAGCGCGGGATACAAGCTCGTTGCGTTTGTTACGCAGTTTGTAGAACTCGTCTTTCATTTCATGCAGCTGCTGTGTTAGCTCATCAGCATGTGCTTTGGAAGCGGCATATAGATCTGTGTACTCAACAATTTTATCTTCGTGATACAATTTTTCTTCAACAGCTTGGCGAGCAATAGCCTCTTGGCCATTTTTGATCGCTGCGGAAGCTTTAGCTTCGCGGTCAGCCACGAGACGAACAGACTCTTCCAGGCGCTGCTTCAGCTTGCGCTCATTCGCGATTTGTCTAGCAACAGTAACTTCAGCTTGCGCGATTTCTTGCTCCATATCTCGCAAATATTGATTCAACATAACGATCGGATCCTCAATTTTATCCAATACCTCGTGAATTGATGCTTTAGTCATATCTTTCATTCTTGTAAATACTCCCATGGTTTACACGTCTCCTTTTTTAATATCAATTGGTTGTTGTTCGAAGCGAGCAACTTTGGCTCTCAATTCTTCTACTTCTCTTTGCAGAGCTTTCTTTTCAATGTCTTTCATCATCTCGTCGATGTTGTTGGTTTTCCCTGCGTCGTACGGAGCATTGTAGCCCGTATGTTGTGGCGCATGGTTAGGGTGCGGCTTGTGAGCGTTCCAAGCCCCGCCATTATAGCCTTGACGGCCATATGAGCCAGCATAAGGATCAAATGGAGGCTGATCGTACCCAGGTTCCTTCGGAATGACAAGCGCAGCTACAAGGTAGATGAATATGACTGTTCCTCCAGTAAAGATGGTGGTGATCACCACCAATAAACGTAGTAGCGTTGCATCTACATTCATGGCCTCGGCGAGTCCGCCGCATAGACCAGTAACTTTCTTATCTCTTCGTGAGCGGTATAGTTTGCTCATGATTACTTGGCTCCCTCCTGCTGCAGTCTACTTCTCAGAGCTTCCATTTCAGCATCTACAGCTGGGTTACCCCCGCTATAGTAGCTTTCACGCCCCATTCGTCTTACATCGCGGAGCGTTCTGGCATGCAGCTCCATATCGGAAACGCGCTCTTCCAAGCGACCGAACATCCGTGGTGTCGCATCCTGCGCCACACTGCTGCGAGCATGCAATCTTTGCTGCAACCGAGCGGACTCCATTCGCGCTAAGTAGTAACTGCGTTTATCTGCCACTTCTTTGTAATCGGCTTTGAGCTGCTGCAGCTCTTCATCCAAATCGAGGATGGACTGCTTCGCTTGTTCGTACAATTCATGATACTGCTCGCTTTTCTCTTCGGCTTGCAGCTTCTCTTGAAGCACGATCCTTGCCATATGTTCTTCGCCGGCCTTTAGAGCCAGCAGCGCTTGATGCTCGCGCTTCTCTTTGGTTTCCAGCGCCGTCAGATATTGCTGCCGGAGGGACGCTGCATGGCTGACGCATTGCTGATACAGTCTCTCGGACTGTTGAAGCTGTTCACGCTGCGCTGCTAAGTACTGGTCAATCAAGCGGACCGGGTCTTCCGATCGCTCCAGATGTTCATTCAGTGTTGCTACGGTAATGTCTCTCATTCGCCTAAATAGGCTCATCTCTCATACCACCTTTTTCACTCTCTGTATTCGTTTCATTCCATTACACAGTTCTTCTTGTTAACATCGAAACTCCGTAACCTATCAACCCAATCGCCAGTAGAATGATGATCCAACCAGCTAATTTACCAATCAGGATGATACCGCCAAGCCCTGCAATAATCCAACCGAATTTGCTGCCATTCTGAATTCCCACATAACCAAGGCCGACCATTCCTATTGGAATCAAGTATCCCATCACCGAGCCAATAAAGGGTCCCATGTGAATGCCTAGCTTATTTAACAGAATCAGTGCACCGAATGCGATTAGCAGAGCGGCTAAGCCCGTATTTCTTTTCATCGTTTCGTCACCGCCTTTCGTTGTTTGCTGTGTTGTTTGCTGTGCTCTTGTTCATGTCTTTATTTTAGGTAAAAACGAAGCTTTCCAAAACGGACTAACGACGGTATTTGTTCCTAGACCTTAGTCGGGGCGCATCTAAGACCTGTGTGAAGACTAGGTAATCGCATGAAAAAAGAAACCCACTAGCGAAGATAGTGGGTTTGGGTTAGGTTATCTTTTTATTTCACTAGCATTGCATTAATTTTCTCTGAATGTTCATTATCTTTTGGCCGATGTCGGGACACTGCAAAAGCGAATGGAGAACGTCTATGTCTCATTCACACCGTGGATTCCGAAGGAAATCCAGTCGCCATTTTAACCAACCGACTTGATCTGAGTGCGGATGAAATCGGTTTGCCTGCTCGTACTCTTCAAGATAGAAACGGGCACCAAACAAAGTCTACTAGAGCTTTACCGTTCCTCATTTAACTGGTACGTTTTCTTTAAATTGACCCTGAAATTCAATATTTCCGTTTTTGTCATATAAGATGCCTTGACCATTCGGGACATCGTGAGCTAGCTCTCCTACATACTTTGTACCGTCTGTATAGTAATACGTCCCCTTAACGAAATAGTTGTTTTTAAATTGACCTTCTTTCTTCAGCATTCCGTTTACGGAGTAAATCTTCCCCTGTCCTTCCCAAATATTATTCACAAACTCCCCCTCGTATAGCTTCGTGCCGGAAGAGTAATACCAAATACCTTTTCCGTTCATGACTCCTTGTTTAAACTCTCCTTCCCGATTTCCGGCTTTATTATATTCTTTGCCGTAACCATTCGGAGTATTGACTGCAAAATCCCCTTCATAAAAAAGTTTACCATTAATGTAGTATTTTCCACGACCATCGTACATGTTGTCCTTAAATTCGCCTTCATAGATCAACTGGTTTGCCACATAGTATTTACCTTGGCCACTATATAAGCCCTTTATCACTTTTCCCTCATAGAACACATATCCACTGTCGTCAACGTATCTTACATTACCTTCGGGAATACCTTCTACGAATTGACCGATAGACATTTCCCCCGTGCGATCGCGACCGCGGCTAAAACCTTGGAAGTAGATAGTCCCCAAGCCGACGACCTCATCATTTTTGAACTCCGCGTCGTACCAAAGCGTCCCGTCCTCTCGGTACAACTTGCCTTTTCCGTTCATATGACCATCCTCCAGCTGTCCTTCGTACATAAGGGCACCACCGTTGTAATATAGCTTTCCTTCCGTTGCCAGATCATAGAGGTATACTGTTTTAAGGTTGGCATCCCACATCACTTTTCTACCGGTCGCTTCTCCTACGAAACGGAGCGGTACGAACGTATAGTCCTTGTATAAAAAGGGGGCAACCGGAATGTTCATCTTTAGATCGTTAAACTCCGCTTCCTTCTTACCCAAGGGCAACCGGAGGGATTTCCCCTCTTTTTGCCCGGTTACTGTTTTAGTTGCATCGTCCCAATTCACTTTAAGTCCCAATTTCTCAAAAATAGGCCTGAATTCCACGGTAGTGGAGCCTTCTTGCAGGATTGGTGCCTCATGAAACTGAATTTCTTCTCCGTCAAGGAAAACACGTATCGGATCGTTATCGGTCATCTGGGTAATACGTTTATTAATCCAATAGTCCCTTACATACGGGTTTGAAACATTATAATACAGTATGATGTACGTTCCAGGCTTAATAATTGGAGTATAAATTTGGTTCGTCTCTTGTTCGAGCAATCCACCCACATACTCCCATGATCCACCTTCCAACCGATAAATGCCGAGCTTATTTATTTGCTCCTTCGGCACTCTACTCGCTATGTAGGACATGGAAAGAATGAGCGCATCTTTAGCATCCGGCATCGAGACGTTCCATGGCAGACTCACCATTTTCTGTCCAGGCAACAGCGCCTTAGTCAACTGTAAGTCGCGATCCGGGTTAGGCTCCATGTTGACGTCGCCATCACCTTGGAACAACCATTCTTTCATTTTCAACATAATGCTTTTATCCTGCGATGTGATAGCTCTGTCTTTGCTAAAGAAAAGCATTGACTGGTTTACTGGTTCAGCCCATTTCTCGACATAAGGTACCGCAGAAGCAATAGGGGCCGTCGGTGCTACAGACTGACCGCTCACGTTCACTTCTCGGAGAAATATATTACCGTCGTCACCTCTGAGCACAACCTGATTATTGTAAATACCGACGAGTGAGTTTACGGAAGCCTTGTCTACTAAGATGTGCGCTTCGCTATAGGCAAGATCTGCTACGGCAATCTCATCATTGTCATTCACCGTTTGATGCCAAGCCGAGATATGATCACCAATAGCAATGGGAGCTTGGCTTTTCGGCGCTGCATCGGATCTAGCTAAGAGCTGGGGAAGTGCGTCATCATGATCGGTTTGCTGTGATCTGGTCTCATAACCACCGGCATTCATTTTCTGCAGCCAAACCGCGGTCTTTCCGTTAAAAGCTGGACCGTAAAATGTATCTACATAACCGTCAGTCGGTTTCGTTAGCTTGCGGGTTTTCTCGGTAGCGATATCGTAAAGCTGAAGATCTTTGGAGGGTAATTGGACATACAATATTTCCCCCTCCGCAACCACAGCATTTATGCCCTGACCAACCCTTTTGTTGGTCTTACTCGCTATATCATAAACATAAATAAAATTGTCGCTCTTATTGGGGACAGCTACATAATGACCGTCCGTCGTTGGGGATTCGTACGTACCGGGGGTAGATGCTATGTTCAAAGATTCACCGCTACGAATATTGAGCAATATGAGATCCTTCTGACGATGAACATAAGTAACATAATCCCCTCCGACATCTGGTACCGACTTGACACCACTCGTGTCCGTCAGCTGCTTGGCTTCGCCAGTTACTAGATTACGGTAATAAAGCTGATCTTTTCCCGAGTTGTCCTGGGCTTTCCAGACCATGTCGCTGCCAGAAATGTTAACGAAACGATCAGGTGCCTTATACATGGTTGGGGTATCTTTCGTACTATACATCAAAGTAGCCTGTGCTGAGTTTCCCCCTCCGTAATAAGTGATAAATCCAATCAGCACGCATATGGCTACAAGTCGTTTCAAATGTAGTCTCATCATAGCTCACCCCGATTTCCTTCATTTTGGAATATAAAAAAACAACCATCTCGAGCGACCCGGCTATCATTTCCCAAGTGGATTGACCGCTGATTCTCGCTTTTTCGTATGAGCACATAGGTGATTTCCAAAAATGACCAAAATGCTAATTCCAACTAATATGTATTCAAAAGAGTAATTGAAACTAGAAGCTAATAAAAATTTTAAGAAGCAAAGAAAGTTTTGTCCGGAAAACCATCTCCCTCTGCATAACATCTTGCAATAGCTGAAGCAGCCTTCATGAACATATGGTCTTTAGTTGTTCCCGGGACTCTCTCTAGCTGCCGAAATTCTTCATTAAGTAGATTAAATTCAATTTCACCCAAACTTTCTTCCGTTGGACCAAATTTGTATATGACCTTTTCGGCATCGTCGAATACTTTAATCAGCATAAGATATGTTGCCATTTTGGGACCCTCCTTTCTTTTTGGCAATAAAAAAACAAGCCCCTAAAGAGTATCCCGGCTATCATCCCATGACATGTGACTCATGGCTTAGACCCGTGGCTTTGCGTCTCCACCTTTCGATGGATTTGCCTTTGTTCATTATTGCTTGATATTAGGTGTGTTTCACTCATTTTAGCTAGTCGTAAAGAACTACTATTTCCCATGGTATTCCATAAAATAATATAATTCAACATATTTCTACAGGAAAGAGGCAACCCCTACGCAAAGTGTGTGATTTCTCACAAAAAAGGCCAACCAGAGTACTGGTTGACCTAGGAGATCCCATAAAACAGTCAGTTTAGTTGAATAAACAGATGAACTGGAATTTCACAATTACTCGACTGAACAGATACACGCACGGGTTATTATTATTTTACTTCTGTATAGACAATAACGCACCATTTACGTAATAATACAGCATTCCGTTCTGATCAAAGAAGACTTCCGTTGCTGTCCCCAGCGCCAAAGTATCAACCTTCTGATATGTCGCCGCACTGTATATCCCATTTTTACCAACCAGCAGCTCTCCGGTAGCATTCGCAGCATAAATCGGTTCTGGCAATGTACTGATTACCTGCGTAACATCATTGAGATTAAGGACCTTATTCTTTACGACTAGTTTCCCTTGACGTTCCAACAATAGAACCGGAGTATCCAAGGGATCTCTCAAGAAGTTCGGGTAACTTAGGTTGGATTGGCCTGACTTGGTTACGCTATTACCACTAACGGAATATGCGAATACGTTTGAACCGGCACTTCCCGCATTCCAGCCATACTGATACCATGTAAAGAATCTGCTCTTATCGCTAGAGAAAGCCAGATCGCCAACCCCTTTGATCACAGTTCCGTAGTTTACGGCTGCAAAGGTAGTCGAATTGAACGCAAGCAGCGTCGGCTCCCAATCACCCATCACAACATATAGAATCCCGGATTTATGGTAGATATGTCTATGAGCGATGTCACCGGAATCAACAGTTGACGTGTATGCCAAGTGCCTTACAATTTGTAAATCAGATAGGCGCACTTCCGTTATGAGCTTATTTAGATCATCATTCACGATAAAGAGACTTGAACCGTCTTCCGATAATGTAAGACCGGACGGACGATATGGAAGCTTGACCGTGTTTACAATCGTCTGTGTTTGAAGATCAACCACATATAGATTGCGGAACGCTTCGTCGATTGCATAAGCTTTTTTGTTTACGGAATTGTAAGCAATGTCAACAACTCTGCCGTCCAACTGGACACCAGAAACCGCAACAGGGGCAATCGCTTCGATTGAATTCTTTTCTACGATTTCGACGATATTCTTTCCGTCTAGCGTAGATACAGCAGTCAATCGATCGGTATCATTAAATACATTCTTGGCTGTACCGTCCAAGTGATAGAGGCCATTTTTCTTAAAATTGCTGTAATCATAGACTTGTACCTCGTTGTTCTTCGTTGTGTAAAACTTGTTATTGTTATTTGACAGATCAAAAGCAATACCGTCATATGCTTGTCCAAGTCCGTATACATATTTCATATCGTCGTACTTATTGCTTGTTGCCATAAATACGTTGCCGGAACCGTTAAAGATGTAGGCACCGTCCGGAGAAATGGTAAAGTTCGTCGACATCGCATAATCGCCATGGTACGGCGAATCGTAACCACCTGGATAGGATGGCTCGACGTATTGTCCGTTCATTACATTATACGCACTAAGATCTCTCGGTGACGTATCCGTTGTGATCGTATAGAGCTTATTCCCTAATGGAAGCGTTTGGATATAACTCGCTTGCCGAATATCGCTTGAACCCACCTCAGCAAAAGTTTTCAAATCATATGACTTGATCTTCGTCCACTGACCTGATCCGGATGACACGTAGAGATAACCGGAAACGACTGCGACATCAAAGGGGTCAATCGCAATTTCATGAGTACTTTCAAGCGTGAAGGTAGCCGCATTCACAACCGCAATTGCGCCTTGTTGCTGTGAAATATCCGTATAGGAAGAATGTGCCGCTTTTAGCAAAGAAACGTAGATTTTACCGTCTGCATATGTGAGACTCTCCGGTGCAAGGTTAAACGCTATGGAGGATTTATCACCTGTTTCGTAATTGACGCGATAAAGCTTCTTGTCCGTTTTATCTGTGATATAAAGGATTGGATCCGATGGATGCTGCCACGTATCTGTGATCTCAAAATCCAGAGCTATGTGTGCATTATAATAAGTTGTAGCAAAAGCAACGCCGCTTGGTCCGGATTCCACGCCAATTTCATCTATTGCTGATGTAACGACATAATATCTTGTCGTATGTGGAAGATTCGTGCTATCGACATAGGTCGTTCCGGTTACCGTAATCGGTTGACCGTTTTGATCCTTCAAGGGGACAAACTTGCCAGCAGCAGTTGCGCTGTAATAAATATGGTAATGGTCCGCATTCGCAACTGGATTCCATTGCAAAGCGATCTCCTTATTCGATACTGTAGATGCCTTTAGACCAGTTGGCGACTCTAGTCGATCATTTATCCCATCAAGTTCCCAGTCGCTTCCGTTCCATGTTGCAAAAACAAGATACTGACTTCCGTAAACGAGCGTAAGGTTATCCCCTGTTGTGAGCGGCACCGCTTGTTCCGGCAGCTGATTACCTAGATCATGGACCTCGTAACGGTTATTGATTTGATAAGAAATCATCTCGTTGCCGCCATAATAAACCTGAGCATACACGCTACCGCTAACCGAAATGCTCGATAACAGAACCCCGGAATAATGCTGTTTTGAATTCCGATTGGTTACGTCATACGGCGCTGGAGAAAACGATCCGCCTATAATGCTGTAGATTCCTACATCTTCTAACGTCCCAGTATATTCGGTCTGGTATGTATCGTGTGTGACTGTGTTCGAAACGTCCCATTGAAACGTCGAGTAATCTGCGATGGATGGGTACAGAGTGTATACCTTGTCATGAATGATAAAGGCAGCATTAATATCCTCTACATTACCCGGTTCAGTAGCCGGTTCCCCGCCTGTCGGCTGCCCAGCATTCGGAACAGGATCCGGGGATGTGTTCGTTGATCCAGGTGTAGTACCTGGCATAACCGGAGAGTTTCCTGTTACTTCCTTCCCGCCAATTACGACGAGCTTCACTAGATCGCCAAGTGTATATTTCTTTACAATTTGTTCAAAGCTTACGCCTTCCACATTAATCACTGCAATAAGGATCGATCCTTCTCCCGTCACCTTCGCGGCTGCTTGCAAAATGATCTGCTCCAATATGGCATTGCCCAGCAGCTTGATTCCTGAGCCTTCCGAACCTGCTTGCGTTTCAAGCAAGGTGACAACGGATTGACTGGAAATCTCGAGGGTTACCGTCGACTTCAGGTCAACTTTCACAAATGTCCCTACTAGCTGAACGACATCATTCACAGTCGTTCCTTGGATGGAAATGGATTGGAAGCCCTCGTTTCCTTGCTCTTGTTCTAATTTCGCACCCGAATTGATAATGGTATCGCTTATTCTCGTAGAACCTTTAGCAAAAACTCTGACTCTGCCGAAGTCCTTCTGAACCATCATCTGATTGAGGGTTGAATCTTGAATTTCAATACTGTTTTCTCCGCCCCCATTCACAATCGTTCTTCCTTTTACTGTCACGTGATCAAGGAACACTTCCCCTTCCCCTATCCCCGCTGCCAAGATGAGGTCGCCTTTAATCACAGCATTTTTTATAGTGACACCGCCGCTGTTGACCGTCATATTCCCTTCAACATCAGCTTTTGGAGTATAAGTTCCAGGCTCATGGATCAGTTGCCCTACGGCATTATCTAGCATCACTACGGCTTCTGCTCTTGTAATGGATTTCTGAGGACGGAAGCTCTGATCAGGATATCCGTTAAGATAACCCTCCGAGGCGACTGCTTTTATGTAAGGCTTGCTCCAGTCAGACATTTGCTGCTCATCGTGAAACGTTCGCGTATCGCTCTTTGGTAACACGTCTTTTAATTGCATAAGTTGATAGATGATTTTGGCAGCCTGTTCTCTGCTAATCGGTTGATCTGGACGAAAGGTGCCGTCATCGAACCCAGAAATATAGCCGGCATATTTTGCTTTGGCTACATCGTTATAGAACCATTTTTCCTGAGAAACATCTTTGAAGGTTTGGTCATCCTTATGGGGATACCCTAACGCCTTGTTGACAAGCGATATGAATTCCGCCCTGGTAATGACTTTATCAGGTTGAAAGGTTTGATCGGCATAGCCCGAAATCAATCCATTACCGATCCATTCGTTTATGGCATCCTCTGCCCAATACCCGTTTATGTCACGTAAAGATGGTTGATTTTCTGCTTGCACTAAACCTGAAAAAGATACGATTTGAACGGTCAAAAACATAACGATAAATACAATTTTCCCTAATAACCTCGCCAACATATAATCTTCCTCTCTTTTACTTTGATATAAAGGCAATAAAAAAGCCACTCCAAAAGGAATGTAGGCAGCCCGGCTGTCGTACAAGGAAGTGCCCTTGCTTAGACCCGTGGCTTTGCGTCTCCGCCTTTCGGACGGATTTGCCGTTTCTTATTCTATGGAATGACTCTAGGACCTATCGAATAGTTCTAATTGCCTAGCAACAATTATATACTTAATTAATCTAATAGAAAAGAAATATCTTCCATTTTCGACAAATTATTTTTAAATTCTTCTTTGAAATACTTACGACTGAATCCCAATTCAGCGCTTGCCTCTGCTCCTCATCGTGTTATTTTCTCTAATAAAAGGGTCGTCACACAAGCAGAAAGACGATTTCCAAGCACTTATTTAGCATCTCATTCTCCCGTTTCAGCTGTTGAATGTATCGATTTTGATCAAAGTACTCCTGTCGTCTCCCCGCTGGTCTAGCAGTCCGAATTCACTTTTACCAAGGGATTTTTCCAAGCGAAGTATGTCGTATATTGTAGAATTAACGCAAATGCCTTATAGTGGTTAAAAATACCATAAATGCTTAAGCCAATATAATACGATTAAAGGCACATTCGCGCGAAAGCCGGAGTCGCAAAGCCACGGGTCTACGTCCCCTTCGGGATATGATAGCCGGGCCGCTCTATAGATTGGCTTTTTTGCATGCATGAAATTTATTGAGATTTTAATAAAAGGGGTGTATTTCAACATGAAGTTTAAAAAGATTGCGTTAGGGGCAGTTGCGCTCATGCTTGCGCTTGGCTCGTTGTCCTTCTTGCCGGAAGCGCATATAAGCGCTGCTACATTCGTCAAAGAGGATAACTTAATGGACTATACGGTACCTAGGTTCCCGATCATTACCGATTCCAAGATGGTTTGGATGGGAGATGACGAGAACAAATTCTATCAAGTGTTCTCCCGGGATTTGTCTAGTGGCGAATTAAAACAGCTAACCGAAACCCAGACCTACAAAGATAAATTATCGGCAGCGAATAATTATGCTATTTATCGGGATAGTCAAAAATTTATCATGATGGTTAATCTTCAAACCGGCGAATCTATCCAAACAGATGTCAAGCCGGGCTATTATGAAGATCTTCAAACGGACGGCGAATACATAGTCTACAAAGATGTATCTACAAGCACTCTTAATGTGTACAATATGACAACAAAGGAAACAAATATCATTGGAAAAGGACAAGACGCTACTTTGGCGAACAGCCAAGTCGCCTATTATGGTATTACGGAGAATAGGCTTAAGCTTTACGACATTGCAAGCAATACTTCACGAGTTCTGTGGGATAAAAAGGATGGCAGTTTATATAACAGTCATCCAGTCGCATTCAACGGAAAATACATCGTATGGATACAACAGCCATACAATCAACTAAAATATCAATTAAGAATGATCGACGTTACGCAACCGGATTCACTACCTAGTGTACTTAGCCTATTTGACAAGGTAGCTATCCCTGTCGTTACTTTCGTAAGTAAGGAAATTGCGGCATGGACCATTGAGAAAGATGGACATGAAGTGGTGATGGCAGCAAACTTGCAAAACAAGCAAGCTGATGCAGCAGCCGATCAAGGGGAGAAACTATTGGGTGTTACCGGAAGCACAATTATTTTGAAGAACGTCGATAACAATCTGATTCTTCGAACCCTTCAATCTACAGGTGAAGGTAACGCTATTCAGGATACACTTGTTTCAGCTATCCCTTATGCAGCTAACATACCTGAACAAGTGACAGGCTTCTTCGGAGGAAACAGTCCGAGCAGCGTGCACGAGTTGGCAACTTCCGATCGCGCGGTTATTTTGTCCTCTCCGTTCGAGAATCCGTTTTCCTATAAGGGGAGCGATTATACAAGCATTTGGTATAGAGACGATTCGAAACTTGAACTGACCAAAGCTCTTCATCCGGATCAGAAAATGGTGAGCCTCCCATGGTCGGTCGACGTACGAGAAGCATTCGATTACCATGTCCTAAAAATGGTCTATATGCCATCTCGTGTCCCTTCCGGTCAGCTTAGCAAGCTGGGGATTTATAAACTCGTTGAGGGCGAATGGATCTATGCAGGGGGGATTATCGAGGAAAAAAATCAACTTCTACGTACCCACATTCATAGCGGTGGGGTTTACGCAGTGCTTTATCAAGATATGAATGCAGCGTCCCTCCGGGACTATTGGATACGGAAAACCATTACGCAAGTGAACGCAGACAAACCTATCCGTGTCTTTCTTGACGGAGAGGAAGTAATCTTCCATGAACAGCCTCAACTTAAGGACAGCTCTACAACGGTTGAGTTTCGACCTATTTTCGAAAAGCTGGGTTTGCAAGTTAATTGGAACGAAGCATCCCAAACGGTTACAGGCAGCAAAGAGGGATCGTCGATTAGTCTCACATTAGGAAAGTCGCAAGCAACCGTTAATGAAGAGACATCCGAACTACCAACAGCCCCTTACCTTCAAAAAGGGTATACGTTCGTCCCTCTTAGATTGGTTGGTGAAGCTTCCGGCCGAAAAGTGGTATGGGATGCGAACCTCAAAGCCGTGTATCTCTATGACCCTGCAACGGAAGGCAAGCTGTACAACAAAGCGGGCAACTTGCTTTATGAAGGTCAGCTTAAAGACGGACAAATGCACGGAAAAGGGAAGCTCTTTCATGAAGATGGCACTGTCTGGTACGATGCCACGTTCGTTAATGATAATGTAGTGGGCTGGGGAACCATTTATTTTAATGGAGAAATTTTTGGTAGAGACCGAACTGGTGACGTTCTGATTGGACAATTCAAGAACGGGATTCCTGACGGATATGTGACAAGTATTAATGATAACGGCAAACTAATTTATGAGGGTTACGAAGTTCAAGGAAGATTCAATGGCAGGGGAAAGTATTATGAAGATGGCAAACTCGATTATGAAGGCGAGTTTAAAGATGGTCAGCCTGTACACTCAAATTAATGATTAGGAAGTACGACGAAGCCGTTGGATTTATTGGGAAATGGCTGATAAATTTTCATACAAAATAATACCTGCTAACATTATGGTAAAAACGCCCTTTCAGCACCTTTGCTGGGGGCGTTTTTGAGCTGTAACTGTTATTTTAAATGAACCTTGCCTCTTCGGATGTCCCGATTGACCCTTAGCCTAGTAAATTGCTATCGCTTTAAACATTCTCTCTATCTAGCAAATAGACTTTCACATTCTTCTTCACGCCGAATTCCTGAGCTTCACTCAAATCATTCATGAATACATCAATTCTCGAACCGCGAATAGCCGAACCTATATCCTCCGCCTTGCGAATGCCGATGCCGTCAATGAACACTGTAGATCCCAAAGGGATTACTGCAGGATCCACGGCGATCGTGCGTCCTTCTTTGGCTTTAAGACCACTAAATGTGATGCCATACATGGGATGGGAAGCCTTTTTACCTGTTGATTCAAAGCCCGCCGTATAAGCTGTAAGGGTTGTGTTCAACACTTTTTTAATTATTTTCTTTTGACCATTTGGTAAACCAATCTCATCTCCACCCATCGGAATCGTTAAACTTTGACCAATCGTTAGCTGGTTCGGATTTGGAATATTGTTTGAGTTGATAATGTCATCTACGGATACGCCAAAATCCCGAGCAATTTTGTACAGCGTATCTCCTCGGTCCACTTGATACTGCGTCCGAGGCTGAACAAGCTCAGCTTGAGGGGCCTCTTCCACAGGACCTGCGTTTCTTGCCATACTATACGTAGGAGGCAATTCCCCCCCATCTTCACTTTCAGGGTACGAATAGGCTGGTTGCACCTGCCACAAACAAAGCAGCAACGGAAACGTCAAAGTAACATAAAGAATTTTACGAAACATAGTATTTCCTCCTCTTAAAAAATAATAGAGTTATAGCTACTAGATTCGTCCAATTCTATGATTTATATACGTCTTACATTAATTTTTTTGCTGAGGGCGGAGGATAGTTTAATGAAATGTGAGCACGAACGCAAACAAGGCGGAGAGAGTATCAAATAATAAGCATGAAAAAATAGGTGAAGAAATAAGAAAGCTTAGTAGCATACAAAACGAATCTTGGCTTAAACTAACAAACGTGAACGAAGAAAAGGCTGCCGGTGTGGCAGTCTTTTTGCTTTTCAACAAATAGCGGTTACATCATTAAATATTCCTTGACAGGAATATTCCATTCGGAGTATATTATGTTTATGAATAAGACTTTCAGTGCTCTTGCCGAGCCAAACCGCTTGCATATTGTCGAGCTCTTGCGTGACGGCCCTCTTACCGTCGGGGAAATAGCGGATCGGCTTGAGCTCCAGCAGCCGCAAGTATCCAAGCATCTCCGCGTGCTTAGTGATGCAGAACTAGTCGAGGTACAACCGTCTGCGAATAAAAGAATCTATAAACTGCAGTTTCAGTCGCTCAAAGAACTGGATGGCTGGCTAGACTCTTTCCGCCGCATGTGGGAAGAGAGATTCGATCGTTTGGACGATTATTTGCAGCAAATGTTAGAGAAGGAAAAGAAAAAACAATTTGATTTGGAGGATTAGACATGACTCAAGAAAAATCAGGGAATAACTTCGATGTAACCTTAGAGGGAGGCGAGCTGGTTCTTACTCGCACCTTCAATGCCCCTCGTGAACTCGTCTTCAAAGCGTGGACTGAGGCTGAACATTTAGCGCACTGGTGGGGACCAACAAGCTTTGAATTAAGCGTACACACCTTAGATCTTCGCCCAGGAGGTAGCTTCCACTACTGCATGAAATCGGCTGAAGGCTTTGAAATGTGGGGTAAGTTTGTCTACCATGAAATTAATTCCCCGGAGAAACTCGTCTACGTGAATTCCTTTTCCGATGCAGAAGCTAACATTATCCGAGCACCATTCAGCGAAAACTTTCCGCTGGAAATAATGAATAAGTTATCTTTTACTGAAAATGAAGGAAAAACCACACTGATCATGCGTGGAGGCCCTATCAATGCAACTGAGGAAGAACATAAGTTCTTTGAGGGTATGTATGATTCCATGAAACAAGGCTTCGGCGGAACGTTCGATCAGCTCGATGCCTACTTAGCCAAAGTGGTATAAGAGTTTTTCCCGGTTTAAAAGATGTTTCTTGCGCCACTCTAGCTGCACTTGCCGATCCAGGCATGCCGCTAGGGTGGCGTTTTTTCTTTTTTGGGGATGTGAGCTCACGCCGGTAATTAGCAATGACGCCTTCGCGATAGGTCTTAATCGAGCAAATTCAACAATCGGCACAGTCGATATAAATAGGACATGCCGCGCAGCTGCTCTTTGTTGATTTTGACTAAATAGTTTAAGGAATCGAGGGCAATCTTCTTGGCATGTTCCACATCATGAACATCCATCCCCGCAATGGCTTGCTTAAGATCAACAAGATCTAATGAATAAACGGCTGGCCGCAAAGCGCGAAGCAGCAAAATTTTACGCATTTGAGATCGACTAAATAGGCGGTAGCCATTTTCCGGATCTCGTGATAAGGTAATGAGCCCCACCTTTTCCCAATGTCGGATGGTTGAGCTTGGGATGGATGTCTCCGCAGAAACCTCTCCGATGGTCATCCATTCTTTCTTTGCGCTTGAATCGAGGCTGGTATTAGGTTCCTGAGTCTCTAGAATTTGAATGTTCCTCCCTGCCAGCGTTTTATCGCGATGGAGATCGGCTTGTCTGTCGTTGACCAACCAAAGGGCTGCATCTACTTCTTTTAATTGAATTTTCCGAAGAACCTCGGATGTTACATCCATACCAAACCCCGGTGCCATGGCTTGAATACACTCGAAATAAGCAATATGTTCTTCGGTGTATATCCGATAGCCGCTGGATGAACGTTGCGTAGGAGGAACAAGTCCACTCGTTTCATAATTCCTTAAGGCACTTGTACTTAGCTTAAGTTTTCTGGCTATATCGATTGGCCGCAAGTTCATGTATTCACCTCAGATCGATTTTCACGGTCACCTTTTCCCAAAGATTAAAGCTTACTTATAAGGTTAACTAAACGAATTCCCTATATTTAAGGCCAATCCTTCCGAATGTTTACCATTTGCATGAATGTTGTAAAATGATTTTATCAAAAGAAAGGGTTGTTGGACAAAGAAGGAAGGAGTTGAATCGCTTGTTAATCGATGAGTTCAACCGGCAAGTCGAAAACCTAGTGGATAAAGGCTACCCTTACATTGCCGGGGTAACCAAAGAAGCATTCAAACAGCATCTCGAACCGCTCAGAGATAGAATCAAGGAGCTCGAACAGCTAAAAAAAGAACCGCGAGCAGGATATGTTCCGTTCGTCATCGTCGTTCAGAGCGACTGGATAAATGGTGAAAAAGCGATGCAGCTTGTGAAGCGGAATGACAAAATGGGTTTTAGCGTCATGGATGTAGCTGATATCAAGAGTTTTATACCTATAGAGGGTATTGAGCTTCCTAAAGGTATCGCCTATCTGGCGGTGGATATCGATACAGGCAAAAAAACACTTAATATCACCCCAAATGAAGCGTTCAAAACCATCACGAATGAAAATCGCACCCCCCTCACCCTCGAGGAAGGCATTGCCTTGATTACTCATTTTCCGGATATTTTACAGAAAAACAACGGCTTCTCTCTGCTCGGTTCTCGCTGCGGCGACCGCAGAGTGACCGCTTTATGGATTAGCGCCGGCAAGCCGAAGCTAGGCTGGTGCTGGGCAGGAAACCCGCATACGTGGCTTGGTTCCGCCTCTTGCGGATCTCGATCAGGAAACTAACAAAATAAGTCTACTGCAGCTGCAGTAGACTTATTCTTAGTTCTAAACAGTTGCTCGACGAAGCAATCCATAAGCTGCCACTAAGTACACGACAACCAAAGGAACCATCCACCAGAATATATCCATATAACTGTGAATGATCCAATCCAAGAGACCGCCCCACAGTCCAAAGTGCGTAAAAATATAGAAACCTATTGTACCAATCAAAAGCAGGGATGTAAAAAAAATATACATCGAAGCACTGCCGAAACGACGGTGCAAACTGGATATGGCAAACCCGAGGAAATACATATGAAGGAGTATAATCAGATAAATACCCCATGTGCCTAGCAGCGAAAGATCGTTTAGAAATTGGATTTTAAAAAGGTGCAATCTCACCCACCAACCATTTGTCGCTTCTTCAATCACAGACAGGATGGCAAGTGCTAGGGCTGAGCTAACATTAACAATAATAGCTGTCACAGCCGTTCCAAAGAAATAATCCTTCCTACGAATACTCAGTCCCAAGGCAAATGGGAAGGTTTCTTTAATAGTGATCGTTCCTGCTACAAAGGTGTAGATGCAAATCGAAGCGATAGCCCCTGTATTTATAGATTCACCTATCTCCAGCGACAGCGCTATGATCAAATTGATAAAAAAGTTTGCCCCAATAATGATCCACGGGATAGCCCACGATGCCATTTTGTTCCTCATGTGGAGTTTTACTACTTGATTCATCATTCCTCAGTCCCCTTTCCCGCGATTAATGGTGTGCGTGTCAGATGAACGATAAGCTGCTGCATAGATACCGGTGTGAATTCAAGTCCCAACGCCCCCGCTTCCTTCCGATCCCGCTCAGTTAGAATACCTAGAATTGTAGCCGATGCAGCCGCACCAATCGCCGTGCGTTCAAGCAGCTCTTTGCCCCGTGTGAACAAATCCACAGCAGTCGCTAGACCAGAAACTGTGCAAGCACGACCGCGAAGATCATCCGCATCTTCATTCATAATCAATTTGCCGTTATCTATAACCAGCACGTGCTCGAGCAAGCGGCTAACTTCGTCGATGAGATGCGTGGAGAGAATAACCGTCCGCGGAAACTCGGCATAGTCTTCAAGCAAGCGATCATAAAATAGGATTCTTGCCACAGCATCCAGACCCAAATAAGGCTCATCGAAGATGGTCAAAGGTGCTCGACTAGCCAGACCAGCCACAATACCAACGGAAGAAAGCATTCCTCTGGATAGCTTTTTTATTTTTCTTTTCAGAGGCAGACGGAAATCTTCAATCAAAGCGTGCGCATAAGCATGATCCCAGTTCGGGAAAAGCGATCTCGCAACCTCAATTACATCTATGACACGGAAGCTATCTGGGTACTTCTGGCTTTCTTTAATGAAGCAAATTTGATTGAGCACACGACTATTCTCGTAAGGTTCTTCCCCAAACACCTTCAACTCGCCGCTTGTAGCGAACTGTTGAGACGAGATCATATGCATGATCGTTGTTTTGCCTGCACCGTTTCTGCCTAGCAAGCCATAGATTTTGTTCGCTTCAATCGTGAAACTAACATGATCCACTGCCGTCACTTGGCCATAGGACTTGGTTAGTCCTTTCACTTCCACAATGTTGGTCATCACGCTTTCTCCCCTCTGCGTACCATTTCCGTCAATTGCTCTACGGTAATCCCGAGCTTCTCGGCTTCTTTCACCATCGTCACCACATATTGCTCATAAAATAGTTCTTTCCGCTTCTCCATCAGCTTCGTTCGCGCTCCCTCCGCTACAAACATGCCAATCCCTCGTTTCTTGTACAAAATCCCTTGGTCTACCAACAAATTAACACCCTTCGCTGCTGTCGCCGGATTAATTTGATAAAAGGATGCAAACTGATTCGTAGAAGGCACTTGCGATTCCTCCGGCATTCTTGCTTCTATAATGTCGTCTTCAATACGTTCTGCGATTTGCACAAAAATCGGGCGGCTATCGTCCATCATTAGTCCCATTTCTCTCACCACCACATTAGTTAGTTACTCATGTAATTAACCATATAACCAACTGACTTGAAAGTCAACACCTAAAGTGATATTTGGGCTGGGCGGCAAAATAAATAAATTCCCTTGGAACTGGGAATACCACTAGGGTGCGTGTTAAGCGAAGATGCGCATATTTGTGAATCAACCAGAGATGGTTTCTGTTCTGAGTAACCCTAACTTGCTGCCACAGATAGCAAAGTTGTACTTTGTACAACTTTGAGTGGGCGAATCCGCGATTTCTCGACAAATGTTGTAAAAAATACAACAATTTAGTCCAAAAATAGCTGAAAAAAAGCTATTTTGTTGTACAAACTACAACAATTACTTGGTGAGAAAAAATGGACAAAAATGTTGTACACCCGTACAACTTCCCCTCCTAAAAGTCGGGAAAAGCCGGGGAAAGACAGGGAAAGACAGGTACCCTGACTTCGGTTTCTATTCGTTCACTCCTAAACAGAAAACAAAACCAGAAACCCATTACCAGAAAGAAAATCACACTAAGTGAGCTTGAATGTTTCCACAATCTCAACCAGCACAATCTATCACTAAGCAAGCTAAATAAGGACAACCGACAAGTCTAATTGGAAGGTGCAATGGAAATGAAATCTTTAAATCTGCGAATACTTATTCTTAGTTTTCTTCTACTGTTGACCCCAGTGCGAGGCACAACCTTTGCTAGCGACAAGGTGGAACAGCCGCTGGCTGCACCTTTGTTTTCGTTCTCCGTGATGAGTGATGTTCACATCACTTCTTACGACCAAGTCGCTCAGCTGAGGCTGAGTCAAGCGCTGGCCGATCATCACGCGCTGCGCCCAGACAGCAAGCTGCTCGTCTTGAACGGCGACCTCACGAATGGGAGTGAGGCCGACTATCGCAGCTTGCTGGGGCTGCTCGGCCGCCAGCACCATGCCCCTGTGCATGCGACCATGGGCAACCACGATTACTACGGCGTATGGCGCACGCCGGAGGGCGGGTTGGATACATCGAAGATGAATCCAACATGGTCAAGTAAGCAAGCGGTCGCGTTATTCGACCGCATGATGGGTTACGATAAGCCGTATCACGAGCTTATCGTGGAGGGCTACCGCTTCCTTTTCCTTAGCGGGGAAGCGTACAGGGATGTGAACGCATCCTACGGTGAGGATGCGTTCCTCTCGCCCGAGCAGCTCAGCTGGCTGCGCGAGCGGCTAACGGCCGCGGGCTCGGCGGACGCCGGTAAGCCCGTGTTCGTGTTCCTCCACCAGCCGCTGCCGCAGACGCTGGATGGCACGGATCTGGAGCTGGGCGTCGTCCAGCACGAGGAGCTGCGGGCGCTGCTCGATGCGCACCCGAACGTCATTCTGTTCAGTGGTCACACCCACTGGAACCTGGAAACGACCAGACAAGTGAAGCAGCTAAAGTTCCTTGCCGCTTCCAGCGCCTCCATCCGGGAGGTATGGAACGCGCAAAACGTACCCGAGACACAGGCAATAAGCCAGAGTCTCGTCGTGGACGTCTACAAGGACCGCGTGGTGATCATGCGTCGCGAACACTTCAAAAAGCGATGGATTGAGCCATCCATCGCCAAAGGATACGACGTGAAATAGGCATCTGCCGTCTCCGCAGCTGCCTCTATAAAAAAAACCGAAAAGACTGCCGACGAGGCTAGAAATAGCCAAATGTCTGACAGTCTTTTTGGTTTAATCCTTTTCATATCTATTCTCTTTATATCATTCCTATTTAAATTGCTTAATAAGGCGCTTAGCCGTCCCATTCGGTGTCTCAATTACTTCGTACATATTGACGACAACGCCAGAATCAACCTGCTCATTTTTCAAACCGGTGACGACGACTTTTTGCTTGCCGCTGGTTAATTTCCCGGTACCCGTCAGTGTTGCTGTTTGAGTGCCAACAATGCGGCCAAGGGAATCGACCATATCGAATTCAATTTTTGAGAAGTTCGAATCGATAATCACCTGATCTTCATGGGCAATGTCCAAATCCAGATTAAGCTGGTAAGAGTAAGTCCCGCTGTTATAAAGCCAGCTTATCGAGCTGTCATTCACTTTGAGTGAGAAAGGATACAAGGCAAGCGTATCGCTTTCCGTCTCCTTCTGCAGCGCTACCCGATAGGTTCCGACAGAAACATATCCCTCGGATACAGACTTATCGTCATAAACGTTCAATGCGAATGTCTCATCATCTGATTGTGATTTATTTGGAAGCAGGTAGGAATAGCTCACCACATAAGAACTTCCCGGTGTAATTTGAGTCGCAACTGCGCTTTGGCGAGAGCCCGTGTAGGTATTGCCATTGCTGTCGATCAGCTCGTTTTGAAGCTCGGGAAGGGCAATCGTACTTGTTCCATTGTTCGTAATTTTGTATTTGGCTACGGCTGTTTTGTATCCTAGATCATCGTTCTCGTGAGCATGCAGCTCCACTAAGGAGACATCCAGATTTTTGTTGACAACAGAGCTATTGTTGAAAATCAGTTTGCTGCCAAGTTCATAGTTCACAGCTGTTGTAAAGCCGCTTTGCGCTTCACTTGCCCCCTTAAGCAGGAAGACGGCAACAGGCATTTGACCGGTCGCTGCTGCTCCACTGCTGCCAGACGTTGAGCTAGCAGAGGACCCCGCCCCTGAGCCTGTCGATGTTGTTCCAGAAGCTGCACCTCCGCTCGATGTACTTGCTGACGAGCCAGATGCCGAGCTGCCCGAGCTGCTCGCCGTAGCCGTCTGCCACAGCACCAGCTGAGCCGCATTCGGATCAACCCCCGTTGGCAGAGTAGCGTTGAAGTAGTACGAAGCCGTCTCCTTTGGAGCCAAGTATCCGCTGCGGGCGGTGTTATCTGTCGATGTCACGGACGTGCCGGCGTCGCCGAATTGATAAGAAGCAGAGAAGGATGGCACGGAGGCGATCGCCTCGCCGTCATTGCTGAGCGTGACAACGGTCTGCACATGTACACCGTCTGCTTGAATCGAATACGTCGACGTATTCGCCTTCACGGTGACCTGCTCCCCCTCCTGCTGCCCAGCATACACTTGTTTGGTGCCAAGCGCTGCTGTTTGAAGCGAAGCGTTCAGACTTAGCGTGCCAAGCGAGACATCCTCGCTTTGATTCAAGTAATAATATTCCAGCGAGAGGCCGCTGGTCGTCATTTGCCGGGAAACGAGTGTTTTGAACGTCATCGTATCCGATTGATTCGGCAGGAACGTTGTATCGGAACCGCTAGCAACCGCCGCTGTGTATTTCAGTCCGTTAGCATCCACAAGTCTAACTTGTAGACCGGAAGGCAGCTTAACACTGCTCGAGCCTAAGTTTTTTGCTGAAACTTGCGTGTACATGTACCATTTTCCATTCTCCGTTACGCGAACGCTTTGGCCCAATTGAAAAGCAACGGAGGCGTCATTTGAGAGCGTACTGTCGAGTGCATGCAAATTAATAATTTGCTCAGGCACCTTTATCTGTCCCTCCTGCACGACCGAGGAAACAGGAAGATCGCCTAGATGTTTCATGAAATCGGCTTTGCCGAAATCCCAGCGGAACACATCAACCTTTAGTTGATCTGCTGTTTCACCTGCTGGCAGGTTAGCGTAGAAGCGGAAGCTTTGATCCTGCCCAGGGAGGACACTCGCACTCTTTTTCTCACTTAATTTAGCCGTGTAGCTATGTCCTGCTTGATCCGTAACCCGTACCCCATATTGGTTAAAATCTATCGATTGGCTTTCCCCGTTATGTAAAAGAACGGAAAACTGAAGAGAAGAGGACGAAAGCGCCGCTTGGTTTAACGTAAAATAGGAGGAGTTCGAGATATATATCCCCTCCGATGCCGCATGAGCAGCGGGAGCCATCCACGATGCAGCTGCAAAGCTGCCAGTTAACAGCAGGGCGAGACTTGTATGTTTGAGTGAAATTGATGATAATTTGCGAATCATGTTTTCATACCTCCTGTGGACCTAATCAAAACGCAGTGCGTCGATAGGTTTTAATTTCGATGCTTTGTTTGCTGGATATAATCCGAAAATAACACCAACCAAGGCCGAGAATAAGAATGCGTAAAGCCCTATATTTATAGACAAACTTGTTTGTTGACTAGGGTTGATATAAGGCCACGCTAGAGATAAGCCGATACCCAGAATCAATCCGATCAACCCACCCATTCCGCTAATCAGCGTAGCTTCAACCAGGAATTGCAGCAAAATGTTTCTCCGCTTCGCGCCAATCGATTTACGAATCCCAATTTCCCGGGTGCGCTCACTCACGGTTACGAGCATGATGTTCATGATGCCGATCCCGCCTACCAGGAGGGAGATCGCCGCTACCGCGACTAGCTGATTGGTCAGTGTGCTGGATGCCGTCTGTCTGGCGCTAATTAATTCGGATGAATTCAAAATGTTATAACCCGTTGTACTTTTAAATTTATTAAATAAATACATTTCTAACGTTGTTTGTACCCGGGTCACATCATTGCCAGAAGCCGCTTCGACGTAAGCGGTCCGAATGTTACCCAGTTTAAAATCCCTGCTCATGGTAGGGAGAGGCACAAAAACCGAGCTATCGAGCGACGTTCCGCTTGTATTGGAGCCTTTCGTTTTGAGCACACCGATAATCGTGTACATATATCCGTTCACATTAATTTCTTCGTCAATCGGGTCATCCGTACCGAAAAACTGCTTGGCCACATCACTGCCTATGACCGCAACGTGATTGCGGAAGTCCAGATCGGCTTGAGCCAAGAAGCGGCCGCTAGCGACCGTCCCCTTTTGCAAACTGAGATATCGATCATTAGTCCCAATGACATTGTAGGTCTCTGTTGTCCGGTCGTATTTGATACTGGTACTATTTCTAGTCATCGTTGGCGCAATTGCACTGATTCCCGATGTATTCTCAAGCTGCATAACCTCATCATAATTCAGCTGCGTGGCGCGTCCGTTCCCCATCAGGTTAACCGTCAGCAGGTTCGTTCCCAGCCCTTCGTACTGCTTTTCAATCGCCTTGGACGTGCCTTGACCTATCGAAACTAGCGTAATAACTGAGCTAACGCCAATGATAACGCCAAGCATGGTCAGCACCGTACGAAGCGGATTCGAACGCACTGTGGCCAGCGCCATTTGAAAAAGCTCCCAAATTCTCATGAAACCGCCCCCTCTAACTTACGTGCAGGTGTTGGCAGCATTTCGTTTCTTTGATCGCTAATAATTTCTCCGTCACGTAGTGTCACGACGCGTTTGGCATTGTCCGCAATGTGATGATCATGGGTGATCAAAACAATCGTGTTGCCTTGCCGATTCAGCTCCTTAATCAATTCCAGCACCTCAATGCCGGTCTTCGAATCCAGTGCGCCAGTCGGCTCATCTGCTAGAATTAATGACGGTGATATGGCCAAAGCTCTGGCAATGGCTACCCGCTGCTGCTGCCCGCCAGACAATTCACTGGGCTTGTGATGTCCTCGTTCACCCATCCCCAGCTTCTCCAGCATCCGCTGCGCTTGTTCTCTCCGTTGTTTAGCTGGAATGCCTGCATAAATCATCGGCAGCTCTACGTTCTCCGTCGCAGTAAGCCTGGGCAGCAGGTTGAACTGTTGGAAAATAAAGCCGATTTTCCTATTGCGCAGCTCAGCAAGTCCATTGTCTGACATCTTCTCGGTCGCAACGCCGTCTAACGTAATAGGAGCCAGAGGTAGGACTATCCAACAGCCCAATTGTATTCATTAACGTTGACTTTCCCGATCCACTGGGACCAATGATGGCAACAAAATCTCCTTCCGCAATATGCAGGGTAATGCCGCGCAAAATTTGCAATTCTTCTGCACCCCGAGCATAACTCTTCGTTACCTCGTTTAGTTCAATGATATTCATCGAATCACTCCTCTCCGTAGGGGCTAGCTCACGGCTAGCGGGCCGTGCCTCCACCATTTTGCGTTCCGCCACCGCCTGTGCCACCAGCTCCACCAGGGAAGTTGCCTCCTGCGCCACCCGGAAAACCACCTGCACCCCCAGGGAAACCTTGCTGTTGTTGATTCGTCGTTGTCGCTCTGCGCACCGGCATCACGACCTCGTCGCCTGCGTTCAAACCGCTTAACACCTCAACCTGCGTCTTGCTGCGAATACCCACTTTGATCTCGTGCTGCTCTTCGACGGTGCCGTCTGCTTTCTTCAACGAAACGGTAGACTTTCCTCTGGTTGTTGTCACCACTTGGATCGGAAGAACGAGAATATCTTTCTTATCTTGTATAAAAATTTCAGCCGTCGCCGTCATCGCATATTTCAAATCAATCTGATCGGTATTCGGAATCGATACAACAGCATCATACGTTGTGACCCCATTCGTCGTTGTTCCTACATTGGAAACGGAAGTCACTTCACCTTGGAACGTCTTGCCGGAGATAGCATCAACCTTCACGGTCACTTTCTGCCCCACTTTCACGCTTGTTAAATCGAGCTCATCTACGGCAATAGCCAGCTGCATCGTGCTTAGGCTTGCTACGGCTCCTAACGTTGTGTTGGCATTAATTTGCGCACCTACCGGATAATTGCGAAGTACATTGCTTTTACTATTGGCAAAATCAGCCGAGAACACGCCATCGAACGGCGCTTTGATCGTCAATTGATTTACTTTCTGCTCCGCATCGTTCACACGGATTTTCTGGCTTTCGATGGCAGATTGCTTGCTAATGATATTGTTTTGAAGATCGTCATTGAACAAGGTAGCGACCAAATCGCCCTGTTTCACCGCTTCACCATCTTTAAATTTCATGCTTTTAATCGTACCACTTGCCTCGGCGAAAATAGGAGATGTGCGCACATACTCAAGTGCCACCTGCTCGGACGAGTCGATTTTACCATCGCCGCTGCCGATGCTGCCCTTTACCTTAAGGCCCGCCGAAAGCGTTCCATCATTGCTAACCAGAACCTCCACCGTAACCACTTTGTTCCCGTTAGCGTCCGCTTTAATTTCACGGCCTATCGTATCCACGGCTCCGACTTTGGATAGTAAATAGCCATCAACACTAAGCTCTACAGGGTCACCTTTTTTCAGCTGCACAGCTTCTTGCAGGGAGAATGGCAGCTTCACTTTAAACTGCGATGTATCTGAAATCGTGCCGATCTTCGTTGTTTTATTGACTTGACTGCCTACATCAAGATTGGCTGCTAATGTAATCTTGCCAGACATTAAAGCTGTAACACTCATATGATTTTGTTGGTCCTGCAGCTCTGCAAGCTCCTTCTCAAGCTGCTGCAAGCTCACCTGGGCTTCCTTGAGAGTCGTTTCCGTTGAAGGCACCGACAGCTCGACTAGCACATCGCCTTTCTTGACCGCCTGATTTTGCGTCAAATTCATCGTTTTAATGATACCATCAACCGGGATCACGATATTTTGCTTGTCCTTTGCATCCAGCTGAGAAGTTCCTGTTACCGTCGATGATATTGCTCCTTTGGTCACTTTCATTGTTGTTTGCTGTGTTGCTGCAGACGCTGGTTGCGCCTTGTTATGTACATAATAGTAAGTTCCCGCTCCACATAGAATGGCAGCTAGGGCCACAATGACCCATCTCTTCTTCCAGCCTAATTTCATCCTTTATGCCCCTCTCCCAGTTACCCAGACTACCCACTGCCTAGGTCATAACAATCTCTACTAGACTTAGTGTAAATGGGATGGCTGAAACCTGTCTGAGCGTAGGCTGAATGTAAGTTGAACATAAGCTGAGCGTTTGCTGAAAAAGATTAGGTCGCGCAAGTCGTTGACTGACGGCTGGGCGGTGTGAGCTCAAGTAGTATCTAGCGGCCAACTTACTCATCGTTTAAGCACGTTTTACATCGCTAAAGAAAAGTTCAAAAGTTCTTCCACCACCTGCACACTTTAGCAATGCAAAATCATCACTACAGCGCGAAATTCGGACACATTGGTACCTCACTGGGACGGCAAAAAAGCCGCCCGCATAGCGAGCAGCTTCCTCAAATTCATTTTCAGTTCGTTGCAGCCGGAGCTGGTGTTGGTGCTGTTGTATTGGCAGACGGTGTGCCTGCTGGGCGCTTACGATCAGTGCCTTTTTGCTCAACATGCTTCTTAATGGAATCCGTCATTCCGTCTTTGATTTTGCTAACGAGATCATCTTCACTGATGCCTTTAGCTGTAGCAATATCCAAGATCGATTTGCCCGCTTCCAGTTCCGTTCTCAGCTCATCTTGCGTGATGCCCAGAATTTGTGTCAATACCTCAGGGTTTCCGAATTGACCGCCACCTGGGCCGCCATGACCGCCGCCTCTACCTTCCCGACCACCTTCAGGACGCGTGCTTTGCACTTGTTTCGTCAATCGGTCAGATAAGCCCGACAACATTTGGTCTGCTTGCGCTTGCGTAATCTTCCCAGCTGTAACCTCAGCGTTGATAGCTGTTGTTTCTGCGGCAACTAACTTAACTACATAGTCTGCTTCCGTTAAACCTTTTTCCACTGCAAAAGCCGATAATGTTTTACCAGCTTTCAAAGCATCCTGCACAACACTTTGCTCTACGCTTAGAATCGTTGCTGTTTGCTCTACCAGATTACCTCCGTGACCTTTGCCCATGCCACCGCGACCGCCCTCTCCGCCAAGGAATCCGCCTTTGAACCCATTCGCTTCAATACGCTTCGTCAACTGATCAGTTAGACCTTTGAGAACATTATCAGCTTGCAATTGCGTTATTTTGCCTGCTGTTACATCAGCTGTAATCGAAGCGGTCTCTGCTGCGACTAGCTTTTGCAAAAAGTCTGCTTTCGCAAGTCCTTTTTCCTCAGCAAATGCAGCCAATGTTTTGTCCGCTTTCAACGCGTCTTGTACGACGCTTTCCTCAACGCCCAGGATTGTCGCTGTTTCTTTTACCACGTTTGCGCCCTTGAAGCCACCGCGATCTCCGAAATCTCCACGACCTTTGCCTCCTGGTCCTGCATTTTGAGTTGATGCGCTCGTTGACGTGCCTGTCACCGTATCTGCAAATGCTTGATTATGTAAGGCTCCAACAAAACCAACTCCGAGTACAAAAGAAGCTACCAATGAACCTGTAAGAATTTTTCTACCGATGTTTTTCATAATTTGTTTCCACCTTTTTCTTTATTTTTTTTGTTTCTTCCTTACAAAACCAAGTATAGACGCCTAACCTGAATCTCATCTGAGTGTAAACTGAAGGTTGGTTGAGAGATTTCTGAGGATTGGCTGAAGAGGAAAACGCCTATAAGGTGGCTCGCAGATGTAATTTGGCTTGTTATCATCGACCAGCTACCATCACTTACCCCGAAACCAAATAAGAGTCTCTGGAGACTCTTATTCCCCACCTTTAGCCACCTTTTTGCGAAATAGAAGCTTCTGGAGGCCCTTATTTTCGCGGAATAATCCACACACGCCGTGTTCAGCACCAAATAAGAGCCTCTGGAGACTCTTATTCCCCACCATTAGCCTCATTTTGTAGAAATAGAAGCTTCTGGGGGCTCTTATTTGCGCGGAATAATCCACATACACCGTATTAAGCACCAAATAAGAGTCTCTGGAGACTCTTATTCCCCACCATTAGCCACCTTTTAGCGAAATAGAAGCTTCTGGGGGCTCTTATTTGCGCAGAATAATCCACACACACCGTGTTCAGCACCAAATAAGAGCCTATGGAGACTCTTATTCCCCACCATTAACCACCTTTTTGCGAAATAGAAGCTTCTTGGAGCTCTTATTTTACATTCTTATAAAATAAAAAAAGCCCTACCCCGACATCACGTCGAGATAAGACTCCTCACATTCTATGGAAGCAGCAGCACTTTAAATGTACTGCCTTCACCTACTCTGCTATGAACCTCAATCGTTCCGCCATGCAGCTCCACAATGGAACGGGTAATGGATAATCCCAATCCTGCACCGCCACTCCTTCGTGCCCTAGAAGAATCAATTCGGTAGAACCGATCAAACAAATGAGGGAGATGTTCAGGTGCAATACCTGGCCCATTATCATGAACAGCAATTTCGACACCTGCGTCAGTCTTTGCTAATGAAAGCCCTAATTCACCGGTCAAAGGATGCGTATGCTGAACTGCGTTGTGAAACAAGTTGAGAATGACCTGCTTGATTTTATCCGGATCATACAGACAACGGACCTGGGGCTCCAGCGTAAAAGTAAATTTTCTGTCTCCTGCCAGTAGACGAAGCTGGGGCTCCATCTCATGCAGCATCTCATCGAGCAGACCTTCCGACTTCTGAAAAGATGGCGTACGATCTAGCCGAGCAAGCAGCAGCAGGTCTTCAACTAGCTTATTAATGCGTACAGATTCGCCGTGCATGCTCTTCAGCGCTTTCAGCAGTTGTTCCGGTTGTTGATACGCTCCACGAAGCAGCACTTCCAGAAAACCATGAATGGAGGTCAGCGGTGTACGAAGCTCATGCGAGGCATCCGCAGCAAAGCGGCGCATTTGTTCTTTTGCCTCTTTTTCCGCCTCAAAAGAAAACTCCAGTCTCTCTAACATACTATTGAAAGAAGTCGATAACCGGTCAATCTCCACTTGCCCCTGATGCGCAGGGAACCGCTCGCCCAGATTACCTGAATCGATCTGTTTCACTGTATCCACCATATTAGAAAGTGGCACCAACGTCCGCCTTAACACGGGCAGAAATCCAAGCAGCCCTACAACCAATGCTGTCATGGACAATAGTAGAAAGGTGAACAACTGACGAAGCAGCAAATCTTTAATCGGTCCTGTACTTGTATTCGCTTGAACAAGTCCTTGTACGCCTTGGGATCTCTCTCGAACTTGATGAAAGACAATCAACTGCTCATTGCCATCCTTATCCTTCAAGATTCGGTAGTTCAGCTTCTCTTTCGATTTCAATAATTCCTGGTAATCCTCCTTCGTAAGCTGCAAAGGGGAGGATCCACTTTCTGAAGACAACTGCTTGTAAGTCCCTTCACTATCGATCAAAGCAATGGATAAATCAGGAACAAAAATCCGGGAAAACTCTCCTCCCGTATTGTCCGAATGGTTACCACCGCTAGTTTCTCGTCTTGGCATAAAAGGATTCTGGCCTCGATCTGGAAAGTCCCCTGCTCGCTGCCACGTATTGGGAGGTAACGTCGCAAGCTGGTTGCGAATCGTTTCCGCCTTGTTCTTATACAGAAATTGCTGCATGAAAATATATTGGAATACACCAATCAGCAGCAATAGCACGGACATCACCAACAAAGACCGCGAGAGTAACTGGAATTTCAGCGAACCGGTAACAAAATGCTCGGCAAACCGGCCCCGCCTTTTCATGTTAAATCCATCCGATAACCGGCACCGCGAATCGTGCGGATCAGCTTATGTTCTTTATCGCCAAGCTTATCGCGCAAGGAGCGAATGTACACCTCAACGATGTTCTCTTCGCCACCGAAGTCATAACCCCATACTTTATCGAGAATCATCGATTTGCTTAATACAAGTCCGTGGTTAATCGACATAAATTTAAGCAGCTCATATTCCGTAGGAGATAGCTCCAGCACGTTATCATGCAGGCTAATTTCCTTGCGCCGGTCATCCATGCGAAGCGGTCCAATGATCACTTCACCGAACAAGTTCGGGAAATGATTACGAATCCGCGCATAGATACGGGCAAGCAGCTCCTCAAAGCTGAACGGCTTAATCATATAATCATCGGCCCCAAGCGTGAGTCCTTTGACCCGGTCATCGACTTCATCCTTAGCCGTCAGCATGATAACAGCGACATTTTCCGTCTTCTTAATCATTCGACAAACCTCGAATCCGTCCATCCCCGGCATCATCACATCCAGAATAGCGATATGCGGCTGAAACTTATTGCATGCTGTAATCGCACTAATCCCGTCCTGTGCCGTCATTACTTCAAACCCTTCATTCGTCAAACCTAACTCCAGAAATTCTAGAATATGAGGCTCGTCATCGACAAGCAGAATTTTGATACCTTTTAATTGGCGCATAGTTTTAGTCCCCCCGAAGTTCATTGTACACGTTTTCTACAGTCAGTATCCCATATCCTCCCTAAAAGCAATCTGAGCGGTTGCTGAAAGGTTGCTGAATGTTCGACTTCCAAACGAATAAGCCGGACCCTGAGCGGACCCGACTTTGTATCCCTGCCTATTTCATTACACGACTCGCCTCCGCAGCAATCCAATGTATTCACCGACTAGACCAAGAATGATCAGGATAAAGCCGCTGAAGAAGAGCTGCATAATGGCAATTCCATTCCAGCCAGCCACAGCGCTTTCTGTGAATAGTTTGAGATAAATGATGACCACTAAGTAAGCAAGCCCCGAAATAGAAAGCATACCTCCAAGATAGTTAGCCAACTTCAATGGTTTGATCGAAAAAGAAGTGATACCGTCCATGGACAGCTTGAGCATTTTCTTTAGTGGATACTTGGTTTCCCCAGCGACGCGCTCATCTCGCACATATTCGATGGCTGTTTGGCGGAAGCCGACCCAAGAAACAAGGCCGCGGACGAAGCGGTTTTTCTCCGTTAACCGGCTCAATTCATCGCAAACTTTGCGATCCATGAGGCGGAAATCGCCTGTATCCACAGGGATGGCAATATCCGTAGATGCCTGTAAGATGCGGTAGAACAAATGCGCCGTCTGCTTCTTGAAGAAGGTCTCACCCTTGCGCTGCGTACGCTTGGCGTAGACGACGTCATAGCCCTCTTTCCATTTCGCAATCATCTCTAGGATGAGTTCTGGCGGATCTTGGAGATCGGCATCAATGACGATGACCGCATTTCCGCTTGCATAATCCATGCCCGCTGTAATGGCGATTTGATGACCGAAGTTACGGGAGAAATTAATGAGTTTTACGCGTTCGTCTGTTTCACTGATGCCTTGGATGATCTCGGCTGTATGGTCGCGACTTCCGTCGTTGACGAACAACAGCTCATATGAAGCGTCGGTTCGATTCATCACTTGCTTCAACCGCTGATACGTTTCTTGAATAACAGCTTCCTCATTGAACACAGGAATGACAACAGAATATCGTACATACTCAGTCATAGTGTTTCCTCCTTCATTTTTGCTTTGAATTATAGGGAATCAACATTGATTTCGTAGAGCGTTCCGGAGCCATTCAAGCCACCGCCCATAGGTCCGCCTTGTCCGTCTCGACCGTCTCGACCATCTTGACCATCTCGGCCTTGCGGCGTTTGTGTAGTCTCCGACTGGTACTCACTCTTCGGAACTTCGGTACTGTGCTCTTTGATCCATGCCGTTAATTCCGAACTGGTACCACCGCCGCCACCAAAACCGCCAGAAGAGATCAGGAAGTATTTAATTTCTTTGTTCTGAACCATTTCTTTCAGCTTATCTACCGTGAGAATGGGGTCGGAGCCTGAAAAGCCGCCCATCGCCATCACCGCTTTGCCGGTTTGTATAATATAAGAAGAAGCTTCTGTCGCTCTAGAGACAGCGAACAAATACTGCTCTCCTGTGTTGTTTTTGGTCACGTAATCTAACAATTGCGTATTCACTTCGCCTGGTCCCCCCATACGGGAACCGCCCATTCCTGAGCCTTGCTTCAAGCTCGGTCCAGCTTCAGGAAGCATGCTGTTTCCGCCATAAAGGAGCGGTGTCGCAGCCCAATACAGAGGCGCTTGAAGCAGGGCCAACAATCCGAGAATTGCTGCCGTATGAGCGAGCTTTTCTTTCTTAGCAGCGAGCACAAGGATCAGGGCTGCAGCCGCTCCGGCCACGCCTACACCGATTGCCCATCCAACGCCAATTTGACCATTATAAGGCGTGATAATATACAGTTCGAAAGCTGTCGTCACCGCGATTGCTGCGGGTAACAGCCACATTTTCCAAAAAGCTTTATCACGGTAAAGGTTCCAAACCTCGGTCCAACCAGCTCCCACTAAAGCCGAGATCGGCGCTGCCAACATAATCAAATAATACTGATGGAAAAAGCCTGCAACACTGAAGAACGCCGCTGCTGGGAGCAGCCATGCTAACCAGAAAAGAGTTTCAAACTGTTTGGCAGTCATCGGTTTTTTTCTGCGAATACCTATTAACAGCGCGAGAACGCCGAAAGCTGCGAAAGGAATGAGCCAGCTGATTTGACCGGAAAGTGCCGATTGGAACAATCGCAGAGGTCCTGCCGTTCCGGTATTGAATGCACCACCGCCAGCGCCTCTACCACCTGGAGCTCCGCCAGTTCCACCGCCATCCGGGAATCCTCCGGAAACGCCCTGACCGTCCTGCATCGCGCCGGAACCATCCGTTCTGCTGCCGTCTTGGGTTAAATTATCGCCACTTGCTGCATTCATTCCATCTTGGGTGCTGCCATCTCCTTGCGGCATTTGACCACCGTCCGGTCTAGCGCCACCTCCGCCCCCACCTGGCCCTTGATTACCCGTCAAACGGGATACACCGTTATAACCAAAGGCAAGCTCCAGCACAGAGTTCGTCTGACTGCTTCCCATATAGGGACGTTTGTCCGCCGGGATCGAATCTACGATGACTGCCCATGATAACGATAGGGCGATAAGTGCAGCCGAAGCGCCTGTAAGTACCTTCAGCTTGCTTTTCCAGTTCACTTTACTAGCAAATAAGTAGAACAAATAGAAAGCCGGAATGACCATGTAGGCTTGAAGCATTTTCATATTAAAAGCCACACCAATCATGCCAAAAGCCGCTACAATCCACCCCCACTTGCTGCCGCGAATACCGCGAAACAGCATCCATGTCGCTAGTACGAGCGTGAAAACCAGCATACTGTCCACATTATTCGTACGGCTAACCGCCGCGGCGATCGGGGTACAAGCAAAGGCAAGAGCGGCCAATCGGGCTGACATTTTGCCAAATGTAGGTTTAATAAGGAAGTACATCAAAAGCACCGAACCAACACCCGCCAACGCTTGAGGCAAAATTACACTCCAACCATGCACCCCGAATACATAAGCGCTTATCGTCTGAATCCAAAACGTAACCGGCGGCTTATCCACCGTCACATATCCGGCCGGATCGAAGGAAGCAAAGAAAAAGTTATGAAAGCTTTGCAGCATACTCGTTACAGCCGCGGTGTAATACCCATTCACTGTCTGGTCCTGCCAAATGTTAAACATGTTCAGAAAACCCGCTAATAATGCTATCGCTACGAGGATATAATCGATTTTTCTGCTTTTTGGTGTATCCAGCTGAATGCGCACTGAGCGTTTCTTGAAAGCATTCTGAGACATTGCTGAATAAGCCAGATCGCAGCGTTATAGGCTAGCGTCTAGCTTGATTTTTCAGTAATCTTTCAGCCAATTATCAATTGAATCTCAGTTAACGCTTCTATAATAGGTTCATAACTACAGGACACGAAAGAAAAGAGGAAACCTTATGGAGCGTATCACACAGTACTTGCATCAGTTTCATTTCCAAACCAGGGAGTCTAATATCGAGATGCTGCTCCACTGTGAAGAGAAAGATAGTACTCTCATTAAGAAGCTGGCCATGGATTGGTTTCGAAGTGTGGAAAAGCGTTTCAGCCCTAATCTCGCCGACAGTGAAATCAGCCTACTGAATACCTTAGCCGGTGAAAATTGTATGGTCTCTTCTACGATGTTAGAGGTGCTTTTTCTAGCTGAGGCTTATC
The DNA here is from genome assembly GCF_030817215.1 of Paenibacillus sp. V4I3. Classification (GTDB taxonomy): domain Bacteria; phylum Bacillota; class Bacilli; order Paenibacillales; family NBRC-103111; genus Paenibacillus_E. The sequence continues at coordinate 494,905 of NZ_JAUSZA010000001.1, forward strand.
AAGAAATAACGAATGGGAACTATATTCCTCTCCTGCAAAAAGGTGCGCCTATGGGCCTTGAGAAAGCTGCCACATTAGAGTGGGAAGTAGATCCGGCTATGAAATCAATTAAGCTTCCCACTCATACAAACATTGATTTAAGAGGGATCGAAAAAAGCTGGTCTATTAAACGGTTAGCTGAATATATGCAAAAGAACATGTCGCTTGATCAAGGCCTAATCTTAGCTGGAGGGGATATCACGGTATGGGGCCGCAGCTCTCAGAAACTTGCCCCTTGGGTCATCGGCATTCAAAACCCTTGGAACGCGAACGCCAAACTGGGCGCCATCGCCATACCGGAGGGCTCCCTTTCCACTTACAGTCCATTTGAGGATAAAACGTCGTCCACCCCCGGCAGCGATGTCGTCCAGTGCACCGTTGCTGGCCAAGATATGGTTGAGTGCCAAGTGTGGGCAAGAATACTCTGTACTCTCGGCATCGAAGAAGGGCTTGCAGTGCTTGCCAAGCACACCACCGTTTGCGAAGCTGTTGTGCTCTCTACGAACCAGGAGCTGCACTACTTTGGAAGAGAAGCATCTCTTAATAGAAGATGGCTGGACATGCACATTGACCATCATCACTATCAGGACGTGGCGTCTTGAGGTATTACGAGTAAACACACGTCCCTGCCATTATTTTTTTCGATTCCGCCCTTTGTCCACATTTAAATGCACTTTATCCACAGAACCCTTACAATTTATTCACAAAATAGTCTGTTTTATCAACATGTTATCCACAACCTGTGTGCATCTTTATTTTAATTTCTTGTTAAAACCCATATAAGCTCAGAATATCCGCTGCAGCAGATGCAGCGTAACGAACAACAAAGAGCTCGAACATTGATTATGACAACATAGAGCGTCATAATCGATGTTCGAGCATGTCCGTTCGCAATATCCGAAATCAACGCATCAATTGAAGAATACGTTTCATTAAACCTTTAAACACTCTGCTTCTACCGATTTTAGATATTCCTTTACAGCCATAACGGCATCTTCGATCGTATTTGCTTTAATATTAATTATTTCTTGTTCATATTTATTCATAGCATGTTCATAGCGTGGATCATAGTAGTGCTCTAACAGGAGGCTAACAGCATGCTCAAATTGTTCTTCCTTAAGAGCTATTTCGATACTTTTGGCGATCGGGGTGTGGATCCGATCCTTTATATGACTATAAGCTTGAAGCAATTCTTGCTTGTTTTCCCAAGGTCGGTAATCCTCAATAATATGACGAGCACGTTCATCAATGGGCATTTCAATAAATAGTTGTGTACCGGAATCCTTTTTGCTAACAATGAATTCTGGAATGACTGCTTTTCCAATTCGTTTGCTTTCTCCCTCTATCAGAATATAGGGTGAATCCTCCAATTTCAGAAGGTTAGTGACAAGAAGGGCTTCGAATGTTTTCTGATTGTTTGCTTGGAGCCCGACATGTCCGAAAATGGATCCCCGATGCCCAGCCATTGCTTCTAAGTCCAATACCGGGTATCCATCTTTCTGGAGGCGCCTTAGAATAGCTGTTTTTCCAGCTCCGGTATTACCAGAAATTACACATACCCGAGGTTTGAAATCCATCTTCTCAAGTGTATCGACTACCCATTTACGATAGGCACGAAAGCCTCCTGTTAAGCGGTAAGTCCGGATGCCCATTAATGATAGAACTGTCGCAGTCGTTTTACTACGCATTCCGCCGCGCCAACAGAAAACTGCCTTTTGCTCTTTTATCTGCTCAAAAGTCTTCACAAAAGCCGGCAATTTTGCCGACACGATTTCAAGCCCTCTATCCTTGGCGACCTGAACACTAACTTGCTTATAGTTAGTACCAATTTCTGCACGTTCGACATCATCAAATAATGGGATATTAAGGCTTCCTGGAATTGTAGAGTCCTGATACTCCGAGGGTGAACGAACGTCTATCATCACAATCTCTTTCTTGTCCCTAAGGGATAACAACTCTTCTATGGTGATATCTTGAAACAATGGGGTTTCGCTCCTTTAAATTACGACCATACTTCTAGGATGTTCTTCCGTCGTTTCGCCGATAAGACTGGCTTCGACCCCAGCAAGGTTCAGTTTACGCAAAAAAATATGTGTCATTCTCATTTTCTAGATATGTTATAATGATAACCTATTTAACTTGTCAAAATCTAATGTCTGGAGAATAAAATGACACATACCAGTAATTCACCACCTCACGTAGAACCAATCAACAAAAGGGTTGTACTATATGTTATCGTTTTTTTAATAATCGCTATTGTTGGCTTAACGTACGTGAAATGGTGGCCTTACTATCATAAAGCATTCGATGCTGCAACTAAACATTCTATAGGATCGTCCATAATTTCCGGTAAAAATCCTACAGCCCCCTCCCCTTCTTGGCAAGCTGCATGGGATTATGCGCTGACTTACTACAAATCAGTTTGGAAGGCAGCGGTATTAGGCATTATCCTTGGTTCATTGTTACAGGTACTTCTACCGTCTACTTGGCTTCTGAGGGTGCTTGGTAAAACTTCTTTCAGAAGTACTCTAATCGGAGGATTTTCCTCCATACCAGGTATGATGTGCACATGCTGTGCAGCGCCTCTTGCAGTAGGATTACGTAAAAAGAATGTATCCGTAGGCGCAAGCCTAGCTTTTTGGCTTGGAAACCCAACCATTAACCCGGCAACCTTGGTGTTTATGACCTTTGTTTTGTCTTGGAAGTTCACCTTAATCCGACTCGTATTTGGTTTAATATTAACCTTTGGTGTAAGCTATTACGCCAACCTATTTGCTGGAAAGACGAAACTTCCAGAGAATCTAACTGTTAAACCAGAGGAAATAACAGAAGAACAAGCTGGCTCATTCCTACAAAGATGGTTGAAAAGTATTTGGTCGATGATTCTTCATATTGTTCCAGCCTACATCATCGCTGTACTTTTATTAGGAGCAAGCAGAGCTTGGTTATTTCCTGCAGTCGGGGAAACTGCCGGAAATAGTATTCTTCTTATTATCGGTTTTGCTATTGCAGGTATGCTATTCGTAATCCCTACCGCGGCAGAGATACCGATTATCCAATCTTTAATGACCTTTGGCCTTGGGACAGGTCCCGCAGCTGCATTATTGCTTACACTGCCTTCCGTCAGTTTGCCTTCTCTGCTAATGATTTCGAAATCATTTCCTAAGAAAGTCATTCTGTTTGTTATCGTTTCAGTAGTAGCGCTTGGTATATTAAGCGGCATAGTCGGTGTTATTTTTCTTTAAGACGCCTTGCATGCTATGATGGTGTCAAAATATGCGATCTAGGGGCTTTATTGAATGACATATGATGTAATTGTAATTGGCGGCGGTTCCGCTGGGCTCATGGCCAGCATTGCCGCGAGTATGGATGGCGCGAAGGTGCTTTTGGTGGATAAAGGGGACAAACTGGGGCGAAAGCTCGGGATATCAGGCGGCGGCAGATGCAACGTAACGAACAACAAAGACATGGATGAATTAATCAAGCATATTCCGGGTAACGGGCGCTTCTTATACAGTGCTTTAACCCATTTTAGTAATAAGGACATCATTGATTTCTTTGAAAATCTCGGCATCCGCCTGAAGGAAGAGGACAACGGCCGCATGTTTCCCATCAGCGACAAGGCCAAAACCGTCGTAGACGCGTTGATCGGCCAAGTTCGCAGACAGGGTGTCGAGATCCGGACGAATAGTCCGGTCAAGCAGGTCTTGTATAAGGACGGCAGCGTCCAAGGCGTTCGTCTGCACTCCGGCGAAACGATGAACAGCAGAGCTGTCATCATTGCTTCCGGCGGATGCTCTGTGCCGCATACCGGCTCGACAGGAGACGGTTATGCTTGGGCCGAAGCTGGTGGGCACACCATCACGCAGCTCTTTCCGACCGAGGTTCCGTTAACCTCGAAGGAAGCTTTTATCCGCAGCCGTGAGCTGCAAGGACTTTCCTTGCGGGACGTGACACTCAGCGTGTGGAACGCCAAAGGGAAGTCAATTATTTCCCATCGCGGCGATATGCTGTTTACTCATTTTGGCTTGTCAGGGCCGATTGCGCTGCGCTGCAGTCAATTCGTAGTAAAAGAGCTCAACAAGTCAGAGCGCAAGGAAGTACTCTTAACCGTTGACCTCTTCCCGGATCAAAGCACAGACGAAGTTTACAATCAAAGCATGGCTCTTGTCAAAGCTGACGCCAAGAAAGCGATCAAAAACGTGCTTAAGACTCTTTTGTCCGATCGATTAATCCCCATAATGCTAGAGAAGTCTGGCTTAGATGACCAACTTACCTACGACAACATCCCAAAGCAAAAATGGCTCGAGCTCTGCAAACTGATGAAAGCCTTCCCTGTTATCGTCAAAGGAACACTCTCTATAGAGGAAGCCTTCGTTACAGGCGGCGGCGTTCAGCTTAAGGAAATCGATCCTAGCACGATGCAGTCGAAGCTGGTGAATGGGCTTTATTTCTGCGGTGAAATCCTCGATATTCACGGCTATACGGGCGGTTATAATATTACCGCGGCATTTTCTACTGGCTATATGGCTGGCAAAAATGCTGCTCAGCAGGCATAAAAAAGAAGGACCCGCATCCAATGATGCAGGTCCTTCTTCCTTTTGTTCATCGATTAAGCGGTAGCCAATTCGAGGTCGTCTTCTTCGTCTCGATCAAATGCTGCACGATCAAATTCTCCCTCAGACTCAGCCACAAGCAATGCCGTAACTGTTGTTCCTGTAGCATTAACCGCTGTTCGGCCCATGTCGATCAGTGCCTCAACCCCAAGCACAAGACCCATACCTTCCAAAGGCAAGCCTAATGCTGTAAGTACAACTGTTGTCGAAATCGCAGCTGGACCTGGAACGCCGGCCACACCAATGGAAGAAACAACACTAACCAAGATAAGAATAAGGTATTCAGGAACGCCAAGCGGAAGATTGTAAACCTTCGCTACGAAAATGGCCACAACCGCCGGCCAAACCCCGCCGCAGCCGTTGAAATTCATCGTTGCCCCTAGCGGTGCCACGAAGCTTGCAATACGCGGTGATACACGAAGGCGCTTCGTGATTACTTCCAAATTCACAGGCAGCGTTGCATAGCTGCTTCGTGTTGTGAATGCGACAGCAATTGTAGGATAAGCCTTTTTGAAGAATTTGATTGGGTTTACTTTTGCCACGAAAAGAACCAAACCACCGAAGATCAACACGAAGTGAATAATCAAAGCTACATAAGAAGTTAAGATAATTTTAGCCAGAGGAGCAAGTGTATCCAAACCATATTTGGCAGCCATCGCTGCGATTAACGCGTACACCCCATAAGGTGTCAGACGGATAACATATTTAACTACTTGGTGGATCACAGCTGTTGCTGATGTAATAAATGATTTAACTGCTGCTACACTTTCCGGCTTTTTCGAGCCGACATGTACAATCGCTACAGCAACAAAAATCGCGAAGATCAGAACCGGTACAACTTTCCCAGTCGCCATATCGTTAATTGGATTGGAAGGTACCAAGTCCAGAATAACCTGTGAAAACGTAGGGATTTCTCTTGCTTTAAAATCTTTCGGTACAGCCTGTGCAATTCCGTTACCCGGATCAATCACCAAGGCGACAACCAAACCGATCAACGCCGCGATTCCTGTTGTTAGCAAGAACCAACCAATCGTTTTCAAACCCAGTTTACGCAGCTGACCTAGACTGGATAACGATGAAATACTGTTTATGACTAGAATAAGTACTAATGGCATAACGAGCATTTTGATCAAATTTACATAGATCGTTCCGATCGTACTCACACTTTTAAATTGGAGCCCCAGTTGATTAAAAGCTACCCCTGCTACTAAACCAAGTCCTAAACCAATGAAAACACGGTTACCAAAACTAACTCTTTTTTTCGCCAATAAGACGAGGACCCCGATAATGATAATTGATACGACTAAGCTGACCCAGTTGGATTGAAATGCGGTCACTAAATTGTTATTCATTAGAATCATCTCCTTAATTCCCATGATGTTACTCGGTTTTATGGGATAAGAATATGACATTAGATGGAACATGTCAATGGTTAATTTTCAAAAAAGACGAAAAAACCGAACTATACCCCGGAAAAACTGAGATTTAATACGGCTTTTAGACGTTTAATTTATATTGTAAAATGAAATTCACATCGTATGCTGGTCATGCACAATTGCAACTAGATACCACTGAGTGCCTGAGTTTTCGTAAACAAGCCGCAGACTGGTCCAATCCATCCCCTGAAACTGCGGATCTAGACCGGGATAATGATACTCCACCGTAATCGCTGAAGTCGTCGGATATACACTAAACACATTATTAATCATATTCCCTTTGCCAAGAATAATGTTATAGCTGATTTGTGGTGCGGCTGCAAAATCTTCGTTATATACGAATTTATCCCAATAGTCGGGAAAAGTGAGATCAATGGGGTCACCTGAACCATCGTAGTCGCCCCAGTGTGTAGTGCTGGTATTTGCCCAAAGGGCTGCAAGCCCGCTGCCTAGAACCTGGATGTCACTCGACACATGAATATAGGAGTACGGTGAGAATTGTACACCTTTCTTCGGATGGATTAGCTCTGCGAGCTTTTTCAGATCCTGCTCCTTCAGCGCTTGTATCGTTTCTTTGGCTCGGCTTTCGATTGCTTTTTTCGCGTCGGCTTCTTTGGCGAACGAAGTTGGACTTGGTTTGATACTAGGCGTAGCAGTGGGGAGAGGCGCCTGTATAGTTGGAGCTGGCGTGAGTGCTGGTGTTGGGGAGATTGGCATCGATGGTGTTGGAGCTGGAGATGCTGTTGGTGGTACCATTGATGTCGGTTGTTGGCTGCTGCTGCTTGTGCTTGTGCCTGTGCCACCTTTTGTTTGCTCACCCACACATCCAGTCATCACACTCATTATTGCTGCCACCAAAACCATCTCCATCATGCGTCTCATCCGACTCACTCCTCCACAAATTTACTTCCTTATCTCACCAGACGCAGTAATGAGGGTAAAGGTTACGCATTCTGAGGTATCTACAATAAAAAGGCGTATGCCTAGAAAGAAGTGAACGAAGTAAAAGAAGTGAAAGAAGTAAATAAGCTAAAATAATCGGCTTACTCAGTCCTTGGGCGAGAGTGTTTGCAAGGTTGATGCAAAGCAAGTTAATTCCCTAGACGAAGATGTGTAACATTCGATTGCTTATCCGTGTAATGTTGTAGTTCGTAGACTGTCGATTCATTCTTCCAATCTTGTTCTAGATTGAGGTGTCTTAAATAAGGATCAATCGTCAACTATGCTGGGTTGAGGTTGCTGGATGAATGAATGATGTTGTAGAAAGTGCAACTGTATAAAATATAACATTGGTAGCCACTATAGCCCATTTGCCCTCACGAAAGCTGAATGACTCTAAAATCAAATTTTGGAAAAGCAATTCCAGCCATAAGTGGCTCTATATCCTATAAGAAGGCTAAATTGTTATACAGCATACAACATCCTTAGCTTGCCTTCCTATTCCGCATTTCTATTTTCTCCAAAAAAAGCACTAACCCAGTTCGGGTTAGTGCTTGGGAACGTCCACGGATGAGTGGACACGCGGGATTGTGAAGGTAGGTGAAGCTGGTCCGCCTATAAGGATGATTTTCATCCTTATGGCAGAGCGCTCGGCCGCGGGCGCGAGGTAGCGATGTTTTTCATCGCTATGGCTATGCTTTCGCGCGCCTCACGCCAGCTCGTCCCTCTCACTCTCCCGCCTCGCTACACAAGCCCGCCCACTCGCGCGGAATTCGCTCACTCTAGCGCAGCTTCCGCGCCGCTTCCCCCGCTCCATTTCACAACCGGATACCAGCGCTGAAATGGTTGTAATCGTCAGTGGACGGGTCAAAAGCCGCCTCTTCCTCGCTCGGCACTGCGTCGGTTACGGACGATGCGTTCGCCTCAGCGTAGCTCTCGGACCAATCCTCATTCACGGTATGGGCCGGAATGCGGATGGAACCCTCCAGATCGTATGCCATGCTGTATATCGCTGGCTCTGACTCAGCCTGCGGACGATCTACTAAGCGCCCGCCGTGCGACTGCGCAATTTCTAGCGCAGACGTTATCTCCTGTGCATCAAGATGGATGTGCACCGTGGACATCTCTCCACCCAGTAATTCCGGCTTGTAGCCGAGCTCGTCCAGCGTATCAAGCGCAAGAAGCGCATCCCGCTCCTTATCAAATTCAAAAAATATAGGAACAAAGCTCTTCATCGCATAGCATCCTTTCTTCCTCAACATGCAAAGTATGCCATTATCATCTGCATATTGTTCCCACATTATTCTACTCTGATGGCTTCTTGCACGAATGCCAGCAGCTCCGAATGATATTCTGGCACTGCAGCCACCAAATACACCGCCTGTGCCATCTCTTTCCCCCCTACTGAGCTTGTACTTACACCTGCATTTGCACTCGTACCCGAGCCCCCAAGCATAGCTACCGGATTACCCTCGAAATCCGTCACCTTCACGCCGGCCTCCTGTGCAAGCAGCAAGCCCGCATACAAATCCTCACCTTCGGAGTTGTACAGCACGACACCGTGCAGGTCGCCCCTCGCGAGCATCGCCCAGGTCAATGACGGTGCCCACATGCGCAGCACTCTTTTAACCGAATGCTCTAGATGATGCCTTAGCCCTAAGGCTCTATGATCGTTCTTGCCAACCCCATGGCCTTGAATCCATGAAATCGTGGACTTGACCAACGGACCTTTCGGCTTCGCCTCAAGCTTAATATCCTCCTGCCAAGCACCTTCGTCCTTAACAGCAACATAATTTAGACCCAAAGCCGAATCACGGATTACCCCTAGGACAATTTGTCCCTGATAGCTCAAAGAGATGCAAACCCCATAAAGCGGTATGCCCAAGGCAAAATTATTCGTTCCATCCAGTGGATCGACATGCCATACCCAATCGCTGGCAGCCCCTCCTTCACCTGCTTCTTCACTATATATACGATGACTCGGAAATACCGCCAGGATGTCCTCCACAATCAAACGATCCGCCTGCACATCCACTTCGGTGACCAAATCGCCTCGATCATCCTTATGCTGAATGGTCAGCTTACCTCCGAAACGCTCTCTTGCTAGTTCTCCTGCTTTCGTTGCCGCTTTAACAGCAACCTCACTTGCTAATGACCACTCGTTACGATTCATTCACTTAGGCTCCCTCAAGTAATCTAGTACTCCTTCACATATTTTACCATATCCTCCCTGCGAAAGTTGTCGCAAACGCAGACTGCTGCATTGACAAGCAGCCTCTACATAAGTGATAATATAGCAAAATCAGAAGCGATATAAGCAGTCGAAAGGGGCAATACGAGTATGGTTAAGCATCATCAACATAAGATTTTGGATTGTACGATTCGGGACGGCGGTTTGGTGAACGATTGGGATTTTAGCGTGGAATTTGTCCAAGACATGTATCGCGGCCTAAGTGCAGCCGGTGTAGAATATATGGAAATTGGTTATAAAAACTCGGAAAAGCTGCTTAAAGGCGGAGCATCCGGTCCTTGGAGATTCTTGAATGAATCCTTCCTTCGTGACGTTATTACTAAAAAGACTGATACGAAACTATCTGCTCTTGTAGATATCGGCCGTGTCGATGAGAATGACATTTTACCTCGTGAAGACAGCTTACTTGACCTGATCCGCGTTGCTTGTTACATCAAAGACGTTGATAAAGGCCTTGAGCTTGTTGAAAAATTCAATAACATGGGCTACGAAACGTCACTTAACATTATGGCGCTTTCCCACGTAATGGAAAATGAACTGGTCGAAGCTTTTGAAGAAATCAATAAAAGCCCTGTTGACGTTGTCTATATCGTAGACTCCTATGGCAGCATGGATCATAAAGACATTGACTACCTCGTAACGAAGTTCCAACGTCTGCTTCCTGAGAAAGAACTTGGCTTACATATGCACAACAACCTGCAGCTTGCTTTCGCAAACACAATTGCCGGTGCTTCCAAAGGCGTGACTTTCCTTGATTCCTCCGTTTATGGAATGGGCCGCGCAGCAGGGAACTGTACGACGGAACTACTTCTTAGCTATTTAAAAGGAGCACGTTACGACATTCGTCCCGTACTTGAAATTATCGAGAAACACATGATTACTATGCGTCAAAAATGGGATTGGGGCTACCTCATTCCTTACATGATCGTTGGAGCGCTTGATGAGCATCCGCGTACGGCTATGGCTCAACTTAGCTCAGATGAAAGAAATAACTTTGTAGATTTCTACGACCGTTTGACTTCCGTAGAGACAGCTCCAATTGTTCATAAAAACTAATAATCTCAATTGAAAAAGACCCCTTATTGACAGTTCTCGAAAGGCTTCGGCCTTCTGACTATCGATAAGGGGTTTCTCATATGCCCTAACCTTAAGATTATTTGATGATTTTGGCTGATACGACGTAGTCTTCTGCATACGCACGGTCAATAAGGAAGATGAAATCCTCTTCGTCTCGGCGATACGGGTTTTTTTTGCGGAACACTTCAATATACTCACTCTCAATTAACTCGGTACAATTCTCGTCTGCGTAGATCAATCCGTCTTCTAAACGTTTTAGCGCCTCAACCATAACCTCCCGCGATTTGAGCTCCCCTTGAATCTCCACATAGACTCTTGCGGTAGCATCGTGGTCTTGCAGTAAAATCGCTACTTTCTGGTTGGATTTGATGCGCACCTTCTTTTTCGGAGATATACTCATCTGTCCTACTCCTTCATTAGTCTTCTATGAGTTATTTTATGTCACAAAGGATGAACGCGGACTAGGCTAATGAACGCTAACGAGATATTCCCCCAAAGACTGGGCTTTTCACATATGTATGTAAATGTTCTGAAGAGAGAAAATAAAGAACGAATCGACACCGCTGACCATCAGAGAGCCGTTAGGAGTGAAATCTATCCGCCATGAGCCGCATATTGCTAATTGAGGACGAAGAACGCATCGCCAGGGTGCTTCAGCTGGAGCTGGAGCATGAAGGCTATGAGGTACATACAAGAGCAGATGGGCGCTCTGGACTGAATGCAGCCTTAAACGAGTCGGAGGACTGGGAGCTTATCTTGCTTGACGTCATGCTGCCAGAGTTGAGCGGTCTTGAGGTGCTTCGCCGCATACGGCAGGTAAACGCTGCCCTTCCCATTATCCTGCTGACGGCACGCGATGCTGTCCCAGACCGAGTCAGCGGACTTGACCAAGGCGCTAACGACTATGTAACGAAACCTTTTGCCACGATCGAGCTGCTCGCCCGCATTCGCAGTCTACTTCGCCAAAGAAGCTTGCAGGACCAGTCAGCAGAGCAGCCTCATTTGCTGAAAGTGGATGATCTGAGCATGGATTTAAAGAGTAGAGCCGTTACCCGAGAAGGTACACCGATCGAATTAACCCCTACGGAGTTTGATTTATTGCGCTTTCTTATTCAGCACCAGGACGAAGTGAAGTCGCGGGAGCAGATCATTTCTGAGGTTTGGGGATATGATTTCGTAGGAGATACGAACGTAGTTGACGTGTATATCCGATATTTGCGGCAAAAAGTGGACAAGCCCTTTTCCTCCAAGCTCATTCAGACGATACGCGGTATCGGCTATTTGTTGAAGGTTGAGCCTTCTTCAAGCAAAGAGACGGATGATTCATCTGGTGAATCTGTCCCCAAAGACGGGCAGACGCCCTCATGAGCCTTAAGCTGAAAATCACATTGTGGGTTTCTGCAGGGCTGATGTTGATCCTTTTTTTCAGCTTTACTTTTGTCTACTATATGTTCATTCGGGTTACGACCAAGGGCGAAGTGGAGCTGCTGAAAGAGAAAGCCCGCACCTTGATTCTGAAGGATTTACCTAGCCATCCTGAGTTTTGGCAGAATAATTCGCAGATGGAAGAGCTCCTCATTCCGCAAGAAATGGTGCGGTATATTGCTCCTGATTCGAAGGTTGTTTACCAAATATATTCCGACCCCAAGCTGCTCCGCTTTTCTGCCAATTATGTAGACAAAGAAACGGTCATCTTAGAAACAGCGCCCGAAGGAATTTTTATATTCGTGAAAACGCCTGTGTTCAAAGAAGGGCATCAGGTTGCTATTTTAGAAATTGGACGCAACCTGAGGAGGTTGGGCGAATACTCCCGCATGCTCATCTCTATTCTTTTATTAACTTCCACAGGTGCGCTGATACTAGCTCTCCTTGGGGGTTATTTCTACACGAATGTGCTCTTTCGTCCGCTTCAGCAATTAGTTACCATTATGCAAAACATTGAGAAAAGCGGCTCATTTAGGCACATCCCCATGCCCGAAAAGCTCACGAATGATGAGTTAACGATGCTTGGCGCAACATTTAATAGAATGATTGATAGGCTGCAGGAAATGTTTCAAAAGCAGGAGCAATTCCTTGCGGATGCCTCACACGAGCTGCGTACGCCGCTCACGATCATTGAGAGCTACGCTAGCTTACTGCGAAGATGGGCTTTCCGGGATGATAAGCTGCGTGAAGAAGCACTCGAAGCCATCATCTCCGAATCAGCCCAGCTGAAGATTCTCACACAAAATCTGCTTTCCCTTACAGATACGGAGCGAGAAGACTGTGAACAAAAGAGCACCTTCGACCTCCTTCCAATTGCCAGGCAAACCGCAGCCTCGCTTAGAGTCACCTCTGGCAGAGAGATTGAGGTGCAGATTGAGCAAGACCTAAAAGAGCTTCATATGAACGGAGATCCTTATAAGATCAGGCAGCTTCTCATTATTTTGCTAGATAACGCGCTCAAATACAGCCAGCAAATGGTCGTGTTGAAAATCGGCGTCACAGAGAACAAGCAGGTTACCATCGAAGTCATTGATCAAGGCATTGGCATCGCAGAAAGTGACTTACCGCACCTTTTTGACCGCTTCTATCGGACGGATAAAGCAAGGAATCGCAAGCAAGGCGGAGTGGGTCTGGGACTAGCTATTGCGGAGCATATCGTTCAGAAGCATGAAGGGACCATTCAGCTCAAAAGCTGCTTAGGTCAAGGAACTAGCGCATTGATTACGCTGCCAAAAACGTGTCAATAAAAACATTATAATGGGATTCTCATCATATTCTCAGAATCCGCCTTAACACCTTTCATACCAATGGTCACAGGGTTGCAAGGTAAATGTTAGGTGGAATTTCATCTGGTATACTTGGGCTTAAGTGGACGAACACCCCACAAGTTAGCTCAGTAGAAGAGTCATGCAAATCAAGCTTTCTAATGAAAGCTCAGCATAGGCTTACAAAACTCTAAGGAGGCAAACCAGATGAAAAACCAACAACAAACGTGGTACAAGAAACTAGTCGTAGCGGCATTGACCGTTTCCATAGGACTTTCAGCAGGTATGGTGAGTGTGCCTCATCAAGCAGGAGCAGCAGAGGCTATTGATGCGTCAATCACAGCAACTTCTCGTGCCAGTCAAGTGATTTCGATCGGTAAAAACTATTTGGGAAGACCTTATCAATTCGGTGCAAAAGCGGGTCAAACGCGAACATTTGACTGCTCTTCCTTCACACAATACGTGTTCAAACGGGTTGGTGTAAACCTGCCGCGAACCTCTAAACAGCAATCCCATGTCGGAAGCTATGTATCCAGAAGCAACCTTCGCGCAGGCGATCTCGTGTTCTTCTCTATTCCGGGCAAACCCGGTGTCATTAACCATGTAGCCATTTATATGGGTAACGGCAACCTGCTTCAAACATACGGTGCAGGCGGAGTCCGTATTACTAACATTCACAGCGGAACTTGGTCGTCTCGTTACATGACTGCTCGCCGGGTCCTATAGTCCAACAAGGATAACCCTCAGCCATAATGGCTTGAGGGTTTTTGTTTTTCACCTTGGAGTCTGCAAGTCAAAGTGTATTCCGCCCTCCTGACTCGCTAATAACGGATGTACGCCTCAACATAGTTCTCCCTTAAACCTCGCTTGCGCACCTTGATCTGCAGCAGACGTTGTTTGTAGCTCACTCTAGCCGTCCTTGGTTGCACAAGGGTCGGAAGCTTGATGATTCGGTTCTTACCGCTTAGAAAGCCAGTCAGCTTGATTTGATTGGATTTTACAAACACCTGCAACGCTCTTGGATCTTCATCTTTGGCAATCTTCACCTTAATAATTACGTGCTCATGTGTCTCAAAGATTTCTGAGCCCGCATATCCAGAAAGATTGGCATCCAAACCCGGCATCGCTTTTTTCAGCATGTCCTGTACATATCCCTCGGCCCACGTCATATTATCTAGAAAGGTCTGCCCTTTTTCACCGAAAGGCAGCTTTTGCCCAAGGAACTTCTCAACATGCTCCCACTTTAGCCAAGGATGACGATTAAACCCGCTCAAGCCTATCACCTCATTTTCACTAGCAGTATATGTGCCTACTCCCTGATGTGACACCCAAATGAAAAACAGGGCACCTCTAGGCGAATACCCTCATATACTATAGTTGTGATAAGCGCAAGGGGGATCGACTATGCCGTCTATCGTAGGGAATGTCAAAATCATTAGCGTGGGGTCGGGCTCCGTCGTCCACTTCGGCGATTCCTTTATCATCGCACCTAACAGCTCCTCCAAAACTTTTGCCGGGGCAGGCTCATTTAATACCGGGGATTTCCCTCGCATCTATAATGCCTATAGCACCACCGTAACCAACGATTCCGACCTTATCGAGAACAATGCCAGTGGAGTAATCATTTAATTCCATTCATTTATTAACCTGAGCGAGGTGTTCATCCAAAATGAACTTGACCATCCATCAGACCATTATGATTCAGCATTTAAAAGTGGACTCAGTGGCTAACTCCTCCGTTCTGCAAATTGGCACCGCCGGATCTATCCGATCATTGTCCAATCTTTACAATACAGGCGGATTCGTTGAATCCGCTCCAGAGCTTGGATCAAGCGCAATTAACCCAGTCTCTTTGGTTCCTTTACCAGCGCCAACTTGATATAGACATTGTTCCTAGAAGTCACGAGGTTACAACGGATTGAAGCCGGAAGGAGGTGCCTTTCCTAGATGCATAATTGTATTACTTGGCAGCAATGGGCCCAGCAGGTCTCCGCCTATATTGAAATGCAGAAACAGCGAATCGATAAGCTCGAACAAACCGTAACCAAACTGCAAACGGACCTCAACGCCTTGAAAGATCAGAAGCGCGTCCACATCGATAAAATTGAATATAATTTCGATCAACTCAAAGTCGAAAAGCTAGACGGAACATTAACAATCGGTATCAGTCCCAGCTCGCTTGACAATATCGATGACCTCTCTGTAAATGGTGCCCCGATGGGCAAATATGCTGGAGCTGATGCGAATGCATTTTTTCAGGGGCAAGGGCAGGGGCAAGGGATAAGTTCATGGCAAGGAATAGGGCAGAGACCACAAGGACAAGGGACGGGGGATCAAGGGCAAGATCAGGGGAAAGGAAGTACCTCTGGTTTTGGCATTCAGCAGGAGATCTCCAGCGGGATAGAACAATATTTGCAGTATGGTGTTCATGCCGATATGCAAAATTTGGAGAACAAATATCAGTATCCACTGGACGAGGATTACAAAGCCCTCATTATCGATGATATCCGTAAACAGTTAGACACACGTATTCAGCATTATGTCAATCAGTACCGCGGCGTTGGTTTCAAAGAACCGATGGAGGCCGTTACAACCAGCATCTTTGAGAAAACAAAACAAGACATAATCAGTGCAATTGAGAGTT
Source organism: Paenibacillus sp. V4I3 (assembly GCF_030817215.1). Lineage (GTDB taxonomy): Bacteria > Bacillota > Bacilli > Paenibacillales > NBRC-103111 > Paenibacillus_E. The sequence continues at coordinate 510,657 of NZ_JAUSZA010000001.1, forward strand.
ACATATCCAGTTTACCAAGGAAGGAAGGCTAAAATATGCTGAACTTACATGTAGAAAACAAGCAACTTTTCGTAGGTGATGTGCGAATCATCGGGGTAGCCAGTTCTTCAATATTTCTCATTGGCGATACAGAAGTCATTTCATTGTCCTCCATGTTCGACACGCCCCCCGAATCGATCATCATTTCTCCATTCGTACCACTTCCAGCGGAGGAATGACCCATGGTTCGCCTATCCATCGTCGGCAATGTCTATATGAACGACTTAGGCTCGGGCAGTGTCATGCATGTTGGCGATAACATCAACACAGCCCTAAAAACAAGAGTCTTCGCTGTCCAGCGCGAAGTTCCCTTCTATTATGGGAATGAGGGAAGCTTCAAGGCTTATCCCTTTTATCAAAGACCCTTTCCCATCCCCCAGCCACCAGAACCCTTCACAATGTGTGTGGATAACTTAGGCTCATTTATTCGTGTACAGAACATCCGTATTCTAGGCGTTTCCTCATCCGCTCTGCTGCAGATCGGCTGTAATCGTATCACCAGTGCTGAAACCCATGTCAAAAATATCCGCCAATTTGTCACAGATAAACCCGGCCCCAAAGAAAAGACAACCTTCGTCAAACTGGGCAAAGAAGAAGGCATCGGTTTCTTCGAAGCAACTCCCAAACGATAACTTAGGAGACTGTCGATTCATTCAACCAAACTTGTTCTACATTGAGGTGTCTTAGATCGGAATCCATCGTTGCCGGATGAATGAAATCCAAATTCTAGGTTGCTCGGTTGAATGATGTTGTAGAAAGTGCAACAATTGCTGCCTAGATCCCTCCTCTTTCCCATCAATGTTGCATTATGTACAACAATTGGGCCCTATTCAGGCGATTTTGCCACAAATGGGTTCAAAATGTTGTACGAACTGCAACTTCAAGTTGCAAAATAGCCTTTAGGTGTCGGATTGTTGTAGAAATTACAACATTGGTAACCACTGCTATCTGCTTCTTTTCTGGTCCTGACGGTTCAGCTACGGATAAGCAAAACAAAGAACCGCACCCCACTCGGCAAGCCGGAGTAGGGTGCGGTTCTCTGCTAGAGCCAGCTCACTTCGTGAGCAGCGGCTGGGCGCGGCTGAGCAGCGCCGCCATCTCCCCGCGCGTCAGTGACGCGCGCGGGCGGAACGTGCCGTCCGCGAAGCCGTCGACAAGGCCATTGCTGCTCATCGCAGCAATGGCCCCTGCCGACCAGCTACCTGCCGGCACGTCGGTGAAGCCCTTCGCAGCGGCTCCCCCGCCAGCCTGCGAAGTCAACTGCAAAGCGCGGGACAGCAGCACACTCATCTGCTCCCGCGTCATGATCTGATCCGGCGCGAAGCGATCGCTGCTGATCCCTTGGATCAGCCCGCTCTGCTTCGCGAGCCGGATATCCTGCCACGCCCAGTGGGTGGCAGGGACATCACTGAACGAGGCGCTGAGCACTGATGACGCCTCGCCTTTCAAGCCCAGCACGCGCACGATAATCGTCGCGGCTTCCGCTCTCGTGAGCGCCGCGTCCGGCGCGAACCGGTCAGAGGCTATGCCGAGCATCCAGCCTCGGTTCGCAGCGGTAAGCACGTCAGCTAGCGCCCAATGCTTCTGCATGTCGGCGAAGTAAAACCCATCGGACCATAGGCTGTAATAGTCCCATGTATCAGTCGTCTCCTGATTCAAGCTCCAGCTTCCAGTCCCCTTCAAGTTATACTTGCCTACCAATTTCAGCTTTTCTTTGAGCGACTGTTCGTTCTCGAACCACACTGTGTAGTCGCCGGGGCCTAGCTTATTGCCATATACGCTAGACGCTGCATCGGTTGGACTTATCGTGAAAGTAGCCACAGGTGATTGGCTAGCAGCATCATACCGCACAGTCCCTTTATAAGTATCAATTAGCTTCATTAGCGTCTGAGCGGATACACCTGAGCCATTAGCGGCAGCATTTTGATTCCAGTACCGCCCGTAGAACGGAACACCAAGAACTATTTTATCGGCTGGTGCTTGCGCTACTGCGTATCGAATGGATTTCTCCACAAAGGGTAAACTTGCCACAGGTCCCGGGGTCGGATCTCCAGGATAGCTTTCATCATAAGCCATGATCATCAAGTAATCACTCACCGCGGCTAACGCCTTGTAATCATACAAAGCAATCCAGCTATTCGTCGCCCCTGTAGGATTGGCTGCTACAGCGACTGATACTTCCATCCCGCTCGGGAGTTTATCGCGCAGCATTTTGACCATATCCGTATATTTATCCCGGAAAGCGGCATCTACATTCTCGATATCCATATTGATGCCGTCCAACTTATGGTCTTCGATTGCCTCAACAATTTGATTTACAAGCGCTTCTCGATTATCAATGGCTTTCTCACCAAGTGTCCTATCGAAATCATTACTAAAAAAAGGGACAACCCTCTTCCCTCGCTGGTGCATGTCAGTAATGAACGAGTCCTGTAGAGAATCAGATAGTTGCAAACTACCATCTACATTGATATGAAAGTAGCTAGGCGAGACGACATCGAGTGTTTGACCGCTTTTATCCACTTGCGAGGTATAGGAATTTGAATTGCCAAAGAAGAGATAAGACATCGTAAATTTCCCTTGAGACGAGCTAGCTTCAGCCTTAACACTAGGTTCTGAACTTGTTGCTATTGTCAAAAGCCCCGCCGCGGCTACTATAATCACGAATTTGCTCCATCGATTTTTGGTTTTATTCATCGGCACCCCCCCATTTCTAGCATCTAGCTACTTCCTCTATTCTGCTAGAAAGAAATTGAATGTGCCACGGTAAATATTGGGCATACCAAAAAACCGTTACTTTAGAGCATTCAGCTCCGAGTAACGGTTTCTAATAAAACTGGTAGTGGTTACGGCCTTTGCCCTTCACTTTATATAGGGCAATATCTACTTCTTTCATCATACTAGTCGCATCGGTTTCTTCCGAGCGATACATTGTTATCCCCATACTGACTGTTGCGCGAAACTGCTGCCCCTGGATGTCCCATGGCTGTTCAAAACACTGAATGATGCGCTGGGCGACACTTTCCACATGTTCCTTACAATCCACCGCGGGTAATAAAATGGTGAACTCGTCGCCTCCCATGCGGGCGAACATATCAACCTCACGGAGACATCCTTTGATGCGGTGTGTGAAATCCTGCAAGAATGCATCTCCTACATCATGACCCATCGTATCATTAATCACTTTGAAATCATCTATGTCTAAGTATAAAAGTCCAAACGGTCTCTTCGTTCGATTAGCTTGCAAAAGCATTTGCTGCAGATGCTCCTTAAACATTCGCCGATTAGGCAAACCTGTCAGAGGATCATGAAAAGCCATGGCGATAAGACGGCTCTCTTGATTTTTGCGCAGCGTGATATCTGTAAGAACGAAAGAAATCTCGGCTAGAACACCCTCATCATTTCGAATTGGAATCGCTGTACACTCGAACCAGATGATATTCTTACTAACACCTCTCGCTCGAAATTCTAGCTTACTGCTGCTGCAAGTTTGCAAGGTTTTGATAAACATTTTATGTAAATCCATACCATATTCAGAATCGATAAAATCCACCATTTGCTGAAAGTCACTAGGTATAAATCCTATTACCTCACTAAAACTCTTCGAGGCGTAGGTCAATTTTCCATAAACATCAAAAATGCTAAACAGATCCCATGCCTGCTCGATGAATTGGCGTACGAATCTATCCTTCTGTAACGATGAATGTTTGGCAATATCCGAATCAGCCTTATGACTCATTACTTCGCAGCCCCTCTCGTGCTTTCTACATAGAGACTTAGGTAGATTAGCATGGGAACATAAAGATTCAATTAAGTTCATCCAAACTTTTCGTCAATCGAAGTCGAAATATGACTATTTTCATACACTTTTCACATTTATCGGGATATAGAGGCAGATCAAAGTACCTACTTCGGAGTAAGAACCGTACCAAATCTCTTTATCTGTCAATAAAAGGATAGAAATGTCTAGGAGAATCGTTCTATAATGAAGGTAACATGTTAGAGCGGGAACACCGTTCTTTCTACCACAGCTGTTCCGTTACTGAGGAGGATTTCTAGTATGGCAGGAGAAACTATTTTAGTCGTTGATGACGAGCAAGAAATTGTCCAATTGATTCAACTCTACCTAGCGCGGGAAGGCTATAAAGTCATCAGCGCCAATAACGGTCACGATGTATTTGAGATCGTGAAGGAACACAAGCCCGATCTTATTATTCTGGACATTCTATTGCCAGGACTTGATGGTATAGAAGTTTGCCGACAGCTTCGCAAAACGAGCAATACGCCGATCCTGTTCATCTCCTGTAAGAGCGAGGATATCGATATTATTCTCGGATTAAGCATGGGCGGCGATGATTATATGACGAAGCCTTTCAGCCCTAGTCAGCTCGTCGCTAGAGTCAAAGCTCATTTACGTCGAAATTCCATTCGAGAGCAGCATCAGGATGATCCTCAGTTGGTGAAATTCCCTGGCCTCGAAATCGATCTGGTCAGCCACATCGTTCGCGTGAATGGACAGACCATCTCGTTATCGGCCAAAGAATTCGATTTACTTTCCTTAATGGCTAAAACCCCTAATCGGGTGTACAAAATCGAGCACCTGTTTGAACTTATATGGAGCCTGGACAGCATGGGCGATCCACGAACACTCATTGTACATATTAGTAACCTGCGTAAGAAAATTGAATCTAACCCAGCAGAGCCTCGCTACATTATTACGGTTCGTGGTGTCGGATACAAATTTAACGGTTCGGCCGTTTAGAACAGTCGGCTAAACCATACGGTGAAATAATGCTGCAGAGGAACCGCTGCTGCCCCTATGACAAGTGCTGGAAGCATGTTGGCTACATTCATTTTTTTAATTTGGAGAATGTTGAGGCCTACGCCGATAACCAGGACGCCACCCACAGCTGTAATTTGGACGATCATAGCATCTAGGGACGCCTGGCTAAATGCCATCGCAATAAACGTCGCTGCCAGAGCGATGACCCCTTGCATCACGAACACGGACACAGCCGAGAAGATCACACCTATCCCAAGGGTAGATGCGAAGATAATGGATAAGAATCCGTCCAGCAATGATTTGGTATATAAAATATCATGATTATGCCTAAGGCCGCCATCGAGCGGACCCAGAATCGCCATAGCTCCAATGCAATAAACCAAGGTGCATGTCACGAAGCCTTCCGAGATACTGCTTGTAGGATGTGCAGAAGAATCTTTGCGCAGCAGCGCCTGCAACCAGTCACCTAGCTGCCCAAGTCTGTACTCGATTCGCAGCAACTCTCCAATGATACCTCCAATAACTACACTCATAATGACCAGTACGATTTGATTCGACTTTAATGCCATAGTAATGCCCAGCACAGTAATGGCGAGCCCAAGGCCCTGCATAACTGTGCTTTTTATGCCTTCCGAGATGCGGGGCAGCATCATTCCTAATAATCCCCCAATAATAATGGCGATTGCATTCACAATCGTCCCCCATAAAGCCATGCTGATTCATTCCCTTTCTGCCTTCTAGTCTGTGACAACCTTCTCATTCTACATGATTCTACTCATAATTTCCTCCATCGTTGGAAATGGTATGAATAAGCAACAGGAAAGGAGGAATACAGCATGTCTAATGACAAATCGATGGATCCCATGACTGGCGACACGGTTGAGACGGACGGTATTTATGCCAATGAAGCAGGACGAGAGGTTACGCTCAAGCGCGGCGACGAGTTTCCCGCCGATCTTACTTTGGGTCGAACGACTTGGGAATTGAAGGGCTTCGCCGATGAAGCCGTAATTGATCATGACCAGTCTGAGCTTAACCCTATGCGCAAGCGCGTGGACGCGAGAACCTAATCATAGAACCGGGCTGTGATTCATGCAGCTCGGTTTTTGCCTGCGTATGATATACTAAGGGGATGATATCCAAGCGTTGGGGGAACAAGCATGAACGGAAAACGAATTATCATTGTAACTGGAGGGACACTCGGGGATTGGGCCCTTGGAGACATTCATGAAGATGACGTTCTCGTAGGGTCGGACCGTGGTGCCCTTTATCTGATTCAACATGGCTATACGCCGCATATTTCACTCGGTGATTTCGATTCTGTCACTCCCGAAGAGTTGAGCCGTATTCGCTCTTCCAGTCTCACTTTCATCGATTGCGATCCGGTCTTCAAGGATTTAACCGATACCGAAATGGCCTTTAACTGGGCACTGGCTCAGCAGCCAGATCATATCGTCCTGCTTGGCGCGCTCGGCACACGCTTTGATCACTCGTTAGCCAATGTACATCTGCTTCGCAAAGGCACAGAGCAAGGCGTCTCTTGTTCCATCGTCGATGCCAACAATCAAATCATTGTCATTAACCAATCCGCTCGTATATTACGGGGGAGTTATACACATATATCCTTGCTGCCGCTTAGCTTGGAAGTAACCGGCATCACGCTGCACGGTTTCCAATATCCGCTTCAACAAGCGACTCTTCAGATTGGACAGTCCCTTGGAATTAGTAATGTACTTAAGGACTCGGAAGGGCTCATCGAACTCCAAACAGGCTTATTACTTGTTATTCAAAGTAAAGATTAAGCAAAAAATTTTAAAATTAGACAATCTCATGTGAATCCTATAGTGGATAACTCTGTTACAATAAACTGTATGCCATAAATTAATTAAGATATTGAGGTCGTTCAAGCATGCAGCATGTACAAGAGAATCCGGTAAAGAACCTTCACCATAAGAGTGTGCAATCCGTCATAACCCAATTTGCAGCATTACATGTACTTACGAACCGAGAAGCCGAAATTATAGGTCTTATCGCGCTCCATGGCTACAGTAACAAAGAAATAGCTGATCATTGCAACATTAGCGAAAAAACAGTTAAAGTCCATATTGATAAAATTATGGATAAAGTCGGGACTCGATCGATGCGCAAGCTTCTAGCTGCCATCATCAGCAACGCGGTTTAACACACGCGCCAAAAACTGCTATTCGAACTGGAGACAGTTTGGATAGCCGTTTTTTTATATTAGGGAATCTATCTAACCGGCTAAACTAGGTATATTTCTCCCAACCTTTGCTTACAAATAGAGTAATAGATTATTCCTCTAGAAATGGTTGGTGTGCCTATGAACTACCAAAGAAAGAGAATCCTTATTTATTCGGTACTAGCCGGTCTATTTACTATACTTCTCCTACTCGTATCCATTGGCCTTAGCTCCTCGGGATACCGGTTATGGGGATCTTCAGCAGCTCCAGCGTTGGTCGATTATCAGGTCGATGCTCAAATCGACGAATCTCCATCCCAAGCTCCGGTCGAGGTCTATACCTTTGTCGAGGACAAGCCCGTTCCAAGCTTAGAAATAACGCCAGATCTTCCTCTCATAGAGGAACCCAAATTGCCTGCGGCCTCCACTGTTACATTGGATACTTACGTTCCCGTTCCCGCTCCTGTTCTCGCTGCCACTCCCTCGGCTGCTTCCGAAATTAAGGGGACTATCCAATCTACAACAAAACCAGCACCTATGCCGTCCAAAATCAGCATCCCCGTCCTCAACTACCACAGTGTCACGATTGACCCAGGGAATGTTGTCGTTATTTCCCCAGCCAAGCTCGAAGAGCAGCTGGCGTATCTTCACAACCATGGTTTCACCCCAGTCTCTCTCACTACTTTTATTAGCCTTATCGAAGGAAAAGGCGTCGAGGCGGCTCCAGAGAAACCAGTGCTGCTAACTTTTGATGACGGATACATCGATAATTATGAGCAAGCGATGCCTCTACTTACCAAATATTCCTTCCCAGCTACCCTCTTTATTTCACCAGGTACGAGCGATCAGGAAGGTTACCTGAACTGGGAACAGATCAAGAAGATGCAAGAAGCCGGCTGGGACATTCAACCTCATGGGATGACACACCCTCATCTCCCTCAGCTTTCCGCGGATCAACAAGCCTACGAAATCTTGGAAGCCAGAAAGCAAATCGAGGAAAAGCTCGGAACCAAAGCTGATGTGTATTGCTACCCTTATGGCGAATATAACAAAACGACGTTGAAGCTTCTTAAGGATCATGGATTTCGTTATGCTTTTACGATTGAACAAGGCTATGCGACAAACCAGCAGTCCCCTTATCTGCTCAAAAGACTTTTTATCAACGGAGAAGAAAGCCTGAAATCATTTATTCGCAAGCTTTCTACACACGATTAGGTAGCATTATTTTCAAATTCATCAAATGAAAGGCAGTTCAAATTAATCATCAATATAGTATAATGGACCTATCAACCATGAGGAGCAGTAAGTATGTCACAAGCAAATAAGCGCTCCAGCTTCCGACTCAATCTTCAAATTCCTTTATCAGCCTTGTTCAAAATCATTGGTATCAAAAACAAGGCAGCTGACACCAAACATTCTAAGATTATGATAAGAGATATTAGCTCAGGCGGTATACGTATTCACACCCCATTGAATCTTCCTATCGATATGAGTTTACTGCTGGAGTTCACTTTTCATCTTTTTCATCAAGAGATCAAAGTATTGGGTGTCCTCACACGAAAAACGATGCTGAAGCCATCCCTCTATGAATATGGGATTGAGTTCAGCATCGCAGATCCAATTATGGAACAGCAGCTTACCAGTCATCTGATCTTATTAGGTGCTCGTTTAAAACATAACAACATGCTGGCTAGCTGCAGCTTCTGTTCCGATGAAGATATGGCAGATATTTTCTCTGCCACCTATGATATTACATAGCAGCTGCAAGCTTTTGTACAAATTGTTCCAAGTACTGCTGATCGATGTCATCAAATCGGCTCTTGATAGGACTATCAATATCCAGCACCCCGATGAGCTCATTTCCTACAAGGATCGGTACTACGATCTCCGATTGTGATGCCGCGTCGCAGGCAATGTGTCCTGGAAATGCATGCACATCTGGAACAAGTAGCGTTGCCCGACGTTCAGCTGATGTACCGCAAACGCCTTTGCCCAGTGGAATTCGTACACAAGCCGGAAGTCCTTGGAACGGCCCCAGCACGAGCTCCTTCTTGTCACTTGTCTCATCTAATAAATAAAAACCTACCCAATTCACATCACTCAGAAATTGTCCGAGCAGTGCAGCGGCGTTAGCCAAATTCGCAATGCGATTAGGTTCGTCATGTATCAAAGCTTCAACTTGCTGAATCAGCAAGGCATAATTATGTTCTCTTGTTCCCTCATAACTTGATTTCGTAAACATCTCTCGTCATCCCTCTTCCCCAAATCATTTACCTGTTTATCATACCAAAAAATAACCTTCCTTCCCAAATGTAAAAAAAGGGCTGGTTGGTTCACACCACTGCGATAAGCTCAAAGCAAAAAGGACAGTCGGCATCGTATGCCAACTGCCCTTTTTTATCTGTTGCTCCGCATCAACCTTGACAACCACCCACGTCCCCAAAGGACGTGCAGTCGCTTATCCTTACTGCCCGTAATAAGCGTTCGCGCCGTGCTTCCTTAGGAAGTGTCGATCCAGCAGCTTTTGGTCCATTGGCTCTACCGAGGGGTTCAAGTTGTAAGTACGGTAGGCAATCTTCGCGACCTCTTCCAGTTATGTACATATGATTTCATATTATACACTTGTATGTACATGTTATCCAGATATCCGTGATATAAAGTTTTTTACAAACGACTTGTATGTACAGCTTCTAAACACTTTATATGTATATTTAGGAATGAATAATTGAAAAAATAATCGTTTTCCCATCTGGTTCTAACCGAGTTTCAACAGAGTAGCTCCCGATTTGTTTCGTTGTGGTTTCGAGAACACCTTTAGCCGCTGCGCGTTCACAAGCATCAGTAAACTGGCGATAGAAGATGTCTGCGTCATAGCCAAAAAGGAAATCCGTGAACTTCCGAATGCTCTCCGTATTGCGGGCTAGTGTCCCGTTTTCTAGGTGCACAGTCACTCCGTAGGTTATAAACTGCGGATCTAACCATAAGGACACTTCATTGCTGTTGCGTACCTCGGTGGTCGCACCGCTCATCGCCAGCCCTTTAGCCTCGGCATCTCGGAATAAGCGCAGCGTTGTTTCTTCAAGGTCATAATTTGCACCTCGCAGCTTGCCCGCTTCCTCCATCACATCGTAGGCTTGCAGCATGCGCTGATTGGGGAATACCAACTTCTTATAGCTGCCATCCTTCGTCGGCACAACTTTGATGAACGCTTCACTTCCGCTGTTCACACTGATGCGCTTCGACTTCGTCTGCAAACGAGCAATGATTTGCAGCGCTTCAGCCCGGGTAACCGTTCGTCCAACGCCGAAGTAACCGTTCGGGTAGCCTTCCATAATTCCCTTCGTCATGGCCTCGCCGATAAATTTCTGCTGTCTGGCCGTCGCACTTTGAAGATCACCGAATTGTGAAGCTGCTTTGAGACTGTACACTTCATCTTCCAAATACTCGGTTTCCTTGAGTAAATAGTACAGAATTTCGGCCACATCTTCGCGTTTTAGCATTGCCTTGTAGTCACTGAACTGACCTTTGCTTATAAAATGAAGATCACTGGCCAAATCCAAATAAGGTTTTGCCCAATATCCGACCGTGTTCGGTTTGAACGTGAAATCCCGATAATCCTGGTGCAAAATACTTTGGTTGCTCGCGCTAAGCGTTTGCAGAAAGCTCGGTTTCCATTTGCGCTCGCCATTCGGATATTTATCTGTAAAAGCGAGCAATACGATTTTCACAAATTGATCAGCAGTCACAGAATCATCTGGTCGAAAAGTCCCATCAGGAAAGCCATCCAGTAACCCCTGCTGCACCATCTGACTAATCGTCTGCTCCGCCCAATGGCCACGAACGTCCGTCATACCAGCTGCTTCACTCTTCCCTTGTACGACACCTATTGTCATTACGCAACATACCGTTGCAATTGCAAGCCATTTATTGAGCTGTAACATCTTATTACTCTCCGCTTCTCCATGAGTTTTTGGCATCGTTTACACCAGTCTTTAGGATAAGCCTTCTACAATGCTTTGAGAACAGGCTTAAAGCCTAGTGATCCAAGGTGCCAAGAACTATCCACCAATGGGACTATAGCCATAGGGATAGGTATGAAAAAGGACCGTGCTTCTACACATGTAGAAAACACAGTCCTTGCCTTCCAATGAAAAACGGCTCATTTAGCCGACCTTTTTCCCAGCACCCACGGTTATAACTGAATTATAATAGCGCAGCCAATCTGTTATGTACAACATTTTGGTCAGGAAATCTGGCGCATTACCCTGCAGACTCGCATACTTTTCCTGCTGCAGCAGTTTATGCATTTCCCAGCTTTTCACAAATATAGCTTTAATGAAAGCTTCCTCCGTTTGGGGCTTATGTAGATCCGTTCCGCGCGAGAGTTCGATTTCCTCGATAATAACGCCTCGATAATAAGGATGTACGTTCACTAATTGTCCCATATCAATGTAAGCGAGACCTGTAAATTCGAAAGGCAGCCAAATTAAATTCGTCTTCCTGTCTTCCAGTTTAACTGTATAAGCTAAGCCCAAGTTCAGAGCAATCGGCTGCGGAAAGTTCTTAATTTGACCAGACCGCAAATGATCCACTATATGCTCAACGAAATTCATGGTGTTCTCCCTCTCCGAAGGACCTGATCTTGCATCCAGTGTCCTTTCTTCATATTGCGCGTTAATGCCTTCTATTGTCAAGACACCTCATGAACAAGCATACTTTCTCATCCTCTTTAAATATGTGGTGCTCTTACACTTTGAACCAAATCAGCTTGATTACTGTATAGTATGCCTACCATGCTTTTTAAAGATAAGGCAATCTTTTCGTTGGTCATATTATCCGTTTGTTCATTTCTCTCCCTTAAAGCAAATCTCCTCCAGATTTCGAGCTATAGCCATTTTTCAAATTACACATAGAAGTCCGACTCATCTGCCAGTTCACTCACGAATCCTATAAGGCATGTTTTTTTTTTATAAAAATACGAACTTTTTTGTACTTGTAACGTCTAATTCAGAGAGGTGAGAGAATGGAGACGACCGGTGTCCATGTATTTGATTACTTAAAGTACGTATCTGAAACAACGGATCAGAAAGTGATTCTTCGTAATATAATGGAAACTTATGGGAATGACGTATGGAATTATGCATTTAGCATTTGCCGTAATTCAGATTTAGCAGATGACATTACGCAGGATGCTTTCTTAAAAGTATATCGCAATCTTACTACATTCCGCGGTGAAGCTTCGGTCAAAACCTGGCTGCTTACCATTACACGTAATACCGCATATGACTACTTACGTAAAGCATTTTGGCGCAAAGTTACACTTGTTGGCTTCATTCAATCTGCAGGCACATCACAATCGGCAGAAACAGAAGCGATGGAGAAATTATATGCTAGTGATATATGGAAAAAAGTGATATCTCTGTCCCCAAAATACAGAGAAATTTTAATTTTGCATGCCCATTATCAGCTCTCAACGAAAGAAATGGCTGCCATCCTTAACATCTCGGAGGGAACCGTTAAATCCCGACTTCACCACGCCAGACTCAAGGTGATCAGTTTGAAGGAGCGTGAAGCGCTTGAAAACTCCTGATCCGGATGATTTACATAAGCAATTGGAATCAGGACCGCTTAAGCAATCTGGCTTTACTTCCAAGCTTCAGGGTGAGATCGAGGAAGCCATTGAGCGGAAGGAACGAGCGAAGCCGAAGGTAAAGCCCCTACTCTGTTTCGCCGGACTCGGTGCAATAGCTGCTGCGTTACTGATCTTCCCATGGCGTACAATTCATACTCAAAGTGATGCAGCTCCTGCAATGGATGCTTCTGTTACGACGGCAGCGTCCACTAGTTCGTCCCCTGCCCCAATAAGCACCGCACTGCTTATTGGGCTAAGGACCGAGCGTGAATCTAACAATACGGAGGCGCAGCATGCTTTAGGACCCATTCGTTACAGTACCTATCGAACAATGCTTATCGCACCAGTTCGCGGCCAACTGCAGAAGACGTCCGAGGGCACGGGAATTCTCATGCCTTATAAGCAAAATTTTTGGAAAATCGATTCCTTAGTTCACAAAACAAAAACAGACGAGTTCCACTATTTATCTGCTCATTTAGCTGATCAGCCCGTGAAACCAGAAGTGTTCCCCGATCAAGCTGATGAACAGTTAAATCGTGTGGAGACCCTGTTATTCGCTGGGAATCAATATGTTTCCATCAGTGAGTCAGAGGAGGCTTGGCGAGGTAATGCCCCTTATCAAGCGGAACGCATCTGGGTTCGTACCCTCCCACAATTAAAAGAAGGGCATACTGTGCAGTTCTATAACAAACCGGTGGACAAGAACCATGTTTCGATCACCGATTTATATGGCAGCAGCAGTAGCAGTAGCAACATCCTTGCAAATGTACCGACCAGCTCTACCAAATTGCTTGGTGAGATTACAGGCCAAAGCTGGACCGTTCAGCGTGAACCAGGCCGCTGGGTCGGCAAGGTCGCCGAGACGCCGCGAATTAGCGCAGTGACGCCTGATAACTACGTCCTGCACGACTTCCCGCGCGAGCTGCCTGATAAAGTCATCAATCACGATGATCTTTGCTGCTCATGGAGCACCATTCAGTCTTCGTGGCCGCTAGCGACTGATGCGTTAACATCGCCGATGAATGATATGATCGTCATCTTCGAGAACGGCAAGCTCAAGTTCTACCCTTACGGGCAAGCGCCAGGGAATGATCCACAACTAACCTTGGACCTTCAGCCCGGCGAGAAGCTCGTTATGGCGCAGTGGGCAACCGATCACTACGTACAAGAGTGGATCGATAAAGTCGGCCGTTATTTGAGTGATGATACGGCTGAATCAAGCATCAGTGACGAAATGGATAATGGTAGAGTCGAAAAAACCCGCTAAGTCCTGTGACTTAACGGGTTTTCGTTGTTTACCAGCCCCTGCGAGCGCGCAAGCTCGTGATGTGGGCAATATGATGATTACCATGCCATGCGTAATTGCCAACGTTCCAATCCAGTCGAATCGTCTTCCCTGACTCAGGATGCACGAATGCACGTGCAAACTGCTCATGCTGCATATCGTGCAGAACAATCATCCAGCGGCTGTGCAATGCATCAAGCAAGGTAAGCGATAGCTCCACCGGAGCAGACTTGCCATCGCTAAGCTCAGCCCAGCGCTCCTCGTAATAAGGTCTGATCGTCGGCTCTTCCTCCGTCAATGCCAGCTTAAACCTCGTGTAGCTGTTCATATGGCTGTCTGCGACGTGATGAACGACTTGCCGCAGCGTCCACCCTCCTGGGCGGTAAGGCGTATCCAGCTGCTCGTCAGATAGCCCAGTAACCGCCTCACGCAGCTTACTTGGCGTCGACTTGATGTCAGCCATCCACTCTTGCAGCTGCTCCCCTGAAATTTCACCTTCGTGTACAAACAATCCAATAGGGTAGCGCAAATCATCCATATGACCAAACCTCCAGCATCTTTTCCTCTATTATAGCGGAGTTTTGCTAGGCTGCCCATCTGCGCTCATCCTATCCCGATCATCTCCCACTCGGAGAAGACGGCCGTTGCTGCTAAAAGCTTGGGTTGAAACGAGATAAAACCGACCCTTAGTGGAGGCTAACAAAGCTCCAACAGGATCGGTTTCATGATATTAAGCATATTCCGAAACTAACGAACTCACCTTTACTGCACAAACTTTAAAACCTGGCATTTTACAGGTCGGATCGAGCGCGTCATGTGTAATTTTATTGACGTTCTGCGTATCACCCCAATGCATCGGAACGAATATGGTGTCTTCCCGAATGTCGCTGCTGAACCTGCTGCGTACATAAATCGTGCCGCGTCTGGATTCCAACTTGACGAGAGTAGCATCTTCGATGCGGTACTTCTTGGCCGTCTTCGGATGAATCTCCATGAAAGACTCCACGTCATGCGCCGCCAAAGAATGACTTCTTCTTGTCTGCACGCCAGTCAAATAATGCGTAAGCACACGACCGGTTGTGAGGTATAGCGGATACTCCTCACTGACTTGCTCTTTCGGCAGATGATTCTCCACAGAAGTCAGCAGAGCTTTGCCTTCCGGAAGCGGAAATGACGATTCAAACAACCGCTTCGCACCGGGATGCTCCAGCTCCGGACATGGCCAGTACACCCCCTCTTCCTTCCGTAAGCGGTCATACGTAATGCCATAGTAGTCTGCTGCACCGCCTCGACTGGCTAAGCGAAGCTCATCAAAAATGTCTTCGACGTCTGCGAAGTTGAAGTATTGACCTTTGCCCAGCCTATCTGCCAAATCACAGAGAATCTGCCAGTCATGCTTCGCTTCACC
This sequence comes from Paenibacillus sp. V4I3, assembly GCF_030817215.1. Taxonomy (GTDB): domain Bacteria; phylum Bacillota; class Bacilli; order Paenibacillales; family NBRC-103111; genus Paenibacillus_E. The sequence goes on from NZ_JAUSZA010000001.1 coordinate 526,004, forward strand.
CGGCGCAGGCCGGCCGGCTTCCCTCAGCAGCACGCGTCCTTCGAGGTTGGTCAGTGTTCCTGCGTTCTCCAGATAAGCGGAAACCGGTAAAATCAGATCCGCGAGCAATGCTGTCTCTGACATAAGGAAGTCGGCTACGACAAGGAAATCGAGCTTCTTCAGCCCTTCTTCGACGAAGTTAGCGTTCGGATTGGAGACGAGCGGATTGGAGCCCATAACGAACAAGGCGCGAATCTCCTGCTCGTAGACTTTCTCCATCATCTCGTATGCGGAGACGCCTTTGCCAGGCAGATCACCCGGATCAATCCCCCAAACACTCGCAACATAAGCGCGATCCTCAGGGTTCTCTATCAGGCGATAGCCCGGAAGCTGGTCAGCCTTCTGTCCATGCTCTCTTCCGCCCTGGCCGTTCCCTTGACCGGTGACAGCGCCGTAGCCGCAGCCCGGTTTGCCGATTTTCCCTGTCAGCAGAACAAGGTTTAGGAAGTTGCGAACCGCCATATGCCCGTCTGTTTGCTGCTCAACGCCTCTCGCTGTGAACACCATGCCTGTGGCCGCTTTACCGTAAGCCAGCGCCGCCTTGCGGATCAACTCAGCAGATACGCCGGTTAACTCAGCAATTTCACCCAGATCAAGCGATTCCAAGTGAGATTGCAGTTCCGCAAAGCCTTTGGTACGCTGTTGGACGAAATCTCGATCAATCAACCCTTCTTCAAGCAGGATCTTGAGCATACCGTTAGCCAATGTCGCATCCATACCCGGCTTCACTCTCAAATGCAGATCCGCGATACGGGTTGTACCGGTTTCCCTCGGGTCGATCGCTATGATGAAGGAGCCCTTCTCTTTTGCTCTTGTAAAATACGGCATAAGTGTCGGCTGACACTCCGCAATATTCGTCCCTGCCAGTATCATGCAATCGGCCATTTCAATGTCCGACAGCTGATTTGTCAGACCACGGTCGATGCCAAATACTTTGACACCAGCCGAAGCCGCTGCCGACATACAAAACCTGCCGTTATAATCAATATATTTCGTCTGCAGTGCAACACGAGCGAATTTACCCAACAAATAAGCAGATTCATTCGTCAGAGAGCCCCCTCCGTAAAGGCCAACTGTATGATTGCCATACTGACCACGAAGCTCAGTAAACTTGCTGACGATTTGATCATATGCGTCCTCCCACGATATACGGACGAATTGACCATCCTTCTTCATCATCGGATGCAGAATGCGCTCTCCTGTAAGTACGTGCTGGTAAGCATTCATGCCTTTTATACAAAGTCGCCCTTCCGAAGCCGCATTCGGTTTCGGAACGACCGAATAAGTCGGACGCCCCTCTGCGGCGCCTCGTTCTTCGATCACCTGCATTTTACACTGTACGCTGCAGAAAGGGCATTGAGTATCCATCACACGAAGAGAACCAGTACCACCTTGTTCTTGTTCTAATAATTGACTCATACGCTCAGCTCACCTTATCAAAGCAGCCGTCGGCTGCGGATTTACTTGCTTCTGTTTCGTAACCTGGAGCTCCACATTCATTCTCGCGATCAGTTCAGCACGAAACAGGAGATTGAACAATCCTTCTCGCAGCTGTGTAATGCCTATGCGTTCGATCCACTGTGCTGTCGTTTCACCGTAATTTGCCTCTTCGCGATACCATTGGAGGAAAGCCGCCGACAGCTCTAGAACCGCGTCTTCTGAAGATTCCATACACAGCAGCTCTCCTTGACGGAGCTTTGCTCCCCCGCTGCCGCCAACGTAGATTTCCCAGCCACCCGGCACGCCAACAACGCCAAGATCCTTGACAAGCGTCCCCGCGCGGTGCAGAGGGCTTGCTGAGACAGCTGCGCTCACGACAGCCGGCATTTGCAGGCGCTCCAATCTGTATTCGAGGCTGGCGCCCAGCCCGATGGAGTCCTGCAGAGCGCTTGGATCGTATCCGATACCAGTGCATGTCGCAACGGAAGCGATGGTTTTGCCATAGGCCGGAGTCGCTGCATCCGGCTGTCCAAGCTCCGAACCGACGGAGCTTACATACCCTGCATCGATGCCCAGGAGATCCAGATGCGCGCCGCCGGTCAGCTTCACCAGCGGAATGTTGTACTTGTCGACCACATCCGCGATTCGCCTTAGCTGCTCAGCGCTCGTAACGCCGCCGTACATACGGGGCCGGGCAACGTATGTGCCGTTGGCGAGCAAGCTCGCCGCTGGAGCCGCCGGAGCCGCCCCAGCACCCGCGTCGTCTGTTACTGCGCCAAGCGCTTGGCCGACGTAGTATTGCAAGGCCGGACGACACACTGCGCAGCCGTCCGCCTTGTTCCAACCCAGCGCGTTCATCGCTTCGCGCACCGTGGCAAACCCTGCGCTGCCCACAGCCGCGCGCAGCTCGTCATGGCTGTGCGTTGTACAGCCGCAAACCGTCTCCTTCGGCGCTGCCGGCGCATCCTTGCTCTGCAGCGCCAGCTGCAGCATCGCGGATACGAGCGGCTTACAGCCGCCGCATGTGCTCGATGCGCGCGTGCAAGCGCGAACGTCTTCGACACTTTCGCAGCCATTCTCGCGAACCGCATCCATGATCGCGCCCTTCGTTACACCATTACAGGAGCATACGGTCGCGTTAGGAGACAGCGATGCCGCATACGCTTCATCCGCACCTCCTCCTGCTGCTTCTTCCTCCAGCACGGACACTTCCGCTTGCTGCTTGATGTAACCAAGCAGCTTGTTGCCCTCGCTGCTGTCTCCGAACAATACCGCTCCGACAATTTTGTTGTCGCGAATGGCAATTTTTTTATACGTGTTATGAACGCCGTTAATCTCTTTGAGTGAAGTAGTAATCTCGGAATCACGAATTTCTCCGGCCGAAAACACCTCAACCCCGGATACCTTCAGCTGAGAATACAAAATTGAGCCTGAATAGCCTTCGGTATCAACGCCGCAAATTCTCTTCGCCAGCACTTTGCCCTGATCATATAACGGTGCTACGAGACCGTATACCATTCCACGGTGCTCCGCACACTCCCCAACAGCATACACGTTAGGCACATTCGTCTCCATGAAATCATTAACAACAATCGCCCGATTCGTCTCCACGCCGCTGTCTGCCGCAAGCTTGATGTTCGGACGCACACCTACCGCAATAACGATAAGATCGGCCTCCACTTTGCTTCCATCCTTGAACTGCAGACCTTCCACCCGTTTTTTACCGATAATTTTTTCCGTCTGCTTTTCAAGCAGAAAGCGCATGCCCTGCTTTTCTAGCTCCTTACGCAGCATATTCGCCGACGTCGGAGTCAGCTGACGCTCCATTAAATAATTGAAAATATGCACTACATGGACTTCCATGCCCAAATTAAGCAGACCGCGCGCCGCTTCCAAACCAAGCAGACCGCCTCCGATAACGACGGCTTTTTTATATGATTTAGAAGCTTCCAGCATTTTGTTGCAATCGTTAATATCCCGGAAAGCTGTCACGCCCGGTTTATCCGCCCCCGGCAGCGGAAGCATGAACGGCAACGAACCAGTGGCGAGGATGAGTTGATCGTACTCAACAGTACGCCCCTTTTCACTGATTACCTGCCGCTTTGCCGTATCGATGCTGACAACCGGATCACCTGCATACAGTGTTATGCCGTTATCTTCATACCATTGCCAATCATTAATGGTAATATCATTTACCGTTGTGTCGCCCTGAAGCACCTTGGACAGCATGATGCGGTTATAGTTCGGGTGCGGCTCGCCGCCGAAAATCGTAATCTCGAAACGATCGGGAGCTAGCCCCAGAATTTCTTCCACGCAGCGTACTCCGGCCATACCGTTACCGATTAAGACAAGTTTTTGTTTCCCCATATATGCTTGACCTCCACGTTTCCATGCTGAAGTTCCATCCCCGCCAAAGGGATCTTCTCTACTTAAACTGCTGTCGCGCCCTGTTTGTTGATCACCATACGTTTAGTCGCATGATTCATATATAGACAACCGCATGCAAAGAGCATAAGCATGACGAACCCAAGTGTATATGCGCCTGATAAATCTTTAATAATGCCGAGTACGATCGGCGGAAAAAAACCGCCGACACCGCCTGCGGCGCCAACGATACCCGTTACCGCACCCGTATTGCCTGAAGAAACCTCCGGAACCATTTTAAACACAGCCCCATTCCCTACTCCGAGTAAAGCAGCTGCGACCAGACAGCTCGCACTGAACCCGGCAAATTGATGCAAGGACGCCGACATGGCGAGCGAGGTAATGATGATACCCCCAAACACAACCACCAGAACTCTGCGTGAACCGATACGGTCCGCCAAATATCCGCCTAAGGGGCGAATGAGCGTGGCAATAACAACAAATCCAGCCGTTTTCACGCCCGCTTCCGTTGCCGACAACTGAAATAAATCTTTGAGAAATGTTGGCAAGTAGACGCTGAAAGCCACGAAACCTCCGAATGTCAGAAAATAAAAAATAGATAAATACCACGTCGATGGTTCTTTAAGCACAACCATTGATTGTTTGAACGTCTTCACCTTGGACGGTGCAGGTAAATCCTTCGTTCCGATCCAAAAGAGCGCCGTTACGATCACAATCATGATCGCTAGGCTCCAAAACACCCATTGCAAACCGTAAATGTTAAAGACAAAGGGCAAAGCGTAACTCGCCGCCGCTCCGCCCAAATTGCCGAGTCCGGCTAATCCAAGCACGAAACCCTGTCTCTCCGGCGGGAACCATCTGGATACATACGTCAGGGAAATGGCAAAAGTCGTCCCAGCCATCCCGATAAACAGTGCACACAGCAGCAGCAGCCAATAAGAATGGACCCATCCTGCTAGCAGCAGAGGAATCACAAGAAACAGCATCGTTGATGCAAATACTCGCTTACCGCCGAAGCGATCCGTATAAATCCCCATCGGGATTCGCAGGATAGATCCTAGCAAAACCGGCGTGGCGATCAGCACACTTTTTTGAATAGTACTGAGATGAAACAGTTCCTGAATTTGTCCGGCAATCGGGGAAAATACACTCCAGATGACGAAGGAAGCCATCATAGCCATTGTTGATAACCCTAGCGCAAGGGCGGATCCATTTGGTCGCATAATTACGGCACTCTCCTCGGCTAGGATGCCAAGATACTTTCCTCTGCAATATGCAGATACATATCTCCGCTCTCATCCACTTCCACCTGGAAGCTAGTTACACAGCCTTCGTCCGGCGCTTGGACGACTCCGTCGTGCAAATCGATCTTCCAATCGTGCAGCGGGCAAAATACGTGATGATCACACACGATGCCTTCGGAAAGCTTACCCGCTTTGTGCGGGCAGCTATTCTCAATGGCTTTGATCGCACCGTCCGAAAGCTTGAACATCGCTATTTCTAAGGCGCCGATCCGAACCACCCTTGATCTTTTTTCCGCAATTTCTGAAATGTTCCCAACGTGAACCCGTTTCATATGCTTCATCCCCTCTATTTCAAAATAGACTCTGCCGACTGTTCTTCTATCGGAACGAACGTCTTGCGCAGCTCTTGCTGTTCAATGATTTCTTTCCAAGGATCTTTCATCAGATCGAGCGACTTCTCAATGCGCTCTATTAGAGCGGCGCGATCTTCTTTATTCTCCAGTGCAGCTTTGATCGTATCTAAACCGACACGTTCTACCCACTCTGCAGTCCGTTCGTTGTACTTCCCTGTTTCGCGATAGTACTGCAAGTAAGCACCGGACCATTCCAGTACTTCTTCTTCGGTTTTCACTTTGCACAGTAAATCGGTTCCGCGAAGCTTTGTTCCTCCGTTACCGCCGACATGCAGCTCCCAGCCTCCGTCAATCGCCACAACGCCAAAATCCTTGATCGTGGCTTCCGCGCAGTTCCGAGGACAACCCGATACAGCCATTTTAACTTTCGCCGGCGTGCCCAAACGCTCAAACTTCTTCTCCAGCTGAATACCCATGCCGATAGCATCTTGCGTTCCGAAGCGGCAAAACGTTGAGCCTACACACGTTTTCACTGTACGCAGCGACTTACCATATGCATAGCCTGAAGGCATATCGAGATCAGCCCACATGCCTGGCAAGTCTTCCTTCTTCACGCCGAGCAAGTCGATACGCTGACCACCTGTCACTTTCACGAGCGGCACTTCGTATTTCTCTGCGATTTCTGCGATTTTTTTCAAATCCTTCGGCGTTGTTACACCTCCGTACATTCTCGGAACGACCGAGTATGTGCCATCCTTCTGGATGTTCGCGTGATTGCGTTCGTTCACAAAACGGGACTCTCTTTCGTCCTCATGCTCTTCCGGCCAAACCATGGCAAGATAATAGTTGAGCGCCGGGCGACATTTGGAGCAGCCTTCTGTATTCGACCATTCCAGTACATTCATGACTTCCTTCGATGTCGTCAATCTCATACCGCGGATCGCTTCCACCACTTCATCACGTCCGAGTGTCGTACAGCCGCATATGCCTTCTTTCACGGTTTTCACACCGTCTGCGCCGAGTACGTATGTGAGCACATCAGCTACAAGAGGCTTACAGCCGCCGCAGGAACCGGATGCTTTGGTACATGCTTTTATCTCATTGAGGCTGGAACAGCCTTTCTCTTGAATAGCCTGAACGATCGCTCCTTTGGAGACGCCGTTACAGCCGCAAACAATTTCGTCATCACTCATTGATGCAACCAAATCTAGGCCGGATTTCGCTTTACCTCCACCTTCACCGAGCAGAACCGTCTTTTCTTTGCCTGTTACATCTTCTCCGTTACGAATCATCGCAAACAGGCGAGAGCCGTCACTGATGTCACCGAACAAAACAGCACCGATGACTTTGCCGTCTCTAATGACAACCTTCTTATAAATACCTTCGAAGTCGTCCTGCACGCGTACAGCACGGGTATCAGGTTTATCCGCATATTCACCTGCCGAGAACACGTCAACGCCCGATACTTTCAGCTTGGTCGATACGACGGAGCCTTGATAACCTGCGGTCTCTATGCCTGCGAGCCGTTTGGCAAGAACCCCGCCTTGCTCGTAGAGCGGAGCGACTAAGCCGTACGCTACACCGCGATGTTCGGCACATTCGCCGACGGAATAGATGTTAGGCACGTTCGTTTCGAGAAGGTCATTGACGACAATACCTCGATTGATCTCAATCCCGCTGCCTTTGGCAAGCGCAATGTTAGGGCGAATCCCTACGGCCATGACCACGAGGTCCGCTTCAACTTCCGATCCATCGGTAAAACGAAGTCCCGTAACACGTTTTTTCCCGAGAATCGATTCGCTGTTTTTCTTTAACAGGAACTTCATGCCTTGGCGTTCCAATTCTTGCTGCAGCAAGAGAGAAGCTGTTCTGTCGAGCTGCAGATTCATCAAGTATTCGTTAATGTGTACAACCGATACTTCCATATTCAGATTTAGCAGGCCACGCGCTGCCTCCAGACCGAGAAGCCCGCCGCCAATCACGACCGCCTTCTTGTATTTCTTAGCGGTTTCGATCATCGTCTCGCAATCTTTGATATCTCGGAAGGCGATGACGCCTTCTTTGTCCGCTCCAGGCAGCGGAAGCATGAAAGGCAGCGATCCAGTAGCGATGATCAGTTCATCGTAAGGGACGCTGACACCCCCGTCCGATCTAACGAGCTTGCGTTCCGTATCAATTTTGTTAACCGTATGCCCCGTATATAAGGTGATGTGATTTTCTTCGTACCAAGACCAATCATTGATAACAATGTCCTTCATATCGGCATCGCCGGCCAAAACCGATGAGAGCAGGATGCGATTATAGTTCGGGTGCGGTTCGCTTCCGAAGATTGTAATTTCGTAGCGGTTGGGCGCAAGCTTTAGCATTTGCTCAATACAACTGACTCCAGCCATTCCGTTTCCTACCATAACAATTTTTTTCTTCATTATGATTCACGCTCCTGTATCGGTTGTATTGTGACATTCAATGTTAGTTAATGTATGAATTCTTTTATTTCCGTTACATCCTGTATTTTTGCGTCAAATTATCTAACATACGAACAATTACTAATAATGTACCTCATAAATTCGTATTTTTCAACAAAAATTTGTAGTTTTACTTAGCGAAACAAACAAATACTTTTTAATTTAACGAACATTTTGATCGATTTAGTGATTTATTGTTCGGTTTTATAAATAAATTATAGTTATATTATGGAATATACGAACAATGAGCTAATTCTATGTGTTATCGAAAACGCTTTAATGTTATATTAAATAACATATCGGCATTATGCTGGACATTCACCTATTTCAAATTGCTATCTATACATCCAAAGTACCCCAACATATTATCCTCATGATTTTGTCAACTACATGAGAAGGCAAAAAAGGACCTCTCAGCTGACACTTCCGCACAATAGGCCTGGGTTTAGATCTGAGAAGGCCGAATCGGGCTTCTCAGCGGGGTTTTGCTGACGCCAGCGTTGCGAGAGTGCAATAGCTATTGTGGTAACAGAAAAAGGTCTCACAACCCGCAGTACCTGCGGCTGTGAGACCTTTCCTTCATACATTTTAAACCTTATAAACATCAATGAATCTTTGAGCGAATCGGGGATCCCACTGGGTCCCCTTTCCCTCAGCGAGAATGGCCAGCGCCTTCTCAATCGGCATCCCTTTCCGATAAGGACGATCGGAGGTCATGGCATCGAAGGCATCGGCTACCGCAATGATGCGGCCGAACTCGGGGATATCCAGGCCCTTCAGGCCATCCGGATACCCGCCGCCATCATAGCGCTCATGATGAGAGCGCACGCCTGGAAGCAGAGGCGCCATAGCTTCAGCGGGCTCGATTTGCTTCAAAATCAATTCGCCGAGCACAGGGTGCAGCTTGATTTGCTCGAACTCCTCGTCGGTGAGCCGACTTTCCTTCAGCAGCACGTCGTCGCGCACACCAATTTTGCCGATATCATGCAGCAGGGCCGTCTTGTTCAGTAGATCGAGCTCCTGCTCGTTCAAATCTACAGCTCGTCCAATCAACAAGGAATACTTGGCGACACGCGTCGAATGACCTGCAGTATAAGCATCCCGGGCATCGAGTGCAGCTGCTAATGTGGAATAGTAGCTCTGCAGCAGTTGGTTGTTCATCTTTTCACGCGTTTCAAGTCCCTTTACCATGTGGTTGAAACCAGCGACTAGCCGCGAAAATTCATCTGAATATAAATCTGAGGCTCTTACCTGCAGATCGCCGGATTGAACTTCTTTCATTGCCCTATATAAATCTCCAATTGGCTGTTGGATGTCTCTTGCCAGCATGCGCGCCCCTAAGGAGGAAAAACCGACTCCAAGCAGCAGAATAATACCCGCCCATTTCCAATAATCGACCGTCATCTCCGAGGACTGTGAAATCAAGCGAATTTGAGTTGCTAGACTAAACAAAAAGAGCGGCATAGTTCCAATTAGGAATGCGCTTAGCTGAAACTTTCGTTGAATCGAAACGATTACTCTCCCATCCAAGGAAACATCTTCACCGTATATACGTTGTCCCAATTCCCGAATATGTATGAGCACCGGCCTGATGGCCTGAGCTGTCGTGAAGAACTCTAGTAAAGCATGCATGCTCGCCACAAGCACTGCACCAATACCGGCAAGTCCAATGTAAAAAACCGGAAGAGATAACCAACCTCTCGCAATCCCGATGCTAGCCATCGTCATAGCAGGGATCGATAAGCCAAGAAAGTGCGGTCCCATGATCCGCATCACGGAAAGCGCCGGAAATCGATGCGTTTGCAAATAGGCTTCTCGGATGGTTGCCAGATCTGGAGCCTCCTGCTCCAGCATCTCGCGAATCGGCTTCATGTGCCTACGAAACACCACGATTTCTGCAAGCATCATCACGCAAAGCGAGGTGATCATAACGAAGAATACGCGCACCATTTCCGCATTCGAAATCGTTAGTGTTGTAGAAATGATGACTCCGCCAACCACAACAACAGCGATCCCAGAGCCCATGATATAATTTAGCAATAAATTCCGTAGAAACTTTCTGTATACCTGCACGATGTAGGGTCCTCATTTCTTTGAAGCTATCGATCACTACGCTGAAATCTAGCGTTTTTCTCATTGTATAGCAATTCAACCAATTGCGCTTTAAATGTAAAACATTTTAACAAAAAAAATCCTCAGCCTGGAAGCTGAGGACACTTATTCACATTACTCATTCACGTTATTCCGATTCCTTATTCAAAATAAGTTCATTATCCTTGCCTAGAAATGCACGCGCAAGATCTGTCACGCTTTTACCTGTTAGCGTCTGTGTAATTTCCGGCACTTGCGCGATCATTTTGGCAATATCGCCTGTAATCCGATTCACGCCTGACGTTGTTCCATCTTGTGAGATCACCGTAATTTTATCTACATTACTCAGCGGGGCTGCAATTTTCTCAGCTAATTCCGGCAGTATGCGAAGAATCTCCACCGTAACCGCCGCCTGCGTGTACTGCTTGTAAGCCTCCGCTTTCTTCTCCAGCGCTTCAGCCTCCGCAAGCCCCGCCAAGCGGACGACCTCCGCATTCGCTTTCCCTTTGGCGAGCTCCGCTTCGGCCGTCGCTTCACCGCGTTTTCTCGTCGACTCGGCATCTGCCTCGGCTTCGAGAATTTGCCTCTGTTTATTGACTTCGGCGCGCATAATGGCTGCTAGCTTCTCCGCTTCAGCCGGCTTAATGACCGACGCTTCGAGCTCTTTCTCCTTCAGCTCAACTTCTATCTGGCGAACTGTCTTGTTCGCCTCCGCTTCCATCTGCCGGATCTTCACCTGTTCCGTTACGAGCGACTGTTGAATCTGCTTCTGCTTCAATTCATAAGCCAAATCCGCTTCAGCCTGCCGGCTCGTCGTTTCCTGCTTGAACTCCGCTTCCTTCATGCTGAGCTCTTTGCGGTACTGCGCTTCCTTCGCCGAAGCAGCGCTCTCCGCCTCAATCTTTAACTGATGGGCTTCCGCTCGACGAATCGCGGATTCCTTCTCCGTATCTGCCTGACGAATTTGGATATCCCGCTCCACTTCAGCTCTGGCAATACTCGCACTTTTGCGGATACGTTCCACTTCCGGCACGCCCAGGTTCTCAATGTATCCTTGATCATCAGCCACTCGTTTGAGCACAAAGGAGATGAGGCTCAGACCCATCTTATCCAAATCCTCCGAACACGTTTCCCTCATCTTGCTGTTGAGTTCATCCGGATTCTTCAGAATAGATTCAACTGGCAGCTGCCCAACCAACCCGCGAAGATGCCCTTCTACCGAATGCAAAATCATCATTTCCCGCTCCAGCAGTGTGTGGTCAAGAAACTGCTCCGAGGCTGTGCCGATCGCAACTGGATCACTTTGAATCTTGATTTGTGCCACCGCCTCAATCTTGAGTCTTATCCCCTGTTGGGAAAACATAGGTTGATCCGGCTTCACATCGAAGCTCATGAGCATCATGGAGATCGTTTTAAAGCTTTGAAAACCAGGGATGACGAACGTCCCTCCGCCTTGTACGACCCTTTTACCACCTAAACCATACACAATCATGGCTTCGTTCGGCGGTACTTTCTTGTACGCTCTCACAATGGAAGCCAGTAAGATAAAAACGACAACTACAATGGCAACAACCGTATACAAAATCCCCAACATAAACGCATAACCTCCCAGTAGTTAATTGCAGCTGCTATTATTGGTTAAACCTTGTTACCGTCGCAATCCCTTTATTCATGTGCAAAACGACGACCTTCGTCCCTTTCGGAATGGATTCCCCATTCTCAGAACGAACACTGATGGAACGCGTAGTGCCATGCATTACAAACATCATTTCGCCCGTACCCTTCCCATTAATCGGCACAGACAGCTTCCCTAACTGACCACTTAGATCAAAATCGCTCTCTTTCATGCTGTGGTCATGCTTATAAATAACTTTGACGTAGAGAAGGAAGAAGAGCCATCCTACGAAGAGACCAGCACCGATTGCGATAAGCAGAATGAGCAGAACACTCGTCATCCCAACTTGATTCAGCATATACCCAATCCCGCCAAACACTGTCAAACTAGCTAAAATGGAAGATAAGTTAAAAAAAGACGGTCCACCATGGGCATGGGCAGCCCCGTTATCCGCATGGAAATCGCCACCAAAAAACGTAATAAGAACCGTAAGTACAAGGCCTACAAAGAAACATATGGCAAACAACGTCATCATAGACAATTACCTCCTAAGAGTTTTGCTTTAGCAAATTTACCTTGTACGCATTACGCCTCATAAATATAGACGAATTTGGTAATAAAAGGTTTCGCTCAAAAAAATTTACTTCTAACAGCGAATCCTTCGGCTTTTTTTCGCGTATAATCATTGGACGTCTTTTTACTATTTTTATTAAACCTAAGGAGTAGATTATCACATGTACAAAAAGAAATTGACTTGGTGGATCTCCGCCGCAGTGGTTCTAATGATGTTTACTTTATCAGGCTGCCAGGCTGTGCAAGGTTTAGACCTTGCTGGGGCTATTCAGAATGACTGGGCCGTGAAGTCCTCAGAATCCAAAGGTACCTTGCAACTCGAGTTTGTGCCCGGCGACACTTCTATGCTATCCACTGATGAGCAGAAGGCACTAACCGCTCTGCAAAACGTGAAAATCGAACTCACCAATGTGAAAACACAAGATGCACAGCACCTTTCGGCAGATGGTACGATTACATATAGTAAAGGCACTATTCCTTTCAAACTTGCAACCGAGGGCACCAAGTTCATTTTGAGTGTCGAGGGCGCGAAGAAACCAATTGTTTTCGATGTCTTAGGAGGTTCTAATTTAGCGTTTACTAAGCTGTTACCCACAGCCGTGCAAGAACAGTTCGGCAACAAAATTGCAGATATTAAATCCGCGATTATTGGACTTATTTTAGCTAATACGCCTAATCCGTCGAACATATCCGTCACACCTGTCACGGACAAAGTGAATGGTGAGTCCCTATCTCTGCAAAAAGCGCATATCGAGCTTAGCGGCACTGAACTGGCTTCCCTTCTCAAAAAGCTGCTGAGTAATGTTCTTGCTGATGAAGCTGGATTGAAAGAACTAATCAGCCAATTGTACGATGCCCTTTCACCCATTATTGAGGAGCAAATCAAGGGCGGATCTACCGACTTTTCTTTAAAGATTTTAAGTAATAAACAGTTAGCTGTTGGACTTGTCTACCCGCCTGTTCAAGATTTCCTGAAGAAAACAGCGGCGTCCTTGGATAAAATGATTGCCGGAGATGCCTCCAACGAGCCGGGCATTCTGCCGATTCAGGATCTATTTAACAGCAAATCAACCCTTCAAGCAGATGTTTACACAGATGCTGATAAGCAAGTCCGCAAGCAAAGCCTTGCACTGAATGTCCCTCTTACAAATACGAGCTCAGGCGTTACTGCTCTCAAGCTGTCTTATGTAAGTGAGACGTGGAATATTAATAAGCCGGTCACGGCGAATACCATCAACGTTTCTGGCGGTGCGCTAAATGTAGGTTTAGAAGCTTCTTCTATCTACAGCTTATTGAATAACCTTGATAGGCAGTCTCTCATTTACAAGCTGCTTAAGGATGATTTGAAAGTAACGAAAAAAGAAGTCAATCTGAAGTTGAACGAAGGTGCTTCCGGGGCTGAATCCGATACCCCACAGCCTTTTATTAATTCAGATAACAAAACGATGGTGCCTGTGAGATTTATTTCTGAAAAGCTTGGCGCTGAGGTTGGCTGGAACGGAGATCTTCAACAAGTTACCATCAAAGACCTGTTGTCAGGTGCAACGATCATCCTGAAACTAGACAGTAAGATCGCAAGTGTGAACGGTGCTTCTGTGGAGTTGGAAAGTGCGGCTACGCTCCATAACGGATCCACTTTCGTGCCAATTCGATTCATCGCGGAGCAGCTCGGCGGCAAAGTTTCCTTCAATGACGATACACGTGTAGTTACGATTAAACGCGACTAACCTGATTGAATTAGATGCGAGTGGTCGATAGCACCTTTTTTGGGCGGCTGAATAGTCTAGTAGTGAACCTAGGCAAAAAGCCTTGCTGCTAAGTGCAGCCGCACGAAAAAGGAGCGAAACCATATGTATACGAATCCACCGTATCACCCTGGTCATCATGGTCATCAAGGGCCTCATGTTCTCTTTCAGGCAGATCCGAATTGGCAGCACATGCTAAAGCAGAAAAGAGATACAATCTTAGGTGCACTCCATCCGCATATCGGTCGCACCATTCGCGTCACAACGTTAGAAGGACATACACATGAAGGTGTTTTGGTTAACGTGGATGGACACCATGCTTACCTTCAAATAAATCCGCATGGGCATCCTCATGGTCAGCATAGACCCATCTATACGCCAGCTCAATACAACCAAATCATGACGCTTGTCCTCTTCGAATTATTGGTTATTGTACTGCTTTCCTAAGACAAAGCTCGTTCTCATCGGGTCATTAAGACCTCTGAGAAGCGAGCTTTTCTATTCGTTTATGTTAAACCATTGTAAAATTTTTCTAATCAAAGCGCATCTTTCCCTCTTTTTCTGCGTATAATCTATCACTGCTATTTATTACTAGCTATTATATCTAAGGAGTAGATTTGTAGATGCAAAGAAAAAGATTTACTTGGTGGATTTCCACTGCATTAGTTATTATGCTTTTGGCGTTAACGGGGTGTCAGGCTGTTCAAGGGCTAGATTTGGGGCAAGCTATTCAAAATAGTGCCTCCATTCAATCTGCCGAGTCCAAAGGCTCACTTCAAATGGACATCATCACAGGTAACACCGACGGCTTGTCCGCTGATGAAAAACGGTTGATTGACGTCTTGCATCATGTAAATTTAGAGTTGAAAAGCGTTAAAATGCAAGATAAGCAGCACATCTCTGTAGAAGGTGCTCTTACTTACAGCAAGGGATCTATCCCCTTCCAGATCAACGTAAATGGGACCAAATTTACTATACAGATCGAAGGGGCTAAGAAACCGCTTTTCTTTGATCTGATGGCGGCGCAAGCTGGTTTAGCTGGCTCATCTTCTGCAGCGCTATCTTCCGACATGCAGCAGCAGTTACTCAAGAAAGCAGAAGAATTATGGCCTGCATTGCTCAAGTTCTTCTTAACCAATGCTCCTAATCCGGAACATTTCTCCGTAGCTTCCGTGTCCGAGCCTGTGAATAGTGAAACACTTTCCATGCAAAAGGCCCACATAGAGATTAAAGGCAATGAGCTCGTAGGCCTTCTGAAAGCATTTCTAACGAACATCCTCGCCGATGAAAAGGGAATGAAGGAATTGATTGGTCAGCTCTACGACGCATTGGTGCCTATTATTAAAGAAGAAATGAAAGCTTTCCCCTCTAAGAGTGGGTTCAGTTCTGAATTGCCAGACCTTATGATGGCTTACCTTGATAACAAGACGTTAGCTGTTGAGTTTGTTTACACAACCATTCAGCAATTTCTTAAGAAAGCTCTCGACGAGTGGGATAAGAACATGGAGGACACACTTTCTTCCGTATCCGACTCTCAAGTGAAGGCATTACTGAGTGATAAAACCGTACTTAAGACCGACTTTTTCATCGATAACGATAAACAGATTCGCAAAGTAAATGCAGAGTTTACACTCCCCATCACAGAGGTTAGCGCGGGAGTCAGTGCCCTTAAATTTACTTACACCAGTGAAATATGGAATATCAATAAGCCTGTTACAGCTAGTGTAATTGATACCTCTGGCGGGGTATTGAACCTGAGCGAGGTAACAGCCAACAACGATTCCTTCCTAACCTATTTCAACAAAGATTCTAAGTTCTATTCATTTCTGAGAGAAGATTTGAAAATAGCAAAAAAAGACATTCATTTGCTGATGAGTCAGGGCGATGACGACTACAAGTTCGATTCCTCCCATCCTTTTATCAATGAGGATCAAGTGTCCATGGTGCCCGTTCGATTCATTTCGGAGAGGCTTGGCGCGCAAGTGAAGTGGAACGCAGACTCCAAGCAAATCACAGTGAAAGACGAACTTAACGACAAGACGATTGTTCTGACACTTAACAGTAAAACAACGAGTGTTAACGGATCATCTGTTCAATTGGACAGCGCCCCGATCCTGAAGAATGGCTCCACTTTCGTACCTCTTCGTTTTATCGCCGAGCAGCTTGGCTGTAAGGTTGGTTTTGATAATAAAACAGGTAGTGTAACCATTACAAGAGAATAGCCTTCGCCTAAGCCAAAAGCTCGCCCTCATTCGGTCTATATGACCGGTGTGAGAGCGAGCTTTTCTCATGGCTGGATGAATCTTTCGAACGAATCCTGACATTCTCTCGCTAATTTCTCCTCATCAGCTCCAACCAGTCTGCCGTTCTCGACGACAACTTTCCCATTCACAATCGTATAATCAACCGGACGCTTGAGTCCTACTGTACCTAGCCATGACTTCGGATCAGTCAAAGTCCCTACAGCGTCAATTTGATCAACACGCACCATGAACAAGTCTGCTATCTTACCAATCTCCAGCGACCCGATGTCGCTTCTTCCTAGTATTTCCGCACCGCCTCTGGTTGCTACCTTCAAGAGATCATAACCGGTCGGCGCCTGACTGCTAGACTGAAGTCTATGCAAGAGATACGAGACTCGGAGTTCCTCTAGCAGATTCGAGCCATCGTTTGAGGCGCTCCCATCAACGGCTAAGCCCAAGGGAATCCCCATAGCAAGCATCTCGGGAACCCTAGCTATGCCGGACGAAAGCTTCATATTCGAAATAGGGCAATGCGCAATTCCTGTTTTGGTATGTGCAAGCAGCTTCATTTCGTCATCGTTAAAATGTATCCCATGCGCATACCATACATCGGGGCCTAACCAGCCCAGACTTTCCATGTAGGCCAAAGGCCTCATGCCGAAACGTTCGAGCGTGTAGGCTTCCTCGTTCTTCGTCTCAGCTAGATGCGTGTGCAGCCGCACACCCTTCGACCTGGCGAGCTTCGCTGATTCCAGCAGGATATCCGCGGATACACTGAACGGTGAACACGGAGCGAGCACTACCTGCCGCATGGAGCCTGCGCTGGCATCGTGATAGAGATCAATTAGCCTCTCACTATCGGCTAGAATTGTATCTATGTCCTGAACAACGCTCATGGGAGGCAGCCCTCCCTGATCCTTGCCAAGCGTCATGGATCCTCTCGAAGCAACGAAACGGATACCAAGGCGCTCCGCGGCTTCGAACTGTTTATCTACAAAATGGGAACTATTTTGCTGTGGAAACACATAATGATGGTCGAAAACGGTCGTACAACCGTTCTTCATCAGATCAGCAATCCCTGTAAGCGAGCTATGGTACACGGCGTCCGGCGTAATCCCTTTCCAAATTTCGTAGAGATAACGCAGCCAGTCGAATAACTCCAGCTTCTGCACCTGCGGCAGATTGCGCGTGAACGTTTGATACAAATGATGATGCACGTTAATGAGACCGGGATACACGAACATCTGCGACGCATCAATCACCTGGTCTGCCTCGTACAGGTCCTTCCCCATCTTCACTATCCGATTATCTTCAATCAGGATATTCGCCAGTTCCAGCACACGATCCTCTGCATCCACCGTTACAATTGCTTTTGCATTGCGAATCAACAATGAACCCATCCTTTTCTTCCTCCTCAACGTAAATGAGGAAACCAAAAAAATCCTAACAACAAACACAATATATGAGCATATATTGTGTTCGTAGTTAGGATTTAGGTTCCCAGTAGAGCCCCCGAACCGAATTATCGAGGTTATACGAACTATGAAGTTGTGTCTTGCAGCTTACAATTAGCCCCAGTATAGAGCAGAGAATGGCGGTTAGTCAATATTTATCGACGCAACGACTTTGTGATAAATTTTTCGATAAATGAATTTTTAGTAAAAATGGAATAAGCTCCCCTATAAATGGATATATTATCAAAGCTGCGTTAACAAGCTATCGGGATCTACGTGGTCTTCGGAAACAGGGCGCAGGCACAAATTATTTTTGGAGGTTTTTGTATACATGGAAACAGGCACGGTTAAATGGTTTAATGCAGAAAAAGGTTTTGGTTTCATTGAAATGGAAGGCGGCAAGGATGTCTTCGTTCACTTCAGCGCTATTACTGGGGAAGGCTTCAAAAGCTTGGATGAAGGCCAAAGCGTACAGTTTGAAGTTGTTCAAGGTAACCGCGGACCGCAAGCTGAAAATGTAGTCAAGCTGTAGTCCTTCACCACATATTGCTTTAACTGCTTGCGAGTCTGAGTCTACTATGACAAGGAGGAGTTCGATTGTACTTTTCAAAGAAATCGTTGGAACCTGTCCCCGAGGAGCAAACCAGCATCTGGACCTGCAGCACAGAACAGTGCTCATGCTGGATGAGAGATAACTTTTCATTCGCTGATAGTCCTGCATGTCCAATTTGCAATTCATCCATGGTCAAGGATTTAAAGATGCTCCCAACCTTATCGAACACAAGCAGCAGGCGATGAATGCAAGAAGGTAGCAATTGATTTCACGAGAAACCCTTGCGCCTCCGAATGGAGGCGTTTAGGGGTTTTTGTTGTTGTTACGTTTCGAGCGAACGTATCACACTCCAGAATAAGACATAAATCCGCCATCTACCGGAATCGTGATTCCTGTAACAAAGCCAGACATATTTTCATCTGCTAACCAAAGCAAGGTTCCGAGGAGATCCTCGGAATTGCCGAATCTCCTCATAGGGGTATGAGATAATATCTTTTGAGATCTTTCCGTTAGGGAACCGTCTTCATTTGTTAACAAACGTCTGTTTTGCTCGGTCAGGAAAAAGCCTGGAGCAATTGCATTCACCCTAATACCTGCCTCCGCCATATGCACGGCCAGCCATTGAGTGAAATTTTCAATACCCGCCTTGGCCGAACTGTATGCGGGAACCTTCGTCATCGGACTTGGCGCACTCATGGAAGACATGTTTATGACAATAGCTCCTTCTTTGCCCAGCATCTTTCTCGTGAACACCTGTGTCGGGATAAGCGTACCCAGGATGTTTAGGTTAAACACATAGTTGAAACCTTCTTCCGTCAAATCAAAAAAGGTTGTTATTTCTTTGTTTGTAAGATCATCCATTTTAAACGTTTCGTTCGTTGTGATTCCTTTCGGATGATTTCCACCCGCACCGTTGATTAGGATATCGCATGTTCCGAGCGTTTCGGAGACGATCTTCTCCGCATCTTTGACGTTGTCAGCATGAAGAACATCGCAAGCGACAGCTATTGCTTCACCGCCCATGTTTCTGATCTTGTTAGCGACCGCTTCTCCCTTTTCCGCCGTTCGATTCAGGATGGCCACCTTTACCCCTTGCCTTCCAAGCTCTACAGCCATTGCTCCGCAAAGGACTCCGCCTCCGCCAGTAACAACGGCTACCTTACCTTTTAAATTTTCATTAATCGATAACATGTGCTTCCTCCCGTCTAGACCGCTCCAAAGAATCCCAGATTCCCCATAAGTACATGATTCCGAGTGCTCTGTCGTATAACCCGTAACCTGGTCTGCATGCTTCGTCGAAAATATGTCTTCCATGATCCGGTCGTGCATACCCCGTAAAGCCAATTTCGTGATAAGCTTTCACAATTTCGCAAATGTCTACGGTCCCGTCCTGCGCTCGGTGGGAGGTTTCGATGAAATCTCCATTTTCGTAAACTCTTACGTTCCTTATATGTGCAAAAGGAATGCGGTCTCCGAATTCTCTGACCATCGCAGGTATATTGTTGGCCGGGTTTGCTCCCAAAGAACCGCTGCAAAGCGTGAGCCCGTTATACGGGCTATCTACCATTCTAAGCAGTCTTCGAAAATTATTGGCATTCGTCATAATTCTCGGCAATCCAAAAATAGACCACGGCGGATCATCCGGGTGAATGGCCATTTTGATATCATAATCTTCAGCCACTGGAATGATTTGCTCCAAGAAGTACTGGAGATTCTCCCACAACTTCTCTTCATCTATCCCTTTATATGCTTCAAAAAGCTCTGAAAGATACTTTAATCTCTCCGGTTCCCATCCTGGCATCGTGAAGTTTGGATTTCCCGCAATTTTAGAAACGAGCTCCATGGGGTCCATATCGTCTACCTTGGCCTTTTCATAGAAAAGAGCTGTTGAACCGTCCTCTAGTTCTTTGTACAGGTCCGTTCGCACCCAATCAAACACAGGCATGAAATTATAGCAAATCACCTTCACGCCAACCTGAGCTAGATTTCTTATCGTTTGTTTATAATTTTCAATGTAACGGTCTCTCGTAGGGAGCCCTTGCTTAATATCCTCATGGATATTTACGCTCTCAACGACCTCAATGTGAAAGCCGTACTGACCGGCCTGCTTCTTCACTTCGTGAATTCTCTCCACCGGCCATACTTCTCCCGCCGGGATATCGTGCAGAGCCCATACGATGCCTTCAACACCTGGAATTTGCTTAATGTGCCGCGGGGGAATTGGGTCGTTACCCTCCCCGTACCAGCGAAATACCATTCTCACTTCTGCATCCCTCCGACTTCCAGAACTACTTTACGAACCTCATTCGGACTTGTTTCAATAAGCTTAATCGCTTGATGAATATCCTCTAGCGCAAAGCGATGCGTTACAAAGGAATCGACCTTCATATTGCCACTGTTAAACCATTCGATGACCTCGATAAACTTATCCGACTGCAAACGGGATCCTACAACGGTCAATTCTTTCTTAGTAATGTGAAGCTGAGCAATTTGGGAAGGTGCATCGCTGAAGCCGAGTACTACGACTCTTCCGGCAACGGAAGTAATTTCAACCGCTTGCTCAAATGTCTTGACTGTACAAACTGCATCGATCGTCACGTTAGGGCCCAGACCGTTCGTAATACGTTCGATTTCTACGTTCACATTATCCTTCAGGGGATTTAAAACATAATCGGCGCCGAGTGACCTAGCGTAGTCAAGCTTATCGTCGCTTAAATCCGAAATAATGCACACTGCTCCTTTAATCTTCGCTACTTGCATGGAGCACAATCCTATCGGACCTGCGCCCATAATAAACACGATATCTCCAGCTCTAACATCACCCCGCCAGTTGGCCTGAGCACCAATCGTAAACGGCTCAACCAAAACCGCTTCGTGCCAATCAAGCCGGCTGTCTACTTTATGCACAATCTTCTCAGGAAGGACGATATATTCTTGATAAGCCCCATCCTTATGTACCCCGTAAACCTCGAGTTGTGTACATACATTTTTACGGCCGGACTTGCAAGCATAGCAGGTCCCGCACCATTGGATGGGCTCCATAACGACCTTATCCCCAACTGCTAATCGTTCCACATTCGAGCCGATTTCAGCTATTTCTCCCACCATTTCGTGGCCGATCACGCGCGGATATGTTGCAACCGGCGACGTACCGTGATAAATATGCATATCGGATCCACAAATGCCAACCAATCGAACTTTAATCAGCACCTCGTCTCCTCGGTTTATATGGGGCATATCCTTCTCAATAATTTCGATCTTCCCCGGAGTTACGACTTGTATGGCTTTCAATGTTGCTCACTCCACTCTATATATCTAATTTCTAATTTAAATGCATTATTTTAGGTACAATGAGGCTAAACCATGGTATGAAAGCTACCAGAAGCAAGCCGATGAACAACACAATCAGGTACGGCACCATTGCTCGGGAGGTATCCTCCACTTTGGTACCGCTCACGGAACAAGTAATATAAAGTCCAATCCCTATAGGCGGGGAGAAGGCTCCCAATCCCATGGCAATTATCAGAACGATGCCATACTGAAGGGGATCAATACCGAATTGTGGCGCAATGGGAACCAGAAGAGGAGCAAAAACCAGCAGCGCAGGTATTCCTTCCAACAAGGCACCCATAATAATCAATATGATGACAGTAGCGAACATGAATATTAAACTGGAATTCCCAGCCATATTAATCATAAATTGGGCAATCTTTTGCGGCAAACTTGCCGCCGTTAAAGTCCAGGAAAAAGCGCTGGCGGCACTAGTAATGAAAAGAAGCATACCGGCTTTGACGGATGTATCCACCATGATTTTCCACAGTTTACTCCAGGTCAGTTCTTTGTAAAATAAACCTGCTGCAAGCAAGGAGTAAACAACTGCGAAGCTTGAAACCTCAGTGGGCGTAGCAATGCCAGTGACGATCCCGCCGATCAGTAAAACAGGAACCAGCAAGGCCGGAATGGCAATCACCCCACGCTTGCCGACCTCAGATAGACGCACACCTTTCGTTCCCGGATATTTGTTAGACAAGCGTGCTTTGATATAAATAGCTATCATTAAACAAACGGCAATCATCGCAGCTGGCAAAAGCCCTGCCATAAACAGAGAGCCTACAGAAATCGTCGTGATTGATCCCACAATCAGCATCGGCAGACTGGGAGGGATCGTTTCCCCCATTACCGTTGCGGAGGCCAAAACGGCAGCACCTTCGTTTGGTTCATACCCGTTATCTTTCAGCATTGGGTTCAAAGTTGAACCAACGGCTGCCACGTCGGCTGCCTTGGATCCGGAAAGACCAGCAAAAATATACATGGTGACGACCATCGATTGGAGAAGCCCGCCACGAATCCTCCCAACAATAGATACAACAAAATCAGCCAGCCTTTTGCCTAATCCACCTTCTGTCATGATATATCCAGCCATCATGAAAAAAGGAATGGCCAATAAGACGAAATTAAGGACGCCATTTTGCATGGTCATTGGAACCTGTGTCAAACTTCCTCTACCAGAAAGATAAAGGTACATCATGGAAACAACAGAAAGAACGAAGCCAACAGGTACTCCAAGAGCGAGTTGTACGGCAAAGGATCCAAACACGATCCAATTTACAAGAGCGGAGTTTCCAAGCGGTCCCCATAAATGATTGATTGCTATCAATATCCCCAGCGAAACCAGAACGACGATACTGCTTATAAGTACAGGAAGACGCTTCAGACGCCACAACCTTTGCAATGCGTAAACGGCAATTAAAGTCAGCCCAACCGTTAGGGGAATAACAAACCAACCCATACGGAGGTCCAAAACCGCTGTGTGTTCATTCCAGCGCATTTTGATGACTCCAATAGAATAGTAGGCGCCTAGCACGGACCCTGTAAACACCAGCCATTCAACAAACGCATCAATCGTCGGCCTCCATGCCTTAGGTAAACGGTCAATTACAGAGTGAACTGCAATGTACTCGTTACGGGTATAGGCTAGCGCACCGCCCAAAAAAGCTACGGCCGTGAGAGCCAACTGACCTAGCTCGTCAGCCCAAAGAACCGGTGCATGGAATACTTCCCTTGCAATGATGTTGCCGAAGATGATCACGAGCTCGCCAATCACGGCCAAACCTACCAAAATACCAAGAACTGTGTCCAGCCACCGTTTAAACGAGTTTTCTTTCATAAATACTCACACCACCTGTTAAGAGGAGTTATCCAGTTGACTTTAGGACTAGTTTCACTGTGCAACCGACATGTCATTAAGACAACTCCTCTATTCATTTTATTTTATTACTTTGTATCGATAATTTGTTGATATTGGCCTGGAATCCATTTGAGGGACTTTTCTAATTGTTCCGGCAAGCCCTGCATCTTATCTAAAAATGCCTGACGGTCAACGTTAACAAATTTCATGCCCTTCTTCTCAAGCTCAGTACGGAATTGAGTTTCTCCATCTTTGACCACACTTATTTCGTAAGTGGTAGCTTCCTTAAGTGCATCTTCGACAACTTTTTTCAGATCAGCTGACAAGCTGCTATAAAATTTATCGCTGACAGTAACTAAATAGGGTCCATAAACATGCTGCGTATCCATCACGTATTTTTGAACTTGAAAAAAGCTGGAGGTAGAGATGATAGCCAATGGGTTTTCTTGTCCACCAACAACCCCCTGCTGCAACGCGGTGTAAAGTTCGGAAAGGTTCAATGCCGTTGGAATTGCCCCTAATTTTTTCCACGTTTCCACATACGTTGTCTGTGTTGGGACTCTTAACTTATAACCTTGTAAATCGGCTGGCGTCTTAATCTCTTTATTTGCGGTTAGATAACGAGGCCCCCGCGCCCAAACCCCAACAAGACGAACACCTTTATCCTTAACAAAAGCTTCATTCAACTGCTGACCGATGGGGCCGTTATATACTTTAAGCATGTGGTCCGTGTCGCGGAAGGCGAATGGCATGGTCAATGCCCCAAACCCAGGCTCAAAAATGTTGACCGGTCCATCTCCGGATATTTCCATCTCCAGACTGCCACTCTGCTGAGCGTTTATCATATCTTGATCGCTGCCTAGCTGGGAATTAGGGAAAGTCTGTACATCAATACGGCCATTACTATTTTTGTTAACAAGTTCTTTGAACTTTTCGGCGCCCTTATCGGCATCACTACCGGTAGAAAGTATATATCCCACCCGTAGTATAATAGGCTTAGAATTGCTTTTATTGGCAGAGGAATTATCTGTCGGCACATTTTTTCCACAGCCTGTAAGCGCTAGTGATAAAACCATCGTTACCGAAGCCACTACAGTAAAAATTCTCTTTTTCATTTTCATGCTCCTCAAATGATTTAGTTGTTTAATCTGCTTTGGCACATCTATTAGATCCCCATTATCCTTAAACACATCCTTGGTTTCTTCCAACGAACACCTTTCTTCTTTAGTGTTCCACATTCCCCCTCCATTTTCGCGAGTATACTAGTATACAAGTTTATTCATTCGTTTATTTCGAAGTATTCAAAATAAACGATTTGTATTGTAAACGTATTCATTTGTTGAAAAATTTCATTACAACCGGAAATAATGGCTATATTTCTTGATGAGATCGTTCATACTTCCCTCAAGCAAGAGGATATGTTCGCTCAGCAAACGTTCTGTTAATTCTAAGTTGTTCGATATTATGGCATCAAATATGCCCTCGTGCTCGGTTACGAGTCGTCTCATATGTTTCGTTTCTTGGAGCTCCAAATATCGCATGCGATTCAAATGTCCCCTCATTTGATTTATAATTGAAATCAAAGTGGTATTTCCTGTAGTTTCCAGTAAGGTATAGTGAAATTTTTCGTCCAATTGAAAGAAGGTATCGAAATTTTGCTCGTCAACCATTTTCTTCTGGTCAGCCAATATTCCCTTTACTTGAGCATAAAGCCTTTGAAATCGTACTTCTTCTGGATTCCACAGTTTGGCAACTTCCTTGAAAGCGTTTGCCTCTAAACTTATTCTGACAAAGCGGGCCTCATCGATTTTCTTCTTTGACATATAGGCGATCCGAGCACCGCGCTGCGGTTGAACCTCAATTAATTCCTCGGCCATCAACTTTCGGAATGCTTCCCGAATTGGTGTACGGCTCACCCCCAATGTGCTGCCTAATTCAGCTTCATACACCATCTGTCCTGGCTCCAAGCGCAATGAGACAATGGCGTCTCTAATCACTTGATAGGCGTTATCAGATAATGTTTCTCGTTTCGTGATTATGTTTGGCAAATCCATATTCTCACCTGATTTCTATTGTAAACGCTTTATGTATATAATACTAGCATACTTGTATACTAGTCAATACATTTATTTAACGATAACGGACTCTCGAAAGTTTTGAATATCAAGGTTTATTTCAGATACAGACTGAAAAGAGACTCCATAAAGGAGTCCCCTTTTCAATCCTTATCGTTCAATGGCCTCGATTAACGTTTTATCATAAAATAGTACGTTGAAAGTCTTCACCATTATACGCTCTAACCTCCGTTGAAGGGGTAGCCAGAACAAGGATTTCCCCTTTATCCAGCTCGCCTTCTAAACGACCGGCCTCCACGTCCGGCACACCGAGTGCTTTCATCTTCGCCCGCAGTTCATCGCCGCGAGAACGGAAAAGATTGGCAATCGATGTCAGCATACCCTCCTCAGCTATGGTGATCTGCTCAGCGCCCGTATAGTTAGCAACGAAATCAGTACCCTCAGCACTATGAGTCAGCACATAAATGTGCTCTCGCTCAAAGCCTTCTCTGTACAATTGCTGCACTTTATTCTGTGCCTCTTGAAGATTCGATGTCACACTCACTCTGGTATAAGTATTCATGATAATCCTCCTCTTTGGCTATTATTTATTAGGTTAGTGCTGTATTAAACTTTTGCTAAAAGCCTTTTCGTCTTCCGAAAATCAAGGATACGACGAACATAATCAGGAATACGAAGAATAAGACTTTGGCAATCCCTACCGCTGCCGAGACAATCCCGAAAAATCCAAAAACACCGGCTACAAGCGCAATGATTAGAAACATAATTGCCCAACCTAACATAGGAAACACCCTCTCTTATTATCGAGTATTGGTTGTTCTTGCTATGTTATCTATTAACCACATCGCCTAATAATGAAACGCTTTTTAGCTGAAAAATATGAACTCATCTATTGTTATCTTCTCTTTCAGCTTGCCGTGATAGGCCTTGCGTTTCAATTCTTTCTAACCTTTTATCTAGACGTTCGAGCAGTGCCTTTAGCTCCATATTCTCTTGTTCGGCTCGGTAATTGATCGCAAAATCAAGGATCGCTTCCTGTTTATCTCGCGCAGCTTGACGATTCTGACTCATCAGAATAACCGGAGCCTGCAAGGCCGAAATACAAGATAAAATCAAATTAAGCAGGATGAATGGCGGTTTATCAAACGCGAGGCTCATCAGATTAATGACCATCCAAATCCCCAAAAACGCGCAAAATAACACAATAAACGTCCAACTGCCGCCAAAAGAGGCAATATGATCAGCAAGGCGATCTGCCCTTGAAGACTTCTTCTCCTGCTGTTCAATCAAATGAGATTTAATATTCCCTTGATATTCATTCACCATGGCTGTTATGCGATCTAACTGATCATTGTCTAGCTTGGTGCTCGGATCGTTGTCCAGTTCCTCAAACAATTTCTCAGGCATGCAATCGTCTGTAGATTTCTTTCCATCGATATCTACTTCCATTCGTTTCCCTTCTTTCTACGTCTAAAGTACAATCCTACTTTATATTTAAACGTTCCCCGCTGCAGATGAAACAACCCTTATTTGCACAACAATAGAGTGTTCGGTACTAAGCTACTGATCCTCGTTCCGCAAAACCATGAAATACGCGGTTTCGAGCAAAATAAGGTATCTACGTTCCGCAGGGGTTGGTGCTACGCGATTACAAGTACGGGCATTGTATCTTACGAGACTGTTACCGAACAGAAAGATGCTATAGAGTACAGCAAACTTAATCTATCTAGTTGCACTCAAGAGAAATCATGCCTTTCTAACACTTTTTGCATGTAATTGTTTGTAGACTGACCATGATTCCGCAGAATTCCCCCAATATTAGCTCGCGTAGAGGTTTAGATTACTTGAAGTATTTAGCTCATATGTACCTAGGCTCTACAATCCAGAAAACAAAAAAACACTCTCCACGGAGAGTGTCCAACAAAATTATCTCTTACGATAAATACGTTCCTGTGGTACAAAGTCATCATATTGCACCCCTTCGGGCACGAAAAGGATGGATTCTTTTTTTCCTAATCCTAGGTATCCACCTGGAATTAAACTGCCATGAAATAGGCTGTGCACTTGCTGCTGCAGCTTCGTATCAAAATAGATCATGACATTGCGGCACAGGATGACATGAAATTCATTAAAGGAGCCGTCCGTTACGAGATTGTGCTGCGCAAACATCAGATTTTCTTTCATCAGCGGCTGAAAATAAGCATATTGATGGTCTGTTGTATAGTACTCGGAGAAGGCCTTAGTCCCGCCAGACTCCAAGTAGTTCTTCGTATAGACTTGCATCTGCTTTAGGGGGAAAGCGCCCTTTTGCGCGCTCTCAATCGCTTTCTCATTCATATCTGTCGCATAAATCTTCGTTCTCTCAGCCAAGCCTTCTTCCTGCATCAGGATCGCCATCGCATACACTTCTTCTCCGGTGGCACAGCCTGCATGCCAAATCCGAATCTCAGGATACTTCCTTAGCTTGGGAACGACCTGATTACGAAAAGCGCTGAAAAAGCTTGGATCTCTGAACATTTCTGTCACTCGAATCGACATGTCGTTCAGTAATTGTTCCACGAAGCCGGGTTTGTGCAGGACTTTTTCTAGCAGCGCTGTGATGGACGGCAATTTCTCTGCCTTCATCCGATTGAGAATTCTCCTGCGTAAGGATGAACGCACATAATGGCGGAAATCGAACCCATACATCTGATATAAGCCTTCCAAGAGCAGATTAATCTCGATATTTTGCAGCTCATTGTAGGGCAGTTCTTCTAATTCTGAGTAATGATCCAAGGACTGGCGAATCAATGTTTCTTCACCTGCTTTGTCAACCATACCCGCATAAGCGAGAAAAGTTGATCCATATTCAGCGGCTTGGTGATATAATCGGAAGCGCCGGACTCCAGACATTTCTCTTTCTCACTCTTCATTGCTTTCGCCGTTAGTGCAATGATGGGTAAATCGTGCAGCTGCAGCTGACCGCGAATCGCTTTCATCGCATCATAGCCCCCCATGACCGGCATCATAATGTCCATTAACACAAGGTCGTAGTCGGAATCTGCGGATAAAAGCTCCAGGGCATGCTTGCCATGATCAGCAATCTCAACGGTAACTCCCTTCGTCTCAAGTGCTGTGACAAGCGCGAAAACATTGCGCGCATCATCGTCTACGAGAAGCACCTTTTTACCATGAAACAATTGCGAATCTGAGCTTATGGGCTCAGCCATTTGCTGCTCTGCTATCAAGACACTAGGTTCCGTCGAAACTGTTATCGTAGTATCTAGTTTCAATTCCTCGCTAGCTGCTGCAATTTCCCCCCGCGGATGATCGTTTTCTTGGACCTCAGGCTCCGATTCACGCGCATTAGGTACATAGAGGGTGAATGTGCTGCCCTTATGAAGCTCGCTTTTCACGACAATGGATCCACCAAGCAAACGCGTAAACTCGCGGCATATCGATAAACCGAGTCCTGTTCCGCCGTATTGACGATTCGTTGTACCATCCACCTGCTGGAACGCTTCGAAAATAACCTGCTGTTTGTCGATCGGGATACCTATTCCGGTATCTGTAATTGAAATGGCCAGTACGGTTTCTTCCGGATCTCTATGAAGGAGCTCTTTGACTCGAGAAGGATCAGCCAGCGCAATTTTCATGGTTACAGAGCCTTGTTCGGTAAATTTAAAAGCGTTAGATAACAAATTCTTCACGATTTGCTGCATGCGTTGGCCATCCGTCAAAATCACATTAGGCACATTCGGTTCCAAAATGACCCCGAAATCCAGCCCCTTCTTATCCGCAACCGGATCAAACATCAGCTTCATTAATTGCGGAATTTCGGTCACGTTGACCTCGTCCGTCATAATTTCTATTTTACCCGCTTCTACTTTGGATAAATCAAGAATATCGTCAATCAGCGCGAGCAGATCATTGCCTGCAGCATAAACGACACGGGAATAATCCACAACCTCCGACATTTGCATGTCACCGTTATTTTCCGCAAGCATTTGCGATAAAATCATAATGCTATTAAGCGGTGTTCGCAGCTCATGGGACATATTCGCCAGAAAATCGGATTTGTACCGCGAACTCGTCTGAAGCTTAAGCGAGAACTCTTCCAGCTCATCTTTCGCTTTCTTCAATTCTAATGCTTTCTGCTCCGCGAAATGGTTCTGTTCCTCTAGAAACTCATTCGTCATCCGCAGCTGCTCTTGCTGCATCTGGAGTTCTTCAGACTGTGTCTGCAGCTCTTCCGATTGTGCCTGCAGTTCTTCCGTCAACATCTGTGACTCCGAAAGCAGACGCTCTACTTCCATTCGGCTTCGCACACTCGTAATCGCCGTTCCGAATTTCTCTTGCAGCGAATCGACCAACGTAAGATGCTTCGATTGGAAGGGCTGAAGTGAAGCTAACTCAATAACTGCCTCGGCTTTGCCCTCTACAATGATAGGAGCAACCAGTAGGCTTTGAGGTGTGGAGACGCCTAAACCTGACGTTACTTTAATATGGTTCTCCGGGAGATTGTCCATCAGGAAAATCCGCTTATCTACGGCACATTGACCGACTAAGCCTTCCCCTAGTTGAAAGCTAGCAGATGAGGGATCCACCCCGTATGCCGCATATCCTGCAATTTTCACATACCGAGTCTCGCCCCCAACGTTATTACGGAGGTATACAACACCATAGACGGCATCCAGCATAGGAGCTAGCTTACTCACAAAGGTTTCACTCAATTCAGTGATATCGTTAATCCCCTGATACAAGGTTGAAACTTCGGTTATATTGGTTTGAATCCAGTTTTGCTTATCTAAGCTTGCCAGCAAATCATTCGTTGCTTCAGCCAACACTCTAATCTCGTCATTGGTTGTCACTTCGATTCTTGCATCTAGATTTCCTTCAGCAGCTGTAATATCTCGAATTGTCTTAATGACTCTATTGATCGTGCTAGTTATCGAATTGGACAAAAATAAAGCCACCAGAACCGCAAAAATGGAAGTAATACCCAAAACGATAAAAAGAACAACTCTAAGATTATAGTTGCTTTTCGCTAGTTGATCGACTCTTGCAGCCGTTAACTGCTGTTCAACCCTAAGAAAGGAATCAAACTGCGTGCGCAGCTGATCCATCCATTTTCTTCCTGAATTTTGTTTAAAAAAATCATTAATGGCTGCTGTATTGTTTTCTTTTTTAAACTTAACAACGTTATCGCTAGCATTCTTGATCCAGTTCTGAATGGTTGGCTTGATCTGCTCTAAACTTTTCTGTTGTGCAGGATTATCACTTATTAAAAGATAAAGCTTATTATAATTATCGAGCCAT
Organism: Paenibacillus sp. V4I3; assembly: GCF_030817215.1. GTDB lineage: Bacteria > Bacillota > Bacilli > Paenibacillales > NBRC-103111 > Paenibacillus_E. Next base: position 556,765 of record NZ_JAUSZA010000001.1, read on the forward strand.
GCTCGGCTGCCGGCCTCATAGGGATCCAGGTACTGCTCATCCCCTGTAATGACGTAGCCTCGCATCCCCGTTTCCATATCGATCATATTTTTCTGTATACCATTAAGGAGGTCTCGCACTTCAATATCATGCGTGGATATATAGTCTACTTCCTTCTGAAGAGAAGTTATTCGATCACTCACAACTAAGAGGGCAGCCCCTAAACATAGAATAATACAGACATATCCTAGCGTAATTTTCGCCTTTATGTTGACAGGAATAGATTTAAACATGTTTGCCTCCTAGTACAGTTCGTAGAGAATGTTATGTTAACATTCTACTATTCTCACTATACCACATTAAGAGAGCTAGAGAGATAGTTTGAGCCTGCTTCTATAATTGATCAAGCAACTGATCGAGCTCCAGATCGGATTCCGGATAAGCTAAATTCATGCTTTCCAACGCTTCTACAGCAATTTGCAGAACGGCCCAATCCCGGTACCAGCGATGATTAGCAGGCACGATATACCACGGAGCAGAAGCCGAGCTGCACTGCTTGAACACATCTTCATAAGCCTTCTGGTATTCATCCCAGGATTCTCGCTCCACGAGATCATTCTTGTCGAATTTCCAACGTTTGGTTGGATCCGTTAGCCGATTCCGCAGCTTTGCAAGTTGGAAATCCTTGGAGATATGCAGGAAAATCTTAACGATTTTCACACCGCTGCTCTCCAACAATTTCTCAAATCGGTTAATGTGCTTGAATCGTTTCTTCACTTCTGAATCGTTAATCGAGTTGTGTACTCGGGTTATCAGTACATCCTCATAATAAGACCGAATGAAGGCCCCGATCATTCCTTTTGCAGGCACAACCTTATGAGCGCGCCACAAAAAATCATGAGCGGCTTCCTCTTCGGTAGGCGTTCTGAAGCTGCTTGCTTGAAAGCCCTGTGGATGCAGTCTTCCGAGCGCACGCTTAACGACGCCGTCTTTGCCGCTGCAATCCATGCCCTGAATCACAAAAAGAACAGACTGCTTCTTCTCGGCGTACAGGATATTTTGCAAGGTTTCTAATCGTTCACTCAGACGCTCTATATTGGGTTCGGCCTCTTCCCGATCGTGAAGGGCTCCGGTTTCATTAGGATCAATGCTTTCTAAGCGTACTTTCTTCCCGTATTCCAATTGTAAATGGTTGCCCTGCATCGTCTAGCCTCCTTGCTTGCTCTGGGTTAAGACGGTCTTCAGCTTATCAATCGCCCGCTTTTGAATCCGGGATACACTCATCTGAGAAATCCCTAATTGGTCAGCAATGTACCGTTGCGATTGTCCTTCATGATAAATAAGACCAATAACCGTACGTTCTTCCTCTTTCAAACTAGTCATCGCCTCTTCAAGATCCATGCGTCTCTCGAGGGTTTGATAGTCATCCGATGGACCAGCGATCATATCGCCAATCGTCGCACTATCCCCATCACTCGTGAGCGGAGTATCCAGCGAAGTATAATTATAATAATCACGGCCTGCCAGAATCTCAATCGTTTCTTCCGGACTGAGCTCTAAATAAGCCGCAATCTCATCGATACTCGGCGAACGTTCCAACTTCACAGTCAGTTCATCCAGGGCACGCTGGACAAGCGAACCTTTCTCCTTAATTCGTCTTGGAACCTGTATGTACCATGACTTGTCTCGTAAATAATTTTTCAGGTGACCAATTAAGCTTTTCATTGCATAGGCTTCAAACGGAATCTCCATGGTGCTGTCATACTGTACAAAAAGCCGCAGCATCGACATCTGTCCGACTTGAAATAAATCCTCATATAAATCAGGACGGCTCCGAGACATCTTGCCTACTGCCATACGAACAATGGGTTCATAGTGCAGCAGCAGCGCCGTAGCCGTCTCTTGACATGCAGTTTCCTTATAAATCTTCATTTTCGAATACATTTCATATAACGGTTTCGAGGATGATGCGTTCGCATTCATACCATTTCCTCTTTTCTATTCAGCTGGCCTGCCAGTTGCTTTGTCAGAATAACCTCGGTTCCTTTACCGCTATGCGTCAGTACTTGTACATCATCCATTAAAGCTTGCATCAGGAACAGACCTAATCCCCCCACTGTCGCTTCACTAATGGATTTATGATGCAGCGAGGATGCTTCAGCATCTGTTTGAACGTAATTAAAGCTATTGCCTTCATCCTTCACAGAAATTCGCAAATTGCCGCTGCTGTGCTCAAATTGAACCTCCACGGTTCCTGATTGATCATGAGAATAAGCATGCAGGATCGCATTATTACAAGCTTCTGCTACAGCAACCTTCATGTCTTCAATATCTTCGAAGGAAAAGCCCGCTTTGGTGGCAACGCCATATAAAGTAAGTCGGACAATATCTAGATATTCCGCCTTTGCCGGTATCGTAAGGCCAATGTATGGGCTCATATGATTTCTTCTTTCCTTTCTGTTACACCTTTGTTTTGACTTTGATCTTCACGATCTACCAAATAGCGGGCAATGCCAGTTAGCTCGAATAATCGCTGGATTTTGGCAGGAATGTGATGTATACGGAAGGCTGCCTTCATTGCAGCTCTCACTTTAAGCACGGAGACAATCATACCAATTCCGGTACTGTCAATATAACGCAACTCTTTTAAATCCAACGTTAGAATCTCATTTCCTTTATGAACGACCGAGTCAAGCGCGGTGGCCAGCTCCGATGCAGCAGATAAATCAAGTTCTCCACTTAAGTATATGATATTTTCTTTCCCATTCGATTGTTTGTAAACAGTAAATTTACGTATAGCGTTCACAAGATGACCCCTCTCTATTTCGTAACACCGGCTTGCGGTGATTTCTTGGCTTTCATTTTTTGCAACATTTCATATGAGATGGCAGCTCCTTGCAAGATCGTCTTCCATTTTGTACTAAGAGGCTGAGTTTGTTGGGTTATATTCGTTTGTTTAACGGCAGAGATTAAGCTCGTGGCTGATTGTTTCACCGACGATGTTAACTCGTGAATCACTTGTCCTACATCGTTAACCGAGCTGAACAGATGATTAAGCTTCGATCTTATTGTTTACCCCCGTTCTTGGCATCTGAAACAATGTATGCAGAAAATTTCGATTTACTTTTCATTCTGTTTCAAACGGAATATGGCAGGGTACTTATACGTATGCACAATCATACTAATTAAGTGGAGGGATTTCACAATGGCCAAATCAGCAACGAAAGCAAGTCCGATTACAGAGATTCTTGACAAGCAGGTCGCTAATTTTTCGATTCTTTATATGAAGCTGCATAACTACCATTGGTATGTGAAAGGCGAGAATTTCTTTACCCTACATATCAAATTCGAAGAATTATATACAGAGGCTGCCTTGCATCTTGACGTTATCGCAGAGAGAATGCTATCTCTTCGCACCATTCCGACGGCAACTTTACAGGAACATTTGGCCATAGCATCCATTAAGGAAGCTAAGAATGAGGAGACTGCTGAGCAAATGGTGAAGCAGCTGGTCAGTGACTTCACCCGCATTTGCTCGGAGCTGACAGAGGGAATTGAGCTTGCTGAAGAGCAAAAAGATCAACCGACAGCCGATCTGCTCATCGGGATTCGCTCGTCGCTTGAGAAGCACAGCTGGATGCTGGATGCGTACCTTGGCAAATAAAACACACCGACTTATGTCGTCCTTTGCCGAGCATGTGTAGCGGTTGATGCAGCCAAGTTATGCCGCCTAAAAGGTATTGTTCTTCAGTCGCTTATTTAGAGTTTACATGCTGTACTTGGTACAACAATAGGCTTCCTTTACATGTTGCTTTGTATAACAATAGGCAAGCCAACCCGTTTGCATGTTTATACTTTGTGCACTATAGGCAGCCAACTCGCGCACTTGTTGTACTTTGTACAACAATAAGCAAGCTAATCCACGTTTTCCACGCGAATGTTGCAGAAAATACAACAATTCCTGCCTAAAGTAGCTCTATAGCCTCCAAAAGGGCTAAATTGTTGTATAGCATACAACATCCTGAGCTTTTTAAAGATGAAATCAAGGGAATTGTTGTACTCTCTGTACAACTTTGCCTTGCTAATAATCCATTTTCCCAAGAACCAGAAAACAAAAATCTAGGAGAACATAGTCTCTTACTAGGAGATTATTGATGTATCCTACAACCTCACTTAGCAAAAATCCCTAGCAAACCATCCTAAAAAGGGCAAGCTTCGCTTACCCCTAATCCACAAAAAACCACGAACTGGCGGCTTCCCGTCAATCCGTGGTTTTTTGTTGGACGTATTTAACGAGCGTGACTTCGGTTCCTCGGTCTGTGTTCACGATAACTTCATCCATCAGCGCTTGCATGAGATAAATGCCAAGGCCTCCAGACTGTAATTCGCTGGGCGAAGCTCCGGACAAAGGCACCGTATGCTCGGGGCGTTCATGGTAATTAAAGCCTGTGCCATCATCTTTCACTTTCACAGTCAATCTGTCGTCTCCGGGCTCATAGCTAATTTCAATTTGCCCGCTGCCACTCTGCGGTTCCCCGTGAAGTACAGCATTGTTGCAAGCCTCCGAAACCGCTACCTTCATATCCTCGATATCTTCATAAGAGAAACCTAACTTGGTAGCAACCCCATAGAGACTGAGTCTTACGATATCCAAGTATTCCGCTGCCGCGGGTATTTGTAAACGAATGACATTCATGCGCTTCCTTCGATCCCTTCGTTCAAGAATCCTGAGATTCCCGTAAGATCAAACAGCCGCTTAATCCCAGCCGGGATATTACTAACCGTGAAAGGCGCTTTCAACTCATCTCGAATTTTCAAGGCCGAGACCACAATACCAATCCCCGTGCTATCAATATACCTCAACTGCCCCACATCGAGGATTAACGCCTTATCCACCCGATGAACAACGGCTTCGAGCGCATGACGGAACGTTAAGGCCGCAGCCAAATCGAGCTCCCCACTGATACGAAGCTGTATAGATTTCTCCAATTCTTCTTGATCAACTTGGAACTTCTCTGCTGACATTAGCCACACTCCCTTACGTTATTTCTTTCTCTAAATAGTAACAAGCCTCTACCTTTTACACAAGCTTTGCCTAAAATAGGAAGATCTCCCGCACATGCCTTCAAGCAGACCATAGAGGCCAGCTGCAAACATTAGGTACTTGAAAGATGATAAAAGTCGATGGATATCAGTTCTTGTGTCTCCGATTCAATAAAAAGCTTAATTAGTGCTTCTCTCCGCTGAAAAACGATACCGTCCTCCACTACGTAATCGGGTTCTCCAAGCAGCCGCTTCACATCCGTTATCGTCAACGGAATCCGTTGATCATTGATTTTAACGTGCCCAATCTTGGCTGGAAATTGAACAAAAGTCACGATACCATCTTGGAAACCAATATTCATATCCGGGTATTCATACGTAAAGACTTCTACAAAGTGGGGATCCTGGACAAACGTTAGTGGATACCCTTTCTTGGCAATGACTGACTCTGTATCATCATATAGTGAAATTCCCTGTAGGCTGTGGAGCATCGGAACCAATGAGCTAGCTTCAGCTGCCTGCAAACTAGCATTACTATCACTGCTAGATTCCGCTTGGGCAGCCGCAAGAGTAGGTGGTAGAACGGGTACGAAAGTATCATCTGATCCTTCCGGAATCAGACTGATGATCTCCGGTGAAAGAACGATCTCCGGTTCACCGATGTGTTCGGAACTTGTCCATCTGACGATAATCATCGCTAGAATAACGACTAGAAAGAACAAAGCTAGCTTATAGACACGGCTGCGGTAGCCCGTTATGTGTGTTAGCAGCTGAGCACCTTTATCACGCAACATTACGTTCATAACCGATCCTCCTACTCTTGCACCTTTGGATTAGATCACATCACTTTTCTCAGCCACAAAGGGATGTGCGTACTGGCCACATAACACGGCCCCTTGTTCAACAACGACCTGCTTGTCCAAAATAACCCGGTCCAAATACACGCTGGCTTCAATTGCACAGTCATGCATGATGACACTATTCTTGACACTGGCGCCTTTACTGACCGTAACACCTGGAAACAAAATGCTGTTCTCCACATAGCCTTCAATCCGGCAGCCATGCGCGACGAACGAATTGCGGATCAGCGCGTCATGGTTACAGGCCGTTTCTTGTTCTTCCTCTTTCCGCGTATGGACAAACTCTTGATTAATCATGAATTGCTTCCAGCCTTGCGGTTGCAGGAGATCCATACTGTGCACATAGTAACTGTCTACGGAATCCATAATCGCCATATACCCATGATTGGCATAGCCCTGTACATGAATATCGGCCAGATGATCCCAAATGACCTCCTTCAGATAGATTGCTTACAGGTTTGAGCGGTTTCTCAACAAATCCGGTAATCCGGTGATGCTCGTCCGTGCTCATAATACCGAATCGACTCGCTTCTTCCCATCTCACTGGAATAACCGATAGCGTTGCATCGGCACCAGAAGCTTTATGATGCTCAAGCATAGCTCTGTAATCCATATTATAAATATGATCACCAGAAATAATTAACACGTAGCTTGGATCATACGAACGAAGGTAGGATATATTTTGATAAATGGCGTCCGCTGTCCCCGAATAAGCATTCGGCCCGCCAGCCTCCCTTTCCAGAATGGAGATGCCGCCGCTTTCACTCGCCATGCCCCAGGCCTCACCATTACCAATATGGGCATGCAAAACAGCTGGCTTATACTGCGTCAGCACACCAACTATATCCATGCCGGAATTACGGCAATTGCTCAAGGTAAAGTCGATGATTCTATATTTTCCGCCAAAATGAACAGCCGGTTTAGCAATATTTTTAGTTAAAGGACCCAGTCTAGTACCTTCACCGCCAGCTAATAGCATAGCTACACATTCCTGCTTTTTCATAGTCATCTCATCCTTCCGAAGGAATATATTTGAGTACGATTGCTGCAAGGGGAGGTATCGAAACCGTTATGCTATGCGGATAGTCCTGACATGTCCACTCTTCGGATACTAGCGTACTGTCGTTCGTCACACCCGATCCACCGAATTCTTGCTTATCACTATTAAAGACCTCCTGATAACGCCCTGGTCTCATCACCCCTAATCGATATCCCTCATGAGCCTCAGGCTTGAAATTACAGATAATGACGAGCTGTTCATCACCGTTTTCCGCGTTCCGAATGAAAGACACCAGTCCATCGATTTTATCCTCAGCGTTAATCGGTTCGAAGCCGCTCGGTTCATAATCCAACTCCCATAAGGCTCTCTCCGCTATGTAGAAGTGATTCATTGTTTTCACAAAATGCTCAAATTGCTGATGTTCTTCGAATTTCAATAAATCCCATGCCAGCGAAGTTTCCGAATTCCAATCATCGATCTGACCGAATTCATTCCCCATAAAAAGCAGCTTTTTGCCCGGATGTCCCATCATATAGGTGTAAAGCACTCGCAAGTTAGCGAAACGTTGCCAGTTGTCGACACCTGACATTTTACCGAGAAGGGATTTGCTAGAATGAACCACTTCATCATGCGCATAGGGGAGAATATAATTCTCATCCCAAGCATTTAGCAGCGAATTCGTCAATTGATCTTCCTGACTGCTGCGTTCTTCCTGATTTTTCTTCATATACGTAAGTGTGTTCCACGTAAAGCCTAAGTTCCATTTGTAATTAAAGCCCATTCCGCCATTCTCGACGGGAGCCGTTACGCCTGGATAAGAGCTTGTATCCTCCGCCATCATCAGTGCATTGGGATACCTGGAGAATACGACGGCATTCAGTTTCTGGAGGAAGGCAATTCCTTCGAGATTCTCATCGCCGCCTTGTTCATTCACAATACGGTCCGCTTCTTCCCGATCGAAATTCAACGTTAATATGCTATAAACCGCATCCACTCTTAACCCATCAATATGATAGACATCCATCCAAAATAGGGCATTGGAGATTAAGAAACTAAGAACCTCGGGCTTCGCATAATCGAATACCTGTGTCCCCCAAGTTGGATGTTCTCCCTTTCGGCTGTCTGCATATTCATAAAGCGGTGTCCCATCAAATCGGGTCAAACCGTGAGCGTCTTTGCAGAAATGCGCGGGCACCCAATCCATAATGACCCCAATTCCCTTCTGGTGGCAGCGGTCTACGAAGTACATGAAGTCCTTCGGCGATCCAAACCGGCTCGTCACCGAGAAATAGCTGGTTACCTGATATCCCCAAGACGCATCCAGAGGATGTTCCTCTAACGGCATCAGCTCAATATGGGTATAGCCCCGTTCGTGCACATAATTGACCAACTCGTCAGCTAATTCCACATAACTATAGAATCCGCCGTCTTCCTTTCGCTTCCAACTGCCCAAATGCACCTCGTAGATAAGGAGCGGCTGTTGTAGGAATTGGTTTGACGTGTTGTTCGCCAGCCACTCCTCGTCCTGCCATTCATAACCTTCCAATGAGGTCACAATAGAAGCCGTTCCGGGTCGAAGCTCAGAATGAAAGGCATAAGGATCTGACTTTAGATAGCATTCTTCGTCCAATGTGACGATTTCATATTTATATAGCGTGCCTTCACCGAGTTCCGGAATGAACAGCGTCCATACGCCATCTGCTAGCGACATCTGGTGATTGCTGCCATTCCATCCATTGAAGCTGCCTGAAACGTTAACCTGCTTGGCATTTGGCGCCCAAACTGCGAAGTTAACCCCCATCTGACCGCTGCGCTCTTCCACATGGGAACCCAGAAAATGATAACTTTGATACTGCGTACCCTCATGTAACAAATATAAAGCGTCTGAACTGGCTTCCGATGCCAATGTCGTCATCCCAATTCCTCCCAACGTGTTGGACTAATACTCCTTATTACACGCCTTCGGGTCTATTGAAACAAAAAATACCCAAGTTTTATTCCCTATTTGGGATAAAACTTGGGCGTTTGTTATAGTTATAACCACTCTTCGCCAACGTGGCTGAGACGATGTTTTTCATCGCTAACTACTACGTTGTTATCATAACCAAGCACATATCGTCTTGCGGAGAACCCGTTTTGGCATGCGGATAAATACGCTCAACCAAGCCATCGGGATCGTGCATCGTCGTCTCCTTCAAGCTTCCCATGATTTTGGTGATGCCTTCCTCCTCTTCATCATCGAGCCACTCCGACAGGCCGTCTGTGAACAAGACAATCCGGGCTTCCTTCTCATAGGGAATAACACCTTTGGTAATCTCAATCCCCTCAAAAAAGCCAAGGGCACAACAGCCTTCTGTCAGTAATTTCACTTCACCATCCAGAAGCGCGATGCCTGCAGGATGTCCGGCATTCACATACTCAATTGTGCGCCGTTCCGTGTCCAGGACCATATAAATCGCCGTAAAATAGTAATTAATCAGATTATCTGATTGATGCAGCTGATTCATCCGCCCATTCAACTCGCGCATCACGCCTTCCGGATCACAGATATTCGTGATGGTATCCTTCAAAGCAGAATAAATATACATGCAGACAAGCGAAGACGAAATGCCGTGCCCCATCATATCCAGCAAAATGATCCCATGCCGATTCGGCCCGATCGGATACCAAGCATAGAAGTCACCCGCGAGCTCAGAAGAGGGCTTATAGACCGCTGAGATCTGGATATGCTCATCCTTAATGGGGCTGCTCAGTACACTAAGCTGCACTTGTTTGGCCAAATCAAGCTCGTACTTAATCCGCTTGTCCCGCTCTTTATGCCAATCCTTCTCATATTTCAAACGGAGCGTAGATCGAATACGCGCAAGCAGTTCCACCTTATTAATCGGCTTCATCACATAATCGAGTGCCCCGGCATCCAGCGCTTCAGCCAGCTTATTGGAATCCCCCATCGCCGTCACGAAAATAATCGGAATATCCCGGCACCTTTCGTCGGCCTGAACCGTTCGACAGGCTTCCACCCCATCAATTTCCGGCATCATCATATCCATCAAAATCAAATCAACCGGCACCTCGGCTGTGCTCGGTGAATCCATATCTAATAATTGATACAGCTCTCTGGCAGAAGACACCATGACTAAATCGGTGTAACCGGCTTTAAGCAGGATTTTTTCAATAATAAGTAAATTCGTCGCGTTATCGTCTACTATTACAATGCTCATTGCTCAAACCCCTTTCGGGTAAAAGTTAACGGAAACCCTCATCGTAGTTTACCATAATTTATTACCAAACATGTTGATCGTTTATTTTATCTACTACCCATTTGAAAAAAATTCAATCACATTGAGGCTCGGGGCTTCCTCGCTTATATTAATGAAACGGAAATAAAAATAAGCTTTTTGTGATTCAAATAAAAGAAAGAAGGTTACATCCTAGTATGAAGCATGGCAACACCACAACACCCAAACTAAAGGAGAGATGACTCATGAGTGAAGCAGTCGGAACAAATAACAAAGGCGGACTATTGTTAGGTTTAGTAATCGGCGGCGCTGTAGGCGCGATAACCTCATTGTTATTAGCCCCTAAAGCCGGGTCGGAGCTGCGTGAAGACTTGTCGAATACGTATCGCACGTTCAATGATAAAACAAGTCAATTGGCTTCCGCTGTAGGTCAGAAAGCACAGGATATTGTCTCGACCGTGAGTGACAAAACACAGGATATCGCATCAGCTGTTAGTGAGAAGACGCAGGAAGTTGCTTCAGCAGTTAGTGAGAAAACAAAGGATATGGCCAACTCCGTTAGCCATCAAGCTTCAGAGGCCGCTGATAAAGCCAAAGAAAGCAAACAACTTGTAGCTGAGTCTTTACAGGCTGCCAAAACGAATTACCAGAACAACCAACATTAAGGGTATCACATCACATAAATTCGCAAGGACGGCGTTCGATTTGACGCATACTTGAAAGGAGGAGTTTTCGATGGATAGAAGTACACTTCATCAACAGTTAACCAAGCTGGGGTTAGAACGTATCGAGTATACGGAGAAATCGGTCTATAAATTTGATATTTATAACGATGCCACATCAGCCGCCTACCCACTTACTTTAACCACATTTACTTCTGAGCAAGGGAATACCACCGTTCATTTCCATGAAGCCGACTTTCAAGAGAACGAATTCGTTCCTCTGCAAGTTCGCCGAGCGGCGTTGGACAAACTAATTGAATTAGAGCGGATCTGCAACGGATCAGCCGGCAAATCCTTGGCAGAAGCAAGCAACGGCTCCATGGCTCAGGATATGGATGAGATGAAGAAGTTGGGGAATGAAATGAAACATATGAAAACGAATAGCGAACTATTGGAAAAAAATATGATTCCTGATCCGATTCAGTAGGTTAAGGATAAACAAGTAAGCGCGGAAAACGCGCTTAATCTGGAGCGCCAGAGCAAATAAGCGCGTTTTCCGCGCTTACAGCCAGAGCTATGCGAGCCGAAGCCCGCCAACTGAGTCTGAGAAGTCGGAAATCGACTTCTCAGACAGATCATCCCGCGCGTCCATGCAGATTAAGCACCATATCCACAGACTGCGAAAATCATAAATTCCTATACAAAAACAAAAAGAGCCTCAATTCCATGAAGATGGAGTTGAGGCTCTTTCTTGCTCTTTCTTGCTCTTTCTTGCTCTTTCTTGCTCTTTCCTGCTGTTTCACTTACCACTCGGCTACTGTACCATCGGCTTGGCGCCAAACTGGATTTTTCCAGTTATGACCAATCGCAGCCATCTCTCTTACTTTATCTTCATTGATCTCGATGCCAAGACCCGGAGCAGTTAAATTCGCTACGAAGCCGTCTTCATACTTAAACACAGAAGGATCCTTTAAATAATCGAGTAAATCACTGCCTTGATTGTAGTGAATGCCGAGACTTTGCTCCTGAATAAAGGCATTCGGAGAACACGTATCTAGCTGTAGGCATGCTGCCAAGGCGATAGGGCCTAACGGACAGTGCGGCGCAATTGCAATATCGTAGGCTTCCGCCATTGCGGCGATTTTGCGTGTTTCCAAGATGCCTCCAGCATGGGAAAGATCGGGTTGGATAATGTCCACGATGCCTTGGGCCAGCAGCTCTTTGAAGCCCCAGCGCGTATACATCCGCTCTCCCGTAGCAATCGGACACGAGGTGTAACGAGCGATCTCTTTGAGCGCTTCATTATTCTCAGGCAAAACAGGCTCTTCAATGAACATAGGCCGGTACGGCTCTAGTTCCTTGACGATGATTTTGGCCATCGACTTATGCACGCGGCCGTGGAAATCGATGCCGATGCCAACGTCTTTGCCGACGGCTTCGCGTACCGCGGCAATACGCGCAATAGCTTCATCCACTTTGCTGATGGAATCGATGTAATGCATTTCCTCGGTGGCGTTCATTTTCACCGCCGTAAATCCAGCAGCAACCTGCTGTTTGGCCGCTTGACCTACGTCGCTTGGTCGGTCCCCGCCGATCCACGAATAGACACGCGTCTTGTCGCGGCAAGCACCGCCAAGCAGATCATAGACGGGCGCATTGTAGAATTTGCCCTTAATGTCCCAGAGCGCTTGCTCAATGCCTGAGATTGCGCTGGTCAAGATGGGTCCTCCGCGGTAGAAGCCCCCGCGGTACAGCACTTGGAACATATCCTCAATCCGCATCGGATCCTTGCCAATGATGTGATCGCTCATTTCCATCACCGCGGCTGCAACTGTATCCGCCTTGCCCTCAACGACTGGCTCTCCCCATCCCGTAATGCCTTCATCCGTTTCGATTTTCAGAAATAACCATCTTGGCGGCACCTTAAACAGTTCCAACTTCGTAATTTTCATGATTATCGTCCTCCTCTATCCCTTGTGGAATTCGCTGGGCAAGACCAAACTCCTCTCACCAATCAGCGGTGATTTGTTCTCTACGAATATTGATCTCGGTACTCTTGCGGAGTCATGCCATAATGCTTCTTGAACGCATGGTTAAAGGAATGTGGGCGTTGATAGCCAAGCTGTGTGGCGATTTCATAAATCTTATCCTGACCATTCTTCAGCAAATACGCAGCTTTATCCATCCGTGCATGATTGACGTAGTCGCTTAAATTTTCACCCGTCTCAAGTTTATAGATCTTCGATATATAAACCGGATGCATGTACACATGATCGGCAATCGATTGTAAGGAGACGTCGCTAGCCAGATGCTGATCGATGAAAGACCTAATATCCTTGATCAGCGTTGCACGGCTATCTTGCCTTTCTTGATCCATATCCTCCTTCATACGTTGCAAAGAACGAATCGACCATTCGCGCAGCTGGTTCACCGTACGAAACGGTATACCTTCCATCATACGGTCGTAATCACCGCCAATGAGTTGATGCAGCTGTCGACCATTCTTATGTGCAATATAAGCAAAAGCGGATGCGATCGAGAAATAAACTTCTAATAGATGTTCCTGAGATTCAGAGAATCTTACTTCCATTTCATCAAAAATCTGGGACAACTTCTCCTCTGTATCTTCCCATCTTGCTGCTTCCAGCAAATGATTGAGCGTTGGCGGCTCATATAGCTTTTGCAAGGCTGACAGTTCAGTCTGAACAGATTCATCACCAAGCCGCATGAACAGCTCGTGCTCACTCCCGATACGTTTGCGAAAGGCGCTAAGCGAGCTATTGTAGAGCGCATTCATTTCGGACGGGAACTCGCCCCAACTGCTCAGGAGGATGGAAATTTTGCCTTTCAAATAATTCTTCACGGCCGATTGAAGCACAGAAGCCGTACGTTCCAGCCAAGCGGAATCTTCCTTATCGGGTGTCTCCTGCTTATGCTTCATCACAAATACTAAATAATCATGAGCATCCTTCGTATGCCAGCTATCGAATTTCTCTGCAAATAATTCGTCGGCCATATTGCTAATCGCATATTCCATTAACGATAAATGTCCGGTATCATATTCCAGGAAATCCGATTCCAACCGAACCATCATCAATACACAAGCATGTTCGTGGTAATCAGGGAGCTCCAGGATATGCATTTTTTCTCGAAGTGAATGCTCCGATATTTTATGCCCTTGAAGTAAATCATTCAATAAATTCCCCCTAAGCAAAGGGAGGTTTTCCTTGAAAGTATACGTAAGACGCTGCGTAGAGATGACCGTCTCCCATTCCTTCTGCAGCTTCTCCATCACCCGGCTGACAGTAGCCAGTAAAGCTTGTTCAGTGACAGGCTTGAGTAAATAATCCTCCGAGCCCTGTAGAATCGCTTCTTTGGCATAGTTAAAATCCGAGTATCCGGACAAGAGAATACATTTGGTCTTCGCCCAACGACGGTTGATCTCGGCAATTAATTGCAAACCGGAGATACCTGGCATCTGAATGTCCGTAATTACGATATCAATCGACATTTGCTCGAGCAGCTCCAGCGCTTCTTTACCGGAATAAGCCTTAAAAACCTGCTCAATCCCGATAGATGCCCAGTCAATCGTAGACTGAAGCCGATCCACAACATGCGCTTCGTCATCGACAATCAACAGTTGAATCATCGTTTTATCACCTCTGTGGCTTGATCACTCTCCTGCGAATTATGTTTCCAAGTCAGCACTGCCCTTAAACCACCGTTATTTACTCGCTCAAAAGTAAGTCCGGAGCCTTCTCCGAACTGATAATACAAACGGTGGTGGACATTCCATGTTCCACAGCCAATCTCATCGGACATTGGAGCCTTCAGCTGTTTAAGCAGCTTATCTAATCCCGCTTCATCCAGACCTCCGCCGTTATCCTCAACAATCAGTCGATTCCATCCGTCCTTCTGCTCACCCGTAATCGTGATGAAATCACCCTCTGCGCTGCGCTCAATCCCATGGACAATGGCATTCTCTACTAGCGGCTGCAAAATAAGTCGGGGAACCCACTCGCCCAACATCTCTTCCGGCACAGATATCTCATATTTTAACCGGTGTATGCGGAGATTCTGAATCGTTAAATAATGGCCTACCAAATCGAGCTCATCTCGCAACCGCACGCTTTGTTTTTCGACTCTCGTCGTGTAACGGTAAAACTCAGCTAAATTCTGCGACATGGCTACGACTGATTCTTTATCTTCCATCTCTGCTGAATTGATAATGAAAAATAAGGAATTATACAGAAAATGCGGGTGAATCTGCGATTGCAGCTGTTTCAAGGTCGCTTCACGTGAACGGATTTTCTCCGCATAAACATCCTCAACAAGCACTTGAATTTGCTCGGCCATCTCATTAAATCGCTGGATGAGGAAATCAAATTCATTTTTGGCTCTATACACAATCCGAGCTGATAAATCGCCTCGCTTCACTTGCTGTACACTTTGAATCATCTTGCCAATTGGAATTTGAACGTTGCGATACAGTAAGAAAGAAGCCAGAATACTCATCACAAGCAGCAGAGCAATAGAAACATAAAACAATTTACGCGTCATAGTAATCGGAGAAAGTATCTTCTCCACAGGCACATAATCAACCAAGTACCAATCCAACTGTTCCGACTTCACAAAGCTGACCAAATATTGTTGATTAGCGATTTCAAATTGAACTTGGCCGGTAAGCGGTAAGCCTTGACCAGCCAGTCTTTCACGGATTGTTTGCGTAATCGACAGATTCGACGAGCTGTTGAAAATCGCCCTATTTTGCCCATCAACCAAAAAAGGATCGCTTCGTTTATCTTGCTTGTACACATCCAGCAATTGAATCATATTCTGCACGCTGAACCTTACTTGATACAGCACATTCGCTTGACCGGCAACCTGGGCACGAATAGGCTCACTAATTTCCCTACTGAACGACCCTATCCCATTGTCGCCCTTACGTTCCTCATACGTCCACGTTCGCTTAATCGGGCTATCCCAAGGCCAAGTATCCGTCCCATTTACGAAAATACTCGAAGATAACACTTGCTTCCCATGTGGAATAGCAATGGTCAGTTCATTCACCCATCCGCTGGAGACACTTTGAAGGCTAAGCTTCTGTATAATACGTGACTGTTCCTTCAGCATGTCATAATCGGGCGACTCATTCCTGTCGATAAACTCCCTTATGTAAGGATCGCTGCCGAGAATAACGGGAGACATCGCTAATCGCTCCACGTCCACATCCAATTGATGCATGAAGAAAGACAGCTGGTTTAAATTCGATGACTGAATCTGGTCTTGAACAACATTATTCGTTATCCGATTCGTATAGCTGTAGAGCAGCACAATAGGGATAAGGAGTAGAACCAATAGAATGAGAATTTTGCTGAAAATATTAAGTTTATATGGCACGCTGGGCTCACCTTCCATGCATCTGCTAAGCTTTCTAACTTAGAGTTAACTATACGAGAGAAGTCATCCAAAGAAAAGGCGACGACTACCCTCGTATTCGTTATGTCTTCGTTATTAGCCTTTGACTGCACCAGCAGAAAGTCCACTTACAACGTAGCGTTGGGACACTAAAGCAATGATCAGAACCGGAAGTGTAATGATGCAGGCGGCAGCCATCAGCGCACCCCAGTTGATTTCGGAATAGGACATAAAGTTAAACACAGCGATCGGTAATGTTTTTGTTTTGTCCCCTGCCAAGATAACCGAGAACATAAAATTGTTCCACGAAAATATGAAGGAGAGCAGCGATGCTGTAATGACACCCGGTCCTGAGATAGGCAAAATAATGCGCAAAAACACTTGATGATGCGTACATCCATCGATAAGCCCAGATTCTTCAATTTCTGTAGGAAGTGCTTCGAAAAAGGAAATCATAATCCAAATAATAAACGGTAATCCAACAAGCATGTGACTAAGAATTAACGCTGTATAGGTGTCTACCAAATGGATCTTGGAGAACAGGATGAACCAAGGAATCAAGAACGTGATTCCCGGAATAATTCTCGCAACTAAGATGAGAAGCCCCAGCTTGTGAAGGTGATGTCTTGCAATTGCATAAGCTGCAGGAAGCCCTAAAATAAGGGACAAAATCGTCGAACCAGCTGCAACAAGGAAACTATTCCAAATAAACTTCAGAAAATTATACTCTTTGAACACACTGACATAGTTATGAAAAGTCGGTTTGAAAAAGAAGATATCGCCTGTCGATAAAATCTGTGATTGCGTCTTAAAAGAAGCCAGTAACATCCAGATAAATGGAAAACCAAAGGCGATTAGGACTAGGAACGTTAGCAGCATTTGTATAAATCTTAAGCCTTTCTTTGGCTTCATGATGAGGTTCCCTCCAATCGTTTGCGCATCCATATCATAAATAAAGTCAGTCCCATCACCAGAGCAAAGAAGATAACAAGTAACGATGAAGCCATACCCAGCTTAAAGTATTGGAAACCGAGCACATAGCCATACAAGTTCAATGTCTCTGAAGCAAAATTCGGCCCGCCTTGTGTTGTCGCATAAATAATATCGAACGTCTTCAACACATCGATTAAGCGCAGCATCGCCGCTACAATGATCGTTGGTTTCAGTAAGGGCAGCGTAATGGAAACGAATTTTCTCCATGCCGTTGCACCGTCCACATCCGCCGCTTCATAAGGATCGGTTGGAAGTGTAGCTAAGCCTGCCATAATAATCAGGGCAATCATCGGTGTCCATTGCCAAACGTCTACAATAACCAGGGAAGGTATAACCTGATTAGGTGAGGCTAGCCATAATAAAGGCTTCAAGCCCATCGATTTGAGCATCATATTTGCTACCCCGATGGTTGGCTCATAGATAAGCATCCACACCAAGCCCATCGCTACCGGTGTTGCTACCATGGGCAGCAGGAATACCGTTTTTACGATGTTTTTGCCTTTGAATTCTCTCGACAGCAGCAAGGCAATCGCGATCCCCAGGATAACTTCAAGCCCAAGGGCCATGATCGTGAAGTAGAACGTTGAACCTGTTGCATGCCAAAAGCGCTCATCTTTGAATAAGGCGATATAATTCGACAATCCTACGAAAAGTGGCGGTGTTGTTGCGGACATGCTCCACTCATAGAAGCTGATACGGAATGTATAGATGATTGGAAACAGCATCATCAACAGGACGAAGATGACCGCCGGAAGCGTATAAATCCATTTTAAATTGCGGTTAAACCAACTGTATTGCATGACTTCATTCACCCTTCCTGATGAAATTGTACCCTTATGCAAAGGGTGAAGAGGGCCACTTGAGATGACCCTCATTTGTTGCTTTCATGATGTATTTATTTCGTTTTATCTTTATCCATAATCGCTTGCAGAGCTGCATTCGCTTTATCTGCTACCGGCTGAATGTTCGTTTCACCGGTCATTAATTTTTGTACGATTTCACCAACGGCATCACGAGCTTCACCCACACTAATTACCGTCGGACGGTCGTGGTCAACACCGTTTTTGGAGCTTTCTTTAATGACAGGAACGAGCTCAGCCGGGAAGCCTGTTGTACCTTCTGGTTTATCCCATACCGAAACACGTGCGCCTGGATTACCGGTTTGCTGTGTTTTCAACACGATATCTTTGCTTGTTGCCCACTCGATGAATGCCCAAGTCGCATCTTTATTACCCGATTTGGCGTTCATCGCAAGACCCCAAGATGTAATACTGTAAGGCTTAGAACCTGCTTTACCACCTGGCATTACGGCAAAACCAACTTTATCGGCGATTTGTGACTTGGCTGGATCTGTCGCATTTTTGTAGAGCGAGTTCGCATCCGTTAAGAAAGCAACTTTCCCTTGTGCGAAAATACCGAAAGCTTGCGGCCAAGACATATTGAGTACGCCCGGAGGCGCATAATCCTTAAGTAAAGTGCCGTACGTTGTAAATGCTTTGACCGCTTCTGGCGTGTTAATCGCCGCTTTGTCGCCATTCGTGAAGTCTGCACCTTCTGAGTATAAGAAGGAAGATACTTGCGTAACTAGCGGTGAACGTTGGCCCCTAGCCACAAAACCATACATTTCGTTTTTCGGATCATGCAGCTTTTTCACCGCCGCTTGCAGCTCATCTAACGTTTTTGGTACCGCAATACCAGCTTTTTGCAGCAGATCTTTGCGGTAGTACAAAATTTCTTGCTCAGTAATGATCGGAATACCAGCTAGCTTCGCATCTACCGTTGTGGAACCAACAGCTGATTTAGCAAAATCGGCGAAGTCATAGTTTTTTGCTTTTTGAGCGTAATCATCAAGCGGTTGAACCCAACCGTTTTTATAGAAAAGCTTGCCCTCTTGAAGCGGACGGTACATGAAAACGTCTGGTGTCGCAGAACCGGATGTAAATTGTACAGTTAGTTTTTGTGTCAGCTGATCCTCGAAGAAGCTCTCAACATTGACCTTGATCCCTGTTTCTTTCTCGAAATCAGGCAGCAATGGCTTGATTGCATCTGCCCAAGGATGGTTCGCTGCTACTAAAGAGATCGTCTTTCCTGCAAAAGGCTTCGCATTAGCGGTTGCGCCCGCTGCAGGCGTTGGTTGCTGCGTTTTCTCCGGCGTGCTCCCGCATCCTGCAACAACCGTTGCTGCCATGATAACTGTCGTTCCAACACCGACCCATTGTTTCAATGATTTTTTCATCTGATATGTGACCTCCCAGGTAATCTGAAATGTATGTGCTTACATATCTAAGAGTACTTGATTCTTATATTCCGTTATATAACGAAAATTAAACATGCATAACTACATGTGAAGGGAAAAGGTGGGTGGGGGTGATGGGATACCCTGCAAACTATATCTGAAGCAACCACGCTCAACATCCGATCCTGCAAATCACATCAGAAGCCTGCTTTGCGATTAAAAGATGCATTTTGTGCAGTAAAATTCGAAAAATTGAGCTAAATTTAGGATTTTGCTGCATATTGCTCTTTTGCATCTTTATTACGTGTGTTGCTAAATTTCATCGAATTTGCTGTACTTTTTGCGGGTGGATGCGGGTGGGACAGGTACAAAAAGAGGTTGAGCTGCAGTCTTAAACTGCGGCCCAACCTCTTTTTTGGTGAAACAAACCCTCCGTCTTCCCCGTAGCTCTTCACGTTGCCTTCGGATGCACCATGTCTTCCGGACGCACGTAGCTGTCAAACTGCTCAGCCGTTAAGTAGCCGCTGCGCACGGCTGACTCCTTCAATGTCAGCCCTTCTTTGTGGGCTTGCTTCGCGATGCTGGCCGCTTTCTCATACCCGATATACGGGTTGAGCGCTGTAACCAGCATAAGGGACTGCTCGAGATTGCGCTGAATCACCTCGCGATTCGGCTCCATGCCAACGAGACAGTTATCGTTGAACGAGCGCATACTATCAGCCAGCAGCCGCACGGACTGCAGGAAGTTGTGTATAATCACGGGCTTGAACACGTTCAGCTCGAAGTTGCCCTGGCTGGCGGCGAAGCCGATGGCCGCATCGTTGCCCATCACCTGGCAAACGACCATCGTCATCGCTTCGCTCTGCGTGGGGTTGACCTTGCCCGGCATGATCGAGCTGCCGGGCTCGTTCTCCGGGATCGTGATTTCACCGATTCCGCAGCGGGGACCGCTCGATAGCCACCGCACATCGTTGGCTATCTTCATTAAGTTTGCCGCAAGCGCCTTCAGCGCGCCGTGGGCGTAGACGATCTGATCATGGCTGGTCAGCGCATGATACTTGTTCGCGGCCGAGACGAAGCGCGTGCCCGTCTCGCGAGACAAAGCTTCGGCGACGCGCGCGCCGAACTCGGGATGCGCGTTCAGCCCGGTGCCGACAGCGGTGCCGCCAATAGCCAGCTCGCGCATCGTATCGACGCTGCTGCGCACCATGCGCGCCGTCTGCTCCAGCATCGCCCACCAGCCGCTGATCTCCTGCCCCAGCGTGAGCGGGGTGGCGTCCTGCAGGTGGGTGCGGCCGATCTTCACGATGTCGGCGAAGGCCGTCATCTTGCTGTGGAGCGTAGCCTGCAAAAGCTCCATCGCAGGCAAAAGCTCCTCCTCCACCGCGATGACGCCAGCGACATGCATCGCGGTTGGGAACGTATCGTTCGAGCTCTGCGAACGATTCACATCATCATTGGGATGTATGCGTTCCCCGCCATCCCCCAGCAGTTCGCTGCCTCGGTGAGCAATCACCTCGTTGACGTTCATGTTCGACTGCGTCCCGCTGCCCGTCTGCCAGACGACGAGCGGGAACTCGTCGCTCCAGCGGCCCTGCACGATTTCATCAGCCGCCTGCGCAATCGCCTCCGCCTTCTCGGGAGTTAACCCCGCAAGGTCGCGGTTCACCTGCGCGGCGGCCTTTTTCAACAAGGCAAAAGCCCCAATCAACCGCACCGGCATCCGCTCCGTGCCAATCTTGAAATTCTCATAGCTGCGCTGTGTCTGAGCCCCCCACAACTTATCCACAGGTACTCTGATTTCACCCATCGTATCCTTTTCAACTCGATAGTCTTGCGCCATTATGAACCGCCTCCTGGACCTAGCTTTATATGCAGATAAAATAAGTTAACCCATCTACTGACATCATCAAACACGCAAGGCATAGTTTGCCCAGATTCTGGAGCAGTATGAGCCTTTTACTGGTTTTCACACACGTAGACGAGCTATAATGAACAAAAACACCTGCCCATGTCAGGTGTAAAAGAAGGAGCTCATTTTCATGGAATCCAAACTTGATATCATCGTTAGATCAACGGAAATTGATGTGAATGGACACGTCAATAACGCCAAATATTTGGAGTACCTCGAATGGGGGCGCGAAGAATGGTATGAGCAATCCCAACTATTCTATGAAACCTTTGGCGCGATGGGGATTCAAACTGTTACGGTGAACATCACCATCAATTATAAAAAAGAATGCAAACAAGGAGATCACTTAACGGTTACCTGCCGCCCTGAGAAAATGGGACGCTCCAGCTACGTGCTGAAGCAAGAGATTTTCAACAAGCAAGGCGAGCTATGTGCTGACGCCCTTATTACCAGTGTAACGATGGATAGCACGACGCGTAAAAGCCGAGAAGCGCCGGAGGCGTTGCGGAAACATTTTGAATAAAAAATGCGATCTTACACAGTGTCTGTGGATAACTTTTGACCGATTGTCGTCAGCAGTCCGTCCATGCTCGTCACGTTTTTTTCTTGCCAATAGTCATTCAGCCCTTGCTCGCCTTGTTTCGTCGCCCAATTCTGCAGGGTTTTCCGCTCTCCTTCATAAGTATAAAAGGGAACACTGTAGCCGCATGATGCTTTGACCTCATGGACCTGGGCGACGATGATTTGCCGAGCTCCAGGCAGCAGTGTAAAATGCGGAGATAGTTTCTCCCACTCTAGGGTCCCTGGCAAAACAACTTGCCCCTTTCCATACAGACGCAGTATCATAGGGGGCCCTTCCACAGCCGTGAACATCAACGTAATCCGTCCATTCTCCTCCAAATGCGCACTTGTCTCATTCCCGCTCCCCGTTAAGTCCAAATAGGCCACTTCATTCGCTGATAAAATACGCAGCACATCATGACCCTTCGGAGAAAGATTAACGTGCCCTTCCGCTGATAACGGTGCCGACCCCACAAAAAAGATGTGCTGCTTCGCGATAAATGCTTCATGCTCCGGCAGCAGCGCTTCAAATGATTTCCCCATATGCGAATCATCGCCTTTCCATTTTCTTCTATTATGCTCTCCCTTACGATATTTGTGAAATAGTTAAAATAGACATTCTTTATAGTCATTACCTATGATTTATAGCTACTGCATTCTAATATCAATTAAACAACCTGTATGTTTACTGGAAAATAGAGACATACTTAGTTAGGACGAGTGCGTTTGTCAGGGTTGATGCGTTAAGTATAAGTTCAAAGTTAACTTATACTTACTATTCAACTGAAACTAAGAGGAGGTGATTTCAAATGTCAACAACCAATAGCAGTGATGATGTGGTGAGCCATGGCATTAATGCCGCACAGGCCAACGCGGAAGATAGCGAATCGAAACAAAAAGTGGAGGAATTAAACTCCTTGCTCCAAGGTACAGCAACAAACTCCAGCGCCAATGAAGAAACGTCCTCACAGGAGTAATCCGCTGCAAATCATTTTAGATGATTAAGAATTAACAACGTTAGATAACTATAAAGCACTGCAAAAAGAGCTTTTCCTGCTGGTCTATGAGACCGAGGAAGAGCTCTTTCTTTGGGGTGCAGCTATATTCCTCCATCCTTCTACTTCTCCACTCCCTCTTGTAACACCTATTCCTCCTTTCCTTCACTCTTCTACTTCTCTACTCCGCTCTACTCCTCACATTTCTGCATCTCCACTTCCTTTATACCGCTAAATGTAATAAGAGTCGCCAGAGACTGCTATTTCTCCGTTTTCATCCTTTTTGATCAAAATAGAAGCCTTTGGAGACTTTTATTTTCGAAAAAAAAGAGATTTGGATGGGTATATGGGGGAAATAGAAGTCTTTTAGGGCTTCTATTCCTCTGTTTACAGTACTTTTTTCCGAAATAGAAGCCTTTGGAGACTCTTATTACCCAACATTCCTAAGAACATTGAACCAAACGCCCATACGCCGAATAAATTGTAGCAAAAACGTAGGGATGGATGATGAAGATGAACGGATTGGATCAACCCGTTAGTATAAAGACGTATCAAGTGCTTCGTGATAAATTAAATCTGCTGTACCCAGCTGTTGAAAAGCATACGCCTTACACGTCAGAGCTTGCCATGAACACAGCGATTGTTAACGCAGTTAATAAGCAGCTTCGCGAGCAAGGATATCCGCAAAATCCGCTGACAGACGTGACGGCTCATTATGAGCTAAAGACGAATGAACGAGGTATTCTGAGTTTGACCTTATGGAATTATGCTTTTTCGGGCGGAGCCCATGGACTGACAATCCAAAACGCACTGACCTTCAACACGGAATCAGGCAAAGCCTATGCGCTCAAAGATCTGTTTAAGCCCGGCAGCGATTACGTTGCCAAGCTCAGTGCAATCATTAAGGCTGATCTTAAAACGCGCGATATTCCTTTGTTGGCAGAATTTAATAGTATTAAACCAGATCAGGATTTTTATATTGCCGATAAAGCTTTGGTCGTTTATTTTCAAGTGTATGAGTTGGCCGCTTATGTCTACGGATTTTTGTATTTTCCTATTTCTGTGTATGCCATCCAGGATATCATCGCTGAAGATGGACCGCTTGGTAAAATGTTTTATTAGTGTTAGACGCAGACGATAATTTGTCTGCTGAAGTTACCTTTATTGACGGTGCAGCGCTCTGCGATGCGAAATCCTGCTTGTACGATGAGCGGATCGATCTGCTCCGTCGTAACGATAACCGCGAGCTTCGCTATTCGGCGGGCGCTTTGGAGCATTTGCAGTTGCTCGTCCTCCGGCAGCTTCGAGCAGAGATTGTACGGCATGTCTAGGATGAGCGCATCATAGCGGACCTGCGGGTTGGTCGATGACGAGGCCTGCTCACCTACCAAGCCTAGGGTCCGCATATCGGCGATGCTCACCACATTCGGCATGCCGAAGTGCTCGAGATTCACCCGCGCGCCGCGGACCGCCAGCGGGTTGATGTCGCAGCCCACGATGTCGATCCCCATCGACATCGCTTCCACGAGCACCGTGCCGATACCGCAGCACGGGTCAATTGCCTTCGTGCCCGCTACGTCGGGCACGGCAATGTTCACCACCGCCCGCGCTACGCGCGTACTCAGGGCGGTGGAGTAGTTCTGTGGCTTCTGCTGATGCTGAAGCCACACGGCTTCGCCGTAGCTGCAGTTGCCGAACAACCATCGGCCTCCCAGCTCCGTCACGGCGAACCATTGGTCCGGCCGTCGCATCTCGGCTTTGCCGCGGAGATGCCGGCCTATTTCGCGAGCGACCTCACGCTGGCGGTCCGTACTGACCGCAGCCTCAGTCTCCGCGAACGCAACCTTGAACGTTGACCCCTGCACGGTCAACGTCTCAACCCTCGAGGCCAGCTCCGGCAAGCTGCCGGCCTCGAACAACACATCCAGCCGCAGCTTCAAAAACGGGCTGCGGCTCGGCTCCACACAACGCGCGCTAACCGCGTAGCGCGCGCCAAGCACTGTCTCTGCGCCCAATAAGGTGCGCAGCTCTAACTGGCACAGCGCCTGCTCGTCTTCGTGGCAGGCGTATACGTATATATGTTCCATACATCATCCCTCATTTTACATGTTAAATGCCTACATCTGTTTTGCGTTTAAATTTCTATTCTTCCCAGCACCTATCACAAAACAGCTACAAAAACTGCTGCATCAACTGCTTCATAAACATATCCATCGTCTTACATAGGAACATATCCTTACGATAAACAATGCCGACGTCCTTCTGGGGAATCGGGTCTATAATCGGGATACTCCGAATACCGCTGCTGCGGATACTGTCCACATAGGACTGTGGCAAAATGGCTCCGCCTACATTATTTTTGGCCATCTGAAGCAATGACTCCAAGGTTGAGAGCTCTATCGCCGGCTTCCATTCAAAGCCAGTCTGCTCACAGCAATCATCCATCATTTGCCGAACATAAAACTTTTTCTGGAGCATAGCGACTGGAAGCTGGGATAAGTCAGTCAAACGTATGGTATTCTCCTGGGCAAGCGGATGCTTGTCCGAAATAACAAGCCGCAGCTGTTCATTGTACAACGGAATGTAATGGAACTGTTCATCTTCATCAGGCAGGAAAACAACACCAATGTCAAGCTGGTTGCTCAGCAGACGCTCCTTTGTCTCCTCGGTAGCGAGTTCCGTCACAGATAGTTCGATCTTCGGGTAAAGAGCATGGAAGGCAATAATCGTCGCGGTGAGTAAATGATTACCGGAGCAGCCTATACGCAGCCGTCCCCGCTGCATACCCTGGATCTCATTAATGGCAGCCTGAGCTTGATCCAACTCATGGAATATATTCCTACTGTGTTTATGAAGGATCTCGCCTGCTTCTGTGATGTAAATCTTTTTTCCGATTCGCTGAAAAAGGGGTGATCCTACCCGATGCTCCAACAGACGAATCTGTTGGCTAAGTGTGGGTTGACTGATGCCAAGCTTTTCCGCTGCCTTCGTGAAGTGAAGTTCTTCACATACCGCTAAGAAGTATTCCAATAATCGATGCTCCATCTTGGTATGCCTCCGATCATAGTTATTAACTATGATGGTAATTGATTATTCGCAATTGATCAATGATAGTTATTTATCTATAGTAACGATAACAAGTAAGCACATTCGAAAAGGTGGTTGATGGCGATGTACGGACAGATTCGAATCGAACACAATCTGAGTTGTAAAACAAAGCCCCGTTTTGAAGAGGATTTAGGGTTTGGGCGTCATTTTACCGATCATATGTTTATGATGGATTTCGAGGAAGGAAAGGGCTGGCATGATCCGCGTATTATCCCTTATGGCCCCATCTCCCATGATCCTTCAGCGATGGTTTTTCATTATGGGCAAGCCGTGTTCGAGGGGTTAAAGGCTTTTCGTACGGAAAAGGGTGAGATTGTTCTATTTCGACCTGACCAAAATGCACAGCGACTAAACCGTTCCAGCGACCGGCTGCAAATGCCTCAAATGGATGAGAATTTCGTCGTAGGCGCCATCCAGACCCTCGTTCGTTTGGATGCCGAGTGGGTGCCCAGAAAAAAGGGGTCCTCTTTATATATTCGTCCTTTTGTGATAGCTACCGAAGCCGGCTTAGGTGTGCGCGCCTCATCGCGCTATTCGTTCGTAATCATTATGTCGCCGGTAGACTCCTACTATGAGGAAGGACTTCAGCCCATCAACATCCTTGTAGAAAGCTATTATGCCAGGGCCGTTCAAGGTGGTACGGGCAGTGCCAAAACAGCTGGCAATTACGCTGCAACCCTCAAAGCACAAGCCCTCGCCAAAGAACACAACTGCGCTCAAGTGCTCTGGCTGGATGCCATCGAGAAGATTTATATAGAAGAAGCAGGCAGCATGAATGTCTTTTTCAAAATCAACGGGGAAGTTGTGACTCCAAACCTTAGCGGCAGTATTCTGGATGGTGTCACGCGAAACAGCATCATTCACCTGCTAAAGGAGTGGGGCATTCCGGTTACAGAGCGGAAAATTTCGATCGATGACCTTGTTCTGGCCTATGATAACGGAACCCTTGAGGAGGCCTTCGGTACCGGTACGGCTGCCGTTGTGTCCCCTATTGGCGGTCTCCTGTGGAACGGTACGCCTATGGTGATTAACCAAGGTAACATTGGTGATCTGGTTCGTCGGCTTTACGATACAATTACTGGGATTCAATACGGAAGGATCGAGGATTCTTACGGGTGGACGATTCCTTGCTGAAATCCAGCTGTTAATGAGAAAACCTCTATCGAGGCCTTTCGAAGATTAGCGACCGCGTGTAAATGTAGATTTTATGTGGTAAAAAAGACACCTCTTGGGTGTCTTTTCTCATACGCAGGTTACTTTAATTTAAATCAGGGGTCTACCACAACTAGTTCTTTTGAATCTGACCGTTTGATTCGGGGTAACAGGCATTATAGTAACCAGAGCCATGCATTTAGTGGCACCCTATTTGGCTGGTTGCTCATCACTCTCTGTTTCCTTCTCTTTCTGCTCAACGAGCTGCCCATCGATGTCGATAATATCCTTGCTGTTCATCACGTCATCACCGAGAAAATCCCTCAGCTTGTTCTTCGCTTTGCGCTTCACATCGTCATCGATACTCCTTGCGACAGAGGCCAGCGCAAACCCCAAGGCACTTAAATCATCCACATACCCAACAATTGGCAGCAAATCAGGCAAGAGATCCAACGGAAAAATGAGATAGCCCAGCGCGCCGTAGATTTGAACTTTTGCTCTTAGCGGTGTTTTCGGACTTTCTACGGCGTAGAAGAGCAGAAGTCCGCTGTAAATGACTTTGCTGCCTGCCTTTTTGGCGCCCTTTTTCAGTTTCAGCCAGAAGCCGTCGGTTGAGAAATATTTCTGATATTTGGAAGAGTCCATCGTACGATCACTCCAATCATTTTTGTGGAAAAATGCCTAAAGTTAGGATCAACTGATTAAGGCTTACCTAACAAGATATATAACCCATATACAGCGGAAACAAAGCACAACTGACACTAAGATAATGATTCCCTAACATTATATAAATTTGCACACCTAGTGGAAGTATGACCCAAAAGCAATAATAAATCCGGCTTTAACAGCTCCTTCTTTAACTATAACTTAATCTTCCAGTTAAATACAATCTAGCATAAAACCAAAAAGGACCACTCCCTTAGGAGCAGCCCTACTATGGCTACTAAGCCAAACATGAAGTGAGCATCGTGATTACAGTACCTGCTCACCATCATACGTAGCAATTTTCTTGTAAAGATCCGGACGGCGGTCGCGGAAAATGCCCCACTCGATACGCTGAACTTCCAGCTGATCGAGATCGAATTCGGTAACAAGCACCGTTTCCTCATTGCGGCCAGCTTCCTCAATCATATTGCCCTGCGGGCCTGCGATGAAAGACGAACCATAGAAGTTGATGCTGGATTCTTCATCTTCTTCCTTACCGATCCGATTCGACGCGATAACCGGCATCAAGTTCGCCGCGGCGTGGCCGCGCATGCACATTTGCCAGTGATCCTTAGAATCGATCGAACCATCCTGCGGCTCTGAGCCGATAGCGGTTGGGTAGAACAGCAGCTCTGCACCCATCAACGCCATAACCCTTGCAGCTTCTGGGTACCATTGATCCCAACATACGCCTACGCCGATTTTGGCATAACGTGTTTTCCAAACCTTGAACCCGGTATCACCAGGGTTAAAATAGAACTTTTCTTCATACCCCGGACCATCAGGGATATGACTTTTGCGATAAAGACCAAGCACTTCACCATCTGCATCGATGACAGCCAACGAATTGTAGCGCGCGTAATTCTTTTTCTCATAAAAGCTGATCGGCAGTACAACCTGAAGCTCCTTGGCAATTTCACGGAAATGATTGATTGCTTTGTTGTTCTCCAGCTCCGTCGCGTAATGGTAGTAGTCGGACTTCTCTTTTTGGCAGAAATACGGTGTCTCAAACAGCTCTTGGATCAAAATAATTTGAGCGCCCTTCGCGGCTGCTTGGCGAACCAAGGCTTCTGCTTTGCGAATGTTTTCTTCTATATTATCGGAACAGCTCATTTGCGTTGCTGCTACTGTTACTTTTCTCAATGGAATCACCCTTTCTTGCTAGCTGGCATTTGTTGTGTCGTGCAATGGACGTTGCCGCCTTCTTTGATGATGGACATGCCGTTAATTGTGCGGATTCTGCGATCCGGGAAAGCTGCGCTTAGCACCTCTTCTGCCTTACGATCTGTCTCTTCCGCAGTTCCGCCGAAAACCGGCAAAATAATGCCGCCGTTTACGAAATAAAAGTTCAAATAGCTTAGCGTCAGACGCTGCTCTTCAAAGAACGTTAGAGGAGGCTGCTCGATCTGAATAATTTCAAAAGAACGTCCTTTAGCATCCGTCGCATTTCGAAGAATTTCTAAATTCTCCTGAGTAATCGCATAGTTCGCATCAGCCGGATCGTTGCAAACCTGTAAAATGATTTTGCCTGGAGCCGCGAAGCAAGCAATATTGTCGACATGACCGTCCGTTTCATCGCCGTCCAGCCCTTTATTCAGCCAGATGATTTTCTCGACGTTGACGAAGTTTTTCACATACTCTTCGATTTGTCCACGGCTTAGGTCTGGATTGCGATTCGTGTTCAGGAGACATTCCTGGGTTGTCAAAAGCGTACCTTCTCCATCTACATGAATGGAGCCGCCTTCCATGACGAGCGGAGCGTCAAAACGTTTCACACCATGATGCGCCAAAATTTGCGGAGCCACGTTATCATCAAGATCCCATGGCGCATATTTGCCGCCCCATGCGTTAAATGTCCAATTCACAGCTGCAATTTCCTGCTGCTCATTCAACAAGAACGTAGGTCCGTTATCACGGAACCAAGCATCGTTATGCGGAATGATCAGAAAATCAACGTTTGTCTCATCGAACATTGCCTTAACTTGCTCAGCATCAGCAGGGTTCACGATCACCGTCACAGGCTCGAATTCAGCAATGGCCTTAGCCAAATCTGCATAGCCTTTTGATACAACCGCATGATCCTCCGGATAAACCATCGAAGATTGAACGGGCCAAGAAATAAATGTACGTTCGTGTGTTGTCCACTCTGCTGGCATTCTATAGTGTAAATCCTTAGGTTTCATCTCATCCATCTCACTTTATATAAATTTGTTGGCAGGCATATGAAGGGCAAATATTAAAGTCAAATGCACCGTCTTTCATCATATACCAAAAGGAGCTTAGGCTCAATGTACATAGGTTTACAAATTTAGCAATCGTTTAAAAACCAATTTGCTCTGCCCTGCATATTTTGTTTGCTTTTAATGAACATTATATATGGCTTTAACACGCAACCAAATGAAAGGGCGGATTACATTGGCAACTGTTTTACACATCACAGCACATCCCCATGACCACCAAACATCATTCAGTATGGCTGTAGGAAAAGCCTTTATTGATACCTATCGGGAAGCCAACCCTAATGATGAAGTTATCCCTTTGGACTTGTACAGCATTCAATTGCCGCACATTGATGCCGACGTATTCAGCGGATGGGGAAAGTTACGAGGCGGTCAACAGTTCTCAGATTTGAGCAAGGAAGAACAAACCAAAGTAGGTCGACTCGGCGAAATAACGGATCAGTTTGTAGCAGCGGATAAATACGTATTCGTAACGCCAATGTGGAACTTTTCTTTCCCACCGCTTATGAAAGCCTATATCGATGCTATTTGTATCGCTGGCAAGACGTTCAAGTACACAGAAACTGGCCCTGTAGGCTTGTTGCCTGACAAAAAAGCGCTGCATATCCAAGCAAGCGGCGGCGTTTATTCGGAAGGACCTGCTACCTCCATGGAAATGGGACATCGCTATTTAAGTGTCATCATGGCATTCTTCGGCATTACGGATTTCCAAGGAATTTTTGTTGAGGGAATGGCTCAGTCACCCGACAAGGCTCCGCAAATTAAAGAGGACGCGATTAGCCGTGCGCAAGCATTAGCCAAAACGTTCTAGCAAATGATAAAAGCTAAGTAAACCTTTTAGAGTCTACTTAGCTTTTTTATTATTTCGTCTTTTTTCCACGATATTGACCCGTCCGCAATTCCAAGATATAGGCCTCAGAATCCGGCATCCGCTCATCCTTCGCTTGCTGTACAGCGAGTTCAATGTCGTAAGGCACTCTCACATGCTGAATATTGAACGCTGCGGGCTGTTTACTGTGGTAATTCCCCTCAAGAATGGCATAAGAAGCTTGTGTTAAATCCAGCGGATTCCCTACGCTTCCTGTATTGAAAAGCATTTTACCCCTAATAACCTGCAAATAGGCGTTGTGAACATCACCATAGCCTGCAACGTCGGCTTGCAAAGGCTCCCCGCACAGGTCCGAGGACTCGAACATCGACATTCGGCTTTCTATCTGGTCCCATGGCTGAATACGTTCATATACGCTTCTTGGCGAAGCATGGAATAACCTCACGAACTTCCCGCTCATCCAAAACTCATAGCAAAAAGGCAGCCCTTTCAAATAAGTCAACCGTTCGCGTCCAAGCCTAGTCTGCTGCCAAAGTAAAACCGGATCTTCGGTAGGATTACCGATAAAATCATCCCAGTTTCCCATGATGACCGTATTGCAAATTTCCCGCACATGATCAACAACGAGATCCGGATGCGGCCCTTTTCCTACTAAATCCCCAAGACAAATGATCTCCGTAACATGTCGATGCTGAATATCCTTCATAACCGCTTCGTATGCAGGCATATTACCATGGATATCTGAAATAATGGCTAGTTTCTCCAACAACCCACACCTGCCTTTATGCTAAGATTATTCGTTAAGTGAAATTGTTGTTTCTACCTTGCCAGCTCTGCTCACCAGAAACGGATACATGAGGTACAGTCCAACAACATACAACAAGGCAGCTATATAAACAGGAAGTAAATGAACGAAGTCCATATAGCCAATGTGAACATGTACCAGCAACCCGGCGGCGAATCCCGGAAGACCTCCCCAGAGAAACGTCCACCACAACCAGCTTTCGCCTTGGTTGACACCCCATAAAGCTGAAGCTGTAATCGCTACCGCTAATGAAAAGAGCGCTCCGCCAAATCCTGCTCGGTCATGAGCAATGAGCGGAATGATGTGATCGTTCCAAGCAGCAAGCTGCTGGACTGTCAGGCCGAGATAGGCTAAATCTGTCGGTACGAACACGGTAGTGATACCGACGAAAGATATCGTCAAGCCTCCGATTGCTAAACCAAATCCGAGTACAACGAAGCAGCATTGCCCCCACTGCGCTCTAAGCCAAACAGAATCATTCAGCACGCCTGGCTTCTTACGGGAGGGATAATCTTTCAATCCGCGCAAGGTCAGCAGCAGCATCGGCAGCAGCACGGCCGCTGCTGCGGCATGAAGAGGATCAAAATAACCATAGCCGAGATAAAGGAAAAAGCTGCTGAAACCTACTGCACACGAAGTCGTTACCGCAGTTCGCGCCCAGTGAAGCCCGCTTCGTAAGCCATGACGAGCCAGCTGATAATAAAAGATGCCTATCGAAATCATCGTTCCCGCTAAAGTAATGCGGTCATGGGACATGAAATGTAT
The DNA here is from genome assembly GCF_030817215.1 of Paenibacillus sp. V4I3. Taxonomy (GTDB): domain Bacteria; phylum Bacillota; class Bacilli; order Paenibacillales; family NBRC-103111; genus Paenibacillus_E. The sequence goes on from NZ_JAUSZA010000001.1 coordinate 589,267, forward strand.
AATATGCCCATTAAAATGGTTTATGACACTTCGGCTCACGCCAAGAAAAGTTTCGTCGTAAGGCAAGAGGACGCTTGTGGACGCAATGAGCCATGCGAGTACACCACCAATCATCATGCCGATACCCAGCAGGCTCATCCAGCCCCAATTGGCCCAAAACGAGGGCGGCTGGGGCTCAGCTGTTTGCCTGATGCGATCATGAATGATCGCTTCATTGATTCGCTTGGGCTGCCCTGGCCCCGCGTACACCAGCCCGCTGTGCAGCTGGACGCTATTCGCTCCAGCAGCCAACAGCTCTAGTGCATCCTGCGGCTGATGAACGCCGCCGGCCGCGACAATCGTGCTCCGCTCGCCAAGCGACTCGCGGAGCAGCCGAACCTGGCTCAGCTGCGCCCCGAGCGCCTCCGCACCGCCGCCGACGCGTTCGCGGCGGGTGCCCGGCTCGCGCAGCGCTTCGCCGACGACGACACCGCTGAAGCTCTCGGCGGTGTCGGTGAGTTCACGCAGCATCCCGATGGGAGTTGGCTGCGGCAGGTAGAGCAGCAGCGGCTTCCCCGGGGCCGCTGCTTCTGCTATAAGGCGTACCTCGCGGAGGTACGCTATCGCTTCATCCGGTGGCCAGCCTTCGGCGAGGCCATCGATGTAGAACCCCGCCGCGTACGGCGCCAGCTTCGAGAGCAGCTCCTGCTGCTCGAACAGCGCCTCGCGCGGCAAACTGCCCGGCATCGGCCGCAGCCGCACGAAGTGCGGCAGGCGATGCCCCGTGCCCTTGCGCAGGCGCTGGACGATCGCGTCCGCGCCGTCATTGACATAGCCATCGGGGTACACGATGGCTTCCTGCACCACGTCGCGCTCAATCGGCGCGTCGTTATGCACTTCTCGGACCGTCACAGGTCCGATCTCGATGAAGCCGAACCCGAACTGGGCCAGCGCCTTGTGCGCGGTCCCGTGCGGATCAAGCGTGCCGCTTAGACCGATGGGACACTGAATCGGCACCCCCGCCAGCTCATCCTCGAGAATCGGCGACAGCTCCATGTGACCCATTGTTTTGATCACGAACGTTCCGCCGGGAATGCGGCTTAATCCGCCTATCGACCCGAGGGTAAAGTTCCTTGCAATCTTAGCTGGCAGCCGAAATAATAAAGGCCGAAATATAGCGTGATAAGACCAGTCGGGCATCGAGAAGCTCCTATTCCTTATCGAGGTCATTCAATAATGAGCGACCACTGTTAGATGTTGGTTTTATCATGTTAAAAAAGACTGTCCTCAGCCATGATATGACTTTGAAACAGCCCAATTGTATATCTTCTTACTCATCATTATTTATCTTTTATAATTCCCAAACATTTCTAATCTTCATTATATAATATAAAAAACTTCCCTGACAAATATAATCAGGAAAGTTTTTTATATTTATATTTTTATGCCGTCTGGAACGATTTTATAATTTCAACTGTATGACGAATCTATGTGCACCTGCCTGCGGTATCAAGCGAATGCCGGTATCTCCAGCCGTCCAGCTTGCACCCTCTACTGACTCTATTTCATGAATGCCGCGTAAAATCAGTTCCCACTTCTTGTCTGTGCCACTAGCGTTAACAGAGATACTTCGACTGCTGCGCTCTGCGCTCACTACTAGCTCCGCCTCTCCCTTCGTGTTGTAAACGGTGGTTGATGCTGCACGTCCGTCCTCAAGTTCAAACACATGAAGGACAACGCCTTCAGCATAATCGTAATCCGGACGAAGATCATTATTACCGACAGCAATGATGCTGTTCGGTCTAACCATAAGCGGCAAGTTGAAATAGTCGTGCTGCTCGCGCAGCCAGCGGCCGCCTTCTACGGCCGTCCCGCTCAGGAAGTTCGTCCAGCGTCCTTCCGGTAAGTAGTATTGCGCAGACCCCTGACCATTGAAAATCGGTGCTACGAGCAATGATTCACCGAGCATATATTGGCGGTCCAATTGATCACAGGCAGCGTCTTGGTTAAACTCAAGCACCATGGCACGCATCACGGGCAAGCCTGTTTGTACGGCTTCCACCGAAGCGCTGAACAAGTATGGCATCAGTGTCGATTTCAGCTTCGTGAAATAACGGAGCACATCACACGCTTCTTCATCGAACAACCACGGTACCCGATACGATTGGCTTCCATGCAATCTGCTATGTGAAGACAGCAGCCCAAATGCGGTCCAACGCTTGTAGATGTCAGGCGTAGCTGTATTCTCGAAGCCGCTAATGTCATGGCTCCAGAAGCCAAAGCCAGAGAGGCCTAATGACAAGCCGCCGCGAAGCGTTTCAGCCATAGAGTTGTAACTGGCCGAACAGTCTCCGCCCCAGTGCACCGGGAATTGCTGGCCGCCGGCAGTCGCCGAACGGGCAAACAGCATGGCTTCGTTCTTGCCTTTCGTCTCCTCTAGTACTTCAAATACGGCTTTATTATATAAATGCGTATAGTAGTTGTGCATTTTAATAGGATCCGAGCCGTCAAAATAAACAACATCGGTCGGAATACGCTCGCCGAAATCGGTTTTGAAGCTATCAACACCCATCTCTACCAAAACTTTAAGTTTATCTTTATACCAGCGCACGGCTGCCGGATTAGTAAAGTCTACAAGCCCCATTCCGCCCTGCCATCTGTCCCACTGCCATACATCCCCATTTTTCGTTTTGACAAGGTAACCATTCTCCTTGCCTTCATCGAACAAATAGGATTGCTGCGCGATATAGGAGTTAATCCAGACGCAAATGTTAAGGCCTTTGCTTTTCAGTCGCTGCAGCATGCCCTGCGGATCTGGGAACACATCCTGATCCCACTGGAAATCGCACCACTGAAACTCCTTCATCCAGAAGCAGTCGAAATGAAAGACATGAAGCGGAATTTCACGATCTAACATGCCATCAATGAAGCTGTTCACTGTAGCTTCGTCGTAGCTCGTTGTAAACGATGTCGTCAGCCAAAGGCCGAATGACCACGCCGGAGGCAGGGCAGGTTTACCTGTCAGTGTCGTGTAATTTTGCAGAACTTCCTTCATCGATGCTCCGCCAATGATATAATATTTTAACGATTCGCCAGGCACGCTGAACTGGACCTTCGACACTTGCTCCGAAGCCACCTCATAGGAAACTCGTTCCGGATGATCGACGAATACGCCATAGCCTAAATTGGACATATAAAAAGGTATGTTTTTGTAGGCCTGCTCGCTGCAGGTTCCACCATCTTCATTCCATAGGTCGACGACTTGCCCATTTTTCACAAATGGTGTAAACCGTTCGCCAAGACCATAGATGTATTCACCGACGCCCAAATCGAGCTGTTCTCTCATATATGTGCTTTGATCCTGCAATTTGATGTGACCCGGGCCTTTGTACCCGCTGCCAGTCAAACGTCTGCCTTCATACATAAAATGGGTGCTCCAGCCTTCATTTTTATGAATTTGCACGCTGAGCTTACCACTCGTAAAACTAGCAACTTCCTCGTCATTAACGACCCCAACTTGAACGTCGGCGTTTTCGTTTTTAACAAATTCCGGACCCTGGTTCATCTTGCCGTTATGATGAATCAACTCTACACAGATCACATCCGGCATGGGAGACGTATAATTAACGGTTAAGATTGCTGTATTCAATGTATCTCCGCGCGTAATGATCTTCTTACAGGAAGCAAGAACCGTCAAGGTGTCCGGCTTGGTGCGAACGTTGCGAATTTCTACCGGATAATTGAGCGTTACTCCTTGTCTGACATGCCAGTACCCATCCGTAAATTTCATATCTATTTCCTCCACCTATCGCACTTAATATTTTTTATATGAAACTATGAATTTATGATTGCAATTCTGGAATAACATGGACTGGTGAGCCCCCTTTTAGGGCATATACGAGATTCTGGGCAGCAACTTTCGCCATATTCAATCGGGTCACAGGCGTGGCTGAACCGAGGTGCGGCAAGGTTACAACATTACTTAGCTTCAACAGTGGATGATTCACATCCACCGGCTCTTGCTCGTATACATCCAGACCCGCACCGTAAATTTGATTATTCTGTAACGCTTGAACCAGAGCCCCTTCATTTACGGTTTCACCACGCGAAACATTAATGAAAATGGCGCTTTTCTTCATCAAGGAAAATTGCGGCTCATCCATTAAATGCCTAGTTTGCGGTGTCAGAGGTGTCATCAGCAGCACGAAATCGGACGTTTGCAGCAGCTCCTCAAATGGACAATACTTAAGTCCCAGCCGCTGCTCCACATCTGGCTTGCGATTGCGGTTGTAGTACACGACATCCATGTTAAAACCAAGCTTTGCTCGGCGGGCAATCGCTTCGCCAATTCGTCCCATCCCGATTATGCCTAATCGGGCGTGATGGACATCAACCCCAAATAGTTCCGAATCCTGTCCCTTTTGCCACTTGCCAGCTTTCACGAATTGATCCAGCTCCGCTACCCTTCTGGCCGTTGACAATAGCAGCGCAAAAGCAAGATCCGCTACAGTTTCATCCAAAACATAAGGTGTATGAGTTCCCACAATGCCGCGTGCTTTGAGCGCTGTTACATCCAGATTGTTATAGCCGACGGATAAATTACTGATGACCCGAATGTTCACGCCTGCGTTAAGTATGGCCTCAGTTACGGGAGTGCCTGTGACAAGCAAACCTTCAGCATCGCCCACCTCCTGAGCCAAATGTTCGCTTGTAATCGAGTCTTCCCCTTCCCATTTTCGAATCTCGCAGTGATCCTCCAAGTAAGTTAGGACTTCTTCGGGCAAGCTTCTTGCGATATAGACACGTGGCTTCATTTAGATATTCCCTCCTATGTGATGGAACAATGCTTTAATCCTTCATAGAACCGGCCGTCATCCCGCCGACTACATATTTTTGCATCGATACGAAAATGATAATAATTGGAAATGCCGCCAATGTAGCGACAGCCATCAGGTTGTTCCATTCCGTTCCGTACTGCCCGATAAAGCGGTACAAGCCCAAAGTTAGCGGACGCACCGAATTTCCAGTTGTTAATGTCAGTGCAAAAATAAAGTCGCCCCATCCAAACAAGAAGCAAAAGACGGCAACCGTTAACAAGCCGGGTGTCACCAACGGCAAAATAATTTTGGTAAATGAAGTGAACTTATTGCAGCCATCAATCATGGCCGCTTCTTCTAGTCCGCCCGGCAAGCTCAGAAAGAAGGGGCGCAGCGTAATGATCGCAAACGGCAAAGCATGAATTAAATCGGCAAAAATAAGTCCGACAAAATTATCAGTCAAGTTCACCTTAGAAAACATCATATACAAAGGCATAGCCATCATAATTCCAGGCAGCATTTGAATGGAAAGCAACAAAATCATAATGACGGCCTTCCCTTTAATGGAAAGTCGCGCGAGCGCATAGGCTGCAGGTACTGCCAGCAAGAGAGAAAGAAGCATCGTTCCCACTGCGATAATGACACTGTTGCCGATATAGCCAATCATATCCTTGTTGTTGATGAAGTTATTGATATATGACTCAAGTGTCGGCTTCACAGGAAGGATATGCGGCGGATTGTGATATAACTCTGTAATTGGCGTAACCGAAGTCTTAGCCATCCAGTACACAGGAAATAAGAATACAATCATGATCAATACAGCAATGAAGGTTGCACCAGATGCTCTCCATCTTGAATAAACCATTAGTGAACCTCCTCTTTGTTCGACATTCTCAAGTACACAATCGCAATCACGATTAACATCAAGAACATGATCATCGAGACCGCTGCCCCTTGGCTGAACTCAAACGTCGTAAAGGAAAGCTGGTACGCATAAATCGGCAGCACGGTCGAGGCCGTAACTGGTCCTCCTGCGGTCATAATGAACACCAGATCAAACACTTTAAATGTATATATAATTCCTAGCATGAAAAGGACAAGAATGGTTGGTCGCAAAAGCGGCAGCGTAATATGCCTAAACTGTAGAAAACGGTTCGCGCCATCCAGTTTGGCAGCTTCATATAAATGTGTTGGCAAAGTCTGTAGACCTGACAACAGAATAATCATGTTAAATGGAATCCCGGTCCAAATATTCGCCACAATCGTCCCAAGCAATGCTGTGTTAGCATCACTAAGCCAGCTGATAGGTTTGCTTATAAGCCCTAACGACTGTAAGAAATAATTGATAACGCCATAATCACCGGAAAACATCCATTGAAAGATCGTTCCGGTGATAACAACCGGTAACATCCAGGAAAGCAGCATTAATGAACGAAACAAATTACGACCCGGAAATTTCATATTGAAAAATAAGGCCAATCCAAAACCGATTGCAAATTGAAAGAAAATGCTGAGAACGGTGAAAACCACCGAGTTCTTCATTGAAATATAAAATACAGGATCCTTAAGCGACTTGATGTAATTGCTCAAACCTATAAAATGATGCTCGCCTTTTAAATTGTATACATTGACATCTTGAAAACTGAGAGTGACGTTATACGCGATTGGAAAAATTACAAATACCGCCATAAAAACAAGAGCAGGCAAAACAAATAAATAGCTGTTCCAAGAGGAAAACCATTTGGCGCCTTTAGTTAATTGGGACATCATTTCTCCCCCTAATCTCAAAAGTAAAAGGGGATGCGGTGTCTGTTGCATCCCCCTCATTTGGTATGACTATTGCCCAAGCTGCGGTTTTATTTTTGCGTCAGCATCTTTCACTGCTGCTTCCGGTGTTTTGGCGCCAGTAATGACTTCTTGCATCATAATTTGAATCGCTTCCGAAATTTTTGGGTAGCTCGGGCCGTAAGCTCTAGCCTTGGCTACTTTCATGGCATCTGCGAATATTTTCAGCTGCTTGTCATTTTGCCAGAATGGATCCATCAAGTAATCTTCGCGGCTGGGCAGACGGCCCGCTGCTTTCGCGAACTCCTTCAAACGGTCAGGCTCATTGGCAAATTTGACAATATCAAATGCGATATCTTTATGCTTGGAAGCAGCAGTTATCGCCCAGTTTTCTCCACCAAGAATCGTTCCGCCTTGTTTATTGGTCGGAAGCTCTACAACATCCCAATTCACTTTACCTTCTTTTCTTAATAACGGGATTTGCCATGGACCATTGATCATCATAGCAACTTTGCCTGTGGAGAATTGCACGACTGTGTCCGATTGCTTCTGGTTAATGACTTCTTTGGACATGTAACCGTTAGCAACCATATCCTTCAAAAGGGTGGCTGCTTCTATCGTCCCTGCGCTGTTAAAGTTCGGAATGTCGGAACCCGATTGATACATGAGCGGAAGGAATTGAAATGTGCCTTCTTCCGTTTTGACAGCAGTCATCGCAAATCCGTATACATCCTGTTTCGTCAGTTTTTTAGCCGCTTCCTTAAGCTCATCCCATGTTTTTGGAGAATTGACTCCTGCCGCTTTTAACATATCTACATTGTAATAAAGCGCTAGATTATTGCTTCCGACGGGAACACCATAGTTTTTGCCTTTATACATCGTTGAGGACCACGGTCCTGAGAAATATTTATCTGCTTGGCCCCATTCTCCGACTTCCTTCGTAATATCAGCAAGTATGCCCGCTGCTGCGAAGGCTTGGTGATCTGGATTATCGATCCATACAATATCAGGAACCTGATTTCCCGCCGCACCAAGAAGCAGCTTATTTTTAATATCAGCAAAAGAAATAAAAGTACGCTCGATTTTGACATTTGGATGAGCAGCCTCATAATCAGCAATCGTTTTCTTTAATGCGCCTTGCGTAGCCTCGCTGGTCATGGAATCCCACCATTGAATCGTGACCTTCTCGCCTGAACCCGTCGAACTCGAAGCAGTTGCCCCCGGAGCCGTTGTAGCTGAAGATTTGGACGCATCACCGGTTGATGATTTTGGTGCGCATGCAGTCGTCAGGACTAACAGCGTAGACATTGCAAACATGACAGCCTTTACATTTCTAGACATCGTTTATTCCCCCTAAAATATAGTTGTAGTTTGCAGAGCTGCAATCGATCTCATACATGCGAAAACGAATGCTGCAATATGCCGAAAATCATGTTGGAGAAACCCCTGAATTTCCATCAACAAAATGATGTACGTACATCATTTTGTCGTAAAAAGAAAACGTTATTTTCTTTGATACAAATCAAATATAATAACGTGCATTCTCCTTGGTAGCCAATTCCAGCTTGGTGATGTTCTCTTTTACATTTACTTTGTCGCCGGTGACCAAGTGGTCAAACATCGATTTGACCGTTAAATACCCTTGATTAACCGGGTCTTGGCAAATCGTTGCGGTAACAACGCCTCTTCTCATATATTGATAAATTTCTTCGGTCATATCATGACCAACCAATGCAATAGGCTTTGATAAATTCGCATCAGCCAAATGCTTTGCGACCACATGCAGCCTGGCACTGGATACATAAATACCGTCAACCTGATGGAAATAATCGATAAATGAGTCAAGCGAGTCGTAATCTTCCTGCTGCAGTTTAAGCGGGCCGCGTAATTCGATATGATCGTAATCGGCGACAACCTCGCGAAAACCCGTTATCTTTTGCTGCATTTGAAAGTTCGTATAAGACATGATCAAACCAACCTTCGTCTTCTGGCCGATGAACTTACACAGCACATCCGCTGCCAGACGACCGGCAATTCGGTAGTCGCACCCTACATAAAACAGCCGTTTACTTAATGGAGAATCGCTGTTAAAGGTGCAAATCGCAAGGCCCTGATCCACTCCGTAATCAATAATATCAGCCATTTCCTGAGGGTCATTGGGTGATAACGCGATTGCGTCGAACCGTCCGGAATCAATGAGCTGCAGAACCGTTTTCTTTTGCTGCTCCAAATCGTATTTTTCGGAACGGACAATGTGCACATGCAGACCATAATCACGAAATTCATCTATAGCGATTTGGACACCCTTTTCTACCTGTTTCCAAAAGTATTCGGGAAGCTCCGGAAAAACAATCGCCATGGCATATTCGTTCTTGCGAGACAAAAAGCTGGCTGATTTGTTCGGCGTGTAATTCAACTCTTTAATTTTGTCCATCACCTGTTGATAGGTTTTAGGTTTGACATTTCCCCTGTTGTTTAACACTCGGTCAAGCGTGGCAACGGAAACACCGATTTGCTTGGCCAATTCTTTGACCGTTAACCGTCTGCTTTGATCCATTTCATTACCTCTGTCTAACGTAATAAATTTGTTTCGTCCCCGTTTACGTCATTATCATACCAAGCCATAAATAGTCTGTCAACGCTTTCATGATGTTTTATCTTAAATTTTTGATTTACGTACATCATTTTATTCGGATACAGACACAGACTGTTGCTTTTTCCTGTGATCTTAATCACATAATCCCCCCATCTCTGTTAGCTATACTTGGTTCATCAACTAAATCTAATAAAGGTGAGGCGATCCTATATGCTGAGCGAAAAATCAATCAAAATCATTAAATCCACTGTCCCGGTACTGGAAGTCCACGGTATAGCCATCACGAAAAGGTTCTATGAGATGTTATTCACGGCGCATCCTGAGCTGCTGAATATGTTTAACCATGCCAATCAGAAGCAAGGCAGGCAGCAGACCGCTTTAGCCAATGCGGTATATGCCGCAGCTCTTCATATCGATCGACTGGAAGCTATTCTCCCTGCTGTAAAGCAAATTGCCCATAAACATCGCAGTCTTGGGGTGAAAGCTGAACATTATCCGGTCGTAGGCCAAAACTTGCTTGCCGCAATTAAAGATATACTCGGTGACGCGGCAACCGACGAAATCCTGCAGGCCTGGGGTGAAGCCTACAATGTTATCGCGGATGCTTTTATCAGTGTTGAGGCTGAGATGTATGATGAGTCTAAGACAAAAGAAGGCGGTTGGGCCGATTTCAAGCCTTTCCGAATTGAGCGGAAGATCAAAGAGAGTGATGTGATTACATCCTTCTACCTAGTACCTCAGGATAGGGGAGCTCTTGCGGCATTTGAACCGGGACAGTATATCAGTATTAAAGTCCAGATCCCCGGTGAGGAAAATACCCATATTCGGCAATACAGCCTCTCAGATGCTCCCGGGAAACCCTACTATCGAATCTCAGTTAAACGGGAAGATGGCATTTTGGCGAAACAACCTGCAGGCAAGGTTTCGATGTATCTACACGACCAAACTGAAGAAGGCAGTGAACTTTGGCTATCTGCACCTGCTGGAGATTTCACATTAGATCAAAAAGATACCCGACCTGTCGTGCTAATTAGCGGCGGTGTTGGACTAACTCCGATGGTCAGCATGTTGAATACGTTAGCGGAAACGAACCCGAATCGACAGGTGACGTTTATCCATGCCGCTCAAAATGGCCAGCTCCATGCGTTCCGGAAACAAGTTGAAGATCTTTCCCAGCAGCATCCACAATTAACCGTTTACTGGTGTTATGAGAGACCGACAGAGGTCGATAAAGCGAGCATCTCTTATCATAAAGAAGGCTATGTGGATCTAGCTTGGCTCCAAAACGTGGTGCCTACCCCTGCTTCAAGCTTCTATTTCTGCGGTCCTATCCCGTTTATGAAAGGAGTGAACGGATCGCTCCGTGAATGGGGAATTCCAGCCGAAGATATTCATTATGAGTTTTTCGGACCTTCAGGCAGTTTATAAGCGTGTATGCCATTCAATTTTTATCGGACTCGGATTGATGCTGCACTTTCACAGCTTTCTCCCTCAGTAGACGATTAACCGTTTCCCGGCGAAGCCCGATGAACTGACCGATTTCCTCCTGCGTCAGCACGTCTGTCAGCTTCGACGTTCCCAGATAGTTTTGGAACCAGCTTTCGAGCTTCATCAGCTTGGCAGCGGGAGCCATTTCCGTCAGTTGATCAATACGCTGCTGCATCATGCGCAGTTTATCCTGTAATTGACGCGCAATCGTGCGAAAATGCTCCGGGCTGCGCTCCAGCTCCTCATACCACTGCGCAGCAGGAAGCACCTCTATGTCACAAGTGACAAGCGCTATCGCAGTACCGTAGTAAGGACTTGGACTAATGAGCGAGTGATGTGGAATCGTCTCGCCTGGAACAATAATATTCACGAGTGTCGTATTCCCATCCTCATGAGCACGGACAATTTTCAAAAGACCGGTTAGGAGCTGGTATAGTGGACCCGTGTCTCCTTGGCGGAAAAGTATTTCTCCTTTGTGCAGTTTCATTTTTATTCTCCTTCATATGAAAAAAAAGCGACAGCATTCACTACACTGCTGATCGCTTTTTTTATGATTGCTAGCTGCTGACCAGCTACATCTCTTTTTTTAACGGCTCCAGCTTCGTGCGAAGCGGCGTAAGTGCCATTGTCAATCTGGCAACCCAATTCAACTGCTCCACCTTGCCAATGAGCCAAATCGATCCTATCAGCCCCAAGAGAGAAACGAGGACAGCTGTAGGCAGCGCCCAGAATGAGACCGGATGCGCAAAAAATGGAATGAACGAAACGGCCAAAATCGGGGCCGCGTTCCATTTGAACCACTGGATGAGAGAGATGGTAAGTATGGCTGTTATGAAAAATGATATGGCGCCGTGGCTTATCGCATACATGCTGCTGCCGATTGTCACTGCAACGATAGCACCCATCGTGATGCGTCCTATGTCCTTAATTTGGTCCACACGGTGCATAAAAAGAAAGCTGAATGCCCCAAGCGTTGGATAAAACACCATCTTCATTGATGGGAAATGGTAGGAAGCCCAGTAAGCTCCCATGAGATAGCAGCACATCACTAGTGAACGTAGAAACATCGTTGGTTCCAGTCCTTTGTTCTCGAATTTTTGGCACTTTTCTCATTGTACAAAAGTGACCATCCTTCGGTCAATCATATGGCTGTAATTCCCACTAGCTTAGTTCCGATCAACCGAAACCGTTGTCTCCACGAAAAATGTGGCCACCGCAAAAGATGCCGCCCCGAGCACTGTCGACCGATCGCTCAGCTCGCTGAACGCCACTTTCAGCTGCTTGCGCGGATGCGGCAGGGAACGCTTCTCGAGCAGGGCCAGCAGCGGTTTCATCAGCCATCTCTCGGCACTTGCTAAGCGGCCGCCGAGAATAATATATTCGGGATTGTATCCGTTGATAATATTAACTACGCCTACACCGAGATAATAACCAAGGCGCTCAAAAAGCGCGATCACCGTCGGATCTCCGGCTTCGGCTTTGCTCAGCAAAATCTCTAGATCCACAGCGTCATCGTTAAGCTCGCGGCGCGCCTGCGTGAGGAGCGCGTGCTCCGACGCATACAGCTCCCAACAGCCCATGCTGCCGCAGCTGCACTTGGGCCCATCGTGCTGGATCGAGAAGTGCCCGATCTCACCTGAGAAGCCAGTCGCCCCGCGGTACAGCTCGCCCTTAATGATGATCCCAGCACCGATCCCGATGCCGATCGACACATACACCAGATTCGCCGTGTCTTTACCGGCTCCGAACTGTTTCTCCCCCACAGCTCCTGCGTTCGCTTCATTATCAATAACAACCGGAATGTTGAACGTCTCCTCGATTTGCTGCTGCAAAGGCACGTTTTCCCACCCAAGATTCGGCGCGAACAGCAGATTGCCGCGCTCATCACAAATGCCCGGCACTCCGATGCCGATTCCTATAATACCGTAGACGCTCTCCGGCGCGCTTTCGATCAGTCCGCGGATAGTCGTTTTCACCAGTAAGACGACCTTCTCGACAGAAGCATTGTCATGCTGCACTCTTACTTCGCGGATGATCTTACCGCTTAGATCCGTCAGCACCGCGAGAATATCATTAACCCCTAGGTCTACCCCGATGGCATAGCCAGCCGTTCCATTAAAAAGCAGCATCATCGGCTTGCGCCCACCGCTTGATTCACCAACGCCAATCTCTTCGACGACACTGCTCTCGATCAATTCGTTAACAAGACTCGACACTGTCGCCTTTGTCAGCCCTGTAATTTCTGCAATCCGTGCGCGGGATATTGGAGAATTCGTGCGAATATGGTGTAATACGATGGATTTATTTATTTTTTTTACGAGATTCAAATCGCCTGTTTGCTTCATGTTTGCCCCCACACTGCTCTAATTGCTTGTCTCTCTTTTCTAATGAACTGATTTTAACATGAAAGACATTTTCACGCACCAACTAAGTTTGTTTAATGAATTTACAAACTATTCATTTGGTGCTATGATGACTGCATAAGCATTTATCCCTTAATTTATGGAGGCTGAATTCATGAGCTACTTTGACAACATTCAACCGATTAAGTACGAAGGCCGCACATCGACGAACCCGCTATCTTTTAAATTTTATAATCCTGATCAAGTTATTTTAGGCAAAACCATGCGCGAGCATATGCGTTTTGCAATCGCTTACTGGCACTCTTTTTCCGCCAACGGCTCCGATCCTTTTGGCAGTGGCACAGCGATCCGCGCTTGGGATCAATACTCCGGCCTTGAGCTGGCCAAAGCTCGCGTTGACGCTTGCTTTGAGCTGCTGAACATTCTGGATGTCGACTACTTCGCTTTCCATGACCGCGATATCGCACCTGAGGGCAGCACACTGCAAGAAACGAACAAGAACCTCGACGAGATCGTTGCTCTAATCAAAGACAAAATGAAATCCAGCGGCAAGAAGCTGCTCTGGAACACTGCTAATATGTTCACCAACCCGCGTTTCGTTCATGGTGCTGCTACGACGAATAATGCAGACGTATTTGCTTATGCAGCTGCCCAAGTGAAGAAAGCCTTGGATCATGCCAAAGAGCTTGGCTCGGAAAACTACGTTTTCTGGGGCGGACGCGAAGGTTACGAGACTCTGCTTAACACAGACCTCGGCCTGGAGCTTGATAACCTTGCTCGCTTCCTGCACATGGCGGTTGATTATGCCAAAGAAATCGGCTACGACGGTCAATTCCTGATCGAGCCTAAACCAAAAGAGCCATCCAAGCACCAATACGACTTCGATGCGGCTACGACGCTGTCTTTCTTGCAAAAATACGACTTGCTGCCGTATTTCAAATTAAACCTGGAAGCGAACCATGCCACGCTTGCTGGTCACACCTTTGAGCACGAGCTTCGCGTCGCGCGCATCAATGGTGTCCTTGGTTCCATCGATGCGAACCAAGGCGATCTGCTGCTCGGCTGGGATACCGACGAGTTCCCGACAGACCTGTACTCAACGACACTCGCGATGTACGAAATCCTCTTGAACGAAGGCGGCATCGGCCGCGGCGGCGTGAACTTCGACGCCAAGGTTCGCCGTACTTCCTTCGAGCCTATCGATGTCGTCTACTCCCACATCGCAGGCATGGACGCCTTCGCTCGCGGCTTAGAAGTCGCTGCCAAATTGATCGAAGACCGCGTATTCGATAACATCCTCGACACGCGCTATGCTTCCTTCCAATCCGGCATCGGCGCCGACATCGTGTCCGGCAAAGCGAACTTCAAAACGCTTGAAGCTTATGCGCTTGAGAACAACAGCACCATCGTGAACCAATCCGGTCGTTTGGAATTGATTAAGGCGACGGTTAACCAATACCTGATTAACACTTAATTCGTGAAAAAGCCCGTATAAGCCGTTTTCTTGGCTTAGCGGGCTTTTTCTCTCGGAATCCATCGTCATATATGCTCATTCGAGCTTGCCGGATGAAAGAATCCATATTCGCGGTCGAATGATGTTGTAGAATGTGCAACAATTGCTGCCTAAATCTCGCCTCTCTCCCTTCATTAAAAATAGCCTTTGGGCGTTTGAATTGTTGTATAAATTACAACATTGGTAACCGCTAACTTCTGATTATCCCTCGGAATAAATGGAAAAGATCTCTGATCGAAGAGATCAGAGATCCAGAAAGCTAGAAGCACAAGCCTACCTTTTCTTAGGCAACCTTTTTATGAAAAATGAAGTTCGCAGCTTCCATCCTAACGACGATGTCCAGAGCGGCAATTTGTTCATATGCGGCAAGCAGCTTCTCGTGCTTCGGACATCTTAAGCTGAAGCACAAGTGCATCATTGGGGTATTCCCTTGTACGAGGGAAGATTCGCTTCCTGGCATCATCTTTAGATTGGTGACTTGGATACCCTGTTCCCCAAAACGGGAGGTAACCAAGCTGAGGAAGCCGGGATGTTCATTGATCATGATCTCTATTTCGTGAGTTCTACGATGCCTTAAGAAATGTTTCTCCCACTTATTCAGGAGATACAGACTGATGAGTACTAAAAAAGTGCATACCAACGCCCCGGTAATAAAGCCTGCACCTACGCTCAAACCGATAGCCGCTACCAACCAAACAGAAGCGGCGGTAGTCAACCCTTTTATAACACTGCCGTTTCGCAATATTGCACCTGCACCAAGAAAGCCGATACCGCTGACAACCTGTGCAGCCAATCGAGACGGGTCTATACGGACGTTGGGTTCATTTACAAAGTCAGAGAATCCATACTCCGACAGCAGCATAATGGTGGCGGAGCCTAAACAAACTAAAATGTGAGTACGAAAGCCTGCCGCATGATTGTTCCATTCCCGTTCAAGACCGATCAAACCGCCCAGAACGACCGCCAACACCATTCTTACGATTAAATCAAAATGACTAATTTGCCATACACTGCTTACAGCCGTCATTTATGCATCACTTCAAGCGGCTGCGCCAGCCATCGCTTCAGCTTCACAACTTCTGCTCCTGCCAGCATCATAATACCGACCCCGTGGTTGTCATTCTTTACGGTGAGCAGATCTTTCTTATAATAATCAGCGGTAAAAGCATACCGCGAGCCGCTGCAAACGCCATGCACGTTGCCCTGAGCGTCGATGGCCAGACGGGTCAAACCGTCCCATGCCTTCAGCGAAGCATGGATAAACCGACCTGGCTCCTTGAGCCAGCCGAATCGCACGCCTCTCGCAAAGGCATAGGCGAACATCGCGGTACACGAGGCCTCTTGATAGGCGTCGGGATCGTTCAAAACCTGATGCCACAGCCCGCTTTCAGCTTGCAGGTCGGCATATCCCTCGCACAGCTCGTTAAAGAAATGCACTAACTCCGGGCGAGCTTCATGCTCTGCGGGCAGCACCTCCAGCACTTCTGTCAGCGAGAAGAGTGTCCATCCATTCCCACGGCCCCAAGGAATACCAGTAGCCATACCGTATTTAAAATCAAATACATGCGACATGATGCGCTGATCCGGCATGTATAAATACTTGCGGAATAACAGAAATTGCTTCGCTGCTTCATCCAGTGCCCCGCTGTTGCCGGTTATCCCCGCATAGCGGCACAGGAACGGTGCGCTCATGTATAAGTCATCGGCCCACATCGTATTTTCCGAATATTCATCCTGACATATCCGATAGAAGGCACCGTCTTCCTTACGCTCCAACCGAACGAGTATGAAGTCGGCAATTCGCTGCGCTATCGGCAAGAAGCCCGGATCCTTGTCTTCCTGATAGGCTTCCAGCATAGCGGAGCCAAAGGAACCGCAGTTATCCAGCATTTTCATCATAACCAATTGCTGATTGATCGCCGGGAACCCATACTTCTCTCGATCCCATAAGGAGTATGCGAACATGTCTGTGCAGCTTTGAACATGATCGAGGGCATACCCAATAATATCAGACCGCTCCAGTAACCGACCTGCTTGCAGCAGCCCATAAATGGTTACGCCAAGCGGATAATCCCAACGGGCATAATTCGTGACGTTACCGACGGTCCATTTATTACTCAGCATAGCATTCTCATAATAAGGACGTATCCAGGCGTCTGGACGGTCTAACTGCCAGTAGGTTTTGTCGCCCGCAGCACCAGATTCTGAATCTTTAGCATAGATGCGATCAGTTCTGACTAATTCCTCATACGCTAGCTCAATTCTTGAATCCAGTGGCCCAACATAGAACCACGGCTCAGCTGAACCGTGAACCTTCTGAGGAGCGCTAAAGGGGACAACCTTTCCCCTAACATAGGCATGCAGCGTGAAGCCCCACGCGTTATTTCCACAAATACTGCGAATCAACAGATCATGTTTGCCAAAGGAAAGCGGCACCTCCACCTGAAAGCTGCCTTCTTCCGCGAGCTCCAATACCTGCCTCCCATCCAGCCAAACGGTTAACGGACCTGCCGTATGACCCTTCAACAGGCAGGATTCTTCACCTGAGCTTACTTTGTTCAGCTTCGTCCACGCGTACGCCTGCTTACCAGGCTGTAAGCCGAATAAACGCTCGCAAACAGGCTTCGCAGGCTCACTCTCACTCCACTCACAGGTCGGCAGCCAGCGAAGCCCGTACTCTTTCTCTGACGCCAAACCATCTGGCAGCGGCCTACCCTCGAATAGATCGGTGTCTACCGGAGCAGAGTACACCCATCCCGCCTGACCACTCCTTTCAGCAAACGGAGTAAGCACATTCAGAATCCGTACCTTGGCTTCATCAGATCCGAACAAGCAGCCGAAGCCTGCCGCCGTATGCTTAGCTTTGATAAAAAGTCGGTTCCAGCCTTTCACAAAGTTCAGATTAAGCTTAACGCTTGCATCTGGCTTAATTTCATCTATTACGTTGGAGCGATAGGTACGCTCATCATTGAAATAGAACTCAATTGGCCCCAAACAGCGGAACAACACATCCAGATTTCGTTCACCATCGCTCCATACTAAACCATAGGCATATGAAAATTGACCGGGTCTTGCTTCGGGAAATCTTCGCCCCAGATTAAAATCAAACATCCCTTCCTCGTTCTGCAAAATACCAGATCGGTAAAAGGCCCGAAAAGCAAACGGAACGGGTGGATTAGCCCCAATGTAGCGGTCCGCAAGCACCTTCAATGTTCGGTTATCATCGTCTCCTAAGCGGGACTGTATACTCTCTTGTTCATTAAAATAAGTCGTCATCTCCGACCTTCCTTTCTACAGTAGGCGAACCGTAAATGTCCGGTCGAACGGCGTCACCAAGTTCACATGGACGTATTTGCAGCCGGTTGGATGTTGATCTTCACGAAGCACAGGCAGCAAATGCTCGTAGGCGCCTGTTGAAATCTCTATTGCATCTTCATCCACTTCATATTTCACAGATCCGTTTTTCAAGAAATATTTTCCTGACTCGGCTTCAACGAGATCACTGCCGCTAACTGTACCCTCATCTCCCAGAATAAAGGATAACTGCGTGAAAACATCTTCTCGCTCATCGGAAAGGATACGAATCGTCCATTCCGCGTCTCCTTGTGTAATTTCTGCTTGAAACTCAAGGGTTTGCAGATGTGTCATCGGCCTATGCTGATGCGGAAGCAAGTACCAAGGACTGAGTGTCGATCTCTCCGCTGACTCCGGCAGAAATTGACGCGGAATCGGTCCGTTATATCCTTTTTCTAATACGATTCCTAGCTTATAAACGCCTTCCTCCGCAGTTAGATGTGCGAACTTCACAATCCCAGGTGAGAAAGATGTAGACAGCTTGATGCCCAGCAGCCTTACTTTGCCATGGCGAAGGGAGAAGAATGACGGCGTCAGCGGCATAATCGTGACGCTCTGGTCTAGCTCTCGAATGCGTACAAGCGGAGCGCCGAAGGCTAAGTGCATGCTGCTGTGCTCGATTTTCATATGGTGGCCCACGCCATCGATTTGCGTCAAATGCTCATTGATCGGATGGTGCTCATTGATAACTTGGACATAACGATCGGGAAGCGGAGTGCGCTCCAAATCGGAAATATCTGCTTCGGGATACAGCAATAAACCCAAGAGTGCATTGTTATTTACCGCTTCCGTATGCTTAATAAAGGTACCTGCATAGTCTGACATCGCAGCGAACAAAGGATCTTTATCATGCGCAGCCATTAAACGATAAATCAGGAAGTAAGTCGCCATATCAAACGTCTGCCCGAAATCCTGGCGTCCTGAATAATCCGTTACCACCTCACCAGACGGATGGATCAAATACACCATCATGCGCAGATTGCGGCGCACACATTCTAATAATTCTGGACGGTTTAGCACACGACCTGTGTGATATAAAGCGATATCGCTGACGGCATTATAGATGCCATTGCTACGCTCCGTCCATTCGCCGTCATGTGTGATATCCATACCTTCTGCCAACCATTCATCCGCTCTAGCTATCAGCTCAGGCATTTGGAAAATCTCATACAGCAATGAAAGTGCCGCTGTAATAACCCATCGATGATTCGGTGTATGACACCCGCCTGTCAGCATAGCGGGTATCGTACGCTCCAGAAAAAGCCTCAGCTTGGCGGAGGCAGGCTTCACAGCCGCCCAGTCATGCGCCTCAAGCAGTTGATAAATTTGTGTAATTCCACCTACGACAAAGGCTGTGTCTGGGGGGGAATTATAGTTTGTTGAACCTAACGATATCGTACCGTCGGCATGTTGACGGTTCAAAATAAAATCCGCTGCTTTATCGAATGCGGTCAAGAGTGTCTCATCCTGATAGTAACGTGAATCTGGATTAACTAATGCGGAAGCCCATACAGCCAAAACGCTCGGCGTGCTGAGATGATTGACACGGGCGATGCCCGTCTCATCAATAATTCCGCCAACATATTTCGATGTAGGATCCAGCACCTGCCGCTGCAGCATAGCTGCTGTATGTTCGTCATAAATGTGTACCAACTGTTTATAAGTAGCGTCCATGCTGATCACCTTTTAACCTTTCATAGCTGCAATTTTACTTGTAATAAGCTTGTGACTTTCGTCAATCTCGTCCGGCTGGCATACAGCCTTCAACTCATAGACTTTGACTTTGGCGAAATCAATCGCTTCAAGAAAATGATCAAAATATTGCAGATCTTTACTGTGTACATAAGGACACCAATGATCAGACAGTTCTAGTGTTTCATGGATGTGTACGCCATAAATATAGCGCTTAACTTCCTGCAGCTCCTTGAGATTGTCATACAAGCCCATCCGATCCATCATCATGGCATGGCCGATATCGTACCATAAGTAAACCGGACCGCCTTTCAGGTTCTCGCAAATGGTCTTCGCCTCCATTAAGGTCGGCATCTGATAAGACCTTGAGCGTGTTTCGATGCCAATGGCTACTGACCATCCTTGTTTGGCTGCATGCTCACTTACTTCCTCCAGACTGTCTTGAATTCGCTTGGTATAGAGTGGACTCAACCGCTCCCGTCTTTCGGACATGTCCTTCCACAGCTTTTGATATTCCGGTGAGTCCTTCCCATGATCCCTGTACAGCTTTTTCAAATCCAAATCAATATTATATTCGAAAGGCACTTCGCCTGGATGTACGACAACGGCCTTCGCTCCATAGCGGTTCGCATATTCCATAGACCGGATCAACAGCTCTACGGATCGCTTGCGCTTCACCTCATCATCGAAACCAAGCATGACGGAATCTGTATCGTAATCTTTATCATCGATGAAAGGGAACACATTGTGTACACTGGATACGCCAATTTCTCCTTTTTCGATCATCGGCTCAATTGTCTTCATCATCTCTTCCGTCACGTTATAGTTCAATTCCACCTGACGAAAACCGAGCTCCTTGATCTCCTCTATCATGTTCCTTCCAATCGTATGCTTCTTAATATTCCAACAGGTAGAAAATGAGTATTCCCCTTTGTCCAACATGTTTGTTCCTCCTTTGAGCTTTGTTGACATCATTTCCCTCAAATGAAGAAAAGCCAGATTACCCTTATTTCTTTGCAGGGAATGATCTGGCCTTTCTACAAGGAATCCTCTTTATTCCACCAGGTCACTCAGCCTACATACAGCACCTGAGCGTGCCGATAAAGTCGAAGCTTCCATTAAACGGGTCAAATCAAGGGCTATTTGAATATTTTCGGAGGCTGTCGTTCCATATGTAATATGGGAGACCCATTGTTCAAAAGCCGAAGGGAGACTTGGCAGATCCATCACTTCTTGCCACCCTTTTGCTGCCTCGCCTTCCAGCTTAGCGCTGCGTATCAACAGTTTGTCATCTGTTCTGGTGTACATCAGGCTGCCCTTGGTTCCTTGCACCTCGATATCGAATTGAGAATAACTGTTCACGAAACCAGCTTCCACTATGCCTAGCGCACCGTTCGGATAACGTAAGATAGCTACCGCACTATCCTCTACCTCCCGCTCCGTGATATAACCGAAGCTTGCACTAACACTTTCCGGTAAGCCTAGGAATAGGCGTGTCAAGTACATCGGGTGGCAGCCAAGGTCCATCAATGCCCCTCCCCCGCACTCCTCTAAGTTGAAGAAATGGGATGGGAGTGAACCATTCGGATTTTTCTCGGTTCGTAACGCGCCGTTATGAGCAAGCCGTATACGAACTGTTGTTATCGTTCCAAGCAGCCCCTCCTGAATGAAGTTGCGTGCTGCTTGCGTAAACCCCGTATACAGACGAGGAAGGGAAACCGTTAGCTTGACCCCAACCGTCTCAACCGCAGCCAATATCTCATTACATTCCTTCGTCGTGGTAGCTATAACTTTTTCTGTGAAGATATGCTTACCCGCTTTGGCTGCTGCGATGATGACGTCCCGGTGCCGATTCGTCGGCGTATCCACAATAACGGCATCAATATCAGGCTCTGCCAAAAGTTCATGCAAATCTTCGTAAAACTTAACGCCGTGCTCCTCTGCCTTCTGTCGTCCTCGTTCGGGAATTTCATCCCATACAGCCACGATTTCAGTACCCGGGTGCTCGGCAGCTAGACGTGCATAATCTTTTGCATGAACATGCCAAAAGCTCAACATCGCTACTCTAATCATGAAGGAATGGCCTCATTTCCGGTTATTTCAGTCAAAATAGACCGCTTCTCCCGTTCTATTGGATTCGTAAATTGCTTCAAGAATTTCGGAAACTACACACGATTGCTCTGGTGTTACAACGGGTTGTTTATCGTTGATTACGGCGTCAATCCATAGGCGGATTTCTTTATCCTGCATACTCTCTTTTTTGCCATCGTAGAAGTCTGCGCCTTTGGCTTCGAACTGAAGCTGGTTTACGTACAAACGACTATGGTTTTCACCATTAATGCGTAAGCCATCCTGCATGTCGGCTCCGCCTTCTGTACCGCAAAGTGTACATTTCGCTTCCTTCGTATCCAATGTATTCAAGGCCCAACTCGCCTCCACCATCACAGTCGCGCCGTTTTTCATCACGATCATCGCAAAGGCGGAGTCTTCCACTTTGAATTTCTCCGGATCCCAAGGACCCCAGGAATTAGCGGCATTTTCTTTCCGTGAAAGCTTATGATAAGCAGCGCCAAGCACCACCTTAGGTTCGTAGTTGTTCATCATCCACAGCGTCAAGTCAAGCGCATGTGTACCGATGTCGATCAGCGGGCCTCCGCCTTGTTTTTCTTCATCCAGAAATACACCCCAAGTGGGAACTCCACGTCTACGAACAGCATGCGCTTTGGCAAAATAGATCTCGCCCAGATCGCCGTCTTCGATTACCTTTTTCAAATACTGACTGTCCGCACGGAAGCGATTGTTGTAGCCAATAGTTAGCTTCTTACCTGTGCGCTTTGCCACCTCGACCATACGGCGAGCGTCTGCAGCGGTTTTGGCCATCGGCTTTTCACACATGACGTGTTTGCCTGCTTCCATAGCTGCGATCGAAATCTCTGCATGCGTATCATTCGGGGTACAGATATGAACGACGTCAATCGAAGCATCAGCAAGAAGCTCATAATAGCTCTCAAACACCTTCGCTCCGGGAGCACCAAACTTCTCGGCCGCTTGGTGTGCACTTGCAGGATTGACATCAAAAAAACCAATAATTTCCACTTGCTCAATTTTACTTAAGCTGGGCAAATGTTTACCTGTTGCAATGCCGCCACAGCCAATGATAGCTACCTTAACCTTATTCATTCCTAGTTCCCCCTATAATGCGATCACCGAATCTAAGCTGACGAATAATGAATGAAGCTGGACATCCAAGCGATGCCTGCATGACAGGCACTCGCATATCCATGTCCAGCTCCCTCATTTAAATCAGTTACTTCACTTGCTCCATTTGCTGTCTCGCAATTGCCATAATATCCTTAGCAAGGAACGCTTTATCTTTATTTTCCGCATACCATTTGTTCATAAAGTCTTCAAGCTGCTTGCCGCCGCCTTTATCCCATGCCGCTTGTGCGTCTTTAATGGCTTGTTCCGGGCTGTATTTCGCACCGCTGATGGTGGCCTTAACAAAAATGTCGGTTTGCTCTTTAAGAATTGTTGCGTTAATCGTTTGGAGATCAGCAGGATAGACCGGCATATGTTCCCCATGGGTCAATCCAGGGTATTGTCTTTGCGGATCGAAATAAATTTTCTGAAATTCTTTATACATGTCCGAACCGGCTTTCTGTTCAGGTACCGCAGTATTAAATCCGTTTAGAGTAAAGTTACACTTATCTGTTCCTCCAGAGTAGAACATTTCATAGTCTAAAGCATAGCCGACTTCATTTTTCGATTTCAATGGATCGATGGTCTCACGGCAGCCATTGGCGCTCTTCTTCCAATGTGTCCCTTCGTCACCGTTAATAACCTTCAAAGCGGTTTCCGGTTTCATCATGAAGTCAAGATAGCGACCGACAGCTTCCGGCTCCTTCGCCTTGGCGTTCACAACCGTCGTCATTTGCACTGGATTATCTAAAACACCGGTAAATGTCCCCAGCGGTGATTTCGGATAGCCTAACGGAGCAATTTCCGCACTTGCCACATTTTTCTTCAGCGTAGCAAAGTCGTTCATAACAAAGTCATACATGCCGCCGGAAAATTTAACGTAAATGCCGATTCTGCCGTTCAGGAAGTCTTGTTTGGCCTTGTTGCCGTCTTTATCATTGATATAATCTTTATCGATAATGCCCTCGTCATAGAGCTTCTTCTTGAAGGTCAGGGAGGCCAGCTGATTGTCCCACAGAGGGATTATTTTTCCATCCTTAGTTCCCCAGGCAATCAAATCCTTGGACGAATTTTCACCGAAAATCTCGTTGATGGCTTGTTCAGAATAGTAGCTCATGTTCATCCCGTACGTATCTTTCTTACCATTGCCGTCGGGATCTTGTTCAGCAAATGCCTTGGCTACTTTCATTAGCTCTTCCGTTGTTGTCGGCATGCTCAAATTCAGCTTTTTCAACCAGTCGGTACGAATTATTAACATGTGCTGTAGGACTGCTTCTTTTACTTTACCGACTTCATACAGCTTGCCGTCCGGTTTCGTTCCCGCTTTCTTCAACTGAGGATACTGGTCCAGCAGCTTCTGGTATTCAGGCATGTATTTTAAGATGTCGTCAATGGGAAGCAGCTGCTTTTGATCATACAGACTGTTACGGAAAGGCGTGTTGTACTCGTTTACTATATCAGGCGCAGAACCGGAGGCAAAAAGAACATTCAATTTTTTCGTAGACTCGCCTCGGAGGACAGGAATGTATTTCACATTCACAGGACCGTTTTGATTGATCCACTTGGTCCAACGATTTTCTTCGTAGCTCCCCTCCGACGCAGGTACACCACCCCGATCATACATGGAAACGGTAACATTTCCTCGTTTGGCTGGCGCTGACTCCTTCGGAGCATTCGTAGCCGTAGTACCGGCTGCCGCTCCTTCTTTCTTCTCGCTGCTGCAACCAACTAGCGTTGCCCCTAATGCTACGACCCCTATTGTCATGCC
Organism: Paenibacillus sp. V4I3; assembly: GCF_030817215.1. Classification (GTDB taxonomy): domain Bacteria; phylum Bacillota; class Bacilli; order Paenibacillales; family NBRC-103111; genus Paenibacillus_E. Next base: position 613,820 of record NZ_JAUSZA010000001.1, read on the forward strand.
CATCCACAGCTTTCTTTTCATGCGCAAACCCTCCTGTTTATATTGAAAAGTTTTGGTAAACGTGGAACCCCATTTGGTTTAACCCTTAACAGAACCAAGCATAACGCCTTTGACAAAATATTTTTGCAGAAACGGATAAACGATCAGCATCGGAACCACCATAACGACAACACCGACAGATTTGACCATTTCAGTAGCAACCATTAGCTGCTCCTCTGGTGCCAGGGAAGGTGAATTCAGGATATCGTTTTTTTGCAGCATCGCTTGGACAATGACCGTCAAATTCTGCATGTCACTCTTATTGATGTACATCAGAACGCTCATAAATGCATTCCAATAGTTAATCCCATAGAACAGGGCTAAAGTGGCCAGCATCGGAAGCGATAGCGGCAATATGATTCGAATGAGGAGAGATACGTCGCTGCATCCGTCAATTCGCGCTGCTTCTTCCACTTCATGAGGAATATTCTCAAAGTAGCTTTTCATGAGCAGCATATTGTAGGTACTGATAAACCCCGTGAGCCACAGAGACCAATAGGAGTCGATTAAAGACAGGTTCTTTACGACGAGATAAGTAGGGATCAACCCTCCTGAGAACAACATCGTAAACACCATGGCAAGCACAAACTTGCGTCGTCCTATCAAATAGCTTCTCGACAACGGATAGGCTGCTAATACCGTCCCCGCCATACTAAGTGCAACACCGACAAGCGTAATGATAATGCTATTTTTAAATGCTGAGAGAGCCGGAGTTGTTAGGAAGAAAACCTTATATGCCGTAAAATCCAAGCCTACCGGCCAGAAGTAAACATGTCCCGAATCTACGGCCGAACGCTCACTCATCGATAGCGCTATGATATGAATAAATGGCAGTATACAGGTTAAGGCAATTGCCCCGAGCATAAAATAATTGACTGCGTAGAAAATTCTTTCACCTTTTGTCGCTTTCATGCGGACGCCCCTCCTCGTTATCAGAATAAAGCTTGGTCGAATTTGCGGGCGATCCTGTTAGCTACCAGTACGAGCGCACAGCCAATGACGGATTCGAACAGCCCCATCGCCGTAGTTACGCTAAATTGCGCATTTCCCAAACCTATTTTATAAATATAAGTACTTATGACCTCTGACACGTCAGCAACTGCTGAGTTCTGAAGGTTATATATCTGATCAAAGCCGACCTCCATCAATTGACCCATAGCCAAAATGAGCAGCAGGATGATCGTGTGACGAATGCCTGGAATCGTAATGTGCCAAATTTGCCTCCACTTCGAGGCGCCGTCCATACCTGCTGACTCGTAAAGGGCAGGATCTATGTTCGTGAGAGCGGCCAAATAAATAATTGTGCTAAACCCCATCTCCTTCCAAACCCCCGAACCAACGAATACAGCAACCCAGGATTTTGACTCGTAAAGAAAGGTTATAGGTTCAATATTGAATAGCTTGAGTACCTTGTTGATCGAACCGTAATCCGTTGCAAATAAGGATAACACGAGACCTCCGACGATGACCCAAGAGAAAAAATGCGGCAGATAGACGATCGTTTGAACCCATTTCTTGAACCATGTCTTCCTCACTTCATTAAGCAGAATGGCGAGGAAGATGGGAACCGGGAACCCGACAAGCAAATTCAAAAAGCTGAGCCAAAAGGTGTTCCATATAATCTGGATCGTACTGGCGCTGGAAAACAAAACTTTAAAATTTTTCAGGCCAACCCATGGACTGTGCAAAATACCATCAGCAAAATTGTAATTTTTGAAAGCGATCACAAGTCCGCCCATTGGCCAATATTTAAACAGAATGTAGTAAGCAAAGACAGGGACAAGCATGATAAAAAGCGGAATGTTTTGTTTCAATCTTCTTCTTCGTCTCAACTGCAAAGCTTTATGCTCACTTGTCGTTATGGGTAGTCTAGGAGCTTCATTGATATTTCCGTTCAAGGCTGCTTCACTCCTTACTTCAATGTTATAAACCTATAATATAAGTTTTGATCCCAAAAACCCTTAAAAAATTATAGGAAAATCTATAAATTCATTGGGTATGTGTCCAGATTTGCTTGCTATGCCGCGCTCCGTTTAATGTTGTATTTTCTACAAATTTAGGCATGTTTACCCGCGTTTTCCACGCAAATATTGCATAAAATACACAGTTTCAGCCAAAAATAGCTATATAGCCGTTAAAAAGGTTAAATTGTTGTACAACCTACAACAGCCCTAAGCTTGCGCAGAAGAAATCAAGGAAATTATTGTACGCTGTACAACTTGCATTCCTAGTTATCCATTTTCCCAAAAACTGAAAACAAAACACTGGGATAATAAAGCTACTTACCGAAAGCTAACCATACTAAATAGGGGCAAGCTCCGCCTCACACCCAACTATAAAAATAGGTGCTCTAATGAACACAAAAAAAGCTGCTTCCCACAAAAGGAAGCAGCCAAATAAGCTACATATAAGCTAATCACATTCCGTTGGAGCCGCAGTTGATTGCCTAACAATCAGCTCGGGACGCATCACAACACGTTGTTTGGCTTTCGATTCTTTCTTCAATTCCTGGATCAACAAATCGACGACCATTTTCCCCATCGGCTCAATCGGCTGAGCGACAGTCGTAAGCGGCGGATCTGTCACTGATGCCAGAATCGTGTTATCGAAACCGATCACAGACAGATCCTCTGGCACGCGCAAACCAAGCTGCTTAGCGGCCTGAAGCGCACCAATGGCGAGCAAATCGTTACAACAAAATAGCGCGGTCGGTCGAGCTGGGTTCGATTGTCCCAACAGTTCAAGCGCTTCACGCTTTCCATCCGCTACAACGTAGTGGCAGTTGCGTACGCGGTTTTCCGGCAGCCCAACCCCTGCTTCTTCCAGCTTACTCTTGAAGCCTCGCACCCTTTCACGGCTGCTGCTTACTTTCGAGTGCTCAGCCAGTATGGCCATGCGCCGATGACCCAAATCGAGTAGATGCGTTGCTGACAACGCACCTCCGATAAAGTCATCCACCACGACTGTATGAACGTCGAGATCAGGCATTTCCCTTGCAATCATAGCAATAGGGATCGCTCTCTCCATCAATGGAGTCAGCATGTCTTTATTGTCCATCCCCGTACCAATGATCATGGCATCCACGCTTTTTTGCTGTAGCAAATTAAGATATCGCTCTACCCGTTCATCTTTATTGTCGCTGCTGCAAATGACCAAGCTATAGCCCATATGATGGCCTTGGTCCTCAACAGCTCGAGCAATTTCCGCAAAAAAGGGATTGGAAATATCGGGCACAAGCAGACCTAGTGTATAGGTCTTTTTACCAGTTAGCGCTGACGCGATAACGCTTGGCTGATAATTGAGCCGCTCCATAATTTTTATGATTTCACCGCGCCGTTCTTCACTTATTTTTCCTTTGCCGTTCATGACCTGCGAGACCGCCGCAATAGACACACCGGCCTCTCTTGCCACATCATAGATGGTTGCCTTCATCCTACTACCCCATTTTTCTTGAAGGATACTTTTTTTCTTCCATTATGAAGGGGCTGACGGGAACTTGCAAACCGGCTTACGCTTCGCGCGGCTTCGTCATGATCCAGGCATGTTCCGGATCATTATGAAACTTCCATGTTCGAGTAGGTCCCGCCATAACGTTCAGGTAATACACATCATAGCCTGGAGGAGCAGAAACAGGGTGATAACCACGCGGAACGAGCACGGTTTCGCCATTCTTAACAATCAGCGTCTCATCAAGTGACCGGTCGTCCGTGTACACACGTTGAACCGCAAAGCCATGCCCCGGATCGACGCGATAATAATACGTTTCTTCCAGAAACGATTCGTCTGGAAGCGCATCGCGATCATGCTTATGTGGCGGGTAGCTCGACCAGTGCCCATTCGGTGTGAAGACTTCAACCACTAGCAAGCTATCCGCTGGCTCCTGCTCTGGCAATATGTTATGGATCTGGCGCTCAATATTGCCATAACCACGCGTTTCTACCCCAACCTGATTAGGTGCAATCAGACGTGCCTTATGGTTGCCAGTACCAGGAGCAGAGCAAATAGCAAGCTCAACCGCTGTCAGTGCAATAACTTCGTAGCGATCATCGTTAGGTACATAGACGGAATATGGCGGTATTTTCTCAAATACGCTCATCCGCTGCCCAATATTTGTCCACTCCGCTTGCTTGGTAGCCACATCGGCTTTGCCGCTAAGTAGGACAAGACAAACTTCCAGCCCAGCTGTCTCGCGGCTCAAGATTTGTCCCTCCGCAAGCTGTATAACTTCGAAACCAACATACTTCCATCCTGCTGATTCCGGAGTTACTGTTAAAAGGCTGCCTTCCTCATTCGGGGAGGAAGCAGGCGTTACAATCAGTTTGGACCTGTTCATGTCAACGTCTCCCTCCCTTACTGAGATACCGAGGTCTGTTTAAGCAAATCTAATGCCTCGCTCACTTTCACTGGCCGACCCAAACGGGAAGACAGCTTAGCGGCTAAAGCGATCCGCTCCGCCTGCATACCGTCATAGCCACTCACTGGTACAGGCTTATCATTCAATAGACAATCGATGAAAATTTGTGTTTCTTCCATATAAGCAGCTTGATAGCGTTCCAGGAAGAAATGCAGCGGCTTTTCACTAACAATAGCATCTGCCGTACTAACTACGGCCGTATTAGGGTGATCGTTGGCAACCGCTACACTGCCTTTGGAGCCAAACACTTCAACCCGTTGATCATAGCCGTATACCGCTTGACGGCTGTTATCGATGACACCGAGAGCACCGTTTTGGAACCGCAGCGTTACAATTGCGGTATCGACATCGCCGTGCTCAGCGAAAACGGGGTTAATGAGCACATTACCCTGCGCATACACTTCCTCAACCTCGCTTCCCGCTACATAGCGAGCCATGTCGAAGTCATGGATCATCATATCCATGAAAATGCCGCCCGACACCTTGATGTAATCAGCGTGTGGTGGATTCGGATCACGGGATGTGATTTTCACGATATGCGGATCGCCAATTGTTCCTCCTTGAACAACCTCGCGAACCCGCTTGAAATTGTGGTCAAATCTGCGGTTGAAACCGATTTGCAGCTTCACACCTGCCTGATTAACCGCTGCAATCGCCGCTTCGGTTTGGGTAATATCCATGCTGATTGGTTTTTCGCAGAAAATATGTTTACCCGCCAAAGCAGCCAGTTGAATGAGCGGGACATGTGTATCCGTGGATGAGCAAATAAAGATGGCGTCAATGTCTGGGTTATCAATAAGCTTATGGCTATCCTTTGTAACCGTCTGAATCTGACGTGAAGCTGCCCATGCCTCTAACTCAGGACCGGCAAACAAATCGCTCACCGCAATGATTTCAACCCCGGGTATTCGCAGCAAATTGTCTGCGTGGATTTTACCGATTCTGCCGGCACCAATAATACCGATTTTAATTTTATTCATCATGCGTTCCCTCCCGCTTTGCCCGTTGAACCGAACAATTGAATTTTGGCTCTAACGGAGGCGATGATCGCTTCCCGTGCCGGCACTAAATAGTTCCTTGGATCGTATGCTTCTGAATGATCATTCAAAAACGAACGGATAGAAGCTGTAAAAGCGATTTGATTATCTGTATTCACATTGATTTTGGCTGTACCGCAAGCGATCGCTTGACGGATCTCTTCATCTGGCAGACCGCTTCCGCCATGAAGCACAAGCGGCAGTTCAGTCAGCGTTCTAATTTCCGCCATTCGATCGAAACCAAGCTTTGGCTGTCCCCGATAAGGACCGTGAACGGATCCAAGGGCAGGAGCTAAACAATCGATCCCCGTCTCCCTCACTAAACGAACACAGTCCTTAGCAACAGCGTACATGCCTTCAGCTTCGTCTACGACTAAGTCATCCTCGCGTCCGGTAATCCGGCCCAGCTCCGACTCCACCGATACACCCAGCACATGCGCGGCTTGTGTCACCTGACGAGTGACCTCGATATTATGCTCCAGCGTATGATGAGAAGCATCGATCATGACAGAGGTAAATCCGGCGTGGATCGCACGAATACATAGGTCATAGCTGGTTCCGTGGTCTAGATGAAGAGCTACTGGGACGGTTACCCCATAGTGCTCAATCAGAGATTTCACCATTCCTACAATACAAGGCAGTCCACCCATATAAGGGATGTAAGCTTCACTAACGCCTAGAATGACAGGCGCTTGTTCCTGCTGAGCAGCCTGTAAGATCGCTTGTGTAAATTCTAGGTTATTCAAATTAAACTGCCCGACTGCATATTTTCCTGCCAAAGCCTGCTGCAGCATTTCTTTCATAGAAACGAGCGTCATGAAGTTCACCTCTCCTGTCGATAAGGTCTAACCCGCTGTTACCAGCGAGCAGTGACCATTTTCTTGCGCGTATAGAACTCCACGCCGTCCGTCCCATTCGCATGCAAATCGCCGTAGAACGATTTTTTCCAGCCAGAGAAAGGGAAGAAAGCCATTGGTGCGGGAACTCCTAGGTTAACGCCGAGCATACCGGCATCGATATTTTCACGGAATTGACGTACATTACTGCCATCCTTTGTAAAGAGGCATGCGCCATTGGCAAAATCAGAGCGATTGGAGAGCTCGATCGCTTCTTCAAGAGTAGCCACTCTAACGATGGAAAGAACAGGAGCAAAAATCTCATCCTCCCCAAATTTTCATACCGCACTCTACTTGATCAAAGATCGTAGGTCCTACGAAATAACCTTGTTGATCCGAAGCAGCGTCTTTGCGCCCGTCCCGGACCAGAAGCGCTCCTTCGGTTTCGCCGATTTCGATATATTTTAGTGTTCTTTCTTTATGCTGACCGCGGATAACAGGCCCTAAGAAAATGCCTTCCTCCAAACCATTGCCAATCGTAATCCGATCAGCGGCTTCAAGCAGCTTGCCTACAAGCGTATCGCCGACTTCTCCGACCGCCACCACGACGGAACAAGCCATACAGCGCTCGCCCGCAGAACCGAAGGCTGCATTGACGATTTCCTTCACAGCAATATCCAAATCAGCATCCGGCATAACGATTGAGTGGTTTTTAGCGCCTGCAAGCGCTTGAACGCGTTTCCCATTCGCAGAAGCTGTTTTGTAGATATATTCCGCAACTGGCTGGGAACCAACGAATGAAATGGCTTTAACTTCTTTATGTTCAAGAAGGCCATTAACCACGTCATGTGCGCCATGAACGATATTGAGAACACCAGCTGGTAAGCCCGCTTCATGGAATAGCTCAGCTAAGCGGTTTGCAAGATGAGGTGTGCGTTCAGACGGCTTCAGCACGAAGGTATTGCCGCAGGCAATCGCAAGCGGGAACATCCAGCAAGGCACCATCATCGGGAAGTTGAATGGTGTGATACCACCGATAACACCGATTGGATAACGATACATACCGGATTCAAGATTGGACGCGATATCTGGAAGCTGTTTGCCCATCATTAGCGATGGCGCCCCAGCGGCGAATTCTACACACTCGATGCCCCGAAGCACTTCTCCGTAAGCTTCATTGTAGCTTTTTCCGTTTTCTTGCGTAACGATCCGCGCCAGCTCATCCCAATGCTCCACCAGAAGCTGTTGGTATTTGAATAATACGCGGGCTCTACGTGGTACAGGTGTGCGGCTCCAGGTCTGGAATGCCTCTTGAGCTGTACGAACCGCCTGATCCACATCTGCCTTCGTAGAAATTGGAATAAGAGCAAGAATCTCTTCTGTAGCAGGATTATATACCGGTTCTGTTTGTGTGGATGTTGAAGCGACCCATTCGCCGCCGATCCAGTTTTTCAAAGTTGTTGTCATATGTGGACTCTCCTTTAATGGTTCGAATAAGTTAAGATGCTGTAATTTCGCCGCGGTTGCAGCGCTCGATATAGTCATTTACTTGATCAGTTGTCGGCATCGCATCGGAGCAGCTGTGGCTGGAGATCACGATACAAGCTGCTGCACTGCCGTATTCCATACTTTTTTCAATCGTCCAACCTTGCATAATGCCATAAATAAAGCCAGCTGCATAAGAATCGCCTGCACCAAACGTCTTGACAACCTTAGCTGGGAAGCTCTTGGCACGATGACCAACACCGTCTGGCGTATAAGCGATGGAACCTTCCTTACCATGCTTGATAATGACAATCTTCGCCGAGTAATCGAACCATTTAGCAGCCGTGATACGGTCATTTTTTTCTGGATTGCTCTCAAAGCGTTCCATCATATCGAATTCTTCACGGGTACCCAGAATGATGTCACATTTCTCAGCCGCCAGATTGTAGTAAACAGCCGTCTCTTCCGGAGTCGTCCATGTGTATGGACGGTAATCCAGATCAAAAATGATGACAACCCCATGCTTCTTCGCGTAATCCAGCGCCTGAAAGACGGCTTCGCGGGACGGGCTTTGCGCAAGTGCTGTACCAGAGATAAGCAATACCTTCGCTTCAGCAATCAGTGATTCTTGTACTTCGGCTGGTGTCAGCAGGAGGTCAGCCACATTGTCACGGTACATAAGAATGCTGCATTCCGTTGGGCTTTTGATTTCTGTAAAGGCCAGTCCTGTAACCGCGCCGGTATTATCTGTCACGACATTCGTTGTATCGATGTTGTTCCGCTCTAAATAATCAGCGATGAAACGTCCCATTTGATCGTTGGCGATTTTGCCAATAAAAGCTGTATTCATGCCCAATCTTGCCATGCCGATCGTAATGTTAGCGGGTGAACCCCCTACATATTTGGTAAACGTCATGGTCTCTTCCATGGGACGATTAATTTCATTCGCATTCAAATCTATACATAGTCTGCCAATGGCTACAAAATCCAGCGGCTTCGACTGTGAAAAGGAAACATAGGTCATAGGATCATTACCTTCTTTCTTGTGGAATGAGGGATTCTATATGTTGAAGTGCTTGCTTAGCGTATTCATAAGGGTTGTGTGCAGCCGGATCCTGCTCGCCTTCCAGCATCGCCCATCCTGCATATCCTTGTGCCAGCAGCTCCGCAAAAATAGGCGCAAAGTCGATACAGCCATCACCAGGAACGGTGAACACCCCTTTGCGGATACAAGTCACAAAGTCGACCTGCTCGGCGCGAGCTTCGTCTAACACGGATTGCCGAATATCCTTCAAGTGAATATAAGCGACCCGCTTCTCGTGCTTGCGCAGCACAGTGAGTGGATCCGCCCCGCCATAATAGGCATGACCAGTATCAAAGAGCAGGTATACGAGCGAAGGATCCGTGAGCTCCATCAGCTTATCGATTTCTTCCGGACTTTCAACAACCGTTCCACCATGGTGGTGATACGTCAGCTTCAGACCGTATTCCTGCGCGATGGCTCCCGCAAGGTTCAGTCCCTCGGCTAAGCTTTGCCAGCCGGCTTCATCTAAACGCAGTACTTCCTTCTCGTTCGGGGAGCGGCGCGGGTCGAAGTGGAGCGAGCCCCCAACTTCTGCTGTGCTAATGACCGTACTGCCCATTTCTTTGAGAAACTCGGCATGCTTCCTGTAGGCTTTCAGTTCCTCTTCCCTGTAAGCAGGATCAGAGAATAGCACGGACTTCCACTGTGACACGAGTCCTATCCCCCGCTTATCCAACTCCTGCTTCAGCACTGCAATATCGGTCGGATATTTACGGCCCATCTCGGTACCTTTCAGCCCCAACGCCTGAATATCATCTAGAATTTGTTCATATGTGGTATCCGCGCCATGCTCTTTGACGTCTTCTCCCACCCAATTAATTGGATGAATACCTAGCTTAAATGGCAGGTCTTTCATAGATATGTTCGCTCCCCTTTATCGTTAAATGGGTCTAGCCGCTTGTATGTTTTTCTTCATCTCTTCGTGCGCTGCAATCACTTTCTCGCTCTCGGAAACTTCAGGAACACCTACCTGCCACCAGGATTCATAACCCTGTGTGTTGGTTCCCGGAACAACAGGAATCTCGATCAGCGTCGTGACTGTTTCTTCCTTCGCTTTAAGCAGCGCTTCCTTTAGTTCTTCAGGTGTGTTTGCTTTGTACGCCTTCGCGCCTAAGCTGCGAGCATGCGCTGCGAAATCAATAGGCATATATCCACCTGTCAACTTGCCCGTAGCAGCTTCACGATATCGAAACTCATTCCCGAACCCGTCGCTGCCGTGACCCCTTTGCAGATTATGAATGCATTGGAAGCCATGATTATCGAACAGCAGCACAGTAAATTTCCTGCCCTCTTGTAGGCTTGTAACCATCTCGGAGTGCAGCATCAGGTAGCTTCCATCACCGACCACAGCATAGACCTCTCGATTCGGCTCAGCCAACGCTGCCCCGAAAGCACCGCTAACTTCATAACCCATGCAGGAGAAGCCATATTCCATATGATAGGTTTTAGGCTCCGATGATCGCCATAAGCGGTGTAAGTCCCCCGGCAAGCTCCCCGCTGCGCAAACAATGACAGCTGAAGGATCAATCGTTTGATTAATCACCCCAAGCGCGCGAGTTTGGGCAAAACCCTCTTCACATTCCGCATTGTACAAACGGTCAACCTCGCCATCCCACTCCGCTTTCAAAGAACCTATGTAACCGTTCTCGTAACCGCTAACATAGTGCTGTGCCGTCAAAGCATCTTTCAGTGCACTTAACGCTTCCTTCGCATCAGCCGTAATGCTAATCCCGCTCATTTTCGAAGAATCAAACCCACTCACATTTATATTAATAAACTGCACCTTCGGATTTGCAAAAGCCGATTTAGATGCCGTTGTAAAGTCGGAATACCGCGTCCCTACGCCGATAATCAGGTCCGCTTGCTTCGCCAGCACATTGGCTGCGAGCGCGCCCGTAACACCAATAGCGCCAACATTCAGCGGATGGTTCCAAGGCAGCGAGCTTTTACCTGCTTGCGTTTCTGCTACAGGAATCCCAAAGGCAGCTGCAAATTCCATTAATTCCTTCGTCGCATCTGCATAAAGGACTCCGCCGCCTGCAATAATCAACGGACGCTGTTTGCCTACTATGCAAGCCAAAGCACGATTCACTGCTTCTCTTGCTGGCGGACGTCTATCTAGATAGTGGACTTTCTTATCGAAAAAGGCTTCCGGATAATCGTACGCCTCTGCCTGCACATCTTGAGGTAAAGCTAGAGTAACCGCTCCTGTTTCTGCAGGGTCTGTTAACACTCTCATCGCCTGTACAGCTGCACTCATCAACTGCTCTGGGCGAACAATCCGGTCCCAATATTTACTGACCGATTTGAAAGGATCGGTGGCCGAAACGGTATAATCACCCACAACCTCAAGCTGCTGCAGCACTGGATCCGGCTGTCTTGTGGCAAAATTGTCTCCTGGCAGCAGCAGCACCGGAATTCGGTTGACTGTGGCTGTTGCCGCGGCGGTCACCATATTAAGAGCACCTGGCCCAATCGATGTGGTGCAGGCATAGATTTGCCTACGGTTTTGCTGCTTGGCGTAAGCCGCGGCGGCATGTACCATTCCCTGCTCATTTTTGCCTTGTATATAAGTAAGGTCGCCTGCGCTCCGTTCCAAGGCTTCTCCAAGTCCTGTCACATTGCCATGACCGAAAATCCCCATGACACCACGAACAAACTTGGTCTCTTGTCCATCCACTGACACGTATTGTTGGTCCAGAAAACGAAGCAGCGCTTGTGCCATCGTTAGTCGAATCGTACTCATGACCATCTTCCTTTCACGATAAGGTTAAGCGCTTAATCTATCGAGGTTAAGCGCTTAATCCGATAGTACAACATATTTATTTCGACCGCAATGCCTTTTACAAAAAAAACTTATGGACAAAGCAATGGCAATGGCAGGGTGTCATCCTGTAGCTCTTAAACTTATGATGACACCCTGCCATTCCTGTATTCCTTGGGTGACATTTGGAACTGCTGTTTGAAGACATTCGTAAAATAATTCGGCTCATCAAACCCGATGGCAGAAGCGATCTCGAATATTTTCATATCGGTATTTCGGAGCAGCAAAGCCGCCTTATCCATACGGAAACGGGTAACGAAGCGCGTAAAGCTTTCCCCTGTGGCTTTCTTAAATACGACGCTGAAATAGCTTGGATTTAAATGAATATGCGATGCCACATCGGTCAGTCGGCATTCTTCATTGTAGTGCTCCTCAATATACTTGACGGCTCTCTCGATTAGATTGTCACTTTTGGCCGCCTGCCAGTTGTTAAATTGCTGCAAGAAGTTCTTCACTTGCTCGGCAGCCCAATGAAGGACTTCCTCAGAAGTCCAATGCGTCTGCGGCATTTCGTTAGGGATCCCGGCTAGCGCATTGTTATCGTCGGGATCAAATTGCTTCTGTATCGTTCCAAGCAAAGCAATGGAGAGTGATAAGGCCCCTATTCGCATCTCCTCTGGCGATGAAAGAGATAGCTCTGCCAGCACCCGATCCAAAAGAAGCTGAAGGCTGTCCTCCTGACCGACCAGAATGGCAGACATCAGTTGAACTTCCATCTCTCTAACCCTCGCTTGGTTCAGCGATAGCATAATCCCGGATCCTGCTTCACTTCCAAGCTCAGGAAAGCTATCAACAGACCCGTAAACAACCCCTTTAGTCAACGCATATAACTCCGCCAACTCATTGGCTGAAGGGGCGAGCCCCATTGGAATCATATGCAAACGAATTTTCAAATACTCGAAAGAAGCACTTTGAATGGCTTCTTGCAAACTCTCTTCGACACCATGTTGTGCCGCAACCAGTACAAAGCTGTCATGTTCCACCAATAGCAGTTGCGCCTCCAGCCCCGCTCCATTCACCAGCTCTAGGGCGATATTGGAGAAAGCAAACTGCAGCAGACTCATGTCGCTTTTCCCATACGCTTTATTTGCCAAATCCTCACTGTTCATTTGCAGAAGCCACAGCTCCCTACCAGCCAGACCATCGGTTAGCCTTGCTGCTATGCTCTTCTCATATGGCAAGTCCAGTAAAGCAGCTCGAAGCTCCTGATCTTGCTGGAGCCGCAGCTGCACTTGCTGCTTCTGCTGCTGCGCATATTTAACATAGAACCGCTCGGATGCCTTATTCATCACCTGACGAACATCCTGTTCCGTGCATGGTTTGATCAGAATATCCAGCGCACCATGTCGAACGGCCGCTTGTGCATACTCAAAATTTTTGTATCCCGTCAAAATGATGACAAGCATGTCGGGATGATTCTGCCGCAAATGCCCTACGAATTCGATCCCGTCCATGATGGGCATTCGGATATCGGTCAACACCAAATCAGGCTTAAGCTCATCCAGCAGCGCTAATGCTTCCTGCCCGTTGCTAGCTTCGCCAACCACTTCCCAGCCCAATTCTCTGCCCTCTAACATCTTCATCAACCCTTTTCGAAAATTCGGCTGATCTTCCACTATCAATACTCTCCCGATTCTCATGCTACTGAACCTCCTGTCTCGACGTTGTTTACAAAAGGCAAAATAAGACGCATGGTGGTTCCGCTTTCAATCACGCTATTGATTTCCAGACGATTAGGCGTACCATACACCAGCTCGATTCTCCTTACAACACTGCGAACCCCGAGACTTTCTCGCCCATCTGAACGCTGCGGCAAAGATGAGCCCTGAAAGCCTAGTATCTGCGAAATGGCTACTTCGTCCATACCGCAGCCATTATCCGTTACTTCAATCTCTAGAAAGCCATCGCGACTGCTCGCTTTAATCAACAGCACTTTATGCGACACTTTGTTGCGAAAGGCATGCATAAACACGTTTTCGACTAATGGCTGGAGAAGAGATCGCATAACCTGGCCGTTCAGAACGTCATCATCCGCTTGAATAATCGTCTCCAAGTCCGTTTCGAAGAGCTCCTTTTGCACCTTCAAATAGTTACGGATCTGCTGAAATTCTTCCCTCACAGTGGTTAGGGTACGCACAGGCATCAACGAGTACTTGAGCATTTCCGATATGGCCGCGATCAATGCCGCCGTTTCGATCTCGTCTTGCAGATAAAGCTTCCAATAAATTTCGTTAAACATATTATGCAGAAAATGTGGATTCAATTGGGCCTGAAGCGCTTTAAGCTCTGCTTCCTTCTCACTTAACTGCGTCAAATACACTTCCTTGATCAGCCTTCCGACTTGTTCCGCCATTGCGTTGAAGCTCTCTCCGATATAAGCCAGCTCATCTTTGGTTCGAATCTCGATGCGCGTATCGAAATCACCAGATCTTACCTTGCGCAGACCCTGCAGCAAATCCTTGAGCGGCCGCAGCAGATTGCCTGTGGAGAGTACGATCAACACACTGGTAAGAAGGATGCTGATCAGGCCAGAGTATACGATTTTCTGGAATAAATCTCGATTCTTGCTTTGAATGGCCGTAAGAGAAGTTCCGCTGACCAGCTTGAAGGAAGTCACTTTCGACTGTGCTTGAACGAACAGATGATTATCCATTAGCTGAGTTTGATTCAAATTTTTCAGCCGTTCCCGTTTATCTACCGAGCTCTCCGGCGAATTGCTAAATAACAGCTCATTATTCTTGTTGAACAAATAGACTTCGCCCTCTCCATTCTTCGTCAGTTCCTTGAGAGAACCTGAGAAGAACGATTCATCAAAAGCCATCACGAGCACACCATACGTGTTCAAAGCGCTATTTTTCATCCATCGAGCCACAATGATTGTGTTTCTGAATCCGCTTGGCTCCACGGAGGATGGCAATGGCATATTAATCCATACGAGGTCCCCGTAGGTGTCGTTGACTTTAGAACGAATTGCGCTGAATACGCTCTCATTCGGCATATTTATTGCCGAGGTGGTATAACTGAAATATGAAGGATTTCCTTTGAGGTCATATAAGTACATACCAGTAATGTACGGCGCATCCGATTTAATCTGGAAAATCTGTTCTTCAATTTGCTTTTTATTGTAATACAGATTAAATGGATCGGAATCTTCGCTCGAATTGATCCGTGTTATGACCTTTTCGATTTCAGGATTAAATACGACCGTTTGTGAGATCCGTACAACCTCCTGTACTTTCAGGTCCATCTTCGCCAGTGCCTCTTCGTTCGTACTTGAAAACTGCTTACTGATTTCTTCTTCAAACAGTGTCAAGTTATAGCGATACGTTAAATAACCTGTTATGCCGAAGGTCAGCAAAATGATGACGGATAAGCTGAGAATCAGTTTTACCCTGAAGCTGCGGTTAATGCTTAGTAAAAGTCGACTCCATGATCTCATCTCATTTACCCCTATATCTTCGTATTGACCAATCCCTTGACGACATTATAGCAACTTCATTCGTGTTCTTGCTATCCTTTTAGTCATATAGGAAGAAATTGAAAAAAGTTTAGTTCATCGACCATGAACTAAACTTCTTGGTAAAGTGCTGTGTTCTACAGCTCTTCGAATTTATTTTCGAATTTATTTTCAACCGGTTGCAGGAGCTCATCATCGTTGTTGTCACGCACCGTTTTTTGGAGAACAAAGGAGGACATCGTCAGGAACAAGGCCGTAACAGCGTAATAGCCTTTGACAGAGAGCAACTGCTCTAGATTAATAATCCCGATAAACATACCCAGAAGCGCTAGAGCGAACGAGCTCCATGCCAAGAAGGTGAAAGCCGCTGTGTTGCGTTTGCGTGATCCGTAGCCATCCTCCAAATTATCACGAATGACCTTCTGTAAGACAAAAGCCGACATCGTGAGAAATAACGCGCATACTGCGAAGTAACCTTTGACACTCAGTGCTTCTTCCAATGTATAAATCCCGATGAACATCGCCAGGAATGCCCCAATGAAGGATGTCCAAGCCATAAAAGTAAATGCTGTCGTGTTCCGTCTCCGATTATCCATCATCTCAAAAGCCCCCTGTGGTTGCTGTCGCAACGCTTTAGTGTCTTGCTCTTGTGTCTTATTATAGGAGATAGTTCCCCTCCCAGATAGTACTATTTACCAATAGTACCCGAATGCTTCAGCATTTAAAATACAGCTCACCATCGTTCTTGGGCGGAGTGTGGTAAAATTGGCGCAAAGCACATTACGCTGCTCAAGGCGTAAAAGCTTCCTCTGGCTTATCCGGGTAATGTTGTACGTTGTACAACTTGCCTTCTTAATTCCCACTTTCCACTAAACAAACAATTATCAAATAATCAAATAAACAAGACAAACCAGACAAACCAGACAAGACAACCACACAAACCACCAACACCAAGAACGCATAGACACTTACTGAATAATTAAGCACGTATCCACAATCTCACTCAATCAACAAACAACTCCAACGCATAGTCACTCACTAAATGATTATGCATTGTCTCCACAATCTCACTTAACTCTGCAAACTCCATAGCTAAATAGGGGTAAGATTCCGCCTTCCCCGTACCCCAACACATCAAAAATAACCCATTCGAGCGTTGACTCGCACGGGTCTTCTTCTGGTTTTTACACAGCAAAAATTCATTCACATATGGCTACACCAAAGGCATGATGCTCCCAGAAGACAGCCTGAATTTGCTTGGTTTCCTCTTTGATGCAGGCGACAAGCACAATAACTTCCGTAATTTTGTCTCTGGATGGGAGATTGGCTTTCTTCTTTTTTTTATGAGCAATATCAATTAAGACTCCAATGATGAAACCCACAGCTGCGCCAATAAGGCCCCAAAGTATGGCCCCTCCCTTTAAAATAAAGCCATAGGAAGAGCCAATTACTGTGAGCGCCGTTGCCAGGGCAGTCCCGGCATCAAATAAACTAACGCCATCGGAGCGATGGATCGTGTCGAACATTTTCGGTTTGTTGGGTCTCCCTTGCAAAGAAACAGCATAAATGTGTTCTTTTGGTATACCCGCCTCTTCAAGAGCAGTAATCGCCAGCTCCAAATAGATCGAATGTTCAAATGATGCTATTACATGCATGGTGTCACCCTCATTTTCGAAGCGAAGATTTAGGAAATGGAAATTGGGGATACTGATAATCCTCTCGCAGCAAGATAGCCTGCTCATGATCAAATAGCTTGTTATATTCGACCGTATTTACATAAGCATCGTAGACAGAAAAACCGTAAAGAGAAGGTAAAAATATAAGCCAATGCATACTCACCACACTAGCCGACTGCGTTAAGTCCCACATGAGTAAATAATGAATTCCTTCGAGCAAATGTGAGAAATAGGCGAGCAAAATCCAGCTCACAAGTATAAAAAAAGCATTGATAATCCGATGCGAATAAAGCTGTCCCATTCCCGGCATCAACAAGGACCAGACCATCGCTAGCCATGGCGAGCGTTTATCTAGGTAGTTAATTTCCATACCCGACATTTTAAAAGAATCAACCGGAGCATTCTCCCTTTTGGCCAAAATAAATTGATGATTCAAATCCACGGAGGTTCGATAGCTGTCGTAGATCGCAAATAAATAAACTGGCACATAGAGTGACATCCACCGAATATTTAGCACTTCATTGGCTTTCTCGAATTGACCAGTGAAGGTGTAGACGATCGCTTCGTTCAAATGCATCTGGGTATTAATGAACATTTCCCATCCAATGAGGATAAAGCCGCGAAAATATTTGGATAGCAGTAAATGACCAAAGCCCGGAAAGGCAGCGGCCCACCATACAATAATGAATGGATTGCGCAAATGCAATTGGGTAATTCCTAATACACTGACAAAAGCAATTTGACGGCGAGGCTTGGTTCTCATGTGCAGCATCCTTAAGAATCAGTTTCCAATAATGCTATTATCTTCTTTCGCATGTAAGATATACATATCGGATTTGACAATTGATTTTTAGTACCCTATAGTACTATTTATGAAAAAGGAAAAGAGATTAACCAACCGTGATCTTGTGATTCAAGTGGCAACGGACTTGTTCCTGACAAAAGGCTATTTAGCAACCAGCATGGACGAAATCGTTGCAGTGAGCAAAGTGTCCAAAACGAACATTTATTATTATTTCAAACGTAAAGAAGACCTGTTGACCGCAATTCTCGAACAACTAATACACACCTATAACGAGATGATTCAGGAGACCGTGTCACGTTCGGGATTAAGTGTGCAGGAGCGCTTCACTGCTCTCTTACAAGTGCTGACAGGACTTGAATGGACTTCCTTAGGCGGATGCCCGTTTCTCACTCTGTACACACAGATGCCGCAGGATGCAAATGTACTACGGGAGAAAGTGAGCGTTTTTTTCCGGGACCAAATGCTTACGGTGGAAGCCCTGCTCATCGAGGGTGTTCATAACAAGGAGTTTTCATCCACCCTACCGACAAAAGCCACGGCTCAATTGATCGTTTCGACGATAGAAGGCGGGCTGTTCCTGCAGCATGCAAGCCAAGACCCAGCTATGTTGAGTCAAACTCTTTCTACTTTAGCCTTGTTGCTAAAGTAATTTTTTTAATCATCATTAGTACTATTTAGTACTAAAAAAATAATGAAGGGCAGGCAATTAGATGGCACATATTTTCATTACAGGCGGTACTGGGTTCATAGGTTCGTATACGTTAGAGCAGCTATCTCGTGAGGATCATACCGTTTCGGTGCTCGTTCGTTCCAAAGCTCGATGGGAGCAGATCCGCAAGCAATTAGGTTGGCTCAGCGGTGATGGTCAGAGGGAAACTAGCGTGGGAAATGAGCGATTTTCCCCGGTTATAGGAGATTTAAGCTTACCCGGCCTTGGATTAAACGCACCTGCCATGGCGTCAGTGCTAACGGCAGATGTAATCATTCACGCGGGTGGGCCGATGGATATTCGGATCGGGGAGTCTGAGGCCCGTGCGGTTTTCCTGCAAGCCGCCGAGGAATTGCTAAGTTTGGCTTCGCAAATTCAAACGCGTAAAGGTTTGCAGCATTTCATCCATATTGTCGGCTTTAAAAGTCCCTTTACAGAGGATAATTTCCACAATCCAGCACCTATTATCGCTAGTTTAGAGCAGGAATCTCCTTACGAGCTTATGAAATTTCTAGCTGATTTGCGCATTCGCCAAGGAGCGAAGCAGCTAAATTTTCCTCTATCTGTCGTCCATCCAAGCGTTCTAATTGGCAGCTCAAAGCACGGGGACACCCCGCAAACAGGAGGACTCGGTATTCTCGTGCGGGCCACCGCACGCAAGTTGATGAGTATTACACCCGGTGGTAACTCCCATTGGCTGCCCCTCTTTCATGTCAATCACGCTGCTGAGTTCATTAGCGCTCTGGCGAAGGAATCGAATCCCGTTAGCCAAACCTACTACTTACTGGATGAGAAGAAGCAAAGTCCCTCGATGACAGAGCTCGTGTCGGGCATAGCCAAGGAACTTCGTGTCAGTAATCCATGGGGAGCGATCTCACCTAAATGGTTGTCAAAGATTCTTGGGAGTCATCTTGGACGGAAAATCGGAATTCCTAAGGAATCCCTCGATTTTATCGTAAACGTCAATCAGGCTTATCCACTAACTGCCTCACAAGACATGCAGCGAAAGTACGGATTGGAGCACGCGATAAACTCCTCGATTATGCCCTATACCATCTCAGATCTCGATTTTCGTCTCGTTCATTCGCACTCTCAGGCAGATGGATATATACGGGGTAAAAGAGGGCCTTTGGCCACACTGGAACGGGCGGGATCAGCCAAAGGGAAGCCTCCGATCCTGTTCGTTCACGGCACTCTAAGCGGAGCCGATTGCTTGCTTCCGCTGGCCGAGCAATTCCCTGAGTTTTCCGTCTGCCTGGTCGATCTCCCAGGCTTCGGCCGTTCGCCCTATCACCACGGTGCGGATGTGATAGAAGGGCATATCGAATCGCTTGTCCAGGCGATTCGGGCTTTCGAGACCCCGGTTACGCTCGTGGGGCACTCGCTGGGCGGACTGCTCGCCGCCCACGCCTACGCTCGCGTACCGGAACAAATCCACAGGCTGCATCTGCTGCAGCCTGCTTTGCACAGCGCTGCGCGGAGATACCGCAGCGCGCGAATCAACGAAGCCGCGCTGCGCATGCTGCGTGCGCCCAGCTTGCGGAAGCAGCTTCAGGCGCAGAGCTGCTTCACGGACATAAGTGACATACCGCCCGCGTATGTCACTTATGTCCTGGCCGAGCTGCAGTCGCCGCGTGTGCGGAAGACGACTGCGGAGACCCTCTCTGCGCTGACGCGCGCAGAGAGCTTCACCCAGCTGCAGCCGGGTGCGCTGCTGCTGGGTGAGGCGTCGATCCTGTGGGGAACCCAGGATCGGGCGTACCACCTGCCGGAGCGCTTTCGCTCCGCCCGCACGGTGGAGATAGCGGCTTCTCACCACTTCCCTATCTCGCATCCGGCAATGACCGCTCAGCTCCTGAGGCAGCAAGGTCTATAATCTTTATCGCAAGAACTCGATTCTCCCTGCCGCAGCGAGGCAAGGATGTCAATCGAGTTCTTTGCTTTTTCCAGTAGACATACACCCATCTCCTTCCCTTCGAATAAGGTAAAGAAAAAGTAGGCTCGGATATCACGCCTTTGCTTACGAAGAAAGGGAGGAACCCTATGCAAATCCACGTTGTCCAGAAGGGACAGACGTTATACCGCATTGCGCAAACGTATGGAGTGTCGGTGGATACGATCACAACAGCCAATGAGATGACCCCAAGCCAATCCCTGGTCATCGGACAGGCATTGGTCATTCCGATTGTTGGCTCGTACTACTGGGTACAGCCCGGTGAAGGGCTCTATTTGATTGCCCGAAAGCTCGGAATCGACCTGCAGACTCTCGCCTCCGTCAATAGACTAACCATGTATCAATCTTTACCTGTTGGCTTTCGGCTCTATATTCCACCAACCCCTCGTACGCAGGCAGAAGTTAATGCTTATTTAGAGCCTCGCGGGACTGACGTATCGCCCGTTCTCATTCAATCCGCCAAGGAAGCCGCCCCTCATCTTACGTACTTAGCTCCATTCAGCTTCCGTATTAATCGGGACGGCACCCTCCAAGCCCCACAGTTGGACGATCTTCGCGGGATTGCCTCACAGCATGGCGTTACCTTGATGATGGTTGTGACCAATCTCGAACATGACCAATTCAGCGCTGAGCTCGGACATATTATCCTCACCGACGACACCGTTCAGAATCGTCTGCTTCAGACCATTAAAAGCACCGCCAAACAATATGGATTCCGCGATATCCATTTCGACATTGAGCATCTGTTCCCCGATGATCGTGACGCCTACACACGCTTCCTTCGGAAAGCGGCGGCACAACTCCATCAAGAGGGCTACTTGATGTCCACGGCGCTCGCGCCGAAAACAAGCGCCGCTCAAGCTGGCGCCTGGTACTCTGCGCATGATTACAGAGCGCATGGCCAGATCGCCGATTTCGTCGTCATCATGACGTACGAGTGGGGCTACAGCGGCGGCCCCCCTATGGCCGTCTCCCCCATCGGTCCCGTGCGCAAAGTGCTGGAGTACGCCATAAGCGAGATGCCCGCATCCAAAGTCATGATGGGCCAAAATCTGTACGGCTACGACTGGACGCTGCCCTATGTCCCAGGGGGCGCCTTTGCAAAGGCCGTCTCTCCGCAAGCGGCTATTGATCTGGCCCGCAAGTATAATGCGCAGATCCTATACGATTACACGGCGCAAGCCCCGCACTTCAACTACTGGGACGATGCTGGCAAGGAGCACACAGTCTGGTTCGAAGACGCACGCTCCATTCAAGCGAAATTCCGCTTGTTGAAAGAGCTTGGCTTACGCGGGATTAGTTACTGGAAGCTTGGTCTTAAATTTCCGCAAAACTGGCTGCTCCTTGAGGAAAATTTCAAAGTCGTGAAGCGATCATAACATCGGATGGAAGCGACGCACTTATAAAGAAATAAAAAAAAATAGCTTCCCCCGTCCTTGGTTGAGAGTGTTTATAAAGTTTGATGCAAAGCAATCTACGCCCCAAGTCAGCTAGAGAAGCATAGTTACTTACCGAATGATTATGCAAATCCACAATTCACTTAGCTAGCAAAGATCCGTAGCTAACTATCCTAAATAAGGTAAGCTTATTGACTAGTATGCTTATCTATTAAGGAGGATCCCATGACGGATCCTCCTTTTTCTAACCTCGACCTGCCTCTATAAAGAATAACAACTTGCTGCAACCTTTGTTTGCAGCCTCCCGTCTAAGCTTAAGTAATTTTTACCAATTGCATAGGTTGGACTTATATTCATCAGTAATCTGGCGCACAAACTTGCTGGCAATTGTGGAATTTAAAACTATTAGTCCATGGATGTATTTGGGAATTTATTGTGAAAAGTATTCACTTTCAGCCTCTAGATTCCGATAATAAACAGGTTCCATAATTTTCATATACATAATCATTGAGGAACATAATCGGAGGGAATCAGAGCAATGAAGTCCAGACAAAGCAAGTGGTTATCCTTGGTATTTATCTTTATTCTAGCTACGCAATCCTTAGTAACAGGAACCGCTTTTGCAGCTGATGAGATTTCTAAACTCGTCCTGAATAAAAACGAGCTTGCCTTGCAAGTCGGAGATACAGCCAATCTGACAGCAACCGCCATCTTCGTAAGCGGCTCCACCGAGAATGCAACCGTCAAAACCGATTGGAATTCAGGTTCAACCGATGTTGCCTCCGTCTATGCGGGTGTGGTGACAGCCAAAAAAGAAGGCAAGGCCGTAATAACTGCCACGTATATGGGTAAGACCGTAATCGTTAACGTTGATGTTACCAAAAAGGTAAAATCGTTAACCAAAGATAAACAGTCCCTGGCTCTTCGCCTTAATGCGACTGATCAAGTTAAGATTACAGCTTTTTACGATGACGGCACTTCCGAAGATGTAACGAGCAAGGCTGATTACACCGTTGATACGAGCTCTATTGTGACGGTAACGAATGGATTAGTGAAGGGACAAAATCCCGGCAGTGCAACGATTACGATTAAATACATGAATCAATCCCTGACATTGCCAGTCGATGTTGAAGTTGTAAGGCGTATTGATGCTGTGAAGTCCAGTATATCCCTACTTCTTAACGGAACAGAACCGATCGTACTGAACGCTACGTACCCAGATGGTACAGACGCAGACGTATCCGCCAAAGCCGTATGGACCACTGACAAACCGAACGTTGCTGATGTAATTAATGGTTCAGTTAAAGGTTACGGTGTAGGTACAGCTAATTTAACTGCCACATACGGTACTAAGTCGACAACGGTTAAAGTTGATGTGGACAGTACGTTGAAACTCACATTAGATCAACCAAATGTCTTAATGAAGAAAAATGCCATTAAAGATCTGAAATTAGAAGCTACCTACATCGACAGCGCTACACCCGTTGACTTTACAGATCGAGCCGAATGGGCTTCGAGTGATGAAGATATCGTCCAAGTCACCAAAGGTAAGCTAACTGCCATATCCATAGGTGAAGCGACGATTTATGCCAAGTACGGCGATAAAGTGATTACGGCTAACGTTGACGTTGAAGTTCCTCGCCGTTTAGTCGTTAGTACCGACCTTCTCTCTATGCAAGTAGGTCAAGTGCTTCCTGCCCTTACTCTGACGGCTACTTATGCCGATGGTACAAGCGATAATACCATCGCAGATAGCGCGGCTTGGAGCGTGGATAACGACGCCGTTGCATTTGTCAGTAAAGGTTTAGTTAAAGCTTATAAATCCGGTGAAGCCACTATAACCGCGAAATACGGTGGCAAAACAACGACAACCAAAGTCGAAGTCGATATCCCTACGACCATCAAAGCAAGTAAAAAAGCCGTTAATTTACAAAAAGGCGGGTCCGATAAAGTCACGTTGACCGCTTATTTCAAAGACAACAGAGAATTGGATGTCACATCCCTGGCAGAATGGACGACCGGCTCCAAAGATATCGCCGAAGCTCGCAGCGGAGACATTACAGGTATCGCTACTGGCGCAACAACGATCACAGCCAAATACGGTACACGTACAACCGTCATTCAAGTATCGGTAGGCGTATTAAAGAGTCTAACGGTCAGCCAAGAAAAGCTCGTTATGAAAAAAGACGATACGGTTAATTTAACAGCAGAAGCTATATATACAGATGATACAAAAAACAGTAACGCAGCCGCAGATGTCATTTGGACAAGCAGCAACGTCAAAGTAGCCACTGTTGACGGGGGTAAAGTGAAAGCTGTAGCTTCAGGAGAAGCCACCCTGACCGCTCAGCTGGATAGTAAGACTGTGACCATAACAGTCCAAGTCGATATGGCCAGTGATCTATCGGCGAATGTCGCCAATTTAGTTTTTGACTTAAATGAAACAAGATCCATCGTACTGACGGCTACAGATGCAAGCGGCGCAGCTCGCACTGTAACTAATGAGGCTGAGTGGAAATCAAGCAGCAGCACCATCGCGCTAGTATCCAAGGGTGTTGTAACACCAGTTTCCCGAGGTAAAGCAACCATAACGGCAACTTATGGCGGTAAAAGTGTATCCATTCCGGTTGAAATCGGTGTGATTCAGACACTAGTCGCTGATAAATCTTTCATCGTCACCAAAAGCGGCGATCAAGTTCAAGTGAAATTAACCGCTACTTTAGCCGACGGCACTACCAAAGATGTCACAGAAACAGCAACCTGGAAAGTCATGGCCTACAAGCTAGGAACCGTTACGGATGGGCTTTTCACAGCAACTGCTTCAGGTAAAACAACGATCACCGGGTCCTTCGGCGGCAAAATGGTCGCTATTCCCGTCGAAATCGATTCACTGAAATATTTGAAAACAGATAGCGTCAAAATCGAGCTGCAAGAAGGCAAAACAGCTAAGATTGAGGCGTTGGCTACCTACACAGACGGGTCTGAAGAAGATGTAACCAAGCCTGCTCTATGGACGTCATCGAACATCATGATTGCTGATGTGAAGGATGGTATCATCCGTGCAACCGGTAAAGGGACTGCTAGAATTACGGTCACGTATTCCAACATGAGAACGACCGTACAAGTGACAGTTACGAAGTAATACCAATGAAACCGTTGTTCCCAAATTGGGGAACAACGGTTTTTTTTCAATTTTACAGAAAGCAGCATAAGTTCTTGCACATAGGGGAATATATCCATACCTACACTTACAGAACCCATTCAACAAATCTTGGAGGTATGGATCATGGTTTCTAGATTTATGAAGTTGGGGATGGTTTCTTTTTTGTCAATCACAGCCCTCCTTGGGGCTCATCAGTATCATCGTATGCATTCTCCTGACCAGCAAATGATTTCGCAAGCAGATAGTAGGGAAGCTGCCAAACAAGGCTCACCAACTTTCTTTGACACGAATCCTTTCGGCATGCCTGGTGCGGATGGAAATTTGCGTACAATGGGCAGTATGAATAGTCATGCAGCTGCATATGGACTTACACCGCCAACGTCGATGAAGACTTTAACTGTCCATGCCCAGGCAGCAAGTGGAGCGAACGACGAAGCTCCGCCCTGGTGGAATTACCTCGGTCTGCTTGGTTTGCTCGGACTGCTCGGACTCCGCAAACGTTCCCGGACTTCTTAGTGTGAAATATGAGGATTGGTTTAAGAGCCTTGTTCCTGGTATAGGGGAAGGCTTTTTTCTGTTTCGTCAGATTGTTTACGGACATTTGTTTATACAATAGACATTTGTTTTTGTTTGCGTTAAACTAAAGGCAGTTATTCGTTTGAAAGGAGCTTTTCATGGATCGTGAACAGCAAATTTTAGCACTCATACGTCAAAATCCATTCATTTCCCAAATTGAAATTGCCAGTGTCATAGGTATTTCCCGATCTGCTGTTGCCGGCTATATTGCTGCGTTGACCAAGAAAGGTACGATCCGAGGCCGCGCCTATGTCACATCTGATGAGCAAACCATCATGTGTATCGGCGGCGCGAACCTCGACAGTAAAGCGGCCAGCAAGCAGGCCATTCGTCTGGCCTCCTCCAATCCGGTCACGGTCACCGAGTCCTGCGGCGGTGTTGCGCGCAATATCGCGGATACACTAGCTGGTTTATCCTGCCGGACAGCACTCCTAACTGTTGTCGGTGACGATAAGGCCGGCCAGTGGGTGCTTGAAGAAACACGTAAGCGCGGTGTTGATGTCAGCCAAACGATTGTCCTACAGGGCGAGAACACAGGTACCTACACGGCACTGCTCGATGCCTCGGGCGAGATGTTTTTGGCTTTTGCCAATATGGAAATTTACGATAAATGTACACCCCAGCTTTTGATGGACAAATGGTCCCATATTGCCGCTTCACAGCTCGTCATTGCCGATACGAATTTGCCTGCGGATACGCTCCAAGAATTAATTAAGCGCTGTAAAGAAGAAGGCATCACGCTATTCATTGACCCTGTCTCTTCCGAAAAAGCGAAAAAGCTCCCACAGGAGCTTCATGGTGTTACAGCAATCTTCCCTAACCTTGAAGAAGCCCGTCTGCTTGCTGGTTCCTCGGTAGATACTGATCAAGATTACGACAAGCTGGCTAGAGCTATTCAGGCACGGGGTGTGAAACACGTATTCATTACACTCGGCAGCGTGGGTGTCATGTATGTTGGCGAGGAAGGTGAGCAGCTTTTCCCTCCTATTCCTACCAAAGTCGTAGAAGTAACCGGCGCAGGCGATGCTCTCGTCGCTGGTATCGCATATGGTGTTATGCATCAACATACCTATATCGACGCCTGCTCCTATGGTCTCGCTGCGGCACATATTACGCTTCAAACCGATCAATCCGTAGCAAGCGAGCTAACCGAAGAACGACTGCAACAAACTATACTAACCATAACTAAAGGAGACTGATCCCTATTATGAATACTTCCTACCTGACATTTACCGACGAAGTGAAAGATGCTCTCGCGAACAATAAGCCAATCGTAGCCTTGGAGACAACGATTATTTCCCACGGAATGCCTTATCCGCAGAACATTGAAATGGCTAAAAAAGTTGAGCAAATTATCCGCGACAACGGCGCCGTTCCAGCAACAGTTGGTATTATGGATGGCAAAATCAAGATCGGCTTGAACGAGCAGGAGCTTGAGGCTTTCGCGACAACGGCCAATGTAGAAAAAGTTAGCCGTCGTGACTTCCCTTACATCCTATCATCAGGCAAAATCGGCGCAACGACTGTTGCTGCAACGATGATCGGCGCGGCGCTTGCCGGCATCGAAGTGTTCGCTACCGGCGGTATCGGCGGTGTTCACCGCGAAGGTGAAGTAACGATGGATGTCTCCGCCGACTTGACGGAGCTGGCACAAACGAACGTCGCTGTCGTCTGCGCAGGCGTGAAGTCGATCCTCGATATTGGCCGTACGCTCGAGTATTTGGAAACCCACGGCGTACCCGTGGTTGGTTACAAAACGAGCGAGTTCCCGTCCTTCTACGCCCGCGAAAGCGGCTACGGCGTAGACTTCCGTCTCGATGAGGCAGCCGATGTTGCGGCCATGCTGCGCACCAAGTGGGAGCTGGGCCTCGCTGGCGGCGCCATCATCGCCAACCCGGTCCCCGCGGAATCCGCGATGGACCATCTCGCGATCGAAGGCGTCATCCAGCAAGCACTGGCTGAGGCCAAAGATCAAAACGTGACCGGCAAGAAGGTCACGCCTTTCCTGCTAGCGCGCATCAAACAGCTGACCGAAGGTCGCAGCTTGGAGACGAACATCGCGCTCGTTTACCACAACGCGCAAACGGCCGCGCGGGTTGCGGTTGCGCTTAAGAAATAAGTTATGACACTCTCGTTGTCATAACAAGGACAAAAAAAAGACTATTTTTCACCGTTACACGTGAAAAATAGTCTTTTCTTATATTTGGGGCTATTCGCTTACCCAAATCGTCTTCTGCGCGAACGGCACCCGTGCTGCCTTCGGTATTTCCATGTCCGGGTAGCCGATGTAGATGAATCCGACCAGCTCCTCTTTTCCCACTAGACTGAACGTCTCCCGCATCTTCGGATGATAGGTAGGTGCACCCGTGCGCCATATCGTTCCTAGGCCTAGTGCGTGCGCTGTAAGCAGCATATTCTGCACAGCGGCATGCGCAGCCGCATATTCCTCGATCTCCGGAACTATTGGCTTCACTGAAGGTGTTACAGCCACGGCAATAACAACAGGAGCACGGAACGCTTTCTTCTCCTGAGCGCTTTTCAGCTTGGATAACTCCTCCTCAGAAAGTGTCGGATCTGCTTCTGCAGCGGCAACCTCCGCGTAGCCTCGCCCTAGCAATCTTCTGCCTTCACCGGTCATAACCCAGAATTTCCATGGCTCTGTATGACAATGGTTAGGGGCCCATATGCCTGCTTCAAGGATTTCTTCGATTAGCGGTTTGTCGACAGGATCCTGGTTGACCTTCCCGATACTGCGGCGATGGCGAATCGCTTCTTTTATATCCATGAATCTCACTTCTCTCCCTTTTGCTTATTCTATCTCTATTGTTGCACGACCCAAGCACCCTCTGCAAACCTACATTGGAAGCATCGTCCTAATAGCTATGAGCTTTTCCTGTACCTCAATGAATCATGCTTTCACTGCATTTTGCGGCAGCTCAATATCATGCAAATTCAGCTTTTTATCAGTCGGAAGAAGGCTGCTAACAATCCGATTAACGGTAAAAAGGCACAGAGCTTAATAACAAAGGTAATGCTTGTTGCATCCGCCAGCGTCCCCAGCACAGCTGATCCGATCCCGCTTAAACCAAAGGCCAATCCGAAGAACAATCCTGATACCGTACCCACTTTGCCTGGCAGCAGTGGAATTTTCATCCTATTTTTTACAATGTGACTTTTAATGTTCCTAAAAGATCTCGGTAAGCTTCCTTAGAAAAAATTAAGGAAATTGTTGTACGTTGTACAACTTGCCTTCTTAATAGACGACATGAAAAAAAGGACTTCATCGAATTTAACATTCGCGGAAGTCCTTTTTTACCTATATTTATAAGACTTATTTGTCTTTTTTAGCGTGTGAACCGTCGCAGTTACCTTCAGTGTTTTGTGTGTTTCCGCATGCGCATTTACCCATGATGTCAGCCTCCTCACTTGTTTGTGCGCTGAGGTAATTATATCCATTACACTTACATTTATAAAGCGAATAATTAAAAGTTGGTAATTGAGTTTACTTATCATTCTCATTGCACTCGTCCGCACTTTTTTAGCACTCTCCTACCGAGACTGCCAAGAATTTGACAATGACGTGCTCCATCATGCAAGGTATAGTTATAGCAACAGAACATGAACGATAGTTTGCTAGATTCAAAATTTATTTAATTAACCCTTGGGAGGTACTATGAAATCCACTAAACTCACGATGATCGCGACGGCCGCAATGGCTTTCTCCTTATTTACTTCAGCTGCACTTTCTCTTCCAGCTTCCGCTGCAGCCAAAACAAGTGCTGATTTTACAGATTTGGCCGGTAGTGATGCCGCGCTTAAAGCTAAGATTGATGCGATGATTGCAGCTGGTATTTTTGAAGGTGTCTCAGACAACACATTTGGCATTACGCAAAATATGACTCGTGCTCAATTTGCCAAAGTAGCCACTTTGATTTACAACATCACCGTTGATCCTGCCGTTAAGGTGTCCAGTTTCTCTGATGTTAATGCCAATGATGCAGCAAATGGATGGGCTATCCCTTATATTGAAGCAGCCAAAAAAGCAGGCCTCATAGACGGTGTTACAGACACCACTTTCGTGCCCGGCGATTCTGTAACAACAGCTCAGCTGGATACCGTACTGCTTAAAGGTTTAGGCAAAAAGATTTCCATGACAGGCTCACCTTGGTACGCAGATGCTGTGAAACAAGCAACAGAACTTGGTATTCACCCTATTAGTAAATCTGGCGACCAGCCTGCCAATCGCGCTGACCTTGTTCTAAGCTCTTACACAGCTCAGCAAGTTTTCGGGGATCAAACACGCATTTCGATTACGAAAACACAAGCCTCTTCTTCCGACAATAAGAAGGTTCAAGTTACTTTCAATAAAAAAGTGGATGTTAGCAAAGCAACGCTCACTTTGAAAAATGGTTCAACTGTCGTCCCTACAACCACAGAGTGGGCTAGTGATGGTCAATCGGTAACATTAACGGCTACTCTTGCGCTCGCTGCGGGCGATTACACAGTAACGCTTGGCGGACTCGATGCTTCCACTGTCCAAACAACAACTGGCAGCTTTAGCGTTACAGCTCCTAGCGCAGGGAACATTTCGATTAACGGCACCTATACACTAGCTAGTGTGCTCGATAGCGGTCTAACAGATGCAGCAACAGGATCAAACGGTCTAGTTAACAAAATAACTGCTGAAGATCCAACGCTCAGTAAATTAGCTAAAGAAATTGAAATTAAAGTGACATCCGCTAGTGGAGATCCCATTGCTATCCCTGGAGTTGTTCAATCCGTTCATTCCTCTGATTCTAGTATTGCTAAAGTAGGTCTTACTTCTGACCATCATGCTTACGTTCTAGGCAACAAGCCAGGAACTGCAGACATCAGTGTCCTTGTCCAAATTGGAAATGGCGAGGCAAAGCAATTACACGTTACTGTCACGGTTAAAAACGACGCGATCACTGCCAAGGAAATAAAAGCAGGACAAACTTCCATTGATAAGACGGTAATGACGGTAACAGGGGGCGTTTATAGCTTCAATGCTTATTCGGCAATGGACCTTACCATCACTGATAACTACGGTATTACGTATAAAACTGCGGACATTAAAGGCTATAATTTCGCACTAGGCACCCTTTTCATCACGAATGATATCAAAGGAAATGCTGCTGTCGGAGCTGTTGGAACCGTTAGTATCGATCCAGACGGTACCGTACGTGTAACTGGGAATGTGACTTCCTTCGAATTAACCGCGGTTACCTCAACAGGTGAAAAAGTAACAAGCTATGTGACGCTTAACTAAGTGTAGAACCAACGAAAGACCGTCAGGGACACCCTGACGGTCTTTCGTTAATTATGGCTTAAACGCCTGCAGTGCCTCTCTAACCTCGGCCGCCGTGTCCATCTCCAAAATCCTTTCAACTAATGCCTCGCAATCGCTATGGTTCAAATCCGTAATGACTTTCTTCACCTTAGAAAGCGATGAAGCCGCCATACTCCATTCATGCAGACCTAAGCCGAGCAATAGCGGTGCAGCAATCGGGTCACCTGCCATACTACCGCACATTCCACTCCATTTGCCTACAGCATTAGAAGCATCGATAACCGTCTTGATCAGTCGAATGACGGCGGGATGGAAATAATCGTATAAATAAGCTACCTTCTCATTCATACGATCGACAGCAACCGTGTACTGCACAAGATCGTTCGTCCCGATGCTGAAGAAGTCTACTTCCTTGGCAAATCTGGAAGCGAGCAATGCTGCTGACGGAATTTCAATCATAATTCCCAATTCTACAGAATCCGCATAAAGGATTCCTTCTTGGCTAAGCTGTTCGCGAGTCTGCTCATAGATTTCTTTGGCCTGACGCCATTCTTCCATACCCGAAATCATCGGAAACATGATTTTCACATCACCGTGAACTCCCGCTCGCAAAATCGCACGAAGCTGGGTAACAAGCAGCTCCTTACGGTCCAGACAAAGTCGAATGGCTCGGTAGCCAAGAAAGGGATTCATCTCCTTCGGCAAATCCAGATAAGGAAGCTCCTTATCGCCACCAATATCGAGCGTACGAATAACAACAGGACGTCCCTTCATTGCTTCTGCTACTTGCCGGTAAGCCTTATATTGGGTTTCCTCGTCAGGCATCTGAGATTGTCCCATAAATAAAAACTCTGTACGGTAAAGTCCTACCGCTTCAGCCCCTTGGCTTAGCAGGCTTGCCGATTCTTCCACCGTACCGATGTTTGCAGCTAGTTCCACACGGAAGCCGTCCTTCGTGACAGCGTCCCGTTCCACATAGGCCAGCAGCTCGGCCTTCTCTTCTTCATCACGCTGCATGAGATCGTAGTAGGATTCTTTGGTTGGCACCGATGGGTTTAAGATACAATTTCCAGTCGAGCCATCAATAAGAAGCTCATCTCCATGCTGAATCTGATCAATCCCATCCCCCAATCCTAAGATTGCTGCGATCCCTAATGAATTGGCCAAAATAGCGGTGTGGGAAGTCTTACCGCCTATACGAGTGACAAACCCGAGCACCAAATTTTTGTCCAACTGGACCGTATCGGAAGGTGTCAGATCATCCGCTACGAGAATGACAGGCTCTCCAATATCGGACAGCTGTGTTCCTTTGCGTTCACATAGCTGAGCGAACATCCTGTTTCCTACATCGCGAACATCTGCCGCGCGCTCCCGCATATATTCATTCTTCATACTTTCGAACAGAGCAGCAATCTGCGTGACAACTTGATGAATCGCGCTTTCTGCTGTCCACTGCTCGCCTACAATTAAGTTCTCCATGGGTGGATAAAAGGTTGGATCTTGCAAAAAGCTGATCTGCCCTTTCAGAATCACAGCCTTTTCTTCCCCAAGTGTACGCTGCGCCTTCTCAATCAAAACTTGCAGTTCTGCCTGGCAAGCAGCCTTAGCTTCCCGAAGCCGTTCAACCTCAGCGGTGGCATCTTGCGTTTTCTTTTTCTCCACGTCAGTTAGTCGCACTGGAGCGTAAACGAATGCTTTCCCTGTGCGAATGCCAGCGGATACCCCTAGTCCTTGCAGTACTCTCTCCGTCATGCTAGCATCTCCTATCCCTCAAGCTGCTATAAGCAGCTCTTATACTTCTCCAAAGCCACTTTCCACCAATTCAGCCAAAGCATCCAGCGCTGCTTGTTCATCCGGTCCTTCTGTTGTCAGGGTAATGACCGATCCCTTCTCCAACCCAAGCGTCATAAGACCAAGGATACTTTTCCCGTCTATGATCGCGATATTAGGTTCATTCTTATATTCAAGCTTTACAGTTGATTGAAAAGATGCCGCTTTTTCCGTAAACAGTTGGGCTGGGCGAATATGAAAGCCGGAATCGTTCCGGATCGTAAGTTCTTTTGAAATCATGATTTTCTTCTCCTCTTAGATGGTTTGTAGAATCGTTATTAATTGCTGCGCTTCGGTCACTTTCAACAAGCTTTCACGAAACTCCTCATGAATCAGCTTACGGGAGAGAGCGATTAAAATTTGCAGATGCTCATTACCTGCGGCGGCTTCCGGTACGGCGATCATAAAGACGATGCTTACAGGCTGATCATCTAGTGATTTCCAATCAAGAGGTTGTGTTAACTTGGCAAAAGCAACGCCCGGCTTACTGACTCCGTTCGACTTCCCGTGAGGAATAGCCACCCCAAAGCCTATACCCGTCGAGCCGGTTTCTTCCCGCTTCAAAACCGCCTCCAGGTATGCTGCCTTATCCGTAATACAGCCAGCGGCTGCAAGTCCGTCGATCATAGATTGCATGCATTCTTCTTTGCTTGTTGCTTCCAATGGGATCAAAATGCTTTGTTCATTCAGCAGTTCTTGAATATTCATATCCGTATCCTCCCTAAATATAAAGGGGGAAGAGATTCCCCCTGCGTGATTAGTTTTAATTTGTGTAAAGATTAGTCTTTTACTGGCTTCTTCAATATATTCAGCATAATGGCTGTAACAACCGTTCCTGCGACGATAGCTAAAGCATACAAAGCCAGGTGGCCAACGGCATTCGGGATTGGCAGAACGAAAATCCCTCCATGCGGCGCGCGCAAAGTAGCGCCGAACAGCATGGATAAAGCGCCTGTTAAAGCGGAGCCGACCATGATCGAAGGGATCACGCGGAACGGATCGCCTGCGGCAAACGGAATGGCACCTTCCGTGATAAATGAAATTCCCAGAACGGAAGCCGCTTTACCGGCATCCCGTTCCTCCTTCGTAAATTTCTTCGGAGCAAGTAACGTTGCCAGCCACAAACCAAGCGGAGGTGTCATACCAGCAGCCATTACCGCTGCCATCGGACCGTATACACTGCTCGCCAACAAACCTACAGCGAACGTATACGCCGCTTTATTCACTGGGCCACCCATATCGAAAGCCATCATCGCTCCCAGTAGAACACCGAGCAATACGGCATTCGTGGAACCGAGCGATTTGAGCCATATTGTCAAACCATCCATAATTGCTTTTACGGGTTCGCCAATCACGTATATCATTAAAAGTCCTGTAATACCAGTAGCCAATAAAGGAATAATCAGAATCGGTTTCAAGCCTTCAAAATTCTTAGGCATTTTGATATGATCTTTCAAAAGCTTCGCGACATAACCCGCAAGAAATCCGGCGATGATACCGCCAAGGAAACCTGCTCCCATTTTTGAAGCGAGCATCCCACCAACAAGACCCGGCGCCAAGCCCGGCTTTTCCGCAATGGAGAAGGCGATGAATCCCGCCAAGATCGGTACCATCAAAGCAAAAGCTGCTCCGCCACCAATATCCATCAAAGCTGCGGCAAAAGTACCCTGTTCTTTAAATGCCTCAATTCCGAATATGAAAGAAAGTGCAATGAGCAATCCGCCAGCAACAACCAATGGAAGCATGTTTGAAACACCTGTCATCAAATGCTTATACGCGCCTGTTCTTGAAGCGCTGCGCTGAGATTTCGACTGCTCTACTTGCTTCAGATAATCATCGGCAGAGGCCGCTTCTTTGTTCATTGCTTCATCGAGAAGGCCTGCCGGATTTTTGATCGCCTGTGCCACAGGGACTTTAACAACCGGCTTACCAGCGAAACGGGATTCTAACACATCCGTGTCCGCAGCTACAATAATGGCATGAGCCTCGGCAATCTCTTGCTCAGTAAACTCATTTTCTACACCGACAGCTCCTCTGGTTTCTACTTTAATCGAAATACCCTTTTCTCTAGCTGCTTTTGCTAAGGACTCAGCAGCCATATACGTATGTGCAACACCAGTTGGACAAGCAGTAACAGCAAGAATCTTTTTCATAGACGCCCCCGCCTTCAATTCGAATTTGTTGTTTTTGGAATAGACCATATGTTCACACTACCTAGTTTTTCTTCCACTTCAGCAAGCGTACAAACCTGTGTTCCTGGCTTCAAAGCCGTTACAGTTCCTGCAGTTGAGCTCCACCTTGCAGCTTCTTCCAGCGACATGCCATGCAGCATGCAATAAATGAGCGCGGCTACCATCGAGTCCCCAGCCCCTACTGTACTTAGGGGAGTAATTGGAGCAGGTTTGGCGCGAATGGCCTCCGTCTCCGTTACAAGAATCGATCCCTCTCCACCTAAAGAAACGGCCACATAAGCAATTCCTTTAGAGATTAATCTTCTTGCCGCATCGATAATCTCTTCATCCGTCCGGAAGGACTCTCCGAAGAACGACTCGAGCTCATGAATGTTCGGCTTGATCGCGTAGGGAACAGCCTCAATACCATGGACGAAAGGCTCACCATCGGCATCCAACACGGTCCGAACACCAGCCTCATTCGCAATCTGGATAAGTGTCTTATAGAAATCACCCGGTATTCCCTTTGGCAAACTGCCCCCCAGGACAACCAACGATACATGACGAACATCTGTTCTGAAACGATCAAGAAATTGATTTAAGACGTCATCGTCTACCGTGAATCCTGGCTCATTCAACTCCGTTGTTTCCCGGGTATGTTCGACGTACACCTTCAGGTTCGTTCTCGTTTCACCCTTCGCTTGAACAAACCAATTCGGGATGCCCAGACTCGAAAGTGTATCTGTCAGCACATTCCCCTGGCGCCCTGCACACAAGCCCCAAGCTGTTACATCAACGGAAAAATTCTTCAATACTTTGGCGACATTGATGCCCTTTCCTCCAGCATCCATTCTCCAGTCTTTAATCCGGTTCAATCCGCCAAGAACAAAGTTTTCTACCGTTACCGTTTTGTCTAAGGCCGGATTCAATGTAATTGTCAAGACAGGTAGCTTCATGACTTCCTCCCACCCGTCTGTACGACTGTAACGGTAACCCCAGCCGTATCTAGCTCCTTCAGTGCATTGTCCGATATACCGTCATCCGTCAGAAGCTGGTCAATCTCGGTTAATGCCGCAACCTTAGCAAAAGAAACTCTTCCATACTTGCTATGGTCCATGAGTAAAATCACTTGTTTGGTTGAACGGAAAAAAGCCCGTTTGGTCGAAGCCTCCAACATATTCGGTGTTGTCAATCCAATGACAGGATCCAGACCATTGATAGCCACGAAGGCTTTATCAACATGCACGGATTCCAATGCCTTCTCGGCTAACGGACCTACCATTGCCAGCGTTTCATGACGCAAGGTGCCCCCTGTAAGAATCAAATCGATTCCCGTGTTAGCAGACAATTCTTGAGCTACCGCAACGGAATTGGTTACCACCGTAAGCTTTTTGAATGTTTTCAATTCCTTAGCCAAATAATAAGTTGTAGTTCCCGAATCGAGTAGGATAGAATCGCCTTCCCGAACCATGGACGCGGCTTCTTTGGCTATCAGCTCCTTTTGTAAACGATAGCGATCTTCTTTTTCCACAAAAGTAGGCTCTGAATTGTCGCTGACAAAGGCTACGGCTCCTCCATGTGTGCGGCGAAGCTTGCCTTCTTCCTCAAGAATCTTCAGATCTCTGCGGACTGTTGATTCAGATACCTGAAAATGCTGCGCCAGCTCCTGAACGGACGCACGCTCTCTTTCTTGAACATAATCGGCGATCTTCTGCTGACGCTCTTCTTCAAACAGCATCACGATCCCCCCTATTCCACTCCATAGATTTTGTGCATATACGGTCATACATTTGATTGTTTGGTCTCATTTATGATTATATGTGATCGATATTTATTTGTAAAGCGCTTTCTAGAGGTAATTACTTTCATATTAGTCATATTTGATCACAACATAATAAGCTGTCGCGCATGAAAAACCCACCCTCGAAGGGTTGGGTTTTTAGAAGCTTCTATGATGAGGTCACTTTCGCTTTTCTCCGAGTTTGGGTTG
Organism: Paenibacillus sp. V4I3; assembly: GCF_030817215.1. Taxonomy (GTDB): domain Bacteria; phylum Bacillota; class Bacilli; order Paenibacillales; family NBRC-103111; genus Paenibacillus_E. Next base: position 650,578 of record NZ_JAUSZA010000001.1, read on the forward strand.
AAAACGTCCAATTCACGAAAAAAATACCGATAAGGATGAGTGTTCCCCCTACATACACGAACCATTCTATGACTTCACCAAGCAGCAGCCACCCTGATACAACCCCGAAGAACGGGGCGAGGAATAAGAAGGCGCTCGTTTTACCGGGATCCCCTTGTTTCAATAAGAAGAACCATGAAGCGAATTGCACGATGGAGGCCATGATTGCAAGCCATAATAGAATCAACACAGCGGATACGCCTAGGATTAGCTTCGGAGTTTCTATGGTCAGACTCATAACAAGGAGAAGGAGACCGCCGAACAGCATTTGGTATGCGGTTAGGACCCACACATCGAAACTGGCTCCCCATTTCTTAACGAGCAGTGTGGAGATAGCCCACGAAATCGCAGATCCCATCCCAAGCAGCGTACCCGTTTGCAACTGCATGTGAACACCCAGCGTGATAAACACGCCAGCACAGCCGATCATGACTCCAATCCATTGGGAAATTCGGTATTTTGCACCTAGAAACAGCGTTCCCAGCACGATGACAAGCAGTGGATTGGTGAAAGTCAAAATCGATGACTCACCAGCGGTAATCGTGCGTAAGCTTAGAAAAATGCAGCCCATGACGCCAGCTGTTTGGAACAGCCCCACGCTCATGATTTTGCTCCAGTCTAGAAGATCACCTGGACGCGGCCTTTTTCTCACAAACAGAGCCATAACTAGTCCCGCCAGTGTAAAGCGACAACCTACCAACAGAAGAGGTGAGAAATAGGCCAAACCCATTTTACCCACAGCGAAGGAAGATCCCATTAGTGATGTTGTGACAACAACCATTAAGCCAAATAAATAGCGATTCATAGTATCCTCCCATAGGCTGCATACACTTTCAGGATGACTGTTGTCTTCACACTCAAATTTCGCTTATTATCGAAGTATGACTGTAAAAAAACTAACCTTTGTATATGATCGATTATAAACTGAATTGGTTTCGTTCTGTATCGAAGTATGATTGTATGAAGCGGAGGCTGATATGGATGTGTACGAATCCAAATATTGTGGAAGTGGCTTCACTGATAGGCGAACCATCACGCATCACGATTCTGCTGAATCTTCTCGGCGGCAAGTCGCTGCCCGCAAGCGAACTCGCGCGATTCGCGCGCATTACGCCTCAGACAGCAAGCTCCCACCTATCGAAGATGGTGGAAGGCGGTCTGCTCGTCCATGAGTCGTATGGACGGCACAAGTACTACCGGCTGGCGAGCGCCGAGGTGGCCTACGCTCTGGAGGCGCTGCAAGCGATCGCCTCCCCAAAGCCGATTCGCTCGCTGCGCGAATCAGATCAACTAAGGGCGCTGCGCTATGCGCGCACCTGCTATGATCATATAGCCGGCCAGATTGGCGTAGCCCTGACGGACCGGCTTCTTGAGTTAGGCCTGCTGCAGGAGGCAGGCAAGGATTTCATCCTCAGCACTGCGGGTAAGCAGCGGCTGGAACGATTCGGCGTCGAGGTCGAGGAAGACCGCAAACGCAGGCGCCATTATGCGCGGCAATGCCTCGACTGGAGCGAGCGCCGCCATCATATCTCGGGTACGCTTGGCGCTGCGCTCACACGCCGGCTGTTCGAACTTCGCTGGATTGAACGGCTGCCCGATAGTCGGGCTGTGCGCGTCACCCCTGAAGGTTTGCAAGGGCTTGCCGATGAATTCGGCGTTGTGCTGTGACTCCTGACAAATACATAAATTACAGGAACCACACCAGCCCCCATCCACATATATTGGTATAGCGCATTTCTGGCAAAAAACTTTAAGGAGATCATCCATGAATTATCCTCCTTCCTATTACACATCCCCCTATGATCGTCACCCTATTCCTGCTGCTTACTACCCTGCTCACTGGGCTTGGCATCGTGATTTCCCTCCTGTCGATACGAAAATACTTGTGCATTCCATTACCAGCTTTCAGCGTCTGGTGGAAGATGCCTCGCTCGTACTCAAAAAGCTTGCCGAACCATCCATCGCCCAACAAATAATGACGGCCGCCCAGACAGGCAATCAGAAGGAAGTGGATCGGATTGTTCACTCCTTCGGCTGTGAATCTGTCGTTACGACCAGCTACACACCCAGTAGCGTTCAATTCACGATATACCCACACGTGCAAGGAATGCCATGCTGCAACTTATCAATGTCAATGAAATGGGGCAAATAAAAAATAAGCAATCTAAACCAACTTGTGCGTTGGCTTGGATTGCTCTTCATAATTCTTATCGGACGTCCGCTGCATTCAAGAATGGCCATACTTTCCCCAGCCAATTAGCAAGAATGACGAGCACAATCCAATAAAAGATATAATAAACATCTAACATCGAATAGAAAGATACATAATAATAAGTCCGTTTTTTTTGCGCGGAAAAACGCTTCGCTTCCATTGCCACAGCTGTCCGGTGAGCGCGGCGTATGCTCTGGGCAAGCAGCGGAATGGCATACATTCGCAGCGTCGTATACCATCCAGTGATGGGATTACGCTTCTTCTTGCCCCGCACCTTCAGCGCATGGCGAAGAGTTTGGAATTCTTCGAGGATGAGCGGCAGCATGCGCATCGCGGCGAGGAAGCTGTAGGCGTATTTCGGCGCGACCTTCCACTGCTGCATCATGGCATAGAAAAGCGCAACCGGCCGTGTGGTCAAGCTGAACAGCAGCCCGACCGCGGCCACCTGAAGGCCACGAAAGCCCAGATGGATGCCGCGATAGAAGCTTTCTTCGGTGATTCGGATGAAGCCCATCTGGTACCACAGCGTATCTCCGCTGCCGAACATCATCATCCCCGTGGAAGAGGATAAGAAGATAAGCAGAAACGGTGAGGCATACAACAACAGCCGCTTCATTGGATGGCCTGTGAATAAGAAGAGCGGCACCAGTGCGGCCAAGGTCAAATATATCATAGCATTCAGATTATGCGTGAACACAACAACAATAAACAGAAATATGGACAGGATTAGCTTCACACCCGGATTTACCCGGTGCAGCCAGGTTTCACGATACGCGAATGTTATTTGCATAGCATCGCAGCTCCTTCCGGAGCATGTGCGGCGGAGGCCGGCAGATTCTCAGCCGGCCATTCCTCCACATGCCCATCTTCAACCTGCCAAACGCGCGTAGCACAGCGTTTCACAATCTCTAGATCGTGCGTGACCATCACGATCACAGTTCCGCTCGCCCGCAGCCGTTCCAGCTGCTGCAAGATGCGCATCGTACCGCGCGCATCAAGCCCGAAGGTGGGCTCATCCAGCAGCAGAATGCGTGGGCCGCGCACCATCGCGGATGCTACGCTTAAGCGCCGCTTCTGGCCCATCGACAACTGGAACGGATGCCTCTTGCGCAGCGCAAGCAGGTCGTATTCCCTAAGCAGCCGCTCTAGAGCCGACCGCTGCTCATCCCGCCCCTGCTCCGCCTCTGGCAAGGAGTAGGCCAGTTCTTCCTCCACCGAATTCGTGACGAATTGGAATTCGGGATTCTGGAACACAAAGCCGACTTGCTCCGCAAGCTGCTCGACTTTGCTGCCCTTAACCCCCTCGATCCAGCAGCTGCCGTGGGTCGGGATGAGCCGCATAATGGCTAACAGCAGCGAGCTTTTGCCAGCGCCGTTGGCACCGACAACGGTAATCCAGTCACCAGGATAGACGCTCAAGTTATCCACAGAGGTCTTGATCTGCCCTCCGCGTAACCCTACAAAATCGCGTAGGGTCATGACCGGCGCCGCAGTCTGAATGAAGGGGGCCGCTTTGTCCTCATTCTTGTCCCCAGACACTAACTCCATCTCATTATCGTCCCAAACACCAGGGTACCAGATCCCGTAGTCGATCATTTGCTGTTTGTAAGCTTCGAACACCTCTTGAGGTTGGCCATCCGCAAGCAGTCCTCCATCTGGCGACATGACGATCAAGCGGTCGATGAGTCCCAGGATGCCGCTTATTTTATGTTCCACGATAACCAGTGTCTTCTCAGCACTAATCCTTCGGATCGTTTCCCATACCTGCTCAGTGCCTATTTCATCCAGAAGCGCCGTAGGCTCGTCAAGGAACAGTACTTCCGGCTCTAGTGCGAGCACACTGGCAATAGCCAGCCGCTGCTTCATCCCTTGCGACAGATTCCTAATCAAGGTATGGGTATCTCCTAGTTGAAGTCCCACCAACTCCAGATAATACGCGATACGAGCAGGCATCTCCTCACGAGGGACTTGTAAATTTTCCAAGACGAAAGCAATTTCCTCATCCACATACGGCATGCAGAACTGTGTTTCCGGATCTTGAAAGACATAGCCTGAGCTGCTTGGGGTTTGAATGTTATCTGTCTTGAGCGGAATCTCAACAATATTAGGGACAATACCGCTTAACACTTGAAGCAGTGTTGATTTACCGCAGCCGCTCGGCCCTAGAAGCAGTACCTTCTCTCCAGGCTCAATCGAAAAGGAAACCCCCTGAAATAACAGGGGGGCGTCTTCTCCGGGATATTTTAACCTTAGATTCGTAACGCTCATTCCTTCGCTCATCACGTTACCCCAATGCGTCGTAATCTTTCTTCGAAACAGGACGTACAAGACTGAGCACACCGGTACGAGCCAATGCACCCGCTAAGTAATAAGCGAACACGCCAGCGATCAAAGCGCTGCCCAAGAGACGAAGTCCAATGAATAAGCAGTAATTCCAGAACGTGAGTTGATCAATATAGCCATAATAGTTATCCACGAGCAAGGATAACGCTGCGGATGCGAATGAGGCTAGGATTGTCACGTCAACGCTTGCACGGCGGTAAAGGAAAAGGGCAAAAACGAGTTCAGCACCAAGCCCCTGCAGCAACCCATACACAAGCGTTGATACACCCCAAGAGCCACCAAAAAGTGCCTCAATCGTCGCCGCCGCTACCTCAGCCAATAAAGCAACGCCAGGTTTACGAATAACGAGGAACGCGAAGGTCGCTGCCATAAACCACATGCCATAGCTCAATTGCTCCGCGTGAAGTCCGAATGGTTTCAAAATATCGTACATCGGCCCCCAAACGCGATAAATCACACCAAACACCGCTGCGATCACAATGGTGATCAAAATATCCGTCAATTTCAAACCCTTTGCTGCTGTTTCTTTTTGCGCCATCTGTTTGTTCGACTCCTTTTCATAGATAGATCTGTAAAATGAATAGGCGAACACGAAAAAAAGCCCACCGGGTAGCGGCAGGCATAAAATTAGTGCGGAAAGGCACTTCATTCTCTACGCTGGCATTACCCAGATCAGATTAACGGTCAGTGGCATGGGGCCACTATCTCAGCCTGACTTCATCAAGCACCCGTGTTGCTATTCATTTGGCTTAACTGTAGCGGATTACCAACTTTTTGGCAATCCTTTTTTTTGAACATTCGCTCTATTTTTCAATCAAATGCTGCAAATCATGCGCTGCAGGTTCTCCGCTTGTTCCATGACTTCAGCCGTATTATTGTTGATGACTTCGAACAACTGATCAACGTTCTCAGCTGATTTCTTAAAGCCTTTACCATGCTCACCTGCGCGAGCAGCCTCGATGGAATACGCAGAAATTGACTTCTAGGTAATAGTGTAACTACAATATGTAGTGTTGATATTTTAAATTTAATCTAAGAGGAGATCAATTATAATGGATCATTCAACCATGCAGCACGGACCTGATTTTACGGCTATTTTGCTCTATATAGGCTTGGCTATTTTTGTTTTGTCGATTATTGGCTATGTGTTGGCCGCGAAAGCGCACAAACAGAACACAAGTCGATTGAAAAAGGTGGAGAAACAGGTTCTGAAAAAAAAGCAAAAGACCTGGCTGCTTCTCTCTCACACTCTCGTTATTATCGCGATATGCTGTGTGGGAACCTCGCTTATTCAGCAAAATTCCAGCAAATACAGTGTAGAAAAACTGAATTTTAATACTCCTATCCAGGTTGTGACAGATAAAGATTACGGACGAGGGCATGCTGAGGGTACACTTTCCTATGAAATGAAAATCCCGACCTCCGGTACACACAGTCCACATGACTTAAAGTTCGGTTTTTATAAGGAAAGACCCTCTTATGAAATGCTTGTTCATAATTTAGAGCACGGCGATATCATCATTCATTACCACCCAGATGCTCCTAAGGAACTGCTAGATCGACTCGACTATTTAACGCATTTCAAGAAAGCCGGCGCCGGTGTACTAGCTGTACCGAATCCAGATGTACCTAACGATCAAGAGGTCGTTGTAACCGCATGGACGAAAACGATGCAGCTTACAAAGTTTGATGAAGCAAGTGTTGGAACATTCATCTACCAGAACATTGATAAAGGACCTGAACAAATCCCTTCCGAAGTACGCCGAGGCGGCGGTACGATGTAAGTAAAGTACTACTTGCGAATCGTTTCACGGTCGGATACTAAATCCGTTGGCACTAAGCCGGTTAGACGCCTGAATACACGGTAAAAATAAGACGGGTCATTGTACCCGATGAACTCGGAGATCTCGGTCACTGACAGCGCAGAATGTCTTAGCATGTAAATGGCCGTTTTGATCCTTGTGGCATGGACGAACTCGCTGATCGTTTGACCTGTCACTTTGCGAAAGAGTGCCGCCGTGTAGTTCGGAGATCGGCTTATGCACGCGGCAAGCTCGTCTTTGGTCACGTGCTCGCGGTAATGGTTCTGAATGTAGCCTTTCATCTGCTCCACTAGCTGCGCCGTAGCGGTAGTTGTTGTATCTTGGTCCCACTCTCTATGAAGATAGACAAACAGCTCTTTGAGCAAAGCTTCACACAGCGTTTGGTAATAGGATTGCTTGTCTTGCCACTGCTGATGGATAAGGCGCAAACGATCGACAATTAACTCGTATTTACCCGTTAAACGACTTGTGTAATGCGGCAGCTGGAGGAGAGGGAACTGTTCAGATGCTGCTCCGGCGATGAATTGAACAACGTACTTTTCATGGATCTGGGTCGGCACACTTCTTCCATAAAAGGGAGTTTTACTCGGAATAAGCAGCCATTGACCTTTCTCAACGACTTGCTTCTTCTCATTGATCCAATACACACATCGGCCATAGGTAACGAGAACGAGCGTCCAATGGGAGCATCCCTCCAACTCTTCCTTGTACCAATTACTGCTCTTGTCGTACGTAAAGGTTATTACCTGCATAATGGCACCTTCCTGAATACTATAGTACATACATCATACTATAGTTCATAGAACTTCGGCTCATTTAGGCATATAATGAAGCCAAAATTCATTCGTCATTATTGAAAGGAAGTTCTAACACCATGCGTAAAACAAAAATCATTTGTACCATGGGACCTGCTTGTGATTCCGTCCCTACTCTTAAAGAATTAATTCGCTCAGGCATGAGCGTCGCAAGATTGAATATGGCTCATGGCGATTTAGATGAGCACCGGGGACGCATTCAGCGCGTACGTCAAGCAGCTGGGGAGCTTGGTGTCATCATCCCTATTCTGATGGATATTAAAGGTCCGGAAATCCGCATCGGTCAATTGAAGGATGCTTCCTACGATTTGCAAAGCGGCGATCACATTGTGCTTACAACTGAACAAATTATTGGCGATTCCAGCCGTGTTTCCGTGAATTACCCTGGCCTTCCGCAGGATGTTCAGCCGGGGAATCTCATTCTTATCGATGACGGCTCTATCGAGCTGCGTGTAGAAATGATTGACGGTACTGAAGTAACTTGCAGCGTTTTGAATCAAAGTGTTTTGAAGCAGCGTAAAGGCGTTAATTTGCCGGGCGTGCGCACCTCCCTGCCCGGTGTAACTGAGCGCGATGTGATGCATATTAAGTTCGGAGTCGAAGAAAATATTTCCATCATCGCAATGTCATTCGTACGAAATGGAAACGATGTTAGAGAAGTTCGCGCAATTTTGGAACAGCATGGCGCAGCGTTTACACCGATTATTTCGAAGATTGAGAACGAAGAAGGCATGACGAACTTCGCTTCGATCCTTGAAGCTTCCGACGGCATCATGGTCGCGCGGGGAGATCTAGGCGTCGAGATTCCGACGGAGGAAGTTCCGATTGCGCAGAAAGACATGATTCGCGCTTGTAATTTAGCTGGCAAGCCTGTTATTACAGCGACGCAAATGTTGGATTCCATGCAGCGCAACCCTCGCCCAACACGCGCAGAAGTGAGTGACGTGGCGAATGCGGTGCTCGACGGCAGCGACGTTGTCATGCTTTCCGGCGAAACAGCTGCAGGCAAGTATCCCATCGAGTCCGTGACGATGATGGCGACGATCGCCGAGCGCGTAGAGCAAACCATGGAGCGCAGCTCCTTGATCGACGCGCAGCTTCAGTCGAACAACGAAGTGACTGAGGTGCTGTGCCAAGCGGTTGTATCATCCGCTAACAAGCTGCACGCTGCAGCGATCTTGACGCCAACGGAGAGCGGCTTCACAGCTCGGATGATCGCGAAGTACCGCCCAGTAGCGCCGATTATTGCTGTGACGTCCAATGAATATGCGATCAACTATCTGAGCATGGTGCAGGGCGTTATCCCGATCCTTGGCGAATTCTGCGACTCCACTGACGCGATGATCCGCTCTGCCATCGGGCAAGCTGAGACGCTCGGCTACGTGAAGAAGGGCGACATCACCGTCGTCTCCGCCGGTATTCCAGTGGGGAAATCAGGCACGACTAACCTGTTGAAGGTTGAGCGGGTTTAGTCATTTAGAACAACCGTCTGGTGTTTCATTCACCAGACTTATACGGAATGTTCTGCAAAAGACACCTCAGGGTGTCTTTTTTTGTTGGGTAGCTTGTGAAGAATCTCCCCTGAATTTCGCCCAAAAGGCTGAAAACCCTCGTAATCGGGAAAATTTGATGTAGGAAATGCAAATAATCTACGCGGTAAGTGCAGCTACCGTGAAATTTGATGTAGGTTTTGCAGCAAATTTGTTTGAACAAGCTCCACTTGGTCCCTGACGTGCTGGGCCTCCCCCGGATCGACGTCATGATCGAAGCCAAAATGAAGGATCTAACCTTGTTCCGGCTCGCGGAGCATCTTGGAAAAATTCGCGGCGTGAAACGAGTGGATGGTGGCGTTTTGACATGGTAGAACAAAAAACCGTTTCTGACCAACAATCAGAAGCGGTTTTTATTCGCTGTCGTATCCTTTTTATCCAATGGAACCGTATGAATCTGGCTCTTCACATGCCTTATCGCATTGATTTCACCGCCAATGATAATGATGAGCGCCGAAATATAGAACCACGTCATGAGCACGATAATACCTCCGACACTGCCATAAGTCGCGCTGTAGTTGGTGAAGCTGTTGACATAGAAGGAGAAGCCGAGGGATGTTAATTGCCACCCAACTGCCGCGAATATCGCTCCAGGAAGGATGCTTTTGCAGGTTAAGCACGTATTGGGCGCTATATAGTAAATACCGATGAAAACCACAAACACGATGACAAAGTTTACGATCCAGCGCAGGTTGTTCCATAAATCTACTTGCTTCGATGAAATCGAAATGTTGGCAAGTGTCCAATCCCCGATCCAATGGCCAAACACACTGAGCAGCAGCGCTGAAGCGATGACAATGAGCATGCCAAGCGTCAGCATCACGGCGAGCAAGCGCGAGTGAATGAAGCTTTTTCGCTCCGGCAGCCCATAAGCTTTATTAACGGCAATGACGATCGCGTTCATCGCTGCGCTGGCACTCACCAAGGCCAATATTAATCCGAAGGAAAGTGTGCCTCCTCTTTTCACATCAAGCAGATTGCTAAGCGTTTCCTCGATCCAGCCGGCAACTGCCCCAGGAATATATTCTTTAATAAGCCCTATGACATCGTCCGAAGAGAAGGGTAAATACCCCAATAAACTCAGAATAAAGAGCAGAAAAGGGAACAGGGATAGCAGAAAATAGTAGGCGCATTGGGCTGCAAGCCCTGTGGCATCGTGCTTTTCGAACTGATTCCAAAGCAATTTTAAGTAAGATATCCCCATATGTATATAGGTCCTTTCATCGGTCTATAAATGTGATAGAATAGGTAGTCCAGTATTGCTATGAAACAGGTGATGATTTTGACTTCTCTTTCTATTTACCCTACACCATTAGGTACGAAACAAACCACGGAGCGGCCTATCCCGCATGCGCGTATGGCGCTTTTAACGAATAGTTCTGATTTTGTGTCCGATGCCGATCGTGACGCTTACTTTTTCCGCGACTTGGAAAGCCATCAGATTCTGCTGAATGAAGCACAGGTTCAGGCTGTGCGCCATTTCAAAGGTCCCTTACTTACCCTAGCGGGAGCCGGTTCTGGGAAGACAACTGTTCTAGTGTGCCGAGTGGCTTACTTACTTCGTGTCCACCGGGTCCATCCGTCGAATTTGTTGTTGATTACTTTTTCGAAAAAGGCTGCCGAAGAGATGCGTGAACGCCTCACGTCCATGCCGGGCCTTGATCATAGTATGACCAATACGATGCAGGTGCGTACATTTCATGCTTTTTGCCTAAGATTACTGCGAATGAACGGGTTACAACAAGAGATTCTGAGTGATGGCCGATATCAGCAAATCGTCTTCAAACGCATCATGCTGGGCATGGGGCTGCAGGATACATACCAACCTGAAGTGCTCATTTCCTTGCTTTCTTCTTATAAAATGCAGCTGATCGAGGTCGACGACCTGCCTGAAGGAACGGAAGAAGATAAAGAAGTGAAGCGGATTTTCATGCAGTATGAGCAGTGGAAAATGGAACAGCAGAAGATTGATTTTGATGATATTTTGATCAAAGCCTACCACTTATTGCAGCAAAACGCGGATGTCCTGCGCTCGCTGCAGCGAAAGTTTACTTATATCAGTGTCGATGAGTTCCAGGATACGAATACCGTGCAATACGAAATCATTCAAATGATTGCAAAGAACCACGAGAATTTGATGGTTGTCGGTGACGATGACCAGACGATTTATTCGTTTAATGGTGCGCGAAATGAATTTATTCTACAGTTTCATGAGAAGTATCCTGCTGCCACGACGGTCACTCTTGATATTAATTACCGTTCTACTTCAAGCATCGTCGGTCTGGGGAATGCCATCATCAAACACAATGTGCAGCGGAAGTCGAAGACCCTTCTCGCCACGAAGGAAAGTGATCGGAAGCCGCAATATGTGAAACCCACGAATAGTGACGAGGAGGCCGATTGGTTAATTAACGATCTTCGGATCAAAGTAGCCGAGGGTGGCAGCCAGTATGGCGATTTCGCTATTTTGTATCGGACAGCCAGCAATAGTCGGGCGATTATCGAGCAGTTGATTCTTCATAATTTGCCTTTTGTGGATTACGGTAGTAATGACTCCTTCTACGATCAGTGGATGGTGAAGCCGATTATCGATCACTTAAGGCTTGCCCATGAGCGGCGCAATTTCGAAGCCATAGAAGGTGTCCTCCCTTCATTATATATAGGACGAGACCAAGGCATGCGGATTATTCAAGATCAAGAAGCGATTCAGGCGAAAAAGTGGCCGCTTATCCACCTGCTCGGTCTACCTCAGCTGAAAGATTTTCAGAAAGAAAAGCTCAAAAGCCGCATCCGTCTTATTAAATCGCTTGCTGAAATGAAGCCACTCGCTGCCGTTCAAGCGATTCGCAAGGATTTCTATGATGCTTTTCTAGAGACGAACAAGCGCAGCAAGCTGACGAGTCACAGAGAGATGCTGAAGGAAACGCTGGACGAGCTGGAATCTTCTGCCAAGCGGTTCGATACTGTGGAGCAATTTCTTTATTTTATCCATGAGGTCGCGGAAAAACGCACAGAAATGAGTAGGCTCCAAAAAGAACAATTCGCGAATAAAATTTCGCTCATGACGATTCATAAATCGAAGGGACTGGAGTTCCCGATCGTGTACTTGCTCTGTGCGATTGAGGGCAATATGCCGCATAGCTCGGCACTCGATGCCAGCCATCTGGACGATGTTAAGATGGCTGGAGTTGCGGTGCGCGACAAGGGAACCGCCGCGCTGGAGGAAGAGCGACGGCTGGCTTACGTCGCCGTCACGCGCGCCAAGGCTGAGCTGCTGATCAGCTCGCCGGCGTTTTATCGCGGGAAGAAGGCGGAGCCTTCCCGCTTCCTGCTGTCCGCGTTCCCTGGCGCGGACCCTGTTGTCAGCCGCAAGCCTGCGGCGGCTGTGGGTGGAGCAGCGGTGTGGCGCCCGGCCGCTGCTGGGAAACCCGCCGCCGCGACTGAGCGAGTCGCGGCGTGGATCTGCGAGCAGGCCGGCTGCAAGGCCTGGTCACGCATCTCTTCGCCGCAGGAAGCGAAGCTTGCGGCGAAGGCGTGCCCCTTGTGCAGCGCAGCTATGGTCAAGGGCAGCCGCATGGTATCGCTCACTCACTAGCTGAGCATTGCCTGCATGCTCCCTTCTAACAAGGGTAAAATTCACCCGTATCTGTTGAAGGGATTACCTGGGCTCCAGCTATCAGCTGGGATTCACATGTGAAACAATAAAACCGGCTTACGCCGTCCTTGGGCGAGAATGTTTGTTATAGACGTATTTGTTGAAACATCCACTTGCTCATCCGTGTAAAGTTGTACGTTGTACAACTTGCTTCCTAACCAGAAAAACCTAGTCACTCACCGAGCCGATGATTATGCATTGAATCGACAATCGCACTCAGCTTAGCAAAAAATCCATAGCTAAACATGCTAAACAGGGGGTAAGCTTCACCTTACCCACTAACTTAATAAAAGCAGCAATCCCTTTTGGGAATGCTGCTCTCTTTAATAACTCTTTTAAACAAGCACTCGCAAAGCCTCTAAAGCCGCATCATAATTCGGATGCTCCTTCATCTCTGTTAAATACTCCACATAACGAACTGTATTGTTCTCATCCAAGATGAATATCGCACGCTGATCGAGCTGAATCTCTTTAATCAAGACACCATACGCTTGACCGAAAGCGCGGCTTTTATAATCCGATAAGGTTACGACTTTATCAATGCCTGCAGCCCCGCAGAAACGACTCAGTGCGAAAGGAAGATCCACCGAAATCGTCAATATAGCGACATTATCTCCTAGCTTATCTGCTTCCACATTGAAACGCCGCGTCTGTGCATCGCATGTACCTGTATCCACGGAAGGGACGACCGAAATCAGCTTCACTTTCCCTGCATAATCCGATAGGCTTACCTCTGTCATCAAATCCTTATTTACCTTAAAATCTGGCGCTTGATCCCCAACCTTGATTTCCGGTCCCAACAATGTAACTGGATTTCCTCCAACTGTTGCTACCCCTGTGCGTTCTTGTACCTGTGTCATATACGTATTCCTCCTGTGATTTTATATGTTTTAAAACGTAGATTTGTTGTTTGTTATGCTTTCTCAATAACCGCTTTAAGCTTCTCTTTGGTTTGTACCCCAACCATCTGATCAACCAGTTGACCATCCTTGAAAACAAGCAATGTAGGAATACTCATGACGTTATATTTGGAAGCGGATTCTGGGTTATCATCCACGTTGATTTTTACAATCTTGGCCGCATCGCCGATTTCAGCAGAAAGTTCATCTAAAATGGGAGCGATTATTTTACAAGGTCCACACCAAGGGGCCCAAAAATCTACAAGTACAATACCCGCTTCAATTTCATTGTTAAAAGTGGCATCGGAAATTTGTTTAACTGACATGGCTAATTCCTCCTAAAGGTTCTTTTATATTAAAATGCATTAAGCATGCTGTTCTGAAATAAATCGTTCACAATCTAACGCCGCCATACAACCGCTTCCTGCTGATGTAATCGCTTGGCGATAAATGCGATCCTGCACATCCCCACAGGCGAATACGCCAGGTACTGTCGTTTGTGACGTTCCGGGAATAACCTGCAAATATCCGAGCTCATCGGTTGGCAGCTGTCCGCCTAGGAAGCTAGTATTCGGAGTATGTCCAATCGCCAGAAAAATACCGTCTGCCTCCAGCAGCTCTTCCTCACCAGTAACGTTATTAAGCACCTTAAGTCCAGTTACTCCAAGAGGGCCAGCAACGACTTCAAGCGGTGTCCGATTGAGACTCCAGGCCACTTTTTGATTGCCGCGGGCGTGATCCTGCATGATTTTCGATGCTTTCAGATCGTCACGACGATGCACTACGCGCACTTCAGAAGCGAAACGAGTTAAGAACTGCGCCTCTTCCATCGCTGTATCCCCACCGCCAATTACGATAATCTTCTTGTTCCTGAAGAAAAATCCATCGCAAGTTGCACAGGTGCTAACACCTTTACCAATATTGTCGGATTCGCCGGGGATGCCCAATTTCTTGGCCGTTGCCCCTGTGGAAATGATCAACGAATCCGCCGTCAATTGACTTCCATCCTCTAAAAACAAGGTGAATGGGCGTTTGGACATATCGACTTCTGAGACCCGACCCGATTGAATCGTAGCGCCGAAACGCAATGCCTGTTTGCGCATGTTGTCCATCAACTCCGGCCCCGTGATGCCATCCGGGAATCCTGGGAAGTTGTCTACTTCTGTAGTGGTAGTTAACTGCCCACCAGGCTGTATACCTTCTATGACTAAAGGCGACATGTTCGCCCTTGCCAGGTAAATTGCTGCGGTTAACCCTGCTGGTCCAGTTCCGATAATAATCGCTTTGTGATGCATAAGAACGCCTCCTCTGATGCTTCATGGTAATGTATGATTTCATTTTATTTGTTAGCAATTTAATTTGAAACAACTTTATGAATGAATCATACCAATTCCATTTATAATTGTCAACAATTAATTTGTATACAATTTAAATTCAGGGATGCCCCCTTTGTTAATGGCAAATTCAGCCTATCCATTCATCAAACTTTCAGTCAGCTTTCAAGTGGGCTTCAGTTTCAATCGGCATAATAGGCATCAGGTCAAGTCATTCAAATTACTGAAACCGAAGGGAGCATTCATAATGAATAAACATATATCAGCAAATCGTACATGGAAATGGGTATCTTCTCTCCTGCTACTCAGTCTTATCGCTTATCTCATCGTCTATCCACCTCTTAAGAAAACAGACCAGGCGGCATCAGCAGCCGTGGCTAAGGTTAATGGCGTCAATATCAGCACTGACCAGCTCTATGAAGCCATGCTAGTCAGTAGCGGTGACCAGACACTGGACTCTTTAATCACTGAGGAACTTATTAACCAAGAAGGACAGAAGACGGGCGTTCAAATCACAGATGAAGATATTCAGAAAGAAATCTCATTCATGCAAGGTTCCTACTCTTCTAATGATGAGTTTCAGCAAGCACTCACCTCTTATGGCATGACTTTAGACGATTTAAAGAAAAATATGAAGACTCAAGTTCTCTTGAAAAAAATTCTAGAACCTCAAATAACGATTTCCGATGATGAAATCAAACAATATTATGATGAAAATATCGAATCACTGAAGGTCCCTGAGCAAATTCAGGCTTCTCACATCTCGGTCACGACCATAGAAGAAGCAGATGCGATTCTAGCTGAGTTGAAAAAAGGTACTGACTTTGCCACGCTTGCCAAAGACAAATCCCTAGACACAGCAACCAAAGATACAGCCGGAGCTCTTGGTTACATCTCTAGCGGTAAAATGGAGGAAACCTTCGACAACGCGGCCTTCGCTTTAGCTGTAGGTGAAACAAGCAGTGCTGTTCAGACAAGTACTGGATACGACATTATTAAAGTAACCGACCATAAAGCGGCCTACACGCCTACAATGGAAGAGAAAAAGGAGGATATTAAAACATCATTAACCAACCAAAAGTTGTCTACCTTATCTTCTACATGGCTGCAAGAGAAGAAATCGCAATCGACTATTGAGAACTACTTGAACAAAGATACTTAATGTCGATATACACAAAAGAAGGATGCCCCGTACCAGGGCAACCTTCTTAGCTTTTATGGCGTCCGACTTTGCATCTCATCAAGACTCTTGAACTGGTAGCCCTGACTCTTCGCATCGTCAATGATTTTGGCCAGTGCCTCCGTGTTATCCTTGGATACCGAATGAAGCAAAATGACAGCACCTGGATGCAGCTGCGCCATCACATTTTTGTACGCATACTCCCAGCCCTTCTGACGCTTTGGTTCCCAATCGCGGTAAGCGACGGACCAAAATACGTTCGTATAGCCTAGCCCTTGGCTAACCGCTAACGATTGGCCACTAAATATCCCCCGCGGCGCGCGCAGATAGCGCATCTCCTTTTGTCCAGTGACGGCGCTGACCTCATCTTTCACTTGATTCAGTTCTTTTTGGATGCGTTCTGCTGAGATTTGACTCATATCCGGATGGCTCCAAGAATGGTTGCCAATTAAGTGACCTTCTTGTGCCATCCGCTTTAACAGTTCAGGCTCCGTCTTGATATAATGCCCCGTCACGAAGAAAATCGCGGGTACTTGCTTCTCCTTCAGCACATCCAAAATCTTACCGGTATAGCCCTGCTCATAACCATTATCGAAGGTTAAGTACAATTCCTTGATAGCTGGATCTCCTGTAAAAATAGCCCCTCGCTGCTTCAAAAGACCTTTGAAGCCTTCTTCATCAATCGACGGAGGCTGTCCGTTTACGCTTTTCTTAAACCCAAAATGATAAGTTCCATCGGCAGATGCCACCGTCGCTTGCCCGAGCAGCATAGCGAGCACGATCGTCAGAATTCGCATGTATTTCACGGTTAAACATTCACTCCTTGCCTTCTGTGGAATGGTACAGCCTACTTAGACTGTTACTAATATGCCACAAGTTAGACGAAGATTATGTGTTCTTTTTCAATCTATCACCTTCCCAAAAGCGTCCACAATGTCAGCTCGAAAAGCATGTCCGACTAGCTTCTGAATTTCAGCGTAAGCTTCGCGCTGCGACGTGGCTTGTCTATATGACCGCGGCGTCGTCATGGCGAGGAACACTTCCACTAAGCCGAGCATCTGCGAAAGCAGCGGTATCTGATCACCTGCAAGACGATACGGATAGCCAGTGCCATCTACTTTTTCATGATGATAAAGGAACGCTTTCTCGACCTCTAGAAAATCGGGGATGCCCTCACACAATTCCTTCGCCATGAAACAGTGCTCCTGCACCACTTCGTACTCGAACTCTGTCAATTCCTCTTCTTTTTCAAACATATAATCCGGCAGCTTGACCCTGCTTACAAAATGCAAGAGTGACAATAAATCAATCTCCCAATCTTGCACACGCAAGCTTCCATATTCATTCACAAGTGCTTTGAGCAGAACACTCATTTCACCTATTTCTTTACGCGATGTTTGTGTTTTCCGTTCTCCTACTGGGATGAAGCATTGCAAAATGTTAATCACTTGTTGTTTTTGCTGCTGAAAAGCTGCGGCCTCAACGCGCCATTTATGTTGATTAAAGGATGTAATAATAATTCCGCCTAAGATCACGCAGCCTAATGCATATACACCTTTTGTCGTCGCCATAATAATAGGAGAGAACCCGTCGTCATTCCCATACGTGGGACCAAAAATTTGAAAGAGTAAGAAATACAGTGAAAAAATGATAGAACCATATACATACACCCTAAATTCCACCAATAAACTGAGCATAACAGGGAAAAAGATAAGAGCAACCCACATTTGATGCAGAGCCACAGGGTTGTACAATGTGATAATAACAATTACTAAGAATAGTAATGATGGGGTTATCAGATTCACATATGGACTGTCTTTTGGCATACTTTTCTGAATCGCGTACATCGCCCAAGCAAAAAGAGAAACGGTAAACGAGGTCATCATATACAGCTTAGACTCGGAGTTACCGCTAACCAACCAATATGACAAGCCACTCAGTGCACAAATAGAAGACATACTACCAATGATAGCCATCAATAGTTGATGAACTGGCAGTTGGCCGAATCGTTGTAAATTCATCATAGTGAACTCCTTCTTGAATCAGGTTGATCGCTTATATTCTCCTTCGACTGGAAGATAGAGGCACCTTTCATGACATCCTCAATGGTGGATAGAATCACTTCAGGACTCGCATCTTTCATCAAGTACCCGTCAATCCCCGCTTTGAAAGCCCGATAAATATCCTCACTCTCATCAACAGCTGTTAAAATGATAATTTTCATGTGCGGATACATATGCTTAAGGGTCTTAGCCCCCACTATAATAGAAGTGCCGGGCATCTTCAGATCTGTCAAAAGGAGATCGGGTAATAACGCTAACGATTGCGCAATAGCTTCATTTCCGTTCGTCGCCTCACCCGTAACCGCGTAACTCCCACAGCTGTTGAGCAAAATATGAAGACCTTCTCTTACGATACAATGGTCATCAGCAATGACTACTTTATACATAGGCGATACTCCTTTCACGTGGGATGTAGGCTGTAACCGTCGTACCCATGACAGCTTCGGATTGAAAAAAAATCGCTCCATTCAAGGCTTTAATCCGATTCTCCATGCCTCTCAGCCCAAATCGCCCCTGCTCGTACACCTCGGATATCTGCATTCCGATGCCATCATCCTTAATAATAATCGACCATTGTATACTCGTGACTTCAATTCTCACATGGATATGTTTAGCTTTGGCATGTTTAATGACGTTGTTGGCTGCTTCCTCTACCAAGTGATAAATCGCTTCTTCGATATCAAGCTGCTCATGCGCTGCCCAACCGATGTTCTCAAAGATCGGCACCACCTCGGTATGTTCAGTAACACGGTGCAGCAGCTTCTCAATGGCACTATGGAGATTGAATTTTCTCTTCTCATCCTTAAGCTCGATGATGAATTGACGAATTTCACGATGACTTTCTTTCACTTTTTTCTCGATCTCTGTCACATAAGGAAGCGTCTCCTCGCGAACATCCGGGGGAAGCGCATTTTTCAATTGAAACAGCTGAATAGAGATAAAGAAAAGTTCCTGAGCGATACCATCATGAATATTTTGAGCAATAGCATCGCGTTCGAGGGCAACAGCAGTTTCTTGAGCATCTAGCAATTCCTCGTTGACGAAATGGAAAGCTTCCAGCTTCATAAGTATTAATTGAATATAAATTTTGTGTGAAATAGACAATTCGTTTTTGCCTGATTTAACAAGCAGCCAACCATACTTTTTCCCACTACGGTCCAGAAGGACTTGGATGTAATAAGGCAAAGCTTCACCTGTAGGTGATGGTAATTGGGTGTAAATCTTCTGGCTGCGCGGCCTATTTTGTTTCATATAATTCGTAAAATACGTATGCTTCCAACTTTGAACCTTTTCGTAACGAGAGGCACTTTCCACGCAAAGGATCACTTCCCGCTCATCTAAAATATGCTGAAGCAGTTCCTCTACATAGGAAATCGTTCCTTGCTTCATTGGCTGTGCGGTCATGTGACGAGAAGAATAGATCATAACTAGCTTACGAAATTGTTTCCATAGATTTTGCAGCACATAGTGCACTAGACTTACTACACAAAAGAAAGCGAATACGATAAAGCCGTAATCAAAATGAGCCAGCACATATCTATATATGAGAACATCTGACCTCATAGCAAACAGAATGGGGATACCGGTTACATAAAACAGGATAATCGGATAGTACTGTCTCCAGCTCACGAATTGTTTGACCATCCAGAGACCTGTAAAACTAAAGATTAAAAACGGACTGGAAAGGCCGCCCGTCTGCCCAAGCAAATAAATCCCAAAGGATAAATCCGCGATAGCGGCCATAATCGCCGCTTTTCTACGCATTTTATTTAACTGTAATAGGCTGTATATCGTCTGAAAAAGAACCGCGGCCAACAGCAGTCCAGGCGTTACACCGCCATCCTTTGAATAAAGGATGAGCCCATACAGCAGCAACGCCCATCTGCAGCCAACAAATAAATATAACCCTGTTCTGTTATGTAAAGACATGCCCAACTTCTCCTAAACTTTATGAATTCTTAATGGTCTTTTAGCATATTTTGTTATACAATGGAGCCAAATGATAAACGTAGGTAAATAGTAATAGGTATTTGGTACTATTTTAGTATAACATAGCTGAGATCTTTTTGGAGGGAACCCGCTTGGTTAATATGATTATCCTTGATGATCATCCGCTTGTTCGCAAAGGAATTCGTACGATTATATCATCCGGCCAATCGATGAATGTTGTTGGGGAAGCCACGAATGCGAAGGAGGCTCTACGGCTCCTTGAGCAGACAAAGCCTGACCTTGTACTCGTTGATTTAAATTTGGGGCACGAAAATGGACTGGACTTGATTCGAGAGGCTCGACGATCAGGACATACTTGTAAATATATCATTTTAACCTCATCGATAACCCGAAGTGAGCTTCAATTAGCACAATCCTTACAGGTTGAAGGCGTCTGTTTGAAAGAAGCATTTCCCGAAGACTTGTTATATGCGGTTGAAAGCGTTACCCGTGGTCGTAAATACTATGACCCTGTCCTAATGGGATCTATGATGGGTGATAAATCCCGCAGAGAAGAGCAGGAGCTCTCTGAACTAACACCTAAAGAGCTAGAAGTCCTTATGTCTCTGGGCAAGGGATTTTCTAATAAGGAAATCGCCAGCGCCCTCTACATTACAGAGTTTACGGTGAAAAAACATGTGAGTCAGGTGTTAGCTAAATTAGTTTTAGCTGATCGTACGCAAGCCGCCTTATATGCCCTATCCAAAGGACTAGTGCAATTCGAAATGCAGCGATAAATACAAGGAAAGATCCGGCGGGATAACCCGCCGGATCTTTTTGCCTTATAGGTCAAGCGGTTCCGTGATACTATGCATAGGAAGTAACGAGAAGACCGCATAACCTTTCACATCTTTGATATGAACAGGCCCTAATGAAGGATCCCGACTATCCTTGCTCTCACCCAAATTCCGATTATCTCCAACAACGAACAGGTGTCCACTCGGAATCGTCTGCAAAGCCATATCTTCCGACTTCCCAGCTGTATATAGCTCAGGCAGCGGAGTTTCGTTCACGAATATGACACCATCACGAATGAGTACGCGATCCCCTTGAACCGCTATAACACGTTTGATAATGCTAAAACCTAGTCGCTCATCCTTAATGACGACGACATCTCCATATTTGGGCGTTGAAAAGAACAACGATATTTTATTCATCAGCAGCACATTGCCGTTCTGTAGCGAAGGATTCATGGAATTACCCGAAACTCTCGTAAGCCCAATCATGTTATTAATCAAAATAAAGGCCAAAGTCAGGAGTAGAATGAATCGAATCCAACCCCATACTTCACTTTTTTTCTTAATTGCGGGCTGTTTAAGCTCCAAGATTTCTTCCGTCATATCTGCTCTCACCTCAATTATTGTTGGTTGTACGTGACATGAACCACGGTTGCTGGTTTTGGTTGCTGCCCGTAGACATCATCCGTTACTGTTGGCGGCTGTGGCGCAGGTACTGGTACTGGTACTGGTACTGGTACTGGTACTGGTACTGGTACTGGTACTGGTACTGGTGGTTGCATAGGTCCTGCTGGCGCAGGCAGCGGTGTCGGTGCCCCTGGTGGCAGAACTAAGACAACCGGCAGGCTCGGCGTGAACACGAGTGCAGGCGGAACAAAGCTGTTCGCTAATGTATCCATCGCTCCCTGTGCACTATCCACAATGGCTTGGAGCTTATTCAAGATTTGCTGACGATCTTGTGCGGTCTTGATATCCGTGCTGGCGAGCAAAGATTGCGCATACTGTCCAAGAGCCTGAAGACGAATTCGCTTCTGCTCCTCCGTGAATGATTCCAAAATTCTGGAAGATGCTTCGAGTCGAAGCTGCAATTCTTTCTTCAACAGTTCCTTCTGCGTTTCGGTCTCTGACTTCATCGATTGATCCAAGCCTTGGATGACTTGCTCTGTTTTCTTATTGAACCAAGAAGCCATGGAGCCCGCAATATCAATATCCGCATAGGAAATTCCGGCCGACGCCGTAAGTACAACAGTTAAAGAAACAATTCCAGCTGCGACAATCCGTTTGGATTTCAGGTTGCGTTGCTTTTCATTTCTGGTGACCATTTTAATTCCTCCTTCTCCTCTTAGTGAATAAAAGTAAGCTTGAGGCCCCGTCACCGGGACCTGTTCGCCTATGTTATTATTTCAATCCGTTGATTACGATATTTTCCAATGCTGTTTTACCAGCAGCTTCAAGGGAAACACCTTTTTCATTGATACCTTTTTTGTTTGCTTCTTCCAAAGAATCAGCAAGTGCTTGAAGTTCTGCTAATTTAGCTGTGATTTTTGCAGCTAAGTTGTCTTTAATTTCTTGGGATGCAGCTGTTCTTTCAGCAGCAAGCAACGTGTTCAGTTCTGTTTTTGTAGCTTCAATCTTCGTAGTCAAAGCTGTTGCTGCTTGAGTTTGAGTTGTACCTACAGCCGTAGTCAGGTTGTTGATGGATGTTTTTCCTTGATCATTAACATCTTTTTTGATGTCTGCTTTGCCAACTTCGCCAAGTCCAATTACAGCAAGATTATTCCAGAAGTTTGCAGTATCTACAACATTGTCATACTCTCCTGGCATGCTGCCTTTAATGCTTGTGTTTTTACTGTCGATAGCAGTCGTGTATGTGTTCAATTGACCGTTAATGGAACCTTGTACACGAGTCGTTTCAGCTGTTCCTGCTGTTTTCACATCGTTAACTGCTGTAGTATTAATATTTTTGTAATCCGTAACCATTTTTTCTTTGTTAGCAGCTACATAGCTTGCAACGTCTCCAGCGATTAATCCTTTTGTGATGGCTGATGCTGAGGAGTACCAGCTTTGAAGTTGGCCACCAGCGTCTGTTGCTGCGAATGCTGTACCCATACCTGCTACTAAACCTGTTGCAATAACACCAATTGCTAATTTACTTTTCAATGCTTTCATCATTCATCAATCTCCCTTTAAATAGTATATTGTTTCATTGCGCTCACCTGAAGTGAACCCATAACTCACCATGACTGACTAGTTGCCCAGCTTCGACGTTAATCCTTGAATCGTTTCCTGAGCCCATTGATCGATTTCACGGTCATTCGCACTTTTCGAAGCACTTACGTACTTGTCGAAATCTGCCGCTGCACCCGTCTTAGCAAGCTCTGCCGCGCTTTCGATTTGACTAACATAGAATTGGCGAGCCGCTTCTATGCTGCCGATTGCGTTATGACTAATGTCATCTGCCATCTTCTTCAAGTTGGCATTTGCCTTGGATGCCGATTCATTCACCGATACGCTCAAGGATTGAGAAGCTTCGTCCAACCCTTGTTGGACCATAGAATTCACTTCTTTCGTCCCCTGCTGGAAACTTGCTTTATACCAATTTTGCAGAGGCGTACTTACATCAGAGTAGGCGTAAGCCGTACCCATAACGAGGAAAGTTGAGAGGCCCAATGAAACGATCATCACTTTGCGTTTCAAACGAATCATCGTGCTGCCCTGCCTCCTTCTTGTTCTGATCTCGCTTACAAACCTATTGTATCCCGCCATACGATTCGTGACTTCGTCCTTTAGAGTAATTTATGCCTACTACTTTCGCAGTGTTTAATGGTATACTTTCGTACCAGATGTTTTTATAAATAAGCTTTTACAACCAAGAAACTACACGATACAATGCTCCTAACACCTAATCCACTATTAATGGGGGCTACAATCTTGAATCTATTAGAAGTGAACTACCTTGCCGTACTTGTGGCGACATTAAGTACCATGGTACTTGGTTTCCTGTGGTATTCGCCAGTCTTATTCGGAAACGCATGGGTCAAGCTGCGAAATATGAAAATGGAAGAGATGAAAGGCGGAGGCCCCATCACTTACATCCTCACGGCACTAACCGCATTAGGGGGCGCCTTTATCTTGGCACTTCTCTTGACGCTTGTCAGTGAGACAACTTGGTTGACAGGGCTTACGATAGGCCTACTTATCGGGCTGAGCATTTCGCTGAAAATCGGGATGAATTATTTATTTGAGAATAGCAAGCTGCAGTTGTATTTCATTACCATCGGCTACCACTTGGTATCCTATTTGATTGCTGGCATTATCATTGGAGCCTGGCAGTCTTAATGTTATTTAGATAGACTCAAAAGAGCGCCTCCCCGGGGAGACGCTCTTTTTTTATTGCCTCTAACTTGTTTCAAAATCGTCTAAATCGTTTATTCAGGTATATCCCCCCATTCCACTTGGCATTTACTCGAATATACTGGAGCACAAGATCTTTGGGGGTGGAGATAGTGCTTCAACTTAATGGAATCGTTGGCGGTAGCTCACCAATCTCGGTTGGCGTTGGGAAAACGATACTGCTGCAGCAAATACTTATTCGTGTAAAAAGTAAACAAAAGTTAATTTTGAGGGATATCAACTTCTTGTTTAACAACGAGGCCTTTGCTATCAAAATAGAGGCAGAACCTTCGCCGGGCGTCTTTATAGCCAGAGGGGGAGCTGGTGATTTAACGCCTCGTAAAGTATTAGTTAATAATACAACTGGCGAGGATTTGCTTATATTTCTACTCGTAAGTGCTGTAAATAAAGCCAAGAACTCACGATCCTTGAGTCGTTCAGATAGTTGGCACATGACCTTTGTACGGCGATAAGCATGATGACCAAATGTTTGATCAGTAGAAAAGAGGATACAATGAACCGGAAGCAAATGCTCCTGATCAGTACAATGGCCCTTACCTTAAGCATGGGTGGAACCACATGGATTGATCCTTTAAGAGTTAGTCCAATTGCAAATAAACAGAATACTGTTCCTATAAAAGAAGATCTGCTGCATGTACTGGGGCTGTCCTCAGAGGAAGACATTTACATTGCCCAGTATAATGGGTTATCTCTTGCAGATATTGCCGAAGCCAACAAGGTTGACGTTCAGAAGGTCATTGAGCTTCAATTAGCAGAGTTAACCGAGCAATTAAATTTACGGCTGTCCAGCGGCAGCATTACGCCTAAGCAATATGAAGCACAACGTGCAGAATTACCTGAAATTATTATCAAAAGTGTATACGCCATGTGATAAACGACTCCGTCATCCTACAGGGACAACCGTGTTTGACAACTAAAAAAGCGCCCGCTTGGGCGCTTTTTTATGTTACTAACTTGTTGTGAATACATATCTATGTCACTATCAAATAAAGAGAAGCTCATTAGGAAAGGACTACGACTTGATCATGAATTTTCATCAACTTATTATCGTACGTCGCGGACACATCACGATACTTGGCCATGATCAAGAACCAACCGTTTGTTCACAAGCCTATGCCTGCCATCCGGATCAAGGTGCCTATTCCATCCAAGTTCCCAAAACCAAAACCGCGGAGTACGTTATCATCACTTACCGAATGCTCCCTGACGGAAATACATGGACTTTACAAGGCCAACTCACCACGCTCAGCGAGATCAAAATTCACATAGCCGATGTAGATAACCGGAAATACCCACCGCAGCTCAAGTCCCACCAAACCTAGAAACTAGAACCAGTCCGGAGATAAGCGGAATTAAGATCTTCATGAGGCTTTCCAACCGAACCTTCGGGGAGTATCGCTGAAAAAGGATTCCCGCGCTCCAGAAACGGAACGGTTCTATGCGATGACGATTTCCTTTCAGATCATCTCTTTAAGGCGAACAGTGACAGATCTACTCCTTATTGGGATCTCTCATGCTCTTGCGTGCCACCCCTGTACGATAGGCAGCTTCAACAACAGCCTCCCTTACCTTTTCAACCACTTTCTGGTTGAAAACGCTCGGGATAATATAAGTCTCGTTCAATTCTTCATCGGTTACGACGGATGCAATGGCCTGAGCAGCCGCCAGCTTCATTTCCTCATTAATCTCACTCGCCCTGCAATCCAAAGCGCCACGGAAAATACCGGGAAAACAAAGAACGTTATTGATTTGATTCGGCTTATCAGATCTCCCTGTAGCCATCACTCTCACATATGGCTTGGCAAGCTCAGGATCGATCTCCGGCATTGGGTTCGCCATCGCGAAGACAATGGGGTCCCTCGCCATGGATCGGACATCATTTACCGTTAAAATGTTCGGAGCGGAAACGCCAATGAATACATCCGCATGCTGGATAACGTCGGACAAGCTCCCTGCTTCCAAGTTCGGATTCGTCATTTGGGCAAACTCGGTCCAATGCGCATTGTCGTACTGTGTATTTCGGTTAATAGCGCCATAGCGGTCCACTCCGATCAAGTTACGCACTCCGGCGGCTAGCAGCATCTTAGAGCAAGCGATACCTGCAGCCCCAATGCCGTTAACAACAACTTTAATGTCCGACATTTGTTTACCCGTTATTTTCAACGCATTCAACAAACCGGCCAGCAGCACGACTGCTGTGCCGTGTTGGTCATCATGAAACACGGGAATATCGAGTTCACGCTTCAGCCGTTCTTCGATCTCAAAGCAGCGAGGCGACGATATGTCCTCTAGATTGATGCCTCCGAACGCCGGAGCTATCGCTTTGATGATGCTGACGATTTCGTCCGGGTCCTTCGTGTCAAGGCAGATGGGGAATGCATCCACGCCCGCGAATTGTTTGAACAGCATCGCCTTGCCTTCCATCACCGGCATCGCGGCCAACGGTCCGATGTCGCCAAGCCCAAGTACAGCCGTACCGTCGGATACCACCGCGATCATATTCCGTTTGATCGTCAGCAAATAGGCTTTGCTTGGCTCTTCCGCAATAGCGGTACAAATTTGAGCGACCCCAGGGGTGTACACCCGGGACAAATCGTCACGGTTTTTGACTGGAATTTTCGAATTTATCTCAATCTTCCCACCTAAGTGGACAAGGAAGGTCCGGTCCGATACGTGAATCACCTTTACACCGCTTAAACTTTGAAGAGACTCGCCGATAAGCTGGCTATGTGTTTGATCGAAAACATTCACAGTAATATCGCGGACAGTACTCGTGCGACCAGAAGAAATGACGTCTATGCCTACAATGTCTCCCCCTGTCTTTTCAATGGTAGCAGCGATATCGCCGAGCGAGGTTAACTCTTTATCGATTTGAAGCCGAAATATCATATACGTTGTTGCACCGCTTGGAACTGACATGTTCCTGTTCACACTCCCTTTAATTTTGCTCTAATCGAGCCTTTCCTTTTAGCTTTATTGCTTGCCTTCCAGCAGCTCAGCTCCCGCGATCCCGGGGTTTGTCATCTCATACGGATCGAGAATAATCTGCAATTCCTCTTCCGTCAGAACATTGTAGATCAGACAGAGCTCTCTAACAGGCTTTCCTGTTAAAATGGCTTCACGCGCAATTCGGGCCACCACTTCATAGCCGAGATGTGGATTAAGCGCCGTAATCACGCCTACACTTTGTTCCACATATTGTTTGCAGCGCTCCTCATTAGCTTCGATCCCTTCCAAACAATGCACGCGGAATGCTTGGAATACCTGATTCATCATGCTAAGCGATTGCAATAAATTGAACACCAGCACAGGCTCCATCACATTAAGTTCAAGCTGTCCCGCCTCGGACGCCAGACATATCGTGTGGTCGTTGCCTATGACTTGGAATGCTACTTGATTGACGACCTCCGCCATCACTGGATTCACCTTGCCAGGCATAATAGAAGAGCCCGGTTGGCGCGCAGGCAGCTGAATCTCCCCGAGCCCGGCGCGAGGTCCTGAAGCGAGCAATCGCAAGTCGTTGGCAATCTTGGACATATTGATCATGCACACCTTCAATGCAGACGACACTTCGGTGTAAGCATCCGTATTCTGCGTCGCATCCACCAGATGCTCGGCATTGATAAGCGGTAGTCCACTCAGCTCGGCGAGCACTTCCACAACCCGCTTAATGTAGCGTGGATCTGCATTTAGGCCAGTTCCAACGGCTGTTGCGCCCATGTTGACTTCATATAAATGATCACGTGTTTGCTTAATCCGCTTAATATCGCGAGCCAGCACCCGGCTATATGCCTCAAACTCCTGTCCCAGTCGAATGGGTACGCCGTCCTGCAAATGGGTCCGGCCCATTTTGATAATACCGTCGAATTGAACGGCTTTGATGCAAAACGCCTCGAGCAGCTCTTCCATCGTCACAAGCAGCTTCTCAATCTGAGAGAGTGCGGCAATATGAATCGCGGTCGGAAACGCATCATTGGTTGACTGAGCCATATTCACATGTGTATTGGGACTTACTGCAAAATAATCTCCCTTAGTACCCCCGAGCAGCTCGATAGCACGATTGGCGATGACCTCGTTGGCATTCATGTTAATGGACGTACCTGCTCCGCCTTGTATCGGATCGACGATGAATTGATCGTGCCATTTACCATCTATAATCTCCTGTGCCGCTTGAACGACAGCATTCCCGATTCGAGGGTTCAACTGCCTGATCTCCATGTTCGCTACTGCTGCCGCTTTTTTCACAGTCGCCATCGAACGAATTAATTCTTCATGAATGCGGTAACCTGTTATCGGAAAGTTTTCGACTGCACGCAGTGTTTGAATCCCGTAATAAGCATCTATAGGCACTTCCTTTGAACCAAGAAAATCTTTTTCCACCCTTAACTGAGCTGTTGTCATTGTCTTATCCCCCAAGTGATTTCAATTACGCAGCTTTTTTAACAGATTCTACATATTGCTTGCCTTTTTTCTTATCGTACTGCCCTTCCCACTTCGCCATGACAACCGCGGCAATGGAATTGCCGATCACATTGACTGCCGTGCGGGCCATATCCAGAATACGGTCAATTCCTGCGATAAAAGCAAGTCCTTCGAGCGGAATCCCAACCGATCCCAGCGTAGCCAGCAGCACGATAAATGATGCACCCGGCACACCAGCAATTCCTTTGGATGTGAGCATAAGAGCAAGCATCAAGGTGATCTGAGCGCTGATCGACATGTCAATGCCATACATTTGAGCAATAAATAGAGCAGCTATGGCTTGATACAGCGTAGAGCCGTCCAGGTTGAACGAGTAGCCCGTAGGAATGACAAAAGAGGTGATAGCCTTCGGTACACCGAATTTCTCCATTTTCTCCATCATCTTAGGCATTGCCGTTTCGGAGCTTGCTGTAGAGAAAGCGAGGATCAGCTCGTCTTTTAGAATGCGAATAATGGTCATTACACTGGTGCCGCAAAGCTTCGAGATCAAGCCGAGCACGACGAACACGAACAGGAACATCCCAAGGTACACAGCAAGCACCAGCTTACCCAGTGGAACCAAGGAGCCTACCCCGAATTTGGAAACCGTCACACCAATCAATCCGAAAACACCAAGCGGTGCGAATTTCATAATTTGGTTGGTCACCCAAAACATCGATTCTGAGAGTCCCTGAAAGAAGGATAAAACCGGCTTCCCTTTCTCACCAACTGCGGCAATACCCAAGCCAAGAAATACCGAGAAGAAAATAATGGCCAGCATATCACCTGCAACAAAAGATTCAAACACGTTTCTCGGAACGATATTGACGAACGTATCAATGAAGCTATGGTTGGTCATCTTCTCCGTCGCTTCGACGTACTTGTTAATATCCGTCTTGGCAAGCGCAGACATATTGACGCCCGCTCCAGGCTTCAACAGATTGGCCACGACTAATCCAAAAATAATGGCGATCGTCGTTACGATTTCAAAATAAAGAATCGTCTTTCCGCCGAGCTTGCCCAGCCTTTTCATATCCCCAACGCCCGCTACTCCGACAACAAGCGAAGAAACGACGATAGGAACGACAATCATTTTAATCAAACGGATGAAAATATCGCCCAATGGCTTTAAGTAGCTCTCAACAGTTGGGTTTCCAAAAAATATAGCTCCTACGATAATCCCCAAAATGAGACCAAACAAAATTTGAAATGCTAATCCGAACTTTTTCATGATGATTCCCCCTCTTGTTAAGCGCTTTCTTTTTCATGAAAGCTTTTGGTGGCGCTTTAATAGTTTTCATCTTAGCGGGGAATCTACAGAAAGCTAGACGAATCTACAATTTCTCATTAAATTTTTCAAAATATATTCGTGTGTAAAAGCAATCTATAGGTATTGAAGGAATAACGCAAACTATGTCGAATGACTTTTACTTCATGTGAGAAGGAGGGAACAAGACACTTTGAAGGAAAAATGGTTCCTGCTAATACTCATGATTATTTCGGTTCCCATCGCAGGGGAGTTGAATTTCTATCCGTTTCGAGATGAGTTTCGGGTCAGCTTAGGCACCCCCACCTTCTTCCTTTTCCTGTTGTGGCTGCGGACTCCTTCCCCGTATATCTCAGGTCTTCTTGTCGGGATATCGGTTGCAATCTTTCGCACAGGGCTTCAGGCGTTCCTTAACTCGGATTGGAACTGGTCCGCTTCCTTTCATCATCATTATCCAGTATTCTTCTACTACCTGACCTATGGAATCGTCTTCACGGCGGTTCGTATGAACCGGCATCATAATCGGCCTCTTATAGTCGGCTTTCTAGGCGTTTCGATTGAAATTGCCGCGACGTCGGCGGAACTACTATTTCGATATACATCCATCACCGAGATGACTTCACTTACCACCTGGAATCAGATTGCCTTAATTGCTTTTTTTCGCAGTTTTTTCGTACTAGGAATTTTCAATATCGTGAAGTTGCGACATTCGAGGGCAGCCGAAGAGCAGCAGCGCAAAGAAAACGAGAAGATGCTCATGCTTATTTCCGAGCTATATGAAGAATCTATTCAGTTGAAGAAAACGCTGCACAATGCGGAATATATAACGCGGGTTAGCTATGAACTGTATCGGTCTTTAAAGGATGTACATCAACCAGGGCTTGATGACCTGTCGCAAAAAGCGCTCCGAATCGCCGGTCAGGTTCATGAAATCAAAAAAGATAATCAGCGGATTTATGCGGGGTTGTCCGGATTAATTTCACATGATAGCGATTACATGCCGATGGATGAATTGGTTGGAATCGTCTTACGTTCTAATGAGAAATATGCCAGATCCCTCAGCAAGAAGATTGCATTCTCGCTGAAGAACGATGGCGAATTCCCATTATGTCACGTGTATGCCACCCTATCCTTACTCAATAACCTAGTGACTAATGCCGTTGAAGCAATTCGGGAATCGGGCTATATCAGGATTAGCGTGATACGAAGCGGAGATGATATCGTTATCAGTGTAATTGATAACGGTCCGGGTATTGCGCCTAAACATCAGGATCGAATCTTCATGCCAGGGTTTACTATGAAATACGATGAATCCGGCAACCCTTCTACAGGTATAGGACTCGCTTACGTGAAACAAGAAGTCGAGCTGCTTCATGGAACCATACGAGTTCAAGCCGGAAGTGACGGGGTTGGTGCTAATTTCATCATCACTTTGCCAGTGAGCCAGATAGGAAAGGAGGAATAGCATGATGCGTTTTTTTATTATCGATGACGATCCGGCCGTACGTTCCATGCTGGAGCTAATTATTGAGGATGAGGATTTGGGAAGCGTAGTAGGTGAAGCCCCAGATGGGGCGCACATTGACAGCGATCTACTTGCCCTCATGCAAGTAGATATCGTTCTTATCGATTTATTGATGCCTGATCGTGACGGCATAGAAACCGTGCGTGAGATTTCCGGTAACTTCGAAGGCAAAATCATCATGATTTCTCAAGTAGAGTCGAAGGAAATGATTGGGTTGGCTTATTCCTGTGGAATTGAATATTACATCACGAAACCGATCAACCGATTGGAATTAATCGCCGTTATTCGTAAGGTTTCCGAGCTGCTTCGGCTGCACCAATCCATAAGAAACATTCAGAAATCACTAAGTGCCCTCGGCATTAACGGTGCCCTTACGGAGAAAGATTCGTCTTCCAGTGCAAAAACAATAGTAACAAGCGGGAATTATGTCTTATCCGACCTTGGATTAATCGGTGAGTCCGGCTGCAAGGACTTATTGGAGATGCTTGATTATCTGTATCGTACCGATATGAAACATCCGCTCGCGCTTAACTTTCCGCCGCTTCATGAAATTTTTCAAAAAGTCGCCGAAAAAAAAATAGCCCCCTCAGCCTCCGGAAGCGATTTGAGAAAAGAAGTCAAGGCAGCCGAGCAGCGGGTACGCCGGACTGTGAACCAAGCGCTAACAAACCTTGCCTCCCTGGGATTGATTGATTATTCGAATCCGAAGTTTGAGGAATACTCAAATAAATTTTTTGACCTAAGCGATATCCGCAAAAGAATGAGGGAACTGGAGAACAAGGAAGATGAATCTCAGAGTATAATCCGACAAAATACAAAAAAGTTTATTCAGGTGCTTTATTTGGAAGCCAAAAAATTGATTAGCCAGCTGTGAGGAAGTTCCGTATAATTTGACCCGGAATATTCAATCAGGGAGTCAGTAATCGATCGCAAAAAAAAATGGCAGAGCAAGAATAAACCTTGCACCACCATTTTTCTGCTTTTCTAACATTCTTGACAATCGAACTATCTCTCGAGCGAAATCATTCTACTTTCGAGGCAGCTCCTTTCACTATAAAGGAGCGGCACTATACTCGGTAGTTATCGCTTCTCCAGCTCCTGATCGACTTTTTGATCGCGTCAGGTGCCAACTGCTCCGCGGCAGCCTTCTTACAAAGTGTAGGAAACTCCTCATCGGAAGCAAAGCGTAGAGCCGCAATTTGCCCTATCGTGAGCTTGGCATCCAACAGCTTCTGGGTCAACACATAGTGCCTTAGATTCTCTTCTGCCCGTATCGCGCGATCCTGCGCTTTTAACGGATAGGACCGTACAAGCAGGAATACAATGACTAAAATGATAGAAATGAGCAGAAAAATAACCGCGGGCAGTATGTCTACCCCGGATTGCACTGACCTAACGAGCTGGATAAGTGATAAAATCACTAAACCCAGCGCCAGCACACTGTAAACAAAGTGAAACAGCGGATGCATTCTACGATGATTCGCATAGTTTTGATGTCCGTTACTCATAATTTCTCTACGATTTCATCGATCTCACTTTTTAATAACAGGTAGCGATGAACACTTCTCATAATTGGCACTTTGGTTAACTTGTTTTTGTCCACATACAGTTTCATCTGATCTTTAGAAAGACCTAATGATTCTCCTGCTTCCATAACGGTTAGTACTTCTTCATTACTTGTAGCGTTGAACGTTGACTTCACTTTCTGATTCCAGTCTTCAAAAGTATTCATTTACACGCACCCTTCTAATTCCGTTACATTGATTATACCACAGAAATTAAAAGAGGCATCATCCAATTAGCGGATACTACTTCACATCCTCATCATTTAAAAGCTCCAGCAGCGCTTGTGGCAGAGCAAATTGCTGATTGTTAATAATAATTCGATTCAACTTATCGTCCATTGTTTCCGATTGCTCTTCTTTAATAACTTCAATTTCGGCATGCAAGCGTTCCATTTGCAGATCCAAGGCTGACGCGGCTGCAGCCGCTTGCTTTAATTCATCCAGAAGCCGCGCTGGTACAGCTTGATTGCCTTGATTGAACTTATAATAGATTTTATGCTCCAAACTGGCCCAAAAGTCCATCGCAATCGTTCGAATCTGAACTTCGATGCACACACTTTCTAATCGATCCGACATATGTACAGGCACTTCGATGATCAAATGAAGACTTTGGTACCCATTAGGCTTCGGGTTCTTAATATAATCCTTCTCATCCAGTACTTTAAGGTCGCCTTGACTCTTCAGCATCTGGCTTATGACATAAATATCAGAGACAAACGAACACGTAATCCGCATACCTGCAATGTCCTTAATGCTCTCCTTAATCCCTGAGAACGAGAGGTCGCCTCCCTTTCTATTGAGCTTGTGAAAGATGCTTTCCGGTGACTTCAAGCGAGATTTGGTATGTTCAATCGGATTATATTCATGCAGCATTTCGAATTCCTGCACGAGAATTTCAATTCTAGTCTCTATTTCATCCAGTGCAAACTTATACGTCATCATAAATCGTGTCAGTTCGTTTTTGAATCGTTTTAAATCATTGATCGAAAGTTGATTCATCATGATTGTTCCATCCTTTGGTCGTGGTTATTTTACCAGTCCTAGCTAGTGTAATTCACATGTATCACTTGGCGCAAATTTGGTGTTCTATTGACATCTTCCGTGGCGTCTTGGTATAGTACTCCTATCATATTCGAGTGAATACTTACGACGGAAGCACCCGTAAGATAAGGCCGATGGCCTTTCTTGCAGGTGCTTTTTTTGTTGTATTCACATCACACTTTCAAATTTGAAGGAGGTTGTCTATTGAAAAATTTTACCGCTTTGCTCACCGCTTTAGCCCTCGCCTCTGCTATTCCAGCCGAGTTAGCTTCAGCCGCTTCATTCGAAATCACAACCACGATTCAATCCTCTCTCGACAAAACGATTGCCGCCGCGACTCAAACCCAAGCCAGTAAAATCAGTTCGCTATACACCGAATTCCTCAACCTTCAGAAGCAAGAACAGGACTGGGAAGCCAAGATCAATACGCTACATAGCAGAAATAAGGATACATCGGCAGAGCTTAGCAAACAGGCCAAAGATATCGATTCCGCCAAATTGGCGAAATTGGAGGAGGAGATCTCGCGAACAAGAGCTCGGCATCAGCCCTTATTATCTCAGTACGCCGCGTTAAACAAACAAATCGAAGCCGCCCGAGCACTGAAAAGCAAGAGCTTGAGCGCCCTGCTAAGATTCCAAGCTGCTGCTATGAAAATCCCCGTACAACTAGCTCGTATGGATATAAGCGCCAAAGTAAAAGCTTCCCAAGCTGCTAAAGACAAAGCATCCAAAGCGACGAAAAAAATCCGCAGCAGCCTGAATGACATTGACCCCATAAACGTACAGATCAAAGCTAAGCAAGGTGCTATCAAAACGATCCAAAACAGCCTCTCCCCGATATGGACCGCATTTAAACAAGGAGCAAAAAAAGAAGATACGAATGCTGTTCAAAGCTCACTCACCTCCATGATTTCTCTTTCACGCCAAATGAATGCAGAAAAAGAAAGCATCTTCAAGCTTGAAACGAAGATAAGTGATGCACTCACTGCGATTAAGGCTCAAATTCCGTAGGACAGATTCGTTGATATTTTGCACATAGGGCTATTCCAATATAACTTGTATAATTGTATAATTGTTATAACAACTGAATAAGATAGTAAGGAGTTGATTATATATGAGCAAGGTGATGGACATGGAGCGTAAGGTTTCGAAATTCGGCAATAGTCTCGGCATAACGATGACGGATGCTCTTAAGCAAATTGGTCTTGAAGTTGGTGATACCGTAAAAATTGATGTGCGAGAAAACGATGGAGAAATCGTCATCAAGAAAGTAAACAAAGTTGCTCTTCCCACTGGGATTAGTCCCGACTTTCTTGACACACTCTCTCAAGTCATGGAGGAGTATGACGAAACATTGAAAGGTTTAAAAGATAGATAATGAACACAATTCGCTATTTGACCACACAAGAAGCCATAGCAATTAATGTTGCTGTCATTCAAAAATATAGTTTTGGCGAACATATAGGTGTAAAAGATAGCCATATGCTGGAGTCTGCTTTATTGCGCCCGCAATCATCAGCCTTTGGAGATGATGCTTATCCCAGCATCTATCAAAAAGCAGCAGCTTTGTTCGAATCCTTGGGACAAAATCACCCCTTTCAAAATGCGAACAAACGTACAGCCTTTACAGCACTAGTCATCTTTCTCCGTTACAACGGTTATCGTTTCTCGATGAACAACAAAGCTGCGGAAGATTTGACAGTAGATATGGTTAACCACAGATATGCTTTCGATGATGTAGCTGAGATAATCAGGAGTCATTCGGTGCCCATTGAATAATGGCGCTTTCAAAAGTAATAAATCCACTTAGTGGCAAAAAAAATGAGAAGGCAAGGTTATTCTTGCCTTCTCATTTTTTGTTTTCTGTCGATTGTAAAGGAAAGTCACCTGACCTTTAGTTAGCGAAGCGACGTTCCCTCGGAAAATTCCGGTTACCTACAAAGGAATACGAATCTTGAACGTACTGCCCTCTCCAAGCGTGCTTTCCACATGAATAGTGCCCCGACTTGCATCCACGATATTCTTGGCGATCGCAAGCCCAAGACCATGGCCGCCGATTTGACGCGTTCGTGACTTATCCTGGCGGTAGAAACGGTCGAAGATGCGCGGAAGTACTTCGGCCGCAATGCCGATCCCATTATCCTTCACTTCGATGGTGAAGCTGCGAGCCCCTTTTTCCTTGCCGTCTGCAAGCACTACATGTACGGTTCCCTTGCCCGGCGTATACTTAATCGCATTATCGATTAGCAGGATGAGCAGCTGCGTGAATTTCTCGGCGTCCCAATTCACCGTCAGCTCATGAGGGACATGCAGCTCAATGTCGATGTCCTTGGCTTGAGCAAATGGCTGTAGCTTACTAATCGCTCTTGCGGCTGATTCACTTAGATTAAATGCGGATCGATCCAGCTCGAATTCGCCAGAATCAGAGCGGGCAAGGTGCAGCAACTCGCCGGCAAGCTTCGTTATGGAGTTAACCTCCTCTTTCATGCCATTTAGCACGTTCTTCGAAAAGGGGTCGCTCTCGATGCTTTCTTCAAGCTGAAGCGCCTCGATCGATGTTAGCATGACACTCAGAGGTGTACGCAGCTCATGGGAAGCGTCTGCTACGAACTCACGTTGTTTCGCATACGCTTTGGCAATCGGTATAATCGCTTTGCGTGCCATCAGATGGCTGAACCATAAGGCTAGAGCAAAGAAAAGCAGCGCCATCCCGATCAACAGAATAAGCAGCAGGCGGAACAAATCGTTCTGGAACGTAACTTCCTTCCCTAGATATAAGGTGCCGATCCGCGCCCCATTCCATAGCAGCTGACGGTCCGAAACAAGAAACTTGGCATTCTCCCCCAGTTTCGGGCGTCCTAAGTCGTCTGCAGACGGCTTATCGAATGTTTGCAAGGTAACTTTCTCGATTCCTTTCCCCCTGAAATGTCCCTTCGCAATGGCCTCTATCACCTGATTACGCAATTCCGGCTGAATCTCATCACCTAACTGTATGTTCCCATTTTCAGCAATCAAATAGTAGAACGATTGGTCCGTGCTGATCGAGAAAGCATCCTCTATTGAGCGCGGGGGACGTCTATTCGGATCGCTGTCTTGGTCGGCCCACTTTTGCAAGGTGCGAATTTCACTGTCAGCAAGCTCATTCAATCCCGTTCGTTGATCGTTCCAGATGAATAGATAGAGTAGGACATAAACAATGATGACGAACAAACTCAGAAAAGCAATAAGTACACCGCTGTATTGCAGCGTCAACTTATTGCGCGTTCGGTCGAACAAATCACCTTCGGATAGCCGATTTTTTAAAGAGCCCCAGTTATGCTTCAATTTTATAACCTACGCCTCTCACGCTCTGAATGAGCTCCCGTGAGTAGGAGGGCTCGAGCTTCTTTCGGATTAACTTCACGGTAGCGTCGATCGTCTTTAGATTCACTTCGGCATCAAGACCCCATACTTTGTCCAGGATGACCTCGCGGGTCAGTGTACGTCCTTTGTTCTGCAGCAGCAGGTCTAGAATTTGAAATTCACGCGGGGATAATTGGATTTCTTGGTTGTCTCGAATGACGATTTGACTCATCCGCTGCAGCTCCAGATCACGGATCCGGATAACATCCTCCTGAAGGGGAACGAAGTTTCTGCGCATCAGTGCTCGCAAACGTGCCAGCAGTTCGTCCATCTCGAACGGCTTAACCAAATAATCGTCGGCTCCCGCATCGAGACCTTCAACACGATCCTGCAAAGCATCCTTTGCAGTCAGCATTAGAATCGCACCGAGATAGCCCTTTTTACGAAGTTTGGCACACGTTTCGAGGCCATCCCCCTCCGGCATCATCCAATCGAGCACGACAACATCGTAACTGGAAGCCGTCGCATAGTCGAACGCATCACTGCCCGTCTTCACCCAATCAACGGTGCATCCAGACTTCTTTCTCAACATATGCGCGGTCAGTTCACCCAGACGAATATCATCTTCCGCCAATAGAACCTTCATTTTCCTGCCCCATTTCCCGACTTACCATCTTCATAAAAGTATAACCGAAAGCTTTCGTGCTTTCACCATACTTTCACCAAGTCCAAGTAATATAGGTTTCAAGAAACACACAATTTAATAAAAAGAAGGGAAGAATGACGATGAACATAAAAATGAAAATGATCACCACTAGTACGCTAGTGGCCGTAATTGTAGTAAGTGGAGGTATAGCATTGAGCAGTAATAACACGGTGTTAGCAGCAGCAAATAATAAAGCGGTTAAGGATGTACCTCCAAGAGAAGCAGGCAACAAAGGGGGACTGAATTGTAAGCCCGATCCCGTTCTAGCTCCCCCAACAAGCCCAACTCCATCTGCGGGCACAACGAATGGCAGTAATCCTGGTCAAGCAGCTAATTCCGTCGTGATATCGGGTGGTTTTAATACAGATCCACAGGACCACGGTAGACCTGTCGTACTTATTGCCGCGGCCCTTGGGGTGCCCACTGAGGTTTTTAGAGAAGCATTTCGCGGCGTAACGCCTGCAGGACTGGATAGTGGCCCAAGCTCCGAACAAGCTCAGCAAAACAAAACAGCTCTCCTTAAAGTTCTGACCCCCTATGGGATCACGAATGAACGCTTAGATGAGGTGTCCAACTATTACCGTTATAACGGAAGAAAAAGTGATACATGGCAAAAGACGCAAGCAACTGCAACCGCAATAGTTACGAATGGCATTGTGACTGGTGTAACCATTACGAATCCAGGGGCAGGCTATTCTTCCAATCCAACGATCACCGTAACGGGACCAAACGGTACATTCACTGCGACAGCTACATTAGCCTACACGAAAGACTTTAAAACAAATGGAAGCATTTCTGCTATCACTATCAAATAACCTTGCATAAACTTCCCTTGCTTTAACGCCCATACAAATAAAAAAGCACCCTCTCCGGTGCTTTTCTTGCTTATCTAGCAAAGTACTGCTTAACGCCTCCTAAACTACTTTGCAAAGGCTTCTGGTTTGAAATACGGGGGTGCTTTAAACCACCCTTTTCTCATTAATACATCTTTTAACGTTATTGCATATGTAAACTTCTTCATCTGAAATTTAGCGAACATTGCCGCAACATCCGGCCGTACTGCCTCTGTCATGCCCCGGCAAGCATAATTTATACCCAGTACAATATTGAAACTTAGAAGACTTGCTATTTCTTCATCAGACAGTTTGGAGCCCTCCGGAATATTCCGAAAATCGCCTATCGGTTTATTCGGCGACGCCTCGGGTATCGGGACACCTTCTACTTTTAAAAACTCAGTTAACTCTGCAAAAATTGGACCATGAACATCGTTAATGACTTCTTTCAGCTTCTCCTTAAGTTCAAGATCCTCTACAATATTATAAGATACCTGTTCGCCCCGCATGGTTTGTTCCGTTGCAGTCAAATAAAACCACAGATTCATGACTTCTCCGACGTTTAAAGGCGGCTTTTCACCATCCAGAAACGGCTTAATCGCATCATTGAGTACTTCCATGATATTCATGTTGGCAGCTCCTTTTTGCTAATTAGCGTTCCCTTCTTCCTGGTTTTTATTTTAAGCTTTTATTTAAAATATTTCTCGGCCATTTTGTCAGCAGTGCGAGTAGCAAGAGCTTGCGTTGTAAGCGTTGGATTGGCCCCACCCAATGCGTTAAAATGCACACTATTATCAGCAATATATAACCGCTTTGTCTGATAGGATTCACAACTGTCATCTACGACAAATCCCATCCTCATGGTGCTTTCCATATGTATCATCAGAGAGGCCGGCCAGTCGGTTCGAAGCACCTTCTTGGCTCCTGCTTTCCGCAAAATGTCCACGGCGATTTTAACAAGTTCGTTGCGATTCCTACTTCCTCGTTGTCCAGAAACATAGCTCACCTTCGGGACAGGTCCATGTTCATCCTTATTTGCCGGATCAACCGTAACTCCGTTTCTATAATTAACCTCATCGTCAGCAAATATAACGATGCTTAACGTTCTTCGATAGTTTTCCATCCACTCCTGCAGCTCGTGCCCTACGACTCGGCCTTTTGCATACCATGGCATACTGGTAAGAAGCGGCTGCAAGGAGCTGTATCCAGACTGACTTAATCCATAGCTCATGGAGGCGGTTAATCCGGGGCTCATCCCAGTAACCAAAATGGATCCAAGTCCGGGATAGTCGAGCCTCCCCCCTGATGTATGGCCTACAAAGGGATTGATATCCGGGCTTCCCAGAATGGCGATCAGATCTCTTTCATCGAACATTCCCGTGACCCAGTCAAAATAATGATTAACCAATCCCCGTCCTACCCATGGATTACTGGGCAAACCAGAATTTAGCCAAAGCCGGGGACTTTCGATCGTTCCCGCAGCCATGACCACGACTCCGGCTCTAATCTCTTCTGTCTCCCCTGACCATGTATCCCGTATGCGTACACCAATTGCTCGCAACCCTTCCGTCAGATGGGTCTCCGTCATGATTTGGGTGACAAAGGCATTGGGCCTTATGGTTACACGGCCTGTCTTTAAGGCTAGCGGGACATAACTAACGTTGGTTGAACGCTTTGCAATTTTATCCACAGTGGGCCCGTGCG
This sequence comes from Paenibacillus sp. V4I3, assembly GCF_030817215.1. GTDB lineage: Bacteria > Bacillota > Bacilli > Paenibacillales > NBRC-103111 > Paenibacillus_E. The sequence goes on from NZ_JAUSZA010000001.1 coordinate 691,075, forward strand.
GGCATCAGTTGATACAATGACCGGCAAGGGTACAGCCCTGCATCCAAGACAACTGTTCAACGGAATAGTCTGGACGGGTAAGGTTCTTATTTGGAGGCAAAATGGCGTTGGGCTGCGGGCGATAGCCAGGAACTGTCACATCCAGAGTAGGAATCAGCTGCCAACCGGCCTTTTTTGCTCCATAAAAAAACAGTTCCTCTTTGGAAGTCATAGGCGCAAACTCAACCGGCAGCGTCGCTTCGACTTTTTCATAATAAGGAATAAGCTCGCGATAAGAAATCGGCCAAACATGGTCAACCGTCACAGGAAAAGCTCGCGGAGAATTGGCAAGATAAGATTGTGTCGTCCCTCCTACTCCGGAATTTTGCCAAACAAACCCCCGCCTCGTTACATTCCGAAACCACGGAGAGCGATTCCTATCCGCAGGCCCCCAGCGAAGTCTGCCTGTAATCAAGTCATTCATTTCTCCTTCATCCTTGGTGTATTGTTCCTTGAACAAAAATATATTCAAATCATCCGACTTGGAGCTGTTTTGGGCTCCCCGGTTCTTATTCGGGTCAGGCCACTGTGAATTCCCATACCAGGGGCCAGCCTCCAACACCAAGACCTGAAGGCCCTTTTCCCCAAGCTCTTTGGCAATTACAGCTCCACCGCCACCCGAGCCGATCACAATAACATCCGGGTCAGTCATTCGGATATTCCCCCTTAGCATGAGGATACTTCAATAAAAATCCACGAAAATCACAGTATCCGAATGCTGGCCCGGGATAACCGACCAAACACCAACCAGGTGGAAAAAACTCAACCTGCCGGTAGTCTGGAGGAGAGAGACGGGTTGTTCCATACCCGAACCATTCTGAATAGTAACCGAACATCGTTAATTGAGTTAACGAATCTATCATGGTTTGAATCATTCCGGGATTGTTTTGATAAGGAGGAGGCACCAAGTGGAGAGGGACCTCAAGCCGATCCAGTAGAGCCAATGTTTGCAGCCTATCTTCGCGGGACAGAGCGGAAAACAGTCGGCCTCCGGGGAAAATCCAAGGGCTTAAGGGATGTTGGGCTAGCCCTCTCCGAATTAATTGCTCAGCCCCCCTATCAAGTAATTGAGCAGTTGACTTTGAAAGAGGCATCTGAGTTGGATACTCGTCATTTACAGGAACAAATTGCGAATGATCGATCTCGTTCATCACGAATTCATCCACACAGAGCTGAACCGCCCCGGCTGCAGGTACCGTTCCTACCACCTCTACTTGTCGTAGTGTAGGCGGAATTATAGTATCCACCAGTGCTTGAAAAGTCGCCCTGATGTATATATCCCCTGTGCCTTGGCTTCCATTGGAACGCGACACTGAACTCACCACCCCATTTAGTCGAGCCGCTTCGTATACTATCTACATATATTTGAATCTGTGCTCACTATGTCAAAATAATGGACGATAGGTGTACGCAGAGCGAAATATTGGTGCTAAATACAATAAAAGAGCCTGCCAACGTTCACGTAGCAAGCTCTTTTTTGCGGCTTAAGGCATCTCTCCATTACCGCCCCTATCGGACTCTAACAGTCGAACCCCTCTCCGAATTACTCCCATGGATACTCCGTCACCAAATAGTCAGCGAACTTCTTGCTTTCCTCTCGTCGGTGTTTCCTCATTTCCGTTCTATGTTCAGCCGTTTCATGCAGCTTTTTTTCTTCTTCAGTCTCAGGTATGATGCGAGGTACAAATATCGTCTTATTTTGCTCATCCAAAGCAACAAAAGTAAGAAAAGATGTCGCGGCGATCTTCCTCTCACCACTTCTTAAATCTTCTCTGATCACTTTCACAAAAACCTCTATCGAACTCTTGCCCGTCCATGTGACGAAGGACTCTAAGGAAACAGAATCCGTTGGCCGAATAGGGTGTAAGAAATCAACAGAGTCCGTAGAAGCTGTCACAGCTGTCACACGACATAATTTGCTAGCAGATATGGAAGCAATATCGTCGATATATGACATTAGCTTGCCTCCAAACAATGTATTATGGTTATTGACATCCGTTGGAAAAACTCTAGAAATTTTAAAACATCGAGTTTCTCTTATATATTTCTTTTCCAACATTTCCACACAACTTTCTTACAAAATGTAGTCACTTCGGACATTTTTCCCTGATCATGATTCCGCTATGCTTAATTAAAAAACACTACCCAATTCATATGAATGGATAGTGTCTTATTGATTTAGTATGGAGGTATGCTCCCTCCGCTTTCACTTAGGTATTAACAGATTTTCCACCTACAGAGGGAAGTCTGCTATCTCTTTTCTTTAAAGTCCCTATCACAATACCAACCGTGGTAAGAAGAAAGGCCACAACGTGAATCCAACCAATTTTTTCATCCAAAAAAATAATTCCCCCAACCATACTGGCAAAAGGCAGCCCGTTTAGAAACATGGCTGTTTTGTTGGCACCTAGAAATTTTATACCATGATTCCACCCTAGAGTACCCAGTGAAGATGCTCCCCAAGCGGACATCAACATAACGGCCCAAGCCATGGCTGGCAAATGAATCTGAGCATACGACGAAGGCCCAAAGAAAGTCACCGTACCCAGATTTAACATGATTCCCCCAATTAACGTTGAATAGGTAGTGACAACTAAAGTCGGCATGGAGGTTGTCGACAACTTCTTGATGAACAATGCACCAACAACATAAGCCAACATGGATAGAAGCATGATGACATCTCCCCATCCGGATAAACCAACCGAACTATCTGCCGATTTGGAGGTTACGACCAAAACGACCCCTGAGAATCCAAACAGAATACCGAGGCCTAATCTCATACTGAATTTTTCCCCAATGAAAATGGATGCAAGTAGAGCGGTAGTTAGCGGATTTAATCCTAGGATCAGCGATGCATTAGTAGCTGTAGTTGTTACAACCCCATAAGCTAAAAACAACTGATGAAAGAAGATCGATGTTAGCCCTATAAGAAAAAGAAGTCCCCACTGCTTTGCATTAGGCTTATAGAATCCATACTTTTTAAATACAAATGGAAGCAACACAATTCCAGCGAGCGGCATCCTAATTGCGGCTACAAGCATGGGCGAGATAAACTGTGTAAGGTATTTAACCATTACAATATTTAAACCCCACGAAATGACCACCATAGCTAAGATAAAATAAATGGTTTTCTCCGACTTTACCAAGATGATGCACGCCTACTCTCTATCGATTATTAACTAATATAATCTTATTACACCACAAAAAGACACCTAAGACGGTGTCTTCTAGTACCTATCATCTTACTACACTCTTTGCTTCCATTCTAATAGATCATATAGTAACTATACTTGTTTCCTACTAGCGTGCAATTCATAGTTACTTCTATGAAACTTTTTAACCATATCTTTATAACAATTATTTTCTTGTTCACTCAAACCAAACTGATTATCTTTAATAATCAGATTTCCAATGATACGTTTCAAAATTTCGCTCCTGCGTCCTAACATCTCTGTATAGTTCAATCCCGCCAACTCCTTGCTTATTTTTATTTCGTATCGGTCCTATTAAGTATAACAAATAGCATTTTGGGTGAAAAACCGTCTATGGATACCTAAAGCTAAGTATTCCGCCCTGAGAATGGATTTGAACTAACCAAGGCTATGTATTCGAAAACATCCTACCCTATCCTCCCAATTAAGTACCTCATAAAGCAAAAGACACCCTCTCGGGTGTCTTCATAGATCACAATTCGTTGTTGTTGAAGGTTATCTCGTCGGAAGTTAAACGGAACGATTACGCGGATGCTCCGAAAGAATGGAGCTAACCAAACTCCTCACACTGGGGTGTGGCGATTGAAAAAACTGCGATTTATCTTCGCACAACTCGACCACTTCCCCTTTTTCCATCACAGCCAGAACATCAGATATCGAGTAAGCAGCTTTAATGTCATGAGTGATAAATAGGTAAGAGAGGCCAAACGCCGATTTCAGGTCGCTCAACAGCTGCAAGATTTTCGTTTGATTCACCATGTCCAGGCTGCTTACCGCCTCATCGAGTACGATCAGCTTCGGTTTTAAGGCAATCGCTCTTGCAATGTTGACTCTTTGCAGTTGTCCGCCGCTAAATTGATGAGGATACTTGTGCCTGTCATCCAATTTTAACCCGACTGTTTCCAGAAGCTCTCCGATCGTTCGTTTGTGCTCCTTCAGAGATAATGTCTCGTAGTTTTGCAGTGGCTCTCCGATAATTTGTTCTGCATTCATTTGCGGATTAACGGCCGAATAACAGTCTTGAAAAACCACTTGAAGATCTCGACGAAGCCTCCTGCGGGTAGACGAGTCCGTATTGTAAACATCAACCCCCTGAAAAAAAACCTGTCCCTTCTGCGGTTTTTCAAGTCCCAGGATGACCTTGCCCAGCGTGCTTTTACCTGCTCCGCTCGTTCCGAGGAGGCTTAAACACTTGCCATGTTCAATGGAAAGAGTAACATTGGAAAGCACAGTTGCCCGCTTCTTCTCCTTAAAGAACTGATGGGGTGCTGCATAACTATGAGTAACGTTCTTCACCTGAAGCAAACTCAATTCCTCACCCCCTGTTTAGACATTAGTAGGATAAGTAGCAGGGCAGCTACCCCGATAACTACACAACCGGAAAACATGACTTCGTACGAATACGCATTCGCAATCAGACTCATCCCCCAAGTACCTACCGATGTTCCGAAATCGGCTGCTGCGATGAACAGCCCGATCCCTCTGCCTCTGAACCGTTCTGGCACAATGAACGAAACATAGGTCAGCAGCGTCGGATACAGCATCGACAAAGCAACTCCGTTGCAAACTGCGGCAAGCAGGATAACAGGCAGCGATTCAGCCATTCGAACCAAACATACGGCGACTGTTATGAGCAATATGAGGAGAGTAGCTGCACGAACAGGAAATCGACCGTTTGTCGGAATGAGTTTTCTGCCGAAGAAGCGCAATGTAATAAGAACAGCGGTTTCGGTCATGAAATAATATCCTGCATACGGTAACTCGCGTCTCTCTAGATAAAGCGGGAGAAAGGCCACCACCGTTCCGATGATCGCCGAAGCTAGAAGCATCGTTAGGGATGGAAGCAGCAGCTTTCGATCTTTCCATCCTTGGTAAAGTTCCTCGCTTCGCAAATTCGCAGCAGCTTGCGAACCGATAGGCTTGTTATTTCGACGCACGGGCAGCTTGATGTTCACACCAATGAGGAGTGTTATCACACTGATCGGAATCAAGGCCATTAAGATGTAAGGTATGGGTACTTTTCCCGCAAAATAAAGAGCAAGAAAGGGTCCGTACGTGTAAGGCAGCATCGACGAGAGTGAGAAAAGGGAGAGGCCTTGCCCACGAGCTTTCTCCGACAAAGCCTCGATGATCATCAGGTGTGATACCATCGAAAAGAAAGCAAGGATCACGCCCTGTGCAATTCGAAGCATAGCGTAAACCCACAGCTCCTGAATAAGATACATGGAGATGACTACTACATTAAGAATTAACGCTGCGGCGAGTATCCGCTTTGCACCAAGTTTATCAACAATTTTACCGGCAACGGGCCGTAAAAACATCGAAGTAAACATATAAGCACCCATGATCAGACCGATCTGCGACGGGCTCGCTCCAAGCTTGTACGAGCTAAGCGGCAGCAGAATCAGAAGGATATGGCTGCTAGTGAAAAACAAGGCGGTAACGAGGTAAATCTGCATCGCTTTCGCCCCAAAGGGACGACCCTGCGAAGCAATCTCAGATTGCTGCATAGCATTCATGACAATACAAACTCCTTGGTCGGTTGGTTGATCTGTTGGTTAATCTGCAGCTTGGGTCTGGCATCGAGCAATTCCTTCGTATACACATGCTGCGGATGATCAAATAACTCGTAGACGTCTGCTTTTTCAACAATCCGTCCATGCTGCATAACGGCAACATCGTCTGCCATTTCCGCGATGACCCCCAAATCATGAGAAATCAATAGAATAGACGTACCGTATTCGGAACGAATACGATTGAGTTGACGCAGCACCTGCAGTTGATTGGTCACATCCAGCGCAGTGGTTGGCTCATCAGCAATAAGGACAGATGGCCGCATGCACATCGCAAAGGCAATCATAACCCGCTGCAGCATCCCCCCGCTCAGTTGAAACGGGTGCCGCCTCATAAGCTCGGAGGAATCCGGTAAATTCACATCCTGCATAGAGGTCACCGCTAATTCGAATGCTTGTTTTTTAGTGAGGGCCGTATGCGTGCGGATCGTTTCGACGAATTGATCACCGATCGTAAACACAGGAGAAAAGGCGTTCATCGGATTTTGCATAATGAAGGCGATTTCTTTGCCACGAATACGCCGCATTTCCTCGTTTCCGAGCCCATTCAGCTCGCGACCGTGCAATCGGATACTGCCTTCCACGCTCGTTGTTTTTCGGTCCAGCAACCGTAAGATCGACAGACACGTGACTGATTTGCCGCTGCCACTTTCTCCAACAAGACCAAGCACACGGCCAGGCTTCAGCTCTAAATCGATATTATGGACAAGGGGAAGCGTTCCATCCGCCGTCTTGACCTTCACATGCAGGCTGCTTACCTGCAAAACATTCTGCGATTCTCTCAAGTTTTCTCATCCCTTTTCAAAACGTCGCTTAACGCCAAACCGATCCGACAAAGCTTCACCTAATACATTGAATGACACCACGACAAGCAAAATCATCATTCCCGGATACAGCATTAATTCGGGATTACTGCGAATAAACGCCTTTCCCTCGTGAATCATCGCACCCCACTCCGGCGTTGGCGCTTGAATGCCAAGTCCTAGGAACGAGAGAGCGGATATATCCATGATCGCCCAGCCCATCTCCAGTGTTCCCATAACGACAATCGGGGGAAGTACATTGGGAATAATGTGCTGTCTAATAATCTTCCATTGCGAGGATCCACTGATTCTGGCGGCGGTAATGAAGTTCCGCTCCTTCAAGCTGAGAACCATACCTCGGAACATCCGAGCGTAATAGACCCACTGCACCAGCATCATCGCCAAAACAACCTGCACCAGTCCAGGGCCGAATATCCCAATCAGCCCAAGAATGAGTACGAGATTCGGAAACGACATGACGCCGTCACAGAACCTCATCAGCACATGATCAACTAGGCCTCCTTTGTATCCGGCAATCGATCCGATGAACAAGCCAATACCTAAAGAGGCAATTAAAATCAGAAACGCAAAGCCTAACGAAACGCGAGCGCCGTATAAAAGACGAGAAAGGTTGCAGCGCCCCAAATGGTCGGTACCCAAAGGATAATCCAGCGATGGTGATTGAAGCTTGAGCGCCAAGTTTACCTGAATCGGATCATGAGGCGCGATCCACGGAGCCAACACGGTAAGAACAAAGAAAATAAATAGAAGGCCCATGCATACGATAACGGTCTTCTGACTCTTAAGTCCGGTGCGTATCCTCATGATCATGGGCTCGTACTTCCTTTCCTAGAAATCCGAGGGTCCATAGCCATTTGCAGAAGATCAACGATCAGGTTACACACAATAAATGTACAAGCAACGAGAAAAACATAGCATTGGATAACAGGGATATCCCGGTTAAAGATGGCATCGATAAAATAACGTCCGAACCCTGGCCAGGAAAAGACCTCTTCCACAATAATCGTCCCCGCAAGCAATTTCCCCATATTCATACCCAAACCGGTAATCATCGGCGAAATTGCGATTTTTAGTACATGCTTGCCCATAATGACCGACTCTTTGATGCCTCTGGTTCTAGCGTATACGACATACGGCTCCTGCATTTGTTCGAGAACGCTGGTACGCAGCAGACGAGTGTAGATTGCGATCAGCCCCAAGGAGAGCGTTAACGAAGGAAGAATCAGATGAGCCCACGTACCTCTTCCTTGCACAGGAAACAAATCCAGCTTGACCGATAAGAAAAAAATCAATAAGTACCCTAGCCAAAATTGCGGGATAGAAGCACCAATAAAAGCAAGCAACCGACTGAGATGATCAATCACGCTGTTTTTATAAACAGCCGATAGAAAGCCGATAGGCACACTGACAAGCACGGCCATGCAAAGGCTGCTGAAGGCAAGCTGGAGTGTAGCCGGCAATCGGTGCGCGACCTCCTGCCAAACCGGCTCCTTCGAAACATAAGATGTACCGAAATTTAGTCGGCACATCTTCATAAGCGACTGAACATATTGAACATACAGCGGCTGATCCAGGCCGAATTCATGTCTTACCTCGGCTAGTACCGCTTCCGTTGGGTGTATATGGGCTGCGCTCAAGTAAGCTTCAGCTGGATCAACCGGTGACAGATGAATGAGAATGAAAGAAAGAAGCGTAGCAAAAAGAAAGATGGGAATGATGGCAAGAAGCCGTTTCCCGATATAGCTGAACATAATAGCCTCCCTGCCGTTTACTTCACAATGTCGAGTCCGAGGAATGGATTCGCATCCCGATTGGCTGGGAATACGAAACCTTTCACATCTTTTTGATAAACAGCCGTCTTCTTAATATACGAGATCGGCAGAAAAGATGCCTGCTCCTGCAGCGTCTTCAAGATAGAAGCGTACAGTTGTTGGCGCTTGCTCTCATCGGTTGAAAGAAGAGCGTCCTTCACTTGCTGATCCAACTCTTGTTTCATTGGCAAGCTCGAGAGCGACTCCGAGATGCCGAAGCCTTTTTCAGCAGCAATATTAATAAAAGAGTGCGGGTCATAAGGCGATCCGTAGTTGCTCCAGAAGTCCAAATCAAAATCAGCAGCACGTAGGCGTTTAACTTGTGTGGCGAGATCAAGCCCGGTAATGTTCAGCTTGACGCCGATGGCTCCCCATTCGGATTGAAGTGTCTCCGCCATCGGCTTTTGAACTTGATCCGTCTTCTCATATATCAGTTCCAGTTCAAGCGCTTTGCCGTTTTTCTCACGAACGGTTTTCCCTGCAGGTAGCTTCCAACCCGCTTCATCTAATAAAGCTTTCGCCTTGTCTACATTGTATTCCAGCGGCTTAACGTCAAGATTTGTGTACGGGAGGTTTTTGGATAAAATGTTGTCTGCCTTCTCCTCTAAACCGGAAGTGACTCCATCCACCATAGCCTGCTTGTTAAAACCGTGATGAAGAGCCTGACGTACTCGCAAATCCGAAAGCGCATCCTTCATCGTGTTCATAACCAGTTCTCTCGTTGCTATGGGCTCGGAAAGACTTGTTTCATATTTGCCAGATGCTTTCAACTGCTTGAAGGCATCCATACTGATCACGCCTTCACCGTAGATGAGATCAAGCTCCTTCTTCTCAAAAGCAAGTACCCGCGTTTCTCCGTCTGGAATAATCTTGATGACCATCTTGTTAACCTTCGGTTTATCTCCCCAATAATTCGGATTACGGGTAAACTCCGCAGATTCATCTTTCTTGTAATCCGTCAGCGTCCACGGTCCAGTTCCGATCGGTTTTTTTACACTCTTCGATGTATCACCGTCATCTGGGAACCCGGCTTCACCGAGAAAACGTACCGGACGGACAACCGACAACTCCTGTAAGGTCGGATAATAGGCCTTTTTCAGAGTCATTTTAAACGTATACTCATCCACGACTTCCGTCTTATCAAGCATATTAATAAACCCAAGCCAGCTATGATTTGTGAAGTTTTTCATTACCGCATCGAAATTCTTTTTGACGATAGCAGCGTTAAACGGCGACCCATCAGAGAATTTCACATTTTGCCGAAGCTTGAACGTGTATTCTTTCCCGTCCTGCGAGATAATCCAGGATTCTGCCAGATGAGGTTCCAGCTTGCCTCCTTCTTTGTAGCTGACCAGCGGTTCGTAAATCATCGATTGCGCAATTAATTGCGAAGGATTATAAACATGCGGGTTCATCGGCCCGATATCTCTTGACCACGAGAACGTAATCGTTTTATCTTGCTGAACCTTTTCAGACCCAGAGGTTTGCCCTGCATTTTGTTTGGAGCAACCCATAATTGTAATAGTCAAAATAAGCAGCATAATGACTAGTATTTTACTTTTTAATGCAAACATTAGACGTTTTCCCCTCTCAACACTTATACGTGATAATGATTATCACTATCAATGAATACTATACGATAGGCTCTCTCCTGTCAATAAAATTGTTGCTTTTTCCCTTCGAATGATTCAAAAACGCGGATATAACAAAAAAGCTCCAACCACTTGGTGGTTGAGCTGCTTTTTTGATTTCCCATATGTGCATAGACAAGCTAAACAAATCATATTTATGAAAGAGAATTCCCTGGAAGGATGCGATTTACTACGTATGGAACACCTTTTACCATTACAAATAGAACTTATTCTGCAGTTTGGGATCGTCTTTTTTTGGACAATCGCTTATATATGGGTCATTTATAAAGGATTCCGGGATCGAACCTGTGGAATGCCAATAGTAGCCCTATGTGCCAATATTACTTGGGAATTTCTGTTTTCCTTCGTCATGCCTTTCCACCCACTCCAGCAAATCGTAACTCTACTATGGTTTTTATTAGATTGCATCATCCTGTTTCAATTTCTCTATTATTCAAAAAAACTATCTCCAAAATGGCCTACAAAACCTATAGTTCTCTCCTTACTAGTAATTGCTCTGCTGCTTCACTACGGAATGGCTATCGAATTTCATGATCCTGAGGGCAAGTATTCCGCATTTGGAATCAATCTAATGATGTCCATACTTTTTATAAAAATGCTACTGAAACAAGATTTACACGGCCAATCCATCTACATCGCTTACTCTAAAATGGTCGGCACCCTGTGTGCATCTATTTGGTGCTATTCCCTAAACCCGCATTCAATCTTGTTAACTATGATGTATATACTTATATTTATTCTAGACGTCGTTTACATCTCGTTGGTTTATCGCAAGTCAGTTAAGATCATTCATAGATCCACTATAACTCACCGTTCCTTCTACTAAGGGGCTATAATCTTCATTGATTTTTCGTTGTTGTCAAATTGATCAGCCGCATTGCGAGCCCTAATGAGAAAATAATAGGTTTTCCCGGATGTTAACCCTTCCACCTTATCCTCGTAGGGGTAGCGTTTGGTCCGATCACCTCGTCCAGCATAGTCTAGTGGAATGCCCAATTGCAGTGGATTGGCCTGTATATCTTGATTCTTCATGTCCTGTGAAATGGGACTAGCCTGAGAATGTGCCACATCCCACTGAACAAAGACATTTTTTCCTCGGATATCTTATCATCCAACCTTCGAAGGATATTAGCAATTTTGAAATCAAGGACATTTTAATGATGGAGGTGAGGGGAGTATTGAAATATCCTATCTAACCTGCTGACGAAGCCAACTCACCGATGATAACCCTAGCGGTACATTTCAATGCCGTGCTCCCTACGCTCACGCTCCGGTCCGCGCGGGCGAACCCTTAGGGGCCCCTTCTCCCTAATCATTAAAATACAAGAGACACCCTCTCGGGTGTCTCTTGTATTTTAATGGAGGTGAGGGAGTCGAACCCCGATACATAAAAATTTGGATGTATTTGCATCCCAGCTTAACGGTGTCTGCAAATAACCCAACGCATCGGGATCCCTCCACTCAAATTGGGACACAACTATGCCATTGGACGCCCTGTACAGATAAAAACCGCCTTCAGGCGGTGAATGAGTACTTACATCAGTTCGCTTGACGATGGTTATGTTTAGCTTTAATGATGCGGTAACAGAGCTTTATAAGATTCGGCACGGAAAGCACTTTATCTATAAGATATGACAACGCTGAACGGTTTCCTCGTTTCGTGTTGCATTCAATGCAAGAAGCGAGTAAGTTTTGGGGAAGATCTGAGCCACCTTTGCTTGAGGGGACAATATGATCTACAGTCGTTGCGGGACGCCCACACCACAAACAAGTGTAATGATCCCGTTTTAATGCAGCTATTCGATAGTCTCGAAATGAAAATGGGTTGTAAAGTAATTGGATTGTCTGCTCGTCGATCCAGACGGCACGGGCTCGATCAACTTCCCTCCAAGCCCGGTGAAGCAAACATGGGGTTAGTTTTTGGCCATCCAGATTGAGCACTGTTATCATAGTCAATCGCCTCCTAAGGCTAAAGTTAGATAATAACCACAGACAAATTGATTATTTGATTCGTGGTTATGTATATTGGAGACGAGACGAGTATCGGATATCTAGATTAACTAAGAAGGCGAACCACAATTCGCCGCCACGTGATGATTCGGATGTTTGATGAGGTGGCTTGACTCGCCATTTCCCCAAGAGGAAAAGAACATATCCTTTAGTATTGAAGCAACATAGTCAATCTCGTCTAGCGATTAGCAATAATTCTTGAATCGTTAGATATTTCGTTTAAGACCAGTGATCCTACAAAATAACTTCGAGTAAAACACCGCCTAAAGCGTCACCAAGACGCAACTGACGATATTTTTATTTTCATATTCAATTAGAGCCCCTTGGACTTTGCGAATCTGGGCCTGCATAAGACACTCGGGGAGCTCTAGCTGTGTAACTGCATGATCATTCTCCTCATGATCTCTATCAGTCCCAATTAAATTGCAAACATAAGCTACTGTAAATGACTTTGCGTTGCCATAAATCATCCACCACATGTAGACATCACGTCTACAAGGTTAGTCTCTATCTAACCACCTAAATATCTGATGTCTACATTTAGTCTACAATGTCTTCCTTGAAAAGGCGAAAACCCGCTCTGTGAGCGGGTTCCTAGTATGGAGGTGAGGGGAGTCGAACCCCTGTCCGAAAATATCGCCACACAGGCATCTACGGGTGTAGTCACAGTTTTGATGTCACCCGAGCATCGCCCCGTAACCGGCTATGCGTTGGGTCAGCCTGATTGTCTTCCTACGTCCGACCCCAGGCGGAGACCAAACGTCGTATCCCACTATAGTTGAGCCCCTATCCCAGTCACATGGGCGATGCTGAGGAGGAGCACGCTAACAGGTTATTAAGCTGCTAAAGCGTAGTTGTTTTGTGTTTTGCCATTTAATAGGCTTTAGCGTTTTATAGTGGACGCGGCCCCACTACCCGCAACCCGTGCCCAAACTATCCCCGTCGAATCCAAGAACACCCCCGGATTGCCTTCGTTGCCGTCATAGACGGTGAAGGTAAAAGAAAAGCAGGATAATCATTTGAGCCAAATTGCTTTCAAATCTTTGCTGCTAAATTAGTATAACACATGCTGGGGAAATATGAACGACTAGGTTCATGGAAGTTGAGGTGTTGCCTTCCAGTATGGGCTGGCCACCTATCTGGCAATCTTCTGCTTCTCACGCAGAGCACGTTGAATGTCTCGCTGTGCATCCTTTTTCGCTGCAGATTCACGCTTGTCGAACTGCTTTTTCCCTTTGCCTATGCCGACCAATAGCTTGGCGTAACCATTTCGGATATACACCTTCAGTGGAACGAGGGTATAACCTTCTTGCTTCGCCTGTCCTAGCATCTTGGCAATCTGCGCCTTTTTTAAGAGCAGCTTCCGCGTCCGGGTTGGATCTTCAGGATTGCTTCGGTTGCCTTGATCAAAAGGACTAATATGCATGTTGTGTACAAATGCTTCGCCATTACGAATAGTCGAAAAGCTATCGCCTATGTTTGCTTTACCTGCCCGTAAGGATTTGATCTCCGTGCCGGTCAGGACAAGACCGCATTCATACGTTTCTTCAATAAAGTAGTCGTGTGAAGCCTTTTTGTTCTGGGCGAGTAATTTGCCATCTGCCTTTTTCGTTGCCACGTGAGATCCTCCTCCCGCACGTTTAATGCAGGTAAATACTGCTACAATGTGCATCCTATTGTAGCAAGATAAAGGCGGAAAAGCAAGAAGCGGCGTTATCTCCGCCGCTTCTTGCTACCATCGCCGTCGTCACTCCGACGACGACCACCCTTGGCGAGCGCGTTCACGCCGCTCGCCCAATCACTACCGCCTGTGCTGCGCTCAGCAGCAGGCGAACCGCCACCCGCTTGGGCTTCGCCCCCAAGCGCGATCCCACCGCGGCCGCGCTTGCTTTCGCCGCGAGCTGCACCACTCTCTGTCCGCCCTGCGCCGACAGATTCAAGCCTTGCGCTCAAGCTGCCGCCTTCGCTCAGCTTAGGACCGCCCGCTTTGCCGCGGCCAGCACCACCTTTGCCGCGCTTCTCGCTCCACGGCGTGCTCCCTGCCTTACCGCGCCGGGATTTGCCTTGTCCTGCTCCACCCTCTGCGCGTCCAGAGCCTTCACCGCGCCCTTGCTCTGCTCCGCCTTCCGTGCGTGCCGCCGCTTCTATTCTGCGAGCTGCGCCACCTGCAGCACGTCCCGCACCACGCCCTTGACCTACTCTTTCAGCTCTTTCCTTGCCTTCTGCCGTACCACCGGCTCCTACTCTTTCAGTTCTTTCCTTGCCTTCAGCCGTACCTCCGGCCCCTGCTCTTTCCTTGCGCTCTCCACCAGCAGCACCAGAGCCTTGAGCCTTCGCATAGCCGCCCTTGCCCTTAGCGGCAAATCCGCCTTTTCCTTTTTCAGGTTTGCCTTTATCGGATCCCCCGCGGAAGCCTTTAAATCCAGCCGCACCTTTAAATGAAGGTTTTCCACCACGGTTTGAACTTCCTCCACCGCGATTAAACCCGCCCTCTTTGCGAGGCTTCATATCGAGCAGTTCAAAATCAATCGTATGCTCATCCATATTGACACGAGCAACACGAATCTTGATCTCATCGCCGATTCGATAGATCTTGGACGTACGTTCACCAATGAGAGCAAACTGTCTCTCATGGAAATTGTAATAATCGTCGGTCAAATCGCTAAGACGAATCAAACCTTCAACCGTATTGTCGAGCTCCACGAACATACCGAAACCGGTAACGCTGGAGATAATACCTTCGAATTCCTCGCCGACTTTATCCAGCATGTATTGAGCTTTCTTCAGCGCTTCCGTCTCACGTTCAGCATCAACGGCAACTCGCTCACGTTCCGATGATTGCTGCGCAATATCACTCATCCGCGACGACAAATATTCATGACGCTTATCGGATAAGGTACCGCCGCTTTCCAGCACTTCGCGAATCACCCGATGAATAATTAAATCGGGGTAACGACGAATCGGAGATGTAAAGTGAGAATAGAATTCCGCTGCCAAGCCGAAATGCCCTAAGCTCTGCGCATCATAGCGAGCCTGTTTCATGGAGCGAAGCATAATTTTACTAAGCACCGTCTCTTCGGGAGTTCCTTTAATCTCTTCCAAAAGCGCCTGTAACGCCCGTGGATGTACCGAATTCCCTTTACCTTTAACCGAGTACCCGAAGTTCGTCACAAACTCCATAAAATTCATCAGCTTTTCTGCATCAGGGTCTTCATGAACACGGTATAGGAAAGGTACTTTCATCCATGAGAAATGCTCAGCAACCGTTTCATTGGCGGCTAGCATAAACTCTTCGATCATCATTTCAGCGACGGAACGCTCTCTTTTCACTATATCCGTAGGTTTGCCTTCGGAATCGACGATAATTTTAGACTCCTCGAAGTCAAAATCTATCGCCCCACGCTTCATCCGTCTGGAACGCAGCCTTGCAGCCAGCTCTTCCATTCGTTTGAAATCTTCCATCAAGTAGTCATATTTCTCGACAATCTCCGGTTCGGCTTCACCTGTCAGAAGCTTCCGCACATTCGTATACGTCATGCGCTCACTAGTTTTAATAACACTCGTGAAAATTTCGTGGTTCACCAGTTTTAAATCCTCATCGAACTCCATCTCACAAGACATGGTTAAACGGTCTACACGAGGATTCAGCGAGCATATTCCGTTAGACAATCTATGAGGCAGCATCGGGATAACACGATCAGTCAAATACACGGAGCAGCCGCGATTATATGCTTCAATATCAAGCGCAGTGCTTTCCCGCACATAATAGCTCACATCGGCAATATGAACGCCTAAACGAAGATTCCCGTTTTCCAAAAGCTCCACATTTACCGCGTCATCCAAGTCTTTCGCATCTTCACCATCAATGGTTACAATGCGCTTAGAACGAAGATCCCGCCGTCCTTGACCAATAATCTCTTCTTCACTGATCGAATCCGGAGCTTTCTCAGCCTCTTCAATAACTTCCTCTTTGAACGCCTCAGGCAGTTGGAATTTACGAACAATGGCAAGGATATCAACGCCTGGATCATCTTTGTGACCAAGGATCTCGATAACTTCCCCTTCAGCCGCAGAACGGCCCTCTGGATAGTTTACAATCTTGACAACGACTTTTTGCCCCGTAACAGCGCCCATGAAAGCATGCTGAGGGATGAAAATATCCCGAGACACACGCTTATCATCCGCAATAACGAACCCAAACGTCTCTTGACTCTGAAAAACGCCAACAATTTGTGTATTCGCACGCGTAATAACTCGCACGACTTCGCCTTCCAGCCGGCCTCCGCCTTGACTCCTCGCGGTTACCTTTACGAAGACAATGTCGCCATTCATCGCGGTATTTAGATCATGTGCATTAATATATACGTCCGGGTGGTCCCGATCATCAGGAATTAAGAAACCGAAGCCTTTGGCATGAGCCTGCAGCTTACCTCTCACCAAATTCATTCGTTCAGGAACGCCGTAGCGGTCATTTCCGCCTCTGACAATGTGACCACTTTCCTCTAATTGATTTAACAATTTAATAAAATCCTTAAACTCATTCGCACTTTCAATCCCGAAATGCTTTTCAAGCTCCTTATAGGACATAGGCTTATAAGCCTCTTCTTGCATCAAACTTATGATTTTTTTATCTGTCATCATTCTCTCTTCACCTTCTTGTTGTTGTTGAGCCTAGCTTTCTAATTCGCCGTACTGGTTTCCTTTACTCCATAGTATGCCACTTTAAGGGAAAGGATAAACGCAGTAATATCGGCATAGATAAGCTCTCTCTCTTGATCCAGCAGCATTCCGTGGGATGACTCTGGGTAATAACGAAGTTCTTTCACTTGGGAACTAATGCGCTTATGTAAAAACGCTGCGCTTTCCTGATGGACCACGCCATCCTTGCTCCCTTGACCGATCCATATCGGTGCTTCGACTTGAGGCAGCAAGCTTTTAACTTGTTTCAACAGCTTACGTAGACTTACGACGCAACGAATCGGCGTTTTGGTATATGCACATGACTCATCTAATAACGTAGAGATTTGTTTGGGTTTCTTAGCTACATATTTGATAAAATATTGCAGCAGTACGGCCAGTGCCGACTTCCTTGACGTTAGAAAAATAGGTGTAGCCAGCGAAATAACCCCAGCTGCACGACGTTCCACAGCCAGCTTCAAGGCGAGCAGTCCGCCCATTGAATGTCCCATAACAACAACGCTTTTGCATTTAGCTGCAAGTTCGTCATAACTCTCCAGCACATGCCCATACCAATCCGTCCATCCGGTTCGTATCATTTCTTCGGGTGAGGTACCGTGTCCTGGAAGCTTTACAGCTTGGATGGTGTAGCCTTCATCTCTGAGCACATACCCAATCCGTCTAAACTCCGAGGGCGACCCCGTGAATCCATGGATCATCAGTATGCCTGTCTCTTGATTATCTCCACTTCCTGACCAAAAGAATGGTTCTGTCGACTTGTAAATTCTGCTCTCGATGGTAACCAGCTCCATTCCTAACACCCATTTAAAATGAAAAAACAGCAGGAGTAGATTTCCCCTGCTGTTATCGTTTTATGTGTGTTAGGCCTTCACTACGTATGCTACGACAATGGAAAGAATGAAAAATGCAGCAGCAAGCCCCATAGTAAAACGGGACAAAAATAGTTCCAAACCGCGTGCTTTTTGCTTACCAAATAAGTGTTCTGCACCACCGGAAATGGCACCGGACAAACCTGCGCTTTTACCTTTTTGTAAAAGTACAATCGCAATTAATCCAACCGAAGCTATGATTAACAAAATTTTCATAAAGATTACCATGTTATTAGCACCCCAATTGCCTGTTCTTTGCCTTATACAACTAGCATGAGTATTTTAACACAGTTCGTCCTAGAATACAACAAAGAGGCACCCTAGTGGTTCCCCTCTAGTCTCGGTAGGACGGTGTTGGTGATTGTCGGCTAGAGCTCCTTGCACGCTTATTACGTCCTAGAAATGCTTGCACGGCCTGTTTCGCACACCACAATGCAAATAACGTAAATAGGACGGCCCATACGATAGCCGGAATACCGGTATGCAGTGCCAAATTCGTGGCATCGCCCGCTTGTCGCGCATTTCCCCATGCGTAGATGATCAAGGAGAACGGGCCAAACACAGACTCTTCTAAGCATAAGAAAGCAAGCAGTAAGTAGTAAAAATCACGCAACCACTTTGGTGTAAGCGCCAGAACAATGATCGTCAGCGCAATGAAACCGACTAAGAACATGATTCCGAAACCATTCCGGACGAACAATATTAACGAGAGACCAGACAGCACGATCATAACCTGCAAACCTAAACGCTGCTTACCCTTCGAATAAGCCGAGAACAGGAACCAAGCAAAGAGTGATGCCGTGATATAACCTGCTAAGGCTACCGGGATGATCGCCCATTGCTTCGTAATTGATGAATAAGTAACCCCGCTATGATCCTGATAGAGCTCAATATACATCACTTTTCCCGATAGGGCCAAGGTCACCACAGCATGCCCAAATTCATGAACCATCGTGTCTATATTACGAAAAAAAGAAGAAGGGATCCAGTGCGTGAGCAGCGCGGAACCTATCAGAAATAAAATAGTTTTCACCCAGTTGCTCATACAGCGGACCCCCTTGGTATTTAATTAATTACTACGAAATATATTACTTGAAGTTTCTCAAGTTATAGAATGCTTTTTTACCAGCGTATTGAGCAACAGTGAACAACTCGTCTTCGATACGAAGAAGTTGGTTATATTTCGCTACACGGTCCGTACGGGACGGAGCACCTGTTTTAATTTGACCAGCGTTGGTAGCAACAGCGATGTCAGCGATTGTGCTGTCTTCGCTCTCACCGGAACGGTGGGAGATAACCGCTGTATAACCAGCGCGTTTTGCCATTTCAATCGCATCAAAAGTCTCAGTAAGCGTACCGATTTGGTTAACTTTAACCAAGATGGAGTTACCGATGTTTTCTTCGATCCCTCTGGAAAGACGCTCAGTGTTCGTAACGAACAGATCGTCACCAACGAGTTGAACTTTGTTACCCAATTTCTCAGTAAGCAATTTCCAACCTTCCCAATCGTCTTCGGAACAACCGTCTTCAACTGTGATGATTGGGTATTTATCAACCCATGCAGCAAGGAAGTCAACCCACTCAGCGGATGTGAAGGATTTGCCTTCGCCTTCAAGGTGGTATTTACCATCTTTGAAGAATTCTGTGGAAGCAACGTCCATACCTAAGAATACGTCAACACCTGGTGTATAGCCAGCTTTTTCAATTGCTGTAAGGATAGTTGTGATAGCTTCTTCGTTGGAAGTGAAGTTAGGAGCGAATCCGCCTTCGTCGCCAACAGCTGTGTTAAGGCCTTTTTCTTTCAAAACGGATTTCAAGCTATGGAAAATCTCAGCGCCAATGCGAAGAGCTTCTTTGAATGTAGGCGCGCCTACTGGCAGAACCATGAACTCTTGAACGTCAACGTTGTTATCGGCATGTGCCCCACCGTTGATGATGTTCATCATAGGAACTGGAAGCGTCTTAGCGTTGAATCCGCCAAGGTATACGTAAAGTGGAACATCCAAAGCATCAGCTGCTGCGCGAGCAACTGCCATGGAAACAGCTAGGATCGCGTTAGCGCCTAATTTTGCTTTGTTAGGAGTACCGTCAAGCTCGATCATTTTGTGGTCAATGCCAACTTGATCAAGCGCGTCTAGACCGATGATTTCAGGAGCGATGATTTCGTTCACGTTCTCAACGGCTTTCAGAACGCCTTTACCAAGGTAACGACCTTTGTCACCATCACGAAGCTCAACAGCCTCGTATGCGCCTGTGGAAGCGCCTGAAGGAACGATAGCGCGGCCGAAAGCGCCGGACTCTAGATATACTTCTACCTCTACAGTTGGGTTACCGCGGGAATCCAATACTTCGCGTGCATAAACATCAGAAATAATCGTCATTGTTAGAAAACACTCCTTTAATATTATGTTTGAATTACCGCTTTATGATGGTTGTCCCGGTCATTTGTTCCGGTTGTGTAACCTCTAAGAAGTCTAGCATCGTTGGGGCAATATCTGCCAAAATTCCGCCGTCTCTTAGTGTAACAGATTTGTCCGTAACAATAAAAGGCACAGGATTCGTTGTATGTGCTGTGTTACGTGATCCATCTGCATTCGTAACCACATCAGCATTACCATGATCGGCTGTGATACAGACTACGCCGCCTTTGGCGAGGATCGCTTCTACAACTTGACCTAGACAAGCATCTGTTGCTTCGATTGCTTTAACGGTAGGCTCCAGCAAACCGGAGTGACCTACCATGTCAGGGTTAGCGAAGTTGAGAATGATCACGTCATGACGCTCATCTTCGACTTCCTTTACCACAGCAGCTGCCAACTCATATGCGCTCATTTCTGGTTGCAAATCGTACGTAGCTACTTTCGGCGAAGGAATAAGAAGACGGGTTTCACCTGGCAATTCCGCATCCCGACCACCACTGAAGAAGAAAGTTACGTGTGGGTATTTCTCTGTTTCCGCTGCACGAAGCTGCTTCAGACCATTCTGAGCCAGCACCTCACCGAGGGTATTGTCGAGATTCTTAGGCTTGTAGGCAACAAAGCCTTCTACGGATTCACTGAACAGTGTCAGACATACGTAGTACAGGTTCCTAGCTGCTTTAGGACCACGGTCAAAACCGCGGAAATCTTCATTTGTGAAGACTTGCGAAAGCTGAATCGCACGGTCAGGGCGGAAGTTGAAGAAGATAACCGCATCCCCTGATTCTACAAGACCTACCGGCTTGCTATCATCACCAACGATAACCGTTGGCATAACGAACTCGTCGAAGACCGATTTCTCATAAGATTCAATAATAGCCTTCATTGGATCTGTATAGGTAGGGCCCTCGCCATAAACCATGGCACGGTAGGATTTTTCCGTCCGCTCCCAACGTTTATCGCGATCCATCGCATAATAGCGGCCTTGAACGGTCGCAATATGCCCTACGCCGACTTCCATGATTTTGTGCTGCAGGCTGGCCATATAACTCTTTGCAGAATCTGGAGCCACATCGCGGCCATCTAGGAAAGCATGGATGTACACATCATCAAATTGTTCTTTTTTAGCCAAGTCCAGCAAAGCGAACAAATGCTGAATGTGACTATGTACGCCGCCATCGGAGAGCAGCCCGTAGAGGTGCAGCTTTTTTCCGTTTTCTTTTGCATGGCGAAAAGCGCCTAGAATCGTTTCATTATCGTAAAATTCACCATCACGAATCGATTTGGAAATCCGCGTCAGATCCTGATAGACGATACGGCCTGCGCCGATGTTTAGGTGTCCTACTTCAGAATTCCCCATCTGGCCTTCTGGCAAACCTACGGCCTCACCGCAAGCGGTAAGGGTTGTATGTGGATAACTTGACCAGTAACGGTCGTAGTTAGGCTTTTTGGCATGAGCAACCGCATTCCCCTGCTCTTCCGAGCGGAGTCCGAAGCCATCGAGAATGATGAGTGCTACCGGTTTCGGTCTGGACATGTTACTTCGCCCCCTGAACGAGCTGGATGTAGGAAGCTGGCTCTAAGCTCGCTCCGCCAACAAGTGCGCCATCAATGTCAGGCTGTGCCATGTACTCAGCAATGTTATTTGGCTTCACGCTGCCGCCGTATTGAATGCGAACCGCATCAGCTACGGACGCGCCGTATAGACCACTTACCAGCTGACGGATGTAGCCGATAACATCTTGTGCATCTTCAGCAGTGGAAGATTTACCTGTACCAATAGCCCAAATCGGCTCATAAGCGATAACAACTTGCGCTGCTTGCTCTGCGCTAAGACCAGCAAAAGCTGCTTCTGTTTGCACTTTACAAACATCTTTCGTTTGACCCGCTTCGCGTTCTTCCAGCTTTTCACCTACGCAAAGGATCGGAGTTAAGCCGTGTTTGAAAGCCGCAACGACTTTCTTATTTACGATTTCATCTGTCTCAGCGAAGTAAGCTCTACGCTCGGAGTGACCGATAATGACATACTCCACACCAAGATCCTTCAGCATAACGCCGCTGATTTCTCCTGTGTATGCGCCATTGTCTTCAAAATGCAAGTTTTGCGCTCCAACGTGAACGTCTGTACCTTTCACAGCTTCAACCAAAGCAGGCAGATTCGTAAAGGGGGAGCAAATTACGCTCTCAACGCCTTCTACAGTGCTGCCTTTTACTTCATTCACGAAGCTAACTGCTTCGGAAACGGTTTTGAACATTTTCCAGTTACCCGCGATAATCGGCTTTCTACTCATTGGATATGCTCCTTTACAATCAATTATTTATCGTTCAAGGCTACTACGCCTGGCAATGCTTTACCTTCCATGAATTCCAAGGAAGCTCCGCCACCTGTGGACATATGGTTCATTTGATCAGCCAAGTGGAATTTCTCTGTTGCTGCAGCGGAATCGCCACCACCGATAACTGTGTAACCCTCAGTAGTTGCACAAGCTTGCGCTACGGCACGTGTACCATGGGAGAAAGGCTCAATTTCGAATACGCCCATCGGTCCGTTCCAAACAACGAGTTTGGATTTCGCGATAACGTCTGCATATAGTTCACGTGTTTTCGGTCCGATATCAATACCTTCCCATTCAGCGGGAATTCCGTCAGCGCCAACGATTTGCGTGTTCGCATCTGCGCTGAATTTATCAGCAACAACAATATCAACTGGAATCAAGAAGTTAACGCCTTTTTCTTTTGCTTTTTCAATAAAGCTAAGCGCCAGGTCGAGTTTCTCGTTATCCACGAGAGATTTACCGATTTCGTGACCTTGTGCTTTCAGGAATGTATAAGTCAGACCACCGCCAATAAGGACGTTATCTGCAATGTTCAGGAGGTTCTCAATGACAGCGATCTTGTCTTTCACTTTGGATCCGCCAACGATGGCTGTGAAAGGACGCTCTGGATTGTTTAATGCTTTACCTAGAACATCAAGCTCTTTCTCCATCAATAAGCCGGAAACCGCTGGAATGAAGTGTGTGATTCCTTCTGTCGAAGCGTGCGCACGGTGAGCAGCACCGAATGCATCATTGACGAACAGGTCTGCAAGCTCAGCAAAAGCTTTTGCCAATTCAGGATCATTCTTCTCTTCGCCTTCATTGAAACGAACGTTTTCAAGCAAGAGAACGTCACCATTTTCAAGAGCATCCGCTTGCGCTTTCACGATTTCGCCAACCGATACATCCGCTTTAATCACGGATTGTCCAAGCAATTCAGCCAGCTTTGCAGCTACAGGTGTTAAACGCAGTTCTTCAACGACTTGACCTTTTGGACGTCCGAAGTGACTTGCAAGAATGACTTTCGCACCTTTTTCGACTAAAAATTTAATCGTAGGGAGTGTTTCTCTGATTCGTGTATCATCGGTGATTTGACCATTCTCTACAGGTACGTTGAAATCAACGCGAACAAACACTCTTTTACCAGCTACTTCAACATCGCGAACACTTTTCTTACTCATAGGTCAAAGCCTCCTGAACGTGTATGGTATACTTCCGGTCAACCTTTTATGTGGGAAAATCGCACATAAAGAGGAGAATCTCTTCTCCCCTTCATATGGTTTTTGTAATGATCTATGAAATTACAGACCTTTTTTAGCGATGAAAGCTACCAAGTCAACAACACGGTTGGAGTAGCCCCACTCGTTATCGTACCAGGAAACCACTTTCAGCATGTTGTCGCCAACTACCATTGTGGAAAGAGCATCAATTGTGGAGGAAGCTGGGTCACCATTGAAGTCACTGGATACAAGCGCATCTTCTGTGTAGTTCAGAATGCCTTTAAGTGGGCCTTCGGAAGCTTGTTTCAGAGCTGCGTTTACTTCGTCAACAGTTACGTTAACTTTCAATTCAACTACCAAGTCAGTAACGGAAACGTTAGGTGTAGGAACACGCATAGCCATACCGTTCAATTTGCCTTTAAGTTCTGGAAGAACAAGACCGATTGCTTTTGCTGCACCAGTGCTGGAAGGAATGATGTTCTCAGCTGCTGCGCGAGCACGACGAAGATCTTTATGAGGAACGTCAAGCACGGATTGGTCATTTGTGTAAGAGTGAACAGTTGTCATCATACCTTTTACGATACCGAAGCTATCGTTGATAACTTTCGCGAAAGGAGCCAGACAGTTTGTTGTACAAGAAGCGTTGGAGATAATTGTGTGAGCTGCTGGATCATATTTATCTTCGTTAACACCAAGTACGATTGTGATATCTTCGTCGGAAGCTGGAGCGGAAATGATAACTTTCTTAGCTCCGCCTTTCAAGTGAAGGGATGCTTTTTCTTTAGCTGTGAAAATACCAGTAGATTCGATTACGATTTCTGCGCCTACAGATGCCCAAGGCAGGTTCCCAGGGTCACGCTCAGCAAAAACTTTGATGGAACGACCGTTAACGATCAATTCGCCTTCACCAGCTTCAACTGTTGCGTCTAGTTTACCGTGAGTTGTGTCATATTTGAGCAAATGAGCCAATGTTTTAACGTCAGTCAAATCGTTTACTGCAACGATCTGTACTTCTGAGTTGTTCAAAGCTGCACGAAATACGTTACGACCAATACGTCCGAAACCGTTAATACCTACTTTTGTTGTCATAGCTGATTCCTCCTAAGATTAAATAAATAATTATATTTCAAAACGCAGCTGATGAAGGCATACGTTATGATGTCTTTCGTCTTCTTTAAACATGCTTCATAATTTCTAAAGCTGCTGCCTCATCGGTTACAAGAACATCTTCCTGTCCATGACGAAGCACGGAAGCGATCGCTTCCCCTTTACTCTTCCCGCCGGCTACACCAATGACGACTTCAATGCGCTGAAGATCCTCCAGACGAAGTCCTAAGGTTGGCATCTTGTGAACCACATTTCCTTGGCGGTCAAAATAGTACCCTAACGCCTCTGCGAGAGCACCCTCGGCTTCCAGACTGCGTGTCGTCTCGGCGTCGACCTTACGTCTTCGTGCCATAACCATAGCATCCCCGATACCGTGTACAACAATGCGACAACTGCGAACAGCGTTAACAACTTCTTGAATTTGTGGATCTTGGATGAGCGATTGGTACGCTTCTTCCCCGAGATGATCCGGTACATGCAGCAATCGGTATTTACCGCCAGTTTTCTTGGCCATAATTGAAGCAATGGTGTTCGCCTGCATATCCACACTTTCACCAAGTCCACCTCGAGCAGGTACAAACCAACTGCCTTTCATCGATGAGGATATCGCCAGGTTATTGGCAATCTGCGCCATCGTAGATCCGCCGGTTACTGCGATGATATCATCTTTGGACACGTACTTGCGGAGCGCTGCTGCACCTGCACGTCCTAGCTCCTTCTTCGTAAATACCGAAGTGTCGGAGTCTCCTGGGACAACAATCACTTGCGAGATGCTATACGACTTAGCAATGCTTTCCTCTAAGTCCGTCAATCCAAAAGCCATCTTAATGATGGGCTGCATGTCTTCAAGCAATTGACGGCCGGACTCACTAATCTTCATCCCTGTGGCATCCGATTCGAGAAGTCCGAGCTCCTTAAGGAAATCAACTTCCCCGCGCAGCACGCGTTCAGTCATATCGAGCGAAGAAGCTAACGTTCTGCGTCCGACAACACCAGAGACTAAGATATGATGTAGAATCGAGTACCGCTTCTTCATGATGTCCATGAGATCCGGCAAGAGCTGTTTCTGAATGTCAAGAATTTCTCTCATATGACGACTTATAACGCTCCTGATCCGTCTATTGGACGTTTTATGTCCCGGGTATACATTTTGTGTCCCACCCGGGCGAAAAAAAAGTTTCTTGCACAAATCTTACATCAGAAAGATGAAATCACTGAAAATTGTTCAGCGTGAATGCTTTCTGATAGCTTACTTTCTCATTATAACCAATAATCTTTCCAGATTCAACATTTGTTCAAACATTTTTCACCAATATGGGCTGAAAGGGCTTACTGTCTTGCTTTTTCTGGTTGGCTGACATATAATAACCCTTGCTTCACTTTTTAACTTTTTATGCGCCCGTGGTCCAATGGATATGACGTAGGCCTCCGAAGCCTGAGATAAAGGTTCGATTCCTTTCGGGCGCGTTCATAAGAATTGCAGTAGAATCAGCATCAGAATGGCCAAAATCAGCATCCCTGCTGATTTTTTTTGTTGTTAGTTTGACCTTTCTTGACCTTCAGAGGTTTTTTCGTTATCATACTTGTAGATACTGTAAACAGTATGTACACGGGAGATCAATTTCATAATTCAATGATGACATTGATTCCACGCATCAAACTTTTAAACCATCTACCCACCCCAAGGAGGTCATTCTCATGAGTTTTATCCCTATGGTCGTCGAACAGGACGCGCGCGGTGAAAGAGGGTATGACATCTACTCTCGCTTGCTGAAGGACCGCATTATTTTCTTAGGCACGGGTGTCAACGATGTTGTGGCTAATTCCATCATTGCTCAGCTACTTTTCTTGGCCGCACAAGATCCTGATAAAGATATCTCGCTTTACATCAACAGCCCTGGCGGTTCCATTACAGCCGGTATGGCTATCTTTGACACGATGCAGTTCATTAAGCCAGACGTATCTACGATCTGTGTTGGTATGGCTGCTTCTATGGGAGCATTCCTCCTCACAGCAGGTGCCAAAGGCAAACGTTACGCTTTGCCTAACAGTGAAGTCATGATTCACCAACCACTAGGTGGTGCTGAAGGTCAAGCCTCAGACATCGAAATCCGCGCTAAGCGTATTTTGAAAATGAGAGACAACCTGAACAAAATCCTAGCAGAGCGCACGGGCCAAACTTTTGAGCGCATCGAAAAGGATACAGACCGCGACAACTTCATGAGCGCTGCGGAAGCGGCCGAATACGGACTCATCGATAAAGTCATCGAGCGCGTCTAATTTGTAAAATAAAAAACCAGCCTGCAGTGACTGCTCGAACGAGCGGCCGTGCGGCTGGTTTTTTTATTGGATCTCCTCACATTCTACTTCTCTCCGCCGCCGTAAGCTTGGAAACCGACTTCTCAGCCCTCACAACCCAGCCTCATCTTGGGTTGAGCTTACTGTAGGCTAGGTTTCCGAGCTTATTACCCATCTCCTCACCGCTGCTTCAAGCTTGCAAACAAAATAAGAGCCTCCAGAGACCCCAGTGTTATGCTGTTAAGCAACACTAGGATCTCCAAAGGCTCTTATCTTTCAAACTTACCTTACTTCTTCTCATCCAACGGATAGAAAATCAGGTCAATCGGGAATGCCGATCCAGCCGGAGGCGTAAACTCGATGTCCAGCGCGTCTTCCGTACCCGTTGTACGAGCCAGTACTTCCATTCCGTCAAATGCCGTAATGACACCGGAATATGGAACTGGAATGATTTCACCGTTTATTTTGAACGGTCCTTTGAACACACCGCCTTTGGCCATGATCATAACAGCCATCTTGCGCGGCTTATCCGAATGGATTTTATAGACTACGCCATAATTACCGCCGTTCTCCACATTCTGCTTACGCATCACGTCATACCCTTTAACGAACGGATCCGTCTTGTTATCCCCAATCGTTAGTACCGACGTTTTCGTGAAGCTTGTGGCGTCTACATCCCATTTAATCTCTGATATCGGGAACGTCCCGCGTACGTGGCCAGTGAAGCCTAATAACGGAAGCTCTTGTGCTATCGTTGGCGTCAGCATGCGATCCGTCACACCGAACGAGATTTGCAGCTCACCATCTGTTTCCACATCGTAAAATAAGTTCACACCCTGCCCCGGATAGAAGTCCGGAAGCTTCGCATATACGTAAGTCTCATGAGGAGGCACCGTCAGTTCGTCCGTGTACACATTGCCTAGAAGGAAGTCTACGGATGCTTCGCTACCGATCAAATTCGCATAAACGGAAGGATACACCTCCCCTTTATTTGTTGTCTTGATCTTAACCGGCTTATCCGAGTTATTCGTTGCGAATATCGCCATGGTCATTTTCTGCTTCGTACCGTTGATATGATCGGCATACAGTCGCGCCTTACCATTGATGTTATCACGGTACAGAATACCACTCTCTGTAAATTCTTCCGGACTGTCGCTCACTAGCAGCGTACGCCCTGGAACTTCGGTTACTTTCTTAGGCAAAGGAGCCATCTCATTGAAATGAGCCCAAATCGTGCCCCAATCCGACTTGATGAAACCACCAACCGGCTTCATATAAATCGGGTATTCCACTTCAGTCAAATAAGGTTCATTAACCACCGTTACAAAGCTTTTGAACAATTTACTTACATGTCCGTGACCATCTTTCACCGTCAAAGTAACCGGATATTTACCTGGTTTGAAAAAGGCTTCTTGATTACCTGCCCAATCATAGGACGCAATACCTTCCGCATCGGGATCATAGCTAAGATCGAGATACTTCACAGGCTCTCCAAGACGGTATGTAGGCTTTGCTGTTGCGAACTTTGCTACAGGTCTGGAGTTGCTATCCTGGTCAATATAGATGCCCTCAGGCGTCTTAAAGTGTACGATTTCCACTCGACGGAGTTCATTATTATATTTATACTTCGCGCCCATATAGTCTGCTAACCAAGTTAGCTTCACTAGAAGCTTCCCATTTACGATCGCAGCAACCGTGTTGAATGGTGTATCTACCCCATTGGTGGTCACGGTCTTATGATCCGCATCGAGAACGATGTCGTAACCCGGAGGGGTCATCTGAATAGTCCGTGAAGCATCATTCCACTCCACCTTGAAACCCATCGTATCCCCAAGGAACTTAGCAGGGACAAATGTACTGCCATTGATAATCGTGGACGGAGACTCCAAATGGATTTGCTCCTCATTTACGAACGCTTCTGACTTATCGATATAAAGTAAAATGAAGGACGAGCTTGTCGATACCGCGTGAGCTGCCGGTGATACGATCGTACTAGCAAGAAACACGATCAACGCAAGCAGGAGGGTAACCTCTTTTTTTAGCGAATTCAATTTCATTCTCTTCTCTGGCTCCTTTAACATTTGAATGCAGCCGGCAGAAATGGCAAATAGCCCTTTCCTTCGTTGGCCACGTTCATTAGACGTCGACAAGAGAAAAAGGTTGCTAATTTCCCTAATTGTTAACAAATTTGACACTTATTAAACTTCGCTGTACTGTACGGCCACTTCACTCGCAAAAAAGCCTCCTCGAAAGGAAGCTTTTGAAGGATTATTGGTTTTCCAATTCTTCCTTGCTAACTAATGTGACTAAAGCGTTTACAGCCTGCTCGGCGTCCGAACCTTCTGCACTTATGAAGACTTCGGTCCCTGTACTGATCGCAAGACTCATAATTCCCATGATGCTTTTCGCATTCACTTTCTTTTCATCTTTCTCAACAAAGATCTCAGATGAAAATTTATTCGCCTCTTGAACAAACAATGCCGCAGGTCTGGCATGAAGTCCTGTTCTCAACTTCACAACGACTGGACGTCTGGACATGGAACTAATTCCCCCTAATATGGAGCTTATATGAATTACTATTGATAACAGTGCTATACCCTATGTTTTAACATTATAGCATTTTTCCCTGAAGTACACTAGAAAAAATGAGAAAAACTTATAGATGCGCTGTACAGGGCCATCTTATCTACGAATTCCGCTGTTTTTCAGCCAATTCGTCGATTTTTCGTAGACGATGATTGACGCCAGATTTGCTTACACTGCCCTTAAGCATGTCGCCAACCTCCTTGAGATTCAGATCGGGATGCTGAAGTCTAATCTCGGCAACCTCTCTTAGCTTCTCAGGCAAGCTATCCAGTCCGACCTCCCTTTGCAGGAGACGGATATTTTCGATCTGTCTAACGGCTGCGCCAATCGTCTTATTGAGGTTCGCTGTTTCACAATTGACAATACGATTTACCGAGTTACGCATATCCTTCATGATCCGGACATCCTCAAAGCGCAGCAGCGCTTGATGTGCCCCAATGATACTTAGAAACTCAATAATCTTCTCGCCTTCCTTGATATACAAGACGAACCCTTTTTTGCGCTCGATGCAGCGGGCATTCAAATCGAATTTGTTCGCAAGCTGTGACAACGCCTTGCAATGCTCCTCGTAAATCGAGGCAATCTCGAGGTGATAAGAAGAACCCTCGGGATTATTCACCGAGCCTCCAGCCATGAATGCCCCACGAAGATAGGCACGTTTGCAGCAATTGCCTCGAATGATCTCTTTATTAATTCCCGTAGTGAAGATGAACCCTTCGGAAACAATTTTTAGATCACTGAGCAGCTCCTGGACCTGACCGGGAACTCTAACAATATACACGTTATTCTTCTTCAAACGCATTTTTTTACGCACGAGCAGCTCAGTGTGCAATTTGTACGTCTTTTTGATGAGCGTGTATATCCGCCTAGCAATAGCTGCATTCTCGGTGGAAATATCAAGTACGACGCGTTGGCTGGTTAGCTGCACAGATCCATTCATTCGAATCAAAGCCGACAGCTCCGCTTTTTCACAACATGCTTCCGCATCTGTAATTAACGTCAATTCTTTTTTGGTTGTTGCCGCAAAGGACAAGGGACTCACTTCTTCCTTAACATCCAGCTTTCGACGAGCTGATAAATATGGTCACTCAATTTCTCTGCATCATGACGAAGGTAGGTACGAAATAGCACGAGTCGATCAGCAATAATCCGATACCCTCTCTTCGTGACTTCTTCTAGGTCCAAATGAACCGCTTTCGAACCCTTTTCCGCATATTTCGCCTGAACTTGCGGAGGGATTTCCCCATTGTTCACAATCACATAGTCAAACAAATGTTGGCCCAGGTGATCATAAATGGCATCCAGATGATCGCTGACCGAGTAGTCGTCGGTTTCGCCTGGCTGTGTCATCACATTGCAGATGAACAACTTTACAGCATTCGATTTCACAATTTCTTCCGCGATCCCAGGGACAAGTAGATTCGGCAGTAAGCTGGTATATAAACTACCAGGGCCGCATAATATGGCATCCGCTTCGCGTATAGCTTGAACGGCTTCAGCTAGCGGTGTCACGTTAGTCGGCTCGATGAACACACGTTTGATGCGTCCATCTGCTTTTGGAATCTTGGACTCGCCTACGACTAAGGTACCATCTTCCATGATCGCTTTCAACACGATAGCTTGATTCGATGCGGGGAGCACCCGGCCTCGGACAGCAAATACCCGATTCATCTCTTGAACCGCAGTGACAAAGTCACCTGTAATATCCGTAAGAGCTGCTAGTATTAGATTTCCCAGACTGTGTCCAGCTAAACCTGTACCCACTTGAAATCTATATTGCAAAATAAGCGACAGTAAGGGCTCGACATCAGCAAGGGCCGTTAGTACGCTGCGAATGTCACCTGGAGGAGGCATCTGCAATTCATTCCGGAGAATGCCAGAGCTTCCTCCATCATCCGCTACCGTCACAATGGCTGTAATATCAACCGGTTTCTCCTTCAATCCTCTAAGCATAACCGAAAGACCTGTTCCACCGCCAATAACGACTATTCTGGGCTTGCGTTGTAATTCAACATGTTCCATACTTCTTTCACCCTCTTAATCGTAGGACTGCTTATACACGGTCCCGCTCGGCGTCTCGATGACTCAAACGCACGGTTTCGGTTTCGCTATTCCCCATCACTTTGCCGAGATATTCCGTGATGGCGACGGATCGGTGTTTACCTCCAGTGCAGCCTATTCCTACAACAACCTGGCTCTTGCCTTCTTTCTTATATTGAGGCATTAAGAAATGCAGCATATCGAGCAGCTTATTCAGGAACTCTTGCGTTTCGCTCCACTTCATCACGTAATCATACACATCGGGATCTTGACCCGTCTGTGGACGAAGCTGTTCGACATAGTGTGGATTCGGTAAGAAGCGAACATCGAAGATTAAATCAGCATCAATAGGGACACCATACTTAAATCCGAAGGAGATTACATTTATAGATATGCGGTTTGTTTCCAAATTGGTAAACCGGGAAATAATTCTTTCTTTGAGCTGCACCGGCTTAAGCGTGCTTGTGTCAATAACCTGTGTGGCTAAGCCTTTCAGCTCTTCAAGCAGTTTACGCTCAAGACCAATACCTTCAAGCGGCGCTCCATCGGGAGCTAGCGGGTGACGGCGGCGGCTTTCCTTATAACGCTGTACTAGCGTCGCATCGGTAGCATCTAGGAATAGAATTTCATAACTAAGCGTGTAATTCTCTTGAATATAACGAAGCGACTCCTGAAGTGCAGTGAAAAATTCACGCCCTCGCAAATCAATCACCAGTGCCACTTTGCCGATTTTCCCCATCGACTGCTCGATCAACTCAGCAAATTTAGGAATCAGCACAGGAGGCAAATTATCTACGCAGAAGAATCCTAAATCCTCTAGACTCTGTACAGCAATCGTCTTACCTGCACCTGACATTCCTGTAATTATGACCAGTTTCGCTAAAGGGTGGTTTTCTTCCATGAATGACACCTTCCTTTGGAGTGCTTCTCGCAGGCCAACTCAGATCCGCTAACCATACGAACAGTACGTTTTACGACTATCTTAAATTCAAACCAGCAGCGCCCACGATGCCTGCATCGTTACCGAGTGTTGCAGCAACGATCTCAACACCTTCTGAGGCTGTCTCTGGCGTGTATTTCTTAAAGGTTTCACGAATCGGTTGGAATAAAATTTCTCCTGCTTTAGAAACACCACCACCGATAATGAATCGTTTCGGGTTAATAATAACAGCCAACGCAGCCATCGAACGTCCAATATAATATGCAGCACGGTTCACGATGCGCAGGGATACTTCATCTCCGCTCTTGGCTGCATCGAAGACATGCTTCGCTTCAATCTTCTCATGAAGAGCTAATGACGTTTTCTCGCCGCGTTCAACCGCTTCATTGGCCATACGAACGATGCCTGTCGCCGACGAAACTGTTTCTAGACAACCCATTTGTCCACATCCACACTGAATCGCTTCAATGTCGGGCACAACGGACATATGACCAAGCTCTCCAGCCATACCCGTAGAACCTTGATAAATTTTCCCATTAATAATAATCCCGCCGCCAACACCTGTTCCGAGCGTATAGCAAACTATATTTGGAATTCCTGCTCCGCTGCCTGCCCAAGCTTCGCCTAAAGCAGCTACATTAGCATCGTTGTCAATCTTAACTGTTTTACCAAGAAATTCTTCCAGCATTTTCTTCGCAGGGACATTATGCCATTGCAAATTGGGAGAGAATTTGACAAAGCCTTCCGGAATATCCATGAATCCGGCTAAACCTGCGCCAATACCAGCCACTTGCTCCCATTCAAACGGAGACTCTTCGACAATTTGGCGTACATACTGCGCAATTCGCTCAATTACAAAATCAGAACCATTTTCCGCACCTGTAGGGCCTTCAAACGTATGCAGCAGTTTCCCCTGCTCATCGCAGATACCCACTTTGATATTCGTACCGCCTAAATCTACACCGATATAAATCTGATCTGACATTGCAAGGTCACCTCATGAATATTCATATAATTTTCGGATATTTTCCGGGGTCCCCGCAAAAGTAATCGGAATATGCTTCGAAGGCTATGCGTCACTTTGTGGGGTTTACTTATGCTCCTGTTCCAACTATAAGTCAAGCCTGGAAACTGGTCAAGATTCAACAGCTCCCAAAGAAATGAGAAAACGTGGAGAGATTAGCCCTCCACGTTTGCTGTAAAGACTCCAGACCACTTACAGCGACTGGCTCCAATCGTGTACGATGCTTCCTTCTAGGAACTTTTCAGCTTCCAGGGCAGCTGCACATCCACTTCCTGCCGCTGTAATCGCTTGGCGATACTTCGTGTCTTGCACGTCACCACAAGCAAATACACCAGGGATATTCGTTTCCGTCGTGCCCGGCTTCACAATAATATAGCCGTGCTCATCCGTATCAATTTGTCCACCTAAGAACTTCGTATTCGGTGTATGGCCAATAGCTACAAAGATACCGTCCGTTTCGATGATTTCATCTTCACCGGTTTCGTTATTTTTGACCTTCAGGCCTGTTACACCTTTTTCACCAGCTACAACTTCAAGCGGCGTATTATTCAGTGCCCATTTTACTTTTTCGTTGCCGCGAGCACGGTCCTGCATAATCTTCGAAGCGCGAAGTTCATCGCGACGGTGGACTAAGCGAACTTCCGAAGCAAAGCGAGTAAGGAAATTCGCCTCTTCCATGGCTGAGTCACCACCACCAACGACAACAATCTTTTTGCCGCGGAAGAAGAATCCGTCACACGTTGCGCAAGTACTTACGCCGCGTCCGATGTTTTCTCTCTCATTGGTAATTCCCAGCAATCTGGCAGAAGCACCCGTGGAGATAATCAGTGTTTCTGTCTCGATCTCGCCAAGACCTTCAACTTGCAGTTTAAACGGACGATTCGTCAGCTCAACAGAGTTCACCCAACCGGTTTTGAATTCGGCGCCGAAACGTTCTGCTTGCTTACGCATATTCTCCATTAATTCAGGACCCATAATCCCTTCAGGGAAGCCGGGGAAGTTCTCTACTTCGGTAGTAGTGGTTAGCTGTCCCCCTGGCTCTGGCCCCTCAATAACGAGCGGGCTAAGGTTGGCACGCGCTAAATAAATGGCTGCTGTTAGACCGGATGGTCCTGTTCCTACAACGACTGATTTGTACATATGGTTTCCCTCCTAGGTGCTTTCCTTAGGAAAGCTATCTACGTAAGCATCGCCTGCGTTTTGCTTCAGCAAGACAGCCTTCGTATGCTCCGCTTTATTGTGCTTCCATGCGAGCAGTCGAAACCGCCTCTTTATTTATGTATGAAAGCCAAGTCTTTCGACAAGGCAAAAGACTGGCTATCAAATACTCGTGAATTTGTTAAAAATAGCTTCCATCTTCTCACGTAAACCGCACGTGTCATCAATCAACTTTACATTGCGGCTTACTGTTGAGACTGTAACGCCATAGCGTGTAGATACTTCCTGGTAGGAAATAGCTCGGCGATGCATCTTAGCGATCAAATATTCTAACGCTGCCGCCCAGCCCTCGGATTTATGAATCTTAGGCACGCCCGGGTAGATCTTCGTCAGAAATTCAACCCATAAGATTTCCAAATCATACTGTTGAACCATATCATAGCGCTTGTGCATATGGGAAAGCGCCGTTTCCATCACACTCTGCCATTTGGCATCCCAAATAGGCAAATGCGGCGAGTAAGGAGAGGCCTCTACCGTAATCTCTTGGTTCTCAAGATAGGCGGGAAGTGACTCTCGGATCCCCATACTGCGAAGCACGAAAATGGCGACTCGTTTCAAATAGTCATCCTCTTGACGATCTAGGATGAAATCCTGCAAAGCATCTCTCACTTCATTATCAGCAATTAAGCCGAACGCTTGGATCACCTGCAGCTTCGTCTCGATATCACCATGGCGCAAAGCCCAGAAGAAGGAAGAACGCACTAGCGGATCTTTCTTCAATTGGTCTGGGATTCCTTGCGTGGATTTCTCCAACACCCTAAACTGCTCTTCGAAAGGCAGATGGTAGTGATAGCTCCACGTTAGCGGCCCTTCGACCTTCTCGCGTGAGCGCAGCTGCTCCAAGTAAAACTTGGAAATTTCGGCGCCGGGATCAAGCTTCTCGGCTTGCTTCCAATATCGGTAAGCCTCGCCGAATCGACCGATATGGCTGGCTGCTACCGCTGCATAATGATAGAGGCAAGGGTCTGCTGTACCGTCTCCTGCTTTAAGCAGGCGCTTAAACAAGTGGTATGCCTTCTCATGCTCAGAAAGGATGCCCATCGTTGTAGCAAGCTTGAAAACATGATCCTGCTGAAAAGGAAACGTCTTGCACAATAGAGATGTTAGCTCTGCTAACTCCTCCTTGTTACCGAAATGCTGATGGAAAATGGCCATATTACATAGCGCATGCAGATTTCCGGCATCGATGTCGAGCACCGCACGAATCGTTTCCATTGCCTTCTCAAACTGACCCATATAGTAATAAGCAAGGGCCAGATTGTTGCGGGCAGCTGTGAAATCAGGTTGATTCTTCACCAATTTCTCTAACTGCCTCACAGCTTCAGCGAACTTACCCTCTTCGAGAAGCGCACGGGCTTTATCATGCTCGAAGAGCCCTTCTCGACTCTTAATGCTAGTGAGAGGGGCGGGACGTTCAAGCTCGTAGCTTAGCATTTCCATCATTTCTTCGGATTCATCCATGAATTGACCTGTTGGGTCCGTCTCCAAGTATCGAACCAACGCTTGTTCAGCCTGCTCGAAATTTTCCATGTTGGCATAGTTGTTTGCCATATAAAAGTGACATTCCGTCATCTCGGGATCGATCATATCAAGGACATGCTGCAGAATTTGGTTCGACTCGTCATAATTGCCCATTTCGGAGAGAACTCCTGCGAGATTGCAGTGATTCACAGGGTTATCCTGCTCATATTCTGCAGCTCGCCGGAAATATTTCAATGCCTTATCATAATGAAACCGATCCAAAGATTGAACCGCTCTCTCGAAAAAGAATGCGGCATCCATGTTAATTGAGATAACTTTAGGCTTTGGCGCTTCGGACACACGCTTAATCTTTTCCATAGCAAGACACCTCCGGCAATTTGATTACACTCAAATTATACCATAGATCGCTTGGAAGCCAAAAACATAATCCGAAGGTAAGATCTGGTCTTGATTTTGCTCTTGAACTTTGCTCTTTGAACTTGCTCTTGCCCCTTGTGCAATAGTGGCTTTAAAAGTCGGCTTTCAAAACCGAGAAGGTTGGACGAAATCCGAGGAACGAGGAACGGAGCGTAGGTGAGCCTACGTGAGTACCGCAGTTCCCGGATTTCGTTCAAGATTCGACGCCGAATCCACTTCCCTGCTTAATCCTCGTTTTCAAAGTCGCCTTTTAAAGCTTCCTTATACGCCGCCGTATTTGAATAGGGAGGATAGGGATCCACCTTCATTAATAATGCGAATTGCATCAGACAACAGCGGAGCTACTGAAAGCACATTGAATTTATCGGAATGTCCTTCTGGAATCGCAATGGAGTCCGTGATGATGACTTCCTTAATGCTAGGGTGATCTAAACGCTGCAGGGCAGGTCCGGAGAACACAGGATGTGTCGCACAAATATATACGTCATGTGCTCCTCTTTCCTTCAGACTCTCAACAACGTTGACAATCGTCGTACCGGTATCGATAAGATCCTCGATAATGATCGGAGTACGTCCTACAACATCACCAATGACGTGGGTAATCACCGACTCATTGTGTTCTGGGCGCTTCTTAATCATCATCGCGAATGGCGCATCGAGAATGTTTGCCATTTTTTCAGCAGTTGTCGCACGTCCCGCATCCGGAGATACGATGATAGGGTTAGGTAAATTCTTTTTCTTGATGCAATCACTGATAAGATCAAGGGCTGTCAGATGATCCACCGGAATATTGAAGAAGCCTTGAATCGCAGGTGCATGAAGGTCAATCGTTACAACACGAGTTGCACCTGCTGCACTGAATAAGTCAGCTACTAATTTAGCAGAAATCGGCTCACGCGGAGCAGCTTTACGTTCTTGACGAGAGTAACCATAGTAAGGGATGACAAGGTTGATCGTTCTTGCAGAAGCTCTTTTCGCCGCATCCATCATGACCAGAAGTTCCATCATGTGCTCATTAATCGGATGGGAAAAAGTTTGTACCAGGAATACGTCACAGTTACGAATCGTTTCTTCGTAAAGACAGTAAATTTCTCCGCTTTTAAAACGGGAAAGCTTAATTTGTCCAAGCGGCTGGCCGAGCTCTTTACAAATACGTTCCGCAAGCTTCGGATTCGAAGATCCGGAAAAGATTTTAACATTGTCGCTATGCATGGTTAATGGTTACCTCCGAAGGTTCATTAAATAGATTATACAGTTCCTACTCATTATACATGAAACATGTCGAAATTAAAAAGTCACAAGATGTCGTTTTCGGGCAGAAAATGTGGCTATTTCGTTAAATCCAATGGATTTCAAGAGTTCCCTAGCTTCGTCCAAATATTGGGACAACCGATCCGGCTGGTGCGCATCCGAACCTATCGTCAATGGAATTCCCACCTTATGACAATATTCCAGCATTCGGCGGCTCGGGAACATCTCTTTACACGGATGGCGCAAGCCCGAAGCATTCAGCTCGATCGCAAGCCCACATTCTTTCACAGTGTCCAATGCCGCCTTCTCCAACTCCCACGGATCACGATCCGGGACGTAACCAAATCGTTTAATCATATCTATATGACCAATATAGTCATACAGTCCGGTTCGGACTGCTTTCTTCACTGCCTCGTAGTATTGCGTATAAATAGTATAAATATCCTTGCCATCCCAACCCGCAAGCTGCCTAAAATCAGAAATATCCCACTCGCCAAGGAAATGGACAGAACCGATAACATAGTCCCATGGGTATGCTTTGATGATTGCGGCAATCTCCGTCTCATAGCCCTCGATATAATCGCCCTCTAGCCCGACACGGATATCAATCTGATCTTTGTACTTCTCTTTAAGATGCAGACACTCCTCGACGTAGCGAGGCAGTTCTTCCATCGGCATGGCCATTTCCGGCCAATAAGTCGCAGGGTCCACATGCAAAAGCGGCATATGATCCGAAAGCCCCAACTGTGTGAGCCCGATCTCGATGCCGCGTTTGACGTAATCCTCCAGTTCCCCAGAGGCGTGACCGCAGCGTACATGATGTGTATGATAATCAATCAACATCGTGAATTCACTCCAGGTCGTTTTTATTTATTTTTTGACGTGCCGATTAGCCAGCTCTTTCATAATATCATCCAAAGGCAATTTATTATTACGTAAAAGGACCATTAAGTGAAAAATAAGATCACTCGCTTCATAGCGAAGCTCTTCGTTATCTTTGTTTTTGGCTGCGATAATCACTTCGGCCGTTTCTTCGCCGACTTTTTTGAGAATCTTATCGACACCTTTTTCAAAAAGATACGTTGTATAAGCGCCCTCAGGACGCTCAGCGTCACGCGAAGCAATCACAGCTTCCAACTCGCCAAGGATCGCGAAACGATCACCAGCAGAGGCAGCAGGTGCGACTTCTTGCGCAGAACCTTCATCTCCCAGAGGAATGTTAGCTGTGAAGCACGTATAAGTACCATTGTGGCAAGCAGGTCCCACTTGTTCCACGAGAACCAGAAGCGTGTCTGCATCGCAGTCGTACCGGAGTGATTTTACCTTTTGTGTATGACCGGAAGTTGCCCCCTTGTTCCACAACTCTTGACGGGAACGGCTCCAGAACCAAGTATCACCCGTTTGTATCGTACGCTGTAATGACTCGCTATTCATGTAAGCAAGCATAAGCACTTCTTTGCTGACTGCGTCCTGCACGATGGCAGGTACAAGACCCTGTGCATCATAAGTAATTTGATCTATTGAAAATGTCATCGGATTTCAACCCCTTTACCTTTAAGGTCGTCTTTGACCCCTTGAATCGTTAACTCTTTATAGTGAAAAATGGTTGCCGCCAGACCTGCATCGGCTTTGCCTTCGGTAAATACATCGTAGAAATGCTCCGCTTTGCCCGCTCCACCGGAAGCAATCACGGGAATCGTGAGAAGTTCGGACACGGCACGCGTTAGCTTCAAATCAAAGCCGTCCTTCGTCCCGTCGGCATCCATGCTGGTAAGCAAAATTTCTCCTGCGCCAAGCCCTTCCATACGTTTCGCCCACTCCAACGTCTTGATACCAGTGGCGTTGCGTCCGCCATGTGTGAACACTTCCCACTCGCCCCACTCGCTATTGTACTTCGCATCAATGGCAACAACAACACACTGGGAACCGAACTTCCGCGCTCCATCCGAAACGAGCTGAGGATTGCGAACTGCTGCGGTGTTGATACCGATCTTATCTGCTCCGGCGCGAAGCAGGCGTTTCATGTCATCCACACTGGAGATGCCGCCGCCTACGGTGAAAGGGATCGTAATCTCCCCTGCCGTTTGACGGACAACCTCTACCATCGTCGCCCGTCCTTCCACTGAAGCCGAAATATCGAGGAACACCAGTTCATCCGCGCCCTCTTTATCGTAAATCGCTGCCAGTTCCACCGGATCACCAGCATCGCGCAAATTAACGAAATTAACGCCCTTGACCACCCTGCCATCCTTGACGTCTAGGCAAGGAATAATTCTTTTCGCTAACATGATGGGCACTTCCTTCCTTACCTGATTATCTAAAAGCAAAAGAGCAAACTATTTGCACATTTTCAGAAAATTATTAAGCAGCTGCATGCCGAAATCCCCACTTTTTTCGGGGTGAAACTGCATGCCATATACGTTGTCTCTGCCTACAATGGCCGTCACCGGCTGATGGTAATCCGTTACCGCCAACAGGTCGCTTTCGCGCTCCGGCTTCGCATGATAGGAGTGGACGAAGTAAACGTGCCCTTCTTCGATACCTTGGAAGATAGGACTCGCATTTTGCTTGTAGACTAATCCATTCCAACCCATATGCGGCACTTTGTAGTCGCCGCGAAAGCGAACGACCGAGCCAGGCAAAAGGGCAAGCCCCTCATGATCCCCATGCTCCTCGCTGCTGGCGAACAACAACTGCATACCAAGGCAAATGCCTAATAGAGGCTTACCCGATTCCGCATAACGGATGACGACATCATTCAGCCCCGACTCGCGCAGCTGCTCCATCGCATCCCCGAATGCGCCTACACCTGGTAGGATAGCACCCTCAGCTGCAAGGATCTGATCGGCATCCCCTGTTACAACAGCTTCGTAACCTAGACGCTCGACAGCCTTGCTTACGCTGTGTAAATTGCCCATTCCATAATCAATAATAGCGATCATTCTTACAGCACCCCCTTCGTCGAAGGAACCCCCTGTACACGAGGATCAATCGATGTCGCTTCATCTAACGCTCGGCCTAAAGCTTTAAATACAGCCTCAATCATGTGATGCGTGTTTTGTCCGTAATGTACGATAACATGCAGCGTGATACGGGCTTCCAGAGCAAACTTCCACAGAAACTCTTGAACAAGCTGCGTATCAAAACTGCCCACAGTTTGTGAAGGATACTGCGCACGATATTCCAAATGCGGTCGGTTGCTAATGTCGATGACAACTTGAGCAAGGGCTTCATCCATAGGGACGAATACGCTAGCATAGCGTTTAATCCCTTTTTTATCGCCTAGTGCTTCACGAAGGGTTTGACCTAAACAAATGCCAATATCTTCAACCGTATGATGATCATCGATCTCGATATCGCCTTTAGCAACGACATTCAGATCGAACTGTCCGTGTTTTGTGAACAAATCAAGCATATGGTTCAAGAAAGGTACATCGGTTTGGATCTCAGAAACCCCTATTCCATCTACTTGAAACGCGAGGGCAATGTCAGTCTCATTCGTTTTGCGGGCTACACGCGCTGAGCGAGTGATCTCTTTATCTTGTTCAGCCATTATTTCAACTTCCCTTCCTTCTTGAGTCGGATCTCTACCGCTCTTGCATGACCTTCCAACCCTTCGTTACGGGCTAGCGTCATAATCATTTCGCCGTTTGCGATCAGTGCTTCCTTGCTATAGTGAATAACGCTTGATTTTTTCAGGAAATCGTCCACATTCAGTGGCGATGAAAAGCGGGCTGTGCCATTCGTTGGCAGCACATGGTTAGGTCCAGCGAAATAATCGCCGACGGGTTCCGTGCTGTAGGCTCCTAGGAAAATAGCTCCTGCATTCTCAATGCGAGGCAGCAGATTAAAAGGCTCCTGCACTAACAGCTCACAATGCTCCGGCGCCAAGCGATTGACAACGTCCACGCCCTCGTCCAAGTTATCCACAAGGAGTATAGCTCCTTTGGTCGCTGTGGACACAGAGGCGATCGCTTTCTTCGGCAGTACATCCAGCTGCCGCCATAGCTCTAGCCGAACCGCTTCGGCAAGCTCTCTTGATGGTGTGACCAGAATTGACGGTGACATTTCGTCATGCTCGGCCTGTGCCAGCAAATCGGCCGCGACATATTCAGGATCGGCGTGCTCATCAGCAAGCACGACAATGTCCGTTGGTCCGGCGATCATGTCGATATCGACGACGCCGAACACGAAGCGTTTCGCCAGCGCGACGTAGATGTTGCCGGGCCCGACGATCTTATCGACCGGCGGGATCGATTCCGTGCCGTAGGCCAGCGCAGCTACCGCCTGCGCCCCGCCTACGCGGTAGATCTCTTTCACACCCGCTTCGGCTGCTGCCACGAGGATATGCGGGTTGATGCCCTCTTCCCCCGCGGTGGCCGGAGGCGTCACCATCGCGATCTCCGGCACCCCCGCGACGATCGCGGGGATGGCGTTCATGAGCACGGAGGAAGGGTAAGCCGCCTTCCCTCCGGGCACGTACAATCCGACCCGCTTCAGCGGTCGGATGATTTGGCCCAGCAGGCTGCCATTCGCCTGCAGGTCCATCCACGACGTGCGT
Source organism: Paenibacillus sp. V4I3 (assembly GCF_030817215.1). GTDB lineage: Bacteria > Bacillota > Bacilli > Paenibacillales > NBRC-103111 > Paenibacillus_E. The sequence goes on from NZ_JAUSZA010000001.1 coordinate 733,639, forward strand.
TTCTGCTTCTCATGAAACGCACGAATGTTGGCGGCGGCTTGTCGCAGCGCCGCCAGGAACTCGGCGTCGACCTGCGCGTACGCCGCTTGGATCTCCTCGTCGCTGACGCGAAGCTCAGCGACGGTGACGCGGTCGAACTGCTGCGCCATGCGTCGCAGCGCGGCATCTCCGTCCTGCCGCACCTCATCGATGATGCGGCGGACGGTCTCATTTTGCTCGGGTGAGCCGTATTCGACCTCGCGGTTCAATTGAAATTCCGAGGCGGGAAGTATCCGCATCTTCATCATCCTCTCTTGATCGTCTTACTTATCTATATCGATTGCACCGTAGCTACTTATTTGCCCCATTTTCTGCGCTTACGATTCCAGGTCCTCCATGAGGGGAACGTGGATGCGTTATTTGCCGGAAAACAGCCTATTTTCATGCATTCGAGGAACGAGGATCCCTTATTTCGTTGTTTCTGCCTCTTCAAACCCTTATTTCGCTCAAATAGAGGATCGTCGTTCCTCTAAAGTGCGTTTGCTCTACGCCTTAATCACAGGCAAAACAGCCTGCAGCATATCACATAACCGCTGAATAGAATCATTCTTCATGCGGTAACTCACACGATTCGCAATTAAGCGGCTCGTAATCTGAAAAATCTCCTCTTGCTCCACAAGTCCGTTCTCCCGAAGTGTCTCTCCCGTTTCGACCATATCCACGATCCGGTCAGCAAGGCCAATCAGCGGCGCAAGCTCGATTGAGCCGTTTAGCTTGATAACCTCAACCTGCTGCCCTCGCTCGCGAAAATACTGAGAGGCGACGTTCGGATACTTCGTCGCGACGCGCGGATTGATCTCTTGCTTCCAATCCGGCAGTCCAATAACCGACATCCGGCAGCGTGCGATGCCCAGATCCAGCAGCTCGTACACGTTGCGGTTCTCCTCCATCAGGACATCCTTGCCGACAACCCCGATATCCGCTACGCCATATTCGACATAGGTAGGAACATCCACCGGTTTCGCCAAAATGAATTCCATTCTTGCTTCATGAACAGGAATGATTAACCGGCGTCCTTCTTCCAGGTCCTCTGGAATCGGCAGACCCGCTTTATGAAAAAGCTTTGCTGCTTGTTTATATATACGGCCTTTCGGCATCGCTACTTTTAGAATATCATCCACCGTTCCAACCTCCTTCAAACTTCAAATCAACGGAGCGAGACCCATTCATGCATTTGATTTCATTTTCCTGCAATTAATTCTGCATTCAATTCGGCGTTCACTTCTGCATTTTCACTTATATTGCATTTGTCCTGCTCCCGATCTTGCACTAGCTCTCTCAACTCGTTTAAATATTTCCAATCAAACCGCTATATCAATCATCGTAATAACATCACTATAAACCGTTCCGCCAAGCTCGTAGCTGTCTCCCTTATTCAACAACTCATTCGACCAAGCTTCATACTCGCTCACCAACTGCGTGATAATGATAACTTCATCATCACTGCTGCGCATAGCCTTCGCCAGCCGCAGCGCTTCTTCACGATGCTCAGCATCGTAGGCTATCAGCACACGCCCTGGCTGCTCCACGTTCTCTTTTCCTGTAACCTCTAGGATTCGGTTCGTCTTGAGCGCAAACCCCGTTGCCGGAGCCGGACGCCCAAACTGACTCAGCAGATTATCATATCTGCCGCCGCTGCAGACCGGGAAACCTAAATCAGACGCATATCCCTCAAAGGTCATACCTGTATAGTAGGAGAAATCTCCAATCATTGTTAAATCAATCACTACATGCTCACTAACTCCATAGGCTTTCAATACATCCCATACTTCGCATAAATGACGAATCGCATCCTGCGCGATGGGGTGCTGAGATACCATACGAGCTTGCTCACAAATTTCATCTCCGCCTCTAAGTCTTAATACACCACCCAGCTCACGTTCCACTTCCGGTGTAAGGGCTAACGACTTAATGGCTTCGCGGTACCCCACATAATCGCGACTGAGCAAATGCTCCTTCAGCGCGAGCTGTGCATCACTGCGTCCTTCCAGCGTTTCCTGAAACAAACCGTTCAGGAAGCCTACGTGACCGAGCGCAATCTTGAATGCACCTACGCCAGCCGCTTGCAACGAAGCAATCGCTAACGCTACAACCTCAGCATCCGCTTCGGATGAAGCATCTCCAATAAGCTCGACGCCCGTCTGGAAAAACTCCGAATCCCGCCCAGCTTCTTCTTCAATCGAACGAAAGACATTCGAATGATAAGATAAGCGTAATGGAAACGCATGTTCTTTCAGCAAAGAAGAAGCTACACGCGCTATTGGCGCTGTCAATTCAGACCGCAAAACAAGTGTCTTTCCCTTACGGTCAAGCAACTTAAACAGCTTCTTGTCTTCTGTGGAGCTCGCAACACCAACGGTATCGTAATATTCGAGTGTAGGCGTAATGATCTGGTTATAACCCCAGCGTTCCATACAGGCCAATACACGGAATTCAATATTTCGCAGTTTCGTAACCGCTTCGGGCAAATAATCTTTAACCCCTAACGGTTTTTCAAATACTTTTGGCTTTGACACCGTCTCACCTCAACATGTAGGAATTCAATTTCCTCTTTATTCACTTTAACACAGTAACGTGCTACCATACTACCAAAATAAAGAATGTACGGCTATTTTATCACGTAAGCTTAGGACCGTCAATCGTCTTTCCCCTGATTATCCGCTCTTGATATCCTCATTCATGCGCAAAAAAAAAGAGCTGTACAGCTCTACAGCATACAACTCTCATTTCTCATTAAATCTTTCACGAATCGTCTGAAGTGGATTCCCTGCCACAAAGCTGTACGGTGCTACATCCTTGTGCACAACCGAACCCGCTCCAATAATAGCATAGTCTCCAATCGTCACACCGGGTAGAATCGTCGTATTGGCGCCTACCATCACATGCGATCCAATATTTACATCCCCGAGTCTATACTCTTTAGTTAAATATTCATGGGCTAATATTGTCGTGTTATACCCAATAATCGTATTGCTTCCTACATGAATCTTCTCTGGAAAAAAAACATCCACCATTACCATCAAAGCAAAAGCGGTATGCTCACCAACCTTCATCCCCAATACATGTCGGTATATCCAATTTTTCATACGCAGCGAAGGCGAGTACCGCGTTATTTGAATAAATAAGAAATTCCGCATCGCCTTCCATTTGCTTACGGTATGATAGATTTGCCATAAAGCATTAGGTCCATCTACCGGATACTTATCCGTTTTTCTCAAACAGCATCCACATCCGACGTCAGCCCCACAATAGGAAGCAGGTCAAGCATATCGTCGATCAAATGATCCGGGTTATACTGCTCTAAGTAGGAGCGCCCTTTCCAGGACCAGGATACGCCAACAGATATGACGCCCGCATTTTTGGCAGCCTCAATGTCATAATGGCTATCTCCAACCATTATCGCTTGGTCCGCAGTACTCCCTAACACCTTAAGCGCTTCAATTATGCCTTCAGGATGCGGTTTAGGCTCCTTTACATCCTCAACGGTCACGATGGTACTAACGAAAGTATCCAGTCCATAAAGCTTTAAGCCCATCAAAGTGGTTTGCCTAATCTTGCTAGTTACGATCCCGATTTTAATCCCGTTTGCGTGCAGCTTAGCCATCGCCGTATGTACATTCGGGAATTCTTTGACCAGCTCATCATGCTTGGATAAGTTGAAGGTCCGATATTTCTTTATGATCTCTTCAACCTCCTTCCTGCCTGTAAAAAATTCCATTTGTTCAACAAGGGGACGCCCCATATTCGGAATGATTAGCTCCCGACTGACAGGCTCTGCCGTCTCGCCTTCCAGGCTATGCAAAAAAGATTGCACGATAAGCTCATTCGTATCAACAATCGTTCCATCCAGATCAAACAGTACGGTTTGAATCATAGTCTGCTCCTTTATCTATCTCTTGATCTTTCATCACTTTGTTTTTCTCTTCGGCTTTCGTGGAAACAATCGGGTCGGCGTAACGCACATTCGCGTATCCTTTTTTCCTTCTCACGATAATAACAATAACCATTCCTATCACGATCAGAAGCGCTAATAACTGCGAGAATCTCACATTGCCGCCATAGGTAAGTACGCCCGGTTCAAAAACAACTGTCATTGGTGACCACAGTGTATTCAAGAGCGACGCAAGCCACGTGGGACCAGTGAAATCGAGACTATCTGTACGCACACCTTCGATAAAGAAACGACCAATGGAATACCAGATAAAATAACTGAAAAATAGTTCCCCTGCTCGAAGGAAAGGCCTGCGACGAAGCCAGAGTAGAACCAACAGCCCTAAGAGATTCCAGATAGATTCATACAGAAATGCCGGGTGATAAAAAGTACCCTCAATGTTCATTTGATTCACGATAAAATTAGGCAGGTGTAAAGAGTCTCGTAAGAATGACTCCGTGACAGGGCCTCCGTGGGCTTCCTGATTCATAAAGTTGCCCCAACGTCCTATCGCTTGTCCTACAATTAAACCTGGTGCACAAATGTCCGCGATTCTCAAGAACGAGTACCCTTTGGCTCTTACGTAGAAAAAAGTACCGATAATCGCACCAATTAGTGCTCCATAGATGGCAATACCGCCGTGCCATATCATAAAAATTTCAGCTAAATTATCCTTATAATCGGACCACTGGAAGGCTACATAGTAAAGTCTAGCGCCAACAATCGCTGAAGGCACCCCAATTAACAATAAATCCATGAAAAAGTCAGGAACGATTCGGAACCGCTTCCCTTCTCGGATTGCCAGTAACAAACCAATTAACGCAGCTGTACCTAAAATAATGCCATACCACCTGACGTGTATCGGTCCCAAGGAAAACGCAACACTTTCGAGCATAGTTTCACTCCTTCATTATTATTATATAAAATACTGCTTAATCAATCGAAATCCTCAAAATCTTCGTTCAGCGACTCCGTCAGTTTATTCGTAAACTGAAGTGCCGCGTTGTATCCCATTCGTTTTAAACGATAGTTCATCGCGGCCACTTCCACGATAACCGCTAAGTTTCGTCCTGGTCGAACAGGAATCGTGACGAGCGGCAGATCCGTATCAATGATGCGTGTCAATTCCTCATCGAGACCCAATCGGTCATACTGCTTGTCCTGCTGCCAATTTTCCAATTTAACAACAACTGAAATCTTCTTTACATTACGAATGGCACCAGCTCCGAATAAAGTCATCACATTAATGATACCCACACCGCGGATTTCAAGCAAATGACGAATAAGCTCAGGAGCATTTCCTGTCAGCACCTTATCGCCATTTTGACGAATTTCTACTGCGTCATCAGCAATAAGCCGATGGCCTCTTTTTACAAGCTCAAGTGCTGTTTCACTTTTCCCGATGCCGCTGCTCCCAGTAATGAGCATACCAATTCCGTATACATCGACAAGTACACCATGGATTGTCGTACTTGGAGCTAATTTATTCTCTAGAAACCCTGTTAAACGACTAGCAAAAATCGTCGTAGACATTTGGCTTCGAAGTACGGGGAGATCACGCTTTGTCGCTTCTTCCAGTAATTCAACAGGAACATCCAATCCTCTTGTCACGATGATACAAGGTGTTTCCTCCGGCGAGCATAGCTGCTCTACCCGATTCCGCCTAACACCCGTCGTTAACATTTCCATGAAGGTGACTTCCGTCTTCCCTAGCATCTGGATACGTTCTCTTGGATGGTAATTAAAATATCCGGCCATCTCAAGACCTGGACGGTACAGATCACCGGTTGTTATAGGGCGTTTCAGTCCAGATTCACCTGCAAGAACCTCCATATGGAGTACCTCCACCAATTCGGAAACCTTCACTTTTTTGGCCATCGTCCTATCTCCTCCGAGTTTCGCCTGTGCAAAACGTGCTTCATCTGCTATTATTCTTTCTTTTCAATAGTTTCATCGTAATGGAATAGTTAGTTGAAATCAACTAAAGTGTTCGTGAATCTGTATGAACATACAAAAAGGCCAGCCGATAACGGCTGGCCTTTCTGTTAAAAACTTATAGATTAGGGTTAACCAAGATGGACAATGTTGTATCTTTATCGAAGAAATGAACTTTGTTCATGTCTAGAGCCAATTTAACATTTGTGCCTTCTTTAATTCCAGAGCGACCGTCAACACGCGCGATTACAGTGTTAGCGCCGATACCGTTCAGGTACAAGTACATTTCGTGACCCAAGTTCTCAGTCAACTCAACGTTAACATTGAATACTGTGTTCGGGGATGCTTCCAAGAATACAGGCTCTTCGTGAATATCTTCTGGACGAACACCTAGAATGACTTCTTTACCAACGAAACCTTTATCTTTCAGTACTTGTGCTTTTCCAGCTGGAACTTCAACGTTCACAGTACCTGCTTTGAAGAAAATGCCGCTGCCTTCTTGTGTTAATGTACCTGTCATGAAGTTCATGGATGGGGATCCGATGAAGCCCGCAACGAAGATGTTAACAGGGAAGTTGTAAATTTCTTCAGGTGTAGCCGCTTGTTGAATGATACCTTTATCCATAACAACGATGCGATCGCCCATTGTCATTGCTTCGATTTGGTCATGCGTTACATAGATCGTTGTAACACCAAGACGTTTTGTTAATTTTGTAATTTCCGCACGCATTTGTACACGAAGTTTCGCATCCAAGTTGGAAAGCGGCTCATCCATTAAGAATACTTGTGGCTCACGAACAATCGCACGACCCAAGGCAACACGTTGACGTTGACCACCGGAAAGAGCTTTTGGTTTGCGATCAAGCAAATGAACAATATCCAAGATTTTCGCTGCTTCACGAACGCGAGCATCGATATCTGCTTTTTTGAATTTACGAAGTTTCAAGCCGAATGCCATGTTTTGATAAACAGTCATATGTGGATAAAGGGCGTAAGATTGGAAAACCATCGCGATATCGCGATCTTTTGGAGCTACATCATTTACAAGGCGGTCGCCGATGTAAAGTTCACCTTCAGTAATTTCCTCTAATCCTGCGATCATACGAAGAGTTGTGGATTTTCCGCAACCGGATGCTCCAACCAATACAACGAACTCTTTATCTTCAACTTCAAGATGGAAATCTTTAACTGTGGATTCTTCTGCACCAGAATATCTTTTAACGATATGATTTAAACGTACGCCTGCCATGGTTTCATTCCCCCTACGATTTATCGATCATATGCTTGCTGATCAACTTTTCAATATACTCATCTTACCCTACGAAGTCCGGACTGACTATGCACAAACCCTACAAAAAAATCACTTTCTTTTCGTTACTTTGTACAATAGTAATGCAAGTCTCACTAAAACCGCATGATTGAACGTTCTCACATCGAGTCCGGTCTCATTTTTAAACTTGTCCAAACGATAGAGCAAGGTATTACGATGTATATATAACTTCTTCGCTGTTTCACTAACGTTACAGTCCAGTGTGAAGAAATGTTCCAACGTGATGACTGTCTCTGCATCCAGCACATGGTCTATGCCGCGAAGTACCTGTTCTAGGAATTCTGCCTTTTCCTCTTCGTCAATCAAGTGCAGCAGCTTCTCCAAACGAAGCTCCCAACGAAGATGAATAAAGCTCCCTACATGAAAGGAACGCCCTAACATGATGGTTTCCCTCAGCTTGAGAATCGTGGCAAACAGCGATTTCGAAGGCTTTACCGGATAATCAATAGCCAGGTGGCATTCGCCAACCCACTCATTAGCGAGCATTTCATACAGCCCTGAGCCGAGAGCGTCGAGTATCTGCTCTACGCTTTCTTCCTCATCGCCTTCTCGCTCTTCGCTACCACTGGTTAGCAGACCTTCGGGTGCTAGGATCAGCCACTCTTTTTCTAGTAAAGGAATCAGAATAATCTCCGATTCAAAGAAAGACTCCAACAATTTCTTCAGTTCCGCATAGGAAACGCGCTGATTTTGAGAATAGTCTCCATATAATAACAGCGGAATTTTCGTTGAATATAGAGAGGATTGTGAAGCAAGCGCATCCGGCAGCTCAGCATGGGTTGAACCGCGTTCCATCTGCTGCAGCAGCCAATCTCTTAATTGGTGCGCCTTTCTTTCATCTTCAGATAGAAAGACTCCCCACTGCTTCTTTTCTAATGTCATCTTAGACTCTACCGTTAACTCCACAAGCTTGCGTTCTGAAGATGTTAGTTTGGCTTTGGAAACCTGCAGAATGCGAATATCTTTATGTTCTTTGGATAAATAAAAAATCACATCCTGACCACGCACAACACTTCGATTAAAGCTCTCAAGATTCTCTGCCTGTTCTTCCGCCAAATGCTCCCAATCTGCCTCGGGTATCAAGCTAATCTGCATAGGCGACTGTAAAACCGCTTCCAAACGCTCTTTTACACGCTCCCAATCCATCTGCCTCTCTCCCTTACTCCCATATATCTTCTATATCTATCTCCTTATTGTAACATATGTGCCCCCCCTCATGTGAATGTGAAAGACCCCTCCTGCAGCAACTGCAAAAGGGATCTGTTTAGATTGCCGGAATCCACAGTTGTGAAGAAAACTAGATCTCCGGTTTGCACATTACTTTTGCTAACAAATGTACCTTCCTTAGCTTAATCACGGGAAACACGCGGCAGTGGTAAATATGGCCAAATAAAACCAACTCATAATCTTTGGTAATTTGGAAATAATTGTACTAGGGTGATTTCAACCTATAGGAGGATCTGCTTCTGGTTTGGCGTCATTCAAGGAATAATCGGCTTTATATTTCACATCAAAGGTGTTCAGAAACGGGTAGGCGGCTTAGCATTGTGAAATTTTCTTACGGGTCCGCCGGTGATGATGCCTTTACTATTTTCAGTCATTAGCATTTTTGGTCTTACTGCTATCTATGGAGGATGACTTACCATGAAAAATCATACCTATTATCCGACCTACAACGTCATGGATGAGCAAAAGGAATGGGATTCCCATACTCGGTCCATAGTGACCTCCCGACTGGTGCGAGAACATTCTTATCATTTTCTAACCCCGGTAGAAACGGAGACATTACGGGCTTGGTGCGCTTTGCTCATGGATGATTATCGAGGAGATATTGTTCAAACGATCCTTACTCATATCGATCAAACATTGACAGAAAATAAAGGGGAAGGACAGCGCAAGGTCAATGTGCCCCCCATTCAAAAACTCCTGCGTCAGGGACTTAAAGCTATTGACGAGGCTGGATGGATAGCCGATAGCCGACCTTTCTTCCAATTAGATGAAACTGCTCAAAAGCACATCATGCTCCAAATCAGCGATGCCAGCTACCCTCCAACGGAAGCTTGGGATGACATTCCACAAAAAGCACTGTTTCATAAACTCCTTCAGTTAAGTGTAGAGGCCTATTACTCACATCCTTTAGTTTGGTCGGAGATCGGTTTTGGTGGCCCTGCCTATCCTCGTGGATATGTAAGAGCAGAACCTGGCCAACTTGATCCTTGGGAGGCAGTGAGGAAGCCATGAAGTGGAGACATGAACATGATGCTGCTGATATCGTAATTGTAGGTGCAGGTGCAGCAGGCGGTGTACTAGCCAAAGAGTTGAGTGAAGCTGGTCTGAGTGTTGTTGTGCTCGATGCGGGCCCTTGGCGGGATCCTCAGAAGGATTTCGCTAGTGACGAGCTGAGCATGCAGAGTTTAGCTTGGGAGGATACTCGTATTGTTGATGGGACGGAACCATTTGGATTGGGGAGCCACAATTCGGGTAGGGGGATAGGCGGCGGGACACAGAACTTTACCGGTGTTTTTTTGCGCTTTCATGAATCAGATTTCAAAACAAAGTCCATTGATGGCGTTGGTGAAGATTGGCCCATTCACTACAAGGATCTGGAGCCTTATTACAACAGAATTGAAAAAGAAATTGCTGTTTCCGGGCCGAAGCATTTCCCATGGGGAAATTTCAATGGTCCTTACCCTTATCCAGAGCGTGACCCCCTAAGTCCTAATGCCTATTTATTTCAAAAGGGCTGCGAAGCACTTGGCATTCAATCCGCGGTTACACCGCTTGCTATTCTATCCGCTCCTTTTGAAGGACGTCCTCCCTGCACCAATCGTGGCTTCTGTATCCAAGGCTGTATGCCGAATTCCAAGTTTAGTACCTTGATCGTTCATATCCCTAAGGCCGTTCACGCTGGAGCCGAAATACTACCGGATTGTATGGTTACGCAAATCGAAGTTGATAAAGAGGGGCATGTCAACAGTGTTCTCTTTGTTCATCAGGAGACAACCTATCGTCAACGAGCCAAAACTGTTATTTTATGCGCACATGTTGTCGAGACCCCTCGCCTGCTGCTTCACTCCGCTACTCCTCAATTTCCTGACGGTTTGGCGAATTCCAGCGGCTGGGTAGGCCGCGCGATTATGACGCATAGCAGTAATGATGTCTACGCCAAATTTGAGCAAGAGGTTCGTTTGTACAAAGGCACACCTGTATTAGCCTCCACACAAGATTTCTATGAGACTGATCCGCGCAGAGGCTTTGCGCGTGGCTATACGATTCACTCTCACGGCTCGAGACCTATAGATATGGCTCAGGGGATCAGCAAATCGTCTCACGAGCCCATCTGGGGGCAGCAGCTTAAGCAAATCATGCTTGATTACAACTACTATGGGCGTTTAACCATGGTTGGAGAAGTTCTTCCGCAATGGGACAACCATATCTCCTTATCCTCTGAAAAAGATGAAAACGGAATGCCTCGTGCCTCCGTGACCTTCCATTACGGGGATAACGATCTTAAATTAATCGATCACGCTGTAGAGAATATGAAACTCATCCTCAAAGCAGCCGGAGGCGAGGTTGCCCACGTAGTATCCGACACTCAGCATCTCATGGGCGGCTGCCGCATGGGTAATGATCCAGCTACCTCCGTCGTCAATTCTTACGGTCAAAGCCACGACATTCCAAACCTGTTCATTTGCGATGCGAGTCTCTTCGTAACATCCAGTGGAGGAAATCCCACCAACACCGTAATGGCGCTTGCTGCAAGAACAGCCGATTATATTATTGACCTTGCCAGTTCTTAATTGGCGAAGTTAGCTTCACGGTGAATTGCATTGCCTGTAGTCACTCATCTACAATAGAAGAGAGCTTTACAAAATGAAAGGAGAAGTGACCTCCATGGCTATCGCAGAATTCACCATTATCCCTATAGGAACAGCCACCACCAGCCTCAGCGGTTATGTCGCAGATCTGCACAAAGAACTAGAAAAACATGCCGATATCGCTTTTGAAATGACGCCTATGGGTACCATCCTAGAGGGTCCTTTAGATCGTCTGCTAGAAGTCATTCGTGCCGTTCACGAAGTCCCTTTTACGAATGGTGCTGAGCGAGTCTCCACATCCATCAAAATCGACGATCGCCGTGATAAACCGGCTTCTATGAAGCAAAAAATGAAGTCAGTTGCAGACAAGTTGATATAGAAAAAAGCATCCTGCTTATGGATGCTTTTTCTTTATGCATGGGTGGGACTCTACCTTTTGGGGATTATATAAAAAAAATAAAGACCTCACGGTCTTCTACGTTTACTAATAAAAGTGAGTCATGTAGGATTCGAACCTACGACACCCTGATTAAAAGTCAGGTGCTCTACCAACTGAGCTAATGACTCAAGGTAAAATGGAGGCTGATGGATTCGAACCACCGAACTCGAAGAGAGCAGATTTACAGTCTGCCGTGTTTAGCCACTTCACTAAGCCTCCAGATGAGAGATAACCATACTGCATTGTTGCAGCACAACCATCTCAATGGCTCGGGACGGAATCGAACCGCCGACACGAGGATTTTCAGTCCTCTGCTCTACCGACTGAGCTACCGAGCCTTATGTAATTGTTTTTAGCTTGTCCTAATTAAATCAAAATAATAAATGGCGGAGCTGACGGGATTCGAACCCGCGGTCTCCTGCGTGACAGGCAGGCATGTTAGGCCACTACACCACAGCTCCATGCTAAAAATTATCGGGGCCCCCGGAAAGTAATAGGAAACTCCATCATTGAACCATCTTCAAGTAACATGGTGCCGTCGAGAGGACTTGAACCCCCAACCTACTGATTACAAGTCAGTTGCTCTACCAGTTGAGCTACAACGGCATAAAGATAAAAATGGTGGAGGCTGACGGGATCGAACCGCCGACCCTCTGCTTGTAAGGCAGATGCTCTCCCAGCTGAGCTAAGCCTCCGACTGGTGTTGGTTTTATGGTAGCGGCAGAGGGGCTCGAACCCCCGACCTTACGGGTATGAACCGTACGCTCTAGCCAGCTGAGCTACGCCGCCACATAAAAAGTATATATATTTGGAAACTGGCGGAGAGAGAGGGATTCGAACCCTCGCACCACTTACGCAGTCTAACCCCTTAGCAGAGGGTCCCCTTATAGCCACTTGGGTATCTCTCCAAGATATATATACATCAGGAAATATTATTCCCTGAAAACTAGATACGAAACATTTGTAAAGTAATCCTTAGGTTTCAAGCAGAGAGACTTTAATCTACGATTAAAGATCCCTAAGAGACTTTTGACTACGTCAAAAGATCCCTATATTAGGTTAAGCCCTCGACCGATTAGTATTCGTCAGCTGCATGCATTGCTGCACTTCCACCTCGAACCTATCAACCTCGTCGTCTACAAGGGGTCTTACATACTGGGAAATCTCATCTTGAGGGGGGCTTCGCGCTTAGATGCTTTCAGCGCTTATCCCCTCCGTACATAGCTACCCAGCGATGCCTCTGGCGAGACAACTGGTACACCAGCGGTACGTCCATCCCGGTCCTCTCGTACTAAGGACAGCTCCTCTCAAATTTCCTACGCCCGCGACAGATAGGGACCGAACTGTCTCACGACGTTCTGAACCCAGCTCGCGTACCGCTTTAATGGGCGAACAGCCCAACCCTTGGGACCTACTTCAGCCCCAGGATGCGATGAGCCGACATCGAGGTGCCAAACCTCCCCGTCGATGTGGACTCTTGGGGGAGATAAGCCTGTTATCCCCAGGGTAGCTTTTATCCGTTGAGCGATGGCCCTTCCATTCGGTACCACCGGATCACTAAGTCCGACTTTCGTCCCTGCTCGACTTGTAGGTCTCGCAGTCAAGCTCCCTTATGCCTTTGCACTCTGCGAATGATTTCCAACCATTCTGAGGGAACCTTTAAACGCCTCCGTTACATTTTAGGAGGCGACCGCCCCAGTCAAACTGCCCACCTGACACTGTCCCCATACCGGATCACGGTACCAGGTTAGAACTCCGATACGATCAGGGTGGTATCCCAACGATGCCTCCACCCAAGCTGGCGCTCAGGCTTCAAAGGCTCCCACCTATCCTGTACAGATCGTACCAAAGTCCAATATCAAGCTGCAGTAAAGCTCCATGGGGTCTTTCCGTCTTGTCGCGGGTAACCTGCATCTTCACAGGTATTAAAATTTCACCGGATCTCTCGTTGAGACAGCGCCCAAGTCGTTACGCCATTCGTGCGGGTCAGAATTTACCTGACAAGGAATTTCGCTACCTTAGGACCGTTATAGTTACGGCCGCCGTTTACTGGGGCTTCAATTCATAGCTTCGGAACCGAGGTCCCTAACCACTCCTCTTAACCTTCCAGCACCGGGCAGGCGTCAGCCCGTATACTTCGCCTTGCGGCTTCGCACAGACCTGTGTTTTTGCTAAACAGTCGCTTGGGCCTTTTCACTGCGGCCCCCTCGGGCTATTCACCCTACCGAGGCACCCCTTCTCCCGAAGTTACGGGGTCATTTTGCCGAGTTCCTTAACGAGAGTTCTTCCGCGCGCCTTAGAATTCTCTTCTCACCCACCTGTGTCGGTTTGCGGTACGGGCACCTTCGCCTGGCTAGAAGCTTTTCTTGGCAGTGTGAACTCATGACCTTCGGTACTTAAAGTTTCCCTCCCCATCACAGCCCAGCCTTACGATGTGCGGATTTGCCTACACATCAGCCTCACTGCTTGGACGAGCATCCATCAGCTCGCGTCACTATCCTTCTGCGTCACTCCATTGCTCATAACGGCTACGGTGGTACAGGAATTTCCACCTGTTGTCCATCGACTACGCCTTTCGGCCTCGCCTTAGGTCCCGACTTACCCTGAGCGGACGAGCCTTCCTCAGGAACCCTTAGGTTTTCGGCGGATCAGATTCTCACTGATCTTTTCGTTACTTATACCGGCATTCTCACTTGTATGCGCTCCACCTGTCCTTACGGTCAGAATTCAACGTACATACAACGCTCCCCTACCCATGCACTAAAGTGCAAGCCATAGCTTCGGTGGCGTGTTTAGCCCCGTTACATTTTCGGCGCAGAGTCACTCGACCAGTGAGCTATTACGCACTCTTTCAATGGTGGCTGCTTCTAAGCCAACATCCTGGTTGTCTGTGCAACTCCACATCCTTTCCCACTTAACACACACTTGGGGACCTTAGCTGATGGTCTGGGCTGTTTCCCTTTTGACAATGGATCTTAGCACTCACTGTCTGACTCCCGGATTTAAGTTTGTGGCATTCAGAGTTTGACTGGACTTGGTAACCCTTGGCGGGCCCCGCACCCAATCAGTGCTTTACCTCCACAACTCAACATCCGAGGCTAGCCCTAAAGCTATTTCGGGGAGAACCAGCTATCTCCGAGTTCGATTGGAATTTCTCCGCTACCCCCACCTCATCCCCGCATTTTTCAACATGCGTGGGTTCGGGCCTCCAGTGAGTGTTACCTCACCTTCACCCTGGACAGGGGTAGATCACACGGTTTCGGGTCTACGTCCACGTACTAAAGCGCCCTATTCAGACTCGCTTTCGCTGCGGCTCCGCCTTTTCTGGCTTAACCTCGCACGGGAACGTAACTCGCCGGTTCATTCTACAAAAGGCACGCCATCACCCATATAGAGGGCTCTGACTTTTTGTAAGCACACGGTTTCAGGTTCTTTTTCACTCCGCTTCCGCGGTGCTTTTCACCTTTCCCTCACGGTACTGCTTCACTATCGGTCACTAGGGAGTATTTAGCCTTGGCAGATGGTCCTGCCGGATTCCGACGGGGTTTCACGTGACCCGCCGTACTCAGGATACCTCTAGGGGTTTCGTTCGATTTTGGCTACGGGGCTTTTACCCTCTATGCCGGACCTTTCCAGATCTCTTCGCCTACCGAACTAACCCCACAACGAGGTCCTACAACCCCAAGGAGCAAGCTCCTTGGTTTGGGCTATTCCGCTTTCGCTCGCCGCTACTGACGGAATCACTTTTGTTTTCTTTTCCTCCAGGTACTTAGATGTTTCAGTTCCCTGGGTATGCCTCCAATGCAGCTATGTATTCACTGCATGGTAACTGCGCATTACCACAGCTGGGTTCCCCCATTCGGACATCCCCGGATCAAAGCCTGCTTACGGCTCCCCGAGGCATTTCGTCGTTCGCCACGTCCTTCTTCGGCTCCTAGTGCCTAGGCATCCTCCGTGTGCTCTTTCTAGCTTAACCTAGAAAAAACTTTAAAGATTTTTGCATGATCCAAAAGAATCACACAACCTAAGTTCTTACTTTACGTTTTGTTTCGTTATCTAGTTTTCAAGGAACAACTTATATCTCTGTGATTCGCTTTTCTTTGCCCTATTTCAGCGGCGAAAGTTATCTTATCACATCTTATTACTTCATTTCAAGTCGAAATTTCTTGGAAATTTCTGTCTTAAAATGTGGTATTGGTGGAGCCAAGCGGGATCGAACCGCTGACCTCCTGCTTGCAAGGCAGGCGCTCTCCCAGCTGAGCTATGGCCCCATAATGGGATAAACTTATATGGTGGGCCCTAGTGGACTCGAACCACCGACCTCACCCTTATCAGGGGTGCGCTCTAACCAGCTGAGCTAAGGGCCCATAAATGATACATTTTCGGGAAACTTTCCAAAATAAAAACCCACCTACGAGCTTTCGAAGAAAGCTTTCTTCGAAAGCTTGACGTGGGCTCGCTTGGCAACGTTCTACTCTCCCAGAACCCTGCGGTTCAAGTACCATCGACGCTGGAGGGCTTAACGGTCGTGTTCGAGATGGGAACGCGTGGGTCCCCTCCGCCATCATCACCAAACGAGTGCAACATGGTGTTAACCATCCTGCAGAAAGAGGCTTGCTCTTTCAAAACTGAACACGAGTGAGTAAGCGATTTGTGTACTTACGTACACTTGACTGGTCTTATCAAGACCGAGTCTCCATAGAAAGGAGGTGATCCAGCCGCACCTTCCGATACGGCTACCTTGTTACGACTTCACCCCAATCATCTACCCCACCTTCGGCGGCTGGCTCCCTTGCGGGTTACCCCACCGACTTCGGGTGTTGTAAACTCTCGTGGTGTGACGGGCGGTGTGTACAAGACCCGGGAACGTATTCACCGCGGCATGCTGATCCGCGATTACTAGCAATTCCGACTTCATGCAGGCGAGTTGCAGCCTGCAATCCGAACTGAGATCGGCTTATAAGGATTGGCTCCACCTCGCGGCTTCGCTTCCCGTTGTACCGACCATTGTAGTACGTGTGTAGCCCAGGTCATAAGGGGCATGATGATTTGACGTCATCCCCACCTTCCTCCGGTTTGTCACCGGCAGTCATCTTAGAGTGCCCACCCGAAGTGCTGGCAACTAAGATCAAGGGTTGCGCTCGTTGCGGGACTTAACCCAACATCTCACGACACGAGCTGACGACAACCATGCACCACCTGTCTCCTCTGTCCCGAAGGCCTACGATATCTCTACCGTATTCAGAGGGATGTCAAGACCTGGTAAGGTTCTTCGCGTTGCTTCGAATTAAACCACATACTCCACTGCTTGTGCGGGTCCCCGTCAATTCCTTTGAGTTTCACTCTTGCGAGCGTACTCCCCAGGCGGCATACTTACTGTGTTAACTTCGGCACCAAGGGCATCGAAACCCCTGACACCTAGTATGCATCGTTTACGGCGTGGACTACCAGGGTATCTAATCCTGTTTGCTCCCCACGCTTTCGCGCCTCAGCGTCAGTTATAGGCCAGAAAGTCGCCTTCGCCACTGGTGTTCCTCCACATCTCTACGCATTTCACCGCTACACGTGGAATTCCACTTTCCTCTCCTACACTCAAGTCAACCAGTTTTGGATGCGAACCGGGGTTGAGCCCCGGGCTTAAACACCCAACTTAATTGACCGCCTGCGCGCGCTTTACGCCCAATAATTCCGGACAACGCTTGCCCCCTACGTATTACCGCGGCTGCTGGCACGTAGTTAGCCGGGGCTTTCTTCTCCTATACCGTCACACAAAAGGCAGTTACTCCTCTTGCTGTTCGTCTAGGGCAACAGAGCTTTACGATCCGAAAACCTTCATCACTCACGCGGCGTTGCTCCGTCAGACTTGCGTCCATTGCGGAAGATTCCCTACTGCTGCCTCCCGTAGGAGTCTGGGCCGTGTCTCAGTCCCAGTGTGGCCGTTCACCCTCTCAGGTCGGCTACGCATCGTCGCCTTGGTAGGCCGTTACCCTACCAACTAGCTAATGCGCCGCAGGCCCATCTATAAGCCACAGATTGCTCCGTGTTTCATAATTCTCTCATGCGAGAAAACCAGTTATCCGGTCTTAGCTATCGTTTCCGATAGTTATCCCAGTCTTATAGGCAGGTTACCTACGTGTTACTCACCCGTCCGCCGCTAACTTATCCCGAAGGATAAATCCGCTCGACTTGCATGTATTAGGCACGCCGCCAGCGTTCGTCCTGAGCCAGGATCAAACTCTCCATAATAGTAAAACTATTTGAAAGCTTAATTGCTCATTTGCGTTGCTAGCGAGATTTTGCAATCTCTTTTTTGAACGATTTCTCATTCGTGCTTACTCACTCGTTGTTCAGTTTTCAAAGATCAATTTCTCTTGTTCAGCCCGCTCTCTTTCGAAAGCCGGAAGACCAATATACCATACCGAGAATTACTTTGCAACTTATTTTTGTAAGTTGTTTTTGTTAAGCTTTTTGTTGTCTCAGCGGCAACTTTTATAAGATACCACAGACGCCATGGACATTGCAAGTACTATTTTAAAAAGTTTCGAGACACCTCTCGGTGCCTCGAAACTTAAGCAATTATTCTCCTTGACGTTCACGCATAAGCGGAAACAACAGTACATCACGAATGGACGGTGCATTCGTCAATAGCATAACCAGACGGTCAATTCCTATTCCTAGACCACCCGTTGGAGGCATTCCGTACTCAAGCGCACGAATGAAGTCTTCATCCATCTCATGTGCCTCGTCATTGCCTTGCTCTTTCTCACGAAGCTGAGCTTCAAAACGCTCTCTTTGATCAATAGGATCGTTAAGCTCCGTAAATGCATTAGCATGCTCACGCGCTACAATAAAGAGTTCGAAGCGATCCGTGAAGCGCGGATCCTCGGGGTTCTTTTTGGCAAGCGGTGAAATTTCTAATGGGTGTCCGTAAATAAAGGTTGGTTGTATCAAGGTCTCTTCTACAAATGTTTCGAAGAATTGATTCACAATATGACCGAATGTCATATGAGGCTCAACCTGCACATGATGCTCTTTGGCCAAGCGATGAGCTTCCTCGTTCGACATGTGAACGCTAAAGTCCACGCCCTTAACTTCTTTAATGGCATCCACCATGGATACACGTCTCCAGCCAACAGCTAAATTGACTTCATGATCGCCATATGGAACTGTTGTACCACCAAGAACCTCTTGCGCAATATGCGCAATAAGTTCCTCCGTAAGTTTCATGATGTCTTTGTAGTCAGCATAAGCCTCATAAAGCTCAATCATCGTAAACTCCGGATTATGACGCGTAGAGATACCCTCGTTACGATATACACGCCCAATTTCGTACACTTTTTCTAATCCGCCAACAATCAGACGCTTCAAATGAAGCTCAATCGCAATACGCATATGGAGCTGCATGTCTAAAGCATTATGATGTGTGTTAAAAGGACGCGCAGACGCTCCACCAGCTACGGAGTGTAATGTTGGAGTCTCCACTTCTAAATAGCCCAGAGAATCCAAGTACCTACGCATGGACTGAATAATACGGGAACGAAGAATAAATGTTTGCTGTACATCTTGATTCATAATCAAGTCAACATAACGTTGGCGATAGCGAAGCTCTACATCACTAAGACCATGGAATTTATCCGGCAGCGGAAGCAAGGATTTGGTCAAAACTTCAAGCGATTTCACTTTAATAGAAGTTTCGCCGGTTTTTGTTTTGAAAACAACGCCCTGAACCCCAACCATATCGCCTAGATCCAGAAGATCAAAAGCCTGGTATTTGTTCGCGTCTAGTGCATCTTCACGCACATAGATTTGAATTTTGCCTGTAATGTCTTGAAGATGTGCGAAGCTGGCTTTACCCATGCCTCTTTTTTGCATAATACGTCCGGCGATACTGACCTCATGGTGCTCAGCATCCAACTCTTCTTTGGTTTTATCTTGGTAGGCTGTAAGGATTTCTTTGGTTGAATGCGTTCTTACGTATTTGCTGCCAAAAGGATCGACTCCTAGACCGCGAAGCTCGTCCAATTTATTACGGCGAATGACGAGCAATTCGTTCAATTCCAATTCCTGGCTCATGCTTTCATCTCCTACTTATTAGTAAAGGGTGCTAAAACCGGAAAAAAGCTTCCGAAAGGAAGCTTTCCAAAGGAATGCGGCTGCACGCTACTTTTTAATATCAATAATTTGATACTGAATGACGCCAGCAGGAACGACAACGTCAACGTTCGCGCCCCTTTGTTTACCTAAAATAGCTCTACCTACAGGGCTTTCATTGGAAATCTTATTCATCAACGGATCGGATTCCGCCGTACCTACGATGTTATATTCAACCAAATCACCGAATTCCAAGTCCTTCAGCGTTACGATTGAGCCAACACTCACGGTGTTGGTATCGACATCATCGTTATTAATAATACGCGCATTGCGCAGCAATTTTTCTAAAGTAATGATTCTGCCTTCAATAAAAGCTTGTTCGTTTTTCGCGTCTTCGTACTCTGAGTTCTCACTGATATCGCCATATCCGATGGCAACCTTGATTCTCTCAGCTACTTCCCGGCGCTTCACTGATTTCAGATGCTCAAGCTCATCTTCGAGCTTTCTTAAACCTTCTGGTGTAAGAATGACCTCTTTTTCAGCCATTTCCAACTGATCTCCCGTCATGTGAAAGATTTTCATATCGTTGAATCGATGCTTCCTGCTAGGAGTTGGGTCTTAAAAGAGCTGATTCAAGTAGTATGAATTCACGTTTCTTAAATAAGTTAGTTGCTCGTTTGTCTTTCAATATATGCAGGAACACATTAATATTGACTGATTATATTGCAACGGTTTCAAAATGTCAATCTCAACCATAGCTGCATTTTTTATTGTAGTACGGCTGATTCTTCAATCGTGGTTGCATATAGATGCTCGACATAATCATTCAAAGCTCGCACCATTTCATCACGCTTCAACATCTCCATAATCGTATCCTTCACACGTGCCGATCCTGTCATCCCCTTGAGGTACCATGCCATATGTTTGCGCATCTCTTTCACAGCAACATGTTCACCCTTGAGAGCAATAAGTCGGTCCATGTGTAATATCGCGATACGGATCTTCTCTTCGGGTGTCGGCTCAGGCGGTAATTCACCATTGGCAAGGTATTGTACAGTACGGTAAAGCATCCAAGGGTTACCTAACGCGCCGCGCCCAATCATCACGCCATCTACACCCGTATGGTCTAACATGCGTTTAGCATCCTCCGGTGTCACGACATCCCCGTTCCCGATAACGGGAATCGATAGAGCTTGCTTAACATCACGAATGATGTCCCAATCCGCTTTACCTGTATACAGCTGCTCACGTGTACGCCCGTGGACACTAACAGCGCTTCCGCCGCCTCTTTCGACAGCTTTAGCATTTTCTATGGCATAAATGTGCTCGGAATCCCAACCGATACGCATCTTCACGGTTACTGGTTTGCTTACTGCCGCAACAACAGTCGCGATCATTTCTTCGATTTTCTCAGGTTGGAGCAGCCATCTTGCACCCGCATCACACTTTGTGATTTTCGGTACTGGACAACCCATATTTATATCAATAATGTCTGCATTCGTCTGTTGGTCAACGATTCTAGCCGCTTGTACAAGCGTTTCGGTATCGCCACCAAAGATTTGCAGACTTAGCGGTTTTTCTCGATCATCAACATAAAGCATTTCCATCGAGCGGGAATTCCCGTGAACAATGGCTTTATCACTAACCATTTCTGCACAGACTAATCCTGTACCAAATTCTTTGGCTATGAGTCGGAACGCAGGGTTACATACACCCGCCATTGGGGCAAGCACGACTTTATTGGGAGCTTCGACATTTCCTATTTTCAGCACCGAAGATTCCACTCCTCTCATCTCGCAACCGTTGCGACTAACTCATCCGGTTCAATATTCAGAACTTGCGAGATTTTATTTATTATTTTGGTATCCGGTTTACGAGTACCTCTTTCAATAGCACCTAAGATGGCAATCGACACACCGAGTAAATCAGCTAATTCGTTCTGAGTGTACCCTTTTAACTTACGAAAAGCGCGTATACGCTGAGCTACTGAGCTTTTTTCCATAGGATGACGCCTTCCTTTCCTTCCAGTTTCTCCAAATGCGCGGAGATGAATTCAAATGCAGCATCTTGTCGCTTGTAGAGAACCTCAGTGAGAGGAACTAATACAAAAGCCCGCTCATGCATCCGCGGATGCGGAATGATCAAGTCGGGGGTTGTAAGCTGATGGTCGCCGTAAAGGAGTAAATCCAAATCGATCGTTCTCGGGCCCCAGCGCAGATCGCGCGTTCGACCCAGTCTTTTCTCGATGGCAAGCATAGTGAACAACAACTCTTCTGCAGGTAAAACGGTAATGATTTGAATAACCATATTAAGAAAAGCAGACTGATCTACATAGCCAACCGGTTCGGTTTCGTAGATGCTGGACAATCCAGTCACCGTTATGCCCGATTCCTGATTCAGCGCTGTAATCGCATCCTGCAAATAGTGTTCACGATCATCTATATTGGATCCCAATGCGACATAGGCTATCGTGCCTTGTTCTCGTTCTTCGGCTGTCATTCATTTGCCCGCTTTCGGTTAATCTCTACAGTTACCCCGTCAAAAAATACGGCAAAGGGCGGATGCGGCTTAATGACGCGAACCGTCACTTCATTGATACTAGTATAAGTATGCAGCAGCTCGGATGCAATATTTTCTGCTAAAGCTTCAATTAATTTATAAGTGCGGCCTTCCACAACCTCTTTGACTTTGAAAAATACTTCCCCGTAATTAACCGTATCATCCAGATGATCCGACTTGCCGGGTTTGTCCAGCGGAAGCATAAGCTCTACATCTACATAAAAGCGTTGACCGAGCTTATTCTCTTCCGGAAAAACACCATGATTACCAAAAAACTGCATGCGGGAGAGTGTTATTTTATCCAATGTAAGAGCCTCCAAAGTTTAGGTTAACTGCGAACGAATGATGGCATCAGTCATAACCGCTAAACGTTTCATCGCTTGAATATCGTGTACTCTGATCATCCCACAGCCTTGGGCAATTCCAAGCACCACGGTCGATGCAGTTCCTTCCAAACGTTCCTCAGGAGGCAGATTGAGCGTTAGGCCAATGACGCTTTTACGGGATGTGCCTAAAAGGACCGGATATCCGAGACCGACGATCGCACGCAGATGATTCATGAGGAACAGATTCTGCTCGTAGGTCTTGGCAAATCCGATGCCCGGATCTAAAATAATACGCTCTTCCCGAACGCCAACTTCTCTGGCTTGATTCGCATAGAGCTGTAAGTCGGTAGAAATGTCACGGAGAAAATCAGAATAAGTCGGGTTCACACGATTATGCGTAATGATAAACGGACAATCGTAGCTTGCCGCAACTTCTGCCATTCGAACGTCGGCTTGGCCGCCCCAAACATCGTTGATGATATGCGCCCCGGCTTCTAATGCTTGCTTGGCGACATCCGCTTTGTACGTATCTATAGAAATAGGAATGTTTACTTCCTTACTTAGTGCCTCAATGACCGGAATTACCCGTTGCAGTTCTTCTTCTTGCGAAACCTTGGCAAAACCCGGTCGGGTTGATTCTCCCCCGATATCAATGATGTCAACGCCTTCGGCTACCATTTGGCGCGCTCTGCGCACCGCATCCTCTACCCTCACGTAATTCCCACCGTCCGAAAAGGAGTCCGGGGTTACGTTTAATATGCCCATAATGATCGTCCGATCACCAATGGGCAGCTCATGTCCTCTAAAGGATAACACTTTCATTGCCATTCACTTCCTGTTGTTTTCAAATATTAGTTATAAAGCTCGCTAAGTTGGCGGGTTATTGGACCTACAATACCCTTTCCAACAGCGTGAGATTGTCCACTGGGTGTGAACAAAGTCGTAATGGGTACGATCTCTTGTATGGAATTAACGAGAAACACCTCATCGGCTTCCATGAGATCTTCCCATCGGTATAGGCCACCCTGTGTTGGAATCTGCTGCTGCTGTGCCAGCTGTAACACATAAGCCCTTGTGATGCCAGGTAAAATGCCTGTATCAAGCGATGGCGTGTAGCAGGTTTCGTCCTTTATGAAAAAGATGTTGCTCACAATACCCTCAGCTACGTAACCTTCTTCGGTCAGCATCAGGCCTTCTGCGCCAGCTGCCCAGTCATACTTCTGTAATTCTCTTTTGGCCAAGATATTGTTCATATAGTGAAAGGACTTAAATCGGTATAGACCTTCCGGCGTATTACGAGGCAATTTTAGCAGCTGCAGCGCTTTGCCCTGTGCATAAATCTTCTCGTCCCTTGGTGGAAGCGGCTTGATGTAAATGATCTCTGTAGGGTTTTGATAGACGTCTGATGGCAGCCCAAGGATATCAATTCCGGCCGAAACGGAGTATCGGATATATGCATCCTCAAGGTTATTGGCTTTAAGCAGCTCATCAATCAGACGCTGAATATGTGCAAGGTCCGGCTTATAGCCAATCCCAAGCTCACGGCAGCCCTCTGTTAGACGCCGAAGATGCTCGGGCAGCAGGAACGGTTCTTTCTTATAGGTACGAAATGTCTCAAAAAGGCCAAGGCCGTAAAGAAAGCCGTGATCGTAAACCGAGACCACAGCTTCCTTATCATCCGTCAGAATCCCGTTGACACTAATAATCATAGATTAAACTCCTGTTTTGGCCGTGCGGCGAAGAAAATTCCGCAGAATCTGATGACCATGCTGAGTAATGATCGATTCTGGGTGGAACTGCACACCTTCAATTGGATATTCCTTATGGCGTAATGCCATAATTTCACCCTCATCTGTACGAGCACTGACTTCCAAGCAATCAGGAAGCGTCTCTGTTTTCACAATTAAGGAATGGTAGCGAGTTGCAATAAAAGGGGATGGAAGCCCTTCGAACAAGGTTTTACCATCATGGAAAATCTCCGAGGTTTTACCATGCATTAAGCGCTCTGCGCGAATGACGTCGCCGCCAAAAGCTTGACCAATCGATTGATGGCCTAGACAGACGCCGAAGATGGGGATTTTACCCTTGAAATGGTCGATCAGTGATAAGCTAATTCCGGCTTCATTCGGTGTGCAAGGACCCGGAGATATTAAAATATGATCCGGCGACAAAGCCTCAACGCCAGCTAAATCAATTTCGTCATTGCGACGAACGACGACTTCTTCACCGATCTCTCCCAAATATTGGACGAGGTTGTACGTAAACGAATCATAATTATCAATCACTAAAATCATTCTAAGCTCCCCTTTCGTCAGCCCTGCTAGGGCTTAAGCTCGGCTCATGCTCCGCTCGCTATATTCTATCGCTTTCCACATCGCTTTGGCTTTATTCAATGATTCAATATACTCACGCTCAGGAATAGAATCAATGACGATACCAGCCCCTGCTTGAATATGACCCATCCCTTGAACAGCTACCAGCGTTCGTATAATTATATTAAATTCCATATTCCCATTATAGTCAATCCAACCCATGGATCCTGTGTAAGGTCCGCGGCGAACTGGCTCTAATTCTTCAATAATTTCCATGGTGCGAATCTTCGGAGCGCCTGTGATCGTGCCTCCTGGGAAGGTCGCCGCAATGACATCATAGGCGTCCTTCCCCTCTGCGAGCTCGCCGACGACTTCCGAGACGATATGCATCACATGGGAGTAGTATTCGATGACCATAAAGTCTTTCACATGGACGGAGCCGTACTTCGAGATGCGGCCAAGGTCGTTGCGCTCGAGATCGACCAGCATGACGTGCTCGGCGCGCTCTTTGTCGTTGTCGATGAGCTCGCCGGCTAGGCGCAGGTCATCCTGCTCGTCCTTGCCGCGCGGGCGCGTGCCAGCGATAGGACGCGTCCGCAGGACGCCGTCCTCGAGCTGTACGAGCAGCTCTGGCGAGCCGGAGACGAGGGCGAAGCCTGCGAAGCGCAGCAAGCCCATGTAAGGCGAGGGATTGACGATGCGCAGCGCCTCGTAGATCTCCTCCGGCGTCGTGCGCAGCTGCCGGCTCTGTCTAACGGACAAGTTGACTTGGAACACGTCACCTTGGGAGATGTAGGCTTGGATGCGCTGCACCGCCGCGATGTAATCGGCTTTGCCGAAAGCAGGCTGGATGCCTGCGATGCTCTCGACGTCGATGTGCAGCTGCTCGCGCGCGATCGCCGGTTGGTCTGCACCGCTCAGGTGCGAGCCTGACCAGCTGCTGGAGCGGATCGCATGCCAGCGAGCGAGCATCGCCTCAGCCTCAGCGTGCGCCTGTGCGTAAAGCCGCCGAAGATAGATGTCATCGGCTGCACGACTCTTCTCAAGCGGCATATGCACCGCAATGTATAGGCTCTTATCGATATGATCCAAGGTCCATACTTGATCATACATAGCGAAGCTATAATCCGGAATCGGCAAGTCATTTGCCGCTTGCTCCGGGAGTTTCTCAATGGTGCGGATCACGTCATAGCTCCAATAACCTACACAGCCGCCAAGAAATTTAGGGGCTCCTTCGACTTTGGGGCTGTGGTAAGCTGACATCCATTGCTTCACGATATCGAGGGGTTTTCCTTGTAGACGTGATACTTCCGTCTTGCCAGTAGGACTTTTTTTATTGATCATCGTCATTTCCGCATCCAAACCGTTTCCATAAACCGTAGAAAACGGCTGTAGACCGAAGCACGTGTAACGCCCCCCTTTGCCGCTTTCTAAGACAAAAGAATCAGGCGCGGCTTCTTTCCACGCTTCTTGCCAAGAAGCGATCCGGTCGTCGGCAAGTCCCAGTTTAATGACATAAGGCAGCATCGTGTACGTGGAGGACCAATTACGCCACTGTTCTACTGTTGTTAGGATCATACTTGCCCTCCTTCCTGTGACATCCGATGATTAGTTGTCCATTAGTATACTCCAACCTTACACAGAAAAAAAGCCCCCAGCTGCAGCAGCTGAAGGCTCGTTTGTAGTAAGTAATCTTATTGCTCTTCGAATTGATACAATGGCGTAGAAAGGTAACGCTCACCATTACTTGGAATCACAGCAACTACACGTTTGCCTGCGCCAAGTTCTTTAGCAACTTTAAGCGCTGCAAAAATCGCTGCACCTGAAGAGATACCACCAAGGATACCTTCTTCTTTGGCTACACGACGTGAAGTTTCGAAAGCATCTTCGTTTTCTACGGCAATAATTTCGTCGTAGATGCTTGTGTTCAGAATATCTGGAACAAAGCCTGCGCCGATACCTTGAATTTTATGAGGACCTGGCTTGCCGCCGGAAAGTACCGGGGATGCAGCAGGTTCAATGGCATAAATCTTAATGTTCGGGAAGTTTTCTTTCAGTACGCCACCTGCGCCTGTAATTGTTCCGCCCGTACCGATACCCGAGATGAAAGCGTCCAATTTGCCATCGTGAGCATTAATCGCTTCAACGATTTCCGGACCTGTTGTTTCACGGTGAACCTTTACGTTTGCTTGGTTTTTGAATTGTTGCGGGATGAAGTAGGAAGGATTCTCTGCTTGAAGCTCCTCAGCACGTTTGATCGCGCCTTTCATTCCTTCTGCTCCTGGCGTCAGAACCAGCTGAGCCCCATAGGCACGAAGCAGGTTACGTCTCTCCAAAGACATCGTTTCTGGCATAACCAGAATCGCCTTATATCCTTTAGCAGCTGCGACTAAAGCTATTCCGATTCCTGTGTTACCGCTAGTTGGTTCAACAATCGTATCGCCCGGCTTCAATATACCTTCTTGCTCAGCTACTTCGATCATGGAGATGGCAATACGGTCTTTTACACTGGCGCCTGGATTTTGGTACTCAAGTTTCACATAAATCTCTGCGCTTCCTTCTGGAACAACGCGGTTTAGACGAACAAGCGGTGTATCGCCAATCAAATCTGTAATGCTTTGTACTAATCTTGCCATACTATTTCCCCTCCAGGTTAAATAATCGATGATTTCCGAGTTAATTAGTCGGTATTAATACATTCATCTTATCAATGCACTTACTGGTTGTCAACCATATTTTCACAAAATGTCAACGCAATTGAGGGTCAAGAATGCTAACTTTCCATTTCCCTCGAAGCTGCTGAACATAATCCTTGAGAGGCGGCGCTTCCCGAAGCGCTAGCTCTCTCCGCACATTTTCTCGAACGAAAGCAAGATCTGGATTTACTTTCTCTCGCCGATTTTTCAGCTTCACAACCGCGAATCCCTGTGGCAGAGGGACTGGCTTACTCACTTCTCCAACCTTTAAGAGTTTCGCCGCCTCAAGAACGGGAGCAGCAACAAAGGGATCGTCTCCTTCAATCCAACCCAAATCACCGCCGGTGTTATTGGTTGCATCATCCAGGGAACGATCTCTGGCAAGGGTCGCAAAACTCTCTCCTTTTGCCAGCTCCGCAATGACTTTATTTGCTTGATCTTTGGTTGACACGATAATTTGAAGGATATTATATTCGGTATCTTGCTTGAATTCATCGGCATGCGTCTTCATATAGTCTTCTACCTGAGCATCCGTTATCTGAATATGTTTGGTTGCGAGCTTCTCGAGTAACAACTTATTGGTTACATCTTCCTTGATTTCTTGCTCTGACAACCCTAACTGATTTTGCATGGATGCATAAAATTGTTGTTCACTCTCGTAACCTTGCTGCATCCGTTTCAACTCACGGTTAATCTCCGCGCTTCCAATCGAAGTCCCTGTCTCGTTTCCTTCCAGACGTATCACTTCACGATCCAACATTTGACCCAGCAGTTCTGCCCCATAATGACGTTCAAGAGCTGTTTGAAGCTCCAGAATGGTCATATCACGATTTCCAACTTTGGCGACTACCCGATCATTCTTCTGCTCACCCTGCTTCTCAGGTTCTGGTGGTTGACTTGGTTCTGATTGGTTTATGGTATGGGTGACCAGCAAGGATGCGAGCACGAGATTACCTACAGCCATCACGATAATGACTCCCCACAATCGCTTCACGTTCTGCATCCTGACTCCCTCTTTACATCTATAATGCTGCTTGCTCTATAGTTCAATCATCCGCTTCAAATCATCTTCGTTAAAGCGATAAGCTTCATTGCAGAAATGACAAACGACTTCAGCAAACCCTTCATCTTCAAGAATTTCTTGCAGCTCTGTCTTCCCTAAGGAAATAAGCGTAGTTTCAACTCTTTCACGACTGCATTTACAGCGGAACATGACATCCATCTGATCAAGCTTCTGGAAAGATGGTAGTACCGTTTGGAGGATTTCTTCTAGATTCAAACCACCACCGAGCATACTTGTGAAGGATGGAATACGAGAGAGCATCTCTTCAATGTCCCCAATTTCATCATTTGTTAATCCTGGGAGCAGTTGAATAACGAATCCGCCTGAGGCAAGAATGGAGTGATCTGTATTGACCAATACCCCTAATGCAACAGCTGAAGGCGTTTGTTCAGACTTCGCAAAATAATACGTGAAATCTTCAGCCAATTCTCCTGAAACGAGAGGAACGCTGCCTTTATAAGGCTCTTTCATACCTAAATCTTTCGTTATGTACAGAAATCCATCAGTTCCCACTGCAGCAGCTACATCTAGCTTGCCATTCTCCTTAAGGGGAGGATCAACCAACGGATTATCAACATAACCGCGCACCTCACCCTTCGCATTAGCATCGACCACAATTTGACCGATGGGTCCATCGCCTTTAACTTGAACAATGAGATGCTCTTCACCTTTGAGCATGGCTGCAATAAGAAGACTTGCAGCTGCCGTTCTTCCTAATGCGGCCGTGGCCGTTGGTGTTGTTTGGTGTCTTCGGCTAAGTTCTTCTGTGAGGACAGTCGTTTCCACGGCAAAAGCGCGAACTTTTCCCTCTAGCGCCGTTCCTCGAATTAAATAATCGCCCATGTTAAATCCTTTCCTTAAACAGCTTATGCATTTTTCTCATAAATCATTTGTAGACCTTGCAGGGTCAGCAGTGGATTGACGATCTGAATGGTACGAGATTCACTGGATATCAGCTCCGCAAGGCCACCTGTAGCAATAACTGTTGGATTGACATTAAATTCTTGAATGACACGCTCGACAATCCCATCAACTTGGCCTACATAGCCGAAAATAATCCCTGCCTGCATTGCCGCTACGGTATTACGACCGACGACGCTCTTCGGTTTGACCAGCTCGATGCGCGGCAGCTTCGCCGCCTTTTGATATAACGCTTCCGTTGAGATACCGATTCCCGGTGCAATCGCGCAGCCAACAAGCTGCTGGGAAGGATCGATGTAGTCGTATGTGGTGGCCGTCCCGAAATCAACAATGATACAAGGTGCCCCGTACAGTTCAAGAGCCGCGACAGCATTTACTATACGATCAGCGCCGACCTCTTTGGGATTGTCTACACGCACGTTCAGTCCTGTCTTAATGCCAGGACCAACGATGAATGGCGTCCTTTTCAAATAGTGTAAGCAAAGGTTTTCCATTACATTCATAAGCGGAGGAACAACGGAAGAGACAATGACACCTTCCACCTGCGCAAATGAGATGCCCGAGTGTTGAAAAAGGCTATGCAGCTGCATCCCATACTCATCGACTGTCGCTGAACGGTTCGTACTAACCCGCCAGTGATGAAGGAGCGTTCGCTCTTGATAGAGGCCGAGTACAATATTCGTATTCCCAACATCGATAACAAGAATCATAGCGCCGTCTCCTTCCGCTCATTCAGATCTAATGAGATATCCAGCGCTGCAACTGAATACGTCAAGCGCCCAACGGAGATCACATCGACGCCCGTTTCAGCCATCGCTTTAATGGTCTGAGGTGTCACAGAACCTGAGCCCTCTACTACAATATGCGGCGCTTTACTTTTAATTATGGAAACTGCTTCTTTCATCTTCGCAGGAATCATATTATCGAGCATGATGATATCCGCACCAGCCGCTAATGCTTCGTGTAATTGGTCAAAATTCTCGACCTCCACCTCAATCTTCATCGTGTGGGGGATCTGCTGTCGAGCCGCTTGTATAGCTTGTGTGATGCCGCCTGAGCCTTTAATATGATTATCTTTAATCATCACAGCATCGTAGAGTCCGAATCGGTGATTATGACCGCCACCCACTCGTACAGCATACTTTTCAAGCAGTCTGTGTCCCGGAGTCGTCTTCCGTGTATCGACAAGTCTAGTCGGCACGCCTTCTAAAGCATCGACAAACTCACGAGTCTTGGTCGCAATTCCTGATAATCGCTGCATCAAATTAAGACTTAATCGTTCACCTAGCAGAATACTGCGCGTATTGCCTTCCACTTCAGCTAGTATGGTCCCTTTATAAACAGACGATCCTTCAACTACTTTTGTTTCAAAACGAAGAGAAGCATCGACTACTGCAAAAACTTCTTGGGCGATTCTGAGTCCACAGACTATTCCGTCTTCTTTGACGTGGATAATCCCTTTGGACGCATGTTCCAAAGGGATCGTTGTCAGAGTCGTGACATCGCCGGTTCCAATATCCTCTTCCAGCCAAAGCCGAATATGTTTACGAATGAGTTCCATATTTAAATCGAGCATGTTAAATCCACTCCTCAATGCTATCTTCCCCGCGCTTAAAAACAATATGCTTCTTCCATGCTTGATCATCCCGTTCAGGGAAATCTTCCCGGTAATGACCGCCACGACTTTCCTCCCGCGCTAGGGCCGCTGTTGTCGTTAGAAGTGCACAATTAAGTAAATTCGCAAACTCATAATCTTCACGTTTCGTCATCAAAGAACCGAAGATGGAGAGTTGTCTTGCCAATTCATCATACCCTTTTTGCAAGCCTTTGGCTGAACGTTTCAGTCCCGCGTAACGCAGCATAACCTTCTGCAGCTTAAGCTTTTTCTCGACAACAGCTTGATTCGGGATTTCCGTTCTTGGCGCTTCCGATTCAGCACGTATTTGAATATTACCTTGCAAAGGAGGAAGCTCTTGAATCCGTTCAATGATTCTTCTGCCGAACACAATAGCTTCAGATAAGGAGTTACTGGCTAATCGATTAGCGCCATGTACACCTGTAGAAGACACTTCCCCACAAGCAAAAAGACGGCGGACGATCGTTTCTCCGTGAAGATCAGTCTTGACGCCGCCCATCATATAATGAGCTGCGGGAGCAACCGGAATCCAGTCGGTGCTCATATCTAGACCATAGTTAAGACAATATTCATATATCGTTGGGAATCGATGTTTAATTAACTCTTCGGATTCATGCGTTATGTCGATATAGACGAAGGTCGATTTGCAATTCTCCATCTCGTCGACAATGGCACGGGCCACGACATCCCTAGGCGCTAGCTCAAGCTGGGGATGATAAAGCTCCATGAAGCGCTCCCCCTTGATATTGCGGAGATAAGCCCCCTCGCCGCGCACCGCTTCCGAGATCAGGAAGCGCGGAGCACCAGGGTAGCAAAGCGCTGTAGGGTGGAATTGAATAAATTCCACGTCCTGAATTTGCGCACCTGCGCGATGAGCAATAGCAATCCCATCGCCTGTGGCGATGTCAGGGTTTGTGGTGTAGCGGAACAGCTGCCCGGCCCCACCGGAGCAAAGGATCGTGGCATTGCCGCGGACGAATACCCGCTGGCCGCCAGGCTTCTGTACGAGTGCACCATAGCACTCGCCATCTTGCGTGATCAGGTCGATCACGAAGTGATCGTCCCAGATCTCAATGTTCGGATCTTGCTTCGTGCGTTCCGATAGAGCTCGTACAATTTCAGCACCAGTGGCGTCGCCATGCGCATGCAAAATGCGACGCTGACTGTGTGCTCCCTCTTTAGTCAGAGCAAACTCCCCGTTCTCAAGATCGAACTGGGTACCCATCCGAATGAGATCCTGAACGCCGTTGGGACCTTCATGAACGAGAACGTCAACTGCCTCCGGCGAACATAGACCAGCACCTGCGATCAGTGTATCCTGCATATGATATTCCGGTGAATCCTCGTCGGATATAACAGCAGCAATTCCGCCTTGCGCATAGCGTGTGTTACTGTCGAGGAGCGATTTCTTCGTAATCATCAGCACTTTCTTATTTTCACTAGCGCGTAGAGCTGTGAATAAACCTGCAATGCCCGCGCCAATCACAATAACATCTGTATGTACATGAGGAATGGAATCTAAATCTACATCTACGAGGTATCTAGGAATCATGCGTTTCACCTGTTCTTCACCATTAATAGCTCGCAAAGCAACCGATATCCGATGGATTAATCGAATATTGGCATGCTTCGCGAGAGTACCCAACCTATTAAACAAGAGAGTAGCGCATGCTACTTTACTTGTAACATGCGCTCTAAGGACAATCTTGCTTTATCGGCTACATCTTCTGGCACGTAAATCTCTGGTTGCATCGTTTCAAGACATTTCACAATTTTCTTCAAATTGTTTACTTTCATATTCGGGCATACCAAGTATTTGGTTGCAAAATGGAACTGTTTATCTGGACTGTCCAGACGAAGCTGGTATCCAGTTCCATCTTCTGTTCCAACGATAAACTCTTTGCAATCGGACTCTTTGCAATATTTGATAATCGCTGTCGTACTACCAACGAAATCTCCCAGTTTGACTACTTCTGGACGACATTCCGGATGAACAACGAACTGAGCATTCGGATATTGGGCTCTCATTTCTTCCACATCTTTAACGGTCAGCATATCATGTGTATTGCAATAGCCTTCCCAGATGATCACTTTTTTGCTTGTGAATTTTGATACATAGTCACCCAAATTTTTATCCGGCACCCAGATGATCTCATCTGAATCGACGGAATTGATGACGTTGATGGCATTTGCCGATGTACAGCAAATATCTGTTTCTGATTTCACATCCGCAGATGTGTTAATGTAAGCAACCACTTTGGCATTAGGATGCTGGCGTTTCAGAGCACGTAAACCTTCTACATTCACCATATCCGCCATCGGGCAGCCTGCACGTTCGTCAGGAATAATGACTGTTTTGTTAGGAGCAAGAATCTTAGCACTTTCCCCCATGAAATGTACGCCACAGAATACAATTACATCTGCATCGGTTTGCGCTGCCTTCTGAGCAAGCAGAAAGGAATCCCCCCGGAAATCGGCAACCTCTTGAACTTCGTCACGTTGATAATAATGAGCAAGAATAATAGCATTCCGTTCTTTCTTAAGCTGCAGCAACCGTTCTTTGAGTTCGCGGTTCTGCTCCGCTTTGCGTTCTAATGCTAGAGCTTCCATGTGCTTCCTCCCCTGTCTGGGATGTATAATGTACTTCTTGTCTATCTAAAAATAGGATTAACAGTAGTATGTTCTAATCGTAATAAAATTAGAGATTTACAACTAATTTACACATTCTCACATCCCCTGTCAATGCGCAAATATACCGAAAAAACCAGAAAATCCGGGTACACCTGACGTGTACACCGGATTTACGAGTTGCTATTGCTTGTTACTCTTCGGAATGATCCGAATTGGAATCTTTATCTTTGTTTAACTCTAATTTGTTGCTTTCGCTAGATTGGCTTTGTCCTTGAATGTTCACTTTGACCTCTTCGTCATCCGCGCTTGCATTCAATTTGCCTTTCTCTAGAAGCTCGATGATTTCGTCTTTATCGAGTGTTTCTTTCTCAAGCAGCGTTTTGGCTACGAGATGAATCTGATCCGCATGCTCTGTAAGCATCGCACGAGCACGTTCGTAACAAGTGCGAATAAAGCTTTGCATCTCTTGATCAATCTCATAAGCAATCGCATCACTATAGTTTTGCTCATGTCCGATATCGCGGCCTAAGAATACTTGGCCTTGCGAGCTACCGAACTGCATCGGTCCAAGCTTATCGCTCATTCCGTATTCCATGATCATGCGACGAACAATCCCGGTTGCTTTCTGGAAGTCACTATAAGCCCCAGTGCCAATTTCTCCGATAAATAGTTCTTCGGAAACACGACCTCCCAGGAGTCCTGTTACTTTATCCAGCAATTCGTTCTTCGTCTGCATCATGCGATCTTCGCCTTCTTTGGGCAGCATCATGACATAACCGCCAGCGCGTCCACGCGGAACGATCGTGACTTTGTGCACCATATCGGCATTCTCTGCATAATAACCAATGATCGCGTGTCCGGCTTCATGATAAGCAACAATGCGCTTCTCAGACTCACTGATAATCCGGCTTTTCTTCTGCGTACCTACAATAATACGGTCAAAAGCTTCCTCGATCTCAGCCATCGAAATGTCTTTACGGTTACGACGAGCAGCAATCAAAGCTGATTCGTTCAATAGATTCTCAAGATCTGCACCTGTGAATCCAGTTGTGTAGCGAGATAAGGCGTCCAGCTTCACGTCTTTGGCAAGTGGTTTGTTGCGAGCATGTACTTTCAGTACAGCTTCGCGGCCTTTGATGTCAGGACGATCTACCGTGATTTGACGGTCAAAACGACCTGGACGCAGTAAGGCTGGGTCAAGGATATCTGGGCGGTTAGTCGCTGCAACGATAATGATACCTTCGTTCGCGCCA
Source organism: Paenibacillus sp. V4I3 (assembly GCF_030817215.1). GTDB lineage: Bacteria > Bacillota > Bacilli > Paenibacillales > NBRC-103111 > Paenibacillus_E. The sequence goes on from NZ_JAUSZA010000001.1 coordinate 768,619, forward strand.
AAGCCGTCCATTTCTACCAGCAATTGATTAAGTGTTTGTTCACGCTCGTCATGTCCGCCGCCTAAGCCAGCGCCACGTTGACGACCTACAGCATCGATCTCATCGATAAAAATGATACAAGGTGAGTTCTTCTTCGCATTCTCGAACAAGTCACGAACACGGGAAGCACCGACACCGACGAACATCTCAACGAAGTCAGAACCAGAAATACTGAAGAAGGGTACGCCTGCTTCACCAGCGACAGCTCGTGCAAGAAGGGTTTTACCGGTTCCTGGAGGACCATTGAGCAGAACACCTTTAGGAATTCTAGCACCAACAGCTGCGAATTTCCGTGGATCTTTGAGGAATTCGACAACCTCGATCAATTCTTGCTTCTCTTCGTCAGCTCCTGCCACGTCTTCAAATGTGACACGTTTTTTCTCCTCATTATATAAGCGGGCACGGCTTTTGCCGAAGTTCATCACTTTGCCGCCGCCACCTTGAGCCTGATTTAACAGGAAGAAAAACAAGATGAAGATAATGACGAATGGGATGATGGAAGTTAGGAAACTAATCCAAACGCTATCCCGTTCCATAGTCTCGTACGTTTCGGATGGAACGCCATTCGCTTCAATCAGCTGGACGACCATAGGCTCGAACGGAGCATGGGTTTCGAAGCTCTTCTTATCAGCACCACTTGGTGGGTTAATGTACTTACCTTTAATCAAATATGTGTATCCATCAAACTTTAAGGTCACGGACTCCACATTTTTGTTAACCACCGCTTGGCGGAATTTATCGTAAGTAATTAACTCCTTTTGCTCGTTTTGGGTACTAATGAAATGGACGATACCTACAGTAACCAAAAATATAAGTAAATAAAAGCCGGTATTCCGGATAATTCGATTCATCCCGAGCCTCCTCTCAAACGGCACACGTTTATTATTTTACCACATCCCGGTAAAGCACTACAACATAACAGCGCTGATGAGTCTGCGGGAAATGATATTAGCTACTGTAGATCTCTGGTTTCAATATGCCGATAAATGGAAGGTTGCGATATTTCTCTGCATAATCCAGACCATATCCGACTACGAACTCATCTGGAAGCACATAACCTGCATATTCAGGTTCGAGGTCCACAGTTCTGCGTGCCGGTTTATTAAACAGCGCAACGACCGAAATCGTCTTAGCATTGCGTCGCTCTAGCACATCTATCAGATAACTCAGCGTTAAACCACTATCGATAATGTCCTCCACGATAAGAATATGACGTCCTTCTACGGGAACATCAAGATCTTTGATAATCTTGACTACACCAGAAGATTTCGTGGATTGACCATAGCTGGATACAGCCATGAAATCAAGTTCCAATGGTACTCTGATTTGCTTTACAAGATCAGCCATGAAAATGAAAGCTCCCTTAAGCACACAGATAACCAATGGGTTCTTACCTTCGTAATCGATGGAGAGTTTCTCCCCTAATTCTTTAATCTTGTCTTGAATCTGTTCTTCACTGTAAAGAACTTCTTGAATGTCGCTGTACAAGGATGAACCCCCCAGTTTATATTATGAATCCTTATAAATTTACATTCTAGAAGAACGAAATTTACGCATATTACTTCAGCACTAGCTTCATATGAAGTACACGTACTGTATCTGGTCCAACCAGAGCGTGCTTGGACCTACGAAAGCCAGCAATCCAGAGAATTTGCCCGGAAGCATCGACCAGCAGTGGAATGACATCACGCCGGCTTAGCGGCATTTTGGCATCAATGAACATATCCTTTACTTTTTTGGATCCATTTAAACCATGCGGCTCAAACCGATCTCCTGACTTGCGACTCCTTACAACAAGCGGCAAGTTAAGTTGATCCAGATCCAAAAACACGTCCGTTGCAGATGAGAAATACGCAGCTGTCTCCTTCGAACTAACCGGCACCCATGAGCAGATCAGTTTGGCTTCCACTTCCGGCAGGCTCAGCTCGCTTGTATCTAATCCAACCTCATAAGAATAAGGCTTTGGAGAAGGAGCGAAGGTCTGAAATTGAATAGATTCATATTCTCTCACAATATAAACCTGTTCATCCACCTGAAGGACTTGATTAGAAACTTGATCCTGTAAAATCAACTCACGCATACTTTCAATCCGTGTAAAATCCAACCGATCTCTTTCCAAACAAAGACAGTTTAATATTAATTTAATCAAACGCCTTTGTAAAGCAACGTGCAGCTCAGTGAAATCACGTCTTTCTATGCGGCAGCAGGCTTGCTGGAAAGTAGTTATTCGGCGAAAAACCTTTTCGGCTTCTTTGGCCAAATAATCATCCTCAGCTCGCATCAAATCCGTCAATCGATTCAGTGACTCCGGAAGTTGTTCATTATACTGCTTCAGCATCGGCAGCACATCAAGCCGAATCTGATTGCGAAAATACTTCCGCAGCTCATTGCTGCTATCCTTACAATACGCCATTTCATGCTGAGCACAATAATTCACAATATCTGTTTTGTATATACGTAAAAACGGACGAATCAGTTCCACTTTTTTTTCACGCCTGCGTTCCGGCATGCCAACCAGGCCTGAAGGGCCTGTCCCTCTCAGAATCCTCATCATGACGGTTTCGGCTTGATCATCCGCATGATGAGCGAAGGCAATACGCTTAGCGCTATATATCGCTGCGATCTGATGTAGAAATTCGTAGCGCTTCTCACGTGCCGCGGCTTGTCCATTCAGTGACGTTTCCTCTATATAGGCGGGCACATCAATGACGCCGATTTCACATGGAAGCCCTAGGTCATCTGCAAGCTTTCCTACGAAATAGGCTTCCGCATCTGATTCCGCGCCACGGAATTGATGATTCACATGCGCAACAACGAGTTGCCAGCTATAACGCTCAGCAAGGGAAAAAAGGACATGAAGCAGCGCCACGGAATCAGGTCCTCCTGAAACCGCAACGACCACCACATCTCCTGGATCGACGAGCTTTTCTTCATTTATTCGCTGTTCCACCTGGGCAACAAGATCGATTTCCATCGGGTATTCCTTTCTATTCCTACACTTTCCGTCCTGCTACCAGTACATATAGAGCGTTGCCCCAAAAATAAAAATAGAAGCGGCGAAGCATATTTTCAGCCATGGCATTTGGAGTGTTGACTGCGTAATCTTCTTACCTGAGACCAACGTTCTCCAGTACTGATAGGCTTCTTGCGAAGAATTAAACTCACTATTTAAAGCTTTATGAAGAAATGGCGCGATATGGGCGGCAACTGCATTTTCACGCATAATGGCTGTTAGTTGATCTAAATCTCGGTTTTGAGGCAGCATTTTGGATAAACCAGCGAAGCGTTTACGCTGATCGAGCGATTTTAATAGTAAAATGGCAAATGAAAATAGATCATAGCTTTCTTCCGCAACCCGCTCCCCCATATTCCAAAAGCCACGGTCATACACTTCGGTTAACTGTTTAATCGCTCTGCCTTTAGGAGTCACACCCCCAAAATCAATGAGATCCACATCGCCATAATTGGAAACGATCATATTCTCGATCTTCAGATCACCGAAAACATAGCCGCTCTTATGAACTTCCGTTAACTTTCGAAGCATGTTAGAACCAATCACATAGATCCAATCCTGACCACGTTTATGTATAAAATGAGAAATCGTCATTCCCTCAATATATCGCATGACATAGAAAGAAACTTCTTTTCCATTTATTGTCATATCATCAGCATCTATTAAAAAGTTCTTGAACGAGGTTTCTGTCAGCGAAATAGCAAGCAAGGAATTAATCTCCGATTGATGATCAACCGTTTCATGACCTGCCTTAAGCGCAAATCTAGCTGTTCCTTTTCGTACGAGAGCCACTACACCGTTGGAACCAGCACCTAATAAACGTTCGACCACATACATCCGGCCGTTCCATTTCCCTTGGATTTCTGACCCTGGACGGAAGGCGTCTTCATACCACGTAGTCACTCAGCATCCCATCCTCGGTCTTTGATAAGATAGGCTTCTCCGTTATGAACTGCAAAGTTTGCAGTAACGCCGGACCTGTCGGAGTTGTACCCTTCATGTTTATTTTATAGAACATCTTGTCTAAATTTGCAAGTTGATTCGTCCAACTGAGATCCATTTCTAATTCCTGATCCCTTGTTTTGGTTGACGGAAAGTGGAAAACTGCTAGCTCACTCTTGCCGCTACGGGCTCTAAGACTAAGCAAAAGATCATGAATCGCTTCACGCACCGCTGCATGCTTAGGCTTCATACTAGCACTAGCATCTATTAAAAGTGCAACGCGGAGTGAGGTAGTTTCACTCATGGTATCGATCACTTGAACCACTTCAGCACGCTTCTCTGGTGGTAATTGTTCCAATTGATTAAATCCTAGAATACTTTGCAACTCCTTGCCTACTGCATGCTGAATCGTTGTAGTGACCGTTTTGCGCGTCATCATCTGAACCGTCTGGGAAAGTTGGCCTGAATTCACGATTCGGCTCATCCCACCGCCTGCCGCAGCAATTTCTTGAATCTCCTCAGAGCCTAGCACCCCTAGCTCCCCATGGTCTATCACACCGATGACATTCACGGTAACACCTTCGGTATGTGCTTGTGCTGCTGCTATTACCGGACTTACCCCAACATTGGAACATCCATCTGTAATTAAAAGAATCTGCTTCATCATGATATCTGCCTCCCTGGCCCAAGAAAAGATTAGCTCTCTAGTAGTTCTTCTCCTAGTTTTTCCATTTATGAGAGAGTCTAATCACGGGCTAACTGTGCAAAAAAAAGACAGCCCTGCCCAATGGTAGTGGCGGACTGTCTTAAGATTGAAGATTTACCGAGTGAATCTCCTTCTTAGGATAAGACCCTAGTAGGATTAAGGTGATACCTGCGATTTCCACGTACAGATGGCTGGATTCCCCTGTCTTCGGGAGGGTCTCTGGTTTAGTGATAGGCGGAATTCCCCCTAAAGGCACATCATTATCAGTATCAATCGGAATGTCCGGCTCCGGCGGTTTGGAACCTTATAGTTATATCGGCTTTTCGGAACACGTATTTAAGCGGCTTCGTGACATTTTTTTCATGTTAGCAACCCCACCTTCATCATAATGGAAATTGGAGGAAATGATAGAAAAAAGCTATAACAGCAAATGAGCTGTCACAGCTTCAATCAAACTTTAATATTCTCCATCAACTAACCGTCTTGGGACGCTCCATTCGCGTAATTCCTGGCCAGCGGAATGTGGCCCACTCGGGCTGCCTCTTCTCAACTCTTGCCACAACGACGGTCATATCATCTTGAATTTCGCCATGATGGTGGCGGAAAATCCTTTCTAATAAACAGTCCGCAAAATCCTGCGGCATCGTCGTATCAATTTCCTGAATCATCCGCTTCATCCACATCTCTTTGTTTACCGCATGTCCCGGTGCATCGTAGATCCCATCTGTCATCATGACAAGGATATCACCCGATTGGAGCGGAATCGAGACCAGATCAACATCAATCTCGCTCAGGATACCGACCGGCAGATTATTAGCCGATATCGAAATCACTTCCGTTCCGCGCTTAATGAAGCTAGGGGTTGAGCCAATCTTCATGAACGTTGTGTTTGCGCTGTACATATCGATCAAGGCCATATCTACAGTCGCGTACATCTCATCCGAAGAGCGCAGCATCAATACCGAGTTCAGCGACTTGATCGCCAGCTTCTCGTCCATCCCTGACTGCAGCAGCTGCTGCAGGATGCTCAGAGCCGTTTGGCTCTCCGCACGCGCTCGCTCGCCGTTACCCATGCCGTCGCTAAGCGCCACGGCATACTTGCCATTGCCCAGCTCCACCGTGGAGAAGCTGTCGCCCGAGAAGAGGTCGCCCCCTTTGGCTGCGCCGGCGACCCCGGTCTCAACCTCGTATTCCTTGGCGGAGCCGAATACGACCGTGCTGTAGCCCTCGCCGCGCGCATGCATCTCTTCACGCATGACGGCGACGTTCTCGCCGATAATTTCGCTCAAGAGCGGCGCAATGATTTTCCGACATTCATCGAAGCCCTTCGTGTATTGATGAATGATCTCAATCTCGATATTTCCTTCATCCAAGGAAATGATATCGATGGTATGGATGGATAGGCCCAGCTCCTCCAGGGCATTACGAATTTGCTCTTCTTGAAGGAACAGCTCCTGTCCTTCCCGTTTAATCTCCTTGGCCAAGTCCTCCATGACTTGGGACACGCCCGAAAGCTGATCAGCCACGAGATGCCGACTATCCATAATCTGCTTTTTCCAATGCAAATCATTCTTGTACAAGCCATACTGCTGCTTCATCACATCCAGCACTTGATCCGTGCGAATACATACCTTCCTCCACTCCGGTGGAATATTCTTCTTCGTCATACTCTCCTTCATCTCAATTTGGGTCATCATATCGGTCATATACGTATAGGTTTGATAAAATTTCTGATCCCAGCACTGGCTCTTCTTCCAGCAGGAATCACAAGCCTTCTGCGCAACCGCATTCATGAAATGTCCAACTTCCTCCTCCTTGCGGCTCACCGCATCATCGGTCGTCAACTGCTTAAAGCTGCGCGCCAGCTGGCGGAACACTTCAGAAAACTGTTCCACACGTCCTGCCGTAACATCCCTAACCCGTTTCGCATAGTCCTGTTGGGATTTCAGATTTTCCTGCGTGCCGGGCACATATTTAGCAAGAGTCAGAATCAGACTCCGCGGCGTCAACAGGAAGAGTGCAACGGCCGCAAGCGACTCCCATGTGGAATTGATCACATCAACCCCTGTTCCCATATAGAAGGCAAGTATCGATGACCCGAGCAGCATTCCGAAAGCAACAGCCAATCGATTACCATCTTTGAGAAGCCCTGCTAACATACCCGAGAAAGCCAGTAAACTCATTTGATAAACCGCATTGCTGTTCGCAAGACTTAGGATTAATCCCGTAATGACACCTACCGAAGCTCCGAAAGGCGCTCCTCCCACCAGCGCAAATAATAGAATTAAATACCGGGACAGCACGTGTTCTACGGTGATTGGACCAACGACCCAGCTCACCGTTCCTGTCATCACAGAAGCCAACAAGATAATCAGACAAATAATTTCCTCATGTTTCAAATGATAGTTCTTACGGGTAAGCGTAAATACAGGAATCGCTTGAATAAAAATTAGCGTCAGTACTAGACTTAGCAGTGCCTCTACGGAGACCATCATGAGTGTATACCAGCTTAAGTTGGAGACTACAAGCTCCGCAAAGAGCTGAACCAGCAAGGTCGAGCTGAATACAAGCAGCGGTGCTAAAGAAATATCGGAGCGTTCAAATTTCTCCAAAGCTTTTTGGATGAGTAAGAAAACGATGATCTCCGTAACCAGATAACCCGTATTCGAACTCAGCGAGAATAAGCTTCCCGCAAATGCAGCGACACCTACCCAGTGTAAAATATCTCTCCTTGTAAAATAAATGACAGCAATGAACGCAAGCGCAAACGGAGATAGCTGTTCCAAAATCATCGCACGACCGAGTAAGAAAGCCATCACGATGAGCAGTAAAGACCACTTCTTAGCTACAAAGGCTTGTACGAATCGATTTTCTACGGCAGCGCTATGTGCGCCTGTTTTCGCTTTCTGCCACAATCCCGACCAACCGCCACCAATCACTGTGCCTAAGCTTCTTCTCTGCATGTTTTCGAACACCATCCATTCATTCCTTATTTGTTTCTCTAGTATAGAGACAATCTAGCAGAAAGTTTGTCAGAATGAGTTGATAGATTCAAAGAAATTTCCGACAAGCCGCGTTCGCCTTGTCACCATGCCTCAGCCCTTGCCTAGTCTCGTTTTACCATATCGAAAACGTTTCCAAAAGTCTGATTGCCTCGAACTTTCGCCCTGCGTATGAGGGAGATACCCGTAATTCCATGTCGATTGTTCTTTACGTTATTTTAACTATTTGATGATTGGACAAAAAAAAACCACACCCGCCTAAGCGAATGTAGTTCGTTATTGCATCTATTAGTCTCTTCTTCCGCCTCGGCCACCGCGTTTGGACTCAGTGTTCTTTTTCAAAGACGAAATCCGCTCTTCACTATCTTTAAGGAACCGAGATACTTTATCTTCGAACGAAAACGGTCTAGCTCCGCCTTGCTGCTTGTTAAAGCCGCCGCGACCACCACCACCGCCTCGATTGAAGCCACCGCCGCCACCTGGACGACCGCCACCACCACCGGGACCACCGCTTGGAGGACCACTACGTTCTCCGCCGCTACTTGGACGACCACCTTGGTAGCCTCCTGGACGATCTCCACTTGGACGTCCTTGATAGCTGCTGCCACCTGTACGTTCAGGACGAGCTGGTCTTTCCTCAACTGGCTTGTCAACCGTCTGCTTGATCGACAGTCCGATCTTGCCATCCTTGTCCACGTTAATCACTTTGACCAATACTTTGTCTTCCAGCTTTAAATGGTCATTAACGTCTTTCACATAATTGTCCGCGATCTCCGAAATGTGAACAAGACCGGTAACTCCTTCAGCAAGCTCGACGAATGCTCCAAAGTGAGTAATCCCCGTCACTCTACCCTCTAACTTGGTGCCAACTTCAATTGCCATAAAGTAAAATGTTCCTCCCTTAAAATGTTGAAAACACTGGCTACGCCGATTATAACCGATGCAGAAACCACGGTCAACACGGCAACAGCCTCTTCTTCTTGTTGATTTTTATTGCGACTTTGAGACACTCAGTGGCGTCTCTCCGGTTTTACTATAATGAAAATCTCGACGAATAATTTGATCCAAATATTCGTCATTATGAAGTCGAGCGATTTCTTTCGTAGTTTGCTCTTTGAGTTTTTTCGACTCAACAAGCTGTTGCTCCATATTCGCTACGACACTACTCTTCTCTTGCAGCTTAGCGAACTGCCCCCAAATGTTCACAGCAGCCCAGCTCATAAAACATAGGACAAAAATCATTAGAAAACGCAGTCTTCGTTTCGAGCCTACACTGTTGCTGCGCTTGGATGGAACGGTTGCTTTAGCATGCATGAATAGGAATGCCTCCTACTTTGAGAATAACCTGCGAAAGATTAATATGATATTACCCTTAAGTTTCTTCAACCAAACAGGGATAACAAAATATTTATGCACAGGCCGAGTCATCCAAAGGAGTAATCTCCACACAGGATAAAGCAATTGTAGCACAATTCTATAAAGGAATATAGCTACAGCTAGTAAAAAGCCTAAAATAATCACAGTTAGACGATATAAGCCAATAATCGGTTTAATCAGGATAATTTCGACAGTTTTAGCAATGAAACGGTAGATAGCAATTGTAATTCGGATGAGAAGCAATGTAAGCCGGATGACCCAAGTGCTGAGGAAGGCGAAATAAAAACAAATGCCAATCCCCATCCCCAGAAAAATAAATACACGAACTTGTCCTTCATTACTGTAAATGAGCAGACGGAACACGAGGATTGTCGCCACAATCCAAAAAACCATATCAATGAACGGAATCGTCCATCGCGGCAGTCTCAGCTTGCCAGAGAGCACACGAAACACATCGAAGATCGCACCTATGGCGATTCCGCTCAGGAACATCATGAAGATCGTATGGAACTGAACGTTCAGGGTCACTTGAATAACTTACCAAGGAACCCCTTGGATTTCTCCTGGGTATTTCCGTCCACATAAGCTAATTCGTGAATGATTCCTTCTATGGCGACCAAACCTTGTTCCAAACTTAAGTTCTTGATGTGCAAATTCTGTCCTTTAATCATCAAGTAGCCCATTTCCGTTTCAAGGAGGAACTCTTCACTGTCAAAGCTTTCTACGTTCAAAACTCCGGAGATCTCCAAGAGCTTGCGATTCAGCATTTTAATTTCTTGCCGCTTATTCGTGTTTTTCACGGGTTCAATCATGGCCTGTACCCCTCCTTCATCTATCATTACGATATGGGAGGATGTCCTATTTTAGAACCATGTACAGCTGTCATTCAAATATAAAAATAGCCCAAGACCCCTATTCAGGAATCTCAGGCTATTTCACAACTTGCAGGGTTATTCGGATTGAAAAGCTTCTTCCTTCAACAGCGTGTACATCTGAGCAGCGTCTTCCTTGCGGGTTGACTCCGACAGAACTTCCACTCGAATCGTCACCTTTTTCTGACCGAATTGAATAGAGAGCTCATCTCCGACTTTCACGTGTGTACTCGCTTTGGCGTCTCTACCGTTAATCCAGACACGCCCTTGATCGGACACATCCTTCGCCACGGTGCGACGTTTAATGAGACGAGATACTTTGAGAAACTTATCGATACGCATTATTTTACAGCGTCTTTAAGCTTGTTGCCCGCTTTGAAAGCAGGAACGTTGGATTCCGCGATCACGATTGGGTTGCCTGTTTGCGGGTTACGGCCTGTACGACCAGAACGTTTGCGAGTTTCGAAAGTTCCGAAACCGATTAATTGAACTTTATCTCCGGATGAAAGAGCGTCGGTTACTTCACCAAGGAATCCGTTAAGTACAACTTCAACGTCTTTCTTAGTAAGTCCGCTTTTTTCTGCAATGTTGTTGATCAAATCTGTTTTGTTCATGTGGTTTCTTTACCTCCCAAAAATGTTTGAAGATCTAGTCTTCTACTATGTACCCATTTTGCAAAGCTGAGAGAATTTGAACAAAGTTCAAAGATCCCTATATTATATTTCCATATTCAACCTTACACCAAATTTAGTATTCTGCTTTTTTCGGCAAAATCCTTCTATCCCCGATCAAGTTTTGCAACTTTTTTTGCTTCCTGCCATAAATTTTCCATCTCTGATAATTCAGTTTGTTCAAAAGAAAGCCCTCTTAAACGTATTTGATCTTCGATATACGAAAATCTTTGGACGAATTTGCGGTTCGTCTGCGCGATCGCCTCTTCCGGATCAACCTTCAGGAATCTAGCGACATTGACGATGGAGAAAAGGACGTCGCCCAACTCCTCGAGCCGATCTTGAGCCCCTACCTCGGATGGATTAGCGATGGCTTCACGAAGCTCAGTTAACTCTTCTTCCACCTTATTCAGGACATCTTCCAGCTCTGACCAGTCAAAACCAACTGTCGCTGCCTTCTTCTGCAGCTTTAGCGCCTTCATAAGGCCTGGCAGCTCGCGTGGCACACCATCCAGTACGGATTGCTTCGTGACATCAATACCCTTCTTACGCTTCTCTTCCGCCTTCATGGCATTCCAGTTCACAAGAGCTTCGTCTGCATCCTCAGCCTTGTTCTCACCGAATACATGGGGGTGACGGCGGATGAGTTTCTCATTCAACGCGGCAATGACATCATAAACGGTGAACGCGCCAATTTCCTCTTCCATCTGTGCATGCAGCATCACTTGTAAAAGCAGATCGCCGAGCTCTTCACACATGTGCTCCGGATCGTCTTCGTCAATTGTTTCAAGAACCTCGTACGCTTCTTCGATGAGATTTTTGCGAAGGCTGGCGTGCGTCTGCTCTCGATCCCAGGGGCATCCTTCCGGGCTGCGCAGGATTTGAACAATTTCATGCAATCGGCCAAAAGTACGATAATAATCTTCATCCTTTTCACTCTTCGGTACCCAGACAAGGGAAAGATTGCCGTATCCCTTCACATGATCGAGCTCATGCAGGGGTACTTCGATAATCTGTTCCTCTCCTGCCACACCCAAGGAATGACCAACGATAACACGGTAATCATCCGAATAAGTATCCATGAGGCTAATCTTAAGATCTGATGCCGTAAGGCTATCATACACTTGTCCAATAACAGTGTGAAGCTGCGGATTAAGAGTATAACGGCTCAGGCTGGTCGCGTCAAGCAATTGAAATCCATCAATCGGGTCAAAACCAAAACGTAGAAACGCTTGATCCAGAAAGCTCTCCCCGCCGATGATTTGGAGCGAGATGCCCTCGGATGGACAGCGTTGTTTCAGAAGCTGTACCGTGTATTCCGCCACCATCGGATGGCCTGGCACTGCATAAATAACCTCCGAAGATTGCGTCTTGGCCGATTGAATGAGCGCCTCTGCGATCGATTCGTACACTTGTTCGAATGTTTGGTGCGCTAGGTAATTCTCGTCGAATGTTTGGTAAGGAATCTGGTTCTTATCCAGCATCTGAACCATCGGATGATCTTTCGTTCGCAGGTATAGCACGGCTTGCTCCTTGGCAGCCAGCTGCAGCTTTTTCCAGACACCTAGTGTGAGCTGGTCTTCGTCTCCCGTTCCGAGTCCGAGAACGGTTATTTGCGGGTTGGTCGTTGACATGTAGGAAACACCTCCTGATTGTTGGTTAACTGCTATGTGTAAGGATGGGTTTTAAGGATTATGCAAAAGTTCATTTGCTGCAGATAGTGCAGGTAATCTGAGCAAACAACCCATATCCAGCAAGTTTTTCTGCAATATGTGCAGCTAATTTAGAGGAAATCAGCCGATTCGGCTGTTTGTATGAAAATTAACTGTAGGAAATGCAGCTAATGGATGGAAATACAGGAGTTGGCGTTAATTTTTCTGTAGTTTTTGCAGCTAATTAATCATAAAGGAACCATTAGCCATTAACCACAAGGGCACCATTAGCCTCGGTCGCGGGGGCCGGAGGATGCCTTCTCCGGCCATAGCTTCGCCAGGACCGGCGCCAGCTTCCGGTCCAGCTCCGGCATAAGCCGCAGCTCCTCGCGGCTTATGCTGCCGCTGCGCAGCAGCGCGAGCGCGTAGACGGCTGCGCCGCCGACTACGCTTATTACAGCGATTGCGCTAGCGCTCAATCGCTCAGGCACTGGCCATGCCGCCACAGCGGGCATGGCCAGCAGCTGCAGCGCTGCGAGGCAACCGCCCATCAGCCCCACGCCCAGCGCGGGACTGACGGCGTACGGCCGCAGCGCGAAGCGCGCCCCGGTGCAGCGGCGCAGCTGCACCAGATTCAGCCCCGCCGCAGCGGCATAGGCGATCACCGCGCTCAGCGCGGCGCCGTCGATGCCCCAGCGGGGCATGAGCACCACGTTGCCGAGTGCTTTCAGCACGATGGCAACGAGCAGGGCCTTCACCGGCGTGCGGATCGCGCCGGCGCCCTGGAGAACGCTGGCCGAGACAGCGTTCAGCGTACTAAATAAGGCCGTGAAGGCAAGCACGGCCATCGTCCAGCTGGCCTCATCACTTTTGTATAGCATCACGTTAATCGGCACTGCTGCAAAAGCAAGTCCGAACGAGGCTCCGAGCCCGATGAGCCAAGAGAGCCTTATCGCCATCTCAGCCCTAAAGCGGATGAGTTCGTCCTGCCTACTTGCCTTGGCCTCTGCAAGAGCAGGTACTAGCACTGCTGACATAGAGGAAGCGATCATGACAACGAGCTGAACGAGAGGAAGCCCTCGGTTATAAAGCCCGAACTGCCGCATGGCCTCCCCCTCACTCCCATGCGCAGCCTCAAGAAGACGCGGCATTGTAAACGTATCGACAAGCGTGAGCAAAGGAACCACGATAGCACCCAAACAAACAGGAATCGCATAAGCGGTAATCCGTTTCGCCCACTCCCAGGAGGAGAATTTCTTCGGCGGCAGAATACCTTCCTTGACCCTTCCATCATTCACTCCCTGCTCCCGATCCCATTCCCGCTCCTGTCTCATCGCCTTCCGCCAATAAACATACATCACGATCAGCCCAGCCGCAGCACCTGTCACGGAGCCAAACGTAGCCCCTGCAGCTATCCACTCCTCATCATAAGCTAAGGCCACCATATAGAGCAGCAGCGCGACCATGGTGATCACTCTTATAAGCTGCTCAATCACTTGTGAAACAGCCGTCGGCACCATATTCTGATACCCTTGGAAATAACCGCGCAGGACAGCAAGCATCGGGGATAGCAGCAGCGCGAAGGATACGCTTCGGATCGCCCTTTCTGTCTGGCTAATTCCAATCCAGCTGGCAATTTCACTTGCTCCGAAGTACAACAAAACAAATAATACAAAACCGGAACTTATTAATATCGCTGTGGAGACACGGACAATTCGTTTAGCCCCTTGATGATCACCATCCATAGCTCGTTCGGCTACGAACTTGGATACTGCTACCGGAAATCCGGCTGTAGCCGCAAACAAAATCAGAATATAGAGCGGATAAACCGCATTATAAATACCAAAAGCTGAATCACCGGCTACATTTTGCAGCGGAATCTTCTGCAGTGTTCCCAATAGTTTAGAGAGAATAGCGGCAGCCCCAAGGAGAGCAGCACCTCTTAATAGCTTGGCACCCTGTTTACCGACATTCCTCTGGAGCCCCTCTTTATAACCTTGATGCCCATTGTCGGTGTCCCCCATCTTACTTCTCCTCTACCCTGACTTCACGCATATAGACATATTATAACGAAATCAGTCATGGCAGACAAAAAAAGCTTCACTTACAGATGCGGGGGCATCTCGGTAAGGAAGCCTTTATGTCTTATTTTTCTTTCATTGCTCCATCTGCTTTGCCAAAAATCCAGCCGCTGTCTCTACCATCTTAACTTCCATATTCCCCATTTTCACATTCTCATCTTTGGAGAGCAAAATGACACATCCAATAGGGTCGCCACCGGCTACAATCGGAGCGGCAACGAAAGAAGTAAATGTTTCACTTGTATCCTTGATGAGCTCAAATTGACCACTGCCGCTTTCCAGAATCGCTTTGCGATTTTCCATACAGGATTCAACGATCGATCCAACCGACTTTTCGAAATAGTCCTTTTTGGACCCCCCAGCCATCGCAATAATGTTATCTCGATCTGAGATCAGGGCCACATGATTCGTGCTTTCAAATAACGATTCCGCATACTCCTTGGCAAAATCACCAAGTTCACCAATAGGTGAATACTTCTTAAGAATCACTTCACCATCTCGATCCACGAAAATTTCCAAAGGGTCACCTTCGCGAATGCGTAGTGTGCGTCGTATTTCCTTGGGAATAACAACTCTCCCTAAATCATCTATCCGACGGACAATTCCAGTTGCTTTCATACCTCTAGATGCCTCACTTTCCGCTCAGTAATTAGATACGACAGGAGCATGAAATCTTGTATGCTAGATCGGGATTTGGTGGGAACTCGAATTCTATCCATAGTATTCTTCACTTCCCATTCTTCTATGCAGACGCTTTTACTACGGAATTTACTTTATTTAGCTTTGCATCCTGCTGCGTTTATCATGTCCAAAAATAACAAATAAAAACAGGATGCCCGTTATCGGACATCCTGGTAAGTTCTTACTTTGCAGCTGGGCTTGCCGCCGGGCTTGCTGCTGGACTTGCAGCAGGAGCTGGGCTCGCTTCCGGTTTCGGAAGATTGTTGGTTTGAATCAAGTTCGGGTATTCTTTCTCTGCAAATTCAGACAGGGATTTCTCCGCAAGCTGAGATTTGATTTGTGTTTTGAGTGTATCATCCAGTGGCTTCGTGCTTCTGGACTCCACTTTCATCACGTGGTAACCGAAAGAGGATTCAACAGGATCACTGATTGTGTTCAAAGGAAGCGTACTTGCTGCTTGTTTGAATTCAGGCACCCATTGATTGATGTCTGCATCTTTATACGTACCGCCAGTGTCTTTGGAACCTGGATCGTCGGAGAATTCTTTCGCAAGTGCTGCGAAATCGCCGCCTTTATCCAGTTTCCCTTTCACTTCTTTGGCTCTTGCCAAAGCTTCTTCTTTAGTACGCAAATCTTTTTGTGTGGCTGCATCCTTCAAGGAGATCAGAATGTGGCTAACTGTTGCAATATCAAAGGCATGAGTAGCTGCTTGTTCTTTGTAGGCATCCTGAACAGCTTGATCGGTAATTTTACTTTCCATGCTGCCCATCGTGTAGAAGCTCATTTTCATTAATGACTCGATATCCTTAAGCTCGATGCCATTGTCTTTTAACTGCTTGTCCATTCCGCCTTCTTGCTTACCGAAGTAATCAGTGATGGCTTTCATTTGCTCTGTCACTTGTTTATCAGCATCAGCTTTCACTTTATCGTCAGCTTTGGCTGATAGAACACGGAAAGTAACCATTTGTTTCAACATATCTTGTTGAAAAGCTGGGTCTGTCATGAATTGCGCCAGCTGCGGTGAAAACATTTTGTTCACATTGATGAAAGAGTCAAACTCGCCGCGTGTAATTTTACCGCCTTCTTTATACGTTGCAATCACGTCACTCGGGTTACCTGTAGCCGCTGCAGTAGAGGCAGGTGAAGGTGAAGCTGTTGCTGCACCTTCCTTTTTACTTCCACATGCACTTAGCACTGAAAATGCAAGGAGCAATGCTACCATGCTTAAAATCCATTTTTTTGAAAAACGTCGTTGTTTACTAGTATCATTTGGCAACATCCTGTAATTCCCCTTTCGTTTTCAGAACATCCTTATATTGTACCAGAAACTTCTCCACCAATTCGATGGAAGCTTCTGGTTTCATGCCTTTACATCGAATAACGATATGAAGCTGAGGGTCCGCGTTCAACTTGATTCGACCATCAAAGCCTTTGGACAATGCGATAAGCTTCTGTCCTTCCAGCCTGCCATTCTGGTCAATATGCACCTTGATTAGGTAATCATCCCCTTTTTGGCTGATCGTTTCTATCCGGTACTCCGAACCGTATGCTTTCAAACGAGCCACTGACAGTAAGTTGAACACGGCCTGCGGCAGATCGCCGAAGCGATCAACAAGCTCATCATGCAGATCCGCGGCTTCTTCCAACGTTCGAATGGCGGCCACTTTTTTGTAGATTTCGATTTTTTGCATGCTGTCGTAGATGTAGTCGGATGGTAAGTACGCATCCAATTGTATATCGATGGAAGTATTCCACTCCGGTTCCGGAATGACCGCTTCCCCATCTATTTCTAGTTTCAGCTTTGCAATTTCTTCCGCTAGCATTTGGGAGTATAAATCAAATCCGACAGATGCAATGAAACCATGCTGCTCTGCGCCAAGCAAATTACCAGCACCACGAATAGATAAATCCCTCATCGCAATTTTAAAGCCTGATCCAAGTTCTGTAAACTCTTTAATCGCTTGAAGGCGTTTCTCGGCCACTTCCGTGAGCACTTTATCACGCTGATACGTGAAATAGGCATACGCTACGCGATTAGATCGTCCTACACGTCCACGCAGCTGATACAGCTGGGACAGCCCCATTTTATCCGCATCGTGAACAATCAGTGTGTTTACATTCGGAATATCGACACCGGTCTCGATAATACTGGTGCTTACCAGCACATCGTATTCCCCATCGAGGAAATCAAGGATCGTCTTCTCCAGCTCTTGCTCACCCATTTGTCCATGTGCCACAGTAACGCGGGCATCCGGAATCATCATGGAGATCTGATCAGCGATCTGAGTGATACCTTGTACACGGTTATATAAATAGTACACTTGACCTTCACGCGCTAATTCCCGCTCAATCGCTTCTCGAACAAGCGTTGGTCCGTACTCGACCACATAGGTCTGGACAGGAAAACGATTTTCCGGCGGAGTCTCGATGACCGATAAATCACGAACACCTAACATGGACATGTGTAAAGTTCTCGGAATCGGTGTTGCCGTCAGGGTTAGCACGTCCACATTCGTCTTGAGCCGCTTCAGCTTTTCTTTGTGGGACACGCCAAAACGCTGCTCCTCATCGACTATCAGCAAACCAAGATCTTTGAACTGCACGTCCTGCGACAATAGCCGGTGAGTACCAATAACGACGTCAACCGTCCCTTTCTTGACACCTTTCATAACTTCGGTCTGCTCTTTCTTGGAGCGGAAACGACTTAATACTTTTACGTTAAAAGGATAGCCTGAGAACCGTTCACGGAATGTTTCGTAATGCTGCTGAGCCAAAATCGTCGTCGGCACCAACACAGCAACCTGTTTGCCGTCGATCGCTGCCTTGAAGGCAGCGCGTACCGCAACTTCCGTCTTCCCATAGCCCACGTCGCCGCAAAGCAAACGGTCCATCGGACGCGCTTTCTCCATGTCTCCCTTAATTTCTTCGATCGCGCGAAGCTGATCCCGCGTTTCATCGTAAGGGAACATTGCTTCGAATTCGTTTTGATAGGAGCTGTCTTTACTAAATCCGTAGCCAGTTGCAGCTTGACGCTCTGCATAGAGCTTGATCAGCTCATCGGCAATATCCTTAACGGATGCTCGCGCCTTGCTCTTCACTCTAGCCCAGTCAGCGCCTCCGAGCTTATAAACCTTCGGTTCCTTCTCTTCGGAACCTACATATTTCTGGATCAAATCAATTTGATCAATCGGTACAGACAGCTTATCGCCGCCAGCATACATGATGTGGAGGTAATCCTTATGAATACCGCCCACTTCCAAGGTGCCGATCCCAACATACTTCCCGATCCCATGATTCACGTGAACAACATAGTCGCCAACCTTAAGCTCTTGATAGCTTTTGATACGCTCAGCGTTCTCCAGCTTCTTCTCGACCTTACGTGCTTTACGCTGTTTCTGTGTGAAGATCTCGCCTTCTGTGATGACAACCAAATGGATCGAAGGCATTTCAAACCCCGTCTGCAGATTCCCATCTACAATTTCGGGGACGTCAATTTGGTAGTCCTGCAGCACCCGCCGAACACGTTCAGCACGGTCCTCCCCGTTCGCAAGCAAAATGACATTGCTTCCATTTTTCTTCCAGCGTTCCATCTCCGCTTTGAGGAGATTCATTTGTCCATGGAAGTTTTGCATGACGCGGCAAACGAAGTTTACGATATTTTGTGGTTGAATCCCTGCCACTTGGCGCAGGAATAGCGATACATATAATGTCGGGAAAGGCCTGCGATGCAGCAGAGTTTCATACGATTTGGACAGCACAAAAGCCGGCAAGCTCTTCCCCTCTGTCAGCGCATGCATCATCCACTCTGCCTCGTCGCGTTCCAGCTGCTTTGCTGTCTCCAGCAATCGAGCCGGTTCGTCGATGATTAGCACAGTATCCTTAGGCATGTAGTCCATGAGGGTCTGTCTTTCCGTATATAAAAGCGAAATATATTTATAAATACCAGGAAACGTCTGCCCTTCACGAAGCAGTTCAATATCATGTCCGATGCCTTCAAGCAGCTTGTCTTTGGCTGATCGGTCCGTCATTTTCTCCAGCTGCGCTTGAAGCAGCTCATAAGCATGCTGCGCGGCTGATTGTAACCGCTTTCTATCCGCTTGAATCTCGCGGCAAGGGGGAATCGTTATCGCGTTTAATTTATCAATTGAACGCTGATCACTTACATCAAAAGTACGAATAGAATCAACTTCGACATCGAACAGCTCAATCCGAATGGCATTCTCCGATGTTAGCGGAAATAAATCCAGAATTCCGCCGCGTACGCTCATTTCACCTTTGGTCTCAACCCGCTCCACGCGTTCGTAACCCAGGCTGGATAAAGCGCCTAAGAGCTCATCCAATTGCACAGTATCCCCTACGTTGACCGTAACGCGGGATTCCTCAAATACTTGCTTGAGCGGAAGCAGTCGACGCACTCCAGCAAAAGGCGCAATCACAACTCCACGGAAACCGCCAGCTAACTTGGTGAGAACGTCAATACGCTGCGCTAGCATCTCAGGGCTGGAAGCCGCTTCTTCTGTCGTCAGAAGTTCTTGAGATGGGTAGAGCAGCACTTCATCTGGTGATAGACATTCTAGTAAATCCTCCGCTATTTTCTGAGCGGCGAACATATTGTGAGTAACAATGAACAGCGGGCGCGCTAACTCTCGCGCAAGAGTGGCAATCATCACCTGCCTGGAGGAACCGGTAAGTCCGGCAACGAGCTGCTCTTTCATTTCGGACCTGAGGCCTGTCACGATCGTTTGAAAGTCGCTATCCGTAGAAAAAGCTTGAATTAAAGCTTGCAAACAAGTACACTCCCCTCACAAAAAGAAGCCTCGGCACACTTGCCTCGGCTATTAACTCTTTATCTTCATCAATTTTACTGCAACGGACTTGCCAGCAGGGACAGTTCTGGGTTTGCATCTAGCGCCTCACGACAGTAGTCGCAAACGACCCTTACCGTAACATCTCCATTCGTGTTATACGATATTATATCTCTACGCTCATCGGGGGTCAAGAAATGGAAGCCTAACTGCTGCTCCGTGATCGAATTCTGATTAATTTCCCCGACAAAGGTATGACAATGTCTGCAAATATACTTAATCATATATGTATGCCTCCTTCGACTATTCGATTACATCCTAGTATGACCATTCTTCGGAGAAATTAGCCGAATGTGCTATTGTCATTTTCGAATAGAGAACTTGCATACAATGAGTCTGAAGCGGATGGCTTCACTTATTTATTGAACTTCGCCATCGTCTTTTCGAATGACTCACTCAGACTGAAGAGCATGGCTTCGCAGGTAAGGTCCAGTACTTCATCTATCGACTTCATCTCGTCTTTGGAAAAGTTAGATAAGACATAATCGGCAATATTATAACCGGGCGCAGGCCTGTTCACACCCACACGAATTCGGTTGAAGCTTTGCGTTCCAGCGTGCTGAATAATGGATCTAATCCCATTGTGACCACCAGGGCTGCCTTGATACCGGAGTCGAATTTGACCGAATGGAGTATCCATATCATCATAAACAATCGTAACGTCTTCCAGTTTTGCTTTATAAAAGTCCAAGAACGCTCGCATGGATTCGCCCGAAAGATTCATATAAGTCATCGGTTTAAGTAAATAAACCTTCGTACCATTCACTACCCCTTCACCTAGAAGCCCCTTACCTTTATTTTGAAAAGAAGTAATACCCCATTTGGCAGCAAAACGGTCAATGGCCATGAAACCAACATTGTGTCGATTCATCTCATATTGTTTTCCCGGATTACCCAGTCCAATAAAACATTTCATCTTCTTCTAAATCCTCCTAAAATTAAACTAAAAAATCCTTTGCGGAACCATCATCTAGAGGTTATTGTTTACCTATATGAAAAACTAACCATCAAATTTAAAGCTGTGGGTGATTCAGTCATATGTATTTAAATGGTCAACAGCTTACAACCGATCTTCATTTTCAAGATCATGCTGAATCCTGTATTCCCGTCCAAGTATACTATCAAAATGTACATAAGGATATAGGCTTCATTGAAATCTATACCTTGTATTTTATCAAAGTAAATAATATATTCTACAACCGCAATACTCACGTTTTTCTTTCGCGACCCGGATATTAAGCGCTTACATCACAACGATTAAGGATACCCTCCACATATCGTTGAGGGTTCCTTGTTGTTCGTTTGGACTATACCGGCTGTCCTTCAGTCGCAGCCTCGTTCGATGTTTCCGCTTGTCCAACCTTCTCTTCATTATTTGCTGGCTCTTCGACAGCAGTCTCTTTCTGAGGCGCAAGAACCGTGAGAATTAAATCATTAGACTCAGACTTCACTTCAATCCCCGCTGGGATAGTGAGTTGGTTTACTAATAAGTTATCTCCGAGCCCGATATTCGAAATGTCCACCTTGATCGAACTTGGTATCTGATTAGGCAGACATCGAATCTCCAGCTCATGCATTTGAATTTGAACAATACCGCCTTCTTTGGCCCCTTCTGCTTCACCGATAAATTCCAAGCTGACAATCGTTTTAACAGGCTCATCCATATTAATTTGATGAAAATCGATATGGAGCAGCCGCTCCCGTTTTAGTTTGTCCCGCTGGATCTCGTTGATCATCACGGGTTGCTTGCCACTGCCGTCTGGCATTTCCAAATCAATAATAGCATGAGGATTTTGGCGTAACAGCGCTATTAATTCTTTCTGATCAACTGTAATGACCGCAGAGCCCACCTTTTCGCCATATACAACTGCAGGCACTCTACCTTGGATACGCAGTTGTTTAATATCTGATTTCGTTGTTTCTTTGCGGGATTCCGCTTTTAATGAAAATGCCATAAGAAAAAGAACCTCCTAAGAGTTTTGCTCAGCACGCTCGATTAATAAGCAATGCCAAGTGGGTAACAGCTAGTTCATAGCCTACCCAACCTCAAGAAGTTCCATCCAATTTCATCCTCACAAAGTGAGATTTACCGTTCCTAGATCGTGCATTTACTCTTTAGTCTCTTTGTTCTGTTTATTTTCCTTCTTCGCTTTTGCTCGCGCTCTAATTTTATCAGCATAGCCAGGCTTGTTGGATTGTCTCTCACGGGCAATCGCTAAATCGCCATCATCTACGGAATGCGTAATTGTAGAGCCTGCAACAACATAAGCGCCCTTGCCAATTTTCACAGGAGCAATCAAATTCACATTACTTCCCACAAAGGCATCATCGCCAATTTCCGTTAAACTCTTATTGAATCCATCATAGTTCACGGTAATGGCGCCGCAGCCGATGTTTACATTCGTACCAACAACCGCATCCCCTACATAGCTTAAGTGAGAAACTTTCGACCCCTCACCCAGCGTGGCGTTCTTAATCTCAACAAAGTCGCCAATTTTCACTTGCTTCCCAATATTAGCGCCAGGTCTTAAATAAGCAAACGGCCCCACACTAGCCTCATTATCCACATAGGCATCCTGAAGGACGGATTGTTTAATCGTAACCTCATCCCTAACAGTCGAGTCAATAATTTCCGTTTGCGGTCCAATTATACATTGTTCCCCAATAACAGTGCGCCCCCGCAAAATAGTACCCGGCAGCAGTACGGTATCCATGCCGATAGTTACATCTTTTTCAATATACGTATTAGATGGATCTACAATCGTAACCCCGTTCAGCATGTGCTCACGGTTAATACGCGCTTTGAACAATCGCTCGGCCTCAGCAAGTGCCACACGATCGTTCACACCGATCGACTCTGCGCTGTCCTCCATGCAGTAGCCTTGAACAACTTCTCCTCCGCCTGTCAAAATCCCAATGACATCAGTCAAATAGTATTCATTTTGCGTATTATTGTTCGTAACCGACGCTAAGGCTTTGAATAGTTTCTGATTATCGAAAATATAAGTGCCTGTGTTGATCTCCTGAACAGCTGCTTCCTCACTGCTGCAGTCCTTCTGCTCAACAATCCTTGCTACTCGGCCGTTTTCCCCGCGAATAATACGACCATAACCATGCGGCTCATCGAGTTTGGCTGTCAGAATTGTCGCAGACGCTCCAGAAAGCTCATGCAGCTCAATGGTGCTCATCAAGGTGGCTTCCGAAATCAACGGTGTATCGCCGCAAATGACAACAGTCATCCCTTCCTCTTCGCCTAGAGCATCCTTCGCTTGAAGAACAGCATGACCTGTTCCTAACTGCTGTTCCTGTAAAGCGTACTCCACTCGATCTCCCAGATGTCCCTTCACGGCTTCCGCCCCGAAACCAACGATGACGAGTGTCTTTGTTACTTCTATATGCTGCAGCGTGTCCACAACGTGTTCCACCATTGGCTTACCTACAACCGGATGAAGCACCTTGTACAGCTTCGATTTCATGCGTTTTCCTTGTCCTGCGGCCAGTACGATCCCCATGAGTTTCAACTAACATCCAACCCCTTTAATATAAATAGTTACAGACTACTATATGTATAATCGATGAGTTCTCCACCAAATATAGCATCAATACCACCCAAAAGAAAAGAGAGCCCAAGGGCTCTCTCAATAATCTGAATTATGCGCCTTCTTCTATTACCTCTTCTTCTACAGCCGCGCGATCGTATTCAGCTAGTACGGCCGCTTGAATTTTCTCGCGTGTTGTGGAAGAAATCGGATGAGCGATATCACGGAATTCACCATCCGGTGTTCGTTTGCTTGGCATAGCCACGAACATCCCATTATTACCGTCGATGACACGTATGTCGTGAACGACGAACTCGTTATCAATGGTAATGGAAGCAATCGCCTTCATCCTCCCCTCGGAGTTGACCCGGCGGAGTCTTACATCTGTAATTTGCACTTGTGTTCACCACCTTTTTCCATCTCTGAGACTTGGGTGTAATATTCCACATCGTCGTGCAAATTCCTTCTTCTTTTTTTGAAATTTTCGATAATTTTATACAATCTTAATGTTACTGTTAAATTTCGACAGAAATCACAGCAATTAACTCAATTTCGACAAAAACATCACGGGGTAATCTGGCCACTTCGACAGTGGATCTAGCCGGTTTATGGTCTCCGAAGTACGATCCATAAATTTCATTCAGCTCTGCAAACTGATTCATATCCTTCAAAAAAACCGTTGCTTTCACAACTTGATCAAATGATGAACCTGCTGCTTCAAGCACACCCTTCAAATTCGCGAACACTTGATGGGCTTGTTCCTTAATTCCACCCTGTACAATCTGACCATCTAAGCCAAGTGGAATTTGTCCAGAAGTAAAGAGAAGGTTACCTAGCTTTACCGCTTGCGAGTAAGGTCCGATAGCAGCAGGTGCTGCTGTTGTTGAAATAAGCTCCATCGTTTTACGAATCTCCTTTTTTATTATCAAAATAGTTGCCTGGCTCTACAGTGATTTGTTTCGTCTTGGAATCTACGCCGTATAACCGTGCAAGCGATACGTAGTGATCGACTAAATGCTCTTCAACCTCACAAGACTCCATAAATACACCAACCCCTTGAACCGAGGCTTTGAATTCCGCTAACAAATCCATCATACCGTGAATCGTACCGCCAACATGCATGAAATCATCAATGATAAGCACCTTCGATTCTTCTTTCAAAGCACGTCTCGCGAGTGACATCGTCTGGATTCGTTTGTTGGAACCTGAAACATAGTTGATGCTAACCGCTGATCCTTCCGTTACTCGACTGTCCCTGCGGACAATCACAACGGGCAGATTCATATAAGTTGCCGTCGCATAAGCGAGTGGAATGCCTTTCGTTTCTACCGTCATAATCACATCAATATCACGGCCAGCGAAAGCGGATGCAAACGTCTTGCCAATTTCATTCAAATATTGGGGCTGCCCCATAATATCTGACATATACAAATAACCGCCTGGAAGAATCCGTTCTGGCTGCTGCAGTTGTAAACAAAGGTTCTGTATAAATATCAATGATACTTCCTTAGGCACCTTTGGTGAAAATTTCACACCTCCAGCAGCACCCGCAAGCGTATTCAGCTCACCAAGTCCCTCTTCTTCAAATACTTCCTTGATGATCGCTAAATCTTCACTAATGGAGGATTTAGCAGAGTTGTAACGCTCGGCAAAAGTCGTTAAAGGGATTAACGAATGGGGGCGAAATAACAAATATTGCGTCATTTCCACCAGCCTAGCGCTCCTTTTCAACTTTTTCATCGCACTACCCCCAAAAATCCGAATATTATAATGAAAATATACCATTTTTATACGTATTTATTCAAGCTTCTCATGAAAATTATATTAACATCAACTTAACATCAATCTAACACAGTTTATGAAAGTGGTGAGCCTTAGTCAAACCCCTATTCAATGAAAAAGAGCCCTTCGCGGGCCCTGCAACCGTCCTACTTCATCTACGTCAACATCCGCACTGCGTAAACATCCTTACAAAATCCACGCAGCCCGTTATAAATCCGGGGCACCTTCGCTTCCTTGGATACGAGACCGAATACCGTCGGCCCGCTTCCTGACATCAACACACCATCTGCACCAAGCCTCTGCATGCATTCTTTGAGATGTCTCACCTCGGGATAAAGGTCCAACGTCACTTCCTCAAGCACATTGCCGAGGCTTCCGCAAAGCTGATCGAATCGCTTCTCCCGAATCGCGTTTAGCACACCTTCAGTCGAAGGATGATGCTTAATCTCGCGCGCATTCAACTTCCCATAAATCTCCGATGTGGACACATTAATGGGCGGCTTCGCTAGTACGACCCAACACTGAGGCGGCGAAACGATCGGTTCCAGCTTCTCTCCACGTCCTCTAGCGACAGCCGTCCCTCCCGTTACACAGAAAGGTACATCCGAGCCAAGCTCCGCTCCAAGCACCTGCAGGTCTTCCATAGGGATGTTTAAGTTCCAAAGCCGATTTAAACCTCTAAGCGTCGCTGCCGCATCGCTGCTGCCCCCCGCTAGACCCGCTGCAACGGGGATCTGCTTGTCCAAATGGATGTATACGCCCTGTTTGACGTCGTATCGATCCTTAATAAGGCGTGCCGCCTGAAAGGCTAAGTTCTTTTCATCCAGCGGAATATACCCCGCCTGACTGGATATGATGATGGTGTCACGCGAGAGCTCCTGCATTTCGATCCGATCTGCTAGATCTACCATCGTCATGACCATCTCAACTTCATGGTAACCGTCTGATCTTTTATGTAAAACATCAAGGGATAAATTGATTTTAGCCGGTGCTTTTTCAAAAATCTTCATCAGATCACCTTCTTTTGCTCGTTTGCCGTTAAAATATTATAACAAAAGCGCAAAAAAAAAGCTAAAGCATTCGCTTTAGCTGTTGTAGGGACGCTGTTCCGCTTGCTTTGTCTGCTGCGATCCAGCAATTATTTGATTTAAAACCGCCGCATTAGGCTGTATTGGATTAGAAGATCTATAGGTATTTACATTGGTCGTATTCGGCATGTAGGCAGCAGGTGTATAGGAAGATTGCGTTTGCTGCGTTCGGCTGTATACGTTCTGATTAAAGCTCGATTGAGGCTGCGAATAGGTTTGTTGGGAAGATACAGATTGATAGGTGGACTGATTATAATTCGACGGAGTGTAGCTAGATGGATTGGAAGTAGGTTGACTGTAGTTAGTTTGATTGAGGTTAGGCTGACTGTACGTTGATTGCGTCGTTGAATGCATCTGATTGATTGTAGAAGCCCCAGGGTTATACTGTTTCACCAGCTGTTCCTGGGCAATTTGGATCGCCCGCTTCACCATGTTCCCTGCATCCTTCGTTCGAATACCCTCCCAGCCCTCACGCTGCACCACATCATAAAACCCTAGATCTTTGGCTAATTCATATTTAAAGCTTTCAGACATGATCCCTCTTCTGCGACTCATATTTGGAACCTCCTTAGAGTTTTGCTATAGTATGCCCAACCCGATAAGGTCCATTCAAATGCAAAAACAGACCCTCTGGGTCTGCTCATATAGGAATGCATTAAGCTAATGTTGGATGTAGGTGATACGAACCTGACCATCGTCATTACACACGGTAACTTCAACGGATTCGGTAAGGATATCGGCGTAGCTGTACGACACTCGTTTAAAGGCGTGGGATTCTTGATCTAATTTCACAATAAACACAGAAGGGTAGGTTTCTTCTAAAACACCAGAACGCTCGACAGTCTTACGACGGCCACCATTCGCTCTTAACATGATCTTCTGCCCAACGTGGGGCTCCAAACTGCGTTTGATCTCCAACAGCGCATTTTTTGCCATTGTCAACTACCACCTCTTTCCTAGTTAATTATAACCCATTCAGACAGGCATGTCAAACGCGGTCAAATATTATATCAGCACCACATTCCTGTTGTCAACGGCATTTTTGCTGAATTTTCGAAATCCCTCTCTTACAGGTTGTCTCCAAAGTTCGCAAATTATTCACACTTTTCCACTAAAAAAAGAACACTTACCCAGTCAGCCTCCTCCAAGGAGTCAAATGACAGGTAAGTGTTGCTACTGCATACCATATGTTTTGTCGGATCATGTTGTTTTTACATGTACCATAAGAATATTTAAACATGATCTTCCGATTGTTGAATCCCCGGAACCCCCATGCGATAGCTCCCTCTCGTCTCTACCCCACCCAACCCATCCAAACCTGTCACTGTCAAGTCAACGATATCAAGCATCGATATGGTATCCTTCACGGAAGTATACGACAGTTTAGCCGCGATACAAAGCGGATCTAAGGCGTGAATGAGGATACGAGCAGGAGAACTCGCAAAATTAGCACCAGCCCTAAGCAAGGCCTCAAAATGAGACTGACAAGCACCAGCCACGATAATCATGGAGTCCCGGTTTCGCTCATACTGCCTAGCGATCTGAACAGCATTTACGAAGTTTTGTGAATTCTTATAGCTGGCAAGGTTGCTTGGACCTCCACCTTTACGTTGTTTAAGTATTCCGTCATGACCGGTAACGACAACAATGTCCGGCTTAATTTGTGGAAGCAGCCTGTGAAGAGCATCCGCCATTTGTGCTTCAGGAATATAAAATCCCTCGGCAGGCACACGCAATTCCCCATAAATCTGCATACTTTTACGTAAGTAAGTAGGATCGCCATCTAAGTGCAGCACTTTGCCAGGCACTTCGAAGTAGGTTTTATTGGTATTTTGTTTATGGTTTATAGAGAGTTGGTTCTTCTCCTGCAGCTGCACCTGGGATACTGCCAGACGCCGGAGCGACTCCCGAAATTCGGGTGAGCTCGATCGCGGATGATCCATGACATCTGTCGGATTTGAAATGGTCAAATCAACTAACGGCGCATCTGCGAGCAGCCTATAATCTACACCACGCAGAATAGCCTTCAGCTGCTCTATGCGCTCAATCTTAAACATGACGTCGCCGCCATAGGATTTACGGGTAACAAAGTCTCCTTGCCTCATCGCACAAATCCCCTCCTAGGGGTATCCTATGGCGAAACTAGGCATTTGGTGCGGGTTATTTGCAGCCGTACGCGCGAAGAGCCGAAGACAAGCGCGCGAACTCTTCCATACTGAGCGTTTCGCCGCGACGCGAAGGCTCTATGTTAATGCCGAGCAGCAGCGCTTCCAGCTCAGGCTTGTTTTCTTTCGTGAAGAACCGTGCAGCTAGGTTATTGTAAAGGGTTTTGCGCCGCTGGACGAAGGACGCTTGGACGACGGCGAAGAAGAAGTCCACGTCCGCCACCTCAACCGGCGGAGTTTTGCGCACACGCAGCCGGATCACGGCGGAGTCGACGTTCGGCTGCGGCACGAAGACGGTGCGCGGCACGATCGTGACAAGCTCCGGCTCGCAGTGGAACTGCACGGCAATGCTGAGGCTGCCGTAATCTTTGGTGCCCGGGCGAGCCGCCATGCGGTCGGCCACTTCTTTTTGAATCATCACGACGATATTCTCCAAGGGAAGCTTCTCTTCGAGAAGCTTCATGATGATCGGCGTCGTGATGTAGTAGGGCAGGTTGGCGACGACACTGACGCCGTTCATGCCCTCGAAGTGCTGCCGGAACAATTCCGGCAGGTCGGTCTTCAAGATGTCCCCATGGACAACGGTAGCATGGGGATAGGGCTCTAGCGTCTCGTCCAGGATGGGCAGCAGACGCTGATCGATCTCGACGGCCAAGACGCGGCCAGCGAGCTTGGCCAGCTGCTGCGTGAGCGCCCCGATGCCGGGGCCGATCTCAAGCACAGCCTTGTTCGGTCCGAGCTCAGCGGCCATGACAATCTTGCTTAGGATATTTTGGTCAATCAGAAAGTTTTGACCCAAGCTCTTTTTGAGCACCAGACCATTTCTTTTAATAATTTGTTTCGTTTTACTTGGTGTAGCCACGTCATCTGCTGTTACAATCACTTCATTGTTGGGTACATTCATGATATAGACCTCATTATCTATAGGTTCTGGATTTCACATTCTTCATTTTCATTCAAATGCTCATTAAAACTCTGCACCAAATCTCATTCAATTATTTTCTAAGTGGCATCTTTCTGAAGACCGGTATGCATAGTCACGTAAGCTCGTGAGAGCTTCCTGTATGAGTACATACTTTCAGTTGGATAATGTTGCAGGAAATGCAACAATTGCTGCTCAAATCCCGTCTCTACTACTAGAATGTTGCATATTGTACAACTCTTGGGACTAAATACAGACTTTTCTCCACAAATGGGTCAAAAATGTTGTACGAATTACAACTTCAACTTGCAAAATAGCCATTTGGAATAGGATTTGTTGTAGAAACTACAACAACGGCAACATCCATTTTAATTATCAGCTTCCAAATACTCCAAAGCAGCCTCAAATTCCTCACGCGAGATCTGAAACATCGCACAACGCTTATAAAACTGCTTGCCATTGCAATAACCAATTCCTAACGCTTTACCCACGATCAGCCGGCGAGACGCCGCCTCAGCATGAACAATCAACCCTGCGGCCATGAGATCCTCCATGGTCAGCTGTGAGACAGCACCATCATATTCTGTCCGAAGACTCTGAAGAGCTTGACGGATCGTCTCAGGCGTCGCATTCTCAACGCCGATATCACCCTTGTACTCGGCCTGCTCCTGCGTAATGAAAGCATGCTTGCAGCCAGGCACCCTGGCTGCTACAATCTTCCGAATCCGTTCACCTGCGTGATCCGGATCCGTGAATATAATAACGCCTCTGCGCTGCTGTGCAAGTGCAATACGCTTTAGTACGGCTTGTCCGATCGCAGAGCCGCCTGTTTCAATCGTATCCGCCTCTACCGCTCGGCGAATAGCAGCTGTATCGTCTTTGCCTTCGACGACAATCACTTCTTTTATCATAAGCGGTTCCCTTCCCGGTACCAAGGATAAACGACTCCGTCGTCCTTCAGAGACGAGCGCGTTTGTCAAGGTTGATGCGGAGCTAAAGTATAGAACTTATACATTCTTATTCAACGCAGAAAAAGAAGAGGGGTCCCCTCTTCTTTCGCCCAGGTTGTTACCTGGCAACGTATATATGACATTCTTCCCGCTGAAACAGACGTTTACACGTTAATTTTCAGACGGCTTTTTTGGTCCTACCACATACACGGTGTACCCTTGTTTCGTTCCGAATTTATTGGCATAACCATGATCTTCAAAGTAGACATCAATCATTTGACCTTTCACACCGCTGCCAATATCTTCGGCACGGCGGAAGCCAATGCCCTCAATGTAAACCCACCATCCGAGCGGGATTACTTTGGGATCAACCGCTATTGTCCTGCCTTCTGACACGGTAGTCCCTGTATAGGTTTTACCAAAGCCAGGAGATCCTTCGGATTTACCTGTAGATGCCACGTCCGCCGAATAAGCAGTCAACTTCACATTCTTCAGGATTTGTTTATACCCAAACGTTACACCATTCTTCGAAACCTCATCCACACTAGGCGATGAAGACGAGAGAACAACAACAGGATTTTTCGTGCCCACAGACACGACTTTATTAATACTTTCCGTTTGTACTTCTTCACCCACAACTGCTTCCGCGACTAAAACACCATCTTCGAAAGTCTTTTCTTTCTTCTTCAAGAGTACGCCCTCTTTACCTTCTTGGACGACTTGCTCTTTGCCTTTGAGCAGCGATGCGTCGCTCTTCTTTTCCGTATCGAACGCAATCGGCTCAGTTACTTCCTCCGTCTCTTTTTTCACACGGACGATTTTGATTTCATCGCCCGAGCTCAGAGCGGCTGTCGGTTCGGGAGTTAATCGATCGTTCTCCCCAAGTGCAATATGTAAACGTTGCAATGCACTTTCTACCGTTCTTGCAGTTGTGTAAACAGTGGTGGTCTTTCCATCAGCAGTCAATTGAATCGGTGAGGCATGTTCGATGACAATTTTGTCTCCACCCTTGATTGTTGTCGTTGGCGCAGCAGAAATTTCATCGTGTTCACCAATCTTTATGGCTTGTTCATCCAGTAGGCGTTGCAGGACCCATTGCTTCGTATGCACAACGGTTTCTTGTCCATTCACAACCACGGATACGCTCTTGGTAGCCGTACCGTACAACAACACCAAAAACATGAAAGTCATTGCGATTGAAATTATGGCTAAGCTTAAAATCAAACGCAAGTTTTCATGCTTCCATCGCAATGCGAAGGACATGCTGGATGATCGTTTTACATGGGTCTCGCTAATAGAGATACTGCCCACTTCTTCGGTCCTCCTTCAAAGCCTCGCCGCCAGGTTACAGCATGATTAGATTTGACGCGACTAAGGTTTTTTAGTTTAACTTAACGCGTTCGCCATCAGCAGTACGGTGCTAAACCGCTGCCTTCTGGTCGTCCCACACCAGTTTGCCTATTCAACATTCATATGAATTCCGGGCAATTTTTAGTCGTCCGAAATGTGTATAGCCCTTTATGAAGACAAAAAGCCAGCAAGAAGAGGACTCTTCTCGCTGGCTTAGTTTGTATAGTAAAATACACAAATAGCACGCACGACAATCGTTACCTCTCTTACGCTTACGAGGTTAGCTGACGGATTCGGACGTGAGAGTCGCCCTACTAAGAGCATACGAAGTATACTCAAAGATTCACCCCTGTTACTCACTCTGTTCACTCAAGAAGCATGCTTCTTCAGCTTACAGTGGTTCCCCCGTTCCCATAAATGGAACTCAGCGAATGGAAAAATGGCAAATTGGTTATTAAGTTATTATGAAAAGTATATTACGCTGTTAATCTTAACCTGTAAAGGGATTAACACCTACTAAAAAAGGCTAAATCGACTAAAATTCGCTTAAATGAACAGTTAAATAGCTCTATTTCTACTTATATCTCACTTTCACGTACGTATACTAACTATTTTCAACTTTTCGCCCCTAAACTAGGCTTAAATTACAAATTTGTTTATAATGATCGTATAGGAAAGCAATTCATAAATACCAATAATTTGCTAATCAGGGAGGCAATGAGATGGGCTCCATTCTACAAGTTGACTCTTTATACGGGGGGTATTTACCAAATAAACCCGTTCTTCATGACCTAACCTTTTCTATCCGTCAAGGTGAAATGATGGGTCTGATCGGACTTAATGGTGCGGGTAAAAGTACGACGATCAAAAACATTCTCGGCCTTCTTCAACCGCAAAAAGGATCGATTCGAATCAACGGACTAACTTTAGGTGAGAATCCTTTGTCTTATCGAGCAACCTACGCTTATGTACCCGAAAGTCCTGAGCTCTACGAAGAGCTTACGATCCGCGAACACCTTGAGCTAACCGCTATGGCCTACGGCTTGTCGAAGGACGACTATTTGGCTCGATCCAGCTCCCTTTTGGAGCAATTTCAAATGAAGGACAAGCTTAACAGCTTCGCCAATCATTTATCCAAAGGAATGAAACAAAAAGTCATGATTATGAACGCATTTCTGATCGAACCCTCGTTATATATTATCGATGAACCCTTTCTCGGTCTCGACCCTTTAGCGATCCGTTCCTTACTAGAATTAATGGTCAAAATGAAACATAAAGGAGCATCATTCCTCATCTCATCGCATATTTTGTCTACAATTGAAAAATATTGCGATAACTACGTCGTCCTTCATCGAGGTCGTATGGTTGCTCAGGGTGATTTAGTCGAATTACGCGGGCAAACCGAACTCCCGGGAGCGTCACTAGACGACATTTTCTATAAGCTTGTACAAGGGGATTCGTTATGAGAAATATGGACATCAACACCCGTACCTTATGGCAGCAAAGATTCGAACATTATATGAAGGAATCCATAGGCTATTGGCAATACGCAGCGCGTAGTAATTTCATCGGTCTCGTGTTGTTTCTTGTCATCATTTCTTCCTATTATTATGCAAAAATACTACAGCGTCTTCCGACAGATTATCCCTATCTGTGGATCGTGCTTTTGCTGCTCGTTCCGCTTCTATCTTCAAGCCCCATTCGTACATTGGTAAGGAAAGCAGACCGCATGTTTTTGTTACCGATCGAACATCAAATGGGCGCTTATTTCCGAAGTGGATTCATGTACAGTTTGACACTGCAAGCTTTTTGGACATTTATCGCCTGGGTTATTTTATGGCCGCTTTATCATCACTGTCTTGGCGCTTCAGAGCAGCATTTCTTACTGATGCTCGCACTACTTCTTCTATTAAAGATAGCTAATTTATTAGCTAGTTGGCAGGAAAGTCGTTTTACTCATGAGCGTACCAGATTAGCTTCGGGTAGCTTTCGCTGGATTGCAACAACCGCTCTCATTTCACTGCAATTTCTCACCAGCATTTTATGGGCAAGCGGCACTGCTCTGCTACTCATTTTCGTATGGTTAGCAGCCGCTCATTTCGTATCTAAATACGTCATCGGTTGGGACTACTTGATTTCCAAGGAGAATCAACAGCAAGCTCGGCTTTATGCCTTTTTCAGCTGGTTCGTCGATGTGCCTCAGATGGGAACGAGAATAGCCCGCCGAAGTTGGATCAGCGGGCTAACACGGTTCATACCTTTTAGACAAGATGCTGCCTATTTGTACCTATATATGAAGACATTGTTGCGTACAGAGCTGTTCGCGATCGTACTGCGTCTCACCTTATTAGGGATACTAGCTATAGTCGTTTCAAGCAGCGGTACTGCAAGGAGCTTAATCTTTATGATTTCCCTTCTGATTTCCCTTGTTCAGTTATCGTCTCTCGAACGCGCTCATCGCTATACGTTCTGGCTGGAGATGTACCCGCTCAATCAGAATTCGAAAGCCGGTTCATTGGCTTTTATCATTTGGTCAGTCTTGCTGCTAGAGCTATGTATCCTGACGATTCCTTTTATGATTCGCTCTTCACCAATCTATCTACTCGTTCCACTCATCAGTCTTATCTTTATTTCTTTCAGCTGCGGTATTGTGCTTCGCCGCAAGTTTGAGAAAAACGCTTTACTTGAGACCTAACAATCGAATGGCATTGTTTGTTGTTATTTCCGCAATTTCTTCCAAAGTCATACCCCGAATTTCCGCGGCTGTCTCAGCTACCAAGCGAACATAGCCGGTTTCATTGCGCTTGCCGCGGAAAGGATGCGGGGTCAAATAGGGAGCATCGGTCTCAATTAATAAACGATCTAACGGAACTTGCGCCAGCACTTCCTTCGGTTGCCTAGCGTTCTTAAACGTAACTGGACCTCCAAAAGAAATATGAAAATTCATATCCAGACACTGCTTCGCCGTCTCCCAGCTTCCTGAGAAGCAGTGCATGATTCCCCCCACTTCCTCGGCCTTTTCTTCTTTTAAAATGTGCAAAATATCATGATGGGCATCTCGATTATGTATGACAATGGGCATCCCCAATTTACGCGCTAGACGAATTTGCTCCCGAAATACCCGCTGCTGTACATCCTTCGGCGACTTATCCCAATAGTAATCTAGTCCAATTTCTCCGATAGCGACAACTTTCTCATGCTTGCACAACTCTTCAATCCATTCTAAATCGCCAGGCATCATATCAATCGCATCAACAGGATGCCAACCTACCGTAGAATAGATGAAATCATACCTCTCAGCGAGGGCGATTGAACTAGGTATGGTCTCCCGGTTGAAGCCTACATTCACGATTCTTGTCACTCCGGCATCCAATGCCCGCTGAATCACTTCATCTTGATCTTCGTTAAATTGTTCCGCATTTAAATGTGTGTGTGAATCCGTTAGCATCTTTATTCTCCCTTAAGTTGAAATATTCTGCTTTCTGCTGCACTTATTTTTCTAGCTAATCTTGCTCACCAAGCAGAGCCCATAATTCAGGATAATTGGTTGCGTTCAAACGTTCCAACAGTTCCTCCGGATAATAAACATGATGTTTGCCCATTTGGAATCCGCTGATGGACTGAACAATCTCAGATCGATGCGTAATTTCCGTTAAAGTCTCCTTATGATCCAGCAGAAAAATAGGCAAATTATCATCCGTTTCCCCCGGTCTATACACGTCATAGGATTGATTTGACGGAAAATCAATTTCCATATAATAGGTAGGATCGAATCCGACCTCAGCCATTACTTTTTCCATTAGCTTGATCACACGTTGATTAGACTCATCAAAGGTGCTGTATTTGTACAACTTACGATCCAAAAACCGTTTACACATATCACCTAATATAGGATCTTTCTCATTACTCCAGAAAGTTAGCATCGTCTGCATAACAGACTCATCCAATATTAAATAATCTTCGAGCGAAATATTATTCTGAATCAGATGCAAAATAGGCTCAACCATAAATCCAAATGTATAATTTTCTTCGTATAAATGTTTAGCACGCGCAAAAATTTTGTGCAGCAAAATTTCCGCACTACGTGTCACAGGATGGAAATAAACCTGCCAATACATTTGATAACGGGACATTAAATAATCTTCTACGGCATGCATGCCGCTTTCCTTGACAACAATATGCCCTTTATAGGGCCTAATAACACGAAGAATCCGCTCCAGATCGAATGTGCCGTAATTTACACCAGTGAAATAGGCGTCGCGCAGCAAATAGTCCATGCGGTCCGCATCCAACTGACTGGATACAAGGCTAACCACAATTTCTTCGCTATACGATTTACAAATAACACCCGCCACTTTTTTCGGAAAATCAGGTGACACTCGGCTGAGGACTTTGTTCACATCCGTATCTCCAAGGACAATTCTGCACGACCAGTCTTCATGTTTCGTTCCGAAAGCTTTTTCAATGGAATGCGAGAAGGGCCCGTGACCCAAATCATGGAGCAATGCCGCACATAGGCAGAGCAGACGTTCCTCTTGAGGCCAATCCTCATAGTGATTGCGTTCGAATTGTGAAATAATTTTTCGAGTGATTTCGTACACACCGAGTGAATGAGAGAATCTACTA
Source organism: Paenibacillus sp. V4I3 (assembly GCF_030817215.1). GTDB lineage: Bacteria > Bacillota > Bacilli > Paenibacillales > NBRC-103111 > Paenibacillus_E. The sequence continues at coordinate 804,942 of NZ_JAUSZA010000001.1, forward strand.
TGCTCAGCACCATGAAAGGTTAAATAAGAGGTGCCTAATTGCCTTATGCGGCGCAGTCTCTGGAACTCTCGCGTATTAATTAAATCCCAAATCGTATTGTCCTGCACGTAAATATATTTATGAACCGGATCTTTAAAAACCTTCTCTTCCTTCATCCATTCACAACCTCTCTTTAGCAAATTTAAATAATTTCGACAATACCCTTTGTTACTTCGACAATAAATGTCGTATTTTGTCGAAATACTTATTCCAATTTCTCTGTCATACTAGGCTAATCTTTATCTTCGTAATTTTTGAGCTTTTCAAGAAGGACACACGTAATATATTATTTACATTCCCTTATTCTACTTGGTTTTTCTCATATTTTAAACAAATAAAATATTTAAAATTTTTTTGAATTATAAGCTTAAATAGATGAAAATATGGTTGACTATTTTGGGAATCGTTGGTATCATTAGCCAATAAGATATGTCGAAACATGACGATATTGATAAATTTTTGATAAAATCGAAAGGGGTTTATATATATGATGAAATCTACGGGAATTGTAAGAAAAGTTGACGAATTGGGGCGCGTTGTTATTCCAATCGAGTTGCGCCGCACGTTAGGTATTGGTGAGAAAGACGCTTTGGAGATTTATGTAGACGGCGAGCGCATCATGTTGAAAAAATATGAGCCTGCTTGTATCTTCTGTGGTAATGCTGAAAACGTCTCTTACTTCAAAGGGAAAATTGTTTGTCATATTTGTTTAGCAGAAATGCCAACACCTGTGACAAAATAAGAAAAGTAGTATATAATAGAAGTAGCACTTATCCTATTGGTAATTCTAACCTTTTTCATATCTCCTTTAATCTCTAATTTGTTGGCTTCGGCCACGGATTAGAGATCTTTTTTTGTCCGAAGAAAGATTTAGCGGAGAGTGCGGCGGGAACGATGCACTTCCCGCGCGCCTTAGCGCTCGAGTAGTGCATTATATACATCGCGCTTAGAAAGCCCACGATCGCTCGCGACCAACTTCAGTGCATCCTTGCGATCGCTCCCGCTTTGCTCGTAGTGCTCAACATGCTCGCCCAGCGTCATCGCCTCCCACCAGCCATCGGCTGCTTCGCGGGCTGCCTTCTCCGATGCGCCTTCGGCGATTACACAGTACTCGCCCTGAGGCGGGTACTGCTCTAAGTGCGCGAGGCACTCAGCAATGGTGCCCCGCAGGAACTCCTCGTACCGCTTCGTCAGCTCGCGGGCGAGACACACCCGGCGCTCCGCCCCCCACACTTCCGCCATACGGGTAAGTGTTTTCTCTACGCGGTGCGGGGACTCATAGAACAGCAGCGTGTCCTGCACGTGCTGAAGCCCTTCAAGCACCTTCGTCTGATCCTTTTTCTCCCGGGGGAGAAACCCGACGAAGGCGAAACGCTCTGTCGGCAAGCCTGATGCAATCAGCGCCGACAGGGCCGCATTCGCGCCGGGGATGGGCACCACCGGCACGTTCTGCTCTACGGCCATCCTCACCAGGTCGTAACCTGGATCGGAGATGGCCGGCAGTCCCGCATCGCTGACCAGCGCGATGCTCTGCCCTTCAAGCAGCAAGCGGACAAGTTCGGGTCCGCTTGCTTGCTTGTTGTGTTCGTGATAGCTGACGAGTCGCGTAGCGACCTCGAAGTGCGTCAGCAGCTTGCGTGTTTGCCGCGTGTCTTCGGCGGCAATCATGCTCACTTCCTTCAGGGTGCGAATCGCACGGAAGGTCATATCTTCTAAGTTGCCTATCGGTGTGGCAACAAGGTACAGCGTCCCTACACCGCTTCCATCCTCGCGATAGCTCTTTTGCACATTCAAGCTCACTGTTATTTCCCTCTTCACTTTTTTATGATTATTCTTACGGAAACTCTAAGGTTATGCTTACGAACCTAGTTTCCTTACGAAAACTCTAAGGAGCTTCTGCCCCCGTAGTAAATTTCTTTCAGTTCTTTACAGTACTCTTGATTGTCATCATAAACAATAAGCGGCGGTAAGGTACGGATCTCTGGCTTTCCATCCTTCATACCCTCGATCAACACCATCATCGCTTCTTCCCCAGCACGTGCATGCACATAGCGAATGCGCTTCGGTTCAAGACGATACTGCCTCATTAAGCAGCAGATATCGATTAAACGCGTAGCCCGGTGGACCATGGCCACTTTGCCACCAGCCTTCACCAGCTTTGCGCTCGCTGCAATAACATCTTCCAAATTGCAATATATTTCATGACGAGCCGCAGCAAAATGCTCATTGGTGTTCTGTTCACCATTAGGTACTGGTAAATAAGGAGGATTCACCGTTACGGCATCAAATTGGCCATGACCCAGGGTTTCATGAATCGTTTTCAGATCCCCTTGGAGCATATGCAGCCGGTCTTCCAACCCATTAATCTCTGCATTGCGTACCGCCATATCCACGAGCCGTTCTTGAATTTCAACGCCCCAAATCTCAGCGCGTGTCCGCGTTGTTAAGAGCAAGGGGACGACCCCATTGCCTGTACACAAATCAATCATGCGCCCCTTGGGAGCCACACTACAGAACCGACCTAGCAGGACGGCATCTAATGAAAAACTGAACACTTCATCACTCTGAATAATTTTCAAATCATACGTCAATAAATCATCAATTCGTTCGGTAGGTCGTAACTGTACTTGCTTCATACGTATTCTCCGTCATTTCCTTTCTAGTCTGCTCATTATGGAAAAAAACCGTAAGGTATACACCCCTACGGTCAAAATCACTTATTTATTTAAAAAGGATAAGCAAAACAAACAATCTCCCTCGGTCCGAAGGTGTCCATAATACACATTGCAAATATGAAAACCTTCATTATACAAGCGAGTCAAATTATCATAACCTGCTCCAGGTAACGGAAGTGGTTCCTCCGCCTCTCCTACTGGCTGCTCGACAATTGTTTCCTCTTGTCGGATCAGTTTGCGGAGCTGCTGATTTTCTATGCTTAATCTCTTATTTTCTTCGATGAGGTTAATAATTTGTTTCTTTAAGGCACCCAACTCGGCATAAGTGGCACCCATACGCTCTTCGATCCCATCTATTTGTCCAAAAATATCTTGTTTATCCACGCTTTCACCTCTAGTGCCATGCATGCTTACTGGCCAGCGCCTCCTTGGATACTTTGCCGCTACTCTTGTTCAACTACATCATCGAAAGGTAAATCAAGTGCTTTACCAAGGTCAAACAATTGAACCTTTGCTGTACGTTCTTTGATATTCAGTCCAAGTACTTTACCATTCCCAAAAGAAGTGATTACATGTCTACCTACAGTTGGCAGTGAATCCTTCGCGCTCTCGTAGTTATCATGTTCATATTTCAAACAACACATTAACCGTCCGCATAATCCCGAAATCTTCGTTGGGTTAAGCGACAAGTTTTGGTCTTTCGCCATCTTGATGGATACGGGTTCAAAATCACCTAAGAACGAGGAACAGCATAGAATTCGCCCACACGGACCTATACCTCCAAGCATCTTCGCTTCATCCCGTACGCCAATTTGACGCAGTTCGATTCTGGTCCGGAAAATACTCGCCAAATCCTTCACGAGCTCTCGGAAATCAACGCGCCCTTCAGCCGTAAAATAAAAAATAATTTTATTGCGATCAAAGGTATACTCTACGTCTACGAGCTTCATCTTAAGACTATGGTCTTTAATTTTCTCGTGACACGTTTGGAACGCATCTTTGGCTGCTTTCTTATTTTCTTCAACCAAATCAGCATCCGAGTCATCCGCAAGGCGAATCACCTTTTTGAGAGGAAGAACAACGTCATTTTCTTTGACATTCTTTTTTCCAACAACAACTTTGCCGTATTCAACTCCGCGAGCGGTTTCAACAATAACGGCACTTTCTTTCTCAATTGGCAAATCAATCGGATCAAAATAATATATTTTACCCGCTTTCTTGAAGCGGACGCCAACTACCGAATACATCTTACACCCCCTGCATCTCCACGAGCATTTTCTCTATAACCAGCTGAGAATTGGCGTTGAAACGCAGTCGCTTTTGTAAATCTACGGCTTGCTCCATCATACGCACCCATACTGAGACATCCCGGCTGAACGCGAGGGAGCTCATCCAGTCCAGCTGATCATTATAAACAAGCTTATCTCTGCGCTCCAGGCGCAACTGCACCATATCTTTAAACCAGAGAATCAACAAGTCGAAAAGACTCGACATATGATCCGCTAGCTCCGTTTTCACTATCCGTTGCTGCACCGTAATCATGGAAGTAGGGAAACGTGTGAGCGTCTCCTTAGCTAATTGTAACACTACGGTTCTCATTTCTGCAAACCAATTCGCAGCGATTAAGTCCCTAGCTGCTTGCAATCCTGCCGTTAAATGTGCGGCGGGCTGTACTAGCGATGCGGGATGACCCTCTTGCAATAGCGTCAAGACCATTTGCTCACGCGGCATTGGCGTGAAATTAATCCACTGTGCCCTCGATTGAATCGTCGGCAGCAGGGCATTGCCATTCTCAGTAATGAGAATAGCGACCACACGTGAGGTCGGCTCTTCTAGAAACTTCAACAGGCTATTAGCAGCCTGTACCGTCATTTTATCCGCATGATACAGGATATATATTTTAGTTCCGGAGGCTGTAGCGCGGTAAGCAAACTCCTTTTGCAGCTCACGAATTTGCTCGATCTTAATCGAAGCTCCATCTGGCGTAACCATGTGTAGATCCGGATGATTACGATGCTCGACCTTGCGGCATTCCAAACATTCACCACATGCCTCATCGGTCCCGTGCTGGCAGTAGATAGCTTTAGCCAAAGCTATGGCCATCTCCGAGCGTCCAGTTCCTACTGGCCCACTAAAAATATAGGCGTGAGACAGCTTGTCTTGCCGAAGCCCGTTCTGCAGAAGCTGCTTTGCCGCTGCTTGCCCCGGTATGGCTTGAAAGGACATTAGAAATACGCTCCATCCCGAGGATAAACGGCTACACTGTCCTTCCAGGACGAGTGTGTTTACCCAGAAATATTAACATCATATAGCGTGAAACATATATTTTCTTATATTTTAAAATAACAAGTTAATCAGCATCCCTCGGATTTCTCCGATTTTGTGCAAAATTTCAATTCGACCCTGCTCATTTTCTAGCAATTCATCTGCTAATGAAAGCAGTTCTAGATCGATTTCTTCCAAAAGCTTATATCGCTTCGAACGGCCGCGGCGATCCCAACCCTTCGTATCTCTTAAATTAACACCACGGCGAGCGGTCTCTTCTAGAAACTGCTTAATCAGCAGCTTGTATTGTAGAAGCTCTCTCACCGTCATTGCCCGCGACAGACGATCACCCTGCAGCGTAATTTGCTGCACCATTTTGGATAACTGCTCCTGCGTAAATTTCTCATCCTGCTGCTGCATAATGTCAGAGAAATTCCGGGGGGCCATCTGTGGCGGCGGGACGTTCTCATTCACTTTGACGTTCTTACCGATGGGCTGCCACCCCGGATTAATTTTCAAGACGCATCCATCCTTGTGTATGTCTAATTAGTAATGCTCGAAGCGCTCTACCGGCAATACGAAAACCGCGGCTCCACCCACTTGAACTTCCACAGGAAATGGAATATAGGAATCCGTCGTTCCTCCCATTGGAGAAACCGGTGTAACAAGCTGTTCCCGAATTTTGCAATTGGTGCGAATGACCTGCATGACCTCTTGCACCCTCTCATCTTCCGTACCAATCATAAAAGTCGTGTTTCCCGCACGTAAAAATCCACCGGTACTTGCCAGCTTCGTGGCGCGAAACCCTTCTTTTATTAAAGCATTAGAGAGACGGTTACTATCCTTATCTTGTACAACGGCTACGACTAGTTTCATGGGTGATTCCTCCCTTTTATTATAAACTAAGAATGGATTTTCTGCTTTAACCGGAAATATGTTCCTTAAGCAAATGATTACTATCCGTCCATATATCTTTTGCAATCTCACCTTCGTTACGGTTTGCATTAATAACTCGTACCCGTTCAGGATGATCTGCTGCAATCTGATGAAAACCTTCCCGTACCCGGCTGTGATAATCGACATTTTTCTGTTCAATGCGATCCAACTGCTGGGCATTCGCGCCCGTACCCGATGCTCTATGGTGAAGTCTCGCCAAGCTTACTTCCACTGGCACATCTAAGATGTATGTTCGGGTTGCTTGTAGTCCTGAACTGGCATAACGCGAGATGGCTTTTACCATATCTACATCCACGCCAAGTCCGTAAGCCTGATAGGCAACGCTTGCATCAATGAAGCGATCACATAGCACAATTCGGCCAGCTGCGAGTGCCGGAAGAATTAACTGATGCACATGCTGTGCTCTAGATGCTGCGTAAAGCAAAACTTCCGCTTGATCTACCATCTCCTTATTCACAGGGTCAAGAATAATACTGCGGATTTGATCACTGATTGCCGTTCCGCCCGGTTCTCTCGTAACGAGGACGTTATGCCCTTGTTTCTTAAGCTCCTCAGCCAATTTCTTAAGCTGTGTTGTTTTCCCAGCGCCGTCCGGCCCTTCAAACGTTATAAATATTCCGTTCACGCTTCCTCCTGCATGCTGCTTTACCAGATCATATAATGGTTTATGTGTATATCTTTAGCTTTTGTGTCTGCCCAAATTCGGTTCCTTGAAACTTGATTCCGTTTGCGGCCAATTGCAATAAGGCTTCGGCTATGGAAGCCGAGATGATTTCGCCAGGGTATAAATAGGGAATTCCCGGTGGATAAGGGATTACCATATCCGCAGAACGCTTCCCGACCGCCCCCTGAACGCTCACCTCACTAAACGCCACGTCTGCCCGTGATGCTTTGGAGATAACTCTCATATCAAAAGCAACTGGAGAAGAGATTGGTGTATAGTAGGGTAATTTAAGTATATTCGAGATAGGCGCTTGAAGTTCCTTCTTTTGTACAGGAACGTCCACACAAATGTTAGTTAATGCTTCGACAATTCTTAACATATCCGCTCTGGTGGAAGCAGGGGTGAATACAAGTAGTACTTGACGTCCGTCCGTCATTTCGACAAAACAGCCTTGAGCTTCTAGCCTTTCTTTGAGTTCGGTGCCAGATAACGTATTCGTCACATCATAGATGGCTATTTTAAACGGATCTGCCGTTTGACCCTCTTGACTTTGATTCCCCAGAAGCTCTCTTGGGTGATATCTGAATGCGGTAAGCTCATCAAGCAGCGACCTGAACTCTTTTACAACAGCAAGTCCTTGTTCTAGCCAGTTCCTGCCTTCTGTATGCATCCTCTTCCTCGCCAAATCTAGTGACGCCATTATAGGATAAGAGGGACTTGAGCTCTGCAGCATAGCTAGAAGTTGTTGGATAGCCCTTCGGTCTATCCGCGATCCTTGGACATGCAGCATAGCCCCCATGGTCATTGCGGTTAGCATCTTGTGCGTGGATTGTACCACAGCATCAGCCCCTTGTGATAAGGCGGAAGCCGGCATCTCATGATGAAATCCATAGTGCGCCCCGTGTGCTTCATCCACCAGCAGCAGCTTCCCATGTGCATGCATCAATTCCGCGAAAGGCTTGAGATTGACACCATTACCATAGTAATTTGGATTAGTTATAAACAGCCCCTTAGCCTCTGGATAAAGCAATAGCGCTTGCTTAACATCATCGATATATAGACTTGTGGCAACACCTGTTTCCGGATGGATTGCAGGAGCTATGAACACTGCCTTAGCACCAGCTAACATAAGCCCGTGAATGACCGACTTGTGTACATTTCTTTGCACAAGAATGATATCATCCTTCTCACATACGGCAGAAATCATGGCTAAATTACCAACTGTACTCCCACCTATCAGAAAATACGTTTCCTCAGCTCCAAAGCAATCTGCCGCTAGCTCCTCGGCTTCACTAATGACACCCTCTGCGTGGTGTAAATCATCTAGACCCGTAATTTCTGTATAATCGATCGACATCACCGTCTTTAGGAAGCTTGTCCCTTCATCTAACAAGCCTTGTCCGGATTTATGACCAGGTACATGGAAACTTGCAGGGTTCTTATCGTGGTGGGCGACCATTGCTTCAAAAAGCGGCGCACGTGACTTTTTTGAATGTTGGCTGCTCATGTTGACACGACTCCTTGAGCTCCGTGAGCTTTCTATTTTATACCCTTATAGTAGTGGATTGACGCTAAAAAAACAAAAAAAGCTTCCATAAGAAGCTTCTCCCACTAGTTCATATATTGTTTCGAATTGCCCATATAAAATACTTTCTTCATCTGTTTCACAAAAAACGGATATTTCTGATCATTTACATTCGTTTTGACCATTTCACTGCTGCACTCATCACAGATAAAGGCCATAATAATATGAATTCCGCCCATCCGTTGCTGTTCGCAGATCATACATACCCCTATTCGGTTCTCCTCCATATGATCACCCCACGATCTTTTACTATTAGTATATCCGAATCGCAATTCTCCTAAACTAGCTAAACGCTCATATTTTGGAAGGCATGTGCCGATATAGTCTTATATCAGGTTAACCGCCTTGCGGAGGTCATCAGCATGTCAACTAAACAGGAACCAAGTCTCTCCAAACAATCTACCATTTATAGCTATACTTTAATGAAGCGAATATATCATTCCTTGTATAAAATAATTGTTTATTTTATGCTTCTGATACTAGCGGTCTTTTACAAATTTGACCCTTCGAACTGGCTGCCGCTCTTATTCAGCTATCCGCTTCTTCTTATCTTCCATTCTTTGCTCATCCGGATCTATTTTCAGTTTACGATTGGAATGGCTATGAGGGGCTGGTCTTACCGTTGGGGTGTCTTTTGGTGTGGATTCTTGCCAGAAGGAAATGCCTCCATACGATTGGTATCCAGAATTCAGCTTACTTTATTTTGGATTGGTCTTGCTATGATTACACTTCTTTATCCATGGATACCTGACAAATGGTTAATCCATCTCACGATTTTTCATTTCTGGATGCTTATGCCGCGGCTGTGGATGCTTTTCCGGTTTCGCCCGTACCGTAAAGCTGGATTGATTAAGATCACAGATAAGGACACATCTTGCTACATGCAGTAGCTATTATTGAATTGCAATAAGAGCCTCTAAGGGCTCTTATTTGTTATAAATAATGAATTGAGGGCGGAATAGCAGTCTTTAGGAGCTTTTATTCTGTTGTTAATCGCTGATTTACACTATTTTTTAGGAAATAGGAGCCTCTAATGTATGCTATTTCCTTGATTTCACTAAAAACAAAGGAAATAGAAGCCTTTAGGGACCCCTATTCGGGAGATTGGTTCTGTAAGACCTCTACCTTTGGTCTTTGATTATTTGGGCATATGAGCTGTTAGTTTTGCGCGCCACTTCGTCTATTTGTACAAATAGAAAAAACCTTACAAGGAGAAATCCTCGTAAGGTTTTTTAGTGTGCTTGGCAACGTTCTACTCTCCCAGAACCCTGCGGTTCAAGTACCATCGACGCTGGAGGGCTTAACGGTCGTGTTCGAGATGGGAACGCGTGGGTCCCCTCCGCCATCATCACCAAACAGTCAAAGCGTGGTTTGCGCCTTGAAAACTAGATACGAAACTTACGTAAAGTGAACATTTCAGGGTTTTGGTTAAGCCCTCGACCGATTAGTATTCGTCAGCTGCATGCATTACTGCACTTCCACCTCGAACCTATCAACCTCGTCGTCTACAAGGGGTCTTACATACTGGGAAATCTCATCTTGAGGGGGGCTTCGCGCTTAGATGCTTTCAGCGCTTATCCCCTCCGTACATAGCTACCCAGCGATGCCTCTGGCGAGACAACTGGTACACCAGCGGTACGTCCATCCCGGTCCTCTCGTACTAAGGACAGCTCCTCTCAAATTTCCTACGCCCGCGACAGATAGGGACCGAACTGTCTCACGACGTTCTGAACCCAGCTCGCGTACCGCTTTAATGGGCGAACAGCCCAACCCTTGGGACCTACTTCAGCCCCAGGATGCGATGAGCCGACATCGAGGTGCCAAACCTCCCCGTCGATGTGGACTCTTGGGGGAGATAAGCCTGTTATCCCCAGGGTAGCTTTTATCCGTTGAGCGATGGCCCTTCCATTCGGTACCACCGGATCACTAAGTCCGACTTTCGTCCCTGCTCGACTTGTAGGTCTCGCAGTCAAGCTCCCTTATGCCTTTGCACTCTGCGAATGATTTCCAACCATTCTGAGGGAACCTTTAAACGCCTCCGTTACATTTTAGGAGGCGACCGCCCCAGTCAAACTGCCCACCTGACACTGTCCCCATACCGGATCACGGTACCAGGTTAGAACTCCGATACGATCAGGGTGGTATCCCAACGATGCCTCCACCCAAGCTGGCGCTCAGGCTTCAAAGGCTCCCACCTATCCTGTACAGATCGTACCAAAGTCCAATATCAAGCTGCAGTAAAGCTCCATGGGGTCTTTCCGTCTTGTCGCGGGTAACCTGCATCTTCACAGGTATTAAAATTTCACCGGATCTCTCGTTGAGACAGCGCCCAAGTCGTTACGCCATTCGTGCGGGTCAGAATTTACCTGACAAGGAATTTCGCTACCTTAGGACCGTTATAGTTACGGCCGCCGTTTACTGGGGCTTCAATTCATAGCTTCGGAACCGAGGTCCCTAACCACTCCTCTTAACCTTCCAGCACCGGGCAGGCGTCAGCCCGTATACTTCGCCTTGCGGCTTCGCACAGACCTGTGTTTTTGCTAAACAGTCGCTTGGGCCTTTTCACTGCGGCCCCCTCGGGCTATTCACCCTACCGAGGCACCCCTTCTCCCGAAGTTACGGGGTCATTTTGCCGAGTTCCTTAACGAGAGTTCTTCCGCGCGCCTTAGAATTCTCTTCTCACCCACCTGTGTCGGTTTGCGGTACGGGCACCTTCGCCTGGCTAGAAGCTTTTCTTGGCAGTGTGAACTCATGACCTTCGGTACTTAAAGTTTCCCTCCCCATCACAGCCCAGCCTTACGATGTGCGGATTTGCCTACACATCAGCCTCACTGCTTGGACGAGCATCCATCAGCTCGCGTCACTATCCTTCTGCGTCACTCCATTGCTCATAACGGCTACGGTGGTACAGGAATTTCCACCTGTTGTCCATCGACTACGCCTTTCGGCCTCGCCTTAGGTCCCGACTTACCCTGAGCGGACGAGCCTTCCTCAGGAACCCTTAGGTTTTCGGCGGATCAGATTCTCACTGATCTTTTCGTTACTTATACCGGCATTCTCACTTGTATGCTCTCCACCTGTCCTTACGGTCAGAATTCAACGTACATACAACGCTCCCCTACCCATGCACATACGTGCAAGCCATAGCTTCGGTGGCGTGTTTAGCCCCGTTACATTTTCGGCGCAGAGTCACTCGACCAGTGAGCTATTACGCACTCTTTCAATGGTGGCTGCTTCTAAGCCAACATCCTGGTTGTCTGTGCAACTCCACATCCTTTCCCACTTAACACACACTTGGGGACCTTAGCTGATGGTCTGGGCTGTTTCCCTTTTGACAATGGATCTTAGCACTCACTGTCTGACTCCCGGATTTAAGTTTGTGGCATTCAGAGTTTGACTGGACTTGGTAACCCTTGGCGGGCCCCGCACCCAATCAGTGCTTTACCTCCACAACTCAACATCCGAGGCTAGCCCTAAAGCTATTTCGGGGAGAACCAGCTATCTCCGAGTTCGATTGGAATTTCTCCGCTACCCCCACCTCATCCCCGCATTTTTCAACATGCGTGGGTTCGGGCCTCCAGTGAGTGTTACCTCACCTTCACCCTGGACAGGGGTAGATCACACGGTTTCGGGTCTACGTCCACGTACTAAAGCGCCCTATTCAGACTCGCTTTCGCTGCGGCTCCGTCTTTTCAACTTAACCTCGCACGGGAACGTAACTCGCCGGTTCATTCTACAAAAGGCACGCCATCACCCATATAGAGGGCTCTGACTTTTTGTAAGCACACGGTTTCAGGTTCTTTTTCACTCCGCTTCCGCGGTGCTTTTCACCTTTCCCTCACGGTACTGCTTCACTATCGGTCACTAGGGAGTATTTAGCCTTGGCAGATGGTCCTGCCGGATTCCGACGGGGTTTCACGTGACCCGCCGTACTCAGGATACCTCTAGGGGTTTCGTTCGATTTTGGCTACGGGGCTTTTACCCTCTATGCCGGACCTTTCCAGATCTCTTCGCCTACCGAACTAACCCCACAACGAGGTCCTACAACCCCAAGGAGCAAGCTCCTTGGTTTGGGCTATTCCGCTTTCGCTCGCCGCTACTGACGGAATCACTTTTGTTTTCTTTTCCTCCAGGTACTTAGATGTTTCAGTTCCCTGGGTATGCCTCTACTATTGCTATGTATTCACAATAGAGTAACTGCGCATTACCACAGCTGGGTTCCCCCATTCGGACATCCCCGGATCAAAGCCTGCTTACGGCTCCCCGAGGCATTTCGTCGTTCGCCACGTCCTTCTTCGGCTCCTAGTGCCTAGGCATCCTCCGTGTGCTCTTTCTAGCTTAACCTAGAAAAAACTTTAAAGATTTTTGCATGATCCAAAAGAATCACACAACCTAAGTTCTTACTTTACGTTTTGTTTCGTTATCTAGTTTTCAAGGAACAAATGTGTTGTTTCCCCTGCGCCTCTCAGCGGCAGGTAATATATCTTATCATGCCATCTCAACATCGGCAACAATCAAAAATTACCAGTCGCTGAGGTGAATCATAAGTTATACAGATGGTTTGCTTTTCATCGGCCTAGTGTCAACAACACCGCCTTATCGGCGGCGGAAGTATGCATTAGGTTAATGGTGGAGCCAAGCGGGATCGAACCGCTGACCTCCTGCTTGCAAGGCAGGCGCTCTCCCAGCTGAGCTATGGCCCCATATTGATGAGATACACTTCGAATGAAGTGTACAAGCTCCATCAAAACTGAACAAATGAAATGAGTAATCAGCGATTTGTGTGAACAATGTGAGACTTTGATCTACGATCAAAGATCCCTATATATCACTTGACTGGATCTATCAGATCCGAGTCTCCATAGAAAGGAGGTGATCCAGCCGCACCTTCCGATACGGCTACCTTGTTACGACTTCACCCCAATCATCTACCCCACCTTCGGCGGCTGGCTCCCTTGCGGGTTACCCCACCGACTTCGGGTGTTGTAAACTCTCGTGGTGTGACGGGCGGTGTGTACAAGACCCGGGAACGTATTCACCGCGGCATGCTGATCCGCGATTACTAGCAATTCCGACTTCATGCAGGCGAGTTGCAGCCTGCAATCCGAACTGAGATCGGCTTATAAGGATTGGCTCCACCTCGCGGCTTCGCTTCCCGTTGTACCGACCATTGTAGTACGTGTGTAGCCCAGGTCATAAGGGGCATGATGATTTGACGTCATCCCCACCTTCCTCCGGTTTGTCACCGGCAGTCATCTTAGAGTGCCCACCCGAAGTGCTGGCAACTAAGATCAAGGGTTGCGCTCGTTGCGGGACTTAACCCAACATCTCACGACACGAGCTGACGACAACCATGCACCACCTGTCTCCTCTGTCCCGAAGGCCTACGATATCTCTACCGTATTCAGAGGGATGTCAAGACCTGGTAAGGTTCTTCGCGTTGCTTCGAATTAAACCACATACTCCACTGCTTGTGCGGGTCCCCGTCAATTCCTTTGAGTTTCACTCTTGCGAGCGTACTCCCCAGGCGGCATACTTACTGTGTTAACTTCGGCACCGAGGAATCGAATCCCCGACACCTAGTATGCATCGTTTACGGCGTGGACTACCAGGGTATCTAATCCTGTTTGCTCCCCACGCTTTCGCGCCTCAGCGTCAGTTATAGGCCAGAAAGTCGCCTTCGCCACTGGTGTTCCTCCACATCTCTACGCATTTCACCGCTACACGTGGAATTCCACTTTCCTCTCCTACACTCAAGTCAACCAGTTTTGGATGCGAACCGGGGTTGAGCCCCGGGCTTAAACACCCAACTTAATTGACCGCCTGCGCGCGCTTTACGCCCAATAATTCCGGACAACGCTTGCCCCCTACGTATTACCGCGGCTGCTGGCACGTAGTTAGCCGGGGCTTTCTTCTCCTATACCGTCACACAAAAGGCAGTTACTCCTCTTGCTGTTCGTCTAGGGCAACAGAGCTTTACGATCCGAAAACCTTCATCACTCACGCGGCGTTGCTCCGTCAGACTTGCGTCCATTGCGGAAGATTCCCTACTGCTGCCTCCCGTAGGAGTCTGGGCCGTGTCTCAGTCCCAGTGTGGCCGTTCACCCTCTCAGGTCGGCTACGCATCGTCGCCTTGGTAGGCCGTTACCCTACCAACTAGCTAATGCGCCGCAGGCCCATCTATAAGCCACAGATTGCTCCGTGTTTCATAATTCTCTCATGCGAGAGAACCAATTATCCGGTCTTAGCTATCGTTTCCGATAGTTATCCCAGTCTTATAGGCAGGTTACCTACGTGTTACTCACCCGTCCGCCGCTAACTTATCCCGAAGGATAAATCCGCTCGACTTGCATGTATTAGGCACGCCGCCAGCGTTCGTCCTGAGCCAGGATCAAACTCTCCATAATAGAAAAGCTGAAATGCTCATTGACTTGCTAGCGAGATTTTGCAATCTCAATTGTAGTCACTTACGTGACTGAATTTGCTGATTTGCTTCATTCATTTGTTCAGTTTTCAAGGAGCTTTATTGCGTTACCGTTTAAAGCGTTAATGTATCGCTCTTGCGGTGACAAGAAGTAATATTATCAGGTTTCAAAACGAAATGCAAGCAATTTTATACATCCATTATCTTACATCTTCACAAACCCCGTAGAGATGCTGTTACGGCGCCATATATCCTTTTTCCCAAGCAGATGAACACCGCCAATCCAATCATCAATGCCATTTAGGTACAGATGGTCAAGCTCACATGTATGAACTAGTTTACCCATGTCCGTCCTATGTAATCGCCATTTTTCAAATTGAGGCGGCAGCGCTTCGCTGTAACTAGGCAGCTTGTCCCCTCCAGTAAGATGGACCAATGGAGCCTCACATTTGCGGATACTATCAACAATAGTCCAGAACTGCAAATCACCGAGGCCGTATTGACTGGCCGTTTGGCTTACTTTTTTAAATAACGATAGAACGAGCACCTCACCGTCCCCTATGAACTCAAGAATGAGCTGTTGGATGGTGTTCAAGCCATTTTGCATAGATGGATAGCGTTCAAAATTGGCCTCTAGGGCTTTTTGAAGAAAAGGCAGTGCTGATAGATCCTCTTCCAATAAAGTCGCCATAAAAAGGGGCTCAGAAGCTGAGTAGGCCATCCAAACCTTGCAGGCCAAAAGAAGTTGGTCTTCACTTACAGGCAACCACTTGTCGTGCAGCTGAGTAATTTGATTGACGTTTAATTGTCCTAATCCATGAAAGAACTCAACGCCAGGAAATTGATTGATACTTAACAAAGATAGTTTAAAGGATGGACTAGGGAGAGCGAATAATCTCGTTAGCAAATAACAAAGCATCAATTGGTCATATAAATCATGCTCAAACCACAGGACAATTTCGTCTACATCCTCTGCGGGCTTGTCCAGCGCTTTCTCCTGCTGTAAGGTAGTGGACTTGAACATTTCCTTAGGGATGCCGTGCCGATTATTCATATAAGCTGCCCTCATAGATAAAAGGACACTATCAGACATCTGTATGCCGATAGGTCCTTCACATAGTGACTCGCGCCACACCAATATGTCTCCATCGATACCCGAAGCACGCAGCTTATCTCCAAATGCGTTCCCATTCACGATATGAAGTTTTTTCGGCATGGCACTGTCCCCTTATTAGTCATTTTATCCTTCACCTAAAAGCTGTAAAAGCTCCTGTTCATCCTCAATGATCCGAATGCCAAGCTCTTGCGCTTTCGTCAGCTTGCTTCCAGCGCTTTCCCCTGCGATCACGATGTCCGTTTTCTTAGAAACACTGCCGGTAATCTTAGCTCCTAGCGCTTCCAACTTCTTGGCACATTCGTCACGACCCATGGTGGATAGCGTTCCTGTGAGGACAACGGTTTTGCCAAAGAACGGATTATCAGGGTTAGCCAATACAACCGCAGGCTCTTCAGCTATTGGATTGACGCCAGCAGCGAGCATACGCTCAATACTGGACACCATCACAGGGTCACGGAAGAATGAATAAATACTCTCAGCTACTATACCGCCTACATCTGGAAGCCCAATTAGCTCCTCAGGCGTAGCCGCCATAATCTTCGTTAGGCTGCGATAGTAGTCTGCCAGCACCTTGGTCGTGGTTTTACCCGAGTTGGGAATGCCTAGTGCATAAAGGAACGAAGCTAGATCGCGTGTTTTGCTTTTTTCTAGGGCATCAAGCAGGTTTCGGGCCTTCTTCTCGCCAAAGCGATCGAGCTTGACGAGGTCCTCGAATTGTAGGGTGTACAGATCCGCAGGATCACGGACATCCAGTTCTTGATGCAGCTGTGAAGCGGTCATTTCGCTGAAAAATTCAATGTCCATCGCATCGCGCGAAGCAAAATGGGCCATACGCCCAACCAGCTGCGGACTGCAGCCGAGACGGTTCAAGCAGAACAGATGCGCACCGCGCATCTCAAGCTCACTTCCGCAGGAAGGACAATGCGTCGGAGCTACAATTTCCTCGCCGTCATTCTCCTCGGTTACTTTACCGAGAATCTCAGGAATGACGTCATTGGAGCGACGGATATAGACGAGGCTGCCTAAGGCGTGCTTGAGGTTTTTCCGCTCGATGTCACCGACATTGTTGAGCGTGCAGTTCTGTACGGTTACGCCAGCGAGATCCACGGCTTCAACGCGGGCTAACGGTGTAATTTTGCCTGTGCGGCCAACTTCCCAAGATACACTTTGCAGGATTGTTGTCGCTTCTTCGGCTTCGAACTTATAGGCAATCGCCCAGCGAGGGAATTTCTCGGTGTAGCCGAGCACTTCTCTTGTTCGCATGTCTGTAATCTTGACGACACTTCCATCAATCAGAAAATCAAAGCCAAGGCGCTCTTCGGCAATCTGCTCCAGCTCTGCACTCACTTCTTCAATTGTGCTGAAATACCGCGTGCGGTTGCTCACTTTAAAGTGGTTGTCACGAAGAAACTGAACCATATCGAAATGATTATCGAATTGAATGCCGTCTGAGTAACCCACATTATAGAAGAAAGCGTTCAACTTACGCTCTGCCGTCACTTTGGGATTGAGATTACGCAGTGCTCCGGCTGCTGCGTTGCGGGCATTTTTGAGCGGATCCGTCGCAGTTTGGTTGTACGCCTCGAGCACGGAGAGAAACATCATGCCCTCGCCTTGCACTTCAATGGTCCCCTGATTGTAAGGAATCTCCAGTGGGATCGACTTGATCGTCTTGATTTGGGCTAAAATCCCCTCACCAACCGTACCGTTTCCTCGCGTGGAGGCTTGAACAAGCTCTCCTTGCTTATAGGTAAGGTTCAGCGTGAGCCCGTCGAACTTTAATTCCACCACATACGTCGGGTCAGGTAACGGGTTCTCTGGATTTTTGCTGTTGTAATCTGCAATTAGCTTAAGCACACGTGTGTGCCAAGTCTGCAGATCTTCGGCATTCTGCGCTTTGTCCAAGCTCCAGAGTCGGGCCAGATGCTTGTGTGGATCAAAACCTTTGAGAATGTCGCCGCCCACGCGTTGGGTTGGAGAAGAAGGCAGGGTAATCCCTGTCTCTTTCTCTAGCGCGGTCAATTTATTGTATAAAGCATCCCACTCGGCATCGGAAATCGCCGGTTGATCAAGCGTGTAGTAGTTATGATTGTGCTTGTTGATTTCTTGGATGAGGGTTTTCATTGCCGCGATGGCATCTGTCATTACGGGCTCTTCCTCTCTAATGGGTAATAGGGTGGGTCCGGCAAATAAAGGCGAAAAGCGGCTCCTATTCTTTCGTAATAGGAGCGAACTTCGCGAGCAGGCGCTTCAAGCCAACAGGCGCCGGGAAAGCAATTTGCAGCTCGGTATCATCACCCGAGCCTTTCACTGACACAACGGTGCCGATGCCCCACTTGCCATGCGACACTTTGTCGCTGGCTTTGTAGTCCGGCACCGCGCCGCCTGCGGCAGGCTGCGGAGCCCGGAACGCAGCCGGCTTCGCCCCGGCTGCAGGGCTTGGCGCAGCCGCGCCCGTACTAGGCCGTCCGAACGAGGACGGCGTGCCCCAAGCGGACGAGCCGGCGGAGCCGCGGCCCGCTTGTGAGGCAGTGGCGCTGCTGCCACTGCTGCCCCACGAGCTGGTGCTAGTGCGGCCAGCTCGCGAGAAGCCTCCACCGATGGAACCGCCCATCGAGACATTCTCCAGGAGCTCCTTCGGAATCTCCTGAAGGAATCTCGATGGCGCGTTCGCCGCGGTGCGGCCAAAGAGCGTGCGCATACGGGCGCACGTGAGGAAAAGCTCTTGCTCGGCGCGCGTGATGCCGACATAGGCCAAACGGCGCTCCTCTTCTAGCTCTTCGTTATCGGCGAAGGCACGGCTATGCGGGAAGACGCCTTCTTCCATTCCGATGATGAATACTACCGGGAACTCTAGGCCTTTGGCGCTGTGCATCGTCATGAGCACAACGGCGTCCTGCTCTTCCTCGCTTTTTTCTTTATCCAGCGTATCGATATCGGCGATAAGCGCCAAATCGGTCAGGAACGAAATGAGTGACTTGTCCTCGTTACGTTTCTCAAAGTCCATCGTCACAGACAGGAACTCCTCGATATTTTCGAGACGAGCCTTGGATTCAATCGTATTCTCGCGCTGCATCTCTAGACGGTACTGCGACATCTCCAATATTTTCTCGGTGAGTTCAGTTACAGATAAGTATTCAACCATGCGGTTCAGGTTATCAATCATTTCGCGGAAATCTGCTAAAGCGTGCTTAGCCTTCGTCGTGATCTCTAATGAATCGACTTCCTCCAGCATGGCATATAGTGAAATACCTCTTCGCCCTGCCATATCGGCCACTCTGTCCATCGAGGTGTCACCAATGCCCCGCTTCGGCACGTTCACGATTCGACTCAAGCTGATATCATCGTCCGGATTGGAGATGAGGCGCAGATACGCCAAGATATCCTTAATCTCTTTCCGGTCGTAGAACTTTACGCCGCCAACGATGGTGTATTGGATATCGGATTTAATGAGAATTTCCTCAATTACCCGAGATTGTGCGTTCGTCCGGTACAAAATAGCGTGATGACCGAACTTTTTACCATTCGACTTATTCTTATTAATTTCACTAGTAACGAAGTAGCCTTCTTCGTGCTCGGAATCGGCTTGATACAGCTTAATCCTTACGCCGCCCTCTTTATCCGTCCATAAGTTTTTGGGCTTACGGCCCGTATTGTTGGCGATGACCTTATTGGCAGCCTGCAAAATATTAGATGTGGAGCGATAATTTTGCTCCAAAAGAATAGCTGTTGCATTCGGATAATCTTTTTCAAAATTAAGGATATTAGAAATGTCAGCCCCACGCCAACGGTAAATAGACTGATCACTATCTCCCACAACGCAAATGCGCTGATGTTTGGCCGCAATCATTTGACACAGCATATACTGCGCTCGGTTCGTATCCTGATACTCATCGACATGGATATATTGAAATTTATTTTGATAAAACTCCAGAACCTCTGGAACTTCATTAAACAAATGAATGGTTGCCATAATTAAATCATCAAAATCCAGGGAATTGTTGCTTCTAAGCTTCTTCTGATAAAGCGTATAGATTTTCGAGGTCAACCCGTCGAAGTAGTCACCGATTTTATCCTCAAATTGTTTAGGAGAGATGAGTTCATTTTTGGCTGTAGAAATGGCCGCTTGAAAGGTCTTAGGTTCGAACTTCTTGGTATCAATATTCAGTTCTTTGCAGCACGTTTTGATGACCGACAACTGATCACCGGAATCTAGAATGGTAAAATTCGAGGTGAAACCGATGCGTGAAATATCTCTGCGCAGCATGCGTACACACATGGAGTGAAACGTGGAAACCCAAATATCATTCCCACTGCCGCCAACCAACTTGCCGACACGATCCTGCATCTCACGTGCCGCTTTATTCGTAAATGTAAGGGCCAAAATGCTCCATGGCGCCGCTTTGCGCGTGCCGATTAAGTAAGCAATACGATGCGTCAGCACCCGTGTCTTCCCGCTTCCCGCTCCAGCCATAATCAGAAGTGGGCCGTCGACAGCTTCGACTGCTTTGCGCTGCTCGGGATTCAACCTTTTAATCGCATCTAAAATATTGACTGTCTCGTTCATAAGTTACCTTCCTGTTCTATCAAAGTTCACGGTCTGAAGCGCCTGCTCCAGATCACTATAAATAATGTTACCGACGACGATGGTATCTGCGACCTCCGCTGCTTGCTGCGCTTTATCTAGGCTGTCAATGCCGCCACCATACAATAAACGGGCATTCTCCAGCACTTGTCGCGTCCGCCGCACCAACTCCATATCTCCAAACACACCGCTATATTCCAAATAAACAATAGACATGTGAAATAGCTTGTCCGCCATGCGTGCATATGCAGCAACATCCTTGGCATCCAAGTTCGTACGAGCCGATGTTAATTGCGCAGCCATAGCTTCGCCATTTAGAATAATGTAGCCTTCAGCTATAATTTCGTCCCAATTTAGCATAGAACCATATTCCTTCAACGCCTCGTGATGCTGCCCAACGATCCATTTCGGATCATCCGCATTCAGCACAATCGGGATTAGGAATAAATCAAACCCTGGAACGATGGCCTCTTGATTGGATATCTCCAGCACACAGGGCACCTCATACTGACGAATCCGAGATAGAAGATCTACCGTGTTATCAAAAGTTACTCCCGTTGAACCACCCACCATGATCGCATCTGTCCCAGACTGGCATAGCCGATCGAGCGCTTCATCTGAGATTTCCCGATCTGGGTCAAGCTTAAATACATGCTTCCACTTGCGTATATCGACGATCAATTGTTTCCCTCCGATTAGGCGGCAATACTGCCATACTATCAACAGTCTATGCTACGTATCCAGGTGTGTCAAATGACAAAAGACGGGCTAAGCGCCCGTCTTTTCAAGGAATATGAACGTAATGTTATCTGATCTGCGTTGAAGCTTGATTTCCGACTAAATACGCACAAATGTTCCCAATTATTTGACTTCAATATTAAGAATTTTCTCTACATTGATATCCTTATGATCATTTTGCTGAAGCTCGAGTCTGATCTCATGTTTACCTGCCGCTAAATTGGTCAGTGTTAATGGACCCGTTTTGCCAATCATCGCTTTCTGCTTACCATCCACGTACAAATGCAAATGTCCTTCTCCCTGTACGGCTTTCTGATCCATATGATCCGCTATCTGAAAGTTACTTGTCTGATACGTGATCGTAACGTTTCTGCCCTCTACTTTATAATCGGCATCGATGGCTGGCTTGGCGCCCGAGACCACCGTCTTCACACTGCTTTCCGTCTTCCCTTGAGCCACTGTAGTCGCTGCCTTGGGATCCTTCAAGCCTGCTGCACCGCTACTAGCAACTTCCTCTTTGGAACCGCATGCTGTAGTTAATGCTCCTAGTACAATTAAAGCAGCTGCGCCGTAAATCCACGTTTTTCTCATCAGCATTTGCACCCTTCTCCCATAAGTTTGGACATCCTATGTTCCTTATATATGAGTGACAAGCTGGTTCCATTCCATGATTATGAGAAAAGTGGGACAAAATAAATAAAACATATTTTGGAGCGATGGGATGTTAGATAAAAAAAGACGCCCCTTAGCTATAAGCTAGGACGTCTTGGTCTTGAGGGAGAAATGCGATTTAGAAGCTGTATTTACTTCCCTCATGTTGTTGTTTACTGAGATAAGAGCTTTCACCTGCCGTCGAGGTCTGAGTACCTGTTTGACTGCGGGAAGCGCTGGTAGAACTTGCTGTTTTGCTAGCAATGCCAGCATTTTCAGATGCGCTGTATCCGGATGATGCGGAATAACCTTGAGATTGACCGTAGCCAGATTGTCCGTAATTCTGGTCTTGAAAATTTTGTCCTTGCTGGTTGCTAATATAGGCTTGCTGTTGACTTGTCTGGTTTGGTGAAGACTGTGTATGGGTTGAATAGCCTTGCCCTTGATTATTGTATACCGCATTAGGATATTGGGAGGCACTAATCATCGGTTGAATTGGTGTTTGTGTTTGGTATAAAGCTGCAATTTGGTTTTGTTGTTGACTCTGCTGCTGATGTTGTTGCTGCTGGGCTATAGTCATCTGGTCTTGCTGCTGAAAGCTCGCCGCGTTGGATTGACTCAAATTTTGTTGTACAAAGGACTGCAGCTGAGCTGCGGTCTGGCTTTGTTTCTGCAGCTCTTGCTGAATTTGCTGCTGAGGAGCAGCTTGAATCTCATATTGGCCAAGCTTCTGGATTTCCTGAAATACGGCAGCTTGATCCTGCAGTGTCTGTTGCAGTAACGACTGGAAGGTCTGCCTGATCTGTGGATTAGCAGCCTCCAAAGCTGCAGTCGTATATTCACGAGCACAGCGTTTCAACTCATTTAAAACAAAGTTTGCAAGGTCCTCGTCTTTTAATTGTACTTGTTGCTGGTGAGATTGCTGCTGCTGTTGTTGATACGGGTTTTGCTGATACATGCTTCTTACACCTCCTATTTATGTGCGAATTAATGGGTAATGCCTGATTGCTGCTGTAGGGTGTTGATGAGGACGCTAATGTTTTGCAGTCGCTCCTGAGAAAGATGAGACAAGGTTTGTTTCAAGGACTGACTTTGGCTGTTCACCGCTCCTTGTACACAAAGCTTTGCTAACAACTCCTCATTTTTCAGCGTATCCGCTAGGTATAAAAGCTCTTTGCCGGAAATGTTTTGGTTCCCTTGATTGCTGTACATGTGAATGTTACCTCCTTTCCATTCCTTTCTCGTAGGTTTCCCAAAATATTCCGTTTTATGTACCGTTGGTAAAAAAAGTTAATCAAAATCTTGAAAAACTAGGTCTCATGCAGCTTCAGCTGTATCAAGGTTGTACATCATACAACTTTGGTGAAGCTAATTGGTGCTATCTACCCGATTGTTGTAAAAAATACAACATGTCCGGCCTAAAATGAGCGCTTTGAACAGAATTGGGTAAAGTTCTTGTACAAATCTCGACTCCCCACTGGGAAGAAAACAAGAAGAAAAACTGCCCCCACAGCACGTTTGAACTGTAGAGAGCAGTTTTCCTGTTAAGAGGCGGGCTGAGCCGGTTTGCCGGCATAGGCATCCACCAATTTCTGTATTTCTGCGGATGTAAGCAGGTACGCCCACTGACCGCCTTGCTTCGCCAACCAGACTTGATCTTGGCTTAGCTTGCCTTCATAGATCTCGGTGACCTCTTTGCCATCTACAGACAATCCAAGCTCTACTTTGAGCTCACCGCCCGCAGCTGGCTTCTGAGCCGCTGGCTGTGGAAGCTCAGCACTGTGCAGGAAGATCAGCTCATCCAGCAGCGGATTCGCCTCCGCGCCTTTCAGCTCTTTATCACCAAGCTTCCAGTTCGCCTCAGCAGCCACCTTGTCTTTGTCTGTTTTGGTAAGCGTCCAGGTCTGACCTTTCCACGTCAGCTTTACGCTCTGCACCTTGTCGCTCTCGAATTGGAATGGACTAGCATCAGTAAAGTCTACCGGTTCTTTGCTGAGGGCAGAGAGCGACTGATCACTCACCTGATACACAGCAGGAGATCCCTCCACCTGAACATAGGAGAAGCCTTCAATAGGAAGAGCCGTACCCACCAGCAGTCCTTTCTTCGAGCCGTCTTTTAACGTAACTTCATAAGTTCCAAGCGGCTTATCTAACCCATAGTTGGATAGATTACTTACCTGATCTTCAACTAGTTTCGTTGATGTCACCAGTCCGAGGGCATCCAACCATGAACCCACTTGATTCGTATTGATCGGCGCTGCTGCAGGGCTTTTCATCTCCCATCCGCTGCCGCTCCGTGCTAATTCGATCTGCTGCGCCTCTGTTTTTACATGAATGGACTGCACGTCTTCTTGCTTAAGTGTGATGAGCGATTTCGGGTCATCTTTTTTCTCTTGAAAGAAGTCTTTGCTCGAAGCGTACCAAAAACCGCCGATACAAATAACGACTAACAGAATCGTAGGAATAAACCGTTTCATCCTCGTCTCCTCCTCCACCAGATCAAGCCGCCAATGACTAGGAACAAGAGCGGTAAGAACACGATCGTTACGAGGAAAATAGTATTCGCTTGGCTAGGCGTAATCATCGCTTGTTGGAACGCATCCCCTTGACGCGGACGGATCGTGATCTGATCCTTCTGTTCCTGCAGCCAGCCGATACTGTTCAGAGCAAAATCCTTGTTGCCTTGATTCTGAATATCTTCATCTAGTACAAACGTAGATCCGCCTAGAATGACAGCTTTAGGCTTGTTATCCTTGTTAGCAATCGCATAACCCAGATTCAGCGGTCCTTTGACATCTGTCGCATCCTGCTTAGTTTTGGATTGTGCAAGAAGGTTGATATCTGTTTCCCCGTAAGCTTTATCTGTTGTTTTCAAAAGCAGAGACTGGGTGTAGTCTGGTGCACTTTCATCCGCATTCAAACTTACAGCCAGCGACAACATCGTAATCAAATTATTGCTGGACAGCTTGTTGGTAATGTCATGGGGGCCATACTCCGGAATAATCGTCAACGGATCATAGAGCGACGTTTGTTTCGCTTCAATCGCAATCGCATGTTGATCCTGAATGCCGTATGTTTTCATGATCGCATCGATATTTTTCCACTTGGTCGCCATATCTTTATTGAAGCCTAACGCCATATAAATCTTGCCTTTATCCTTCAAATAAGCCTGGATCAGCGCAGCTTCTTTATCATTCAGGTCATTTTGCGGGCCAAGCAGCATGAGCATCTGCGCATCGTCCGGTATTTTACCCTCAACGAACAGATTAAGGTCCTTCACGACATAATTAGCGGCTTCCAGACTGCTTTTCAAAATGGTCATGGCATTCAGTGGATATTCCTGATGACCGGAAAGCAGATAAACCGTGTGCTTCTCTGTGGACGTGAGGCTCTTAATTGCCTGGGTGAACTTCTCTTCTCCTGAGAACGTGTAGGAGCCATCCTGTTGGCCTACAAACAATTCATAGAAATTGATATTCTGCTTTTTAGAACCCATTTCAAAAATAATCGTTCCGCCTTGATCGACACCATACTGCTTGGCCATCGAAGGTTGTTTCAGCATATCGTATTCATCATACGTAATCTTACCGCTTTGCTTCTTATATTCGGTCACCATATCGGTGACTTGTCGCGTCACAAAACCGTTGTTGTCCCCACTATTCGTAAAGGCAACGATGTGAATATCTTGATTTAAGTTTTTGAGTGTGGCAACTGTTTGCTCGGAGAGCGTAAAGCTCTTATTTTTCGTCAAATCGACCTGAAAGCCTTTCAGCGAATGAAGGAAGATCGTCAGTATAATGAAAATGCCGATAACGGCGATCGATAAAACAGTCGCATTAGTTCCCCGTATCCACTTATTCATCCCGCTCACCTCCAACGCTTTCTTTCAAGGACTTGTATGCAAAGAACCAGGAACACAGCTGTTAATGTGATATAAAAGAGGATGTCTCCACCGTGCAGGACGCCCTTTTGCAAGTTCGTCAGATGGCTCGTCAATGAGAATTGAGCGACATAATCCTTCAGCTTGCCTGTCATGCTGCCGCTTACCCAATCAAGCAGCCACAGCAAAAGCAGTATAACAAAGCCTGAAATACCGGCAACCATCTGATTGTTGGATAAACTGGAAGCGAACAAGCCAATGGCCATCATCGCGCAGCCTAATAGGAACATACTTAGATAGGACAGCCACATAACTGGCTTATCCAACGTTCCGAAGGCAGACATAATGAGCGGGTAGATCAAGCTGATCCCCACTAGCCCCACTTGTACAATAAAAGCAGATAAATATTTACCCAGCACGATTTCACCAATACCTGCTGGTGAAGTCAGAAGCAGCTCATCGGTACCTTGACGGAACTCATCTGCGATGAGACGCATCGTTAAAAGCGGGATGATAAATAGGTACACGAATGTGGTATTTCCAACAACGGAACGCGCATCCACAATCGGTGGCTGGCCGTTAACGAAGTTGATGTAGAAGAAGAAGCTCGATAGCAGCACATAGAAAGCGAATGCCACGTAAGCAACAGGTGAAAAGAAATACATTTGCAGCTCTTTCGAGCAAATGGCCCAGACTCTACGCATCGGTGTCTACCTCCTCCTTCGGAGTGCTATCGGCTTCGGCAGGTTCATCCGTCGTCAACTTGAGGAAGATATCCTCTAAGCTGAGGCTTTCCCGCTTCATCTCTAGGATCGGGTAGCCTGCGCCTGCCAAGCGGAAGAACAACGCCTCGCGGATATCGGAGCGATCCGCGGAGGTGACGAGCAGCTTCACAGTATCGGCTGCTGCTGGTGGTTCAGTCGTCGCTTCTTTCGATGCCTCCTCGCTGATGAACACATCCTGCGCAGCAGGCGCAGCGATAGTTGCAGCGTCGCTCGGCGCGCCGACTTCTTTCACTTCTGCGACCGCCTCTAGGCTTCGCAGCTCCGTCAAGATCCGCTCGCGAGGTCCCTTGACCTCGAGCGACACCTCGAACGTCTCGCCCATCGTGCGGCCGAGATGCTCAGGGCGCTCGTCGAGAACCACGCGGCCTTGGTTAATAATGAGAACGCGGTTGCAAATCGCGTTAATTTCCGGGAGAATGTGCGTGCTCAGCAGCACCGTATGGTTCTCCCCCAGCTCATGAATTAGCTGGCGAATCTCGATGATCTGCTTCGGATCGAGGCCAGACGTGGGCTCGTCCAGGATAAGCAGATCCGGTTGGTGCAGAATCGCTTGCGCGAGGCCCAAGCGCTGCTTGTAGCCCTTAGACAAGGAGCGGATGATTTGCTTCTCGCGGCCTTGCAGACCTAGCTTGTCGATCGCTTCGCCGACACGCAGCTTCTGCTCCCGTGCAGGCACATCGCGAAGATTCGCGATAAATCGTAAGTAAGCTTGCACCGTCATCTCTGGATAGAGAGGCGGCGTTTCGGGTAAGTAGCCGATTTTGCGGCGTGCTTTCTTCGGGTTATCAGCCATGGAGTGACCATCCACCCATATTTGACCATGCGTAGGGTTCAAATAACCCGTAATCATGCGCATCGTCGTTGTTTTGCCAGCACCGTTCGGCCCTAAGAAGCCAACGATCTCACCGCGCTGCATCGAGAAATCGATGTTATGTACGCCGCGATCATTTTCGTACAGCTTGCTGACTTGTTTGACCTCAAGCATCCAAGATCCCCCATTTCTACTCGTTCATATAACCATCATCACTATACCCGTGGAACAATAAACCAACCTTAAGCAAATCTGAAAAATAGATTAAAAATTTGTGTCTGAATTGTGAACGAATAAATGGGAGGAGGGGATGATGGAAGGCTAAATCGTCGAATGCTAGAAAGCCAGCTGAAATGTGTATAAATAATAGAACTCCCTAACTGTTAGGGAGTTCTATTATTTATGACATCATGATGAGGATTAAATGATAGCCTAGAAACCTAACATTTTAGAGATCTTTTCAAGTAGTCGTTGCTGTGATGTCAATTGTTGAGATATGTCATCATAGCGTTTGTTTAGTGATTCCGTAGTAGCAAGCATTTCACTTCGGATTTCTTGTTCCAACATTTCACTTACCTTTTGCGTGTGAAGATGAATTAAATTACGCAGGTCCTTTACATCCTCCGAAACGCCTTCATATCGTTGGTTCAGTAACTCCGTTGTGGCAGTAAGTATTTCACCTTTGGGATCTTGATCCGAAGCTTCAGTTACCTTTTGATGAACAGTTTCGATTACTTTTCGCAGCTCCGTTACCTCTTTAGATATGGTGTCATATCGTTGGTTCAGTAACTCTGTTGTGGCAGTAAGTATTTCACCTTTGGGATCCCGATCCGAAGCTTCGGTTACCTTTTGCTGAACGGTTTCGATCACTCTTCGCAGTTCCGTTACTTCTTCAGATACGGTGTCACATCGTTGGTTTAGTAACTCCGTTGTGGCAGTAAGTATTTCACCTTTGAGATCTCGATCCGAAGCTTCAGTTACCTTTTGCTGAACGGTTTCGATCACTCTTCGCAGTTCCGTTACTTCTTCAGATACGGTGTCATAGCGTTTGTCTAGCGATTCTGCAGTAGTAAGCATTTGAATTCGGATTTCTTGCTCCACCACTTCGCTTACCTTTTGCGTGTGAAGATCGATCAGATTGCGAAGGTCCTTTACATCCTCTGAAACACCTTCATAGCGTTGGTTCAGTAACTCTGTTGTAGCAGTAAGAACTTCACCTTTGAGATCTCGATCTGAAGCTTCAGTTACCTTTTGCTGAACGGTTTCGATCGCATGCTGCAACCCTGTTACTTCGGTAGAAACACCCTCAATTTGTCTTTTCAGCAATTCAATTGTGGAAACAACCTCACTCTCTGATTTCTTGTTCCAACATCTCACTTATCTTTTGCGCGTGGAGATGAATCTCATTACGCAGGTTATTTACATCAGCTGAAACGACTTTATAGCGTTGGTTCAGTAACTCCGTTGCAGCAGTAAGTATTTCACCTTTGAGATCTTGATCCGAAGCTTCCGTTACCTTTTGTTGAACGATGTGGATCGCATTCTGAAGCCCCGTTACTTCGGTTGAAACACCCTCAATTTGTCTGTTCAGTAATTCAAGTGTGACAGCAACTTCACTTCGAATGTCCTGTTCGAACACATCAGATACATGTTGGGTTAGAATCTGGATCACGTTTCGTAATTCCGTTACTTCTTCAGAAACGCCCGAAACTTCAATAACCTTTTGTGAAAGCGAATGGATGGTGCTACAAAGTTCCGCGACTTCATTAGTTAATTGAACGAACTGAGCGTTTGAATGATCCACAATAGGTGGTAAAAGCATACTACCTGCTATAGTCGATATACCAACCTTTTGATTCAGGTCGATATGGTCCTTTAAATTCCTTGGGGATTTATTCGCTTCTATCTTTCGCGTGAGGAGCTGTACCCTGTTACTTAATTCCATTGTTTCTTTGCTTAATTGCAAGTTGGAGTTGTTTACAGAAGGAGGTAAATTGGAGCTAGGAACAATAGTAGGTGTAGGAGGTAACGACTTTTCATCATTGAGTGCGATAATTGCCTTCCGACGCATTTCCTGTAAATGTTCTTTTATAAATCTAAGCGGCTTATTGGCATCGCTCATCTTGGAAATGATCTCAAAAATTTCGATGGCTTCTTCTGTGTACCTTAGGGATCCCCCTACAGCTTTAGTCGGAAGAAATTCGCGAAAATAATTTGACCATTCCACCACAGCCGCTCGCGTTTTTCCGATCTTACCAGCGATCTCAGTGAATTTATATGTCCTTTTCATTGTTATCTATCGCCATCCTTTCTTCTTATGTCCATTAGGCTTAGGCATTAGCTGTAACATATTATTCAGGACATTAAACAAATGACAATAAATGAGGGAAATATTTAGCACTGCGCTTTTTTTCTCCAGAAAACAACAAACCCAGTACCTATGCGGCACTGGGTCTGTTTTCCACACTATAGATCCTCTACTTCACCAATTGACCGCGAGTTACACCAAGTTGGTTCGTCGCTTTCAACGAACGCCATACTTGCGTACCGCTAATCTCACCGTCAATCGCACGGCGGTACAAGTCAAGAATTTCGCGCACCTTGTCTGACGTCTCTTCAAGGAACTCAACACGGAAGGAACGGATGCCCAGATCCATGAAATGGCTCAAGTACTCAGCACCAGACTGATCCACGGCGTTGTACACCGTATTACGGCAGCCTTCATCGACACGAACCGGATGGGACATACCGACACGGTCTTGCAAAGAAACGCTGTGATCCTCACAAGGACGACCGCAGTTTGTAAAGTCTGTGCCCTCGCTCAGGAACGTACAGTACACGCAGTGCTCTGTATGGAACATCGGCATGTGCTGATGAATAACAACCTCAAGCTTCGAGGTCTCAGTGCGGCGAAGCAAATCGACCATTTGCTGAATGTTTAAATCGTACGAAGGTGTAATCTTCGAAAGACCCGCTTCTAGGAACAAGGCAGCCGTTTTGTGGTTGGCCACATTGAGCGAGAAATCCCCGATTAACTGCGGTTTCGGCGCGTCCGGATTTTCCAACCGATGCTTTAAGAAGAAGTAAGCTGCGCCCGTATTGCGGATCAATACTGCATCTGGATTTAGCTTTAATATATGGTTAAAATAGCCCGTCTCCCCTGGCATGTGAATACGCGGTGTCACCAAGGCAATTTTGCGACCGGCTGCACGAACAGCTTCCACGGCCGCAGGGAACTGCTTAATAAATTCGAAATCCGCATATATAAACTCGATTTCCGTTGTTTCAAGAACAGCCTTCACCTGATCCAAGTTACGGCAAAGCGCAGTAAGCTCTACAGCCTTGCGTTCCGCTAGGGAAAGCGCAGGAGCATTCGCGGCAGCGTTGGTGATAGCTGCCTCAGCAGCTGACTGGATCACGTCGTCATACACGCCGATTTCACGCTTCAAGTAAGCCGGTGGCTTCTGCCGCTCGTCTTCCATCAGCTCGACAGCCATGCGGCGCATACTGTTAAGTTCACGCATCGGCACGATAAGCTCGCCGGTCAGCTGCAGATCCAGCTGACTGAGCTCATAAATCGTTCCGCCAAGGCGTCCGAACTGCTCCGTAAAGAGCTGTTCGTCCATCGGTCTTTTCTCCGCGCGAACCAGCGGAAGCTCGGATTGTACGAAGACGGTATGTCCCCCTTGAATATCCGTCCACCAGCTTTTGAGCGGCTCGCCTTCTACGCCGCTTACCTTCACGCTTACCGGGAAAGTCCGGTAAGGCTTGTCTGTCTCGAACGTCTGGCGCAGGCGCTTGTCCAGCTGTGGATCATTCGTCTTCCAGATGCGGTCCCCGACATGCAGACGGCCTAGCTCCACATCATTGCGTCCCATAATGATCTCGATGAGTCCGCCCTCGGCTTCACCTTCGAGCTTCTCTCCCTTGCGGCGCAAATCGTAGATGCGCCCGCCTTCTTCCTTCTTCGTCGGATCCCCGGCGTCGAAAACAAGCCCGTCACCGCGTTTGAGCGGCGCCTCTAGCTCACAGATCACCCCATCGCGCAAGATCTGCTTGATGCGGCCCACGAAAACCCCACGGCTCTTCGGAAACGTGCCGTCGACAAGCTGTTTATTGTTGGTTCCATTCAAAAAACCAACCGTAAATCCACGCGAGAAGCTTTGCTGAAGCTCACGAACCTCTTCTTTGGTCGGACGAGCATCCTCCCCATCGAAATAACGGTCAATCGCACGGCGATACTTGCTCACGACATTGGCCACATATTCAGGGGTTTTCAGACGCCCTTCAATTTTGAAAGAGCGTACGCCGGCTTCAATAAGCTCCGGAACGATCTCTATCGCTGCCAAATCCTTTGGCGACAGCAAATACGTGACATCGCCCATCGGCTTTTGCACGCCGTCGACCATCAGATCATACGGCAAGCGGCATGCTTGTGCGCATTCTCCACGGTTAGCGGAACGTCCGCCCCACATTTCAGAAGTCAGACACTGACCGGAATAAGATACGCAAAGCGCACCATGCACGAATACTTCCATCGGAAGCTTCGCTTGATCGCCGATTTGTTTAATCTGCTTCAAGTTATTTTCGCGCCCTAACACAACGCGTTCAATATCGAACGGCTTCGTAAACTCAACCGCCTCAGGCGATGTAATCGTCATCTGTGTGGATCCGTGAATCGGGAAATCCGGAGAGATCTGACGTATCATTTTAACCAGACCAAGATCCTGTACAATGACCGCATCCACACCGGCGTCCACACATGCATCTATCAATTGCTTCGCATCATTCAATTCTTCCTCAAACACGAGGATGTTGAAGGTAAGAAAGCCCTTTACCCCATATAGATGAAGAAACGACATAATATCCGGCAGTTCAGCCATCGTAAAGTTATGCGCACGTGCTCTAGCATTAAATTTCTCCACACCAAAAAACACGGCATCCGCCCCATTGGCAACAGCCGCTCTCATACAATCCCAATCCCCCGCAGGGGCCAACAATTCTATATCTTCTCTGCGTATCGTACGCATGGCAGCAAATCCTTTCAATAATAGATCCTCGGGTAACCTCAAAGTCTTCTCTTTAGTGTAACAGAAAGGATAGGTAGGAATCTAGGGCGGGGGGGTAATTACAAACTTAGCCAATATCCGACAGTCGCAACCATGTTGCCAAACGTTTCCTCCCCAAACAGAAACCCTTTAGAAGTTAACAAAGCTTCCTATGAATGCTATAATGGCAAGGATAGTGACCTTTTTAGTAATTGAGGGATACCTTTGGTTTTGTCGAAAATTCGTGTTCTTAAGTTATTGATCGGACTAGGCGTCATCAGTAGCCTATTACTCATTGTCCTTCTTTTATTTTTGCCAAAAGTAGATGAAACCAAGCTTCTCTATGCGACGAGCGGGGATCTTTATGATGCGGCAGCCTATGGAAATTTCCAGCAAACCTTGCAAGCAGGCGTTCACATTGACAAACAAAACCTGCCTTCCTTATCCACGAACCAGCTTCGTAAGTACGATGCAATCTATCTGGATCCTGCCCTTTCGCAAGATGCCGGGTGGGTGGAACAAGTTCCGAAACTCGTAGCATTCGTGAAGCAGGGCGGACATTTATTAGTGGAAAATGGGTTCTCAACCAGCTTTGCACCGGAATTTCTAGGTGCTACAGAGGTTGTGGATTTAAAAAAAGTGCCGCTTACGAGCTTGGGTGGACCCCAATTGGCAGCATCAACACAGAGTCTGAGCTACCCGCAGGTGCCTGTTAATCTGCAAGGTATACAGCAAACTTTTCAATTGTTTAGCCAGAGCTACCTCAAACATAATTCACTGGAAGACTTGCCCGGCTTTAACTTGGGATATGGCTTCGTTCCTTCTACTGGTCAAACGATAGTTGCCATGAACATGGCTGGAAAGCCTGTTTCGCTTGTTATGCAGAACCGCGTTGGAAAAGGCACCGTGCTGATCAGCAGTAACTTTCTGCCTAACCGGTATTTCCTAACAGGCTACGACATGATGAGCGGCATGGATCCGATGCTAGGCTTCTCTCAGCTGGCTGCAAAGTACCAAGCAGAAATGAAACGAGTTCCGGGAACGACTTATTTCAATAGAAAAACGCTGCCGATTGAGCCTTACTTTAACTTTGCTTTTGCTGCAGCGAACATGCAGTATCGCAGTGAGCTGCTCGCTTATGTATCGAAAGAAACACTTGGTTATAGTGTGAAAAAAATCCTTGGCCCTTACGGAAGGCCTGCGATGGCCTTTCAGAATCATTTTGAGGCGATGCCGGCAATTGGGCAAAAGGACGGCATTGCTTGGGCGGAGAAGCTGAAGGAATATAACGAGATTCCCTCGTTTACACTCGTGCGGAACGCCTTCTACTGGGGGCAATGGCGCGAGAGCGTGACGGTGCAACTTAACACGGGGACGAGCGCGCAGCCGATGTTCGTCGGAGAGCTGCCTGGCTCGGGTTACGCGAGCGGGCTGCACGTGATGGCTGCCGGCAAGCCCCTGCGGCAGGCTTTGTTTCCACAATATCGCGATCTGTCGAGCGCGATTGAGCTGCCTTACCGCGCGTACCCGACGGCCGCGGATATGAACGGCGACGGCCGCACGGACCTCGTCGTCGGCAGCAGTGACGGATTCGTGTATGTGTACACGAATCAAGGCGTGGACGCGGCGGCCTACGCGAGTGAGCCGCTGCCAGAGGGCTTGGCGCTGCCCGACACGTTTGGCGCGCCGGTGAAGCTGTTGCTGGAGTCCGGCGAGCCGCTCCAGCTTGTCCCTTACAGTGCCGTTCACGCCTCAGACGTGAACGGGGATGGCCGCACGGACCTCGTCGTCGCAGACGAGTCCGGGGCGGTACGGCTTCTGCCGCAGCTCGCTAGCGGCAGGTTCGCGAAGCCCGCGGCGCTGCTCGCGGGCGGGAAGCCGCTGCAGCTGCCCGGAGGGCCTGCAGCCCCGAGCGTCGCCGACGTCGATGGCGACGGCAAGCTCGACCTTGTCCTAGGCGGAGCCGATGGACAAGTGTGGCTCTACAAGGGCCGTAGCGCAGCGGCCCTCACACTCGAGCAGGGCAGCGCACTATTCCCGCTGCCGCAGCATGCCACGCACGCCGCACCATCCGTGCGTGACATGGGCGGCGACGGCCGACTCGATATCGTGGTCGGCAGCAGCGACGGGGACCTGCAAGTGTATCTTCAAGGCGCTGATGGCGCTTGGGCGGATGCGGGTCCCCTACAGGGCACATCCCTGAACCAAGTCGGCGATCACGCCTTGGTAGCTGGCCACTACTCCGTCCCGCTTTGGATAGATCTTAATCACGACGGTAAAGACGACCTGGTCGTCGGCGGTATCGAATTCGGGTCCCCCGTTTCGATCGACGACCCGCAGTTTCCTTATCAAGCGGAGCTCCAGGAGTTCATCCAATACGCGCGTGACAATCATTTACAAATCGATCCCCACGTGTTCGTGCATAGTTTCAAAAGTGCTGAACAGGAGCGCACCGAGCTTTCCCTTCACAAGAAAGCATTCGAAAAGCTCGGCATCCCTTGGCTGCACCTTGGAACAAACCAACACACGTGGCGCATCAATAACATAGACCACCATCAAACACTGGAAAATGAACAGCAGCAAGGATTATGGTACAATTTCGGATTCTTATCGCCCGATTCGCCTGTTATTCCGCGTCCGGAAGAGATTTGGTCGCTTCCCTTCCTATTACAGGATAAACAAGGGAATACCGATCAAACGATGTTGATTCATACACCGACGCCGGTGCTGCGAACAGGAGACTATGCGACGACAGATGTTTTCGAATCGATGGTTAAATTGGATATGCCGATTGATTATTTCGAGCACATCGAGTACCATTTTCCCGTACCATCCAAAGTTGCTGATTTAACCGAATTCGCTGACTACTTTGACAAGCTTCGTACAAAGCATAATTATAACTTTATGACCGAAACACAGATGGCCAAGTCATTCTTAACTGCTTTGAAAAGCGAGGTTCGTATCAGTCATTCATGGGCCTCTTATTTATGGGACAAGCTGAAAGATCGTTTATCAGGCGGCAGTCCTCATTTTCATGCCACTTTGACACCGAATACCGACAAGGTGCCAAACCTGGCTGGTGAGTACGCTACGACACTGGGTGTCGTCATCGAAAAAGGCGAAAAACTTGCCCTATACTCCCTACAAGGTGATTCGGATATTTATACGACAATTGACAATCGATTCTATCTAGGTTTGGCTAAGCCATCCTCCATCGGTATTGGAGCGACCAAGGAAAAGTTCCACGTCGTGCGTTCTAATGTCCCTTTTGAGCTGACACAGCAAGGAAACACTCATCAATTAGTCCTGAAATCAGCAGGTCTGCAGCAAGTGAAGGTATTCAGTCCTACGGAGCTACTCTTTGACGGATCCGATGCCAAGATCGAGTATGACGCCCAAACACATATGTACACCATCACCCGATACGGTGATTTGACGACACTTTCTTTTACCGCAAAGTGAACTAACGTTCCTTTATCTTATTACCACTTTTATGTTAACCAGGAGGCTTTCCAACATGTCTAATGAAGAATTATTAGCGCAGCTTGAACAGCATATTCGCGAGCGTTATGAAATTGCTGAGGATGACGATGATTTTGACGTTGATGTTCATCTGTTTGATTATGGGTTCATTGACTCCATTGGCGCCACAGCGCTTATCGCCCATATCGAAAAAACATACAGCATCCAAGTGACGAATCAAGATTTAATGCTGTACTCCATGAACACGGTGAGCGAAATTGCCGATTTTATTTCCAAGAAGACTGCGAGGTAACCCACTCATGATGACATGTAAAATTTCTTTAGAAGGCCTGGCTGAAAGTCAGCATGGACAAGTCAAATACGCGTCCGCCTTTGCCGATGAGCATATTCAGGATATTGCCCTTGTGGATGGTCACATCATCATTACGCATAACTCTCCGAATGGAAACGAAGGTATTACCGAGCGGGTTCAGCGTCTCATTGAACGTTTCTCCCATGGCGATTTCGGCTTCAAGGAAAATATTCTATTCGAGCATAAAGTCGATACCCCTTACGAAGGCGATATTATCGCTGAGCTTGTAGAACGTAAAGCAATTAAAGTGTTGGAGCCCGGCCTTTTTATTTTCCGCGAGCCTTTCTCCAGCTTAATGCGTTTCTTCGATTATTCCTTTGTAACGAAGATAGCTAAGCGCTTCGAAGGCATGCAGGAAGAGTCTTATCCAGCTGTCATTCATAGTCACACTTTGAATAAAACGAATCACTTCACTTCATTTCCTGAGCATATCCACTTCGTGACTCATTTGCGTGAAGATTTGGATGTCATCGAATCCTTCTCTCAATCGATCCGCGAAGCTGGCGGTTGGAGCCAAGAGCAGCCTCTCGCGCTTGATAACAACATGGTGAAGCCGAACTTTATGATGAATCCTTCTACATGTTATCACTGCTATGAAGGCCTAGAGAATGAAACGCTTGAGGGTGACGGCATCGTCGTTACAGCCATTGCGAAATGTCACCGCTTCGAGTCCAAAAACCACACCGATTTCGGTCGTCTGCTCGACTTCTCGATGCGCGAAATTATTTTCGTCGGTAAACCAGACTTCGTCAAAGAAAATCGCCTAAAGTCGATCGAATATCTGAAAGAGCTTGCCGTTGAATGGAACGTGGACAGCATGATGGAGATCGCCAACGACCCGTTCTTCACGAACGATTTCCAAGTGAAAGCATCTTTCCAACGCAATCAAGAGATGAAATATGAGCTGCGCTTAAGCATTCCTCATGTGAAGAAATCAATCGCCTGCTCCTCTGTAAACTTTCATAGCAACACGTTTGGGAATGCTTTTAATATTAAAATGGGCAAGCGCAACGCCGTTACAGGCTGTGTAGGCTTTGGTATCGAACGCTGGGCGTTCGCGTTCTTGGCGCAGTACGGACTCGACGAGCAGCAGTGGCCTGCCACATTCCGTGAGCAGTACCATGCTTGGCAGGAGAAGGCGCTGTAAGATCTTTGTCTCTTCTCTCTAACTATTTTTTGTCTTGCGGGCCTACAGCAGCTCCCGTTGTTGGGTGTCGATGAGTGATTCCTCGATGGTCTAAGTTGTATTTTGTGCAACAATATCTCGTTAAAGTGGTCTTTACCAGCAGCAAAGTTGCATTTCGTAAACAATTCTAGTCCAAAACGACTAATATGATGAAAATCTCTCTAAATTGTTGTATTTTATACAACATATAGCCAATATGCTGAAGGAATTGAAAGTATTGTTGCACAAAATGCAACTTCACCCCCAGTTGGGGGCGTTGAGCTCGCTGGATTCGTCGGATACGCGGAGTCTTATACTCGTTGAACTCATTCGGTACATTGGGCTCGTTCTGGGTGCGTTGGGCTCCCCTCAGAACCCAGCCATATCCGCCATTCACCTGCACGTTTACATCAAAGTAACATCACAATGGCCCATACGCCGACATTAGCTGTACGATTACAGTTCCTTGTCAGCTGTGGGCCAACTAACTTATGCTTCATGCGTTCTCTATGGCAAACCAGACGTTGAAGCGTCCATCCTATACAAAGATAATGAGTGATACCGTTGAAAGTAGCTGCATTTCTCAAAAAAAATAGCTTCGTACTCGGCCTGCTGCTGGCATTCGTCGTCTCCGACCTGCTCATTTCCTGGTGGAACCCGATGGATAGCTCGCGCCGTTTTTACAAAAACGACTTTACCAAAACGCTCTACCACCACGGCTGGTCCCAATCGGGTCCGGTTTTCTTCGGTAATTCGTCCGTTACGGGTGCGTATATCGAAGAGAAATCCGAAGCTCATTTAGTCGAGATGGGACTATCCTATGGAAAGCTAACCGACCTGAAAGCCATCCTATCGAATAACCTTTACCAGGTAAAGGATGAGCTTGTGATTGGCATCGATGTTCACACCATGCTGGACTCACTTGAAACCGATCCAACCTACCAATGGTTCAAACCCTGGTATCAGCCTTATGTTTACACGTACCGCGACTATTTTCGAGACTCCGGTGAAGAGTTTGCTCGTAATTTGCGCAAAGGCAGCCTTGCCTACGAGCCCCGCTGGATTGATAAAGAGCTTTACCCCGGTCGCAAAGACGATGCTTTCCTAAAGACGAAATGGACCGATTATGATAAACGCTTTGGTTCCATGACACTAAAGGATTTTCAGGCTAATTTGGATGCTCTGCAGTGGGTTATCCAGTATGCGAATAAACATCAACTTCCTCTGCGAGTGATTTGGATGCCGTGGAACAAAGACTATGCGGATCCGCCTTACGTCGCCTCCTTGATGCAAGAGGCAAACCGCCAGCTGCAAGCTGCGAATGTGCCTACGCTGGATTTGCTGCACAAATACGATCCACGCTATTTCCATGACCTTGTCCACTTGAACCGCGAAGAGGGCGCGCCGCTATTTACGAAGGAGGTAGACACATGGTTAAAATCCTTAGGAAAACCATCGAAGTCCTGATCTATCTCGTGATGCTGTATTTGGTTTTCATCTATTTTACTGGCAAGGGCTTGTTTATCTACGAGAAATTCTAATATTTCTAAATTTTCTAGAAGTCTAAGATGAGACTGATCAAGCTTTCGAAGCGAGGAGTTCTATAGCTATGTTTTATATGCACATGAACGCAATTATCGCTATGATTGGCATGGTTGCCGTTCTGATGCTCACCCGCAAGTGGGCTAATAACAAACGCATTCTGATGATTATTTTCAGCCTCTGCTTCCTGCTGCTGTTCAGCCAGAAGCTGCTCATTTTCTATGCTGTTTTTACGGTCATTAATTATGCTGGCTTTGTCTATCTATGCCGAACGACGTTATGGCGTAAAGCGACCTTTATTTTCGCGATTGCCGCTAATGTTGTCGGTGTGTTTATCGGTGTCCGGCTTTTCGTCATGGACATTTTTCACAATCCGTTGTTCGATGCTATCATCTATTTAGGCCTCATTTATAACGTGCTTAAAGTAATCGATGCTTACTATTTCGCTTATTTCTTCGGTAAAGAAGGTCAAGTTCCAGCCATAGATTACGCGAATTACCTGCTTTTCATTCCAACTTTTACATCGGGGCCAATTTTAAAATTCCGTGATTTCATGGCCGACAGCAAAAAGCCTTACAACGTAGACGCTGCGCTCTTCGAAGACAGTGTGAAACGGATCATTTTAGGATTGTTTAAGAAAATTGTTGTGGTCACCTGGATGACCAGCGTTTTCGATCAAGTGTTGAAGCAGGATCTGCACACCCATCAGTCGTTATTTCTATTGGTCTGGTTCTATGCACTTATTTACTTCGATTTCTCCGGTTATTCCGATATGGCGATCGGCTTTGGGCGATTGATGGGCTATACGATGCCTGAGAACTTCAAGCGTCCACTCTTCTCGCCTTCCATGACGCAGTTTTGGCGAAATTGGCACGCGACGCTAGGCGATTTTTTCCGTGATCATATCTTCATGTTCTTCTCC
This sequence comes from Paenibacillus sp. V4I3, assembly GCF_030817215.1. Taxonomy (GTDB): domain Bacteria; phylum Bacillota; class Bacilli; order Paenibacillales; family NBRC-103111; genus Paenibacillus_E. The sequence continues at coordinate 844,630 of NZ_JAUSZA010000001.1, forward strand.
CGTACTGCTCCATCCCGCTGGGTAGCCTCCAGCTTGTCCGTTCTGATTATGGTCTTGATTGGTCTGTGGCATGGCTTTACATGGCTTTATTTCTTCTACGGGCTCTACCATGGGATCATTCTGGCCATCGAAAATATATTCAAAATCACTACCGTTAATAAAAAGAAAGTATCCAAAACTTATTTCTACTTCCGTTGTTTCGTGACACAAGCGTTGGTTACGTTCTCGGTTATTATTTACAGCTCCAATTATGAGACGGTACTTCGGATCTATAAAGGCTTGCTTCATTTTACTGGATGATAGTGGTATAATTTGTGTGATTGTTTACCATTTATGGAGGTGTACCTAATGAAGTTAGGCGTTTTTATGGTTCTGTTCGGTGGAAAACCTTTCGAGGAAGCGTTGGATTACATTGCTGCGAAAGGCTTAGATGCTGTTGAAATCGGTACAGGGGGCTATCCCGGTACAGCGCATTGCAACCCAAGCGAACTTCTCGCAGACGCAGGGAAACTAAAAGCATTTAAACATGCGGTTGAATCCCGCGGTTTGACAATCAGCGCACTTAGCGCCCACGGTAACCCGCTGCACCCGCAAAAACACATTGCTAAAGAGTTTCACGATGCTATCATACAAACGATTGATCTTGCTGAGCGCCTAGAGGTACCTGTAATTAATACGTTCTCTGGCTGTCCTGGTGACCAAGAGGATGCGAAGTATCCGAACTGGCCGGTAGCGCCTTGGCCGAATGATTTCCAAGAAATTCTGGACTGGCAGTGGGGGAATAAAATTATTCCTTACTGGACAGAAACAGGTAAGTACGCTTCCGACCGTAATATTAAAATTGGTCTGGAATTACACGGTGGTTTCTCCGTACATACGCCAGCAACTCTCCTTCGTCTGCGTGAAGCAGCAGGCGATGCGATCGGAGCGAATCTTGACCCGAGTCATATGTGGTGGCAAGGAATCGACCCTGTTCAAGCCGTTCAAATTCTTGGCCGTGCCGGAGCGATTCACCATTTCCACGCCAAAGATACATCTCTTGATGTTAACAATGTGAACCGCTATGGTGTAACAGACATGCAATCCTATGCTAACATGCTTGACCGCGCTTGGCAGTTCCGTTCCGTTGGTTATGGTCACGATATGAAAGTTTGGGCTGACATCATTAGCGCTCTGCGCCTTGTTGGTTATGACTATGTCGTGAGCATCGAGCACGAAGACGGTTTGATGTCCGTTGAAGAAGGATTCTCCAAAGCGGTGCAAAATCTCCAACAAGTGCTCATCAAGGAACCTCTTGGTGAAATGTGGTGGGTATAAGCATTTGCTTTAAATAAAACAAAAAAGCCCGCAGGCGCCGTTGATCTTACGATCTTGGTCCTGTGGGCTTTTATCTTGTTTTGCTCGGAATTACCAGCCTCTGATCATAACGACATCCATGAAGCCGAATACGAGCAAGGAAACCCCCGCAAATCCTAGGGCAAACAAATTTCTTCTAGGGTTGATCAGCTCTCTGATGAAAGCAATGGCGATGACCACCGTGAAGATCAAAACATAAATATCAAAGCTTGTATACGTACTTGTTGTTGCTGCTGCTTCCGCTAATAACATGGTGAAACCTCCTTATAGTAACTCGGTGCAAGGCACACGTCCTGCTATTTTAATTCTATGTTAGCTTGATTGGGCACTAGATGCAAGTGATTACACTGATGTGTAACAAGTTTGTCACCTTTTGCAGGGCTTGACCACATCACAACGCCGTGAATGGATGGGTTCATCGGAGCTCATACATCAAACTATTGATTTCTTCTTGATGTTTCGCGATTTCTCAAACCTGCCTCGTAAGTATAAAATGTCCATCTCTTCGAATATTTATAACTCTGTGCATGCTGTGATTCAATGCTTAACTTATACACAAGCTACAAAAAAAATAAACCCGAAATCCCTATCAAGGGACGTTGCGGGTTCTATGTTTCATAGAGTTGCACTTCTTAAACGACTAGTCCGTACCCGGGGTCGAATTCTTTATACTCCTCGATGTATGCGTTTTGTAGTTTTTCTGCTAATTCTTTCTCCTGCCAAGCTAAGAATCGAAAAGGATCAATACCTAAAGCAGAAACAATCTGTTGTAACTCTAACGTCGGTTTCATAACAAGCCTCCATAAAGTAGATAGATTAGAACTGCTTATAAGTAAGAGGGATATTTTCGTATGCAACTTATAACCTAATTATAGGTCTATTCTCCTTCATTGCGATAGAGGGTTAAATTGTCGAAGCTTGTATCATTCAATTAAGTCTTAACAAAATTCAAGGTATGTTAGTCGGAATTATGACAAAAGAACAAAATAAGCTTGGCGATACGATCTCTTGTATCGCGAGCCAAGCTTATTCCGGTAACTTATTAGCCGACTGATTCTTCTAGCACTTCAAGTCGATTTGCGTAGTTCTCAGAGCGCTCCTGATCCCGTTCAAGGATCGGTTTCAAGTACTGGCCGGTGTAGGACCCGGCCACCTTCACGACATCCTCCGGCGTACCGGCAGCCACGATCAGCCCACCGCGGGTACCACCCTCGGGGCCTAGATCGATGACGTGGTCCGCCGTCTTGATCACATCGAGGTTATGCTCGATGACAAGTACGGTTTCACCGTTCTCGACGAGACGGTGAAGCACCTTCAGCAGACGATCGATATCGTGGATGTGGAGCCCCGTAGTGGGCTCATCCAGGATGTAGATCGTCTTGCCTGTGCTGCGGCGGTACAGCTCAGCCGCGAGCTTCACACGCTGGGCTTCGCCGCCGGACAGCGTAGTCGCTGGCTGGCCGAGGGTCATGTAGCCCAGCCCCACATCCAGAAGTGTCGTCAGCTTACGATGAATACGCGGCAAGTTCTTGAAGAACTCGCAGCCGTCCTCAATCGTCATCTCTAACACTTCAGAAATGCTCTTGCCTTTGTACTTCACTTCCATGGTCTCGCGGTTGTATCGTTTGCCTTTACAGACTTCACAAGGCACGTACACGTCCGGTAAGAAGTGCATCTCGATCTTGATGATGCCGTCTCCACGACAAGCCTCACAACGGCCGCCCTTCACGTTAAAGCTGAAGCGGCCTTTCTTGTAACCGCGAACCTTAGCTTCGTTCGTATTCGCATACACATCACGGATATCATCAAAAACACCGGTATACGTCGCTGGATTCGAGCGTGGCGTACGACCAATCGGTGATTGGTCAATATCGATGACTTTATCAATGTGTTCAAGGCCCACAATTTCCTTGTGCTCACCAGGGCGCACCTTAGCTCCGTTTAAGTCACGCGACAAGGTTTTGAACAAAATCTCATTAATCAACGTACTTTTGCCTGAACCGGATACCCCTGTTACACAGGTGAATACACCGAGTGGCACTTTAGCTGATACGTTGCGTAAATTATTTTCTTTGGCACCTTTGATCTCGATCCATTTCCCATTCGGCTTGCGTCGCGCTGCTGGAATAGGAATGAAACGTTTGCCGCTAAGGTATTGTCCTGTAAGAGAATTATCGTCTTTCATTAACTCTTTAGGCGTACCTTGCGCAATGACTTGTCCGCCATGAATACCGGCACCAGGACCGATATCGATAATGTAATCCGCGGCCATCATCGTGTCTTCATCATGTTCCACGACGATTAATGTATTACCGAGATCACGCATATGTTCGAGCGTCTGAATCAGACGCGTATTATCTCTCTGATGCAGTCCAATGCTGGGCTCATCCAAAATATATAGGACACCCATCAAACTTGAACCGATCTGAGTAGCCAAGCGTATCCGCTGTGCTTCTCCACCCGATAACGTACCTGCAGCACGATGCATCGTTAAGTAATCAAGACCTACGTTGACTAGGAACCCTAGGCGAGATCTGATTTCCTTGAGAATCAAATTGGAAATCGTTAGCTCCCGTTCATTCAAGTCCAACCCTTTGAACCATTCCTCAGCGTCACCAATCGAGAGGGAAGTTGCATGAGCAATGTTTTTGCCATTGATCGTCACAGCTAACGTTTCGGGCTTCAAACGCTGTCCTTTACACTTCGGACAAGGCTTCGTGCTCATATACGTCTGAATGTGCTCCCTGATCCCCTCAGAGAACGTATCTTTGAATCTGCGTTCTAAGTTGCGAATGATTCCCTCGAAAGGAACTAACGCTTCCTTGCTCGCTCCCATATCATTCTCGTATCGGAAGCGAATCTTCTCCCCGCCTGTTCCATAAAGGATAACCTTCATCTGATCACTGTTTATCTCAGAAACAGGTATATTGCGCGGAATGGAATAATGTTCACAAACCGCCGCAAGAAACTGCGGATAATAGTTGGAAGTGCTGCCGGCCCAAGCTTCGAACGCTCCCTCTTCAATCGTTAACTTCGCATCAGGAACAAGTAGATCAGGATCAACGATCATCTGACTGCCTAGTCCATCACAATCGGGACAAGCACCGAAGGGACTGTTAAACGAAAACATTCTTGGCGCTAATTCTTCAACGCTGAAGCCGCACTCTGGACAGGCTAAGTTTTGGCTAAAGAGCAGCTCTTCTTTGTCAATGATATCGACGATTACCCTACCATTTGCCAACTTGAGCGCTGTCTCCAGGGAATCCGCAAGACGAGTTTGAACATCCTCTTTGATCACGATACGGTCAACAACGACCTCGATCGTGTGCTTTTTATTTTTGTCGAGTTCAATCTTCTCAGCGAGATCGACCGTTTCACCATTGACACGCACCCTGACGAATCCCTGCTTTTGAATATCAGCAAGCAGCTTTGTATGTTCGCCTTTGCGTCCTGAAATAAGGGGAGCTAGAATCTGGAGCTTCGTTCGTTCCGGATACTCCATAATGCGATCCACCATTTGTTCCACGGTTTGCGATGTAATCTCAATACCATGGGTCGGACAATGCGGACGTCCAATTCGAGCATATAGCAAGCGTAAATAGTCGTAAATCTCCGTTACGGTCCCAACCGTGGAACGCGGATTACGGCTTGTTGTCTTCTGATCAATGGAAATAGCCGGCGATAGACCTTCAATCGAATCTACATCCGGCTTATCCATTTGCCCTAGAAATTGTCTGGCATAGGCAGATAGAGATTCAACGTATCTGCGCTGCCCCTCCGCATAAATCGTATCAAAGGCAAGCGACGATTTCCCTGATCCACTTAAGCCTGTGAGAACAACAAACTTATCACGTGGAATCGTGACATCGATATTTTTCAGATTATGAGCTCTAGCTCCTTTAATGACGATTTGATCTCTAGACACAGTACCCTTCCTCTCCTATGTGAAGCTGAAGCCTCTTCTAGGCGTCAGCTTTCATTTCCATAATAGCATCACGCAGCTGCGCGGCTCGTTCGAACTGTAGGTTCTTCGCAGCCTCTTTCATCTCGCCTTCCAAACGCTCGATCAGCGATGCGCGATCCTTCTTCGACATCTTCGCACCCTTCACATCGGCCAGATAATCCGCTTTCTGTTCAGCCACCTTCGTAGCTTCAATGACATCGCGGATTTTCTTGGCAATCGTTTGCGGTGTGATCCCCAGCTTCTCATTATGCGCTTCTTGAATACTTCGACGGCGACTCGTCTCATAAATCGCTTTCTGCATGGAATCTGTTATTTTATCTCCATACATTATCACACGACCATCTGAATTTCTCGCTGCACGACCGATGGTTTGAATCAGCGATCGTTCTGAGCGTAGGAAGCCTTCTTTGTCCGCATCTAGAATAGCGACCAGCGAAACCTCAGGTAAATCAAGCCCTTCCCTAAGGAGGTTAATCCCTACAAGAACATGGAAAACACCTAACCGCAAATCTCGTAGAATCTGCATACGTTCAAATGTCTTGATATCCGAGTGCAAATAGCGCACTTTAATGCCAATTTCCTTAAAATAATCAGTTAAATCTTCTGACATTTTCTTCGTTAACGTCGTTACGAGCACACGCTCATCTTTACGAATTCGATCATGAATTTCGGCAATTAAATCATCGATTTGTCCTTTAGTAGGTCTTACTTCAATGATTGGATCCAACAGCCCCGTAGGACGTATAATTTGTTGTATCATTTCCGGGCAATGTTCCAACTCGTAGGGTCCAGGTGTAGCTGATATATATAAAACTTGACTGATTTTTTCCTCAAACTCTTCAAAGCGTAGTGGACGGTTATCGAGCGCCGACGGCAAACGGAAACCATGGTCAACTAGTACTTCTTTTCTTGCTTTGTCTCCATTATACATCGCGCGAATCTGCGGCAAAGTCGCATGGGATTCATCGACCATGAAAAGCATATCCTCTGGGAAATAGTCCATAAGCGTATACGGCGTAGCTCCCCGCTCACGGAAAGTCAGCGGTCCTGAGTAATTCTCAATCCCATTGCAGAAACCCATCTCTTGCATCATTTCCATATCATAACGCGTCCGTTGTTCCAGCCTCTGTGCTTCGAGCAGTTTTCCTTGCTCCTTCAGCACGGCAAGACGATCCTCAAGCTCACGCTCAATATTCACGAGCGCACGCTTCATCGTATCTTCGTGCGTCACAAAGTGCGACGCTGGGAAGATAGCGATATGATCGCGCTCGCCGATAATCTCGCCTGTGAGCACATTGATTTCCGTAATCCGTTCGATTTCGTCACCAAACAACTCAACTCTCACCGCTTGTTCGCCATGCGACGCTGGAAAAATCTCAACGACATCTCCGCGCACGCGAAAAGTCCCGCGCACAAAATTCAAATCATTCCGCTGATATTGAATATCCACGAGCTTGTGTAAAATCTCATTGCGCGATTTCTCCATACCTACACGTAAAGAAAGCAGCATATTGCCATATTCAATTGGCGAACCCAAGCCGTAAATACACGACACGCTCGCTACGACAATAACGTCACGGCGTTCAAATAACGAGCTTGTCGCTGAGTGACGAAGCTTATCAATCTCTTCATTGATGCTGGAATCTTTCTCGATGTAAGTGTCAGAGGAGGCAATGTAGGCTTCTGGTTGGTAGTAATCATAGTAACTAACGAAGTAGGAGACGGCATTATGAGGGAAAAATTCTTTAAATTCACTGCACAACTGTGCGGCTAACGTTTTGTTATGCGCAATAATTAGGGTAGGACGGTTCAACTTGGCAATGACTTGCGCCGCTGTGAACGTTTTTCCCGTTCCCGTCGCACCTAAGAGCGTCTGATGCTTATTACCTGCTTGTATACTTTGAACAATTTCCTCAATCGCTTTAGGCTGATCGCCTTGCGGGGAAAAATCGGATACAAGCTCAAACTTCTTAGAGCTAATGACCAGTTCACTCATCAATAATCACCTACACTTATTCGAACTTTTTAAACCCACATTTTATCGAAATAAATCGAACTTTTATCCTATTAACTTTCCTTATGCTATTTCCGATATAGAAGTTTATGGAACTTATTCGCACAAATATGAAGGATTCTCTAAATTCATCCATCATAAGAATGTTTGTTCTGGTTTTTCCATTATACTATTTTTGAATCATGGATGCAAACGGCAATATCTGTTACGGCCTGTATAAATTTTGTGGAGAGCGACTCCAACGAATTTATCTGGTTGCTTTATGGTTCCTATTCTTTTTATGCTAATTAGGAGTGGTACAGTCATGGATTTGACAACAGTTTTAGGATTAGTATTGGGTCTTGTAGGTTTAGTCGGCGGGTACATGTGGGATGGCGGTCATATTAGTTCATTGATCATCCCGAGTGCCATGCTGATCGTTTTCGGCGGAACCTTTGGTGCAGTAGCCATCAGCTTCCCGCTCTCTATTTTAGCCAAAATCCCTAAAGCTCTCGGCATTGCCTTCAAAGAAGTAAAAAGAGATCCGGGAGCAACGATTGATGAACTTGTGGAAATGGCTTCTATCGCTCGTCGAGAAGGAGTATTAGCCCTTGAGCAACGCGCACAGGAGCATACAAATCCGTTCCTTAAAGATGGTTTGCTTATGGTGGTTGATGGAACTGATCCCGAGCTGACCAGACAAATTCTAGAGCTGGAGATGGATGCTATTGAGCACCAAGTTAACAATATGTCAAAGGTGTTCGAAGCCGGAGGCGGATATGCACCAACCATGGGAATTATCGGTACCGTCATGGGACTCATACACGTTCTCGGTAATCTCGACGACCCCTCCAGTCTCGGACCTGCCATTGCCGTCGCTTTCACAGCTACCTTATACGGTGTTATGAGCGCCAACTTGGTCTATCTTCCGATCGCTAATAAAATTAAGGTTCGCGGCAAAGAAATGGTTTCCGAAATGGAACTGATGTTAGAAGGCATTCTTGCCCTTCAAGCCGGTGAGAATCCACAGTTAATTAAGAAAAAACTGAATTCCTTCCTCCACGATAAACCAACGAAGAAAGTCGTAGAGGAGGATGACGATAATGGCGCGGAGAGGTAAGAAGCACGAGGAACATGTCAATCATGAGAGATGGCTCATTACTTACGCTGATTTAATCACCCTGCTGCTCGTTTTCTTCATTATTATGTATGCAATGAGTAAAGTCGATGTTCAAAAGTATTCCGTTCTGGCTCAAGCCTTAAACATGCAATTCCAGAAAGCCGACTCGGTTTTGGATAAAGGCTTTGGCGTCAGCGGTCAAATGACCCCAAAGCAAGGCGATGCCCAGACACCGCAGAACCAGAATCAGAGCCAAGATGATCAGAAGGAAGAGAAAGATAAAACAAAGCCTGAAGAGAATGAAAAAGAGAAGCGCGAAAAGGAACTTCAAGATCTTTTAAAACAAGTCCAAGCTTATATTAAGGATCAAAATCTGGAGGCACAAGTATCCGCTAGCGATACAGAACGCGGTGTGGCTATCACTCTTAATGACTTATTCCTATTCGACCTAGGAAAAGCAGATCTGAAAGCGGCCTCCTTTCCAATTCTTCAGAAGCTTGCTTCTCTCATCCCAACTCTGAACAACAAGGTGAGCATCGAAGGTCATACCGACAACTTGCCGCTAGCTACAGGCTCTCCATTCAAAGATAACTGGGGATTATCATTCGCCCGTTCCCTTTCGGTGCTTCGCTATTTTAGTGATACGGCCAAACTGGATAACAATAAATTTATTGCTACAGCTTATGCTGATACGATGCCAAAAGTGGCCAACACAAGCGATGAGAACCGCAGCAAAAATCGCCGCGTCGAAATCATTGTACTGCGTGATGGGCTCTCTCCAACAACAACGGTTAAATAAGCAAAGACCCTTCCTCTTTCAAACGAGAGGATAGGGTCTTTTTTTAATCACATAGATTTCGTTGAATCATTGGATAACAAGCCGGTCAGTTTACTTCGCAAATAGGAAAACAGATGCAGGGGTCTTGGCTCTAGGAAGTACAATGCATCCTGATCAGGAGCTAAAATAATTCCTAATTGATGATGATCGCCAGAGTAAATCGCTCGCTGCAAGAAACGCACCTCATCCTGCTCATTCAGCACCTCCAGCCTGCAGAAGGCGGAATTCAGCCCCATGGCAACGTGCAGATCGGTTTTGGTCTTGATTTTGTGACCGTTGACCTTATGAATGAGTTCGCCCGTTTGAATACCTAGCTCGTGGGCAGGACTGTTTGGTACTACCGACAACACCATAAGACCACGCTGTGAGTGAACGTAGAACGGCACCAGCTTATCTTCCACCCATTGGTTATACCGAATCAGTCCTTCATGTAAAGCAATGCTTAATACGGCTCCTACAAGCAGAATCGGCGGCCAGAAATGAGCGGCAATCGCTGTAACTAATAGGATGATGCCATATAAGTAGAGCAAGCTTGCACTGAAACGGGCTTGTTTGCGGGGAAGCTTCGATATCGTAAGCTCCGTAAAGCCAATCATTGCCGGAAAGGCAAGAAATGTCCATCCTGATGCGAGGTTCGAACCAAACAGCGTTTCCCATGGAAGACCTTCTATACTTCCCCCTGTCATAGGAACGAGCAAGAATATGGGAACAGGCCAGAAGCCTTGCAGCTGTTGCCCGCCGATAATTTGCCCACGCCTCCCTTCGAGGAACAGCGGTGTTGCCATGCGTGCCCCTTGAAAGCCGACCAGCGTCCCTTCTAGAAGATGAAGTACAGCGACAATGACCAGCAAGGAAGGGATATCTGCGCCAACTACGATGTCCAGAACCGGAACCGCCTCCTGGAGGCTGGCTGCATTCGGTATCCACGAAAGAATCACTTGCGCGATTCCCAAAATACCTACCGCATAAGCCAAACACAAGAATCTAACGCGCATCATCACTAGAATAATCGATAGGACCCATAACAGAATGACCGTGCTCGCTTGAATATTAACACCTACGAAGAGCATAAGTACGGAGGCACTGATACCGCCTAGCCAACCCCAGAGTACGGTTCGCCACGTCTCATTCAATAAAGAATGCAAGCGCGTGTGAAACAGCTTACGCTCCATCTGAATCTGCTTCCGATAATGCAGCACGATAAATAGAATACCTATATAGTAAAAAGGATTCGCAAACAACTGCCCTACAGCCTGCAGCAGTCTGTCCAAAAGTTGAATCAATACATCCATACGAATCTGGGCTCCTTGATGAAAAAGAAATAGGAAGGCAGCCGTAGCAACCTTCCTACACTAATTCGACTATTAGAGCTTAACTCCTGCCCATCTTGACGAATTTCCAATATCTGACCCTTATTATTTCCCGATTTGCTTTTGGATTTGCCCAATTGCTGCCTTCAACTGCAAATCGTTCTTCGGCTCACGAATTTGCGCCAAAATTGATTTTTCGATTTTAGTCGCTGTTTCCGTGTCTACCTCGCCTGTCATCGGTAAACCATTAGTCCGTTGGAATGCTTTAACAGCTGTAACTGTCTTATCATTGAAATAACCGTCCGAACGTTCCGGGTTAAAACCAAGACCTGTCAGCATGAGTTGTAGATTCTTCACATCATCGCTTGTCATGTCCTGTTTAAGCACACTTTTCTTAGACAGTGGAGCTGCTTTGAAATACCCTGGCTGCTCAACTGGAATGTCAGGTTGGATCCCCGTTTTGTGAATCCAGTTTCCGTTCGGCGTTAACCATTTGTACACCGTCATTTTAATATTGCTGCCGTCGCCCATTTCCTTCTCAAAAGTAACCTGAACGGTTCCTTTCCCATAGGAAGTTTCGCCAATAATCTTGCTGCCAACCGCTTCTTGGAAGGCTCCTGCCAATATCTCCGAAGCACTTGCACTGCCCTTATTCACTAGCACCGTTACCGGATAATTCTTGCCAGAACCCGTTGAAGGTGTCGGTTCCCGCTTCCCATCCCGATTCTCGACCTGGACGATCGGTTTGCCGCTCTTGACGAAAGGATTCACGATGTCTACGACTACGTTCAACAGACCGCCCGGGTCATTACGCACGTCGATAACAAGTCCTTTCATCCCTTTGGCTTCAAGGCTTTTCAGCTCTTCAGCGAAACGGACGGCTGTATTCGAGGAGAATTGGCGAATCTCAATCTTCCCGATTTGGTCCTGCAGCATTTCGCCATAAACCGTTTCAACGTCAATATTATCCCTGACCACGATGACTTGCACCGGATCACCGGCACCTTGACGAAGTAAATCCAGCTTCGCCTGCGTGCCTTTAGGCCCGCGGATTTTCATGACTGCTTGGTTAAGCGTAAGCCCGTCCAACTTCTCTCCGTTGACCGAGACAATCACGTCTTTGGATTGAATACCGGCTTTCTCAGCAGGAGAGCCCTTGATTGGAGACACGATAACGAATTTACCTTCCTCAATCGAAACCTCTGCCCCTATGCCTTGAAAAGAGGACGTAATACTCTCATCGAACTGCTTCGCTTCCTTTTGATCCATATAAACGGTAAATGGGTCTTCCAGAGATTCCAGCATGCCATTGATTGCGCCATTAACCAGCTTATCATGATCCGGCTGCTTCAAATACTTGCTCTCGATCAATTGAAACGTTGTAGAGATTTTGCTCAAATCCTTACTCGATAGTCCGGATGAAGTGGCAGTGGATGCGGCGGTACTGCCCGCTGGCTGCTCTTTCCGCCCCCAAGAAAAGGATGAATCCACAATCGTCAATGTAACGATACTGCTTGCAAACATGGCTAACAAAACAAATACTATGACCGTGCGTCCTTTGAATTGCAAAGCGCGTTTCACCACCTTTTTCCTAAAACCCATTTGGGTTCGCCTGTTTGTAGTATATGACAAGCTATTCCAGTTTTATAACCAAGTTCCCTTATCGTAAGAACGGTTTAGGATCGGTTGGAACTTCATTCTTCCTAACTTCAAAATGCAAATGGTTCCCTGTCGATTGACCTGTCGAGCCAACACCGGCAATCTTCTGTCCGCGTTTCACCACATCGCCAACTTTGACGTAGAGCCCATCATTCATAATATGTCCATACAACGTCCATAATCCATTCCCATGATCCACGATGATGCAATTCCCGTATCCGTTCATCCATGAGGCATAGATAACTGAGCCGTTCTCAGCCGCAAGAATGTCCGTTCCTTTAGGTGCTCCCAAATCAATCCCTTTATGGCTCTCTGATCTGCCTGTAACTGGATTGATTCTATTCGTGAAATCGGATGTAAGTGGCGCTTGAACGGCCAATGGGTAACCCAGTTTCCCACCGGAATAAGTGAAAGGCGATTTCGCTTTACTAGCTGCCCTCTTCTTCGCCTGTAGGTCCGCTTCTTGCTTCGCTAATTGTGTAATCTGTTTATCGCTTTCTTCTGAAATATCCTCAAGCACCTTCTCTTGCTTCGTAAGAGAAGCAATCTTAACTTCCTTGGCCTTCTCCTTCGCTTGCAGATCGTCCCTGAGGGCGTCGGCGTCAGCGTACAGCGCTTTAACCTTCTCAAGCTGTTGTTCTGTATCTACCTTTTTCTGGGCAACCGTTTCTTTATCTTTCTTATTTGACACTAGTATCTCTTTATCTTGATTAACAATAGATTTCAAAGCTTCAATACGGTTCAAGAAATCAGAAAAACTGGTCGCGCTAAGCAGCACATCCATGTACGAAACAAAACCGTTCATATACATCAAACGCACTCGGGATTTCAGCATTTGATCACGAGTCTCCACACGCGCTTCCGCTTCATCCAATTGTTTAGCGTTATCTGCTAATGCATCCGATACTTGGTCGATTTCTTCATTCAGTTTCGTGAGCTTCTTACTAGCTTCATTCACCTGATTGACAAGTGTGTTCATATCCTTGGTCGCCTGGTCCTTCTCAGTATGGACCTTCGTTATTTGATTCTGCGCGTCATTCGCCTTCTGCTGCGCGACCGCCTTCATTTTCTTGAGCTGAGTCAACTGCTGATCGATCTTTTCCGTTGTTGAAGCGGCATACCCCGCATAAGGAACCGCCAATGAAGCCGCAATCCCAAGTGTCAACACCAAAGGTAGAATCTTCTTCTTCAAGCACGTAGCCTCCCCATCATCAAAACCTGGCACTTCTTGAATCTTTTATACTTTGAATCTCTTAAATTCTTAATCTATGAATCTTTGAAAATGAAATAATAAAAATAAAAGCTTTTAAATCGGCTTTCAGAACCGAGAAGGTTGAACGAAAATGGGAGTAGGAGGAACGGAGTGTAGCAAGCTACATGAGTACCGGACTACCCCATTTTCGTTCAAGATTCGATGCCGAGTAAGCTTCCAGTAATACATCGTTATCAAAGTCGGCTTTAAAAGCCTCCTTAAACCCTGAGGAATTTGCGTACGGAGATTAGGGACCCCCAGATGCCTATTACCATCCCAATACCTAACAACAAAGCCGTCATCGTAGGAGCAATCTCCCCGAAAGGTGTTAATTCAACCATAAGCAGATTCAAGTTCAGTGAACTCGTGTTAAGCAGCTTCCAGTACCCACCAAGAATAATAGCTGTCGGGATAACAGAGCCGATGAATCCGAGTAGAGCACCTTCTATAAAGAACGGCCAACGAATAAAGGAATTCGTCGCACCCACCAGTTTCATAATTGATATTTCTTTGCGTCTGGCCAAAATCGTAATTTTGATCGTATTCGCGATCAGGAACACGGCGGTAAATGAAAGTAAAATAACGATACCAATACCGACCCAACGAACAATTTGTGTCACCTTAAATAGGGCTTCAACTGTACCTTTGCCATAATTCACCTTGTAGATAGGCTTTGGATCTTTGCCGATATTGAGCGCGCTGATTTGATCAGCAACGACTGCCACATTGTGTGGGTCATCGACTTCGATGGTGAACGCATCGTTTAACGGGTTATTTTCCCCTTCAAATCCATCTAACAAAGCTTTACCGCTCTCACCAAGCTTTTGCCTTAAATAAACAAGCCCCTCTTCTTTCGAAACAAACTTGATGGTTTTTACCTCATGAATAGCTTGAATTTGAGATTCGAGCGCATTAATTTGACCCTGTGAAGTGTTAACCTCCAGATACACATTAATCTCAACCTGTTTCTCAATCTGACCTGCAATATCATTCACATTAAGTGTAATAAGGACGAAAATGCCTAAAATAAATAACGAAATAGCAATCGAACTAATCGACGCGAACGTCATCCAACCATTCCGAACGACATTCTTCGTACCTTCTCGCAAATGACGCGAAACCGTACTAATCTTCATAGCCGTATTCCCCCCGTACCTGGTCACGAGCAATGAGTCCATGCTCAATCGCAATAACTCGTTTACGCATCGTATTTACGATTTCCTTGTTATGCGTAGCCATGACTATGGTGGTTCCCCGGAAGTTAATTTCCTCCATCAATTTCATGATTCCCCAGGAGGTCTCAGGGTCGAGATTTCCTGTCGGTTCATCGGCGATAATGACAGCTGGGTTGTTAATTATTGCCCGGGCAATCGCTACCCGCTGCTGCTCGCCTCCAGAAAGCTGAGAGGGCAGCGAATTCGCTTTATCCTTCAACTTAACAAGCTCGAGCACTTCCATTGTGCGTTTCTTAATCTGCTTCTTAGGTGCCTCGATAACTTCCATAGCGAAAGCCACATTTTCAAAAATATTAAGCTTGGGAAGCAGTCGATAATCCTGGAAAATAACACCAATATTACGACGCACGTAAGGAATCTTACGCTGTTTCAGCTTTTCCAAATTAAAACCGTTCACGAAGATTTGCCCCTTGGTCGGCCTTTCTTCTCTATACATCAACTTCATAAATGTAGATTTACCTGCGCCGGAAGGTCCAACAACATAGACGAACTCGTTGCTGTCCACTTTTACATTAATTCCTCGCAATGCATGAGTGCCGTTGGAGTACGTTTTCCATACGTCCTGCATTTCGATCACAATATCACATCCTAATATATGGATCTTTGCGTAGCAAAGTCTCTCTGCTGTGGGATCTTTGCGTAGCAAAGTCTCTCTGCTGTGGGATCTTTGAGCTTGCTCAAAGTCTTTCTGCTGCGGGATCTTTGAACTGAGCACAAAGTCTCTCTGCTGTTATAGATAGCTTTTATCCATTCGACACAAAAGCTGAAATTCCTTCTAAAATAGCTTTGAAATTCCTGTAGATTACCGTCATTATATCATTATTTGTACACATTTAAGCCGAATAAGGATTTAGTAATAAATTGGTTGAAAGGAAGATACATATAGATAGTACAGGCCCGTAACTCATTCGTATGTAAAGGAGCCGCTGTACATGTCACGCCAAATTAGAAAAGTTATCTTCTATACGTCTATCGTCGTAGGCATGCTAAGTGCGTTTAGCATAGCTCTATATGTCTATGGTTCTCAGCCTACATTCCCTGCAGATTTCACGGTTGCTGGCTGGCGGGTTGGAGGAATGCCTTATGATAAATTTCAACAAGAATACGAACAGCGCCTTCAGCTGCTCTCATCCTATCCCGTTCAATTGCAATCTTCCCGTTCGAATATTCCCAATAAACAACTTGCGCTTGGACAACTAGGTGTTCAGTATCAAAAGGAAACCCTAGCTCGTTCACTTGAGCAGCTATTTGGAGTCTCTCCGATAGAGCGTATAAAAGCTCGCTGGACCCTACGTCACGCGGATATACCGCTCGAGGTCACTGTCAATCAAGCTCAGCTAAACACCGTTATAAAAGAAGCTTGGAAGGACCTTTATAGCCTTCAGCCGGTCGCCGCAAAACGAATCGTTACCAATGAAGATTTACTAGCTTTCGAGCCCGAACGCAAAGTGCTGAGAATTGATACGGCCCATTTGCTTGAACACTTGAAAGAAATTGCCCCATCCATTGGCTATATTCACAATGCCGCTCCTATCACACTGTCCTTGCCTTTATACGAGCAGGGCCCCGCGGTAACGATGGAAACATTGAAGCGTCAGGGCATCGATCGCAAAATCTCGGAATTTACGACCTCATTCCCCCCATCAGGTGAAGGGAGAATTCACAATATTCGCTCCACAGCCGCTTCTATTCAGGATTATTTAATGGCGCCGGGAGAGACGTTTGACTATAGCAAGATTATTGAACAAACCGAAGCCAAATTCGGCTATAAGGAAGCACCAGTCATCCTAAACGGCAAGCTCGTGCCAGGCATTGGGGGCGGCATTTGCCAAGTTTCTACAACGCTTTACAATGCCGTCTTGCGGAGTGGTCTAGACATTGTTGAACGGCGCAATCATTCACTTCCTGTTAGCTATGTTACACTCGGCCAAGATGCAACTTTCGCCAGCGGCTATATTAATTTCAAATTCCGAAATAACACAGATGCCTATCTGTTGATACGAACCATAACAACAGAACAAGCCGTCACTGTGAAGCTTTTCGGTCATATGTCGCCTTCCATTACCTATGACATCAATTCCAACATTGTAGAAACAATTCAACCACCGGTTAAATACTTGCAAAATCCCAGCCTGAAACCTGGCGTTACACGCCCTATCAGCACTGGCAAGGTTGGCTACAAGGTAGAGACGTATCGGATCAAAAGAGAAAATGGTACGATCGTCAGTAAAGAATTAATCTCCAAGGATCAGTATTCTCCAGTGCCTACTATCATCGCCGCCAACCGCGATGACATCAAGTCGGACGAAATGAATCCCTCCACGCCAGAGCAGCCCATCCTTGAAGATGGCGTGAAAGGACCGGTTAACCGGTAATATAGAGGCTTCTGCCTCTTTTGCGAATAGGAAAGGTCATGTGACTGTAGTTACTAGGTCATTATGACTTTTTTCTATTATGATAGGAATATGAAATAGCACACAAGGAGGCTAGGCGATGAGCAAAATCGATTATTTCAAAGAATTAAACTATCGACTGCGTGGACTTCCCGAGAAGGAGCGCCAAAATATATTGTCTGTTTATGAAGAATTGTTTCAGAAAGCAATTGAAAACGGCAAGCAAGAGGATGATGTAGCCCAGTCTCTCGGCTATCCGCGAGTTCCAAACTGGGACGCTCAGAAGGAGACACCTAGTAAGGAGCAGGAGCCTTCGAAAGGCACGTTTGGCGATCGGGTAGAGAAATCTTTTTCCAAAACCGAACCGACAGCGACGACTACACAAACTTCAGAAACTGGAGCCTATACACCCTATCCACCTTACACGCATCCAAAGGGCGCCAATCCTTATATGAATCCCAATCCATACTATCCTGCTAAACAGGAGTCGAGTATTAAGGCTATTATCGTAAGTATTATGCTTGGATTTTTTAACCTTATATTCGTCGTTGGTCCTTGGTTCGGTATTCTCGCAACATTAATTGCGCTATTTGTTTCGGGCTTCGCGCTCATCATCTCGCCAATTGTCGGCATTCTCGGCAGCTATATGGGAACGGTCGGCAGCGATATGCGTTTCATTGGATTCGCTATGCTTGCTTGTTTCGGCTTGGGCATAATATTGACGACGCTAAGCTCATGGTTGTTCAAAGTATTTTTCAAACTCAGCTGGATGTACATCCAATTTAATGCCAAATTGATTAAGGGGGCTTAAGCTATGAAACGTGGAGTCAAATTTTTCTTACTGCTCGGCTTTGCCTGCCTTGGGGTCGGTCTTATTGGAGCAGCTGTTTCTTTCAAAGCGTTGGATTTGAATGCAGGTATCACGAATATTGATATCGAAAAGAAGATTCCAGCAGCCAATATTGATACATTAATCATTCAAAATGACATCTCCGGGGTAACCTTTATCCCTAGTAATTCCGACGAAATTAAAGTGCATCTCGTAGGAACACTTGGAGAGCTTACTGCTAAAAACTGCACCATTGAGGCGGCAACTGAAGGAAGTAATGTATGGCGAGTTGACGTATGTACGCAGAAGAAACCACAAATTAATTTCAGTTTCGATTTGACTGAATTGAAAGCCTTGATCAATAACCAAAGTTTCCGATTACGTACAGAAGTAACACTTCCAGAAAAAATGTACAAAGCTATCACGGTTTCTTCGGATACAGGGGGCATCAACTTCAAGGAAGTAAAAGCCGACAAGCTTACAGTCAGCACCGACACAGGCGGTATTTCCATTGAGCGTTATGAAGGGAAGCAGCTAAACCTTCAAACAGATACGGGTCGTATCAACGTAGAGGACGGGCAAGGCGATGTAAAGATGAAAACAGACACAGGCGGCATCACGGCTAAACTGCATGATATCGGAGATTCCGTATCGCTTGAATCCGACACAGGCACGATTCGTCTTCAGCTCGATCCTGCCCCAAAAAGCGCAAGTTTCGATCTGAGAACCGACACGGGCAGTGTCAATCTGGAAGTACCTGGTTTAAATGTACAACGGACCGATCATCATTCCGCTAAGGGCACCATCGGTGATGGCAGCAAAAGAGTGACGGTACGAGCAGATACAGGGTTTATCTCGGTTACCGGCAGATGAGAAAAAGCCTTCAAGACCATCAGATTTGGTGGTTTTGAAGGCTTTTTGCTATTCGTTTACTTGCTTTTTTCTAAAAATACTTGCAACCACTCGTTCGACTGCGCCAGTACTTGCTCGGCGCGAGCAATCGCCTCTGTCACTTGATTGCTGGCCGTTCCGCCGTAGACATTACGCGCGTTAACCACTTGCTCCGGCTGTAGGACCTGATAAATATCGGACTCGAAAAGCGTAGAGAACGTTTTGAACTCTTCGATGCTCATATCGAGTAGGTATTTGTTGTTTTGGATGCAGTACAGAACTGTTTTGCCAATCACTTCATGCGCCTGACGGAAAGGCAATCCTTTGTTCACAAGGTAATCGGCGATATCCGTTGCGTTCGAGAAATCTTGGTTCACAGCTTGTCTCATGCGGTCCGTGTTTACTTTCATCGTAGCGACCATAGGAGCGAATAATTGAAGCGCGCCCTGAAGTGTACGAACTGTATCGAACATGCCTTCTTTATCTTCCTGCATGTCCTTGTTGTAAGCCAGCGGCAGCGACTTGAGCACGGTCATCAGACCGAACAAGTTGCCATAGACGCGGCCCGTTTTGCCGCGGACAAGCTCAGCCACGTCCGGGTTCTTCTTCTGCGGCATGATCGAGCTGCCGGTGCAGAAAGCATCATCGAGTTCGATGAACGCGAACTCAGTCGAAGACCAGAGCACCATTTCCTCGCTGAAGCGAGAAAGGTGCATCATGATCATGGACGCGTTAGAGAGGAACTCCAGGATGAAATCGCGGTCGCTGACCGCATCCAGGGAGTTCTCGTACACGCGTCCGAACCCGAGCTGCTCCGCCACGAAATGGCGGTCGATCGGGAACGTCGTGCCGGCGAGCGCGCCAGCGCCGAGCGGCAGCATGTCTACGCGCTTGTAGCTGTCCTGCAAGCGCTCAAGGTCACGCTGGAACATGCTGACGTAGGCCATCATGTGATGCGCGAACAGAATCGGCTGCGCACGCTGCAGATGCGTATATCCCGGGATAATCGTATCCAGATTATCCTTCGCTTTCTCAAGCAAAGCCTCTTGCAGCTTGATTAGCAGGCCTACGAACTCAACCACCCGCTTGCGCAGGTAAAGGTGCATGTCCGTTGCTACTTGATCGTTACGGCTGCGGCCAGTATGAAGCTTGCCGCCGACAGGGCCGATCAAGTCGATCAAGGTTTTCTCGATATTCATATGAATATCTTCATTCTGAATCGTGTACTCCAGCTCGCCACGGCGAATCATACCTTGAACAGCCAACAATCCATCCTTGATTTTCTCGACATCATCCGCAGGAAGAATGCCGCACTTGCCAAGCATCGTCACATGCGCTAGGCTGCCTTCGATATCTTCCTCCGCAAGCTCTTTATCAAATGTAATCGATGCGGTATATTCTTCGACCAATTGGTCGGTTTTCTTCGTAAATCGTCCACCCCAAAGCTTAGACACCGTGCATGGCTCCTCTCGTATTAACACCTAATATAGGGATCTTTGAGCGGCGCTCAAAGTCTCTCTGCTGGACAGACTTATGGACAGCCTTATTGACAACCCAAAGGCTTTCCACGAAGGGAAAGCCAGCGGACCGTGCTGCTATATAATTACTTCTTTGCGTTTTGTTCTACGCCAGAAGATACTTTCAGACGAAGTGCGTTCAAGCGGATGAATCCTGTTGCATCGCCTTGGTCGTATGCTTTCGTCGGATCTGCTTCCATTGTAGCAATCTCCGGATTGTATAAGGATACTGGACTTTTCACACCAGCGCCCATGACGTTGCCTTTGTACAATTTCAAGCGCACTGTACCTGTTACGTTCTTTTGGCTTTCTCCCACAAGCGCTTGAATCGCCAAACGCTCAGGTGCGAACCAGAAGCCGTTGTAGACTAATGTCGCATATTTCGTAATGAGGGAATCACGAAGGTGCATGACATCGCGGTCCATCGTGAGGGATTCCATTTTGCGGTGAGCTGTGAAAAGAATCGTACCGCCCGGAGTCTCATACACGCCGCGGCTCTTCATGCCGACGAAACGGTTCTCGACCATATCGACACGGCCAATACCGTGCTTGCCGCCAATTTCATTCAAGGTTTCCATGACTTGCAGAGGGGACAACTTCTTGCCATTGATGGCTACGCAGTCACCTTTGTCGAACTCAAGCTCGATGTACTCTGCTTGATCCGGTGCATCTTCTGGAGCTACGCTCAGGACGTACATGCCTTTGTTCTCGTCAGATGCAGCATCGAACCAAGGATCTTCCAGCATGCCGCTCTCGAAAGAGATGTGCAGCAAGTTACGATCCGTCGAATACGGCTTCGCCGCCGATGCAGTAACCGGAATGCCGTGTTTCTCGGCATATGCGATCATCTCTGCGCGACCAGGGAACTCCTCGCGGAACTGCTCAAGACGCCAAGGCGCGATCACGGACAGCTCAGGCGCCAACGCCGCTGCTGTCAGCTCAAAGCGCACTTGGTCATTCCCTTTGCCGGTTGCTCCGTGAGCAATCGCCGTTGCGCCTTCAGCGCGAGCGATTTCGACCATGCGCTTCGCGATCAACGGACGAGCGATCGAAGTGCCGAGCAGGTATTGCCCTTCATACAGAGCACCCGCTTGGAACATCGGGTTGATGAAATCCTTCGCGAACTCTTCGCGCAGGTCGTCGATGTAGATCTTGGATGCGCCGGTTTGGAGCGCTTTTTCCTCCAGACCGTCCAGCTCATCCTTTTGCCCGATATCCGCTGTGAAAGCAATAATTTCCGCGTCGTAAGTCTCCTTAAGCCATTTGAGGATAACCGATGTATCCAATCCGCCGGAATAGGCGAGAACGATTTTTTCCTTAGCCATGTCTACTAATCTCTCCGTTTCTATGTCTGCTACGAATTATTATATCATTGTCGCGGCCATAATAGCCTTTTGCGCATGAAGACGATTCTCTGCTTGGTCAAAAATAATGGAATTCGGGCCGTCAATAACGCCCTCGCTCACTTCTTCCCCGCGGTGTGCAGGCAAGCAGTGCATGAACAAGTAATCTGATTTGGCATGCTTCACAAGCGCCTCGTTGATTTGGAAGTTCTTAAAAGCAATCTCCCGCTCCTGCTGCTCCGCCTCAAAGCCCATGCTGGCCCAAACATCTGTATAGACGACGTCCGCATTTTCAATCGCTTCGCGTGGATCGCGAGTAAGGAGAACACTGCCTCCGGTCTGCGCTGCGTTCTCTTTAGAAATCTGAATGACTTCTTTGTCGGGATCGTAGCCTTCCGGCGATGCAATCGCGAAATTCATCCCTAATTTACTTGCACCCATCATGAGGGAATGCACCATATTGTTGCCATCTCCGATGTAGGCGACTTTGAGACCTTTCAAACGGCCTTTTTTCTCCAAAACCGTCTGATAATCAGCCATAACCTGACAAGGGTGGGCATAATCCGTCAATCCATTAATGACCGGTACCGTTGATCCACGTGCAAGGTCAATCACTTTGCGGTGTTCGTACGTGCGAATCATGATGCCATCCAGGTAACGGGACAGTGTTTGCGCAGTATCCCAAACGGTTTCACCGCGTCCAAGCTGCAAATCATTTTTGCTGAGGAAAAGAGCCTGACCCCCTAGTTGGTACATTCCTACTTCAAAGGAAACACGCGTACGCGTCGAGGATTTCTCAAAAATCATTCCAAGCGTCTTACCAGCCAACACAGCATGCGGCTCTCTAGCTTTTTGTTTACGTTTAAGCTCAATCGCATAGTGAATCAAATATTCAATTTCTTCTGATGTATAATCAACTAAAGCAAGAAAATCCTTGCCCTTCAACTGGGCAGCCAGTTCTTCCTTTACAGCCATATTCATGTTATCCAACCTCTCTAAACGGAACTTTTACTAGACGCTGCTGATGGTTGATGCCTTCTGGGAGAGGACACTGCACACCACATCTAGGGCTTGATCTAAATCTTCTTGCGGTATGGTCAAAGCAGGTACAAGACGAATAACGTTCGGCCCTGCCGGAATTACGAGTACACCTTGCTTATGAATTTCACTAATGATTTCACCTGCTGGTTGTGTACATTCGATCCCGATGAGGAGACCAATGCCGCGAATATTGCTGATAAGCGGATTGCCTGCAAGCTTGCTCTCCAGCTTCTTCACTGTGTATTCGCCTAATTGCGCAGCGCGCTCTGGCAGTTTATTCGTGACAATCGTGTCCACAGCCGCATATCCTGCAGCCGTAGCTATCGGCGTTCCACCAAAGGTTGACCCGTGGCTTCCAGCGCTGAATGCTTCAGCCAAGAACGCCTTGCCTAACATAGCACCGATCGGAAACCCTCCACCAAGGCCTTTGGCCAACGTGAAGATATCCGGCTCCACCCCATAATGCTCATAGGCAAAAAGCTTACCTGTACGTCCCACGCCCGTCTGGATTTCATCCACGATCAAAAGCAGATTCTCTTGCTTGCACAGCTCTGCAATTTGTTTCACGAACTCCGGATCAGCCGGCAGTACGCCGCCTTCTCCTTGCACCATCTCCAGCATGATGGCACATGTATGCTCATTGACAAGACTGCGAACAGCCTCGAAATCGTTATAAGGCGCATAGACGAAGCCGCCAGGAAGCGGATGGAAGCCTTCCTTCACTTTATCCTGCCCTGTAGCGGTCAATGTCGCCAGCGTGCGTCCGTGGAACGACATGTTGAACGTGATAATCTCGTACCGACCATTGTTCAAAACCTTTTGGTTATAGCGACGTGCCAGCTTAATCGCAGCCTCATTCGCTTCCGCACCAGTGGAACAGAAGAATACCGCGTCTGCACAGCTATTATCTGTGAGTAGAGTAGCCAGCTTCTCCTGATTCGGAATATGGAAAAGATTGCTCACATGCCATAATTGATCGAGCTGTTCAATCAACTTCTCCTTCACCGCTTGAGGCGCGTGCCCGAGGTTCGTTACCGCGATCCCGCTCATCAAATCGATGTATTCCTTACCTGTATCATCCCATAGACGGCTGCCTTCCCCCTTCACTAGCGTGATTGGATATCTTGCGTAGGTTGGAAATAGCGAGCTTTTACCTGTTTCAGTCATGTACATTCCCTCCTTAAAGTTTGTGGTTCAACCCATGAGTTCGAACTTATGCCAAGCTAGATAAAGACATATTGCGGTAGCTGCAAATAAAATGATAGCCGTTGTTCGATTCCTTCTCATTTTCATCCCGTATGCGACGAAAAAAATGGCTGCCGCTAATTTGGAGAAGCCTTGGTAAGCCGGATCATTCGAGAAGTAAGAATTGCTAAAAATGAGTGCAATTAGCAAGGTTATCGAAATAAGTATTTTAAACCATAGAGGCTCTCTTAGGAATTGTTTAAACATAAACGTAATCCGCTGCATGACCGATACCTCCGTTCAAGAACCTGTAACCTACATTAGAGCCCTATTTAAAGATGAAAAACACCGTTAAACTCGCCCCGGAGTCCTGTAGTTGCACCATTAGGATGAAAAACATCGTTATGGCGGTATTTTCAAGCTCGTATCGGTCTAAAAAACATTGGTATCTGTAACTCAAATTGGTGGATGTATTCCTAAAAGATCATTCCATTCGGTTACTCAGTGTGCTTGTTAGCGCACAATCCTCGTGCCAATACCCGTGCCTTTCAGCACTTTGCTCAGTACATTCGGCTCAGAACCGTTCACGATGACAACTTCTTGGACCCTGCCTTGTATGCAAGCAATCGCTGCGCGAACCTTCGGAATCATACCCCCGTAGATGTCACCGCTCGCGATCATCTCTTCAATCTCTGCTACGCTGACAACAGGAAGCACCCGCTTCTCGCCATCCACTGTTTTCATAATGCCGGGAACGTCCGTCACTACAACCATCTGCTCCACACCAAGGTGAGAAGCAACAGCTCCTGCCGCCGTATCCGCATTAATGTTGTAACGTTGGCCGCCATCAGCGCCAAGTCCAACGGGTGCGATCACCGGGATGTAACCCATGCTTACGATACCTTGAATCAGTTCAGAATTCACTTTCGTGACATCACCAACAAGACCAACCTCATGGCTATTCGCCACCGGCTTCGCTTCAATCAAATGTCCATCCACACCGGACAATCCAAGTGCCATTGCGCCTGTTAACTGAATTCGGCGTACGATCTCTTTGTTGATCTGGCCGGAAAGCACCATCTCCACAACGTCGAGCACATCTTCATTCGTTACCCGCAGACCATTCACGAAACCAGACTCTATCCCCAGCTTCCCGAGCGTCTCCGAAATGGCAGGACCGCCGCCATGAACGATGACAGTTACAATACCCTCATCCTGAAGCTGACGCATATCTTCAAAGAAACTAATCGGCAAAGCCGCCAGCGTGCTGCCGCCGCATTTCATCACAAAGCAATTGTTCTTCACAAGCTTTTGGTCCCCTTTGCTTCCTTATGTGCGATCCTAGTGTAAAAACTTAACCAACCCTAAGTCCGATAAGCCGCATTGATCCGCACATAATCATATGTTAAATCGCAGCCCCAGCCCGTTGCCTTGCCAGCGCCCATATGTAAATTCACATGAATTTGAATCGTATCTGTTTTCAAATAAGCAAGCGCCGCTTCCTCGTCGAACTTCACCGGCCGCGACTGCTCTAACACTGCGATATCGCCTAGGCGAATATCGACAGTGTTCACGTTCACCGGCTGTCCCGAGTAACCGACAGCCGCAATGATCCGACCCCAGTTCGCGTCCGCTCCATAAACAGCGGATTTGACCAAGCTAGAGCCAATGATCGACTTCACGATCTTGCGTGCCGCATCGTCGCTCTCTGCGCCGACCACTGTCGTCTCGATCAGCTTCGTTGCGCCCTCGCCGTCGCGCGCAATCGCCTTGGCGAGGTACTCGCCAACGTACTGGAACCCTGCCGCGAACGCTTCCCAATCCGGATGCTCCGGATTCAAAGCTTCGCCGCCGGCCAACCCACTTGCCATCGCCACGACCATGTCATTGGTGCTAGTATCCCCGTCAACAGTGATCATGTTGAATGTAGTATCCGTGATCCTGCTCAGCAGCAGCTGCAGGTATTCGCTCTCAATCGGCGCGTCGGTTGTCATGAAACCGAGCATCGTCGCCATGTTCGGGTGAATCATCCCCGAACCCTTCGCTGCCCCGGCAATATGAACCTCCTTGCCGCCAACGACAACACGGACACACGTCATCTTCTGCGTGAGGTCCGTGGTCAGGATCGCTTGGCAGAAGTCGTTTCCACCTTCTGCCTTCACGTTAAGCGGCAGCTGCTCGATGCCGTTCAGTACTTTCCCCATCGGCAGTAACTCGCCGATGACGCCCGTGCTCGTCACGCCGACGTGGTGCTCTGCCACGCCTAGCGCCTTCGCGCTAGCAGCGCGCATCGCGTATGCGTCGTCCTCGCCTTGCTGGCCGGTACACGCATTCGCGTTGCCGCTGTTGACGATCATCGCCTGCAGCTTGCCGCCTTGGGCGATGCTCTCCTGCGTCACGCGCAGCGGTGCCGCTTGGAACGCGTTCAGCGTGTACACGCCCGCCGCTGCCGCCGGAACATCACAGACGATTGCGCCTAGATCATAGCGCTCCGTCTTCTTCAATCCACAGTGCAGACCACCTGCACGAAAGCCTTTCGGCGTCGTTACTGTGCCCTCTGGCACGACAGTAAAGCTCACTAGATCTAGCATGTTCGTCCTTCACCTGTCCTCATCTTCTCGTTATGGATACACCGGTGCGAACAACAGCCCTGTCGTTTCGTCCCAGCCTTGCATCATATTCAAATTCTGAATGGCCTGACCTGCAGCGCCTTTAACCACGTTGTCGATGACTGAAACGATGGTTACACGCCCCGTGCGCTCATCCACCGCAAAGCCGATGTCGCAGTAGTTCGAGCCGAACACTTCCTTCGTAGAAGGGAGCTTACCATTTTGACGAATCCGTACAAATCTCCGACCTTCATAATACTGGCGGTACAATTCGATGAATTCCTCGGCAGTATGTTCACCTTGTATAGTTGCATACATGGTAGACATAATTCCGCGAGTCATAGGCACAAGATGTGTCGTGAACGTCGTAACAACTGGTTTACCTGCAACACGACTGAGCGCCTGCTCGATTTCCGGAATATGCTGATGCTTATTCACTTTATAGGCTGTTAAATTCTCATTCACTTCCGCGTAGTGCACGCCCAGATTAACGCCTCGCCCCGCGCCGGACACGCCGGATTTGGCATCAATAATAATCGTAGATGGATCGATCCAACCCGCTTTGACTGCAGGAATCAGACCAAGCAGCGTCGCTGTCGGATAGCAGCCTGGGTTAGCGATTAAATCACTGCCCTTCACTTCATCCCCGAACACCTCAGACAAACCATAAATCGATTGAGCCAATGTTTCCTCGGAAGCTGCCGGCTTTTTATACCATTTTTCATAGTCAGCACCAGATTTCAATCTTAAATCCCCAGAAATATCAATGACCTTCAGGCCAGCTGCCAGAAGCTTTGGTGAAAGTTCTGCACTCACACCAGCAGGTGTCGCCAAGAACACAACGTCTGCTTTGCCTGCAATCAAGTCAACATCAAGCACATCTAGAATATCCACAACCACTTCCTGCAAGTGTGGAAAATGCTCCGCAAGCGGCGCTCCTGCATTAGAGGTCGAGATGACCGAAGTGATCTGTACCAAAGGATGCGCCTGCAATAGACGAATCAACTCCGCACCACCATAACCCGTGGCTCCAATAATAGCCGCCCTAACTCCATGACTCATTCGAAATTCCCTCCCGATGTTCCGAAAATATATGTATTATTATACAGTCGTATACATAATAATTCAATGAATTTTTTTATGCGGATTTTGACAATTGAATTGTGCCTGCGTAAGGTATTTCAAGGCTTTTTTACATTAAAATCGACAAACCTTTTAATCTTTGGCCTCCTGCCTTCCGACAAGAAGTATACATAATATGCATCAATTAAACGTAACATGTGTATAAAAACAATTCTTTCTCCTCGATACCCATCTGAGTGTCAAATCAATTATCCCAAATTATACGCCAAACAGGCAAATCCTGTATGTGATTATTTCTTATTATTTAAGAAGTGTGGGTAAGTAGTATAGTTATCCACAGATTATGCACACTTTATCCACAGTCGACTGTTTCCATAACAAAGTTATGCACAAAAAGACGCACCTAAGTGCGCCAATCTATCTCAAAGCCATTCGCTATGCATGTCGTTTGAAACCTTCCCCTAGTACCTCATTCGTTTCACTCAAAATGACAAAAGCTTGCGGGTCCACAGACTGGACTAGCGTTTTCAATCGACTTACTTCATTTTGTTTTACAACGACCATCAAGACCGTTCGCGATTCACCTGTAAATCCTCCAGATCCATTAAGCTCCGTAAGTCCACGGTCCAAATCATATAAAATCGCCTTGCGTATCGCTTCTGTATGATCGGAAATAATGAAGGCCACTTTGGCATAGTTGAAGCCGAGTTGAACGATATCGATCGTTTTCGTGGTGACAAATAACCCAATTAAACCGTACAGCGCATTCTCTGGCGTGAAAACAAGTGCGGAGCTTAGAATGACCAGACCATCAAAAATCGCTACCGAGAAGCCTAAACTTAAGCCTGTGTATTTATGCAGCATTTGTGCGGCCAGCCCAAGTCCCCCTGTGGAACCACGTCCTCGGAAGACGATACCGAGTCCAAGTCCAACACCAATGCCTCCATAGACTGACGCGAGCAAGGGATTTTGCGTTGGTACCCCTAAATGGCTTGTTACGAGTACGCAAAGTGGAAATATAACCGACCCGACTGCCGCCTTAACCCCGAATTGTCCGCCTAGCAGCCATAGGGCTAACAAGAAAATCGGGATATTCAGGGCCCACTGCGTAATCGCCGGGTTCAGACCCGTCAAATGTTGAACAATCGTAGAAATACCTGAAACCCCACCCGTTGCAATTTGATTCGGGTTCAAAAAACAGTTAAAACTAGCCGCCATAATCAGCGAGCCGATCAGCATCAATATATACTCAAATACGGTATGCGCTGGACTTCCTATCCGTATTCGCGGTTCTTTTCTGGGCACGAACGGCCCTCCTCTCGGTACCATTCCTACAACAGAGGTGCACTCATATTTTTACCGTAAAATATTTCGTCCATTTCCCACTTTACACTTTCTGTAATGTCCTTCTGCTCCGCTTCGCTCAGCTTGTCTTTCGTATAACCGAACAAATAATTGTTTAAATCAAATTTCTTCAGCTTACATTTTGTATGAAAAATATTTTCCTGATAAACGTTCACATCGATCATGTCATACAAGCTTTTGATTTCCTCAGGAATGTAGTTCTGAATCGAACTAATATCATGATCAATAAACAGCTTATGCCCGTTTATATCCCGTGTGAAGCCTCGAACCCGATAGTCCATCGTCATAATATCCGTATCAAAGGAATGGATTAAGTAATTCAGTGCCTTTAGCGGCGAAATTTCCCCGCATGTGGATACATCAATGTCCGCCCTAAACGTGCTGATCCCTTCATCAGGGTGATATTCCGGATAGGTATGAACCGTGATATGGCTGGTGTTCAGGTGCATAAGCACCGTCTCCGGCAGGGGCCCCGGGGATTCCTCAAATGAAGCTTCAGGAGCGCCCTCCACAGGACCTTCAGAAACCAACATCGTTACACTTGCCCCTTGCGGATCATAATCCTGCTTGGCCACATTGAGTACATGAGCACCGATGATATCCGCTACCGCTTTGAGAATTTTGGTTAGCCGGGCTGCATTGTACTGTTCGTCAATATATTCTATGTAGGCTTCGCGCTCTTCTTTGGTTCTGGTGTAGCAGATATCATACATATTGAAGCTCAATGATTTCGTAAGGTTGTTAAAGCCGTGCAGCGTAATGCGCTGCTCCGTTGTAAGTGTCATGTTTCTTCTTCCTCCTTGTTGTTCATCCCTACTATTTCCTTACCCAAACCCTGAATGACATTAAACTTGAAAAAATCCTACACCTTTCAGATGTAGGATAAACGTCTATTGCTCCATATATGCGTTTGGTATTGGTTCGGTTCATCTATATCTTCCCGCACACAACTTCCTGTGCACAAGTTCTATTCCGGTTTCCGAATCTGATAACGCAAATACGCATCAATGAACGGATCGAGATCTCCGTCCATGACCGCGCCTACATTACCTGTCTCCGTCGAAGTCCTATGATCTTTGACCATGCTATAAGGATGAAAGACATAAGAGCGAATCTGACTGCCCCAGGCAATGTCAGACTGCTCGCCGCGAATCTCTGCGAGATGCTTCAGCTGCTCTTCGATCTTCCGCTCGTAGAGCTTGGAGCGCAGCATTTTCATCGCTTTCTCGCGGTTCTTAATCTGCGAGCGTTCTTGCTGACAGCTCACCACGACACCCGTTGGTATGTGCGTAATCCGCACAGCCGAATCCGTGGTGTTGATGTGTTGACCGCCGGCGCCGCTCGCGCGGTACGTATCGATTTTGAGATCCTCGGAGCGGATCTCTCCCACGTCCGTGTCGTCCTCGATCTCCGGCATGACGTCACACGACGCAAACGAGGTGTGACGACGACCGGAGGCGTCGAACGGCGAGATCCGGACGAGCCGATGCACGCCCTTCTCTGCCTTCAAATAGCCGTAGGCGTTGAAGCCTGTGATCTGCAGCGTGACACTCTTCACGCCGGCTTCGTCGCCGGGCAAATAGTCGAGCACCTCGACTTTGTAGCCCCGCTTCTCCGCCCAGCGGCGATACATGCGCAGCAGCATCTCCGCCCAGTCCTGCGACTCGGTGCCGCCCGCACCGGGATGCAGCTCAAGGATCGCATTCAGCCGGTCATACGGCTGATTGAGAAGCAAGCCAAGCTCGAAGGATTCGAGCTTCTTCATTAACGCTGCGATGCCTGTTTCAATGTCCTTCGCTAGACCGGCATCGCTCTCCTCTTCCTCGAGCTCGACCATGACCTGTAGGTCGTCGAACTCGTTCGAGAAGCCTTGGAACTGATCGACGACACTTTTGATGGCGTTGAGATCCGCGATGGTCTTCTGGGCACGATCATTATCGTCCCAGAAGTCCGGCGCCCCCATTTTTTCCTCAAAATCCCCGATCGCTTCAAGCTTATGATCTAAGTCAAAGAGACCCCCGTAATTCGGTTAGTCGCTTTGCTGTCTCTCTTAAATCCTGTTTTACTTCTGGTTCCAGCATGTTGTACACCTCTTTTATTCTCTTGTGCCTAGTTTTATACGGATATAAGTAGCAAACTAAATAGCTTTAGCTGCCTTGTCCGTGGCACTGTTTGAACTTCTTCCCGCTGCCGCATGGGCATGGGTCGTTTCGTCCAATACGCTGCTCATCGCCGCGCACGAGCGGTTTCTTCCCGCCAGCTTCATTCTTCGTATCCACCGCTTGACCTTCGGCTACCGCTTGACGCTCCAGGTTGCTTTGTACGTGAGCCTTCATGATGTACATCGCGACTTCTTCGCGGATATTGTCAATCATCTCTTGGAACATTTCAAAGCCTTCGAATTGATACTCACGCAGCGGATCCGTTCCGCCGTAAGCACGAAGATGAATACCTTGGCGCAGCTGATCCATCGCATCGATGTGATCCATCCATTTGCTATCTACAGCACGAAGAGCAACGACCTTTTCGAATTCACGCATGAATTCTTCACCGATCTCCGCTTCACGCTCATCATAACGTTTGCTTACGAGATCTTTGATGTAGTCAATAATCTCTTCTTGTTCTTTGCCCCAAATATTTTGATCCGTAATCTGGCCTTCTTCAGTTAAGAAGTTGTTGTTCACGAAGTTAGCCACTTCCTGAAGCTCCCACTCCTCCGGAATTTGTTCCTCCGGACAGTGTGCTTTCACGATACGTTCGATAACAGCGTTGATCATACCCTCGACAACTTCACGAATATTTTCGGATTCCAGCAGCTCACGGCGCTGTTTATATATAATTTCCCGTTGTTGATTCATTACATCGTCATACTGAAGAACGACTTTACGAACGTCGAAGTTGTTACCCTCAACGCGTTTTTGGGCCGATTCCACTGCACGCGAGATCAATTTGCTTTCGATTGGTTGATCTTCTTCCATTCCGAGGCGGTCCATCATCGCCATGATATTGTCAGCGCCGAAACGTTTCATCAATTCGTCCTCAAGGGAGAGGTAGAACTGTGAAGAACCAGGGTCACCTTGACGGCCTGCGCGTCCACGCAGCTGATTATCGATCCGTCTGCTTTCATGACGTTCTGTACCTATGATATGCAGTCCGCCTGCATCATGTACGCCCTCACCGAGCACAATGTCCGTACCGCGGCCTGCCATGTTCGTTGCAATCGTTACAGAGCCTGGTTGACCTGCGCGTGCTACGATTTCAGCTTCTTCTGCATGATACTTCGCATTGAGTACTTTGTGCTGAACGCCTTTTTTCTTAAGCATTTCCGAAAGTTTCTCGGAGTTCTCAATAGATACCGTTCCTACAAGTACCGGTTGGTTCAGCTTATGACGCTCTACGATTTGCTCAACAACCGCTCTGAATTTACCCATCTCTGACTTGTAAACAACATCCGGCATATCCTTACGGATCATCGGACGGTTTGTCGG
Organism: Paenibacillus sp. V4I3; assembly: GCF_030817215.1. Lineage (GTDB taxonomy): Bacteria > Bacillota > Bacilli > Paenibacillales > NBRC-103111 > Paenibacillus_E. The sequence goes on from NZ_JAUSZA010000001.1 coordinate 877,101, forward strand.
AACAATGATAACTTCAAGACCATAAATTTTCTTGAGCTCTTCCTCTTCCGTCTTCGCAGTACCTGTCATACCTGCTAGTTTGCGGTACATCCGGAAATAGTTCTGGAATGTAATGGTCGCCAGCGTCATGCTCTCATTCTGAACTTGCAGCTGCTCTTTGGCCTCAATGGCTTGGTGCAGCCCATCACTATAACGACGGCCTGTCATAATACGGCCCGTGAATTCATCGACAATCATGACTTCGTCTTCTTGTACCACATAATCCACATCGCGTTTCATAATAAAACGAGCCTTGAGCCCTTGAGTCACGTGATGGTTGATATTCACATTCTGATGATCGAATAAGTTCTCAATGCCGAATGCCCGCTCCGCTTTAGCTACCCCTTCTTCAGTAAGAGCCACGGAACGCACCTTAATATCAATCGTGTAATCCTCTTCTTCTTTCAACTTAGCCACAAAACGGTCAGCCGCATAGTACAAGTCTGTCGATTTAGCAGCTTGTCCCGAAATAATTAACGGCGTTCTCGCCTCATCGACCAAAATGGAGTCAACTTCATCGATAACCGCAAAATAAAGCGGGCGCTGAACCATCTGCTCTTTGTAAAGAACCATGTTATCACGCAAGTAGTCAAAACCGTATTCGTTATTCGTACCATACGTAATATCACAAGCGTAAGCCGCTTGCTTTTCCTCATGTGACAGGTCATGGAGATTAACCCCAACCGTCAAACCGAGGAATTCATAGATCTGACCCATTTCGGCGCTGTCACGTTGAGCCAAATAGTCATTGACCGTAACCACGTGTACGCCTCTGCCAAGCAAAGCATTCAAATAGACAGGGAGTGTTCCAACGAGCGTTTTCCCTTCCCCTGTTCTCATCTCCGCGATACGGCCTTCGTGAAGCACCATACCTCCGATAAGCTGAACGTCGTAATGACGTTTACCTAGTACACGTAAACCTGCTTCTCTAACAACAGCAAAAGCTTCCGGTAAAAGATCATCAAGTTCTTCGCCTTTTGCCAGGCGGTTTCTGAACTCGATTGTCTTGCCTTTCAATTCCTCATCGGACAGCGGCTTAATGCCAGCTTCAAGGTCGTTGATATAATCAACGGCCTTGAGCATCCGTTTAATTTCCCGTTCATTGGAATCACCAAAAATTTTCTTCACTAGTCCTAGCATCGGTGAACCCCTTTCCCTTGCATTCGTATCCTTAAATTGTACCACTTTTGACGGTCTTGCCGCAACAAATGACCATTCTTATATCTGTATAAACCATCCACAACATGTGAAAAGAGCACGTTTTTACTTATTTCTATAGTATTGAATCGATGTCTCGATAGCATGCATGAGAAAAAGCTTAATTCGACAGAATCGAATCAAGCTCATTTTTTTGTTATAGGGATGTCTCGAGTTGCTCCGCTTTCTTAATTAAACAGCCGGCTCGATCAGACCATACTTGCCGTCATCACGTTTGTAAACTACATTGACTTGATCCGTATCCATGTTCGAAAAAACGAAGAAATTATGGCCTACCATGTTCATTTGTAGAATCGCTTCTTCCACATCCATCGGCTTCAAATCGAAGCGTTTGTTGCGTACCAGTTCAAAGTCATCTTCCTCGTCCAAATAAGTGACAGGCGATGTTTCAACCTTAAATAAATCTCGTTTGCCGCCCTCTTGGCGAATTTTTCGGTTTGTTCTCGTCTTATGCTTGCGGATCTGGCGTTCCAATTTGTCTACGACCAAATCGATCGAAGCGTACATATCATTGTTGCGTTCTTCAGCTCTCAGCAGCACGCCTGTTAGGGGAATACCTACCTCAATCGCTTGTAAACCTTTAACCACACTTAGTTTTACTTGTACATCAGATGTAAGGGGAGCTTCAAAATACCTCTCTAGTCTGTTCAATTTCTTGTCGACATAGTCCCTGAGGGCTTCAGTTACTTCAAGGTGTTCTCCGCGAATGCTAATCATCATAGTTAAACATCTCCCTTCCTTCTTACATTATACTACATTCAACCCCCATCTTCATAATTCCTTTAAATTCCGATCATACTATTTACGCAAAAAAACACCCCAGAGTCATGCCCCAGGGTGCTAGTTAGTTCATAGATGTATTCAAGCGGCACAAATGTGCCGGAAGCTTATATTCTGCTTACATTAGCGGCTTGCGGTCCACGTGCACCTTCTACGATGTCAAACTCTACAGCCTGACCTTCATCTAACGTTTTGAAGCCTTCTGATTGAATCGCTGAGAAATGCACGAATACATCCCCACCATCTTCACGCTCAATGAAGCCATAACCTTTTTCTGCATTAAACCATTTTACTTTACCTTGCATAACGTACACATTCCTTTCGTTATAAAAAATATTAAAATGTAAGCCCTTACTTTTCGACTATATCACCAGCCCGCTTGACCTGTCAATTTCTAACTTACCATTTGATGAAATATTTTGAAAATTCGGGTATATACAAGCCGTGGATAAGTGCAGAATTTGTAAAAACTTGTCGTATCGGGCTTCTTTACATTTTATCAACAAAGTTATGCACAGAGTTGTGCACATTATCCACAGCTTAATTAACATCTTTAAGAGTAACATTATAAAAACGTTGGGTCCAAGTAACACCGTTTTTTAATTTCTTCTGTATCTTTCCATCTGAATCAACAAATATAACATGATCCTGCTCGATATCAGCTTGATAAACCGTTGCATTTATACCCAAGACAGATCGACTGCCTACTTTGCAATCGCCAATCACAGACGAATACGGCAGCAACCCTACCCCTTTGCCAATCAAAGGATAGCAATCGTTTTGTGCACCTACCGTACATCCCTGCGAAGCAACAAAGAAGTCACCATAAGTTGCTCTCCCTAAGACCGTACCTACGGTGTGAAGCAACAGAAAAATGTCAGGAAGTGCTGTATTATACATTGCGCTAATTCCGTGAAGCGCTTTATTTAAATAAAACAATTTATTTGCTACAATGTCATTTTGGGTCTCCTTCCAAACTGTATTCGAAAGAAACCATAAAAAAACCGCGTATTGATCAGAATGTAAATGATTCAAAAAGGGGCTCCCATTCTTACAATATGCAGGCAAAGTAACATGCTTGAAACAAAAGGCTGTCCTATCTAAAGCCTTATCCATAACTGTGCTCCATTCCCCTTGATTCATAGCGATCTGATCGGGGAAAAAATGCTCTAACTGTTTTTGCACATACAACTTGAAATCACTATATGGTAACGAAAGTTCCATTATGGAATTATCCTTTCGGCTTGATATTTCGACGTCAATTGTTTGATTCTTTGGATTATATCTAATGGTTTAAAATCAAACTCTTCTTGAATTTTCTTAGTGGATATGCGAGGGAAAATAATTTCCGCTGCATTTTGCTTAACAAATACATCACATGAGGTTAATCGTTGTATTTCATTAGTGACTTCTTCATTTGTGGTGTTAGTTCCACTCGCAATATTATATATTATCGAAGTTCCACCATGTGAAACTTTAATAAGCAACTCCACCACATCTTCAATACAAATATAATCTTTTGCTGAGCTTAGAGCTGTTTGCAAATTGATTACTTTATTATTTACAGCATCTTTAATGATGGAGTACAAAAAATTATCAGATTGAAAATCCTGTCCACATACATTGGATACCCTTGCTATTTTTACTTTTCTAGTCGAGTTGAGACATAAAGATTCCCCTAATAATTTGGACAATTGGAATAAATCGTCGGATCGATTTGGATTTACGATTAAATCCGAATTTTCAAATCCTTCTTTGGCACCGTAATAAATTCGTGTTGAAGATACATACAAAAACGAATCATATCGCGCTTTCTGTAGTAATTCTGATAAAAAGGTCACATGAGCCGTCACCGTATCATATGGGCGCTTCCTAAAATCGGAGGTTACTCCGGCACAATATATCACATGACCCAAAGAAGTCTCATAAACGTCCGAACTTCCACGCTCTGGTTCAAAGACCTCGTACTGAAGCTCAAGCAGTCTTTGTACCAATTGTTTTCCAATAAAGCCCTTCGAGCCAAAAATAGTTGTCTTCATGAACGTTCCCCAACTTTCTTCGCTGGGCTTCCCACATAAATGGAATACTCCTCCAACTCACCATTGACTAGGGAGTTAGCGCCTACAATACAACCTCTTTTCAAGATGGAACCATCTAGGATAACACAATTAGCGCCTATCCACACATCATCTTCAATAATAATTCCACCCTTACTAGGAAGGAATCTCTGTTCTCTTATCGTTAGATGCCTCAGCTTATATTGATGATTTACAGGGGCTAACGTGCAATTTGCTGCGATCATTACATCATTGCCCAACTTCACTCCATTGCCGGAGTAAATGACAACTCCTGAATTTATATAACAATTCGAGCCAATAATAACGTCACCGGTCCCACCAGTTGGCTTGATTTTAACGAATGAATCGATCTTCGTTCCATCACCAACGACTATTTGAGTTCCACGGACCGAATCTTCTATATCTGCTAGTTTGGACACATATGCTGATTCAGAAATAATAATCAACCCCTCAACCCCTTTACCAAAAATTATAAGTCTTATCCTTTTCACTTATAATAGGCTCTTCTATTTTCCACTTTATGTTGAATGAGGGGTCATTCCAGCGAATACCTCTAGCTGACTCCGAGTGAAAATACTCACCCATCTGATAGAACACCTCTGTATCATCCTCCAGTGTTTGGAACCCATGTGCAAATCCTTCAGGAATATATAGCATGTTGCGCTTCTGGGCTGTCAATTCAACACTAGTCCATTCCAAATAAGTTGGAGAATCTACTCTTAAGTCAATGATAACGTCATAGATTGCTCCATGAATAACTCGTACAAACTTAGCCTCTTCGTATGGGGCAACTTGATAATGCATCCCTCGTAATGTACCTTTCTTTTTGTTATAAGACACATTACATTGTTTTATATCTATATCGATTCCGTATTTTTTAAAATCGGATTTGCACCATGCTCTTGCAAAAAATCCCCTTTCATCCGTAATCGGCTCAAGTTCAATGATGTATGCATCTTTTAAATCTGTCTGCTTAAGAATCATTTAGTGAAGCACCTCAACTTCAGGGATCCAAACGACAAATTGACCTCCCCAATCACGAATAAAAGATATTTGACCAATGATCTCTTCCTTCAGGTTCCATGGCATAATAACGATATAATCAGGTTTCGTTTCATAAATGTGCCCGATATCAAAAACAGGAATATGTGTTCCAGGTAAGTATAAACCTTGTTTTGCTGGATTACGGTCTACAACATAGTCCATCATATCCTTACCTATTCCGCAGTAGTTAAGCAGTGTATTCCCTTTGGCCGGTGCCCCGTATCCAACAATTGATTTACCTTGATTTTTAGCGTCTACAACAAAATGTAAAATGTTCCTTTTAATCTGCTTCACTCTATCTGCAAATGTCGTATAAGTTTGAATACATTGTATTCCTTTTTGAATTTCTATTGATTCAATGCGATTCACATTTTCAGTGATGGACTTTGTATGATCATCTTCATGTTTAGCGTAAATACGAAGTGAGCCTCCATGGGTAGTTAGTTCTTCAACATCAAATAGTGTTAGTCCATATTCAGCAAACATGGATTTGACCGTCAGAAATGACAAATAGGAGAAATGTTCGTGATAAATAGTATCAAATTGATTCTGTTCAATTAACCGAAGAAGATGAGGAAACTCCATAGTTATAACGCCGCGGTCACTGAGTATCTGTTTCATACCTTTAATAAAGTCGTTAATATTGGGTACGTGAGCAAGGACGTTATTGCCAATCAACAAATCAGCTTTCGTACCTTGTTTAACAAGATTTGAAGCTAAGTCAAACCCAAAAAACTCAGTTAGAACTGTTACACCTTTCTTGCGAGCCTCTTCAGCCACATTCCTTGCCGGTTCGATTCCAAGTGAAGGAATCTGCTTCTCAACCATAAACTGCAGTAAATATCCATCGTTACATGCTATTTCAACCACTTGTGAATTACTATCCAAGCCAAACATTTCAACCATTGCCTCTACATAAGTACGTGCATGTTCAACCCAACTCTCTGAATACGAGCTAAAATATACATAGTCAGTGAAAATTTCGTCAGGTGACTCAAACTCTTCAAGTTGAACAAGAAAACAATGCCCACACACATAGGTATGGAGCGGATAAAAATTATTTCTTTTATTAAGATTATTCTCATGGACAAAAGAGTTGGATAAAGGAGACAATCCTAAATCGACAAATGATTCCTTTACAGTCATATTACAAAATCGACATAATCTTTCCATACTTTATCCCTGTTTCCTCTCGTATGCTTCTATCTGCTGCATCGTAAAATCTTTCATAAGCTTTTGTTCTTCCCACTGTTTGTACCAATCAACTGTCCACTTTAAGGTATCATAAACGTTGAGTCTAGGTTTCCAGTTTAATTTGCTCCGAGCTTTGGAACTATCCAACTTCAAGATTTGTGCTTCATGAGGATGCTCTGATTTATCATAATGCCATGGCAGATCAGATCCCCAATGTCTTAACATCATGTCAGCTACTTCCCCGACTGTTAGAATGCTTTCTTCTCCAGGTCCGAAATTCCAGGCAGCCGCATATGAACTGCCTTTGTTATATAATTTTTCACCAAGTATCAAATAACCGTGGAGGGGCTCTAATACATGCTGCCATGGCCTTACTGCATAAGGATTACGAATCATAGGTAATCTTCCCGCTCGAATAGAGTCAATGACATCTGGTATTAGGCGATCTGCAGCCCAATCCCCTCCGCCAATAACATTCCCTGCTCGCACTGATGCAATATGGATATTCTGCTCAGCAAGAAATGATTTACGAAAAGAATCCGTAACCAATTCACTGCACGCTTTACTTGCGCTGTATGGATCATGGCCACCCAATCTATCCGTTTCCCGATAAGACCAATCCCACTCCATATTTTCATAACATTTATCCGTCGTTATATTCACAACGACTTTTACAGTATCTGACAACCTCACAGCATTTAAAATGTTTACCGTTCCCATTACATTTACTGCATAGGTATCTATTGGATCTACGTAGGAAGCCCTTACTAATGGTTGAGCAGCCAAATGGAACACAATTTCAGGCTTATGATCTTTTACTATTTCTACTATAGATCCTACATCTTTGATATCCCCAAAAATAGAAATCATATCTTGAGCTACATAAGCGGCTTCAAACAAATTATTTGAAGAGTCCGGTTTTAATGAATATCCAATAACCTGGGCACCTAGTTTTTGAAGCCAGAGCGAGAGCCACCCTCCCTTAAATCCAGTATGACCTGTTATAAGCACTCGCTTACCCTGCCAAAACGTCATGACTCCCACACTTTCCAAGGAGCTTGATTAGAACTCCATAATTCATCAAGCCGCATTCGATCTCGCAGTGTATCCATAGGTAACCAAAAACCATCATGCCTAAAACCAGCCAGCTCACCTGATGCGGCTAATTGCTCAAGCGGTCCCCGCTCCCAAATTGTCGAATCTCCTTCAATAAGGTCAAAAACTTTCGGACTCAAGACGAAATAGCCTCCGTTAATCCAACTATCTGCTCCTTGAGGTTTCTCACGGAAACGACGTATCGTGTCATCGTTCATTTCAAGAGCACCGTAACGACCAGGAGGATCAACAGCAGTAAGTGTCGCTAGCTTATGTTGTTTGTAGTGAAATTCAATTAGTTCTGCAATATTTACATCGCTTACTCCATCACCATAGGTGAAACAAAAGGGTTCATTGCCCACATACTTCTGAACTCTCTTTAAACGACCGCCTGTTTGAGTGTCAATGCCTGTGTCAACGAGGGTAACCTTCCATGGTTCACTATAATTATCGTGAATTTCTAGACTATTTTCTCTCAAATCAAAGGTTACATTAGATTGATGCAAATAATAATTGGCAAAATACTCTTTAATAACATAACCCTTATAGCCCAGGCAAATAATAAAATCATTAATTCCATAATGTGAGTAAGACTTCATTATGTGCCATAAGATCGGATTTCCTCCAACTTCAACCATAGGCTTTGGCCTCGTGCTTGTCTCTTCGCTTAACCTAGTTCCCAAACCGCCCGCAAGTATTACCGCTTTCATGTGAACTCCCCTTTTATGACAATGTCGCAGTAATAATATAATCCAACGTCGATAGCAAACTTTCGGTAGCCTCTTTTTGATTTGCCGCGACTCCAGCTAAATATTTGATAATTTCTTTGTCACCACTAGGCACTTCCTGTGTAACTGCAGTCACACTTTTAATGACCAGCCCTTGCTTAACTAGCATAGAAAGGAATTTTTCTTTGTTCAAGTAAGTGACTTGCGGCTCATTTTCGTTGGACAAAACATTTCCAAGGATTAAGTTTGCAACATTTACATAATTAGATCCATTCCTAATTTTAAAAACTAGCTGACCGTGCTTTTTCATCATTGTTACTAGATCTGCAACAGTCTGTTCAATACTGTTACACCGTTCAATACCTTCACCATAAATAATATAATCGTATTTTCCGTCCGCAAATAGATGCTTTATATCAGTAACCTTTCCGCAAGCAATGCGTTCAGAAACAGTCCTTAGATCAAGTAAATACTTATTATTATCTGTAAAATTATCAATATTTACATTACGTACGCCATACTCATTTAGCTTATTTTTCAATTGTAACGGTGTCCCACCGCATCTTGAATTAATTCCAAGTATATTTGCACTTTCTTGTTTATTGGTGATGTCCACAACTGAGATAAGGTTTAAATCAAAACTCGCATCATCCCATGCATCAATCCCATACTTCTCAAAAAAGATCTTTCTACTAACTCCAAGTGAATTATTCTTTCTATGATCTACTTCCGTCGTTATTGAGCCAAAATGATAAGTGAATGTATCCTTTGCAAAAATTAACTTATAACCTGCTCTTCGTATTCTAAAACTCAAATCATCATCCGCAAATTCTCCAAAGTAAAACTCTGGATCAAAATAGCCAATTTCCTTAAGAAGTTTTGTTCGAACCATTAGCACACAGGGAAGCAGTCTTACTCGCTCTTCCCATTTGCTTGGGTCCGAATGATTATATTGTTCAGCGAACTGCTGCATTTCTTCCAAATTGCTATAATTCCCTTGTATCATCTGATGGTTGCTTATGTTGCTTCCTCCAGGAGACACAAAACCAATTTTGTCGTCAGACTCTATACAAGTTAATAAGTTATCCATCCAACGTGTTGTAAAAATGAAATCGTTACATACACTTGCCGTATACTTACCTTCAGCTGCTTTCATGCCTATATTGAAGCCATTAACTGGCCCTACATTCTCGTCCAAGTGAATTTTCTTCTTGTTTGGCAGGCTATCAAAATATTCTCTTGTTCCATCGGAAGATCCATTATTCACTGTAATTAATTCAAAATTGATATGCGAAGTATATTTATAGATGCTTTCGACTGCTAACTTCGTGTAGTCCAAATGATTATAAGCAAGTAATACAATACTTACGAGTGGTCTACTGTTTTCAGATAAATGCACAGGTGCAGCGGAGGTTGCATCCTCTTTTAATAATGCAATTGTTTCTTCGATATGGCCTCTTAGAGATTCTTCATTTAATACGCCTAATGCTTTAGAATAGTAACCTAATGCTAGATGCCGAAAATCTTGAATTTGGTATAAGTACGCTAAATTGTAAAGTAAATCGAAATGATAGGAATTAATCTGGAGACCACTTAAAAGAATATGCTCAGCATCCTCTAAACAATTTTCAGTTATGGCAATAACTGATTTCATAGATATCAGCTCAACGTCATGCTTTTCTGAACGTTCCAACTCTTGAATTAACTGCTTAGCATCATTCATATTTCCGGATTCAATATAATGTTTGATTACTTCCTTTGTATGCACCGGGGATTCTCCGTTTCTCAAAAAAATTTGAACGACATATATGAAAATTACAACTATACTATTAAGTTACCATTTATATCGACATTTTTCGATAAATCATAAAGCTTATTTACCTAAATAAAAACTGGTAAATTGAAAAGAAGCAAAGCCATCGTCAATTTTCAAACTCCCTTCCATCTACCATTACCAAAGAGGAATTTCTTTTTGTTTGTTTTAAATAAAAGGGACTGGTCCTAAGGTCTATTTCTAGACCTTTTTGGACAGCCCCTTTTCTATTTCTTTTATTTATACTCGTATTGAACTACAGAACTTTGTTGGCCATCTGGATTTACTATCTTTACTGCTACAAAACCTAGGGTTCCCGCTGGAACTCTTATTTTAAGTCTTAGGTCGGAGTAGTAAGTCAATAATGGAACTTCCGTAGATCCAAAATATAGTTTTAGATTTGGTGAAAATCCGGTTCCATCAATGTATAAAATTTCTCCGCCTGCTACAGTTCCGCTAGTTGCACTCAACTTGGTAATTACTGGGGCAGGAGTTGGGGGCGGTGCATCATACGTAAATGCAGAAGTCGCGGTTGCTCCTCCTGGGTTTGTGAATACAAGTGGTAATGATCCAGATACAGTACTGCTAGGCGTAATAATTTTGATTCTAGTGGTTCCATAATAGGAAGAGATAGGCACGGATTGGCCATTTAGTTTAACAGTCATATTGGGATCAAAGTTAGTTCCATCTATATAAACTATAGTTCCTCCCGCTAATGGTCCATGATTTGGCGTCAAGTTAGTTATAGTAGGAACAGGTAGTTCATAAGTGTAGCCTTGTACAAAAGTAAAGCTTTGTCCATCTGGATTGGTAATTTTGACATCCACAGTCCCTAAATTAGCAGATGATGGTGCAGTCACGCTCACTTTTGTTGCACTTGTAAAAGTTATTAGGTTTACAGTCGTATTTCCAAATGTTACTGTGGCACCCTGCTGAAAACCTGTTCCATTAATAACAATGAGCTCTCCACCAGGCATAAGCCCTTTATTGGGAGTCAAAGTATTAATCTGCGGAGCCGGCAATGGAGCAGGCGCAAGATATGTGTAGCCTTTTGCTAATGTTCCCTCTTGACTATCCGGATTCACCGCTTTTACATCTACTTGTCCAGCAATTGTGGATGAAGGAGCAGACACTTTCAACCGTGACGCAGAATAATAGGTAAGTACGTTGGCCTGATTACTTCCAAAATAAATCTTCACTCCATTTACGAAGTTTTGTCCGTCAATATAGATAATCTCTCCTCCAATTTTTTCACCGCTATTCGGAGTTAGCGTTGTAACAACCGGAGCAGCTGGCGGAGGTGGTGCAATAAACGTATATCCTGAAGCCAATGTGGTTTCTTGTCCGTCTGGATTCACCACTTTTACATCTACAGGTCCAGCTAATGTCGATGCAGGCGACACGACTTTAATTCTTGAACTTGAATAAAACGTACTAACAGGAACTTGTGTTGATCCGAAGAACAAATTCATCCCTTGAACAAAGTTTGCGCCATTAATATATAGGATATCTCCTCCGGCTATAGGACCAGAATTAGGAGAAATATCTGTAATACTCGGTGCTTGTTGAACAGGCAATGGATTGTAAGTAAATCCACCTGCCAATGTTGCAGATGTATTATCAGGATTAACTACTTTTACATCAACAGTTCCTGCATTTGCTACTTTGGGTGAAGTTACTTTTATTTTCTGACCAGAATAATAAGTAGCGACAGGTGCCTCATCGTTACCGAAGTAAACTTTCAGGCCGCTTTCGAATTTAGTTCCGACAATATAAACAATGTCTCCGCCGCTTACTAAACCAGCATTTGGAGTAACTGATTGTATTTCTAATTTTTCTACCGGAGGTGCAATAAATGTATATCCTCCGGTCAATGTAACTTGTTGTCCATCTGGGTTCACTACTCTTACATCTACAGTTCCAGCTGGTGCTGAAGGAGTAGTTAATGTAATTTTTGTTGATTGAACTGTATCTACAGTTACTACATTTGAACCGAAGTATACTTTTACTCCGTCTACAAAATCACTTCCGTTGATAGTTACCGCTTCTCCTCCTAGAGTTGAGCCGCTATTAGGCGTTATTTGGCTAACAGCCGGCGTTGCTGGAGGTGCAATAAATGTATATCCTCCGGTCAATGTAGCTTGTTGTCCATCCGGGTTCACTACTCTTACATCTACTGCTCCAGCTGGTGCTGAAGGCGTTTTTAATGTAATTTGTGTGGATGAAACTGTACCTACAGGTACTACATTTGAACCGAAGTATACTTTTACTCCGGCTACAAAATCACTTCCGTTGATTGTTACCGCTTCTCCTCCTAGAGTTGAGCCGCTATTTGGCGTTATTTGGCTAAAAGCCGGCGCCGCTGGAGGTGCAATGAATGTATATCCTCCGGTCAATGTAACTTGTTGACCATCTGGGTTCACTACTCTTACATCCACAGCTCCAGCTGGTGCTGAAGGAGTAGTTAATGAAATTTTTGTTGATTGAACTGTATCTACAGTTACTACATTTGAACCGAAGTATACTTTTACTCCGTCTACAAAATCACTTCCGTTGATTGTTACCGCTTCTCCTCCTAGAGTTGAGCCGCTATTTGGCGTTATTTGGCTAAAAGCCGGCGCCGCTGGAGGTGCAATGAATGTATATCCTCCGGTCAATGTAACTTGTTGACCATCTGGGTTCACTACTCTTACATCCACAGCTCCAGCTGGTGCTGAAGGAGTAGTTAATGAAATTTTTGTTGATTGAACTGTATCTACAGTTACTACATTTGAACCGAAGTATACTTTTACTCCGTCTACAAAATCACTTCCGTTGATAGTTACCGCTTCTCCTCCTAGAGTTGAGCCGCTATTAGGCGTTATTTGGCTAACAGCCGGCGCTGCTGGAGGTGCAATAAATGTATATCCTCCGGTCAATGTAGCTTGTTGTCCATCCGGGTTCACTACTCTTACATCTACAGCTCCAGCTGGTGCTGAAGGCGTTTTTAATGTAATTTGTGTGGATGAAACTGTATCTACAGGTACTACATTTGAACCGAAGTATACTTTTACTCCGTCCACAAAATTACTTCCGTTGATAGTTACCGCTTCTCCTCCTAGAGTTGAGCCGCTATTAGGCGTTATTTGGCTAACAGCCGGCGCTGCTGGAGGTGCAATAAATGTATATCCTCCGGTCAATGTAGCTTGTTGTCCATCCGGGTTCACTACTCTTACATCTACAGCTCCAGCTGGTGCTGAAGGCGTTTTTAATGTAATTTGTGTGGATGAAACTGTATCTACAGGTACTACATTTGAACCGAAGTATACTTTTACTCCGTCCACAAAATTACTTCCGCTGATTGTTACCGCTTCTCCTCCTAGAGTTGAGCCGCTATTTGGCGTTATTTGGCTAAAAGCCGGCGCCGCTGGAGGTGCAATGAATGTATATCCTCCGGTCAATGTAACTTGTTGACCATCTGGGTTCACTACTCTTACATCCACAGCTCCAGCTGGTGCTGAAGGAGTAGTTAATGAAATTTTTGTTGATTGAACTGTATCTACAGTTACTACATTTGAACCGAAGTATACTTTTACTCCGTCTACAAAATCACTTCCGTTGATTGTTACCGCTTCTCCTCCTAGAGTTGAGCCGCTATTTGGCGTTATTTGGCTAATAGCCGGCGCCGCTGGAGGTGCAATGAATGTATATCCTCCGGTCAATGTAACTTGTTGACCATCTGGGTTCACTACTCTTACATCCACAGCTCCAGCTGGTGCTGAAGGAGTAGTTAATGAAATTTTTGTTGATTGAACTGTATCTACAGTTACTACATTTGAACCGAAGTATACTTTTACTCCGTCTACAAAATCACTTCCGTTGATTGTTACCGCTTCTCCTCCTAGAGTTGAGCCGCTATTTGGCGTTATTTGGCTAACAGCCGGCGCCGCTGGAGGTGCAATGAATGTATATCCTCCGGTCAATGTAACTTGTTGACCATCTGGGTTCACTACTCTTACATCCACAGCTCCAGCTGGTGCTGAAGGAGTAGTTAATGAAATTTTTGTTGATTGAACTGTATCTACAGTTACTACATTTGAACCGAAGTATACTTTTACTCCGTCTACAAAATCACTTCCGTTGATTGTTACCGCTTCTCCTCCTAGAGTTGAGCCGCTATTTGGCGTTATTTGGCTAACAGCCGGCGCCGCTGGTGGAGCTGGAGGTGCAATAAATGTATATCCTCCGGTCAATGTAACTTGTTGACCATCTGAATTCACTACTTTTACATCAACAGCTCCAGCTGGCGCCGAAGGAGTTGTTAATGTAATTTGTGTGGATGAAACTGTACCTACAGGTACTAAGTTTGAACCGAAGTATACTTTTACTCCGTCTACAAAATTACTTCCGCTGATAGTTACCGCTTCTCCTCCTTTTATCGATCCGGAATTAGGAGTTATAGCAGTAATCTGAGGTGCAGATAAAATATAGCTGTAATTCGTTGTTGCCTTCTGGTTATCTGGATTTGTAACTGTAACAGTGACTGAGCCTGGGTTCCCTGAAGGTACCGTCGCCGTAATTCTTGTACTGCTTATAACCTGAACATTGGTCGCGCTAACAGCACCGAATGAAACTGTGGCTCCTGTTCTAAACTTACTTCCGTTGATTGTGACTGTTTCCCCTCCAATAGGACTTCCACTATTATTAACTATAGATGTTATTACTGGAGCTGAGAATATCACATTCAGATTAGCATTTGGTATTAATTTTAAACGGGAAGCACCTGCATAATCTAAGTAAGATATATTCGAAGTTGCAGTTGCTACTGGCAAACTTCCTGTTTTATTAGGATCTCTTGGTTTAATTCTGTATTTAAACACAAGATCATTATTATTTAATTCTTGGATTTTCCATGTAAGTGTGTTTCCTGAAACGGTTGGTTTCAAACTATTATTATCATAGGATCCCGATACGATGTCGAAATCCGGCGATACGGTATCCGTGACAACAACATTAAAAGCGCTTTCTATGCCGGTTTCTTTAACTATATTGGCATAAATCTCCGGCAGCCCTGAAGTTCCAAGGACGAAATGGTGAAACTGTGGCGTTGAGGCCAATTCTTCTAATCGAATATTAGGTTTACTAGTTTCTGGGTTATCGTTGGGCGATAACAAGGCAATTGTATAGAAAACTATACCTGCATTCTTGGCTGCTTGAGCCTTCTGTAATGCGTTATCATAAGGATTTTGAGTAGCATCTGTCATAATAATAATAACAGGTTGCGCTTCAGGGCGATGGTTAGCTAAAGCAATAGTTGCCAGATCAATAGCATTTCCAGTATCGCTCGCACCGTTAGCAGTTAATCGGTCTATGTAATTTTTTGTAGCTGTCTTATCAGTAGATAAAGGGAGTGTATTTGTCTTTTGTTTATTACTGAAATCTACGATTCCAATCCGATCCTTACTAAAATCAATCAGATCAATAAAACCTTTTGCTGAACTTTTAGCTGCTGTAATTTTAGTGACACCACTACCATAGCCTGAATTCATGCTTCCTGATTTATCTATAACTAAAATAATGTCTTTTGGTCTATTACCTAGGGGTACACCTTTTAGATTTATATTTACTTCCGCATCTTGCTCTGTAGTTATCGTAGTTGGGTTCACAGTTTTTGAAACAGAAACATAATCATTCACTGCTGCGTTCGCTTGAGTTGCAAATGAAGTAGGGATTCCATTAACAGCTAATAAAAAAGCTAACGCGAGAAAAACAATCTTATGAATTCTTCTCATTATTCTTCCTCCTTTTTATATTTAAAAAAAATAAAAACAATAGCAGATTGCTATTGTTTAAAAAAACTTAAACTCTGCAACCTGGCGATCTTAATAGTTTCTTAGTCCTATTGAAGACCCATGGCTTTGCGTCCCTATATTTCTATAGGTTTGCCAAATATTTTATTGTAATAGTTCTAACGTACTATGAACTTAATTATATGTCGAATTTCTATTATTTTCAATTAATTTCTTATATTTCCCCTAATATTTTCATATATTATTACTTATGATTGTTTATAAAATATCCCGTATGTTGGAATCAAGTCACTTTTTGAAATATTTGCATTAACACATTATTCTCCATATCATATATCCCCAAATTTTCTAAGAGGAATTTCTTTGATTTGTTTTTAAATAAAAGGGACTGATCCTAAGGTCAATTTCAGACCTTTTTGGACAGCCCCTTTTTTATTTCTTTTATTTATACTGGTATTGAACTACAGAACTTTGTTGGCCATCTGGATTTACTATCTTTACTGCTACAAAACCTAGGGTTCCCGCTGGAACTCTTATTTTAAGTCTAAGGTCGGAGTAGTAAGTCAATAATGGAACTTCCGTAGATCCAAAATATAGTTTTAGATTTGGTGAAAATCCTGTTCCATCAATGTATAAAATTTCTCCGCCTGCTACAGTTCCGCTAGTTGCACTCAGCTTGGTAATGACTGGGGCAGGAGTTGGGGGCGGTGCATCATACGTAAATGCTGAAGTCGCGGTTGTTCCTGTTGGATTTGTGAACACAAGTGGTAATGATCCAGAAACAGCACTGCTAGGTGTAATAATTTTAATTCTAGTGCTTCCATAATAGGAAGAGATAGGGACGGATTGGCCATTTAGTTTAACAGTCATATTGGGATCAAAGTTAGTTCCATCTATATAAACTACAGTTCCTCCCGCTAATGGCCCATGATTTGGCGTCAAGTTAGTTATAGTAGGAACAGGTAGTTCATAAGTGTAGCCTTGTACAAAAGTAAAGCTTTGTCCATCTGGATTGGTAATTTTGACATCCACAGTCCCTACACTAGCAGATGATGGTGCAGTCACACTCACTTTTATTGCACTTGTAAAAGTTGTTAAGTTTACAGTCTTACTTCCAAATGTTACTGTGGCACCCTGCTGAAAACCTGTTCCATTAATAACAATGAGCTCTCCACCAGGCAAAAGTCCTTTATTGGGAGTCAAAGAATTGATCAGCGGAGCCGGCAATGGAGGAGGTGTAAGATATGTGTAGCCTTTTGCTAGTGTTCCCTCTTGACTATCCGGATTCACCGCTTTTACATCTACTTGTCCAGCAAGTGTGGATGAAGGAGCAGACACTTTCAACCGTGACGCAGAATAATAGGTAAGTACGTTTGCCTGATTGCTTCCAAAATAAATCTTCACTCCATTTACGAAGTTTTGTCCGTCAATATAGATAATCTCTCCTCCAATTTTTTCACCGCTATTCGGCGTTAGCGTTGTAACAACCGGAGCAGCTGGCGGAGGCGGTGCAATAAACGTATATCCTGAAGCCAATATGTTTTCTTGTCCGTCTGGATTCACCACTTTTACGTCTACAGGTCCAGCTAATGTCGACGCAGGTGACACAACTTTAATTCTAGAACTTGAATAAAACGTACTAACAGGAACCTGTGTTGATCCGAAGAACAAATTCATCCCTTGAACAAAGTTTGCGCCATTGATATATAGGATATCTCCTCCGGCTATAGGCCCAGAATTAGGAGTGATATCTGTAATACTCGGTGCTTGTTGAATAGGCAATTGATTGTAAGTAAATCCACCTGCCATTGTTGCAGATGTATTATCAGGATTAACTACTTTTACATCAACAGTTCCTGCATTTGCTACTACAGGTGATGTTACTTTTATTTTCTGACCAGAATAATAAGTAATAATAGGCGCCTCATCATTACCGAAGTAAACTTTTAAGCCACTTTCAAATTTATTTCCGACAATATACACAATGTCTTTACCGGTTACTAAACCTGTATTTGGAGTAACTGATTGTATTTCTAATTTTTCTACCGGAGGTGCAATATATGTATATCCACCAGGTATGGTTAAACTTGATCCATCTGGATTTTGAAAAGAAATATCAACAACTCCTTCTTTTACACCAGCTGGAGCTGTCACCTTTAAGTAAGTTGCGTTAGTATTCATATAAATTGGTGCTATTATATCACCGAATTTCACTTGTATACCGCTCATAAAGTAATTACCTGTAAATGTTACAATATTCCCGCCAGCTAATGGACCGTTATTGGGATTAATTAAGGACACAGTTGGGTTAGCCATATATTGATAGTTAGTGGTGGCCTTCTGCTTATCTGGATTGGATACCGTTACAGTCACTACTCCTTGAGCTCCTGCAGGAACTGTTGCAGTAATCTGCTCTCCGCTTACGACCTGAACATTCGTTGCAGGAAATGAGCCAAAAGTAACAATAGCTCCGGGTCTAAACTTGCTTCCGTTAATAGTAACTGTTTCTCCTCCATTTGGACTTCCATTATCATTTACAATTGAAGTTACAATTGGAGCTGGGAAAGTTACATTTACATATGCGTCAGGTATCAACCTAGAACGAACTGCACCTGCATAATCTTTGTAAGATATATTTGAGGTGGAGGCGGAGACTGCAAGATTTCCAGTCTTATTAGAATCTTTAGGTTTAATCTTATATTTGAATACAAGATTATTATTCTTTAGCTCTTGAAAATTCCAAGTTAATGTATTTCCTGATACTGTTGGTTTTGGGATATTGTTATCGTAGGAGCCTGGTACAATATCAAAATCAGAAGAAACAGTATCTGTAACAACAACATTATACGCACTTGCTACACCAATCTCTTTTACGATATTGGAATAAATCTCGGATAATCCTGTTGTTCCAAGAACAAAGTGATGATGCTGCTCTGTTGTCGACATTTGTTTTAATAAAATATTAGGACCACTGGTATCTGGATTATCAGTAGGCGATAGCAAAGCAATTGTGTAAAAAACAATACCTGCGTCTTTTGCAAGCTGTGCTTTCTGTAATGCATACTCATATGGATTTTGAGTAGGCAGAGTAGCCTCGCCATCAGTCATGATAACAATGACTGGTTGCGCATCAGGACGATGATTGGAAAGCAAAGCTATAGCTTGATCTATAGAATATCCAGTTGCTGTAGCTCCATTGGCAGATAAGGTGTTAATGTAGCTTTTTGCAGCAGTTGCATCAGTTGTTAGAGGAAACGTGCCTGTTACACCTTCCGAACTAAAATCCACAATGCCAACCTCATGCTTTGTTAGATCCATAAGATCAATAAAGCCTTTTGCTGCATCTTTAGCAGCACTCATTTTTGTAACTCCGTTACCATAACTAGTACCCATACTTCCCGATTTATCAATAATCAGAATGACATCATTGGGCATAATTATGTTAGCTGGCGGTGTCCCCTTAATATCTAATGTAACTTCGGCTTCTTGCTCGGTAGTAATGGTAGACGGGTTGACACTTTTTGTAACTGATACATAATCATTTACTGCAGCATTGGATTTTGATGTGAACGGAACAGAAAATCCACTAAAAGCCAAAATTAAGACCAATGCAAGCAAAACATTCTTGCGAAATCTTTTCATTGTTCTTCCTCCCTTTTATAATAAAAAATAAAAAAGCAATAGCAGATTGCTATTGCTTGAATAAACATTCAAACTATTTGCAACCTGGCGATCATGAGTAGTCTATTATGACTATCCAAGACCCATAGCTTTGCGTCCCTACATTTCTATAGGTTTGCCGAATATGCAGTTATTTTGTAGAAATCGAGCATATTATAAGTAAATTTTACCATAAATGATGCATTAAAAGAACACTTATTTTATTAAGTTGTGATAAAGATTTGAGTAATTTTACCTATCACCATTCCATTCCTGGATTTACAAGATTGACAAAAGTTTTATTGAAATGAGATGATGAATCCAACCATTCAAATACATTACATAGGAGAAATGATGAATAACCTATTATCCCTTTGCATGATAGTCAAAAATGAAGAAAACGTTTTACGAAGATGTCTAGAAAGCGTTAAAAACCTTGTAGATGAAATAATAATTGTCGATACAGGGTCTACGGACAATACAAAGCAAATTGCCTCCGAATTCACAAATAACATATACGATTTCCAATGGATTAATGATTTTTCTGCTGCGCGCAATGAATCGCTTCGCAAAGCATCTGGACAATGGATTCTAGTCCTTGATGCCGATGAATATGTTCAGCAGGGAAACATACATGAATTCAAGAACTTTCTAAGTAACTTAAATAGTACAGAACCAACAGGACTACTACTTCCCATTTTGAATGTAATGGGTCACTCTGCAAATAATAGTAGGATTGTTGAATCATCAGGTGCTAGAGTATTTCCTAACCTTCTTGATATTTACTATACAAGACCTATTCATGAACAACTTACTCACAAGCGTGGAAACATTAATTTCATTAAATATCCTTTCTTTATTAATCATACGGGTTATACAGATGAGATTGTTCGACAAAAGGACAAATCTAATCGCAATTTACAGATCTTCGAAAGTTTCCAAAACAGCGGCTCCCAATTAGATCCGTATTATTGCTTTACTATAGCCAACGAATATCAGAGTATTGGTGATCATAAAAAAGCTCTTTATTATTATCAACGGGCATATAAACGCGCCAAATCGAATGATAGTTGGCTACCTCATTGCTTAGACAGTATGATAAACACTCTATTTATTCTAGACCGTCTTGCCGATGCCTTAGAATTGATACAAAAGTATCAAAAACAATGGAAACAATACACTGATTATTACTGCTTAGAGGGTATAATTTACGACCATTTAGGTCTATACGATCTTGCATCCCAAAAATTTAAAGAATGTATTAGAATCGCAGAAGAATTTGATAAGAAAAACTCACCCTTTTCTTTAGTTAGCCCTGATTATGGATACTTAATCCCGTATCAAAAGCTTTCCGAGATTTATTATAGGCAAAATAATATACCTCAGACTGTATTCTACTTAAGTAAATTACTTAATTTGAATCCAAATAATTTACCTGTTTTATATAAGTTAGTAAACTTATTTTGTCACAATGAACAGCCATCTTCGATAATAACATTCCTGGAACAATTTTATTCGATCGAAGTTTCTAATAATGCTATGCTTTTGTTCCACACTACCTTACTAATAGGTCATGAGGAGTTAGCTAAACACTACTATCAAAGATCACTTGACTTGAATATAGAGCTTATTCCATTAGATTTACTTCGTTTCGCATTATTATTTAAAGATAAAGCTTTATTTGATCAGTATTTAAAATCAGTACATCCCACACTCACTTACAATCAAGCTAGTGTTCATCTTCTCTATTTGGCCTCATTAATCTGGCATGAACAAAAGTATTTGGAAATGATTCCGATTCAGTCACACTTAACAATACATTCAAATATAAAAGCTATAATTAATCAAGATGACACTTCCCCAAATTCTGATATTACGGAAGAATTATTCTCTATAATCATAGATCTTTATAAATTAAAACACTATGAGACTTTCGATCTTATTATGAACCACTTATCAAATCCCGTACTTATTAATCTTATTGCAGATTTCTTTTACACTAATAACCAGTTTGATCTAGCGTTAGATTTTTACTCGAATTTGCTAAACAACTCTCAACTTCATGCATCAGGTTATGAGAATTTAGCTTTTCTTTATCTCAACCAGGGAATAGTAGACGAAGGATTGGAGTTTTTAGAAAGGGCGATCCACTTGCTTCCTACAAAAGCTTCTCTATATCTCTTGTTTTGCAACTACTGCACAGATGCTAGAAGGCAACTAGTTAAGAATAAATTTATCGATTTATTTCCTCATTATAAGCGCCTTCTTATACTAATTAAATAAAAGATCAGGTGTATACACCTGATCTTTTATTTAATTATGCTTATCAATGAAATAACCATCTATCTGTGTAGGTAAAATCCGATAGCCATCCCGCGCTTTATGACCATTCTCAATCTGTCTAATATTTCGAATTAGCTTCAATTTATAACTATTCATCTTCTCATTTGCTCGGACTTGTAGATCCATGCATTCTTGAACAATCGCAATTAATTCATGTGGATAATCATTGTCGTTTAAACGAAAATCGATTTGTTCAATTTTCTCTCGAAGCTCGCTTTGCTCTGTTTGTAATTTGGTTAGCTGCTCTATTGAGTCGTCATTTTCGAAATCCAGTTCCAGGATTTTCTCTATAGATAGCCTCAGTTTAATAAATTGGGAATTAAGCGAATTTTGAATGTGTATCATATCGATACCTTATTATTTGACTTTACTACCTTTAACGCTTCCGACCAAGTATCCCTCAACTCTCTAATAAAGTCTATACACATCTGCAGACTTGCGATATCCAATTCGATATTAGCATAAAATAATCTATCTCTAATAAAGTTGTATAAAGCAAACAATTGATTCGAAATCTCATATTTCATATCAAGAGTAATGATAAGCTCATTAATAATATCTTGTGCTTTCTTAAGGTTGATATTTTTTGCCTCATAATCCTTTTTATTCAATCCCTCAAGAGCTTGCTTCATAAATTTCAGACATCCATTATAGAGCATTAAAGTTAGTTCTCCAGGCTGAGCCGTGTTGACCTGAGTGTTGATGTAAAGATTCTGTGCCTTATTCAATGTTTTATCTCCTTTCGTCAAAAATAGTACCACTAATCTCCTGTAATTTATCTATTAAATCTAGAAATTTCTCCGGAGGTACTTCTCTAATAACTTCATTCGTCTCCGCATTAATTACCTTTACTACTATATCTCCTGATTTTTTATGAACGCTGTACTCAAATTTCTTTTGTACCCCATTTATTGATTTATTAGCTTTATCAATAGCTTTTACTATTGCCTCGTCAGAGATGGACAATTCATATCTTTCTTTATGCCTCAACTCAACGTAGGAGGAAATGTCTCCTATACTTGAATGATTACTCTCTTCGTTAGTTTTCGTCTTATATGCCGTTGTAACCATATCAGTTTTTGTTTGAGTAACACTCCCTTTAGAAGAAGTAGAATTTAAGTTCATTTTTGGTCCCCCTTATTATTTGAACTGTTGTGAGAGCCATGACATTTGCGCATTACCATTACCAATTGCAGAATCCATCTTACTGAACATTTGAAAGTAATAATTTTCTTTACTTGCAAGTTTAGTATCCCATGCAGAAACCTTTCCTTCCAAGATTCCAACTTGGGCTCCTAAATTTGTTGTAATGTTATTATACATACCACCAGACTTTCCTGCTCTAGTATTTAGTGTAGACACAAGATCAGTCATTATATCCGATACTTTCTGAGCTATTCCTCTATCAGTTGAGCCAGGAGCTCCAACTTTCGAGAATACTTCGATAACTCCTTTTTGATCGGAAGCTAGAGCGGCATCCAACTTGGACTGATCAATAATTAATTTACCTGCAGAGGATTGATCACTAGAGTTATAAGTACCTGTACTGATACCTATATTTGCTAAAAAACTAATGGACCCAGTAACATTTGTTACTTTACTAGATACAGCCGTTCTAAGATCAGAATAAGCTTTCTGTAAAGCATCATCACGTTGAAGTGCGCCACTTTGAGCTTTCTGATTCCAGAGAGTGATCTCGCTATCTTTCATAGCTGTTTTCTGCTCGTCAGTCAATGGAGAAAATCCTTTGAATTTCGTCTCGTTCAGTTTTGTTGATAATGTGGAAATCATTGTGTTATACTTGTCAACAAAATCCGTAATCGATTTCTTAATGCTCGCAATATCTGTACCTACATTCACTGATACGGTTTGACCTACGGCAGTCGTGCCTAGTAAATTATAAGTAACGCCATTCAAATTGAAACTATTGGTTGGACGCGTTGTATTTAACCCGTCTATAGTGATGCTAGCATCACTACCTGTCTTTGTTGCTGATGACAATCCTACCATCCCTAAAACAGTATTGTTAAAACTCGAGGTTCCAGTAAAATCTATCTTAGCTTGAGCGCCAGTTGAATTAGTCGCAACTACTACTTTGTCTGAGAATGAATCGTAAGTCATGGTCACGCCCGCACCAGAAGTATTTACCTGCGATATAAAATCATTTAGTGATTTCGCAGGGTCAACTGTTATTGATTTTCCATTAATAACAACACTATTGCTACTCAAAGTAAATCCTAAAGCGGTCGCTTGACTTTGCAAGTCTGCATTAGGGTCTAAGGTCCCCGTTTTACCTGCCGCAGAGTAAATTCCAGATGGGCTTGCATTACTTGCTACTGATGCTAATTGAGAGATGGAAATCTGATGTGATGCTACCTGTGCAGTCGCATCTGAAGCTACTGTTAATTTAGTAGAATCAGAGGTAGTTGAAGTTGTTTTCTGCCAGTTAGAGGAAAATCTCAAGTTAAAAGACATATCCTTCAAAGAAGCTGCCATAGTGTTTATGGCACGGTAGGCATCCTGCTTCCAATCCAAAGTTTGAACCTTCTGCTTGAGTTTGGTTTGCTGCGCTCTTTCGGCAGTCATCAACTTAGTAACCAAACCGTCTATATCCATACCTGAGTTTACTCCTGATACCCTAGTTACCATTGTAATCACCATCCTATGTTTCTATAAGGTTATAAATCTAACTATTGAATCTATATACTATATATATCGAAATTTGATCTCTCAAATTATAGAGATATTTTATATTTTTAATAATCTTTCTTTAGCCTGTTTATATTGGTACTTTGCAGAAATCTCATAGAACCTCTTAGCTTCATTTATGTTACCTGTCAGTTCGTAAAAAATCCCCAGATTGTAGGCTGCTTTATAAGATCCTACGCCATCTACTGATGTATATTTTTCTGTCTCTCCAATTTCTAGCGCTTTCAAAAAACTGGTTTCAATATTCTGTATTTTACCGGTATCCATTGCCAATAATCCAATCAGAAAAGGTAAGTCAGGGAAATTTGGGTACACGCTTAAGTAAGAATCTAGTAATTCTTCTGCTTCAACGCTCTGGCCTAAGTTCTTGAGCGCATAGCCTAAGGAAACAAGCATAACAGGGAAGTAATATTTCGATTCCTCAACCTGCTCCAAAGCTTTAAAAAAAGTATCACGCGCTTGTGGATATTGTTGATGGGAGAAGTACAACTTTCCCAATTGATATAGCATATATCCATCGTTAGGAAATTGTTCTAAGTGTCTGCTGTATATCTCTAAATACTTTTGATATTTATCTTTGTCATCATACTGATCTGAGCGATACCCAGTATGTATTATTTTCACGTTCAAAGCCATGAATTCGGCTATTATATCATTATCATATAATTGTTCATGTACTCTACCTTTGAAATAATATCTTTTATTGTTAGGAAAAAATCTTACCATTCTATGTTTTGTAACTTCATTATCTTGCATATTAAAGATGATTACCGTACCAGCTTGTTTTGGATGGAGTGATATAAATTCATTAATTTGATCTTTCGTCTCTTCTGTAAGCCTCTCATCAGCATCTAGTATGAGAATATAGTCCCCTGTTGCTTGGGCTATCGATGCATTCCTTGCTTCTGAAAAATCATGATTCCAAGTAAATCGGCTCACTTTTGCCCCTAATTTCATTGCGATTTCCATTGTTCGATCTTCAGACCCGGTATCCATTACTATTTTCTCGTAAGACTCAGGAATGCTATTTAAAGCATCACTAATGTTTGCTTCTTCATTTCGAACGATCATACAAACACTTACCTTCATAGTTCCCCCTATATAACGAAAAAAGCCCAAATACTTGGGCTTTTTTTCTAGTTTGAAAATTAACGAAGTAATTGAAGAACGCCTTGAGGAGCTTGGTTTGCTTGAGCCAACATAGCTGTAGAAGCTTGTTGAAGAATGTTGAATTTCGTGTAGCTCATCATTTCTTTAGCCATGTCAGTATCACGGATACGTGATTCTGCACCTTGCAAGTTTTCAGCTGTAGCACCTAAGTTGTTAAATGTATGCTCTAATTGATTTTGAAAAGCACCCAGATCGGAACGAGCTGCGTTTACCAGACCGATAGCTGTATCAACTTTAGCCAATTCAGCAGCAGCATTAGCTACAGTCGAGAGATCACCCACACCTAGTGTACCAGTTGTAACATCAGCGGATGTTAAGTCAACTGCAGCTATAGTACTCGTGGAATCACCAATTTGAATAGTAACAGGTGCTGCAGCACTACCATCTAACAATGTAATTCCGTTAAATTTGGTTGTGGTTGCAATATTATCAATTGCTGATTTCAATGCTGTATACTCTTTGTCCATCGCAGCAAGGTCAGAAGCATTGTAAGTACCGTTATTTGCTTGTACCGCCAATTCTTTCATGCGTCCAAGCATGTCGGATACTTCACTCATTGCACCCTCAGCTGTTTGTACAAGGGATACTCCGTCTTGAGCATTGCGTTGTGCTTGATCTAAAGATTTGATTTGTGCACGCATTTTTTCAGAGATCGAAAGACCTGCTGCATCGTCAGCTGCACGGTTGATACGGAAGCCGGAAGACAATTTCTCACTGGATTTACCTTGTTGGATGTTGTTAGCTACCAGGTTACGATGAGAGTTCATTGCGTTCATGTTGTGATTGATAATCATTTGTTATTCCTCCTTGAATTTGTATTCCACATCCATGTGGATTATATAGGTCTTTGACCTTACTATTTTAATATCGGCTGAACTCTGGAAAAAGTTTATAGCTATTTAGTTCTTTTTCACTATTTTTTTAATTTTTTTATCATTTTAATATAGGCAATAGGTTTATCTACCCTAAATCTCTTCTAAATTCATCATTTTTCTCATGTTTTCGATATTCGGAAGCTTTGTAATCGCTTGTTTATTGCTCTGCTGAATAGCCTCAAACACCTCCTTACGAAATATCCTTGTCTCGTTAGGTGCTTTTATGCCTATTTTCACTTGATCTCCCTCTATAGATGTGATGAAGACTTCAACATTCTCACCTATGAGAATAGACTGGCCAATTTTTCTTGTAAGAATTAACATGATTCACCTTCAATTCCTTTCTCGTTTAATTTTGGAAATAAAGGCGTTTGGGTACTATATCCTTTAGAAGGTGCATGCACAATTTGACTGCCTGCAAGATGATTAATATTAATAACAAGCGGCGCTACCAAATTCATTGTTGAATTTTCAAAAGGATCCTTTAAGGTAATAATCCCTAACACAAGAACTTCCTCATGATTATTTATTTGCAACCACGTCTTATCTTTTTCATCCAATTCAAAACTATATTCTTTGAAAAAAGTAAATGGATTGGCTACAACAAAACCAATACTCTCTTCTTCTATACTCTTTAAATATGCAAAAGGTCCATTTGCATCAATTATCTCCAATTCAAAAATATCTAATTCCTTAAACCCAAGTATTGTTCCATTAAAGCTAATTGTTTTCCCATTTAAATAATTAAACATTCTTTTATCCTCCTCTTCAATAATTTAAGGCAATAGCATTAGCTATTGCCTTAAATTATTGATTAATTACTACTTATACCAATCATACGAACTTACGTTAATTTCAATTGAGTTTTTGTGCTTTACATAAATATCTATATTTCCAGGAGTATAATTGATCTGAGGCTTCTGAGGTGTATATTGTATATCAGCTTGATGGGGTGTTATGTTTATTTCTGGCTTTCTCATTTCATAATTCAGCTTTACATTAAGATTGGAAGCCTCACCTACATATTGTACAGGGTTTTGTTCATTCATTTGGTTTGCGGCAATCTCGGAAAATGGATTACTGGTATTTGTGATCATGGCCATTCGGTTGCCATCTTCAACAATCTTACCGATTGCTTGCAACGCAACTGATTGTAGCTGGCTGTAAATTTGATTCATCCACTCCAAGTGGTTTCCCTTACCTAAGGCACTCCAAGCTGCAGAAGAATCAACGCTTAATTCTCCCATGGGACTGGTAATATCAATTGTTGCAGCTTGCTGCTTGATAACCAATTGGCCGGGCGGGGATTCTATAGAAAGCTGCGCTTTCTGCGTATCAATGCCAATCTCTGCGTACGTTTGGTGGATAGATAATCTAGGTATGTTCAAAACGAACCTCCTTATTATCTTAAGAAATCAATTAAGCTGGGTTGGATAATTTTTGCCCCTGTTGATAGAGAGGCTTGGTACACATTTTCATCTGTTTTTAATTTTGTAATGGTTTCAGCCATATCTGCATCTTCAGTTTTGCTGCTAAGATCGGTAAGGTTTACGTCTAAATCTTTGAGTCTGTTATCCATGAGATCTATACGGTTAGATCGCGCACCTACTTCGGATCTAACCTGCAAAAATTTGTCAAATCTTTTTGATAGATCGGTCATCAACTGTCTTGCGGCAGCCATATTTGCTGTGGCTGGAGGAGTTGGGGAAAAAGCATTTTGCAGACCCTTCAATATTTTAAAGAGGTTATCATTATTTGGGCTAGTAGCTGTATCGGCTGCCCCAAAGACATCAGTTCCTGTTTGATTCACAGATATGGTAATGCCGGCTGAAATCTGATAATTTATTTTTTGATCATCAGTTTGATCTGATGAAGCTGTCGCAGTGGAATAAGGCTGTTTATCTGTGAATTGTCCATTAAATGTATATTTTCCATTTAATTGATCGTTTCCAAGACCTACTGCAGTTTCATATAATTGTCCCATTTCGATACCAATCGCATCAAGCGCAGTTTGTGGATTAGTTCCATTTAAACCTTGAACCGTTAACTCTTGAGCCCTTTGAATGACGTCATTTATTTGGGATAGGACGGTATCTGTATGGTCAACAGCAGATTTAGCGGCATCGATGTTTCTTTGATACTGCTCATTGATGGAAATTTCACTGCGATACCGAAGCGCATAGGAAATCCCTACAGGATCATCGGAAGGCTTATTAAGCTTTTTACCTGTAGAAAGTTGATTCTGACTCTCACTCATTCGCTTCACATTATTGCTTATGTTCGAAAGAAGCTGTGATTGTATCATTCCTTGCGTTACTCTTAAAACCAACTGAACAACCTCCTAGTCAAACCTGATTATCTACCTACTACGCCCATGCCATTAATAACCTTATCCAACATTTCATCAAATGTGGTCATAACACGAGCCGCAGCCGAATAAGCATGCTGAAACTTAATCATATCTGACATTTCTTCATCCAATGAAACTCCGCTTACAGATTGTCTACGACTCTCTACTTGATCTACTAGCGTTTTTTGGTTGCTCTGCTGCCGAGAAGCCTCTTGAGCTTGTACACCGAGTTGACTGACTATGGATCTAAAGAAATCATCGAGTGTTCCCGAACCCAAAATGGCTCCGGCATTGGCCGAATTAAAGTCAAAATTAGTATCCTTCAACTGACCCATCAATAGAGCCATTGTATTATTTCCCTTTACGACTGCTTCCGTCGCGCCAGCACCACTGGTTCTCATAGAACTGGCTATTTTAGAAGTGTCTCCATCAATAATAGGATTAAATTGTATGCTGTCCGCTGTTATTTGGGTCGAACCTGCTTTGGCTGTAAAGAAATCAAGACCCGTTTTAGCTGGGTTCTCAAGTGTGTATCCAAGATGATGCAGGCCATTTAACCCCTTAATTGTAACCGTTATATCGCTAGCAAGCGTTCTAGAAGCTCCTGTATATGTTATACCATTAAATATGGTATTATCAGGCAAGACTGTACCTTTGGGGATTGTAACCGTAATATCGCCATTAGCAATCGTATCCGCCAGTGTATCCAGTTGATTTTGATAATCCGTTACAAATTTATCTCTAGAGACAATCATACCATGTACTTCACCGCTATTCAGATCCCCTGAAGAATAAGCGGACATTAGAGAAGCGGAAGTAGTTGGAACGGTAACATCACCAGTAACTAAATTCGTACTCCCCATATTAACGGTATACCCATCCGGTGTTTCAACTACCTGGACGTTCACTATTTTCGACAAGTTATCCGTTATTAAATCCCTCTGATCTCTTAGATCATTAGCATCATCACCCAAGCTTTCGATCTTTTTAATTTCGAGATTTAAATTTGCAATCGAAGAGGAAAGTGAGTTGATTTCATTTGATTTTAAATTAATATTATTGGTCAAATCCCCTTGTAAATCTTTCAGTTTGCTACTTGTAAAATTGAATGTATCTGCCAGGGCTACAGCTGTCTCTTTAACCACCTTACGTCCAGATACGCTTTCAGGATCTTTACTTAAGTCAGACCACGCTTTCCAAAAATTATCCAGAACAGTTCGAAGACCTGAGTCGGTAGGTTCATTCATAATCTTTTCTAGTTTTTCAAGTGTATCAGACTGGATATTCCAGCTGCCAGCTGCCTTATTCTCATTCCGATATTGATCATCCAGAAATTTTTCGCGAATTCTAGTTATTGAGGTTACCTCAACCCCTGTTCCAAGTTGACCAGGTGCATTAGAGCGGTTTATGCCAAAGGCTTCAATTGGGATACTTTCGGTCATATTGGTAACTTGCCTAGAGAAGCCCGGCGTATTGGCGTTAGCTATGTTATGTCCTGTCGTGCTAAGAGCTGCCTGTTGTGTAAATAAGCTGCGTTTAGCCGTTTCCAGCAAATGAAATGTTGATCTCATAATTGTACTCCTTTACGCTTTCGTATCGAACCAACCGCTTCTTGCTGACGCATAATACTGTTGATGAGGATTACTGTATACGGCATCTTGTTCAGGTGTATTCATCAACAAATTTATAGAATAATCAACAAATGATAACGAATGCTCAATTAGATTCTGATTTAACTCATTGACCTGTTTTAATTCCTTAATCTTATTAGATAATCTCACATGTATATCTGTAAGGCTCTTCTTCTCTTCAGCTTTAAAAATTACTTTGATTAAATCACTGACTTTAACTCGTGGGTCAGGCCTATACCCTCTCGATAACAAATATTCGCCAATCAATTGAATTCGAAGTTGATTGATTTCCTCTATCCGCTTAATCAATTTGCTCTCTTTAAGGACAATTTGGTTTAATCGATCTACCCGATTGTCCACGAGAACCGGTGTTTTTTCCTTGGAAGTCTCCAATAGGGCATCATGAAGGGAAATTAGCTCCTCCATCGTTTCCACAATGGCTGAAATAGACACTCGAAATCACCCATTCTCTGCAAGATATACTACTTGTTACTACGTAAATAAGGGTACAATTTATCTGCGATCTTGTGGGCGTCAACTCGATACGTTCCTGCGTCAACGGACCGCTTTAGCTCTTCAATATGTTTTCTATGTTCACTTCTTTCAAGTCCGTATGTGTTTTCCAGTAATTCTTTGGCTTCCGCAGAGATTTGCACTTCATCTTTTCTTTTTTTCTTTTCCGTTCCGTTTACAGATCTACTTTCATTGTTTTGTATATATTTGTTAATATTACCAATTCGTTGATTTTCATTGATTTTCATAGGTTACACCTCATTATCTCTTTAATGAACAAAAACCGATAATCGTTATTACTATTATCGGCATTCGGCATATGAAACTTTATATCTTTCGATGTACGTTTATTAATGTCTTTCCTTCAAACGATCTTTAATATTAAAAGAACCCCTGTTTTCTTGTGCGTTTAACTCTTTCCTCCGCAGCTCATCTTCTGTATTGTTCTTCACATCTTTGGCTAACTTACTTCGGCAAGATTCGCATATCGTTTTATCCCTAATCAATGTCCCGCATACTTCGCAAGGGTAGGACATGTTTGGCGCATTCATAATAGAAATTCGTCCTTCACGGATGAATTTAGTTATCTGTTTGATCGAAACTTCTGTTGCTTCGCTCAAGTCGTTAATGCTTGTCCCTCTATTTTCACGTACGTACTTCACACATCGCTCATATTGCTGATCTATTTCTTTAACACAATTCGGACATATGTCATTAAAGCCTTTAACAAATATTTTCCCACAGCGTGGACAATTAGCTACATTCATGCCCATTGTTTGGCCCCCTTCTATTATTCCCAATAATCCATTAATAATTCCAGTTTACCGCAATTCGACAGCGGTTGCATATTAATATTTTTGACAGATGGGTTGGGTATTCCTGCTACCTCGCCCACGTTAGTCCGAATATTTCAGCAGAAAAATACTCCCCGAGAACCTTGGCACACTGATTCATCGTGCTCCCCGTCGTATAAACATCATCTACGATATATATAACGAACGAACTTGCGGGGGAACCGCCAATATCATCATCAATCGCCTCATTCAATTCAAAAACATGCTCTAAATCGTCCAGCCGTTCACTCCTCTTCTTAAAGCTTTGTTTATCTGTATGCTTGGAACGGCTAAGTAGCGGTACAACGGGGATTCCCAGTCTTTTACCTAGTTCGACAGCCATCTGCTCCGCTTGATTAAAACCTCTTTCCAGCATTCTACGCTCGCTAACGGGAACGAAGGTGATAAGCTCCTGCACAGAATCAGACTTCACATGCAACATAAGCCTGTCCATCTGTAATAAGTGATAAGAATGAACAATCATTTGCCCTAGCACGACTTTCAAACGCTCATCTCCACGATACTTATATCGCGCCAATAATTCCTTCATCGTTTCATCATATCTGACAGCGCTGCGGCTTCTTATAAAATAGGAATGCAGCCTCCGTTGACAGTCTGAGCAAAACTCCCCTCGTCCACAAGTTGGACAAAGCGCTTCTCGAATCCAAGGAATTCGTGTGTAACACGAATGACAAAGTCCAAATTCATCAACATGGAGAGTGCTATTCTGCTTGCAAAGTAAACATTCTTTTTTCAGCGGACTAAGCAGCGAAGCTACCGAACCCATCACTTTTTTAATCAAAATTCTCATATCCAATTGCTGATAGCTCATTCATTTCCCCCTTAATAAATAGCCCTGTTTACGCGCGATGCGATTCATCTGCTTAATTTGTTGAATGGCCTCCTTTTGAGATTGCGTGATTTCTTTTGCTGCAAAATAGACCTTCCCTGCCGGATCTTCCTTTGATCTACCTGCACGCCCAGCCATCTGAACGAGCGCTGCTTCATCAAATAGCTGTGAGTCGGCATCCAAAATGAACACATCAGACTTTGGCACCGTGACTCCGCGCTCCAAAATCGTTGTTGTTACCAACACACGGATCTCTCTGTTTCGAAAAAGTTGGACCTTTTCAGTTCGAGCAAGATCCTTTGATGAAGTTCCCTCGACGCATACGATGGCTTCGCTTTTTTCATGGCTTAATTTAACTCTTAGAAGATTAACCATTGGCTCGACCAACTGAATGTTGGGGACAAAAACAAACACCTGCGCACCTCGTTCCACCGAGGCTGCCAACTGAGTAAACAATGGCTTCGGCATTGTTTGTGACTGAACCACTCTTCTCAGAGGCGGGGCCGAAACCAACTGAGGAACGGGCAATGGGTGCCTATGAAATCGTACCGGAACCCGGACATGCGGTAATCGTCCCCGCTTTGCAGCTTGCCTTACAGCTCTCGGCGGTGTGGCCGAAAGCAAAATATTCGTTCCACTTGGCTTACAGACTTTTGCCGCCGCATAAGCAAGCATGGGATTGTTATGGTAGGGAAATGCGTCAATCTCATCGATAATGACAAGATCAAAGGCCTCATGAAAGCGCAGCAGCTGATGCGTTGTCGCGATCGTGATCTGCCCTTGCTCCCAACGCTGCTCGCTTCCACCATACAGCGTCACCACGCTGTAATCGGCAAATGCGCGACCTATTCTTGGTTGCAGCTCCAGCACCACATCTTTGCGTGGTGTCGCAATAAGTACACGGCCCCCTCTCGCGATGGTGTGATGGATAAAAGGAAAGATCATCTCCGTCTTCCCCGCGCCTGTAACCGCCCAGATCAAGAACCTTCGCGGGAATTGGTGGTTCACTTTTGCTTTTACTTCTGCATCAGCTCCCGCTCTTTCCCTGCCTCTCCTCGCTCTACTCCCTGGCCAAACTACTCTTCCATAACCAGCGCGTTTCTCCCTCGAGCCCTCAACACCATTCCCGCTTATATAGCGCAGTCCCTCCAGCGATGCCGAAGCCTGGGCCTCACTGAGCCCCCAAGGCTCAATATAAGCGCGAAGCTGCTCTTGCTGCTCCTCTCCCTTACGTACTTCCACGCCACCTTGTCCCACCCAAGACCCCGTTGAATTCACCCTATAAGGAGCCACCTCCCCTGAGCGCCCAATAACAAGCAAAGAACAAAACCGAGCCCTCCCCATGGTCAGGCACTCCTCACAATAAGGACACGCTTGTCCGCAATGTAAACAATCCGACCAAAACATACGCTCCGCACCACTTCCACACCGCTTACAGGTGTAACTCGTCATCTTTCTAAACCCCCGGCGCCAATCTCGGCGCTCGATCACTTCCAGTCCATTCCTCACCTCAACATCACCGTTGAGATGAGCAAGCTGCAGATAGGATAGCCACGCATCTCCTGTCCCTAAATCTACCCCAATCGACACCAATAGTTGTTGAAATTCCTCTACAAGCAGTGACCGACCGCTGCACACTTCCACAATAATGGCATATACATGCGCATCCAACGTGTTACTTGGATACTTCCCTTGCTTCCACACCTCATATTTCATCTTTTGCATACGAAGGTCTTCACCAATAGGCATATTGTATTCATATATAAGTTGCCGAAGCCGCTCCAGCACTCTCTCGTCATGCGATACAAACGCCAACCGCTCATCTGCATTCAGCCTCTGAAGCATCCGTACACCCTGCCCTAACGAAATAAAAGGTTCGAACAGTACGAGGCCGGCGTCGGCTGCGTAATGCTCGAACCAATATTGGATGTCCGTCTGTGAGTGAATCGTTAATCGCCACTCCCATTCTTTCCCCAAACTTACTGCGTAAAGTTGAACCTTCATTCCTCACCGTACTCTCTTTGTAAACTAAGTACTTGAAACCGTTTGCCTTCAACCGACGTGGATCTTCACAAGATCCTCCCTGCTGCTTAGATGAACGACAGTCACGGGTTCATTATCGTGTTGACGTAAATAGTGGTCAACCGCATCATAATCCGTCTGATATCGCAGCTCAAGCAAATGGCTATGGGATAAGCGCTCAATGATTTTCCTCGTATCGTCGGACGATCCTTCATCGAATATCGTTGCCTTCACTTCGTTGCCCTTAAATCGCGAGAAGAAAAACAAGGAGCGAATATACCATTCAATTTGGTTTTGATTATTTTTAGTGACGAGCAGCACATTAGCCGGTTTCTTGCTTCCACCCCTGCGGGTTCCGAGCAATAAATGGAGCACAGCAATGCTGATTCCGTAGCAACCTAAGATCCAAAGCAATCCAATCCACATAGCGGGTCCCTCCCTTACCTGCAGTGTATGCTGCAAAGTTAAGGGGGGTTCCTTCTCGTAAAATGGAGATTACAACGTTACCCAACCATTTTTAATTGCTATAATAACCGCTTGTGTACGGTCATCAACTTCCATTTTTTGGAGAATGCTGCTGACGTGGTTTTTCACCGTTTTTTCACTGATATAGAGGAACTCTCCGATCAGCTTATTGCTTTTACCTTCCGCCATAAGACGAAGAACTTCTGCTTCTCGCTTGGTTAGCGGACTATTTGCATTATGTATGTATTTAAGACCTGAATCTTTGACACCTTGGCCGGAACCAACTATACCCACGTCATCCAAATAGGTCATACGTCTGAGCTGATTAATAAGCTTGCCAGTAACCTTCGGGTGAATGTAAGCATGCCCAGCCACTACGGAACGAATGGCATTAATGAGCGACTCCGCTTCCATATCCTTCAGCAAATAACCTGAAGCCCCTTTGCGAAGAGTTTCGAACACATAGCTCTCATCATCATGAATGGATAAAATGATTACTTTGATATCGGGAAAAATAAGCTTTAGCCGTTCTGTCGCCACAACGCCGTTCTCGAGCGGCATATTAATATCCATGAGAACAATATCTGGTGTGATTTGATTGCACAGCTCGATAACCTGGATACCGTCACCGCACTCACCGATGACTTCCATATCATCTTCCATATTAATGATTCGTTTAACACCTTCGCGAAACAGCTGATGATCGTCCGCAATGACAATATGCACATTGCGTTTATGACTCGCCGTGTTGTCCATTCTATTTTTCCTCCTTGTTCTCTCCAACGCCGCCGATAGGGATTAGCATCGTAATTTTTGTACCTGAATCTTTTTCGGACTCTAGAACCATCGTGCCTTCCAGTAGCTCAACACGCTCACGCATGCCCAGCAAGCCGAAATTATTTCCCTTGGCTATTCTTTGTTCTGTCTGCGGCACGTCAAAACCGATCCCGTTATCTACCACGTAGATTTGTACTTGATCTGGTTCCAGTGTGAGTTCAACAGATAGGAAAGTAGCTTTCGCATGCTTATTTACATTAGATAAAGCTTCCTGCACAAGTCGGAAAATAGCAATTTCAAGCCCAGACGGAATGCGAGACTCCTTGCCAACGAGATTAAACTGTGTGCGAATTCTATGCTTTTCTTCAAAATCCTGTACATATTTACGCAGTGTCGGTACGATTCCTAAGTCATCAAGAGCCATCGGACGGAGGTTGAAAATGATCTTACGAACTTCTTCAAGCCCCCCTCTGACTTGTCCCTTCAAATCTACTAATTCTTCCTTCACTGCGGGAATATCCTCTTTTACAAGCATACGCTGGGCAATTTCAGTTCGAAGCACAACATTCGCCAAGGTTTGAGCCATACCATCGTGTATTTCACGCGCAATACGCTTCCGCTCTTCCTCTTGGGCCAAAATAATCTTCAAACCGAGTAATTGCCTGTTCTTGGCGGATTCGAGTATACGAGTTACCTGATTGAGGTCGCCCGATAAATATTCCAGTACCACATTCATTTGCGATACGATTGTTTCTGCTCGCTCCACCTGCTTGTCCACATTTTTCGTGCGAACCTGCAGATCATTGCGCCGAGTCTTTAGATTATTTTCTTTTTCCCTAGCAATTGTCAGCTGTAATTGAAAAGCAATCGCGGCTTCATAAGCAATCTTGATATCTTCCTCACGGTACTTATTGAAATCACGACTGACCTCCGTAAGTCGAATACGAGATCGCTTGTAATCCTTCTCCAAATTGTCAACCAGCTCGATGGTAACACTCGTTTCGTATTTAATGTCATCGAGCTCGCGAGTGAGTGACTCTTTTTCTAAACGAGAAGCTTCAGCGATTTCAAACATTTGATACTTGCTGCTCTCCATGACGTTAATTGCGTTTTTAATGACACGATCTATAGCGTCTGGCTGCAAATGAAACGAGCTCCTTTATTAAACAATATTAGAAATTAGTCTACCCCATATTGTATCATAGTTCTACCCGTTTGCCGTGAACTTCTAGCACTATTTATTCGATCGTAATCCCATAATTTTTGGGTTCCCAGCCTACTTTAAAGCCTAATTTCTCTGAAATCAGTCGCAAAGGCACCATCGTCACATTATTCATGATTTTAGGAGACACTTCAGCGGTCACACGATCCCCGTTTACAAGCAGATCAGCATTATCAATCCACAGATCAATGAGCTTATCGCCTCGTACGACAGTTACCTTCCGCTCTTTGTCATCCCACTTCACATTACCGCCTAATGCTTCTGTTACGAAGCGAATCGGAACCAACGTATTATCATTCACAATCGTCGGGGCCTGCTCCAATGTATAGGATTTATCATTCAATGTCGCTTGTTTCTTATTCACAGTCAGTTTCACCGCATTTTTCGGCAGCGCGGCTAGCTGTCCTTTGTAAATGAAAGAGATATCATCGATATTAATTTTCCCTTTTGGGGCTCTTTCATCCTGTCCATTCGCTGGATTAGCAACATAAACACTCTTAATCTTGATCGGGAATTTGAGGTCAGACACATCAGCCGTTACCTTGCGCCAGCCTGTCCAGTTCATATTTTCAGTGAAACTTACGTAATTCAACTTACCATTCGCATCAATGATTTCTGCACGCACCCAGTTAAAGCTTCCATCACCGAGCACTTTGGCTGTTATAAATTCCGGTTCTCCTTCAATCGGAGCACCATTCATCCCATTGAATCTAGCATAAGCTGCTTTAGTACCTGTTCCTTTTGTAAAATCATACGAGATTTCCAGACTCTGATTGCCGCTAATTGGCACAATATTAACAGCTGAAACAACCTCTGCCGGGTACTTATCCCCTGTTGTCATAACCGCAAATTTATCTAGATCATACCAAACCTTTTCCTGACCAACAGGCAGTGTAACCATCGTGCTATAACCATCATATCTCGCAATAACCTGAGCAGCCTGAGAGCCCGAAGCGCTATCCACATGAAGAATACCGTCTTTCAGAGTCCCTTTAACCCCGCTTAGCTCCCAAGTCGCTGATGCCGCAGGCAATTCACGTGTTGCGCCACTTCTAGTCGTTACGGATATAGGCAGCTTGAAGTCCCCACCTTCTGTAAGGGAAAAAGCTCCTGAATTAAATTTCATGGAAGTAATCTGATCTCTCCCGACCACCTCGACGTCCATGGAAGCTGAACCTTTGCCTGACTTAGCAGTGATTTGGGTCTTACCTGGCAATGTCGGTGTAAATACATTATCTTTGAATGCGCCATTCGTCGTGGAACTACTCCACTGTGGAACAATGCCCTCTACGGAAATCGGATTATAATAGTCATCATAAGCTTTAAATTGATAAGTGCTGGATTCATTCATAAATAAAATATTTTGACCTTTTAAAATAAGTCCCTTCAAATCGCCCTTAGGTGCCGTCGAATACACACCTACACCATTTACAACGGAACGCTGATTACCATTCTCTGTTTTATTAACTAGCTTCGGATCAAAATCTCCAAGTGGTCTTGAAACCATCTGCGTCGATCCCCCGCCATCCAGGACCATCCCTCTCCAAACGCCAACACTAATCATAAACTGCTGAAGCTCCGGAAGCGTCATCCCTGCACTGCCTGCACTGCGATCCGAAGTAATGATATAAGCCGTCTTCATGTCCTTGGAGTAGCCAATAGCCGTTCGGGAACGCGGGCTGTAACCACTGAAATCTCCAATATTACGTGTGAAATAACTCGGCTTCGCCTCATCCACTAGCAGTGTGCTGCCGCCAATGAGCATTTTGAAATTCTTCCAATCATACGGCTTAGAAGCATCATGCGGAACCATATCATATTTGGTAGTGATCTTATCTCCGACTTTGAGGTGATTTACAATAAACTCCCTAGCTAGGCCTGAGCCTCTAAGGATATAGCCATCTGCAGGAGCAACCATTTTAATATTCGTATCTACGGCAATTTCCTTGACTACATCATTCTGTATGAGTGCTTCTGTTGGAACATGGGTTCCATCAACCGCACGCTGCGTTAATGCCCAGGCATTCGTATAGAGGAAAAGTCCGTCTGCGATCATCGCGACATCGTTATCGTCCCAATAATACGTTTTGTTCACACCGCCAAGCTCAAAAGAAGTCCCGTCCTTCGCCGTTACCTTACCTTGAAAATCAAAAATATCAATAATCGGTTGATTACTTTTCGTTATCGCAAAAGAATACAGTCCAGATATTTTCGCCGGGGTCGCCATTACTTGACCATTCGTGATTTGCGCACCTTCCGGAACACCTTCCGCTTGTGTATTGAAGAAATCCCCATTCACACCTGCCACAGCACCAGTATCCTTCACCATACCCAGAACACTCTGGTTTTTCGTGAACTGATTCTTCGTACCAGCCATTGCGTCTATCTTCACGTTCGGATTCGTCAAATCGACCTCTACCACATTGGCGTTCACCGAAACGTCCTTATTGCTT
Organism: Paenibacillus sp. V4I3; assembly: GCF_030817215.1. Classification (GTDB taxonomy): domain Bacteria; phylum Bacillota; class Bacilli; order Paenibacillales; family NBRC-103111; genus Paenibacillus_E. The sequence goes on from NZ_JAUSZA010000001.1 coordinate 916,752, forward strand.
CTAGTTGTTGTCCAAATGTAATTCTTCATAATTGCACCAGATGTAATCGTCTCCTGCGAACTAAGTGTCAACGTCGGCCCTGCCGCGTTTACCGTAGTCCCCGCCACCAATTGCCATACCAATGCGCAAGCCAGCGCACCCATTCCTACTTGCTTCTGTACCGTCATGTTGCTTTTCCACTCTCCTCTTTCAGATTAAGTCTAGTTTTTATCTTTTCGGATATCTATTAGACTCTTAAACTATGGAAAAAGTTACGATCTGAGAGAAGTTGTATTTATACGTCAAAAATATGACCAAGAACCAGCAAAATAAAAGAGAGCACGACCCTACTCGGATCTGCTCTCTGCTTGAGATACTTGATATTTTATTTAGACCATTTAAGCTTAGCTTCTTGCTCAATCGACCTAGCGGATAATAGTTCAATAATCGTATGCTGTTGCTCTTGAATAAGCTCCATCCTTTTCACCGTTTCATTGGTTTCCAATACAGCTTGCTTAATTTGAGCTTGTTCCAATTCCAATCTGTCTAATCTCTCGATCACAGGTGATAATTCAGCCCTAAGTAACGCGGATAGTGCCTCTTTCAAATCATTATCCAACATCATCACTCCCGATCAATTTACTTAATTCTGTCTTACGAGTATACCATAATAATTGACCCTCATATATCTTCCGGCTACATATATATTATACCATATAAAAGGAAATATACAAACATTTGTTCTTATTATTATTATTATATTTTTTAAATTATTAACGCAAAATACAGAAAAGCCGCCCTAATTGGACAGCTCTGCTTTTCCATATATTTAATTAAACCAATGCTTGTGTTTTCAAAGACTCAGCTTTATCTGTACGCTCCCAAGGAACATCCAGATCGTTACGGCCGAAGTGACCATAAGCAGCTGTTTGACGGTAGATTGGACGACGAAGATCAAGCTCTTTAATGATGCCCGCAGGACGAAGGTCGAAGTTAGTGTGGATCAGCTCAACAAGCTTCTCTTCACTTACTTTACCTGTACCAAAAGTATCCACAGCAATGGACACTGGACGAGCTACACCAATAGCATAAGCTAATTGAACTTCACATTTTTCAGCAAGTCCAGCTGCTACGATGTTTTTCGCAACATAACGTGCTGCGTACGCACCGGAACGGTCAACTTTCGTTGGATCCTTACCAGAGAATGCGCCGCCGCCGTGACGAGCATAACCACCGTATGTATCAACGATGATTTTACGACCTGTCAATCCAGCATCCCCTTGAGGTCCGCCAATAACGAAACGGCCAGTTGGGTTAATGAAATAGTTTGTGTTCGCATCCAACAAGTGAGCTGGAACGATTGGGTTAATAACATGTTCTTTGATATCTTTTTGGATTTGCTCCAAAGTAACTTCTTCACCATGCTGTGTAGATACAACAATCGCATCAACACGAACTGGTTTATCATCTACATACTCAACCGTTACTTGTGTTTTACCGTCAGGACGCAGGTATGGAAGAGTTCCATTTTTACGAACTTCCGTCAAACGACGAGCCAATTGGTGAGAAATCGAGATTGGAAGAGGCATAAGTTCAGGCGTCTCGTTAACCGCGAATCCGAACATCAGACCTTGGTCACCAGCACCGATTGCTTCAATTTCTTCATCAGACATGTTACCTTCTCTTGCTTCAAGTGCTCTGTTTACACCTTGTGCAATGTCAGGGGATTGTTCATTCAAAGAAACGAGAACCGCACAAGTTTGGGAGTCAAAACCATACTTCGCACGCGTGTAACCAATTTCCTTAATTGTTTGTCTAGCGATCGCTTGAATATCAACATATTCAGAGCTTGAAGTAATCTCACCGATTACCAAAACCAAACCAGTTGCTACAGATACCTCACATGCTACACGAGCATTCGGATCATTGGCAAGAAATGCATCCAATACCGAGTCAGAAATTTGGTCACAAATTTTATCCGGATGACCTTCTGTTACGGATTCGGATGTAAATAAACGACGTCCACGTACTTGCGCCATATCATTCATCCTCCTAATATCATTTAGTATGCTTGAAAAGCTTCTACACGATGCCTCTATATGAAAAAAAGTGGGCCCGGCTTTAGCGGCAGCTTTTCACGCCAAACGGAATCCCTCTTTTGCGCTCAAGCGCTGACAAGATCCTTGAATTCCGCAATGGTAAAAAAATAAAAAAAATGAACCTTTCCCGATTGGAAAAAGGTTAAATTAAATATTGACCTTCAATTAGTTATCTTACGTTATTTGTCGCCTAGTGTCAATGCAGCAAACCGTGAAGAAATTATGAATAATTCCTCAAAATACATAGACATCTATAAAGAAAATAGTGCTTCTTCTGCTCTTTGAATCAGTCTTTTAGTAATCGTTCCTCCTACTGCTCCAGCATCTCTCGATGAGATATGTCCCCAGTAGTCTTCTTTCATAGAAGAGGAAGGAATCGAACCCAATTCCGTCGCAAACTCCGTATCCGCATGAAGCGACATTTGCTTACCGACAGGCAAACCTAACTCAGCAGCAATCTCATACTTTAAAATATCCAATGCCTTTTTCGATTCAGGAACCACTTTATTATTGTTTCTAGCCATAACAAACGCCTCCTCAGAGTTTTTGTTGTAATTACGACACTCATAAGCAATTACCGACGATGTGAGTACATCACTAGTATGGCTAGATTCCTGAAGTCGAACCGCATAAGAACTTGTCAGTTTGGGTAAAATTATGGAGAAGACTTTTATTGAATGATGACCAAATGAACAAACACTTTAGTTTTAAAATTCACAAAAAGCTTTATTGAGCAACCTTACTTCCGTCGGCATTCAATAATAAATAGCTTCCTCGTACCATGACAAAGATGTCCGCCGTGTTTTTCGGTGATGGCTTAATACCGCGGCCTTCGGCCGGGAAGATCAAAAGATGATTCAGCGCAACTTCTGTCCCCGCTGGAAGATCTTTGCCTCCCGTTACATCCGGGATGCCATTTTCATCGTTGCTCACGGCGAGTACCTTGCCTGTTCGCACGATAAACTCAGCGCCAGCACCGGCATAAAGCGTTTGTCCATTTTGCAATTGGACAACCTTCATTGTCGCTGGCGTGGAAGAGCCCGTGCCTCCGTTGCTCCCGCTAGGCTGCCCTGCGTCAGCATTGGCCGCGATCGCGGAGGCGACAATCTCCTTCACCTTTGCTTCACTTAAGGTGTTCTGGTCGAAGTAGCTCTTTGTGATCACCGGGTCGGTGGACGAGCCAGGGGTTGGTGCTTCGGCTTGGGCATCCTCTAACAAAATAATACTCCAAGCTATCACGAAGATTGTAATAAACCTAATTATTCTCATATGTTGATAACACCTTCTTAATTAGACTTTTCAAAGAAAGAAAAAAGGAGGCCACAAAGGGCCTCCTTAGTCAAATATTTCTTAGTTAATAAATGTGCTAGCGGAGAAACCATTAGCAGAAGTTGCAGTTAACTCGAAGCTAGTTACATCTGAATCTACAGCAAGGTTACCGTATCTGTCTACAGTCACTTTACCAGTGCCACTAGTACTTAATACGTTAGCTACGCTAAATGTAACACCGAAGACGTAGTTATACTTTTGAGCATCTAATCCTTCAAACGTAATACCATAGTTATCAGTAACTTTTACGTTGCTCAAGATAAATCCATTGCTACCAGCAGCTTTAGCTGCTGTAATTGTAGCAGTAGTGTTACCAACTGCAACTTTAGTGCTTTGAAGCAAATCATTCTTAGTTTTTACAGAAATAGTCTTGATTGCTTGCGCACCTTTTGAAGTCAAGTAAGCAACATTCAAAGAAGCTGTTCCAACTTTATTACCGATTACATAAGCTTTTCCACCAGTAACTTCAACTTTAGCAACTGTTGGGTCAGATGTAGTAATAGATTGAATTGTGCTTGGAAGTGCAACTTTGTTACCTGCTGCATCTGTGGCAGAGAGACTTACTTCTCTTGCAAATTTACTTAAAGATGCAACTTCTTGAACAGCAGTATCTGAGATTTGTAGAGGACCGTTATCATAAGTTGCAGTAGCTACAGATGCACTATCAATAGCATTGAAAAGGTCACTCACAGCGTTTACGGAGTATGTTAGGTCAGCTGTGCTGCTAATTGCCTCAATTGTACGTGTAATTGGGGAATTAATAGCTGTAAACGCTCCACTACCACCTACACGTTTCTCGATAACAGCATTGATTGTTGCGGATGCACCAACCGATGTTGTTGTAGGAGCCGTAAATTTGTACTCTTGGTTAAACGCGCTACCAATGTTAGCATCAAAAGTTCCAGCAGCCAAAGTACTAGTGATACCAGTACCATAAGTGCTTCCTGTAACTGATACACGGTACTCAGCGATACCAGCACCTGTTAACCCTGTGATGTTACCAGCAGCATCGATATTCTTAGCTACTTTGTACTCTCTACCATGTTGATCGTATACTACGAATTTAAATTTACTTTCTGCATTTAAACCAGCAACGATCTTCTTAGCTGGCTCAGTAGCAACAGTGATACGATCTGGAATAGGAGCAGATGCAACTGTGTAAGTTTTGTTAGCAGTACTTACTGCATTAATAGAAGTAATGAAAACATTAAGAGATACTACAGATCTTGGTGTGCCTGGAATGTTTACAATTTTGATTTTACCTTTATTTTCACCTGATCTTTGTAGAGTAGCATTACCTGTACCTGTAGACGAGGAAATGTTAATTCTTGCAAAGTTTTGATCGTTTACTAAATCATCAACACTCAGTTTGTTACCAGTAGCATCATATGCAACTAATGGAACGTATGCGTCAGCATCTCCAGCAGCAATAACTGATGTTAATTCGCCGATTTCAACTTTAGTAGCTACTTTACCTGATTTGATAGCAACCTTGGAAGTTGCCGTGCCAGCTTGGTTGTAAACAGTGAAAGAATAATCAGCTGCTTTATCAACATTGTTTAGAAGAGAGATTTTAACGTCTGTTACTCCATCGTTATCTGAATCCCCAACAACAAAAGTCAAGTTTGGCTCATAAGCATTAAAGATTACACGAGTGTTAGCAACATCACCTGTAGTTACATTAGAATCAAAAGCTAGAACATTACCATATTGATCATAGTTAACTACGTCAAATGTTGCTGTCTCACCTGTACCTGTAAGCGCGTCAGATCCGTTAGAATACTTCACAGCGCCAAGTTCCATTTTAGAGATAAACGGAACAGTACCAACTTTAAAGTTTTTAGAAACAGTTACATGATTATCATTTTGGAAGATATTTACTGGCAAAATACTGATACCAGATTGGTATAAATCAACAGGTGTAGTAGCGCCATTAGTAACAGCAGTGTTAAGAGTAAGAATTAACTCGCCATTGCTGTTTTTAGATAGAACTGGAGATACATCATTGTTATTACCTGCGTATACTGTATAGCTACCAGCAGAGAAAGATGCATTCTCACCGTATTGGTTAGTTGCTTTCAGCTTAATTTTAGCCGTGACAGTTTTAGCAATTGTGTCGCCAGCATTCAGGAACTCAATTTTACTAACTGCTTCATCTTGAGCTGTAAACTCTGCAGAAGCTTTTGCAACCGTCGCAGCATCTACGCCACCAAGAGTAGCTGTGTAAGTACCTTCGGAAATTTTAACACTCGTAAGGGTCAATGTTGCTGTTTTCTTGTCGTCAGACCATTTAGCAGTTGTTGCAACATCAACAGTTCCTTTTTTCAGGGAAACAGTTGCTTTAGTTGTATCTACAACCTTGTTGAAGGATACTGTTACTGTTTGAACGCCAGTAGCTTTTGCTTCGCTAAGGGATACTTTACCTACTGATTGGATAGCTGCATCAGCTTGGAATGCGCCAACTACTAAATCAGCACGAGTAGCGAATTTGGATCCATCAGTGCCTTCTGGAAGCAATTTCTTTTCAACTGCTTGTTTAACAGCATCAGCGTACCAAGGAGTACCTGTAGTATCTGGTTTAATACCAAGACCTTTAACAAGTGCAGTTGCGAACTCACCAAGAGTTACGTTAGCGCCCGGGTCAAAAGTTTTATCGGTTTTACCATCAACTAGACCAGCTGTTTTAGCAGCTTCGATGAAAGGAATTGCCCAGCCGTTTGCTTTATCATCAGCTTTCACATCATCAAAGCTGGAAGTTTTAACAGTATCATCAACTTTGATACCAGCAACCAAAACAAGAACTTTCGCGAATTGTGCACGAGTCATGTTTTCTTTGATACCGAAGGAATCATCAGCTGTACCTTCGAAGTATTTTTTAGCAAGCATAGCGTCGATTTTAGCAGTTACAGTTGCGTCCAAGCCAGCAAGATCTTTAAAATCCTTGGAAGTCTTAACTGTTGTTGCTGTTGTAGTAGCTGTAGGAGTAGTAGTAGTGCCAGTTGTTTCAGCAGCCATTGCCACCGATGCAAACATGGAGAATGCCATTGTTGCAGTTGCGATTACTTTTAAACTTTTTTTCATAACCTTTTTTTCTCCTCCTTGAATATCTTTGGTTTTATTTTTTAGGTTGAATTTAACAATATTTGAGCTCGATTTACTCATTGTTTAGTTCACCCCCTTCCCAGAGTTAGAGCATAATATAACTAAGTTCGCGTGCAGCTCTAGTGGCTACATTGGAAACTAGTAAACTTAAAGTAGGAAAATAGACACTCACACCAATTTACATTATACATTGGTCGAATAACGTCGTAAAGAGTTTTTTTCTAAATATAATTTGAAGATGAATCGTATTTTTCCCTAGCGAATCCTTCATAACCTTTTCAAAGTATTAAACGCATTACTTACGAAAAAGTTGCGGAGTTTAGAAAAAACTTTTCGGACCTTGTTTTTTCAAAAAAATATGTGGTATTCAATTTAGAATTATGAAAAAAAAGAGAGACCCTTAGGTCTCTCTTTTTTTTCATAATTAGTTTACAAAAGTGCTAGCGGAGAAACCATTTGCAGACGTTGCTGTCAATTCAAAGCTTGTTACATCAGCATCTACAGTTAAGTTACCATAACGGTCTACAACCACTTTACCGCCACTGCTCACAACGTTTGCTACACTGAATGTTGCTCCAAACAGGTAGTTGTATTTCATTGCATCAGTGTTCTCATATTTCACACCATAGTCATCTGTTACTTTTACATTCATCAATGTAAATGCATTGCTACCTAACGCTTTTGCATCAGCGATTGTCGCTGTAGTATTACCAACTTCTACTTTCGTGCTTTGTAGAAGATCACCTTTTACATTTACAGTTACTGTTTTCATCTCTTGTTTACCCTGGGAGGTTACATAAGCAACATTTAACGTAGCAGTTCCTACTTTGTTACCAATTACGTAGGCTTGACCACCACTTACTTCAACTTGTGCCACTGTAGGGTTAGAAGTTGTTATCGATTGAATAGTGCTTGGAAGTTCCACTACATTCCCAGCTGCATCTTTAGCTGTAAGTGTAACTTCACGTGCAAATTTACTTGTTAATGGGTTCTCTTGATCCGTATCTGCAAGTGTTAGGCCTGTATTGTACAAGGAAGAGATAACCGATGCGCTATCTTTTGCATTGAACAAATCAGCTACAGGAGCTACTGAGTAAGTTAGCTCAGTCGTGTTACTTACGGACTCAATTGTGCGTGTTACAGGTGCATTAACAGCATTCCAAACGGTTCCACCATCTACACTTTTCTCAATAACTGCTTTAATCGTTGCACTTGCACCAGCAGATGCTGTAGGAGCTACGAATTTATGCTCTTTATTGAAGACAGTTCCAATGTCGCTTCCTGTAATAGGTGTATTCCCTATAGCAAACGCACTGCCAGCTACATTATTGTAAGCAGTAATGCCTGTGCCAGTAGCTTCTGCTGTTACTTTTACACGATACTGAGTAATTCCTGCACTTGTTAGTGCCGTAACATTACCTGCAGCATCAATGTTTTTAGCCACTTTGTATTCTCTGCCATGTTGATCGTATACCACAAACTTAAATGCACTTTCTGCATTTGTCCCAGCGACGATCTTCTTAGCTGGCTCAGTAGCAACGGTAATTCGCTCAGGAATCGGAGCAGCTGCAACTGTATATGTTTTGTTTGCTGTGCTTGTTGCATTCACTGAAGTAATAAACACATTCAGAGAAACAACAGATCTTGGCGTGTTTGGAATATTTGTGATTTGGATTTTACCTTTGTTTTCTCCAGCTGTTACTAGAACAGCATTACCTGCTCCTGTTGATGAGGAAATGTTGAGTCTAGCTACGTTTTGCGCATTAACCAAATCATCTACACTTAATTTGTTCCCATTAGCATCATAAGCAACTACAGGGATATAAGCATCTGTATCTCCTGCTGCAATAACAGAAGTTAACTCACCAAGTTCTACTTTCGTTGCCACTTTGCCAGATTGAACACTAACTTTCGATGTTGCTGTACCTGCTTGGTTATACACTGTAAAGGAGTAGTCTCCAGCTTTATCGACATTGTTTAGAAGTGATATTTTAACTTCAGTTACACCGTTATTATCAGAATCACCAACTGCAGATGTTAAGTTAGGCTCATAAGCATTGAACACTACACGTGTATTTGCGATGTCGCCCGTCGTAGGGTTTGCATCAAACGCAAGAACATTCCCATATTGATCGTAGTTTACTACTTCAAATGTAGCTGTCTCCCCTGTACCTGTAAGAGCTGTCTTGCCATCAGAGTATTTCACAGCGCCAAGTTCCATTTTAGAGATAAACGCAGCAGTACCTACTTTAAAGTTTTTGGATACTGTTACATGATTATCATTTTGGAAAATGTTAATTGGTAACACACTAATGTTGGATTGATATACATCGGTAGCCGGCGTTCCAGCTTGTACAGCTGTGTTTAACGTTAGAACCAGTTCACCGTTGTCGTTTTTCGACAATACAGGAGTTACGTCATTGTTATTACCAGCGTATACTGTGTAGCTTCCAGCTGAGAAAGAGGCATTTTCGCCATATTGGTTCGTTGCTTTCAGCTTAACTTTAGCTGCAGTACTTTTAGCGATCGTATCACCAGCATTCATGAACTCAATTTTGCTAACTGCTTCATCTTGAGCGGTAAATTCTGCAGAAGCTTTTTCAATTGTCGCGGCGTCTACACCAGCAAGAGTTGCTGTGTACGTACCTTCGGAAAGCTTCACACTTGTTAACGCCAATGTTGCTGTCTTTTTGTCATCCGACCATTTAACTGTTGTTGCTACATCAACCGTTCCTTTTTTCAAGGAAACTGTTGCCTTAGCTGTATCTACTGGCTTGTTAAAACTTACTGTTACTTGTTGAACGCCAGTTGCTTTCGCTTCTGTTACAGATACTTTACCAGCCGGTACGTATTGTTGTTTAGCTTCGTATGCGCCGCTCACTAGAAGATCGCGAGTTGCGTTAGTCATACCACCGAATTTACCGTCAGTGCCGTTAGAAAGAAGTTTAAGTTCAAGTGCCAAAGCTACATAACCTTGTGCCCAGCCTGAAACCGTTGTGTCAGTACCTGTTTTGCCTTTTGCTGCTGCGTCTTGACCAAGAACACGAACCAAGAAAGTAGCCAGTTGTTCTTTGGTTACTTTACCAGCCGGGTTGTACATGTTATCTGCATAACCGTCTGTTACACCAGCTGTTTTCAAAGCTTCGATGTAAGGAAGTGCATAACCATTTGCTGCATCGGTTACACTAACGTCAGTGAATGTCGATGTTTTCAAGTCTTTGTTTACTTCAAGACCCATGATCAATGCCGCTACTTTCGCGAATTGTGCACGGTTCATTTCGTCCTTAAGACCGAAAGTTGTGTCAGTCACGCCGTCAAAAATACCAGCAGTGATCATCGCATCAAATTTCACTTTTGTTGCTGCATCCAGGTCTTTCAAGTCTGTAAAGTCAGCAGATGTTTTACCAAATGCGACGGACGAGAACATGGAAAGAGCCATAGCGGATGTAAGAACTACGGATAGTGTTTTCTTCATAAAGGTTTGTTTCCTCCTAATATTATGAAAGTTTTTTTGTTATAAAAACTTATAACCAACGGGGCGACTAATGAATCATGACATGACTCTATGTAGCTTCGCGTCTATCACCTTGGCTACATAAATTAGTATACGTGACTGTATGCATAATTTCATTGATAAGTATTTTCCATATATAAAAAACCAAATTGCAATAATTATAAGCAGACTCCTAAAAAATCAAATAAAAATGAAAAATGATTGCGCGGTATAATCTCCGCACAACCATTTTTTCTTTAATCTTATAAGAGAATCTCTATCTCTTAGTTTACAAAAGTGCTAGCAGAGAAACCATTTGCAGACGTTGCTGTCAATTCAAAGCTTGTTACATCAGCATCTACAGTTAAGTTACCATAACGGTCTACAACCACTTTACCGCCACTGCTCACAACGTTTGCTACACTGAATGTTGCTCCAAACAGGTAGTTGTATTTCATTGCATCAGTGTTCTCATATTTCACACCATAGTCATCTGTTACTTTTACATTCATCAATGTAAATGCATTGCTACCTAACGCTTTTGCATCAGCGATTGTCGCTGTAGTATTACCAACTTCTACTTTCGTGCTTTGTAGAAGATCACCTTTTACATTTACAGTTACTGTTTTCATCTCTTGTTTACCCTGGGAGGTTACATAAGCAACATTTAACGTAGCAGTTCCTACTTTGTTACCAATTACGTAGGCTTGACCACCACTTACTTCAACTTGTGCCACTGTAGGGTTAGAAGTTGTTATCGATTGAATAGTGCTTGGAAGTTCCACTACATTCCCAGCTGCATCTTTAGCTGTAAGTGTAACTTCACGTGCAAATTTACTTGTTAATGGGTTCTCTTGATCCGTATCTGCAAGTGTTAGGCCTGTATTGTACAAGGAAGAGATAACCGATGCGCTATCTTTTGCATTGAACAAATCAGCTACAGGAGCTACTGAGTAAGTTAGCTCAGTCGTGTTACTTACGGACTCAATTGTGCGTGTTACAGGTGCATTAACAGCATTCCAAACGGTTCCACCATCTACACTTTTCTCAATAACTGCTTTAATCGTTGCACTTGCACCAGCAGATGCTGTAGGAGCTACGAATTTATGCTCTTTATTGAAGACAGTTCCAATGTCGCTTCCTGTAATAGGTGTATTCCCTATAGCAAACGCACTGCCAGCTACATTATTGTAAGCAGTAATGCCTGTGCCAGTAGCTTCTGCTGTTACTTTTACACGATACTGAGTAATTCCTGCACTTGTTAGTGCCGTAACATTACCTGCAGCATCAATGTTTTTAGCCACTTTGTATTCTCTGCCATGTTGATCGTATACCACAAACTTAAATGCACTTTCTGCATTTGTCCCAGCGACGATCTTCTTAGCTGGCTCAGTAGCAACGGTAATTCGCTCAGGAATCGGAGCAGCTGCAACTGTATATGTTTTGTTTGCTGTGCTTGTTGCATTCACTGAAGTAATAAACACATTCAGAGAAACAACAGATCTTGGCGTGTTTGGAATATTTGTGATTTGGATTTTACCTTTGTTTTCTCCAGCTGTTACTAGAACAGCATTACCTGCTCCTGTTGATGAGGAAATGTTGAGTCTAGCTACGTTTTGCGCATTAACCAAATCATCTACACTTAATTTGTTCCCATTAGCATCATAAGCAACTACAGGGATATAAGCATCTGTATCTCCTGCTGCAATAACAGAAGTTAACTCACCAAGTTCTACTTTCGTTGCCACTTTGCCAGATTGAACACTAACTTTCGATGTTGCTGTACCTGCTTGGTTATACACTGTAAAGGAGTAGTCTCCAGCTTTATCGACATTGTTTAGAAGTGATATTTTAACTTCAGTTACACCGTTATTATCAGAATCACCAACTGCAGATGTTAAGTTAGGCTCATAAGCATTGAACACTACACGTGTATTTGCGATGTCGCCCGTCGTAGGGTTTGCATCAAACGCAAGAACATTCCCATATTGATCGTAGTTTACTACTTCAAATGTAGCTGTCTCCCCTGTACCTGTAAGAGCTGTCTTGCCATCAGAGTATTTCACAGCGCCAAGTTCCATTTTAGAGATAAACGCAGCAGTACCTACTTTAAAGTTTTTGGATACTGTTACATGATTATCATTTTGGAAAATGTTAATTGGTAACACACTAATGTTGGATTGATATACATCGGTAGCCGGCGTTCCAGCTTGTACAGCTGTGTTTAACGTTAGAACCAGTTCACCGTTGTCGTTTTTCGACAATACAGGAGTTACGTCATTGTTATTACCAGCGTATACTGTGTAGCTTCCAGCTGAGAAAGAGGCATTTTCGCCATATTGGTTCGTTGCTTTCAGCTTAACTTTAGCTGCAGTACTTTTAGCGATCGTATCACCAGCATTCATGAACTCAATTTTGCTAACTGCTTCATCTTGAGCGGTAAATTCTGCAGAAGCTTTTTCAATTGTCGCGGCGTCTACACCAGCAAGAGTTGCTGTGTACGTACCTTCGGAAAGCTTCACACTTGTTAACGCCAATGTTGCTGTCTTTTTGTCATCCGACCATTTAACTGTTGTTGCTACATCAACCGTTCCTTTTTTCAAGGAAACTGTTGCCTTAGCTGTATCTACTGGCTTGTTAAAACTTACTGTTACTTGTTGAACGCCAGTTGCTTTCGCTTCTGTTACAGATACTTTACCAGCCGGTACGTATTGTTGTTTAGCTTCGTATGCGCCGCTCACTAGAAGATCGCGAGTTGCGTTAGTCATACCACCGAATTTACCGTCAGTGCCGTTAGAAAGAAGTTTAAGTTCAAGTGCCAAAGCTACATAACCTTGTGCCCAGCCTGAAACCGTTGTGTCAGTACCTGTTTTGCCTTTTGCTGCTGCGTCTTGACCAAGAACACGAACCAAGAAAGTAGCCAGTTGTTCTTTGGTTACTTTACCAGCCGGGTTGTACATGTTATCTGCATAACCGTCTGTTACACCAGCTGTTTTCAAAGCTTCGATGTAAGGAAGTGCATAACCATTTGCTGCATCGGTTACACTAACGTCAGTGAATGTCGATGTTTTCAAGTCTTTGTTTACTTCAAGACCCATGATCAATGCCGCTACTTTCGCGAATTGTGCACGGTTCATTTCGTCCTTAAGACCGAAAGTTGTGTCAGTCACGCCGTCAAAAATACCAGCAGTGATCATCGCATCAAATTTCACTTTTGTTGCTGCATCCAGGTCTTTCAAGTCTGTAAAGTCAGCAGATGTTTTACCAAATGCGACGGACGAGAACATGGAAAGAGCCATAGCGGATGTAAGAACTACGGATAGTGTTTTCTTCATAAAGGTTTGTTTCCTCCTAATATTATGAAAGTTTTTTTGTTATAAAAACTTATAACCAACGGGGCGACTAATGAATCATGACATGACTCTATGTAGCTTCGCGTCTATCACCTTGGCTACATAAATTAGTATACGTGACTGTATGCATAATTTCATTGATAAGTATTTTCCAATTAGATGACCCCTACGGAAGTAAAAAGACTGCATCCAAAATTGGATGCAGCCTCTGAGTAATTTATATTTATTATTTAGGAAGTTTCTTTTGTTGCTTCATAACACGGATGGCTATTACTGCAGCTTCAGCACGAGTTAGGTTTTCAGTAGGGTCAAATCGTAAAGTTGTTTTCTTTTGCCCTTGAATCAGCACGTTTTCTTTACCTTCTATTAGATTAGCCTTGCTTACTGCCTCTATTGAAGTTCTTGCATAGAAGTCAATATTACCTGCATCAGTAAAAAGTTTCTGTAGTACGCTTAAAGATTTTGCTTCGTCAATCGTTAGTTTTAGCTCAGCCGCTCTAGCAATCATGACAGCAGCATCTTGTCTAGTTATCGCAGTATTAGGAAGGAATGTTCCATTCGCATTCCCACGAACAATGCCAGCCCTAGCTGCAGCTTGGATCGTTAGGTAATTAAACAATGTCCCATTAACACTGCCTGGCAGGATGAAACCTTTTTGAACATCGAAGAAAGTTGGCTGTGAATTAGTCACGGACTGTGATGTATCGTCATTTGTCAACGGAACATCAAAGATCTTAACTAGCATACTAACAAACTCACCCCGGGTGATCGCATCGTTGGGAAAGAATTGAGCTACCGTTTTGGGTGCCATTATTCCTTTGGTGTATAAGGTGTCTAGATCATTTCTTGCCCATGGATGGTTGGTTACATCAACAAAGCTATCATCCATATACATGACTTGAAAGTATCCAAATGAGTCTACTGGAACCGTAATTGTATTATTACTTGTGTTTACTACACCACCAAGATTCTTCCAACCTGGAATGGATGGTCCTTGACCAGATGGATTATCAAAATAGCCATACTGATTAATAGTCAGATACTTAGCGGAATCATCTCTAATATTTTTATCATATTTCAGAGTAAGTGTTCCCGGTTTAGTCGGCACAACTAAATCTGTAAATGTCCGCGTATAGAAAGGCAATTGACTAGGATCAGTTGAGTTTGGCAGGATTCCACTACCAAGGTAAGCATCTTGCAAACCAGGAACTGTAGAATTTGCGTTTGCTGAAACAACTCCTGCGTCAATCCAAAAACGTTTGCTGGCAGGTAAAAAATGACCTGTAGGTTCTGTTAAAATATTAAGTCCTGCCATTGACTCATTTATTTTATCTATTCGTCCATCATCATTATTTGCAATTCCGAATAGAATTTTGCGATCCGTTGTAATAATCTGTGTCGCTGTTGTCCTATCATTACGCATCAGCTTAGTATCTTTCGGGAAAATCATTTGAATATCTCCGTCAAATACTTTCATGTTTGATGATAACGGCGTTTTAAATTGGGCCCCTTCGATTCCGGTATTCGTATTAAATAGTACAATGCTACCATTTGTTTTGGCAGCCCCTCGATTTACTGTAAATTTGATTTCGTTTGCTCCGACTTTCAGTTCCTTAGCTTCGTAAACGAAAACATTATTAACCTTGTCGTAAATCGCTTGATCTTTACCGAATTGAACGGAATCGGCTTTATCAGCAAATAGCTTGAGCAAGTAATAATTCTGATTAATATTTACTTGAGATAAGTTTTTGCTATTGATAATAATTTGATTTGGCTTTGGACTAACGAATTGATAGGGAACAGGTTCACGTGTAATAGTTACGAGCTTAGTAGCAGTAGAACCAGATGAATTATTTGTAGAAACTAATTCAAAAACATAGTCCCCGTACTCAGGCATTGCGAATGCCGTTGGCATGCTAAAATTTTGAGAACCAGCAGGATCTGTTCCTAATGAAGGTGTAGTACCCAAAGGCACTGTAATTGTCCCCACAACAGGTGTAGCAGCCGATTTACGTACGTAAAGAATTGTTGGTGGTGTTGGTGGCGTTCCAACAGGTGTAACAACTGAATTAACAATTTGGCCTTGCAATTGAACGGAAGCTGACCTAGTTACATAAGTGTCTGGTAAAGATCCAGGAATGAATTGCGGACTTAATGGATCTATTTCCATTGGCTTCATAGAATTAATAAGAGGAACATTATCCGTTAACACGAAAATATCCGTCACTAAAGTCGTTATAAGCTGTCCACCAACTTTAAGGCCTATTTTTAACGTGTATTTACCGTCTTTATTCATTAATGGCGTAAGAATAGCTGGCGTAATTGTGAAGACTCCTGTTGTTGCATCTGCCGCTGGAACTGTTAAATCAGTTCCATTCAAATTGTATACAACATTAGGGTATTCTGAAGATGGCAGATTAATGATTCTACCTGTAACACATGGTCCTGGGACACCAGCTGTGCATGTAATCTTGGTAGCTGCATTGACAACCATTCCGGTATATATGTTATTAACAATAACGTATGGAGCTCCAGAAATGACAAGATTGTAGCTTTTAATGCCTGCCTGGTTCTTAACGCCCCCTACATACGGAATAACCTGCATGATCGTAGAACCGTCTTTAATCCCTTGAAGATTAAAATTAGCAGTTTTATAAGCTCCGCTTGTAGTGGTTGCAAATTTACCACCTGATGAACCTGTTGTATAAGGAACGTTATTAAGAAGGATTTCTACTTCATCTGCCTTGTCTGTGTAAACCTTAAGAGCTGCAGGAAACTCTGTTATTTGCGTTGTTCCAGTTTGAGAAAGTGTAGATGCTGTAGTAGAAGCGCCTGATGCACGAACTAAATCAACATGATCTATGTATGGGTTGTTGGAATTGACATACGAAAACGTATATTTAGATGTTGTCGATTGGAAGTTTAGATCTGTAAATGTAATAGTAATTTCTTGCAAGGCTGTTTGTGTGTTAACTGGTAATTGACCTGTAAAACTGTAAATATTCGCATCATTTGTTGATAAGGATAAATCTCTAGAAATTGAAGTTGTCGGAACTGCTCCGCCATTCAAAGTGCCATAAACATTAGTTGTTACAGCGCCAGCAGCAAAATCAAAATGCAATTTGGTAGCGTTCATTCCGGACATAGACACATCTGCACTTACATATTTATCAGCGCCACCAGCTGCAAGTGGATTTTTGAAATTGGCACTGATGGCAATATTACTTATCGAATTTGTACTTAAGTTAGGGCTTGTCACTAATTTTTGAGAAGGTGTGGTTCCCAACAAATCAACTAAAGCATTATATGCAAATGCTTTGCCATTGTCGTAGACAAAAGAACGAGTTGCTGTATATAAATTCGTAAGATTTTTGGAGGCGAAAGTAACGATATTATCCCCTGGATTAAAGGTAAGATCTGTCGTTCTTCCTGTATTGGTAACGAACGTGAAATCTCCATTTGTAAAGGCCGTTGGCTGAAAGGAGTTGGCTTGATAAAGTGCTTCCAGTTCTGTTGCATTGGCCGATCTTCCTGTGATGGAAGCCCCCGTATAAGGCCCTTGCTTTGGATACATGCCGCCGTCAACGAAATCAACACCATTAAACTGCAAATTAGAAATATTGGATACTGGCGTGTAATAAGCATAGGCGGGTGATGAAGCAATTCCCCCATTTGTCCCGTATTTGACAATAATTTTATTTAGTCCTGGTGAAAGTTGTACATTTTGAAAAGAAGCCTCGTTGCTGCTTGTCGCGCTCTTAATTGGCTTGTTAGTTGTATTAGAAACACTTTGACCTGTTGTTTGATTCAAAATTTCATAATACATACTAGATACCTGGTCATCAGGGATGCCATTAATAAGTACATTAATTGAGATTGGATTAATCGTAAATTTATCCACACTTGAATCTGCAAAGGTGTCGGTCGGCCCCGGGGAATACAAATTCGTTACCGTGATAGTACCAGCTGCAAAAGCAGTGAGTGGAGATATAAGGCTAATTAACATGGCAAGAACTAACGTAAGACTAGTCCACTTATTCTGTAAAAGTTTCAAAAGAATTTCCTCCTTATATAAATAAATACTTGCTTTTAATTACATTTACATTCTAATGACTAGATTTCGACAATCCCTCCCATATTCTTCTATTATTCCACATGATTAGACGCGGCAAATAGCCAAAAGTTCTTGTACTCTACTTATCGGTCGAAACAAAGGAAATGTTTAGAGGAAGAAAAAAAATCATAAAATGCAAAAAAAATCCAACCCGAAGGTTGGATTCTAATTTTATCTCTTATTTGCCTATACGGTCGCTCTGAACTTGCTTACCTACAAGCCTTTGCAGAAAGTTCAGCACCGGTTTACGGCTCTTACTGATGATACCAATAGCTTCAGCTCCAACTAGCATAACTAGGAAGAGAGCCACGATGATCATGATAAGACCCCAAGTGGAATCTTGGGAGATAAAGACTGAGCAAATCACCGCGCTGCCACTGAAGATGGAGGCAATTCCGTAGATGATCAGTACGCTTGTACGATGACTGAATCCGAGCTGCAGCAAACAGTGGTGCAGGTGGCTTTTATCCGGTGCAGAGATCGGCAATTTATTGACGTAGCGACGCATGATCGCAAAGAAGGTATCGGATAAGGGCACGCCTAGAATCATAATAGGAATTAGAAGTGAAACAACGGCCGCTTGCTTAAAGCCGAGAATGGATAGCGTTGCTAGGGCAAAGCCTAGGAACAAGGCGCCGGAGTCGCCCATGAAGATTTTGGCTGGATGGAAGTTATAGAACATGAAGCCTATGATACTACCTAGTAAAATGACGCAAAGTAAGATAACGGTAACATTGCCCATCATCAGAGCAAGAACTAGAATCGTAGTGGTAGCAATACCCGATACGCCTGCTGACAAGCCATCAAGACCGTCAATCAAGTTAATGGCATTCGATACGCCGACAATCCATAATATTGTAATCGGAATACTTAACCAGCCAATGGGCAGGTTGGTCGTTCCGAAAGGAATGTTAACAAGTTCGATTTTAAGACCAAAGGAGACAACGATGCAAGCGGCAATAAGTTGCCCGAGCAGCTTCCATTTGGGAGATAGTTGAAAACGATCATCCAAGGCACCCGTGACGACAATCACAAAGCCTCCGATTAGCAACCCAAATGCGGCATTTGAGTTAACGGCATCAAGTGCTGGAGAGACAACAAAATAAGCTCCGACGAATGCAAGGAATATCGCTAATCCTCCGAGACGCGGCATTATTCGGGTATGTACCTTACGATGGTTAGGGGCATCAACGGCTCCAACCCAGAAGGCAAATTTTTTGACTAGGGGTGTCAGCAGCAGCGCCATTAAGCACGCAGCGATAAACCCAATCGCATATAATCCATACATGTCTTCTTCACAGCTCCTCTTATCTTGGGTGGCAGGTAATCCGCCGAAATGAATTATACTCCCATTTGCCCACAAATACCACTGCTAAATTCATCAGAAATGACCGTTTTCAGCCAGTTTTCGTAAATATTCTCATGGTTTGGTGACTTTTTCTTTGTCACGCATCACTTTCAATGCGAATTTCGGGAGTAGAAGCATTCGTTTGTAACGCCAAGGCTCCTGCATCAGGCGGTAAAACCACTCAAGACGTAGTTTTTGAAATAAAATGGGTGCTCGTTTTAGCTTGCCCGAAAGAACATCAAAACTTCCCCCAACACCCATCATAACGGGGACACCGATTTGTTGTTTGTATTTCCCAATCCAAGGCTCTTGATTAGCAGCAGATCTTCCTACGAAAAGAAGGTCCGGAGCCGCATCCACGATATCTTGAATTACTTCAGCATCCTGCTCGTCTTTAAAATACCCATCACGTACGCCAACCAGCTTGATCCCCGGATAGGCAGTACGAAGCTTCTCAGCTGCAGCTTGGATAACCTCATTGGAAGCTCCAAGTAAGTATACTTTCCAGCCTTTCGATTCTCCGACTTTCATCAGTTCATGAATCAAATCATAGCCGGGAACCCGTTCTACAACCGGCTCGCCTACATATTTAGCTGCCCAGACGACACCCGTTCCATCAGGAACGATGAGTTCAGCGCGCTGCATCATGTTCAGATAAGCAGGATCATCTTGCGCGGCCATGACCATAATGGGATTGGCGGTAATGACTTGATGGGGTTGTCTTTGTTCAATAGCGTTCGTAAGGTAAGCTACGGTTTGGTCCATACTCATTTTGGATATGGGCACTCCGTAGATGCGAACTTTTGGTATAGCATTCGTAGATGCGACTTTAGATTGGGTCGTTGTTGATGTTGAACTCATAGATATCTCTTCCTTTAAATGACGTTGGAAATCGGATTTTGGTTGCCTTTTCTCATTATTTCCTATTTATTATTTCTTTGTTTATAAAAAGAAATGATGCGCTGCGCAGGAAGCTGAGCCTGCGCTTTGAGCTCCTCGATGGCGGCGCGGCTGGACGCCGCCCAAGCCTCTCGGCCGCCGAGCAGGCGCTGCGCCTCGGCCGCGAAGGCATCCGCATCGAAGCGAGCTGTCGATGCGGCGGCTTTCATGCCAAGCCTATGGAGGAACTGGTCGATCTTCGGATCGTACGAGATGCCTACCATAGGCACGAACTGCGAGGCTGCATAAATCAAAGAATGCAGCCTCATCCCGATCAGCAGGTCGCATTCCGCGACCTGCGCGAGCATATCCTGCGGATGGGTGATGCCTCGCACCATCTCCACCCGGGACCCGTGATCGCCGAGGCGGTCGATCACGAACTGCGACGCCACCTCGTCCGAGGGGAGGTGGAAGGGCAAGAACCGCAGCCGGGCGTTCGCATCGGCTGCGAGCAGTACTTGCAGGGACCGCGAGAGAGCTTCCAGCTCCGAGCGGTCCTCATTCCAGAAGCGGACGGACACGCCTACCGTCCGCACTAAACCATCCGGCGCGATGTCCGACGCGCCGCCACCAGAACCGGTCCCGCGCAGCGGCAAGCCCATGACCGGGTCAGGCACTACCGTAATGCGTTCCCGAGGGAGCCGCATCTTCCCTAGCAACTCCGCGGATTCCGTATCGCGGACAGACACATACGCGCAGCGCTGGAACACGCTGCGGATCCAGCCATAAAACATAGGGCGGCTAACCGGCCCAATGCCTTGCGAGTAAATAAACGTAGGCTTGCCCAGCCAATGCGCAATTTTCAAGACAGCCAAATAATACGGGATCGTCTTCGAGCTTGTAGCATCCTGCAATAAACTGCCGCCGCCGCTAATCAAACCATCGGCTTCACGCAATGCTCGAAACAGCGAACCAGGCTTCATTCGATGATAGGCTTTCACCCCGTACATCGCTGACGTTTTCTCGGGATTAGCAGAAAGGACAATAGGCTCTATCTGTACGCCTTGCTCTCGACCTTGCTCCTGTAAAGCAAACAAAATCGACTGCAGAACAGCTTCATCTCCGCTATTATCGAAGCCATAGTAGCCCGATAACGCTATTTTGACAACAGAGGCACCCATCGTTTCCAACTCCTAGTGATTATTTCCCAAGCTGCAATCAGAACGAGGCCAATTAAAGCGCCAAACACAAGGCCGTAGGTAATACGGATCAGGGATATATGAAGCGGCGTATGCAAATGAGCAAATGTATCTACAATTGAAAGCTGCCCAATTACACCGATGAAGATCAAATAGACAGCATGTCTATAACGCATTGACAGATATGCGCCCAGCAGGAACAAAGGATGTGCGAACAAAAATTCTTTGGTACGAGGACGCACGCCCAACGTATTTTCCAAGAAGGAACGGAATAATTTCTCCAAGGTAGAAGCCTGTCCTTCATTTCCAGTACGTGACAAGTAATAATAAACGGCGGCTAGAGCTACGCCAGCGACTACAATCCATAGCACACTAATAAAGGAAGAAAGGATACTGCGAATATTCGCAATCTTATCTCTGTACGTGTTATTTTCGCTAAAGAATAGTAAATACACACCTGCGATCACAATAGGAAGCAAATGCAGTACGCCAACACCGCGGAACTGCTGCAGCACGAGTAAATACGTAACGTGATTGAGAAGCGCCACTTCGTAAACGACACCAATCAGCGAAATCGCAGATGTTTTGATTAGTGTCCATAAGGCGTAAGCAAGACCTGACTTCCATTTCGCTGCGGCTCCTGAACGAACGGAACGAATGGCTAACATGATCGCAATACTCGGTGCACTAATGGCTGTACTTAAGGCAAGACCTTGCGCGTATAGATTAGCCGAAAGCGTATGTAAAGCAACAAGACCAAGCATGCCTAAGACGAAGAGGAGCAGCACGGCTTCCGGTATGAAGAAGGACACCATCAGCACGATTAGACTAACACCGCCAAGCAGCATGAAGATGCGGGCGATTTTCTGCCATCCGGTCGTTTGTACCTCGAATGATTGGGCTTGCCCAAACGTAAACCCGACTTCTTGGATGCGAGGAATCGCGCCGTCTTTTCCTTGCAAACTTTCATAGTAAGCTGCTAACGGATCGACTAATTTTCCTTTATCCAAGCTTTTCACTGGCCTTGCATTCAAGAAAACCATGCGGATATTGCGGTCTTTCACTGCAAGGACTAAACGATCCGCAACGCCTTGAATACGATCCTGCAGTTCCGATTTTTTGAGCGGCTCTGTCAACTTTTCTCCGTCTTTCTCTGTGAACGAATGCAGTCGAACGACGTTATAATTGGTTTGCTTTGCTAACGTACTGAACCCTTTTTGCGGCTCTTTTAATAACTCAATAGCTGCTAGGCCAATACCGTTCTTATTAAGGAGATCCGCCATTTTATTCAGGTTAATTTCCGTATTTTCTTCCGTGTAACCCGGAACTTCATTGCCATCGACAATGATGTGCTTCACGCCGATATCATGGAGCTGTTTCAGCAAGCGATCCATTTCATTGGTTACAAAAGGTCTGCGATTCGATAGACGAACCACGATTTGGAACCCTTGATCTTTCAGCATTTGTAATGTCATCGGGTCTGGGTCCATACCCTTGATCGATGCATCGTCCATGCTCATTTGGATCATAAGTCCGTTTCTATTTTTGAAACTCCACGGCTTCGTGACAATCTTCAGATCCGCAAATGTTTTCTGAATCAACGGCTCCAGCTTCTGCTGTGTGGCACTGTCTGCGAATAACACGTAGGTAAAATTTTCGTTTGGATCACCCAAGGTCTGGGTCAGTGCGGCAGCGTCTCGAGAGTTATATATCTCGATGCGTCGGCTCTCTTTAAGCTCCGCTAGTGTACTCTCATACACGGCCATTGAGCTAATGCCCGCTGCTTTCATATTCTTCAGCTGCTCAGCTACAAAAGTCTGCGGATTCGTCTGAATATCCGAAATATCCAGCAAATCACGATAATCGAAAACAAACTCGACTTGATTGGCCGAAGTTTCCGTTTGGTGACGCGTGTAGGCTAACGGCAGGGAGACTACCATTCCAATTATGACGAGCCACCATAGGATATTCTTGAGAGGTTTATTCCATGTTTGATACCATTGTGCCAAGTTGTCCACTCCTTAGAGCTTTCCGATAGAAAGCTTTCTTCGTAAAGCATGCACTTACATTGGAAAACCCCTTCAGGTCGTCCTACCTCGGGTAATAGGCCAAATGAATGCGGATTTAATTTCCATCTATTCATTAGACGACCTATCCCTGACTTAGGTTCTGAAGAGGTTCAGTTTTCCTATTTCATTATCCGTCTACACGGTTAAGCACATATTGAATGATGCTATCCAGCTGCTGTGCAGCTGCTGGACCTGTTGATCCTTGTACCGCAAAATAAAACTTAATTTTCGGTTCCGTTCCAGAAGGACGCAAGCAGAACCATGAACCATCATCCAGCTTAAATTTCAGCACATTTTCACGAGGAAGGCCATCTATGCCCTCTGCGTAATCTTCCACTTGGCTTACACGAGTGCCACTGATCTCCGTTGGCGGATTCGTTCTCCAAGCTTCCATGATGCGCCCGATTTGTTCCACGCCGTCTTTCCCTTTCAGCGTCCTTGATTCAAGCTTTTCCAAAAAGTAGCCAAAGGATTCGTATAGTTCTTGAAGGACTTCATATAAAGTCTTGCCTTGCTTCTTATAATAAGCTGCAGCTTCAGCAATCAGCATCGCTGCGATAACTGCATCCTTATCTCGGGCATAGTCCCCGGCCAAGTAGCCATAGCTTTCTTCATATCCGAATAAGAACGTATACTCACCATTTTGTTCGAACTGGGACATTTTCTCCCCGATATATTTAAAGCCGGTTAACGTATTTAATGTAGGAATCCCATAATGATTCGCGATGACTGCGCCCATTTCACTTGTGACGATCGTTTTGACGACAACGCCGTTCGCAGGCAGTGTTCCGCGCTCTTTCAAGCTTGATAATAAATAATTTACAATGATGGCACCAGACTGATTACCTGACAATACGACATACTCGCCGTTCGGATCCTTTACAACGGCACCCATGCGATCGGCATCAGGATCGGTTCCGATGATGATATCGGCATTCCAATCTTTCGCTTGTGCAATTGCGAGTGTAAAGGCTTCCCGCTCCTCCGGATTCGGAGACTTAACGGTCGAGAACTGTGCATCCGGCAGCTCTTGCTCGGCCACAACACGTACTTGTCCGAAGCCAACTGCTTTCAACACTTCGCGTACCGGCACATTACCCGCTCCATGTAAAGGAGTGAAGATGATGCGGAAATCGCCTTCGATCTGCTTAATCACATCCGGATTCTGGCTAATTGCAGTTACTGCCTGGATGTACGCTTGATCGACTTCTTCACCTAACCAAGAAAGCAGCCCTTGCGCTTCCGCTTCTTGCTGGGTTATTTTCTTGACCTTGTCGAAGGAATCGATGCTCTGTACTTGTGCAATGACTTGCTCCGCAAACTCAGGAACGAGCTGTCCCCCGTCTGCTCCATATACTTTATACCCATTATATTCAGGTGGGTTGTGACTAGCTGTAACGACAACCCCTGCGGACGCACCTAAGTATCTCACAGCAAAGGATAGCTGTGGAGTCGCGTGCAGCGTTTTAAAGAGATAAGCCTTAATTCCATTCCCTGCGAACACGAGAGCAGATTCTAAAGCGAACTCGGGCGACATATGACGTGAATCATAAGCCAGAACAATGGAAGGACTTGTAGCGCCTGTCCCATTCACATATTGTGCCAAGCCTTGGCTTGCGCGTCCAACGGTATACACGTTGATTCGATTCGTTCCAGCGCCAATCACGCCGCGAAGTCCTCCTGTGCCAAATTCAAGATCTTTATAAAAGCGATCCTCAATTTCTCTCTCATCTTCCCGAATAGCACGCAGTTTCTTTCTTCGTTTCGGCATCCACTGCTGGATCCTCTAACCATAATTGATACTCTGTTTGTACACGCGTCATAGTAGTCAGGTTCATCTCCTTTTTATCTATGGGTTATTTATTAGCAAGGGCGAACATAAGCTCGCCTTCGACTACCACTTTGTCGCCTACCTTAGCCACAGCTTGGCCTTTGACAATAGTTCCTTTTACACGTGTAATCGTCATTTCTAAAGTTAGTGTATCGCCAGGCACTACTTGTTGGCGCCAACGAATGCCGTCTGCACCAGCAAATAAACCAATTTTACCTTTGTATTCAGGCATCGACAGAACAGCCACAGCACCTACTTGTGCCAAAGCTTCCACAATCAGCACACCCGGCATAACCGGATAGCCAGGAAAGTGTCCTGCGAAGAACGGTTCATTGATCGTAACATTCTTTATACCTACAGCTCTAACACCTTCTTCGACCTCCAAAATACGGTCAACAAGCAGGAAGGGAGGGCGATGAGGAATGATCTCTTGAATCTGGTTAATATCTAGCATAGCGGTTTAAAAACTCCTTTCAAAATACTTGTATAAAATACAAGGTAATCACTTACAATAGGGATGTCCCTTCATTAACTGCAGAAGTGAAGGTTCATATAGGGGAGCTTATGTACAGGGCTGTGTTACAGACTTATACATAGGCTCTTTTTACGTAGTATACATTATTTCAATTTGGCTCCTCGATTTAATACAAGGAACTGAATAATATAAATGAAGGAAGTTAAGAATGAGACCCCGATTACAAACCATAAATAGGTCATGGCAAAGGTTAAATGAAAAACGATGAAGAGGATAGCAAAATAGTACAGAACCGTCGTTAACTTTCCCATCACATTGGCGGGAACCGTTAATTTGCCCCTGAAGTGAAAGAAAGCAGAGCCCATAATCATACCTAAATCACGAATGAACATCGCAGCAGCTGCCTGCCAAGGAATCAATTCCGAGATGAGCAGAGATAGGATCACCGCAATCATCATGCTCTTATCAGCAAGTGGGTCCAGCATGACACCGACGGGTGTGATAAGCCCGCGAGTTCTTGCGATATAGCCATCTAGGATATCCGT
The DNA here is from genome assembly GCF_030817215.1 of Paenibacillus sp. V4I3. Lineage (GTDB taxonomy): Bacteria > Bacillota > Bacilli > Paenibacillales > NBRC-103111 > Paenibacillus_E. The sequence continues at coordinate 942,567 of NZ_JAUSZA010000001.1, forward strand.
AAGTCCGGCTGCCAGTAAAATAAAAAAGGCAACTTGGATATGGCCATTAAAAAAAATCACGAGGTACACAGGGATTAGAACAAACCTGCTGATGGTGAGCATGTTCGGTATATTCAAAGTACCCCTCCTGCGCGTTAGTATCCGATAACTGGTACATTTAACCTTCATTCATTATACCGCTGCTTACACAAAAATAAAACTCCCATGCGGGAGTTAGAGTTAATTCGCAAATACCAGATCGTATAAATGCCGCCAAGTACTCATATGAAAGATTTCCCCCGCTGGCTGATGACCAAGCTTGGTGTAACCTACCCATAGGCCGATAAAAACAGCCAGCACGCATAGCACAGGAATACGAATGATTTTGAAAATAAGCCATATAATATTCAGCCATTTCGGCCTTGGTTTCTTCTTTGGTGGAGCAGGCTTGTCTGACATCGAGCCCTATCCCTCCCTTTCTAAGATCAGGCGCGCAAATTATTAGCGATATTCATCATCTGATCCGAAGATGTAATTGCTCGGGAATTGAGTTGAAGCGCTCTTTGCACGATAACCAGATCTGTCATTTCATCCGAAAGCGTTACGTTAGATTGCTCCAGAAAACCCTGCATAAGGCTAACACGGTTAGCCGGGTTATCAACTAATGAGTTCACATCTTGTAAGATATTCGCCTTCTCAGCAGCCGTTATGCCATTAGGAATAGCATAAAGGTTATCTCCAACGTCTTGGAGCAACTGTGGACGTACAACGCGAACTAGCTTGATCTGTCCCAAATTAAGGGGTGCTGCACTTGGATCCTGCTCATTGTATCCTTTGATCGTACCGTTCGGTTCAACGACAGGTCGAAAACCAGTCGGCACACGAATCGGGTTGCCATCAACACCAGTGACGAAGTGGCCTTCTTTGGTTGTTAGCACGGTGCCGCCAGTCGCATCGGGACTTAAACTGAAAGCACCATTACGGGTCCAAGCAGGCTGGAACACGGGGTTGCCGTTCTCATCTGCCTTACTCACAGATACTTCAAACAATCCGTCACCTTGAATGGCAAAGTCCGTCACTTCCCCCGTGGACTGAATAGGTCCTTGGGATAAATTTGTTTGGATTTGCACCAGCTTCGAGCCCCATCCTTGGTTAAAACCAAGGGGTGAAAACCGGCCTTGCTGACGGAATCCTTCTGGCTGCGATTTGACGTTAGTCAGAACGTCCTCGAAGGAGGCTTCCTTCTTCTTGAAACCATTCGTATTCACATTCGCGATATTATTGGAGAGAATATCCAGCTTTTGCTGTAAGCTATGCATGGATACCGATGAGTTAATCATGGAATTGTTCATGGTCCTGCCCCTTCGCAAGCTAAATTAGACGCGCCCAACTTCATTCGCGGCTTTTTCCATACTTTTATCATAAGATTGGATGACTTTTTGGTTTGCTTCATACGCGCGAAGCGCTGACATCATATCGACCATCGATTGCGCAGAATCCACATTAGAGCGTTCTATGAAGCCTTGACGAACCTCTACTTGGTCACCTGCAGCAACCTGCGTTACAGTCGCTTCATCGCCTGGATTAATGCGCAGCAGCCCGTTACCTTCACGCAGCAACAGATTCGGATCCTCCGCACGCGAGAGCATCAGTCCTACAGGTTGTCCTGCCGGATCTAGAAGCGGAAGACCGTTGCCATCAAGGAACTCACCCTTGTCAGTAACCTTGAAGGAGTGAATCGGCTGGCCTGCTCCATCAACAAGCACCAGGGGTTGTCCATCTCGACCTAGTACACGGTTGCCATTCGCGTTAACTAGCTGGCCTGCTGTATCGACCGTGAACTTTCCGTTCAACGAATACCTTTGTTCACCATCAGCGTTCAACACCGTAAACAGTGCCTGCGGCTGAAACGTGCGTTCTCCGTCCGCATTCACGAACTTACCTGAAGTATCAAAGTTGATACCCGGCACTTGAATGTTCGAGACAAGAGCAAAATCGAAGGGATTCTGCGTTTCCTGCAAATCACCCTGCGCATGAATGGAGATGTTCTCTTCCGAGAACACGCCCAAACTCATCTTCCCAAGAGGTGCTGTCGAAGCACCTTGTCCACCGCGAATCGTCGATATAAGCATCTCCGGGAACGATCGAGACAAAGCATTGCCTTGTTTAAATCCTGGGGAATTAATGTTGGCAATATTATTCGTAATGGTGTCGTGTCTGCGCTGTTCGGAGATCATGCCTGCCGCCGCGGTATACAATCCTCTTAACATCTCTTCACCTCTTGGGTAGTATGTCTAATTAAAATTTACGTTTGGTAACCTTATCCAAGTTATCTAGCATAATGCCTGTTCCTTTAACAACACAGGACATCGGATCTTCCGCAATTATTACAGGCACTTTCAGTTCGTCCGCCAGCAGTTGATCGAGCCCATGCAGCAAAGCTCCGCCACCTGTCAAAATAACACCACGGTCAATAATGTCTGCCGATAGCTCTGGAGGTGTTCGCTCCAATACACTCTTCGCCGCAGTCACGATGGAGGAAACTGGATCCCACAGCGCTTCCTGAACTTCACTGGAGTGAATCGTGATCGTAAGTGGTAAACCGGATACCATATCTCTACCGCGAATATCCATCTCTTGATCTCTACCGTGTGGATATACCGTTCCGATTTTCAGCTTAATATCTTCGCTCGTCCGTTCACCAATCAGCAGCTTGTACTTATTTTTGATATATTTCGTGATCGCGATATCGAACTTGTCGCCTGCAATCTTAATGGAGGAGGAGGTGACGATGTCGCCCATGGATAACACGGCCACATCTGTCGTCCCTCCGCCGATATCTACAACCATATTGCCGCTAGGCTGGAAGATGTCCATGCCGGCACCAATTGCTGCTGCCTTCGGTTCTTCTTCCATGAATACCTCTCGGGCACCGCTGCGCTCAGCCGCTTCGCGGATCGCCTTCTGCTCAACCGAGGTGATGTTGGTAGGGGCGCAGATCAGTATTCTCGGATGAGAATACCAATTCTTGCCCCCTACTTTTGCGATGAAATGCTTCAACATCATTTCCGTAATATCAAAGTCCGCAATAACGCCATCTTTCAATGGACGAATCGCAATAATGTTGCCTGGAGTTCTACCCACCATGCGGAAAGCTTCTTCTCCTACAGCCAGTACGCGTTTCGTATCGCTTTCAATCGCAACTACGGAAGGCTCATCGAGCACGACACCGCGTCCTTTTACATGAATAAGCACATTCGCCGTGCCGAGATCTATTCCAATATCCTTGCTTAACATTTCTAGTTAATCCTCCCTAAACCTACCGTCCATCCCGTGAAGAATCGGCGCTCTTGTATATAGTTCTAATTATAAGCTAAATTCGCTGTAAATGCATTAATTCCTCTTTTTGTGTGAAATTTCGACAAGGGAAGTATAAAGGAAACCTATCGGGATGAAGGGTACTTTTAGGACTTGACCGTGACCAGGTTTTCGGAAAGCTTCGGATTTCGGGTTTTTCGATACTTAATTTTCGTCGCTTCTCCTCCTCTTAGGTGCCTGATTGACTTGTGATACTCCAAAATGTGCTTCACCTGATTGGCCAGGTCCGGGTTGATTTCCGGTAGTCTTTCCGTCAAATCCTTGTGCACCGTGCTTTTGGAAACGCCGAATTCCTTAGCAATGGTGCGAACCGTATTCTTGGTCTCGACGATACAGGTACCAATCTTAATGGTTCGCTCTTTGATGTAATCGTGCACTCCCCTCGCCTCCCTACTCGAGATAGTTTGGTAAAGTATATGAGGGGCATGACTAGATATTCTACGTAGCCAAGCCTGACAAGCCCATTTCCCATATTTATTTTCAAAATAATCAAGGATAATCGATTCTGCCGTCCTTCGGACAAGCATTTTTGGTAAAAGTGATGCAAAGCAAAGTAAACCTAATCCTTATATCCATGCAAAAAAGCAGCAGGATGTACCCGCTGCCTTTATTTTATGTAGGCTGGTCGCCTATAGGTCGAAACTGATTACTGCTTAGCGTTTAAAAGCGTTTCTGGATTAACCGCTGCATTATCACTAACTTGGCGGACTTCAAAGTGCAGATGCACGCCGTCCTCTTTCTCGAACTCGTTGCGTCCTGCTTTCGCGATGATGTCGCCTTTTTTCACTTCAGCGCCTTTGGCTACTTTCACCTCGGACAAGCTTTGGTAAACACTGATCAAGCCGTTGCTGTGTGTAATTTCAACGAGATTACCAACAACCGGATTCTGCTCAACCGCAGTCACCTTGCCACTCAGAGCAGCTAATACTTCAAATGCTGCGCCATCTTTGGCTTTCAAGTCAATAGCAGTATGCGGCGTCAATTGATCGTTATATTGAATCATTGCCGTCTGCTTCACTTCATTCGTTGCATTCGTGTCATAGAAAGGGATGGAGACTTCGACCAGTGTTCTGTCTTTAACAGGCCACTGTATCGTTTCGGTTTGTGCGTTGACCGCAACCGCCCCGTCCGGTGCTTTGGTAGTGTCTGTCGCTTTGTCGCTGCTGCTAACCTTAATGCCCAGATCTGCTTCGCTGACTGTCTTCTTCCCGGCGTCCTGGTACACCCACATTAAGGTTAAGATAATTGCTGCTGCTGCCATATACGTTGCTGGGAATACCCACTTCTTAGCAAGCAACCTCTTCCATGTGGATGTCGTACTTTGTGCTCCTTGTGCAGTTTTAGGAGCTTCTTCTTTTTGAAAACCTTTGTTTTGATCATTCATGGTTATCACCTCATCAACCATTCTTGACACATTTAAAGGTTTTATACTTGAAGAAAGATATTTTTATAGAAACGTTAAAGGATTACGATTTTCGGATAAAAGGGGTCGCTTTTTCGATAGAGATGCCTGTGTAATAGTAGGTTACGATTTGCTCCGCGGTTTTGCCTTCCTTCGCCATACCATTGGCGCCCCATTGACTTAGGCCAACACCATGGCCATATCCGTAGGTGGTAAACGTGATTTTGGAGCCTGACCATGTCCACGTAAATTGAGAGGATGCTAGTCCTAGCTTCTCTCTTACTTCACGTCCTGAAAATATTTTACCGCCAATGGTTATGGTTTTAATCCGGTGGCCGGTCGACCACGCTAATACTTTCATATTTTTGGCGCTTGTACCTGTTGTTGCTATACTCGTAACGCCTAGCTTCTGAAGCATACTCTTGTAACTGAGATCAACGGTTTCTTGATAGCGAGAAGATAGCTTTATATCCCAGGGGCTTGGCACACTTCGCAGGTAGGGACTCTTGAACGGCCAATAATCTTCCGAGTTTTCGGTGTATCCATTACTTGTCGAGAAAAAGGTGGCGTTGATAGGTTTATGCTCATAAGTGAGGATTAGATCTTTGGTTTCATTCACGGCTCTATCGATTTTGGCCATATTCGTCTCGTAACGCTTGTCCCATCTGTCTCTAAGCTCTTGTTCCGTGATATAAGCTTGATGTGCAGTTGTGTCTGTCACAAGCGCATCGCTAACCGGCATATTGCTGTAGTCCTTCTCTAGCACTCTACGCACAACATAAGTCCTAGCCGCCATAGCCTGCGCTTTGAGCGCCTCCAGCTCGAATTCGATCGGCATTTCGGCGGCGAGCACACCTTTCACATACTGTTCCAGCGGTACCGTCTCAATCGTCGCTTTCTTGGTCAGATACACGGGAATCATTAGGCCTTGTTCGGTGATTGTTTCCTGGAGAAGTCCGTCTTTCGCAATTTGGATGGGAGATTGCGCGCCGCCATCCGGAATCTTCTTAACTAGCAATCCTGGAACGATAATAGTCACACATAGCATGGAAGATAAGCAAACAGCCATCCAAAGGATGACCCCTTTGCCCAGCACGCGTTTCTTCTTGAATATCATCTAAGCAGCCTCCATAAGCGCGTTTACTAGCATGTAATTGATATGACTTAGCTTATGATAGGGGTTGCTAGAATAGAACAATGGACTATCTTGTAAAATGCGTGAGATTGTGGATGCTAGAGCTTACGGCGTTCAGCAGCTTCGTAAGGTAGACGGGCTATAGTGGTTACCAATGTTGCAGTTTCTACAACAATTCACACGTCCAAAGGCTATTTTTCACGTTGAAGTTGCAGTTTGTACAACATCTCAAACCCATTTGTTGCGAAATGGCCCTGTAAAGGGCCAAATTGTTGTACATTAGAGTCAATTTCATAATAAAAGTCTAATTTTTCCACAAGGGATCAATTCGGGAGAAATGCAGTTGGATAAGAGCCTTTAGAGACTGCTATTTCTTCATTTCCAGCGTATTTTGTAAAAATAAGAGTCTCTAGAGACTCTTATCCGTCAAGTAAAGTGTGAATTCGGGAGAAAAGCAATCGGATAAGAGCCTTTAGAGACTGCTATTTCTTCATTTCCAGCGTATTTTGTAAAAATAAGAGTCCCTAGAGACTCTTAACGTTCAAGTGAAGTGTGGATTCGGTAGAAATATCGTCGGATAAGACCTTAAGGAGCTAATTTCACAATAAAAGACCGATTTTCCCATAAGGCGCCTTAAACATCGTACAACTATTGACGTTCAAACCAATTACAGAATTCAGAAAGGGATTTATCCACTTAAATGCCCTGATTTGTAGTACTTAAACGGAGAATAACATGATATCTTGGCACCCAATGGATAACTTGGGTAGGTGACTGTTTTTGAATGCGCTATAAGTCCCTTTGTAGCAAGGGTTTTGAATTATGAAATTGACTCCATTATGCAACATTGAAGGGAGAAAGGCGGGATCTGGGCAGCAATTGTTGCATAATGTACAACATCATTCAACTGAGAGTAAGGATTCATTCATCCGGTAACCTCAAGTGAGCACATGTGACGATGGATTCCCATTTAAGACTCATCCATGTAGAACAAGCTCAGGTCAAACGAATCAACGGTCCCCAAAATACAACAGCATTGCGTGTTGTTGGGCATCCACTAGATATGCAACAATCGCGCATACTCTCCACCTGCTCTAAAGCAAAAAGAACCATCGGAGCAACCCCCCCGATGGTTCTTCAAACACTATCCTAAGCAAGCGTCGGCTGGATGTTGAAAAAACCCAACTCCGCAGCTTCCTGCTCCACTTCTTGCGGCACCGATCTTTGAATATCCGCACCTAGCTCACGCAGTACGTCAGTAATATCAACATACCCGCGATCAATATGGTGAACGCCTGTAATCTCGGTTTCACCTTCTGCAGCTAGCGCCGCTAGAATAAGGGCGGCCCCTGCCCGCAGGTCTGTTGCGCATACCTTTGCACCCTGAAGCTTGGCATTGCCACTCACGATAGCTGTACGGCCATCGACCTTGATATGAGCGTTCATGTTCGAGAACTCCTCGACATGCATGAACCGATTCTCGAACACGGTCTCGGTCACGAGGCTCGTGCCGTCCGCCACCATCAGCAGCGCCATCATTTGCGACTGCATATCGGTTGGGAAGCCCGGATACGGCAGCGTCTTCACATCAACCGCGCGAAGCGGCCCTGAAGCGCAGACACGAATACCGTTCTCATCTTCTTCGATGATAACACCCATTTCTTGCATTTTAGAAATAACAGGTCGGAGATGGTCACCAATAGCACCCTCCATGTACAGTTCACTACCAGTAATAGCTGCGGCAATCATATATGTACCCGCTTCTACGCGATCCGGAATAACCGTATGTACAATCCCACGAAGTTTCTCTACGCCTTCTATGCGAATAACACCTGTTCCTGCCCCGCGAATTGTTGCGCCCATGGCATTCAAGTAATTCGCCAAATCGACAATTTCCGGCTCTTTAGCAGCATTCTCAATGGTGGTTGTGCCCTCAGCGAGCGTTGCAGCCATCATGATGTTCTCGGTTGCGCCTACACTGGCTACATCGAGATAAATTTTGGCACCCTTCAGGCGCCCTTTCACTTTGGCTTCGATATACCCTTGACCCAGTTCGATATCGGCACCCATCGCTTCAAAACCTTTGAGATGCTGATCAATTGGCCTTGTGCCAATCGCACAGCCGCCTGGGAGCGAAATTCTCGCTTGACCAAGCCTTGCTAACAAAGGACCCATCACGAGGAAAGAGGCTCTCATTTTACGGACTAGATCATAAGATGCTTCACATGTGTTAATGTTATGAGCACGAACACGAATAACCTGACGGTCATATTCCACTTCAATACCTAAGCTTTGCAATACTTTATTAATGACTAGTACATCGTCAAGGGGAGGCGCATCATGGATGACGCTTTCACCTTCCGAACCCAGAATGGAAGCTGCAATAATCGGTAGAACCGCATTCTTTGCTCCGTTGATTTTCACATTGCCAGCTAACTTTCGGCCACCGCGGACGATAATTTTGCTCATCATGGTCCCTCCGCGCACTTATTTTAAATTACAAGGTTTTGCACATTTCCTAAGTTTATCATTTCAACCCATACAGTTACAACTGTGTTCTTTTGGTATTCCAACTGACCTACATAGAGTTCGGAGAAGGTTTCATTTTTCGATCCGTTCTATTATCCATTGTTGACAACAAACTTGTTCATTATTCGAAAAATGTGATTAAAACATCTTACCGAAGCCCATGGAGAGCCCTAAATACTGGATAAAAAAACTCGCAACCAAGTGTCCGAGGGCAATAGAAAGCAAAATTTGCAGCATAATCGCTTGAGCCGCCTTAGGTCTTTTGAGCAGGACATCGAAGCGGAACGCTTGCAGCGCCCACCACGATAAGCCAATACACATGATGTAGACAGCAATATCCACCATATTCATCATCGAAGCATATTTCGCCGCTTCATTCCATTTGTCTGTATCTGCCATAAGTCACTCCTCTTCGGTTTTACCGATTCATTACTTTAGCGAGCAGTGTTACGAATTCAGCTCGTGTTGCTTGCTCATCAGGCCGGAAGGTGCCGTCCGAATAGCCGCTTATCCAACCATCCGCCGACATTTGTTTCAGGATCCCCACACCCCAATACGTATCATTTACATCACTAAAAGGTGAGTTGCCCCGTTTTTTCCCTGTCATATTCATGCTGCGGGCAAGCATCTGTGTCATCTCCATACGTGTAAGCGTACGATCAGGCCCAAATGTTCCATCCGGGTAGCCGTCCACAATATTCGCTTGAACCGCTTTGGCTACGTAATCGTAAGCCCAATGCGAAGCATCTATATCGCTGAAACGCAGCTCCTGACGTTTAGACAGCTTCAAAGCTCGCGTCAATACCGTTGCTGCCTCTGCACGCGTAATGGGCTGATTTGGAGCAAAACGGTAGTTTCCGTAACCGCTAATTACTCCTTGCTCCGTAAGCTGGCTAATGGCATCCTTTGCCCAGTGTCCATCAATGTCGGCAAATCCGCTCACCAGCGTGTAACTGCCTACTTTTAACCGATACATTTGACTCATAAACCATTGGTTGGCTTGAAGCTTGATATAATAGGTTCCTGCAGGTAGGGTTTTCTCAATAAAAAATTGATCCGTACCATAATCATTTCTATAAAAGCCTTGTTCCCTCAAAGAACTGTCATATAGCGTTGCATATAAAATGCGCGATGTTGGTATATTCGTTAAACGCACTTGGGCGAGACCGTCCTTGCTCATGCGGAATTCGAACCAATCAACGTCATCACTTTTGTTAAATACACCCTCATACACGGAATTCATCGCAGCAAAAGTAGCTTGATACGATTTATCATTCGGCTCATTCGGATCGATAAGCTTCGGCGTGTATTCAATTTCTAACGTATACTCACCCGTAATCGGCTCTGAGTAATCCTTCATATTGCTGACACGAATGTAATACTGACCAGGTAGCAGATCCATTTGGGAGCTGACCTCGATACCTCCATCTCCGGCTTGGTCGATCGTAATCGACTTCTCCCCTTCCTTCTGGAAAAGGATCATCGGATCTATGCGCCCTGTATCTACGGATAGCCTGATACGCATTGTACCTGAGTTTTCTAGGGATATTGCAAACCAATCCAGATCTCCTTTTTGATGAAAAGTACCTCGGATAGATTGACTCCGATCAGGTAAAACGAAGGCTTTATACTGCTTATCATTATCCTCAAATGGATCCTTATAAATAGCAAAATCCGTTCGCATCGAGTAATTTAACGCCGTCTTGCGGGAACGATCCACAGACTGCAGCTGCACGTACGTGCGCCCTTTGGTCACAAAGACCGTGAAAGGCTGACTTCCGTCCGTGGTATTATTCGCGATAAACGTTTCTCCGGAATCGAAACGCACTCGGACACCCGAGCTATCTGCGCTATTCAGCCATAATTTAATAAACCCATCATAAGCCGCATCAATGGCGTACCAATCTTGGTCTTGTGCCGAGCTAAGTACAGCTTTAACAGCCGTATGAACCGGCAATATGGCAGCCTGATTCATATTTTCGTTAGGCTCAAAGTAATCCTCACTGTACGGCTTCGTCAGTGCCAAATCCACTCTTAACAAACCATAGCCCGTTCTGGAATCCCATCCCCCTGACGCCAAGTCTTCTGCCGTCTGCTCGAGCTGCGCACGAACTTGATACACGTTCATACTCGGGTATTTGCCCCATACCAGAGCTGCAGCTGCAGCAACCTGGGGTGCAGACATGGAGCTTCCATCTTGGTACTGATAGCCGCCACCTAGTGCTGTTGTGTATACATCCCATGGCGCCACAAGATCCAGCTCCGGCCCAAAGTTCGAACGAGGGTCAGCAAGCCTTTCCGAGTTAACGCCTCCTACAGCTAGAACAGTTGGATATGCCGCAGGGTATTTCACACTTGTACTTTCATTGCCAACAGCGGCTACGAGCAGTACATTACGATCCTCTGCATACTGCACAATGCCTTCCATATAATCGGAGTATTTGTTCAGCCCTAGGGAAAGCACTACGATTTTCGCGCCGTGATCCACTGCATACTTGATACCTTCGCCAAGCTTCACTTCGCCGCCTGTACCGTCGGCCTCCAATGCTTTGATTGGCATAATCTTGGCATTTGGGGCTATGCCTGCAATCCCTTTATCGTTATTGAACGTGGCCGCAATGATACCTGCTACGTTCGTTCCATGTCCATTATCATCTTGAGGCTTTTTCGAAGGCTGAAGCAGATTCACACCATCTACTAAATTACCAACTAAATCAGGATGTACAAGATCAACGCCCGTATCGACGACCGCTACTACAATTGGTGTCCGGGAATCTCCTGCCGCAGCCCATGCTTGATCGATGTGGATCATATCCAGATAGGTTTGTTTCACTCTCATGGGATCCGTCGACACCGGGTAGGCTGCTTCTACTTTCGTTATCATCCCTGTAAGTTCCACAACAAGCATCATTAGTACAATGAGCCAAAGGTGTCGAGTACATTTCATGAAATCACAGGTCCTTTTTCTTGTATGATCTTTTTTCCTTCTCTATCTATACCACATTACCCGTCTTCTCGATACATATAACGGTTTTTCGTCGCAAAAAGTTCAGATATTCGGGAAAAAATTTTTGTATGTATGGGATGGCGGTCAATCATTCTCCTGTATATTGTACATCGAAATGACAGGCCGTGAAGCCCTTGGAATAATTTGCTGCAAAAGCGATAAATGACTCATTCATCTGGAATCAGCTGAACGCGTAAATCAACGCAAAAAAGCCTTCCCCCACTTTTTAAGCAGGGAAAGGCTTATTCATAAATTTACATAATCAGAAAATCCTTCGTCAAGGTGAAAATGGCTTCGATGCCTTTCAACACAAGGTGTGGAACAACGCCCAGCGCCACGCTGATGAGGGCACATAACCAAACTGTTATCCCTAATGGAATCGACACCTTAATCTCGGCAGGCTCGTAATCGCTGCGCATAAACATTTGGCGTACGATGCCAAAATAGTAGTAAAAGGATACCACACTGGTAGCTATCATCAGTCCCCCTAACCAATAGTGCTGGGTCTGCATTGTTCCCAGGATGATGTAGAGCTTTCCGAAAAACCCGCCAGATAAAGGAATACCAGCCAAAGAAAGCACGATGAGCACCATAGCTACGGCTGTTATTGGGGCCCTGTAATAGAGACCACCAAACCCCTTCGCCTCGGTATGCCCTTCCGCTTGCTCAATGATCATCAGCACAGCAAAAGCTCCGATATTCATAAACAAGTACGCGATCAGATAGAAAATAAATTCAGAAAAGTTCGCGTAATGGGTACCGGAAAAGTAAGTTCCAATCGGAACGAGTAAGTAACCTGCATTGGCAATTCCTGAGTAGGCCAAAAGCCTTTTCATATTCGTTTGCTTCAGCGCAATGAAATTACCGGTTACCATCGCGATGGCAGCCATGACCGATATGGCCAGGAACACGTCCGATTGAAAGCTGCTGTTTTCAAAGCTGCTAAATCCAAACAGCACGTAGAATACGCGGAATAGGATGGCGAAGCCGGCACCCTTGGACACGACGGCCAAAAATGCCGTGACTGGCGTCGGTGCGCCTTGGTACACATCCGGTGCCCAACTGTGGAACGGGGCAGCGGCGATTTTGAAGCCGAAGCCAGCCAACAACATGAAGAATGCTACATAGAGCAACGGCTCGTAAGCAGTTACGAGTGATGGAAGAGCAGCACCAATCTGCGACAGATTGCTGGAACCGACCATCCCGTATAGGAAGGACATGCCATACAAGATGATCGCAGATGAAATACCGCCCATGACCAAATACTTGAAGGCACCCTCGTTAGATTTGTTATCTTTCTTCTTCATAGCTACGAGCAAGTACGAAGTAATACTCAGCAGCTCCAACCCAACGTACAGCGTGATAAGGTCACCCGAGGATGACATAATCATCGCACCGAGCGCGGCGGGCAGATAGAAGTAGTAATACTCCCCGACATGTGGAATGGCCTCTTCTTTGATGAAGCCTAAGCTCATCAAGACAACGAAGCCAGTACCTAATAAAGTGAACAATTTGAGCAGATTCGAGAAATCATCCACTCTGTAGCTATTATTGAGCAGCCCAATAGCCTCTTCTGGATTCAACTGCATAACAACGAATATCGCAGAAATAGCGATGCCAACCAACGTCAGCCATCCAATTATCGAGCGACTAAGCCTGTTGGGAAGGACCAAATCCAAGAGAGATAGGATGATCGCAGTGGCAACCAGCGAAAGCTCAGGGAGCAGATGCACTAAATCAGCGACATGGAGTCTTATCTGTTCCACTGGTCTAACCTCCTATCTTCCCGGCAACGCTTTGGATCAATTGATCCAAGCTGCCTATCGTTTGCTGAAGCGGCTGACTTAGCACGCTTGGGTATACACCGAGCAAGAGAATGAACGCCACCAATGTAATCATCGGCACGGCCTCGATTAATCTGGCGTCGCGTATGCCTTGCAGCTGCAGGTTCGGCTGTTTAGGGCCGAACGTGATGTTCAGAACCCCGCGCAGCACGTAAACCGCGGTAAAAATGATCCCAAGTGTACCGACTATCGCGTATACTCGGTGCGTTTCGAAGAGTCCGAGAAACGCGAGGAACTCACTGATGAAGCCGGATAAGCCCGGTAATCCGAGCGATGCCATACCAGCGACCAGCAGAATGCCGCTGATGAACGGTATGGACGACGCGAGACCGCCTAATTGGTCGAGCTGCGTCGTTTGGGTTCGCTCGTAGATGCTGCCTACGAGCAAGAACATCAGGGCCGAGATGAGGCCGTGTGAGATCAGTTGGAACACGGCGCCCTGCAGGCCCGACACATTGAACGCGGCGAGACCCAGCAGGACGATGCCCATGTGGCTAATACTCGAGTAGGCCAGCACGAGCTTGAAGTCCTTTTGTACCATGGCGAGAATCGCGCCGTACACGATATTGATGACGCCGAGGAGCGCCAGCATCCAGGCCCACTGCTTGGCTTCCCCAGGGAAGAACAGAATGCCGAATCGGATGAGGCCGTAGGCCCCCATTTTCAGCAAAATTCCGGAGTGAATCATAACAACAGCAGGCGGAGCCTCTGTATGTACTTTGAGCATCCATGTATGGAACGGGAAGATTGGCAGCTTAATGCCAAAGGCAACCAGAAGCATAATAAACACGGTCCATTTCATGCTCTGACTAAGGAAGAACGGCGATCCTTCTTGATTGACATAAGCGGTGGGATCTTGCAGCAAATTATGTGCAATCGTATGAATGTCACCGCTGTAGTAAATGACAGCTTCTGTCTGCGAAGGCACCTGGTTGAATCCAGCCGTGCTGACGAGGATTAAGAACGCGATCAACATGATCGCCGAGCCAAGTCCATTGTAAAGCAGGAAGCGGTTAGCAGCTTGCTCCCGATTCATATACCCCCAAATACCAATCAAGAAGAACATCGGTACGAGCGTAATTTCGAAGAACAAGAAGAACAAGAAGAGATCCTGTGATAAGAAAACTCCGAACATACCGGTTTCCAGCAGCAAGAACAGAATGAAGTACGTTTTCCAACGTTTCTTGATATACACCGAAGCTAAAGCAGCCATTGACGATACAAGTGCGGTTAGAAACACCAGAGGCAAGGAGATGCCGTCAACCGCCAACGAATACTTAAACTCGAAGAAATACGAAGTAATTTGCTGAATTCCCTCATGATTAAGCGGAACTTTGATCCAGTCCAGCTGTTCTTTATACTGAATCGGATCACCCTGATAATTGTAATCACTATACAACCAAGCCGCCAGAATAAGCGGGATCAGTGTCGTGACAATACCAATTGTTTTAATCAATCGGCCTCGATCACCACGGATGAAGAGCAAGACCAGAACGCCCAAAAGAGGCGAGAAGGCGATCATACTTAGGATGGGTATACTAGCCAGCATGGATGAACCTCCTTCCTGCGATGGCGAGTACCAAAATCAGCATCCCCAAAATCATGATGACACCATAGGTTTGTAGTTGACCATTTTGAAGACGCGAGCCTAGACGCCCTAGTCCGACCACAGTAAAGGCGATCAAACGCACAATACCGTCAACGATATACACATCAAACAATTCGAGTATCCAGCCTAAACCGCGAAGCGGTTTTACAATGACGCCATCATAAATTTCATCAATGAAATATTTACGATTCAGCAGCGTATACAGCCACGGCATTTTACTGGAAACCACATCGCGCGGAATCGTACGTTTGAGGTAGATCAAGTAACCGAGCCCAATTCCAAGCACACCAGCCAGTGTGGACAAAATAATAACGGTCCAATTGGCTTTCTCATCATGATCATGCCCGGTCAACCACTGACTGAGCCATTCGTTAAACGGTGTATTCACAAAGCCCGCAACAACAGCAAGCACAGCAAGAACAATCAATGGCGTGGTCATTGTTGCCGGAGATTCATGGGGTTCATGAGCGGTATGCGCTGCATGACCATGATCGTCGTGATCGTCATCAGTAGTCTTTGCTTTGCCTCTAGGCGATCCCATAAACACGAGGAAAAACAGACGCGACATATAGAACGCTGTGAAGAAGGCAGCAATGACACCGACCCAGAACAAGAGCTGGTTATGCTCGTAGGCTTCCGTCAAGATCATATCCTTCGACCAGAACCCTGCGAAAGGGAAAATACCTGACAGTGCCAGCGTGCCTATGCCGAATGTCCAGGTCGTGATTTTCATTTTGCGGGATAAGCCGCCCATTTCGTTAATGTCCTGCGTATGAACAGCGTGAATCACACTGCCTGCGCCCAAGAAGAGCAGCGCTTTGAAGAAGGCATGCGTGAACAAATGGAACATACCAGACGTGTAGGAAACGCCAATCCCGAGTGCCATCATCATATAACCGAGTTGACTCACGGTCGAGTAGGCGAGAATGCGTTTGATATCGTTCTGAACAATACCAATCGTGGCCGCAAAAATCGCTGTGAAACCACCCACATATGCTACAACAAGCAAAGCATCCGGCGATGCGTGGAAAATATCAAAGGTACGCGCAACGAGGTACACCCCAGCGGCAACCATCGTTGCTGCGTGGATTAGCGCACTTATCGGCGTTGGACCTTCCATAGCATCGGGCAGCCACGTATGCAGCGGGAATTGACCAGACTTACCCATCGCCCCGATGAAGATCAGAATAGCAATCCATGTGATGATCGTTGGGTCGATTTTGCCCGTTGTAAAAGCATTATGAATAGATGTGAAATCAAGTGCATGCCCTGGCATGTACCAGTACAACAGCAGAATGGCAATAAATAGGCCAACGTCCCCGATACGGGTAACGATGAATGCCTTTTTCGCAGCAGCCTTCGCTTCTGGCTTGAAGTACCAGAATCCGACGAGCAGGAAGGAACATACCCCTACAAGCTCCCAGAAGATGTACAGCTCCAGCATATTTTCCGAGATAACAAGACCAAGCATAGAGAAGGAGAACAAAGCGATATAGCCAAAAAATACATGAATTCGCTCGTCGCCTTTCATATAACCCTTGGAATAAATGTTCACCAGCAAAGACACCAGTGTGACAATCACGAGCATCAAGGCGTTCAGATTGTTAACCTCAAAGCCCATATTCAGCGTGAAATCGCCCACTTGCAGCCAATGCAGCTTATTCCACGTGTAATCCTCCACTTTACCGCCAATTCGTTCAACGAAAATCAGCAAAGCCACGATAAATGATGCCAGCATCGCGAAAATACTGATGTAAATACCTAGATCTTTTAATTGACGTCCCATAGCCGTAAGCGCTAGAAAAGCAAGCAGCGGAAACAACGGAATGAGCCAGGCGTACTGTGAATAGTCCGATACCATATCCTTGTTAGCCTCCTAGCGCTTCATAGAATCCAAATCCGTAACTTCTACTGTCCCTTTATTTCTGTAAATGGTAATTAGAATCGCGATCCCGACAGCCGCCTCAGCAGCAGCTATGGTGATGTTGAAAAGCGAGAAAATCTGTCCGGTAAGAGCCGGATGGTCACCAAGCTTCGAAAAGGCAATCAAATTCAAGTTCACCGCATTCAGCATAAGCTCAATCGAAAGCAGGACGATAACCCCGTTCTTCTTCGTTAACGCACCGTATAAGCCGATGCAGAACAGGATTGCCGCCAGCGTGAGATAGGGAGTAATAATGTTGCCCACAGCTAATCCTCCTCTCTCTTCGCGACCACGATGGCACCGATGAAGGCTACCGTCAGCAGCACCGACATGATTTCGAAAGGGATAACGTGCTCGTTATAGAGCAGTTTTCCGATTTCTAGTGTGTTATCCTTGCCAGCATCCAGGGTACCCGAAGCGACAAAGGTCGTTTTTTGAATGGCATAAAACAACACTCCGAACAATCCCAAAGCACCAATAATCGCTAGGCCTTCATGCCAAGGACGCTTAGGCTCCTCTTCTTCCCCTTGTCTGTGCCTCGTCATCATAATGCCGAAAATCATCAGAATCGAGATTGCACCTGCGTAGATCAACACTTGCACGAAAGCTACAAACTCAGCCTCCAGAATGACATACAGCCCCGCCAAACTAATAAACGTAAGGGCAACGGCAATGACCATGTGAACGACTTTGGTAAATGAAATCATGAAGATAGCTCCGCCAATTGCGAGTAGAGCGAAGACGAAGAAAGCCCAGCTTGAACCGTTGGATAAGAAATCACCAATTCCGCTAAACATCTTTCTTGGCCCCCCCTTTTGGCAAAGCTGAGTTGTTCTCTTGACGGATATTTTGCGTGTTTTCGCTTAACCACTGCATATTTTTGAACAAATCATCACGACTGTAGGTACTCAGCTCAAAATTGTTCGTCATGACGATTGCTTCTGTCGGACAGACCTCAGTGCAGAGATCGCACAGAATACAAATCTCGAAGTTAATATCGTACGTATCGATAACCTTACCCTTTTTCTCTGGGTCAGGATTCGCTTTACCTGTTAGGGTGATACACTCCGTCGGACAAACGCGTGCACATTGATTACACACAATGCATTTCTCTGGATCAAAATATTGAATACCGCGAAAGCGGTCCGGCATTTTAATCGGAACGTCAGGATATGCGTACGTTATTTTTTTCTGCGTCATACTTTTAAACGTTACGCCTAAACCTTTCATTATGCCCTTCATTCGTTTCCCTCCTTAGAGTTTCCGTAGGAAACTTGATTCGTAAGCTATGTGATGGTCATTACGATCGCCGTAATCAGCATATTAACCAGTGCCAATGGAAGCAGCACTTTCCAGCCGAATCCCATGAGTTGGTCTACCCGTACCCGGGGCAGCGTCGCGCGCAGCCAGAATAGGAAGAACACAACCGAAGAGAATTTCAGCAGGAACCAGATAATACCCGGAATGAAATCAAGGAATGGGAACGGCGAGTGCCATCCACCCAGGAAAATCAAGCTCGTAAGGGAAGCAATGACGAACACGTAAACATACTCCGATAGCATGAAAAAAGCGAAGCGGAAACCACTGTATTCCACATGGTAACCAGCAACCAGCTCAGACTCCGCTTCCGGCAAGTCAAACGGCGTTCGATTGAGCTCCGAGACTCCGGCTATAACAAAAATGATAAAGCCCAGAATCTGAGGAATGAAATTCCAATGCCAGAAACCGCCTGTTTGATGATCAACAATTGTATGTAGATTTAAACTACCTGTCATCATGATGACACCAATAACGGAGATGACGAGCGGTACCTCATAACTAATCATTTGAGCCGCGGAACGCATACCGCCTAACAGCGCATATTTGTTATTCGATGCCCAACCGCCAAGGATGATACCAATCGTAGAAATCCCCGTTAGGGCTACATAAAAGAGCAGACCGACATTCAAATTCGCATTAAACAAACGATCCGAAAATGGAATCGTCGCAATAATTGTGAACGAAGGAATAAACGTAATGATAGGCGCCAGAATGAAAAGCTCGCGCTCTGCTTTTTTAGGAATTGTATCCTCTTTGATTAGAAGCTTGAAGACATCCGCAACACTTTGCAGAAGCCCAAAAGGCCCCGTTCGGTTCGGTCCGATCCGCATCTGCATCCAGCCGATAACCTTACGCTCGAAGTAAATCGCATAGGTTACGAAGCCTAGGACAAGCATCAGCATGACGATGCCCCAGAACAGGAAAACGAAGAAGTTCGTCCATGTTAGACTCTCCTCCAATAAATTCACCATTAGGCATCCACCTCCCCAACGACAATATCGATGCCGCCTAGAATCGTAATCAAGTTGGTCATCGACTCACCGACCAGCAGCTTGGGCAAAATTTGCAGATTCACGAAGGAAGGTCTTCGGAATTTCAAACGGAAAGGCTCTGCTTTGCCTCGGGAAATAATATAGCAGCCAATTTCCCCGCGCGGAGACTCAATAGCCGAATACACTTCCCCTTCTGGAGGACGAATGACTCTAGGCACCTTGCCCATGGTCTCGCCTTGCTCGGGAAACTGCTCAACAGCTTGCTCCAGGATACGAAGGGATTGCTTAACTTCCTCCATACGAAGCAAGTAACGATCATAGCAATCGCCGCCGCTGCGAACAGGCACGTCGAACTGAAAGCGGCTGTACAGGCTGTACGGCTGCGTTTTGCGGATATCCCAGTCTACACCCGTACATCTCAAGTTAGCGCCGCTAAGGCCATACGCAATGGCTGTCTCTGCATCATACTTGCCTACACCCTTGATACGGGATAGAAAGATCTCATTCCCCGTTACTAACGTGTGATACTCTTCCAATTTACCGTACATATAAGGAATAAATTTCTTAACTTTATCGATCCAACCCTCTGGAGCGTCCCACTTCACCCCTCCTACACGCATGTAGTTGTAGGTTAGACGAGCGCCGCATAATTCGTTGAACAAATCGATAATAATTTCCCGATCACGGAACGCATATAAGAACGGGCTCATCGCACCAATGTCCAACAAATAGGTTCCCCACCACACCATGTGAGAGGCAATACGTTGAAGCTCCATCACGATTAAGCGAAGAAACTCCGCTCGTTCTGGTACTTCGAGCTGCATCATTTTCTCTACGGCATTCACTAGCACGTAGTTGGTTGTCATCGCCGATACGTAATCCATACGGTCCGTGTAAGGAATAATTTGTGTATAGCTAAGGTTCTCCGCTAATTTCTCTGTTCCTCTATGTAGATAGCCCATCACGGGTATTGCTTCTTTAATAACCTCTCCATCCAACTTCACGATCACGCGGAAAACCCCGTGCGTACTAGGATGCTGAGGACCAACGTTTAACAGGAGTTCTTCTGTCCGTAACACGAGCTACACCTCCGGGTCAAGCGGTTCGTAATCTTTGCGCAGTGGATGGCCGACCCAATCGTCAGGCATCATGATTCTTACTAAGTTAGGGTGACCTGGGAAATCGATACCCAGTAGATCGAACACTTCCCGTTCATTCCAATCTGCGGTAGCCCATACTGGAGCCACAGAAGGAATGCTTGGCTGCTCTCGATCTGTTTTCACTTTCACACAATACTCATGCTTGTGTGTGAGGGATAACAGATGATACGCCACCTCTAGGTGCGTCTCTTGGTCAACGCCCGACAGATTGCGCAAGTAATCGCAGCGAAGCTCTTTATGATCCCTGAGCGTCAGCGCGGCCTGCAGCCAACGTGAGCTGTGAATGACTACGTAAGGACGATGCGCGTCCCTTTCGTTGATGAATGCATCGACGACGGTGTCTTCGCCAACGTCGGCTTTCAAAATCGCGACCAGCCGATCAAGCAACGGCTGATTCGGTGAAGGCTCCTTCGGCGCTTCAGGCTCCGCCGACTCGGGCTTCACCCCGCGCGCGCTAGCTCGCGCAGCGCGTGCTTCTGCGGCGGCCTGGACTTTGGCCGCCTTCTCGTCGTCCCCAGCATCCGCAGACGCTGGGGTTGGTGCTGCTGCCGACGCGGGCTCGTCCGTCGGCTCAGCGGCCGCCCGCGCAGCGAGGCGGGCGGCTCTCGCCGCGGCGCGCTCCGCTGCCGCGTCACTCGCTGCTGGCGCGTTCGCGCTCACGGCTGCGTCACTGCCCTTCGCTGCGTCTGCGTCGCCGCTGCCAGGATCTTGCTCCGCAAGCTCAGCCGCAGGCGCATCGCTCGGCTCGCTCGTCGTCTGCGCAGCCGGGTCAGCGGCCTGCTTCTCCGCCGCGCGATCTACCGCAGCCTGCACGTCCGCGCTAAGCGGCGTCTTACTCGCGCGCGCCTCCGGCGGAAGATCGCCCACTTTAGCGATTGCTTCCTCTAAAGGCGATTCATTCACTTTCTTTCCATCAGCAGTTGGAGACGGGGCTACCTTCTCCTCCGGCTTCTTCTCATCACTCATCGATTGGTCACCTGCTTCCCAGTCTTCGCTTCATAGCGAATCTTCTCCTGAAGCTTGTTTATCCCATAAATGAGTGCGGCCGGGTTCGGTGGACAACCCGGAATATAAACATCAACCGGAACAATTTGGTCAACTCCCTTAACGACGGAGTACGACTTCACATAAGGTCCGCCTGCCGTAGCGCAGGACCCCATCGCAATGACCCATTTCGGTTCAGGCATTTGTTCGTAAAGACGGCGCAGCAAAGGAGCCATTTTCTTCGTTACAGTCCCCGCCACAATCATGACATCAGATTGTCTAGGAGACGTACGGAAGATGACTCCGAAACGGTCTAAATCATAGTGGGATCCGCCGGTACCCATCATTTCGATGGCACAACAGGCCAGACCAAAAGTTAACGGCCAAAGCGAATTACTGCGAGCCCAAGCTTTCACTTGCTCCAGTGTCGTCATAAAGACATTACGGTTTAATTCTTCCCGTTCTTCGGGAGATATTGACTCTAGACTGAAGTCCATTGCAGCACCTTCTTCTTCCAAGCGTATATTAATCCAATGGCAAGCAAGGCTACAAAAATACACATTTCCACTAAGGCAAATAGTCCAAGCTGATTAAAAGCAACAGCCCACGGATACAGGAACACGGTTTCCACATCAAAGATAACAAACATCAAAGCAAATAAATAATAACGAATGTTAAACCGGATTTGTCCCTCACCTACAGGCTCATTACCACTCTCATACGTCGTATACTTTTCATCGACGGGTTTACTCGGTCTCAACCATTTGCCTACCGTTAGCGCTATCATAGGGAGAAGAATACCTAATCCTAGAAAGATCGCTACGATTACATAGTTATTTGTATACATCATGTGAATGTAACCGCCTCCATTCGTATTTGCTTTTCTTATGCGTGCTACTAGTTTTGGTAATATTCACCTTCAATATTATAACAAAAAGCCTTTTGGGCGTCGATGACTAATTCCAAACCCCACTTTTCATTCCTAGTGAGTAGATTTTCCATAATTATCTTTTTTTAATCTTCCTATTCGAAAAAAAAGCGGAGGAACCAAAGTTCCCCCGCTTTTCATCAAACATCTATTATTTCCCGGACACACTGATACGATTTACTGCTCTTTGCAAAGCAGCTTCCGCACGTTTGAAGTCAACGTTATCTTGTTTGGTTTCGGCTATACGCTTCTCCGCACGTTCTTTCGCTGCTTTCGCACGATCGATATCAATTTGTTCTGGTAGCTCGGCGCTTTCCGCCAATATAACCACCTTATCCTTGCGCACTTCCATGAAACCGCCGTTTACCGCGATGATTTCGTCTTTAGAGCCCTGTTTCTTCACAGTAATAGGCGCAATTTTCAATGGAGTGACCAGTGGAATGTGATTCGGCAGAATTCCAAGCTCCCCTTCGACACCCTTCACGCTAACCATGTTCACTTGTTCAGCGTACACTTTGCGCTCCGGAGTAACAATTTCCAGTAGGAATGTACTCACTTGGATTCTCCTCCCTTAGAGTTTTGCTAGGCAAAACTGGCTTCGTAAGCATTACTGCGTTGGCATTAAGCCAAACTTACAGTGTTTTTGCTTTCTCGATAGCGTCCTCGATCGTTCCCACGTTGTGGAAAGCCACTTCAGGAAGGTTGTCGTGCTTACCTTCAAGGATTTCTTTGAAGCTGCGCACAGTTTCTTTCAATGGAACATAAAGACCTGGGAAACCGTTGAACGGCTCAGCAACGTGAAGAGGCTGAGACAAGAACAAGCGGAGACGACGCGCACGCTGTACAGTCAATTTATCCTCATCGGATAACTCATCCATACCCAAGATTGCGATAATATCCAGAAGCTCTTTGTAACGTTGAAGAATTCGTTTAACACCTTGTGCTGTTTTATAGTGATCTTCGCCAAGTATTTCTGGCGTCAAGATACGGGAAGAGGAAGCAAGTGGATCTACCGCAGGGAAAATACCTGCTGCAGCAATACTACGCTCCAAGTTCGTTGTTGCGTCCAAGTGAGCGAAAGCCGTTGCTGGAGCCGGA
The DNA here is from genome assembly GCF_030817215.1 of Paenibacillus sp. V4I3. Classification (GTDB taxonomy): domain Bacteria; phylum Bacillota; class Bacilli; order Paenibacillales; family NBRC-103111; genus Paenibacillus_E. Next base: position 965,856 of record NZ_JAUSZA010000001.1, read on the forward strand.
TCCGTATAGTCATCGGCAGGAACGTAAATCGCTTGAATGGAAGTAACGGAACCTTTTTTCGTGGACGTAATACGCTCTTGCAGTTGACCCATCTCTGTTGCCAGAGTCGGTTGGTAACCTACTGCTGATGGCATACGGCCCAGCAATGCGGAAACCTCAGAACCTGCTTGAGTAAAGCGGAAAATGTTATCGATGAAAAGAAGAACGTCTTTGCCTTCTTCATCACGGAAATACTCAGCCATTGTCAAACCGGACAAAGCTACGCGAAGACGCGCGCCTGGAGGCTCGTTCATTTGACCGAATACCATCGCTGTTTTTGCGATAACGCCGGAGTCTTTCATCTCGTGGTAAAGGTCATTACCTTCACGAGTACGCTCTCCAACGCCTGCGAAAACGGAGATACCGCCATGCTCTTGTGCAATGTTGTGGATCAATTCTTGCATCGTTACGGTTTTACCTACACCCGCGCCGCCGAAGAGACCGATTTTACCACCCTTAACATAAGGAGCCATAAGGTCGATAACTTTAATTCCTGTTTCAAGAATCTCTGCTTTTGTCGACAAGTTCTCGAAAGCTGGAGCTTCTTTGTGAATGCCGCTTGTAAATGTACGGTCAACGCCTTCGATACCATCGATTGGCTCTCCCAATACGTTAAATACGCGACCTAGTGTTGCTGCTCCAACCGGAACGGTAATTGCAGCTTTTGTATCTTCAGCTGCTGCTCCACGCACAAGTCCGTCAGTTGAGGACATTGCAATACAACGAACCAGGTTGTCACCAAGGTGAACAGCTGCTTCGACTGTCATTGTGGATAGTACGCCATTATCATTTCTTTCAATCTTGATTGCATTCAAAATTTCAGGGAGTTGTCCGCGTTCGAACTCAATGTCGACGACTGGCCCTGTAATTGTTACAACGCGCCCTTTGCTCATGGTTTCCCTCCTAAGAAAAGCTTTGCTTCCGTAGAAGCTTTAATATCATGCGTTCGCGTTCGCTCCAGCAACGATTTCCGATATTTCCTGGGTAATCGAAGCTTGACGCGCACGGTTGTAGGCTAATGTGTAGCCGCTGATCATTTTCGTTGCGTTCTTCGTAGCGGAGTTCATCGCTGTCATTCTCGCACCAAACTCACTTGCTTTACCTTCCAATACAGCACTGTAAATAAGCGTTTCAGCATATTTAGGCAGCAATACTTCCAGAACGCCTTCTGGTGATGGCTCATACTCATAACTTGCAGCAGCCACGCCAGTTACTTCTTCCATAGGAAGCAGGCGGATCATAGTTGGAATTTGGGTAATCGCATTTTTGAATTGGTTGTATACCAAGAACAACTGGTCATACGTTCCGTTTTCGAAGTTCTTCACTGCTGCAGTAGCCACAGATTTAATATCCGCGAATTTCGGTGAATCCGGAACACCTGTTACTTCTTCTACAATTGGCATGTTGCGTTTGTGAAAGAAGTTGCTGCCTTTACGTCCGATTACAAAAATCGAATATTCAGCTGTTGATTTATGGTTTTCACGAATCTCGGTCATGACCTTCCGCAACACGTTAGCGTTGTAGCCTCCAGCCAATCCACGATCCGAGGTGATTACTAAATAGCCTGTCTTCTTCACTTCGCGCGACTGTAACATCGGGTGTTTGATCCCTTTGCTTCCAGCTGCGATGCTTTGAACGACTTCTTTCAACTTATCGGAGTAAGGACGTGCTGCTTCCGCAGAACGTTGTGCTCGTCTCAAATTCGCTGCAGAGACCATTTCCATCGCTCTCGTAATTTGTTTCGTGTTTTGTGTGGACTTGATTTGGCGCTTAATCTCGCGCATTCCTTTTGCCATACCTGCTCACCTCTCTTTTGAGGCTTAGAAAAGCCTTCATTCGAAGACCTGAATTCAGGCGATCAGCCTGCCCAGGATTAACATGGTAGACAAAGCTCCATTTCAACATGAAGCTCTGCCATCATGATTTATTCAGAAGCTGCGAAGCTCTTTTTAAATTGAACAATTGCTTCTACTAGCGCTTTATCGTTATCCGGAGTGATGTCCTTCGTATCACGAATGCTGTGTAGAATTTCTGGACGGTTCGATTCCAGGTAAGCCAAGAATTGACCTTCAAAACGCGTTACGTCTTGAACAGGAAGATCATCCACATGCCCTTTAACAACCGTGTAAAGGGAAGCAACTTGCTTTTCCAAAGACATCGGTTGGTGAACACCTTGTTTCAAAATTTCAAGCGTACGAACACCACGGTCCAAACGCGATTGAGTAGCTTTATCTAAGTCAGATCCGAATGCGGCAAATGCAGCAAGCTCACGATATTGTGCCAAGTCAACACGAAGTGTACCGGCAACTTTTTTCATCGCTTTCGTTTGTGCAGAGCCCCCTACACGGGATACAGAGTTACCAACGTTAACCGCTGGACGCTGACCTGAGTAGAACAAGTCGGATTCTAAGAAGATTTGTCCGTCCGTAATTGAAATTACGTTCGTAGGAATGTATGCCGAGATATCGCCTGCTTGTGTTTCAATGAAAGGAAGTGCCGTCATAGAACCGCCACCTAGCTCATCATTCAGTTTCGCAGCACGCTCTAGAAGACGGGAGTGCAAGTAGAAAACATCCCCTGGATAAGCTTCACGACCCGGTGGACGACGAAGCAAAAGGGATAACTCACGGTAAGCAGCTGCTTGTTTGGACAAGTCATCATAGACGATCAACACGTGCTCGCCTTTGTACATGAAGTACTCTCCCATTGCGCAACCTGCGTACGGAGCCAACCAAAGCATTGGTGAAGGCTCGGAAGCAGAAGCTGTTACAACGATTGTGTAGTCCAAAGCGCCAGCGTGACGAAGTGTTTCAACAACACCTACGACAGTGGATTGCTTTTGACCGATAGCAACGTAAATACATTTAACTCCGTTGCCTTTTTGGTTGATGATCGCATCGATTGCGATCGCTGTTTTACCTGTTTGACGGTCACCGATGATCAACTCACGTTGTCCACGGCCAACCGGTACCATCGCATCAATCGCTTTGATCCCAGTTTGCATAGGCTCATGTACCGATTTACGGGCCATAACGCCTGGTGCTGGGGATTCGATTGGGCGGAATCCAGTTGTTTCGATAGGACCTCTACCATCGACTGGTTGACCCAGTGGGTTAACAACACGGCCGAGAAGTGCGTCGCCTACAGGAATTTCCATGATGCGGCCGGTACGTTTTACTTGGTCGCCTTCACGAATATCTTTGTAAGGTCCGAGAATAACGATACCTACGTTGCTTTCTTCCAGGTTAAACGCGTAGCCCAGAACGCCACTTGGAAACTCAAGCAGCTCGCCTGCCATTACGCTTTCCAAGCCGTGAGCACGAGCGATACCATCACCAACTTGAATGACTGTACCTACATCAACCACTTGGATATCGGAATTATAGTTTTCAATCTGTTGTTTAATCAATGAGCTGATTTCTTCAGGTTTGATACTCAACGAACTTCACCCCTATTCTTACAGTGCTTGTGTTAAACTAACGCTTTGGCCAAACGATCCAACTTGCCTGCCAAGCTTCCATCATATAAACGATCACCGATGCGCACTTGAACGCCACCGAGCAATTTGGGCTCGACTTCATTCGAAACACGAATCGTTTTACCTGTTACTTTGCTGAAATGTGAAGCAATCTCATCTTGCTGAGCATCCGTCAATTCGAATGCGGAGTAAACAATGGCACTCGCTTGTCCAAGGGCTTCATTCGCAACCTTGACATAGTCGTTAACCAAGGCTGAAAGAATCGATTGTCTTCCTTTATCAATCAAGACCAGCAGCGTGTTCCACACCGGTTCGGAAACTTTGCCTTCGAAAATCTGCTTCAGCAGGTCCGTTTTAGCGGAAGTCCCGATGTTCGGATGGTTCAGGAACTTCTGCAAGTCTGCATTGTCCCTAATCGCACTAGCTACAGATTTCAACTCTTCTTCAACTTGGGAAATGATACCTTTATCCTTCGCTACTTCGAACAGAGCCTTGGCATAACGCTTCGCTACGACGATGTCACTCATACGTTGCCTCCTACCTCTTTGAGGTAATGCTCAACCAGTTGTTCTTGTGACTTTTCGTCGATTTGCTTTTCAATAATTTTGGATGCGATCAGAACGGACATCGCGCCAACTTGGCTGCGAAGAGCGGCAACCGCTTTGTTCTTCTCATTTTCAATATCTTTAAGGGCTTCGTCTTTGAGACGAGCGGACTCTGCTCCAGCAGCACGAATAATTTCATCCGCTTGCTTGGAACCCGTTTGCTTCGCTTGCTCAATGATTTCGTAAGCTTCCTTACGTGTTTTTTGCAGTTCTTGCTTTTGTTCCTCTAACAGTAGTTCAGCTTGCTTGCGGCTTGTTTCTGCTGTTTGAATTTGATCTTTAACCAATTGTCTGCGTTTCTCCATCATGCCGAACAGAGGACCGAACGCAAATTTAGAAAGCAACAAATATAAAATTAAGAACGCGATAAGTTGAATCCAAAATGTGGACCATTCAATATGCAAGTAACGTCACTCCCTTCTGATAACATGGGCAAAACGAAGGCGTGGAGGCTATTGCCTTCCGCGCCAAGCGATTTATTAGCCTGCTTTTCCCATAAAGATGAACGCAAGAACCAATGCAACGACCGGCATTGCCTCAACTAGACCTACCCCGATAAACATTGTTGTTTGAAGCGTACCACGAAGTTCTGGTTGACGGGAAATACCTTCCAAAGCGCGACCTACGATCAAACCGTTACCAATACCTGCTCCTAGTGCTCCTAAACCGAATACGATACCTGCTGCTACTAATGCTATTGCTCCCATTGATAAAATCCTCCCTCAAATTCTTAAGTTTGTTTTTGTATAAGTGACTCGAGACTTCCCGAGGTAAGTCTTACTCTTAATGCTTTTCTTCGTGAATCAACGTTTGCGAGATGTAAACCATTGTTAGCATCGTAAATACGAAGGCTTGAATTGCACCAACGAACACACTGAAGCCCTGCCATACGAAGAGAGGCGCAATCCCAAACCAGCCTGCCCCAATGATGACAGATATCATAATTTCACCTGCATAAATATTACCGTAAAGACGGAAAGCGAGCGTAAGCGGCTTCGATACAACTTCAATCAAATGAAGGATCAGCATAGCCCCTTTAAATTCAAAGTAATGCGCGAAATAATGCTTCGTATTACGAGTTACCCCTAGATAATGACTGAGCAAGATGACGATAACCGTAAGCGCTCCTGTTACAGCGATATCTGCTGTCGGTGATTTCCACCATGATACATGATCTTCAGTCACGATCGAGAACGGAAGGCCAAGCATGTTGCCGATAAAGATGTACATAATGAGCGTAAGACCAAGCGCGATAAAGCCTTTGCCATGCTTCGAACCAATCGTGCTTCCAATAATGCCTTCTACAAACTCAATGGTCCATTCCATAAAGTTTTGCAATTTCGAAGGATTCGTTACCGATGCTCGGCTGGCCCCTGCGATTGCAAGGATAAGCACGATAATGGTGGTAATTCCGATCATCATGAGTGCAGATGCGTCGAAGTGAATACCTAACCACTCAAATTCTGGTGCGTGATGTTCCATGTTTTCCATTTTCACCCCTTTCATCCATTGAAGTTACATCGTGGAATTACTTCTTAGACTTTCGAATAGAAAGAATACCCAGTACGAGTGTTGCCAATTGAGCAAAAAAGTATCCAACGATCGTTGTAGATAACGCAACATGTTCGGGATACCTTACGGCAACCAAACCTACGAACCCAGCGATTGCTGCCCTAGTAAGAAAACCTAGGGTTACCTTCCGCCCGGTCTGCTCTATCGCAGCTGCTGCCAGCTTGTTAATCTTCCAGGCTAAAAACCTTGCGCTGATCATACTCGCAATCGAACCAAGCATAATACCGGCAATGTAAATCCTGTAGTCGACAAGAAGCGCCCATGCAGCCAAACAAAAGGATAAGAAGAAAAGAAATACATTTTGAACCGTTTTCAGAGTGGCTGAAAAGTCATCCATCATAGCCCTCCGTACTGCTTTATCATGAAGTAAATGCTAATGATTCCGGTTACAAGCCCGAGCAAAAATCCGCCTAACAACCAAAGCTGTCCCCCTAGTGTGTGACTCAACCAATCGCCGAGAAAATATCCGGCTCCTAAACAAACAACGAGGTCAATACCAATTGCACTAGTTAACGCTACTGCCCGCCACGGATTATCGTTGGGATTTGGCCGTTTCATCGCATCCTCCTGAGAGTTTTCCACATAGGAAAACCCGCTTCGTAGACATAGTGCTACGAATCCTCATTCATTGTATCGAAGCCATGCAAGGTTTGTCAATTGACGGAACTTCATTTGTGACTTCTTACAAAACCACTCAGAGCCTTGCGGCTCTAGGGTTTGCGAGTTTCCAAACCAAACAGTCGAACTGTACGCTGTAGCGTTTGTCATGATTTTGTCACGGTTAGAATGCTTCCGGACGCTCAGAGGTCTTGCCGAAGTGATAAAGTATCGCTTGCACGATGCGTTCAGACGATTTTCCATCCCCATAAGGGTTGGCGGCTTGACTCATTTTGTTGTATAAATCTGGATCGGTTAGAAGCGCGCGAGCACGCTCATAGACCACTTCCTCATCCGTTCCAACGAGTTCAAGCGTACCTGCCTGGATACCCTCAGGACGTTCTGTCGTATCCCGCAGAACTAGAACCGGCACACCAAAAGACGGCGCTTCTTCTTGAAGACCACCAGAGTCTGTCAGGATCATATGGGCGTGCGGATAGAAGTTGTGGAACTCGAATACGTCAAATGGGTCTACCAGCTTGATGCGTGGGTGATTGCCCAGGATCTCATGTGCGGGTTCCTTGACTGCAGGACTTGGATGTACGGGATAAACGATCGCAATGTCTTCGAATTCATCTGCAATACGTTTCACTGCACGGAAGATTTGACGATGAGGCTCACCTTGCGCTTCACGGCGATGCGCCGTCATCAAGATCAGCTTGCGGCCCGCTGCCCATTCCAGAACAGGATGATCAAATTTCTCCTGTACCGTGTATTTAAACACATCCGTAACCGTATTCCCCGTCACATAAATCTGGGATTCAGATTTATTTTCTTTCCGCAGATTATCAGCCGATTGCCCAGTTGGCGCAAAGTGCAAATCCGCTAGCACACCCGTTAATTGACGGTTCATTTCCTCCGGGTAAGGGGACATTTTGTTCCACGTACGAAGACCTGCCTCTACATGTCCCACTTGAATTTGCTGCATGAATGCCGCATAGCTTGCAAGGAATGTCGTCAATGTATCGCCGTGAACGAGAATCAGGTCAGGCTTAGCTTCTTGGAAGACAGGCTCCAAACCTTGCAATACACGCATCGTAATCTCATTTAACGTTTGGCGGTCTTTCATGACGTTCAAGTCGAAATCCGGTTTAATTTTGAAAATATCGAGTACCTGATCCAGCATTTGTCGATGCTGAGCTGTCACACAGACAAGGGACTCAATATGTTCAGGATGCTTCTCCAGCTCCAAAATAAGCGGAGCCATCTTAATCGCTTCGGGTCTTGTTCCGAAGATCGTAATGACTTTTAAACGTTTCATCGGTTTCTTCTCCCCTTAGAGCTTTCCGTAGGAAAGCTATTCTTCGTAAGCATTAACTTTAGAGCTTTCCATAGGAAAGCTTACTTCGTAAGCCAATTACTTAGTGCCGAACAGACGATCCCCTGCGTCACCAAGTCCCGGTACGATATAGCCATGATCGTTCAGGTAGTCATCAACGGCAGCTACGTAAATATCAACATCTGGATGCTCTTGTTGAACTGCTTTGATCCCTTCTGGTGCTGCAATTAAGCACATCAGCTTCATTTGCGTACAGCCTCTGCGTTTCAGCACTTCAATCGCCATATTCGCGGATCCGCCTGTGGCCAGCATCGGGTCAATAACAATTAACTCCCGCTCCAGGACATCTGTCGGCAGCTTCACATAATACTCGACAGGTTGAAGCGTGTCAGGATCACGGTAGAGTCCAACATGTCCAACTTTAGCAGCAGGAATCAGCTTAAGTATCCCATCTACCATACCCAGACCTGCACGCAGGATCGGAATGAGTCCCAGCATTCTGCCAGAAATAATACGGCAATCTGCTGTAGTCACAGGTGTTTTCACCTGAATATGCTCAAGCGGAATATCTCTCGTAATCTCATAGGCCATTAAAGTCGCAACCTCGTCTACGAGATCTCGAAAATCCTTCGTTTTCGTATTCTCATCCCGAATATAAGTTAACTTATGTTGAATTAACGGATGATCACAAATAAATAACTTCCCCATAATTTCCTCCTAAAGAGCTGAGTTTTATATGTATTTCACAAAAAATATCGTCATGGTACGACAAACCTCGTCCATTATATCATATGTTATCCAACTTATCCTCTGAAAAACCAAAGCTTCCGTGAATATCCATTTTACAAGAAAAAACCACTAGGACTATTCACCCGAGCGGCTTTGGAATAACATGATCAGCTCAATCTACGATTTCGGGGCAGAACCAGATGCTCTTGAAATCGAACCAACCAAGCGTATTGAAAGAAATACCTTGAAGGTGTGGACTATAAACTAATTGTTGGGTTGTATGTAGAAGAAATAAGACCGAGTGGTTATGCGATAATAATCCTTGCATGGAGCGGATTCGTTGTAAACGTACCTGACTGTCAGGCTCAGCTTCGATGGAGGCAATGGTTTCATCGAACGTTCTGCGCTGTTCATCGGTCGCGTAAACGCGCAGCGCCAAGTTGCCTATCTTATACATCTCAATCAGACAACGGGCCTCATCGTCATCTGCGACAACCCCGCCGACAATGATATCTGCGCATTGCATCCTATGCACTTTGGACATTTCCTCAAAAGAATATTCTTGTAGAGCAACCTGAATTCCGATTTCGAGGCAGCGAGCATGAACCCATTCAGCTAGAGCACGGTTTTTTGGGGTGAAAGTCATCGTTATCGGCTGGCCTTCATATCCGCATTGACTTAGTAATTCTCTAGCTCGTTCAGGCTGGTCATCTTCCGGCAGTTCGACTGGCGAATCGGTCGGCAAGAAATCTGCTGCAGGTATCGCATTATATAACCCTAGTTCCTTAATCATACCGCTGCGGTTAAGTACTAGCTGCAGCGCTTGACGAAAATGGATATCCTGCTGAGGCCCTTCCTTTCGTAAATTAAAGACCAGCATGCTGGAACCCAGCATCATGATTTCTTTTTTACACCAATGCGCCGGTGTCGGCTGTTTAGAATGACTGAGCTTGCCCATTTGGAAGTTCAGCTGCTGCCACCTTCGCTCACTCACCATTTCCGGAACACAAAGCAGTTCGATACGATCCAGGTGGGCGGACTCCCGGTAATAATCCACGAACGCTTCGAATGTTACGCCTCCCTCATCATATCTCGTAATCCGAAATGGACCAGTCCCAACGGGCAGCATGCCTGGATCGCTCACTTTCTGAGGACTGTACACATCAGCCGGTACGATCGCGGCCTGGTAGGAACTTACGTAGTGTGGAAACATATAATTCGGCGCATTCAACTCGACTCTAACGGTCAGTCGATCCACTGCGCGGATGTCTCTAACAGATTCCAGCAGCCATCGGTTTGGAGAATCTTCCGTGCCTAGCGTACGCACCCGATTAAGCGAAAACACCGCGTCTGCCGATGTCATCTCACGACCATGATGGAATCGTACCCGCTTACGTAAATAAAATGTCCAGATCGTTGCATTCTCATTACATTCCCAGTCATGCGCCAAACCTGGCTCTAAGCTGCCGCAAGCAGGATCAAAATAGATCAGCGTATCAAAAGCCTGCTTGACGAAATGGAGATCACCAGAGAATAGCACATCCACAGGGTCTAGGGTCAAGACTCTCATCTGCATCGGCAATCGAAGGGTTTCAGGATCGCCAGACTCAAGGGTCCCTCTATACCCAAAGTAACTTCCTAACCAAGCTAAGAATCGATCCATGACTCCTGGATCCAATCCTTCTATTTGAAACAAACTCATCGCGCTGTTCAAATTCCCCTGCTCAACATGCAATTTCGCTTCAGTAAACAAAAGATCTTCGACGGAAGCCAGAAACCGGATCGTAGAACGATTACCGCGCCCGCGACCCGGTGTCCAGGAAATCCACGCCATCTCAATCATCTTACGAATCAATATTTTCACATTGCGTTCCGTACAATACAGGTAACCGGCTATTTCTTCAACGGACACGGGCACATCCATATCTGTTTGTTGAAAATTGTGGACCCGCATTATTGTTGTTTTCAACTGCACGTACTGTAAAACAAGCTGCATGGATGCAACCTCCTTTTACACGAATTACCAAGAAGTATAGGTCTGCCCCCATACTTTCGTCAACAGCCCCTGGACCGATAAAAGGGTAAAAAAAAGCCGACTCCAGAGAGCCGGCCTGAACATTTTTTAAAACTAGAATTAATAAGTTAAACCTGGGTAAAGCGGATACTGTGCTGTCAGGTCTTTCACTAAACCGCGTGCTTTTTCCAAAACAGCTTCGTCTTTCGGGTTTTTCAAGGTAAGTCCAATAACTTTCGCGATTGTTTTCATCGCTTCTTCATTCATACCACGGGATGTTACAGCAGGTGTACCAAGACGGATACCGCTAGTGATGAACGGACTTGTTGGGTCAAAAGGAATCGCGTTTTTGTTTGCTGTAATACCAATTTCGTCTAGAACGTGTTCAGCGTCTTTACCCGAAATGTTCAAGTTGCGCAAATCGATCAGCATCAAGTGGTTATCCGTACCGCCGGAAACAAGGTTAATACCTTCAGCTGTTAGAGCAGTCGCCAATGCTTGCGCATTGTTGATCACGTTTTGTCCGTATGTTTTGAAATCTGGTTGCAGAGCTTCACCGAAGGAAACAGCTTTTGCTGCAATCGTATGCATCAAAGGACCACCTTGCGTACCAGGGAAAACGGCCTTATCGATCGCTGCAGCCCAAGCTTTGCGCGTAAGAATCATACCGCCGCGAGGACCGCGAAGCGTTTTGTGCGTTGTTGTCGTTACGAAATGTGCGTGCGGCACTGGGTTCGGGTGCAAACCAGCCGCAACAAGACCTGCAATATGTGCCATATCGACGAAGAAAAGTGCGCCGACATCATTAGCAATGGAAGCCAATGCTTCGAAATCAATCGTGCGCGGGTAAGCACTTGCGCCAGCTACGAGCATGCGAGGCTTGTGTTTGAATGCAGCTTTACGAACATCGTCGTAATCAATGCGGAAATCTTTTTCGCTTACGCCGTAAGCTACGAAGTTGTACAGAATACCGGATGCATTCACAGGGCTACCGTGCGTTAAGTGACCACCATGTGCCAGGTTCATACCCAGAACAGTATCACCAGGGTTTAGAGCCGCCAAGTAAACAGCCATGTTGGCTTGTGCGCCGGAATGCGGTTGAACGTTTGCATGCTCAGCACCGAAAAGCTCTTTTGCACGATCGCGAGCGATATCTTCTACGATGTCTACATGCTCACAGCCGCCATAGTATCTTTTGCCTGGGTAGCCTTCAGCATATTTGTTCGTTAGCACTGTACCCATAGCTTCAAGAACAGCTTGGCTTACGATGTTTTCGGATGCAATAAGCTCAATTTTGTCACGCTGACGGGCAAGCTCAAGGTTCATGGCTGCTACAATTTTAGGATCTTGTTTGCTCAAAAAGTTTGTCATATTAAATTCCTCCTACAGGATAATCTTATTTGTTAAGTCTTTATTCATTGAGGTAAATGGCTAACAATCCGCATCGGGTGCGGCTGTTTGATAGAGCTGATCAGCGATATCTTGCGAGTATACTGCCCTTGTACCACCGACCAGCTTAGGCCGGGTAAAAGCCATCGTTACATAGGCATGGCCAATGTTTCGCACTGGCGGTCTTGCTGGCACAGCAACTGGGCGCAGATGCATCCCGATGAGTGTGCTGCCAATATCGATTCCGGCATGTGCCTGAATCATCTCGACAACGACCGGCTTCGCGAAATGACGGTACGCATAGGAGGCCATCGAGCCTCCGGCCCTTGGCACCGGAATGACAGAGACAGGCTCAAGCTGAGGCGCATGCGATAGCAGCTCTTCCTCAATAACAATCGCGCGGTTCAAATGCTCGCAGCATTGAAAAGCTAAATGCAGCCCGAACTCGCGGCTTATTCGCTGCGCCGTTTCAAAAATCGGCTTGGCCGCATCCAGCGTACCCGATGTACCGATCCTATGCCCGAGAATTTCACTCGTGCTCGTTCCGATAATCAGAATGTGACCTGATCTTAGATTGCCGACTTTGACCAATTCCCGAAGATTCGTTTCCAAAGCCTCGGCAACATTAGAAAGAATGGAATCTGTCATCGTGATCCCTCGTTTCTCGAATTTTCCGTTAGGAAATATTCTATGGATGCAGTGTGAAACGGTCTTCGATACTTTGCACTTTGTTAATCCGATTCTGGTGGCGAACACCTTGAGAAAACTCGGTTTCGAGCCAAATTTTCACGATTTCCTCTGCTACACCCGGTCCAATAACACGTTCCCCTAAGGCAAGTACGTTCGTATCATTGTGCTCACGCGTCGCTTTCGCTGAAAATAGATCATGCACAAGTGCACAGCGGATGCCCGGAACCTTATTCGCGGCAATCGACATCCCGATACCCGTTCCGCAAATCAGAATACCTTTGTCAGCTTCGCCTGATACCACTTGCTCACAAACTTTAAGCGCATAGTCGGGATAATCGACCGAATCTGCACAGGTGCAGCCGTAATCGACGACTTGATGACCTAATGACTCAATAAAAGGAATGATAACATCTTTCAAACGATAGCCTGCATGATCCGCACCTAAAGCAATTTTCATGAGTAGAACGCTCCTTTGCTTGTTCGAAATTCGACCATCCTATTATATCCCAAAGCTCACCAGAAAACGAAAAAAAGAGCGGACACGCTAGAAAACGCGCGTTGCTCTTTTGCCCAGGCGACCGGCCGTATAGCTCAATGCTCCATTGTGGTTACTCCCACTCGTCGCCAGTTACATTGAGTCTTGATTGATACCTCTATTTTATCGCATTCTACCCCATGTGTAAAGATGTATCCGCAATTCGTATATATAGAACGTGAGTTATTTGGAGCCTTCGTTTCGTGCACGTATTTTCTGAACCAATTTATCTAAACTCCCGCTGATTTCCTCGGCCGTTTGTCGGTAAGTCTCTATGGAGCCTCCGAACGGGTCAGAAATGTCAAAGTCAGGAATCGCATGTTCAAGTTTATAAATGCGGCTTCTTTCTTCTACAGACACTTCTTGCGAAAGAGCCTGTTTGAGCTGAAGCTCCGTAACGAGCTGCTCCCTTTCCTCAATCGCCTGTAAAATATGAGCATCATCCAGGGCGTACTCTTTGAGCGTAAAAGTCTTTTCAATCGCACCCGGAAACCGCTGAATGACCGTACGCTTATGACCCATCGTCATCGTCAAAATGAGATCAGCCCAATTCACTTCAGACTCTTGGATCGCCAAAGAACTAATGGACTCCTTGAAGCCCGCTTCCTGTAAAAGCGATGCACTATTTCGGGAAATTGGACCACCCGTCACCGCGGATACCCCTGCTGAACGAACCTCCGCCGCAAGCCCTTCTTGATGCACCCTGATACGCAGCAAACCTTCTGCTAATGGACTGCGGCACGTATTTCCTGTACAGACAAATAGAATTCGCAACATGATTCCCTCCTAATCATAAGCATAAGCTAAGATGAAAACTTTATATACCCTATTGTATCATAGTAAAAACTTGATCCCAAACGTGAGCAAAATAAGCCCGCCAAAAGCCTCGCCATACTCGCCTACCAAGCCGCTTACCCGCCTACCAACCAACAAACCGGCGATGGATAGCAAACCCCCAAACAGACCAAATATCAGCACCGTCAACACAATATCTGTAGCAAACATGCCAAGGGATACACCCACAGAGAATGAATCAATACTGACACTAAGCGAGAAGATCGTCAGGCCCCAAATTGACCTATGATCAAAAGAAGTCGCTTCTTCTCCACGAATCGAACTATATACCATATGCGAACCCAAAAGAATGAGCAAACATCCCCCAGCCGCTGTAGCGACATTCCCTAGCAGCAATGAAACATATTGCCCCATAAACATACCCATCAAAGGCATGAGAACGTGAAATATACCAATCACGAAGCTAATTTTCATAATATCAATCAAACGAATACCCTTCATCCCTATGCCAATCCCTAAGGAAAAAGCATCCAGGCCCAAAGCAATCGCCATAATAATAATTGTTACTAGCTGCCCAAATTCCACCCCAGATGCGAGCATAGCGCTATCCCCCTTGTCCACGTTTCTCTCTCAAGATATGCGGACAAACAGGGAATCATGCTAGCTAAACACGTACAAGCCGGTGACCGGCTGCTTTACGAAGTCGATTCATAATCGCAAGGCCAATCCCCGTTTCAGGACAGCCCTCTGCAGCAATATATTGAATGCCTTCTTGATCAAATTGCCTTAACGCAGCATAAAGATCCTGAGCGATTGTTTCTGGTTGCGATAACGATCCGCAGGCAATAACCAAATCAGCATGATAACAAGAAGCTCTCTCCTCAAAAGTAAGAACACCCGTTGACTCACCTCGTGTTTTGGCAGCATCAATATCGTTTTGGATCCATTCAGCAACAGATTCTGTATCTTCACCATGAACGATATGCATAAATCCTTTTGGTGCATAATGTGTATACTTCATCCCAGGAGCACGCGGTGTTTCGGAATCTTGTACTTCTTCCCGCTCTGGCTCATGAATTCGAATAGCAGGTAGTGCCGATTGCAGCTGCTCTGCCGTAACACCGCCAGGACGCAAAATGTATAGCTCACCGCCTACAATCTCGATAACAGTCGACTCGACACCAACCCCAGTTGCACCACCATCCACGATCCCCCCAATCCGACCATCTAAATCATCTCTGACATGAGAGGCGAGTGTTGGACTAGGTCTGCCTGAGCTATTGGCACTTGGCGCGGCTATAGGAAGTCCCGCTTCACGAAGAAGCTGCAAAGCCACAGGATGATCCGGAATTCGCACACCCACAGTTTTTAGACCAGCGGTTACTAACGGCGAAATGCCACCTGTTTTCACAGGCAGCACAATGGTAAGAGGACCCGGCCAGAAAGCCTCCATAAGCTGGCGATGATCCGACGTAACACGATCAGAAAGAATTAAACTTGAAAGCTGTTCAACATCCGCAATGTGGACAATGAGAGGGTTGTCCGAAGGCCGACCTTTCGCTGAGAAAATCCCTTGAACCGCTGCCGTATTCGTTGCATCTGCCCCAAGACCATATACCGTCTCTGTTGGAAAGGCCACCGTTTCCCCACTTCGGAGAAGCAGAGCAGCTTCAGCTAAATCCTCACCTATCTCGGTCCCTATACCCTGATCCACTTTCCAGTATTTTGTCACGATCATCTATCATCCTAACTTCAAATAAAATTCTGATCCTAATGGGAATGGGTGACTTTTCTTAGCTGAACCACGATACGATCTTCTTCACCATTTCCCAGATAAAAAACTTAACTTGTGGCTGCTTAGCATCAACCGATTCCGTTTTTTCTTCCACTTGTGCATCCTTAACGTCTTTAACGACAGGGTTAGACTTGTCGGGTTTAACCGTTGGAGCAACTTTACTGTCTTTCGTTGCAGGTGTAGGAGATGACTTTACCTTACCATCTCCCTCTGTTTTCGCTACAACAGCAGCCGATGCTACCGCTTCTCCGGATAAGGAATCCACGAAACATAATGGTGGAAACAACACACACCACCAGTTCTGACCTTCCCCCGTTCCAATCGTCACGCGCAGCGCTTCATATTCTCCCGCCGGGTATACTTCATTTCCGTACATTTTCGTTGGAAAAGGGACTTTACCGAGCTCAACTGTATGTGTATAGCTATAGCCACGTGCTTCAATCATTTGTCCAACAAGGATATCAAATTCAGGCAAGTGGGATATTACTACGGCTCTTGCGTCATCCAGCGTTTGCGGACCAACGACCCACTCCTGCATACGAGCAATAATCGCATCACGAATCTCACGTTTCAATGCTTGATCCTGCGCCGAATCGGAGTTTGCTAGAATACGTAAGCGAATAGATTCTTCCGGTATCGTAGGCGAAATAACCGCCGCATTTGAACGATTCGATTCCCAACAAGTTATCATAACAATAAGTGCAAAAGCTACTAATAATAAAGATTTATAAGATTGACGATTAGATCTCTTAACCATGAGGAAAAGCCCCTTTCCCTTCGCTTCTACTAGCCAGTATGGGCAATAAGAGGAGGAGCTAAACCTAGTAAACTATTTAAATTTGTGAAAATGATAGAGTTGGGCTTGGGGGTGGATTCGTTGTTGAAAGAGGTGGCTTTCGGCTGAAGGAGATGAGTTTAACGATGGAAAACACTCTTATCAGACTCCGATACCTCGGTGCTATCCAAAAGTATCGCGTTCGTTCCCAACGCTACGAACTCCCTCTATTCTCGCGATCGGATCGCGATCACATGGCGATCAATGCCCTGGAGATCCGGCACGAATCGGATCTCGTCCCAATCAGCGGCGGCACGCAGCATCGCCGCCACAGCCTCCGCCTGCCGAATGCCCACCTCGAACCCGACCACAGTCGGGATTCGCGGCAGCTGCGGCAGCTGTGAGATCATCCGGCGGTACAGGTCGAGTCCCTCGACACCGCCGAACAAAGCCGTGTGCGGCTCAAACAGCCGCACTTCCGGCTGAAGCGCCGGCAGATCGCCATCAGGGATATACGGTGGGTTAGACACTAGTATATCCGGCGCAATCCGGCGCGCAATGAAGGGCTCGAGAAGGTCCCCCTCGAGCCACTCCACCCGCGCAGCCACGCCGTGGCGCTGCGCATTCACGCGGGCCATCTCCAGCGCTGCCGCGGAGATGTCGCTGGCGGCCACGCGCCACGCAGGGCGCGCGTGTGCCACAGTCACCGGGATCGCTCCGCTCCCGGTGCCCACATCCGCAAGCAGCGGAGCGCCTTGCGGGAACAGACGCGAGCCCTCGTGGAGCAAAGCTTCCACGAGCAGCTCCGTCTCCGGCCGAGGAATCAGCACGGCCGGGCTAACCGCAAAAGGAAGGCCGAAGAAATCCTGCTCGCCGATAATATACTGCACCGGCTCACCCGCGGCCTTCCGCTCCACTAGCTGGCGCCACTTCTCCGCCAGCTCAACAGGAAACTGTTCCGGAAAACGGAACAGCAGTTCCGTCCGACTGCAGCTGAGCAAGTGCTGCAGCAGCAATTCCACACAGGAAGCAGCCTCGGCCACACCGAGCTTCCCTAAAAAAGAAGAAGCCTCAACAAAGGCTTCTCTTAAACTCTTAGCAGCAGTCGGCATCACATTGCCTGCTCCCCGTTATCTAAAGCATCGGACTGCGCTGCAATCGTGAGCGCCGAAACGATCTCTGCCATATCACCATTAAGCACAGTTTCTAAGCGATGCAAAGTCAAGCCAATACGGTGATCGGTAATTCGGCTTTGCGGGAAGTTATACGTACGAATCCGTTCGGAACGGTCACCAGTACCAACCTTGCTTTTACGCTCGCCCGCATATTTCGCTTCCTCTTCCTCACGCATTTTATCGGAAATACGTGTACGAAGCACGCGTAATGCTGACTCTTTATTGGAGTTCTGCGATTTACCATCCTGACAAGTCGCTACGATACCTGTAGGTACGTGCGTCACACGCACAGCGGATTTCGTCGTATTAACCGACTGACCGCCCGCTCCACTGGAACAGAACGTATCGACGCGAATATCCGCATCATGGATGACAATCTCAACATCTTCCGCTTCCGGCATAACCACTACCGTCGACGTTGAGGTATGGATACGTCCACCTGATTCCGTTACAGGAATTCGTTGTACACGGTGCGCCCCACTCTCATACTTCAACTTACTATAAGCGCCTTTACCGGTGATCATGAAAATAATCTCTTTAAACCCGCCCAAATCGTTCACAGAAGCATCGAGAATCTCCGTTCTCCATCCTTGCGCGTCCGCATAGCGCGTATACATGCGATACAAATCGCCCGCGAACAAAGCAGCTTCGTCGCCGCCTGCCGCACCGCGAATTTCGACGATTACGTTCTTATCATCATTAGGGTCTTTAGGCATCATGAGCATTCTAAGTTGTTCTTCCAACTTGGCAGATTGCTCGCTAAGCTCATCGATCTCCATTTTGACCATTTCACGCATTTCATCATCCAGCTTTTCGTTTTGCATCACTTTAGCATCGGCTAGCTGTTCGCTCACACTCTTATATTCGTTATAAGCATCATAAGCTTCTTGAAGATCAGATTGCTCTTTCGAGTATTCTCTAAGTTTCTTCGTATCACTCGTTACATCCGGGTCACACAACAGTTCGCTTAATTTGTCATAGCGGTCTACAATGGACTGAAGTCGATCCAACATATAGGATCACTCCTTTCTTTACTTTTTTTATTAATTACACATTAAATCTGAAATGCATGACGTCCCCGTCATTCACCACGTACTCTTTACCTTCGAGACGCACCTGGCCTTTTTCTTTCGCACCATTCATCGACCCTGCAGCTGTCAAATCATTATAAGAGACGACTTCAGCACGAATAAAACCACGTTCGAAATCGGTATGAATAACACCAGCCGCTTGAGGAGCTTTCGTTCCCTTGCGGATTGTCCATGCTCTTACTTCCTGCACCCCAGCTGTGAAATACGTGTACAAGCCAAGTTTTCTATAAGCTGCTTTAATCAATCTATTCAAGCCGGACTCTTGAAGTCCCAACTCTTCGAGGAACATCGCTTTTTCTTCATCTTCCAACTCGGCGATTTCGGATTCAACCTTCGCACTAATCGACACCACTTCGTTGTTTTCGCTCTCAGCAAATTCTTTCACAATTTTCACAAAAGGATTTTCATCTGCTGTTGCTACTTCATCTTCACTCACGTTTGCCGCATAAAGCACGGGTTTCATGGTCAATAAATGAAGGTCGCGCACGAGAAGTTTCTCATCTTCGCTGAGATCCAGACTCCGTGCTGGTTTATCTTCATAAAGCGCTTCTTTAATACGCTCTAAACACTCCACTTCAGCAACAACCTTTTTGTCGCCGCCCTTGAGGTTTTTGCGCGAACGCTCGATCTTCTTTTCTACCGACTCAATATCTGCCAAAATTAATTCAAGATTAATCGTTTCGATATCGCCGATCGGATCCACTTTACCGGAAACGTGGGTAATATTATCATCTTCAAAACAACGAACAACATGCACAATGGCATCCACTTCACGAATGTGTGCCAAGAATTTATTTCCAAGCCCTTCACCTTTGCTCGCACCCTTTACCAAACCCGCAATATCAACGAATTCAAAGGCTGTCGGGACAATGCTCTTAGGCACAACGATCTCTACCAGCTTCTGCAATCTCTCGTCTGGTACTTCAACTACCCCAACATTCGGATCGATCGTACAAAACGGATAATTCGCAGATTCTGCCCCCGCCTGTGTAATTGCATTAAACAATGTCGATTTTCCTACGTTCGGTAGACCGACGATACCTGCTTTCAAAGCCATTGTAGTTACAACTCCTTAATTTTCGAAAATCATCCTTCTTATTATATAGCACTTGGAACGCAAAAAAAAGCCTGAAGGCTATTGATTCGCCGCAGACTTTTTTTCCGTTGCTCTTTTAAATTGCGCTTCCCGCTTCTGTACGAAGTAAGTTTCGATCTGATTCGTAAGGATAAAACCCCTTAAAGCATTGGTTTTCTCTTGCGGAATGTCGATATAACTGGCCCCATAATAAAAACCATTTTCAACCTTTTCTTTTCTTACAATTTCCATCGAACAAGGCACCGTAAAGCCCAAATCCAGCTCAACTTCGAGCTGTGAATGCTTTTGAACAATCTTATCAATCATAGAATTATCATTAATGGTAAATCCTAAGCCGTTGATGGATATATTTTTGATTGAAATACCAAGTGGGTTTTCAAATTGATGTTTATTCCTTTTATTCATATCCTGAAGTCCGAATAAGAGACCTGTATGTTTCACATCCACACGTGGGAATTCCCGTTTTTCTGCGAATTTCTTACGATTTTCAGGTGGATTAATGACAATGACGGAGCCGAATTCTTTGGCAACAACGGTTGTATTCATCACAAACAAGCCGGATTTGGTATAAACCGTCATTTTCGCTTTATCACCAAGTTGAAAGACATCGTATTCCGGTAATTCCACCTCAATAATGTCTCCGAGTGCATAGGTTAGTACGCCAGTAGCTACGAAATCGTCCTTTCCCAAAACAGCCTTACTATCAATTAGCACGTCAGCGTCATACCCCTCCTTGCTTCCGTAATATTTCATGACGTTATACCCGTTGGCCATTATAATCAGCACCTCTTCCTTACTCAAGTTATTCCCTATATAAAAATAGACCGCCCCTTTATGTAGGAGCAGCCTATTACCTCAATCAAAAAAAGCATCGATTTTCGGTAACCAGGCTGCCATAGTTCCAATGGAACCGTAGACCCTCAGCTTTGCGTCCTTGCTTTTCAACAAGTTTGCCATTGTCGAACCTTGCTATTTATTTATACCTATCACGTACTATATGGTCTAAAAGACCTACTAATATCTATCATTATACCTAGCACAGTTGCTATTATCAACAAAATTCCTTGCATAGCTGTTCTTTTTGTTGTATGTAATGTAGAAAGATTAAATATCCACAGCTTTTTAAGTTATCCACAAAGCTATCCACAGGTTGTTAACAACGGAATGAATGTTCGATTATTATACACATGTGGATAAAAATATATTAGCGAGGTGTCCCCCTGTGGATGAACATATCCCCTGGATGAAAGAAGCAATTCAAGAGGCTCTCAAAGCAGAAGCCATCCGAGAAGTACCGATTGGAGCTATCGTTGTCCATCAAGGTCAAATCATCGGCCGCGGCTACAATTTGCGTGAAACAACCCTAGATCCTCTCGCTCATGCCGAAATGATCGCTATCAAACAAGCGAGCGAACATCTGCAAGCCTGGCGGCTTTTGGATTGCCAGCTCTACGTCACTCTAGAGCCTTGCCCGATGTGTGCGGGCGCGATTGTGCAATCGCGGATTCCGCAGGTCATCTACGGAACCATTGATCCGAAGGCCGGCTGTGCCGGAACGCTCATGAATTTGCTGCAAGAGGACCGGTTCAATCACCGTGTCGATGTCGTTAGCGGCGTCTTGCAAGAAGAGTGTTCGACGATGTTGACCCAATTTTTCCGTAAATTACGCGGTAAAGCTTAGAATTTCCTGCCTCTAATTCTGCATCGCTGCTGCCAACTCAGCCAGTTTATTCAACGTATACATTCCTTGTCACTAAGAAATACGACCGCCCAAAAGGTTGCGCGACGAAAGCCTTCGTGCTATCATAATTCTTGCCATGCGCCCGTAGCTCAGCAGGATAGAGCAACAGTTTCCTAAACTGTAGGCCGGATGTTCGAATCATCTCGGGCGCGTAACCTTTCAAAACTCAATGAAAACGCCAGGTAACGGTTATTAGCCGCTGACCTGGCGTTTATTATTTTCTAGAAATACGCTGCCTTTAAGGTTGGTTCTATTGTTCTGGGCAATGATTATTTTTTAAAGCTTCTTTCATGCTTTCTTCCTGAAACCGGCGATGTAGAAGTTAGTGTAGGTGAAGTGGGCACCGGTGGAATATTAGGGGTAGACATGTCTGTCGAATCGTTTACCTGTTGATATCTCCACTTTTTCATATAATTTTTTCTCCCAATACTGACCGGTGTCATATCCTCATGCTTACGAAAAAGTCGAATAAAATACGAAGGCTGGTAACCGATTTGCTCCGCAATCTCAGCTGCTTTTCCTTATTCGACTGGCGAACCAATTCCTGAAAAGCGACTGCTCGCTTTGCCCATACGAATCGCCTGCATGAGCTCCTTTTCCAAAGCAAACGGATAGGGCAAATCCTCATTGGCATTTGGCAGCATTTCCTCCAAATCAAGCACCTGATGATCTGCTTTTAGATCCCGAGCTCTCCTGACTTAAATGCTTCCACTCTCTCTCGATAAATGCTAGTTCATCCTCTTGGCTTTCTTGCGTTGTCTTGTAATCATTGATGACATTCACGAGCCGCACTATCGGTTGATAAATCCGTTTGGATGCGAACCAAGAGAGCAGAACGGCTATAAGTAGCCCTAGTCCTCCAATACTGAGCATGCTCCTCGACATAAATTCCACGGGTGCTGTAAGTTGAGATAAGGAGGTTGCAGTTACATACTTTCACAGAGTTCCTGTACGGGTCAATTGACCGTAAGCAATAGAGTAAGACTGTCCTTTACGATCCAGTATGAAAGAGTCAGATTCTGCCGTCCTGCTCATTACACTTTCATGAATAGCTGCCTTAAATTGGGCGTGCTCCTCGTCGACGGTTTTCTGGGAGACGATAATATGTCCATCTTTTGCCATTAGGAAGGAAGCCCCATTGTTATCTGTGGTCATTTCCTCGACCATCTGCACCAGTTTTTCTTTATTCAAATATAAAATAAGCGCACCGTATGGCTCTCCCACATTAGGAAGCTTTTGAACTAAGGCAACCGTGTTGGAATCCGACTTCGCATTTACTTTAGGCAGCGAATCCCACCAAAAAACGCCTCGCCATGCCCCCTCCTCTATAGTGATGATTTTTGCTAGTCAATGCTAACGGTTGGTCAACAACTGCTTTCAATTTACAAGGCGCATTCGTTTCCATCAATCATCCATTTTTGTTAGAGGAATCATGAGGCGTGGTAAGGGATATCAGCCGATTTCCGACCATTGTCTTATTTTGCAAACATCCAGTCATAGCCTTGCCGCTATCGATGTTCTATAATAAACGGTAGATTTGTTAGTCCTCATTTCAATCCAAGAACCTAATCAGAAAGGGGCTCTTCGATGACAAGCATCAAAGCTTCATCCTCCTATCGCATTCCTCTTTTCTGTATAGTTACACTGCTGTTCTGGATGTCGATGTATACGAGCGTTCCCATCATGGCGCCTTATGTAGAATTCCTTGGCGGGAACCACCAGTTGGCCGGATGGATTGTCGGCATGTACGGGATCTCCCAAATGCTGCTGCGAATTCCTGTAGGTATCATGTCAGACCGATTTCATAAGAGGAAGTTATTTATTACCTTTGGCCTGCTATTCACGGCAATAACCGGTTTAGGACTATGGATAACGCATGATTTCACATGGATCCTTATTCTTCGAGCACTGGCAGGCGCAGCCGCGGCAACATGGGTTGATTTTACCGTATTATTTACGAGCTACTATAAGCATGAAGATTCAACAAAAGCGATCGGAACGATCTCCTTCTTCAATTCACTTGGGCAGGTACTTGGTATTCTCGGGGCAGGATGGGCGGCAGATTCCTTCGGTTGGGAGGCCGTCTTCATTTTGGGAGCTCTGCTAGGCTTGATGGGGATGATTGGATCACTTTTCCTTGTAGAAAAAGTCGAAATTGATGCGCCTAAAATTACGATGCGCGGTATCGGTGACGTTGCGACTGACCGTACGCTGCTGTTCGTTTCCTTACTCGCTATCTTGTCGCAAGTCCTCATATTCGCAACGGTTTTTGGATTTACGCCTGTTTATGCAACTCAGCTTGGAGCTGATAAATTCTCCTTATCGATGCTTTCGTTATTTGCCAATGTACCGGTAGCGCTAGCTTCCTTATTTGGCGGACGGCGATGGGCTGTTCGGTACGGGGAGAGGCGCATGGTTGTCTGGGGTTTTATTCTCATGGGGATATTTACATTTACGATTCCTTTCACCCATCATCTTTGGGTGCTCATGGTTACACAGGCTTTTGCCGGCTTTGGCCGCGGACTTTCTTTTACCTTACTCATGGGGATGAGTATAAAGCATATGCCTGCGGATAAGCGGGCAACAGCAATGGGGTTTTTTCAAGCTATTTATGGATTGGGCATGTTCATTGGACCCGTTCTTATGGGTATAATCGGTGATTGGTTTTCTCTGAATCAGGGATTTATTGTGTTAGGTGTACTTGGCGTTTTGAGCGCACTTCTATCTCAATGGTTCGTACAAAGTACGCCTTCTAAGCATCAAGCCAAACCTAGCAGTTCTACAGCAGCACTTTAAAAGGGGGAACGGATCTTGAAGATTCGTTCTTTTTCTTTTTGAAATCGTGCAGGGGTACCGGTGGTTGCCTTCGTCTATTCATGCGGAGAGGAGGAGAAGCATATTCAGGAACAAGCACTCGTAAAGCGCATAATGAATGGCGATGAGGCAGCATTCCGTGAGCTTGTAACAACATATCGTCACCATTTGTTCCAAACGATCTATGCGATTGTACGCCATGCAAAGGATGCCGAAGATTTATCACAGGATGTTTGGACCCGGATTTATTTCTCCCTCCCTCAGTATCAAATGAAGGGTCTGAAAACCTGGATGACTCGCATCGCGGTGAACCGGGCTATCGATTTCAAACGATCGGCCAGCAGGCGTAGGGAAGAAATGACGGCTGAGATGGAGGAACCCATCCAATCCTCTGGCAATCATCCTTATTCTGAGCATGGTGTGGAACATGAAGTGATATTGAATGAGACGACTGAGCTCGTGCGTAAGAAGCTCCATCAAATCCCTGCCAACTATCATGAAGTATTAACGGCCTACTATATTCATCATCAGTCGTATCAAGATATTGCCAACGCTCATGGGGTAACGGTAAAAACGGTAGAATCCAAGCTATATAGAGCCAAGCAGTGGCTTCGTAACAATTGGAAGGAGGAGGAATTCTTGTGAACCATTATAATGAACATGTATGGAAGCAATATGTGGAAGAGCGTTTGTCACCCGATACTTTGAGTGAGATGGAGCTTCATCTGTATCAGTGTGATGAATGCTTGTCGATGTATATGACATGTTTGGAACAAATGGAAGCTATACTTCCGATCATGGAAAGGGATACGCAAGGGTATGTGGATGCTATCATTGCCCGTACGACAGGAACTAAGCGCTCTTGGTACCACTCAACAATGCTGCATTACGGTATTGCAGCAGTGGCTACACTCATCCTTGTGGCTACCGGCTTCTTTCACGGAATTTCGCAGGAATTGGACTCTGTAGGTTCGTTTAAACCTTCTAACTCAATAAATACATCTTCCTCCCTACAAACAGATAAACCGATATCGGACCAATTGCTAAATAAAACACTGACGTGGCTAGACACGTTGCAAAATAAATAAACACAAGGAGGTTACACCCTTAATGCCTAATAAAAGCAGCCTAGTCGCATTCCTGCTGTCCTTCCTACCTGGAGTAGGCCATCTATATATGAACCGTTTATTCCGCGGGCTCCTATACGGTGGCGGGTTCTTTGGATCGTTATTCCTTATCTTCATGGGAGTCGCTATATTACACGCTCCGGATGACTTCCTGATTCTTCTTGCCTTGTTGGCCGCCTTGACATGGGTTGTAAATATGCTGGATATGATTATCTTCCTGCTGCGTTCACAGCCCTATCGCTTGCCTGGCTCTTACGGGTCCGAGCAGCATGGGCAGCATGAGCAGCCTTCTTGGGACGCGAATCCTTATTCCACTCGAATGGCTGGTCAACAAGAAAAAACAAAAATTATGCTGCTCTCCTTCATCCCTGGACTCGGACATTATCAGCTTGGGTTGATGCATAGAGGTCTTACAGCGATGGTCTCTTTCTTTGGAGTTGCTATATTAGTATTCTTCGTCACCATCATGACGCATAACGAAGGCTTTGTTGCCTTTCTGTTGGCCTTGCCAGTTCTATGGTTTTACACGATGTTTGATGCACTGAAGCAACAGGGGAATAAACAAGCGGGGTTAGAGCTTATAGATCGCAGTATTTTTGAAGACTTCCACTTTGGGGATGACTACGGTCGCAAAAACCGGACATTGGCAACGATTATTGCTATTTTTCCAGGAGCAGCTCACTTGTACCTCTCTATGACGAAACGCGGCGTCCAGTTAATGGCGATCTTCCTCTTCTCCATTTATATATTGGATGTACTCCGATTGTCTCTGTTTTTATTTTTAATCCCGATTCTTTGGTTTTTTAGCTTTTTTGATGCTTTGCAGAGCATTACGAAGTACGAAAATGGTACCCTAATTGACAAACCAATCATCGAGAATTGGACAGCTTATCAACGACCCATTGGCATGGTTTTGATCTTACTTGGCAGTTACTATGTCCTAAAAGATGTTGTTGTTCAATTTATGTATCAAATTCTACCTAGCTCAAAAAATTACATGTATTTAATTACGAATTTCAGTCAAACCCTCATAGTAGCCCTGCTGCTGATCGGTGGTGGCGTACGTTTATTAGTGAACCGTAAACAGCACGTTTCAACGTTTTCAACGTTTACTGATGATGCTCATTCGTCATCGCACCAATCGAATCCAATGCCTCAACAATATCTTGAAATAGACGAAAAAAAGAACCCCTAAGGGTTCTTTTTTGTCGGTGTTGATGATTTCTTTAAAACATGTTACACGTAAACCTTAGGAAAATCTGCTTATAAAACACGGTAAGTGTCTTTGGCACATCCCCTCCAGCCTGATTATAACAGGTAGAAAAGTCCTCTATGCAACGGTTGTTTCCCTTTCGCTAATTGCTCCAACGGAACCACACCTCTCTGCTCACCGACAAAATATAGTATGTCCGGCTTTGTGGATTTTAAACATTTTGTAAAGATTTTCTTCGCGATTATTTAGTTTTCATGACCGCGGCCTTCTGCGTGAGAAGCTCTTGAGTGATTCTGATTCTTCACTTTCTTAGAGCCTGATAATGGCTCTGGACTATTATTCCGATCACTATTCTTTACTGAACCGTTTTCTACCAGATTATCCCCTGCAGAATAAGATTTCGGTTTTGACATTTAGTGGTCTCCCCTATTCTTGTCATGGTTTAAGGCATCTTGATGTCTATGATCATTGACTTGCTGCTGCACTTGCTGAGCCTGATGGCTATTAACAGGGCTAGCTTCAAAATCTTTAGCTACATTCTGCAAATTTTTATCAACCGCTCTTTGTTTGGTCATTGTGAATTCCCCCTTCGCCCTTTAGGCGTGTGTAACTTTCTGCAAGGCTTGTGCGCATTCGTGGATATGCCGAATGTAATCATCCACCAGATTCTGCACAATTTCACTGGTCTCATCAATGTGTGTAGTGCCCTGCTGCACATCAGTCAGTTCAACCTTTACCTCTCTGTCGTCCACGTAGGTGACTTTAAAATCGATTGTATAGCCCGTATGCCCCGCCGCCATAATATGAACCCTCAGTGCCTGAGGATCGGCCTCATCGGCCCATACACGCGCCTGATCGGTTTGATGCAGCGTTGTCGGGAGTACCGTCATCCACTCATTTACCAATTCAGCTTGATCAATCGTTAGCTTGTCAGCTTTGCTCATAGGTAACACCTCCACATGTATAAAATGCGGAGGCCACCCGCCTTTTATCCATGTAAAAAAACAACAAAAAAAGCCACACGATTCAAAATGAATCGCATGACTTCTTGGTTAGGGTATTACCATGGTTACGGAGAGGGTGGGATTCGAACCCACGGAGACCTTGCGACCTCGGCGGTTTTCAAGACCGCTGCCTTAAACCACTCGACCACCTCTCCACGATAGGTGTCTCCTAGTAGGGAGACAACCTTGTGCAGTGACAAAAAGCATTGTAGCACAGATCTTATAGGAGAATCAAGTGCTATTTTTTTGTAATCACTTTGACATTGTTCATGTAAGGAATGAGAACCTCAGGAACCTGAATCGAACCGTCAGCTTGCTGGTAATTTTCGAGAATAGCAGCCACTGTACGACCAAGCGCAAGACCTGAACCATTCAGCGTATGCACAAATTCCGGCTTCGCCTTCGCATCTCTGCGGAAGCGGATGTTCGCTCTGCGAGCTTGGAAGTCTTCGAAGTTACTGCAGCTAGAGATTTCACGGTATGCGCCGCTATTAGGCAGCCATACTTCCAGATCGTACGTCTTAGCCGACGTGAAGCCGATATCCCCTGTGCAAAGTGACAACACACGGTAAGGCAGCTTCAGAAGCTGTAGAACGCGCTCAGCATGCCCTGTAAGCTTCTCCAACTCATCGTAGGAGTCTTCGGGCTTAACGAGCTTAACGAGCTCAATTTTGTTGAATTGGTGCTGTCTGATTAAACCGCGTGTATCTCTACCTGCAGATCCAGCTTCTGAACGGAAACATGCACTGAACGCAACAAAATTAACAGGAAGCTGCTCGTTCGTGAGAATATCTTCCCGATGATAATTCGTTACCGGTACTTCCGCAGTCGGAATAAGAAAATAATCCGAATTCTCCAGTTTAAACACATCTTCCTCAAACTTGGGAAGCTGCCCTGTTCCCGTCAAACTATCGCGGTTGACGATATATGGAGGCAGCATCTCTTCATATCCATGCTCATCGCTATGCAGGTCCATCATGAAGTTAATCAATGCACGCTCCAGCCTAGCGCCAAGCCCTTTGTAGAAAACGAAACGCGAACCCGTCACCTTCGCCGCAGCTTCGAAATCTAGAATGCCAAGCTCTTGCGCTACTTCCCAGTGCGGTTTCACTTCGTAATCGAACTGTGGAATATCACCAACGCGGCGCAGTTCCACATTCTCTTCTTCCGTGCGGCCCACAGGAACGCTTGCATGGGGCATATTAGGGATGGAAAGCAATATCTGCTGTAAGGACTCGTCCAGTAAGCGAATCTCGTCATCGAGCTCCTTAATGCGGTCTCCGACAACTTTCATTTCTTGGATCAGCTCATCCGCATTCTCGCCGGATCTTTTGCGACCAGCTACCTCTTGGGATACCGTATTTCGGCGGTTTTTGAGCTGCTCGGTTTCTTGTAAGAGCTCTCTACGCTTCAAATCTAATTCCGTAAAGCCGTTCAACTCTTCAATTTGTTTACCACGGTTTTGCATTGCAGCTTGTACAGCTGCCAAATCACTTCGAAGTAACTTTACATCAAACAAGGAGATTCCTCCGTTAGCGCAAAATGTTTAGAATATGGAAGCAAGCACCTTACCGGCAATAATCCGGTGATATCAAGGTGCTTGTACCATCAATTATGCTTGTCTTTGCTTTACCATGTCTAAGAAATAGCTGTGCAGACGGAAGTCGTCTGTCAGCTCTGGGTGAAACGACGCTGCAAGGAGATGCCCTTGCTGCGCTGCAACGATCTGGCCGTCATACGTAGCCAGTACATCTACCCCAGGTCCCACCTTCTCGATGAGTGGGGCCCGAATAAAGACCGCGCGAACGTTTTCGTCGATACCTTTGATCGGCAAGTCCGTCTCAAAGCTTTCGCGCTGACGACCGAACGCGTTGCGAGCCACCGTGATATCCATCAGCTCAAGGTGAGCTTCCGGCTGCCCGTTGATCTCTTTCGCGATGACAATCAACCCCGCGCAGGTGCCGAAAATCGGCTTGCCCGCGGCGGAAAAATCCTTCAGCGCATCAATGAAACCATAGGTGCGCATTAACTTGCCGATTGTCGTACTCTCTCCACCCGGTAGAATAATCCCATCAAGATCAGCTAGCTGCTCGGTTCGTTTGACAACGACGCCTTCGGCGCCAGCCTTCTCGATCCCACGAATATGTTCTGCTACCGCGCCTTGCAGCGCGAGAACTCCGATCTTCGTCATTACCAGCCGCGCTCCTGCATACGCTCGGAAGCTTGCAGCTTGGAAATTTCGATTCCCTTCATAGGGGCACCCAGGTTTTTGGAGATTTCTGCAATCAATTTATAGTCTGTGTAGTGAGTTACGGCTTCAACAATCGCTTTCGCGAATTTCTCAGGGCTATCGGATTTGAAAATACCGGAGCCTACGAATACACCATCGGAACCAAGGTGCATCATGAGCGCAGCATCTGCAGGTGTGGAAACACCACCAGCTGCGAAGTTAACAACAGGCAATTTACCTGTTTCGTGAACTTGTAGAAGCAACTCATAAGGAGCGCCAAGTGTTTTCGCTTCAAACATCAATTCATCCTTGGACATTCCTTGGATTTTGCGAATTTGACCTTGAATTGTACGCATATGACGAACAGCTTCTACGATATTACCAGTCCCTGGCTCACCTTTGGTACGAAGCATGGAAGCACCCTCACCAATACGACGCAAAGCTTCACCAAGATCGCGGCAACCACATACGAAAGGAACCGTGAAATCGCGTTTGTTGATGTGGAATACTTCATCCGCAGGTGTAAGTACTTCACTCTCATCGATATAGTCAACGCCTAGGGATTCAAGAATTTTCGCTTCAACGAAGTGTCCAATTCTTGCTTTCGCCATGACAGGAATGGATACTACTCTCATCACATCTTCAACGATTGAAGGGTCAGCCATACGGGATACGCCACCAGCTGCACGAATGTCAGCGGGTACGCGCTCAAGCGCCATAATAGCGGACGCGCCAGCTGCTTCTGCGATTTTAGCTTGCTCGGCATTCATAACGTCCATGATGACGCCGCCTTTTTGCATTTCGGCCATACCAGTTTTAACGCGGGAAGTTCCTGTTTCCATTCTTTATATCCTCCTATAGCTTGTATGCCAATTTCATGCAGTTTCCTACACGATTCGATAGTAAATCTTCTAAACAATTATTTTACATGAAGGAGGGTTAATATACAACCCATTTTCTGGTCTAGGAGCCGCCTTTAATCCCTTTAAACATATCGCTGAAGAAGTTTTTGAAGGAGCGGAACAAGAGACGAATCCAGCTGCCTTTTTGTACATCATCATTAGCAATTAGATCAACCGTTTTATCTTGTCCATTGTAGCTTACCTTCACTTTACCGAGCGTATCGCCCTTCGTAATAGGTGCTACGAGCTTGCTCTCTTCAAGCGGCTCTGCCGTAATTTTAAAGTCAGTATCTTTCGCACCTTTTCGAGTGACGAACGTCAGACCCGTTTTAGTCACAAGAGGTACTTGTGTTTGAACACCTTTCTTAATGTTTACGATTTTCAAAGAATCTATTTCTTGCTTCGCATTAAGGAAAGGTTTAATTTCAAAATTATTGAATCCATAATCGAGCAGCTTTCTCGTTTCGTTGAAACGCTCCGGTTCTGTTTTGGTACCCATGACAACAGTGATAATACGCATTCCATTTCGTTCAGCAGTCCCTGTAAAGCAGTACCCTGCATCATCAGTAGAACCTGTTTTCAAACCGTCCAGTCCTTGATAAGCATACTTTTTCAAATTGGTGTTGCTCAGATTTCCTTCTAACATCCAGTTCCAATTGATCATCGGCGTTTTATCCGTAGCTCTTAGTTTTAAAGATGGGATTTTCGTAAATTCAAGAATTTCTTTATGATCCTTAAGGATATTATAGGCGAGAATGCCAGCATCTCGTGCAGTCATTTTGGTCTCACCTTCAATAGATGCCGGCGGATTTTTGAGATCGGCGCGTGAAAGTCCAGTAGCGCTAATGAAATGAGCTTTGTCTGACATACCAAGTTGTTTGGCTTTTTCGTTCATCATTTTCGCAAAATTTTCTTCCGTACCACCGATTAATTCGGCAAAAGCCACGGAAGCATCATTCGCGGAGTAGATTGACATCGCATTAAACATATCTTTGAAAGTAAGTGTTTCATTTTCAGCGATAAGTTGTCCAGAACCAATTACGTCCGCAGCATTTTTGGTGGCAGTCACTGGCGAATCCCATTTGAATTTCCCTTCTTTAATACTCTCCATAGCCAGATACTCAGTCATCATTTTGGCCATACTGGCTGGCGGGAAAGCTTCATCCGCATTTAATTCATAGAGTACGGCTCCTGTGCTTGCTTCCATAATAATCGCAGATTTAGCTGCTGGTTTAGGTTCATTGAGTGCTGGCGTTGGCGCCGTTGGGGCCGTTGAGGCTGCTGGTGTAGTTGTGGCTGCTGGTGCTTTGGTATCCGCGGCATATGTTGTTTGTATATGTAAAAGTAAGGATTGAGCAATTAAACTGACACCTAACACCAAAGCAACCTTTTTCTTTGTAAAACTTAAAAATCTCACAATTTCACTCTCCTAATGATGTAATAATACGTTATATTGTACCACACCCTATTAGACAAAAAAAAGAAGACGTAGGTTCATTTTCCCACGCCTCCAATTTCATCTATATTGTGACAATTACAACGAGTAATTAGGTGCTTCTTTGGTAATTTGAATATCATGCGGATGACTTTCCTTTAAACCTGCACCCGTAATTCGAATAAACTGGGTATCATGAATAAGTTCTTGAATATTGCGGGCACCACAGTACCCCATACCTGAGCGAAGACCGCCCACGAGTTGATAAACAGTATCCGCCATTGGCCCTTTATAAGCTACACGACCCTCGATACCCTCAGGAACAAGCTTGCTCTCGTTCTCTTGGAAATAACGGTCCTTGCTGCCTTCCTTCATCGCCCCTAAAGAGCCCATACCCCGATATACCTTGAATTTACGCCCTTGGAAAATTTCCGATTCACCCGGACTCTCATCCGTTCCAGCAAAAAGACTACCAATCATAACCGCACTAGCCCCCGCTGCGATCGCTTTGACAACATCACCGGAGTACTTGATACCGCCATCTGCGATAATTGGGACTCCAAACTCTGCTGCAGCTTGCGCACAATCATAAATAGCTGTAATTTGAGGAACACCAATCCCTGCAATAACCCTTGTTGTACAAATGGATCCAGGCCCAATTCCTACCTTCACCATGGATGCTCCAGCCTTAATGAGGTCACGTGTACCGTCACCTGTGGCAACATTTCCTGCGATGATAGGCAGCTCTGGATATTGTGATCTAAGCTTTTTCACGGTTTCTGCGATATTAATGTGATGACCATGCGCAGAATCTACGACAATCACGTCGATGCCTGCTTTTACAAGAGCTGCTGCTCTCTCCATAACGTCCTTAGCAACACCTACAGCTGCACCTACGAGTAAACGCCCCTGTGCATCCTTAGCGGAGTTAGGGAACTGAATGGCCTTCTCAATATCCTTAATCGTGATTAAACCTTTAAGCTCAAAATTTTCATCGACCAAAGGCAATTTCTCAATTTTATGCTTTTGAAGAATACCTTCCGCTTGCTGAAGCGTGGTCCCCACAGGAGCCGTAACCAGATCTTCTTGGGTCATTACTTCTTTGATTTTGATGGAATAATCGTGTACAAAGCGCAGGTCGCGGTTCGTTAAAATCCCCACCAGCTTGTTCGCTTCATTCACAATCGGTACACCAGATATACGGTATTTCGCCATCAGCTCTTCCGCGTCATAAACATGATGCTCCGGTGTTAGTGAGAAAGGATTCGTGATAACGCCACTCTCTGATCTCTTAACACGGTCAACATGCTCAGCTTGAAGCTCAATCGTCATATTCTTATGGATAATCCCGATACCGCCTTCTCGTGCCATCGCAATTGCAAGCGCAGATTCCGTAACAGTATCCATAGCAGAGCTAATAAACGGGATATTTAATTTCACATGAGGCGCAAGTACGGTTGAAACGTCGATCTCCTTACCGAACACTTCAGACTTTCTTGGCACCAACAATACATCATCAAACGTTAAGCCTTCCTTACCAAACTTGTCTTCCCTCACAACACGTATTCCTCCTTAGAGCTCTCTATGAAAGAAAGCTTTATTCGAATGAATCTTCTCATTCGTTTTGTTTATGATTGCAATCTTAACAAAAGCCTATTTTTCGTGTCAAGGAAAAGGACAAGTCTACCGGATAACCTTCTGCCCGAATAAGTCAATTCCGTTAACGATACGAATACGTGCTGCTCGAGTTCCATAACAAAAATTGTTCCACACCTTGCTCTTTTGCTGCTTTAATTTGCTCCTTAACATCAATAGTCCCATATTTCTTATGTGATTTCACCCAAGTGGCTGTAAAATCCTGATACCATGGTCTTATTTCCGCAATATGACTATCTGATTTCACTAAAAGCTGGTTCTTCCCATTTGCATCGCTAATCGCTTTACGAATAACCGCATAAGGTTGTAAATCGGGATTCTTAATTCCATATACCCCACTAGAATAATGAGAAGGATACAACATAGGTGAAATATAATGAACCTGCTTACTGATCATCAACCAATCTTGTCCAATGCCCATATCATTATCAGACGAAGTTGTTAATCCAAAGACATCAGCAGATAAATAAGCTTGTCCACCCATTTGTTCTTTGGCTTTCTTGAGGAAATTCTCGATTACCTGTGCTTTGGTCCATTTATTGGGGTTATCAAATTTGACCTCCTGATCCACTTTCTTGCCATTCTCAGGAAACCTCACATAATCGAACTGGATTTCATCAAAACCTAATAAAGCTGCTTCCTTAGCAATTTGAACGTTATAATCCCACACTTCTTCCTTATAGGGGTCCACCCAAGCCGTTCCTTTACTATCCTTCCACACGTTACCCGCTTGAGTCATCATCGCATAATTACTTTTTTTCATGCTTAGATAAGGATCTTTAAACACAACGACTCGCGCAATCGTATATATGTGCTTCTCTTTTAACCTTAGAAGGATGGCTTTCAGATCACGAATAATAACATGGCTATTTGCCCCTATTTCATTCACCAAAGGAACCGCCGACGGATATGTAACTTGTCCCGAATCGTTCTTTACATCGATAACCATCGCATTCAGATCGGTTTGATCCACTAGGTCAACCAACTGCTCAAATTTATTGCCTACCGCTGACCAGGCGGATACATAAATACCTTTAACAACCTGCTTAGCTGGCTTTTGAGGCAGGTTCTTGACCTCAGCTGAAGACAGTTGCTTCGCTTCTTGGATTGAGATAGGCAATGTCTTTCCTAAATTGTTTAAAGCGCCTAACGGATCTGTACCATCCTTGATCGAGCCCATCTTGGCATAGCAGCCACTTACCATTTGTATCACTAAGAAACCAAGAAACAAAACACGCAAACATCTCCTGTATATCGATGCACCCATACTAATCCCTCCTCATAGGGCTAGTATGGTTTAATATGTCGCATTGTACTGATGTAAAAAAAGAGTCTTTCTGGAATTTCTTCCAAAAAGACTCTTTATATTGCTTGGCAACGTTCTACTCTCCCAGAACCCTGCGGTTCAAGTACCATCGACGCTGGAGGGCTTAACGGTCGTGTTCGAGATGGGAACGCGTGGGTCCCCTCCGCCATCATCACCAAACGGGATGCTTCTGCCAGGAAACATCGAAAACCAGTTCAGGCTGTCTTGCACCCTGAAAACTAGATACGAAACTTGCGTAAAGTTAGATTACTTAGGAATTTTGGTTAAGCCCTCGACCGATTAGTATTCGTCAGCTGCATGCATTGCTGCACTTCCACCTCGAACCTATCAACCTCGTCGTCTACAAGGGGTCTTACATACTGGGAAATCTCATCTTGAGGGGGGCTTCGCGCTTAGATGCTTTCAGCGCTTATCCCCTCCGTACATAGCTACCCAGCGATGCCTCT
This sequence comes from Paenibacillus sp. V4I3, assembly GCF_030817215.1. Taxonomy (GTDB): domain Bacteria; phylum Bacillota; class Bacilli; order Paenibacillales; family NBRC-103111; genus Paenibacillus_E. The sequence continues at coordinate 1,001,465 of NZ_JAUSZA010000001.1, forward strand.
GGCGAGACAACTGGTACACCAGCGGTACGTCCATCCCGGTCCTCTCGTACTAAGGACAGCTCCTCTCAAATTTCCTACGCCCGCGACAGATAGGGACCGAACTGTCTCACGACGTTCTGAACCCAGCTCGCGTACCGCTTTAATGGGCGAACAGCCCAACCCTTGGGACCTACTTCAGCCCCAGGATGCGATGAGCCGACATCGAGGTGCCAAACCTCCCCGTCGATGTGGACTCTTGGGGGAGATAAGCCTGTTATCCCCAGGGTAGCTTTTATCCGTTGAGCGATGGCCCTTCCATTCGGTACCACCGGATCACTAAGTCCGACTTTCGTCCCTGCTCGACTTGTAGGTCTCGCAGTCAAGCTCCCTTATGCCTTTGCACTCTGCGAATGATTTCCAACCATTCTGAGGGAACCTTTAAACGCCTCCGTTACATTTTAGGAGGCGACCGCCCCAGTCAAACTGCCCACCTGACACTGTCCCCATACCGGATCACGGTACTAGGTTAGAACTCCGATACGATCAGGGTGGTATCCCAACGATGCCTCCACCCAAGCTGGCGCTCAGGCTTCAAAGGCTCCCACCTATCCTGTACAGATCGTACCAAAGTCCAATATCAAGCTGCAGTAAAGCTCCATGGGGTCTTTCCGTCTTGTCGCGGGTAACCTGCATCTTCACAGGTATTAAAATTTCACCGGATCTCTCGTTGAGACAGCGCCCAAGTCGTTACGCCATTCGTGCGGGTCAGAATTTACCTGACAAGGAATTTCGCTACCTTAGGACCGTTATAGTTACGGCCGCCGTTTACTGGGGCTTCAATTCATAGCTTCGGAACCGAGGTCCCTAACCACTCCTCTTAACCTTCCAGCACCGGGCAGGCGTCAGCCCGTATACTTCGCCTTGCGGCTTCGCACAGACCTGTGTTTTTGCTAAACAGTCGCTTGGGCCTTTTCACTGCGGCCCCCTCGGGCTATTCACCCTACCGAGGCACCCCTTCTCCCGAAGTTACGGGGTCATTTTGCCGAGTTCCTTAACGAGAGTTCTTCCGCGCGCCTTAGAATTCTCTTCTCACCCACCTGTGTCGGTTTGCGGTACGGGCACCTTCGCCTGGCTAGAAGCTTTTCTTGGCAGTGTGAACTCATGACCTTCGGTACTTAAATTTCCCTCCCCATCACAGCCCAGCCTTACGATGTGCGGATTTGCCTACACATCAGCCTCACTGCTTGGACGAGCATCCATCAGCTCGCGTCACTATCCTTCTGCGTCACTCCATTGCTCATAACGGCTACGGTGGTACAGGAATTTCCACCTGTTGTCCATCGACTACGCCTTTCGGCCTCGCCTTAGGTCCCGACTTACCCTGAGCGGACGAGCCTTCCTCAGGAACCCTTAGGTTTTCGGCGGATCAGATTCTCACTGATCTTTTCGTTACTTATACCGGCATTCTCACTTGTATGCGCTCCACCTGTCCTTACGGTCAGAATTCTACGTACATACAACGCTCCCCTACCCATGCACTAAAGTGCAAGCCATAGCTTCGGTGGCGTGTTTAGCCCCGTTACATTTTCGGCGCAGAGTCACTCGACCAGTGAGCTATTACGCACTCTTTCAATGGTGGCTGCTTCTAAGCCAACATCCTGGTTGTCTGTGCAACTCCACATCCTTTCCCACTTAACACACACTTGGGGACCTTAGCTGATGGTCTGGGCTGTTTCCCTTTTGACAATGGATCTTAGCACTCACTGTCTGACTCCCGGATTTAAGTTTGTGGCATTCAGAGTTTGACTGGACTTGGTAACCCTTGGCGGGCCCCGCACCCAATCAGTGCTTTACCTCCACAACTCAACATCCGAGGCTAGCCCTAAAGCTATTTCGGGGAGAACCAGCTATCTCCGAGTTCGATTGGAATTTCTCCGCTACCCCCACCTCATCCCCGCATTTTTCAACATGCGTGGGTTCGGGCCTCCAGTGAGTGTTACCTCACCTTCACCCTGGACAGGGGTAGATCACACGGTTTCGGGTCTACGTCCACGTACTAAAGCGCCCTATTCAGACTCGCTTTCGCTGCGGCTCCGCCTTTTCAGCTTAACCTCGCACGGGAACGTAACTCGCCGGTTCATTCTACAAAAGGCACGCCATCACCCATATAGAGGGCTCTGACTTTTTGTAAGCACACGGTTTCAGGTTCTTTTTCACTCCGCTTCCGCGGTGCTTTTCACCTTTCCCTCACGGTACTGCTTCACTATCGGTCACTAGGGAGTATTTAGCCTTGGCAGATGGTCCTGCCGGATTCCGACGGGGTTTCACGTGACCCGCCGTACTCAGGATACCTCTAGGGGTTTCGTTCGATTTTGGCTACAGGGCTTTTACCTTCTATGCCGGACCTTTCCAGATCGCTTCGCCTACCGAACTAACCCCACAACGAGGTCCTACAACCCCAAGGAGCAAGCTCCTTGGTTTGGGCTATTCCGCTTTCGCTCGCCGCTACTGACGGAATCACTTTTGTTTTCTTTTCCTCCAGGTACTTAGATGTTTCAGTTCCCTGGGTATGCCTCTACTATTGCTATGTATTCACAATAGAGTAACTGCGCATTACCACAGCTGGGTTCCCCCATTCGGACATCCCCGGATCAAAGCCTGCTTACGGCTCCCCGAGGCATTTCGTCGTTCGCCACGTCCTTCTTCGGCTCCTAGTGCCTAGGCATCCTCCGTGTGCTCTTTCTAGCTTAACCTAGAAAAAACTTTAAAGATTTTTGCATGATCCAAAAGAATCACACAACCTAAGTTCTTACTTTACGTTTTGTTTCGTTATCTAGTTTTCAAGGAACAAAGTTGAAGGTAAATTCATCCTTCAAAACTGAACACGAGTGAGTAAGCGATTTGTGTACTTACGTACACTTGACTGGTCTTATCAAGACCGAGTCTCCATAGAAAGGAGGTGATCCAGCCGCACCTTCCGATACGGCTACCTTGTTACGACTTCACCCCAATCATCTACCCCACCTTCGGCGGCTGGCTCCCTTGCGGGTTACCCCACCGACTTCGGGTGTTGTAAACTCTCGTGGTGTGACGGGCGGTGTGTACAAGACCCGGGAACGTATTCACCGCGGCATGCTGATCCGCGATTACTAGCAATTCCGACTTCATGCAGGCGAGTTGCAGCCTGCAATCCGAACTGAGATCGGCTTTTAAGGATTGGCTCCACCTCGCGGCTTCGCTTCCCGTTGTACCGACCATTGTAGTACGTGTGTAGCCCAGGTCATAAGGGGCATGATGATTTGACGTCATCCCCACCTTCCTCCGGTTTGTCACCGGCAGTCATCTTAGAGTGCCCACCCGAAGTGCTGGCAACTAAGATCAAGGGTTGCGCTCGTTGCGGGACTTAACCCAACATCTCACGACACGAGCTGACGACAACCATGCACCACCTGTCTCCTCTGTCCCGAAGGCCTACGATATCTCTACCGTATTCAGAGGGATGTCAAGACCTGGTAAGGTTCTTCGCGTTGCTTCGAATTAAACCACATACTCCACTGCTTGTGCGGGTCCCCGTCAATTCCTTTGAGTTTCACTCTTGCGAGCGTACTCCCCAGGCGGCATACTTACTGTGTTAACTTCGGCACCGAGGAATCGAATCCCCGACACCTAGTATGCATCGTTTACGGCGTGGACTACCAGGGTATCTAATCCTGTTTGCTCCCCACGCTTTCGCGCCTCAGCGTCAGTTATAGGCCAGAAAGTCGCCTTCGCCACTGGTGTTCCTCCACATCTCTACGCATTTCACCGCTACACGTGGAATTCCACTTTCCTCTCCTACACTCAAGTCAACCAGTTTTGGATGCGAACCGGGGTTGAGCCCCGGGCTTAAACACCCAACTTAATTGACCGCCTGCGCGCGCTTTACGCCCAATAATTCCGGACAACGCTTGCCCCCTACGTATTACCGCGGCTGCTGGCACGTAGTTAGCCGGGGCTTTCTTCTCCTATACCGTCACACAAAGAGCAGTTACTCTCCTTGCTGTTCGTCTAGGGCAACAGAGCTTTACGATCCGAAAACCTTCATCACTCACGCGGCGTTGCTCCGTCAGACTTGCGTCCATTGCGGAAGATTCCCTACTGCTGCCTCCCGTAGGAGTCTGGGCCGTGTCTCAGTCCCAGTGTGGCCGTTCACCCTCTCAGGTCGGCTACGCATCGTCGCCTTGGTAGGCCGTTACCCTACCAACTAGCTAATGCGCCGCAGGCCCATCTATAAGCCACAGATTGCTCCGTGTTTCATAATTCTCTCATGCGAGAAAACCAGTTATCCGGTCTTAGCTATCGTTTCCGATAGTTATCCCAGTCTTATAGGCAGGTTACCTACGTGTTACTCACCCGTCCGCCGCTAACTTATCCCGAAGGATAAATCCGCTCGACTTGCATGTATTAGGCACGCCGCCAGCGTTCGTCCTGAGCCAGGATCAAACTCTCCATAATAGTAAAACTATTTGAAAGCTTAATTGCTCATTTGCGTTGCTAGCGAGATTTTGCAATCTCTTTTTTGAACGATTTCTCATTCGTGCTTACTCACTCGTTGTTCAGTTTTCAAAGATCAATTTCTTTCATTTTAATCCTTCGCCCCTCAAAGGCGACTTGATTAATATACCACATCTGCCTATTCGATTGCAAGAACTTTTTTTAATTTCTTTCGTTCTTTCATTCGACCGCCGAAGCGACAAGGAGTAATATAACAAATCTAAAGGCAGAATGCAAGCTTTTCTTAATCATTTCTTAATAATAAAGAAAACCCCCTATAGTAGGGGGTTAACATTACTCTCTATGACTTTTAAATATGACCAATAACATCTTGAATGAATAGGCTTCTTTCTAATGTTAAATTTACGATCGTTCCATTAACGTTAATCCAAGGTCTGGTAGGATGCGAGCGATCGGAGAAAATAATCTCACCTACACGGTTATCGCTTAGTTTTACGATTGTTCCATTGCTTATTTGTGTGGACTTGTTCATAAATACTTGAACTAGGGTTGGATCTACCTTACCGAATGATTCAGTGAAGAGCTGCTCTAGTACAACATACGGCGATACAGCCGTTTTATAGTAACGCTCATTGGTCATGGCGTTATAAATATCAGCAATCGCAACTATTTTGGCATACATGTGAATCTTGTCACCTTTAACTCCTAGAGGATAACCCGACCCATCCTCACGTTCATGATGCTGAATGGCCGTTAATTTGACACCTTCGTTAATACCGGAAATATTTTTAAGAATTTGATACCCGATTAGCGTGTGCTGTTTAATCTCATCCATTTCGGATACTGTTAGAGCACTCTTCTTCTCAAGAATGGCTGGATCAACTTTAGAAACACCAATGTCATGTAAGAGTCCGGCTAACGCAATTTGCATCAGATCTTTCTGAGGAAGACCATGCCATCTAGCTAATGAATAAGCGGTTAAGCTGACCTGAATACTTTTGTGATAGATGTAATCTTGCAAACTGCGATTTTTCGGTGTGAAGGTAAGTACTTTATAGGCATCAATATGTTGAATGAGTGCTTCAAGACCGTTTCGAAGATCTAAAATGGGAAGCGGTTGTCCACCATTAGCTAGATAAAAGACGCGTTTAAGGAGCTTCAACATTTTCTGATATTCCATATAAAAAGGATGAACGGTTGCAACCTCATTCGGTTTCGTTTCTTCACTCGTGGCTTCGGATTCTATACCATTCTTAGATTCAATAAAGACTGATGAAATGAGAAATGCTTTTAGAATTTCAATCTCTCTTTCACTAATGACTTTTCCTTTATTAAAAAGTACATTTCCCAATTTCGTTATTACGTTATCGCCTAATCTTTCACCATATTTTAATTGAGAAACGGCTACTGTCGGCACAATCATTCACTCACCTTAATTTGTCTTATACTTCTTATTGTAAAGTAAAAGGGATGGGTTTGTAAGCCCCATCCCGACATTTTATTCTTCTTCTGTTTCAGTTACTTCTGTTTCTTCCCAATCGCCATCTTCCTCATTCTCGCCTTGCTCTTCATTTTTCTGCACGCGAGCTAAGGTTCCAACTTCATCGTCTTCACGAATATTGATTAAGCGTACACCCTGCGTGTTACGACCCATCATAGAGATGCCGTCCATACTTGTACGAATAACAGTACCCGATGCTGTAATAATCATAAGATCCTCATCATTTTGCACCACTTTAAGACCGACAATAGGGCCGTTCTTATCTGTAACGTTCAAGGTCTTAATCCCTTTACCACCGCGTGACTGGATCCGATATTCAGAAACAGGCGTTCTCTTACCAAAGCCTTTGGTCGTTACAATGAGTACACTATTATCTTCATGGACAACGTCCATATCAATAACCGTATCTTCTGGGTCCAGGTGTATACCTTTAACCCCAGTAGCAGACCTACCCATGGAACGAACATCTTGTTCTGGGAAGTGGATGGACATGCCTAACTTGGTTCCCATAATAATGCCTTGGTTACCGTCAGTCAGTTTCACACCAATGAGATCATCATCTTCCCGTAAATTAATGGCGATTAAGCCGCCTTTACGAATGTTTGAATAATCGTCGATCGGTGTTTTCTTCACAACACCTTGCTTCGTTGCAAAGAATAAGTATTGCTCTGTTTCAAAGCTTTCTACCGGAATCACCGCGTTAACCGTCTCACCTTGCTCGATCTGGATTAAGTTAATGATTGGTGTTCCACGAGCCGTCCGGCTCAAATCCGGAATCTCATAAGCTTTCAGACGATACACTTTACCTTTATTCGTAAAGAACATCAGATAATGATGCGTATTCGTCACGAATAAATGTTCGACGAAGTCATTGTCCTTGGTGTCCATTCCGACAATGCCACGTCCTCCACGCTTCTGGTTCCGATACGTCGTAACCGGAAGACGCTTAATGTAACCCGTATGCGTAATCGTGATGACGACATCTTCACGTGGGATAAGGTCTTCATCTTCGATGCTTTCCTCACCAACCGTAATTTCAGAACGTCGCTCATCGCCGAATTTTTCTTTAATTTCATTCAATTCTTCGCTAATGATGGCTAGAATCAGATTCTCATCAGCAAGAATCGCTTTAAGCTCAGCAATTTTCTTCATAAGTTCAGCATACTCAGCTTCGATCTTCTCACGTTCTAAGCCTGTTAAACGCTGTAAACGCATGTCGAGAATAGCTTGAGCTTGATCGAGGCTCAAATTAAACGTAGTCATGAGCCCTTCTCTAGCTTCTTCCGTTGTACGGGAAGCACGAATCAAAGCAATAACTTGATCCAAGTGATCAAGTGCGATTCGTAAGCCTTCCAAAATGTGAGCGCGCGCTTCCGCTTTGCGCAGATCAAACTCAGTTCTACGGCGAATTACTTCTTGCTGATGCTTGAGATAATAATGCAGCATCTCGCGAAGATTTAGAACTCTTGGTTCGCCGTTGACGAGTGCAAGCATAATAATACCGAAGTTCGATTGCATGGCCGTATGTTTAAACAAGTTATTCAGAACAACATGCGGGTTGACGTCGCGACGAAGCTCAATGACAACTCGCATACCGTTGCGGTCGGATTCATCTCGAAGATCCGTGATACCATCAATCTTTTTCTCACGAACAAGTTCCGCTATTTTCTCAACTAATCTAGCTTTATTTACTTGATAAGGCAGCTCATTAACAATGATTCTAGCTTTATTATTGTTTTCTTCAATAACAGTTCTAGCGCGCATCGTAACAGAACCTCTGCCTGTTTGATAGGCTTGTCTAATCCCCTCACGGCCTAAGATAAAGCCAGCTGTTGGGAAATCCGGTCCTTTAATAGCTTGCATCAATTCAAGAGGTGTAATATCCGGATTTTCAATCATCATTTGGATACCTTCGATAACCTCACGAAGGTTATGAGGAGGAATGTTCGTAGCCATCCCTACCGCAATCCCGGAGCTTCCGTTCACAAGCAAGTTCGGAAAACGAGAAGGGAGAACAACCGGTTCATGTTCTTCGCCATCATAGTTTGGTTTATAGTCAATTGTCTCTCTGTTAATATCACGAAGAAGCTCCATCGCGATCTTAGACAAGCGAGCTTCGGTATAACGCATGGCTGCTGCCATATCACCGTCGATCGATCCAAAGTTACCATGACCATCAACCAGCATATAACGAAGTGAGAAATCTTGCGCCATTCGAACCATCGTCTCATATACCGCAGTGTCTCCATGCGGATGGTACTTACCGATGACTTCACCAACGATTCTCGCCGATTTCTTATGTGGTTTATCTGGAGACATGCCTAGCTCAGACATCGCAAACAAGATACGACGATGAACAGGCTTCAGACCGTCTCTTACATCTGGCAGTGCACGACTGACAATGATACTCATCGCATAGTCTAAGAAAGATGTACGCATTTCGGTAGAAATGTCAATTTCTTTGACTTGCGAATGTAATTCTTCGCTCATGAATGTTCCTCCTGAAAGCTTACATCGTTAGCAACGTCTAGGACGTTTAGATATCTAAATTTTTCACGTACTTCGCATGTTCCTCGATGAAATCTCTTCTAGGTTCTACGTTATCTCCCATCAATGAATCAAAGAGCGTATCAGCTTCAATCGCATCTTCGATCGTCACTTGCAGGAATGTACGGCTTTCCGGATCCATCGTCGTTTCCCACAATTGTTCTGGATTCATCTCGCCAAGTCCTTTGTAACGCTGCACATTGACTTTGGCGCCTTCACCGAACTCCTGCATGATGGCTTCTCTTTGCTTTTCGTTATACGCATAGCGAACCGTTTTATTTCTTTCGAGCTTGAATAGTGGAGGTTGCGCAATATACACATAACCGGTTTCGATTAATTTTTTCATGTACCTGTAGAAGAAAGTAAGCAGAAGCGTACGAATGTGTGCTCCGTCAACGTCGGCATCCGTCATGATAATAATTTTGTGATAACGTGCCTTAGCGATATCGAAATCGTCACTGATCCCAGTACCAAAAGCTGTAATCATTGCACGAATTTCCGTATTGGATAGAATACGATCTAATCTAGCTTTCTCTACATTCAAAATTTTTCCGCGAAGTGGAAGAATTGCTTGGAAGTGACGATCACGTCCTTGCTTAGCTGATCCGCCTGCAGAGTCACCTTCTACGATGTAGATCTCACTAATAGAAGCATCCTTGGATGAGCAATCTGCTAGTTTACCTGGCAGCGCGCTTACTTCCAATGCGCTTTTACGACGAGTCAATTCTCTCGCTTTACGCGCAGCTTCTCTAGCTCGTGCCGCTTGAATCCCTTTTTCGAGAATCTTCTTGGCTATCGCAGGGTTCTCTTCCATAAATTCCTGCAGCTTCTCAGCAAATAGAGATTCTACAATACCGCGGACTTCACTATTTCCTAGTTTGGTCTTCGTTTGACCCTCAAATTGAGGCTCTGGAATTTTCACGGAAATAATGGCAGCAAGACCTTCGCGCACATCATCCCCCGATAGGTTAGAGTCACTTTCTTTTAACGAATTACTTTTGCGGGCATAATCATTCAAGATCCGCGTTAGCGCGCTTTTAAAACCGGACTCGTGAGTACCACCCTCATGTGTATTGATGTTATTCGCGAAGGAGTAAATATTTTCCGTATAGCTATCGTTGTACTGAAGGGCAATCTCAATGGAGATATTATCTTTGGAACCTTCCACATAGATTGGCATCTCATTGACGACTTCACGGTTACGGTTCAAATGCTGAACGAAGGAAACAATACCACCCTCGTATCTATGTGTATTGATCGTATCCGTACGCTCATCAATTAAATTAATTTCGATTCCTTTATTCAGGAAAGCGAGCTCGCGAATTCTAGATTGGAGAATGTCATAGTCATACTCCGTCGTTTCCTTGAAAATCTCCGGATCCGGTTGGAACGTAACTTGTGTCCCTGTTTCTTCGGTTTCGCCAATGACCTTCACGTCATACTGCGGCGCTCCGCGGCGATACTCTTGTTCATGAATTTTGCCATCACGCTTAACTTGAACCGTCAGCAGCTCAGACAACGCATTTACAACAGAGATACCTACACCGTGCAGACCACCCGATACTTTATAGCCGGAATCATCTCCACCGAACTTACCACCGGCATGAAGAACCGTTAGAACAACTTCGAGCGTTGGTCTTTTTAACTTGGCATTTTCACCGACAGGGATTCCACGGCCATTATCGATAACGGTAACACTATTATTCTTATGAACGATGACGTCTATCTTTGTACAGTAGCCGGCCAAAGCTTCATCGATACTATTATCGACAACTTCCCATACGAGATGATGAAGTCCACGGGCACTGGTTGAACCAATATACATACCCGGTCTTTTGCGAACGGCCTCTAAACCTTCCAGAACCTGAATCTGACTGTCATCGTACGCATTTTGATTCACAGACATGTTATTCTTCACCTGCTTTTTTTTAGTGAGAGAAACCTCTATCGTTGTCATTCTAAAATGAGCGACCGCGCTTAGAGGACAGTATATTCGCCAATAAGAAAGCTGCTTTCGAAATGCCGAAATCTTATGCTTTCTTATGTGGGGCGAAAAGGTTAATTCGTTAACAATTGATGCGCTCTTTTCTTGAGCGTGGTAGAGGAAATTGGAGAATAATACACTTTACTCTTCGTAACAACGAGTGATTTGCAATCTTCTTCGCCGATTTGCTCTGTTTTTTTATCTTTTAAAGCTTGCTGTATGAATTGTTTCGATATTTTGGAAGATTTCTCTATCGAGATATCGAAAATAGCAATCAGTTCGGATGCTCTAATAATTTTCTCTCCACCCAAATGAATAAACATGCTCCTCAGCTCCTGCCGCTTACATTTCCTTTCAAAACATGAAACACGGAAGCATGATCCAGTTGATCCAAATGGACACTCTCTAGACCTGTTGTTGTAATAAAAGTTTGGACTTTCTGCTGAAACGTGCGGATCAACTGTGTTTGTCTATACTCATCAAGCTCGGATAGCACATCATCCAGCAATAATAGGGGATACTCGCCAACTTCCTCATGAATAAGCTCTATTTCTGCAAGCTTAAGTGATAACGCTGTTGTTCGCTGCTGACCCTGTGATCCATACGTTTGGACTTCTTTGTCGTTGATGTAAAAAAGAAGATCGTCACGATGAGGGCCCACTAGCGTAACACCTCTTCGGAATTCCTGATCTCTAACCAATGATAACTTTATCATAAATTGGTCTAATAAAACAGATTCATCTTCAAACGGTGTTATATCAAAAGAGGGGGAATAGCGAATAAGAAGCTCCTCACTATCGTTCGTAATCCCTCTATGGATCGTTTCCGCCCATTGTTGTAGCTTCTTAATAAAGCTTTGACGTTTTTTCATAATTTTAACACCATACTGTGCTAATTGTTCATTCCAAATGTCTAACATCGCGTCTGGCGCGGTTTTTCCTGGAAAAGATTGCTTTAAATAATTATTCCGCTGCACCAATATTTTCTGATATTGCGATAAATCATGCAGATAGGAGGGCTGTACTTGGCCAATCTCCATATCGAGGAAACGCCTTCTAATACCAGGAGTTCCTTTGACAATCTCTAAGTCTTCCGGTGCAAACATGACCACGTTCAAAGCACCGATAAAGTTACTAAGTTTCTTTTGTTCAAGGCCATTGATTTTCGCTTTTTTACCTTTGGTCGAAATGGAGAGATCCAGCTTACAGCTGCCATATCGCTTCTGAATTTCCGCATGCAGCTGCGTCTGCTCACCGTTCCAGCCAATTAATTCTTTATCCTGATGGGTGCGATGTGATTTCGTCATGGCCATTACATAGATTGATTCCAACAAATTAGTTTTACCTTGGGCGTTAGGTCCAACGAATATATTCACATTGCTATCCGTTGTTAGCTCAATCTGGTCGTAATTTCTGTAATGACTGAGTACGAGTCTGTTCAAAAACATGGGTGGCCATCCTCCTGGGTTAATCCGATCAGGAGCTAACGACTTCGAATTGTCCGAAACCCTCCACGGTTACCACATCTTGCGGCACGAGTTTCCGGCCTCTACGATTTTCAGCTTGTCCGTTCACTTCAATTTTTGTATCCACAACAAAAAATTTGGCTTGTCCACCTGTGGATATACAGTCCGATAATTTCAGAAACTGTCCAAGTGTAATATAGTCCGTATTTATGGGGATCTGTTTCATATAGCGCACTCCTTAATTCGTTGTTCGATACGGCAAAATAAGCTGCAGAATGTTTGTGGAATCTTGAGGCTTCATGATGATTGGCTGCATAGCTCCAGTAAATCCGATGTGAATGAACTCGGAATCAAGAACTTTAAGCGCATCGAGCATATATTTGGAGTTAAAAGAGATTTTGAGTAACTCACCAGCAATATGCTGCAGGTTAATTTGCTCAGTTACTTTTCCAAGCTCGGAAGAACTTGAAGAAATCTCAATCGTCTGGTCTTCAAGCATCATCATTTTAACAATGTTCGTTTTATCTTCTCTAGAAAGTAAATAAGCACGGTCGATGGCTTCAGCCAATTCTTTGGTTGGTACGACCATTTCGGTTTGAAAAGATTGCGGAATCAGCTTTGATGTATCCGGGTAGGTTCCGTCTAAAATGCGAGAATAGAACAAAATCGAATGAATTTTGAATAAAACCTGATTGTCTGAAATAACTATATCTATAAGGGAATTTTGATCAGGCAAAATTTTGCTTAATTCATTCAAAGTTCGGCCTGCGATAACAATGTTCGGAAGTTGATGGGCATTATCGTTATCAACCGTTACTTCTCTGCTTGCGAGTCGATGACGATCACAAGCAATAAATTTCAGTTTATCACCTGAGATGTTCCAGAGCACACCCGTAAGAATAGGCGTCGATTCATTCGTTGATACGGCATAAGAAGTTTGCTTAATCATTGTTTTCAGCAAATCGCTAGGCAAACGCAGCATTTTACTTTCTTCGATTTCGGGTAGAAGCGGGTATTCATCGGGATCGAGCCCCATGATTTGAATCTCAGAAGAACCAGAACGAATAATGGTTTGAAAGTTATTTCTTACTTCGATTTCGATTAATTGTGCAGGTAGCTTACGAATAATTTCGACGAAGAATTTGGCTGGAAGAACGACACTACCGGCTTGAAATAGTTCAATAATTTTAATCTTGTCATTTTCACTAGGGGTAAAGCTTTGAATGGAAATATCCGTATCGCTTGCTGTAAGGGTTACACCGCTTAAGGTTGCATCTATTTTGATCCCTGTAAGGATAGGTATTGTTGTACGAGAGGATATGGCTTTGGAAACGTGACCAATGGATTCAATTAAATGGTCTTTTAGGATGGTTAATTTCATGATTTCACTCCTGTGGTTCTTTTTTTCATTGCGTTAGCATAATCATTATATAATAACATTCTTTATTAGTAATAGCAGTAGGGGCTCTGGATATGTGGATATGTGGATGAACCTTATATAAATCAAGCCTATCCACATGTGAATAGATTGTGCATAGGCTTACCCAAAATTAAATGTTATCAAGAGGGGTTCTTGATGCGTTCTGTCAGATTATGAACGATCTTGTAAAGATCCTGATCTACTTTTAATTGTTGTGATATTTTATCATGGGCATGGATAACCGTTGTATGGTCACGGCCACCAAAATTATCTCCGATTTTCGGCAAAGAGAAGTCCGTCAGCTCACGTGCCAGGTACATCGCGACCTGTCTAGGGAATGCGACGGCTTTTGTTCGTTTACGGGCTTTGAAATCCTCTAGCTTTAAACCATAGAATTCTCCAACCCGCTGCTGAATATCCTGTATCGTGATTACCCGTGGTCGATTCGATGGAATAATATCTTTCAATGCTTCGGCTGTTAGATGCACACTAATATCCTGATTAATAAGGGATGAGTACGCAACAACTCGAATCAAAGCACCTTCAAGCTCACGAATATTCGTATCGATTTGGTTCGCGATATAGATCATCGCTTCATTCGGAATCTCCAGATTCTCTGCTTTCGCTTTCTTGCGGAGAATGGCGATGCGTGTTTCCAAATCAGGGGGCTGAATATCTGTAATTAATCCCCACTCAAATCTAGAGCGTAACCGATCTTCCAGGGTTGGAATTTCTTTGGGCGGCCGGTCACTAGAGATAATAATTTGTTTGCCTTCTTCATGAAGCGCGTTAAATGTATGGAAAAACTCCTCCTGCGTACCTTCTTTACCAGCGAGGAATTGAATATCATCAATCAAAAGTACATCGATCGTTCTATATTTATTACGAAATCCTTCACCGCGGTTATCACGAACCGCATTAATAAATTCATTCGTAAACTTTTCTGATGAAATATATAAAACACGTGCCCCAGGGTTATGTTCTAACACATAATGGCCAATGGCATGCATTAAATGGGTCTTACCTAAACCAACTCCTCCATAAAGAAAGAGGGGATTATAAGCTTTAGCTGGTGCCTCGGCAACAGCCAAGGATGCAGCATGAGCGAATCGATTGCCGGATCCGATAACGAACGTATCAAAGGTATACCTAGCATTCATCATATTGGTGAAATTTTCTTCACCTGTAACAATCGCAGGACCTTTAGGTGGGAAAACAGCTGGCTGAACCGCTGTAGACTGAGATTTCTGATCTTCCGTTTCAATGATAAATTTCACAGAAACTTGTTTACCCGTAAAGTCATAAATGGTTCCTTCAATAAGCTTGGTATAACGGCTTTCGAGCCATTCCTGGGCAAAATTGTTGGGCGCACAAATAACGACAGTTGAATCATTGAATACTGTCGCTTTGGTTGATTTAAGCCAAGTGTCGAAGCTTGGTTTACTGAGCTTAGTTTGAATAATCGTTAAAATTTGCTGCCATAAGTCCGTAGAATGGCCTTCCACAGTAATTCACTCCTTTGAAATCAAACATGTGGCATAAAGGCCAGTAAAGATATGTTCGGTTTATAAAGCTTTATTGTTAAATCTCGAAAATAAGCAATTCACTTTACACGATGGCTTAATCGAAATCTGTATATAGCTTACTCGGTTAACAACGAAAAGAACCTTATATGTCTGATGCGGTCAAGAAAGGACGATTTTTGTCGATTTTATCCACATTATTAAGGATCGGTTGAAATGACTTATTCTTGTAGAGGGAAAATTGTTCACAATGTTATCCACAGGTTGTTGATAAGTCGGAGGGTTAGTGGTGTCTATCCACAACAGAAACATTATCATCTTATCAAAAGATTACTTGTTAATCAACGGATTGTTTGATATTATCCACATTTACAACAAGTTGTGCATAGATTTTGTTCACAACACAAGATATTGTTGATATTATGTTAATTTTCGACAAGCTTCTCTGTTGGGGAGTAAAATTTTATACACAGGTTATTCTTTTTTTATTTTTTACTGAGGAAATGTCTTCTTCACCTGTACACTCAGGTAGGTTGACTTTCTGCTGTGGAAATGATTTAATGAGTAGTAGAAATTTTGTAGGATGGATATCCTCAGGTAGGGAGGTGCTATAGATGGGTCCGACGTTTAACCCGAATACGAGAAAGCGTAAGAAGAATCATGGTTTCCGTAAAAGAATGAGCACGAAGAACGGTCGTAAAGTTCTGCAAGCTCGTCGTCTTAAAGGAAGAAAAATTCTTAGCGCGTAAAAATGAGGCTCCGGAAGGGGCTTTTTTTTTTGCATTTTGAGGGATTGGTTTATATGGGGATAATTCTGTTAAAACTATATAAGCTAACTAATATTGTATTGAACTTAACTTAATCACGGAGTCATTTGTCTGGAGCGTACATAATTGTGGAAAAAGTATATAGATTAGCTAAAAGAGAAGACTTCAATAAGGTATATCGGTATGGGAAGTCGATGGCCAATCATCAATTCGTTCTATATTATTTGCCCCAACCTAAATTGGAACAGTTTCGTCTTGGCGTGTCTGTGAGTAAAAAGGTAGGCAATGCTGTCGTTCGAAACCGGCTCAGACGAATGATGAAGGAAATTATCCGTTTGAAAAAAGAGAATATGACGCCACACTATGACTACATCTTATTGGCTAGAAAACCAGTGGTTGAAATGGACTATGCCGAGATGGAGAAAAGTATCTGGCATGTGATTCGCAAGGCTTCTTTATTAAAAAGAAATGATGTCATTAAAAAGTAACGTAATATTTCCTTGCGGGCTGAAGATGTGTTATAGTTTATGATGGAAAAGATATTTAGGAGGATCTCATTTTGACTCGTCGAATTTATATGCTAGCTTCACTCTCTGCGTTGATCTTATTACTGTCCGGATGTAGTCCGTCAAGTGCAGCTATGGCACCTATTGATCCGAATACCGCAGGTTTTTTTGTTAAATATTTTGTGTACCCGCTTTCCAGAACGCTGGACTGGTTCGCTGATCATTTATGGGGTCAATACGGATTATCCATCTTGGTCGTTACCTTGATCATTCGTTTAATTATTTTGCCGCTTACACTTAAGCAGTACAAAAGTTCCAAACGGATGCAGGATCTACAGCCAGAGATGAAGAAGCTCAAAGAAAAGTATAAAGATGATGCGAAGAAACAGCAGGAAGAAACCATGAAGCTGTTTCAGCAAAATGGTGTGAATCCATTAGCAGGATGTTTCCCAATCATTGTTCAAATGCCAATTCTAATTGCTCTTTATCAAGCGATTATGCGTAATGATCACATCCGTGAACATACTTTCCTATGGATGAATCTTGGACAACCGGATCACCTGTACATTCTTCCACTGATTGCCGCGGCAACAACTTTCGTTCAACAAATGTTTATGTCTTCCCAAATGAATCAACAAATGAAAAGCTTATTATATATTTTCCCAGTTATGATTTTCGTGATGTCCATGAATTTCGCAGCTGCTCTTCCGCTTTACTGGATTTACGGTAACATTTTCACAATCATTCAGTCTTACTTTATTTATGGTTCTCCTGCATCGCAAAAGTCGGGGCAAAAAAATAAGGGTGGCCTGTCCAAATGAAAAAAATTGTGGTGACTGGAAAGACTATTGAGCTAGCGGTTAAATCCGGTTTATCTCAATGGCAAGTTTCCGAGGATCGTGTAAACATTCATATTTTGGAGCAACCCTCTCGAGGGTGGTTCGGATTTATTGGTACCAAAGAAGCTAAAGTAGAGCTTGAATTGATTCCAGATCCACTTGAGGAAGCCATTGCTTTCTTACAAGATATGTTCGCAGCGATGCAGATTTCCATCACCATAGATACGCGTAAAGATCGTGAAGGCTACATTTTGAATATGAGTGGCTCTGAATTAGGTATTCTGATCGGTAAAAGAGGACAAACACTGGATGCTTTGCAGTATTTGGTGAATATCGTTGCAAACCGGTATGCGAATTCTCATTTTCGTATTATCCTAGATGCGGAAAATTTCAGGGATAGACGTAAGAAGACATTGGAGGAGCTCGCAGTTAGGCTCGCCAATCGTGTAATTAAGTCCAAAAAAGAAGTGATTCTTGAACCCATGAATTCTCAGGAACGAAAGATTATTCATGCTGAGTTACAGGGACATCCAGTTGTAAAAACATACAGTAAAGGCGAAGAACCGAACCGTAGGGTGGTTATCGCTGTCAAATAAAGCTACCGCAATGACTTTGATCATGTCATTGCTTTTTCTTTAAGATGAGGTAAATTCGAGGTGTAAATATTATGTTAAATGATACGATTGCTGCTATTTCTACACCGCTTGGTGAGGGTGGGATAGCGGTTATTCGTGTGAGCGGAGACGAAGCTGTTCCACTCGTGGAACGTATTTTTCGCTCTAAAACGAAATTATCTGTTGCTGAGACGCATACGGTACATTATGGATTCATAATAGAACCTGCTTCTGCCCAAAAGGTAGAGGAGGTTCTAGTTACGTTAATGAAAGCTCCACGTTCATTTACGATGGAAGATGTCGTGGAGGTCAGTTGTCACGGGGGCATTGTCTCTGTGAAGAAAGTGCTTGATCTATTGCTGCAGCAGGGAGTTCGGTTAGCTGAACCCGGTGAGTTCACGAAGCGAGCATTCTTGAATGGTCGGATTGATCTGACTCAGGCTGAAGCGGTGATCGATTTAATCCGGGCCAAATCGGATAGGGCTTTCAAGGTAGCTTTGAAGCAAGTTGAAGGAAATTTGTCAAAGCAAATCAAGCATTTACGGCATGTATTAGTGGAATTGATGGCTCACGTGGAAGTGAATATTGATTATCCGGAGCATGACGTAGAAGAAATGACGAACACTTTCATAAAGAGCAAGTGTGATACGGTAATGCTTGAAATTGACCGTCTTTTGATAACCGCGGAGCAAGGGAAGATATTGCGAGAAGGTATTGAAACGGCCATTGTAGGTAAGCCGAATGTCGGTAAATCATCGCTTCTCAACGAATTAGCGCAGGAGAATCGTGCAATTGTTACGGATATTCCAGGTACAACAAGGGATGTTATTGAGGAATTCGTGAATATTGGCGGTATTCCTTTAAAGCTGCTGGATACTGCGGGCATTAGGGAAACGTCAGATCTTGTCGAACAAATCGGAGTTGAGCGTTCGAAGACTGCTTTAGCTGAAGCAGATCTTATTTTGTTAGTGCTCAACAGTAATGAAGAGCTTGAATTCGACGAAATTGCGCTGATGAAACAATTAGCTGATAAGCAAACGATTGTTATTTTGAATAAGACGGATTTAGCTAGAAAGCTGAATGTCGAACAAGTACTAAGTTATTTTCCACAGGAACGTATTGTTGAGTTATCACTGATTGAGAATAAAGGTATTGAAGATTTGGAAAAAGCGATCGCGGCAATTTTCTTTGAGGGTAAACTAGAATCAAGCGATTTGACGTATGTTAGTAATGTTCGTCATATTTCGCTGTTGAAGCAAGCTAAACGCTCGTTACAAGATGCACTTGATGCTAATGAACAATATGTTCCTATTGATATGATACAAATTGATATTCGAGCAACTTGGGAGCAGCTTGGAGAGATTATTGGCGATTCAGTCGGAGAATCATTGATCGATCAAATATTTACACAATTTTGCTTAGGAAAATGAAAACGACAGCATTTGCGTTTTCATAAAAGAGGGAGGGACGTTTATTATGGGATATCATGCAGGTGATTATGATGTTATTGTCATCGGCGCCGGACACGCAGGTTGTGAATCTGCACTGGCCTCAGCACGCATGGGTTGTAATACGCTTTTATTAACGATTAATTTAGACATGGTCGCATTCATGCCTTGCAATCCATCTATTGGTGGTCCTGCGAAGGGCCACGTTGTTCGTGAAATTGACGCGCTTGGTGGCGAAATGGGTCGTAACATCGACAAAACGTTTATTCAAATGCGGATGTTGAATACAGGGAAAGGCCCCGCGGTACATGCGCTGCGCGCACAAGCGGACAAATTTGCGTATCAACATAAAATGAAAGAAACAATTGAAGCGACTCCAAACTTGACGTTACGTCAAGGTATGGCCGAAGAGCTCATTGTTGAAGGTGGCGTATGTAAGGGCGTTATCACTAAAACAGGCGCTGAATATTACTCTAAAGCAATTGTATTAACGACGGGGACTTATTTAAGAGGGAAAGTTATTATGGGCGAACTGATGTATGAGAGCGGACCAAATAATCAGCAGCCTTCTGTTAAATTATCGGAATCCTTGCGTAAACTCGGTTTTGATCTTGTTCGGTTCAAAACAGGGACACCGCCGCGCGTTCACAAGGATACAATTGATTTTAGTAAAACGGAAATTCAACCGGGTGATGATGAACCTAAATTTTTCTCATTTGAGACAAAAGCTGAGATTGGTGGTAATGAGCAGCTGCCATGTTGGTTAACGTACACGTCTGAGGAAACGCACAACATTATTAATTCTAATTTACATCGTGCTCCGATGTTCTCGGGGGCTATTGAAGGAACAGGTCCAAGGTATTGCCCATCCATTGAGGATAAAATAGTTCGATTCGCTGATAAACCTAAGCATCAAATCTTTCTAGAGCCAGAGGGACGTAATACTTCGGAATATTATGTTCAAGGGTTATCAACAAGCATGCCGGAAGATGTACAATTGGGCATACTGCGTTCAATCCCTGGTTTAGAGAAAGTGGAAATGATGCGTACCGGTTATGCCATTGAATATGATGCGGTAGTTCCTACTCAGTTGAAACCTTCTTTGGAGACGAAATTGGTAAGTGGATTATTCACTGCTGGACAAATTAATGGAACATCGGGATACGAGGAAGCTGCTGGTCAAGGGGTTATGGCTGGGATTAATGCGGCTCGTAAAGTTCAAGAGAAAGAAGCTATCGTTCTGGATAGATCGGAAGGGTATATCGGCGTTTTAATTGATGATCTTGTAACGAAGGGTACGAATGAACCTTATCGTTTATTAACATCTCGCGCAGAGTATCGTTTGCTTCTTCGTCATGATAATGCTGATCTAAGACTAACACCAATTGGTCACGAAATTGGGCTAATTTCAGACGAACGATTCGCAGCATTTTTAAATAAGAAGGCTTTGATTGATCAAGAAATTGAACGTCTGACTAACGTTAAGGTGAAACCAGAACCTCATGTGCAGGAATTACTAGAAAGTCTGGAAAGTGTGCAGTTGAACAATTCTGTACCAGCTATTTCGTTACTTCGTCGTCCTGAGATTGAATATAAGCATATTGAACAAATGACTCCTTCTCCACTTGAGCTTGACGATGAAATGAAAGAACAAGTAGGGATTCAAGTGAAATATGCTGGTTACATCGAAAAACAAAGCAATCAAGTTGAACGTTTGCGCAAGATGGAAAAGAAGAAGATTCCTGATGACATCGAGTATAGCGAAATACACGGAATTGCGACGGAAGCTAAGCAGAAGTTAGCTAAAATTCGACCGATATCTATTGGTCAAGCATCTCGTATCGGTGGCGTTACACCTTCGGATATTTCAATCCTGCTTGTTTATTTGGAACACTACAACAGAGTCATTGCGGCTAGAGGTTAATTCATGGATGATATTCAACAACAATTTGTTCAATTATTAGAAAAACAACAAATTACTCTTTCTACATTACAGCTTGATCAATTTGAGTTGTATTACAAGACTCTTGTTGAGTGGAACGAGAAAATGAATTTAACGGGTATTACAGAGAGAGATCAGGTTTACTTGAAACATTTCTATGATTCTCTTTCTGTTTCTTTTAATTATCATATAGGACAAGTATCATCCGTTGCTGATATTGGCTCTGGAGCTGGATTTCCGAGTATTCCTTTGAAAATTGCTTTTCCACATCTTAAAATTACGATCGTTGATTCTTTGAATAAACGCATCTTGTTTTTAAGAGAGTTAGTTACGCAACTTGGGCTTACGGATACCGAATGTGTTCATGGTAGAGCAGAAGACATTGCTAGATTACCTAAGTATCGGGATCAATTTGATTTGGTTACAGCTAGAGCTGTTGCACGATTGCAGGTTTTAAATGAATTTTGTCTTCCTTTTGTTAAGAAGGGTGGAACGTTCATTGCAATGAAAGGTTCAGAGATTGATGAGGAACTAAGTGAGGCTTCATTCAGTTTAGCAGAGTTAAGAGGGAAGGTAGTCAAGGTGAATCGTATGCAGCTACCGATTGAGGGATCGATCCGGCATTTTGTAGAGATTCATAAACTAGCATCGACTCCCGCTAAGTATCCTAGAAAAGCAGGTATCCCACTGAAAGAGCCTTTAGTCAAATTGTGAATTTGTTCCACGTGAAACATTTACATGGATTCGAGTATCAAATAGAAGGAAATAGGGACTCTATGTTGAATTAATAATAGAGTGAATTTAACCCAATAGATAAGCAATTTTAAGAGATTGCACTTGTATACTTCGACGTAATATTGGCAAAATGTTTTCGTTCGTTGAAAAGAAAGTATAAGTATAAGTATATATTTTTGCTTCGCATCAACCTTGACAAACGCATTCGTCCGTTAAGGACGAAGGTGTCGTTTATCCTTGTGTAGGACGAAGAGGTCGTCTATCTTTGGATCATTTTGGTCGCTTAAACTACGGGAAGAGTTGGTGGTAAGTTTTCCTATGAAAGAACAAATTTCAAAGCTATTTGGCCTATCAGATCGATCAACGACTGACGAGGTCAAGAACATATCGGTTAATAGTATTATTCCAAGTCCCTATCAGCCAAGGTTGTTGTTTGATGATGATCGAATTGATGAACTCATGCAAACAATTCGAACTCATGGCATCATTCAGCCCATCGTTGTCAGAGTTAAAAACAACGCGTTCGAGTTAATTGCCGGTGAACGACGTTTAAGGGCTGTTAAAAAGTTGGGTCTCGATACAATCCCTGCGATTGTACGTGATTTCAATGATTCTCAAGCAGCATCTATTGCTCTTATTGAAAATCTTCAGCGCGAAGGACTTACCTCAATAGAAGAGGCTGCTGCTTACCAACAATTAATAGAGATGCATGATTTAACGCAGGAAAGCTTAGCGCAGCGTCTCGGTAAAAGCCAATCGACGATTGCAAATAAAATCCGGTTATTACATTTAAGCGAACCTGTTAAGATGGCATTAATGGAACGTAAAATTACGGAACGTCATGCCAGAGCATTGTTGGCGCTTGATCAAGAAGAACTGCAAGTTAAAGTGCTTGAAGAAATCATCGCCAAAGAGTTGAATGTAAAGCAAACAGAAATAAAAATTAATTTCTTGAAGGAAGCAACTAAAATCAAGAAATCTCGACGCGTCTCTTTTTCGAAAGATGTTCGGTTAGCTTTAAATACAATTCGTCAATCCGTTGAAATGGTTTCGAGTTCTGGTTTAAATATTAATACGTCTGAGCAAGATCATGATGATCATTACGAAATTAT
Source organism: Paenibacillus sp. V4I3 (assembly GCF_030817215.1). Classification (GTDB taxonomy): domain Bacteria; phylum Bacillota; class Bacilli; order Paenibacillales; family NBRC-103111; genus Paenibacillus_E. Next base: position 1,024,341 of record NZ_JAUSZA010000001.1, read on the forward strand.
AATTAAGATTCCTAAACGATAATAAGGCATTTATTGCTACCTTAAACGGCGCAAGCCGTTTTTTTTGCATCTTATGGACATAAACTATCAAATATTGATAAGGTAACTCGCCCATAGATATGTTAAGATAGTAATACTGCTTTAGTATGGCATTTGGAACATAAGCGATTGAGGTGAAATGGTTTTGTCTAAAATAATTGCAATAACAAATCAGAAGGGTGGCGTCGGTAAGACGACAACTTCTGTGAATTTAGGTGCTTCCCTAGCATCATTAGGGAAAAGGGTGCTTCTCGTTGACATCGACCCACAAGGCAACACAACAAGTGGCATCGGTGTAAACAAAGCGGATGTTGTTAATTGTATCTATGATGTACTAATTAATGATGTTCACCCCAAAGATGCAACGGTTGAAACCAACGTTCCAAATCTCAAAATAGTACCTGCAACGATTCAGTTAGCAGGAGCTGAAATAGAACTTGTTCCGACGATTTCAAGGGAAGTACGATTAAAGAAATCCCTCCAGTTAGTGAAACATTTATATGATTACATCCTTATTGATTGTCCTCCGTCACTAGGCCTTCTAACCATTAACTCATTAACTGCTGCCGATTCTGTCATTATCCCAATTCAATGTGAATACTACGCGCTTGAAGGATTAAGCCAGCTGCTCAATACAGTTCGTTTAGTTCAAAAGCATCTCAATACAGGGCTTCAAATTGAAGGCGTTTTGTTGACTATGTTCGATGCAAGAACTAACCTTGGTATACAGGTTATTGAAGAAGTTAAGAAATACTTCCAAACGAAAGTATACCAAACGATTATTCCAAGAAATGTTCGCTTAAGTGAAGCACCCAGTCATGGACAATCCATTATTACGTATGATCCTAGATCAAAAGGCGCGGAAGTGTATTTAGAGCTTGCGAAGGAAGTGATCTCTGTATGACCAAAGGCCTTTCTAAAGGTTTAGGTAAGGGATTGGATGCTTTAATTACTTCTTTACATATCGATGATAGTGATAAAGTTATCCAAATTCCATTATCTCAATTGAGAGCAAACCCTTATCAACCTAGAAAAAATTTCAATGAAGATAGCATTAGAGAATTAGCTGATTCAATCAAAGAACACGGTGTTATTCAACCGATCATCGTTCGTAAAGTTCTTAAAGGTTTTGAGATTATCGCTGGTGAGCGGAGATTCCGTGCTTCTCAAGTATCAGGGATGCCGACGATACCGGCTGTTGAAAGAAACTTCTCGGATCAGCAAGTAATGGAAATCGCTTTGATTGAAAATGTACAGCGTGAAGATCTCAATGCGATGGAAATTGCTTTTGCTTATCAAGGTATCATTGATCAGTTTTCTCTCACGCAAGAAGAGCTTTCTGCAAAGGTTGGAAAGAGTAGATCGCATATTGCTAACTTTCTGAGATTGCTGCAACTGCCTGATTCCATTAAACAATATGTTTCACGTGGAACATTATCAATGGGACATGCTAGAGCTATTGTGGGTGTGAAGGACGATAAGGTGAAAAAAGAACTCGCAGAAACAACCATTAGTAAACAATGGAGTGTACGTGAGCTTGAAGAAGCTGTGAAAACGTTGGAAGAGACACCAGGGCAAGAAAAAGAAAGAAGTAAGCAAAAAGAAAAGAATAGAGATCCATACATTAATCAAGCTGAAGATCAGTTGAGAGATATTTACCGCACGACGGTGAAAATTAAAAATCAGCAGGATAAAGGTAAGATTGAACTTCTCTACTATTCCAAAGACGATTTAAACCGTCTACTAGAATTACTTCAAGGTAAAATTTCTTAAAATTAGATAGCATACCGATGGTTTTCTTTCGAACTGAAAGATCAAACTAAGGTATGCTATATTTATGAGTTGATGAGTAAGTTTACAACTTAACGTGCTTCGTACCAACCTTACAAACCAGCTCGACTTTAAGGACGGGTTGAACCGTATATCCATGTGAGAGAGGTGACAAAATGACGGGTGTTATGTATTTTGATCAAGCGGCATCTTCATGGCCAAAACCACCTGCTGTTATGGATGCCATGATGCAATGTATGCAGGAGTTCGCAGCAAATCCAGGCAGAGGCAGTCATCAGATGGCAGTGAAAGCCAGTAGAGTATTATTTGAGACACGGAAAAATACGGCGCGTTTATTCGGGATTAGAAATCCTAATGATATATCGTTTGCACTAAATACAACCCATGCACTGAATCAAGCGATCAAAGGCTTCGTAAAAGCTGGAGACCACGTAATATGCACCAATATCGAGCATAACTCCGTGCGTAGACCTCTTGAATATTTGAAGGCCTCGGCTCAGGTTGAACTTACGTATATTCCTAGCGATGAACAAGGTAATATTCGATTAGATGAATTGAAGAAAGCATTTCAACCCAATACAACACTGGTCGTTGTCAATCATAGTTCAAATCTGTTGGGGACAATTATGCCAGTAGGTGAAATGGGAGACATCTGCCGTAATCAAGGCGTTAGGCTGCTCGTAGACGCGGCTCAGAGTGCCGGTATACTGCCTATTGATGTAGTGAGTATGAATATTGATATGCTGGCATTTCCGGGCCACAAGGGGCTCTTGGGGCCTCAGGGAACAGGTGGTTTATACATTCATCCGGACCTTGATTTAGAGCCACTATTACACGGAGGCACAGGGAGTCAATCGGAGGCCATACACCAACCCACCGTGCGACCAGATCGTTATGAAGCTGGGACGCAAAATACAGTTGGAATTGCGGGACTAAATGAAGGTGTGAAATTTGTCTGGGCTGAAACTGTAGAAAAGATTCATGAGAAAGAGTGGCGCCAAACTCAACTCCTGATGGAAGGTTTGCTGGGAATTGAAGGAGTCACGGTTCTTGGGCCAACGCTTGGACAAAATAAAACAGGAATTGTTTCCTTTAATATCAACGATGCGGATTCATCGGAAGTGGCCTTTATCCTGGATCAATCCTTTCAGATAGCCGTTCGTTCAGGCTATCATTGTACACCACTTGCCCATGAAGCTGCGGGAACTTTAGCTAAAGGTGCAGTAAGAGCGAGTATTGGTTATTTCACAACGGATCATGAAGTCGAAGCCTTGATTGATGCTGTAAAAGAGATTCAAACGCAGTATGCGAAGTAGAAAGAGGGATAAATCATGGGGGAACTGTTTGGCCTTGATGCTGGGGTCATTGTATTAACTTGTTTCGCATTAATCGTTGTGCTATTTATTTTCATATTAATTGTATCCATTAAATTAGCTTCCTTGCGTAAACAATATTCACAAATGATGAACGGGTCACAAGCAGAGAATATGGAACAGCTCATTATTGATATGCAAAAAGGATTAAATGAGCAAAAGGCCGAATCAATAGCGACTTCAGCCAGGGTTGAAACAATTCAAAAAGCATTGATGAAGACGAAGTCAAAAATCGCGATCCATCGCTATAATGCCTTCAATGAAGGTGGAAGTGATTTAAGCTTTACTATTGCTATATTGGATGATTATCAAGATGGGGTCATTCTGACGGGTATACATAGTCGCGAGCAGATGTATTTGTATGCTAAGCCAATTCAGAATGCACAATCAAGCTATACGCTAAGCCCTGAAGAAAAAGAAGCGATTAATCAAACTTTAAAGCAGCCGTAGCATTAGGGGTATAAGATTGTGTGCGGCGCAAAGCAGAATGAAGAGCATCACCAATGATATTGGCCATATTCATGACTAAGCTAAGCCGCGTGTTCTGAAGGACGAAATACTCCATAAATCCACCGACATTTACAATTCCGGTAACATGGATGTCACCAACTGGGGGCAAATCTTTATTAACACCAGCGCCCGGTTTAAGAGGTCCATCTGCAACTTGAATGCAACCGACGCTAGATACTTGACCAAGGCAAGCATCGATGGCAACGATGAAGGGGTTTTGAAACTGGTTATGGACTTTATCCACGGTTTCAGCTAAATTCATGGCATGGACAGGCTCATCTAAAGTGCCGAAAAGATGGAGGTTGCGGAGGTTGGTTGTTCGATTCAAATGAGAGCCAACTAGTGGTCCTAAGGAATCTCCAGTAGAACGATCGGTTCCTACACATATGACAACGATAGGTTGATAGGTTGGTAGTTTGCTAAAGATGGTGTGTAAATGCTTTGAGAGAAGAAAAGGGGTATCAGCATCTGTATGTTGAATCTTCAGTGGTTCTAGAACCGTATTTTTCACTCCATCGAAACCAAATTGGAATTTCATCGTATCCCTCCAAATGTTACTATTTTTTTTACTAGTATATGGAGAGATAGGGACATTTATACGTAGAAGAGGGGGACTTTCCCTGAAACTTTCAATCATGTTGCTAGCGTTCGATTCTACTCAACAAGCACTGAGGGCAGAAATGCTGCTAGAGTATGCAGATATCGAGATCGACATACGACCAACTCCGAAAGAAATCACCGCGGGCTGCGCACTGTCTATTGAATTCCCCGGAGAGAATTTAGAACAAGTAAGAGACATCATTCATTCTGAAAATGTGGAAATAAGAGGCATCTATTTTAAAAATGAGGATAAATATGTTACGATGGAATGAAATTAAGGGGGGCTGCAGATGGCCTTTGTAACTAAGTTTTTTGCAGATTTAGGTCAATGGATACACGAACATATAACTAAACCGGAAATGATAGCCTCGATATTTTGGATTATCGTTAAAATTATATTAATCTATGTAGTAGCTAAAATTTGTATAAAAATCGCTGATAAAACAATCGCTCATATGATTTCAGCCAGAGACAAGTCTCCGTTGAAATTTGATAGAAGAAGAACGAACACAATAGGAAGTCTCATACATAATCTAATAGCTTACACGATCAATCTTATATGCATTATGCTGATACTAGGGCAAGTTGGGCTGAATATAGGCCCTTTACTTGCTGGTGCAGGTGTACTCGGGCTAGCGATTGGTTTCGGAGCACAGAGTTTGGTGAAGGATGTAATAACAGGGTTCTTCATCATCTTTGAGGATCAATTCGGAGTGGGGGATGTCATTCAAATTGATCAATTCAAAGGTACAGTGGAAGAAATCGGGATTAGAGTGACCCGGATCAAGAGTTGGACAGGTGAAGTGCATATTATTCCGAATGGAAATATCAAACAAGTAACCAATTTTTCTACCTATAATTCACTTGCTGTAGTTGATGTAACGATTCCTCTTCATTTGGATATTGATAAAGCGACAGAAATCCTCAAGGAAACGGTGAAGCAAGTTCAGCTGCTTACCGATGATATTGTGAAAGAACCTGAGGTGCTTGGTGTTCAGATGGTAGGTACGACGGATTTGAAAATTCGTATTATCGCGGAGTGTAAGCCGACAAGACAATTTAATGTCACTAGACTTTTGAATATCGAAATTAAGAAGCAGCTCAATATCACCCAAATAGAAGTGCTATAACCCAAGAAAATAATGTCCGTAAATTCAAAAAAGGCGGTGGCAGACGAATGGAGAAGAAGCAGTATCAACTTGGCGATATTGTGCAAATGAAAAAGCCCCATCCGTGTGGCACCAATGAAATGGAAATCATTCGGATGGGTATGGATATTCGGATCAAATGTGTAGGCTGTAAACACAGTGTATTAGTGCCGAGAACGAAGTTCGAAAGTAAGCTAAAAAAAGTACTCCGATCGAATATAGAGATACAAGAAGAGTCCTCTTAATGGGTTCAGGAAAAACACTTGCGAGAGCCTGACTTTTTTGATACAATAAGTCCTGTTCTCGCTTTTCATGGAAAGGTACCCAAGTGGTCCAAGGGGGCTGACTCGAAATCAGTTAGGCGTCGCGAGGCGTGCGTGGGTTCGACTCCCACTCTTTCCGTACTCTAGTGGAACCAACAGCGTGAAACAAATTAAGAGCCTTTTACGTCTATGAAGACGTAGGGGGCTCTTTTGCTTTGGCAGTTAGGGGATAAAAGGCAAGGAAAGGAAGCAAAATAACCCCATATCTAGGCATAGGTAAAATGAAGGAGGTAGACCGTTATGAGAATTTGGTTAATGATGCTTCTGGTGCTAGCTGTGGTCATCACAGGGTGCTCCAAGAAGAACGAGGGGGGCACAGCAAGTCCTACTGCTGGTGGGACTGTACAGCCTTCTCCAGGGGCTTCTGCGACGCCTGGCGGGACAAGCGGTCCAACTGGTGGAACAGCTGCAACTGCGACACCAAAGGCCGGAGACAATGCGACGAAGGATGAGCCGCTTCCTAAGATAACGAAGGAACAGGCCGATAAAATAAGTATGACAGGCACTTACGATGACATGGTGAAGCTGACAGGATCCAAAGGTAAGTTGATTAAAGAAGAGAATGGAAAGAAAACGTATGACTTTGAGATATCCAATCAACCTGGTTATTATGTACAGCTTGTTTTCTTTGCGGATGGTAAGATATCGGAGAAGCGAGTTTATCAGAAATAACGAAGAAGGCCGCACACCCAACTGGGTTGTGTGGCCTTTTTGCTCATAGGGTAGAAGTGGTTGTATTTGTGCCTTTATCGAAAATTTTCTCACCATTGCCTGAACCCACATTGCCAAAGAGGATGGTTTCTCGGCAATTGGTATCCGTGATCCGGATCGGTGCTTTGGTACAGGTGTTTAGGCTATTACCTATTAACTGATTGCTATCTGAGTACGAACCGCTTTCTTTGCCTTCAGCAGCTAGTAAAATGCCTTCTGCTTTACAACTACGAATAGAATTCTGACGAATCTGATTATCATAAGCATTAATGAGGACAATCCCGTTATTACCTATAGCTTGGAGCTGGTTATTGGATATGATATTGCGATGAGGTCGTTTTAGTTGGGTGTCCGCTTGTCCCGCTAACAGAATACCAATATCGTCGATATCATTTAGAATATTAGCAGTAATCATATTGGAGATGCAGTGACCCTTGAGACGGATGCCATAGGTATACCCTTTATTTCCGCTTGAATTTATAAAATTCTCAATAATGTTATCGGAGAGGGTATTAAACTGACATGGCTCTTCTCTGGGACCGGATATAAGGTCAATCCCAGACTGATAGCACTTCTGCATGCGATTTCTCGCGATGACAGAATGACTGCTGCCATTGGTAAAAGTGATACACGTTTGAAACAGCATGTTGAATTGATTTTGCACAAAATGATGATTCTTAACATTACTACACCAGATGCCATAACCTTGGGAATCGTAATCCAGCGTTCCGATGATGTTATCGAAAGTACAGTTTTCCACAACGACTCGGTTAGAGTCAACGGATTTGATGCCATTATCGATCATTGAAAAGGTGCAGTCTGTGATGGTAATGTCGGTAGCTTGGTCGAGCGCAATTCCGCATTCAATGCGTGGTACCGAGGCATTCCCGAAAGATCCAATTCCTTGGAAGGACAACCCCTGGATATGTACATGTTGAACCGCGGATAAGTTAAGGAGACCGAATTTATGGGTGGAGGACCGAAGGATACTGCTGCTGCCGGCCCCTATTAAGGTAATGTTCGCACTCACGCGCAAGGGAATCTTGAGGAAGTACATGCCTGGCGGGATGTAAACTATGCCACCTGATAGAGCAGCTGTGTCGATTGCGCTTTGGATGTAAGGAGCATCGTCTTCATCATAGCGTCGGTTACCGCGGGCTCCGAAATCTTTGACATTGTAAATAAGTGTGGAAGGAGATGCTGCTTGAGCAGTTGAGCTATTTGTGAAGATGTCTCCTGCTACAAAAGCTAAACCTGCGGCGCCAATTGAAGAGAGCAGTTTTCTACGGCTAAAAGAGGCTGTAGATTGGGGCGGAGGGTTTAGATCAGAAGATGATACTTCACGCTGTCTATCTTTATTTTCGTTCAAAAAATTTCACCTCATTAAAGGATTGGTAGATATAGTAAATTATAAGATAAAGCGAACAGAACGGGAAGAGCAGAAGTATCATTGAAACAGAGTTAATACTTTGTTAATAATTCATTTAGATGGATTCAATAAGCCTATATTAAAATAAATAGTAAGGAAACGTTTCCCCTAAATCGTATTAAAGGAGAACCAAGATGAAACTTAGCAAAAAAGGAATTACTGTACTTTCATTTACGATTGGAGCCTGTCTATTCGTATCTACTGCTTTTGCCGATACGCTGCTTGGATCTGGATATGACCGGCTGAAAGATTCAGCAAAAAACACTGCTGCACTCATGGAAAAGGATTTGAACAACTATACGGTCGAGGCGTTGTATACGTTGAAGGATAATAATCAAACCTTGCTTCAAGCTTCAATGATCAAGAAAATGGATACGGCAAAACAAACATCTGAAGACAATACGGTGACTAAAAAAGCAAATGGCGAAACCACCTCCAATTATACGTATTCCGACAATAAGCTTTCAGTTAGGAAAAGCGGCATGGAGGATACCTATTACGTCACGGAATATCCGGCTAATGTGAACAGGAAAGGACCAGCACAGTTCGACAACCCGTTTAAAGAGAAGGGAGCAGCGGAGATCGAAAAGATTGTTGACGCTGTGGTTGGCTCTCTGAAAGATTATGTGCAGGTAGAGGAAGGGAATGACGGCGGAAAAGTATATGCGGGGAGCTTGTCCGAGACACAAGTGCCGGCCGTCGTAAATGCTGTCTCCTCCTTTGGTATCAAGCAGATGCTTAACGATGAGAGGGATTTACCGGAAATAGAGAGCGATATTTTTGTGAAAAAGGTTGTGGGTACGGCCGTTGAAAATAAAGCAGGCTATCTGGAAAATGTGACGGGTGATATTACCCTGTCGGGAAAAGATAAAAATGGTGTTCAGCATGACTTAAACCTCAATGTCATTGTAAAGCTTTCTGAGATTGGCAATACGAAGATTGCTATGCCTGACCTAACAGGCGCGAACGTTGAGAAGGTCAGCTATTCGGGCGGATTCAGCAGCAAATATGTGGGAACATATAAAAATGATATCATTATGGACAAAGACGGCAAGTTTGTGAAGATTGGCGAGAGAACGGTTGAAATCACAAGCATAGACGGCGATAAAGTGACAGGAAAGTATTCAGAGACTGTTTATCCTGGTTTTGAGAGCGAGTATCCAAACAAGGATGCATTTGACTTTGCATACAATCCGGTGTCATCCACAACTTTTACTTACACAGATGCGAAGGGTGAACAGAAAAATGGAATGATTCATCCGAACTCCGCTGGCAAGGTTTATTTTGAAATGGGTATAGAGGTCATTGATAAAAACTCGTACAAATCTAGCTCGAAACCATATTACGATGGAGAATTTAGACGCATATTTGAATAGAAAATGGGGTTCAGGAGGCTGCAAATGGCGGCTTCTTGAACATTTTTTGGGGAGATGATGAATTGACAGTCAAGGCAATTGAAATAAACGACTTAACCAAGTCATTTAAGAATGGCCGGGGGATTAGCGAGTTAAACTTAGAAGTAGATCAAGGCGATATATTCGGTTTTCTAGGACCAAATGGCGCTGGGAAGACAACAGCCATGAAGATGATGACCGGGCTCACGAAACCGGATCGTGGTGATGTGAAGATTTTCGGCGCCAGCATTTTAGAAGATTACGTCAATGCCATGAAGCATGTAGGCTGTATGATTGAAACAGCGGAATCGTATCCATATTTAACAGCAAATGAAAACCTGAAACTGTTCGCCAGGTTTTACCCGCAGATTGATCAGCGAAGAATTGATGAATGTCTTGAAATCACAGGCATGTTGAAATATAAAAATGAAAAATCACAGAAATTTTCACTCGGGATGAAACAAAGGCTGGGGATAGCGGCTGCGATTCTGTCCAAACCAAAGCTTTTAATTTTGGACGAGCCTTTAAACGGACTTGATGTCGAGGGGATGCTGGAAATGAGAAAATTGATCAAACAGCTTTCCCAGGAGGGCACGACTTTCTTTATTTCCAGCCACTTGATTCACGATGTGGAATTAACGTGCACAAGAATCGGGATTATTTACGGAGGCAAGCTTGTCAACGTCGAATATACCCAGAATATTCTTTCTTACTATTCTTCGCTTGAAAATTATTTTGTAAGTGAGGTGGACAGGAATGGCAGGGTTTAAAGCTGCATTTATAAATGAATCCGTGAAGCTGCTGAAAAAGAGAAAAAAATGCTTGCAGCCGTGATTTTGTCCATTCTTGCCGTTGTGATCGGGCAAATTGCCGTAACGACGATTAAGCATGGCCTTGGATTAAGGGTTGTTGGGAGTGTGGAATTTCCCATAGTGGTGCTAACGTTTATTACTTATACGCTTTTACCGTTGTTTGCCATTTTTGTAGCGATCGATATGTTTAACGGTGAATCCTCGTCGAATACTATGAAAATAACGCTCTTAAGGCCGGTCTCCAGATTTGGTGTGTTTAGTGCGAAGGTTTTAAATTTGGCCTTATTTATTGTTGGGAACCTTTTGTTTGTTATGCTTCTTTCTTTGCTTGTTGGATTCATATTTAATCCGGCCTCTGCCAGCTACATGGGCATCGTAAAGGTGATTTTATCATATGGCTTAACTTTTCTTCCCGTATTTGTGTTTGCACTTATCGTCGTCCTGTTGTCCAATGTGATCCAGGGAGGACTAGCAGTATTTTTCCTCTCTATTCTAGTGTTTATCGGTTTTAATTTTATGGGTATTGTGTTCTCATCCTATTCGAGTTTTTTTATTACGTCGATGTTTGATTGGTACACCCTCTGGATTTCTGAATCGATCAATGTGTTTAAAATATTCCGACAGATCTTAATCATGTCAGGCTGTGGTATCATGTTATTTACTACGGGGTATTACTTGTTTGACAGGAAGGATATATAGAAAGGAATATACATGCACTTAACCAAACGTTTTTTCACGATGAATGCGCTGGCTGTACTGGTCTCCATTGGTTTGACGTTCCTGGCTGTCATTATTTTTGTTGCTGCTTATACGAAAGTTTTTGGCCGCGAAGCCGGTATAAAGGAGTTTCAAAAAGTCTTCGAAGTCAGGGCAGCGATCAGCGAAATCAAAAGAGAAGCACTGACCTTTAAGTTCGAGCAGCTCTTGGATCATAACTATCAACAAAAGCTCTTTGATCGAGTTAACGCTTTGGATGCCAGTGCGATCATTTTAATAAATAGAGAAGTTTTGTTTGCTACACATAATTTTAATAAGATCGATATCGAGAAAAGCCTAATGCTGTCTGGCGATTCGTCTCATCGAGATGAGATTGAGCTTGAGGGCAAAACTTATATGTTTACCCGAGCGGATTACAAACTTCCTTCAGGGGATATGGGCATTTTGCTGCTGCTTGTGCCAATCAAGGTGAAAACAAGTTTTTATGTGCTGCTTGGCATTTTTACAGTCAGCTTTTTCACTGTGGTATTTTTGCTAATGAATTTTTGGATTTCGTATAAGTTTTCACGCGGAATTATTTTACCGATTTCCAGGTTAAAGGACGCCGCTATTAAAATCAGGGAAGGGGATTTAAGCTGCGAGATTTCCGAAGAGGGCGAAGGCGAAATTCAGGAATTAAGCAGAACCTTGGAGTTAATGCGGATCAAGCTAAAGGAGTCTGTCTATTTGCAGCAAAAATTTGATGATAACAGGAAGTTTTTAGTTTCAAGCATTTCACATGACTTAAAGACGCCTGTTACTTCCATTAAAGGTTATATTGAAGGGATTATAGATGGGGTAGCCAAGACGCCTGAGAAACTTGAGGAGTACCTTGAAACTGCACGATCCAAAGCTATTTTGGTGAACGCTATGATCGATGATCTTCTTTTATATTCCAAGCTTGATTTGAATCAGCTTCCTTATCATTTTGAGAAAAGCGATTTGACGAGCTATTTCGAGGATTGCGTCGCGGATCATAAATATGAGTGTGAAAAGGCTAACCTTTCATTAGAGTTAATAAACGAATTAAAGGAGCCTGTCAAAGTATTAATCGATCGTGAAAGATTAAAGAGGGTCATACAGAACATTCTTGATAATGCTGTGATGTATGCAGGTAAGACAAATGGAAAGATTGCCATATTACTCAGGGAAACACGAACGTCTGCTATTATAGAAATTAGGGACAACGGCAATGGAATACCCGAGAACAAACTCCCCTTCATATTTGACCGATTTTATCAGGTAGACCCTTCAAGAAAAAGCGGCAGCGGACTAGGACTTGCTATCGCAAAGCAAATTATAGAAGGGCAAGAAGGGAAAATATGGGCAAAAAGCGTTGTGGGAGAGGGGACACGCATAATGATATCTCTGAAGAAGTTCTAACATGTTTGGAGGTTATGATGAAAAAAATTCTGATTGTTGAGGACGACCAAAGTATTGCCAATTTGCAAAAGGATTACCTTGAGTTGAGCGGTTATTCGGTTAAGACGGTGAACAGCGGATCAGCGGGTTTGAGAGCTCTAAAGGAGGAAGATTTTGAGCTCATTATATTAGATATCATGCTGCCGGATATAGACGGGTTTGAAGTTTTGAGAACAGTGCGTGAGCAGGATGATATTCCTGTGCTTCTGGTATCAGCTAGAGCAGAGGAAATCTATAAGATTAATGGTTTAGGACTCGGCGCGGACGATTATATTACAAAGCCGTTCAGCTCGGGTGAACTGGTAGCCAGGGTTGGTGCCCATCTGAAAAAATTTGAGCGTATGAAAGAGCGGTTTGGAAATGGGAATGAGGGAAGCAGGATTCAGGTCAGAGGTCTTGAGGTTCAAAAAGATGCCAGGAGAGTTTTTGTGAACGGGAATGAAGTCATTTTGGCGCAAAAGGAATTTGACCTGCTTCTGTTTCTTTTGCAGCATGCCAATCGGGTGTTTGGTAAAGAAGAACTTTTTGAGAGAATCTGGGGGATGGATGCGATGAGCGACACCTCTACCGTAACGGTTCATATTGCCAGAATCAGAGAGAAAATTGAGGAAATCCCATCTAAACCCCAGTATATAGGAACAGTTTGGGGATCAGGGTACAGGTTTATAGTTTGATCATTTCAATTGAAAAGAGTTGGCCCTAAGTAGGTAAACTACATAAGGGCCAGCTATTCATTCCAATCGCTAATGATTCCTATCCCGCCGCCTGTAGCTTACAGAGAAACGGTCAATGATATACCCAACCAGGGCCCATGAGGCGATCGTTAACGCATAAATGATAAGCATTCGAAACATGGAAATTTCATAGATGTTCGTAAATGTTGATGCAAACCATGCTGGTATACTGAGAGCGTAGAACAGCATATAGAAGGCATCATGATCATGAAATAAATAATGAACCAAGCACAAGGCAGCACCTAGGAAGGTGAACAGCCATGTAAACGTGGTAATTCTCATTGGTCATTCTCCTACTCATGGTGAACTTATTTTAGCGTTATTTTTTTTCGATGCCATTTTCGATTGTGGTTACTATTTTCCGGGAAAGTGTCACCTTTTTTCAACGTAACGGTTTTAGGATTCTTGATGCCCATGTGAAAAGCATTTTCACCGATTTCCATATACTCGCCGTCGTTAGGAACATGATCGCCAGCATTGAATTCTGTCCATTCACCCACGATGATCACCTCTTCTTAAGAATAACAATCATGTTTAGATTACCCCTTTGCAGGGGAAGCATGTATGAATCCCATTACCAGCTTCCTCCTCACAGTTTGTTAGAGAAAAACTTGTAATCTGTCGCTCAATTTGCTATAGTATTCAGGTGCGAGTTTTGAATAAGAATCCTCGCTCCTTGCTCCTTCGCTTGTCTGACAAGCTTAAAGAGGAGCCGCTTAGTCCAAAAGGAGGTGAAATACATGCGCAAATATGAACTGATGTACATCATTCGTACAGACGTTGAACAAGAAGTTGTTCAATCTACGGTAGAAAAGTTCCAAGGCATCATCACGAACGGTGGGGGAGAAATCTCCAAACATGACCTGATGGGCAAACGCCGTCTTGCGTATGAGATCAAGAAGTTCCGTGACGGGCACTATGTGCTGGTACACTTCAACGCAGAACCTGCTGTTGTAACTGAACTTGATCGCGTACTTAAGATTTCGGACGAAGTTATTCGTCACTTAATCGTAAACGACGTAGCTTAAATGCATGCCAGTATTTTCGTCAGGAGGGTTGTTCCATGTTGAACCGTGTTATTCTTATCGGTCGATTGACCAAAGATCCAGAACTTCGATATACGCCAGCTGGCGTAGCTGTTACACAATTTACACTTGCAGTAGACCGCCCTTTCACGAACTCACAGTCGAAAGAACGGGAAGCGGACTTTATCAATATCGTCACGTGGAGGCAGCTTGCTGAAACATGCGCGAACTATTTGCGTAAAGGTCGTTTAACAGCAGTGGAAGGACGTATTCAGGTACGGAATTACGACAACAATGAGGGCAAGCGCGTTTATGTGACCGAAGTTATTGCCGATAATGTACGTTTCCTTGAATCCAGCAACAGCGGCGGTAATCGCGAAGAAGGCGGATCATCTAACGCAAACGCAAGCTACGGCGGCGGAAGCGGCAGTGGCAATCGTGGCGGTGGATCGCGCGAGCAGCAGGATCCTTTCATAGATGACGGAAAACCGATCGATATTTCCGATGATGACTTGCCATTCTAAAGTAGAAAGGACTGAACAAACTAATGGCTTTCCAAAAAAGAGATAACAACAGTGAAGATCGCGGCGACCGCAAATTTGCTCCTCGTGGTAAAGGCGGTAAAGGTAAACGTCGTAAGGTTTGTTACTTCACAGTAAACAAAATCAAGCACATTGACTATAAAGATATTGAAACTCTTAAAAAGTTCATCAGTGAGCGCGGGAAGATTCTTCCTAGACGTGTAACTGGTACTTCCGCTAAGTACCAACGTGCATTGACGATCGCTATCAAGCGCTCCCGTACAATCGCATTGTTGCCTTACACAACGGAATAGGGTTAAACCAAGAAGGCAGCTGTATCTAACGGCTGTCTTTTTTGTATGCCAAGAAGCAAACTACGAGGGGAGAAACCGATCGTGAAAATCCATAAAAAGCAGGCGGAACACTACATATGGGGCGAAAGTTGCGACGGTTGGTATCTGGAGCGGGACGCAGATAGGACAATAATCCAAGAGCGAATGCCGGCAGGCGCGAGTGAAGTCAAGCATGTGCATGAAAAGGCGAAGCAGTTTTTCTTCATTTTAAGTGGAGAAGCTAAGATGTGGATCGATGGTAAGGTCATCACCCTGAAGTCGCAGGAAGGTTGTACAATCTTACCTGGTATTCCGCACCAAATTCATAACGAGTCCTTGGAAGATGTCGAATTTCTAGTGATTTCAACACCATCAACGCAAGGGGATCGAACAGCTCTGTAGAGGCTTTCTTTTCTTGTGCCTATTTGTGGTATAATTGAGACAATAGTCATTGCTGAATGAGGAGAGATGGCGGTTGCTGAATAGGGAAAAGGATGTTGACCTAGCCAGACGGGCCAAAGTCATTGAGTGGCTCAAGACAGAAGTCGTAGATCATGTAGCACATCTGCTCAAAGGCATATGGGAAGGCAGCCATGTGAAAATTGTAGATGGATTAGCCAGCTTAATTTCGAGCGGTTACATCTTAGGCAGAAGACTAGGCATTTCATTTCACAGTTTAGACGAAGCTATTGTAGAGAAAATGAAGAAGCACCGCCAAGAGGGCCATCAACTTGAGGACTGGTACGGCGACATTTCATCGCTAGAAGAACATTTACGTAAGAGGTGAGCCCGGTTGGGGAAACGAAGTTGGCAAAGCATCATATGGAGCGCAGTGACGATCGTCTCATTGCTATCTCTAATGACGCCTTTTATTATTTTCACATTTAGTTTTCTCATGATTCCAGTTCTAATGTTATATGTAAAATCAAGCACAAGGCGTTTCGTCATTAGCTATGTGCTCAGCTTGCTCGTTGTTTATATACTTACCCAATGGCAAGGGATATTCCTTATGTCGGTTTCTCTATTCTTTTTACCGCCTGTACTGGTCATGGGTAACTTATATAAACGTAAAGCAGCGGCAAGATCTGTGTTAACGGCAGGGATTATCACGATTCTGGCAGAGTCTCTGGTGAGTCTTGTTATCGGGTATGCGCTCGGATTTGATCCGGTTGCGAAGTTCAAACAGTTCATGATGGAAAGTATAGCGAGTATGCCTCCAGGAATTCGTGATATTTTGCCGAAAGATCAGGATTGGTATGTCAATTTCATCGTGCAAGTGATTCCTTTATATTTAATTTTCGTAGCCCTATTCTACACATTTGTGTCTCACGGCATTAGCCGCTGGCTGCTCAACAAAACAGGAGAAGGGATTCCAGGATTGCGCCCGATGAGGGAGTGGATGCTGCAGAAATCGCTTGTCTGGATCTATTTAGTTGTATTTGTTTTAGATTTATTCGTTAATCCGGCTTCAATTTCGCTTATCTCTACGTTATTAATGAATGCGATGCCGCTGCTTATGCTAGCCTTTGCAATTCAGGCGATTTGCTTTCTATTCTTTGTTGCACATGCGAACAAGTGGAAGCCTATTTTGCCAATCGTGGCGATTGTATTAGTTTGCTTCATGCCTCCTTTATTTATCGTATACAGCTTATTAGGGGTATTTGATGTTGCGTTTCCAATCCGAGAACGGTTCAAGAAAAATATATAGGATTAGGAGCTAGTTCGAATGCCGAAGTTCCTTTTAAAGCGGTGGCACGGTCAACATATCGTGTGGATTTTCGTCCTACTCATCATTTTGACAGCCATTATTTATATGTTCAAATGGTGGCTGGGCCTTACAGCCTTTCTAGTCTGCGGTGTATTGGCTTACTTTACGCTACAAGCAGAAACAGCTTTTCGTAGAGAGTTAAATACGTACGTCGGAACGATTACACATCGGGTGAAAAAAGCAGGCAATGAAGTGATGAGTGGCCTTCCCATCGGAATTATTTTATATAATGAAGAGAAGCGCATCGAGTGGCACAACCCTTTTGTGGCAAAAATGCTTGAGAAGGATTCGGTCATTGGCGAGTCGCTATTTGAATACTTCCCTGATTTGAAAAACAAAAAGGACAAAAACGACAAAAGTGACAAGCTGGAGCTGTCCATTGGAAAGTTTATTTATCAAGTATGGATTCGGCCAGAGGAGCGGCTTCTTTATTTCCGTGAAATAACGGAGCAAGCGAATTTGGCGAAGAAGTATGAAGATGAGAAAACGGCGATCGGCATCGTAATGATGGATAATCTAGAAGAGTCGACGCAAGGTCTCGATGATCAGACGCGCAGTATTATGCTGGCTAAAGTGACTGGCGAGATTACGGAATGGGCTCAGAAGTACCAGCTTTATTTGCGCCGGACGTCGTCAGATCGTTTCCTCATTCTGATGGATCAAAAGGCTTTGCGCCAATTGGAACAAACACGGTTTGAAATCCTGGACGAAGTGCGGGATTTGACGATTGAAAATAAGCTTCCATTGACACTTAGTATTGGGATCGCTTCAGGAGCTGAGCAGCTCATGGAACTTGGTCAAATGGCACAGATGGGACTAGACATGTCACTCGGCCGCGGCGGCGATCAGGTAACGGTCAAAGTCGGGCAGCGACTTTCCTTCTATGGCGGAAGGACGAATGCGGTTGAGAAGCGTACGCGGGTTCGAGCTAGGGTCATTTCTCACGCCTTGCGTGATCTAATGAAGGATAGCGATAAAGTGATCATCATGGGTCATAAGTTCCCCGATATGGACTCCGTTGGTGCAGCGATTGGTGTCTTGAAGGCAGTACAGGTTGTCGGCAAGGAAGGCTACATTGTACTGGAGGGTGTTAATCCCTCTATTCAGAAGGTGATGGAGACGATTGCTGCCGATGAGCGGCTGCATCGTTGGTTCATTACGCCGGAGCAGGCGATGCAGATTACGACACAGCGCTCGCTGGCAGTTGTTGTGGATACACATAAGGCGTCCATGGTGGCTGAACCTAAGCTGATTCAGCTGACGCATAGGGTCGTGGTGGTCGATCACCATCGCCGTAGTGAGGAGTTCATCCATGATGCGACGCTCGTCTATATGGAGCCTTATGCGTCCTCAACGTGTGAACTTGTGACGGAGCTTCTTCAATATATCAATGAAAAGCTAACCATGGAAGTGTTGGAAGCAACGATGCTGCTGGCTGGGATTGTGGTTGATACGAAGAGTTTCAGCCTCCGTACAGGGGCAAGAACCTTCGAAGCGGCATCCTATTTGCGCCGTAATGGTGCAGATTCCTCCTTAATCCAGCGATTGCTGAAGGAAGATCTCGATTCGTATATCGAAAGAGCAGAAGTTATTAAACATACAGAAACGATCTACGAGCATGTTGCTTTGGCAGTTGCTGAGCCAAATCGCAAATATTCTCAGTTGATGATTGCGCAAGTAGCTGATACATTGTTGAATATGACGAATATTATGGCATCCTTTGTCATCGCCGAACGACCGGACGGATTGATCGGAATCAGCGCAAGATCGCTGGGACAGATGAACGTTCAGATCGTAATGGAGCGTCTGGGCGGAGGCGGGCATTTAACGAATGCAGCTACGCAGATAGATGGCACTTTAGAGGAAGCAACGAAACGATTGAAGAAAGTACTTGAGGAAATGCAGGAAGAGGAGGGACTTTTCGAATGAAAGTCATTTTACTAAAAGACGTAAAAGGCCAAGGTAAGAAGGGCGAAGTGAAAGAAGTATCTGAGGGCTACGCACAGAATTTCCTAATCGCGCAGGGACTTGCTGCTCCAGCTACACAAGGAACCGTTAAGGTGCTTGATAATCAGAAAAAGGCAGAACAGCGCCGCAAGGATCAAGAGAAAGCCGATGCTCAGGCACTCGGTGAGAAGCTCGGTGAAATGACCGTTCAAATCAAGGCGAAAGCCGGTGAAGGCGGACGTCTATTCGGAGCCATCCCTAGCAAGCAAATCGCAGAGATTCTAGAGAAGCAATATAAAATCGTAATCGATAAGCGCAAAATCGTGCTGGAAGATCCAATTCGTACGCTTGGTGTGACGAAGGTTGCTGTGAAACTGCACAGTGAAGTAACGGCTAGCTTGAACGTACATGTGACGGAGGAGAAGTAAGAAGTGGAGTGACGGAACGTGGGTAGTGGCGTTTCGGAGCAAGAGAAAACAGCGTAAATGGAGAAAGAACATGGATAAAGGTAAGAGTCCCTTGGAGGGGCTCTTATCTATTGTGAGGTAATACCGCGGTTGTTGGATTAATGAGATAATTCCCGTAGTTTGCTGCGGGGAAATTTATTAGATGTCTGTAGAGATGTTTAAGAGTTTTGTGAGCGTAAGAGAGTAAAGAGTAAAGAGTAAAGAGTAAACCTCTAAAGCCTTCTAAATTGTTTGAAGTGCTTTGAATGATATTTGAACATGAACCAATTCAGTCCGAAGTGTGGATGATAGAAAATGATTAAAGAGTTTCTCATCTTTTGTGATGCAAGGCTAGTAAACTACTAACGAAAAGAAAGGCGGGTACAGCAGCATGAGCGGAGATAATATGTTTATGGATCGTGTACCCCCACAAAATATAGAAGCCGAGCAAGCCGTACTCGGTGCTATTTTGATTCACGGCGAAGCCTTGATTACCGCCATGGAGCGGATATCAAGCGACGACTTCTATCGTGGTACACATCAACGCATCTTCGAGTCGATCGTAGAACTCGCAGAAGAGCAGGAGCCTGTCGACCTGATCACGCTTACGTCGCGGCTACAGAACAAACAGCAACTTGAAGAGATCGGCGGCGTGACGTATCTCTCTGAGTTGGCTAATGCGGTGCCAACAGCAGCAAATATTGACTACTACGCAGCTATCGTCGAGGAGAAGTCGATGTTACGCCGCCTTATCCGCACAGCAACCCAAATCGTCTCCAATGGCTATGCCAATGAGGACGATGTTGGGTCAATGCTCAGCGAAGCGGAGGCGAAGATCCTTGAGATCTCGCAGCGCCGCAGCTCAAGCGGCTTCGTGGTTATTCGCGATGTGCTCATGGAAGTATTCGAGAAAGTCGAGCAGCTTTACTCGAATAAGGGAGGGTCAACGGGGATCCCTTCGGGCTTTATTGACCTCGACAAGATGACGTCCGGCTTTCAGCGCTCGGACCTTGTAATCTTGGCCGCCCGTCCTTCGGTTGGTAAGACCGCGTTCGCGCTGAACGTTGCGCAGAACGTGGGCGTACGGGCTAAGGAAACTGTCGCCATCTTCTCCCTGGAGATGGGCGCGGCGCAGCTTGTACAGCGTATGATCTGCGCGGAAGCGAACGTCGACGCCAACCGCATGCGGACGGGTTATCTCGAGGGCGACGACTGGGAGAAGCTGACGATGGCAATTGGCGCTTTGTCCGAGGCGAACATTTACATCGATGATTCACCATCGATTACGGTCGCGGACATCCGCGCGAAGTGCCGTCGTCTGCAGCAGGAGAAGGGGCTCGGCATGATCCTCATCGACTACCTGCAGCTGATTGCCGGCCGCGGCAAAGGCGATAACCGTCAGCAGGAGGTCTCTGAGATCTCCCGTACGCTGAAGCAAATTGCGCGTGAGCTCAACGTTCCGGTCATCGCGCTCTCGCAGCTGAGCCGGGGTGTTGAGCAGCGGCAAGACAAGCGTCCGATGATGTCTGACCTTAGGGAGTCGGGATCGATCGAGCAAGATGCCGACATCGTAGCGTTCCTCTACCGGGACGATTACTACGATAAGGAATCCGAAAAGAAGAACATTATCGAGATCATTATTGCTAAGCAGCGGAACGGTCCCGTAGGAACCGTAGAGCTGGCGTTCTTAAAGCAATTTAATAAGTTCGTAAATATGGATCGAAGTCATCAGGAAGCAGCAGCCGCGCAGTATTGACGGCTGTTTTTTTTATTTTCATAAAGCTAACCTATTAGTTTGCGCAATATCCGAACGATTATACAGACACCTGTGTAATTGTTCGTTTTTAATTGACTTTGCTCAGGGGGACTGCTACACTAGAGACGGTGAAAAAACCTTGGTCGAATGCCTGCTTATCGTAAGGCAACTTCGAAATAAGGTCGTTTTTCATGCCGTAAGGTAGGTTCACTTCCTGCAGATGACTGCCGAAGAAACCTGGATGTTCCTTTGCGGTGAGTAAGCCCTCTGAACCGGTTCGCCAAATGTGAAACGGTGTATAGAGGTATTTGCATCGCCAGAGGGAAAGTAAGATGGACACTAGACGCTTTAGCGCTTTAATGAAGTCCAACTTCTCTCTGTGGTACTAAAGCCATAACGGCTCATTATGGGTGATTCGTCACCGTACGGAGGTAAGTGCATATGTCAACGGTTGTTGTTGTCGGTACGCAATGGGGAGATGAAGGGAAAGGGAAAATCACGGATTTCTTAGCGGAATCTGCTGAGGTTGTTGCTCGTTATCAAGGTGGTAACAATGCAGGCCATACAATCATTATTAGCGGGAAGAAATATAAGCTAACGATGATACCTTCAGGTATTTTTTACAAAGATAAAGCTTGTGTAATCGGGAATGGCATGGTGATTAACCCGGCTGCACTCATTGAAGAAATTAACTACATTCATGATAACGGTTTTACGACGACGAACCTTAACATTAGTGACCGCGCGCATGTCATTATGCCGTATCATTTGTTGTTGGATGGTCTGGAAGAAGATCGCAAAGGTGATAGCAAAATTGGCACGACCCGCAAAGGGATCGGACCTTGTTATATGGATAAAGCAGCTCGTAACGGTATTCGTATCGCTGATCTAATGGACGCGGAAGAGTTTGAATTGAAGCTTAGACGCATCGTTGCAGAGAAAAATGTTGTGATTGAGCAAGTTTACGGTTCACAGGGTCTTGATGTAGAGCCGATTCTCAAAGAATATCTCGAGTACGCTGAAGTCATTCGTCCATATGTAACGGATACGTCGGTTGTATTGAACCAATACATTGATCAAGGACGCAGAGTACTATTCGAAGGCGCACAAGGTGTTATGTTGGATATCGACCAAGGTACATACCCGTATGTTACCTCCTCGAACCCAACTGCAGGCGGTGTATGCATTGGTTCTGGTGTAGGCCCAACGAAGATCCACAATATCATTGGTGTGGCAAAAGCTTACACGACGCGTGTTGGTGATGGCCCGTTCCCTACGGAGCTAGACAACGAAATCGGCGCTTGGATTCGTGAAAAAGGCTTTGAATATGGTACAGTAACGGGTCGTCCACGTCGTGTTGGTTGGTTCGACAGCGTTGTTGTTCGTCACGCAAGACGCGTTAGCGGAATCACGGGCTTATCCCTTAACTCCATTGACGTTCTAACTGGCCTTGAAACGGTAAAAATTTGCACAGGCTACATGTACCGCGGCGAGTTGATTGAGCACTACCCAGCTAGCCTGAAAGCTATCTCCGAGTGTGTAGCTGTATATGAAGAGCTTCCAGGTTGGACAGAAGACGTATCCGGCGCACGTACGCTGAGCGATCTGCCTGAGAATGCCAGACATTATGTGGAGCGTGTTTCCCAGCTGACAGGTATTCCAATCGCGATCTTCTCCGTAGGTCGTAACCGTGAGCAAACGAACCTGGTTCGTCCAATCTACGCATAATCATAACCAAATGAGGCGTAATGTTCGCTTTTTCCTGAATAACTTAAGAAATCCTCTAGGCTGTTAGCAGCTTAGAGGATTTCTTTTTTATCAAAAAGGGATTTAATGGAGATGATTTCGTCAATACTGGGAAGGAGGAACATGATTATGCGCCAGGAGTGATAGCGAGAATGAAACTAATAGCATGGTTAAGTAAGATCGTCATTGGAACAGTCCTGATTACATCGATTACGATGTTTACGACATGGTATGTTGTAAACATGTACGTGGAGGATATATTTCGACAATATCAGATCCCAGCTTTGGGTAAAAAGGTTCAATTTAACGAATTTGCTGCAAGATTGGCGGGGGAGCTGAATATAGTTATGCGTAGAGACGGGGGGAAGCAAGCTGCCCCATCTGAAAGCCCTGCACCTACGAAGCCTGTTCCTAGTCTCAACCCGTCTGGAAGCCAATCTAGCCCTAGTCCAAACGATCAACTTCCCACAAGTGGAGTTAGTTCTACTGACAGTGGAGATGCTTCCCAAGGAGCCAAGGATGATGCCATAGCCGTTATGGGAAGAGCGCGAAGTGAAGCGAACGAGCAGAAAAAGGAACTCGTTATGTCGACGGAGGATTTTGCCAAAAAAAAAGAAGCACTGTCCAGCGACGATAAGATGAAAATATTTTCTCTAGTTGTTGCCAAGCTGCCGCAAAGTGACGTGCAGAATCTATCCGTTTTGCTCGAAGATGGGATTACCACAGAGGAGTTAAAGCAAGTCAATGACACGCTTAAAAAGTACTTAAGTGAGAAGGAATTGAAGCAGCTTACAGATATCCTGAGCAAGTATTAATGGAGTTGTCCGCCGTATTTGATAATCGTATCCTCAGCTTGGCGGTAGCGTGACTTCTCAACACTTACCATGAGTGCAAAGGAGGGCTCAGCAGCAAAGCTGTCTACGGATTGAATGAAGCTGTCACCTTGATCAGAACTAGGCACTACGCTATTATCGAATTTGATATCTAGTACACCTTGCAGTTTAAGAACTTCCGCCGCTTGCTCTAAATTATCCCTATTTTGGAATGTAGCAGCCAAATTAATTTCCATCGTTGATGTCCCCTTTCAATTTTTCATGCTAATTCGTCAAACCTTGTAACAATGCGCATAATCTCTTGGATTTTCATACAAAAAAATGAATTTTTAGCGCCTTCTTTTGGTGATGGACACGAATCTATCACATGGATATCGAGTATTTTGTTGAAATAGGCAGAGAAAGTGTGTTAAATTTAACAAAAGGAAGACATCCTTTATGGATATTATGTCTAATCAAGGTTTATTTATGTATCTACGGATGCAAAACCGTTCAAAGGGAGAAGATCATGACAGGTTTCAGGGGAATGCGCTTTGTCATGGATCTCATCAAGAGATTCACGCCTAAGCGAGAAAGCTTGACCGGAAATGAATCAATATCAGACAAGCAGCTGGAAGAATCAACGACAATAACGACGCTAACGGTAATGAAACGACAAAAATGGTCCCTTGCTCTGGGAGTTAGTGCAATCGCACTAACTGGGATAATTACGTTTACTGGACATCAATATGTTGAAGCAGGCATGGTGAATGTGTATCATGTGAAGCTGGATGGCCAAGAAATAGGTATTGTAAGCGACAATAAGATTATTGAAGAATATAAGCAAAGAAAACCGCAAGAAGTGCAACAAAAATTCCCAGATGTGCATGTCGTGCTGAAAACAAACGGAGTTACCTATGAGTCTGAAAAGGCTTACAATGTAGAACCAGATGATTCAGCTGTTTTGGCAACACTTGATAAGCTGCTTGTGCCGCAACCGGTCGGCATTGAATTGAAGGTAGATGGGAAAACCATCGCAATTGTGAAGGATCAGCAGACGGCTGATCAGATTCTTGAACAGGTAAGTGCACCCTTCGCGCCTAAAGCCAAGGAAACCGCTAAGGTAGCTGCCCTATCAACAGGGTTGGGTGAGGATATCACAACAGCACCATCGGAACTCGAGAAAGTAGAATTTGTTCAGCAGGTAGATACCAAGGAAGTTCCTATCGAACCAGATGATTTGGCTAAACCGGAAGATGTAATTAAAAAGCTCAAGACCGGTGATGTACAGCCTGCTAAGTATACGGTTGTCGAGGGAGATTGCGTTTCCTGTATCGCGAAGAAATTAGGGATTACAAAGCAATTCATTTATGATAAAAACCCCGGCCTTCAAGATGATAAGCTGAAAATCGGCAACCAACTTGATGTGACGGTGCTCAAACCAACGCTCTCTGTTAAGACAACAGAACGGGTTGTACAGAATCAGGAGATTCAATACGACACTGAGTATGTGAAAGATGATTCACTTCGTGTAGGTGTTGTTCAACCGATAACCGCTGGGAAGAATGGGCTGAAGAAGGTTACGATTCAAGTGACGAAGGTCGACGGTTTAATGACCGAAGAGAAGCTTGTGAATGAAGAGATCATTGATAAACCTGTTATGGCTAAGGTGAAAAAAGGAACCAAAGTCATTCAAGGCGAAGGCTCAGGGAAGTTCGCGTGGCCTGTCATTTCCCCAAGTATTTCAAGTACGTTCGGCATGCGCTGGGGTAAGCTCCACAAAGGAATTGATATTACTGGCAACAAAAATATCATGACGGCCGATAACGGCAAAGTCACGGAAACCGGTTATAAATCCGATTATGGCAATTATATTATTATTAATCATTTGAACGGTTACGAGACGTTATATGGTCATTTGAGCAAAATCACCACCACCGAAGGTACTATCGTCGAAAAGGGCGATAAAATTGGTATTATGGGAAGTACAGGCGACTCCACGGGTGTTCACTTACATTTTGAGATTCACAAAAGTGGTAGTTTAGAAAATCCTTTAAAGTATTTAAACCGCTAATTATAGACAGAGGCAAGGTCAAACCGAACAACTCGGGGGGCCTTGTCTCTTTTTTCCACAATAGAAAGAATAAGTTTCAATTTGCCTCGGGTAGAGGGTTTCTCACTTGAATGTATGATAAAATAGAGGGTAGTATGCAGGAAATAGACTGACTTTACATGCTCGTCCCAGTGGGACGAAGTCATTTATCCTTGAGTAGGCGGTGGTAGGTTTGTTTGGTAAAATTCTCGTGGTGGATGACGAACAACCGATTGCAGATATTTTGAAATTTAATTTGGAAAAAGAGGGCTACCAGGTCATCTGTGCGTATGACGGAGGAAGCGCTGTAGAGCTTGCTTTCTCTGAGCAGCCGGATCTGATATTGCTGGATCTCATGCTGCCTGTGAAGGATGGGATGGATGTGTGCCGAGAGGTTCGCTCGAAGCTGAATACTCCTATCATTATGCTCACAGCCAAAGATACAGAACTGGATAAAGTGCTTGGCCTAGAGATGGGCGCAGACGACTATGTGACCAAGCCATTCGGTACTAGGGAGCTGCTTGCCCGAGTGAAGGCGCACCTGCGCAGACAGACGAAAGCGCAGTCGGCTCCAAGCGAGTCAGACACGCAGCGGAATGGGATGCGTATTCATGCCCTGTTTATCGATAACGACATGTACATGGTGTATAAAGATGGCACACCGCTCGATTTGACACATCGGGAGTTCGAGCTTATTCAGTATTTGGCCAAAAATTCAGGCAAAGTCATGACACGCGAGCACCTGCTGCAGGCGGTGTGGGGCTTTGAATATTTCGGCGACGTACGAACAGTCGATGTAACGATTCGGCGCTTACGCGAGAAGCTGGAGACGGACCCGAGCCGTCCGGAGTATATAATGACGCGCAGGGGCCTCGGCTACTTAATGCGCAGTCCTAAGGCCGGAGGCTTCTGAGCATGAAGGGCATCCGCTTCTTTCAATCGATTCAAGCGAAGCTGATTATTATTTATGTCTTACTTATTCTGATTGCGATGCAGCTCATTGGCGTGTATTTCTATAAGACGGTGGAGACGTATTTCAAGAATGACTTTTTGGCTTCACGCAACAGTCAGGTAACGCTGCTGGCCGGTTTTGTGGGATCGTACCTCACAGGGGATCAGGACAGCAAGAACGCTGCTGAAGGCAAGAAGACGTACGCGGATTTGAACGAATTCGTCAGCAATTTATTTTCTATTAATAATGCGGAAATTCAAATTATAGATGCGAACGGGAACGTCATTAGTACATCGGTTCCTAATCATTTGAAACAGAAGAACACGCAGCCGGAAGTCATCAGGGCGCTGCAGGGGATTAAGGATAACCAACGGATCTTCACGGATGAGGATGGTTATCGGAAGGTCATTATCGCCAAACCGGTGGGCAGCGGTGCCCGTGTCCTGGGTGCGGTATACATTATCGCTTCGATGGAAGATGTCTATAAAACGATCCGATCGATTAACCGCATTCTCATCTCGGGAACCTTGATTGCTCTAGGGTTAACCGCTATTCTGGGTGTGCTCCTTACTAGTACGATCACGAATCCGATCAAAGAGATTACGAAGCAGGCGACGGCTGTCGCAGAAGGCAACTTTGATCAACAGGTTATTATTCAAGGGACCGATGAGATTGGGCAGCTCGGTCATACATTTAATTTTATGATGAATAGGCTCAAAGAAGCGCTCTCGCTGAATGAAGAAGAGAAAGAGAAGCTCGCTTCGATCTTAACGAATATGAATGACGGGATTATTGCCACGGACGATAGAGGCCATGTCATCGTGCTTAACCGCAGGGCGAAGCAAATTCTGCAAACGGAAGAGGAGACGACTCTCGGTCTGGACATATCTGAGGTGCTTGGCATTCCGATGGATACGATTCGCGGTTTCCTCCAAGGTCATGTTAGTACGACGCTGCTGGATATTCATCTCCCCGATGACGATGAGCAGTTATCCGTACGTATCACATTCACGCCGATTCACCGAAGAGGTGAAGGACAAAATGGGATTATTGCGGTGCTACAGGACGTAACGGATCAGGAGAAGCTGGAGCAGGCGAGGCGCGAATTCGTAGCGAACGTATCACATGAGCTGCGTACGCCGCTGACGACGATCAAGAGCTATCTGGAAGCGCTAGATGATGGCGCAATCGAGGAGCCGCAGCTGGCTTCACGCTTCATCAGCGTTACGCGCAGCGAGACGGAGAGGATGATCCGCTTAGTGACGGATCTCTTGCATCTATCGAGGCTTGATTCCAAGCAATCGATGATGAGTAAATCCTCGACGCTTGTGAGCGAGATGCTGGAGGAGGTGGCCGACCGTTTCTCTTTCCAGCTGCAGCAGCGTAAGATTCAAATTCTAATTCATGTGGAGCAGGGCGTAACCAGCTTACTGCTCGATCGGGATAAAATTGATCAAGTACTCGACAATCTCGTGTCGAATGCAATTAAGTATACGGGTGATGAAGGGGCCATTCAGCTTGAAGCGAGGAAGATCGAGAAGGATGTTCTGGAAATTTCGGTTCAGGATAACGGAATTGGCATCCCGAAGAAAGATCTGTCCCGCATTTTTGACCGATTCTACCGTGTGGATAAAGCGCGTTCCCGCAATATGGGCGGTACGGGGTTAGGTCTTTCAATTGCCCGGGAAATAGTAAAAGCACATGGCGGTTCGATCATTTTGGAGTCGGAACTGGGACAAGGAACTCGTGTTGTATTCACACTGCCGATTCAGCAAGAGGAGGAAGATGAGCTATGATCGAGAGTCTGAAATCCATCCTTCTTGTTGTCCTGATTGGGACGAGCTTGTACCAAAGCTTCTATTTAGCTTCTTACACCCCGCCGAAGATTGAGCCTATACAACAAAGTAATTATGTTCAGACGGAGACATTAGGGAAGCAATCGGAGCTGCATGACATGCTGTTCCCTGATCAAATCATCGTTCACTTAGGCAATCAGCAGCACTCTGTTCTGTATCCAAACAATTACTACTATACAAGACTGCTCGAAAATATTAAGCAGCGAAGTTTTAAAGGCTTTCGCAAAACGTCGATGTATTTGGTCAATGTGAACTGGGAAGAAGTTCGAACGAAACAGCAAGGGGTTGAGATTCGATTCCGCGACGGCATCCCTTTTACGATTCTTCAGCAGCTGCTTCGTATTGAAGGCGAAATGCCGATTGATAATGATAAAATCACACGGATATGGATTTACTCTAAGGGCAATAACGAGGATGTTCGTGCCTTCTTCTTTACGGATTCCCCGGGCGTTGGGTATGAAGTCATCGGGGCCGATTTTACCAGTAAAGATGTGGAAAATTTCGCGGCATTTGGTGACCTCACGAACCTATACAAAACGACAAACAGCGGGGATTACTATCTCCCAATAAAGCCGCTTCGACTGCCGAACTATATATTTAGTTATAGCTTGTTGACGTCAGATCAATTAAAACAAAGCCTGTTCGTTGATCCAGGTATTACTAGGTATCTCAAAGAGCGCGACGGTTCTGAAATTTATACGGACAGCAAGCGCGGTTTTCAGCTAAATCGAGATCTGCGGTGGGTCACGTATTCGGATCCTGTAGCGCCAGTAGAAAGTAAAACAGAGGTATTGGAAGACTTGCAGGCGGGTATCAAATTTATTAATCAGCATATCGGTTGGGATGGGAAATATATAGTTTCTCACACGCCACAGAAGCAATTAATCGATAATCACTCGTTCACGTTCCGACAGTACTATGAATCTTTGCCGATTATTACGCCGCAGGCTGAGGGCTATGGTTCCGTGAAAATGCAAGTTCAGAAGGGAATTATTTCTGGATTCGAGAGGTCGATGATTATTCCCGATCTGAAGACAGTACAGCGTCGTGATTTTGAAATCATGTCCGGTGATGCTTTGGAAGAAAGGCTGCAGTATTATCAGAAGCGATCCAGTATTGTTACTATTTTCCCAGCATATCGTCCGGTAATAACGGATAAGACGCTTGTATTGACGGCAACATGGGCTATTGAACTGCGTGATGGCACATACGATTTTGTGGAGTAAACAGGTTCCATTTCTGAGGAAAGGTTGGTGAGATCATGAATTGGAGTCGGGCTAAAACGATTTTGATTTGTTCCTTTTTGATGTTGAATATGATTCTTGGTTTCCAACTTTGGTCCACCAATCGTTCCAATCAGACGGAAATCGCTTTGGATACATCAAGTACTGTAGAAGAGCTGAATAACGCGCTCCGAAATAAAAATATACGGCTAATGGATGAGTTACCGACGGATCAACTGAAGTTGAAGGTCATCACGGTGAAGTACGACGATAGTATAAAGCCAGGTGAGCAGAAAACATTGAAAACACCCATTAACATGAGCCTTCTCCTTGGTAAAGGGGCTAGTAAAGAAATTCAAGCGCAATCGGAGATTCCACACTTTGGTCTGTACCAATTGGATTCGATGAGAAAAAATGGTGTCTATGTGTTCACACAGCTTTATGGCAAGCTTCCGCTCTTCGACGTTTGGGTGGAGCTGAATGAACAAAATGGAGAAATTACCAGTTACCGTCAAGCTTACGTTGAAGTAGAATCAGGAGTAGAACAGACGGAGCAGAAGCTGATCCCTGCCCAGTTAGCTGTTCGCAGCTTAGTGGACAATTATTTGAGTGACGGCGCTATTATTACGGAAGTCAGACTGGGGTATCACGGACAGCCGTATAACTCAGAAACGCAACCGATGTTTCCACATTGGCGGATTACGATCGATAACGGAGATATTTATTATTTACAAGCTTTCAATGGAGCAGTTGAGTCTCCGCAGAAAGGGTCTGAACTAGCTCCATTTGGTACGCAAGTGGATGGTGCGAAAACAACGGAGAACCCTGAAAATAGCGGGGACAAGAGCAAGGATAAGAAGTAGGCAAGTGTGATAGTCAACAATGGACGGCTAGATGGATGACATGTAGGCATAGAGGAGTAGGGAAGATGGGTATGAGGTTTACGGTACTGTCGAGCGGTTCGACGGGTAATGCGACGGTGGTTGACAATGGTGAAATCAAGCTGCTGATTGATGTGGGATTTAGCGCCAAGAAGATGGAGCTGTTAATGAAGGAACGTGAGCTCGAGGCGAGCAGTATTGATGCCATTCTGGTCACACACGAGCATTCGGATCATATTAAAGGGCTGGGAGCGCTGGCTCGCAAATATGATTTGCCTATCTATGCGAATGAGAAGACTTGGGAAGAGCTGGACCGTCAAATCGGTGTGATCGCGGAAGGCAACAAGAAGGTGATGGAAACCGGAGGTATCGAGGAATTCGGTACGCTTCGTGTTGAATCATTCGGAATATCACATGATGCAGCGGAGCCGGTGGGGTACTGCTTTTATGAAGGGGAACAGAAGTTAAGTGTTGTAACGGACTTGGGATACATGAGTGAGAAAGTCAAAGAAAAGATTACGGATTCAGATAGCTTGGTACTCGAGACGAATCACGATGTGGACATGCTGCGCGTGGGGCATTATCCATGGAGTATTAAGCGTCGTATCCTTGGGGACAAGGGTCATTTATCCAATGAAGCTGCAGGGGAAGCGCTCTGTGACGTGTTGACGAACAAGACGAAGTCTGTCTATATGGCGCATTTAAGTCGTGACCATAATTTAATGGATTTGGCCAGGCTAACGTTGAATAACATAGTACAAGAGCGTGCCCCTGAAGCTAAACAGCTGCGGCTGATGGATACATATTTTGACCGCTCTACGAAATGGGATGTATTGGATTCGGAGTAAGCGCAGCGTCGAGCTCTTTGGATTTGAGCTGGATTTCTTGCGCAGTGATGAGACCCTTATCGATCAGAACTTGAATGAGAGATGAGAGGACGAGTGACTGGTGGTAGTGACTATCTTTAAGGTCAGCGAGCTTACCAATCATGTTAATTTCATCAAAATGGGAAGGAATACGGTTCATTCTGAGCATTCTCCTTTATTTGTATGATTTAAAATTTCAGTTAACTCTAGTATTTCGTTAAGAGATTTGGTTTACTATTATTGTAGGCAAGAAGTGAACGAAACATTCCTATTATTTGAAAAATAACAATTCAAGGCGAGAGCGGCATAGCTTAACCCCTATCAGCGAGGAGGGACCCGATATGAGTTTGTTTGATGATGATTTTTATTCTACCAAAAGGTCCAGGCAGCGTCAGGATTCTTGGCGTCCCAAAGGGACAGGGGCATTCACTAGCTTCGCGGGACGCAGACGGAATGTGGCCCTCATTGCTGGAGTAGGCGGAGCGCTAGCCATGCTTTTGCTGGTCGGGGTATTTGGCGGCTTCGGGAAAAGTGACTCATCTGGGGCAGCGCTAGCTATACCAGCTTCTGCGGCAAAAGCCGAGGTGCATCCGATGAATAGCAACGATTCTGTTGTAGCGGCAACGGAGAAAATAAAGCCTGCTGTGGTCAGCGTTATTTCCTCGAAGAAGGATGATAAAGGGCAAGAGACCGGACTGGGGATTGGGTCGGGTGTTATTTTCGCACGGAATGGTGATAAAATTCGAATTGTGACGAATAGTCACGTTGTTGAGAACGGGAACCAGTTCGAAATCGTTAATTTTCAAGGTGAGCATCGCAAAGCAACCCTAATCGGTCGCGATCGGATTACAGACCTGGCTGTGTTGGAAGCGGATGGGAAAGACATTAAAGTGCTTGCTGAATTCGGTGATTCTGAAACGCTGCGAGCAGGAGAGATGGCGATTGCGGTAGGCAACCCGCTTGGACTTGGATTCTCGCCGACCGTTACCCAAGGTATCATTTCTTCGCCAAAACGAACGATACCGGTTTCGCTGACACGTGAAGGCACGGATTACGACTGGGAGATGGATGTTATCCAAACGGATGCGGCTATCAACCAAGGGAACAGCGGCGGACCTCTGGTGAACATCGAGGGCAAGGTTATCGGAATCAATTCCATGAAGATATCAGATACGGGCGTGGAAGGGTTAGGTTTTGCCATTCCTATTAATAGTGTGAAGCCGATTATTGAGAGCTTGATCAAGGATCATAAGGTGAAAAGACCGTTGATGGGTGTTTCGACGCAGGAACTGCAAGCTTTTAAAGGGACGGATGTATTAAAGCTCCCTACGGATGTTAAGACTGGAGTTATCGTCTTCGATGTGTCGGGACCTGCCAAAGAAGCGGGCCTCAAAGCTCAGGATGTCATTGTCCAGTTGGATGACCGCAAGATTGACAGTACGATCTCGCTGCGGAAATATTTGTATAACG
The DNA here is from genome assembly GCF_030817215.1 of Paenibacillus sp. V4I3. Lineage (GTDB taxonomy): Bacteria > Bacillota > Bacilli > Paenibacillales > NBRC-103111 > Paenibacillus_E. The sequence continues at coordinate 1,057,076 of NZ_JAUSZA010000001.1, forward strand.
AGAAGAAGATTGGCGATAAGGTCAACGTGGTGTACTACCGCGGCGGTAAGAAGCTGAATGCGGTGGTTACTTTGGTTGAAGCGATGGATAAGTGATGAAAGATAAAAGATGAAAGATGAAAGATAAGTGATATTTGAAGAGATACAAGATATGCGTGGATAGAAACATTGCGGATGAGAGGTACTTGCATGCATGTAGTTTGTAAAGATCATGTGGAAATCGCGATTGATGAGTTTGTTGATGAGTATGAGGAAGCTCCGGACATTGTGGATCTGCAGAAGACCCACTTTGCTAGTTGGGAGCCACCGACGCACTGCGAACACTGCAAGGAGTTAGCGCGATTTCTAGTTGTATGAGGAAGGCGGAGGCCTTCCTTTTTTGTTTGGGTTGGGAGCGGGTCGATCAACACGAACTGGACGAGTTTGATTGGATTAGATCCAATGAAGTCTCCTGACATCCGCGGTTAGGGTTAGTTCCATTGGATTTATACAGTGGAATATGTGGAAACTAGCTCAGAGGAGCTGTTTTTGGAGCATTCTGTTGGATTAGCTCCAATGAAAGCGGGGAAATAGGGTGAATGAGCTCGATTTGATTGTATTTTATCCAATGGAGCAAATGAGGGGAGATTGTCGGTTATGCATTTACAGATATTAACCGTAGGGAAATTGAAGGAGCGCTATCTCGTGGACGGGATAGCGGAGTATGTTAAGCGCCTTGGGCCGTATGCCAAGGTGCAGATGATTGAGGTGCCGGATGAGAAGGCACCGGAGAACATGAGCCCTGCTGAGGAGCAGCAGGTGCGTGTGAAGGAAGGCGAGAGGCTATTAGCCAAGCTCGCTGCGGACGTGTACGTCGTGGCGCTGGCCATCGACGGCGAGATGTGGTCGAGCGAGCAGCTGGCAGGCTCGCTCGACAAGTTGGCCACCTATGGGCGGAGCCAGGTGGCCTTCGTGATCGGCGGCTCGCTGGGGCTATCGAGCGAGCTGCTGCGCCGTGCGGATATGCGGCTGTCTTTTGGCCGCATGACGCTGCCGCACCAGCTGATGCGGCTGGTGCTGGTGGAGCAGATTTATCGCGCGATGCGGATAAATCGGGGGGAGCCTTATCACAAATGACGGCAAGTTTTTGATGAAAGATTTAGGGTGCATATCGAATTGAGCATTAAATCATATGTGATGTATGATTGCGGAACCAAAAGAATGGATGCCATTAAGCAGGAAATTCATTCTTTGGAAAAGGACACTACCGATACGGATTGAGAACTATTAAAAACTGGACAAGGAAACAGAACATACAACTAGGAGATACTACATGGAAATGTACACATCATTTTTATTGCTGAGCCTCACTTCATTCTTTACACTCATTAATCCACTTGCCATTATGCCAATCTTTATGTCGATGACAGCCGATCTTGAATCACAGAAGAAAGTCCATACTGCTCGTAAAGCAGTAATTGTTTCATTTTTTATATTGCTCATATTTTCAACTACTGGCGAATGGGTATTTCACTTTTTCAACATTTCAATTAACAGTTTAAAGATTGTCGGTGGGGTTATTTTCATTTTAATGGGACAGGATATGCTTCAGGCACGACTTGTTCGTACAAAGGTTGATAAAGCGGATGTCGATACATATGTAAATGATATTTCCATTACTCCATTGGCTATTCCAATGATTTGTGGTCCTGGGGCAATTACTAATGGAATTGTTCTTATGGAATCTACGACAAATTTGATGGAGAAGATTATATTAATAGTTGTGATGGCGGTTGTACTTATGCTTACTTACATTGTCCTTGTTAACTCAGCTAAAATTTATCGATTGATTGGGCCAACAGGCAATAATGTGCTAATGCGTTTAATGGGACTAATTGTTATGGTGATTGCCATTGAGTTTATGGTAAGTGGAATTACGCCGATTATCCAGCAAATTCTGAAAATTTCGCCCTAGCGATGGTCAACAGCGCAAGCTATTGACCGAGGTGTATATAATTGAAGCGTCGAAGAACAATTGTGTGTCTTTGACGCTTTTTTGGTCTGATTTATTCAAAAGTTAGGGAGCGGGGACCGTGTATCGTCAATCTTATGTGGAGGGGCATTTTTTGTGTTAGCTGCAAGCCTAGGGAAACTGAACATAAAACGAAGTAGTCTCATTCAGCACGCTTTTCGCGTAAATCTTTCCTTTATGCTGTTCGACAATTGATTTGGCTATAGCGAGTCCCAGGCCATATCCGCCATACTTGCGTGAACGAGATGAATCAGCGCGGAAGAAGCGGTCGAAGATTCTTTCTAGATGCTCTAGTGGGATGCCTTCGCCTGTATTGGTCACCTTTAGCATAATATCGTTATGACGCTTCTTTAAGGTGAGCGAGATAGATCCTTTAGGATTGGTGTATTTGATGGCATTATCCAAGAGAATCATGACCACCTGCTTGATTTGCTCGCTGTTGCCGTGAAGGGGCAAGTTAGGTTCAATCTCGTAATTTAATGAAATATTTTTCTCGAACATAACGGCTTCCATCGTTAGAATGACGCTTTCAACGGATTCGCTCACGTTGAAGTTCGTGAAGATCATTCTTGCTCTGGAGTCATCCATTTCGGTTAGGTATAGGAGATCGTTGGTCAGCGTCTTCATTCTTTCCGTTTCCGATTTAATATGGTGCAACCACTTCGATTGATTGTGAATCGTATCTTCGCTATTGGATAAGAGAACGTCCGCATTGGTGTTAATGACGGCTAATGGCGTTTTCAATTCATGGGAAGCGTCGGCGATAAATTGCTTCTGTTTATTGAAGGCTTCTCTGACAGGAGCGATGGAGCGGTTCGCGAAAAATCGGCTCGTAAAGTAGATGACAATGAGCATAATCAATCCCACGACAGAGAACGTATACACGAGATTCGTAAGGATGTTCTGCCGAGCAGTGACGTCAAGGTATACAACGGAATACCCTGTGGCATTTTTCTGCACGATATAAGCCCATGAATTGCCATCTAGTTTAAATTGGCCGTCATCCGAGTTATTGGAGGCGGCTTTCTTTATCGCCAGGTCGTAGAACTCGGTGTCCATGTCAAATCGGGATTTGGTGGCTGTGATCTTCCACTGTGCGTCTGTTTGCAATAAGAAAGAGACTGAGCGTTCCGGCGACAGGTCGGCATTTACCTTGGACTCTTGTGGAGGATGATCCCCATCTGGTCGCGGCTCTCCCTTTTTTCCGCCAGGCTTGAGGTAGAAGTCGGATACTTTATGCAGCTCCATATCGATATCGCGCCGTACGTTCTGATAGGTAATCGTATAAATGGAAGCAAAGGCCAAGAGCATGATGAAGGAGATGATGACCAGGTTAGCGATAAGAAATCGATTGCGAAGCTTGCTGAACATTAGGTGGTCACCTCCAAAACATAGCCTACGCCTCTAATGGTGTTTATTCGGACCGATGAATTCAGAAAAGCAATTTTTTTCCTCAAAAAAGAGATGTAGACTTCCACGTTGTTATGTTCAACCTCGGAATCGAAGCCCCAGAGCTTTTCGATGATCTGTTCTTTCGATGTTACCGAAAGCTTCCTCGACATTAGCAGCTCCAGCAATTCGCTTTCTTTTAAAATCAGCTTGAGTTCCTTTCCTTTGCACGTAAGCTTGAGATTCCCCGTATTCAATTCGATATCTCCGAACTTTAACGCATCTTCGGGCATGACCTCGCCTTTGCGCCTTAAAGCCGCTCTAATTCTCGCGAGCAGCTCCTCGGTCGAGAACGGTTTGGCAACATAGTCGTCAGCGCCGTAATCCAGACCTGAAATCTTATCGGATATTTCCCCTCTGGCTGTAAGCAGGATAACGGGAGTCGAAATCCCTTTGTTGCGAATCGTCTTCAATAAGGTGATGCCGTCCATCTCAGGCAACATAATGTCGAGCAATAACAGATCATATATGCCGCTTAATGCATTATCCAGCCCAGATTGGCCATCATGGACAGCGTCGACGGAGTAATTGTGTTTTTTTAAAATTTGGGTTAAAGCCTCCGCTAAATGAACCTCATCTTCTACAATTAAAATTCTCATGATTGCTTCCCCTTTTTGTGTCAGTTTGGTAAAGCCACGCTGCTGCATGACTTCATTATAGGGATCGAACCTTTAATCAAACTTAATCTTAACACTTGTCTAGAGCTTAATAAAAAATTTACATGAAATCCATCATTTAAGTTTCACTAAAGGTTCGAGGGCTAATATACAGACATGAAGCAGCAAGCACTCGCAAAGGAGAAAGGGGAGCATCCCAATGGCGATCGAAGTGTTCAACCGATATGAAAATAAATATCTGATGGATAGCAAAGCCTTTTACGTTATATATAACCGATTGCTTGAATATATGGAGCTCGATGAATACAACAAGAATGATAAGTTCTATTCGATAAGCAACATGTATTACGATACCGAACATGATTCTTTAATCAGGAACAGCTTGGCGAAGCCAAAATACAGGGAGAAACTCCGAATAAGAGCCTACGGCATTCCTGAAGAAGATGGCAAGGTGTACTTGGAGCTTAAGAAAAAGGTGTTCGGTTTAGTGAACAAGCGAAGGACGGCGCTGAAGTTGAACGAGGCTTATGATTTTGTAAGCTCAGGTATTGAGCCGGAATTCAAGACTTATATGAACAAGCAAGTCATCCAGGAAATCAAATACTTCCTTCAGCGATATGACCTGCAGCCCAAAGTGTTCCTGGCTTATGACCGAATTGCGATGTTTTGCAAAAATAACCGGGATTTGCGGATTACTTTTGATACGAATATCCGATCTAGGCGGTATGACCTCAAGCTTGAAAGTGGGGATCAAGGAGAATCGCTGATCAGCCGCGGGCAATGGTTAATGGAAGTGAAGGCGGAGAAAACGGTGCCCCTCTGGCTATCGAAAATGCTGTCTGAACACCAAATGTTTCGAACAAGCTTCTCCAAGTACGGTAATGAATACAAAAAAATGCGAAATGAAAGATTAGCGGGGGAGAGAATTCAATTATGATAGAATCCATTTTGGCTTCGGCTCAGGTAAGTTCGGACTTAACCTTAGTCAATGCGTTGTTAACTATCTTGATTTCTTTCGCACTAGGTGCGATTATCAGCTTCACTTATATGAAAACTCAACCTATGTATAATCAGAGCTTCACTTTGACGATGATTGTATTGCCTGCGATCATAGCGGTTATCATCCTGTTGATCGGCAGCAACATAGCTAGAGCCTTTAGTCTTGCCGGAGCATTCTCCATTATTCGGTTCAGAAGCGCTCCCGGAGATCCGAAGGATATCGCGTTCGTCTTGTTTACGATGGCGGCTGGACTCGCATGTGGTGTCGGTTCATTCGGTTACGCGGTGCTATTCACAATTGCTCTTTGCTTATTAATGTTCTTCCTGAAAGCTATCAATTTTGGAGCAAAAAGATCCTCGCAGAAAATGCTGAAAGTAACAATCCCGGAAAATCTGGGGTACGAGGAAGCTTTTGATGAGATCTTCAAGACATTCAAGATTGATTATGAGTTGAGAAAGGTCAGAACCACCGAGCTGGGCAGTTTGTATGAGCTTGTATATCTGGTTACCATCGATCATCTCACGAACCAGAAAGAATTCCTCGATGCCGTCAGGTGCAGGAATGGAAACTTGGATATTACCCTAACGATGAGTCCAACCGCATCAGAATACTAAAATTAGAGAGGTAGATGAGATATGAAAAAACTTTTAATAACAAAACAAGCCGGTATAGTTCTATTATGTGCTGTTATAGCATCAGCATGCAGCGATCAAACCGCCACAACAAATTCCAATGCGGAGGCTTCTTCGACAGCATCGGTTCAGTCTACGGCAGCCGCGTCAAGTACGAAAGCAGCCAGTACCGATCTAATCCAGAAGGTCGAGTATGCTGATGATGACAAGTACACGGATTGGAGCTCGTCGAATCCGACCGAAATCAAGCTGAATGGTACCGGTGCAAGCATTAACGGTTCAGGGGCAGAGGTGAAGGAAAGTACGGTTTCGATCACAGCGGCTGGAACCTATGTGGTGAGCGGGAAACTGGATAACGGTCAAATCGCGATCGACGTAAAGGATAAAGGAACCGTTCGTTTGGTATTAAACGGAGCGGAGATTTATAACAACAGTACCTCGGCTATCTTCGTCGAAGAAGCAGGGAAGACAATTATCTCGTTGCAAGAGGGAACAAATAACCTGGTCTCAGACGGAAAAACTTACGTCTACCCGGATGCGTCAACAGACGAACCCAATTCGGCTATCTTCAGCAAAGACGATCTTACGATCAATGGTGCCGGAAAGCTCGTCGTTCAAGGAAATTACAACAATGGTATCACCAGTAAGGATAAGCTGAAAATAACGGGAGGAACGCTTGATATTCATGCTATTGACGATGCACTTATGGGGCGCGATTTAGTGGCTGTCCAAGAAGGCAGTATGACCATCGAAGCTGGCGGACACGGAATCAAAACAACGAAGGATACAGAGGGTTCCGAAGGTTACATTGACATTGCCGGCGGTTCGTTCAACATCAATTCCGGCGAAGATGCCTTGCATAGCAGCGGCGGTCTTCACATAAATGGGGGAGATATGCATATTAATGCCGGCGACGATGGGATTAACGCGGAGGTCTCGATCGCTATCGCGGGAGGTACGATTGATATTGCCAAAAGCAATGAAGGGATCGAAGCCCCTACGGTCGTGATCTCAGACGGTAAAACAAGTGTTGTCTCGAGTGATGACGGCGTGAATATCTCATCGGGAGATGCCGAAGCCGCTGGTGGAGGTGGGCCTGCTGGACCTGGTGGAAATCAATCCGGCGCGGCTTCAAGCAACAAACTTACGATTAGCGGAGGGAATCTTACTGTCGATTCGAAAGGCGATGGTTTAGATTCGAACGGTTCGATTGCAATGACCGGCGGTACCGTTATCGTTAACGGTCCAACTGAGAACGGCAATGGCCCCTTGGATTACGACGGGACATTCGTAATGACGGGTGGATTCCTGGTTGCCGCAGGCAGCTCCGGCATGGCGCAAGCTACATCCGAGCAATCGACACAGCCAGGCGTTCTGATGACCTACTCGAAAGCGCAGCAAGCAGGCGCTATGGTTCATCTGGAAGATAGCGATGGCAATACGGTTCTAACATTTACTCCACCGAAAAGCTATCAGTCTTTGTTCGTCAGCTCCCCGACAATCAAGAAGGATGCTTCATATACGCTTAGCTCGGGAGGAACGTCGACTGGTAGTCAAGTGAACGGTCTCTATGACGGCGGCAAGTACCAAGGGGGGACGAAGGTGGTTGATTTTACAACCTCGAGTGTCATAACCTGGTTGTCCGAATCGGGTGTGACCGCGGCAAGAAGCGGGATGGGAGGCCCCGGCGGCAATCGAGGACAGGGCGGAGGCAGAGGTGGAATGCCACCAGCAGGTGGTGGAGAACCGCCGCAAAAGACGCAGTAATTGATCAAGTTAGCTAACAAAGTTCCGTGGGTGATCGAGGCTGTATTCGAGGATCACTGCGATTTTAAGGGCACCCAATTTGGGTGCCCTTAAAATTCGCCTTTTTAGAGTGATACAGAGAGGCGTGGAGAGATGCAATTTATAAATATCGCAGGGATACGCTCGAATGCAGTATGCCCATACCGACGCTTATTATCAATACCTCGATGCCGCCGTGGCCTATCCCTACAGCAATGCCATCTTTGCGCTCTTTGCGCTTTTTTAATAGAAAAGAGAAGCCTATCCAACGTCCACCGTTTTCAAATATACCTGCGGCCAGCCCGCCGTAGATGATGACTATCTATGCAAGAGCGCTGATTTAATCATCATCCTTGTAATTCGCTTGCTCGCCGATTGCCAATAACAGGCTGATCATTGTTTTGGTAATCGAGCCAATTTCATACAGGTATTTGGATGAATCAAACTCCGTTGCTCTGTCCCGAAGTCCAGATCGAACGCGTGGAATCGTGAACTAATCCGACTGTTAACTGATGGTTGGGACGCTCCGCCCACCGCTGAATACGCTTTTCTGAGAGATATAGAGATTTCTCGCGCTACCCTAGATGACAGGGAAAAGGACCTGAAAGCTAATCCTAAAGTGTATCTCATAGAAAAAATTTATTAGGTAGTTAGTAGGGGTAAAGATAGGGAATTTTGCAATCTTTATGAAAAATTAACCAAATTTAATAAAAAGGTACTATTAATTAAAGAAATTACATTGTATAATTTAGCCATTATTGAGAGATGGGGTCGAAATATGTCGTCACTTTTGCAAAAGCAAAACTTAACAACGGAGCAACTTCAATTACTTGCATCCGAGATGAGTAAGAAACAAAAAACGGGTGGTATTGCTTGGTTACTTTGGTTCTTTACAGGTGGTATCGGAGGGCACCGTTTTTACCTAGGCAGAGTTGGAACAGGGGTTGCCATGTTACTTACGCTTGGTGGATTAGGAATATGGACATTAATTGACTTATTTCTTTTGTCCGGTATGATTAAGGATACCAATGAAAAGATTGAGAATGAGATCCTTTCTGAGCTTCGTCTGATTAGTCAAGCAAGAGCTAACTCAGAAGTAGCCGCGGGATAGGTTTACGAGTATAAGAAAATGGATAACTTACAATTATTGCGCACTTTAACTTTGGAAGAGCTAGGCATATTAGAGGCAGAATTACTCAAAAAGCGAAAATCTAAAGAAGCAGTTTGGGGCCTTTGGGCAGGATTACACTTCTTTGGTGCTCACAGGTTCTATACTGAAAACTATTTGTATGCAAGCATAATGTTTGCGACTACATTTGTTCCAAGTATCGCCATAATTTTATTAGCTGTTTACACTGATTTAGAATCGTTCAATTACTTCATGTTGTGGGTGCTCATCTTCATACTAAGCGGATCCTTACTTTGGAGTTGGATAGATGCTTTTTTCCTAAATAAGCGTATAGAAGAAATGAACCATGAGCAGGAACGGAATATCATTCATCGAATTAAAGGAATGGATCATTAATAACCTGAACAATCGTAGCCCTATCTTATGAGATAGGGTTTTGTGTTTTATATTCCCGCTCGAATAAACGACCTCACTCACGGAAGCGAGGAGCAGGGGGGGAAACAGGGCATGTGGGTAAGATTACCACGTGTCCTTTTTATATGGGTACCTAGGGGAGGTTTTGTGAGTGCAACGTCGAATGATTGTGTTACAAGATCGATCTGTAAAATCGTATGGAAGATATCAACATTAACGGAGGTGTTTTTACATGAAAGCGCTATTTATCGGAGGCACAGGGACGATCAGCTCTGCAATCACCAAGCAGTTATTAGAAAAAGGATGCGAACTTTATCTTCTGAATAGAGGCACAAGGAATGAGGACTTGCCGGCAGGCGTAAATATTATAAAAGCAGATATTAATGATGAAGAGCAAGTATCTAAGCTTATTGCGAACTTGGAATTTGATGTCGTTGCTGATTTCATAGCATTTGAACCGGCTCAGGTGGAGAGAGATTATCGCTTATTTAAGGGTAAAACGAAACAATTTATGTTTATTAGCTCAGCTTCTGCCTACCAGACGCCTTTATCCGACTATAGAATTACAGAGGGAACTCCTTTATCAAACCCATATTGGGAGTATTCCAGAAATAAGATTGCTTGTGAAGAATATTTAATGAAGCAGTATCGTGAGAATGGTTTTCCGATAACAATCGTAAGACCAAGTCACACCTATAGTGAACGTTCGATCCCACTTGGCGTACATGGAAGTAAGGGTACCTGGCAGGTTGCTAAGCGAATGCTGGAGAACAAACCCGTGATCATTCACGGAGATGGTACTTCCCTGTGGACAATGACACACAATAGTGATTTTGCAAAAGGTTTTATTGGTTTAATGGGCAATATACATGCGATTGGTGAGTCCGTTCATATCACTTCAGATGAGACGGTTACTTGGAATCAAATTTACGAGGTAATTGCTGATGCTCTAGGAGTAAAGCTTAAAGCTGTCCATGTTTCGTCTGAATTTCTGGTTGCCTGCAGTAAGGAGGATTATAGGGGTGGGTTGCTAGGAGATAAGGCTAACTCGGTCGTATTTGATAATTCAAAACTGAAACGACTTGTTCCTGAATTTGTTGCAAGCACACGATTTGATCAAGGGATTAGGCAAACGATCGCATATATATTAGCCCATCCTGAACATCAAAAAGAGGATAAGGAATTTGATAGTTGGTGTGATAAAGTTATCCATGCATTAGATGCTGCTATAAGGAATATATCTGAATAGGTCATTCCAAAGGTAGGGATCAGCCATGTATTGGTTATTTTTAATCATTATTTTGATAATCGTTCTAATTTTTTTGTTCCTGTTTGCACGCAAGGCTAGAGATAAACTTGAGACAAGAAAAGTAGTTCAATTATCACTTAAACAAAAAAAGAATTCGGTGAATAAACAAACTTGTAGTTTTTGTCGTAAAAAAGCCAAACGTCTTCATTTTTATTCATCAGAAAGCGGTCAGGTACTAGGAGTATGTGATCAATGTAAACCACAAGCGGAGCGACGAGCTTTGATGAGAATATAACTAATTATGAAGGCATTCGTTGGTGACATATAATAGTCAAAGAACAGGTCGGGAGAACTTTTTCCTGGGCTGTTCTTTTTGTGTTGATTAAAGATAATTCCTCCCATAATGCTAGAATTATTCAAGCAGGTAATAGGAGGAATCTAGTTGAGTATAATTGGAAATTGTCGTTTTATGAGATTTTGGAACAGGATATTCTTCTTTAAGCTATTTGAAACTTTTTCCCATCGACAGTTTAAAAATCGATCGTTCTTTTGCAAGTAATATCTTTGCGGATTCAAAGGATGCAGCACTTGTTCAAATGCCGCTTCCGTTATTATTTAACCAGATCCTCAATGGAAGTAATGTTCATATATTTCGGAACGACTAGACCGAGCTTGGTTCCTATTAGGTTGGGTCCCAAGTCCTCGAAGTTACCTTTAAACTTCTCATAATAATCTTTATGCGTGGTTGGCAGCCAAGCAGCTACCATGGCATCAGCATCCCCGCTAGCGATGCCGGCCCACATAGGTCCAGCCTCAACCTGAAGCATATCCACTTGGTATCCCAGCTTGCTCTCCAGCACGTATTTAACCACATTTGTACTGGCAATTTCTGAATCCCATGCTACATAGGCAAGCTTTAACTTCTTCCCTTCCACCTTGGGGATACCGCTAATCCACGCATTTACCTTATCCGGGTTAGTCTCCACCCACTGGGCAGCGGATTCCTCTGGCTTCTGGCCATCTTGGATGTTCGCCATCACCATTTCCATATCGGCAGGTTTCCACTGAAATTTATCGAGGAATTGATAGGCCGAAGGTTGATCGGCTTGCAAATGGAGACGTACAATCGTATGAATCTCTTCATCTCCGCCGAATACGTTTTTCGGATCTGCCAAATATTTCAGATCATACTTAGAAAACATCCAGTGTGGTGTCCAGCCTGTCACAATGATGGGCTTGCCTTCCTTATAGGCTTTGTCCAAGGCAATAGTCATAGCTGTACTGGAACCTTCAACTAGCTTCCATGAGGAAAGATTATAGGCCTTAAGTGCTTTGTCCGCAGCATTCATTAAGCCGGAACCAGGGTCAATGCCAATAATGCTGTAATTTACCTGGTCTCCAACAAAAGTACTCGTTGAAACAGGAGATTTCTTCCCTATTCCTATAAAGATAGCAACGACACAGAAAGCGGCTATAGCCGCGATTACCAGGGGCTTCTTTAAGGCGAAAGACTTTTTCCCTGTTCTCTTCTTTCCAATGACGCTCTGTGTTAATCGGTCCAGTAGGATCGCCAAAACGACAACAGCAAGTCCTGCCTCAAACCCCTGTCCTGTCTTCAATTGAGTCACAGCTCGGTATACGTCTGCTCCGACGCCCTGTGCTCCGATCATTGAAGCAATGACTACCATCGACAGAGACAGCATAATGGTCTGGTTGATCCCGGCTAATATGGTTGGCAGTGCCAAAGGAAACTGTACTTTGAAAAGCTTCTGAGCCGGGGTTGACCCAAATGCATCAGCAGCTTCTACTAAATCGGCTGGTACCTGTAGAATACCAAGGTTCGTTAAGCGAATGGTCGGTGGGATCGAGAAAATAACCGAGGCGATAACGCCTGGAACCACGCCAAGACCGAAGAAAGTAACCGCAGGAATGAGGTATACAAACGCAGGCATTGTCTGCATAAAATCCAGCATCGGGGTCAGTGTACTCCTCACCGAGCGGTTTCTGGCACACCAGATCCCGAGTGGCAGTCCAAGAACGATGGAAATAAGGGCGGAGGTTAATACCAAAGCCAATGTGTCCATTGTGGAATCCCAGTATCCGAGATTAAGGATAAGCAGCAATCCGAGCACGGCAAATAGTGCCAGCCGCCACTTGCCGAAATAGTAAGCAAGGAGCGTTAGAAGTATGATAACAACGATAGCGGGGAAGGCATGAAATAAGAAAGTAAATCCGCCTACGATCCCACTAATGACGGATGAGAAGAAGTTAAACAGGAAGGCAAAGTGGGTATTGAACCAACTGATGATGGACTCGACCCAGCGGTCCAAAGGAATTTTCGTGAACATTAGGGGTTCACCTTCTTGTCAGTAGTATCATGGGTGCCTGCGATAGCAGCTAGGACTGCGCCACGAACTATAATGCCTAGTAAACGGCCTTTTTCATCGACCACTGTAACCGGAATTTTGGCACCGCTAATAAGCTCGAAGCATTCATTTAAATGGATATCAGGCGGGACTGTAAGCACATCACGAATGACGATATCCCCAATCGTTTTATGATCTTTGACTGCAAGAACTGCATCTTCTGCAGTAATGGCGCCAATGAGCCGTTTTGCTTTGTCCACAACGTACAGGTTTGAAATCCCACTATCCTGCATTAACTGCAAGGCAACCCTAGGTCCTCGTTCCAAAGTGATTGTTTCTGGCCTGCGCATCACGTGTGCAGCCGTTAATACTTTGGACAGATCGACATCCTCTACGAATCGTTCCACGTACTTGTTCGCTGGATTCATTAATATTTCTTCTGGAGTCCCAATCTGGACAACGGAACCCTCTCGCATAAGAGCGATTCTGTCACCAATTCGCAAGGCTTCATCCAAATCATGTGTAATAAAAATAATTGTCTTTTTCATTTTATCCTGGAGCTCCAGCAGTTCATCCTGCATATCCTTACGAATTAAAGGATCCAGTGCACTGAACGCTTCATCCATGAGCAAAACATCAGGATCGTTCGCTAAAGCGCGCGCTAGTCCAACCCGCTGCTGCATGCCTCCGCTCAGTTGGTCGGGATGGCTGTCCTCCAATCCTTTTAAACCGACAAGCTCCAAAGATTCCAGCGCCTTTTGCCGATTGGCCTGCTTGGAGCCGCCTTGAATCTCCAGTCCAAACTCCACATTCTCAATGATTGTTTTATGCGGAAACAAGGCGAATTTCTGGAAAACCATACTGATCTTGCGACGCCTAACTTGACGAAGCTGTTCATGGTTCATCGAAACAATGTTCTCGCCATCAATGAGAATTGTTCCAGAGGTGGGTTCAATCAGACGATTCAATAGACGGACCAGCGTAGATTTACCGCTTCCGGACAATCCCATAATCACGAAGATCTCGCCCGCCTGTATGGTTAAATTGACCTTATTTACACCAACGGTATGCTTCGTTTCTTCGTATATTTTCTTTTTGGACCATCCTTTATCAAGAAGTAAAAGGGCCTTCTTGGGATCTTGTCCGAATACCTTCGTCAAATTATTGACTTCAACAATATGCATAGCTACCTCCTGTTGTTTAGTTGAAATCAGACTATCCTTAAATCAGAAATTCCCTCTCCGATCAAAAAAGCCGTAATAAAAATATAAACATAATAGCGGGAATTGAAACACGAGGTCTAAAAAGGGATAACAAGTGCGAGAGGTTTTTTTGTTTCTGGATTCTTGGAAAGGCGAAACAGGCGAGCTATATACGAGTATGGTGTAATCATTGACGTACCAGAAAATGAGGAATTATTATTTCTCACAGAGTGAGGCTGATTGGCGAAACGGAGTTCTGCATTTTTATAAAAGGGGCTTTCCTAAGAGTCTAAGACTTAAAAGGTAGCCCCCTAAAGTTTTAAGTTGATGTTTGTTGGGAGCCAGGAGGAATGAAAAACGGCGGCATTTTAATCCACCCGCGTTTCATCATTAATTGTTTTAATTTTGCCCCCAACATGACTTTTTCCGCTTGGAATTGAAGAAACATTAAGCCAAAATCGGTCCGAATCGATTCTGCATTGGCACCTGCGGCACGGAGAATCAAACTAACGATTTTAAAAGATAATTCGTTGGCAAGTACTTCATCCGTCAATTTAACGCCAAGCGGAATACTATTAGGATCCGAGTGAGGCATATTTTCATGAGCAGGAGGTAAAGTAATTCCTTCCTTAAGCATGAATTCATAGAGGCGTTCACGTTGACTATGATTGAGTTCCAAATCATCCTTAAGCATGGCTTTCAGATCCTCATCACTCGTGGTGTTTATACCCGCTTGAACAGTTGCTTTGGCTATTTCAAGGCCTGCTAAGTAAATCCAACAAGCCATCACCTCTCCTACATGAAGAGGTTGGGGTTTTTCTTCATCAGTTAAAGATTTGATTGTAGTAATTGCTGCTTCCAATATGCCAACCATTGTGATTCCTCCCGACATTGTCATTTATTTGCATATTGTTTACTTGGCAATCTTTTTTATTCATACTAAAAGTGTGCCAAGGAGAGACTGATATGCAAACAATTATGATAGTAGAAGACAATCCTAAAATTGCTGAGTTCTTGCAGTCTTACATAAAAAAATACGGCTAAGCTTTTATTCAAATGAGGGATCATGTATGTTAGTATAAAGCATTAGAATTTTAGTTCATGGGTAGCGGATAAAATCTGACCCCCCAAGTAGGTGCGAATCGAAAGATGCAGAATTTGGTCAAAAACGAAAGATTGCAAATGATCGTCATCGCTATAGCTACGGCCACTGGCGCACAATTCAAGATAAATCCTTTTAGCAACGATTATTTTCGCATTGGTCTTGGGGTTAGTATCTTTTTGTTTTTTTTATTGCTCATGCCGCATCTACCCTATGTGAAGACGGGTTTCCTAACGGGGATCGTTAGCATGATCGTTCAGTCTGGAGATTGGATCTCTCACGTGCATTCATTTACGATCTTGGAGAGCTTACAGAATAATGCAGCAGCCGGTTGCTACTATGTTGTATTTGCATTTGGAATGAGTAAGCTTCGAAAAAGATTGAACGAATTTCACCCCCTCATGTTAGGTGGATATATCGCATTAATTGACTTCGTTTCTAATGAAACGGAGCTCTTATTGCGTGGGGTATTCCTTGGTACGAATACCTTTTATTTTAAAGAATGGTTCCTTATAATGGTCATAGCCGTAGTACGCAGTTATTTTGTTATCGGTCTGTACAACAGCATCGTTATTAGTCAGATGCGGTTTCTCCACGCTGAGCAGGAAAAGCGGATGGAGCAGATGCTAAACATCAACTCTGGTTTGTATGGAGAAGCCTTTTATTTAAAAAAAGCAATGGATACCATAGAGGGGATTACCGCGGATAGCTATGACCTCTATCGGAAATTAAATGAGGACAATCTTAAAAGCTATAGTCAGCGTACGCTAGGAATTGCTCAACAAATCCATGAAGTTAAGAAGGACTCCCAACGTATTTTGGCAGGTTTATTAAAATTATTCGATAGTGAAGTTGTCGTTCATATGAGTCTTTCGGAGATCATGCACTTTGTCGTAAAGGGAAATCAAGAATATAGCGAAATGTTAAGAAAAAAGGTTATCATTGAAAAAGAACTGGCATTTAATCTGAACACTACGCACTATGTGCCTTTGCTGACGATCATAAATAACTTAGTTGCCAATGCGGTAGAAGCTATAGATAAAAATGGAACCATACATATTCGGGTCTTTGAAAAAGAAGACGACGTATATGTTATCGTCATAGATTCAGGAAAAGGAATTCCTGATCATAAGAAGGAGCTTATTTTCGAACCAGGTTACACGACAAAATACAATGAAGAAGGGATAGCAGCAACCGGGATCGGTCTTTCTCATGTACGCGATATTGTTCATTCCTTTGGGGGGAGTATCACAGTAGCATCATCGGAGAAAGCAAGCGGTACTCAGTTTGTTGTTCGTCTCCCAATAACAAGTCTAAGTAAAGAGGGTAGAGTCGATGGCACTTTCAATTATGATCGTTGATGATGATGTCGTTTGCAGAAGTATGCTGCAAGATATTATTGATGAATGCGGCATTGGCGAGGTTATGGGGACAGCGGAAGGTGGAATTGAGGGGACTCGAATGATCCTTAAATCGAAACCGGATGTCGTGTTGATTGATTTGCTGATGCCTGATCAGGATGGTATTGAGACAATCACGCAATTAAAAAACAGTGGGTATGACGGAAAATTTATTATGATTTCACAAATTGAGAATAAGGACATGGTAGGAGAAGCTTATCAAAAAGGAATCGAGTTCTTTATTCATAAGCCAATTAATCGCGTGGAAGTAGAGCACGTATTGAGCAAAGTCAATGAGCAGTGGAAATACGAGCGGTATGTTTCAGAGATCAAGCAATCTTTAGCTAAATTAGATATCGCTGGACCGTCCTCTCCTCGTAAAGAACGAAAAGTTCGTGATGTGGTGAAGACAATTCTAATGGATTTGGGAATCATCGGTGAGATAGGCAGTAAAGACATTATAGCTTTAATGGAGAATGCCATCGAACATAGAGAAGCAACTAGTTTCCCTCCTTTAAAAGAATTGTATGAGTCTGTCGCCCACACCTATAAACAAAGCCAGAAAGATATTGAGAAAGAAAGTAAGGCGATTGAACAACGCATTCGACGGACGATCATGGCTGCATTAAATAATATGGCTTCCATTGGTTTAACCGATTATAGTAATCCTAAGTTCGAATATTATGCCCCGCTGTACTTTGATTTCCAGGATATTCGGATGAGGATGAAAGTCATGGACGAAGAACAGCATCCCGATAAAGGAAAAGTAAATATCAAAAAATTTTTACAAGTTTTTTATATGGAAATACTAGAAAAATTAAATAGTTGAGTAAGGAATTCAACCTCTCAAGTCTGGAGATAGTAAGGACTGAAGGTTTGGATTCCTTTTTTTATTTCGCTGTTATATATCATCACATGAGATAGATGCCGATACGAAATGTAATCGGATACAAATTTTTCAAGTAAATTTAATCGTCGCGCATGTAAACTTTATTTTCATGTCGTGTAATTGTTTTTGTAGGATTCTGTATGTTGCTGTAGAGCGGGAGGTAGTATGTAATTACAAACAGATCGAATCCATCGATCTCAATTTTAATAGAAGAAAAGGGGTTCTTACATGAAAAAAGGTTTATCAGTAGTACTGGGAACGGTTATAGCTTTAACACTTAGTGCTTGTGGAAATGGTGCAACTACGGATAATAAGACTACGCAGACTACGCAACCCGCACAAACAGCAACAGCTAAAAAATACACGTTTGGTACAGATGCGACGTATCCCCCTTTCGAGTTTCAAAAAGATGGCAAGTACATTGGAATAGATATTGATTTAATCAACGCAATAGCCAAAGAAGAAGGATTTGAAGTTGACTTAAAACCTATGGACTTCAAAGGAATTATACCTGCTATTACATCGAAACAATTGGATGGCGCTATCGCTGGTATCAGTATTACGGACGAACGTAAACAGGTTGTTAGCCTTTCGGACCCGTATTACCAAGCCGGACTTTCGCTAATCGTTCGAGAAGATAACACAACAATCAAAACTCCTGAAGATTTGAAGGGGAAAGTCATTGCTATTAAAAAAGGAACTTCCGGAGCAAAACTTGCCGATGAATATGGTAAAAAATATGGCGCGACAATTAAGTATTTCGATGATAGTCCGGCCATGTATCAGGAAGTCGCTAATAAAAATGCAGATGTAACGTTGGAAGACTTTCCGGTTATCTCTTATAAGATTGCAGTTGATCCCAATTCCAAACTGAAAATCGTAGGGGATCGTTTGAACGGCGATTACTATGGTATCGCGGTCAGAAAAGATAACGAAGAATTGATGAAAAAAGTTAATGATGGACTCAAGAAGATAAAAGCTAATGGAAAATACGATGAAATTATCAGCACTTATATGGGGAAATCCACAAAATAGATAACACAAGCGCTAACCTTTTGTCACCCAATGTTCGCTGGGCTTCAGAAGGTTAGCGTCATTATGAATTCCATTAAAAAGGAAGGGTTGGGATCCGGTGACTTCCTCGTTGCAGGTTATTTTAGATGCACTACCCATGTTGTTGAAAGGCGCTTTAATCACCTTTAAAATTGTTATCATCTCTTTACCGATCGCTTTTCTTATAGGTCTAATTACGGGTTTGATGAATGTTTCTTCTAGTAAAATTCTTCGGACTATTGCTACCTTTTATGTTGATATCATTAGGGGAACACCGCTATTAGTGCAGGTCTTCTTTGAATATTTTGGTATCCCTGCTTTCTTTGATATTCGAATACCGGCAGAGACCGCAGGTATTATTGCCATCAGTTTAAATGCGGGCGCTTATATATCGGAGATTTTCCGTGCAGGTATTGTCTCTATTAACAGGGGACAGATGGAAGCCGCGCGCTCGTTGGGATTAAGTAAATGGTTGACGATGCGATTGGTCATTTTACCACAAGCCATTCGCCGGATGGTGCCTGCTTTTGTCAACCAATTCATTGTAAGTATTAAGGATACTTCCCTTTTGTCCGTCATTGGAATTAGCGAGTTGACACAGAGCGGGGAGATTATTATCTCTGCGAACTATCGTGCTTTTGAGATATGGGGAGTCGTGGGTGTCATCTACTTTATTATCATCTATGCTTTATCCCGCTTAGCTCGCGTATTTGAGAGGAGGTATGCTTCCAAATGATCGTCGTACAAAACTTGAAAAAGAAATTCGGTACGAACGAAGTACTGAAAGATATTTCTACTACGATCCGAGAGAAAGAAGTGGTTTGCGTCATTGGACCCTCTGGATCAGGAAAGAGTACATTCCTACGTTGTCTGAATCTTCTTGAGGATGTGACGTCTGGAAAAGTTGTGATCGGCGATGTCGAAGTTACTTCACCTAACACGAATATCGATCAACTGCGCCAAAATGTAGGAATGGTATTTCAACTCTTTAACTTATTTCCTCATCTGACCGTATTGGAAAATATCATGCTAGCCCCGAAGCACATTAAAAAGGTAAATAAGCAGCAAAATGAACAAAAGGCCATGGAACTGCTGAACAAAGTGGGCTTGGCCGGGAAGCGGGATGCGTACCCTGACCAGTTGTCTGGTGGACAACAGCAGCGTGTAGCCATTGCCCGTGCGCTGGCTATGAATCCACGCGTGATGTTATTCGATGAACCGACTTCGGCCTTAGACCCCGAGATGGTAGGCGAAGTGCTGCAAGTGATGAAGGATTTAGCCCATGAAGGGATCACCATGATTGTCGTTACGCATGAAATGGGCTTCGCTCGCGAGGTGGCAGATCGTGTAATCTTCATGGATGGAGGGTATATCGTAGAAGAAGGAACACCTTCCGAGTTATTCGATTCCCCCAAACACGAACGTTCTCAAGCATTTCTTAGCAAAATCCTATAAATGGATTTATAATGGTTATAAAAACTCACCTCTAGCAGGTCGCTCATCTTTGAACGGCCTTGATAGAGGTTTTCTACATGTTGCTCTTTTATGTAAGCGGAAACCATGCGAAAGGAACGTTTCTATGAAAAAGATACTTTTGTTAGCTACGGGTGGAACCATTGCATCTGTGGTTGGGGAGGATGGATTGACCCCGGGGATGACGGCCGATGAACTGATAAGCTATTTGCCGGCACAAAATCACCTGTATCAGGTAGACAGTAACGTACTGATGGAAATTGACAGCACGAATATGCAGCCTGAATTTTGGGTCCGTATCGCGGAAGCCATTTATAAGAATTATGATGAGTATGATGGATTTGTGATCACGCATGGAACAGATACGATGAGTTATACATCGGCCGCGCTTTCCTATATGCTGCAAAATATGAGTAAGCCGGTTGTAATTACAGGTTCTCAGGTTCCAATCCACAACAACCACACAGATGCCATCCATAACATGCGCAATGCTGCCCAGTTTGCGTGTGAAGACATTGGTGGTGTATTTATTGTTTTTGATGGCAAGGTGATTAACGGGACAAGAGCCGTGAAAGTGAGAACCCGCAGTTACGATGCCTTTGAAAGCATTAATCATCCTTATGTGGCTTACTTTGAAGGCGATGAAATCAAGTACACTACGTCTGTTGTACCTGAACAAAATAAAGAGATAAAGCTGGATATATCGCTATGTCCCGATGTTTTTTTGTTAAAGCTGCATCCAGGTACGAAGCCTGAACTTTTTGACTATCTGAAACAAAACTATAGAGGCGTGATTATCGAAGGCTTTGGTTTAGGAGGGGTTCCTACCCAAGGTCGCAACCTTCTTCCGAAAATCATTGAGCTTATAGAAGCAGGAGTCGCTGTTGTCATTACGACACAATGTCTGGAAGAAGGCGGCGATCTGACGCTTTACGAAGTTGGGCGACGAGTAGGCAGAGAACAGATTATTTCGTCGAAGGATATGAATAAAGAAGCAATTGTTCCGAAATTAATGTGGGCTTTAGGCAAGAGCAATGACCTCAAAGAGATAAAGGAATTGATGGAAACGTCGATCGCCGATGATACCACTTTATAAAAAGCGACTTATCTCGATAGCGATCTTATTTCACTTATTTACATCATACAAGTAAAACACATAATCACTAGATACACCTGCATGTCCGAGCTGGCGGAGCATAGAAGTGATGTTGCCGCGGTGGTAAGTGCCGTGATTAACAACGTGCTGGATAAGCTCTTCGTTGCTGGCATGCAGGACGCCATAGGTTGGATGCGGAAAGTCTTTCATGGCTTGCCAATCGGCATCGCTATTCAGAAAGGTTTTGTAAGTCTCGGCTAATTCCGAGAAGGCGGCCTCTAGTTGTTTTAAGCTTTTCCCTTTGGTCTTTTCTTCAGCAGTGACGATCAGCTCTCTGGTCTGCTCATAGCTGCTTCCCCTCATGCCGGACAACCAGACAGTATCCACTCTGAAGATGTGCACAAGGCCGGCACAGATGGTTGGAAATACATTGCTCATCTCCTGCAGCAAAATCTCCTCCGGCAGTTCCTCTAAACGAGCGAAAACCCGCTTATTAGCCCATACATGATACTCGTAATTTTTGAGAATTTGAGTAGACATCGGATCAATCCTCCTTCTTATTTGCTTGATAGAGTTCTATTAATGTGCCATCCGCATCCCGAAAATGGGCAAGTCGTCCATTCCATGTCGGATGATTAAATGGTTCTTTGACGAATTCGATGCCTTTATCGGATAAACGATTGTAGGTATCATCTATATTTTCAACTTCAATATTGAGTACAAAATTCGTTGCATAGCTGCCGCTTTGCCCCAAATCTTCTCCCAGTGCTTCGCCCATGGCTTTGCGGGACAGCAGCTCGATACGAGCAGCTCCCGTGTTAAACAAGGCGTATTCCATCGACTCCTCATACCAGTCAGCTTTTAACTCTAATTGATCCCTATAAAAAGCTGCGCTTTTGTGAAAATCATTTACCAAAATACGAACTTGTAATAAATTCATGGTCGTTCCTCCTTAGGTTTCACCTAAGACCCATTGTAGCCCATCTTCACTGACAGAAACGGTCAGTCAAGCTGCGCCGCCGCATAATAATTGTGTAAATTTTTAGTTACCTCAATCATTTGGTTTTGGAGCAGCTGCGGTTCTTTAATGCGAAGGGTCCCCCCATAAGTCAGAAGAAAGTATGGAAGATCATACAGGATGTATCGCTCTTCCAGTTTAAAATGTGCTTCAAGCTGCGAACGTTCTACCAACGCATGGGCCAGAAACCAATGACCACATAGATCATCTAGTGCTTGCTCTCTTCCTGTAATTTTGACAGATATGAGCTCATCTAGCTTATCCGAATCAGGCAGCACACCTGAAAGGATAAATTTGCGTGCCGAGAAATCAGCAGGCCGTTCAAAAGTCTTCTCCGTCGTATCCAACTTTCGAATACGATCGATACGAAAGCTTCGAATTTCTTTGCGAAGATGACAATGCCCTACCACATACCATTTGCTTTTCCAGCAAACAAGCCCGTAAGGATCCAAATGACGAGATTCTGTTACAGATCCGTAGCCTTTTTGATAATGCATAAATATCATTACGCTCTGAGCCACCGCGATTTCCACTTCTTGAAGCAGGGATACTTGCGAGGCATCAGCTTGAGGAAGAATGACGTCAAGACCTTGCTCATGTAGATTGATTTGATGGCGTTGTTCTTCATTGGAATACATTTTGAGCTTAGCGACGGCCTGACTCAATTTCTCTCCAAACGGATACCCCGCCTCCTGGGCAAAAGCGGCCGCATGAATTAACGCTTTTTGTTCATCTAGATCAAATATAAGCGGAGCTTCATTGAACTGACCTAGCAAGCTATAACCGCCATGATGCCCGGAATCGGCAATAATCGGGACTCCGCTGGCACATAATGCATCGATGTATCGATAAACGGTTCGGATGTTAATCTCCAGCTTCTCAGCAAGCTGCTTAGCTGTTATTCGCTTCTGAGATTTGAGCAACCACAGGATAGTAAGCATATGATCTGCTTTTGACATAACCCATATTCCTTTCCGAGGAAATGCTTTCCATATGGGTTCATCATACCACTGACAGACCGATGAAAAAACACCCAATCTCATTGAGATAGGGCGCTGGGTTTATAAAAATATATCGTTAAAATAACGTTATGCCGTACTCCTCAATTTTACGATATAGCGTCGTTCTTCCTATTTTCAATTGTCCGGCGGCCTTACTAAGGTTCCATTCCGAGGCCTTCAGCGCCTTCTTGATCGCCGTGATTTCCGCGTCCTTCAACGTGAGTGTGTGATCTTTGCCTGATCCTGCTTGCACAGACCCATCGGATTCTTCGAACGATAGATGCTCAGCGTCAATCGCCTGGCCTCCAGCTAGGAAGACTGCTTGCATAAGAATGCCGCTAAGCTCTCTTATATTGCCCGGCCAGCTGTAGGTTAACAGCTTTTGCTGCGCTGCTTCCGTTATGAATGGACAGGGCGAAGCATGCTTCTGGAGTAAATGCACGGCTAATGTCAAAATATCGCTTCTTTCTCGTAATGACGGCAGCGTAATATGTATCCCTTTCAACCGGTAATACAGATCAGCCCGGAATCGGCCTGCCTTTATCTCCGTGGCCAAGTCCTTATTCGTTGCTGCAATGACTCTAATGTCAATTGCTTTGCTCTTCGCGCTGCCTACCGGAGTAATCATGCCTTCCTGTAGCACTCTTAATAAAGCAGCCTGCGCACGAAGAGGCATGTCGCCTATCTCATCGAGAAAAATAGTACCCTTGTGCGCGGCCTCGAATTTCCCGGCATTGCCGTCTTTGTTCGCTCCCGTGAAAGCGCCGCGAGCATATCCGAATAATTCACTCTCGACCAGGCTGTCCGGGATGGCGCTGCAATTCAATGCAATGAACGGCTCCGCCGACCGGGTGCTAGCGGTATGAATGGATTGCGCGAACAATTCCTTCCCCACGCCGCTTTCACCCAATAATAAGACGGGAAAATCAGTCGTAGCCGCCTTCTTGGCTAGTTCTTTCTTCTGTATGATGGTCGGACACGTGCCGACAATATCCCTAAACGCATACAAATGCTGCTCGTTTGCCGCTTGCTTCTGAATGGAGACGAACTGCCACAGCTTCTGATGCTCATTATGAATAGTTTTGACAGAAAAGCCTTCCAACTTCGTAAACACTTTGCCAATTGCGTCACTACCAACAATGCGGATGGCGGCATGATTAGCACGAAGGATGCGGTTATCCCGGCTTAGAGAGAGCAGTGGTAAAGGATGATTTTGTGAGGAATGCTCGAGTTCTTTGAGGGTAATGAGATGCTCCTTCTTCGACTCTTCCAGCAGAATTTTGTTCTGCAGGGAATGGGCTGCCATACAGGCAAGTGTAAACGTATAGGCGTGGTAATTCTCTTGTTTGCCGCTAATATTGATGATACCGATCAGCTCGCCGATTGAATTGAAGACGGGTGCTGAGGCGCAGGTCAAGAAGTGATTGGAGTTGAAATAATGCTCTTCGGCATGCACACGTACGGGTTTTTTCTCTGCGAGGGCGACACCAATGGCATTTGTTCCTTTTCTTCTCTCGGCCCAATTTGCTCCTACTTGCAGCTGAACCGCTAACGCCCGGCGGGAGAAATCGATATCTCCGACTGTGTGAATAATGGTTCCCTCCGAATCGATAAGCAGTGCCATCTGGCCGGATTGCTTGATGCTTGTGTGCATTTGCTCGAATATTTGCTCCGTGTAATGTATGGTTTGCTCGTTTTGCCTTAATAGAGATTGAATGTGGTTTCCGGTTAAGATGTCATCGTCAATGGGGTCGGTGGGCATTAAACCAAGTTCGTGACAGCGCTTCCAAGATGACGCCGCCGCTTCTGATAAAAAGTTATTTTCCACGGATAGCAAAAATAAACACCTCCATTGCAATCGGTTTCCTAATCCGATCATATCATAGATGCTTTTATTAATGGAGTACTGAAAGAAAGAATGTCCCAAAATGGAACACTTCCGTTGTTTCAGAGCGGAACAAAAACTAGTAAGCGCTCACCATATTGCCTTATTGGACGGCATTTAATATGTTGGCACGATCCTTGCTTATATATTTAACGTATTCCATTTTAAGGAGGCTGAGCTAGATGATTTATGCACAACCTGGACAAAACGGATCAAAGGTTACGTTTAAAAAACGGTACGAAAATTTTATCGGAGGAAAGTGGACAGCGCCTATTAAGGGCCAATACTTTGACAATCCATCACCTGTAAATAATCGCGTTTTCTGCGAGGTTCCTCGCTCATCTTCAGAGGATATCGAGCTGGCTTTAGATGCTGCGCATGCTGCAAAGGACGCGTGGGGGCGCACGTCCGTTGCGGAGCGTGCCGTCATTTTAAATAAAATTGCCGATCGCATGGAAGCGAATTTGGAAATGCTTGCGGTTGCCGAGACCTGGGATAACGGGAAGCCGGTTCGGGAAACGCTTGCGGCTGATCTGCCACTGGCGATCGATCATTTTCGCTATTTTGCAGGATGCATTCGCGCCCAGGAGGGTTCGCTCAGCCAATTGGATGACAATATGGTGGCTTACCATTTTAATGAGCCTCTTGGCGTCGTCGGTCAGATTATACCGTGGAACTTTCCACTGCTTATGGCGACATGGAAGCTTGCTCCGGCACTTGCGGCCGGAAATGCGGTCGTCCTGAAGCCCGCTGAGCAAACGCCGGCATCCATACTGGTGCTGATAGAGCTCATTCAAGATTTGCTGCCGCCGGGCGTACTTAATATCGTCAACGGTTTCGGACTTGAAGCCGGCAAACCGCTTGCTTCGAGCAGCCGGATCGCGAAAATCGCCTTTACCGGCGAGACGACGACAGGCCGCTTAATTATGCAGTATGCTTCGCAAAACCTGATACCGGTCACCTTGGAGCTGGGTGGCAAGTCGCCGAATATTTTCTTTGAGGATGTGGTCGCAAGTGATGACGCTTTCTTCAATAAAGCGCTCGAAGGCTTTGCGATGTTCGCCTTGAATCAAGGAGAAGTCTGCACCAGTCCGTCACGCGCATTAATTCAGGAATCGATTTATGATCAATTTATGGAAAGAGCCTTGAAGCGAGTCGCTGCCATCAAACAAGGCAACCCTCTGGATACGGAAACGATGATTGGCGCACAAGCCTCGACCGAGCAGGTTGAGAAAATTATGAGCTATATCCATATCGGTGCACAGGAAGGTGCCGAATGCCTGATCGGTGGAGATCGGGCAAAGGTGGATGGAGATATTTCCGAAGGCTACTACATTCAGCCGACAGTTCTGAAGGGGCATAACAAAATGAGAATCTTCCAAGAGGAGATTTTCGGACCGGTTCTTTCCGTTACGACGTTCAAGGATCAGGAAGAGGCGCTGGCGATCGCCAATGACACGCTCTATGGTCTTGGCTCCGGCGTATGGACGCGTGACATGAACACGGCCTACCGGATGGGGCGCAGCATTCAAGCCGGCCGCGTATGGACGAATTGCTACCATGCGTATCCTGCCCATGCGGCCTTCGGCGGCTATAAGAGCTCGGGCATTGGCCGTGAGAATCACAAAATGATGCTCTCCCATTACCAGCAAACCAAAAATCTACTCGTCAGCTACAGCCCCGACGCACTGGGCTTCTTCTAAGAGAGCTGTACGATGACGATAGAAGTGAGCAAGGTTGTTGCTACCGATGCCGCTCTAGAGCTAATCGAAATCGTAAAGGCCAAGCATGGCCCTGTCATGTTCCATCAATCCGGCGGCTGCTGCGATGGCAGCTCTCCGATGTGTTACGCGCAAGGGGAGTTTCTTATCGGCGACAGCGACGTATGGCTAGGGGATATAGGCGGCGCACCCTTCTATATGAGCAAGTCGCAATACGACTATTGGAAGAATACGATGCTCATCATCGACGTGGTGCCCGGCAGAGGCGGGATGTTCTCGCTTGAGGGGCCGGAAGGGCGGCGCTTTCTGACTCGTTCGAGGATGTTCTCGGATGAGGAGCGGCGTGTGTTGGGTCTCTAAGCTTTTTTATAGGATACGATGAAAACCCTGTTCTCTTCCTTGACGAAGGGAGCAGGGTTTTTTGAGCTGCAGCCAGAGTTTTACAGAAAGGCTCCTCTCATATTAGGCCTATGACTATGAAGCAAATCGCAGAAAGGCTGTATGTGCATGATTCAACGGTAAGCCGTACCGTAAATAATGGCAAGTTGTACAGCGTGCAACAATTTCCTTGATTTCTTCCAGGCAAGCTAAGGATGTTGTATGTTGTACAACAATTTAGCCTCTTTATATGAGTTAGAGCTACTTTTGGCAGGAATTGTTGTGTTTTTTGCAACATTCGCAAAGTTTAAACTTTACATTTAAATCCTAAACTTTAAAGCTTATATCTTAACGTTTAAATCGTACAAGTTAAAGCTTAAATCTTAAACTTCAAAGTTTAAACTTTAAACTTTAAACTTCATTCCAACTAGCTGCTAAAAATACCAATTTCTCCAAATACCCTCTCAATTGGCCCTTGTAACGCGAATCTTTATATAAACTCAAATAAGGCCACCGGAGAGGGGAATAGACTTGACAAAGAACGAAGTCTTAACCACTACCATCACGCTGTCTATTGATAATGGCAGCAGTCACGTTAAAGTGATTTACGACCATTTGGACAATAACTTTATTTTCCCTAATGTACTAGCGCAACCGTTTGGTGAACGATTTCTTTTGATGGAACAAGGTGATCCCCTGGATTTTCTTGACGTACAGATTACATCGCCTTCGATAGAGAGCGATCAGTACCGACATGTTTACGTGGGTAACTTAGCGATCGGTGACGAAGGGATTATTCATGAAATTGTAGGGGATAAAGCGGTGCAAAAGAAGGCCCAGAGACCCGAAACAATGGTGACACTCCTTACGGCTGCGGCGTATGCCATTGCCAAGAAACATGAGGATGCCATCAGGCGGGGGAAAAAGCGGATAAAAGCCGCTGTCAACTTGGGTACAGGTCTGCCGATTCGTGAAATAACGAAATTCCGCGAGGAATTTGCTCATAAGATTACAGGAGGCGTACATTCCGTTACATTCGGGACGACCCCCGTATTTAAAGGGATAACGGTGGAAATGGAATTTTCGCTTCCTACCGATATCAGCATAGACGATGTTTCCGGTGTTTACGACCTTGAGGCTACTTCCAAATCACATCTATCCCACAAAGGCTTCGGCATTGCGGATGTAGGCGGTGTCGACATGGATATCGCGTTCTTCAAACCCGGTCTCGATCTGGATCAACGGCACTCAACTGGCGCTAAGATCTACCTCAATGATGCTTTAGAGAGCATTCGCAACGAGGTTAATTCGCAAGGTGAGGAATTGATCGCAAGCACGGCGGAATTGACCCTCATGCTGGTCAACAAAGAGTATGAGATTTATGCGGAGGGTAAGGTTGTTTTTGACATGACAAGCCTTATTAACCGGCATATGCGCATATTAGCGGAAAAAGTGCTGAAATACGCCCGCAACTCTTGGAAGCATGTTCGTTACGCCAATGAGTTTTGGTTTATCGGT
This sequence comes from Paenibacillus sp. V4I3, assembly GCF_030817215.1. Taxonomy (GTDB): domain Bacteria; phylum Bacillota; class Bacilli; order Paenibacillales; family NBRC-103111; genus Paenibacillus_E. The sequence goes on from NZ_JAUSZA010000001.1 coordinate 1,085,463, forward strand.
GGTGGAGCGGTCGTTTTGCAGCCTTGGATTGAGAAATTAAACGCCGAGCTGGGCCTGCCCATTAAGTTTGATACCGTGGAACACAGCCAATTCCGAAATGTGCGAGGCACCTTTCTTATGCTTGACCACGCACTGAAACATGCGGACGAATCCGCGGCGGCTAGTGCTGATTCTGAAGGAGTATCCGAGAGCGGGAGCGAATCGGATTGAAAAAGCGGAGATCCACCGTTTACGTTCGTTCAGGTAAGGATGTTACCCTGTATATTCCGTCAGACACACCGCCTGAGGTCATCGATTATTTAAACCAATTGAAAATGGAAGGCATTTTCAGTCAAGGAATCATGGATATTTTGACAAGGTATGTTCGAGAAGAGCAATCGGGTAGGAGACCGATTACGGAATTATTTCCCGGGAAAAAAATGGTCTCGGACATGGATGAGGCCGTTTCTCTAGCAGACAGCTATAGTGACATGGAGTCGGCAGAGCCTATTGAACCTGCTCATGAAGCGAATGATGATTTCAACCAGCCAAAGAAGGAGATCCCGGATGCCAATGATCAGAAAAAATTCAGTTTGGCGCAAATATTCCGGCAATCTCGGCACAATTCGGGAAAGCTAGTACAGCCCTCGGATCATGGCAACAATAATGAGTAGGTGAACTCCATGGTAATGAAAAGGAGGACATCAGATGGACAACGGACAAGCTAAGGACGCAGCGCGTCATTTTAATCTTTCAGATGAAGTTTTTCACCATCCCGGCATGGATATTTATACACAAATGACCTTTATCGTCTTGAAATGTTTTTCTTCGGAATCGAACATTCCAGGATTATCTGATATTGCTAAGCTCGGTCGCATGAATCTCAAGCAGGCGACTAAAGCTTTGCAGCAACTCGTAGAGCTGAGAATTGTCTCGCACAAAATATTCCGCCGTATGGTTGGAGATTTCCAAGACGATCGGCTTTCCTGGGCTGCTAAGGGCTTGCTTACGTTTTGCAAAGAGAACCCGAACATCAACCTAGACGATCTAGTGGAACTATCCAGTGAATCGGGCGAGGATGAACATAGCATACGCAAGGCACTTAAGGAATTGAACGAATATGGGTACTTGGAAGAGTACCCTGTATGGAGCAAAATTGCTAACTAAGGTATAGCAGAAGGACAGAATTAATTTTGTGAAACACTCTGGAAGTCTGAGGGTACTTAAAATAGACCATGCTATCTACGTTTGTAGAAGCATGGTCAATTTTTTGTTTGAAAGACTCTAAATAGTTCAATGTTTATCTTGTATACAACATTATATGTAAGGGGTATCAATTCAAATATTGTCGAATTTACAATGTTAGTTTCATAAATATAGGAAAATCATTGAATTTTAACTAATAAAGAAGATCAAAAGTACTAGAATATATGCGGATCATGAACCTTATAGTTAAATTTACCTATTCAAATTACTAGGAATATAGTATTATGGCAGAGATAGAAGTATCGAAATCTCAAGTGAAAAGGGCAAATTACAGGAAACTGTGAGACGCAAAGCCAAGGGCCTGAAACGCGTATTAAAAAACGTGCATGGTAGCCGGTTACCACAGGGAATCATAGTGTTTTTCTATGAACCTTGTTTAAGGTTCTTTTCTTTTTTTGAGATCTATCAATCCTTATTATAAGAAGGGAAGGGAGTCAGATGTCAATGAAGAAATCAAGACAAATGTCTATGGTTCTCACACTGCTTTTATTTGTTCAATTAATCTTTCCAGCCTTACATGCGTGGGGAGCAACAGACAACGGAACCATCTTACCTCCAAGCAATCTTGCTACTCAACTTCTAACGCCTGATGATGTGAAATTAACGTGGAGCCCGGTGTATGGAGCTACAGGATACACTGTATACAGCATCACCTATGGGCAGCTTATTAATGTCGGGACAACGACAACAGCTTCTTTTACCATAAATGACCTGACAGAGGGCTCATACAGTTATGTAGTGTCTACTTTAAGTTCAGGTGGCGAATCGGGCCCATGTGCTCCGGTGAATATCAATATTACTTATCCGGATATGATTGCCCCGGCTACATTAACGTACACCATACAAAATGGTAACAATATCGTTTTGAACTGGGGAACTGCTCCTAATGTACAAACATATAATTTGTATGTAAATCAAGAAGGCGGAAGAAAGTTAGTCTATTCGGGGACAGCGAGAACTTTTACCGTCAACAACGCCGCAGAGGGAATATATACATATACAGTAACAGCTAGCCATCCTTTGTATGGCGAATCTCCAAACTCAACAGCAGTAGAAGCTGCTATAGGATATCTGACGATGACGGCTCCTAGCGGTTTAACGTATACGGTGGCTACCGATGACGTTACACTAAAGTGGAATACTGCTGCTTATGCAACCGGCTATAACGTCTATCAAATTATTGATAATCAAAAAGTATTAAAAAGCAGTAAAATAACGGGAAAAACCGTATCCTACATGAATTTGCCCGCTGGAAATTATACATACATGGTTCACTCTTTCAGTGACCGTTTCGGAGAGTCTGTCGAGGGCAGCACGATTTCATTAACCGTAGGAACGATGGTGCCGCCAAGCAACCTGACTTTTAAACTTCAAAATGTGAACGACGTGGTACTTACTTGGAGTGCTGCGACCAACGCAACCTCTTATAAAGTTTATCAAGTAATCGATGGAGAAAAAGTGTTGAAAAACACAGTAACCGGTACGACGGTTACATTTACGAATATGCTGACCGGCGATTATGTATATGAGGTCCATTCGCTAAGCAACTTGTTCGGCGAGTCAACAGACGGTAGCACCGTTTCCTTGACTGTAGGATCGGTCACGATGACGCCTCCGGCAACGTTAGCTTCCAAATTACAAAACCTAACCGATATCGTGCTGACTTGGACGGTTGCACCGAATGCTACCTCCTACAAAATCTATCAAGTTATCGGTGATGAAAAAGTACTGAAAAGCACGGTAACAGGCACGACAGTTACCTACGTCAACCTGCCTGCGGGTGATTATTTATACGAAGTTCATTCTGTTAGTACCCGTTTTGGTGAGTCTGCCGAAGGAACCCAAGTTGCCTTAACGGTAGGGGAAGTAGTTATGGCTGCTCCTGGTAATTTCGCATACAAATTCCAGAATGTAAATGATGTTGTACTGACCTGGACGGTTGCACCCAATGCTACGGCTTATAAAGTGTATCAAATCGTAGATGGTTCGAAGGTACTTAAAAGTACAGTAGCCGGAACGACCGTGACCTATACGAATCTGGCATCAGGGAATTACACATATGAAATTCACTCCAATTCCACACGATATGGAGAATCGGCTGAAAGTGCCCAGGCAACTTTCTCTATCGTACTTCCAACAATGCTGCCGCCATCTAATTTGGTGCAGAGTGTAACATCGGCTACGGCGTTTTCATTAAACTGGGACGCAGCAGCAAACGGTAACAGCTATAAAGTGTATCAAATTGTTAACGGTCAAAAAGTATTGAAAAGTACAGTAGCGACAACAAAGGTATCTTATAGCAACATGGAGCCTGGTGATTATACGTATGAAGTTCATACGGTTTCAACACGGTTTGGAGAATCTCCAGAGGGAACGATATTGACATTCACTTTGAACGACCAAACGATGCAAGCTCCTGCTAGCCTGACTTACAGTTTGGCGAATGTGAATGATCTTACATTAAAGTGGACCTCTGTACCTAACGCAACAAGTTATAAAGTATACCAGGTTATTGATGGCCAAAAAGTCTTGAAAAGTACGCTGACAGGCTTAACGGTAACCTATGCAAACATTCCTGGTGGGGACTATCAATATGTAGTAGATTCCTATTCAACGATTTTAGGAGAATCCCCAGAGGGAGCAGAGGTTAGCTTCAATTTGATTCTGCCGACAATGGTAGGACCGGGTAATCTGGCAGCTAAGGCGCAGAATGGTAACGACGTGGTTTTAACATGGGTTGCAGCACCTTATGCTAACAGCTATAAAGTTTATGAAATTATTAATGGTGCTGAGGTTCTAAAAAGTACAATGACCACGTTAGCAGTAACGTACACGAATGTGACAGCAGGGGATCATACGTATGTTGTTCACTCTGTTAGTACTAAATTTGGAGAGTCGCTGGAAGGAAGCAAAGTGAGCCTATCCATAGTTTTCCCAGTGATGCAAGCGCCGGGAAGTCTGACCCAGACGATTGCAAATGGTAATGACATTACTTTAAAGTGGGGAACTTCAACTTACGCTACATCTTATAAAATTTATCAAGTAGTTGATGGTGAAAAGGTGTTGAAAAGCACACTGACAGGAACAACTGTAACATATACCAACATGCCAGCAGGTGACTATACCTATGAAGTGCACTCTTATAGCAGTCGCTTTGGTGAGTCTCCGGAGGGAGAAGAGCTCTTATTCAAGCTGGTACATCCGATCATGGAAGCACCGGGTAATGTGACGAAAAGTGTCACGAATGGCAATGATATTACTTTAAAATGGGGAACCGTAACTTACGCTACGGCTTATCGTGTCTACCAAATCGTAGATGGTCAAAGAGAATTGAAAAAAACACAAACGGGTACAACTGTAACGTTTACCAACATGCCAGAAGGTGACTACAATTATGAGGTTTACTCCTATAGTGATCGATTCGGTGAATCTCCGAAGGCAGGGATCTCAACTTTCACTTTAACTTGGCCGGTACTTCAGCCTTCGCAATTGAAAGGAACAGTCACGAATGCTAATAATCTAACATTAACTTGGACGACGGCAACTTGGGCAAATGAATATCGCGTTTATGAGGTGACAGGCGATACTCGCCAATTAATGTACAAAGGTGCGGCTTTAACAACCCAGCTATTCAACCTGACAGAAAAAACCCATTATTACGAATTAGTGATTTATAATACACGTTTTGGAGAGTCTGCACCTTCCAATCGGTTAAATTTTGATATTATTTTCCCTGACATGCAGTCCCCAGTGGCAAGTTCGAGGCTGCTAAGTCAAACGAGCGCTGTAATTACATGGAATTTTGTCACATACGCTAATGGTTATAACGTGTATGAAATTGTAAATGGACAACCGATATTGCTAGTTAAAAACTTAAACAACTTGTCCTATACAGTAAATAACCTATCTTATGCGAACCACCTATACTATGTATCTTCGTATAGTAATTCATTTGGTGAATCGGATCCTTCCAACACAGTTGAGGCAAAGCTGATTGTCGATACTGAAGCACCGGTAACGACAGCAACTGCACCAACGGATTGGACGAATCAAAGTGCTGCAGTAACATTGTCGGCAACCGATAATGAAACGGGAGTAGCAAATACGTTCTATTCATTGAACGACCAAGCTTTCGTACCGGGGACTGCCGTTACTGTTAGCCAAGAAGGATCGAATAAAGTATCTTTTTATTCTGTAGATAAAGTAGGTAACAAGGAAGCGACAAAAATCATTTATGTAAAGATTGACAAAACGGCTCCAGTAACAAAGGCAAGCAATATTCAAGGATGGTCTAAGGAAGCAATTGTGACGCTGGCGGCAACAGATGATCAAAGCGGCGTAGCCAAGACGTTGTACTCCGTGAACGGCGGAGACTATGCAGAAGGCACGAGCGTGACGGTGAGTCAAGAAGGCGTGAGCCAAGTGAGCTTCTACTCGGTTGACCAAGCGGGCAACGCAGAGAAGGCAAAGACCGTAGAAGTGAAGATTGACCGTACAGCACCAGTGACTACAGCAACGGCGACAGAAGGCTGGACGAAGTCCGATGCAATCGTGACGCTGGCAGCTGCGGATAGCCAAAGCAGCGTAGCCAAGACGTTGTACTCCGTGAACGGCGGAGACTATGCAGAAGGCACGAGCGTGACGGTGAGTCAAGAAGGCGTGAGCCAAGTGAGCTTCTACTCGGTTGACCAAGCGGGCAACGCAGAGAAGGCACAGACCGTAGAAGTGAAGATTGACCGTACAGCACCAATGACTACAGCGACGGCGACAGAAGGCTGGACGAAGTCCGATGCAATCGTGACGCTGGCAGCTGCGGATGGCCAAAGCGGCGTAGCCAAGACGTTGTACTCCGTGAATGGCGAAGGGTATGCAGAAGGCACGAGCGTGACGGTGAGTCAAGAAGGCGTAAGCCAAGTGAGCTTCTACTCGGTTGACCAAGCGGGCAACGCAGAGAAGGCACAGACCGTAGAAGTGAAGATTGACCGTACAGCACCAATGACTACAGCGACGGCGACAGAAGGCTGGACGAAGTCCGATGCAATCGTGACGCTGGCAGCTGCGGATGGCCAAAGCGGCGTAGCCAAGACGTTGTACTCCGTGAATGGCGAAGGGTATGCAGAAGGCACGAGCGTGACGGTGAGTCAAGAAGGCGTGAGCCAAGTGAGCTTCTACTCGGTTGACCAAGCAGGTAACGAAGAGAAGGCACAGACCGTAGAAGTGAAGATTGACCGCACAGCACCAGTGACTACAGCGACGGCGACAGAAGGCTGGACGAAGTCCGATGCAACCGTGACGCTGGCAGCTGCGGATGGCCAAAGTGGAGTAGCCAAGACGCTGTACTCCGTGAACGGCGGAGGGTATACAGAAGGCACAAGCGTGACGGTGAGTCAAGAAGGCGTGAGCCAAGTGAGCTTCTACTCGGTTGACCAAGCAGGTAACGAAGAGAAGGCACAGACCGTAGAAGTGAAGATTGACCGCACAGCACCAGTGACTACAGCGACGGCGACAGAAGGCTGGACGAAGTCCGATGCAACCGTGACGCTGGCAGCTGCGGATGGCCAAAGTGGAGTAGCCAAGACGCTGTACTCCGTGAACGGCGGAGGGTATACAGAAGGCACAAGCGTGACGGTGAGTCAAGAAGGCGTAAGCCAAGTGAGCTTCTACTCGGTTGACCAAGCAGGTAACGAAGAGAAGGCACAGACCGTAGAAGTGAAGATTGACCGCACAGCACCGGAAATCACAATGAATTTGAATAACGAGTACAAACTCAACACGATGTTAACAGTAAGTTATTCTACACGAGATATATTGTCAGGCGTTGTTTCCGATAGTGTGACAATTAAAGAGCCAGGCGAATCTGTGGGTAAACCAATTGCTAATGAAAGTGCAATTAAATTGGATAAGCCTGGGACCTATACAATCACAGTAAACGCAAGTAATGCTGCAGGCTTAAGTACTACGATTCAAAAACAGTTTGTTGTTTACATTGCGGGTTCCATTGAAGTAACACCAACAGTAATCAAAGGCAATAATGGTGTGTTTACCGTTCGTGTGAATTTACCGGAAGGGTTCAAAAGCGAAGGATTTGACCTTAATACGGTTACACTTAATGGTGTTAAAGCATTAACAAGCAACAATGGTTACTATAACCAAGCGAAGAACGGACAATTCAAATTCGAACGCTCCGATTTTACTTGGACAGGACCAAATGAAAACCTAGAATACCGAGGCTTTTTAAATGGATTTTTGGTAATCGGTCAGACCATCGTGAAAGTACAAAAGTAATGTGTAAAGAGGGCTGGCAGGTGAAAAGTTACCTGAAGAAGCACTAAAAGAAGCAGATAAGAAAACGAAATAAACGCAAAAATCCCCAAGTTCACTCTAATGTGAGCTTGGGGGTTTTTGCGTTTAAACTCCAATTACAGTAAAGCCCTAAGCTCACGCTGATACTTATTCAAATGCACGACTGTAGGAATAATCTCTTTGGCCGAACGAATACCGCCAATCCGAATGTTCCGGACCACATGATAAGGTGCAGATAAAAGTGCATGAAGAAGGCAGAGATCAGATGAGCTCAATGGACGATATCTCTGATAATAATCAATCCAACGAAGCATCTCCGAACCGTCCCAGAGGCAATTTCGATGAAGAATATGGGACAAATCCTTCATTCTGGTGTGTAGCGAAGTGTTGTCAAAATCGATCAAATGCAGCTTCCGCCGTTTGTCTTTCATGAGATTGGGATAATTGTAATCGCCATGAACAAAGGCAGAAGCTTTTTGTTCCGTATCGATGGCCTCTATCACTTTGGGCTGTTGTAAATGGGCAAGTACGTCTTCACTAAGTGCTGCTAAATGTGCTGTAATTTTGTGTGAACTGAGCAGGGTTTTATATTCGGTAATTTCGTGATCCAGCCCCATATATCGAATTCTTGCTTCCGGAGCTTCGACTGTAGGAAATCCTTCCGCTATGGAATGGAACTTAGCTAAAGTTCGAATGCCTCTCTTTAAGTCTTTCCTCCTCGTAAAGTCCGGCCTCTGTCCATCAACCCAATTCGTTAACGTGTAGAAAAGGCCATCATGAGTCATGTACGGGGAGTGCTCCACTGTAGGAGAAACCTTTTGACTGCGAGTAAAACCACGCTCATCCATATAGGATAGAATCCGGGTAATAAACCGGACCTCCTCTTCTGGGAAAGCGTAACTTTTTAAACAATAAGTCTCGTTCGTGGTCCGAATCTTATAAATATCTTTTATTTGAAAAGTTTCTTTAATTTTTATGCCATATATTTGTTCAACCTGTGACTTCATTGACGACTTCATGGACATCTTCATGCTCATTCTCCTTAGGGATTGATTTTGTCCATTCATCTAATAAATCCATTGCTTTTAACCGGGGATGCCAGGTTTTTTCCAAAATATCAAGCATTTCACGGCTTCTAGAGTGATTAGGGAACCGAGTAGCGTGCCAAGCTTCCCGTGGTAATCCATATAAGGACGAAATTAATTTGCGCTCGGTCTCGTTTAAAGGACGGCGTTCTTCGTACCCCTTTAACAACGCTAATATGAAATCGGGATTGAATTGTGTTGTGTTCATGAGCGCTTTCGCTAGATCCACATAGATGGAACCAACTTTAACACGGTCCCAATCGATAATGAAGAGCTGGCCGTTTTCAGAAATGATGACATTAGGGGAAGTAATATCGTTGTGTATCAATGCGGGATGCTTCGCTTCCTTATCCAAAAGAGTTTTGATCTCGGGGCTGCTTAAGTTAGCCCATGCCCGATTGGTAAGGCGCTTACAGTATTTTCCGTATTTTTTGTACCATTTGCGGTTCCGTTCATGCGTTTGGATAGCTGCTGCCATTCGTCTACGAAAGAGTCGATCTTGGATTTTCCATAATTCGATTTGTTTATACGTGAAGGGCCCTTTAGTGTCAAGGAGACCACTGGATGTAGTATGTAGAGTGGCAAGGGCCCGGCCAAGCTCTTCAAAATCTTCGTTCGTTGCCAGATTTTTTCCGTTTATCCATTCCGTCATATAGAAGGGGCGTCCGCGATGTAAAGTCCATAATTTCCCAGAATGGGTAGCGAGCCATTTGGGCATGTAACTGAATCCGCTATTCATCAAGAGTTCTATATACGCTGCCGTTGTTTTCATTTGATGAACGGTACTCGTGCGGAGGAGTGTATTTCGAAAAAAGGGTTTCATGGCATAGGTGCCAGTTTCCGTTTGTACTTGAATAATAGCGTTTTCTCGGTAAAAGGAAGCAACCATGCCTGATCTCAACGGCAGCAGGCCGAAGCGGCGAGTAATTTTGCGAATTCGGTGTTTCGTATAGGGATTTGCCATGTAGCAACCTCACTTTATTTAAGATGGGTAAGGAGTAGCTAATAGCTAGACTATTCATTAAGGGATACGTCTGTATGGTCTAATACCATGAGTGCAGCAAAAAACTTTCCGTTCGGACAGTGTGGGAAACGAAAAAATGACCGGAAGGCTGTGAGCCTTGCGCGGTCATTTCCTGAAACAAGTGTTTCGTCACTAATTTGTGCTAATCTTTAATATCCATCTGTACGCTTTCCTGAGTTCTCTGCAATTTCAGCTCCATCTCTTTCAGAAGCGGAACCGAGGTGTGCTGAATCGACGTTAGCTTGAGCAAGACCTTCAGAAACACGTCGACCGTAATCAGAATCGGCCTTTGTAAAATGCTCGATCATTGTATTCTGGATAATTGGCTTACATATCTTTAGTGCATTTACCAAATTCGCAATTAATTCATCACGTTCCCAATCTTCAAATTTGCGGTAGGTATCTCCGGCTTGTTTGAAGTCATTGGTTCGGCTAATTTTTTCACGGACTAATTTGTCATTATACATAGGCTGATGTTCTTTACCTGAAGGAGTCGCTTCTTTTAACCCGCCAAGCGAGGAGGGCTCGTAATTCACATGCGGATTCTGCCCGGGTGCCCGATCAACCATGATAGCCATTTGCCCATCCCGTTGGTTCGTGGCTACACGTGTTTTGGGGGCGTTAATCGGCAGCTGAAGATAGTTCGTTCCCACGCGGTATCGCTGGGTATCGGAGTAGGAGAATGTTCGGCCCTGCAGCAGCTTGTCATCGGAAAAATCAAGACCATCTACCAGAACCCCCGTACCGAAAGCTGCCTGCTCGACTTCAGCAAAGTAATTTTCGGGGTTTTTATTCAGCACCATTTTGCCCACAGGTAAAAAAGGAAATTGTTTATGATCCCAAAGCTTAGTCGGATCAAGCGGGTCGAAGTCGAGCTCAGGATGCTCGTCATCACTTAAGATTTGAACGCAGAGCTCCCACTCCGGGTACTCGCCTCGCTCAATTGCTTCATACAAATCCTGCGTGGCATGACTTACGTTTTTCCCCTGTATGCCTTCAGCTTCCTTTTGAGTCAGGTTCTTCATTCCTTGCTTCAGCGGTTCCCAATGATATTTGACTAATTCGGCTTGCCCCTCTTGGTTGACCCACTTGTAGGTATTCACACCAGAACCTTGCATTTGTCTATAGTTGGCTGGAATCCCCCATGGAGAGAAAAGGAATGTAATCATGTGAGTGGCTTCAGGAGAATTCGATACAAAATCGAACATTTTCTCTGGGTTTTGCAGGTTGGTAACAGGGTCTGGTTTGAAGGCATGAACCATGTCCGGGAACTTCAATGGATCGCGAATAAAAAATATCTTCAAGTTGTTGCCGACTAAGTCCCAGTTACCGTCTTCGGTATAAAACTTTGTGGCGAACCCACGGGGATCGCGAAATGTTTCCGGAGAGTAATTGCCGTGAACGACTGTAGAAAATCGGACAAATACAGGGGTCTGTTTACCTGCCTCTTGAAAAAGTTTGGCACGAGTATAGCTAGATATAGGATCATTACCGACTTTACCATAGGCCTCAAAATATCCATGGGCACCGGCACCGCGTGCATGTACAACACGCTCTGGAATTCTCTCCCGATCAAAATGGGATATTTTTTCGATATAGTGGTAGTTTTCGAGCGTTGAAGGCCCTCTATTTCCAATCGTTCGTATGTTTTGATTATCTGAAATCGGATGACCTTGTCGATTCGTTAAGGTCATCCCTTGGTTATCTTTGTCTTTGTCCATTGTCCCCAAATCATCCTTCCTTAAATTGTTAGTAGTACCTTTTGCTATGTATAGGAAAATTATTCATAATCGAATACTAAACGTAATTTCCGTTTTATCTGCAGGCTTTGTATAATAAGTCTATATTTTTTACTAAACCTCGGGGGTGCTCCATGGCAAATAACAAGTGGACTGTGGGGCTGATAGGCATATTTCTTGTTTTCTGTTATTTTTTATTCCAGTTTTTATCTTCCACGCTTAAGATTGATCACCTGGTCGGGCAAATGGAACAGAGCAAGGTAGAGGATAAACGTATCAAGCACGTTGTACTTATAGCCCAAGAGATTGATAATCCATTCTGGAGAACGGTGGAACTGGGAGCAAAAGAAGCCGCGGCGCAGCTGGGTATGAAGATTGATTACATGGGGCCGATTCGCATAAATCCTGCTGAACAAATGAATCTCCTGGAGAAATCGATTGCTGCCAAACCGGATGCCATTATCGTGCAAGGGATAAAGGAGCAGCACTACGATCAACTGATCAGCAAAGCAATAGATCAAGGTCTTCCTGTGATCACAGTAGATGCGGATGAGCCGGAGAGCCGGCGACTTGCCTACGTGGGAACAGATAATTGGGAAGCGGGCAAACGCATGGGAGAGCTTGTAGTGAAAGCTGCTGGCGGGAAAGGCCGTATCGGCGTCATGATCGGAAGCGAACTGGCGGACAATCAACAGCTGCGTCTAGAGGGTTTCCGTTCAATTATTCGAAGTACGCCAGGCTTTGAAATCGTAGCTGTCCACTCATCGAATATTTCACGGATTCAAGCCGCTAAGCAGACAGAAGCTATGTTAAACCAATACGCAAGTATTCAGACGATGGTCGGATTTAGCTCCTTAGATGCTGTTGGTATTGTGGAAGGACTGAAGGCAGCGAATCGAGCAGATGTAAGCGTGTACGGATTTGATGACCTGGAGGAAACCAAGCAGGGTATCTCCCAAGGAGCAATCCTAGCTTCCGTCGTTCAGCAGCCTAAAGAGATTGGATTCAAATCCGTTTATTTGCTGGCGGAAATTTTCAAAGGGAACTCCATTCCGGTCCAGCACTTCACCACTACGGAAATTCTGGATAGAGACCATTTGAAGGCAAGTGTGGGCAGCCCATGAATATACGTAGAATGCTATTTATTGTCATCCCGGTGCTTTTTATCTTGAATAACGCAGTCGCTTATTTCATCTTTGAAAGCGGAAGAACGGTGCAGCAAAGCTATAATGTGATGCTGGATCGGGTATTATTGTACAAGCAAATTGCCGGACAAACGCAGGGGAATCTTCATGCTCTGAATGTTTACTTAATGGATCGAACGGAGAACAGCCGCAAGACATATATAGGTCAGAGGGATGAGCTCAATCATCTGCGGGAAAGCTTGTCTGCACAGAAGACGACAAATACAACTACTGATCTTAGAGTCCGCAGCTATCGCAATATGATCGATACTTTTATAGGGCAAGAAGCGGGTGTAATAGAGGCTTTAAATAGCCAAGGCTCTTTGACATATGCGGCTTTCTACGAAGAGGCTGAGCAGACAGCAGCGTTCATCCAAGATGAAGGACATCATCTTATTGACTTGGAACTCAGTTATTATCAGCCCTTCTACAGACAAATTCTTATCCAAACGGAAGTTATGAATCATTGGGGAGTGGCTATCTTTATCTTGAATACGCTGATAAGCGTGTTGTTTGCTTATTGGATCTCCCTAGGTATTACCCGACCGATCAAGCAGTTGGCCTTAACGGCTCAACAAATTTCAGACGGGAATTTGCAAGCGCCCCCTCCGCAGATTAGCGAGCGTAATGAGTTTGGAATGTTATCTAAGGCTTTTGGGCGCATGCAGGATAATTTGAAAGAACTGATTATGAAAGAGAAAGAAAGCTTGGAAAAGGACAAGCTGGTCAAAGAGTTGGAGCTGGAAGTTTTGCAAAATCAGATAAATCCGCACTTTCTCTTTAATTCCTTGAATGTCATATCCAAGCTTGCTCTGCTTGAGGGTGCTGAGAAAACAAGCGATCTTACGGTATCCATGTCGAATCTTCTTCGGTATAATCTTCGGAAATTGGATCGTCCGGTGACGCTCAGGGATGAGGTCGAGCATGCCAAAGAGTACTTTACCATCCAACAGGCCCGCTTTCGCGACCGGATTCAGTTTGTAACGGATATTGACGAGAGCGGACTGGGTGTGTTTGTTCCCATGCTAACCCTTCAACCGATACTTGAGAACGTCTTTGTCCACGGTATTGAGGGAATGGAAGAAGGGGCTGAGATTAAGCTGGTTATTGCATGCGGACCTGGTGAGGTAAGGGTTGCCATATCGGATAATGGGATCGGTATGAGCGAGGAGGTCCGCGAGTCTCTGCTTCACTTCGAATCCGAACCGCTGCTTGGCCAAGAAAAGGGACAATCCACGGGTTTAGGGACGCGTAATGTGTTTAAAAGACTCGAATTATTCTATGGTAGGAGGAATCTTGTAGATATTCACAGTGAGCCGGGCCGAGGGACGACTGTTCTTATCCGGATGCCTGCTGCAGGAAAGGAGGATGGAGATGTATCGCCTACTGATCGCAGATGATGAAGCTTTAGAGAGAGAAGGCATTGAATGGATTGTTACCCGAATGATGCCGAATACCTTTGAAATTATTCATGCAGAGAATGGTCGCGTGGCTATTCAAAAGGCAGATGAATTTCGGCCGCATATCGTGCTGATGGATATCAGGATGCCGGGCATTCAAGGCCTTGAAGCGTTAAAGGAAATTAAGGCTCATAGTCCGCAGATCAAGATGGTTCTCGTTACGGCCTATGAACAATTTGAATACGCTAAAGAAGCCCTTTCCTTGGGGGTAAAGGAGTACTTGATTAAACCGGCAAAGCGTGATCAAGTCGTCGCACTCCTCCAGCGGATGGTAGCTGAAATAGATCAGGATCAAAGAAAACGCGATGAGGAGTTCGCAATGCGCGATAAGTACTTCCAGCTGCTTCCGCTGGCGGAAACGGAAATGGCTCTGGTCTTTATGTCAGATCAAGTGAATGAAACCGAGGTGGGGTATCTGGCTGATATCCTCGAGCTTGCCATAGACAAAGGATGTGCGCTTGTGCTCGCCTTGCCGGAATTCGGGCATACATCCGAGCAGGAATTAGGCATCGAAAAGAAAAAGGTTTACGAAACGGTAAAAAACTGCGCCAAAGGATTTATCAAGAATAGGGTCGGTTGTGTGGTCAGTTCTATGGTCCATCGGCATATGGTCATTTTTCTTCTCGAGAAGGCAGAAATCAAGGATGAGATACTGCAAGAAGAGGCTCACTTCCTAGGCGCTAAGCTGGTGGAGACACTTCATCAACAACGTAGTATAGACGCGAATGTAGGCATCGGATCCGTCCAAGTGGATATTGAAGGAATAAGGAGATCGTATTTTGAAGCCGTCTTCGCATCTACTTATCCTAAAAATTGGGGTAACCTTTGTTCTTTTGAGAATTTGAAAATGCTTTCCCTAGAAGGGGAGCGGGAAACGGCTGATAAGTTGATTGCAGACAATACTTCTGAACGTACTTACGTGGAATTGGCAATCAAACGAATCCGCGAGGAACGTGAACAGCGAACATGGAGTGTCCTAGACAACGCCATCACGTTCATTCAAGATAAATTCCGTGAGGAGCTTTCCCTCGAAGACGTGGCTGAGCATGTCCACTTGAACCCGTATTATTTCAGCAAAGTATTCAAGCAGCAAACGGGAGAAACCTTCATTGATTATGTGACAAGGCTGCGGATCGAAAGGGCCAAAGAATTCATAAGGGACGGGCAATTCAGCTTAAAGGAAGTCTGTTATAAGGTGGGTTATAAAGACCCGAATTATTTCAGCCGAGTATTTAAAAAGGTAACAGGGGTAACGCCTACCGAATACCGCAACCAACTTTAAAAGAGGGTTCATGCTGAGATGCATGGACTTTTTTGTTTTTACCGAACAAAAATGTGCTAGTCTGCTGCCCTATATCTGACGGTTAATTACAGGCATCAATATTATGCTTGTAAACAACAAATAAGTGAAGGGAATTGGCCCCTAACTTGAACAAAACGCATGGTATAATGAGTCTCGCATTAGACGATTTACGATTTGTTCATGATAAAAGACTCGCATGAAGGTGCGGATAAGTCAGGAGGGATAATCGCTTATGAGCTCACATATAAACAATCAAGACCAACAAGTAAGCATGAAGTTTGTAACGCTAGTTTCGATGGTTGCCGCTTTGGGCGGTTTATTATTTGGATTTGATACAGCTGTTGTGTCGGGTGCAATCGGTTTTATGAAAGAACGTTTCGGCCTCAGTGAGGTGGAAGTGGGTTGGGCGGTCTCCAGCTTAATCATCGGGTGTATCGTTGGAGCAGCAGGAGCTGGTGTGTTGGGGGACAGGTTCGGCCGGAAAAAAGTGCTGATTATGGCTGCGATCCTATTTATTATCGGTTCCATTGGTTCCGCCATTCCAGATACGTTCACCGGTTATATTATTGCCCGCATTATTGGCGGACTTGGGATTGGTATTACCTCAACGCTATGCCCTCTTTATAACGCAGAAATAGCGCCTGCCAAGTATCGCGGCCGTCTTGTAGCCCTCAATCAGTTCGCAACGGTGACCGGTATCTTCCTCGTATATTTCATTAATATGGGCATTGCGGGGTATGGCGACGATGCGTGGGATATTTCAACAGCTTGGCGGTGGATGTTCGGCTTCGGGGTTCTTCCGGGCTTACTCTTCTTAGTACTGCTTTTCTTTGTGCCTGAAAGTCCGAGATGGTTGATCAAGCAGGGGAGAGCAGCAGAGTCTCTTCCGATTTTGCTTAAGATTCACGGCGACGAACTGGCCAGACAGGAAGTATTGGATATCAAGGAATCGTTCATACAGGAAAGCGGATCGATCCGCCAACTGTTCAGCCCTGCTTTGCGGCTTGCATTAATCGTAGGTGTGGGGCTTGCTGTTCTACAGCAAGTTACGGGAATCAATGCGATTATGTACTATGCCCCAGAAATTTTTAAAGCAACGGGTGCTGGCACGAATGCTTCGCTGATTCAGACCATTTTGGTCGGTTTGATTAATTTCCTCTTCACCATTCTTGCTATCTGGCTCATCGATAAGGTAGGACGTAAGGCTCTTTTACTTGTAGGATCTGCCTCCATGACAGTGTGCCTAGTCGTTATAGGCGCCGCCTTTCAAACGGGACAACCTTCAGGGCCATTGGTGCTAATCTTTATTTTACTGTATGTGGCTTCCTTTGCTGTATCGCTTGGGCCTGTCGTGTGGGTGATTATGTCCGAAATTTTCCC
The DNA here is from genome assembly GCF_030817215.1 of Paenibacillus sp. V4I3. Taxonomy (GTDB): domain Bacteria; phylum Bacillota; class Bacilli; order Paenibacillales; family NBRC-103111; genus Paenibacillus_E. The sequence continues at coordinate 1,102,186 of NZ_JAUSZA010000001.1, forward strand.
GAACCGTATTCGTGGAAAAGCTACGGCGATAGCTTCCATGGTACTATGGACAGCGGATTATATCGTATCGCAGACCTTTCCTCCGATGCTTGGTTCTGCAGGGCCAGCGGTGACATTCTGGATATTCGGTTTCATGTCCTTGCTCACTTTCTTTTTCACTTGGCGTCTTGTGCCCGAGACAAAGGGGAAATCGCTGGAGGAAATCGAAGCCTTGTGGTCTTCCAGAAAAGCTTCTAATTGGAATAAAAGCAAAGAAGAAGAAGGCATCCCATATAGAACTTTTCCCAACACGACTGAATCCTGAGCCCTCGTCGTGGTGCGGTAGGGCGGTTGTCGAGCCCCTTTTACCATGAAAAGGAACGACGGATCGTTATTTTGAGCAAATGAGAGCTAAACAGGCATCTCACGGAACGTGAAGACCTTATTTGTTTAAAAAACACGCTGCAGACGCAAAAACGGCCAAATAACGAATCGTCGTTCCGCTTGAACCCAAATTTGAGCAGATCTCAGTGAAATAACGCCTCCTCGTTCCGTATAGATGGGTGGTATTAGGAACAGGTCACACCTATGATGTGAAAAGAACCTCGACTCCACAAAAGGAGCTTGAGGTTCTTTTTTTCACATCGCATCTAGGTTGAGCCAGGTAACAATTATGAAAATCCCTTGGTTGCTGCCAGTTACTACGGCTTCATAACACTTTAAAGCTTTCTTCCCGAATATAAGAGAGCAATTCCTGCGTCATATCAAAAAACGCTTTGGTATGTTTGATTTCATAGTTTCGGGGCCGATCAAAGGGTACAGCTACGGTTTGCTTAATTTTACCTGGTCTCGCTGTCATGACATGCACAATATCTCCAAGAAAAATCGCTTCGTCGACGTCATGTGTAATGAAGAGAATGGTCTTTTTGGTGCCTTCCCAAGCTTTGAGTAAGATTTCCTGCATAATCAAACGGGTTTGTGCATCCAATGCGCCGAATGGTTCGTCCATCAATAATATTTCGGGATCATTGGCAAGCGCTCGAGCGATGGCAACACGTTGTTTCATGCCTCCTGAAAGCTGGGCGGGAAAGTGATGCTCGAAACCGGTGAGTCCGATTAAGTTCAAATAATGACGGGCTATTTCTCTCCGTTCTGCTTGCCGAATTCCTTTTAACTCTAAGCCGAAGGAGATATTGTCCTCTACGGTCAGCCATGGAAATAGGGTATAGGTTTGAAACACCATGCCACGATCAATGCCGGGTTCCGTTATTTCTTTTCCTTTAAAAGTTACTTTTCCTGAGGAAGCTTGTTCTAGCCCTGCGACAATTCTAAGAATCGTTGATTTTCCACAGCCGGACGGACCAAGAATAGTAATGAACTCGCCTTCGTTGATGGTCAGGGACGTTTCTTGAAGAGCGATAACATCCCCAATTTTCGTAGGGAATACTTTTGATATTTTGTCGATGACGAGTTGATTCTTTTTGACCAAGTGCAGCGAGGCTGGCATCGTTTCTTGTTTTTTAGGTAGAGAAGACAAGTTTATTTCCCCCCTTTATTGAGGTAGGCGAAGGCTTTTTTATAAAATAATTTGAACAGCAAATCAGTGATTAAGCCCAACAAACCAATAATGATAATGCCCATGATGACTTTATCGGGACGCAGAAAGCGAGAGGATTGCATGATCATATAGCCTAAACCTGAGCTTGCACCAACAATTTCTGCCACGATTAGATACGTCCATGCCCATCCAAAGGTAATACGCAGTGTGTCGACAATGCCTGGTTTGGCTGCTGGATAAATGATTTTGCGGAAAATTTGCCAGTTAGTCGCACCTAAGGTATAAGAAATTTCGACTAAATCTTTGGATACATTTTTGGTGACATCCATAATCATTAGCGTTAGCTGGAAAAACGTTCCGAAGAAAATAATCGTCATTTTTTCCGATTCGCCGATTCCAATCCATAGAATGAATAAGGGGATGAAAGCAGAAGCCGGCATGTAACGAATAAAGCTGATCATGGGTTCAAAAAAGGATTGCACAGATCGCAAACATCCCATGAACAAACCTAAGGGAACGGCGATAATGGCCGCAAAGGCAAATCCTAAAACAACCCGCAATAGACTATCCCAGATGTCGCGGTTCAGGCTGCCTTCCTTCATCAGATTCACAAAAGTGTCCAATACTTTGCCTGGTGAAGGTAGAAATATAGGTTTGACCCAGCCGCCGAACGTCATTATTGACCAGAGCAGAATCAGCAGGATAAACGCGGAAACGCCTAACCGCATGGCGGCAGCTTTTGGGATTTCTTTCATAGGTGAGAACCACTTCTTTATCATGGGTTTGCCTCCTTCATCCGAGGGATTATCGATTATTTCAATTCACGAACGAAAGACGGAACAATTAGCTGATTCACATCAGGCGCTTTTTCAATTAACTTTTTGGAAAAGTAGAAATCAGCTGCTGATTTAGCCGTGCTGTAGATAGGACCTGGTTTATCGGCTGTCCCCATCTGTATTTTGTTATCTTCCAATCCATAGAATTTAAGTGATCCTACGGTTGCTTTGAATTCTTCCTCACTCATTTTCAAACCGTTCGCCATGATTTTGACGGATTCGCTATCATTTGCTTTCCAGTAAACCATCGCGTCATTCATAGCAGCTACGAACGCTTTCATTTTCTCTGGTTGATTCTTAATCACATCACTGGCAAAGCTGACCGAATCTACAATGATTCCGGTTAAATCTTTACTGGAAACCAGCACTTTCCCACCGGCAGCCGTCCCTTTGGATAACCATGGCTCCCAGGTTACAGCCGCATCTACCTTGCCTGCCACAAAGGCTGCGCCGGCATCTCCAGCGGACATTTGCACAATTTCCACATCTTTATCGGTCAATCCAGCCTTTTCAAGAACTTTTAATAAGAAAATATGACTGGTGGAACCCACTTCCAAGGCAACCTTTTTCCCTTTCAAATCAGCAGGAGATGCGATTTCTTTCTTAGCCAAGATGCCGTCCCCGCCATAAGAATCATCAAAAACCCAAACGATGCCGAGGGGAACCGAACTGGCAGCTACGGATACAGTAACATCCGTTGCGGTAGCCATTCCCTGAACTTTCCCGCCAGCTAATGCCTGCTTTCTTTCACCTAATCCATCAATAACCGTAAGATCGATGTTAACACCGCGCTGTTTGAAGAATCCTTTTTCTTTGGCCAAGAATAGCGGACCATATCCCGGCCAAGTAGGAAGCGTAACGGTTAAAGCTTTATCATCTGTAGCAACTTTCCCTGTGACTTTATCTGTAGCTGGTTTGGAACTGCAAGCGGTTGTCAATGTAATCATGGAAGCTAATGCAATAAGAAAAATCTTTTTCATGTAGACCCTCCTAATTAATTGTAGTTGTATGCGGTTACAAAGTCATTCGGCTTTTATTGGATTCATCATAACATTGAATGAAAATGTGAAACTAATTGAAAAACTGTATAGTTACCATTACAAATCTCAATGATTGGGCCTCGGTACATCAGCTTTACCAATGGTTACTATTAAGAATTGCAATTTTTTAAACGCTAAAGCCATGTGCTATCCTGAGAAAAACAGCAAACGATCTACGAAATGTTTCAGGCTGGAAAGGAGAGACATATGATTCTGTGCACAACGCTTGATTTTAGTGAGAAGCATTGTCTTCAGGTATTCGAGAAGACTGGAAAACAAATTCAAGTATCCAAAGACTTTCCTTCCATAACGAATAAAGATGAAATCAAAATACTCCTTACTTATGGCAACTACGATGACATCATTACGGAATCCGATCTGGAACAATTGCCTAACTTAGAGTGGATTCAACTATTTAGCGCTGGTTATGATAGTTTGCCGCTTGATGCGATGTTCAGAAGAAATATCAAACTGACGACAGCAAGCGGAGTTCACGCTAAACCGATCAGTGAATATGTGTTAAGTATGATTCTTTATTTCTATAAGGATATTTCGAAATATTTAAATAGTAAAGGCAATCGGCATTGGGACGGTACGGATGAAGCCGAAGAGTTGGAAGGAAAAACCATCGGCATTCTAGGAACTGGCCATATTGGAAGCGAGATTGCAAAGAAATCCAAAGCATTGGGTTTGAGAACCATCGGATTAAATAGGGATGGCAGAATGGTTCAGGATTTCGACGCTGTCTTCCCTTTTCAACAAATTGACGCTCTGCTTAGCGAATGCGATATTGTTTGTTCCGTGCTTCCATCTACTTCATCTACGATTGGACTAATGGACCAAGAACGCTTCCGTGCTATGAAGGACGACGCCATTTTCATTAATGCAGGGCGTGGGGATTTAGTAGTTGAAAGCGATTTTATTGCGGTTATGAAGCAAGGCAAATTGAAAGGGGCGGCTTTGGATGTGTTTGCAGAAGAACCGCTTCCTCCCGATCATAAGCTGTGGGGCATGGACAACTTGATGATTACACCGCATATCTCAGCAAGAACGAACCAATACATGAATCGATGTGTAGATCTATTTTTGAAAAATATGGTGTTATATGAATCCCAAGAATGGGATCAGATGATCAACATCATTGATATTAAACTGTAGAAGTGAGAGACTTTGCGCTACGCTCAAAGATCCCAAAGCGGAGAGACTTTGAGCTACGCTCAAAGATCCCTATATTAGGAGGCATATCATGATTAAATATAAGCCGGACGCATCATTTAAGCAACCTCGCTTTAGCGGGATTACCACATTTATGCGATTGCCGCATGTTCAGACACTAGAGGAAATTGATTTTTTGGTGGCAGGTGTACCTTTCGACACGGGGCAAACCTTTCGTACAGGGGCTCGATTTGGCCCGAAAGCCATTCGTGAATCTTCGGTTCTAACCCGAACATTCTCACCCTATCATCAATTGAACTTGTTTGATTACGTTTCAGGTGTAGATTATGGAGACATTTCGGTGATCCCAGGGTTCATTAAGGAAACCTATGACAAAATGGTAGAGGAATTAACGCCAATTTATGAAAAGGGGATTGTTCCGATTATCATCGGCGGAGATCATTCGATTACTTTGGGAGAGCTGCGTGCAGCCGCCAAAACCTATGGTCCGCTTGCGCTTCTCCAATTCGATTCACACTGTGATACGTGGGATACTTATTTCGGCCAAAAGTATACACATGGCACACCATTCCGTCGAGCAGTAGAAGAAGGACTTATTGATACCGCACATTCCATCCAAATTGGGATTAGGGGATCGTTAAACCATCCTAACGACGTGCAAGATGCTAAAGATCTTGGCTTTCAAGTCGTTACGACAGAAGAACTTGTGGAGATGGGGACGGACAAAATCGTCTCTATGATTCAAGAGAGAGTGCAAGATCGTCCTGTATTTATGACATTTGACATTGACTTTATTGATCCAGCTTTTGCTCCGGGAACAGGCACGCCCGAAGTTGGCGGTGTCATGTCCCGTGAAGCGTTGGCTATCCTGCGCAGGTTGAACGAAATCCGCTTTATCGGCTTTGATCTTGTGGAGACATTGCCTGCTTATGATCATGACCAAATTACTTCCGCTTTGGCGGCAAACCTCATTTTTGAAATGATTTCGCTGATCGCTCTGCAAAAAAGAAAGGAACAAGCACTTGCGTTAGCTTTGGATGTCCCAAACGCCTTGTAATAAATCCGAGAACGACTTAATTGCAGGTTCATGGGCTCGGCTTTTTAAATAAATAACGGATGTTTCCACTTGGTTCGGAAAGCGTTCAAGAACGGTGACTGCACCTGTATTGATCTCTGATTTCATCAAATCTTCACTAACTAAAGCGATTCCCATTTTATTGATAACCGCCTGTTTAATCGTTTCTTCGCTCCCTAGTTCAATGATGGAAGAAGGGGAGTAGGTCATATTGGATAAGCAGCTGTTGACCAATTCGGTAAAATTGCAGCTGTGTTGATAAGAAATAAACGGAAAATTTTTAAAAATAAAGGATAAATCGTTCTCTGGGGTCAAATTGCTTGCTGCGGTCAAGAGCAGATCTTCTTTTTTGAGCAGGATGGCCTCGATTTCTTTAGAGTCGCAAGCACCTGCAATGATGCCGATGTCCGCCGTACGGGAAGAAATCATTTTAATCGTGTCGTGACTGTTGCATGAAACGAGACGCAAATTGATCTGAGGATAAGCTTTCAAGAAATCACTGATGATGAAGGACAAATAATGACTGCAATAAAACTCTGGCGCAGCAATAACAAGGGATCCATGCGGAAGATCTAATTGCTTTAATCCTTCTTCCATTTCTTGAACAACGAGCATCAGCTTGTCCGTATATTGCTTCAGTAGATTTCCAGCGGGCGTTAAAAATGTTTGTTTACCGATACGATGGAATAATTTATGACCGATTTCTTTTTCGAGAAGTTGAATTTGTAAAGTGATAGTTGGCTGCGTATAGCCTAGGTGTTCGGCAGCTTTGGTTAAGTTCATATAGTCTGCAGCGACTTGAAACGATTTTAAGTTTTTGAGTTCGATCGCAAGCAGCCTCCTTCAACTTCAAACAATGTGACTAAATTATAAACGAACCAAGATTGAAAGAGCAATCTGCTGATTAATAAATTTAATGGAAAAGGTGATGGCACATGAACAAACTGCTTCAGAAAACGTTATTTGAACGAGCTGCAGAAGTATTGCCGCCAGCTGCGCTGCGCGCTACAAAATTAGGTGTGATTAAAGGGCAAGGTTCCTATGTGACAACCGAAGACGGCAAGCAATATTTGGACTTTGCAAGCGGTGTGGCTGTAACCAATGTAGGACATAACCACCCGTATGTAGTGGAAAAAGCGAAAGCCCAGATGGAGGAACTAATCCACGGCGGTCATAATGTGGTCTACTACCCAGCCTATGTCGAATTAGCGGAGAAATTGAATGAGTTAAATGGCGGAGGAAATAAAGTCTATTTCTCTAACAGCGGCGCGGAAGTCAATGAAGGAGCCATTAAGCTAGCGAAAAAGGTAACGAAAAGATCAGGCATTATTTCTTTTAAGCGCAGCTTCCATGGCCGTACGATTGCCACAACAACATTAACCGCATCGAACTCGCTTTACCGCAAGGATTATGAAGGTCTGCTGCCGAGCGTGTATTTTGCAGAATATCCTTACGCTTTCCGTACGGGATTGAAAGAGGAAGCTGAAACGAAGCGTTGTCTGGATCAATTGGATGAAGTTTTCCGTTTCTTGATTGCTCCGGATCAAGTAGCAGCCATCATTATGGAACCGATTCAAGGCGAAGGCGGGTACATCGTTCCTCCGAAAGCTTTCTTGAAATCGATTCGCGAAATTTGTGATCAACATGGCATCCTGCTTATCTATGATGAAATTCAAACCGCATTCGGACGTACAGGTAAAATGTTTGCATGGCAGAATTTTGATGTGAAACCGGATATTCTGACGCTGGCCAAAGGCATTGCTAATGGCTTTCCGCTAAGTGCTTTAGTGGCGCGAGCCGAATTGATGGATCAGTGGGCTCCTGGCACTCATGGCGGTACGTATGGCGGCAATCCGATTGCGTGTGCGGCCTCATTAGCCGTAATCGAACTGTTAGAAGGCGGCCTGCTTGATAACGCGGTAGCTATGGGACAGTACTTTATGGACCAATTAAAGGGACTTACGTCAAGCTTTGCGGCAATTAAAGATATCCGTGGTTTGGGTGTCATGATTGGCATGGAGCTTATGACGAAGGACGGCGAGCCTGATGCTCAGTCTGTTACGATGCTGAAAGATAAGGCACTCGAAAAAGGACTTATTCTCTTAACCTGCGGCACAGAAAGAAATGTCATCCGCTTTATGCCGTCGACGGCTGTTTCCAAAGCGGAGATCGATCAAGCCATGACGATTATCAGAGAAGCTCTAACGGTAATATTCGGCTAATCCAGATGAAGGGGGATTTCATATGCTTTATATAAACGGAAAATGGTGTGACGCACAATCGAATCAAACATTTGAGGTAAAAAACCCGGCGACGGGTAATATCGTAGCCTCCGTAGCCAAAGGGGACGCCGTTGATGCGGAAGCGGCAATAAAAGCTGCACAGGCTGCTCTCCAAGCATGGGGGAAGAAGACGGCAAAAGAGCGTTATGCGTATATGAAGAAGGCGGCGGATATTCTTCGCTCCCGAACCGATGAAATCGCGGAACTGGTCACACGTGAGATGGGTAAACCCGTAGCTGAAGCGAAGGGAGAGCTCGGGCTGGCCATTGATTATTTGGATTGGTACGCCGAAGAAGGCAAACGAATCTATGGAGATACGATTCCTGCGTCTGCACCTAATAAAAGAATTATCGTCATTCGACAGCCGATTGGTGTTGTCGGAGCCATTACACCTTGGAATTTCCCGCTGGCTATGATTACGCGTAAAGTTGCTCCTGCTATCGCAGCGGGCTGTACGATTGTGCTCAAAGCGGCATCCGCTACACCATTATCGGCGATTGAAATCTTCAAGGCATTTGATGAGGCTGGGTTGCCGCCCGGTGTTGTAAATCTTGTGAATGGTTCTGCATCAGCGGTTGTAGGGGCGATGATGAAAAGCCCAGTCGTACGCAAAATTACATTTACCGGTTCGACGGAGGTAGGCAAGGAGCTTGTCCGACAATCAGCGGATACGATGAAAAAGGTATCCATGGAGCTAGGCGGGAATGCACCATTTCTGGTCTTCGAAGATGCCGATTTGGAGAAAGCCGCGGAGGGCGCGATCGCAAGTAAATTCCGCAATGCCGGCCAAACCTGTGTGTGTACGAACCGCATTTATGTTCAGAAATCGGTCGCGAAGAAATTCGCCGAGATTATCGCAGAGAAAATGAAATTGTTGGTCGTCGGCAATGGGTTAGATGCGGGAGTAAACATCGGTCCCCTTATCGATAACCAGGCTATTGAGAAAGTAGAAGATCAAATTGCCGATGCTATGAGCAAAGGAGCAACATTGATCAGTGGTGGAAGCAGGCTTATGGAAGGCGAATTTGCCAAAGGGACCTTTTTCCAACCGACGGTGCTTCTGCATACCACACAGGAAATGAAAATTTCCAGAGAAGAAACATTTGGACCTGTGGCTCCGATTTTCGAATTTGAGACAGAGGAAGAAGTGATCCAGAAAGCCAACGATACGGAATTCGGCTTGGCTTCCTACGTATTTACCCAAAACCTATCCCGTATGTTCCGTGTTGCGGAAGCTTTGGAATACGGCATTGTCGGGATCAATGATCCCCTGCCAACCGTTGCTCAAGCGCCATTCGGCGGTGTGAAAGAATCCGGGGTTGGCCGCGAAGGCGGGAAATACGGCATCGAAGATTATTTGGATTATAAGTTCCTCTCGATTCAGCTTGAAATCTAAGTGCAGCAAGGGGTGAATAAAGTGGGCTACAGAAAAGTGGATGCGGCAATCGTACTTGAAATCCGCGAGATCATCCCAGAGCCAAAACGTATCTTCATGGATAAACAAGACTTGGCCAGCTATTCCTTCGACGCTTCATTCGGTATTCATTTTCCCGAAATTGTGATTCAACCTGTATCTACAGATGAAGTGGCTCGCATTGTTAAACTGGCCTATCAACATACAATTCCTATTTGTCCGAGGGGCCAGGCTACTTCGTTATCTGGAGGACCGCTCGCTGTTGAAGGCGGAATTGTACTGGATATGACCAAAATGAATCAGGTGCTGGACATTATGCCTGATGATCTCATTGCCATTGTGTCTCCTGGTATCATCACGGGTGACATTCATCGCGCAGCAGATAAATACGGATTGATGTATCCCCCTGACCCAAGCAGCTCGGCGATTTCTACGATAGGTGGAAATTTGGCGGAAAATGCGGGCGGTCCAAGAGGGTTGAAATATGGAGTAACCAAAGATTATGTGCTCGGTCTGGAAGTGGTCACGCCTCAGGGGGAAGTGATTCGAACTGGCAGTCGAACCGTCAAGAATGTGACTGGCTACGATCTAACAAAGCTAATCGTTGGAGCGGAAGGAACCTTAGGCATCATCACACAGGCGATTCTTCAGCTGATTCCAAAACCGCGTGCAACCGGGACGTTAATGGCGATTTTTGATGATATTGTCACGTCAGGCAAAGCCATTTCGCAAATTTTAACCTCAGGCATTCTGCCTGCAAAAATGGAAATTATGGACCAAGCCTGCATTCAGGCTGTTGAGTCCTATCAACCAAGCGGCTTGCCCATCGATGCGGAAGCGATTCTTCTCATCGAGATCGATGGTCATCCCCGCGCGGTTGAAAAAGAATTGGTTGAAGTTGCCGCCATTTTCGAGAAAATCGGTGCGCGGAAAGTCATTATAGCCAAGACGCAAGAGGAAAGCGACAGTCTGTGGAAAGCCCGGAAAATGGTATCCCCTGCGATCACAAGGGTGAAACCGACCAAAATATCCGAGGATGCAACCGTCCCCCGCAGTAAAATTCCGGATATGTTTGCAAGGCTGAAAGAGATTCGCGATAAGTACAACGTCAATCTTGTTGTGTTCGGGCATGCCGGAGACGGCAACCTTCACCCGAATATTATTGCAGATAAAAGGGACCAAGAGGAAATGAAGCGGGTGGAAATGGCGGTTGCGGAAATTTTCGAAACGGCTATTGCTTTAGGCGGTACACTTTCGGGTGAGCACGGCATTGGTACTATGAAATCGCCTTTCATGGAAATGGAACTAGGTGTAGTCGGACTGGACATGATGAAACGGATTAAAGAGAGCTGGGACCCCAAGAACATTATGAATCCAGGCAAAATATTTCCTAAACCAGGTCAAAAGCTCGTACTGACAGAGGGATGAAGAGATGACAAAACTTCCTTACGATGAAACCATTCAATGTGTGCAGTGCGGCTACTGCTTACCTGCTTGTCCAACCTATGTGTCGATGGGCAAAGAAACCCATTCCCCCCGCGGGCGAATTAATTTAGTAAAAATGGCGGCTGAAGGGCGCATCGCCGTCATGGATATGCAAGAATCGATCGACTTGTGTCTGGGCTGCCGGGCTTGTGAGACAGCATGTCCTTCGGGCGTTGAGTATGGCAAGATTCTAGAAGGAGCCAGAGAGGTTCTGCACGAGCAGAAAGCCCAAAGTGCACCTGTTAAATGGACACAAGATGCATTAATCAATAAATTAATGCCCAATTCTAAACGATTAAACCAAGTGTCGAATGTGCTGTGGTTATATCAATCCTCTGGCTTGCAAAAAATAGTCCGTAAGGGGAAGCTAAGCAGAATTTTGCCGGGCAATTTATCTGCGTTTGAAGAGATATTGCCTACAATCACATCACCGAAAAGCCCGCCGTCAGCGGCCGGATGTGTTTAAGCCGAGTGAAGGGGTTCCAACCAAATGGAAGGTTGCCTTCTTCACCGGTTGTATCATGGATGCGATGTTTGAGAAAATTAATCGACTTTCAATGGAATTGTTAGCGGCAGCAGGCTGTGAGGTCTATGTGATTAAGGAGCAAACCTGCTGTGGCGCGCTGCATGCCCATACTGGAAGAATGGATGAGGCCCGTAATCTGGCGAAGCAGAATATTATGGCTTTTGAATCACTGGATGTAGACTTTATTGTTAACAATGCCGGCGGATGTGGTGCTGCGTTGGTGGAGTATGACCATCTCCTTAAGGGTGATCCGGAATGGGAGGAGCGGGCCGCCGCTTTTGCCAAGAAGAATCGGGATATTAGCCAGCTCTTGGCCCAATGCGAACTCCCTTTCAAACATCCCATCGAAGCGGTCATCACCTATCAGCGGTCATGCCATATGACCAATGTGCAGAAAGTTGTGTCTGAACCTCTAGCGTTGATCAAAAGCGTTCCTGGTGCTGCCTACAAGGAAATGGAAAATCCTCATATGTGCTGCGGCTCTGCAGGCATATACAATATGGTGAACTATGAGGAGTCAATGGAAATTCTAGATGCCAAAATGATCGACTCCAAGAAAACGCAGGCGACTATTATTGTTACGACAAATCCTGGATGCCTCCTGCAAATGCAATTAGGAATTAGGCGAGAAGGATTATCCGGCACCGTTCGGGCCGTTCATGTCGTAGAGCTTTTAGCAGAATCCATGGGGTTATGAGGAGAGATACAAGATGGGGTTAACGACGACTGAAGCCATTACAGAGAAACAGCCGCTCATGGAAAATACAAATGTCTTGGAAAGAACACAAGAGGTGATTCGTGTTGCACTCGAGAAAATGGGGTGCAGCGAAGCCTTTTATGAATTGTTAAAGGAGCCGCTTCGGTTGTTAACGGTTCGTATTCCAGTAAAAATGGATGATGGTTCTGTTCGAATTTTTACGGGTTATCGAGCGCAGCATAATGATGCTGTTGGACCTACCAAGGGAGGCATTCGATTTCATCCTAGTGTAACTGCCGAAGAAGTGAAAGCGCTTTCTATGTGGATGACGATCAAATGCGGCATTGCCGATCTCCCTTATGGCGGTGGGAAAGGCGGCATTCAATGCGACCCGCGTTCCTTGTCGTTCCCAGAACTGGAGCGTTTAAGCCGAGGGTATGTGCGGGCCATTAGCCAAATTGTAGGGCCAACTAAAGATATCCCAGCTCCTGATGTCTATACCAATGCGCAAATTATGGCGTGGATGATGGATGAGTACAGCCGCATTCGGGAGTTTGACGCCCCGGGCTTCATTACCGGCAAGCCAATCGTCTTGGGCGGATCTGCTGGAAGAGAATCGTCGACAGCCATGGGTGTTACGATTTTGATTAGAGAAGCGGCTCAAGTTGCAGGCATTCAGTTAGAGGGTGCGCGGGTCATTATTCAGGGATTTGGCAATGCTGGCAGCTTCCTTGCTCAATTTCTGCATGATGCCGGAGCCCGAATTGTCGGGATTTCCGATGCCAATGGCGCCTTATACGATGCGGATGGATTAGATGTCCAATACCTCATAGACAGGCGCGACTCCTTTGGATCTGTGACCAATTTATTTTCAAATACAATCACGAATCAAGAACTGCTGATCAAAGATTGCGATATCCTCGTGCCAGCGGCGATCGAAAATCAAATCACAGAGGAAAATGCGCCGCATATCAAGGCGAAGATTGTTGTGGAGGCAGCGAATGGGCCTACAACCATGAAAGCAACGGAAATATTAACGGAAAGAGGCATCCTGCTCGTTCCAGATGTGCTCGCCAGCTCAGGCGGCGTGATCGTCTCTTATTTTGAATGGGTGCAAAACAATCAGGGTTACTACTGGCCAGAAGCAGAAGTGAACGAAAAGTTGACACATATCATGATTAAATCCTTCCATAGCGTCTATCAAACTTCTGTCCAGAAAAAGATAGATATGAGATTAGCAGCGTACATTGTCGGACTAAAGCGAGTCGTGGAAGCAACCAAATGGCGAGGGTGGATTTGAATAAAAGGGGGATTTGCCTGTGTCCAATATAGGAGAAGCTCTGATTATGCATAAGAAGTACCAAGGCAAGCTGGAGATGATTTCTAAGGTTCCTATATCGACATCCAAAGATTTAAGTCTTGCTTACTCTCCTGGCGTTGCCGAACCCTGCATGGAAATCTTCAAGGATGCAGACAAAGTTTACGATTATACGATAAAAGGAAATCTAGTCGCCGTTGTTACGAATGGGACGGCAGTTTTAGGTTTAGGCAATATTGGACCTAGTGCGGCAATGCCGGTAATGGAAGGGAAAGCCATTCTGTTTAAATCATTCGCCGGGGTAGATGCCTTTCCGATTTGCTTGGACTCGCTAGATGTGGAACAGATCATTACAACCGTTAAGCTGCTGGCACCTACCTTTGGAGGCATTAATCTTGAAGATATTGCTGCGCCGCAGTGTTTCGAAATTGAAGAGCGACTTGTCAAAGAGTGCGACATTCCTGTCTTTCATGATGATCAACACGGTACAGCAATCGTTACGGCTGCTGGATTAATTAACGCCCTGAAATTGGTTCATAAATCGATGGACCAAATTCGTATCGTTGTGAGTGGAGCGGGAGCTGCTGGGATTGCGATCGTAAAGCTTTTAGACCAAATGGGTGCGAAAAATATGATTCTCTGCGATACCAAGGGAATTATTTATGAAGGACGACTTGAAGGGATGAATCCCATGAAAGAAGTCGTTGCACGGATCACTAACAAGGCGCTAGAAAGAGGTGATTTGGCTGCTGCATTAAGAGGGGCAGATGTATTTATTGGGGTATCAGCAGCTGGGACAGTTACTCAGGAGATGATTAAAACTATGAAAAGCGATCCAATTATCTTCGCCATGGCAAATCCAGACCCTGAAATTATGCCTGCGGATGCAAAAGCTGCTGGTGCTAAGGTCGTAGGGACAGGTCGCTCTGATTATCCCAATCAAATCAACAATGTGCTGGCTTTCCCGGGGATATTCCGTGGGGCTTTGGACGTTCGGGCGAGAGAAATTAATGACGCTATGAAATTGGCTGCGGTATACGCTATTGCGAATTTGATTCCGGAAAATAAGCTGCATGAGAACTATGTGGTCCCTCATCCATTTGATCCCAGGGTTACTCCCCATGTTGCCATGGCTGTCGCCAAAGCGGCGATCACAACAGGCAGCGCAAGAGTATTCATCGATCCGAAGAAAGTGAAAGAAAGAACCGAGAAGCTTACCCGTAAACAGCATGCCGTGGCCTCGTATTATTCTTGGTATTTGGATACGGTGCCCAATGAATAGGTTGTTGAAATATGATAACATCATGTGAGATATTATAACGATGAAGAGCTGGAGTATGACCTTTTATCTCGGTATGTCATTAAAGTTTACAATGGTTACGATTGGATTTTTTAATTAGTTGGGCTTTTAGATACATGTTATGCTGTAGTAAGTGAAGTGAGTGTAAGATATTCTTACACGATTAAGCATAAACAAGGGGAGTGGGCATTTTATGAAAAAGATGACTCTATCAATGATCGTATTAATCACCGCAATTTCTTTAACGGCATGTGGTAAATCAACAGCACCTACGAATGCAACGTCAACAACGGCTACAACAGTTGCAACAAGCAAACCAAGCGAAATTCCTTCAGTGAGCGATGAACTAGCCAAGATCAAGAAAGCGGGGGTCATCAATGTTGGTATTGAAGGAGCCTATCCGCCATTTAACAGTTACGATAATGATAAAAAACTCGTAGGATTTGACGTTGATTTGACCAATGAATTTGCTAAAAGACTTGGTGTAAAGGTGAACTTTGTTGTAACTCCTTGGGACAGCATCATCGCAGGACTGCTTGCTAAGAAATTCGATATCCTTTTGTCGAGTATGGGAATTACGGAAGAACGGAAACAGAAAGTGGATTTCTCTAACCCGTATTATACGACTTATTCTGCATTATTTGTGCCGACGAACTCCGCTATAACAGATCCTAAACAGATGACTGGTAAAAAGATCGGTGCATTACTGGGCTCCAAATTTGCAGACGATGCTAAAGAATTAGGCGGAATCGTAAGCACATATAAAAATGACACACTTGCCCATCAGGATATGTCCCTGGGTCGTCTAGACGGCGTAATCACAGATAAAATCGTGGGTGCGGTTACTGCCAAAGCAAACAATTATCCAGAGAAAAGAATCGACAAGCCTCTGACTACCTACAAAATTGGTATTGCCGTAAATAAAGGCGAGCCCGCTCTTTTGAATGAAATTAATACCGTCTTAAAATCGATCATGGATGATGGCACCTACACCAAAATCAGCACAAAGTGGTTTAACGAAGACATTCGATAAAAGGTGGTTGTATGCTTAATTTCTCAGCGGTAGAGCAAGTATTTCCTTTTTTGTTGAAAGCAACCTTGGTTACCTTAGAACTTTCTATACTTTCGATAATGATTGGGTTAATTCTAGGCTTATTCGCTGCTTTGATGAAAATTTCCAATTCCAAGACCCTTCAATGGATAGCATCTTTTTATATCTGGATCATCCGAGGGACTCCCTTGATTGCGCAGTTACTACTCATTTACTTTGGACTACCGCAGCTCGGCATTCAGATCGGAGCCTTTGAATCTGCCGTCCTTGGTTTAGGAATTAATGCTGGAGCCTTTATTGCTGAGATTTTTAGGGGTGGCATTCTTTCTATCCCAAAGGGGCAAACGGAGGCTGCTGCATCGTTAGGAATGAATTACTTTAAGACGCTTTGGCGAATCATATTGCCGCAAGCGTTCCGGGTGAGTGTTCCTGCATTAGGAAATCAAGCGATTTCGATGTTAAAAGACACTTCACTAGCCTCCGTCATTACGGTTTCTGAATTAATGATGACGTCGCAACAATTTGCGGCTGGTAATTTTGCCTTTATCGAATTTTACATTGCTGCTTCTGCCATTTATTTGGCTCTAACGACCCTTGTGTACGCCGTTTTAAGGAACGTAGAGCACAGGCTATCCGCAAGCGATCAATAAGAGGTGAATACATTGGAATCGATCATTCGCATTGATAATCTTTGTAAAAGTTTTGCTGAATTAAACGTGCTGAAAGGGATTAATCTAACCGTCAACAAAGGTGAAGTGGTCGCTTTAATCGGTTCAAGCGGATCCGGTAAAAGCACATTGCTGCGATGCCTCAATAAACTGGAGTCCAAAACTTCAGGGGAGATCGTCATTAATGGAACGATGTTAGATGATTCAGTTAAGCACATTCATCAAATTCGCAAGGAAGTTGGCATGGTGTTTCAGCAGTTTAACTTGTTTCCGCACATGACCGTTCTCGGTAATATTATGGAAGCACTCGTGCACGTACTTAAAAAAAGCAAAGAAGAGGCAAGGAAAACGGCGCTTGAGCTTTTGCAGAAAGTCGGTTTGTCTGATAAAAAAGATGTCTACCCGAAGAAGCTTTCGGGCGGTCAACAACAGCGTGTTGCTATTGCCCGAGCACTAGCGATGAATCCTAAGATTATGCTGTTCGATGAACCAACCTCAGCGCTTGATCCCGAATTAGTCGGTGAAGTTCTGCAAGTTATCAAACAGCTTGCCAGAGAAGGAATGACGATGCTTATTGTGACGCATGAAATGGCCTTTGCTCGTGAAGTAGCAGATCGTGTGATTTATATGCACAATGGAGTCATTGAGGAACAAGGAGATCCCAAAGTGATCTTCCATCAGCCTACTAGCGAACGATTGAAAGCATTCTTACGCATCGTGCATTAAAAAGAATTACATGAACAGAGTGAATAAAGACCCCAATTAGCTTGTACTCAGGCTGATTGGGTCTTTATGTTTTCCTAGCGATTTGTTTGCTGTGATTACACGTTAGCGGGCTTGCGTTCTGCTAGATAGCATGCAAATCCTAAGATCAGCGCCAGTCCTACGAGTACGGCTCCGACCCAAGGAAGGGCTGTTATGGCCAGATGGGTAATGACCCATCCTCCAATGAAAGCGCCAGCTGCATTTCCTAGATTACCGGCGGAATGGCTAGAGGTAGAGGCAAGTGCTGGCGCCGCCTGTGCTAGGCTCATAATTCGTACCTGCAGCCCAGGGAACACAGCAAAGGAAGCAGCTCCCCACAGAAATATAGTCAATACGGCAGCGGTTGGACTATAAATAGTAAAGGTGAAGAGGGTAAGAAGGACACATATCGAAAGGTAAAGTCCCAGAATGGAAGGCATCAGCTTCCAGTCCGCAAGCTTCCCGCCAACGATATTGCCGATGGTTACTCCACAGCCGAAGAGGACTAGAATCCAAGTTACACTATGTTCAGCAAAACCGGTGACTTGTACAAGCAGTGGCGTAATATAAGTAAATACGGCGAATAGGCCGGCGTTGCCTAGTGCTCCGATCAGCAGATATAGAAGGAGCTTGGGCTTGGCGAGAGCGCTAATCTGCTTAACGATACTCGCTGGTTTGTCATGCCGAATTTGCGGTATGAAGATAAGAATGCCGATTAATGCAATGATTCCCATGATCGCAATCGCGCCAAATGAGGATCGCCACCCCATGTGTTGACCGATAAATGTCCCCAGAGGAACACCGATAATGTTCGCAATGGTTAGACCGGCCATCATAATGGATACGGCCCCGGCACGCTTGTCCGGGCGTACAAGATTGGAGGCGATAACAGCTCCGACGCCAAAGAATGTCCCGTGTGTCAATGCGGTTATCATACGGGCTCCCATCAGAATGGCAAAGCTTGGAGCGAAAACTGAGATTCCGTTACCTAGAATAAATAAAACCATTAGCAGACATAACAGTTTCTTTTGCGGGATTCGGTGGGTGAGAACCGTCAGGATTGGCGCACCGATAGCTACCCCGAGGGCATACATCGTAATGAGTTGTCCTGCGGATGAGATGCTGACATGCAAATCATTAGCGACATTAGGAAGAAGACCCATGATGACAAATTCAGTCATTCCAATGGCAAAGGCGCCAACTGTAAGAGAAAGTATAGAGATGGGGAACGGTTCTTTGGTTACTTGTTCCTTGGTAATACGGTGTGATAACTCCATGATGTCAGTGTCAACCTTTCTATTGTGTGTCCTAAAGCTCCAATCGTAATCAAGTCGTGCCCGATCAATAAGACCTTTTTCATATTATTTAGTTTTCTAAGCTTATAATCAAGAGATTTCTTTTTAAAAAATAGGTAAAGAGGTGCGGTTTTTTGTAAGTGTCAAGGTTTAGTGTCAAGGTTTAGTGGCAACCAGCTCAAAGAATACCAGAAGCAAACAGAAATGATCCACCCTCAGATAACTAGGGTGGATCATTTTTCCATATTAGTAAGCTCGAACATATTGTTTTGGAATATTATTTGGTTCACTTCGAAGCGTAATGGCTGCATGCGTAGCCCAATACGGATCACGCAGCATGCCCCGGGCAATCGCTACGAAGTCTGCGTCTTCACTGCCGATAACGGATTCAGCAAGCGCTGGATCTTCGAGCATACCTACTGCAATGACGGGTACACTCAGTGCCTCACGGATTTTACGTGCGAACGGAACCTGGTAGCCTGGGTAATTGCCGGGTTTTCTCTCTCCGGCTGGTCCTTCTCCGCCTGAACTCACATGAAAAGCATCTACACCTGCAGCTTGGTAGGCTTTGGACAGCTCGATGGCATGATCAATATCATATCCACCATCGGCATACTCCACTGCGGAGATACGGAAGATGAGCGGCATGTCAGAAGGCATTTCTTTTTTGACGGCTTGAATGACTTCTACGCCGAAACGGGCAAGGTCTTGACCATAAATATCATCTCGTTTATTGGTTAGAGGCGATTGGAACTGATGAATCAAATAGCCGTGGGCTCCGTGCAGCTCGATCGTATCCACACCAGCTTGTACAGCACGGCGGGCTGCATGACCGAATTTTTGAACCACGTCTTGAACCTCTTCGGTTGTAAGGGCGCGCGGCATTTTGTAAGCTGAACCAGGAAACTTAATCGCAGATGGGGCAATGGGGACTGCCGCGTCTTCTGCTTTGCGTCCAGCATGTGCGATCTGAATCCCGATTTTGCCATTATGCGCGTGTACACCGTCGATAATTTTGGCGAAGGCCGGAATGTGCTCGTCTGACCATATGCCTAGGTCCAAATCGGTAATGCGGCCATCGGGATCAACATCCGTCATTTCCATGATAATGAGCCCTGTGCCGCCAATAGCGCGGCTAAGATAGTGAACGTAGTGCCATTCATTCGGTTTCCCGTCTTTGGCTGTAACCGAATATTGACACATTGGCGCCATGACGATGCGATTATTTATGTGCAAACCTTTCAAATCATACGAAGCAAACAATTTCTGAGTCATTCTAGTAACCTCCAATGATATATTTATACGCCTGTCTAATTGGTGATTATTGTGGGTTCGTTGTCCAAATTCCAGCGGTTTTCAAGAAAACGCGTGGTGGCAATTTCAGTGCAGCCAGGATGAGCTCCGCTACATCTTCCGCTTGCATCATGCGATCCTCATCGCCTATGGGAAGACCAGCGTTCACAGCTAGCTCCGTATTCACGGTCGACGGTGTGAGCGCGGTCATCAACTGACAATTACTCCATTTATTATTAATGGTATTGCAACTAAAAGCAAGTACCTACTTTTAAGTACTATAGTATCAAAAAGTATACTAAGAGAGTCGTTTTAGCATGGGAAATGGTTCCATCGCGCAGAGGCTTTTTGGTTTTTTCTTTTCCGTTTAGGAGATAATGACAGGGGAGGAGGGGACATAAGTATGCATGCCTACATGGATATTCTAATTCGAACCGTTCTATCTATTTTAGTTCTTCTGTTGATAGCCAAAATGCTTGGTAAACAGACGATTTCCAATATGACGTTTCATGATTTTGTAACCGGTATAACATTAGGAGCTATTGCTGCTAACTTGGCATTCAATGAAACAATAAAGCTTTCGTATTTGATATTATCGCTCATTGTCATAACCGTAACGTCCTATTTGCTATCCGTCATTGCATTAAAGAGCCGCAAAATGAGAAATTGGATATCTGGTTCTCCAACCGTACTTATTGAAGGTGGGAAAATTCTTGAAGATAATATGAGAAAGGTAAGATATACATTGGATTCCTTGGACCAAGCCTTGAGGGAAAAAGGGGTTTTTGACATAGAGGAAGTGGACTATGCCGTTCTTGAAGATAACGGAGTGGTATCGGTATTAAAAAAAGACGAGTACAAATATGTAACTAAAAAGGATATGAAGCTTCTTCCAAACGCCCAAGTTTTTCCCATAGAATTAATTATGGATGGAAAAATGATGGAGAAAAACCTAGAGAATAACGGACTGACTAAGGAATGGTTGGAACTTGAGTTGAAACGCAAGGGGAAAAAGTTATCGGACGTGTTCTATGCGGCAAGAGGTACGAAACAACAGCTTGTCTTTGATTTTTATGAAGATGGTATCCATCAAACGATTGATAAAGAATAGAGGCACAACTCGCATTTCTGCAATTGGGAACTTTGTGAAATTTTACAAGGTGACGCGAGAAGGATTTTCCAGTAACATTATTTCATCTAAATAACGTTAGGAGATATTCATTCATCATGAGTAACGATCAGACATCAAGACAAACAGCAAGCAAGAAAACAGGAACGGTTGAACGATTTACGTCTACTGGTTTTATTTTGGCTGCAATCGGCAGCTCGGTAGGGCTTGGCAACATGTGGAAGTTTCCCTACATTACGGGTAAACATGGCGGTGCCGCCTTTTTCCTGTTGTTCATTATTTGTTTAATAATTGTAGGCTTACCTATTTTGCTTGCAGAGATGACGATTGGCCGCGGCGGCAGAGGGAATGCATCGGTATCCTTCTTTAATCTAACGGGCAAAAAATACTGGGGAGCATTCGGGTTATTATCAATTCTAACCGCTTTCATGATTATGTCCTACTACGCGGTAGTCGCAGGATGGACGCTCCATTATACGGTAGAATCGTTTACTGGCCTCTTGTTCCAAGAAGGCTCCGACTATAAAGAGAAGTTCCTATCATTTGCTTCGGGCTACTGGCCTATCTTCTGGCAGGCTGTTGTTATGTTGGTTACAGGGTGGGTTATTGCCAAGGGGGTTTCTGGTGGTATCGAGAAATTCAACAAAATTTTGATTCCTGGTTTTCTCATCATCCTACTCATTCTTATGTTCCGTTCGCTTACGCTTCCAGGGGCAGCAGCGGGGGTATCCTTCTTCTTGAAACCTGACTTCTCCAAGCTGGATGCGGAGTCTGCGCTAGTTGCTTTGGGACATGCGTTCTTTTCCTTATCGCTAGGGATGGGCTGTATGTTAACCTATGGGTCTTATGTGGAAAAAAGACAATCACTGGGCACGGCGACGCTCGCCATTGGTTTTGGTGATTTGGTATATGCTTTTCATCGCGGGTCTAGTCATTTTCCCTACGGTGTTCTCCTACGGGCTTCAGCCTGGTGAAGGCGTAGGTTTGGCGTTCATGGCGCTGCCTGCAGCGTTCTCGCAAATGCCATTTGGTTTCTTCTTTGGTGGTCTATTCTTCTTGCTTCTAGCCATTGCGGCGTTGACTTCAGCAATTTCCATCTTAGAAGTTCCAGTCGCTTATGCCATGCACAAATGGCAGTGGAGCCGCAAAAAATCTGCAGTTATCTTATCCATACTTTGCTTCTTGGTAGGTGTTCCTTCAGGGCTTTCTGTTGGAGGCGTGCTAGGGGATTTCCATCCTGGGGGTAAAAGCATTTTTGATTGGATGGACTTCATCACTTCTTATGTTCTGATGCCATTCGGCGGGTTAGTTGTTACCTTGTTCACCGGATACGCTTGGAAAAAGGCTGGAGAAGAAGCGGGCTTGAAAGGTTTTTGGTATAAAGCTTGGATGTTCTTGCTGCGCGTGGTAGCTCCAGTACTCATCGTTTGCGTGTTCTTGCATTCGGTAGGTTTAATTAAATTTTCATAGACATGTACCAAATATCATTAGTAAAGAGGATACCACGTGGGTATCCTCTTTCTTTTTCCTACTTCTTTTCAATCATTCGGAGGCAGCGGGCATATCATTTTAACATCTTCCATCTCCAGCATTTGAGAACGCTCGACTAGACTGTTCAAAGGGACACTTTGCTCATTTTCCGGTTGATCCAAAGGATAAATTCTGGCGGTTTCATTCTTTTCGTCGACATTTTGAATGTAGATTGGCGTCCCATTATAAGTGACATCAACCATGACAGGTGAAACAGCAATCTCTTGAGCGCGTTGATTGTTCATTGTTTGTCCTCCTTCACGTACTAGTTACATTATTTGTATATGTGAAAGGATATATTCATAAAAGGCACCCCCAGCTATTTGGAGGTGCCTTATATTTTATTTGATTCTCATACTAAGATGATAGCTCTAGCTACCCAGCTGAATTTATTCAGTTGAGCAGATGAGCCGTTACCAACGGTAATAAATGAACCGGTAAACGTGATCCCGCGGTTGATTGTAGACCTTTGAATATAGCCTTCATAAAGCTGGTTGTTTATTCCTGGGATGCTGCCACCCGGCACAAATCTTAGGAAAGTAATTTTACCAGAAGGAACGTCATACCACCCTCGAATGGTATTCCCGAATACCGTTCCTGTCACAAAGCCATTACGAGCGATAATAGTATTTAGCAGTCCTCTAAATCCATTTGCTTCGATAGACCATGTTGCTTGGATGATGGGGATCTGCTTAGGACGAATACGGCGTTTTTTAAGCAGGACCGCTTGTTTTTTAAAATAAACAGGGAGTTTCTGCGTTTTGGATGCCATGTTTTCTCACTTCCTTTTATCCTATTCTACGTAAAAGTGGTGGGAACTGTATGGATTAATAGATTAGGAGAATAGCGTATTTTTCGAAAAAGGATGGTAAAATAAGAGGTAGATAAAGGAACAGGTATGCCTTCTCACTCCCCTTGTGTTCATGAAGGATTTTTGGCACAATAATAAACAGATGGTACGCTTCGGCTGCTTAGTAGAATAGGACTGTATGTGAAAGTCTTGAAAAGAGGATAACGATGAATAAACAATCCATCTATGGATTAACGTTGGATCAATTGATTGCATGGCTTGAGGAAAATGGACACAAAAAATCGCGGGCATTACAAGTCTGGGATTGGCTATATCGGAAGCGGGTAACCGACTTCTCAGAGATGACGGATGTAAAGCAGGATTGTATTCAGAGTTTGGAAGAGCATTTCGTCATGCAGACATTGACTGAACATACGAGGCAAGAATCAGCGGACGGCACGATGAAGTTCCTTTTCAAGCTGCAGGATGGTAATTTGATCGAAACCGTGTTGATGAGACACAAATTTGGGTTATCCGTATGTGTAACAACGCAGGTCGGCTGTAACATTGGGTGCAGCTTCTGTGCGAGCGGGCTTTTGGCCAAAAGTCGTGATCTATCCAGCGCTGAAGTCGTGGAACAAATTATGAAGGTTCAGTTTCATTTGGACAAAGCGGCCAAAGGTGAACGTGTCAGCCACATTGTTGTGATGGGGATTGGCGAGCCATTTGATAATTTTGAAAATATGGTTGATTTCATCCGCGTTGTGAAAGATCAAAAAGGCCTAGACATTGCCGCTAGACATATTACAGTATCAACTAGTGGTCTTGCTAATAAAATTATCGAATTCGCGGACTCGGATCTGAAGGTAAATCTGGCGATTTCTCTGCATGCCCCGACGAATGAGCTTCGTACCCGGATCATGAAAATAAACAAAGCGATTCCGATTGAGAAATTAATGAAGGCGATCGAGTACTATTTGGAGAAAACGAACCGGAGAATTACATTGGAGTACATTCTACTGAAGGATGTTAACGACGGTAGAGAGCATGCGCTGCAATTAGCAGAGCTTATCCAGCATATTCGCCATCTTGCCAATGTGAACTTAATTCCTTACAATCCAGTGGATGAGCATAGTCAATATCAACGGAGCGAGCGGGAATCCGTACGGGCTTTCTATGATACGTTGAAAAAGCAGGGAATTAGCTGCAGTGTTCGTCTTGAGCATGGAACGGATATTGATGCCGCGTGTGGACAATTAAGAAGTAAACAGATCAAACAAACCACAGGGGATAACTTGGGTCAGGATAGTTTGGTTGTAGGATAATAAAGAAGGCGGGACCCCATCAGATACTGATCGGGTCTTTTTTTCGTAAAGAATAGCAGCTTTGATATAAAGGGAAAAATGACTTAAGACCCATCTGAGATAGGTATAGGAGGCGTAGAATGTCAGATTTCAAAGCCGTTATTTTAGAAGAGGAAACTGCACCTTCTCATGCCATCGCATGCCAGCAATGTGAGCTTTCCAAGCAGCGTCATCGTGTGATTTGGGGGGAAGGTAATCCCGAAGCTCCGATTTTCATTATTATGGATAACCCGGGTGCCCGTGAAGACAAGGAGGGACAAGCTTTCGTATGCGGTACAAGGGAAACTTTACAGATGGGGATGAGGGAAGCGGGGCTGGATTTGGGTTTGGTTTATGTAAGTTATTTATTGAAGTGCCGCCCGATTCGAGCTTATAACAAATCCGTAGCCAAAGAGGCATGCTCTTCCCATTTAAAGCTTCAACTTGAAGAGAAGAAACCCAGTTTGTTGTTTGGACTAG
Organism: Paenibacillus sp. V4I3; assembly: GCF_030817215.1. Classification (GTDB taxonomy): domain Bacteria; phylum Bacillota; class Bacilli; order Paenibacillales; family NBRC-103111; genus Paenibacillus_E. Next base: position 1,127,195 of record NZ_JAUSZA010000001.1, read on the forward strand.
GAAATGTTGTTGTGGATTCTATGTTTCCGGATGTTGGTGCCGATGTAAAAAGCTATAGGGGTAGGTGGCACACATTCCAAGGGTTACCTATTGCTTTCTCTTATCATCCACTCGCTGTACGCCGGAGACCCGTCCTTATGAAATATTTCGTCCAGGATGTTGAGCTTATTACTCAAAGGATCAAGGGAATGACTTAAATGGAGATGAATGTTCTGTCTTCCCAACCCGTAGCTGCTGCGTTTTTTGGGCAACCCACACTGCTCTTGGCTCGTTCACTGCTCGGCAAACTGCTTGTGAAAGAAACCGAATTAGGCATAGCCGCAGGCTGGATTGTAGAAACAGAGGCCTATATAGGGCCGGGAGATCGCGCCGCACATAGCTTTGGCAATCGCAGGACACCAAGAACGGAAGTGATGTTTGGCCCTCCAGGCTATGTTTATACCTATGTGATGCATACCCATTGTCTGGTGAACATTGTTAGCGGGGAGCTCGGCCATCCAGAGGCTGTCTTAATTCGAGCTGTGGAGCCATGTACAGGAATTGATCTCATGTTTGATCGCCGCGGCCAAGATAAAAAGCTAAAGGAACTCACCAACGGTCCCGGCAAACTAACGAAAGCCCTTGGCATTGTAAAAGAGGATTATGGAAGGCCTTTCTTTGAGCGTCCTCTCTTCATTGCCGAAGGAAAAACAGTAGAATCCGTTGCGGCTGGACCGAGAATCGGCATCGACAATAGTGGGGAGGCCAGAGAATATCCGTGGCGATTCTGGGTCGAAGGGAATCCTTTTGTTTCAAAATAGCTACAGAACCGTATTTTCGCCTATTCGTCGCCTAATTTCAGTAAACTTTAAGCCAATCTTCGGCTAAATTTCAGGGAATTTCCCCCAGTTCCATGCTATTCTATTCGTACAAGAGATTGAAATGGGGGGACGACATATGGAAGAGAAGCAAAATGAGTCGAAATCTTCGAGTATGAAAATAACGCGTCGCCGGTTCTTGGTATCCAGTGCTCTAATGGTCACCAGTGCGGCGTTAGCTGCCTGCGGAATCAATTTGGGCGGCGGAGCAACGACTGGCGGAGCAACGACTCAGCCTGAAGGTAATCAAGCGAAGGAAACAGAGAGCGAATCACCGAAAGCTGCGAATCTGGAGCCAACACCTGCGTGTGGTTCACCAGAGGAGATGATGCCAGCTGTTACCGAAGGTCCGTATTTTACGCCTAACTCACCGGAGAAAAGTTCTCTGCTAGAGCAAGGGATGAAAGGATCGAAGCTTACGCTTGTAGGCTACGTGATATCCACGACATGTAAACCGGTTGCGCATGCATTATTGGACTTCTGGCAGGCAGATGCCGACGGTCAATATGATAACAAAGGCTTCACCCTTCGGGGGCATCAATATACGGACGATAAAGGCAAGTTTACGTTGGAAACGATTGTGCCGGGCTTGTACCCAGGGCGAACGCGCCATATTCATGTGAAGGTGCAGGCGCCGAATGGTCAGGTGCTGACGAGTCAGCTTTTCTTCCCGAATGAAGCGGGCAATGCGAAGGATGGCATCTACAACAAGGCACTGCTGATGGATATTAAAAGCAACGCGGATGGCAGCCAGTCGGGCGCCTATCAATTCGTTATAAAGGTATAAATAAAGAGGAGCCCATGAGAAATTCATGAGGCTCCTTTTCGTTTTATACATGTAATTCTATTCCCCGCTTAAGTTGTACAACTTACAACAATTCCTTTAGTTTTTTCTCATTAAGCTGTAAGTGTTGTATGTCGTACAACAATTTAGCCATATTTCAAAGAATTGAGCTAATTTATTGGGAAATTGTTGTATTTTCTGCAACAATCGCGGGGATAACGCGGATTTAGCCTGCGATAGAGTTACATTGATTTCCGATTACGCATAATCATCATTAATCCGCCTGCTATGATGAGAACGATAGCAATGATCGGTTGGTTATGGAAAAATTTGCTGAAAATGGAGCCTATGGAGAAAATGGCGAAGAACAAAAGGGACATGACGGTTAGAATGTTAATCGGGATGAGCAACCATTTATTTCGTCCTCCGAACCAGTACAGTTCGAATAAACCAACAGCAACTGCCAACATAAATCCAGGCCACATAAGGTGCCAGATATCGAACAGCATGGAGATTTGACAGATGACGCCCGTCGTTAAAACAATCCCTCCCGGTACAAGCAGACCAACACCCCGCCGCTGCAGGATGAAGAAGTATAACCAGTGAAAAAATACGCCCACGGGTATGACAAACAAAGTTGGCCAAAAATACTCGAAAATGGTACCAGTATTGAATGTACTATCACCTTTTAGAAACATAAAAACACCTAAAATAATCAATATAGGGCCCAGAAAGGCGCTGCGATTCATATTCAACATCCTCACTCCTAAACGTTATTATCAATTCGCAATTACTTTAAGGATATCATGACAAGGTGGAAGTGTCTTCCTACTAAGGGGGAGGATGGGTATCGGTCGGAGGACTGATTTTTTTATGAATGAAAATAGTCCAGCCAAAGGCGGTAATGCGCCTGATTTCGAGAAGTATAATAAGGAATGGTATCGTAATGCCGACGATATCGCCGCATTTCTCAGCAAGGCAAACCCGAATTGGCCCATGAAAACGCTGCAAGATCTGTTATATGGGCACTTGCAATTGCTCACAAACAATGTGTCAGCTAGGCTTAAAAAAGATTGGGATGCCGATATTGCTGCATTCGATCAAGGCTAGGAGCATATTATTATGCTGGCCGATTTTCTTTCAGATGGGATCATTAAACAATTCCCTAAACAGTTTAAGTAACAGGGATAAACGAGTGTAAAAAAAACCTCGAAGACAGTCGTCTTCGAGGCTTCTTCACATCCTTAGAAAAACTTAACAAGTTGATCCTTAATCACGTCGTTCGTACCGCCAACAACCGTCTGGAACTGCGGCAAGTCGAACAATGCTTGAATTTGCTGCGGATAAGTCTGCTCAATGCTGCGCAAACGGATCGACTCATCGAATTTAGCCGGATGAGCTGTTGAAAGGGCAACCGTCACTTCGCCGTCTACAGCAAGCTTGTCAGCAGCAGCTACCCCGCAAGCTGTGTGCGGATCGAGCAGATACGCGTATATCTTATAGTACTCGCTGATAGTATCCAGGCACTCTTCATTCTGAACGCCATATGCAGCGAAGTCAGCTTGCACAACCTGCAGCTTGTCGGCTGGAATAATAACGCGGCCATCAGCTTTGAATTGATCCATGATAGCCGAGACAGCTTGCGCGTCTTCGCCATAGAGGTAGAACAAGTAGCGTTCGAAGTTGCTAGCCACTTGAATATCCATGGAAGGACTGTGCGTTCCGCGGAACGCACCTGGTTGGTAAACGCCGTCCTGTACGAAACGCTCAAGAATATTGTTTTCGTTCGTTGCGAGAATGAGCTTATGGATAGGAAGGCCCATTTTCTGTGCCAAGTAGCCAGCGAAGATATCGCCGAAGTTACCTGTCGGCACGCTGAAGTTGACCTTCTCAGCCTGATTATTGTTTGCTAATTGGAAGTAAGCATAGAAGTAATATACCGTTTGTGCCAAAATGCGGGCAATGTTGATTGAGTTAATCGCGCGCAAATGGTAGCGGTGCTTGAACTCAACATCAGCGAACAATTCCTTGATAATGCGCTGGCAGTCGTCGAAAGTGCCTTCAACGGAAAGATTCAGCACGTTCGCGTCATCAACGGTGGTCATTTGCAGTTCTTGAACCTTGCTGACTTTCCCGTGGGGGTGAAGGATACAAATCCGGATGCCTTCTTTACCGCGCACACCTTCAATGGCCGAAGCCCCAGTATCCCCAGAAGTGGCTCCAAGAATATGGATAATCGAATTCGTTTTGCGAGAAACGTACGAGTAAAGATTGCCCAAGAATTGCAGAGCAATGTCTTTGAAAGCAAAAGTAGGTCCGTGGAACAACTCCAGCACATACGTACCGTCGTTCAGACGTTTGACAGGTGTCACAGCGTCATCCCGGAAGGTTGCATAGCTGTCGTCAACCAGCTGCTTCAGCTCATTGCGCGGGATTTCGTTATTCACATATAGCGAGAAGATTTCAAGAGCCAACTCCGAGTAGGAGAGCTTTTGCCACTTCTGTAGCGTGTCTGCTGATAATTGTGGGATATGCTTAGGAACAAGTAAACCGCCGTCGTCTGCCAATCCCATCAAGATGGCATCGATGAAGCCGATGGGTTCTACTTTTCCGCGAGTGCTAATGTATTCCATATGAGTCCCCTTACGATTGAATTTTCAGTTATTATATCAAAAAACAGACCATTTGGACAGTGTGGATACTTTACAAATGAGTAAAAAACCCTCCAACAGTGGAAGGTTTCTAAGATTTTTTAATAGTAATAACTTATTCTTGTTTATCGCCTACAACGATTTTCCATGCATTACCGATAGGAGGAAGGCTTTTCGTCAATGCTGGTTCATAAATCCAATGACATTCGCGCCTTTAACAAGAGTGGCTTTCTCCATTTAATCGTTAATACTCAGCAGCTGACTGACACCTGATGCATAATCGGTTTTGAATGCGGCAGCGTCATCTTCGCTGACACTTCCAGCAGTCACGAAAGCATTCATATTCTCGTTCGCTTGAGCTAACAATTTACAGAGCAAGGAATCGGAATCGGTTTGTGCCGCTTGTGCCAAACTCTGACCTTGCGCAACACGCTTCGTCAAATCAGCAGCCTCGATATTCGAAACGGTAGCGACATCATTAATAATACGATCCAAGCGTTCTGCCAAGTAGCTTTTCGCATCAACCGGGACCTTGTAGCCTCGTGTACCGATAGCGTCATTCAGCAATGCATAAGCGTCTTGTTTCGTGGCACTTTTATCACTGGCATTCAACCAGCCATTTTGAACGGCTTTGCTCAAATAGTTATCAACTCTGGATTGCAGAACCCCAAGAAGCTCGCCGTCTGCAAGGTTTGTTGCCTCTACCAGCGTTTTTCCTGAACCTAACGCGGCTTCCAGGTCACCTACAGGAGAACCGATGTACCCAGCGCTATCGCTGATGATGGAGCGTATACTTTCAGCAGCGATTCCTTTGTTACTGCTACCGACAATGCTCTGTCCGTATCCATTTTGTGTGATAGCGTCGCCTAGTTGTTTGGCAGCACTTTGCTCTAGCTGGCTCGCCAATTTAGCAGAGATATTACCAGCTTGCCATTCGGTTTCAAACCCTTGGTTTATGTTGCTCGTTAATTGGGAGAGCAAGTCGTCATAGGCCAGACCCGACGCTGAAACCAAATTTTGTCCTGAGCTCAAAGCGCCGATCACATCGCTATAATCTTTATTTGCGAAGATAGCTGTTGCTTGAATGGTCCAATCCATTTTATCGGCGAGAACAGATTGGCCGTATTTCTCCATCCAGCCCGTTGTTGCTATATCGTAGCCTTTCTCCCTGACAATCTGTCCCACAGCCGCAGCCCCGGTTTGCTCGGCTTTATCGAGAAGGTCGGCTTGGAGCCCACCGGTTGTTACAGCCGCCTGCAAGTCACTATTCAGCAAGGCTGTCAAGGAATCCGTCAATGTACCAGCGTCAATCCCTGCAGCTTCGGCTAAGCTTTGCCCATTGCGAAGGGCAGCCCTTAGCCCAGAGGAGTTAGTATCGGTTGCAATTCCTGCTGTATCCGAGATGATGTTTTGCAGGCGATTATGAATAATAGCAGATCCATTGTTATGTATGGACGTCATAAAGGTCGTTTTTTTCCAACTACCGGAAACGAGATCGTTAATTTGAGAAGTGGCAAGCTGTTGAAGTTGTGTTGATTCTTTCTGCGTGAGTTCGCCTGTTTTAACCTGATAGGCAAGATCTTGTAAGAAGAAATCGGTGAGCCTTGCAACCAAATCTGATTGTCCCAGCCCGGAAGCGGCTACTAGGCTTTGATTATTTGCAATTGCGTTAAGCACATCACTACTATCTGTATCTGCAGCGGCGGCGGTATACTGGTCTAGCTTGCTCAGCCATCTGTTCAATACCAAGGTAGGATAATCTACAGGTATTGATGCAGCATCGTCTGAAGTTGCTGCCTCTTGAGTCTGACTGTCAGGCGTAAGAGCATCACTCGCGTACGCTGAATGTACCGGTAATACAAGGCCGCTAGTCGAGGTGGCTAATACAGCTACCCCCATTAATACAACGAAATGTTTTTTCATAAAAATACGCCATCCTTCCGATATGAATTTTCCAATTTTTTCTTCTGGTTTCTACAATTTGAAGTATAGAATTCCCACCTGAAACTGAAATGAAGGAACCCTGAAAACCAGCTTATTTTCCGCTGAAATATTTCTGAGTAAATGCTGAGGAATGGCTGAATGTGAAATCGACCCTAAACGAGCGGGAAATTTCATTTTAATTTATTTTTGCGTAGACTTGATCATGGGTAAACTATAGAATCAATATGTGCAGACTATAAATGGAAAGGGGTGGAATTCTTGTCTTTTGTAATGAAATTGCGGTGGTTTTTCAAAGAAAGATGGAAATACTACGTGCTTGCTATCAGCTTAATGATTTGTGTGAATTTATTGGCGACAATTCCGCCTAAAATGATAGGGAATACAATCGATCAGATTGGCAGCGGGAGTTTAACGGCATCTAGTCTAAGTCAGACGGTCCTTCTGCTTGTAAGCTTGTCTCTCCTATTATATGTAATTACTTATGTTTGGATCACGACCCTATTCGGCAATTCGGCACTCGTTGAGAAAGTGCTCAGAGGGCGTTTACTGGCTCATCTGACGAAAATGACACCGGCGTTCTTCCAACGCAACAGTACGGGTCAGTTAATGGCATTAGCCACTAATGACGTGCTCGCTATTGGCCAGACTGCTGGTTACGGTGTTATGACACTCGTTCACACGTTGGTCGGGGCCTCTGTCGTCATTATTACGATGATCTCCCTAATTAGCTTCAAATTAATGATTGCGGCGCTGATTCCTCTGCCTTTTCTAGCCTTAGTGATTAGTAAGCTGGGTCAAAAAGTGAGAGTTCGCTTCCTTGCTGCACAGGCCTCTTTTGGCCAAATGAATGACCACGCACTCGAGTCCATCTCTGGTATTCGTGTGATTCGTTCTTATGTTCAGGAAGATCATGATCTAGTCGCCTTCGATAAGGTTACGTCAGAAGTGATGAATAAAAATAGACGCGTGTCTATGTTGAATGCGCTTTTTCAGCCGCTTACATCGTTGATTGTCGGTCTAAGTTATTCGATAGGCATAGGATATGGCTCTTATATGGTCTTTCATAATGAGATCACGCTGGGTCAGTTGATTTCATTTAATATTTACCTAGGTATGCTGATCTGGCCGATGATTTCTTTCGGCGAGTTCATTAATGTCCTGCAGCGCGGAAGTGCCTCGGCTGACCGTCTGGATACAGCGCTGACGCAGAAAGCGGATATTGTGGATGTCGATGCACCGATTGCGGTGAGTGTGCCGGAACGTATCGAGATGAAGGAGCTAACCTTTACGTATCCGACTGCAAACCATCCAAGCCTCGTAAACGTTTCTTTCCAATTAGAAAGAGGTCAGACGCTAGGGATTGTAGGCCGGACGGGTAGTGGCAAAAGCACGCTGCTGAAGCAGCTGCTGCGGCAATTCCCGATCGAACCAGGTAAGCTGCTAATTGCAGGCGTACCGATTGAGAGAATCACCTTGGATCAGGTGAAACGTTGGGTTGCCTACGTTCCACAGGAGCATCTGCTGCTGTCGAAATCCATTCGCGACAATGTCGCGCTGGGTAAGCACGATGCTTCGCCGGAAGAGATTGCGCGGGCCATTGAGATGGCCTCTTTTACCCAAGATATCGAACAAATGTCGGAAGGCCTAGCGACAATTGTCGGCGAAAATGGCGTGATGCTGTCTGGTGGACAGAAGCAGCGTTTGGCAATTGCTAGAGCCCTTCTGATCGACTCGGAAATCCTGCTGCTCGATGACTCGTTATCCGCCGTCGATGCGCGGACGGAAAGCCGCATCCTCCAGCATATCCGCAAGGAACGAGCGGGCAGAACGACATTGATTAGCACGCACCGACTCTCGGCTGTAAGCCACGCGAATTGGATCCTCGTCCTGGATGAGGGGCGAATCGTCGAAGAAGGCACTCACGAAGAGTTAATGCTATTCGGCGGCTGGTACCGTGAGCAGTGGGAGCGACAACAAATGGAAGCGAGTTTGGAAGAATGACAAACATAAGAAGGGAGGAAGACAAGATGCAGAAACCGTCCACGGCGAGAAGGCTGATTTCGTATGCGCTCGTCTATAAGTTCAGGATAATCGGCGCACTGCTCATTCTTTGCTGCGCAGTAGCCGCCGAGCTGGGCGGACCTTATATAACTAAAACCATTATCGATCAGCATTTGTCTACAGACACTCGTACGATGGCGCCAGTACTTAAGCTGCTTGGTCTATACATGGGTTTGCTACTCATAGCAAGCGTTTGTAATTTCTCGCAAGCCTATTTGCTCCAATCTACGGCTCTGCAGATTATTAAAAACATGCGCATGGACTTAATGCAGCACATTCAGCGCATTTCGCTGCGCTATTTCGATAACACGCCGATCGGGCAGGTTGTATCTCGAGTTGCAAACGATACGGAAGCGGTCCGCGACTTATTTATGAGCTTTATGGCAACGTTCGTCGTAAGCATGATGCAGCTAACGGGCATCTTCGTAGCTTTATTCATTCTGGATTGGCATCTCGCTCTTTTTTGCTTGGTGCTGCCGCCTATCTTTGCGTTAATTATGGTCGTTCACTTAAAATATTCTAAAATCTTCATCACCATTATGCGTGCCCGGCTAAGTGATATGAACGCGATGATTAATGAATCGATCGTGGTTATGCCAATTATTCAAGCTTTTCGCCGGGAGAAAGTGACGCTTGAGGAATTCGAAGTACTGAACAAGGATCGCTATGTGAATCAACTTAAGCAGTTCCGCATTTTTTCATTATCCTCTCGTAATATTGTGGGGACCATCGGCAGCTTGGTGACGGCTATGGTCATTTGGTATTTTGGCCGGGAATCGCTGACAACTGCCATTTCTTTCGGGGTGTTTTATGCTTTCATTGATTATCTAGGGCGGATCTTTCAACCGATTATCGGGATCTTCGATCAGTTGACGAATGCGCAAAGAGCCTTTGTATCCGCGGATAAGGTGTTCACCATCCTAGACATGGAAGGTCAAGAGGTGGAGAAGACGGATAAGGTCAGCCGCCCGGAAGGTGTCGTGAAGTTCGAGGACGTAACTTTTGCTTATAAAGCAGGGGAAAACGTACTGAAGCATATTTCGTTCGAAGCTCGCAAAGGGGAAACTGTGGCCTTGGTCGGACATACAGGCTCCGGGAAAAGCTCCATCATGAACCTGCTGCTCGGTTTCTATGAACCGGATGAGGGCAGCATCACGATTGATGGACGGGACATCCGGAAGATGTCCAAGCAAGCGCTGCGCAAGCATATGGGCATTGTTTTGCAGGATCCGTTCTTGTTCGCCGGAGATATCAAATTCAATGTGAGCCTCTATAATGAGGAGATTTCGCTTGAACGCGTGAAAAATGCGCTAAGTGATGTAGGGGCGGCCTCCTTCATCGAGCAGCTGCCTAACGGTTATGATGAGCAGGTCGTGGAGCGGGGAAGCACCCTGTCCTCCGGCCAAAGACAACTCATTTCGTTCGCGCGAGCGTTGGCCTTCGACCCGTCGATTCTCATCTTGGATGAAGCGACAGCCAGCATCGACAGTGAGACGGAAGGGCTGATCCAGCGAGCGTTGAAGGTGGTTAGCGAAGGGCGCACAACCTTGGTCATCGCGCACAGACTGTCGACGATCCGCGATGCGGATCAGATTCTCGTGCTGCACCGCGGCGAGATTGCTGAGCGTGGGAACCATGAGACGCTGATGGCGCTGGGCGGCCGATACGCGAAGATGTATCAGCTGCAGAAGGGCGAGTCGGCTGTTGTGGGCTGACCTAAACGTACAAAGGTTGCCTATAACTGAAGCTTAGGGCGTGTTTCAAAAGGATAAGTCTTTCCCGATAGGGAATGGCTTATCCTTTTGCCATTTTGCCGAGATCAGGTCATATTGTTTAAGATGATGCAATTTAGCGTATTATAAGCAGCATGATAAAGGGGGAAACATTATTTTAAAAATAGTCATTGACATCTATCTCAAATTGAGGTATCTTTAAATCAAGATATTACAAATTAAGATTTTGCAGCGCACCACAGATCACCACAGCAAAAAGATAAAAGAAATGAGGTGAACCAATGAGTGAACAGAGAAATGATTCATTAGACCTCTATATTGCACTCTCCAGAGCAAGCGAATGGGTCAACGCCCATGGGGACCGCGATATTCGTAATCATGGATTGAATCGAACGGAATTCGGTGTTCTCGAGCTGCTTTATCATAAAGGCGCGCAGCCGATTCAACAGATTGGCGGAAAGGTGCTTATGAGCAGCGGGAACATCACCTATGTTGTAGATAAGCTGGAGAAGAAAGAGTTCGTAAAGCGAAAGACATCAACCGAAGACCGCAGGCTCATTTTTGCGGAAATTACGGAAAAAGGGAAGCAATTTATTGAAGAGGTATTTCCCAAGCATACCAAGGTCATTGAGAAAGCGGTGGCTGGACTTACAGCGGAAGAGAAGAAGATAGCTAGTCAATTGTTGAAGAAGCTCGGTAAGTTTGCTCAGGATGGTTTCAAGTAGTTTGCCCTCCCATAAGAGGTGTTAACTACTTAACCTTTTAACTAATATCTTAAAATAGAGATTCTTAAATTGGAGGAGAATGAATATGAGTATCGCATTAGGATTATTAATCATTCGTTTGGTTGTTGGATTAAGCTTTATGGCGCATGGGGCACAGAAGTTATTTGGTTGGTTCGGCGGCTATGGTCCGAAAGGAACGGGCGGCTGGATGGAATCCATCGGTATAAAACCCGGTGTTGCTATGGCGGTTATGGCAGGACTCATGGAGTTCGTAGGTGGTGCGTTATTTGCCGCTGGATTAGGTACAGTCATTGCTTCATTGCTCATCGTCATGACAATGGTCGTTGCGATTGTCAAAGTACACGCTAAGAGCGGCTATTGGGCTACCGCAGGCGGCTATGAATACAACTTGCTGCTGATTGCTATTGCGGTAGGTGTGGCATTAACTGGTGCAGGAGCTTACTCCGTTGACGCTTTATTCAATTAATAATCTTGGATACTTTTAAATCAGGTCTGGACATAATTAAACTAAACTAAAGGAGTTGGATTCAATGACACAACAACAAACAGCAGGTATTCACCATATAACAGCTTTCGTACAAAATGCACAGGAAACGGTAGATTTTTATGCAGGGGTTCTAGGCCTTCGGATGATCAAAAAGACGATTAACTTTGACGCACCTGAAGTGTATCATCTGTACTTTGGTAATGAAATGGGAAGTCCGGGGACAATCATCACTTTCTTCCCATGGGCGCACTCTCGCAAAGGACGTATCGGTGGCGGTCAAGTTGGTATCACAACGTATGCTGTGCCTACAGGCAGTCTGCTATTCTGGGAAGAGCGTCTAGCCCAATTTGATATTTCTTTTGAAAAAACACAAAGATTTACAGAGACATACCTTCAATTCGAGGATCGGGATGGTCTGAAACTTGAAATCGTAGAGCGCGAGCAAGGAGCCCTTAGTCAGTGGTCATTTGGCGGCATTCCAACGGATAAAGCGATCAAAGGCTTCGGCGGCGCTGTTCTCTACAGCACGGCACCTGACAAAACTTCGCAGTTACTAGAACAGGTGATGGGGCTGCAGAAAGTAGGGCAAGAGGGAGCCTACGCTCGGTTCAAATCCTTCGGAGATTTGGGGAACATCGTCGATATTAATGTAACCCCGATGGCCTATGGAGCTGGTGGAGCGGGTACCGTCCATCATATTGCATGGCGTGCCAAAGATGATGCAGAGCATGCGCTATGGAGAAGCCATGTTCAAACGAATGGGTTCCAACCTACACCGGTCGTGGATCGTCAATATTTTAACGCGATCTACTTCCGTGAAGAAGGCGGCATACTCTTTGAGATTGCAACAGATCCTCCGGGCTTTGCACGTGATGAACAGCCTGAGGCGCTAGGTGAGAAACTGATGCTGCCAGAATGGTTCGAGGAGAGCCGTGAACAAATCGAGCGTAATCTTCCGCCGATTCAAGTACGTGTATTGGAGGCGAAAAAACAATGAAGCATATCTATCAAAAGGGAACGGATGTAACGGCTCCGGTACTCGTGCTCTTTCATGGCACGGGAGGCACCGAACGTGATTTGCTGCCGCTAGCTCAGGCGATTTCACCGACATCGTCGGTGCTAAGCGTTAGAGGTAATGTGCTTGAGAATGGTATGCCGCGGTTTTTTAGACGGCTGGCTGAGGGAATCTTCGATGAGGAGGATCTCATCTTCCGTACTAAGGAATTGTACGATTTCCTCGATCAAGCTGCCGTGGAACACGGCTTTGATCGTCAGAATCTCGTAGCCATCGGCTACTCCAACGGCGCAAACATCGCCGGAAGCCTTTTATTCCACTATCCAGATGCACTGCGAGGAGCGATCCTCCATCATCCGATGGTGCCGCTGCGAGGCATTCAACTGCCGGATCTCTCGGGTATTCCTGTCTTTATTGGAGCGGGTCAGAACGATCCGATCTGCTCGCCGCAGGAGACAGAGGAATTACAGAAGCTGTTAAGTGAAGCTGGATCAACTGTCGCTGTTCACTGGGAACAGGCAGGGCATCAACTGACTCGTTCGGAGGTAGAAGCGGCAGCGACTTGGTTCAAGACGAATTTAGCATGAGGCCGAGTCTAGTAAAGGTGGGAGATGCTTAGTGAGATCCATTGATCCCTCAAGTCAAAGTGAGCGGGAAAACTATAAGCTATTGATAGGCAGCATCATTCCTAGGCCGATCGCATTTGTTACATCCCTATCTTCAGAGGGTGTGCTCAACGCAGCACCGTATAGTTACTTTACAATTGTGACGGCGAATCCTCCAATGGTCGCTATCTCCGTGCAGAGGAAGCAGGGTGTTCGCAAAGATACTTCGCGAAACGCCATCGATACTGGAGCATTCGTCGTTCATATCTCTGACGAATCGTACATCGACCAGATTAATCAAACCGCTGCTGCGTTAGCGCCGGATGAAAGCGAAGTTGCTTTAGCCGGACTTACACCCGTCGCGAGTGACAAGATTGCTGTACCAGGTATTGCTGAAGCGAGCATACGTATGGAATGTGTTCTGGAGCAAGTTATAACGCTTGGTGGAACAGAAGATGCTCCTTCAGCTGATTTATTAATCGGGAGAGTCGTACAGTTTCATATCGCTGAATCCTTATATGAGAACGGTCATATTGACCCGAATGGACTTAAGCCAGTTAGTCGGCTGGCCGGCAACTCGTATGCGAAATTGGGAGAACAATTTGCGATGGATCGTCCGGTTTGAATCAATAAATAGGAAAGCCCTTGTGTCCATAATGGATGACGGGGGCTTTTTCTATTTTTCTATCTACAAAGATGGAACTATTTGTAAAACCATTGCGTCTACTCTATGTATCTTTCGTTACCTCATATAGAAATAGGTGATTTGTTATTGAAAGTATTTTCAAGGGAACGCAAATAGCCTTCATGTTGAAGCGGATAATTAAAGGTCTGGATGCCATTATTTTGTTGCTGCTGCTCATTTTTATGATTATCAGCATTTTCTGCATCTACAGCGCGACACGAACAGTTCCAGACTTTTCGCAATCGTATATTAAAATGATGTATTTTTACGGGTTGGGGTTTGTAGTCTTATTTACGATGCTGTTTGTTAACTATAAACTCTTATTGCGGTTTTCGCCGCTGTACTATTTCATTGGGCTGGTACTGCTAGTCTTATTATTTTTTAAAGGAGATACACTCAACAATGCTCAGGGATGGTTCACTCTTCCTGGTGGGATCAGCTTTCAGCCGGCAGAGCTTTGTAAGCTCATTTTAATCCTGTTTTTATCGTATTTCCTGTCCAAAAAAGAAGTTGAGACCCTTAGCTTGTTCAAGGAAATACTGCCGATGGGCGTTATTACATTAGTTCCTTTTCTCTTGGTTCTTATGCAGCCGGATCTCGGTAATTCTATCGGATATCTTGTCATTTTCATTGTCGTCTGTTGGTTCGGCCATATTAACTACAAGCATGCTTTGATCGGCCTAGTCATTATCATAATCGTAAGCGGAAGCTCCCTTTACAGCTATGTAAAATATCATGAAGAAGTAAAGCAATTCATGGCGTCTAAACATAAAGCGTATTGGTTGGATAGGGTTGACGCCGTCCTTTTGCCAGACCAAGCATCTGAGAAAGCAACCTATCACATGAAACAATCGGTCAAAGCAATCGGATCAGGATCCTTAGAAGGAGATGGCTACCTCCATGGAACCTCAGTTCAAAGCGGTCAAGTCCCGTATACCTATTCAGATTCCATATTCGTTGTAGTGGGAGAAGAATTTGGATTTATAGGATCTTCTGCGTTACTCATACTTTACTTTCTTCTTATTTATCGAATGATCACTATCGCGCTGAACATCCGCAGCCAAACAGGCATATACATCATTGGCGGTATTACGGCTATGTTTCTGTTTCAAGTTTTCGAAAATATTGGGATGCTGATCGGTATCATGCCGATTACGGGGATCACCCTTCCCTTTATCAGCTATGGAGGCACCTCTTTATTGATCAACATGATATCTATTGGTTTTGTTCTAAGTATAAAAATCTATGATGATATAGATGTAGAAGATATGAGCATTCATTGATAAGCCATATCAAATAAGGCGAGTCATAATAAAGAGGACACTCCCACGCAGAAGGTGACCCCAAAACCGAACAAGACAAGAATCCATGCCACTTTATGCTCTGAGAAGCCAGTCACTTCTTCCAAGAGAGGAGTTATGTAAGTAAAAACGGTGAACAAGCTTCCGCTTCCCAGAGCGCCCATTAGCAGCATCAGCAGAAGCCTCGGCTGGGTCAACGCACGGAACTGATCGGGAACCGCCCTTTGGTGGCATGGCCCCCAATCGTTGCTTGCTGCTGACTCATAATAATGAATTCCAACCTCTCTAGATCTCTTTGACAACCTCAGCCACAATTTCATAGGACCTCAAGCGAGCCTTGTGATCATAAATTTGGCCGGCGATGATCCATTCATCAGCTGCAGTTTGCTCCTGGAGTTTAGCAAGCTTCTCGCGGACGGTGTCTTTACTTCCTACGATGGAGAAGCTTAAGGCCTTATGAACGTAAGCTTTCTCTTGAGGACTCCATAGGGACTCCATGCTGTCCACGGGTGGGCTCAGCATGCCAGGACGGCCGCGCACGATGTTCAGAAATTGCTGGTGCTGCGAAGTCGCCAAATGCTGAGCTTCCTCATCGGTTTCGGCAGCAATAATGTTAACGCCGACCATCGCGTACGGCTTCTCAAGCGCGCCCGACGGGCGGAACTGACGGCGATACAGATCAAGAGCCGCCAGCAAATAATCCGGAGCGAAGTGGCTGGCGAAAGCGAAAGGAAGCCCCAGCTGACCAGCCAACTGGGCGCTGAAGTCACTCGATCCGAGCAGCCAGATCGGGATGTCTAGCCCTTCGCCCGGCACGGCGCGCACGCCCGGTACACCCGTACCTAGCGCCGGGTCGAGATAGCCGCGGAGCTCGCTCAGCTGCTCCGGGAAGTCATGGCCGTCGCTGCCTAAGCCGCGGCGGAGCGCTCTTGCCGCAGCCTGGTCGGAGCCAGGCGCACGCCCTAAACCAAGATCGATGCGTCCCGGGAACATCGATTCCAGCGTCCCGAACTGCTCGGCGATGACGAGCGGTGCGTGGTTAGGCAGCATGATGCCGCCGGAGCCCACGCGAATCTTCTCCGTAGCCATAGCGACATACCCGATGACGAGAGATGTGGCGGAGCTGGCAATACCCGGCATGTTATGATGTTCGGCGAGCCAATATCTATGATAGCCCCACTTTTCAACGTGTCTGGCTAGATCAACGGAACGGTGAAATGAATCTCTTGGCGTACCGCCAGCAATAACGGGAGCCAAGTCTAAAACGGATATAGGTATCATTGAATAGTCCTCCATTTTTTATATATACTACTATACCAGTATTAAGTAAGGTGCGCATAAATGGGTCAAGCTAGGATACCTCCTGCGACCAGAAATCAATGTTCATTATTTGTTCACTTAGACTTACCTATTTGTCTACAGAAATTTCTTTATAAAATAAACATAATTATTACATATATGGAAACAATTATTTAAGAAATATTTGCAGAAAAAGGCATATGAAAATCCGTATGAGATACCTCTTTTTATGGGAAAATAAGGATTAGGTTGCCATTCGCAGGATGATTTTTGGGCTGTGTAGAATAGTAAAAATATAGCCTAATGCACATATGACTTATATTGCATTTTACAAAAAGCGTTCTGGAACTTATGATGAGAGGGCAATGTAACATTTCTTCTCTTATAATGGAAACTTAATTGAATTCCCAACGTACTACATCAGGTGGCATAAATCAGTCCGGTATGAAACGGAGAGAAGGAGCTTTAATTAGAATGAGTCAACAAAACAAAGGTGGGTGGCGGTCTGACATCGCGCCTTACGAAAGACCACATATCAAGCACAGTGTGTGGCAAATCATCAATACATTAGGACCCTTTTTTATGCTTTGGTATTTCGCCTTCCTAAGTCTTTCGGTTTCTATCTGGCTTACGTTCGTGTTAGACATTATTGCAGCAGGATTCCTGATTCGAATCTTTATTATTTTCCATGATTGCTGCCACAAATCTTTTTTCAAAAATAAATTCGCGAATGAAATTGTTGGTACATTAACAGGCATTTTGACGTTTGTCCCTTATCATCAGTGGCGTCATACCCACTCCGTCCATCATGCATCCAGCGGTAATTTGGATCGTAGAGGTGTCGGCGATATATGGACACTAACGGTTGACGAATATATGGCATCTTCTCCGCTTAGAAGACTCTATTATCGGGTTTACAGAAATCCGATTGTGATGTTTATTGTCGGACCCATTTTCATCTTTTTGATTGATTACCGTTTTAACCGCAAACGCGCAGGAATGAAAGAACGCATCAATACGTACATCACGAACTTGGGTATTATTGGAAGTATTGTACTGCTTTGCTGGGGTATGGGTTGGCAATCATTCCTCCTAGTCCAAGGTCCGATGTTTTTAATTTCAGGTATGGCTGGGATATGGCTTTTCTACGTTCAACACAATTATGAAGACTCGTACTATGAGAATGACGGAGAATGGGATTATATGAAGGCGGCTATGCATGGAAGCTCTTTCTACAAATTGCCTAGAATTCTGCACTGGATCACAGGTAATATCGGATTTCACCATATTCATCATCTGAGCCCGCGAGTTCCTAATTACTATTTGGAAAAGGTTCATAACAAGAACGCTGAGCTTCGCAAAGTGCAGACGATTACACTGAAGACAAGCTTGGAATCCCTTAAGTTCCGTATTTGGAACGAGGAAACGAAGAAATTCATACAGTTCAAAGATCTCAAGCCTTTCAAGTCGAAAAGAATAATCGAGACGCTCAAAACGAAGGCGGAGTAACGCTTAAATAAGAGCCGATGGCCTCAAGTAGCATGCTGCTTAGGTTGTCGGCTTTTTCTCTTCGATTTTATACTTGCAAAAAAGGAAGTACGCAGTTATAATCATTCCATTACGACAAAAAGTGAACGGGTGTTTATTATATGCAGGTTTTAAAAGATGACGTAAAAAAGAGTATCCGCCAAGCGGCATTGTCCGAATTCAAGAAACATGGTTATATGAAAGCTTCTATACGGCATATTGCAGATGCTGCGGGTATTACACCAGGCAACATTTATCGATATTTTAAAAACAAAGAAGACCTATTCTATGAGCTGATTCAACCCGTCTATGAGCAGCTTGCTGCTTACACCCTTGAGATCAAGAATGAGGTTGATTTCAAATTGTGCAAGGAAACTGCTGATCATCTCGTTATTTTGCGTAAAATTGATGCGACGATTTTGCAGCTTTTCAAGCAATCAAGTGTTGAGCTGACCATCCTCCTAAATCTGAGTGAAGGCTCACGCTACGAAACTGTGAAAGAGGAACTCATTATTTTGGTGTACCAAATTTTGGAGAACGTGTTCGCCACCACGAAAGAAACGCCGGCCCCGCTCGAAGTAAATGAGCAGCAATCTGCACGGATGCTAGCTGTTACGCTTATTGAAGGAATGAGCCTTATTCTGCGCGATTATGAGGATGGCGATACGATTAAAGTGCTGGTTGATGAGCTGTTGTACCTGTATTCTGCGGGTATTTCAGAAAAAATAAAGACTCAAGGACTGTGCTAAAATTTTTTAGCTCAAAAATGAACGCTTGTTTACTAACGTTTTGTAAATCGGAGGAGGAATTAGAGAGATGAACAAAATTATTAAATGGCGCTGGACGATTGTCGCCTTGTGGCTGGTAGCCACCGTAGTTCTCACGGTTTTTCAACCCGATGTGAATGCTATTTTAGGACTCAGGGGCCAAGATCCGCTGCCAAAGGACAGTCCGTCCAAGGTCGCTACATCCATTTTGAATAAAATGAATGGGGTTGAGGGAACTAGCGATATCATCGTGTTCCACAACCCGAATAAACTGTCTGATGCTGACATGAAGCAGATCGAGTCAGGTATTGCGAGTATGAAGGACCATCAAGCGGAGCTTGGGTTTGATCAATTGCTTGATCCGTTCTCACTGCCTGACGCGAAGTCTTCGCTTATTTCGGAGGATCAGACTACGTTAATGGCGAATTTTAGTTTGGATAAAAGAGGACGTCATGTCGATGAGATTCAGCAGGAGTTTGAGGCTGTTTTGAAAGAAGTGAACGTGGATTACTACCTCTCAGGTGAGGACTTCATTCAGAACGATTACATCAAAGCATCCGAATCGGGTGTGGCAAAAAGTGCGGCGTTAACGGTTATCTTCATCCTAGCGGTGCTAGTCATTATGTTCCGTTCCGTTGTTATTCCGATTGTCTCGCTGCTTGCTGTGGGTATTTCCTACTTGTGCTCCATGGGGATTGCCGCGCAGCTTATTGATAAGTTTGAGTTTCCAGTGACAAGTGTCACGGAGATGCTGTTAATTTTGATTCTTTTCGGCATTGGAACTGACTATAACATCCTACTGTTCAATCGGTTTAAAGAAGAGTTATCCCACGGTCTGTCCGTGGATGAAGCGATTATTGTGACGTATAAAACGGCTGGGAAAACGATTTTTTATAGTATTTTGACTGTGTTTATTGCTTTCGCGAGCTTGACCTTCTCGGATTTTGGTATTTATAAATCAGGCAATGTGGTGGCTATTGGTACCGCGGTGCTCTTGCTTGAAATTATGACGGTGACTCCTTTCCTCATGAAAGTACTAGGAAATAAGCTGTATTGGCCTTCCAAGTGTGCAACTGGGCATAAGGAAAGTAAATTTTGGGCGAGCTTGACGGCTATTGCGGTGAAAAGACCAGTGATCACAACGCTGCTTATACTGATTGTGATGATTCCGATTGCCCTTTCCAACCATCAGAAATTGTCTTTTGACCAGTTGAAAGAGTTAGGGAATGATCATGAATCCACCAAAGGATTCAGCCTTGTAGCGGATCATTTTAGCCGAGGCCAAGCGCTCCCGACCATGGTCGTGATAGAGAATGAGAAAGCACTTGGTAATAATGACGGATTAGCCGCAATTGATAAGCTAACGGACAAATTGAAGAGTGTTCCGGGCGTGGATAAGGTATCCAGTGTTACACAGCCGCAGTCGAAGCCGATTGATAACTTCTATATTTCGACCCAAACGTCGACCGTCGCAGAAGGAATTACCGCTTCGCAGAAAGGCGTAAATCAAATACAAGATGGTTTGCAATTGATGCAGAGCAAATTGGTCAGTCCAGATTTATCCGGCACTGATCAGTTAGTGGCCGGAACGGGCAAAGTCCAGGATGGCTACAGCCAGATTACTGTTGCGCTGGGGCAAGTATCGAAGGGGATTGCGCAGGGTGCTGACGGCGCTGGGGAGCTAACTGCGGGCATTGCGAGTCTAAAGGATGGCATGATGCAAGTCGATGCTAATACGTCGAAGTTTAGCAGTGGACTTACGCAGCTGCAGCAGGGTTACAGTGCTTTATCTGACGGTTATCGTCAGATTGAAGGGAAGCTTCCTGGCATTCAGCAGGGGCTGACTGGGATGAATGGGCTTATTGGTGGGCTAGGCGAAAAGTACAGCCAGTTGAAGGCAGATGCCGATTACACGAAGCTGAAGCAAACGGGTGAGGGCTTGGAAACAGGACTCGCCCAGCTGAACGGCGGGCTGAAGGAGCTTGGCGCGAATGCCGCCAAGTTGAATGGCTCTTTCGTTGAGGCTGCTGCGGGACTTACGCAGATTAACGGTGCGCAGGCGCAGCTTGCTGCGGGATTGGCTTCTCTGCAGAGCGGCTCGGAGGCGCTCGCGAAAGGGCTGAAGCAAGGCAGCGCGGGCAGTCAAGAGATTGCCACGAACATGGCGAAGCTGAATGACGCGCTGGGCAGCGTCAAGGACGGGCAGCAGAAGCTGAACGAGGGCTTGTCGGGCTTGGCTGGCGGCATGAGCCAGCTGAAGGAAGGCCTCGGTCAAAGCGGTAACGGACTGGGCGATGTGTCCGAAGGGCTCGGCAAAACGAGCCAGTTCCTGACGCAGCTGAACAGTTCGAAGACGTTCTTTATACCGAAAGAAGCACTAACGAGCGCGGATTTCGGCAAATCGCTGGACAGCTTCATGTCCAAAGATCGCAAGAGTACGAAACTCATCGTCATTCTGAAGGATGACCCATACTCGTCAGCGGCTATGGACACCATTGAGGGGATTAACGCCGAGTTAGCGTCTAGTTTGAAAGGCACGGTGCTGGAGAAAGCGAAAGTCGGCGCCGCGGGACCAAGTTCCACGACCTATGACACGAACAAAGCACAGCTGAAATCGTTCAACAGCACAGCGATCATCGTGATTATTGGTGTATTTATTGTCCTGTTGTTCGTAATTCGCTCCTTCTGGCCAGCAGTCTATATCATCGTCTCCTTAGTGATCTCGTACTATGTAGCCATGACCGCTACCAATATCGTTACAGATAAAATCATCGGTGCAGACGGTGTTTCATCTTTCGTACCGTTCTTCTCCTTCATCATCATCATCGCAGTCGGTGTCGATTACAGCATCTTCTTGATGATGCGATATAAAGAACTGGGCGAGTTATCGCCGTCTAAGGCGATTGTTCAAGCCGCTAAGCACATCGGCGGCGTGGTGATCTCCGCTATGGTGATCCTCGGCGGTACCTTCGCGACGTTGGTTCCATCAGGTCTAGTTTTGCTGATTGAGCTAGCCGTTGCCGTGATCGTTGGGCTCGTCGTGCTTTGCTTTATTTTGCTGCCGATGCTGCTGCCGGCTTTGCTCGCTATACCTGAGGCACTGCGGATGAAGCCCAAGTCAGAAGCTAGGCAAGTGTCCACTGAGAGTAGAACCGCTTGAGGATGAAGTGAATGGATTGATTGGGCGCCTCCCACATTTGTGGGTGGCGCTTTTTGTTGTGTTGTGAATGTGATGATATTGAGCAGCAGCCCGACGGTAACGATGAAAAACACACTTACGAGCAGGAAAATTCACATCGCCGCACTTCCCCCACCTAAAAAAAACACAAGTGAGTGAAAAGACAATCCATTGTTGCAAGCGCTTTAGCAGGGTACGATGTAGGTATAACATCAGCGAAGAATAGTGAGGGGGGCCAAGAATGGCGGTCAACGCACAAACGGTAAAAAAGATGAATCAGCGCTCGCAGGTACGTAAAGGTAGATCCTTTCTGCGAACGTTCTGGAAGTATAAGGCGCTATATTTGATATCGCTGCCGGGGATTTTGTATTTTATTGTTTTCAAGTATGTGCCCTTGTTAGGTTCAGTCATTGCTTTTCAAGATTACAACATTTTTGATGGCTTCACGGGGAGTGAATGGGTTGGGTTCGATCATTTTACTCGGATGTTTGCCCATTATGACTTCCTCAAGATTTTGAAAAATACGATTCTGATCGGTATTTACGATTTGGTACTGGCTTTTCCGGCGCCAATCATACTTGCTTTGCTGCTTAATGAGCTGCGCGTTGTCGTGTACAAGCGGTTACTTCAAACCGTTGTTTACATGCCTCACTTCTTATCGTGGGTTATTGTGAGCGGGATTGCGATTGGCATTCTTTCTCCTTCAACGGGGGCTTTGAACCATTTCATCACTTGGCTAGGTTTCGAGCCGATTTATTTCATGGGTGAAGAGTCATGGATTCGTACAGTGCTCATTTCTTCGGGTATTTGGCGGGATTCCGGCTACGGCACGATCATTTATTTGGCCGCATTGGCAGGAATTAACCCGGATCTGTATGAAGCTTCTGAGGTGGACGGCGCGAACCGCTGGAGACAAACCATTTCAATTACGCTCCCGTCACTTCTACCAACCATTATGATTTTGTTCCTCCTTCATATCGGTAAATTTTTGGACTTTGGTTTCGAACGTGTTTACGTATTCCTGAACCCGCTTAATAAAGAAAATGGTGAAATTCTAGACACGTATATCTACACTGCGGGGTTGTTAGGTCAGCAATTTAGCTACACGACCGCGATAGGACTTTTCAAAGCACTAGTTGGCGTGATTTTTATAGTTACTGGCAATATTTTAAGCAAAAAAACAACGGGTGAAGGCTTGTACTAAGACGGAGGTGAACGCTTTATGAATCGCAAGCCGACAGCCGGCTGGCAAGTTTTTAACATCTTTAATGTGCTATTTCTGACTCTTCTATCGCTGGCGATGCTCCTGCCGTTCTTAAACGTGCTGGCTCAATCGTTCAGTTCTTCGGAAGCCATTGTGAATGGGAAGGTATTATTTCTGCCTGTTCAATTTACTTCGATCAACTATCAATATGTGTTTAGCGATGCGGCGATCTGGCGTTCCTTTGGAGTGACCGTGTATATTACAGTAGTAGGTACCCTGATCAATCTGATCGCCACGGCATCACTAGCGTATCCGGTGTCTAGACCCGAGTATGCTGGCCGTAACGTTGTTGTAATCATGGTTCTCATTACGATGGTATTCACAGCTCCGCTGATTCCTAACTTTATTTTGATGAAAAATTTACACCTCACGAATTCGCTCTGGGCATTATTGCTTCCAGGTGCCATCAGTGCCTTCAATTTTTTCATTATGCGGTCCTTTTTCTTGCAAATTCCGAGCGAGCTGATTGATTCCGGACGTATCGATGGCTGCTCCGAGCTTCGTATGATCTGGAATATCATTCTGCCTTTGTCCAAGCCGGTTATGGCCTCTCTGGGGATCTTTTATGCGGTGGGTCACTGGAATACGTACCAAAGCGCGCTGTACTACATTAACAAACCTGCCTTATGGCCGCTTCAGGTAAAGCTCCGTCAATTGATTGTATCTGAGGATATCAGTATTGATCCTAACGCTTCCCAATTCAGCGGACTTGCCCATATGGATCCGGAAGGCATCAAGATGGCGACCATTATTATTGCGACGATCCCCATTATTCTTATCTACCCGTTCTTGCAGCGTCATTTTATCAAAGGAATGATGGTGGGTTCTGTAAAATCTTAAGGAAATAGTACTGTATGAAATCAACAATTTCTACAGCATTCTAAAAAAAAGACAAATCGAACTAAAGACATTCCATATCGGCAATTTGTAAACGCTTTTACAATGAAGGTGTGAAAGCGTTCATATCTCAGTGAAATGAAAAGAGGGGTAGAAATGAAAAAATGGATTCCCACCACGATGGCAGCAGTAATGATGGCCAGTTTGCTGGTTGCTTGCTCTTCTAAAACCGCTGAACAACCGGCGTCAAGCGCGGCGGCGGGCACGTCAAGCACAAAGCCTGCTGAAAAAACGAAATTCTCCATCTCCTTGCGTACACTCGCATTCGGACATGTAGAGAAGTCGCCTGATATTAATCAAGACAAATGGGTGAAAAAGTTAGAAGAGATGACGAACTCCGATATGAATATCGTACTTGTTCCTCACAAAGAATATGAGCAAAAAATGATTCAGATGTTTGCAACCAATGACATTCCTGACGTTGTACAGGGCAGTGGTGGTGTGAACGGTAAAGAAATGGCAGGTTCCGTGAAGGCTGGCGTGTTCACGCCGCTTGATGAATTGCTGAAGAAGTATGGACCGAATCTGCTCAAAAAAGTGCCGAAAGACGCTTGGGATAACGTAACCTACCAAGGTAAAATTTTCGCCATTCCGGAATACTTGTCCAACCCGTCCCGTCGCTCTACCTTCGTTCGTAAAGATTTGCTTGATAAAGCAGGCCTAGGGGTTCCTAAAACAGTTGACGAGTACATGGCCGTACTTCGCAAGTTCAAAGAAATGGGCGTTGAGAACCCGTACATGGGTCGTGAAAACTTCAAGTATTCAGACTCCTTCTTCGGAGCATACGATGTGTTCCCTTACCTATCCATGTTCGAGAAGCAAGGCGATCAAGTTCTGCCTAAGTTCTTCGATACAGAGAATATGACGAAAGCGCTGCAAACATACAAAACGATGTTTGATGAAGGCTTAATCAACAAAGAGTTCGCAACGATCAACGCTACAGTGTTCAAAAACACCATTCTTGCGGGTAAAGCAGGGATGTGGTCCATGAACGCGAATGAATTGCTGCAATGGGAAACACAGCTGAAAACAACTGTACCAACGGGCGATATCGAGATCATCGCATCCCCGACAGGACCAGATGGCAAAGGCGGCCACTACTTGTATGGACCTGCGCCGCGTGCTTACTTCATTAATAAAAATGCTAAAAATGCTGCGCAAATTATCCAGTTCTTCGATTGGATGATGTCGGATGAGGCAGAGAAATACTTTACTTTCGGTATTGAAGGTGACACATACAAAACGGTGGATGGCAAAATCGACTACAAAGCCCCAACGGATACAGCGGGTGTAGACGAGGAGCGTTACCGTCAATCCTTCTTGTGGCTTGTCCAAGATACGACTTATAATAAAGGGACACTTAGCTTGACCGAAGAAGGTAAGAAATTAATGAATGTCTATGATACAACGTTAAAAAATGAAGGACGCGATGGTATCAGCTTCGAGCCACGTCTTGAATCTTTAATGAAAAATCCTGACATTTCACCGCTTTCCGACCAAGCACCTCCAGTCATTCTCCAGCACATGGTGAAAATGGTGTACGGCAAAGAGCCGATCTCCGATTGGCCGAAAGTATTGGAAGAGTGGAAATCCAAAGGCGGTAACGAAGTAATCAAGGAAGCAACAGAGAAATTCAATAGTAAAGATTCCGGTACGACAGTGTCGATGCCGCGTAAATAAAGCTCATCTGCTGAGCATGCCCGCCTCCTCACGTGCCCACCAGCCCGTGGGGAGCGTGCATTTCATAAGGGTTTGAAAGGAGCATTCCTCATGTACCGCATACTCATTGTCGATGACGAACCGATGATACGTAAAGGATTACAGAAACTCGTTGAACAATCGGAGCTCCCCATCGAAAGCCTGCGAACGGCTGAGAATGGCGTTGTCGCGCTGCAGCGGATTCAAGAGGAACGACCTGACTTCCTGTTCACCGATATACGGATGCCTAAGATGGATGGGCTGGAGCTATGTGCTCGTGTTGCAGAAATGGATGCGGACATACAAGTTGTGGTCATATCCGGCTATGGTGATTTCGAATATGCGCAGAAATGCGTGTCTTATGGGGTGAAAGAGTACTTACTGAAGCCCGTTAATATTAAGGGATTTCAGCATGTTTTAGAGAAGCTAATTCGTAATCAAAGTAAAGTAAGCTCCGAATCCTTCGTTGCTGTAACGAAGTTGGAACAGTGGGCAGGCCGTATGGAGCAAGCCGTGTGGATGCTGCAGCAGACGGAATTAAACGGCGTCTTAGAGGAAATTCAGGCGGAGCTGAAGGCCAATAAGCTCAAGCTCAACCGGGTTAGCGATATTTTGCAAGAGATCCACACCCTTCTGCACCAAAGACTAAATGTGAGGGATGTATATTTCATGCAGGGTGAGCTCGATTTAACCGGCGCTGTAAGCGAGGAGGAAGCGTGGCTTCGTTTCACGACTGCGATCAGTGGGTATCTGGAAGAGCTTCGAATCAAACGCAAAGGCAAGCTTAAGGACCCTGTTGAGGAAGCCAAGAACTATATAGAGACGCATCTTGCTGAGGAAGTATCCTTAGAAGAGGTGGCTGACTTTATCGGGCTTAATCCTTCTTATTTCAGCCAACTGTTTAAGCAAAGTACGGCGGAAACGTTCGTGCAGTACCGCACACGCAGACGCATGGAAAAGGCGAAGAAGCTGCTTCAACAGCCGCAGTGGCGAATTACCGATATCTCGGGTGAGGTCGGTTACGCCGATCATCCCCATTTTACAAAAACATTTAAGAAATACGAAGGCTGCCTTCCTTCTGAATATCGGCAACAAATGGGTATCCGTTCATGAAAAGAAAGACGCTGTCAGGTCAAATTTATACGTACTTTCTCATTGTGATCGTGTTGTCCCTTTTGTCCGTAGGCGCTGTATCCTATTGGCAATCATCGCGGGCTTTAGACGACCAAGTGAAGCAGTATATGGAGCAAATGGTCGATAGTGCGAACTATCAGACGGATAGTTATTTGCAGGCTTACGAGCTGCTTAGTAATGCCTTTTCGTCCAACTCTGATGTCAGGAATTTTATGGAAATTAAGCCTGATGACGCGTATGAATATTATGTGTATTCGGATAAAATCAAGAAATTTTCGGAATCTTCCGTTCAAACCGTTGTCACCTTGTACAAACAGTTGAACATGATTTATGTCGTCGGTAAGCATGGGCGTTCCTTCATTTATGAGAATCAGAATCTACTGAACCTCGATCCCGTGCTCGTACAAGAACAATTCGATAACCTGATGAAAATTGCGGGTGACGGCAAAATTGCGCTGCTAAATATGAGCATACGTCCTGTTGATCAAGGCTCTGTCGTGACAATGGCTCGTAAAGTAAGAGGACCTTCCTATGGTGATGAGAATCGCGGGGTTGTCGCTATTGAGATCAAGCTAGATGAACTGGCAAAAACTTGGGATCGTGTGAGTTTGGGGAAAAAGGGCTTTTTCTTCATTGTGGACGATGCCGGTAATTACATTTATCCTCGTTCGATGAGCGAGCGGAAGCCTCAAGATGAACTGTCATCACTCGTTTTGGCGAGTGGCAATCAGACATTCCTTCATAAATACAACGGAGAAGAACGTATGTTTGTATCAAGGAAATCCGGATACTCAGATTGGAATCTTGTCGCATCGATGCCAGTTGAGGAGCTGCGCCGTCCAGCCAATACGATTCGAACGACGACCATCATCGTTGGTTTGGTTACACTGGCTATTGCGTTATGGTTGGCTTATCGTTTTGGTCGCTCGATTATTGCCCCCATTCGAGGGCTGAAAGACAGCATGCGGGAAACCGAAAAAGGAAACTGGCAATACATCGACGAGATTGGCCGAACAGACGAGATCGGTGGACTTATTCATAGCTACAACCTGATGGTAACGCGTCTTTCCGATATGATCGAACGGGTGTATGAGGCCGAGCTGGAGCAGCAGAAGAACCAGCTTGAGCTAGGTGAGACGAAGCTTGAAAGGCAGCGGGCAGAATTTCAGTCTTTGCAGCTGCAGATCAATCCGCATTTTTTATATAACACGTTGGAAACGATCAATTGTTATGCAATAGTTCAGGATTCCGGTGAAATTACAGAGATGGTAGAAGCGATGGCTTTCATGCTCCGATACTCGGTGCAGACAAATTTAGAAGAAATTACAGTAGCGAATGAACTGAATCATGTACGCAACTATATGATTGTTTTGCAGCACCGGACGGGAAAAGAGTTTGAAATTGATGTCGCGATCCCGCCGGGATTGCTATTGGAGAAGATGGTTCGGTTGACTTTGCAGCCGCTCATCGAAAATATTTTTCAGCATGCATTCCCGGATGGTGTGGAACCGCATCATTTCATACGCATCGATGCCCGCAAAGAAGGCGGATTGTTCCAAGTGTCCACCCTGGACAATGGCACAGGCATCAAGCCGGAGAGGCTCGCCGAGCTGCGCACGAAGCTGGAGGAAAACCGCTTGGCAGAGCCGGAAGAGACAGGCGAATCACAAGGTGGCGGCATTGGACTAATGAACGTCCATAGACGGATTCAGATGGTGTTCGGCGAGGCCTACGGGCTGTCCATAGACAGTGAGTGGGGACGAGGGACCTGTTTGACGATGACAATGCCGGAGACAGTGAGGCCTCGGTTGCGTGGGTGAGCTCGAGCGGAACTCAGGGACAGCCATTGGACTCCAGTGTCAAGTGGAGAATAGCAGTCTCTAAAGGCTCTTATCTGAGCAATATTAGCTGAAGAGTGGAAAATAGAAGCTGCTAGAGACTCTTATCTCTCTGTAATTTCGTGAAATTACTTGTTAACGAACGAATAGCAGTCTCTAAAGACTCTTATCTGAGCAATAGTGGCTGAAGAGTGGAGAATAGAAGCCGCTAGAGACCCTTATTCCTCTTTAGATTCGCTAAATTGCCTAATTCACAGTAAGTTTTGCAAAGATAGCTAGTTTTAATTAGGAACATGGAGAAACGGTAAACCACACATACATGGGAGGAATTTATATGAACATCGATTTGACGGGGAAAATTGCACTGGTGACAGGATCTAATGCGGGAATTGGACGCGCAATTGCACTAGCTTTGGCTAGCAATGGGGCGAAGGTTGGTGTGAACTGCTTGAATAACGTTGCACAAGGTCAGGAAGTTGTAGCAGCCATTCAAGCGGCAGGCGGCGAGGCCGTATTGATACAGGCGGATGTTACGAATTTGGAGCAAATCGACAGACTCGTGAGTGTTGTTGAGCAAGCTTTGGGTGGGACGATTGATATTCTCGTGAACAATGCAGGCCATCTCGTTCAACGTGTGGCGAATTCTGAAATGTTTGAAGAGATGTACAACCGTATTATGGATGTAAATTTAAAGAGTGCCGTATTCATGTCCAAAAGAGTGCTTGCCGGCATGAAAGCGAAGGGCTACGGCCGTATCGTGAATATGACATCGGTTGCTGCGCATAACGGCGGCGGACCTGGTTCCAGCATATATGCAGCTAGTAAAGCAGCTGTACAAACGTTCTCCAAGGGATTAGCCAAGGAAGTGGCGGCAAGTGGAATTACCGTCAACAACGTCTCTCCTGGCTTTATCGGCAATACGATGTTCCACGCGACATTTACGACGGACACAGCACGCCAAGCAACTGTGAATGGCATTCCGCTGCAGCGTGAAGGAACACCGGATGATGTAGCAGGCGCCGTGCTTTACCTTGTTTCCGAACTAGCTGCCTACGTAACGGGTGAAACAATCGAAATCAACGGCGGGATGATGATGCGATGAGTACCGCGCTAAGGCTAGGCGAAAAGCTGGGAAAACTGACTTGGGCAGGCCGTACAGCACACATATTAAAAGAGGAAATTGATAGGCTGCAGCAAGCGGGCAGCCTTTCCATTCCTAAGGAACCTGGGGGTTGGTGGCACCAGTATGTCTGTCCACACCATCATACCGAACTGACGTTCGATGCGATGCAGGTGGATGCGTCCGAATTTCTATGCCCGCACGGCTGCAAAATCGAGGGAGAAGCTTACCGAGGCGCTTGGCTCGTGTTCAAGCACCAGTCCCTTGCGCGGGTGGCTTTGCAGTCAGCGGCCGTTTATGCAGCGCTGGGCGAAAAGTCGTACGCGCAGATTAGTAAAAGGCTGCTCGTAGAGTATGCAGAGCAGTTCCCGCTTTACCCCGTGCATCCGGAAGCTCAGAGCTGGATGCTGAAGGGGCGTGCTTTTCACCAGGCGCTCACCGAGGCGATCTGGTCCACGACCTTGATTCGCGCTTACTTGTTATTGCGCGATGAAGGGGTTGTTTTCGAGGCGAAGGAGCAGGCGGCGATTGACGCCTTCCTGGGTTTACTCGCGGGGAGTATGGAAGAATACCGGCACATCCTGATTCATGAGCGGAACAATGCGGAGAACAATTACACCGCTTGGCTGAACGCGTCATTATCTTGTGTATACGCCGCTCGCAGAGAGCAAGCGGCGCTGGAAGCGCTCATTGAAGGCCAAGGTGGCTTCAAGCATCACTTATCGATCGGCGTGAAGGCCGATCAGCTGGAGTTCGAAGGAAGCACGTACTACCACGTATTCGTGCTTCGGGCTTATTTAATCTCCGCGGAGATGGCGCAGCGATTCGGTATCGATCTCTACGCCACGACAGGCGCAGATGGTCAATCTATGCGCGGCATGCTCGAGGCGCTGGCCGATCTGGCCGACGACCAGGGCGCATTGCCCGCCCTGCATGACGGGCCGCTTGCGCGGGACCCTTACGCCCGCGAAATCGCCGAGATCGCTGAGCAGGGGCTCGCGATCTACGGCATCGCCGGGCTCGCGCCGGTCCTGCGCGAAGCGTACCGGCAGCTAGTCGCTGCCGGCGGCGAGCAGCTCGAGGCGCTGCTCTACGGCGCTGGCGAGGCTGCTGACCGCGCGCCTGCCCTAGAGCCGCGGGGGTCGCGGCTCTGGCCGGACGCCGGCTTCGTCATCGGCCGCGCAGCCGGGAACCCGCTGTCGTTCCTCGCCGATTTCGGCGAGCACGGCGGGTCCCACGGCCATTACGACAAGCTGCATCTGACGTTGATGCACGCGGACCAAACCCTGACACCTGATTTCGGGATGGTGCCTTACGGTTCACCCATGCGGAAATCGTGGTTTGCCGAAACCGCCAGCCACAACACCGTGTCGCTGGATGGCCGATCCCAAGCGCCGCATGAAGGGCGCTGCATACGCTATGAAGCTACGGATTCAACCGTGTACGCTTGGCTTCAGTCAACAGAAGCCTACGAAGGGTGCACGTTGAATCGCCATTTGCTGCTTACCGGCGAGTGGCTGCTGGATTGGTTCCAAGTCGAACTCGCAGGCGAAGAGCCGAAGAGCATCGAGTGGTGGATGCATCCAGCTGTTCAAACGTATTCGGAGCAGTTGCGTAGCCGAGATGAAGTTTACAAGCTTCTCATTGAACAGAAGGATGCTGATTCCGATACCGCCACTGTCTCTGCTCAAGATCTGCCGATCATCGGTCAGTTTGTGCCTAGCGATTCCATCGACGCAAGTGGTTCGGCTCAATTATACGTCTCTTATGCCCTTGGCTCTAATCCTAACGGCTCCGCCGCGTCCGTGTACCATACGGCGCTTGTTCAGCCGGGCGATGAGATCCTCGCTGTACGGACACCGGGCGATTCCGTTGATCCGAGTCAGTCGCTTACAGCGATGCTTCACCGTCGCAATGATCGTAAGGCTGACTTTATTCATGTGTATCGTGCTGGCAGCCGTGCTAAACTCACTCGCATTTCCGCACAGGAAATTGCCATTTCAGTCCCGGGACAAACGAACAGCTCAAAACACATTCAATTAACAGCTGATAAAGGCTTGCTTTAAATATAAGACTATTTTCAATAGAGAACCCACCGGGAGGAGAATGGATATGACTTCATTGTCGCCATTATACGAACCGCAGAGCGGCGTTTTAACTGTACAATACGAACCGAATGAGCAGACCGTACTGCTGGAAAACCCACCTCGTTTCACGTGGATTCCCGCACAATTGGAGCATGATCGCTATGTACTGCAAATCTCGCATTCTGAGGCCTTCTCTCAGGCTGACACACAAACGATTAAGCCGATTCCGTATAACTTATATACACCGGATGATGCGCTAACCCCAGGTACCTATTTCTGGCGGTACGCACTTCTCCAGGTAGATGGTTCCCAAACCGTCTGGAGCCTCGTTCGACGCTTCGAGGTGCCAGCCGATTTACCGGAGACGCCACTGCCTAGCAGAGAACGCCGATATGCGGAAGCGTCTTCCCAGCACCCTAGATTGTGGCTGCAATCTTCTGAGCTTGATGACTTCCGCAGTAGGCTAGCAACAGATCCGGCTTATTGCGGGTTTGATATCTTTTACGAGAAATCCGTTAAACCTTGGATCGAGCGTGAGCTGATTGCAGAGCCGCTGCCATATCCGGGCAATAAGCGCGTAGCTAAGCTATGGCGACAAATGTACATGGATACCCAAGAAGCGCTCTATGCGGTTCGTCATCTCGTGATGGCGGGTACGATTCTGAATGACGAAACGCTGCTTGATCGCGCGAAAACGTGGCTGCTCCATCTGTGCAGCTGGGACGTGAACGGTACAACAAGCCGTGACTATAACGACGAAGCCTCCTTCCGTATGGCTGGAGCTATCGCCTGGGGCTATGACTGGCTTTATGCTCGGT
The DNA here is from genome assembly GCF_030817215.1 of Paenibacillus sp. V4I3. Classification (GTDB taxonomy): domain Bacteria; phylum Bacillota; class Bacilli; order Paenibacillales; family NBRC-103111; genus Paenibacillus_E. The sequence goes on from NZ_JAUSZA010000001.1 coordinate 1,159,691, forward strand.
TAACAGAGGATGAGCGGAAGCAGGTGCGGCAAGTTCTGCTCGCCCGTACACGTCAAATCGCCCAGCATGTTATTGAGCATTCCAAGATCCATCATGTGCCGTTCGACAGTCATGCGGTGCGCTCGCTATCCAGTGTATTGGTCCCGTGCTGCATCGCGCTCCTGAATGAGGAGCCGGAAGTTCGCGAATGGCTCGATTATACCCTCGAATACTATGCGTGCTTATATTCGCCTTGGGGCGGACCGGATGGAGGTTGGGCGGAAGGTCCGATGTATTGGACGACCGGGATGGCTTTTGTTACGGAAGCGATGAATATGCTTAAGAAATATACAGGCATTAACTTTTATAAAAGGCCATTTTTCACGAAAACAGGCGATTTCCCGCTATACGCATTCAGTCCGGATACCCTTCGCGCAAGCTTCGGCGACCAATCGACCCTTGGTGATCAAGTTAGCTTGAAAACTGGCTTTAACATCCGTCAGTTCGCCGGTGTGACCGGTAATGGTCTGTACCAGTGGTATTTTGAGCGGGTACGTGAGACGGATACCGATTCAGAAATGAAATTTTACAACTATGGTTGGTGGGATTTCCGTTTCGACGAAATGGTCTACCGTCATGATTATCCGCAAGTGGAAGCTATCGCTCCAACCGACGCGAATATCGAGCCGGTCAAATGGTTCCGCTATATCGGCTGGGTGGCATTTCACTCGCAAATGGCCGATCCTGAGCGCCATATCATGCTGCTGACGAAGAGCAGCAAATACGGCTCTGTCAGCCATAGTCATGGCGACCAGAATGGCTTCCTGCTGCATGCTTACGGGGAACCACTTGCCATTGAAAGCGGTTATTACGTAGCATTCAGCAGTACAATGCACATGAACTGGCGCAGACAGACGCGTTCGACGAACAATATTTTGATTGACGGTTTGGGTCAATATGCCGAGAAGAACAAAGTGCTGAACATGGCAGCTAATGGGTTCGTTGAAGTTGCCGAGCAGCGCAAAGGCTACGGGTATTCCCGTAGTAACGCAACCGCAGCATATAAAGAGTACGTTCCTTATTTGGAGCGCTACGTTCGCGAGATCTACTTCTTTGGCACGTACGTTGTTGTCGTCGATCACATCGACTTGTCGCAGGCAGGCTCTGTTGACTGGCTGTTCCAAACGCTGTATGAAATGAAGCTGAACGGGCAGACTTTCAAAGTCCAAGGCCGCAAGGCAGATATGGATGGGCGTTTCGTCTATTGTTCATCCGGTGAGCTGGAGCTGACGCAGCATCAAGGCTTTACGGATGTGGATCCAGCTGAAATCGAGGGATTGCCGCTGCACTGGCATCTGAAGGCAACGACCAAGCCGTCGCGCAGTCACCGCATTGCAACACTCCTTGTGCCGATCAAGCACGGCGAGCCGAAATATGTGTCCTATTTCATGGATGATCAAGGCTTCGACACGCATATTTATTTCACAGAAGACGGTGTAACACAAAGAGTTGAGGTTCCGAAGGCTTACTAGTTTTTAATAGCTGCACTCATATTAATATTTAAAGATCGATCTCTTATTCGCTGAAATAGCGAGAGAGGTTGATCTTTTTTGCCGTATAGGAAGCTATTTTTTTATATAGAAAACTGATTGTTATTGCATCCACTCCCAACATAAACCTATAAAAATCAAACATCATACCTATAGTTCCCACATTGTAAGGGTTACCATTTTCGAGCGATAATAAGGACATCAAGAACAACAACAAACGAGGGGGATTCACATTGGTAACTAAATATAAAGCATTAAGCGTCGTTGCAGCTAGCTTTCTGGCTATCAGCTTAACAGCTTGCGGTGCGGGTGGAAGCACGAACGGCAGCACAACAGATACGAACACAAGCGCGGCACCGACTGCAACAGCACAAGCTAAAAAGCAGGAAAACATTACGATCACGTTCCAAAATATATATCCGGATCCAACAGATCCAAAGAACGGCATGTTGAAGAAAATCGTTAACGATTACCAAACGAAAAATCCGAACATCAAGATCGAGCTTGACTCCCTGAACACAGATCAACAAAAGCTGAAGCTCAAAACACAAGCCGCTTCCAAAGAGGTTCCCGACATCACAATCGTGAATCCGGCAGCACAAATGAAGCCTTTCGTCGATGCTGGCCTGTTCGCGCCACTGAACGACATGGTGGATCAAAACGGATTAAAAGGGACGTTCCAAGAAGGCATTCTGAACTGGTACACGTTCAACAACAACATTTACGCACTGCCTGACGGTAATAACATTGCAGTCGTTTATTACAATAAAGATCTATTCAAGCAAGCTGGTGTTGAAGTGCCGAAGACTTTCGAAGAAATGGTTGCAGCGGTAAAAACACTCAAAGGCAAAGGCATTCAGCCAATGGCGATCGGTGAAAAAGATTCCTGGACAGGTTCCTTCTTGTTCATGAACGTACTGCTTCGCACAAATGGCGGTCCTGGCTTCCTACAATCTGTCGTTGATGGCAAAAAGACGTTCGCTGATCCAGCGTTCACAGAAGCAGTAAGCAGCTTCCAAGACCTAGTTCAAGCTGGCGCATTCCAAGAGGGCGCAACATCTTTTGACTACAACGCAGGTGAAAACTTGTTTAAAACCGGCAAAGCCGCCATGTACTTCATGGGCAGCTGGGCAACGGGCGGAATCGAAACATCTTCCGTTAATGGTAAAGTTGGCGTGTTCAAATTCCCAACGGTTAAAGGTAAAGGGAACCCAGACGAGTTCATGCTTGCTCCAGGAAGCGCGTTCGCCGTATCTGCAAATAGCAAACATTTGAAAGAAACCAAAGATTTCTTGAACTACTTCATGCTGAACTTCCCTAAAGAAGCTTTCGCAGTAAAAGGCGCTGTAGGTATCGCACAAAAAGTAGATGGCGACTTCAAAGCCGCTGGTTACTCCGATATGGCAATGGAAGTGCTTGGCTTGTTCAAACAAGTAAAAGGCGGCGATCTTGCGTTCGATAATACGATGAACCCTGGAACAGCGCAAGGACACTTAACAAGCATCCAAAACCTTTTCGTACAGAAGAAAGAGCCTGCTGAAGTGGGCAAAGAACACCAAACCGCTTACGAAACGAATAAAAAATAAGATGAATTAGCAGCCGAATCGGAATTTATCTTGAGCGCCGCAATGGGCTGAAGGTAAATTCCGATTGGTATATGCCAGGAAGGAGGCGAGCCAAGTGAATGTGTTAAGAGTCTCCAAGTGGACAATTGCCATGTTTGTATTACCGTGTTTGCTGATCTATGTTAGTCTCGTTTTCGTCCCGATTCTCGTGTCTCTTTACAGTGGACTGCTGGATTGGAACGGAATTGGCGAGTCGACATTCGTTGGTCTCAAAAATTTTCAAACCCTGCTATTCGCAGACCCAGTATTCTGGCCGTCTGTTCGCCGTACATTGATGTTTGCTGTGTTTTCCATGGCTGAAATTCCGGTCGCTTTGGGTGTAGCTATTCTCCTGAACCGATTTATCAAAAAACCGAATTTTCTCGTTTCGAGTTACTTCTTACCTGTTATTCTATCCGTCGTCATCATCGGTCAATTGTGGAAAACTATTTATAACCCCGCCGCGATGGGGGGCATGCTCAATCAAGTGCTCGATATGTTGAATTTACATGGTTGGACGAGATCGTGGCTGACAGATCCTAAGATTGCGATGTATTCGCTTTATTTTGTAGCCCTTTGGCAGTACTTGGGTTACCACACGCTGATCCAGTTTACCGGTATTCAGAACATCCCTGCTGATATTTATGAGGCAGCCCGGATTGATGGAGCGGAGGGGCTTAAAGCCGACTGGCATATTACTTTCCCTATGAATATTCCGATTTTTAAAATATCGATCGTCCTCGCCTTCATCGGCTCGCTGCAAGCGTTCGACATGGTCATGGTCATGACCGCTGGGGGACCAGCGCACGCGACAGACGTGATCTCCACGCATATGTACAACATGTCCTTCCTCTCCATGAAATATGGGTACGGAAGCGCGATTGCGGCTTTCTTGGTCGGCATGTGTTTGATCGCAACGGTTATTATTAATGCGGTATTCAACCGACTAGAGAGAAGATTTTCATGAAGGAGGGGAGTGTTACCATGCAGACCGCACGGGAAGTAGCTTCGGCTAAGCCTGCAACCATTCGGAGACGCAAACGCCTCTCTATCGTCAAAATCATCGTGATCGCCTTTCTTTCCCTACTGGTGGTTACGCAAGTATATCCGCTGCTTTGGCTGGCCATTTACTCCTTAAAAAGCAATGAAGAAATCCTGTCGGGCCAATTTTTCGCTCTCCCTCATACGTTGCAATGGAAGAATTTCACGGATGCGATTAAGGCGGGACACTATTTTCAATATTTGAAAAACAGTCTATTCGTCACTTCGGTTACGATGGTGAGCGTTCTGCTGCTTAGTTCCCTTACCTCGTTCGCAATCGCTCGATTCCGTTGGAAATACGGTCAGGTTGTGATGGTTATCTTCCTCATCGGGATGATGGTACCGCTGCAGGCAACGTTATTGCCGCTCATGATTATTTTCAAAAATCTACATGCACTGAACACGCATATTTCGATCATTCTTCCTTATATAGCGTTTCAGACGCCGATTGCAGTCTTTATCCTTAGTGGATTTATGAAATCCATTCCGAGTGAGATTGAGGAATCCGCAGTTATGGATGGCGCAGGGGTTTTCCGGATTTTCCGCAGTATTATTTTACCGATTTCCATTCCTCCAATGATGACAGTCTGTATTTTAACTTTTATTAGCATTTGGAACGAATACATTCTCGCGGCGACTTTCATCTCGTCCGAGCGGCTGAAGACGCTGCCTTTTGGGGTGAACAGCTTCGTCAGTCAATATTCGGTTAATTACGGAGCAATCGGTGCCTTCTTAGTACTGGGCGCATTGCCGGTCATTCTCATCTATTTCTTGTTAGCAGATAAAATTACAAAAGGTATGGTAGCGGGAGCGGTGAAGGGTTAATTTCACCCCTCTCTTTTTGCTGTTTCTTGGGATGCCTATGATAAAATAGGAAGTAGCTTATAACGAAAGGGGACCGACAACGAAGTGACACGAGGCCTACACTCCATTCATAACCGGCTATTTCTGCTATTTATCTCCTGTATGTTAGTTCTCGTTCTCCTGGGAAGCGTGCTCTATTATAAAAAAACAACGCAAATTATCCATAGTAAAATTAGTGATTTGGCGGAGAAAAATATTTCTCAAACGGTAGGTTTATTTGATTTGCTGCTGCAAGGCTATGATAGTATCACGAAATCACTGAACAGCAATTTTGAGATGCTGAGATTAATCCAAGATCGCGACACCAATAAGGATGAAGCTGTTAGCATTATTAATGAGCGCACGATTACCAATATCTTAGGGGCTATCTATTACTCGCGCGATGATATTGTCGGAATTCATGTGATTACGAATGCCGGCAAAAACTATAACTACGAACGAGGATTCCATAGTGTTATGGACACGAACTATCCATCCTCGGAGTGGTACCGGAAGCTGCAGGATTCATCGGGAGAAATGGTATGGCTTGGGCTTTTCCAAGGCTCTGTCATCAATCAGTTTCAGAAGGATCCGTTATTCATATTCGGGCGCAAACTGTACGATTTAACCGACCACCGGGTGATAGGCGTTATGCTCATAGAAACGAATCCGCAGCCGATTCTTGCCGCTCTTTCGAACGTCACCATCAGCCCGAACAGCCAGGTGTACATTGTTGACCGGGAAGATCGAATGATTGCTTCTACCGCGGAAGAGAAAGTCATTCCGCCTTCTTTCAGCGGGCTTCCGCGTCCTCAAACGAATGAGATCATCGTTGATGATCGAACGGATCATCTCCTCGTCGCCGCGAAAGCGAAGATGTCCGATTGGACCGTGCTTGGTTTGACTCCAAAAGAGGATATCAACGCCGAGGTTGTGAGGACTAGAGAGTATTTATACCTCGTTATTATTGCACTGGTCATTCTATCGACGGTCCTGGCAAGCATTATTTCCCGCAACATCGCTTCACCGCTCAAGCTGCTGATTCGCGAGATGAAGCAAGTAGAGATGGGGAATTTTAAAGGCTCGGTGACGGTAAAGTCATTTGAGGAAATTAATTCGTTGGTTTCATCATTTAACCGAATGGTGAACCGGATGGATGAGCTTATCGAGCGCATTACACTCTCTTCCATGAGTGAGAAGAATGCGGAGCTGCAGGCGCTTCAATCGCAGGTTAACCCTCATTTCCTTTATAACACCTTGGATATGATTTATTGGATGCTGGATGAACGGGAGAACGATCGATTGGGCAAGGTTATCTTAGCCCTGTCCCATATGTTCCGCTACAGCAGCGACTGGCAGGAAGCGTCTAAGACGACGCTGCGGCAGGAGCTGGATCAAATGCGGCATTACATCACGATTATTGAAAGCCGTTTGGAAGGTAGAGTTAGTACAGACATACAAATTGATCCAGATGTTCTGGATGTCATCCTACCGAAAATGACTTTACAGCCGATCATCGAGAACGCCGTTAAATATGGGCTGGAACCTCTCCGTGAGCCGGGAATTCTCCGTGTATTTACGGAAGTCCATGATCAAGAGCTTCATATCATTATTAAGGATAATGGAGTAGGTATCCAGGAGAGCATCCTAGAGGAGATGCAGGAGCTGCTGCGTTCGGATACAACGGATGCAGGTGGCGTGGTGGCTTCGATGAAAATGGAGCAGCACATAGCGCCAAGCTCCATCCAAGCGGCAAGTATTTCTGCGAAAACAAGGCGGGGCATTGGACTCACCAATGTTCACCGCCGCATAACGTTAATGTTCGGAGATGCTTACGGGCTCCGTATTCATAGTAAACAAGGGGAAGGAACAACGGTCATCATCGTGATGCCGCTTCCTCGGAAAGGAGTGTAAAACATGGACATTCTCATCGTAGATGATGAAACAGTCATACGCGAGGGCATTCAGCGGACGTTGCAGAACCGTTTCCCCGAGCATCGGATTCATCTGGCTGCGAATGCTGAGCAAGCCGTCACGCTGCTGCGGAGCCATCCGATTCACATCGTTCTCACGGACATTCTGATGCCGGGCATGAACGGCCTAGAGCTTATGAATATGTCTCGTAGCCGGCACCCCCATGTGAAATGGGTTGTCATTTCGGCTTATTCGGAGTTTGCCTACGCGCAGGAGGCAGTGCGGCTAGGGGCTAAGGACTATTTGCTAAAGCCGATCGGCAAAGAGGTTTTGATTGAAATGATCAGCAAGCTAAGCGAAGAAATTACGCGTGAAACGGAGCTGATCGAAGAGGCTGAGCTGCTGAAGGCCAACCGCAAATACTTGCAGGAAGCCGTCTTCCAGCGCTGGGTGCAGGGTTTGGACACGGGTCGCATCGACATGGGACCCTTCATGGAGCAGCACCCTTATTTTCATCTCATCATGGTTAAAATGGAGACCGATAAGCCCGTCTTCCTCGAAAATTTCATTATCGAGAACGTCCTGCTCGAGCTTATCGAGCGCTACGGCAAGGGCTTCGTGACGGTGCACGACAGCAAAAGCCTGCTAGGACTAGTCACGCTGCCGGAAGGTGGCAGCCTGACCCTGCTGATTGATGAGCTGCGCAGTCATCTTGTGAAGTACCTGAAGGTGCCCTTCCAGATGATGAGCTCCGAGCTGATCGAATGCTTCCAGGCGGTGCCGGCAGAGGTACAGCGTATGAGGCAAGCATCTACGACGCAGGTCTACGAGCACCATGCCAGCGGCAGCGATCGCTCCATAGAAGTTGCCCTGCAATATATCCGCACACACTACCATGCCGATCTATCGCTAGAGAAGGTCGCTTCGATCGTTTATCTAAACTCTGTCTACTTCAGTCAGCTTTTTAAGCAGAAGACGGGTCAAGGCTTCAAGGAGTACGTTATTCACCTACGTTTGGAGCAGGCGAAGCAGCTGCTGTTGAATCCCAAGCTCAAGCTCGCTGACGTTGCCGAACGTATTGGCTACCACGACATGCGCCACTTCTCGCAAGTTTTCCGCAAAAAGTACGGCGTAACCCCGTCGGAATATCGCCAGGAAAACGCAGGTGATAAACCGGATAAGTATGTGTCAAGGGAATAATTCTTATTAAATTCTCATGGAATTCTAAGAAATAGCAATAAAGCTAGACGGTTAGCGGCTTTCTCTTTTTTGTGGTAAATATTAGGCGGATAATCTTGTGCTATGGTTGTAGCACAGGTCATACCTAATATTCACGATCAAGAAGGAGGAAATCAATCATGATTTTCATAGATAAGAACCGCCTTAGTAAATCGTTAGTAGGGATAAGCCTTAGTCTTTCCTTGTTGACCGCGGGAGGCGTACTTTGGAGCCCGCAAGCTGCCCATGCTGCTATTGAAACAAGCAGCTCTATAGATACGCTTGACGCTACAAGCACAGCGATAAGTGCGACGCGAGCAGATAGCATTGTCCGTACAGCCAAGTCCTATGTCGGCAAAGTGAGATATCGTTTCGGTGTCCGCGATATCCAACATTTAAAATTAGACTGTTCCGCGTTCACACAGCTCGTTTTCAAAAAAAATGGCATCACGATCCCTTGGGGATCGAGCGCACAAGCAAAAGTAGGAACTCCCGTTAAGTATAAATCGCAATTAAGAAAAGGCGATCTGGTTCTATTTAGCGTGAGCAAACCAGGCCGAATAAATCACGTTGGCATTTATTTAGGGAATGGTAAATTCATTAGCAACACGACAAGCTCCGGTGTAGTTATAAGTGATTTAAACAAGGGATATTGGAAAGATAGATTCATAAAAGGTCGTCGTTTATAAAAATGGACAAGCTGCTAAAGCGCGAAAACAGCGCTTACTTGAGCGCTCCCGCAGCTCACTCGATCTCCTTTCATGGTGAAGCACTTATCACCATCGAGAGGGAATCGAGTTAGGGCTTTTTGTTGACCGAGGGCACTTTTAAATGGTATATAAAAGAAAACCGTTTGCAAGGGAGCAGAAGAAACGAAATGACCTTAAAAAAAGCATTTGAAGATGTTAAAAAGTTTCATGAAACGTTTGAGCATCCAGTAGGCACATCCCCACAGCGCCTTTCCGAAAGCCGCAAAGCGGCTCGTCTAGCTTGGATGGAAGAGGAACTCCAGGAGTTTAAAGAAGCAGCCACACTGGAAGACGAAGTGGATGCGATGATTGATGAGTTATATTTTGTCCTTGGTACATTGGTTGAAATGGGCGTGGAGCCTGGACCGATCTTTGACATTGTTCAGCATGCAAATATGTCTAAGGTATGGCCTGATGGTCAAGTTCATAAAAATGAGACCGGCAAGACCATCAAGCCCCCCCATTGGCAGGACCCATTCGACAAAATTAAAGCTGAAATTCACAGACAGCAAGGCAACCAAAATGGCTGAGGAGGGCGCAACAGTGGCATTTCACACGAAATTAAAAGAGCTCAGACAGCAGCAGAATCTAACTCTCCGTAAGCTCGGAGAGAAGGCAGGAATCAGCTATTCCATCCTTAATTCTATCGAAAATGGTCGAATCGAGCCGTCGAAAGATGTCGCATTAGCACTAGCCATTGCCTTGAAAATAGAGGACAGGGAAGAGTTCTTATCTTTAGCAAGAAATCCCTTCTAGGGACAATTGCATTACACGATATTGTGTGGTAAAGTAATGTTAAGTCTTAAAGATTCACCCTGAATTGCGTATTGCAAAGGGTTATCATTAAGTTAATGAAACCTTTTCCAATGTGTAATTTTTTTGTTCGAAACAAGAAAAAAGACATGTTAATAAAACTTTGGAGGTATTACCCATGGCAGTAGGAACAGTAAAATGGTTTAACGCAGAAAAAGGATTTGGCTTTATCGAAGTTGAAGGCGGCAACGATGTATTCGTACATTTCTCCGCAATCACTGGCGAAGGTTTCAAATCTTTGGACGAAGGCCAACGCGTTGAGTTCAACGTAGTTCAAGGCAACCGCGGACCACAAGCTGAGAACGTTGTAAAACTGTAAGCTTAGCTTGCACAAATAGCATTCTCGAAGAACGGCCTCTTAACATTACGTTGAGGGTCGTTCTTTTTTGCGTCCAGTTCTAAAGGCAGCCACACAAAAATAAAGAGCCTCTTGGAGGCTCCTCATTCATGTAAATTATTGATAATCTTTTGCCTTTTTCACAAGCTCGTCATAAGCAGCTTCCGGCGTTATTTTGCCGAACATCACTTTTTCACCGATACTCTTATAATCTTTAGCTGTATAATTACTCCAGCCTTTAGCTCCAGCATTGAAAGGCTGAGCGTCAGGAGCAACAGTTTTAATGAGTTCAATTTGTAATTTATCTGCGGCAGTTAACTTAGGTGTTAAGTAATCGAGCATTTTTTTGGAAACAGGAACACCTCTTGTTGTCGTTAGAACGTCCGCGGCTTCGCTATCATTCACAAACCAGTCGATGAATTTCTTGGATTCTTCGGCATACTTGGAATCAGCACTTATGGACCAGAACATGGAAGGCTTCAGAAATCCGCTGGATTGTGTCCCTTTAGGCTGAGCAATGAGTGAGTAAGCACCAGGCTTAACACCCTCATAACCAGGGAATAGAGCGGCGAAAGTGCGTTTCATCAATACGCTGTCATTGTTCATTAAATCAAGCTTTGCGTCAGATTCTTTGTCTGTGCTGGCGATTTCTGCAGGAGGAATAACCCCTGCTGTTCGCAGCTCAGCATATTTCTTAACAAAGGTTAGCCACGTATCTTTATCGAAGTTGAATTTGCCGTCCTCGGTTATCGGGTAGCCTTTGCCTTGGCTAATTTGATAAGAAGAATACATGGTATAATCGGATGTCGCATCCATCAACACATATTTGTCTTTATCAAGCTTAGCTTTCGCATCTTTACCAAATTGGAAGTATTCATCCCATGTCCAACCGTTTTTGGGAGGTGTAATCCCTAGTTTATCAACGGCATTCTTATTGTAGATCATACCAGTTGCATTATTGCCTAGCGCGATGGCATAAAGCTTATCTTTAAATTTCCCTGAATCCACGAGCGATTTGTCGATATCTTCGGTACGAATGCCTTTGGATAAGTCAGCCAGCTGGTTTCTGCCTGCATACTCGGCTAGCCATGCCGGATCCATTTGGATAATGTCAGGGGCATTTTTGGCTGCAGCTTGAGTAGCCAGCTTATCCGCGTAGCCATCAAACCCAGAAAATTCTGGCTCAAAGGTCACGTTCGGATGTTTCTTTGTATACGCATCTAGTGCTTTTAATGTAGCGTCGTGCCTTGCCTGTGAACCCCACCATACAATACGAAGCTTAACGGGCTGGGAGGTTGTAGCCGCGGGTGCTGCCGTTGCAGCAGGGCTGCTACCTGTAGTACTTGGTGTATTTCCGGAACCACATGCACTTAGGGACAGCGCTATCATGGCAGTCATCGAGAGCATGCTCCATTTTCTCATCTGCACGTTCATTGAAAATCCCCTTTCACTACCTCATTATCTTTACAAGTTAATTATAGGACAACTGAAAAGAAGAAAAAGGAGAGTAATGAACACACTTCTTTCACTATTGATCACAATATGGCGATGAATAGGTATCATTCCCGATTATAACCCGCTTTTACTTACTTCACTCGGGCTAATACCATTATATTTTTTGAAAATAGAGCTAAAATAAGGGACGTTTTTATAGCCAACTTTTTCGGATATCTCATATATCAAATATTTGCCTTCGGCCAGAAGGGCTTGTGCCTTCTTCATCCGTACTTGTATGACGTAGTTCGTGAAGGTTTCACCGGTCGCTTTCTTGAATATTTGATTCAAATAATTGCGAGACAAGTAAAGCTGCTTCGACATATCTTCCAAGTTGATCTCTTCGGAATAGTGATCGTGTGCATACTGAATCATGAAATCAACCGCTTCTTTATGTTTGGAATTCTCGTTCCAATGGCGGCTGGTTGCAATGATATGAATTTTACCCTGCAGCCATTGCTGCAATTGCTCTGGTGTTTGGATTTGAATAATTTCCGGCTGCAGCTTCATTTCTGGAAACAGTTCATCAAGCACAATACCTACGCTGTATAAGGAATAAGCAAATATGGTCCAAAGCTCTGTACATAAATACTGCAAGTAAGCCGGGGTTATGGTTGACATGGTTTGCAGCCGGTTGATGTAAGCTTCCACAATCTGTGCAGCCGTTTCTTCTTTGGAATACACAATCGCTTCCGCAAGCTCTTGATAAAACTTAATAGGACGAATAGCAAGTTCTTTCTCTGATGGAATCGTAGATGGATGTTCTCGTGCAAGCGGCGGGATAATGGTCATCTGCAATAAATCTAGAAAAGCTTCCTCGGTGGAATCCGATATTTCCTGCCATGATTCCTTCATCTGGCCTAACCCTATACGGATCGTTAGCCGCAGGTACGTAAGGACACAGTCCGTAATTCGCTCACCAATCAATTGAATCCTACGCATCGCGTCATCTGACACACTCGAACGCTCAACATGAAACATAATCGCGGCATGATGGCTGTGAAGCTCAATGAAGTCGGACTCAGGCCAATCTTCGGCCAAAATTTCTCTAATAATATTAGCTAATGCAAAACGAAACAAATTCCAATCGATTAGCGATAGGTTAGCCGTACGAACAGTGCTCATCAGCTCTATACCCATCACGAGGTGGTTTCTGTGCAGCCAGTAGGCTTGTTCAGATAGCTGAATGCTTTCCGCGGCAATCGTTTCATTAAAGGTGCCGGTAATGACCGACTTCAACCATTCTTGCTGCACAAAGGGCTCATACATCATCAGCCTTCTTTTGACTTCTTCTTGCTCTATTTTTTTCAGTTCTTTCGTTTCCAGTTCTTTAACGACTTTGGCTAGCACAGCCCCCAGCTCTTCAATGGTTACGGGCTTGGACAAATAGTCACTCACCTGCAGCCGCAAAGCCTGCCGTGCATACTGGAAATCGGCATAACCGCTAAGGATAATCAGTTCACCGGGAAAGTTAGTTTCTCGGAGCTTTTCAATCATTTCCAGGCCGTTCATCACAGGCATGTAAATATCGGTAATCACGATATCAGGCTGAGTTTGTCGAACCATCTCTAGACCTTCGGCGCCATCACTGGCTTCACCCACTAATTCTGCGTCAATGGACTCCCAGGGAATCGCCTTCTTCATACCTTCCAACACTTGAAAGTCGTCATCAATAATGAGTATTTTCCACATGATACTTCTCCTCGACTTCTTCTTTATTTTGGATTTGCGGCAATAGAATGGTGACTTCGGTGCCCGTGCCTTCCGTACTTGTAATATGGACCCCATAAGGAGGCCCGAAATAAGCCTCAATTCGTTCTTTCACATTTCGCAATCCGTAACCGCCTGTTTTCCTTGCCTTAGGTTGATCCCAATCGGCTCGCAGCCCAACACCATCATCCCAAACTTGAAATTGGATATCTTGTTGAAGCAGCTGCACACTTACTCGGATTTCTCCTTTTTTTCGCCCGTGAAACCCGTGGATGATCGCATTTTCGATAAAAGGCTGCAAGGTTAGCCTCGGTACATAGAGTTCTTTGGCTGTTTCATCGACAGAGATGGTGAATGCCAAGCGATCGCCCCAACGAATTTGCTGAATTTGCAAATAACATTCGACATGGGTCATCTCGTCCGCGATCGGAATCAATGTCTCACCATTGGATAGGCCGATGCGAAACATTTTACCCATTAAGGAAAGGATCTTACTGATTTTAGTTTGACCGGAATCAATAGCTAACCAGTTTAATTGATCCAATGTGTTGTACAGAAAATGGGGATTAATCATGGCTTGCAGCGCCTTAATTTCAGCTTCGCGTTGGCGCTTGTGCTGAGCTTTCAATGAGGTTAAAAGTTCCTCAATTCGTTCCATTTGTTTACGATAGCCGTTAAATAAATTTCCAAACTCATTGGTGTAGTCCGTAGGCAAGTCCGAAACAAAACCTCGATCGGGAAGCTTACTCATAAAAGCAACCAAAAGTCGAATTGGATTGGTGAATTGTCTAGATATAAAGAAAGTGAAAAAGGAAGCGATAAAAATGGCGGATAAGCCAACGGTTAAGAGAATTAGTGCTAATCGAATACTGCCATGGACAATGCTCTTCCACGGTGTCACCTCAACCAATGTCCAATTCGAAGGGGATTTACTCCAAACGAGTAAGGATTCATTTTGTTGTTTGGCTGTTAAATGAACACTTCCGGACTTCTCCTGGATCAACCTAATCTTCTCCAGCTCACTCTCTTGTATGTTGGGATCGCCAATGGCAGCAATCGTTCTGCCGCCAGCATCAACTAATAGTCTGCTTCTTCCCTCCGTTTCACCTCGAATCAAATTCTGGATCTCAGATGATTTCACATTGAGCAAGAGCAAGCCATAATAGATACCAGAGTTATTGTAAAGCTTTCTTGCAAAGCTAGTAACAGATAACGAGCCTTTATTCGTCTGAATGGTTCGTTCTTTTATCCAGGCAAAATCATTATTTTGGATGTCCGAGTACCAATCCTCGTCCTTCACCCTTTTTAAGTCATAAACGCGAACTGGCCCCTGAGCATCTGTCACAAACGGGCGCTCGATATATAATGAAATGGATTGCACCATTGTCGTGCTGTACGTAATGCTGGCAAGAAGCTTACCCAAATCTTCTTTACGTTTGTTTCGTTCAAATAAGTCACTCTCCAACGGATCATACCCAATGATATCGATATTTCTATAGGCTGCGAGAGACATTTGCTCAATAGAGTTCAACTGAGTGACCAAGCGCTTATTCAACTCATTTAACAGATCCTGCTGATAATTAGCCGTATTGTCAGCTAACTCGCGTGAAGTTAGACTGTAGCTGATCCAGGAGGAAATGAGCAACAGCACGGCAATGAATGCGGCGAAGCTTCCAAAGAACAGGCGACCGATTCGAACGCGCTTGAATAAGTTAAACACAGCAGCTCCTCCTCATTTACTTCCATAAAAGTGGAAAAAAGGCTGCAGGTAGCGCAACCTTTTTCATTATTATATTATTCTATCCTTTCACTGCACCTGAAGCAATGCCATCGACGAAATGGCGCTGCGCCATAAAAAAGAGAATCAGTGAAGGAATAATAGAAACGAGCGACATGGCAAGTAATTGTCCCCACGGAAGCGCAGATTGGCTGTCAACGAACAGCTTCAAGGCTAGACCGACGGTGTATTTGCTCACAGAATTGATATACAGCAAGTGTCCGAAGAAATCATCCCAATTCCAAAGAAAACAATAAATGGCGACCGTTACGAGTGCGGGTTTCGTTAAGGGCAGCACAATTCGTAAGTAAATGCCGAACCAGCTGCAGCCGTCCATTTTGGCCGATTCATCCAGCTCCCGCGGAATTCCGCGAATAAACTGCACCAACAGGAAGATAAAGAAGGGTCCTCCGATACCGCCAGCTAGGGCATGTGGAACATAGAAAGGCAGATACGTATTGACCCAACCCCAAGTATTAAACATGATGTACTGGGGAACCAGTGTCACTTGACTTGGCAGCATCAGGGTGACCATCAGAATGGAAAACCAGAAATTTTTCAGCGGAAAATCCAATCGAGCGAAACCAAAAGCCACCAAGCTGCAGGAAATGATAGATGTTATAAGTACTCCAGCAATCAGTTCAAATGTATTCAGATAAAAATGTGTAAAGGTAAACTTAGGAATGGCTACCCACCCTTGGCTGAAGTTACTCCATAACCACTCTGTAGGAAAGAAGCTGGGCGAGCTCATCTCCGCGTTCGATTTAAAGGCTGCTCCAACCCACCATAACATGGGATATATCATGACTAGACTAAACAGTGCTAATAAGAAATGCATTCGGAAAGTCCGTGCTCCAATCAGATGGTTTCTCATTTTCTTCTCCCTCCTTCGGTTTCATAGAATACCCAGTAACGGGATGAGGCGAAAATTAAAGCCGTTACGATCGCAATCACCACAAGGAGTATCCATGCCAGAGCGGAAGCATAACCCATCTCATATCTAGAAAAAGCGCGATCATACAGGTATAAAGCGTACATATACGTGGAGTTAATAGGTCCGCCTTTCGTAATAATGAAGGCTTGGGTAAACATTTGAAAGGAACCGATTGTCTGCAGAACGAGATTAAACAACAGTACAGGCGATAGCATAGGTAGAGTAATACTAACAAACTGTCTGACTTTAGATGCACCATCTACGGAAGAGGCCTCGTATAACTCGGCAGGTATTTGTTTTAATCCGGCTAGGAAAATAACCATCGAAGAACCAAACTGCCAAGCAACCAGAATAATTAAGGTACCTAATGCCGTATTGGGATTGCTAATCCAACTGATTCCCTCAATACCGAAATAACTTAAAAATCGATTGATAAAACCGTTAATACCGAAAATATTTTGCCAGAGAATAGCTACAGCAATGCTGCTCCCTATTAGTGAAGGCAAATAGATGAATGTTCGATAAACAGAAATCCCTTTTATTTTCTTGTTGAGTACCATAGCAACCATTAAGGCGCTGAAGAGTTTGATTGGCACGGATAAAACGACGAAAAGAATCGTTATTTTCAATGATTGACGAAACATCTCATCGTCTGCAAAAATACGCTCATAGTTTCTCAGACCAATCCACTCTGGCGCATCTAACAACGTATATTTAGTAAATGAGTAATACATCGATTGAACCATCGGCCATAAGGTTAACAGGAGAAATCCAAGTAACCACGGGGAAATAAATAGATACCCAGCTATGGGTGATTCCCAGCGCCCTTTCAGGGTGAATGCTGTTGTCTTTTTGCGAGAGGAAAGCTTTTGGTTAGCAATGCTAGTTTCAGGCTTCATCCGGATAAACCGCCTTTCATTTCAATAACACCTTTATGTTTAGTATAAAAGGTATTGCTCACCCGAAAAATGAGAGTAATGAACACAATTCATTCACAATCGAACAAATTGTTCTGAGAAAATAAAATTGTAGATTGACGGTGTTGATTTTTTAGACAATATGTTTCTAATAAACAAAAACCCAGTCAAAACACTAAAATAAAGTGTTTGACTGGGTTCACCTCTAGTTCGCGGACAGGCCTGGCCTGGCTCCTATTACGACTGTGGCGTCAAGTTCGTCTAATCTGGCAACCTGCGGGATCAGCCCGTTGCTAGCGAAAATTTTGGCTGTCTGCGTCGCCTGCCGCTGGCTAGTCTCGACCAGAAGATGGCCACCCGGTGCCAGCCAGATTGGCGCCGCAGCCGCCACCCGGGCGCTGGACGTCAAGCCCATCTGCACCCCCGTCGAGCGCCACCAGCGATTCGTGAATCCGGGCCTCAGGAGGCAGCAGCCTGATCGCCTCGGTGGGGACGTAAGGTGCGTTAGCGACCAAGATGTCGACGCGGCCTCGCAGTATTGCGGGCAGAGGTTCGTAGAGGTCGCCTTCATATACGTGACCACAGGCGGTAGTGACGTTGCGGCGGGCACACCGAACTGCGGCAGGGTCGATGTCGGTGGCGTACAACTCGATCCGTTCTAAGGCGGCAGCCAGTGCTGTGCCTACCGCGCCCGAGCCGCAGCACAGGTCGACCACTACGGCTCCTGACTGTGCGAGAGCTGCGGCCTGGCGAACGAGAAATTCTGTGCGGTGGCGAGGTACGAAGACTCCTGGATCCACTGCTATCTTTAGACCGCAAAATTCTGCCCATCCGATTACATGTTCGAGAGGCAAACCGGCGACTCGACGATCCACCATGGTGATGAGATCGTCCGACGTCCGAGCTGCTGAGATGAGTAACCGGGCCTCATCTTCGGCGAAAACACTACCAGCGGCTCGAAGCCTGCTGACATAGATTGTTTCATTTATAATTTATCTTCACTCTCTTTCGAATAAATCCATCATGTCTCATAATGAACATGATAACAAAACATATAAGGACAATGCGGATAAAGAATCGCTATAGTCATTCTGTCCGGTAGTTAGTAGTCTTGCTGTTGGCAATTCTTTGCATCCCCTACTGGAAATGGTTGGGGTTAATTCAATTAGGTTGACGTAGCCCCCTAAACCGCCTATACTGACCATGATTCTCATTCTCACATTAATTTAGTTTGAGGTACCCTTAACTAAAAGAAGGTCACAACAAATATGCCAACAAAGAAACAAATTGTTCGTTTCATGGCGATGCTTCTGATCGTTTGTTCTATTTTTTTAACATGGCAATGGTTTGATTCGAAGGAATGGCTCAGTGACGTAGAGCTTCTTTTCCGTCAACCCCAATGGTTGGTCTTCATGTTCGTCGTATACCTGCTCTCCTTCCTTCTAAAGGCCGCGGCTTGGCGAATTTATACAGGATCTGAGGTTCGATTCAGCATTTATTTTCATGCCATTAGCTATAGCTTGCTCGTCAATCATCTACTTCCGGTAAAAGCGGGAGATGGCGTTCGTGCTGGCTTATATATGAAGCATGGGGGAAAATCGTGGGAAGAAGCGTTCCATTCCGTTGCGGTCATGCGATTGCTTGATATGCTCGTGCTTGCCGGAATCGGGGGAATTGGCATCATTCGGTTAGGTTTGCCCTCTTCATGGATCTGGGTGACGGTGTTGGCTGGGGGAACGGTGATTCTCGCAACAGCGCATTACCTGCCTGTGATTCGCAAAATTCCGTTCATAGCGAAGCATTCGGCTTATTTTCATCTTAAAATGCTCTCTAGAAAAGGGGCCATCATTATAGGCTTGATTGCGATAAGTTGGATTCTAGAAGCTGGTGTTATCTTTGCTGTAGCTCGCATGATCGGCTTGCAGCTAGGGACAATCTCACTCGTTTGGGCGAATAGTATGACGATTGCTGGACAAATTTTTCATATTACCCCAGGTGGGATAGGTACTTATGAGAGTACAATGAGCGGGTCCCTTGTCTTGCTGGGTGTGAATGGTAAGGATGCTTATAGAGCGGCGCTTGTGTCGCATACATTTAAATTTCTATTTGCTTATACGTTAGGGGTGTATTCACTTGTGCGAATACCCTTACGTTGGCGCGAGATGAAAACCTGGATTGGGCGGCTTACGAGTCACAAAAAACCATCATTGAATGGCAACGCACGGAAGGATGATTAATATGAAAAAAGCTTCATCGTTTGAAATAGTCGCAGCTCGCTGCTGGAATTTGCTCAATGAAGGGAAACCGTTTACCCCGATTTTCGTTGTGGGTGTTTTTCTGCTCTATCATATCGGCGTATGGTCCGATCCTAACTTTTGGAGTGCCGCTGGTTTGGGGCTGCTCGTGACCCTCCCTCTTTTTGTGCTTTATTATTGCTTTGATTTTCCGCTTTTTTTGCGAAATTATTTATGGATGCCGTTAATTGCTGCGCTGCTGATTTGGGAACGGTCTGATTTCTCGCTGTATTTGCTAGCGCTCGGGTTGTTCTACTTCTTTACGGTGTATTTCTGGGGCACTTTTTACTATCATCTACGAATTGGGACGACTTGGTGGAATTTCACACGGTTCTGGAAGCTTGTTCTGAAAAATAGTGACTCAACTAGTGGCAATGCGCAGGAGCAGATGCCTAAGTTCTTGCTGCTGCTTTTCGTATGGAATCATTATTACCGTCAGTTTGAGGCAGGCGTTTCCGCTGATGTGGGTAAAGGGCTTCTATTTGCGGGCGGGTTGCTGATATACAGCTTCATTCTCCACCGTTATTTGTTTGACTGGAAACCAGCCGAAATCCCTACGTACACACGCGATTCAAGCGATGTACAAGCGGGCGGACAAGCGCTGAACAAGAAGGTCATTGTGATTGTCGTGGACGGGATGCGCAAAGAGCGCTTTGAAGAAGCCGACGCGCCATTTATGAAGAAACTGAGAGCAGAAGGCACGGAGTATGCTCAAATGGAAACCGTGTATCCTGCGCGTACCGTGGTATGTTTCTCTTCGATGTTCACGGGTACTTACCCGCGCGAGCACGGTATTCGCTCCAATATGGTTTGGAGGTTGGGTATTCGGGTTGAAAGTATTTTTGATTCGCTCCGTAAGGTTGGGAAAAAAGGACGTCTGCTTGGCATAGCGCACTTAATCGACTCCATGGGAGACGATGTTGAGAGTGTGACCGCTGTGATGCATAACGATGTCGCAGATCGTAATATTATCGAACGGGCGAAGAAGATCATGGCCGAACAAAACCCTGATTTACTCGTTGCTCAATTGATTGGTGTTGACCAAACGGGTCACAGCCGAGGCGTTTTATATGACGATTATACGCAAAAAATCGCAGAAGCCGATAAATTAATTGAAGAATTCGTTGGCTGGCTTGAAGAGCGCGGCATGATGGAGAATACGACACTCATCATTTGTGCCGATCACGGACAAGCTGATGGTATTGGCGGGCATGGCCATTTGGACGAAGGTGAGCGCTATGTTCCTTTCTTCCTGCATGGACCAACCATTGAGGCTGGCCATCGCATTGATGAAAAACATTCCCTCGTATCCATGGCTCCGACCTTAGCTTATCTACTAGGAGCTCCATTCCCGAGCCATAGTCGCGGACCCGTCCTAACGGAGGCTATCAAGCATCATGACTAAGAAGAAAATCATCGTTTTTATGCCTGCGCATAACGAAGAAGAGAATATTAGCGGGGTTATTGCCCGCGTTCCGAGAGATTTCCACCCTCATTATGAGGTGGAGGTGCTGGTGATTGACGACGGGTCCAAGGACCGCACGGTCGCCGTCTCTGAGGAAGCGGGAGCCGACCATATTGTGTCGTTCCCGCACAATAAAGGACTCGGCGCTGCCGTTCGTGAAGGGCTGAAGCAATGCTGCCAGCTAGGTGCCGACATTGGCATCATGATTGATGCGGATAATGAGTATCCGCCGGAGCAAATTCCCGATGTCCTTGCGCCCATCATCGCCGGACGCGCGGATTACACCTTTGGCTCACGCTTCAAAGGGCAAATTCAAGGCATGAAGCTGCATCGCCGTTTAGGCAACTATACCTTCACACTGCTGCAGGCGATTCTGCTGCGCAGATGGATTTATGACGGCCAATCCGGGATGCGCGGATTTTCTCGCGGCGCAATGGAGAATGCCGTTATTGTCCACGATTATAACTATGCCCAGGTGCTCACGTTGAATCTGGTTCGCCAAGGATATTGCTTGGAGGAGATTCCGATCACCTATCAAGTGCGTACGAAGGGTCAATCCTTCATTAAATTCAGACAATATGTAACCTCCGTTCTTCCGGCGATCTATAAAGAAATGAGACGCCCTGTCTCCAAGCGCAATGTGAATCCACAGACGAATCGAGATGATGCGGGCGTATGAGACTTAATGCAATATGGTTGGCGCTGTTCGCAGCTGCGGTTATTGCTGGAGTAACGTGCCTGAGTATTGTCTACGCCAGCCCCTTTGCGCGAACGTGGGACGAGGTCGATTTCACTTTGGCTCTACATAGGTATGATCTACTCGCTATGCAGCCTCATTTTCCGGGTTATCCTTATTTTATTCTAGGTGGATGGTTTATTAACCAGTGGATGAATAACCCCGTCAAAGCTTTATCTGTCTTCAATACCCTAGCAGCTCTAAGCTCCGCGCTTCCGATGTTTTTACTGGCAAACCGTCTGACGGGCAGCGGCATGAAAAGTCTTTTACTGCCTGCGCTCGTACTAAGCAGCCCCTACATTTGGCTCATGTCCTCACGTCCCATGTCGGAGTGTGCGGGTATGGCCTTATTGTGGTGGTTTCTTTGGAGTATCCGCTTTGCGATGGATCGTCCTGGTTCACTGCTTCGCCATGGTCTGGTGCTGCTGATGTTCGGCTTTCTTATGGGTACACGCCTATCCTTCTTTCCATACGGTCTAGCGCTAGTGCCGCTCTGGCACGGAATTTGGCAGTACGGTGCGAGAGGTTGGCGGAGATGGTTGAGACTGGGGTGCTCGGCCTTAACTGCGCTGTGGTTTCAACTGCTTTGGATAGCTGGGTTGGTGCTTTCCGAAGGAACCCTAGCTGGCTTCTGGAAGCTGTCTGTTGCTTTCGTTGAAGGACACTTCTCCGAATGGGGCGGCGGTGTTATCTCTACCCCGATACCGCTTGGTGAACGAATTTACCAGCTCATTGGACACAATTTACTAGGATCAGCCCTATTGGGCGGTTCCGTTTTCATTGGCTTATGGCTTGTCATTATTGTCGTTGCAGCGTTTATTGGTCGGAGATTTGTGTCTGTTAGTGTGCAAGGCAATGAGAATCGACGATATATCTTCTGGCTCGTTGGCTGTGCCGTTTTGTACACCCTATGGGCTCTTTTTGGTCAAAATATTGAGAAACCGCGTCATATCGCTCCTGTCGTTGCTCCGATTTTGCTACTTATGTTTGCTTTTATCATTCGAACGGCAGAGGGATTAAGGACATCCACGCATAGGACGCGTCTATTGAGAATAGCGCCAACGAGCCTGTACGCTCTCCTCATTAGCCTCATAACCATTCAAGTCGTCTACGGGGCTCAGCTTCAGAAACGGCAGGCCGTGGAAGAGCCAGCGGTTTATCAGCTTCATGACTATGTAAGCAGCCTGCAGGGGCCTCTCCTGCTGTTTACATGGGAAGAAACGAGAGTCTTGCAGTACTTGCAGGCCGACTACGATCATCAGCGCATCTATACGTACGAGTACTTTCAAGCGGTGGCTGGGGCGAATTCCGAGCGGCGAGTGCTCCTCACCGATCATGTCGTTCAAGGCTTTGCGCAGCAAGGCAAATCGGTGAAGGAGCATGTTAAGCAGCTTGCTGAGTTTAAGTCGGACGCTCTATTTGATCCGGCATATGCTCACGTCATTTTATATGAGTGGGTGCGTTAAGATGGGGTCCCTCTTTTCAGCTGAGTAAAAAAATGGTTGACACATATATGGACAATGATTATCATTATCAATGACAACGAGATTCCAAACAATCATAACAGGGGTGAAGATATGAAACGATGGCTACTAGCCGGTATGACTTTTGTTCTAGCGGCATTGATTATCCTGCCGTCCTCCGCGCTGGCCTATTCGTATGGTGACGCCAATACAGAAGATGTCGCTGAAACATTTAAACTGGTGCAATCCAGTATTGGAGATGGGGCGAACGATTGGAACGCTGCGGAAGGCGCCTATAAGGAGAGAAGAGCAGAACTCGTATCGCACTTCGGCGAAGGAATAGGTGCCACGCTTGATGCTAATTTCCAGGCCAAAGATAGTAAATTAGTCATTGCTAATTTCAAAGCTGTCCTCGTAATGAACTTGGATCGTCGATTCACCTATGCTACTAAAGGCATTGATGATTATGCAGAGTCTAAACTCTTGCTAGCCAAAGCTAAGGCGACTTTTGACACATTAGAGCCTTATGTGGGAGCGGGTACGAGTGAAATTAATAAAGCTTTCGAAGCCGCGCTTGAAGCGCTAGGGAATCCTGGATTGTTCGGAGTAGGGAAGAAGGATGTACAGCCAGAGGTATTTAAGGAAAAGGTCAACTTTATCTACGGTAAAGTGAAACCGTTGTTCCCTTATACGGCTTACGTCAAACCTGCTGCTCCAAGTGAGTCTACCCCCGTTCCCAAGCCGCAGGCAACAACTGCACCGGTTAAGAACGAGGCAGTGGTCAAGACAGAACAACCAGTATCACCGGTTAAAGATGCTAAACCGACAGAATCAAAGGCACCGGATGCCGCTGCTGCAGTGGAGACGAAGTCGTCTGAGCCTTCTGCGACGGCTAGTGCTAGTCCAGCGCCAACCACGGATGCGGCTCAGCCTACAGCGACTGTAGAAGCGCCCGTTAAAGCAGCGGGTTCAGATGTTAAACAAGCTGATTCGGCAAAAGAAGCGTCCGCACATGCACCTATGGAGCGTTCCGATAAAACGAATCCTTTCATCAGCATAGCTGTTATCGGAGGGGTCATTGTTCTACTGGGTGGGGGCGTATGGTTCGCGCGTAAAAGAAAGTGGATTTAATAGTTAATATAAAAATATAAGATGAATAGAGGAGAAACTTATTATGCGTAAATTTTTAGCTGTTGCTTTAAGTGTTTCACTAGCTTTATCCAGCGTGGTTACGGTTACTTCCGTTGCTTTTGCAGAAAGTAAATTCCAAATCACAGAAGATCAAACGATCGCAGCAAAACTTCAATCTTTTACGGATATTAAAGCACTTTTTACAGACAAAACGGTACTTGCTGATGTTCAGAAATTATATGTAGATAAATTCCAAACGGATGTAAAACGTCTTGATGTGAACATCAAAGCAGATGATCCTAAAATCGATGCGAACATCACTCTTGTGTTGGACAGCGCGATTAAAGGCGATTTGCAAGTTGGCCAAGCGAAACAAGCTATAGACAAAGGCTTGCAATGGTATTTCTTCTTCGCACTTCGCGATCTGATGAGCAACCAAGTACGTCCAGCTATGACCAAAGGTGATGTTGCCGGAGCAAAAGCTGCCTTCGATAAAGCGGTTCAAATCTATGAAGGCGCGCTGCAACCAAACGTAGTGAAACGCGATGCCAAATATAGCTTGAATATGGAATCATTGTTGAAAACAACGATTGAACTTATCCAAAAAGATATTAAAGAGAATAACTTGAATGAATTCAATGTTCACCGTCAATTCTTAGACAAAACGTTGATCAAAAACTACACACTCGCTACTTTTACATACGCAGAAAGCATTGCTACTAAGGCTCCTGCTGATCAACCTGCAGCGATTACAGAAGGTTACTTCCTCTACATGCCGGTATACACATACCTCAGAGGCGGCAGTATCGCAGATGCTAACTTCGTGAGAGATGCGTTCGCATCCGGCGATGCAAGCAAAATCAAAAAAGATGAAATCCAAAATGCGTTACACCGCACAATGATCGGTAAAGTATCCGAATATGTGAAGCAAGCATTTACGAAGCTTGAAGCTGGGGACCTGCAAGGTGCACGCGGATATGCGGCAGAAGGCAACATGTTCCTTGCTAGCCAAGAAGTTTTCTTAGGTAAAGAGAAGTATGCGGCTGCTCTTGAAGTGGCAACGAAATTCTCCTCTGCTGTAGATGCATCTGATCTTGCAAATGCACAAGAGTATGGTTTCCAAGTTCTAGAGTTTCTGGTTGGCAAAGATGGTTCCAGTTTGAAAATTGGCAGCAAGGATTATCAAGTGGATGGAGCTGCTTTCACAGCTGAGAATGCCCCTTTCATTAACGTAGAAAGCAATCGCACATTGGTGCCGGTTCGTGTTATTGCACAAGCGATTCAAGCTCAAGTTGAATGGGTAGATGCAACGAAAACAGTTGTCATCACAAAAGATGGTAAGAAAACAGAAATTACATTAGGATCCGATCAAGTGGTAGAGAATGGTAAAGTGAATGACAAAGTCAAATTGGATCAACCCGTTATTATCGAAAACGGAAGCTCATTCATTCCATTGCGTGCTGTAGCTGAGTTATTCGGTAAACGTGTATTCTACCAAAATGGTGAAATTATCATTCTTCGTTAATCATTTCGTTCATAGCGAAGACACTTGTGCCCATAGGTGCAAGTGTCTTTCAGTATGGAGGAGCAAGGAAGAGAACAGGGGGCAGATTATGGATTTGCAGGCATTTCTCATTACGTTTCGTGAGGCGCTTGAGGCCATTCTCATTGTTGGTGTAATCGTTACGTATTTAACTCGTATTGATGCCGTACACTGGCATAAATGGGTATGGGTTGGTGTTTTTTTGGCTTTGATCGTTAGTTACGGCTTGGCTCTGGCTTTCCAGGTTTTATTGACCGGATTTGCCAGTATGGGCAGTCAAAACTACATGAAAATCGGTATCATGCTCGTCTCTTCCGGGCTGCTGACACATATGATTATGTTTATGGGCAAACAAAATAGCGAATTGCAAGGGAAGGTTCAAAGCAAGGTTGCACATATTCTAACCATTGGCGGCGCCATTAATATGGTCGTCCACTCGTTCTTAGTCGTTGTGCGCGAAGGCGTGGAGACGGTTTTCTTCTTTGCCGCAATTACGGGAGGAAACATACAGAAAGCACTCGAAAGCTGGGGAGCATTGGGTGGACTCATTCTGGCTGTTGTAATTGGCCTGCTTTTTTTCAAAGGGACGAAGAAAATTCGGTTAGGTACGTTTTTCCGCATTACAAGCGTATTTCTCATGATGATTTCTGCGGGTCTGTTCGTGCAAGCAATTGGAATCATGCAGGATTTGGGTATTATTGGAAGTTTATATCGGACAGCGGGACACCAAATCGGTGAAATATATAATATAACGGGATTTATGCCGGAACATCCAATTGATGGTGTGCAATATCTTCGTGACATGGGTAAAGAGCCGCTTATTAACGGCCAAGTCGGCATTTTCTTTAAAGCTTTTCTAGGCTATACGCAGAATCCTTCACTGGAGGAATTCGTCGGTTACTGGGGATACTACTTCTTGGTATTCATCTTGCTTGCCGTTCAGAAGAAGCGTCATGAACAGGAGCAGGTAGAAGAAGAGAAAGTGGCTGCGTGATAGCTGCAGTAGGAATTTCGAACGGCTAAGCATAAGGAGTGAGGACTGAATGACGATGAACATAGGAATTGTTGGATACGGTCATGTTGGGAAGGCAATACACGCTTTGTTTCCAAACGCTGCGGTTTATGATGCACCTATGCAGGTGGGCAGTCAAGCGGAGGTAAACAAAAGCGATGTCGTCTTCGTCTGTGTCCCGACTCCCTCACTCCCGAGCGGCAAATGTGATACGTCCATTGTTGAAGAAGTGATTACGTGGCTGACAGCTAAAGTCATTGTGATTCGCTCGACTGTTCCCGTAGGGTTCACCGACGCTATGAAGGAACGAACGGGGAAAAGAATCGTGTTCCAGCCGGAATACTATGGAGAAACCGTTGATCACCCCTTTTCGGATTTGCGTCATCGGACGTGGCTTACATTTGGAGGCGAATCTGAGGATGTTAGCCATGTGATCCGCGCCTATCAGCAAGTGTACAACGCAGAAGTGAGAATCCGACGGACGGATGCCCGCACAGCCGAAATGGCGAAGTATATGGAGAATTGCTTCCTTGCGCTTAAAGTGTCGTTTTGCAATGAGTTTTATGATATTGCCGGAGCACACGGGATTGATTACAATGAACTTCGGGAAGTTTGGCTCGAGGACCCGAGAATCGGCCGCAGCCATACCTTCGTGTATGAGGATAGTCGCGGGTACGGCGGGAAATGCTTGCCGAAGGATGTTCATGCGTTGATTAGCATGGCGGATGAGAAAGAAGTTAATGCCGATTTAATGAAGTCTGTTCAACGGAAAAATAGCGACCTTCGTGCTTCATTCGAGTGATCCTATAGTAAAGCCTCCATGTCCACGGATCGCTCGTGGGTTTGGAGGCTTTTTGGTCATATGCCGTCTTGAACCACTGTAATGGTGCTCGTATTTCCGACATAGATGCGGTTCGCTTCCTTCGGAAACCCCGACTAAAAAGTGGTTCGTGAGAGGATTGACGATCTCTCCCCCCACTAGTTGGAATTAGCTGATTATGCTGCAAAAGGCGAAGCAAAATAGCCCGCAGCCCAGCTAGCATAATGCTAGTTGGATTGCAGGCTTGTATGATAGCCGCCGCTTAGCGCAGGTTGGCGCGCTTGAGCAGCCGCTGGATGGAGCGGTTCGCTTCGGGCAGGACGATGTCCTTGTCGATCGTCCGCATGATACGGTTTTCCATGACGATACGACCGTTAATGATCGTCGTTTCTACGTCAGCTCGCGTCGCTGAGTAAACGATGCGAGAGATCGGATCCACGTCGAAGGACGGATACGTGTGGAAATTGTTGAGATCGAGAATGGCGAGGTCGGCCTTCTTGCCGACCTCGAGGCTGCCGATCTCCTTCTCCATGCCGACAGCGCGGGCTCCCCCGATGGTCGCCATGCGGAAGACCGTCTGCGCATTCATGGCCGTCGGCCCGTGTATCGGCTTCTGGATAAGCGCAGCCAAACGCATCTCGTTAAACATATCGAGATTATTATTGCACGGCGCGCCATCTGCTCCTAGGCTGACGGAGATATCGAGCTTCAGCATGTCGGGCGTCTCGGCAATGCCTGAAGCAAGCTTCAGGTTAGAGCCGGGACAATGGCTCACATGCACGCCCCGCTCATGGATGATGCGCTTCTCTTCCTCATCAAGCCAAATGCAGTGCGCCAGAATAAGCCGCTCATTCGCCAAACCGAGATGATCGAGATAGACGACATTGCGCATGCCAGTCTCGGCCTGCACAATTTCGATCTCGCCGAGATTCTCAGATGCGTGCGTGTGCACTTTCACTTGGTACTGCTCCGATAGGCTGCGGACCTCACGCAGCAGTTCTTCTGTACACGATATGACGAATCGTGGAGAGAACGCGTACTGGATGCGGCCATCGTCGTGTCCGTTCCATTTCTCCAATAAATCGACACTTTGCTTGAGCGATTCGGAGGTCTTCTCTTGCAAAGCAAAAGGAACCTCGTCCCCTTTGTCCATCATCACCTTGCCGGATAAAGCGCGCATGCCGCTCTCTGCAATAGCTTGAAAAGCAAAGTCGGTGTGATGCACCGTCTCCATATCGACGATCGTCGTTGTAC
Source organism: Paenibacillus sp. V4I3 (assembly GCF_030817215.1). Classification (GTDB taxonomy): domain Bacteria; phylum Bacillota; class Bacilli; order Paenibacillales; family NBRC-103111; genus Paenibacillus_E. The sequence continues at coordinate 1,188,289 of NZ_JAUSZA010000001.1, forward strand.
CGCTTTGAATCAGTTCGCCGATCCCAAGCATGGCGGAATAATAGATCGATTCCTCGTCATGCGAGGCTTCAAGCGGCCATATCCGCTTTTTCAACCAATCCATTAATTCCAGATCGTCTCCCTTACCGCGGAATAGGGTTTGGCATAAATGAATATGGGTTTGAATGAAACCTGGAATGATCGTACGGTGCTTGGCGTCAATCACCTTATCCACCTGTGCAGGATTCAAATCCGGCCCAATTGCTGTAATTCGGTCGTTTTCGATGAAAATATCCCCTGTAATCATATCTCCATTGCGGTTCATAGTCACAATTTGCGCATCTTTAATTAGAATGGTTGTCATCGTTAAAAACCTCCTAGTCCTAGTATTGTATGAAGCAATGGACACAAAAAAACTAGCCATGAAAAATATGCCAAACATGCGCACATTTTTCGTAGCTAGAAATTTACGGTTTCTAAGTAGAGACCCTTAATCCAATTATTAAGGTTATACGAAATGGATAGTATTCAGTTCTCGCTTGCTTTCCTCTAGCGTAAACCGATACAGGTCATTTTGTCAACAGCCTATGTTACCTATCCTAACATCCCCTCCCTCTTTTATGAAAACAGAGTCAATCATTCTGGATGATTGATCGTACCGCTTCCTACTGAGAATGGCGTCATAACGCCTTCATACATAAGGTGCATTGTCATTCCTGCTGCAGCATGTACGAGGTTATGGCAATGATCCATCCATAGTCCAGGATTATTTGCAACGAAAGCCACTTCATAAGTTTCTCCTGGCAGTACAGCCAACGTATCGGACCACCAAGGGCTGCCCGTGGAAGGCTTACCATTGCGAGATAGCACCAGCACATGATGACCGTGTAAGTGCATCGGGTGGTCGACGTTTCCGCGGTTAACGATAGTTGTTTTGACCAGATCGCCTTCTTTCACCATTAGCATTGGTGTATTCGGGAATACTTCGCCATTCAATGTATAAAGGAAATCTAGATTACGATTATAGAACCCGAGTTTATTATCCAAGATCAAGGTGAAATTTCTGTCAAAACGGCTATTTGCATCAAAGGGTGTCGCAGTCGGGTCCCCATATTGAAGAGGATCGAAAGCGACCGTTTGAGGAAGCTCTGGAATTTCTCCCTTCCCATCCGGCGACATCAAGATGCCGCTGCTGCGGTTACCGCCAACATTCAGGTACACAGGACGCTCTGGCATGATGAACGTGATGTCATTCCGACCACCTGTAGCCACAACCAAATGCGTATTGGTCAATACACCTGGCTTATTCAGTTCCGTTCCATCAATCGCGGCCACCTCAAAATGAGTGCCGACAAGGGTATATTTTTGCTGCACCCAATCGTCCGTGTTAATAAGTCTCATGCGGACAGGCGTCCCTGGAGCAATTGTCATGCGTTCTAACTGATCTGACGCGCCAATGGCGAATGTATTGCCTTTCCAACGATGTGTCATGACCGTGATGTCCTTCACTTGCTGCAGGGTTTCCACCTTCGGTTCAACGATTAACGCTCCGAAAAGCCCCATGCTAACTGCTTCTTGTGAATCTTGATGGGAGTGATACCAGAAAGTGCCCACTTGCTCCGCACGGAAGCGATATGTGTAGATTTCGCCCGCCATAACGGCATTTTGCGTGGCTCCAGCAACGCCATCCTCGGCATTTGGTACATCCAAACCATGCCAATGAGCAGTAACACCATGTTCGATATCCTCATTGATCAAAGTGACCTCGATTAGCTCTCCCTTTTTCATACGCAGTTCCGGTCCTGGAATTTGCCCATTGTACGTCCAAGCATCCACGGTTTTGCCAGAGCTAAGTGTGACCGTCTTTTTTTGAGCTGTTAGTGTAAAATGGCGATCCGGCGTCCCTTCGCGCGGACCTGTAAGGTCAGCAACAGACACCATTTTGGCAGAGGAGCCGTTCATTCCCTCAATCCCGTGATTATGCGGACTCCTATTCGCCGTTACTGCCTGACCGCCATAATCGTGTGTTCCGCTCGCCATATCGATTTCCGCTGGTAATTGACTGTTGTTCATCGCCAACGTAAACAGATAATAGACAGATCCAGCCACAACAGCCATAACACCTACCATCGTTAAGGCGCGTTTCCAAAAGGTAGGAATGGCGTAAATTTCCATTTTACTTACCTGTTTGAAGCGAATCTGATGTCTCCACCAAAGTCCAACCGTTGCGAGTACAAAGGCAGCCAGAGGTATGGAGATTTCCAACCACCGAAATGGAACCGGAGGCACGAGTGAGAAATATAAAGCGGTTAACGCGCCTAGAGCCGTCATTTGAAAAGGAATAATGAGACCAGGGCTAGCAGCTCTATGGTAAATAGTTGGCTCTATTGCTGCACCAGGCTCGGCTAAGCTTTGCTTCGTTAAGGAACGCAATTTGATCAGTTTAGGAACTGATACGAACCATATGGTCAAAATAGGCAGAACTACCAGGGGCGCTTGAATAAACACGCGGTCTTGCCAGAAGACCGGATCCATGGATTGCTGCATCCAGACAATAGCTCCAATGATAGCAGCAGCAGGAATAGCCGGAAACCATGACCAGAAAAGCAGCTTGCTTGCTTTGCGGTGCATCCGTTCCAGACTCTGGTTATATAGTAATCGGGATGCTTTGACACTCCCTATCCAGGTGAAAATGACGAATAATAAACAAACAAACAGTATGATTTGAACACTTATGCTGTACACAATGAAAACCCTCCTAAGAATCGATAACTTCAGTATAGTTCCCTTGCTTAAAACGGCACACGGTCCAGAGGCTAAGTGAATACCTAGACTTAAGTAGGGGTTAAAAATACATCCGCTGCCATCCGCCCATTTTATGAGGAAAGCGGTTACTTTGTAATAAATTAACTGGAAATAGTTTGCGTTTTCAAGATAGGTATGGTATGATAAATCCAATCGACAAAAAGAACCTGAATTCACATATTGTAAAGGGTTTTCATTTTTGTTAGTGAACCTTTTGCAATGTGTGAATTTTTTCTCTTTGAAGAATAAAAACATGTTAATAATTTTTGGAGGTATTTCTCATGGCTACTGGTACAGTAAAATGGTTTAACGCAGAAAAAGGTTTCGGTTTCATCGAAGTTGAAGGCGGCAACGATGTATTCGTTCACTTCTCCGCAATCCAAGGCGACGGTTTCAAAACTTTGGACGAAGGCCAACACGTTGAGTTCAGCGTTGTTCAAGGCAACCGCGGACCACAAGCAGAAAACGTTGTAAAACTGTAATATAATTAAAAAGACTGCCTTTACTTGTGTAATGGCAGTCTTTTTCAATTTAGCTTATGAGGGCGAAGAACGTTTTGCAAATAGCAAAACGCTGCGTCAATGCTTACCAAGCTAGTTTTACTAACGTAAAACTCTAAGGAGGTTTATCCATGTATTCCAGAAAAAAGTCGCTTGAAGAGATGCCTCTAGAAAATGTGACGGTATGGTCTTGTGAAAAAGAAGGCTGTAAAGGCTGGATGCGAGATAATTTTGCATTCGATCACGTGCCGACTTGTCATTTATGTCAGTCCACTATGGTTCGAAGTGTCAAGTTACTTCCTTTAGTTAATAACACGAATACGGATCAGAAAGCGCTCAAAAAGGGCGTGCAAATTTAATATAACGAAACCCGGAGGCATGGATGTCTTCGGGTTTTTTGTGTTCCCATGTAAGAAGTAAGCATAGAAGAAATAACTCACTTGTAAGCAGGGGAGGAAAAATGTCAATGAAATCAAGAAAACGTCGTCAATGGCCGCTATTGGCCGGCGCCTGCTTACTTGCTACATGTGTGGTGATTTTAGTTGGTAAATCGCCTTTCAGCGCACCATTCTCTTGGAAAGACAATACGCCTGCTGTTGTAGTAGCAACACCGCTGCCAACGCCACCACCGCGAGAGGCTGTGGAATTCCGTATGCTCGACTTTGATCGCGGCTGGGTGAAATATGCAGATGGGATCGCTAGAACAGAGGATGGTGGCGCGCAGTGGCAAGAAGCGCTCGGAATAGACATCACTGCCGAGGAAGCAGGTGGCGCTTTGCCAACAGGCGGGCCGATAATTGAACTGCTTAGCCTAGAAGCAAGTTCAGGCTCGGCCGGTCAAGACAGCCCTAAACCGCTTACGGTCACAGTGGACAATGCCTCTTTTCAAGTGAAGCAATCGCAATTCCTGACGCCTCGCATCGGTTGGGTGCTTCTCGCCAGTACGAAGGATAGTAAAAACCCACTGCTCATCACAACAGATGGTGGACAGACCTGGGTGGACGGTATGACGGCAGAGGTCAAAGAGGCCATTCTGAAAGAGAAAAATCATCTGCAGCAATTGAAGATGGAATCGGCGCTCTACGGAACCAAGGAAGATGCCAAAGCAGTTATCGGTTCGAAGTGGAAGCTCGTTCCGGATAGCGCAGCGCCAGGAGATGTGGTGCTGGTGCGTCATAATGAACCTGGGAGTATCACTTGGTTGAATAAAACGTATACCCTGCAGCCTTACGGAACGGGATACTTTACGTATTTGCCGATTACGATGAGTGCAAAGCCGGGGAAATATCCGATCGGTGATCAGACACTAACCATTCAACCGAAGAAGTTCGAAACGCAGTATCTGAAGGTAACGGCTCAGATGGAAAGCATGAAGCAGGACACGGGGCGCATTGCAGCCGACCAGAAGAAGATTGATCTGGCGCGAAGTAAGTCCGAGCCGGAGTTTCTGTTCAGCGGGCCGTTCGTGCAGCCCGTCGAGGGGATTTTGACGACACCGTATGGGTACACCCGTTATGTGAACGGGAAATACGACAGCTCTCATCTAGCCATTGATCTGGCCGCGAAGGAAGGCACCCCGATCAAAGCTACGAACGACGGGGTAGTCGCGCTGGCGGAAACCCTGTATTTGACTGGCAATGCCATCTATATCGATCATGGGATGGGGCTTTTCTCGCAGTATGCCCATCTCTCGGAGCTGCGCGTGAAAACGGGTGATCGGGTCAAACAGGGCGATATCATTGGGCTTGTCGGCACGACCGGTTTCTCTACCGGGCCGCATTTGCACTTTACCTTTTGGGCGCACAATGTGCAGGTCAATCCGAACTTATTTTTTAATACGACACCGTTTCGCTGGGTTCAGCCGAAGGGGTAAATAGAAATAGGACACCGACTCTTAATATTAATAGAGAGTGTGGTGTCTTTTTTTGAAAGCTTAATCCAGCCCGTTGACAAGCTGCCTGATTAAGTTTATTTGTTGTGTTTACAAAATAGTTTATCCCTTACATATTTTATAATCGAATAGCCGCCCTTAATCGTTGTTATGACGCATTGCAGCTTTTTAATTGTTCAACTATTGTTAATTAAATGTGGAGTAGAAAATGATGAAACCGATCGTTTTATTAAGGGGGAACACATGAATACTACAAGAATGGACAGAGGCAAGCGTAACGCCAAACAACCTCAATTTCAGGCAGCTATGGCTAAAATGAGAAGGGACGCTGAAGAAGCGCTCTCTATCAGCTATAACATTACCGCGAATGAATGCGGTGACTGGGGTCATTACTACCATTGTCATCACGATGGAACGAGGCTTCAATTCGACTGGAAACTACCAAAGCAGCATCGTTGTCCTATTTGTGGGACAGTCTGGACAGGGGAACCATTTGATGCTGCATGGCAATCACATGTGCATGTACAGATCGGTCATGGTATCTATAGCCTTGGAATAATGTACGGAATAGACCCGCAAATAAGGTATGCCGAGAAAGCCAAATCGTTTTTGCTTGCTTATGCCGACCATTATTGTGGATACAAGCCACATGGTGACATCCCCTATAACGGACCAGGGAAGCTTTTCGCACAGACATTAGATGAGTCGCATTGGATTCTTGATCTAGTCGTCGGGTACGGCCTGCTGAGAGTGGTAATGGATCCTGAAGAAGATGAGCGTATTCGGGAAGGGCTGCTTCGGCCATGCGCGAACTTTCTAATCACCCACAAAGAGCAGCAAATCCACAATCATGCCTCTCTGATAACATCGGCTATTTGTTCGTTGGGGGTGATGCTGCAAGATGAGGATTTGCTGCGAAGCGGACTGGATGGCGAGTATGGGCTTATAGATCAAATCAATCGCGGCGCGCTGGGCGACGGTCTCTGGTATGAAGGGAATTTCAATTATCACTTCTATGCTTTTGAGTCGATATTGACGTACTGCTTCCTTGCTGAGGGTACGCAGTGGGATTTACGAAACCATCCAACATTAGTGAAAATGTTCGACTTCCCGCTCGCTTTCATTTTACCGAATGGCTCATTTCCGATGATGAACGATGCCTCTTCGCAGGGCACTATTAAGAGCTACGCGCGTTTTTATGAAATTGCACTAGATTGGCAAGATAAGCCCGAGTACCGAGCCTTACTGAAGACAGCCTACGGAATGACAGAAGCCGCATCCGTGCAAGTAATCGACTTTGAGCCGGGACTGCGAGATTCGGTCTATGCGATTTTGTATGGTCAAGATTTGACGGAACCGTCATCCTTTTTTGATTTTGTATCCATGCTTAGACAAAGCAGCTCTGCACCAGACAGCGGTCTGACGAAGCTGGTAAGAAAAGACGGCTTGCATGCGGTTGTCAAACACAGCAAGTTCGGCGGGGAACACGATCACATGGACCGTTTGGGCATATCGCTGGCTTACGGGAGTATTCCGCTCATGATCGACCCAGGTACGGTCGCTTACGGGGTTCCGGCTCACTATGCCTGGTTTAAGCATACGTATTCTCATAATACGGTGTGCATCGACGGTAAAGACCAGCCCCCGCAAGACGCGCGCATCATCCGATTTGAGGAGACAGCATGGGGAGTATGGGTGGAAACGGCAGTTGATTGGAAAGAGGACAGCTACACGATGAAAGACAAGATCATCCTCCCGCTAGAAATGTGCCCATGGGACGAAGAAGCCTACAGAGGTGCAGAGATTCGGCGTATCAACGTACTTACGGAACAGTATTTGCTCGATATTGTGAGGGTGACCGTACCTTCCGAACGTGAACTGGAACTGTTAGGTCACATCAGCGGGGAGATGCTTCATAACGATTCGCATTACTGGCAGTCGACTGATGAGCGTTTTAGCATACTCTCGCAAGATTTGTTCAAGGATAAGCAACACACAGTGATGCAATCGCCGCAATCATTTCGCTACAAGATGCGAAAGGGGGAACTTGAGCATTGGTGCTGGTGTTCACACCAAGTAGACCTATATACGGCCCGGACACCGGACAATCCGCCCCATCAACAGCGTCAATCCGTTATCCAAAAAGTGCGTACCGAGGGAACGGCTTTATTCGTACAAGCATTTATGTACAAGCAGGAAACGGTTGGCTCACGAGTTGCTTTGATAGAAGAAACAAGAGCGCTGGAGGTCATCGTGGACCAAAGTATTCAACATACCGACCCTGACCAGTCTGGTGCTAACCTTCATATTAAATTGGAATTTAACGGGAAAATTGATACGTATTTGCTCAGATGGTTACAATCTGGGGCCATATTGGATAAAGTTGGGGAAGAAATTCCCTGATAGTTGATTTCTCTCACCTTCAAAATCGTTTTCCCCCCTATTTTATTCATGAGAAACTGTATACGTTATTTGTGAGAAGCGGTTATTTGACCGCTATCCTACTCATGAATGGGGGAAAATGAATGAAACGCATGATCACGTCAGGTTTTCGCATGTTTCTCATCGCCTTATTGTTGTTTGGATTCACTTCATCATTATTTGCAGGACGGGTAGCGGCTGCTGACGAATACGACGTGTTGAGGCTCAAATGGAAGTCATATCTGCTCGGAGGTGACTATATTGCTTCCGATCCCGATATTTCCGTTATCTTGCAAACCCTTACATCGACTGCACAAGGATACTGGGACACAATGGACAAATCGGCTTCTCGCACTTATTTATGGAGTGACTTGAGCGATAGCATCGCTGGAACGGATTTGAATAAATCGAGTTTTATGGCAATTACTTATTCCCGTTTAGACGCCATGGCCAAAGCTTATTCGATGAACGGATCTTCCCTTTATCAGGAGACCACTCTTTTATCGGACATTATCGGCGGTCTCGACTGGATGTATGCCAATACATACAATGAGAACAAAACAAAATACGGGAACTGGTTTGATTGGGAAATCAATGTTCCCCTCACGCTTAATAATAGTACGATTCTGCTGTACGATAGCTTAACCTCCACGCAAAAAAACAATTACATGAACGCGATCAATAAATTCGCTCCTTCTGCGACGATAACGAACGGTACTACAGCAACAGGCGCGAACCGAGTGTGGAAAGCAACTGCCGTAGGCATTCGTGGCATCATCGTCAAAGATAGTGCAAGTATCGCTTCATCTCGCGACGCTTTGACCAACGTATTTGCAAATGTAACAAGCGGTGACGGATTCTACGATGACGGCTCGTTCATTCAACATACTTCCCATCCGTACACGGGAGGGTACGGCAAATCGCTGCTGCAGACGATTGTGCCTTTTGTTTATCTACTTAGCGGCTCATCTTGGGCTATCACAGCACCAGAATCCCAAAACTTATATAAATGGGTCTATGATTCCTTTGAGCCTCTCATGTATAAAGGGGCAATGATGGATATGTCCCGCAGCAGGGAGGCATCCCGGCGTACAGCACAGGATCATATGGTTGGCATGGAAGTCATGAAACCGATCATTCAGCTTGCTCAGTTTGCCCCGCTTTCTGATGCGAATAAACTTAAAAGTATGGTTAAGTACTGGATCCAATCGGATACTTATTATAACTTCTTTGCCAACGCTTCTATCTACCATGTAACACTTGCCAAACAGATCGTTAATGATTCGAGCGTTACAGCTCGGGGCGAACTTGTCATGAATAAACCGTTCCCCAGCATGGATCGCGCTGTTCATCTGCGTCCTGGGTTCGGTTTCGCACTTAGTATGTCGTCAAGCCGAATTTACAATTACGAGTCGATCAATAATGAAAATCTCAAAGGCTGGTACACAAGCGACGGTATGACTTATCTCTACAATAATGATTTGGGTCATTATAGTGATGAATATTGGGCGCTAGTCAATAAATATCGTCTACCGGGTACAACGGTCGATACACAAACCAGAGCAAATTCATCCGGACAAAGCTATAAGAGCAGCAAAAATTGGGTCGGAGGCACACAAGTGGCTAATAAGTATGGTGTTGCCGGCATGGAGTTGGATGCTTGGAGCAGCACGTTGAACGGCAAAAAGTCGTGGTTTATGTTTGACGATGAGATTGTCGCATTAGGTGCCGGTATTACGAGTACTGACAACAGGATGATTGAAACAACCATTGAGAATCGAAAAATAAATACAGCAGGCGACAATATGCTGACGGTCAACGGCGTGGCGAAACCTGCATTCTCCGGTTGGTCCGAAACGCTGAACGGCGTAAACTGGCTGCATATGGCCGGTAACGTGCCTGAATCCGATATCGGTTATTATTTCCCGACAGCATCAACGATCAAGGGGTTGCGCGAAGCGAGAACGGGCGCATGGAGCGATGTGAATACGTATGCCAAAACGATTGATTCCACCGTATTGACCAGGAATTTTCTGACTCTGTGGCAGGAACATGGGACAAATCCATCGAATGCGAGCTATGCGTACGTCATGCTCCCAAACAAAACAAGCGCCCAAGTCAGCGGCTATGCGGCGAATCCCGGCATCGCGATTCTGGAGAATTCTCCAGACGCGCAAGCGGTCAAAGATACGACAAGCCAAGCAGTTGGCGCCAACTTCTGGACGGACACGCTTAAGACGATTCAAGTTAACGGGTCACCGTTCTTGACAAGCAATAAGAAGGCTTCTGTAATGACGCTTGAAACGGCGAGCGATATCGAGGTTGGCGTTTCCGATCCGACACAAGCCAATACAGATACGATTCAACTGGAAATCAATCGAAGCGCCTCTGGCGAATTGATAGCTGATTCTGGTGTTACGGTGACACAGCTTAGCCCGACGATTAAGCTGACCGTCAATACAAATGGTTCCAAGGGAAGAACCTTTAAAGTCAAATTCAGTCTGGGAGCCGTCACTCAAACGCTCCTCTCACCAAATGCTGACGCTTATGTTAGGGATGGAAGCTATGCAGACACGAATTATGGAACAGTGCAGTCTTTGGTAACGAAGAAAAGTACTGCCGGCTATAACAGATACAGCTATCTTCGTTTTGATCTGTCATCTGTTTCAGGGGCGGTGAGCAGCGCCAAAATAAGGCTGATCCCCGTTGGAGTCGGCTCCGCGAGTACGACAAATCAGGCTGAGCTTGTCAGCGACGACACATGGATCGAGTCGTCTATCACATGGAACAACAAGCCGATTGGCAGCACATTGATTCGTTCGTGGTCTTCCATGGTTGTCGACACACCGGTCGACATCGATGTGACGGCACAGGTTCAAAGCGCCCTCGCTGGCTCTAAAATGATTTCCATTCGGGTAAATTCACCTACGGATGTTGGCAGTACTGGCGATATAACCTATGGTGCTCGGGAGAATGCAACAGAAACCAAACGTCCTGTTCTCGTCATTACACAATAGTTGAAATACACCACCGAACAAGTTGCTTTCCCTCGCTCTCACCTGGCGAAATGTACGATATGATAGACGCAGCAGACAAGTTAAATAGAGGGGATGAATGAAACGATGAACAAAGCAATAAAAAAACCGTTAACTGTTTTAGCAGGGATTACGTTAGCCATCAGCATCGCAGGATGCGGTACTGCGGATAGCGGCCAATCGGCCTCAAGATCAACTCCTTCCGGGAGCGCTGCGCCGCAAGCCAAGAAAGAAAAGACAAAGCTGACTTACTGGACCTTCCAACGACATGACGCCGATTACATCAAGCAGAAAATCCAGGCGTTCAACGAGACGAATAAGGACAACATTGAAGTGGAAATGACGATGATGGCGGAGAATTATCCGCAATCGCTGGATCTGGCCTTTACAAGCGATCAGGCTCCTGATGTATTCGCAACGCCGGGTAAACAGATAGAGCTCTATGCCAAAGGTTACTTTGAACCGTTTAACAAATACCTAACAGACGATATGAAGAAAAAATTCGGAAGCTACGTGTTCGAGGGCAACAACCAATTCGATAACAACATCATTTCACTTCCTAACGTAGGCACCACGATTCGACTCATTTATAACGTCGATATGTTTGACAAAGCGGGCCTCAAGCCACCAAAGTCGCTCGATGAAATGGTTGTCGTAGCAAAGAAAATTACTGAAGTGGGCAAGGCTGACGGTATTTATGGCTGGTCGCTTCCTTATAAGAGCCCGGCAAGCGCTTTGGACCGTTCTGTAGCGAAAATGGCTGAAATGAACGGATTCCACAGAACTGGATTTGACTTCAAAGCAGGTAAATATGATTTCGCAGGCTGGAAGCCTATTATCGAATCGTTACGTCAAATGAAAGCAAATGGCAGTGTCCTGCCGGGTTCCGAGGCGCTGGACATGGATCCGATGCGCGCGCAGTTTGCGGAAGGCAAGATTGGGATGTATATCTCTTACTCGGTTGAACCGGGAGTATATAAAAATCAGTTCCCGCCCAAAATTCGCTGGGACGCCGCTTTAGTGCCAACGATTGACGGTGGGGAGCCTAAAGGCGCGATTGATCCTGGTGCAGGTACTTGGCTGTCCCTGAGCAGTAAGTCAAAGCACAAAGAAGAGGCATGGAAGTTCATTTCCTACATGTATCAGGATGAGATTCTTCGCGGGTACCACGAGCAAGGTTTTGGTTTAACGGTGCTTCCTCATGTATTGCAAGGAGCCAAAGAGCCTAGCATTCCAGGCATCAAAAATTTCCTTTTGACTAAAAATGATGCTGCTTGGCCTGTAGCACCGCAAGGCGTTACACCTGAAGGGAAAACATGGCACGAAGAGTTTACGAAGTACATTTTGAGTGGCGGCGATTTGGATAAGACGATCAAAGACGTAACAGCTCGTTATAATGCCGCTTTAGATAAAGCGGTGAGCAGCGGCAGCGTGAAAGTGAAGGCTGATCCGAATTTTGATCCAAAGGCGCTGCAGAAAAAATAAGGCTTGAATAAATACGCTTCTGGAGGCTGCCATGATTCGAAAATGGAAGAACCACGCGGAAGCCTATCTGTTCGTCTCTCCGAGTGTAATCTTAACGATTACACTCGGTATTTATCCGATCTTATGGGCTTTGCGCTACATGTTTTATGATTATAAAGGCTACGGTGTTGCGAAGTTCGTAGGTTTTTATAACTTCAAGCGGATTTTTCGTGACGACGTTCTATGGGATGCAATTTGGAATACGTTCACTTTTGCCGCCGGCAAAATGATCATTACGATACCCGTCGCTTTGATATTGGCCGTCATCTTGAACGGTAAGCTTAAGGGGCGCAACTTGCTGCGTGGCATTTACTTCATGCCCACCATTTTTAGCACAGCAGTGATGGCGGTTGTATTTTATATTATCTTCAACACCTACAACGGTTTATTAAATCAAATATTGAAAATGATTGGGTTACCGACTGTGGAGTGGTTGGGCACGGAGTACGCTTTACTAACCTGCATCCTGATTGCAGCGTGGGGCGGTATCGGTAACTATATGTTATTATTTTTGGCTGGACTGCAAGGCATACCCAAGGATGTTTACGAAAGTGCTGAGATGGATGGAGCTGGGGGTATAAGGCGTTTCTGGTCGATCACCATTCCGATGCTGGGTCCCGTACTGAATATCATCATGATGCTCGCTATTATGAGTGCGCTCGACAGCTATGAGGCGATCATGGTATTGACCGGCGGAGGACCGGCGGGGACTACGGAAGTCATGCACTTATATTTGTACAAATTATTATTCCCTGTTTCTACAGGTGAAACGATGTCTCAAGATATCGGTTACGGAGCGGCGGTGGCCATGTTCCTGGCTTTGATTGTAGGCGTCATAACAGGAATCTACTTATACTTATCAAGAAAACTTAATGATGTTCATTCCTGAGGAATGCGAAAGGAGGGTAATTTATGCCGCGCATATCGGGCAGAATCATCACATGGATATTTCTACTTGCGGTTGCTGCGCTTCTGCTGCTTCCCATTGTGCTCGCCATGCTCGGTTCCTTTAAGACGAATCAGGAGCTAAATGCTGGCACGTCCATACTGCCAAGTATTTGGCAGTTTGAGAACTACATGTACACATGGAAAGAAGCCAAATTCTCCAGATACGTGTGGAACAGCTTGATTTATAGCATTAGTGCGACGATTACGACAATCATCGTTTGTGCCTTGGCCTCCTACGCCGTCGCTCGTAAAGACTTTCCCGGCAAAAAGCTGCTTCTGGGGGTATATTCCGCCATGATGTTTATTCACATGGGCGTAATTACCTTAAAGCCTGCTTATCAAATCATGGTCATGCTCGGTTTGCATAAATCAATTTTTGGATTAATTATTATGATGACCGGAGCGGGTGGAACAACCTTCTTTATTCTATATGCGTTTATTAAAGGGATATCCAAAGATTTGGACGAGGCAGCCATGATCGATGGCGCTGGATCATTCTATATCTTTTCACGAATCATTTTACCGCTTTGCACGCCAGCGATAGGTGTCGTTGCTCTATTCGCGTTCAGGGGAGCGTGGAACAATTACATCATGCCCCTCGTCTTCACTATGTCGCAGCCGAATCTGCAGCCCATTACGGTCGGTCTGGCTAACATTCGCTATGGCTATGGAGGGGCTGTGCAAAGTCACCTCATGCTAACGGGAGCTTGCATTTCCATGGTTCCAATGCTGCTGATCTACTTGCTTGCGAACAAGTCCTTCGTGCAGATGAATGTCGGAGCACTAAAGGGTTGAGGGGTGAGTCTTTGACGTGTTAAGATCAGGGGTATGAACCTAAAGTGAGGCTGGGGATTGACGTGGGCTTGATGTACAGATTGTCCTTTCGCCAGAGGATTTGGATGGCGTTCATACTTGTTGTATCCTTGGCGATCTTAGCTACAGGGTTGCTTGCTTATCGGATCGCCGCAGGTGTAGCTGAACAAAATGCATACCGTCTTAGTCAGGATACACTTAACAAGACTTCGCAAGCATTGGATGAAAAGCTGAACAAAATCAAGACGTCCATTTTCTCTATGATGATGAACACGGATTACAGAAGAGCTGTCGGACTGGAACCCACTTCGGATTTTCAAAATTATTATACGCACCTATCCGCTTTGCAATCGGTGTTCATACAGCTGAAATTGATTGAACCTTTAATTAATTCCATTCTCATTGCAACGCCAGATGGCCAATACTATGAAACTTCGAAAATCGGACTTCCGCGGCAATCCTTTTATTCTACGACACTTTATACCAAGGCCAAATCTGCATCAGACAGGCATCTTGAGTTCTGGATAGCGGGACATGTAGATCCGTTCTATAACGAGAAAAATGATATGGTCTCCTTTTTGACGGAAGGGGCTATGAATGAAGCTTCAAGTGGCAAGTATGTGCTTGCGAATGTGAAAGTAGAGGAACTTAAAAAATACATTAACCAATATTTAGACTGGAACGAAGGGCGTTTCATGCTGCTTTCCCGCGAGGGAGAGATGATTTTCCCTTCGGACATCGGTCTATTTCCAGATTTCAACCAGAATAGTGCTGTTCAGCATGCCCTGCAAAACGATGAAGGCTACTTCGATTATCAGGCCGATGGAAAAGACTATTTCGTCAACTATAGGAGGCTGGGGTCGGCCAAAGAATGGGTCATGTTCAGTGTACTCCCCAAATCGAGTCTGTTGCAGCAGATGGGTAATATCAAGTGGGCAATGATTGCGATTATTCTCATCTGTCTCCTGGTCTCCATCCTGTTTGCGCGACTGTTAACCCGATTGCTGCTTCTGCCGCTGAATCGTCTCCAAACCGTAATGAAAAAAGTGGAGCTTAACCAATTGAATGTCCGATTCGAAAGCGTATTTCAAGATGAAATCACGCAGGTGGGGTATCGCTTTAACCGAATGTTAGATGAAATCAACCGTTTATTCCATGAGGTCAAGGAGGCGGAAACGGAGAAGCGGAAGGCAGAACTGAAAGCGATGCAAGCGCAGATCGATCCGCATTTTCTGTACAATACCTTGAACACGATTTATTGGAAAAGTCAGCTTCAAGAGCATGAACATGTGCAAAATATGGTGCTTTCACTCTCTCGTTTGTTTCAACTCGGCCTGAATAAAGGTCGTGAACTCACTACCCTTGAGAACGAAATTGTCCATGTGACGCAGTATTTGAACATTCAAAAGCAATGCTACACATCCTTGTTTGACTTTCAGGTTGATGTGCAGAGGGATGTGGATATCAAACAACATATTTTGAAAATTTTGCTGCAACCGCTTGTAGAGAACTCGATCCTGCACGGATTTAAAAATAAACAAAAAGGTGGATTCATTCACATACGTATCGTACAGAATGGGAAGCTGCTTGTTCTGGAGGTCGAGGATAATGGGGAAGGATTCTCCACCATAGAGGAACCTGGGAAGGAACTGAATGGATACGCGCTGTACAATGTTCAGAAGCGTCTAAATCTCGAGTATGGCAATGATGCCGAATTGCATCTAGCAAGCGAACCTGGTTTATTTACCAAAGCGACCATAACGATTCCATCTTATCCATGAAGAAAAGGGTGGGAAGAGTATGAAGAATAACGACTGGAAAATGTGTGTTATCGACGACATTGTGGCTGTGATTGAGGGGATTTCCAAGAGTGTGCGGTGGAGTGAGCATGGCATTCATGTGGTCGGTACAGCGACGAACGGTGAAGATGGGCTTCGATTGATCGAAGAGATGTCGCCAGATATCATCATTACCGATATTCGAATGCCAAGAATTGACGGCATGGCCTTAACGGAGCGAGTCAAGGCGAAATATCCAAGCTGCAAAATCATCTTCATAACGGGATTCACAGATTTTGAATACGCCCAGCAGGCACTTAAACTGGGGGCATTCGATTTTATAGCAAAACCGTTCTCGCTGGCTGAGATCGTGGAGGCTGTTCTTAAGGCGAAGCTAGTACTCGAAGAAGAGCGAAGTGAAGCTCGTAAACGCTGGCAGCTGGAGCAGAGGGTTAAGACAAGCATACCGATGTTGCAGCAAGAGTTTTTGCAACTGCTGCTGCACCATCGCGGTGAGGAAGAGAATATACTTAAGCGATGGGAGTTTCTGGAAATACCGCTTGCCAAAGAGAACTTGACTGTCATGGTCCTGGAAATTGATAACTTTGAGGAGCAATGCCTTCACATTCCGGTTCAAGAAGCGGAATTACTGCGATTTGCTTTGCAAAATATCGTTGAAGAAACAGTATCTGCCTATACGTCTTGTATCGTTTTCAGAGAGACGATGGAGCGGTTTGTCGCTGTATTTAATGAAAAAGAGGGAAATAGCAGCATGGTGATCGCGGAAAAATGCTGCCAGCACATTGCGATGTATACGCGATTTACGGTATCCATCGGTCTCGGCTTAGCTATTCCGCGCATCAACGAGCTCGCTAGTTCGTACGATCAAGCTGTTGCCGCTTTATCGTACCATTTTTACACCGGAGGCAATGGTGTGTTTGGTTATCAGGAAGTGACAACGACTGATATCAGACGTATTTATTACTCCGTTGATATGGAGAAAGAGCTTCAATATAGCATACGCAGCAGCAATTCGGAGAAAGCTGCCGCGATCATAACGCATATTTTCGCTGAATTTATGAGTACGGAAGAAATGCCCGAACCTGAATATGTCATTAGTATGTATTATGAGCTCGCCTACATGATGATCCGTGTTTTGTTGGAAATCGTTTCACAAGAAGATGCAATAAGTATTCTACAGAGTGTTCGTGACCGGAGTATGCTGGGGTCAGTCTCTATGGGTAAATTGAAAGGGAAGCTGCAGCAGCTATGTCAGCTGTGCTGCGAGTTGATTGAACGGTCGCGGGCCAGTGAAGCCTCATCCATCATCGAGGAGTCTGTACACTATATCCGCAGCCATCTTCATGAGGATCTATCGGTGCAAAGCAGCGCGAGGCTTGTTCATCTCAGCGGAAGCTATTTTGCCAACCTGTTCAAAAAAACGATAGGTATGCCCTTTATGCAGTTTGTCACGCAAGAGCGGATGGAACTGGCGAAAAACAGGCTGCTTGCCGGTCATCAAGTTCAGGAAATCGCCTATGCAACTGGATATGAGGATAGGCGTTATTTCAGCGAGGTGTTCAAGAAGCATATCGGCATGACACCTTCAGAATTTAGGACGAAGTATATGTCTGGGGATTCGATATGATAAATTTCAAATAACACAACCTAATATGTCCCCACCTCTACAAGTGGGAATAATTGACTTCGGACAAAGGAGGGCAGTAGCCCTCCTTTGTCCGTTTTATGTGTTTGAAGAGATACGCTGATATGTATCGATATCACAGATGACGAACAGCCGCGCATCTTCAGGAATGAGCTGATCCAGCTTGCGGTTGATGTTCAATTGATCGCCATCGGAGATCAGTGTCGCACCTTCTTGGAGCAGCTGCTCGAAAGCGTCACGGTAGGTGCTCCACGATTTTTTTTTGCCAAGAACATGAAGATTATCACCCGATTGTCTAGTTAAAAGCTGTGACACGATGCGGGAAGAGCCCGGTGAAAAGGCAGAGCGAACGGCAAGCTGCGAAATCGTCTCAGAGCCGAGGATGAACTCGTTCACGTTGACATGCAGGAAGTTTTGCATATTTTCGCGGTTTTTAATTTCCACAATGGAGTGCACGTTGCGGTAATTCCGCTCAATGGTCGTGGCAACGAGCAGTGTTTTGCCGTCGACAAAGGAGGGGTCGCGAAGCATGGCCTGGTCTTCCGTTGTTTCATTAGCAAAGATGAACACAGAACGTGCCTTTTTCATATTGGCATTTTCCAACGTTTCAACGAGGGTAGGACTTCCTTGGATATAATGGACGCGATTATGAACGATAGGTGTCTTCTCCAGTGTATCAATGAGAACGATCTCCGTTTCAGAGTCCGTGTTTAGAATTTCTTGAATCGCCAACTCGGCGTTTTTGCTCCAGTCTACGATCACAAAATGCTGTTCGCCCTGATATCTCAATTTGCCCTCTTCCTTTCGCTGTCTATATACGAATAATGAATCGATGACTTTACTGATAGTAACGGAGATCAGACCTATTCCGAAAATGTAGAGAAACATGCCGAGGCATTTGCCTGCAACGGTTTTCGGTGCGTAATCCCCATAGCCGGTTGTCGTGACTGTTGTCATGACCCACCATAAGCCATTGAAGAGGCTGCCAAAGGTGTCTTTTTCCAATAGGTAAGCGCTCACGGAAGATAGGACGATAAACACAATGGCTACGACGAAAATAAACTTGTTATTCATCCGCAGCAGTTTGAGAAAGAACTTGCTGAAATAGAACATATAGGGTCCTTTCTTAAGTCTAAATGGCAAAAAGTAATTGATTGAAATTGTTTGCAACATACTTCCATTTATAGTGAGAAAGGTAGCTATTTAGTACTGGTGCATGCTACAATAAGGAACAAATGTTCTAGGACGGAGAAAAATAGATATGACCCCTAACGTCAACATTTCCGTGCGTTCCTTGGTGGAATATGTGTATCGCAGCGGCAGTATTGAGTCAGGTTTTCGGACAAGTCGGGCGCTGACGGAAGGGACCAAAGCGCACCAAAAAGTGCAGAAGCAATACGGCGAGTCGGACCAGCATGAGGTTTATGTTTCGGCAGAGATCCCCTTTGAGGATCTTTTATTTGTCATTGATGGGCGCTGTGACGGGCTTCTGATGGATGCGGATGGCGAGATGGTTACCGTGGACGAAATCAAATCAACCTCCTCCGATATTGGGCAGATCGAGGAGGATTCCTATCCGGTTCACTGGGCACAAGCGAAATGCTATGCCTATATGGTGGCCAAGGATCGAGGGCTAAGCCGTATGCGAATTCAACTCACGTATGTGCAGGTTGATACGGAAGAGACTCGGCGATTTGTTGTGGAAGTGTCATCGGACGAGCTTGAGCAGTTCATGTTTGACGTAGTGGAGCGGTATTATCCATATGCACAGGCGAGAAATGCGCATGAACAGCGCAGGAATCAGAGCATCAAGGAGCTGTCTTTCCCGTTCCCCAATTATCGTGAAGGGCAGCGTAAGTTGGCCGGTGCAGTGTACAAAACGATAAACGAAGGGCGCAAGCTGTTCGCCAAGGCGCCAACAGGCATCGGTAAGACCATGTCGACCCTGTTCCCATCGGTCAAAGCGATTGGTGAGGGACTGCTGCAGCGGATCTTTTATTTGACGGCGAGAACAACTACCCGCACCGCAGCAGAAGAAGCATATTCGCTTCTGCAGGCTCGGGGACTTCAACTGCAAGTCGTCACGATCACGGCGAAGGAGAAAGTGTGTTTTAAGGAGGAAGTGCGGTGCTCGAAAGAGCATTGTGAGTTCGCCGACGGCTATTATGACCGGATTAATGAAGCCGTGCTCGATCTCTTGAAACAAGAGACCATTATGACGCGTTCAGTTATAGAATCGTATGTGCGCAAGCATCGGGTGTGTCCTTTTGAGTTTTCACTCGATGTCGCTTATGCAGCAGATGCTGTCATTTGCGATTATAATTATATTTTCGACCCTCGTGTGAATTTGAAAAGGCTGTTTGAGGAACAGAAGCGGCAAACCTCGCTCCTTGTAGATGAGGCTCATAATTTAGTGGATCGTGCGCGCGAGATGTATTCCAGCGTTTTAAATAAATCGGATTTCCTTACGCTGCAGCGCGAGTTCAAGGGCGTTCGAGCTGAGCTGCATGATGCGGCCAAGGCTATTAATCAGTACTTTATTGCGATGCGTAAGCAGATCGGGGATCGCCAGATGCAGGTGGAGCCGGAGCTGCCGGAGCTGTTAATCGGGCTGCTGGACGTGTTTATTGCAGCAGCGGAAAAAGAGTTGGCCGGGGCAGGCGCCACAACGCCCACACCCCCTACAGCCCCGCTGCTGCTGGAGGCTTACTTCGGCGCACAGAATTTTGTGCGCATTGCGAAGCTGTACGATGAACGGTATGTGACGTTCATGGCATGTGATAGGAACGAGGTCAGCGTGAAGCTATTCTGCCTCGATCCCTCCCACTTGCTTCGACAGATGGGCAAGGGGTATCGGTCGCATGTGTTCTTCTCGGCGACCCTTTCGCCGCTGTCCTACTTCATGGACACACTAGGGGCTGGGGAGGACGACTATTCCGTGACGGTGCCGTCCCCTTTTTCCAAAGAGAAGCTGGATGTCTTCGTTCAGCCTCTATCAACTCGCTACCAGGATCGCGAGCGCAGTCGTGAGCCGATTGCCCGCTCGCTGTATGAACGGATGGCGAAGCGTTCGGGTAATTATTTGGTGTTTTTCCCTTCGTATGCCTATATGAGCAGCGTATATGAGGCTTTCACTGACCTCGTAGGTGAGCAGGAGGTCCTGCATTCAGAGCAACCGGAAAGGAAGCTCCGAGTTCTCGTACAACAGACGAAAATGTCGGAGGAGGAGCGGGAGAACTTTCTGGCGGAGTTTCAAGCGGGAACGGATAAGACACTTATAGGCTTTGCTGTGATGGGCGGTATTTTCTCGGAGGGCATTGATCTAGTAGGAGACCGACTAACAGGCGTGGCTGTCGTCGGAGTCGGTTTGCCGCAGCTAGGACCGGAACGAAATCTTATCAAGACGTACATGGACAGTACCGGCAAAAACGGCTACGAGTATGCCTATGTGTTCCCAGGCATGAACAAAGTGCAGCAGGCCGGCGGGCGCTTGATCCGCTCTGAAACGGATCGCGGCGTTCTACTGTTGATCGACGACCGCTACCTGCAGCCGCTATATCAACGTCTACTGCCAGAAGAGTGGCGCGATTACACAGTGCTGCAGGCTCAGCGTCAGTAGTGTATGTCATGTTTAGCACTGTAACTTTTAAAGCGAGGCACCAAAAAAAGGCGAAGAACCCTAGAGGGATTTTCGCCTTTCGTTGCAACAGGAAGTAAATCACTGAAATTGGAAAATCAATGCCTTTCCATTGGATAATTCCAATGAAATTACAATTTCCACAGCATGAATAGAAAATCTATTGGATATTTCCAATGAAAATGAGATATCTGACATAACTATAAACTTTTACACTCATTCATGCACAAATAAACGGTGGAATTTATAGGTAGTTATTGATAAAATTAAAGTTAAAATGAAACCACGTTTCACCACGTGGAATTTATCTTGGAGGGTTATGTATGAACTTTTCATTTTATGGGATTGACCATATTCAATTAGCGGCTCCTGAAGGCCGTGAAGATGAGGCGAGAAATTTTTTCGCAAAATTACTAGGCTGGACAGAAATCCCGAAACCTGAAAACTTAAGAAAACGCGGCGGTGTTTGGTTTCAATGCGGTATTCATCAGGTTCACATCGGGGTTCAAAAGGATTTTGTTCCTGCTACAAAAGCTCATCCAGCATTTCAGGTAAGCCAATTAGACGAGTTGCAGAGATATTTGGTGAATCTTAACATACAAACCATTCCAGATGATGCAAGAGACGACGAGGGAGTAAAACGATTCTATTTGAATGACCCATTCGGCAATCGCCTTGAATTTATTGAATGGCTTTAACAAGAATACGCAGCTTTAATGCTCATATTCCTGTTTCCATTTTTGGATAGCTAAAATGAATTCATTTCGATGGTTGCCTGGAAAATGGTCTAAGGCCGTATAATTTGGGGCCTCGGATGTCATTATTTTAGAAGCAGGGACCACACGCAGAATTTCTACGACATCGTTAGTTATCCTAAAAACTATTCGGATACCAGCTTCTTTTAGGGTAATTTCTTTGCAACATGCGCATTTAGGATCGGAATAATGGCTGAGCTCTTCGCCAACTTCATTCGCTCGGTAACTCAATTCATCGATTGCTTGATTGACTTCATCTAATACGGAAATATCCAACTGCCAATACTCCTGAGCTGCTCCTGCATCAAAACGAATAGCCAATCGCTCCTTCGTGTGGTTCTTTGCGGATTTCTTTCCAAATCAAAATAGAGGCTGGATCTTGCGTGATTCGATCTATTCGTTCATTCAGTATTCGCTCTTCCTCTTGTTGTTCTAGCTGAGTCAGTCGTTCAAACATTTGCTCAAAGTAAGGGTATCCAACCAATACGGTGTCGACGATACCGTTATCTGTTATGAATTGTGGTAGATCCTTCGCCTTCTTACGCAGCTCGCCAAATTTCTTGGAAGCCGTGGTGGAACTGACCAATTGATCGGCTGTAAAAGTAAGTTTTGTCATGGATATAGTATGATCCTCGTCGCTTTAAGTATTCAGAAGCTGATGGAGGCGAAAATAAAGAAGAAGTGCAGCACAATGTACGACACTTCCTCAACTGTTATTTACAAACCATAAGCAGGTTACCGTCCGGATCCCGAAAAGCGAACCATTGTTCATTTTGGATTTCCGTAACAAGCTCCACCTCGTTATTTTTCATAAATTCATAAGAAGCTTGAATATTCTCGGTTTGAAACATAAAAGCAGGTGTTTGATAAGTTGGAGGGCCGCCAGGCTCGTTGCCGCCCCACATGGGCATTTGATCAAGCACAAGGGAAGTTCCATCCATAGGAAGAGCGTAGAGGTGTCCGAACAAGATATCCCCGTCAGGAGCTACACCAAGTAACTTACAGTACCAATCACGTGCATTCTCAATATTCCGAACGGGAATAAAGACGTTGCTAATTCGATTCTTAATCGGACTTGACGCACGAACCTCGCTCATATCAACTCAACCTCCATAAAAGGGGTAATTTCCCTTTAAGTATTTCATATGAAATCCTGTCTGTAAATGATTTGCAGCTTTTCCCCCAGAAATAAAAAAGAGTGAACTGACAATAATGTCAGCTCACTCCTAATTTCATAATGACATCCGATAAATGTTCACAACATCTTCGCGAGTCAGCTTCTTAAAGTTGCCAAAATCCCCGTAAACCATGGCTTTATCGGCCATGAGCTCAATTGTCGAGTCGTCGATGTCGTAATCGGATAGTCGACTTGGCGCGCCAATGGAGGCGAAGAATTCACGAAGAGCCGCGATGCCTTCCTCCGCAACTTGGCGATCCGATTTGTCAATCGCATCAATATCAAAGACGTTCTGTGCGAACTGTTTGAACCGTGCCACGTTTGCATCGAGTGTGTAGGTCATCCAGTTCGGAAAGAGGATTGCTAGGCCGCCTCCGTGCGGAATATCGTGAACGGCTGAAACGGCATGCTCGAGATTATGGGTCGCCCAATCGCCGCGAACGCCCATGCTTAGGACTCCGTTAAGCGCCATTGTACCGCTATATAGAATCGTTGCACGTTCTTCCAGATCATCAAGATCTCGCAGCAAGCGGGGAGCCGTATCGATCACTGTGCGAAGGATTGTTTCACAGAAGCCATCCTGCAATGGTGTGTTAGACGTATGATGGAAGTACTGTTCAAACACGTGAGACATGATATCAACCATGCCATATACGGTCTGATTTTCAGGCAAGGAAGTCGAGTGGGCTGGATCTAGAATCGAAAATTTAGGGAATGAGAACGGACTGCCCCAACCGAGTTTCTCTTTCGTCTCCCAGTTCGTAATAACAGAACCGGAGTTCATTTCTGAGCCCGTTGCTGCGATTGTGAGGACAGTTCCCAAGGGCAGCGCACCCGTTGCAGAAGCCTTCCGTGTAACGATATCCCAGAAGTCACCCGTGTACTTCGCTCCTACAGCAATAGCTTTGGCGCAGTCGATGACGCTGCCACCGCCGACAGCAAGAATGAGATCAATGTTCTGGTTGCGGCACATTTCCACACCCCGATGAACAGTTGTTAGTCTCGGGTTAGGCTCTACACCGCTCAGTTCGAAGATATTTGCATCCAAGCCTTTCAGCAGATGAACAACGTTCGTATAAATGCCATTCTGCTTAATGCTCCCGCCGCCATAGACGAGCAGCACGTTCTTGCCATATTTAGGTACCTCAGCTGTTAATTTCTCCAGTTGTCCCTGACCGAAATGCAGTGTGGTTGGATTATGAAATGTAAAATTATTCATCGAATTACCTCCTCAGTGAGTCTGTCTGTAGGTAGAATGTTCTTACCCTTTCATTGTATAGAAGAAACAGTGAAAAACAAAATTTGGCCTCTGCTAAGGAATGACGACAGCCCCGGCCTTGGTTTCCTGGCGCGTGAAAGGCCGATCTCCCAACCAGTAGATAGTCCCATCCTGCGTAACAAAATGATGAAAAAAATAAGCTCTTCCTTCAATCGGGAAATGATAATAAGATGAGTAATAGACGGCGCTCAGCAAGAAAAGTTGTATATTAATTGAACGAGGCAGGACTTCCCATTATTTCCATATAATTTAAATGTGAACAAACCCATATCAGGGAAGTGATGCAGCGTGCTTGTGACTAGAATTATCAATTCTGAGAAAAGCTGCGCGCGCTTGAGTTCGGTACTGACGAGGATAAGTTCCATATTACCATGAGCTTCGGAGCAACGGTTCGTGACAAGGAGCAAAAGGTGACAGAGCTAGTGGCTGCAGCGGATGCGCTTTTGTATGAAGCGAAGGAGCAAGGTAGAGACCGCTTAGTATGGGGATCCTATTCACTTCCCTAGGCAAGAGATGGTATGATCGGTCTGTATCCAACGATTACTAATTAGGAGGGAAGCAGCATGGCAACGTTAACTCCATACATTTACAGCAGTGATGCAAGAAAACAAGCTGACTTTTACGTGAAGGCACTAGGCGGGGAATTGGTTAGTCTGCGTACTTTCGCGGATATGCCGGATGCGGATGAATCAATCAAAAATCGCGTCATGCATCTAGAGCTGCAGGCCCTGGGCCTTCGCTTCTTCATGGCTGATTCAGGTAAGGATACCGTGGATAGAGGCCAAGGTCTGGATTTGACGCTGGAATTTAAGAGCGAAGAAGAAGCGCGCCGTATATTTGATGGACTATCCGAGGGTGGCGTTGTGAAAATGCCTTTCGAACACATGTTCTGGGGGACGATGTTCGGTCGTCTGGAGGATCCTTTCGGTGTGATCTGGCAGATAGCAACTGAATCGTAATCATCTTATGAAAACTATGCCAAATAGGCAGGGATATACTGTTGGACAAACGGCGAAAATATGCCAGACCTCGATCCAGACCCTCCATTTCTATGACAAAATTGGGCTTGTAAAGCCGCATCGTGTGGATGGGCAGAATGGTTATCGGTACTACGCCAGTCAAGATATTCTAGCGATTAAAATCGTTCAGGATCTGCAGGGTATGCAGTTCACATTAGAGCAGATCGGTCAGATTCTCAAAAGCAAAAACATAGACGGTATCCCAGAACTGATGCGTGGGAAAAAGGCGGAAGCGGAAGAAACGATCCGCACACTGGAGACTGTCGTCGGCACGATTGACCAAAGGCTGCGGCATTTGGACGCCCAGCGGCAGCTTCGCAACGAATTCGAGCATACGCAAGTCGTGGTAGAATTGAAGACATATCCGGATCGCTTCGTCGCTTTCGAACGCAAACGTGACGAGTGCGGAATGGAGGCTTCAGTTATGCGCTTCATGGCGCTGATGGACCGGATCAAAGAGAACGGATTGACGATGGATGGACACATTATGACCATCTACCATGAAGATCTACTGACGTTTGACAGGGGAGACTCCGATATTGAGATCTGTGTGCCTCTGCTGCCAAGTAAGCCCGAACCTGCCTTTACCCGGTGGCTGCCAGGCGGGGATTACATATCCGCGGTATACGCTGGTTTTCCTAATGAAGATACGTGCAAATCGCTGTTCCAGCGTTTAAGGGATTGGATGAGCCTGAACGGCTATGTAGAAAATGGTCCTGTGCTGGAGCGGTATTTGATTGATTTTACCCATATGATGAATACAGATGACTTTATTGTTGATCTTCAAATTCCTGTGAAAAGCGTATTGACCCTATAGCTGCTATAGGGTTTATTGTTATTTTCATAAGAAGAAGCCAGCCAGTCAATCTGGCGAAAACCATTTGGGAGGATGCAGCATGGAAGTCATATTGGGAGCGGGTCCGCTGGGCAGGGCCGTCATGAAGGAGCTTTTGAGGAGAGGGAAGAAAGTCAGAATGGTTAACTCCTCGGGCAAGGTAAATGTGCCTGATGGTGTTGAGGTGATGCAAGCAGATCTGATGAGTGAAAGCGGTGCACTAACTGCGCTAAAAGGGGCAAAGAACGTTTTTCAATGCGCTCAGCCTCCATATCATAAGTGGGATGGGTTGTTTCAGAAACTGATGAGTAATATTACGAAAGCATCTGCTTATCATAAGGCGAACCTAATCATGGGGGATAACCTCTATATGTACGGTGAAGTTATAGGATCGATCGATGAAGGGCTAGCCTATAAGGCTTCCACGCGTAAAGGCAAAGTAAGGGCTGAAGTTGCTCGTGATCTGTTGGATTTGCACCAAAAAGGGACGGTGAGAGTTACTATCGGCAGAGGGGCTGATTTCTTTGGACCTCAGGTAGGAAACTCGTACGTTGGCGCGCGTTTTTTCACACCAGTGGCGGCTGGAAAGTCGATTTCACTGCTTGGGAATCCAGATGCGCCGCATACATTTACGTATATAGACGACTTCGGTCGAGCCCTCGTGACCTTAAGTGAGCATGAGGATGCCTTCGGTCAGGTATGGCACGTCCCCAATGCAGATACCGTAAGCGCTCGGCGATTCGCGGAACTTGCCTACGAGGTTGCAGGGCACTCTCCGCGCATTGGCACGATGGGCCGTGGGATGCTCCGTCTGGGAGGTCTATTCATACCGGCGGCCAAGGAGGTTATCGAGATGCTGTATCAATTTGAGCAGCCTTTCGTCGTGGATAGCAGGAAGTTTGTACAGCGTTTTGGCGGAGAGGCGGGACCTACGCCACTGCGGACTGCGCTTACCGAGACAGTGGCGTACTATCGCGAAAGTTTAAAGAAATAGGAGGCTGCTTCTCCGCCTGAGGGCCGATGGGATCTTGTTTACATTCCGTTTAAAATAGAAGTGTATGATACCTAAGTAAGGGATCATACCAGAGAAACGGATGAACATCCAATTGGTAAAGGAGTAGAGATAGATGGCAGCTACAAGGAAAGAAGAGCCTAAGGTTAAGAGCAACTGGCGCGGATTCGCTCGTTTGCTCGCACAAGCTAACCCGCCAAAGCTCGTATTAAGCATAGCATTAGGGTTAAGTATTATTTCAACATTGGTGGGATTGGTGATCCCGCTGTTTACGAAGAATGTCGTTGATAGCTTCTCGATTAGTTCCCTGAATTGGGCACAGATTGGCGGTATGGCAATCGCTTTTGTTGCATCGGCAGTAGCTTCCGGGATTTCGGTGTACTTACTGAACTTTGCGGGACAGCGCGTTGTGGCAGGCATTCGGGATCGTTTGTGGAAGAAGCTGCTCGTGCTGCCGGTTAGATACTATGATAACCATCAGACGGGAGATACGATTTCTCGAATGACAAATGATACAGCTGTCATTAAGGGACTCATTGCCGAGCATATGGCGGGTTTCGTCACGGGGATCATCTCGATCATTGGATCTATTGTGGTGCTCCTGTTTATGGATTGGAAAATGACGCTCATCATGTTCAGTGTATTCCCGATAGCCTTCGTCATTCTTTTTCCGCTAGGGCGGCAAATGTTTAAAATATCCAAGGGCATGCAAGCCGAGACAGCTGGCTTCACCTCCGTACTGAATCGAGTGCTATCGGAAATGCGCTTAGTGAAGGCAGCGAATGCCGAGCCTGTTGAGTATAAAGAAGGGGCTGCAGGGATTCAAAGGCTTTTCAAATTCGGGCTTAAAGAGGGTCGGATTCAAGCATTAATGGCGCCGCTTGTCACCTTTGTCATGCTAATGCTGTTTGTCGTGCTTTTCGGGTATGGCGGCATGCAAGTTGCCTCTGGGGCCATTTCAGCTGGTCAGCTCGTTGCTTTCATGCTGTATTTGTTCCAAATTGTTGCGCCGATTACGCAAATTACGCAGTTTTTCAATCAGGTACAGAAGGCGATGGGGGCAACCGATACGATCCTCAAGGTACTCGATTATGAAGAAGAGAATCCGCATGCCGGAGTACCTGTCACGAATGCTTCGCAGTCGATTCACTTCGAACAGGTATCTTTCAGCTATAAAGAAGGGGACTCTGTTCTGAAAAATGTCAGCTTCACTATGGAAGCGGGCAAGGTAACGGCGATTGTAGGACCGAGCGGCAGCGGGAAGACGACGATGTTCTCTCTTTTGGAAAGATTTTATACGCCGCAAAAAGGTTCAGTCGCGTTGGGGGCTGACCGAATTGATCAATTCTCGCTCATCTCATGGAGGAGTCAGATTGGCTATGTATCGCAGGAGAGTCCGCTGATTGCAGGTACGATTCGAGACAATATCTGTTACGGCCTGCAGCATGAAGTGACGCTGGAGGAGCTGAAGCGGGCTTCACGGATGGCGTATGCCGATGACTTTATCGAGGAACTGCCGCAGAAGTACGAGACCGAGGTCGGTGAACGTGGCATCAAGCTGTCAGGTGGACAACGGCAGCGGATCGCCATTGCGCGAGCCCTGCTGCGGGATCCGAAGATACTGATGCTGGACGAAGCGACATCGAGTCTGGACAGTAAATCGGAGGTCGTTGTGCAGCAAGCGCTGCAAAATTTGATGCAGGGACGTACAACACTAGTGATTGCGCATCGCTTATCGACGGTGGTAGATGCCGACCAAATTATCTTTCTGGACAAAGGCGTCGTGACGGGCAGTGGTACACACCAACAATTGCTGGAGTCCCATGAGATGTACCGCGAGTTTGCTACGCAGCAGCTGCAGCTGCAGCTGCAAGAGCAGACGTCTTCAGATCACACGCAGTTGGAAACAGTGTCTACTGAGGTTCATTCCTAAAATAGGATGACCCGTAGTATTCGGCAAAAGATAACTTAGCACTTGGATGAACAATGAAATTTCCTGATCGAGCAAAATTTAAGCAGCACATATACTCGATATGGTGGAGTAGAATATTTGAAAACATAGTAGAATTTCCATGAGGTCGCCTCGTTTCGGATGTTTGTAGGGGTACACACAGTTTGCCGAATGAGCGGCCTTTTTTTTGCCATTTTTGGATAACCAATAGACCTGCGCGAAATGCAACATTTCACTAATTTGCCCGATTGAACCCACCCAAGTGTTGTATTTTCTGCAACAATTCCCACCCTTAATAGCTATTTTGCAAGCTGATATTGCAGTTTGTACAACAAGAATTCAGACCCATTTGAGGAGAAAACGCCTGTTTGGGGTCGCAATTGTTGTAGATTTTATAACATTGAAGTGAGTGAGGCGGGATGTAGGCAGGAATTGTTGCACTTTCTACAACATCAAACGTTGAGAGTAAGGAGTTATTCATGCGGCGGCCTCTAATGAGCATACATGATTATGGAACAAGGAGGAGGCGATCTCATGTCGAATATGTATGATAAAATCATGTATCACTGGACCTGTTGGGAGGCTTGGATAGATGGATAAGGTACGATGGGGGATTATTGGTTGTGGGGATGTGACTGAGGTCAAGAGCGGGCCTGCCTTACAGAAGGCGGAGGGTTCAGAGCTTGTCGCTGTGATGCGAAGAAATGGAGCGCTAGCTGAAGATTATGCCAAAAGGCACGGAGTTGCTGCATGGTACGATGATGCTAAAGCGCTGGTCAATGATCCGAATGTCAATGCGATCTATGTTGCGACACCTCCAGGTTTTCATCGGGAATATGCCCTGCTAGCCGCACAGGCGGGGAAGCCTGTCTATGTGGAAAAGCCGATGGCGAGGAATCATGCGGAATGTTTGGAAATGATAGCTGCTTGCGAAGAAGCAAAGGTACCTTTATTCGTGGCCTACTATCGCAGAGGCTTGCCGAAATTTGTTGAGATCAAAAGATTGCTTGACAGCGGTATCATTGGTGAGGTCCGATTTGTGCAGACGACTTTTCTCCAAACCATGAGGGAAGATGATGGACAGGAGCAGCCGTGGCGGATACGGCCGGAGCTTTCCGGAGGCGGTTTGTTCGTTGATTTGGCGAGTCATACGCTGGATGTTCTTGATTATTTACTTGGCCCAATCGGCGAAGTGAAAGGTTTTGCCAGAAATCAGTTGGGGCAGTATCAAGTTGAAGATATCGTAACAACGACCTATGCATTTGAGTCAGGTGTTATGGGTGCTGGGATTTGGAGTTTCAATGCATTCAAGCGCAGCGACGTAACTGAAATTACTGGGAGTCTTGGTAAAATTGCCTTTTCAACGTTTAGTGATGATATTCGCTTGGAGATGGCAGATGGTCAGGTCGAGGAGTATGCCATTCCGTATCCGGCTCATGTGCAACAGCCTCTTATTCAATCCGTGGTTGACGAGCTGCGGGGTATTGGTAAAAGCCCTAGTACTGGTCGGACTGCGGCGCGAACAAATCGGGTGATGGATGAATTGCTTCGTGACTTTTATCTTCAACAGCAGTCCTGAGCAATCTTCTCCAAATGTTTACAGAAACATATAAATGCGGATAAAACAATTGACGGAAACCCAAGAGCCCTTTAAACTATGGTTAATTAATATGGAGTCTTGGGTATTTCATATCCTCAAACTTTGTCCCGCAAAAGCGTTAAAGTGGTGAGTGAGCAATGAGTCCAAGCGATAAATGGGAACTTAGAGAGGGGTAATTATGTTGAAAAAGAAAGCACTCGTATCATTTGCATTAACAGCAGCTCTTATGGTCGTAGCAGGTTGTGGGCAGAAGGCAGCTCCGGCTCCAGCAGCAAGTGCTGCGGCTTCAGCAACTCCGGCAGCAACGGCAGCCGCGCAAAAGTCTTATAAAGTAGCGATTTCACAAATTGTAGAACATCCTTCTCTGGATGCAACACGTCAAGGTTTCCTAGCGGCACTTAAAGAGGGTGGTATCGTAGAAGGTACCAACTTGAAAGTCGATTTCAACAATGCGCAAGGCGATCAACCGAATAACTTATCCATTGCTCAAAAAATTGCTTCCGCTGACTACGATTTGGTGCTTGGTATCGCAACACCATCCGCACAAGCTCTTGTACAGCAAGTGAAGAAATCGCCAATTCTTTTCGCAGCTGTTACAGACCCGCTTGCAGCCAAAATTGTTAGCAATGTGGACAAGCCGGGCGGTAATGTTTCCGGAGCTTCGGACACGAACCCAATGGCTGTTGCACAATTAATGGATTTCGTAGCTGCGAACATGCCTAAAGTGAAAACAGTTGGTCTTGTTATTAACGAAGGGGAGCCTAACGCTGTTATCATGGCCAAAAATGCAGAGCAATCCTTAACGAAACATGGTATTAAGCTCATTAAAGCGCCTGTTACCAATACGTCTGAGGTAAAACAAGCTGCGCAATCCCTTGTTGGCCGCGCGGATGCTTTCTTGATTACCCTTGATAACACGGTTGTTAGCGGCGTGGATGGTATCATTCAAATCGCGAATGACAAACACATTCCGTTCTTCTCCAGTGACCGCGATACTGTGGAAAAAGGTGCTTTTGCAACAGTTGGCTTCAAATATTATGATCATGGCTACCAAGTTGGCCAAATGGCTGTCGACATTCTCAAGAATGGTAAAAAACCAGCAGACATGAAAGTAACTGTTCCTGAAAAAATGGATCTGATCTTAAACCTGAAGGCAGCAAAAGCTCAAGGCATTGATGTAACAGACGCTATGAAAAATGCAGTAAAAGATAAAGAGAAAAACATCATTCAGTAAGGTTTAAGACACAAAAGGGGTGAACGTCGCTTTCGTTCACCCCTTTTTTTCAAAGTAGGAGGTTATTCACATGATGGATTCAATGAATGGTGCCGTCGAGCTAGGTCTTCTCTATGCGCTGATGGCGCTTGGTGTTTATATCACGTTTCGCATTCTCGATTTCCCCGATCTAACGGTGGACGGGAGCTTTACAACAGGCGGTGCTGTTGCAGCAATCATGATTGCTCATGGCTATTCGCCGCTGCTAGCTTGTTTGGCTGCTTTTGCCGGCGGGCTTGTGGCTGGAGCTTGTACAGGACTGCTCCATACGAAGGGTAAAATTAATGGGCTTTTATCAGGAATTCTCATGATGATTGCCTTGTACTCTATCAATATGCGCATTATGGGCAAACCTAACATCTCGCTTCTTGGGGTGGATACGTTGTTCACCTCGATGTCGCCGATTGCCGTTGTGCTCATTATTGTCATCGTGTTCAAATTACTGCTGGATGCGTTCCTGCATACCGATTTGGGACTTGCTCTGCGAGCAACGGGTGACAATGCGCGAATGATCCGCAGCTTCGGCGCAAACACGGACAATACCACGATTCTAGGCGTTAGCTTATCAAACGGATTGGTAGCACTATCCGGAGCTCTCATCGCGCAGCAGTCGGGCTTTGCCGACATCTCGATGGGGATCGGGATGATCGTCATTGGACTGGCTTCCGTTATTATTGGGGAAGCGATTTTTGGCGCTCGGACGGTTTTTCAAGCGACACTGGCTGCTGTACTCGGTTCCATCGTGTACCGTATTGTTGTCGCATTGGCACTGCGAGTCGAATGGCTAAAAGCATCAGACTTGAAGTTAATTACCGCGATTATTGTTATTATCGCGCTCGTTCTTCCTTCCGTTCAGCGAGCCATTAAGCAAAAAGCAACAGCGAAACGGCGATCGGCTGAACTCATTGCCCTTGCTGTGAAAATGAACAAGGGAGGTGATCGTTAATGCTTCAGCTCTCGAATGTTTCTAAGCTATTTAACCCCGGTTCAGCGGATGAGAAAATCGCGCTAATCGGTATTAACTTGAACCTGAAGCCCGGTGACTTCGTCACGGTCATTGGCAGTAACGGCGCCGGTAAATCGACGCTGATGAACATCATCTCCGGCGTCATGATGCCGGATGCCGGCGAAGTGCGCATAGGTGGCGAGGTGATCCACCACCTGCCGGAATACGAGCGCAGCCGCTGGATCGGCCGCGTCTTTCAAGACCCCATGGCGGGGACCGCTCCTCGAATGACCATCGAGGAGAATCTCGCCATGGCGTATGCCCGCGGCAAGAAGCGCGGGCTGAGCTTCGGCGTCACCGCGCGCAAGCGCGCGCTGTTCCTGGAACAGCTGCAGCGCCTCGGCATCGGCCTGGAGGGCCGTCTGCGCGCGAAGGTGGGCCTGCTCTCCGGCGGAGAGCGCCAAGCCCTCAGCTTGCTGATGGCGACGTTCACCAAGCCGCAGATTCTGCTGCTTGATGAGCACACCGCCGCGCTGGATCCTTCGCGCGCGGAACTCATCACACGATTGACCGAGGACATCGTGCGCGAAATGAAGCTGACCACTTTGATGGTCACGCACAACATGGAGCAGGCGATTCGTCTCGGCAACCGCCTGATCATGATGGACAAGGGCCGCATCATCCTTGATGTGAGCGAGGAACGGAAGAAGGACCTCACCGTGGAGCAGCTGCTCGGTGAGTTCGAGCACATCAGCGGCAACAAGCTTTCAGATGACCGCGTGGTGCTGGGTTAAAGAGAGAAAGCCTTCGGCGAAAGGGATGGATTCCCTGGGCCGAAGGCTTTTTTATGAAATATCGAATCATACTGGTGGAAGGAACTTGCAGCACAGCAAATTTCTTTAACGTCATTTTTTTGCGAGACTTACGCAAAATTTATTATTTTTCGACCTTTCTATAGGTTATACTAGTTCTAAAGGACTACGTTCGGGTTGACCGTGAACGAGTAGCAGCGTCGGAGAAATTTACCGCTTTCCAAATTTGATTTAAAGTCATAAATTTATCGTACAGTACTTCGTATTTAGGAGAAAATTATGAGCCAGTCAAGGAGTCAATGAAACATGAATGATACCAACCTAAATCATGAAGCAAACGACCGTAGTCATTCAACATTGGAAAACCAGCCTCTTATATTGGTTCTTAATGATGACCCTGAGTTTCTTTCCTTTTACAAAGAACATCTGGAAAAAGAAAACGGGATGGTTATTTTCGAATCGGATAACCAGCCGAAAGCCGCCGAACTCTTCTATCAGTTATACCCTGATTATGTCATTATTAACGCAAGCCTTATAGCAGATGATGGTGTTCATGTATTAAATGGATTCGTTCAACTGTGTCAAGATAACCATGTTCCGATCCTGATATCTTTGGATAAGGAAGATTTGAAGCTGCGTTACGCATGTATGGCCTTGGCAGATGATGTTATAGGTTCCCGCGTTGAACCCGTTGAATTAGTCACAAGGGTGATCAGAAACTTGAGGAAACGAAACCGAATCTTAGATCAGATTCTTATTGATCCGATGACCGGAATAAAAAATTACAATAATCTTCAACAAGAAGTCGAGCATCAACTTAATGATTTGAAACGCTCCCATGAGCCGTTCGCAATGGTCTATGTACAGGTGGATGATCTCTCTATCGTTCAGGAAACGTATGGCTATGCTATAGGACATCAGTTGGTGAAGGAACTAGGGGAATTTATCCAAAATAGCATCCGACCTGCGGATTCCTTATATCGATTTCATAGAGAAGGGTTTGTTCTCGTTCTTCCGAAAACCGTCAAAGAAGATGCTATGAAATTAATGTACCGGTTGATCGAAAGATTTGCTCAGCTCCGTTTCCAGACAACAGCAGGAGAGATCAGCGGTACCTTCTCGGCTAGGGTGTTGGACTTTATGGATCCCTTACAGACCATAGAACAATGTTTAACACTTATGCCTTTTCCGAAGGATCAGGCTGTTGCCGATAGGAAAGCGTGGGTTATGGACGGGATGGCGACTTTCACCTCCGTCACATTGAGGAAGCTGAAAGTCGGAATTATTGATGACGACAGGTTAATTCGTGAAATGTTGAAGCATCAATTAGAGGATATCGCGGATCAAGATTTTGAGGTAGAGATTAGAGCGTATCCGGACGGAGAGGAATTTTTCAACGACCCTTGGCATCGCCAGAATGAACGGTTTCTTCTCATTATTGACAGAATCATGCCTAAGATGGATGGTTTGGAGGTTCTGCAGAAGATCCGCACGCAATACGACCGACGCAGGTATTTGTGCATGATGTTAACCAGCAGGGATTCCGAAGAGGAAATCTCAATGGCGATTCAAAGAGGCGCTAATGATTATATGGTCAAGCCATTCAGCATTAAAGAGCTGCGCGCCCGAATAAGACGATTAATCCGGGGGGCGCGATGATTAATCTCTTCACTGTCATGGTACTCACGGTCGTTTTCTTTCTGCTGCTATGCTTTGTTTATATATATTTGGTTTTGAGAAAAACAAGGACCAACCTGTTTCAGAAACGGAAAAAGGCATGGCTGGAACAGATCATGAACGAGCTTCAAGAATACTTTGTCGCTGGGAAGAGGAATTATTCCTTAATAAGCCGTCGGTGTCGCCCAATTGAACTTTATCAGTTTGAAGCCCTTGAAGACTTTTTCGGCGATTATCTGAGTAATTTCAAAATCGAGCCTAGTTTTAATCCGGTAAAACCATTTGTCGAGGAATATTTTGTTCCGTGGTACAGAAAAAGGCTTTTTCATTCCAAATGGAGTACCCGAATGAATACACTGTATTTCATCGATCTTTTTAAGATTGATAGGATGCAGGACGACTTATTGAAGCTATTGGAGAGCAAGAAGTGTTCATCGGAAGAGAGATATCAGATTTATCTCCTTTTGGCCGATTTCGGATACGTCCATCTTCAGGACCTGTTCAAGGAATCGAAGGGGCTTCCTCCTTTTCTGTTAAACGAGATGATTAGCCTGGTTATTACTACAGATAATTTCGAGAGCTATGTAGATATTTTCTATGATCTCCCTTATGAATGGCAGTTAAGTATGATAGACGTACTTAGAGATAAAAATTTCCGCTCGTTGAAACTTCAAGAATTGTTGGAAAACTTGTTGAATGCAACCGATCAGGAGAAGAGGGTGCGGGCAACCAAAACAATTGCGAGCCTTGGTTATATTAGCTCTCCTGACGTAATTACGCTGATTATTGATGAGCAGTCCCAAAGGGAAGAATGGCAGAGCCCGCAGTACACGGGGGAAAAACTGATGTATGTCAGGCTCATGGGGAATATCAAAACAGAACGTTTTTTGCAGTACCTAGAGCAGTTCATCAGCGATAGAAGCTATGTCATAAGATCAGAGGCTGCTAAAGCCATTCGAAAATACAAGAATGGAAGAGATATCCTTCTCTCTATTACCACGACACACCCTGACAGTTATGCCAGAAACATTGCTAAGGAATGGTTAGAGAGGAGCATAGATTATGAATAATTATTGGGATCTTGCTGTTTTTCTCTTCCAGATCGTGAATCAAGTGATCTTTTTTTATCTTGTATTCGTTTGTTTGTTTTATTTTATCCTTTTCTTTCTGGCTTTCAATCGGTTAAAGCGAGAACGTGGCCTTCATAATGTGGAGCCTTATAAGAAAGTCAAAAAATCTGCGTTCACTCCCCCCTTATCAGTTTTGGTTCCGGCTTACAATGAAGAGATGGGAATTATCGGTACTGTGCTTTCACTAGTCACAGGAAGCGGACGATTGGACTATCGCCGAATATGAGGTCATTGTGGTCAATGATGGATCTAAGGACCAAACACTGCAAAAAATGATTGAACGGTTTAAAATGGTACCCTTGAAAGATAAAGTATTTCAAAAACGCAACGGAATCGAAACCAAACCGATCAAAGCGGTCTATAAGTCGGATATTTATCCTCAATTATTGCTTGTTGACAAAGCAAATGGCGGAAAGTCGGATGCGTTGAACGCGGGTATTAATCTTTCTAAATATCCGTATTTTGCTTCTATTGACGGAGATACCGTATTGGAGCCGGATTCTTTCCTCAAGATTATGAAGCCGATCATAGAAAATACCGAACAGGAAATTCTCGCTGCGGGAGGCAATGTGCTGATTGCGAACGGAAGCACGATCGTTCATGGGCAGATGAAGGAAATGAGGCTGTCCAGGAATCCTTGGGTCATTATGCAAACAATCGAATATATGCGCGCTTTCCTTATGGGGAGAATCGGATTGAGCAAAAATAATCTCCTTCTCATCATTTCCGGTGCATTCGGAGTATTCAAAACAGCAAGAGTCATTCAAGCGGGCGGCTATAAGCTGGGAACAATTGGCGAGGATATGGAGCTTGTTGTTCGTCTTCACAGAATGAACATCGAGAATAAATGGGGAGCTAAAATTGAATACGTCGCGGATCCAGTGTGTTATACCGAAGCGCCTGAGGAAATAAATATATTGAGAAACCAGCGGGTAAGGTGGCACCGGGGGTTATTCGAAAGCTTGTGGACTCATCGAAAAATGGCTCTTAATCCAAAATATGGGAGAATTGGATTAATCGCTATTCCGTATTTTCTTTTTGTGGAGTTATTCGGTCCTATCATTGAAATGATAGGTTATCTTGTCGTATTAATCGGTTGGATCTTGGGGGAAGTCAATATTCAATATTCGTTGGCTTTACTTCTTTTCATGGTTATGTACGGGTCATTCCTGTCCATGGGCTCCGTGCTTCTTGAGGAATGGAGGCTAGGAAAACATAAGAGGGTATCCGAACTCAATCGCTTATTTTTCTTTGCTTTGTCGGAGGCGTTTTGGTATCGGCCGATTATGACATATTGGCGGGTAAAAGCACTCATGTCAGCGATAATGGGGAAAAAACAGAGTTGGGGCGAGATGAAGCGAAAGGGCGTTTCATCATAGGTATCTGGACTTGTTGAACGATCGAAAGAGAAAAGAAAGTAGGGGGAAGTTTAGGTATGGGGTTGTTTAAAGGGAAAAATGCACTGGTAGTCATCATGTTGGCTCTTGTGCTGGGGGTTCTTGCTTATATTGTGCTGCGAGGAAATAAAGATGTAGGACCAATAGTACCTGAAACATCTGTTCAGCCAATATCGACGATAACACCAGTAACCATAGATGGAGTTAAAATTCCCGCTAAAGTCGGGGGTTCCTACATACAGATTAACCATAATGGCGAGTGGCAGGATATGCTGATTAAAGGTGTGAACTTAGGGGCTACCAAACCGGGTTTATTCCCTGGGGAAATGGGGATTGCCAAGGCTGATTACTTGCGGTGGTTCAAACAAATGGGGGATATGAATGTAAATTCCATAAGGATTTATACATTGCATCCACCAGCATTTTACGAGGCTTTGCTAGAGTACAATTCGAAAGCGAGCCAGCCCATTTATTTGTTTCATGGCATATGGGTCGATGAAGAGGATATGGTTGCGTCGAAGGATGTATTTATCGGTCATACAGCGGATGACTTTAAGAAAGAAATGCAGAATGTAGTGGATGTCATTCATGGACAAGTCAATTTGCCTGAACGGGCGGGGCATGCCGCTGGTGCATACAAAGCCGATGTCTCCTCTTATGTCGTAGGCTGGATCTTGGGTGTTGAGTGGGGCCCGACAGTAGTCGACTCCACCAACAACAAGCATAAGGGCATGGAGAATTATAACGGACAATATTTTAGGACAGAAAATGCACAACCTTTTGAGATCTGGCTCGCGGATAAAATGGAGTCAATCACCGTCTATGAATCAGATCGTTATCAGTGGCAAAGACCAATCAGCTTCACTAACTGGGTAACAACCGATCTGATGCAACACCCCACGGAACCTTTGGAAACAGAAGATATGGCTGTCATAAACCCGAATCTCATTAAAGAAAATCCGAGTTATAAAGGGGGATATTTCGCATCCTATCACGTGTATCCCTATTACCCCGATTTTCTTAATTATGAACCTAAATATACAAATTACATCGATTTTCGCGGTGAGAAGAATAATTATTCCGGTTATTTAAACGATCTGAAACAAAATCACCAATTGCCTGTTTTAATCGCAGAATTTGGGGTACCCTCTTCCAGGGGGATGGCCCACCGAAATGTAGCCGGATGGAATCAGGGGCATCATGATGAAACGGAACAAGGGAATATCGATGCGAGACTGTTTGAGGATATAAACCACGAAGGTTTGGCTGGTGGATTGCTCTTCAGTTGGCAGAATGAATGGTTTAAGCGAACATGGAATACGCAAGAACTGGATAATAGCGACCGTCGTCCATTCTGGTCAAATATGCAAACCGGAGAGCAGCATTTTGGATTGCTAAGTTTTGACCCGGGTCCAGCTGATAAGTCGATTTATGTGGATGGTGAGACTAGTGACTGGGACTCCAAGAAAATAAATCCGATCCAATTAAATGGCTCTTCCGCTAGTTCCACTAATCAAGTCGATGGACAAGCGTCCCTGAAGCAATTTTTTGTCACAAGCGACGAAGGCTATGTTTATTTCCGCTTGGATTTCAATAGAACAGAACAACCGCTAGATTGGTCACAAATAAATACGATGCTGCTGCTCAGTACAATTCCAAATCAAGGGCAGCACCGTGTTCCGGGGGATTCAGATCTCACGACGGAAGAGGGTATAGATTTCGTGATTGATTTGAAGGGAGATAAAACTTCAAGAATCTGGGTAGACAGCTACTATGATACGGATTATTTTACCTACGGGCATACCTTAGGTATGATGCCTAAGCTAGACTATCCCAAGAATAAGGACAATGGCATTTTCCATACCATGCGGCTGGTCTTAAACAAACCGCTGACGATTCCCAATATAAAAGGGAAGCCTATTATGTTGCCGTTGGAAAGCTACGAAACCGGGTTGTTGCTTTCAGGGGATGGGAATCCAAATCATCCAGGCTTTAATTCGTTAACGGATGTAGCTTTGAATGCCAAGGATCATGTGTTAGAATTACGAATTCCATGGCAATTGCTTAATTTTAGAGATCCAAGCAAACACGAGACAATCGGGGACATCTGGGGTAAAGGACTGGGTGCTTCGGAAATCATAAAAGAAATTAAGATGGCGGTAGTAACCTATAAGCAAGATTGGATGCAACAAAAAGAAAGTCCTGGAAGCGGAGCATCTATCTATACATATCCTCAAGCAAGCGATAGTAAGATCAGTTCCTCCGATATGTATCGTTATCAATGGGCAGACTGGGATATCCCACAATATCATGAGAGATTAAAGAAATCGTACTATATTATGAAAGACCTCTTTGGGAGAATCTCTATAAAACATTAGTTATGGATCAAGCATCTGAATGAGCAGGGAGGGAGAATAGTTGAAGCAAATAGCATTCAAGATCATGCTTCTTATTGCATGTTTCATGATCATGCTTCCGTCTCTCCCAACTCAAATAGTGAAAGGCGAGGCGTTGAGTATTGGAGGCAGGAAATCTGCAGCTAAGCAACAGGCGCTAAATTGGTTAAAGAAACAGTTTGACACCGAAGCTCAGCCAACTGAGGTGGCTTGAGTCTCCTGATTCCAGACTACCTGAAGCAGCTTGTAGCGCTCTTTCCCGTTACGATCAAGCGAATACCAATTGCCGTTGTTATCCTGAAAGTATATATGCTCGGCAGCATCATATTGGAGAGAGCTTGGAAGAATCTGATTGGTCTCAGGAAGTGAGTAGGTCCAGAGTGCTTTTTGATCTTCGAACAGGGTCAGACTGCGCTCGGTTGCTTTCAAATTTAGCGAAATCAGCGGTTTCAAGGCCTCGGGGAGCTTAGCGCTTTGCTTAACCGGCAGCCGTTCTCCGCTTGGAAGTACAGATTTCCATTGACCATCGGACTGGTAATAGGCCGTGCTGTCATTAGCAATAAATAGCTCTTGAGGAGAAGAGTCCTGCAATCTCCAAGCGACCTCAAATTGGTCTGCACCCTGGAGAGAGGCGTTAATAGGCTCCAAGATTGAAGTAATTTGCGAACGGAATTGCAATAATTCTATATCTGGATTATGGGTTTCTGAAGGGGAGTCAGCCCCTAGCAGGAAAATGATAGGTAGGGATGCAATAAAGGGAATCCACCGCATGTTCTCATCCTCTTCGAAGTGAAATTGAAACGGTGGCAAAAGGTTACACCGGATTTCTACTTCTAATATAGCAAGAATCCTAGTTGATTTAAATCAAATTCACAATGGTACGTCTGCATGCCTATCCAATCTCTTCAAATCTATTTATTTTGTATGAAAGAATTTCATCGAATTCCGTTGTTTTGTGTCAAAAATCACAGAATATAAAGGAAATACCTGTTATTCTCAAAAAAAATGTAGAAAGTTGATACTTTTTAGAATATTATGGAAGTCAAATAAATCTACAAGACTACTTGGTAGATAAATCTACCTAAAAAAGTGAAATGAACAAAGGTAAATCCATCGAAAGGTGGATCGGGAGGGGTTTGTAAATTTTGATCAGAAAAAAATTAATTCAATATTGTGTGATCTCATTATCTCTTTTATTCGGGCTGCAGGCTGGTCTTCCAACTGCGTTTGCAGCAGATCAATCCGATTTTAGGAGTCATGCTATCATTCTTTTAGTTGGAAGTCATCATGCACTTGTGAAAAAAGAAATGAAACAAATGACAGCCGTTCCCAAGGTCGTTAATGAAACGACCCTAGTTCCCATTCGATTTATTTCCGAGCAATTCGGGGCGAAAGTTAGCTGGAATGGGCAAGATCAGCGCATTGAGCTTCAAAATCAAACCAGCAAGGTTCTCATTCAAATCGGTAGTACCGACATGCTTGTTAGTGGAAAGTCGGTCACGCTAAATGTTGCTCCGCAAATCATTGGAGAAAGCACCTACATTCCTTTGCGTGCGGTTTCAGAGGCGCTTGACAAACGCGTTGATTATGAAAATGGGCTTATTCTATTAAGTGATAATTCCAATGACGCCTTTGCCAGTGTGGATGAGGACGTTAAGGATCTGTTGGTCAATCAACTTTCTCCACAGAAGATAGCGATCAATTTTACAGCAGAGCCACAATTATTGGACAGTTCCAAGGCCACCGCGAACGCGTCTTTTACGTTCATTAATTTGTTTAACGAAGGTCTCTACAGAATGAATGAGGCAGGTCAGCTTACACCTGCTCTAGCCCAAGCTCAGCCTCTTATTTCTAAAGATGGATTAACGTACACGATTCAACTGCGAGACGGTCTGGAGTGGTCTGATGGTGCCCCATTAACTGCACAAGATTTTGTCTACTCGATCCAAAGAACGAAAAATCCTCGAACGAAAGCGCAGTATTCATTTATGGCTGACTGGATCGACCAGATTGAAGCTCCTGATGAACATACACTAATCATCAAACTGTTTGAACCTAGACCGCAAATGACGCAGTTACTCGCTTTCGCCATCTTTTTTCCTCAGCGTCAAGACGTGGTGGAATCCCAAGGAGATCAATACGGGAAAGAAGCCGGCACCGTGGTAGGTGCAGGTCCTTTCATTCTCAAGAAATGGGAACACGGAAAGGGACTCACTTTTGAGCGAAATCCGCGATATTGGGATGCCGAGAACATTCAACCGGATCAAGTGAGTATCAATTTATCTAGCAATGTATACGAAGGGGCAAATCAATTTATCAAGGGGACTACAGATGTAACCGAAATCAACCGGGATATAGCTGACATAATTCCTAAAAAACTAATGGTCACCAAATATGAGTTGACGAATTCTTACGTCATGTTTCAAGAAAGGAAAGTACCGGCTTTTGCAAATGCCAATATTCGAAAGGCGCTTGCCCTTGCTATAGATAGAAAAAACCTGATACGTGAGATCATGACTAACGGATCTGTCGAAGCGACTGGGTTAGTACCGGCGGGTACATCGGATGGCAACAGGGGTGAGTTTCGAAAAACCGCAGGAGATGCCTTGCCTCCTTATAGTCCAGATGATGCGAAAAAGCTGCTAGAGAAAGGGTTGGAAGAGCTAGGGCTGGAATCACTGCCCCCTTTTACCTTAATATCTGATGATACAACTACTGCCAGACGTATAAATGCTTATATTGTAGGCAACTGGAAAAAAATTTTAGGAATCCAAGCAAGTTCTCTGCCGATTGCGCATGCAGAACGTGTCAGTAAACAAGGCGAACATGATTATGAAGCGGCATTAGGACTTTGGGGTGCGGATTATAATGATCCAATGACCTTCATGGAGATGTATAAAACGGATGGGACCTTTAACGAAGTGGATTATTCAAACAAGGCGTATGATGTACTTCTTCTCGCAGCCAATAAAGAAGTAGATGGGGCAAAACGGGCGCAAATGCTTGTAGAAGCAGAAAAGCTGTTGCTGGACGAGATGCCAGTGGCGCCTTTGTATTTTAGAAGCCGTATCTATTTAAAAAATCAACAGGTCAAAGGGATGTTTTTGCCATCCTTTAGTTATGAATGGGAGATTCGTTGGGCATCAAAACCGTTCTCGCCAACTAATTAATTAAAAAGCCTTCCATCAAGCATTTAGCTTGATGGAAGGCTTTTGCTTATTGCTCAGCAGACATTTTGGCGGAATTCTCGTTACTACCGTTATATTGAATCAAGGTATGAATTTTTTGTAGTTCTGAGTTAACTTAGTTGACATGAGTTGATTTTATAATTGTCTCTTATTCTGTTAAACTTCACTACGAAAGCGCTACCTGTTAGTTTACTTAACAAAAAAGCAAAAAGTGTTTGACAACAGATAGGTGAGTTGTTAATATTTAATTATTAACATCAGTGGAATAAATAAAAGATAAATTCCGTGTTATTAGTCAATTTTATCTGGAAAAATTATTATTTCATTATTTTATTTCGACAGTTAATAACATACGTGGAATAATTGGCCTCACAACAACAGTAGACCATGAAATTATACGCAAAAGAGGGGAAGACGAAATGGATAAAACATTAGTTGAAGAGTATCGTGGAGGTGCGTTGGAATGCGTGCATAGCGGGCATATTTGCGGAGTCTCCATCTCGGGTGCTGTTAGATACGCAGTTGGGGATGTAGAATCATTAACATATTTAAGGTCATCCGGAAAACCATTTCAAGCTATTCCTGTCATTAGGCATGGCGCGGATAGAAAGTTTGGCCTATCTGATAAAGAAACGGCTATTATGATCGGGTCCCATCGTGCGGAGACCTTCCATGTTGAAGCATTGGAATCCATGCTTACCAAGATTGGGGTGGGAGAGGAAGCGCTTGTATGTCACCCCACTTACCCCTTGAGCGTACCTGCTTCGGAAGCCATGCTTAGAGCGCAGAAGCCTAAACGTTCGATTTATCATAATTGTTCAGGAAAGCATCTTGGCATCCTTGCTTTATGCAAAACAATGGGATATCCGACCGAAGGCTACTTCGAACCTGAACATCCTGCTCAAATCGAGATCGTAGACACGCTCGCATACTTATCTGAATGTCCTAGAGAACAAATTCACTTAGGTACGGACGGTTGCGGTTTTCCCGTGTTCGCTATTCCTCTTAAGCATTTAGCGACTGCCTTCATGAAACTGGCCTGTCCAGAGGTGATTGAAGATCTTGAAATTCGATCCGCCGTCATCCGAATAACTGCTCTAATGAACGAGCATTATGAGATGATTGCCGGTTCAGATCGAATCTGTTCCAGTCTCCTTATGGATCCCAATATTGTTGCTAAGGGCGGAGCTAAAGGCGTGTACTGCTTTGGCTTGAAAAAAGAAAAGCTAGGTTTCGCGCTTAAAGTGATGGATGGTTCTGAGGATGA
Organism: Paenibacillus sp. V4I3; assembly: GCF_030817215.1. Lineage (GTDB taxonomy): Bacteria > Bacillota > Bacilli > Paenibacillales > NBRC-103111 > Paenibacillus_E. The sequence goes on from NZ_JAUSZA010000001.1 coordinate 1,233,000, forward strand.
GTGGCCCATCATTACGGCGTCCATCCTTGAGCAGATTGGTTATAGTAACCAAGAGACGATTGATCGAATGTATCAACTCACGCCAACGGACATTATTAACGATAATCGTAAGATCATCGGAGCGAACAAAGCAGTGTTTACCTTAGAAATCATATAGAAACCCAGGCTTAGTTACTAAATTATGTTGAGGAAACTATCTTCAGCAAGATTTTATAACATAGATCAAATTACAGGAGGGGTTATAAAATGAAGAAAAAAGCTACGATTCTAGCCTTATGCACAAGTCTTGTACTTACTTTTGCCTTAGCAGGCTGCTCTACGAATGGCGGGCAGAATGAAGCGGCAAAAGCCACTGGAGCAACAGGAGAAGCCATAGGCAAGAAAGCGAAAATTTCGTATCTCGATCCGCTTCCAAGCCCGGAAAGAACAGCGCTTATGCAGGGGCTTTTGAAGCAATTTCAAGAGAAAAACCCGAATATCGAAGTTGAATATACGTCTGTTCCTTGGGATGATGCGAATAAGAAATGGATGACCATGGGTGCAGCGGGCATTCTTCCCGACGTATTGAGTATTGATGATACTTCCTTAGTAGCCATGGCTTCAGCTGGTTATATCGAGAACCTGCAGCCCTTTTATGACAAATGGGATCAATTAAATAATTTGACGGAAGCAACCAAACAAGCGAGAAACAAATTCAAAGGGAATGTCTATGCGATTCCAGATGGATTCCTGCTGCAGGGCTTATTTATCAGAAGCGATTGGTTTAAAGAACTGAATATGCCCGAGACGATCGCGACATGGGATGATTACTTTAATCTAGCGCAAAAATTCACAGATTCTGCGAAAAACAGATACGGGATTTCCTTTAGGGGAGGAGCTAACGGCGTTATTCGAGCCATGGAATATGTGATGGCGGCGGTCCACTCTGACAGTTGGTTTGATAAGGATGGCAAATCAATTTTGTATAAACCTGAAGGCGCTGCGGCCTTTAAGAAATTTTATGATGTTTACTTAAACGGGAATGCTCCTAAAGAGTCTGTCAATTGGGGCTTCAACGAAATGGTTCAAGGATTCTTAAACGGTCAAACTGCTATTTTAAATCAAACGCCTGAAGTCATTATTACAGCTCAGAAAAATATGAAAGAAGGCACATGGAATGTAGTTCCAATGCCAAAAGCAGATGACGGAAAACGGTATATTTTCTGGGGTTACACAGCCGCTTACGCCATGTCTTCCAAATCACAAAATAAAGAGGCTTCTTGGAAGTTGATCGAATTCTTAAGCTCTCCTGAGAACAACTTAGCGTACAGCATTAAAAATTCTACGATTCCTATTTACAAAGAAAACCTGAAAGATCCGTTCTTTAGCAAAGGCGCTATTGCTGGGTATGCGGGTTCCATGGCGGATTCCAACATTGTGTTTGCAGGCCCTCCGAGCCATTTAACGAAGCTTGGTCAATTCACGGGAACGTTCGCAGTAGAAGAGACGCAAAAGTATTTGACAAAAGCGCAATCGCTCGAGGATACTGTTAAGCATCTTGCAGATTTTCTAACAAAAGAACAACAAGCTTATATGAAGGAAAATCCATAAAAAAGAAGGCAGATAACCGGGGACACGGATGAATCCCCGGTTATCTATTCTGAAGTATTGAAAAGGCGGGGAGAGAAGCATGCTAAAAGCAATTCGATGGAAATCATTCGAGCCCTATTTATTAATCACTCCTGCTGTTCTAATTATTCTAGCTTTTTTTGCTTATCCTTTACTATCAGGACTTAAGCTTGCTTTTATGCATTATGTCTTATTTGAACCGGGGGATATCCACTTTTCAGGTTTTGAAAATTTTAGATCTTTGCTGGCCGATAAGAATCTCCCTCAAATATTAGGTAATTCTGTACTTTGGGTCATCTTAACGGTAGGTTTGCAATTCGTACTTGGATTTATTTTGGCACTAGCGCTAAATAAACAGTTTAAAGGGAAAAACATCTACCAATCTATTGTTTTTCTACCTTGGGCCGTGTCTGCTTTTTTAATCGGGATGATTTTTAAATGGTTGTTTAATGAACAGAATGGGCTTATTAATTACTTATTGGTGAAACTCGGAATTCTGGAAAAAGGCATCCCCTTTTTGGCTATTCCACATGTCTCTATTTTCCCAGTCATCGCTGCTATGGTTTGGTATGGAGTGCCTTTTTTCGGGATTATGATTCTTGCTGCTCTACAAAACGTACCTAAAGACATCTATGAATCAGCTGATATGGATGGGGCAGGCCGAATGACCAAACTGTTTCGGGTTACGATTCCTTATATCAAACCGACGATTATTATTACATTGCTGCTTCGCGTGATTTGGGTATTCAATTCAGCTGATTTGATCTACATCATGACCAACGGGGGTCCAGCTAATACTTCTCATAATTTGCCTTCCTATATATTTAATAAAATCTTTTATACGACAGACTATGGGCAAGCCTCCGCATTGGGAATTATGATGCTAGCAATACTTATTCTTTATACGTTAATTTTCTTGAAAACGACTAAATATGATGATGCAGGTGATTTCTAATGGTCTCCTATGTTCGGAATGTAGCCCCGACAGTTTCTCGAGTCATTACGTTAACATTGTTCCTAATCGGTGCTTTGTTTCCATTTTATTGGATGTTAGTCACTTCTCTAAAGGATAGACAGGAAATTTATAGCGGAAAGCTAACTCTTTGGCCCCAAAATTTAACTTTTTCGAACTATATAGATACTTTCCAGAATTCTAGCTTTCCGCTTTATTTTATGAATAGCTTTATTGTGAGCATGAGTAGTTCAATCCTGGTGTTGTTTGTATCCATTCTAGGTGGCTATAGTATGGCCAGATATTCATTTCGAGGCAAGAAGTTATTTCTAATTTCCTTTTTGGCTACCCAGATGATTCCTGTGATGGTCATTTTAGTTCCACTCTTCATTACATTCAGCCAGTTACACTTGCTAAATAAGCTGCCTTCGTTGATCATTACCTATACGGCCATGAACATTCCTTTTTGCTTACTGACGATGTCCAGTTTCTTTCAGAGAATTCCCGTATCTCTCGAGGAAGCGGCTCTTATTGATGGGTGTAATAAATTTCAAACGATGACCAAAATTATTCTGCCTATTATGCGGCCGGGAATTGTTGCTACCCTTGTATTCGCATTTACAGGCGCGTGGAATGATTTGTTTTTCGGGGTTATGTTTACAAATAGCGAAAGCACCAAAACAGTCCCTGTAGGACTAAGCAGCTTTGTGCAAAAATTTGATATTAACTGGGGACAAATGAGCGCAGCGGGTATTTTATCTTTGATTCCGGTTGTGATTATGTTCGCTTTTGCCCAAAAATACATTGTATCAGGTCTTACAGAGGGTGCAGTCAAAGGATAACGACTTCAATAGGTGAAAGGGGGAGAATCATGCTGCTGGAAGTTATTGCAACTACAGTGAAAGATGCTTTATTGGCCGAACAGAGCGGTGCGGATCGTATCGAACTCGTAACTGGGATTCTAGAGGGTGGGTTAACACCTAGCTACGGGTTAATTGACGAGGTTGTGCATAGCACAAACATCCCTGTTCAAGTGATGATTCGCCCGCATAGCCAATCTTTTTACTATGACCCGAGAGATCTGGGCGTGATGATGAAAGATATACAGACTGTAAAACGGATTGGGGCGCATGGCATTGTGCTTGGGGCGCTTACCCCAGACCGTAGGATTGATCACGAGACGCTGCGTCGATTGTTAGATGAGGCGGAAGGATTATCCGTGACTTTTCATCGTGCATTTGACGAAGTAAGCAATCTGGAGAAAGCTTTAGAGGAACTTCTATCTTATAGCCAAATTGACCGGGTGCTCACATCTGGCGGAAAGCCAAACGTTCTTGATGCGCAAGAAGAGATAAGCCGGCTTGTTAAACAAACGGAACATTCGCACCTGCAAATTTTAGCCGGAAGTGGATTGACGGTAGGTGCAATTCCCTCCTTCCTTCAATCGACAGGTGTTACAGAGATTCATTTCGGAAGAGGGGTACGGGTGGATCATAATCCGTTAAATGAGATCGATACAGAAAAAATTAAAGATATAAAAAATATAGGTAGGGATCATGTTGCTAATGGTTGACTGCGGTGTATAGGATGGTTAACATTAGGTTTATTAACATGGGTGGAATAAAGAAGAGGAATCCAAGTAAATGAAAAAAATTGAAAAGCATGACCAAGATGTTATCAGACTGCACAATAAGCAGATGATTTTGGAAATCATTAAAAAGAGTCGGCCCATCTCCCGTGCGGAAATCACCAAAATCACCAAGTTGAGTCCTACATCTGTTGGGCGTATCGTAGGCGAGTTATGTGAACAAGGATTGGTGAGAGAAACCGCGTTAACCTCGGTAGGCGTTGGACGTAAGGCGATTATGTTAGATATCGATCCCCAGGCGGTTTTTACAATCGGGGTAGACATCGGTAAAAAGGTGATTAAGTTCGGCGTCATGGAGTTCAGCGGCGAACTTCTCCATGAGGAGCGAGTTGAACATATCGCTCTGCAAACAACCCCTGAAGCTACGGCGGCCATCATCTCCGAAACGATTAACTTGATAATTGCGCATAAAAATCTCGACAAGTCTAAAATCATTGGCATCGGCATAGGTGTGCCCGGCGTGATCGACCATGAACGGGGAATCGTCCAATATTCATCGACATTGGGTTGGAGAAATATCCCTTTCGCCCAGTTCATCCAGGACAAGCTGCATATTCTTACGGTCATTGATAATGACTTGAAAGTGAAAATCCTTGCTGAGTATTTACTAGGCTCCGCCCGCGGATCGAGAAAGACAGCATTGATTGAGTTGGGCACCGGAGTTGGCTCCTCTTTGATCATTGATGGTGACATTTTTCGTGGGGGTTCAAACAGTGCCGGGGAGTTAGGACATACCACGCTGGATCCGAATGGCAACATGTGCGAATGTGGCAAAAGAGGATGTCTGCAAACGTATATCGACGAGTCGGCTATTCTGCATGAAGCAAACCGAATCAAGGAGACCGCCGATATCCAGCAGCTGTTCGCTGCGGCACAGAACGAAGAGAACTGGGCCCAAGATATTATATCCAGAACTTCGCTTTACATTGGCATAACCATAAACAATATCGTCTGCATGTACAATCCCGATGCCGTCATTTTGTGTGGTGATTTGGTGGAAAACTACAGTGAGATTGTGCCTTTAATCGAAGAACAGTGCGGTCAGGTGGTATGGGAGCCTTTTCGTGATACGTTCAAAATCCTGACTTCCGAATTGAAGAGCAAATCGATCGTTGTAGGCGCAGCCATGTTAGTGATGAATAACTACGTTGATAAATCTTAAAATAAAAGCGTTACGGACGTTTGAGGCGGCAGCCCACGTCCGTAACGCTTTTTTTATGGAAATGTACAAAATGATACGATATCTTAAGCTTCTAAAGCCCGGCGTTTCTTCCTTTGAATCCCTTGAGCACGAAGCGTCTTGATCGATAAAGTAATGCCTGTAATCGTGAGGAAGATCATACTTATTGCCGTTATGTCGACAAGCCATTTCACATTGGTATTCCCGATTTTCCCCTCATGAAGTCCCTTGATGATACCTGTCAGACTGTTTGCTCCTTCCTGACCGGGGCCAGAGCCGTTAAATGCAGGTCTATTTCCCTGCATAGCTCCGGCTGTTCCTTGATCGCCCGCGGCAGAAGGAGTCATCGAAGTAGAGGATTGAGACATAGCCCCAGGAGGTCGCATCTCTGCTCCACCTGAGCCTGTCAGCCACTTCTCGGATAAGAGAAGTCCCGTAATCGATTGGATCAAAATAAAAACCGAGCAAATCAGGCCAATCCATAAATGTAGTTGACGTGTTCTTTTCATGTGAAACCCACCTTTTCCAAATTTGTTGGTATAGGTGTAGTATAGAGGCTTATCCTGAAAAGAATCTGAGACCTAGCTGAGGGATTGCTGAGTGTAATAAACGCAAAAAAACCTACTGATGCATGTTGAAGTGCACCCTTTAGAATAGACATTGGAAAAACCCTAGGGTTAAACCGATGAAATTCTAGGGGGTGTTTTTTTATGGCTTTGAAAGGGCAAAAGTTTAAGCATTATCCTGAATCACTTAAGATGGAGGCAATTCGTCTTCACACGGTGGAGGGCTGGAGTCAGAGGTCCATTGCTATTCATTTGGGAGTTCAGGATAAAGATCGAATTAAGGTATGGGTGAGGAAGTATCGGGAAGTTGGAGACACCGCATTTAAGGATGGTCGGGGAGATCCAAAACGAACGGAGACCGAACAAGAGCGCGAACTCCGTAGGCTACAATTGGAGGTAGACGTGCTAAAAAAGTGGTTACAAATCTTGAATCAGGAGGTGCATACTGTAAGCACATCGTTGTCGACCAAATGAAGAACAGACAAAGCATAAAAGGATTATGCCAATACCTTGGCATCAGTCGTAGTGGATACTATAGCTATCTGAAAAGAAGCAACCATGATCCTGACGAAGATCTGAAACTGCAAATTACAGCCATATTCGAACGGCGTAACAAGACTGTCGGCTACCGACGCGTACAGGATGAGTTGTACCGCCAGCATGGCCTTGTGGTTAATCACAAGAAGGTATTGCGTTTAATGCAGGAGCTGGGCATTCAGGCTGTTATCCGCCGCAAATATGTTCACCGTACAAGTCAGCAAGCAGCCGTAGAGGATGGCCGAATCGCAGAGAATCTGTTACAACGGAATTTCAATGCAGACGCCCCCAATCTAAAATGGGTAACCGACGTAACCCAGTATCGGGTATTGGATGAAAGAATCTATCTGTCAGCCGTTAAGGATCTCTGGAATAACGAAATCATTGCCTACCATATAAGTAGGAACAACGACAATCCACTTGTTCTAGAGACCTTTAAGAAGGCATTCAAAAAACATAAAGACGTGACTGGATTGATCATTCACAGTGATCAAGGAAGCCAGTACACGTCTCATGCTTATCACGACATGCTGCCACAGGTTGGAGCCCAAATCAGCATGTCACGCCGAGGAAATTGTTATGACAACGCCTCGATAGAAAGCTTCTTCTCTCATCTTAAAGTCGAAGCACTCTATCCCTATGATATACGATCTATTGATGAGGCACAAAGGCGAATCGAGGAATTTATCCAATTTTACAATGAAGATCGTGCTCAACGAAAACTAAACAAGCTGACACCGGTTGAATACCGGCGCCAGCTTGTTGCATAGGGCTTTTTCCAATGTCCACTAAACGGGGTCTTGACCATGTTGCATACAGTAGGTTTTTTCAATATGTTACTAGGCTGCCTATGTCGGCCGCTGCCCTTCTTATTCAGCTGGTTTGGGTTGAACAACGGCGGGAGTCGGAGCAGCAGTAGATATCTCCGCAGGCGCAGTCTGCTTGCCAATAAACAAGCTGAGCGGCAGCGCGGCTAGCACGATGAATGTGGCTAGCAAGTAGACATCATTCACACTCATTGTGAAGGACTGCATCCCGATCTGTACCTTATCCTTCAAACCGCTGCTGGCCAATTCCTTGGCATGCGTGGCTGTTTGGGTTGAAAGGACAGAAGTAAACAAGGCAATAGCAAAGGAGCCGAACACATTGCGTACCCAGTTGCTAATTGAAGTCGCATGACCGGACAACGTTCTCGGAATTTGCTCCATCCCAGCATTACTCGATGGCATGGTGGCAAAGGCGATCCCAAGGTTCCGAACGATCATCCAGAACACGATATAACCGCGAGATACATCGACACTTAGCCAGCTGAGCGTTAATGTTCCTATAGCGATTAAGGAAATACCGATGAATATGAGAATACGCGGACCTACAATACTATATAGTTTGCCCACAATTGGCATGCTTAATGCCATCACAAGTGAGGCAGGGAGCAGGATTAAGCCCGTATCAAGCGGTGTCACGTGCTGAATATTTTGCAGAAAAATAGGAGTCAAAAAAGTGCCTGAGTATAAACTAATCGTAACAATACTAGAAATAATTAGTGTTAGTGTATAACGTGAATTAGATAATACGCGAATATTCAGCAGCGGTGTTTCTACGCGGAGCTCTCTCCAGATGAAGAGCAGAAGCACAAGAATACCGAGCGCGAACAAGCCAATAACTTTACCTGACGTCCATCCCCAAGCATGACCTTGAGAGAATGCAACGAGTAAGGAAAGACTGCTTACGATGACCGTTAATAAGCCAAGTAAATCAAACTTTTTCGGTACAGAGAGACGATAGTAAGGAATCAATTTAAATACGAGAAGAATGGCAATGATACCGACAGGCACGTTCATGAGGAACAACCAGTGCCAGCTCCAATTTTGCAATAGCCAACCGGCCAAGGTAGGCCCAATAGCAGGAGCCATCATGGCAGACAAGGACCAAAGGGAAATCGCAATCGGCTGTTTATCCCGCGGTATCACTTGGTACACAATGGTCATGGTCGCCGGCATGATGAGTCCGCTGAAGGCGCCTTGCGCAATGCGGAAGGCAATGAGAGAAGGAGCGTCCCAAGCGACTGCACATAAAAAGGAAAACACCGTAAAGCCAGCGAGTGCCGTAGCATATAGAAGTTTATAGCTGAACCGCTCACCCAAATAGCCTGTAATTGGGGCGATCGTACCGCTAGCGAGCATGAAGCCTGTAATCGTCCATTGGATTTTGCTTAAATCGCTCTGGAAATGTTCACTTAAAATCGGTATCGCAATATTAATTGTACTCATACTCAGGATCGCAACGAACGACCCGAAGAAAATGGCTATCATGATCGGCCAAAAACGAACCTGCTTTAACTCATCTTTACTCAAAGTAATGCCTCCACTCTATCCATTGATCTTATCCGTAGTATTCTCTATAATTTGAATGAAAATTATCATACTACCAAATGAATGTATATGTCAATAATGACATAACAAAGGAGTGGCTATGAATACCCTTTCATATGGCTTACTAAGCCTTTTAACCAGAAATTCCCGAACTGGCTATGAACTTATGCAGCATATTCAACCTTTTTGGCAAGCTAAGCATAGCCAAATATACCCACTCCTTGCTCAATTAGAGCAGAAGGGGTACGTTGAATTTGTGCATGTTCCACAATCGGATAAACCGGATAAAAAAGTGTATTCCCTAACGGATAATGGCAGGGAAGCGCTCCGACAATGGATTGCGCAGCCTACAGATGAGCCCATAGTAAGGGATGAGTTGGCACTGAAGGTATTCTGCATTGGCCTTGTAGACAAGAAACAAGCACGGAAAATGCTTCATGAGCGTGAGGTATACTACCAGAAGAAGAAAGAGCGGTTTACACAATCTTATGAACGAGTTAAACAGGATAGTGCTAAACCGCTCGAGGAACTGGAGATCCATGATCCGTTATTCGGGCTCTATGTGCTGATCCAGAAAGCAACGATGAAAGTAGACGCAGACTTGGTCTGGTGCGAATGGATGAAGTCGAAGCTGAAATAAATGTAACGAGTTTATATTTATTTAAGGATTAATTTAGAAGGGTTTTAGACCGGGGAGGTAAGATAGCAGAAGAAGTGATGAACATAAACGGGGGCTGTATATGAGTAAAAAGCTAGGGATTTTCTTTGTAATCATCATCGTAGGCGTGGCGATTGCCGCGATATTTCCCTACGTCACCTTGAATCCGGCCGACAGCCGAGTAAAGCTGAATACGGCATTTTCCCTACACTATACCGTACTTGTTCTACATATTGGATTCGCGTTCGTTGCGCTCGTTAGCGGTTTATTTCAATTTCATAAGCGCTTCCGCACCAACTATCCGGCATGGCATAGAGCTTTGGGGCGCGTGTATGTCATCAGCGTTATGCTAGGCGGTCTCTTGGGACTCGTTATGACCTTGTATATCGAAAGCTTTACGAAGGCCATGGCATTTCTAGCACTGAGTCTACTTTGGCTACTTACAACATGGAAAGGCTTCCGATACGCTTTAAAAAGGCAATTTGATGAGCACCGTGTATGGATGATTCGCAGCTACGCCATTACGCTCGTCGCCACATCGGCAAGGCTGATTGTACCGATCTGTATTTTGCTGTATATCGCAAAGATGGGGTTCCATCTTCCCGCAGGCGGTCGTGAGCAAGTGGTCGCTGACATTTTAGAAATAAACATCTGGATCGGTTTACTTATCAATCTCATTGTTGTGGAATGGTTCCTATTAAAACCTCAGAAAGGTAAGTAGATGCATCCTTTTCGAATTCAGGGAAATAAATATTACCTTCGATTTCTTGCTCAACAACCGTAAGATACAATTTGTCGGCTGAGGGCAGCGCTTCTTTATAAATTTCTCCACCGCCAGCGATGAAAATCTCTTCTTCATTTTAACAGCTGATACGCTTCATCTAATGATGTAACAGTTATACAATTCGTATCCGTAATTTGCTGAGTTCTCGAAATGATAACAGTCTTCCTTTGAGGTAAAGGCTTGCCAATGGACTCATACGTTTTTCTCCCCATAATAATGGATTTTCCGAGAGTCAGCTCCTTGAAACGCTTTTGCTCACCTGGTATGTGCCATGGAATAACCTCATCCATCCCTATCACGCCGTTGATTGATGCTGCTGCTATTAATGAAACGACCACTGAGATAACCCCCATTTTTGAGTTCGCGTAGGTAAGATGTTATTTGGATATTTTCTTTAAAATAAGGCGAATGATATCTCCCGTTTCCAATTCATCCGTCATAATATGATCCTCAAAAACAGGGTCCTTTAAGGCGGCTACACACTTGTCCACTTGCTGAAATTGCCATCCCCCCGGCTCATCACCACGTTTGGTTAAACGTCTATGTAGTGTTTCCGCGGAAGCGCTGAGGCAGAAATGAAAGACATCCTTGTCTATATCCTTGAATCCATCATAGATATAGTCGAAATTTTGGCGTTTATAAATCGTCATCGGCACGATGAGATGCTTGTTGTACGTCAATTTCAACTCAGCAGCAGTCTTGACCGTGAGAACCCTCCACAGCTCCATATCTTGAAAATCATCCGTTCGCTCATGAACGAGTCGATCATCTACATTAACTAGCTTTCTAAGCATATAACCGATTTCTTCCGGGTCAAAAATCATGCAGTTTGGGACGAAGGGAAGAAGCCCATTGGCGGCTGACGTCTTACCTGCTCCGAAAGCTCCATTAATCATGATAATCATGGTATCCCTCCTAATTTTAGATCAACCGCCAACCTCTTGAATGACCGTTTGGATCTTCTGCAGCCGGATATACTCGGACTTTTCCAGTTGAGGCCGGAAGTAGGCGTACAGATAGGCGGCGTCATGGAATTCCAGACCGGGGTAGCAAACAACCTCTTGTACCGCTTGAGGGTTGTCCATAATAACCTGCCACTCGCCTTTGCGGTCTGTTGGAGATATGGTAGATAAGACATGTTTTTTCGCTGCTAAAGTAGCTTTGAGTTCAGGCCAAATGCATTCCCACGAGGGGCTGAAGATAACCGGCTCAGGGAACAGGCGGCTTGCTTTGGCGATGGTCCTCTCAATGCCTTCGATGTCAGCATCCCCAGCTGTTTTGATCGCCTCCGTCATGCCATCTAGCAGTCGGCGAAACCCGGAGTATCCCTCGGAGAGGACTTCATTTTGAAACGCTTTTTCTGCTTCGTTGGTGGAAAGCGTTTTGAAATCTGCATATGAATGATTGGTCATATAGGTACGTACCCCCAAACAGTTCCTTTTCCCAAAATGTATCACAAAAATTTTTCCAATAAAAGCCTTTACATAATAAATTGCCCACTCTGGTTTAAATTCAGTTTATAAATGTCCCTTATGCTAATTTCATTCGAAGGAAATGGCAAAGGAGCGATTAGCAATGAGTAGTGAACCAAAGAAAGTAGCGTGGATTATAGTAGGACTAATGCTTGGGATGCTATTGGGAGCCCTGGATCAGACGATCATCTCGACGGCGATGCCGACGGTTATTCGAGATCTGGGCGGGATTGCGATGTACAGCTGGGTGTTCTCCATCTACATGTTAACCTCGACGACGAGTATGCCCATCTTTGGGAAGTTGGCGGATCTGTATGGTAGGAAGCGTATTTACCTCGTAGGGATTGGTATTTTCGTAATAGGCTCTGCGCTATGCGGGCTGGCGACGAACATGACGGAGCTAATCATCTACCGCGGTCTGCAGGGCATTGGCGCCGGTGCATTAATGCCGATAGCAATGACGATTATTGGCGATATTATGCCAGTAGAGAAACGTGGAAAAATGCAAGGTTTGTTCGGCGGTGTAATGGCTTTATCTAGCATTATCGGGCCAGCAATCGGCGGCTTTATCGTGGAACATTTGAACTGGAGCTGGATTTTCTATGTGAATCTTCCGTTTGGTATCGCAGCGATGGTGATTATCGGTTCAGCACTTAAAGAAAGCCGTACCACTGAGAAGCGTTCCATAGATTGGTTGGGTGCACTCACATTAAGCGGAGCTATTGTTTCAGGTTTGCTCGGTCTGGTTCTAGGGGGCGATCCCGAGGCAGTTGGTAGTCTCCATTATGCGTGGGGCTCTCCACAAATTATCGGTCTTTTCTCAGCGTGTGCCATTCTTCTGGGTTTGTTCCTCTGGGTTGAAACCAAAGCCAAAGAGCCAATGATCCCCCTGCATTTGTTCAAAAATAAAGTCATTTCCGTCACCAGCATGATTGCCGTTTTGATGAGCGTAGGCATGTTCGGTGCAATTACCTACATTCCTTTATTCGTGCAAGGCGTCATTGGCGTCAGCCCTTCGATTGCGGGATATATCCTGACGCCTCTTATGTTATCCGTTGTGGCAACAGCCATTATTGGCGGGAGGCTGTCGAGCAAAGTTTCCTATCGTACCTTAATAGGTACGGGGATGATCCTCATAGGTATCGGTTTCACCTTCATGTCGACCATGGATGCAGGTACTTCCAAGCTCTTCATTATCCTCTATATGATCGTGGCTGGGCTTGGTATGGGTCTTATTATGCCAACACTAAACATTGCAGTTCAAGGTGAAGTTGGAGCAACTAGTCGCGGTATCGTAACATCGCTCGTTCAGTTTTTCCGTTCCATCGGCGCAACAGTGGGGGTGAGCATCATGGGGGTCATGATGACGAATCGAATGGCAGATGGCCTTTCCGGTATGGGCGAAAAGTTCCGCCAAATCCCTGCGGAGCAGCTCAAACAATTCGCCAATCCACAGCTGCTGCTGGATGCGAATGCGCGAGCGAAGCTGCCTGCCGACATTTTGACAGAGCTGCAGCATGTGTTTGTTCATGGTTTGAGCGGCATATTCTTGGCAGGGAGTCTCATTGTTTTTGCCGGAGTCATTATCACCTTCTTCTTAGGTAAGGCAAGAATACTGCCGCAAGAGACAAAGCCTACCGATAACGATGTAAGACCGAATAAAGACTCGATGCTGCAGCAATCTGAATTCGTCTCTAAACCCGTTTGCTGTTGTATGCTAGAAAGAATAGAGAATGAAACAAGGCTTAAAAAAAGGAAACAAGACTTAAAAAGAGAGGCTACAATATGGCACCCATTATGATCGTAGATGATGATCCTTATATACGCGAGCTGGTCCGCGTCTTCATGCTGAAAGAAGGCTTCGATGTCATCGAAGCCTCTGACGGCGCAGATGCGCTCAAACAACTCGAAAGCGTCCAAGTCGACATGGTGATCATGGATATCATGATGCCGAATATGGACGGGTGGGAGCTGTGCAAAGAGCTGAGGGAGCATTACGATATCCCTCTGCTCATGCTAACCGCCAAAGGCGAAACCTCGCAGAAGGTCAAAGGCTTCGAGCTGGGCACCGACGATTACCTCGTCAAGCCATTCGAGCCTGTGGAGCTGGCGATGCGAGTGAAGGCACTGTTGAAGCGTTACAAAATTGCTTCTTCCCAAACGGTTCAGGTCGGAGACCTGAGCATGAACCGTAAAACCTACGAAGTAGCAGTAGGCTCGGAGAGCGTCACCTTACCGCTCAAAGAATTCGAGCTGCTCTATAAGTTGGCGAGCTACCCAGGCAAAACCTTCTCGCGCGACCAGCTGATCGAGCAGATTTGGGGTTTCGATTACGAAGGTAACGAACGCACCGTAGATGTGCACATTAATCGGCTCCGTGAGCGGTTTCCCGAGGAGCTGCATGCTTTTCGGATCGCAACAATTCGCGGATTAGGTTATCGGATGGAGGTGCTGCGAACATGAGAATGAAGAAACGAAAGAGGTTAGTGAAGAGCAAAATGACAAAAGCTCAGCGGGTACGTGGCTTTTTGTTTACTGTAAGCATTTTTGTGCTTATTATTCTTTATTGGTTGGCAGCCTTTTACGGGACAGAATGGCTATTTACGTCTATCAACAAGCGCCCTTCAGCTGTCGTTGTCCAATTGATTAATTCGCTCGGCGGCATGTTTCTTTGGGGAATAACCATGGCCTTCCTGAGCAGGTTTTTCCGCAGTAAGCAAATGCTCTTCTTTCAAACGATGGTTCAGGCGATTCAAAGTATGTCTAGAGGGGATTTCAATGTGTCCGTCGATAATAATCCACATGGTGGTCCTTTCGTGGAGCTGGTGGATTCGATCAACAACATGGCCGTTGAATTAGGGCAGTTAGAGAAAATGAGGCAGGAATTCATCTCCAACGTATCCCACGAAATACAGTCGCCCTTGACCTCGATTAGCGGCTTCTCCCGCGCTCTACAGAATGACCAGATTACGGCTGCGGAACGTAAACATTATCTAGAAATCATTGAAGCTGAGAGTACACGGCTATCTAAGCTTAGCGATAACTTACTGAAGCTATCATCGTTAGAATCGCAGCACCACCCATTTGAGCCGAAAAGTTACCGGCTGGATAAGCAAATACGCAATCATATTCTGACCTGCGAACCGCAGTGGGTAGATAAAGACATAGAGATGGATGTTGAACTAGAAGAGATTACGCTAATTGCTGACGAGGACCTGCTGAGCCAGGTATGGACCAATCTGATTCATAACGCAATCAAATTCACGCCAAATGGCGGAACGATCGGCGTTCATCTCATAAGCAGCAGGGACGAAGCGGTTATCCGAATTTCGAATAATGGGGCGGGAATTTCGGAGGAGGATCGAGCGCATATTTTTGAACGTTTTTATAAAGCAGATAAATCCAGAAATCGAATGTCTGGCGGCAATGGACTTGGCCTGTCTATCGTGAAGAAAATTACCGAAATGCATCAGGGAACTATTGCCGTAGTCAGTGCGCCCGAAGAGAAGACCACATTTACAGTTCGACTCCCGCTGCCAAAGTAAGGGGTGAACGCAAATAGAGACCCCCGCTTATCTATGATAACCGGAGGTCCCTAAGGATCACTAATGGTATTCAATTGTACCTACACAACTCCAATCAATCAACTAACGTTGCAAATTACGACTTTACTTACGAACGGATCCTTTCCTCGAATAAACGCTATTCACATTTACCGTGTTGGATTCCCACATGCCCGATGAACGTAGACCGTTCCCGCACCTTTTCTTCCGTCGTTTGAAGTAAAAGTGGGCATGTTTCGCTAACGTGGTCCATTGGACTATCCCCTTCCCTAAGTTGAGAATATCCTGGCTCCTATCGGGGTGCCGTACCGTCTGTGCGGCTTGTCCTTCAAGTGGGCCTGCTCTTACTATAGCCAATTATTAAAATATTGTAAATATTCAGATTATTCGATAAAATCCAATTTTTGCCGACAAATTTAGGTTATTCATGGAATTCCTTCCGTATACTTTGTTTTTAAGCGAAATCCTTATTTCTTGTTTATGACCGCTAAGTGAACCGGTAAATCCAGGGCGGAACTAACTTTGTGAGCGTGGATGTCGTGATGGGACTGCTCGAACACCATTTGATGTAAAACATGCAGTTAATTTCGCTGGTTTTCACGCTCTACCAAGCTGTCTTTCATAACCTTTTCTTCCAACCGCAGCACGATCCAACTGACGCCATTCCTATCGACTCGGCTCTCTAATGTGAACTCTCCTGCTTGTAAGCGTGTTTTTCATCGTTAAAGTAGAGATGCAGCTCAATATCATTACTTTAACGATGAAAAACATCGTTATACTGGCGAAAAACCGCCCAAACATGCAGCTATTTCCGAGTTGCTTGCAGCTGGTTGAGGAGCTTTTTCGGAGCTGTCCGGGCATATCCTTCCATTATCAGGTCTTCGATTTCCGTCCAAGGAACCTTGTCTGTAATTGATACCCAGCCATGCTGTCCAATGTAGGCCGTTTTGTGGTAGGGTGTATCCTCTTGTTGAAGGAGGAACTCTTGTGTTGTCAGGTTCGTTTTAATGGCAGTAGATGGTTGACCATCCGTCTCGCCCATCATCACGAAGGGTTTATCTTTCACACGGAAGGTGATATGACCAAAGCCATCCACCTTTTCTTCAGCTTCCGGCAGTTCCATGCAGAAAGCCCTAACTTTGGCAACCAATTCTAAGCCCTTAATGCTCACAAACTGATGTGTCATATGAAGTACTCCTTCTGAATTTTATAATAGAGGACGAAAGAATTCCTTGAACCTTGTGCCCTGATACGTTAGTGTTCCCTGGTCACCCTCTACGATATAACCAAACTGTTCCCGTCCCACCCATAACTCAAGCCTGCTACGGTCTTCAAATTCAAAGGTGGCATAATAACTAGTACTTGTACTTGAATCTCCAGAGCCACCGCTGACATGCATTCTTTTGGCTACGACCTTACTGTTCCGGCTTTGGATGGGAGAGGCATTATTGGATGACCATGTCCTAAGTGATTTGATAATCAAAATGATAAAAGTGCCAATGACGAGAACGAATACACTCGTAAAGATAATTAGAAAAAGATTTCCGCCACTTCCACCAGGAAAAGGCCCCATGTTAAACCCAGATGACATGTTTTTCACTCCTTAGCGCAAGCATATTCCCGATTTTCTAGAGAAATCGTTTAACGAATCGGTAACCCGTTTCATGAAAGCTTAATGGCTCCTTGGCGGCCCGTGACTCGTCGTTCTTCTCTGAGCCGGTAATCCACCACATACCGGAGCAAGCGTGTTTGCTGGTTAGCTGCTCGGCATAGCTTTTTAATTTATCTGCGGCTGCTTGTCGGCTCTTCGTTTCATCCACAGAAATAACGGAGATTTCACTGAATTTCAAAATCATATCGGCACCATGGCGAATGCGAAAGCCTAATGTACCGAGAATTTGATTCTTCTCCTCATATACATAGAGTGATTCGTCCGGGTTCTCACGTATAAAATGCAGCCTATTTTCAATGTGTAAAGGTGAAATGGCCTTGCCGGTACGCTCTGAAACAAAGCTGCTAATTTGTTTGGTATCTTGGGATGTAGCCTCACGAATGGTATACGTCATAGTCGTCCTTCTTTCTATAATCCAATGATTCTGCTAATTATACCATATATTGGAACATGGGTTCTATATTTGTCTCCCATCTACAGAAGAAAGTAGCGATGAATCAAAACAAAAAAGCAGTTGAGCAAGAAATACATTCTGCTCAACTGCTTTTTCTGCTAAATCTTATTGGAAAGCTTTAAAAAGAATGCGATTACGCTTGAGCGTGGATCGTATTCAATGTTGTGCGATCGCTCGCTTGCACGAGCTTGATCAGAAGTTCCTTCGCGGCGGCATAGTCATCTACGTGAAGAATGGACGCAGATGTATGAATGTAGCGCGCGCAGACTCCGATGACGGCAGAGGGAATGCCGCTGCCTTGCACGTGCACCTGTCCGGCGTCTGTCCCGCCCGCCGAGATAAAGTACTGATACGGAATCTTATGCGTCTCCGCCGTATCGAGAATGAACTCGACCATCCCACGGTGGGTAATCATCGTGGGATCAAAAATACGCAGCAGCGCACCGCGCCCTAGCTGCCCAAAAGCATTGCGGTCGCCGGTCATATCCCCGGCGGCGCTGGCATCCAGCGCGTAGAACAAGTCCGGCTGAATGAGGTTCGCAGCCGTGCGTCCGCCGCGCACGCCAACCTCTTCCTGTACGGTTGCACCGGCGTACAGGATATTCGGGAGCTTCGGCCCGCCGTGAAGCTCCTTCATCAGCTCAATCGCCAGGCCGACGCCGTAGCGATTGTCCCAAGCCTTGGCCATAATCCGCTTCGGATTGGCCAGGGGTGTGAATGGGCAGATGGGAACAATCTGCTGCCCAAGACGAACGCCGATGCGCTGCGCATCGGCTTTATCTTCAGCGCCGATGTCTACATACATCGTCTTGATGTCTGCAGGCTTGCTGCGTGCCGCTTCGTCCAGCAAGTGCACGGGCACCGAGCCGATCACGCCGATGATCGGCCCTTGATCCGTCATAATCTGCACGCGCTGCGCGGGCAGTACTTGACTGAACCAGCCGCCTAGCGGCTGGAACTTGATCGTGCCATGCTCCGTGATGCCGCTCACAATGAAGCCGACCTCATCGAAATGGCCGGCTACCATGATCTTAGGGCCTGTTTCGTAGCCGCGCAGAATACCGAACAAGCTGCCGAGTCCATCCTGAACGAACTCGTCTGTATATTTCTCCAATTCACCGCGAACATACTTGCGGATTTCACGTTCAAAACCGGGCGCTGCTTGCATTTCCGTCAGCGTCCGAAAAAGCTCTAACGTTTCTGTATTCATGTGGGGTTCCTCACTTTATCGAAATAGGCTTTGGTGCAAATATGAGATCTATTTTACCATAATGGAGAAAAAAATGAATTTAAGGTAATTTCCCTCTTTACAAAACTAATGTCATTAGTTATTATACTAATATAAATAGTAAACGGGAGGCGTTATTATGAAAATGACACGTATTGGTTCTTTGTATCAACTGGCTTTTATGCCGAGATTTTTTCCGGTGAATTGTTATTTGGTGGAGGAAGAGAATGAATTAACGCTTATTGATGCGGCGCTGCCGTTCAGTGTCAAAGGCATTCTTCAAGCAGCAGAACAAATTGGAAAGCCGATCACTCGCATCGTCCTTACACATGCACATGGAGACCATATTGGGGCACTTGACGGTTTGAAAAAGGCGCTGCCGAATGTTAAGGTCTATATCTCAAGAAGAGATGCCAAGCTGCTGACGGGCAGTAAAGAATTAGAAGTTGGCGAACCAAATTCGCCGATTAAGGGAGATGTTCCTAAGTCTGTACAAACGAAGCCGGATGTACTGCTGGAGGATGGCGACCTTGTAGGATCGCTGCAAGCTGTATCAGCTCCTGGGCATACTCCAGGGATGATGGCTTTCCTAGATGTGCGCAGTCGGGCATTGATTGCTGGGGATTCTTTTCAAGTTCGTGGCGGTGCAGCGGTCTCGGGTGTTATGAAATTCTGGTTTCCGTTCCCAGCGATGGCGACGTGGAATAAAGAAGTGTCGTTGGAGAGCGCACGCAAGCTGAGACAGCTAGAGCCAAGCCTTCTAGCCGTCGGACACGGACGGATGATTGAGCAGCCGATCCCGACCATGGATCGCATTTTGGAAGAAGCGGCTAAAAAGTTTCATACAGATGCAGCAGCAATTTAGAGACAGAGAAGAGGAACTATCGTGGCATACAGACAGGGGTTAGACGCAGAGACTGTGCTCCAAGCAGCTATTGAAATGGCTGATTTACAAGGTGTTGAGCAGCTGACACTAGCCGCATTAGCTGCTAAATTGAACGTAAAAACACCGTCACTATACAATCATATTAAAGGCTTGCCAGACCTCAGAAAGCAGCTTTCCCGTCGCGGCCTCGTACTCATTAAAGAGGCGATGGTCGAGGCTGTTATTGGCAAAGCTGAAGATGACGCGCTGCTGGCGGCAGGCTTCGCTTACGTCATATTCGCTAGGAAACAGCCGGGATTATACGAGGCGATCTCCTCATTGCCTGACTACGAGGATCCTGAGTTGAAAGAGGCAGGCAGCCAAGTTGTGCTTTTCTTGCTGCGCATTTTAGAGCCATATGGACTCAGTGAAGAAGATGCGCTGCACGTGGTACGCGGATTTCGGAGCATGGTGCATGGCTTTGCCTCCCTCGAGCATAGAAACGGCTTCCGGATGGAGCTGGAAAGAGACGAGAGCCTGCGGCGTTTGCTTCAAACGTATTTAAGAGGATTACGAATAGCAGTTAATTGAGAAAAAGCGCGAGGAGCCGTTGTGGCTTCTTGCGCTTTTCTGATTGTATGTTTTGGAATGGGGGATAAGCGAGGCTTATCCTCTATTCAGCTTGTTTAGCAATGTATTTTGCTGGACATAACTCCAAAATTCGATTTTTAGAGGCTCATTTGTTGCGAAATGGCCTGTATGGAGCCTATTTGTTGTACATTATGCAATATCGACGAGAGATTGGCGGGATCTACGGCAATAATTGTTGCACTTTCTGCAACATCATTCGACCTAGAATGTGGATTCATTCATATGCTTATTCACTCATTTACTCATTTACTTACTCACTCATTCCCTCATTCACATTACTCATTCAATCGGCAACCTCAAATGAGCATATCTGACGATGGATTCCGACTTAAGACAATTAATCTAGAACAAGATTGGAGGAATGAATCGACGGTCATGGGACTAGCATATCTATGTTGTAAAACGTTCAACTGAACTTGATTCAACGATAGGGAGATTACCGACGGTACCCGCCGCTTTCTTCTTCAACAACCTACTGCCTTGACTAAAGGATCGAGAATATTAGTGGTGGCGAAATAAACGCGCTAGTCCAAAAGGACGACCTCAGTCGGTTATCCCTGCTCCAAGTTGGGTTTCGTACAAGCTTCCACCTGCAGGCCTGAATCCACAAACCCCATATCAATCGCTCGCCATAAGTATAACGAGGCAAAGCTGCGATAAGGCGCCCAGTTCGGAGCGATTTCACCTAAGTAGTTACCGTCCTTCCGATCGGCAAGGGTATGCAGCCATTTGGCCGCACGTTGGAGGCCGGCATCGCCAATAGACATGACATCGGGTCTGCCTAATGTGAAAATGAGGAACATTTCCGCTGTCCAGGCGCCGATACCTTTGACACTTGTGAGCTGTTTGAGCAGCTCTGTGTTATCTAAATCTTGCAGATTATCGAGTGTCACCTCGCCGGATACCACCTTTGTGCTAAGGTCCCGGATGTAGCGGATTTTGGGATAGGAGACCCCGCATTGTCTGATGGCTTCCTCTTCCACAGCGAGCACAAGCTCAGGCGTGACGTCCGGTATAACGAGCTTCACTCTGGCTTTAATCGTTGCAGCCGCTTTTGCAGAGAGTTGTTGGGAAATAATCGACATCACGAGCGACTCAAAGGGCTTGTAGCTGGGTGTGAGTGTAAGATCACCGATCAGTTCAATGAGACTTGCTAGCTTGCTGTCTGCTTGGGACAAGGCCGTTATCGCAGGATGCATTTTATTCAATAGTATTGTAGTTACCTCAGGTTGGATAGACTGGCTTGACTCCTCAAATTCCGTAGTTTTCATGGCGAAAAAACCTCCTTAGGCTCAGTATTTCCATCATAATGGTTAACAGGCTATGAGGCCTAGTAAAATTTGTAAAAAGTTTATTGGTGACAGGGATGCTTATCCAATCGTACGCACTTTAGTATAATGAAAGTATGATAGTGATAGAAAGGAATTCGAGCTCTGATGAGGGATGATAATCAAGCAATATCCAGAAGAAATGTGGGCATTTTTGCGCACGTGGATGCGGGTAAGACGACGACGACAGAGCATATTCTTTATCATAGCGGGCGAATTCGTGCGCTGGGTAGTGTAGATAACGGGACTGCGCAGACGGATTCTATGGATGTGGAAAGAGAGCGGGGGATTTCGGTTCGCAGCGCGACGACCTCTTTTTCATGGAAGGATACGTTGATTAACCTTGTAGATACGCCAGGTCACGTCGATTTCTTGTCGGAAGTGGAGCGTTCACTTCGGGTAATGGACGGGGCAATTCTTATTGTTTCTGCGGTAGAAGGCGTGCAGTCACAGACGGAAATGATCTGGCACACGCTGCAATCCCTCAAGATACCAACTTTGCTGTATATGAATAAAATGGACCGCGTCGGCGCGGATCCCGAGCGCGTGCTGCGCGACATTCACAAGCAGCTCACGGAGATGGCGGTGCCGATCTATGCACCACTTGGTCGAGAGGACACGTTCCGCGGTGCGGTGAACGTGTTGGTGGATGATGCGGCGGATGCGGTCGCCGCGGATGAGGTGCGCGGATTCGACTTGGCATCCGCGGTGGAGAAGCTATCGGAGCTCGACGAGCGGATGCTCACGAGCTACATCGAAGGCGCGCCCGTCGAGGCGCGCGAGGTGAAGGCAACCCTGCAGCGGTATGCGCGGCAGGGGGCGGCTTTTCCTTTGCTGGTGGGCGCCTCCAGCAAGGGGCTCGGTATCAAGGAACTGATGGAAGCGATCCTTGATTATTTGCCTGGGCCGAGTGGCTCTGCGGAGCAGCCGCTTTCGGCCGTGGTGTTCAAGGTCGAACGGGACAAGACCATGGGGAGAATGGCGTACGTCCGCCTCTACGAGGGGGCGATCCGCAACCGGGACACCGTCGTCAATGTCACGCAGAGCGTGGAGGAGAAGGTGACCCAGATTCGCAAAATCGACGGCCGTAAAGCCGAAGACATCGGGTTTGTTACGGCCGGCGACATTGCGGCCGTCTGCGGCTTGACGCAGGTACGGATCGGCGATGTGCTGGGCCGGGTAGATAGCGTGCCTCCTGCGCCGCAGATGGCGGTTCCGCTCTTGACTGTGCAGGTTCACGCCGAGGGTGAGGCGCAGTATCCGGCGCTCGTCGCAGCGCTGCAGGAGCTGACCGACGAGGATCCGCTGCTCGATCTGCAGTGGCTGCAGGAGGAGCGAGAGCTGCATGTGAAAGTCATGGGCGCGATCCAGCTCGAGATTCTCACGAGTCTCTTGAGCTCGCGCTTTGGGCTCCAAGTAAGGTTCGACCAACCTTCCGTGATCTACAAAGAAACGCCTTCGCAAGTGGGCGAAGGCTTCATTGCCTATACGATGCCCAAGCCGTGCTGGGCGATCTTACGCTTTCGCATCGAGCCTGGGGCGCCGGGCAGCGGGCTCGTGTATGAGTCGCTGGTACGGGGCGAGCATCTGCTCGTACAGTACCAGAACGAGGTGGCGCGCCGCGTGCCGGAGGCGCTCCAGCAAGGGCTGCTCGGTTGGGAAGTCACCGACTTGAGGGTGACGCTTATAGAGGGCGAGCACCACGTGTGGCACACTCACCCGCTCGACTTCGCTGTCGCTGCGCCGATGGGCATCATGCAAGGCCTTGCGCAGACGGGCACGACGCTGCTCGAACCAATGCTGCAGGTTCGCATCACCGTGCCTGAAGAGTTCGGAGGCAAGGTACTTAGTGACCTTGTGCAGATGAGAGCGGTTTTTGATCCGCCGCAAATTACAGGAGGCAGATTCGTAGTCGAGGGTCGTCTGCCTGTCGCTACGTCACTGGAATATCCAGTGAAGCTGAGTGCAATGTCAGGTGGACGAGGTGTAATAACATCCTCTTTCGCAGGCTATCAGCCAAGTCCTCCGGACGTTCATGCGGAGCGTAAGCGGCGTGGAGTCAATCCGCTCGATCAGTCGAAGTATATTTTAGCTGTGCGTAAGGCATTGTCGACCTAAGTTAGCTGGATGATCATTGTCATTGACATGATGTACTCGCCTCAGTACAATGAAGGTAAGTTAATAACATGTGACGGAGAACAGGAGACTCACTTGGATTGCCCATTGAATATCATTGGCAATACTTGGTGAGTTTTTTTGCTGTCATTTCCGCTCATTCTGGACTTGTTGCTTGCAGGCAAACTGTGTCCAAGGCACAGATGTTCATTTTAAAGAAACGGGGGCGATGGTAATGTCTTTGCAAGAGCAGTGCATTTTACCAGCCATTCGCAAAATGAGAGACCTAGAAAAGCTATTTAAGTCTAATTATACGTATATTGTTCTGTTGGATTGTCATATTGGGCAGTTGAAAAGCATCGTGGATCTGGGCAAAGCAAACGGAAAGAAGCTGCTGCTGCACGCTGATTTAATAGAAGGGCTCAAAAACGACGATTATGCGGCGGAATTTCTGTGTCAAAGTATTCGTCCTGCCGGTATCATTTCGACGCGGGGGAATGTGATTATGAAGACGAAACAGAATGGCTTGATCGCCATTCAGCGGCTTTTTCTCCTGGACAGCAGTGCCTTGGATAAAAGCTACACGCTTTTGGAGAGGACCAAACCCGATTTCATTGAGGTGCTTCCCGGTATTATTCCGCATATTATCACGGAAGTGAAGGAGCGTTCGGGCATTCCTATTTTTGCAGGAGGACTCATTCGTACAGTGGAGGATGTGGAGCTTGCGCTAGGAGCTGGAGCAACGGCAGTGACTACGTCGAATACGGAGCTGTGGCAGCACTATCATCAATGATCCTGAACATTTGGAGGCAAGGCAATGGCAATCACGGGGACAAAACCTTCTTATATCCTTTCCCTCGATCAGGGAACAACAAGCTCTAGAGCTATTTTATTTAATCAAAAAGGGAGTATTGTGCATGTAGCCCAGAAGGAATTTAAGCAGTATTTTCCGAAGCCGGGTTGGGTGGAGCATGATGCGAACGAAATTTGGCTGTCGATTCAGGGAGTCATGTCGGCGGTTTTATCGGAATCTGGGGTGCAGCCTGCAGAAATCGCGGGAATTGGCATCACCAACCAACGGGAAACAGCGGTTGTCTGGGATCGGCACACAGGGATGCCTGTGTATCATGCGATTGTGTGGCAGTCGCGGCAGACGGCAGATATTTGTGAAGAGCTGAAGACGCAGGGGCTTAGCGACCTGTTTCGGAAGCGTACGGGACTGCTGATTGATGCGTATTTTTCAGGAACCAAAATCAAGTGGATTCTCGACCACGTTGACGGTGCCAGAGAGAAAGCGGAACGTGGGGATTTGCTTTTTGGCACGATGGATACGTGGCTGATCTGGAAGCTGACAGGCGGGAAAGCGCATGTGACGGACTATTCGAACGCTTCGCGTACGCTTATCTATAACATTCACGAGCTGAAGTGGGATGAGGAGCTTCTGGGGCATTTGGACATACCAGCTTCCATGCTGCCGGAAGTTCGATCCTCTTCTGAGGTGTATGGATATACGCAGGAAAGCTTCTTTTTCGGTTCGGCGATTCCAATTGCGGGTGCTGCAGGGGATCAGCAGGCGGCTTTGTTCGGGCAAGCTTGTTTTGAAAAAGGGATGGCCAAAAATACGTATGGCACAGGCTGTTTTATGCTGATGAATACGGGCAATCACGCGATTCCATCGCGCAGCGGACTTTTGACCACCATTGCTTGGGGATTGAACGGGAAAGTGGAGTACGCGTTGGAAGGCAGTATTTTCGTGGCAGGATCGGCGATTCAGTGGCTGCGGGACGGGCTGCGGATGATTAAATCTGCGAAGGATAGTGAAGAGTACGCGAAGCGCGTTGCTTCAACAGAGGGTGTGTATGTCGTACCAGCGTTTGTCGGACTAGGTACACCTTATTGGGACAGCGACGTTCGGGGCGCGGTATTCGGGCTTACTAGGGGGACGTCGAAGGAGCATTTCATTCGGGCAACGCTCGAATCACTCGCGTATCAGACCAAGGATGTGCTGCAAGCGATGGAGGATGATTCCGGCATTCAGCTCACGAAGCTGCGAGTGGATGGTGGTGCTGTGAAGAACGACTTTCTGATGCAGTTCCAGAGCGACATGCTGGGAGTTACGGTGGAACGTCCGATGATTAGTGAGACGACAGCGCTTGGTGCGGCTTTTCTGGCGGGTCTGGCTGTAGGTTTTTGGAAGGATCAAGCGGAGATTGCGGCGCAGTGGCAGGTGGATAAGGCTTTTGAGCGGGGAATGGAAGCTGAGCTTCAAGAGAAATTGTATGGCGGTTGGAAAAAAGCGGTAAATGCCGCAATGGCTTTTAAATAAGCGTGTGCAGTGATATACTAATAACAAGTTAATATTCGGTTGGAGACTAGGAGAAGCCACGGCGGCCTATACGTGTATACGTATTAGGTATGTTGTGGTTTTTTTATTTTATATCTGCGAAGGAGAGATTGGGATGACGAAGGAACTTAAGCAAACTAATGATAAAGGGCAACAACAGGGGTTTAATGCGCTGAAAAGAACAGAAATGCTGCAGGCCATGTCTGAGCAAACGCTTGATCTGATTGTAATTGGAGGGGGGATTACGGGAGCGGGCATTGCGCTGGATGCACAAAGCAGAGGGCTTCGCACCGCGTTGATTGATATGCAGGATTTCGCTGCGGGAACGTCGAGCCGTTCGACCAAGCTGGTTCATGGCGGGCTGCGCTATCTCAAACAGCTGGAGGTGAAGGTTGTTGCTGAGGTCGGTAAAGAGCGTGCAATTGTGTATGAAAATGGCCCGCATGTGACGACGCCGGAGTGGATGCTGCTGCCTTTCTATAAGGGGGGCACGTTCGGGAAGCTGTCCACCTCGCTGGGTCTGCGGGTTTATGATTTCTTGGCTGGTGTCAAAAGATCGGAGCGCCGCAAGATGTTTCGCCCAGAGGAAACCCTTGCTCATGAGCCTCTTTTGAAGAAGAAGGATCTTAAAGGCGGCGGTTACTATGTGGAATACCGCACAGATGATGCGCGTTTAACCATTGAAGTCATGAAAAAAGCTGTCGAGCTGGGGGCTCTGGCGGTGAATTACGCTAAGGTTGAAGAGCTGCTGGTGGAGAATGGCAAGCTGGTTGGTGTGAGTGTGGTGGACCAGATTGCTGGCGGTGGGGCTGGTGAGACATCTGGAAAGACGTCTGGAAAGACGTCTGGAAAGACGGCATACTCGCTGTACGCAAGTAAGATTGTTAATGCGGCTGGGCCCTGGGTCGATACGCTGCGCGAGATGGACCGATCCAAGCACGGCAAAACGCTGCACCTGACCAAGGGGGTGCATCTGGTGTTCGATCAGAGCAAGTTCCCGCTGCGGCAGGCGATTTATTTTGATACGCCGGATGGGCGGATGGTGTTTGCCATTCCGCGGGACGGCAAAACCTACATCGGGACGACGGACACGAATTACAAAGGGGATATTGCCAATCCCCGTATTACCGAAGCGGATCGCGCCTATGTGCTGCGTGCCGCGAACGAGATGTTTCCGTCCCTCGGGTTGACGGAGGCTGACGTCGAATCGAGCTGGACCGGGCTGCGCCCTCTGATCCATCAAGAGGGCAAAGACCCTTCTGAGATTTCGCGACGCGACGAAATCTTCGTCTCGGACTCCGGCCTCATCTCGATGGCCGGGGGCAAGCTGACCGGCTACCGCAAAATGGCGGAGTCGGTCGTGGACAAGATCGCCGCGATGCTGCTGGCGGAGGGCAAGGTCTCGGCGGCGCTGCCGCCGAGCCGCACCCGGACGCTGCCGATCTCCGGCGGCGATGTGGGCGGCTCCGCGAAGCTGGCGCCGTTCTTGCGGGGCAAGGTCAGCCAAGGCCTGCGGCTGGGGCTGACCGAGGCAGAGGCTGCGCTGCTCGCGCACAGGTACGGCTCCAACGTGGACGCCGTATTCGAGCTGCTGGAGCAGCACCGGGCTGAGGCGGCGCAGCGGGGCATGCCCGCCGCCGTGCTCGCTGCGCTCGTGTACGCGATCGAGCGCGAGATGGTCGTGAAGCCGGTGGATTTCTTCATCCGCCGCACGGGCGCCCTCTTCTTCGACATCGCGTGGGCAAAGCAGTGGAAGGCGCCTGCGATCGCCTTCATGGCTGAGCGCTTCGGCTGGGACGAAGCGCAAACAGCAGCCTACACCGCTGAGCTGGAGCAGCTGCTCCATGAAGCGGTGAACCCGCTGGAGGCGTAAAGCTCCAGCGGCGCCAGCTATTTCAGCTGTTCAGCATTTCCAGCTATTGCTCCACAGCTACTTTTCACGCAAATAGCTCACTGGTTGCTCCATGAGAAGGTCCATGCCCACCAATGGGCATGGACGAGTAATGCTGCATTTCGTACAACAATTTGGAGAAATTCTGGCCAATTAGGTGAATTGTTGCAAAAAATTAAAACAATTTGGCCACTTTCCGGCATAACGTCCGAGAAGGACCTCTCAGTTGCTGAGTGAAAGCAAGTTATCGGGGTTTGCAGCCTGAGAAGGCAGAAAAGGCTGTCTCGGAGGCTCGAATGTAGCGAAAGAGGCGCGAGACGTCTGAAAAAGACCTCTCATCTGCTGAGAGCAGTCAAGTTAGCGTGTTTGCAGCCTGAGAAGGCAGAAAATGCTGTCTCGAAGGCTCGAATGGAGCGAAAGTGGCGCGAGACGTCTGAAAAAGACCTCTCATCTGCTGAGAGCAGTCAAGTTAGCGGGTTTGCAGCCTGAGAAGGCAGAAAATGCTGTCTCGAAGGCTCGAATGGAGCGAAAGAGGCGTGAGACGTCTGAAAAAGACTTCTCATCTGCTGAGTGAAAGCAAGTTAGCGGGGTTTGCAGCCTGAGAAGGCAGAAAAGGCTGTCTCGCAGGCTCGAATGGAGCGAAAGTGGCCTGAGACGTCTGAAAAAGACTTCTCATCTGCTGAGAGAAGGCAAGCTAGCGTGTTTGCAGCCTGAGAAGGCAGAAAAGGCTGTCTCGCAGACTCGAATGTAGCGAAAGAGGCGCGAGGCGTCTGAAAAAGACCCCTCAGTTGCTGAGAGAAGGCAAGTTAGCGTGTTTGCAGCCTGAGAAGGCAGAAAAGGCTGTCTCGGAGGCTCGAATGTAGCGAAAGAGGCGCGAGACGTCTGAAAAAGACTTCTCAGTTGCTGAGAGCAGGCAAGTTAGCGTGTTTGCAGCCTGAGAAGGCAGAAAAGGCTGTCTCGGAGGCGCGAATGGAGCGAAAGTGTCCTGAGACGTCAGAAAAAGACTTCTCATCTGCTGAGAGAAGGCAAGTTAGCGTGTTTGCAGCCTGAGAAGGCAGAAAAGGCTGTCTCGGAGGCACGAATGGAGCGAAAGTGGCTGAGACGTCTGAAAAAGACCTCTCATTTGCTGAGAGCAGACAAGTTAGCGGGTTTGCAGCCTGAGAAGGCAGAAAAGGCTGTCTCGGAGGCTCGAATGTAGCGAAAGAGGCGCGAGACGTCTGAAAAAGACCTCTCCGGAATACAACTTTGTAGGTTAAGATAGAGCGGACGAGGATGTATTATTATACAGAACGACGGTTAGCCAGTGAATGTCAGCAAACATACATCATACTTTGCTTAACATAAGCATCCGCAGGCGAAATCATTCATGTGTCAATTTCGTGTTTTTCACTTAAAAATAAGCAGCCAGAACCTCCATGTGCTATTATGCCTATGGAGGTTCTTTTTTTCAGTTGATTCGAATTTATAAGTTTGTACATTCGCTTGTTTCGCATCAGCTTTGGCCTTATCCTTCGTTAATTCGTAAGTTTATCCTAGTCTTCAACTAATTGTTAAGCGAGTAGGTGTGCATACATATGGGAATAACAGAACTCTTGTCCTACCTCACGGAAGAAAATTTGGCAATGATCTTGGACAAGTATCGATCACTCGGCCCATTACCAGGTCTTCTTCTACCTTTCATGAAATCGTTCGTTCCGCCGCTCCCTACACTTGTCATTATTAGTGTAAATGCAGCGGTATATGGGCTATGGCTCGGTTTTCTTTACTCTTGGATAGGTATTGTGTGCGGGTGCTTGGTGACTTTTGCGATCGTCAAAAAAGTAGCCGGCCATCCTTATCTAGAGCGCTGGGCACAAAAGCCCAAAGTCCAAAAAAGTCTCCTCTGGGCGCGTCGTCAGGCCTTCAACTATGTGTTTATACTCAGTCTTTTTCCGATAGGACCCTTCGTTGTGATTAATATGGCTGCCGGGCTGGTCGGCATGAAGTTTCGTTCTTTTTTGGTTGCGGTTGCGGCGGGAAAAGCGGTCATGGTGCTGTCGGTTAGCTTCATTGGCCACGATCCTAAGCGATTCATTGAGAATCCGTATGAGTTGATCTATGTGGCTTTATTTATTGTGATCTCACTTATGATTAGCAAAAAAGTCGAGAGGCGGTTTATGTAATTAAGACGAAAGCATCTCAAGAAATTTAGCCGCTGCAACAGACGATGTCATATCTCGGCGGGTCGTGATTCCGATGCTGCGGGCGGGAATGGCTTTGGCAGGCTTTAGCTCATGCAGCGTACCTTCAGCCAATTCTTTGACGGCATAAGACCGAGGAACGAAAGCAACGCCGAAGCCGAGTTTTGCGAATTCGATAAGCAGATCAATGCTGCCGAGCTCAGTGTCGGCTTCGATGGTGACATCTTGGGCAGCAAACCATTGCTCAATGAAGCGCCTAGTGCTGCTTCCGGGAGATAGAAGCAGTAAGGGGAATTGGCTGATATCCTGCGCGGAAAGTAAGTGGTCTGCTTGATCACGGTAGGCTTCACCGCCCACAAAGCAGTCTTGGAGGGTCATAACCGTTTGGACATCGAGATGAGGATCATCGGCAGTTGGCAAATGAATAAGCCCAAAATCGATGCTGCCCTCTTTGACACGAGCTGTAATCTCGGATGTTTTGCCGTGAGAAAGCCTGATGCGGACATCGGGATATTGTTTATGATAGGTATCCAGATAAGGGAATAAGAAGTGCTTGAATAACGAATCACTCGCTCCGACACGAAGTTCGCCTCCTGTGAGGTGCTTGAGTGCGGACATTTTTTTCTCCCCAGCCTCCAAAAGCGCAAAGGATTGCTCCACATAAAGCAGTAATTGCTTCCCCTCAGTTGTTAATTCCACACCCTTGGATTGCCGATGAAAAAGCTTCATGGATAACGCCTGTTCCATTTGTTTAATCGCATAGCTGACGGATGGTTGGGTAATGTAAAGCTCCCCGGCTGCTTTGGTTAAATTGCCCGCTTTGGCGGCATGTAGGAATATTCGGTACCATTCTAAATGGATCATGATATAGAGCTCCTTTATGGGAAGGTGCTTATTTGGTGATTTCATCTATGCCTGCTCCTCCCATTATAATTGGCTTATAAGATACGCACAATTGGAGAGGGTGGATGAAATGCAGGATTGGGCGAAGCACGAGCCAGATCGGAGAGCTAGATCACCATGGTCACAACATCTGGAAGGACAGGAGGTACGGCTGTCGCCGCTTCAAGGAGCGGTCGATGCGACTATCACGATACCGGGCAGCAAAAGCTTCACTAATCGCGCACTCCTTATTGCTGCACTTGCGAAGGGGACCACCCGGCTGCAGGGTATTTTACAAAGCGATGATTCCTATTGGTGTATGAACGCTCTCAGAGAGCTGGGAACTGAAATTGAGATGGATGGGGATACAGTTACAATCCATGGAAACGAAGGACATTGGTCAGTCGCGAAAGCAGATTTATACGTGGGAGCTGCTGGTACGGTTGCACGCTTTTTACCTGGGGCACTTGTCGTTGGTCATGGGGAGTGGACACTTGATGGCAGTAAGCGTATGACAGAAAGACCTCTTGCACCATTATTGGATGCGTTATCCAGTTTGGGAGCGGATATCCGATATAAGGGTAATCCTGGATGTGTACCGCTGACGCTTCATGCGGACGGTCTTAATGGAGGAGAAGTAACGGTTTCTGGAGCGGTTTCCAGTCAGTTTATTAGCGGCTTGCTGCTCGCAGCTCCTTATGCCAAAGAAACTCTAACCATTCAGATCGCTGATCAAATTGTGCAGCGGGACTACGTCGAGATGACATTGGATATGATGTGGGCGTTTGGTGTGAGACCAGAGGTTCATGAGGATGGGCAAGCGATTACGATTCAGCCGAGTGTTTATGAAGCACGTACATTCATGCTGGAGCCCGATGTATCAACTTGCGGTTACTTCTGGGCTCTCGCTGCCCTGACGAATGGACGTGTACGTATTGAGGGTATTTCCGCGCAGACGCGACAACCGGATATAGAGCTATTGTCTGTTTTGGAGAAAATGGGCTGTTCGGTGACGCGTGGTGAACATTACATTGAAGTTCGGGGTACAAAACGTCTTAAAGGCGGCTTCACAGTGAGCATGCAGCGTTGGTCGGACCAGACGCTGACACTAGCTGCACTGGCCCCCTTCGCGGATGGTCCAATTACACTGACGGATGCTGCGCATATCAGGCATCATGAGTGTGACCGCATTGCGGCGATGTGTGAGGAACTTGGGAAGCTTGGCATTCAGGTGGAGGAACATGCAGATGGGTTAACGGTGCACCCAGGGGAGCCGCAACCCGCGCTTCTCGACCCCCACGACGACCATCGAATGGCGATGGCGCTTTCGCTGATCGGCGCAAGGGTAGATGGCGTCAGGATTGCGGATCCGGGCTGTGTTTCGAAGACATGCCCAGACTTTTTTGATCGATGGCGGGAGCTGGGTGTCGGGGTGGAGGTTATTTAAGCAAGATCACTCCACACCTGAATATTCAGCTTCGGATATAAAACGGCAAAATCCCCAGCTTGTTTCTCAAGCATGCTTAGCTCAAATGATTTGCTAAAAATATCGCGATCTGGCAGGAAGGTAACACTCGTTCCTGTTTCCTTGGTCACGCCTACTGTTTGGAGCTCGCTTTGCGGAATCCCATGCTTATAGTGCTGTTGGAACACTCGACCGTCGCGCTTGATCTCAACGGAAAGCTTGAGTGATAGCGCGTTGACGACGGGCATGCTGATGCCTTTTTCACTGCCGAGTGCTAAGAAAATAGCACTTGTACTTAGTCGGCTCATGTCTGTAAGAACAGTCTGAACACGTGGGTGTTCACTACCAGGAAGCGCTTGAACGGGAATACCACGTCCATTGTCTGCAACTGTGATGCTGCCATCCGCATGCAAAAAGAGGCTAACCTCGCTGCAGGTGCCGTGCAGGTGCTCCAGAATGCAGTTCTCGACAACAGCCCACAGCAGTAAGTGTGGATCATATATTTCTTGTGCTCCGCCCAAATAAGCATGCGCATTCGTTCTTGCTTCTGTCATAGCTAAATAGTCACTAGTGTCCATGAGGTCGGAAGCCGCCGCCAGCAGTAATAAAAGTGGAAGTGCACGGGGGCCTGGAATGGTATACTTGCCGCCTCTCTCTTCTTGAACGAGAAGGTCTGCTCCTACTAATGCTTTGATGTGATGGTAGAATTGTCCCGTTGTCCCCATGTTCAGACGTTCTACCAGATCCGGTCCGGTAAGAGGTTCTTGCAAGACTGATCTTAAAATATCCAGCCGCTGCTTATGAGCAAGAGCACCCAAGATTTTTGCTGCTTTATCGCCGTCCAGTTGGATTAACTGCCGGACATGCTTTTCTTGAGGCTCCCACCGGAAACTAGCCTGATCTCCCCGATATTGACCAGAGTAAAATACACTCCCAAGCTCAGCTGCTGAATTGTTTTTCTCAGTAAACATTTTATTATTCTCATCTTGGTTAGGAATCAATTGTCTGACAAGTTGCTGAAGATCATTCATCTGTGCCTGCAGCGCATCTAGCTCGGTGCCATAATCCCGTGTTGTGGTCAAAAGGATCACCTCATCTAAATTATTTAATTACGTAATTACGTAATTAAATAATAACATAAATTGTGGTGATCGTACAGTTTTATATTCCAAATTAAGGAATAATTAGGAATGCTGATTAGCCTAACTCGGTGCAATCTAAGTATAAATGACGTAAAGTCCGATATGGTACAGCAACAAATGGAAACGTGAAAGAAGCTTCGGGGAATGCAGCTGCGTTAAACCAAGTTTCGAACGAACTGCGAGTACAGATCCAACGCTTTCTCATCTAAAAAGCCAAAAGACGAACAGACGAAAAGACGCTATCAGGACAGCGTTTGCTCGTCTTTTTCATTGGAGTCTAAATCAGTATATACACGTATTTGGTCTTGATCATCTATGGTAGCTAGTTCAACATCCTTCATATCGAGATGTGCAGCGTGAATCTGAGCTTCCAGCCATGCGTGGTCTTTTCCCAGCTGAGCAAGCACCTTATCATCACTGGACCCTTCAACAATAATCGGCTTCACGAGAGAGAACGACGATGTAGGTATGTACATATCTTTCGCGGTAATAGGGTGATACTGAGGCTCGAGGAACACAGAAATGATTCCTCCTGGCTCCCACAGAGCAAGTGCGACTTTGGCTATATCCTCAATCTGCTGCTTACGCAGCTCAGAGAAGAGGTGATCTACAGAAATTTTGGCTTTGCGCAAACTTTTCATTTGAATCTGTCCATTTTTAATTAACCTAAGCGGCGGCGGGTCTAAATAATGCTTAAGGAAATTCCATTTTAAACTTAGCCAGGAGGTTGTCAGATATAGGACTACGATTACAATCGTGGTGATCATGGATCCGGTTAAACCTAAATGCTCGTCCGAAAGCGGGTGGGCAATAATATTTCCTAAGATTAGAGCAATAATGAAATCCAGAAAACGCAGTTGTGAGATGGATCGCTGCCCCAAAGCTTTGGCCGTAATTAATAAGAAGAGATAGGCTGCAACAGCGCGCAAAATCCATTGGATCGTGGTTAGAGATTCTTGGCTATGAAAGAAGTCCAATTCACGTCACACTCCGAAAATGGGGTAAATGCTCGTATAATGTTTCCTCGTTTTCCCGTTTTTATCCATGATGGGTGGTTGGAGTGAAGGGATTCTAGGGGGCTACCAACGTCTACTCTGTGGCTGGTGTTAATCCTACTTCGCGTTCACTCCAAATCCAAAACTGACGAGCTAGCTCCTCGTTTTGGGCTCTAGCTGAGACAGGCGCGATCTTCCGCCTGTAGTAGTACTCGCCGCTGACCGTCCGTACGTCCGGGCTCGCAGCCATTGTCCTAAAAGTAGGTAAATCTACTTGAGGACAGCCCTTTAAGGTCTTTTGTCCTTATGGAACATTCGAATCAGTATTCAGCATGAAATTAATACTTCCATTGGAGTTTTCCAATGGAATCGACTCAAATGCTCCAAAAAGCGCAATTCCATTCGAAGACGTTCAACAATATTTATGTGTTATACAATTCTTAAATGCCAAAAAGAGCACAGGGATGTGCCCTTTCATCTTTTTCAAGCTCTTCATACTCTTCCACAGACAAGCTTATTCCCAACGACTTCATACTACATGCATCTACTTTAAATCACACCAACGGCTGCATGCCGCGCTCCAGCCAATCCTCGCGAGTCGGCCCATAGATGTCCGGGACTCGTAGTCCGGCTTGACGCATCAAGACGATCATTTCACCACGATGGT
This sequence comes from Paenibacillus sp. V4I3, assembly GCF_030817215.1. GTDB lineage: Bacteria > Bacillota > Bacilli > Paenibacillales > NBRC-103111 > Paenibacillus_E. The sequence goes on from NZ_JAUSZA010000001.1 coordinate 1,268,219, forward strand.
GAATTTCATGCGAAATGAGGATGCGCAGTGTTAAGCCATTGAGCCACTGCTCGCCATACATGTCAGTGCTTTCAGTGAGCTTAGCATCTGTCCACTGGGCCTGGATTGCTTCGGCTAGCCCGGCTGAGGAAGAGCGGTAGGTGTCAGCAATAGTCTTGGCGGACGCTGGCGCGTGTTCTTCGCCTTCGGGAGCATTGAACGTAAGACCAGTACGTGAGGTCATCTCGTGAATAGTAGTCGCGATATGCCAACCCAATTGTCCTAGCGAGCGGAAGTCGGGCGCGATTTGCTGTTTAAGTGAAGCATCTGTCAAAGTGTCCAGCACGCGCTGGGTAGCTTTTGCTTCATTGTTCCATTCATTTACAAAATCTTCGATTGTTCTAAACATGGGTGAGCCTCCTTAGAGTTTTCGCCAGAAAAACTGGCATCGTAAGCAGTCATCAATTGGTTTCGCCTACTTCATAACCTCATTATAGACAACCACCACTGACAACGTCCTGTCAGTGTTCTTTTGCATAGAGTTGAACAATTTTTTCAGCTTTATCTTTGATGATGGCAGCAATATGGGCCGGCTCGAGAATACGCAGGTTGGGACCATAGCTAAGAAGCAAGCCATGAAGCCACGATTCATCCGGTTGAGTGGCGGTAATCATCAAAGTGCCGTCAGCTTGAACAGTAATTTGCTCAGGACGGAAATAATCCTCTACTTGAGCGCGAACGTTCGGCTGCGCATGCAGTACGAGTTTGATGAGCGTGGAGGGATCTCTTTTGCCCCAGTTATGATCAAGCTGTTCTAAGGTTCCTTCTTTGCGTTCAAATATTCTCTGAAGCACTTCAATATCTTTCATACGAGATAATCGGAAGACACGAAAATCTTGACGCAGCAGGCAGTAGCCGTACAAGTACCAGCCAAAGCCTTTAACCACAATGCCCATAGGCTCTACTGTTCGCACAGACTGCTCACTTTGAGAAGTAATATATTGAAAGGAAATCAGTTTGGATTCCTTAATTGAAGTGCGCAGGATACTTAGCTTCTCTTTGTCCTGATTGCTGCCACGCCAAGGATTCATATCAATAATAAGTTGATTGTTTAGGTTAGCGACGGTGTTCTGTTCCGATTTCGCCACGAGAGCGCCTACTTTATCAAGAAGGTTGCTGATCTCTTGGTCGCCGACGGTAGAGCGGATTCCTTTGAGGCCGACAATAATAGATTGCAGCTCATCGAGGGACAGAAATTGGCGATCCAACCGATATTGGTCCATAATTTCGTAACCACCGCTCATCCCTGCATAAGAAACGACAGGAACGCCAGCTTGGTTAATGGCCTCAACGTCTCGGTAAACCGTACGTAAAGACACTTCAAATCGCTCCGAAAGCTCTTTAGCGCTGATTCTTCTTCGGTTTAGAAGCAGCATAGTAATGGCAAGCAGACGATCAATTTTCAAGAAAAGCACCTCATCGATTCATATATGTAACTTTAACATTCGATTCCGGAGAAGGAATTCCTTTGTGGAGTTCCGCATACCCCATGGGAAATTTTGAAATAATAAGCCGAATTCAAATCTATGATTAGGAGTCGGATTACATGTTTAGAAAATACGTTAAAATCGTCGTGCACACAGCAGTAATTAGTTTACTATTGAGCAGCTCATTCTTATGGAGAGGTGGATTCGTATTCGCTGAAGAGTTACCGCCACCGCAGCCACCACAAACTGCACAGCAAGGCGAGCTTATACAAACGCGTGAGATTGATGTCACTGGCGACGGCAAGCCAGATACGGTATCCCTGATAGGGATGAAGTCGGATAATAGCAGTCCGTACTATGATAAGCTATTCATTACCGTCGTAGGACCGGTTCAGACCCAAGTTGTCATCCCGCTTGAGGGTGGATATAACCCACAGATGGATTTTTGTGACTTTATTCAGGACAAGCTTCCTCAAATCTATGTATCCGCCGAAACAGGGGGCAGTGGGGGGCTATCCTATTACTATATTTACTCACTGAAAAATAATGTTCCGACTGCTATCCCGCTGCCTAGTCCCCTTCATGTAAAGGCATCCTTTAAGAAAAATTATGTGGTAAAGATGAAACTTGAAGAGACAGGGAAGTCTTTCAAAATTGATATCAAAGACCGTAAGGACGATTACGAGAAATTCGGTGTGTACAAAAATGGTATGGTAGTGAAGCCCATTATTGTGAGTGTCAACGATTATGGCGCTCTGAAGCCTTTGGATGTAGATCGGGATGGGTACTGTGAGCTGAGGGGTGTTCAGCGAATCACCGGTATTGCGAATGCAGATACACTTGGATACGCCATCTCTGTTTGGAAATGGAAAAAAGGGAAATGGATTTTAAAAGACTCCTCAATTGTCAAAACGCTGTCTGGCAAGTTACGTTAAAAAAAGACCGCCATCTCACGGTGAAGTTGTACCATGAGATGGCGGTTTTTCTATGAAGTCCTGCTTGCCGTTCCTATGCCCAGTTACCTTTGCGGAATAAAGGTTCGCGGCTTCCATCTGCCAGAATGCCATCGATCTCCATGTCAGCTGCGCCGATCATGAAGTCAACGTGGATTAGGCTTTTATTGTAGCCATTCTGAACTAGCTCCTCGGGGCTCATCGTCGTTCCGCCTTCAATTGTGAACGGATAAGAATTGCCTAGCGCTACGTGACAGGAAGCATTTTCGTCGAATAATGTGTTGTAATAAATGAGTCCTGACTGTGAAATGGGGGAGTCATAAGGCACAAGTGCCACTTCACCCAAGTAACGAGCACCCTCATCCATGTCCAGCATCTTATTCAGCACTTCTTGCCCCACCTCAGCGGTTGCTTCGACAACTCGGCCATTCTCGAATTTCAGGCTGAAGCCATTGATTAGGGAGCCTTGATAACTCAGCGGCAAAGTGCTGCGAACGGTTCCGTTCGTGCCATTTCGTGCAGGCATCGTAAAGACTTCTTCCGTTGGGATGTTCGGCACGAAGAAGATGCCTCGCTCCGACTCGCTGCCTGCGGCAACCCATTGATGCTTAGTGGCTAGCTCTATGTATAAATCTGTACCAGGAGCTCTGAAATGCAGCTGCTTGTACTTTTTGTTGTTCAGCAGGTTCTGCTTGTCTGTCAGCGTCTCGATATGCTGTTTCCATGCTGCAACCGGATCTTCTTTATCCACACGAGTAAGTTTAAAAATCTGCTCCCACAGTTTCTTGATGCGCTCGGCTTCGCTCAAATCCGGGAATACCTTAGCTGACCATTCCGCTGTCGGGAAGGAGACCATCAGCCAATTCACCTGATTGCTGCGCAGATATTTCAGGAACCCTTCACGCGCAGTAGCCGTTGTTTTGCTAGAGATGGCGATCCGCTCAGGGTCTACATCTTTGAGCAGATCGGAGTTAGGCGCGTAGATTTGGAGGAAGGCTGCACCGTCCCTTGCCATCTCTTCCAAGCCGCTTGCTCGCCACATGGGGTACTCACGCAGCGTGGACTCCGGAGCGTGCTTGAGGCGCAGCGCTTTCACTTCGTCGTCGTCCCAGTCGATGACGACATCTTTGGCGCCAGCGTCGTAAGCCTTTTTCGTTAGCTTGCGCACGAAGTCAGCGCAGGCGATCGGCGTCATAATGACGACAGTCTGATCCTTTTGTACATTTAATCCGACACGTATGGCAAGCTCTGCATATTTATCTAAGTAATGTTCGAATGTCTCCATCTCGCTGGCTCCTTTATATTTGAGTAACTTTTAGTGTATGATAGAAAATAAAACTTTAACCCGTGGGAGAAAGGCTGGGAACATATGGAAACGAAGAGCGCAGTAGTAAGCACGCCATCTAATTTCATTAAGAACATTGTAAACGAAGATCTGAAATCAGGCAAAGTCAGTCAGGTAGTTACCCGATTTCCCCCGGAGCCGAACGGTTACCTTCATATAGGACATGCGAAGTCGATTTGTCTTAATTTTGAGCTTGCGGATGAATTCAAGGGGTTAACGAACCTTCGCTTTGACGATACGAATCCGGTGAAGGAAGATACGGAATATGTGGAATCCATTAAAGCTGATGTCGCTTGGCTCGGTTTTCAATGGGACGGTTTGTTTTTTGCTTCCGATTATTTCGAGGAAATGTTCAAACGTGCGGTGGTTTTGATCAACAAAGGTTTAGCTTTTGTGGATAACCAAACAGCGGATGAAATCCGTGAAACCCGCGGGACGCTTACACAGCCGGGTACGAACAGTCCTTACCGCGAACGCAGTATCGAAGAGAATCTCGCCTTGTTTGAGCGTATGCGTGCCGGTGAATTCAAAGATGGAGAGCGTGTTCTTCGTGCTAAGATCGATATGTCTTCGCCGAACATCAACCTTCGCGATCCAATTATCTACCGTGTCGTGCATGCCCATCACCATAATACGGGAGATGCTTGGTGCATCTACCCGATGTACGCTTTTGCGCATCCACTGGAAGATGCCATTGAAGGTGTTACGCATTCTATCTGTACGCTCGAGTTCGAAGACCAACGCCCGTTCTACGATTGGGTTATTCGTGAGTGTGAGATGCCGAATGTGCCTAGACAGTATGAATTTGCACGCCTTAACCTGACGAATACGGTGATGAGTAAAAGAAAGTTGAAACAGCTTGTCGACGAGAAAGCCGTTGACGGTTGGGACGATCCGCGGATGCCCACCATCTCTGGTCTGCGCCGCAGAGGCTTTACGGCTGAATCAATTCGTAATTTCGCTCGCGAAATCGGCGTAGCTCGAAGCTACAGCGTCGTCGATGCGAAGATGCTGGATCATTTTATTCGCGAGGATTTGAAGTTGAAGGCGATGCGTACGATGGGTGTTCTGAATCCGCTCAAAGTCGTGATCACGAACTATCCTGAGGATCAAGTCGAAATGCTGGATATGGAGAACAACGCAGAGAATCCGGAAATGGGCAATCGCCAAATTCCGTTCTCCCGCGAGATCTACATCGAGCAAGACGATTTCATGGAAAATCCGCCGAATAAATATTTCCGGTTATTTCCCGGCAACGAAGTGCGGTTGAAAAACGCCTACTTCATCAAGTGCAATGATTTCATCAAAGATGAGAACGGCAAAGTGATTGAGCTGCACTGCACTTATGACGTGGAAACGAAAAGCGGCAGCGGCTTTACTGGTCGTAAAGTCAAAGGAACGATCCACTGGGTGGATGCGAAGAGTGCAGTACCTGCGGAGTTCCGCCTGTATGAGCCGCTGATTCTCGATAACCAAGAGGACGAGGATGCTTCGTTCTTGGAGAATTTGAATCCAAACTCGCTGCAAATTGTGCAAGGTTTCGTGGAAGACAATATGAAGCAAGCGCAGCCGCATGATAAGTTCCAATTTTTCCGACACGGCTATTTCAACGTAGATCCGAAACATACAACAAGCGACAAACTGGTGTTTAACCTGATTGTCTCGCTGAAGAGCTCGTTTGAAATATAAGATTGGGCTCATTTGAGTTCATATAAAGATTAGACAGGAGATCCTAGTGAAAGCTAGGATTTTTTGTTGTGCAGGAAGCCTGTCGCGGTAAAAAACGATTTTGAAAAAATAAATTTTTTGTTCACAAATATCCAGTAATATAAATGATGAATCCTATTTCTTAAGGAGAGTGCCGCGTGACAACCGTATTGGTGGTAGATGATGATCTTAATATTTGCCGGATTACGAAGTTATATTTGGAGAAAAATGGCTATGCGGTGGTAACGGCAAATGACGGTGAGCAGGCGCTAACCCAGTTCGATGAGCTGCGTCCAGACTTCATTGTACTCGATATTATGATGCCCAAACGCGATGGCTGGGAGGTCTGCCAGAAAATTCGTGCGAAGAGTGATGTTCCTATTCTCATGCTGACGGCAAGAGGTCACGTGGATGAGCGAATTGAAGGTTTGCAGATGGGCGCTGATGATTATCTAGTGAAGCCCTTTGATCCGAATGAGCTGGTTGCTCGTGTGACCACAATTCTTCGCAGGACGCTGCTCCGCACAGAAGCTGCTGCGCCTGCTCATCTATATGAAGTAGGCAGCTTGCGAGTGGATAGCCTGTCCCATGATGTGACTGTAGAAGGGCAATTCGTTGCTTTACCCAAGAAAGAGTATGAGCTGCTGCTGTTTTTCGTGCGAAATCCGAATCAAGTTTTTACCCGGGAGGACCTGATCGCCAAGATATGGGGTTGGGATTTCGAGGGTGAAGACCGCGTCGTGGATTTATATATTAAACGTTTGAGACAAAAGCTTTCTGCTTTGACGGAGAGGAAAGAGGACTGGAGCATTCGTACCGTTTGGGGCGTCGGGTATAAGTTTGAGGGGCCTGGTGTATGCTGAACTCCTTTTATCGCAAGCTATTATTTATTTATATTTCGATTACCGTTGTGTCCATTCTTGCCATTTCAGGAACCATTGGCTATACGATGAAACAGAAAACCTATGAGCGCAGCGAGAAGCTCCTACTCGAGAAGGTAGAGCAAGTCGATGAACTGGCCAAGGATTTGTTCGATAACTCGACACTTCTGAAGGATTTTCGTAAGCAGATTAGCGCCATTGAGAAATCCTCGAACGTTCGCGTTGCCGTTATCAAGCATCCCAGAGCAAATCTGGATAAGATTCAGTCGGTGGGCGAGGCCCCAGCACGTAAAGAATGGGTGGATAAAGTGCTGTCGGGTAATCAAGTGACGGTGCAAAGCAATTTTGCTCAAAATAGTACGGTGAAAATGCTCATTGTCGGGCGACCTGTCATGCAGGAGAACCGGGTCATTGGCGGGATATTCTTATACACTCCAATAGTGAATATTCAAGGCACTATCAATGGCATTAATCGGGCGATATTCCTATCTGCACTAACGGTTGCGTTACTTGCGATTGCAGTCCTGTACTTTGTTTCCAGACATTTTATGAAGCCGATTCAGCTCATGAGTAAAACCGCAGAGGCTTTGGCTTTGGGGGATTTCAGCGGAAGGGTGCCCGTTAGAGGCAAGGACGAAATCGCCTCGCTGTCAGGATCTCTGAATCGCATGGCCGGTAAACTGCAGAAGGTAGAAGAGGGGCGCAAGCGATTTCTATCCGAAATTTCTCATGAGCTGCGGACGCCCTTGACGACAATTCGAGCCTCTCTGCAAGGGATAACGGATGGCGTTGTTGAGCCTGAGGATGCGAAGGAATTCATCCAAGTTTCTCTTCAGGAGACCCTTCGACTGAGCCATTTAGTTGATGATTTGATGGAGCTGTCGTCTTTTGAGGAGAAGCAGGTCAAATTAAACCTCCAGGATATCGATGTACCTGACTTAATAGGGCTGGTGGTTACCCAACTCAAGATGAAAGCTAAAGCAAAGCAAATCGAATTGAGCTCAGAGGCGGAGGGGCCTTACTTGGTTTATGCGGATGCAGATCGGTTGAGGCAGGTGTTAATCAATTTGCTGGACAACGCCATTAACCATATTCCTGAGGGGTCATCGGCGGGTATCCGAGTAAAAGTAGTCAAGAACGAACGCTGGATCGAAGTGTGGGATAACGGTCTAGGTATCGCACCAGAGAAGCTGCCGCATCTATTCGATCGTTTCTATAAAACGGACGAAAGCCGCAACCGTTCCGGCGCAGGCCTCGGTTTGACGATCTGCAAACATATCATAGAAGCTCATGGCGGTTCGATTCGAGTGGAATCTCAACTTCAAATGGGTACGGTTTTTAAAATATTTTTGCAGTCACCTATGATCGCCGCATGACAAACTTATGACATAACTATTCGGTAAGATAGGGTTCGTAAGGTAAACATAACCATAAACGAATCGAGGAGCGATACTTATGTTGAAAAAATTAACAGGACTTGCGTTGGTTGGAGCAATAGTATTAACAGTTCCGATTGCGGCTTTTGCCGAGAATGAACAGGGGGCTGCTGCTGCAGCGCCAACAAGCAAGTCCACTAAACCAGTTAAGCAGCTGCTTCAGGATAAAGCGCAAATTTTTGGAATATCAACAGATGGCAAAACAAGTGAGCAGATCAAAGCTGAGCTTAAAGCTTTAAATGCGGCCAAACACACAGAGCAATTGAACAAAGCGGCAGCGAAGCTGGGTATTAGCACAGACGGCAAAACAGCGGAACAGCTGAAAACTGATATTCAAGCTGCTGTTCAAGTGAAGCTGAGAGAGAAGGCAACCAAGCTTGGTGTTAGCGCGGATGGGAAAACGAATAAAGAGCTGAGAGCAGCTCTTAAAGCAGCTGTTTTACCGAAACTGCAGGAAAAAGCGACTAAGCTCGGTGTTACCACCGATGGAAAAACAAATAAAGAAGTTAGAACTGAGCTACAAGCGGCTGCTTTGACGAAACTGCAAGATAAAGCAACAAAAGCGGGTGTTGCAACGGAAGGCAAGGCAGCCAAAGAAATACGCGCTGCTTTAAAGGCGAGTAAAGAAAGTAAAAGGGCAGAAGCAGTGAATAAAAAAGCTGCTAAATTAGGTATCTCCACGGAAGGTAAGACATCCGAGCAGGTATTTGCTGAAATAGAAAGTGCGCTGAAAGCGAAATGGGAGAAGCAAGCGCAGAAATAGGGTGGAGAAGTATAGGAGAGGTACAGGAAAAGTGCAGGAAGAGTACAGAGAAAGTATAAGGACTGTGCAGATAAAGTAAGGAAAAGGGTAAGGATAGGAACAAACCTCGAGGGCGGCCTCGAGGTTTGTTTTTTCGAGTTCATGGATAAATGAACTCTCACTCGGTGAGTGATTTTGTTTTGAGTGTGTCAGTCTTTTTCGGCTTAAATGGGCTAAAGTTGTACAACGTACAACAATTTCGTGTTTTTTTTGTCACCAAGCAGTAGTTGTTGTATATCGTGCAACAATTTAGCTTCATTTCATCAAATAGAGCTACTTTTGGGAGAAAATGTTGTATTTTCTACAACATTCGCGGGGATAACGCGGAATAGCTAGCCTATTGTTGTATAAAATACAACAATTCCCTGTGATCAAACATGGGGACGAGCATTTAATTGTATAATTTCAACTTGGGTATAACCTGGGTAAACTAAGGGCAACAGTTCCCCATGAAAATTGAAAATCTCGAGGGCAGCCTCGGGGTTTATTTTTTTTGATTAGTAAATACAATATCTCGCGTATTGGCATCAGGGGCGATGAAATCAAACAGGCGTTCCGCTTCCTCGGCAACCTCTGCGTGATCAACTTTGGATAATGTCTCGAATAAGTTGATGGTCAAAATAGCCGATTTGCGTTTCTGAGTGATGGACCAAATGCCGCGAACAAAACCATCAACAATCAGTGTAGCCCGGATGATGCCATTGTCCGTGAACACCAGATGCTTATCTTCATCGCGCATGATGCGGGTGCGATCGTCGTAGGACAGGAGCATATTGTCAAACTCCGATAGGAAACGCGGCGGAGCTGGGGCTGCAGGGTCCGGCCGAGGAGCATCCGGCAGGTCGAACAGTTCGTTTCCTTGCTCGTCGCGAAAGGAGAGCAGGCTTGGGCGCAGCCGCTCGATCACCTCGCGCAGCCGAGTAAGCCCGGACCAGACCTGCATATCCTTGACAGATGCAGGTCCGAAGGCCGCCAGGTAGCGCAGCAGCATGGCTTCGGGGTCTTGCCCTTGTCCCAGCGGGCGGCCGAGCCAAGCCTCCGCTGTGGTGTGGGCGGCCTGCCCGCTGGCGCCCCAGATGCCGCGGGGCGGCACCTGGATAAGCGGTAGGCTGCAGCGCACCGCTTGAGAGAGAGCAGTGGCATCGCTCTGCGACCACTGGGCTTGGAGGCGCTTGCCGAGCTCACTAAAGGTGAGCGGCTGCGCCTCCAGGAGCGTTCGCCCGGCGGCAGCGAGCGCGTCTAGATCCAGTTCGGCAAGCTTCTTGCCGAACGTGCCCTTTAAGGCGCGGTCCTGCACGGACTGCAGGACGGGGCGCAGCGTCAGGCAGTCTTCGGCCGTGACGAGGTGGATCGTCGAGCGCATGAGGGCGATGCGCACGATGCTTCTGTCCATGATGAGCTGAGAGAGCTCCTCATGACGAAAGTTCTGCAGTCTAGTCCACAAAGCCACGTAGGGTGGGTTAGGAGCTTGCGCCTGCAGGCCGACGAGGTGCTGGACAGCCTGGAGGACGGGCATGTCCGAGCGCTCGAGTAGCAATTGCCGAGCTAATAGTGCTCGGTTTAAGGCACGCTGACTGAGGACGGGGCTGGCACAACCGATCATGTCGGTTTTAGAAATGTCCATTTTAGCGCTGCCCTCGTCTGAAGAATTGATTAACGACATGTGGATATGCCTCCTACGATTTGAACGATCATTTGCTATATAAATTCCATTATATAACAAGTTACTGACAACGTAATGTCAGGGAGGAAGCATGTTTTATGACCAGACAAGTTGTTTCTGTGGGTATCAGCACGATACAATGGAATTAACGAATATCCGAGAGGTGAAAGGCATGATCAACATCGGTCTAGCCGGCTGGGGCGACCATGAGTTAGGCGGCAGCAAAGGGAAGCTGCGAGAGTATGGAGCACACTTTCCGATTGTGGAAGTGGATACTTCTTTTTACGCGATCCAACCGGGGCGTAATTATATAAAATGGAACCAAGAGACGCCAGAACGCTTTGGTTTCATTATTAAGGTATACCAAGGAATGACGGGTCATCTGCGGGGAGAGAATCCTTTTGCCGGTGGGATGGAGCAAATGTTTGAGGTTTTCTTACAGTCGATCCGACCTGTTCAAGAAGCGGGGAAGCTTAAAGCTGTTCTGTTTCAATACCCGCCATGGTTTGATTGCAACAAGACGAATGTGGATGTGCTGCGTGATGCTAAAGAAAAGATGGGTAATGTACCCGTAGCGCTGGAATTCCGCCATCAGAGTTGGTTTACGGAGGAAATGCGCGAAAAGACGCTCACTTTTATGCGGCGAGAGGGTTGGATGCATAGCATCTGTGATGAGCCGCAGGCAGGGGTTGGTTCGGTGCCAACAGTGCTGGAGGCTACACACCCCGAGATGACGATGGTTCGATTCCACGGCCGCAATGTTGGCGGTTGGGTGCAAAACAACGAGGTGAACTGGCGCGACGTACGGTACTTATACCATTACAATCAGCAGGAGTTGCTGGAGTGGAAAGCGTGGCTGCTAGAGCTGCAGCAGCAAACACAAGAGGTATGCGTGATCTTCAATAACAATTCAGGCGGACATGCCGCTGGGAATGCCAAGGAATTGATGGGGCTGCTCGGTTTAGAATATGAAGGGCTGGGACCACGGCAGTTGGATTTGTTTTAGCAATAGGGCTTGTTTGTTTGCGTGTTTAAAGATTTTTGAGCTATAGTAAGGGTAATAATTAATTGGGGCTGAGTATAAGCAAAAGAGGAGAGTTAGACAATGGTTGGTGCCATCATCTTAGGTATTATTGCCCTTTTGATCATAGTAGGTTTGACATTCTGGGTAACGAAGAAAGCGTACTCCTGTAAATGGGATGAAGAGGATAACGATTAGACACTGATTTACTAAATGGAATGCTAAAGCGCCAGCCTTCAAATGAAGGTTGGTCTTTTTTTACCACATAAGAAAGTATAAGTTTTTTCTAAAAGAAAACCTGACTTTCTTATTGGCGATAAAACCTAATATAGGGATCTTTGGTCGTAGAGCAAAGTCTCTCCGCATATAGGGATCTTTGGTCGTAGAGCAAAGTCTCTCCTCGTTAAACGCGGTCGCTCATCTTCGAATGGCCTCGATAGAGGTTTTCTCATCAAAAGGGGCATTAGCCTGTAGAGATATTGACATGTGTTAGTAAAGGAATTAGGATATTATAGATAATGATAATCATTCTCATAATATTCGAAGGAGAGATAACTATTTATGCATACCCATTTTTCTGCTACAAATCGTACATATGGAATTAAGCTGCTTGTTCTTGTTACGATGATCATGCTGATCTTAGCTGGCTGCGGACAACAAACGGATACTTCGAAGTCAGATGCTGCAGCTACCACGAATACAAAGAAAGAAAGTCAACCCGTTCAATCCGGAGAATATACCGTTAAGCATGCCATGGGCGAAACAAAGATAAAAGGCACTCCCCAAAAGGTTGTCGTGTTAACGAATGAAGGTACGGAAGCCGTTCTCTCGATGGGGATTAAGCCTATTGGTGCGGTGAAGTCTTTCACATTGGGTGATTGGTATGATCATATCAAAGAGGATATGGAAGGCGTGAAAATAGTTGGGGACGAAAACCAACCGAATTTAGAAATGATAGCTTCCCTAAAGCCTGATTTAATCATCGGAAATAAGGTGCGTCAGGAAAAAGTATATGAGCAGTTGTCTGCAATTGCTCCTACCGTATTTTCGGAGAGATTATCAGGGGATTGGCAGATCAACTTCAAGCTGTATGCAGAAGCTTTGAACAAAAAAGCTGAGGGTGACAAAATCATTGCAGATTTTGAGAAACGTATCACAGATTTCAAAGCAAAAGCAGGCGATCAGTTAAAGACGAAGGTTTCGATTGTTCGTTTTATGCCGGGTAAGGTTCGTATCTATATGAAGGATACATTCTCTGGGGTTATTCTCAATAAACTGGGCTTCCAGCGTCCTGCTTCACAGAATCAAGATAAATTCGCAGATGAACTGACGAAAGAACGGATTCCCGATATGAATGGGGACATTCTATTCTACTTCACATAGGACAACGAAAAGGGAGAAGCGAACAAAATCGAGCAAGAATGGACGAATGATCCACTTTGGAAAAATCTCGAAGTCGTGAAACAAGGTAAGGTGCACAAAGTAAGTGATGCGGTTTGGAATACGGCAGGCGGAATTAAAGCTGCTAATCTATTGCTGGATGACTTGGAGAAATATTTTCTGAAAAAATAATTCGCTTAAAGCAGAATTACCTATAGTAGGAAGTGAGAGAGTGGACAAAGTTGTCCGCTCTTTTTTATTAAATGAGTCTAGCGGTTCGGTTGTCAGGTATACGCTTTCTTGCTATGATTGAAGCAGTAAATATAAAGGTGGCTGGCCGATGAACCGAATAGAGGCCGAATTTAGTAACCTAGTGAAGGCTTACCGCAAAAAGCATATGGGCAAGGGGCCAGAGCGCGTGATGACGACCTTTTGTAAATGCTGGGCGATATGCGAAATGGCAGGAAACCTCTCTCCCGTTGAAAAGTTTATGGCGAAAACTGGCGATGGCAGACAAATGCTCCGCACGGCTCGCACGGAAATGGTGAAAGAGATTTATAAGGACCACCCCCCTGTCGAGATGGAGGAGCTGCTTGGCGCGAAGTTCGTTAAGCTGTTCGTCGATATCGATATTGAGCTGGATGAGGGGATGTCGGTGTTCGTTTTTGATCAGGATCTAGAAAAGAAGTTTAGTAAGTAAAGATGTTGGCGTCATTGACGTGGACATCTTGACCTTGTGAGGCAACTTGAGTTGCTTGGTAGTGTAGCAACCTGATAACCCGCCTACTTGATAACTGGTAACTGGTAACTAGGCAACCCGACAAGTCAACTACCTGGCTTCCGGCTTGAGTTGATGTAAAAAGTGTATCTATTTTCGGAAAAGTAGCTGCATCAAATTCATTGAATCTAGGAATTTAAGCCCGATTTGCTGCACTTTATGCAGTTTTCGGCTCAGATGAAGGTAATTAAGTAAGAAAAATTCTGTAAATAACAGCTCGATTAGCAGCATATAAATAGGTAAAGGTGCTTGGCACTTGGTAGCGAACCTGCTGGAGACTAACCACTGTGAGACATGACTTGAGGCTTCCTCTGATGAGAGGAGGTCTAGGGATTGTTTTGCGGTGGTTTTTTGCTTGCTGGGGTGATGTTAGGGCAGCTATTGGGTGACGGAGTATGGAGAAACGATAGTGATAGGATGCTGCGCGAGATGGAAGTGGGGGAAGCGACTCCGGAATCTGAGCCAATGGGATAGTGGCTAGAGTAGGGTGTGAGCAAGTGTTATAGAGAGTTGATCGCAGGCATGAGGATGCAAAATTACATAGAGTAAGAGTAAGAGTAAGAGTAAGAGCAGGAGTAAGAGCAAGAGCAAATGGGTGGAAGAGATAAAAAAATAGAATTAAAGGAGCGTTCTTAAGATGGGGAAAACGAAGCATACTGGGCCAATCAAGCTGCCAGCTAAACCAGATCCGAAGCTGTGGGTCAGCAAGGTGCCGTTTGGACTTGGGAAAATAAAGCCGCAGCATATTCGCGAAACGGCAAAAATTGCTTGGCAAAATCGCGATAATCTGCCCTATGCGTACCGCATTCTGACACAAGGCGTGTGCGATGGCTGCGCGCTAGGCGTGTCAGGGCTCTACGACCAAACGCTGGCGGGGCCGCATCTATGTACAACGCGGCTTAATGTGCTGCGTTTGAACACGATGCCGGCGATTCGCGAGGAGCTGCTGCATGCGGACATTGACGAGCTGAGCCGTATGAGCAGCACTGAGCTCAGACAGCTCGGGCGTATCCCTTATCCGCTTATCCGCCGCCATGGGGAGCGGAAATTCAGTCGAGCCACATGGGATGAGGCGATGGACTCGATTGCAGGAAAGATGCGGACGATTGATCCGAAGCAGATGGCTTTTTACTTGACGGCTCGGGGAATTACGAATGAGTCGTACTATGTGGCAGCGAAGGTGGCTAGGTTGCTCGGTACGAACAACATCGACAACGCCTCGCGTATCTGCCACTCCCCGTCGAAGACGGCACTTAAGCGCTCCGTTGGCGTGGGCGCTTCGACGTGCAACTACAAGGACTGGATCGGCACGGACGTCCTTGTGTTCTGGGGCAGCGTGGCCGCGAATAATCAGCCGGTCTCGACGAAGTATATGTACGCGGCCAAGCGCAAAGGGACGAAGATCATTGTCATTAACCCGTACTACGAGCCGTCGATGGAGCAGTACTGGATTCCTTCGATTCCCGAATCGGCGTTATTCGGGACGAAGCTGGCCGACGATGTGTATCAAGTGAACATCGGCGGGGATATCGGCTTCATGAACGGCGTCATGAAGGTGTGGTTCGAGATGGAGGAGCACCAGCCGGGCTCCGCGATTGACCATGCGTTCGTGCAGGCGCACACGAACGGGCTAGAACAGCTGCGCGCCCACGTGGCGCAGCAGGACTGGACGACGCTTACGCAGTCGTCCGGCCTCACCCGCGAACGCATACGCGAGTTCGCGGAGCTGCTGGCGCGTGCCAAGAGTGCGGTTTTCGTGTGGAGCATGGGGCTCACACAGCACCGCTTCGGTACGGACAACATCTCGCAGGTGGCGAATCTCGCCCTCCTGCGGGGCTTCCTCGGCCGCGAGCACTGTGGGCTGATGCCCATCCGCGGCCACAGCGGTGTGCAGGGATCCGGCGAAATGGGCGCCGATCCCTTCAGTCTGCCGGGCGGCGAAACCGCCAGCGCCGCCGACCGCGCAAGAATCGAGCAGCTCTGGGGGTTCGAGCTGCCGAAATGGCAGGGTGACATTGTCGGTGTCACCCTAGAGAACGCGCTCCTGCCTGAGGAGCAGGAGCGGAAGCTCCGGATGTTTTACACATCCGGCGGCAACTTCCTTGAGACGATGCCGGATCCGGCATTCGTCCGTGAAGCCCTTACAAGCATTGATGTCCGTGTTCACCAGGACATCATCTTGAACACCTCCACGCTGCTTGACGCGCGGGAGGCTGTGGTGGTGCTGCCCGCGATGACTCGCTACGAGCAGCCCGGAGGGGGCACGTCCACCTCCACGGAGCGGATGGTGTACTTCTCACCCGAGATCGCCGGCCCCCGCATCAGCGAAGCCCGCGCGGAATGGGCGATCTACGTGGATCTCGCCCGCCGCGTGAAACCGGATGCCGCCGAGCAGCTGGGCTGCGGCAGTGCAGAAGCCATCCGCGCGGAAATTGCTCTGGCCGCGCCGAGTTACAACGGTCTCCAACACCTGCGTGAGCGCGGTGATGTCTTTCAGTACGGCGGCGCGTGGCTGTGCGAGGACGGTGTCTGTCCGACGCCGGATGGCCGCGGCGCGCTGCTGCCGATTGAGCTTCCGGAGCTGCGGAAGCCGGAAGGGCATTTCGCGGTGACGACGCGCCGCGGCAAGCAGTTCAATTCGATGATCTACAGCGACATCGATCCATTCAATGAAGCAGATCGCTACGATGTGCTTATTCATAACGACGACGCTAGCGCTCTCTCTTTGAATGAAGGTGAGGCGATCGTCATCTACAACAGCTACGGCAGCATGCACGGAAGGGTAAAATGTGCCGATGTCAAACCAGGCAACATCGAGGTGCATTGGCCCGAAGGCAACTCCTTGATTCCCAAAGGTGTGTATGAGAAGTATGCAGGCATCCCTGAGTATAATACAGCAGTCATTGTAGAGAAGGCAGAAACCTACCACGCTCACAAGGATACACGCTACGCCCAGCGGCGCATTCAAGAGCTGGAGACAGAAGTGGAGTGAAGACGATGAACGACGAACAGGATAACTCTCACGCTCCTAATGGGGGCACAGTACCTCATTCTCCACTTCAATCAAAAACTTCATGGGCGATATACCGCTTTAATGGGACAGAGGTACTCTCTCAAGAGGATACCATCGCGACAGAGGCACCGCTCACCATCAAAATTGATGGCGAGGAATTCGCAACACTCGTGTATACACCGACCGATACCATCGATCTAGTCACAGGCTTTTTAGCCTCCGAGGGCCTGATTCGATTCGTAGATCAGATCGAGTCGCTCACGCTGGAAGAGGAGCGGGGCTTCGTTCATGTTAAGCTGCGTCATCTCCATCAATTAAGTCAAAAGATGGTGTCCAAGCGCTTCATCGGTTCCTGCTGCGGGAAAAGCCGCCAGTTCTATTTTCACAACGACGCTCGCACCGCCAAAACCGTTAGAACGAACCTCCAACTATCGATTCACCAGTGTTTTTACCTTATGAATCAACTGCAGGAGCAATCGGCTGATTTTCAAGCGACGGGAGGTCTGCATAATGCAGCTCTTTGTACGGCGAACGAACTGCTTATCAGCAGGGCGGACATCGGCAGACATAACGCACTAGATAAAATTTATGGACACCTTTTAAGGCAGCGAATTCCTGTTCGTGATAAAGTCATAGCCTTCAGCGGAAGAGTCTCTTCCGAGGTCGCTCTCAAGGCCGCCAAAATCGGCGTCGGTATCCTTTTGTCGAAATCTGCCCCGACAGATCTGGCACTTCGCTTGGCTCAGGATCTAGGGATTACGGTGGTTGGCTTCATCCGCAGGGATCAATTATCGGTATATACGCACCCGGAACGCATAACAGAATGTCGATAAAGCCCTCTTTTTGTGGAAATATTTGTATTGTTTCTCTATCTTAATTATGCTAGATTCTAGCTATTGCCATCTTTTGTTAAGAGAGGAACACAACAATGGGGAATTGGAATACTTTTACGAAAAAAGGGATCACCGTGCTGCTTGCAGCCTTCTTACTTATCTCTCTGCAAGGTCCTGCGCGATCTTATGCAGCCGAAGTGAATGCTGAGGTTCCGAAGGTCATTGAGAAGACATCACCTTCTGTTGTAGCCATTATTGGAAAGCCTTCATCGGATTCGGATAAATCGTTAGACAAGAACCGCTTTAATCTCGCGCACGGTACGGGTGTCATTGTGGAATCGAACGGTGTCATCGTGACGAATGCGCATGTGGTCAAAGATATGAAGAATATCGTCGTCGTTACGTCGAACGGTACAACTTATAATGGACGTGCTACGAATATCGACGAGGAGAGCGATTTAGCTTTAGTCAAAATCGATGCCACCGGCTTATCGCCTGCGAAATTCGCCTCTTCCGCAGATATCAAAGTGGGTGAAACCGTAGCCGCAATCGGGACTCCGATTTCTTTCGCCCTAAGAAACTCTGTCACCGTTGGGATTGTCAGCGGGCTTGACCGCTCCGTGAACTCGCAATATCAGCTTATTCAAACGGATGCGGCCATTAACCCTGGTAACAGCGGTGGTGCTTTGATCAACATGAATGGTGAAGTCATTGGTATTAATACGATGAAATATGCGGATATCGGCGTCGAAAATCTCGGGTTCGCGATTCCGGTAGATACCGTCAAATATGTTTTAAAGCATTTCCAGCTTTATGGCAAAGTAAAGCGCCCTTATCTCGGTCTGGAGCTGGAAGAGAGCTGGGAAGCGGTTGTTGGTTTACCGAGTTCTATTGGTTTAAGAGTTGCTTATGTAGATCCGGATTCACCAGCGGCTGGGGCTGGCATTCAGCAAGATGACCTATTCGTATCGATCGGCACAAGTAAAATGAAGACGCTGGTGGATTACAATGAGGCGATTAAGAAATATTTGCCGGGTGAAACGATCGAAATAACCATACAATCTGGTAATTCTACCAAATCGAAGTCGGTTACACTCGGAGAAGCGCAGCAGCAGGAAACGAAACATACGCATGACGCTGAGGGTTCTTACTTGGATGCGGACCGCGGCAAAACAAAAATCGGCGACAGCCACTACGGATGGTCCATGAAATACCCCGCGGGCTTAGTGAAAGGTCATCAGTCCGATGATGGCGACTCCGTCAGTTTCGTGGATGCGAAGGGGGACTTCTCCCTAACGATTAAAGTAGAAAGCAATCAAAGCGACGAACTGTCTCCTTCAGCGCTGCTGAACAGATTGGCCAGTGATGATGAGGACGAATATTCCGGTGCGGCTGGTAGCCTTTTGGAGCGTCAGTATGTGAAGCGCGAAGGAAATCCCTATGCCAAAATTGTTGGTCGATCAGGGGATGAAGGCTATATCCAGACCCGAGGATACCTTCACCAAGGAAGCTTATACACGGTGCAATTATTTGTATCGAAAGAGCATTACAATAACAATTTTAAGCAAAATAGCTACAACGATCTGCTGGATAGCTTCAAGCTTTCCTTTAATGATAAGGATGAGTCGCTTAAAGATATATCAGTCTACTCTGGCGGCAACACAACCTACTCGAACGAGTATGGCTTATCCTTTGAGCTGCCCTCCAATTGGCAGCAAGACGGTTATACGGGCGGCTCCTCCTTCTTTAATGATGACTATTCCCAAATGCTTCATGTCGGCGTAACATCAGCTTCTTCCGGTGATACGCTGGGAGCGTGGGTGGATCGTCAGCGTAAACAGTTTGAAGACTCATATGCCCCCAAATACCGCAGTATGGAAGAACCCAAAGATCTAACCTTAGCCGGAGTCCCTGCTCTGAAAGTAACCTATGCGAGTACGTTAGGCGATAAGTGGAATGCAGGCTATTCCCTCTTTTTTATTAAGGATAAGTATAAATATGAGGTGGATGTGAACTATCCGCAAGAGGAAGAGGGGGCAACGCGAGAGGATCTCCTGAAAACACTAACTGCTACGATCAACGTGGATAAAGACAGCATGGATCAAGAGCTTGGCTTCATTCAGGATCTGGATGAACTCATGGATCCCAATCGTACGGTTGCTTACAAAAATGAGAAATTCAAATACGCGATGCAAATTCCTGAGATCTGGACCAGCAGCAAGTCGTACGATAACAAAGATCAAGTGAATAAGACGTTCCTCTTCACAGGCGGGTACTTGAGCGTTGGTGCAGAAACGAAAACGACTTACGAAGAAATGGTTAAAGAGGAAGACGCCGCTCAGAAGAAGAGTCAAGATAACGATAATGACTATACGTTTACAGATACGGAAATCTCGCTTTTTGGTGATGTGAAAGCCAAGAAGTATGAGATTAGTTATGCCAGCGCCAAGATTCCTTACAAGGAAACGATTTACATTTTCAGTCAAAATAATATTTCTTACACAGCTACGCTTCGTATGGATGATGCTGTCCGCACCGATGCCAATCAGGCTCGGCTGAATAAGGCTTTTGAGTCGTTTAAATTTTTGGACGGTGTGAAAAAATAGCTCTGCACTAATTGAGAAACCTCTCATCGGTTTAAACTGAAGAGAGGTTTCTTTGTTAACCTTAGATGGATTCTCTAAAGGGGATAGGGGATATTAACCATGAATATCAAGCTCGCTCGGCCGCTCATCTGGCTGCTTTTCATAGGCTACACGAGCTGTTTGCTGTATTGGATGTTTCTAGGCTTCGGGCGGAATATGCACACTTCAGGTCAACTTGCTTATAATATCGTCCCTTTTCGGACTATTGGTATGTATGTGCTGTAGGCAGCTTCGATGTCGATGATGTGATATTGAATGTGCTTGGCGCCAGTATATCCTTTGTTCTTTTCGCGGCTGTTAAACGAAGCTTGGAAGAGAGAGAATCAAAAAGAAGGTATAAAATGTGACCAAATGCCTCACCATAGCGGGTGTAACGAATTAACCCCAAAGGAGGAATTTAATCACCATGACACAGCCAGATTCAAGTCTACAATCACAAAATCCGATATCCTCAGCGCAAAACTCGGTAGAAAATGTCCATGCAGCCGTTTCTCGTGCGATGTCTCATCCAACATCTCAGACGAAGGAAGAAGCTCAAAATTCAATCACTCATGCGGAAAGAGCGCTGGAGCAGGCATCGAATCATTCCGATTCGCCAGCTTTGCAGCAAGCCGTTCAATCATTGAACGATGAGAAAGCTAGGCTCCAGAATATCCAATAATACAAACAGCCCCGATTCCTACCAGGATCGGGGCTGTTACGTTTTTGCTGCCTAATCTGCTTATTATTTATGATATAACGTATAGCCGGGATCTTCCGGAACTTCAATGGCAATGATACGCATGCCTTGATCGCTGTCAGCTTTAAGGTGAAGAGTTTCACTTTCCGTGGTAGCTTGGACTATCGCGAAGTCCTTGTGTGACCATGCTTGAAGCTCCTCCGCGGCGATTTCGCTTGTACCTTGCCCTCGAATAACGAGGAAGGCTAGCGAGCGGCTTGGCACAAGTGTGTAGCTGAACTCGGAACCAGGCTCAAGGCTCCAATCGTACATGTTAACGTCCGTATCCAGCTTAATGGGAGAATCCCCGCCGATTACGGTTTTCATCGTTGCTCCGCCGTTATGGCGGACTGAGAATTTCTCATGCTCATATTGATGGTAAGCGGCAGGCTTTTTCACAGTCTCACTAAGGTGCGGCTCGAACCAGATTTGCATCGCTTCGCTGCCTGCTCTGCGAAACGCCTCCGCATGATAAACACCGGAGCCGGCTTGAATAACTTGAGCGCCACCATTTGTCACTGTTTCCAAGGAACCAAGGGAATCTTTATGTTCTACAAGACCATCAATGACATAAGTGACAATTTCGAACGCTTTATGAGGATGCATACCGATCTCCGAAACCTCGGAAGCCTTACCCCAAGCCCAGTAGAATAATGGACCGACGCGGTCAACAGCCGTTTTCTCACCCGGAAAGCTGATGGCTCGTTGTTCCAGGAATTTGCCTCCGTCAAAAGCGCCAACGCCCTGTTGCTCAGCTGAAAATACTTGAATTTTCATAGTAACAACCCCTTCGCTATAAAATATTTAACTACTTACTATATGTAAGTATTATAAATCTTTTCTATCTGTCTGTCAAAGCCCTACTGCAGGTCAAACTTGGGTAGATCTTGACTTCGCATCTATCCCGAACTACAATTTCTTATGTAAGGAGTGTGCCTATAATGAAAATGCAAAATTTTAAATATGAAGGAAGCGGACTTAACCGCTTTTTCGGCCCCTTAGAAGCAAAAATTATGGAAATTCTCTGGACCAACTCCCTTGAAATGACGATTAAAGATGTCCAACAGAAGTTGGATCAAGCCAAAATCATTAATTTCAATACCGTTATGACCGTTATGAATCGCTTGGTAGCCAAAGGAATTCTGCAAAAGAAATCCGTTGTAAGATCGTTTAAGTATAAACCCGTCGTTACGAGAGAAGAGTTCATGGAAGCCCAATCCAAAGAGCTTGCTTTTGACCTAATCGAAGAATTCGGTTCTTTGGCAGTCACCCATATGGTGGATGCGCTTGATAAAGTAGACCCCGATCTGCTTGACAAGCTGGAGCAAAAAATTAAAGAAATCAAAAAGGATCGATAAGGATGATGGAAACGCGTTTTAAATGGTTGTATGCAGCGTCACTCGCCTTATCGGGGGCTATTCTAGGACAAATGTTACTCTTTGCTCTTCAATATATCTATAAATGGAAATCGTTATATAATATATTTGATTTGTGTGTTATTTTATTTAAATATCTTCATGTACCTGCACCTATTGCTTGGAATGTAGTGAACGCTCTTATCCTCTACTCGTTTAGTGCAATCCTTTGGATATCAGCTCGGCATGCCCTCGGCTCCATCAAAGCGATGAAGCTCGTTGAGAAGTATCAAGACCCTCTGTTATCAGAGCAATACCCCGAAAAAATTCAGTTGGGTGAAGGTCAGTTCCAGATTATTTCTTACAAAGCTCCCATCGCGATGACGATAGGGCTGTGGAAGCCGCGGATGATCTTATCATCCGGACTTATGGACATGCTGGAACCTAATGAGCTGCGCGCCGTCATCGAGCATGAGAAGTGCCATATGATGCACAGAGATCCGCTCGCGATCTTCCTGCTTTCGATGATATCCAAGTCGATGTGGTACATTCCAATATTCGGTTGGATGGCAGAGAAATACCCCATTATGATTGAACTTCGGGCAGACAAATATGCCATTACACAAATGAAACAGTCCGCACATTTAGGCAGTGCTCTCCTCAAACTACTCAAACAAGCACCAACACCGCATGTATCCTTATCTCACGCCTCATTCGCCGAAACATCAATGAATGTTCGCATCATGCATATTCTCGATCCACAGATGAAAATCTCATTCAAATGGCCCCTTGTAAGGCTACTCATTTCGCTCTTAACAATTATTTTACTTGTGGGACTTATCTAAGATAGGATACCCTGATAACAATGGTTCACATTTAGCAGTCGAAGCCCATGTTAGAGAAGTTGACGGGCTTCGACAAAAACTGCAGAAAAGGCTTGACTTTTCGGATTTCCAAAACTACACTTTGTAGTGTGAAAAATTACACGGCTTTTACTATGGGGGAGAGAGATTAATGGATTATATCTTGAAAAATTTACACTACATCGTAACACATGTACCAATTGCACTTCTTGTTTTTAGTTTTATTTTTGATTTAATCGCAATTATCGCGAAAAAACGTGAATGGCACTCCGCTGGTATGCTTTGCCTTGTTGTGGGCGCACTCGGAGCTATCGCAAGTGTCCTAACAGGCCCATCCCCATGGCGTAATCCTCTAGTGGTCCCGCATGAGTTTTATGCGAAATTAACGATGTTTTTGGCTATCGTGCTAGCGATTGTACGTGTTGGCTTACTGATCTGGAAAAAGAAAGAATTGGGTCGTAACCCAATCTACTTGGTTGGTTCGCTCGCGGCAGTTATCCTTGTTGGTTATACAGGGCACATTGGTGGTCAAATGGTACATAAACCGGTTCCAGCGAAGACGGCTGTTCCAGTTGCATCACCAGGAGCATCTCCAGCAGCATCCACTGCACCGTCGCCTACAGTAGCACCAGCGAAATAATGAAAAGGGCTATCCAAAGGCTTGATGCCTTGTGGATAGCCCTTTTTTTGTTTTGATTGGTCATAGCTACTTGTCCCGAACCAACTCCAGCTCCTCCAGTGTATAACGATGCTCCCACAAAAATGTCATATCGTACTCTGTCGAATCACTTTCGACAAAGCGGGCGATGCCTGCGATGACTCCTCCAATAACAACTCCAAAAACGACAATCCAACCCATCAGAGCAAACACTTGATCGACCATGCACATCCACTCCCTTATGCGCTATGAACCTGTATACTATGGATATGCCGCCATATTATGAAACATGTGTGACAATTCTGATGGGGCAAAAGAGCGAGTAAATTCATCCGAAATGTCGAGGTAAGATAGTTCGGTTATAGTCTTTCTCTCCGATTGACACAGACTCGCCAAGGATGGTAAGATCACCTCTGTAAGCACGAATATACAACATTTGGAAAAGAAGCTAAGTACGATGCAAGTTTTCTTACAACAACACTAAAGGAGGGTTTCAAAAATGATTGATATGGTTATGGATCCTATTGCTCATCGCAGATTTACAGATAAAAACCATACAATTTCATATTTTGTAACCCGATTGTTAGCCGGAAGCGCATGATTTGTGCTTGTTCGGCTGCTGCCGCCCCTTCACATACGCTAATTAAAGCGCGGGTTACGAAGAAGTTCGTAACGAGCGCTTTTCTGTTTCATAGAAGGCATATCGCTGCGTGCGGTGTGCCTTTTTTGTGTGGATTTTGGTTATTTTGGACTGCACCATTTGAGAGGAGTGACATGATTACATGTTTACGGTATTAAAAAAGTTAGCTTGGTTTTTCCGAATGAATTGGATACGTTACACGATCGCCATTGGACTGCTTATTATTGTTGGAATCATTGATGTAATTCCACCGAAATTGATTGGCTACGCGATTGATGGTATACACATGGGAACTTTAACAGGCAGTAAATTGATCCAATTGCTCGCTTTTTGGGGGGCGTTAATTGTAGCTGGGTATGGGTTATCCTACGTCTGGCTGTATCAGCTATTTGGCGGCGCTTTCGTGCTGGAACGCATTCTTCGATCCCGGTTAATGAGACAGCTGCTGCGGATGACGCCTACCTTCTATGAGCGCAACCGCACGGGTGACCTGATGGCGAGAGCAACGAATGACCTGCAAGCGGTGTCGACGACAGCGGGCTTTGGGATTTTGACCTTTGTAGACTCGACGCTATTCATGCTTACCATCCTAGGTATGATGGGCTTCTTCATTAGCTGGAAGCTGACGATCGCTTCGATTCTCCCGCTGCCGATTATGGCAGTTGCGATTACGATCTATGGGGGACGCATCCATGAAAGGTTTTTACTTGCTCAGAATGCCTTCGGACAGATGAATGATCGGGTGTTGGAGACGATAGCCGGTGTTCGCGTTATCCGTGCTTTTGTACAAGAGAAAGCCAGTGAACAAAGCTTCAAAACAATGACAGACGATGTCTATCGCAAAAATATTGCGGTTGCCGTGATCGACGCCCTTTTTGAACCAACGGTCAAAATCCTAGTGGGCATTTCCTATTTAATCGGATTATGTTACGGCGGATATTTGGTGTTTCACAGTGAACTGACGCTCGGAGAGCTCGTGTCTTTCAATACTTTTCTTGGGATGCTGATCTGGCCGATGTTCGCAATTGGCGAGCTAATGAACATTATGCAGCGCGGGAATGCCTCCCTCGATCGGGTGAATGAAACACTTGGTTACAAGCCGGATGTAAAAGAAGACCCAAAAGCGACGACCCTGCTGCTGCCGAATTCGATTAGTTTTAAAGAAGTAACGTTCCGCTATCCTTCTTCTTCTATTGATAACTTGGTGAATATTTCATTCCACCTGCAGCGTGGGCAGACGCTCGGTATTGTAGGGCGTACTGGAAGCGGAAAAACAACGCTGCTTAAACAGCTGCTGAGAGAGTATCCATTAGGTCAAGGTGCGATTGCTATTTCGGAAACGCCGATCGAGAAGTTAACCATCGACACTCTTCATGGCTGGATTGGTTACGTGCCGCAAGAGCCGATTCTTTTCTCCAAAACGGTGAAAGAGAACATCATGTTCGGGCGCAGCCAAGGAACGGAAGAAGAGCTGTTGCAGGCGCTTGAGCTGGCCGCGTTCCGTAAGGACGTGGAGTTCTTACCAGAAGGCCTTCAAACGTTGGTAGGTGAAAAAGGCGTCGCCTTATCCGGTGGTCAGAAGCAGCGCGTTTCCATTGCACGGGCGCTTTATGTAGACCCTGAAATCCTTATGCTGGATGATGCGCTTTCTGCGGTGGACGCCAAAACAGAGGCTGAAATCATTCGTGGCATTCGGTCGGAACGAGCCGGCAAAACGACACTCATCACGACGCACCGACTCTCTGCTGTTCAACATGCGGATTGGATTCTTGTGCTGGATGAGGGGTATATCGTGGAAGAAGGTACGCATGAGCAGCTTGTCGCGCTCGGCGGCTGGTATAAAGAGCAGTATGACCGTCAGCAGTTAGAAGAGCAGACGAAGGTTTAGTAAATAGATATCCGATGAAAAGAAGGTGAGAACCCTGAAACAGACAGGTAAGCGATTATTTCAATACGCGGCGTTATTCAAAAAGCCCCTGCTCATTGCGCTTTTATTCTTATCGATCGCGGTGGCAACGGAGCTGGCAGGACCTTTTATCGCGAGACAGATGATTGATACACACATTCTCGGTATCGAGAAGCCGTGGTACGAGACTACATCTGCGACGCAGACTGGCAAGGCTGTCCCTGCGAATGGGATTTTTTATAAGCGAAGCGATAACTTTGCGGAAGGCGAGCCGAAGGGGAAGGAAGTTCGCATTTTGCAGGTGGGCAGCCAGTTCGTATGGGTTGATCAGCCGATTGCATTTGATGGCGTACGCAAGCTAGCAGACGATGGTAAGCTAACAATTACACAAGGGACCGAAAAAGCTGAGTATGTGGTTAAGAAGCTGGGTATTCAAGAGCTCTATACGTTCTATAAACCAGAATTTATCAGTCTAATGAAACTGGCAGGCTTGTATTTGTTGTTAATCATTATTGGTGCAGGCTTTACCTATGGACAAAAGTATTTACTTCAATCGGCGGCGAATCGGATTATTCAGCGCATGAGAAGTGATGTTTTTGCACAAATTCAGCGACTGCCGATCAACTATTTTGATAATCAGCCTGCGGGTAAAATTGTATCGAGGATTACAAATGATACGGAGTCTGTCAGGGATCTGTATGTACAGGTGCTTGCGAACTTTTTTACAGGTACGATCTATATCGTGGGCATCATCGCGGCTTTATTCGTTCTAGATTACAGATTGGCTTTATTCACACTCCCGGTTATTCCGCTGCTTTATATATGGATCATTGTTTACCGTAAATATGCCTCCTTCTATAATCATGAAATTCGGGAACGGATCGGCTCGATCAATGGGATCATCAATGAGGCGATTCAAGGCATGACGATCATTCAAGCTTTTCGCCGGCAAAAGGAAACGATCCAAGAATTCGAACAATTGAACGATGAATATACGAGATATCAGAATAAATTGCTTAGCTTGAACTCGCTGACCTCTCATAACCTGATGAATGTAGTTCGAAATTTGTTCTTCTTCGGTCTGATCTGGTATGTCGGGGGTAGTTCAATCAACACATTGATCACCGTCGGTGTGCTGTACGCTTTCGTCGATTATCTGAATCGGATGTTTCATCCGATGGTCGGGATTGTGAACCAGCTGCCGAATTTGGAGCGTGCCCTTGTATCCGCTGACCGTGTATTCGAGCTGCTGGATGAACAGGGCATCGACGTGGCTGCGGAGAAAGCGGATCGCTATCTGGGCAATGTGAAATTCGAGCACGTTAGCTTCGCCTACAAAGAAGGGGAGGATGTGCTCAAAGACATCACCTTCGAGGCTAAACAGGGGCAGACGGTGGCGCTTGTTGGCCATACCGGATCGGGCAAAAGCTCGATCTTGAATCTGCTCTTCCGCTTCTACGATGTGAATGAAGGCCGGATCACGGTGGACGGCCGCGATGTGCGGGAGATGCCCAAACAGCAGCTGCGTCAGCATATGGGCATCGTGCTGCAAGATCCGTTCCTGTTCACAGGGACGATCGCGTCCAATGTCAGCCTGGACGATCCGTCCATTACCCGGGAACGGGTGGAGGCTGCGCTGCGCGAGGTTGGCGCAGATGAGATGTTCAAGAGCTTGCCGCACGGCATCGACGAGCCCGTGATCGAGAAGGGCAGCACGCTGTCTGCTGGGCAGCGGCAGCTGATTTCTTTTGCCCGGGCGCTAGCGTTCGACCCGGCGATTTTGATCCTCGATGAGGCGACGGCCTCCATCGATACGGAGACCGAGGCCATCATTCAGGCCGCGCTCGAAGTACTTTCGAAGGGGCGGACCACCTTCATCATTGCCCACCGCCTGTCGACGATTAAGAGCGCCGACCAGATTCTTGTGCTCGACCACGGCGAGATCGTCGAGCGTGGTAATCATGAGGAGCTGATGGAGCTCCTCGGTCGGTACTATCAGATGTACCAGCTGCAGCAGGGACATCCGGAAACAGCCTCGGCCGCTGAGAGCGAAGTGCGCAGCGGCCGGTAGGGCTGGCGAGCCCCAACAAGGGATAAGGGAAAGGGGACGTCGGACGTGAGACGTCTCTTTCCCTTTGTCATCTTCGTCTTGACGCCGGGTTTGACTGAACCAGAATTGATGTAAAAAGTGCAGCTATTCGTCCTTTTTACCGCCAATTCTCTGAAGCCAATTACCTGTACAGACTGCAGCATCATGACGCGCACACCCTCCATTTTGCGGACAAAGCTCATTAACAAGGTTAAAGACTATCTGTCGGGGCTATGCTACAATAAGTAATATTTCCCTATTTGAAATGGAGGAGCATCATGCGTCCAGAAACGATTCGATTGTTAAACTTGCTTCAGCTGCTGTCCGAAATTGCTATTGCTGTCGGATACTTGCTTGGTCTTATTCCGTTTGTATATTTGTGGTCGTGCTCGTGGGTGATCCCGCTCGTGTTTGTCAACCTGGTTTTTGCCATACTTACAAGCAATGGGACCACGACAAAGACGGTCATCAATATTGCTATGGCTTTCTTGAGTTTTATTCCAGTAGCGGGGTACCTTTTCCGTGTGATTGGGATTGTTGTTTCATGGATCAACATCCAGGCATTGGCGAAAGGAAGAAGCAGAGGTTACTAGTTGTTCGTACTAAAAAAGACGGGTGGAGGCCGGTTTAACTGGCTTCCATCCGTCTTTTTTCAATTGCTTTTTTAATTAGTCTTTTTTATGGAGCGGCATTAATTGTTATTGGGAAAGAATTGCTGCCATATATCATAACTTGATAGTTACCTGGTTCAAGACCAATTGTGGGAATATCAACATCTACATTGGCTTTGTCCGTATCGATAACAACTTTGATTGCTCGCTTAGCAACGACTTCATTTTCTAAATCAAATCTAGTATTGTAATAAAAATTAGAACGAATTAGATATACTGTTTCTGCTTGATTCACTCGTACAGTAACTGTTTGTCCAGCTTGGAATGTAGATGCATTTGACATTTTTTTAACAAGTGGTACTGCTCGAATAGGCTTCGAAATTAGTTCTTGATCAAATACATGGTTAAAATTATCTTTAATGGACCCAGCATTCAATTTTAGTTTATTGTTAGTTCCTGTGTAATACACGTCGAAAGTTACAGATATTGTATTACCTTCAAAAACAACCTCATCCTTATTACTCAAAGGTTGAAAACTAACGGAATCATTAGAGAAAGAGATAGCTGCTTTTAAAGCATTCATGTCGGCAAGATTGTTTAATATATCCTTATTAAAATACATTCCGAATTTTTTATTTGTGTAATCACCTGTAAAGTAAATAGTATCTCCGTACTGTAAGGGATCCGATGGGCCAGCGTATAATTTAATATGGCTAGGATCTGATATCTTTCCCTCAGAACTAACAGCAACAACAACAAAATGAACTTTCGTTTTGCTCAATCCAGTTGTATTTATGTAGGAGCCTATGTTAGCTTTTGTTTTAATTTTTACACCTTTGCCACCTTTAACTGCTTCATCAAGAATGATAGAATTTCGCGTAGTTCCATTCTCAACAATATAAATCCAACCATCCAGGTCACTCACCGCATAAACGTTCTCACCAACAGTATTTTGATAAGTTACCTTAGATAAAATTGGAGTAGGACCCGACGGTATAGGGGTAATAATTGGACCGCCTCCTGTTCCAGGAGTTGTATCATTGCCTGGTGTTCCATTTCCATTGGAGTTGTCCCCGCCTCCTGAAGGTGCAGTACCCGATGCTGGTTGCTCGGCTTTTACTTCATTCCCGCCAACCTTAAGTTTAACATCGCTCGGGACATCGGCACCTCTTGTCGTTTTCTCGGGTGCTTTTTCCATCGATACGCCTTCAGAGTTTACGGTTGCGTTTGAAATCTTGCCTTGGCCGCTAATATTTGTTGCAGCATTAAGGATTAAAGAGAGTATAGCGGCTTCATTTCCGATATCGATTTTAGTATCAGAAGCAGCTTTTCCAACGTTAAAGTCTTTCACCGATCCCTTTGGAAGCTCAATGACAATGCTTTGGGCAACAACGTTGACGGTTTCAAATGAACCTACTAACTGAATGCGTGAGTCTTTAGGTAAAGCTTCAGATAGTGTTACACTATTGATCTTTGAACCTGTCTCAGCCTCAATTTTTGCATTTGATTGCACTGTAACGTTGCCCACTTGTGTTGCTCCGTTAGCAACAATACGTACCTTGCCAGTAGCTTTATCTACAACAATGGTGACCATAATTGAGTCTTCAAAATGAATACTGTTCTCGCCACCGCCACGCACTGTCGTAGTTCCATGGACGTTAACATTTTTGAGAGTGACATCTCCTTCACCAATACCTTTACCTAGAAGAAGATCACCTTCAATCTCTACATTTCTCAAAGTGACATTGGCGGCATCTATAATGACATTCTGCTTGATCTTTTCTACGCCTGTTTCTGGACCATAGACGCCTGCTGTTTTATAAGTTATTGATTTAGCAGCTAAGGCTTTCTCCAATACTGTCAATGCCTCGGCCCTAGTTAAGTTTGATGTTGGTCTAAAAACATTGCTCTCATAGCCATTCATAATCTTGGCGTCAATAACAGAGCCAATCGCACTTTTACTCCATTCAGGGCTATTGTTTGTATCTGTAAAGGAATTGGCAGACGAAGACCTTTTTAAAGAAAGTATATTGGTAATGAGAACCGCTGTTTCTTCTCTTGTAATCTGGTTGTCTGCTCTGAAAGTATTATCGGCATAGCCTGAAATATATTTAGCGTTTTGTGCTGTTGCAACATCTTTAAAGAACCAATCGTTCATTGTTACATCTGAAAATGAAAGCTCGGATGAGGCTTGTTGAAAACCAAAAAGTTTGTTGATAATTGTAACGAGTTCAGCTCTAGTGATAGAACTATCAGGTTTAAAGGTGCCGTCCGGATAGCCTTGAACTACATTGTTGTAAACATAACCTGTAATTGTTTGTTCTGCCCAGTGTCCCTTAACGTCGGATAGTGAAGATGATAAGCTTGTCTTTGATTGCATGTTTGTAGAGTCGTTCGCATAACCGCCTGTTGGAATGCCTACTCCAATGGCTAACAATAGGGCTAGAGTAAAATAAATGAATTTCATTTTCTTCATGCTGGTTCCTCCCACGGATTGAATAATCTGTAATATTTAAATGACATGAAATGACAATTTACAACATTTTCCTTGTAAATTCAAATTAATTATATACATAAATAGAAATATATAGAATAAATAACGGAATTTATTAATAGTAAAATGTTTAACATGAAAAAACACCTTATTTTATCGTAAGTGCTACGACAAATAAGGTGTTTTTTTTCATTTCTTTACTCCACGCTAGTAAGCAATCCCCACACGACACCCCACATACTCGCCCTCGAGAGCGGCTCGGTAGGTGAAAGCCGCGGTGTCGCCCACGGAGACAGACATCCCGCCTTCGGGCAAATAGTCCCGCTCGATGCGGTACTGCCCCTGTGGCTCGCCGTCGGGTAAATAAGTTGGACAGACGACTGTCCAACTTAAGCCCGAGGCAGCGAGCTGCTCCCATGCTTTGCGATGCTCCTCGGCGGCGCGTGTTGAGGAGCGCCGGGAGTCCGGCGTCTCATAGCGCAGCAAGCCGGGATGCTCTCTGCTTTGCAGAATGCCGGCTGTACCGACAGTGACTATTCGGCTTACGCCGTGTGTCTTCATAGCCTCTATGAGCAGAGGCGTAAACTCGGTCAGCACCGTGCCGCCATCGGTGCCGAGGCAGCTTATGACCAGCTCCGCCCCGCGGAGGGCAGCATGTAGATCTTCTCCGTTACGAGCGTCCCCTTGAAGCATGGTTAAGCCTTCAGAGTGAATTCCCGGCAGTTTCTCAATGCTTCGAACGAGTGCAGTGACTTCGTGTCCGTTCGCTAGTGCTTTTTCAAAAATTCTTCTTCCTACTCTTCCTGTGGCTCCTAATATGAGAATATGCATGATGGGGCCTCCCTGTTTCTTTAATGGTTATCATTATTATACGCTTATCACACTCGGGGGTGGGAATTTCCCCGAGATATGCTCGCATTGTCTTGTCTTGTCATAACGGATTCATCGGTCCTGAACCCTTTGTTCAGACGGTGCAAGAATCTATTTATTTTTTACTTGGTCAGCTCAACGGGCCAATTGATTGTTCCACAAGGTCATTTACTAAGTTACAGTGTCGGTGACCGTTTTTTTAAATCAGGGCGTACAACCGGACTTGTTATTGGTACTGTCGAAAGTATTGGTATGCAATTTAATGTTGGACCTTACCGTGAGCTTGGCAATGCCACCTTACAGTTCCGCAATCAGACTTTGCTTACAGCACCGAATAACATATCATTGCCTGGTGATTCAGGCTCTGTCTGGATGAGAGGTAGGTTTGCGGCTGCTTTGAACTTTGCGGGCAGTGGCACTCGTTCTGTTAGTACCCCGATTGCAAGCGTTCTGAATACGTTTGGTTTGCGGGTAGCCATTCCTGCAGGAACTGGAGGTTTCAAGGCAGGTAGAGTTACAGGGGCTGCTCCAAAGGGGAATTATGCCTATGTTCGACCTTTATCGGCAGAGATGCTAAAGCAACTACGTGTCGTTCGCGCCACATCGTCGAAATAGATCCACCAAAGATCGCCCCGTGCACATCTGGTATGATCAGTGTGAGGGGCGATCTTTTTTTTGGCAATATGTTCCCTACATAGATCCCTTTGAATGCTACTTGAACCGAGTGAGCGAATCCAGCATAATAGTAGGTACTTGATTACGGCATAGAAGGGAATTTCCCAAGCATGAGAATTAACAAATTTATTAGCGAAACCGGTGTTTGCTCCAGACGGGAAGCGGACAAGTGGGTAGAGGCGCAGCGCGTTACGATTAATGGTGAGGTTGCCGGACTGGGGAGCGTCGTTGGCCCTGGGGATGAGGTTCGGATCGATGGTCGACCAATTGGCGAGAAGAAGGAACATGTTTATATTGCACTCAACAAGCCTGTAGGGATCACAAGTACAACCGAAGCGCATATCAGAGGCAACATTGTTGATTTCGTGGGGCATTCTGAGCGTATTTTTCCGATCGGCAGACTGGATAAAGATTCTGAGGGGCTCATCCTTTTGACCAACAACGGAGATATCGTGAACCAGATTCTGAGGGCGGAGAATAACCATGATAAAGAATACATCGTGACGGTCAATCGACCGATTACACCGATGTTTTTGCAAGGAATGGCTAGCGGGGTCCGAATTCTTGGCACGATGACGAAGCCTTGTGAGATTTACCAAGTTGGTGACCGCGTTTTCCGAATTATTCTCACACAAGGGCTTAACAGGCAAATTCGTCGGATGTGCGAAGCGTTTGGTTATCGGGTGGTGCGTCTGCAGAGGGTTCGGATCATGCATATCCATCTGGGTAATTTGAAGGTTGGCAAATGGCGGAATTTGACGCAAGGTGAAATGCAGGATTTAATGCATACACTTAGCAAAGAGAACACCCAATCAAACCGATAGTTTCAGTATAAGAATCGCACATGTATGAACACCCGACAATGGAGTGCTCAGACATGTGCTTTTTTGCTCAAAATTATTATTTTTTGAACATAAACCGTTTCGAACCAATGACATTTCGTGTAATTAAAAATATATAGCAGTAATCGAGTTTCTAAAGCAACTTTTTTCCAGTTTTAAACGTCAAGGATTATTATGGAATCTCTATGTTTCTAAAGCTTTAAAGCTGTATTTTGGAACGTAAAACGTTGAGGAGGAAGATGACTTTGAAATTAATCAAACAAGCAGGAACGTTGGTACTCGCTTCGACACTGCTGCTCACTGCTGCACCTGGGGTTTGGGCGGCTGAAGCTGCTGTAGGAAGCACGTCCATTGCACCCCCTGTATCTCCCGGTAAAGATGATAAGCAGCTGGATGCCAAAATTACCAAAGAACAAGCCATTGAACGAGCTAAGACCTACATAACGCTGCCGGAAGGTTATACGTTTCAATCCATCAGTTTGAATGCTTATTACAACATGAATGGCCGGAATTTCCCGACGTGGAACATTAATTACTCCAAAATGGTAAAAGATCGGAATTACGGCTCTTTAAACATATCGATTAACGGCTTGGACGGAACGCTGACTTCCTATTCCATGAATGACAATGACCCTGACCATAAACCTAGCTATCCACCGAAGGTGGATTTCAAAGCTGCCAAGGAAGTCGCTTCTGCCTTTGTTGGCAAAATGAACCCAGAGAAGCAGAAGGAACTTGTATACAATGATTCAGAGGAGAATGCATTTCGTACGCCGCTGAATGGTAATTACCAGTACAATATTCGGTTCGATCGATCTGTTGGCGGTGTGCCTTTTGCTCTAAATGGTATCAATGTGGTCGTCAATGGGGACGGACAGGTTACGAATTATAACTACAATTGGGATGATAATGTCACGTTTCAGCAGAATGTAACGCCGATTGCTAAGGAGAAAGCTGCCCAAATGTTCCGCGATAAGGCGAATCTTTCTTTACTTTACCAGATTCCATACGGTGCCAAAGGTAAGAAATTGCCGATTATTTCTTACATGCTTGGCGGCTTCTCCCTGAATGCAGAAACCGGTGAGATCTGGAGCCCAGTCAAAGGGCTGGAGGATGTTGAGGGGAATAAGCCGTTAACCGACAAGCCACTGGCTGCTAAGCCAGAAGCTACCTTGGACCTGACTAAGGAAGAGGCTGTTAAGAAGGTGACAACGGTTTTCAACCTATCCTCCGACTACAAAATCCAAGAAGCATCTTATAATGAATTCACCAACCCTGAAACAGGGGAAACCAATTCAAATTGGAATTTAAGTTGGAATGAGACGTCTGAGAAGGATTCTAAAGTTAAAATTGTCGGCAAAGGTGCATGGGCTAGCGTGAATAGCAAGACCGGAGAGATTACGAATTTCAGCAGCTACACCCCTTATGGTCCTGATGCCGATAAAGATATAGAGGGTAAAATTGCCCTGGAAGATGCGATAACAACAGGTGTTGATTTTGTGAAAAAGCAGCTTACTGCTTATACCGATCAGTTGTTGCTTCGTGTACAAACGGCTAAAAATTATTCGGAAGATCAACTGAAGCATATGCGCAATTGGGATATTAGTTTTAAGCGCGTGATTGATGGCGTAAATGCCGGGAATGAAGAAGTGACGGTAAGCATCGATCGTGTAACCGGCCAAATTGTTGGTTATCACTTCTCTATCAGCAATCTGCCATATCCACAGCAGAAGCCGCAGGTGCTGGCCATTGATAAAGCCAAGGATCTTTGGCTCGCGCAGTTCGACATCAAGTTAAATTATGTGGTTGAAGGCACCGGGTTCATCGGTGGGATTCCACTGGAGAAATACAGAGTCATGGTGGCTGCTGGGGATGTCCCGCAATCCATGGATCTGAAAACAGACGGGAAACTAGATGCAAAGCTTGTCTATTCACTCGTTCCTAAATTTAACCGTGAACCTTTCCTCTTGGATGCGCAAACTAGTCAATGGCGGAATAGTGAAACGGGTGAAGTGATTTCCTTGGATAAAGTGACAGTAAGCGACATTGACAATCACTGGGCTAAAAATGAGCTTCAGCTTATGCTTGATTATCAAGCGCTGGATGTGAAGGATGGCAAAGTGAATCCGAATCAAACCATTCAACGTGGTGAGTTGGTCAAAATGCTCGTTATTGCCATGAATGGCGGTAACGGTGGTATTTATTACGGGGCAGAACGGAAGGCATCCTTCGCCGATGTGAGTAAATCTTCTCCTTATTTTGCCTATGTCGAAAATGCGGTTGATCGCGGTTTGTTAGATGTAGGTGCTGATTTCAATCCAGAAGCTGCGATGAATCGGGAGGAAATGGCACAGCTGATCGTGAAGGCGCTTGGCTACAAGAGCCTGACGAAGTTCGATGGCATCTTCAATGGCAATTTCGCAGATGCTGCTAAACTTAAGCATGTTGGCGACGCAGCCATTGTGGTGGGGCTGAATATTATGTCTCTGGACGATGGACAATTCGTACCTCAGCAAGAAGTGACCAAAGCACAGGCGGCCAGCGCCTTCTATCGCTTTTTGCAAAGACGGTCTGAGCTTCAGGAGCAGCCTCGTTACTATTACTAACTAAGTGGTTGAGGGGAGTTAGCTAACTCCTCTAATATCACTAAAAGAAGCCTCAAATCCACTAACAAGTGGGTTTTGAGGCTTCTTGTGGTTGACCGAGCTCCAGATCGTGCCCTCTTTGATGAGGTTACAACACAACTTAAGTCCTAGCTTTAGAACATTGGGAACACATATCGAACTAGGAAATACAGAACGCCGAAAATGATGACGATGTAAGCAGCATATTTGCTATACCAATATTATTTTCGTACAGGCGGGTAGAGTTGTGTTACAATAATCTTTAAAACTTTAATAGCACAATGTGGAGAAAGGGAGTAAGAGAAAATGGTTGTTTCCAGTAAAGTAGGTTTGGAAGATATTATTAGGGCCAATCATGTGCTCAGCAGGGTGATCGAACCATCGCCATTGCAACGCAATGAGCTGCTCTCTAACTTGTATGAATGCAACGTTTATCTTAAACGTGAAGATATGCAAATTGTTCGTTCTTTCAAAATTCGTGGAGCGTATAATGTGATTCAAAGTTTAACGCCAGAGGAACGCGAAGCGGGTGTCGTGTGTGCGAGCGCCGGCAATCATGCGCAGGGTGTGGCTTATTCCTGTAAACAGCTCGGTATTGAAGGCAAAATCTTCATGCCGACGACAACGCCTAGACAAAAGATTTCCCAAGTTAAGCTATTTGGCGGATCGTTTGTTGAAGTTATTCTCACAGGTGATTCATTCGATGATTCCTCTAACCATGCCAAAGCCTACTGTGCTCAAGAGAATAAGGTGTTTATACACCCCTTCGATGATGTCCGTACGATTGCCGGGCAAGGCACGGTTGGCCTTGAGATCATGAATCAGATGCCCGAATCTCCTGACTTTATCTTCGCAACGATTGGCGGAGGTGGACTTGTAGCGGGAGTTGCGACCTATGTGGATAGTGTTTCTCCACGAACGCGCATCATCGGTGTAGAGCCAGAAGGCGCGGCAAGCATGACGGAAGCGCTCAAGCAGGGGAAGGTCGTGACCTTATCCACGATCGAGAAGTTTGTAGACGGTGCAGCCGTGAAGCGGGTCGGCGAGCTTACCTTTGACATTTGCAAAGAAAAGTTGGAGGATATTGTAATTGTCCCTTCCGGCAAGGAATGTACAACCATTCTTGAGCTTTACAACAATAACGCGATTGTCATTGAGCCCGCTGGCGCACTCCCCGTTTCAGCACTCGATACCTATCGGGAGCAGATTCGCGGTAAGAATGTGGTCTGTATCATCAGCGGCGGCAACAATGACATCGACCGTATGCAGCAGATTAAAGAAAGATCGCTCGTGTATGAAGGCTTGAAGCACTACTTTATTCTTAATTTCCCGCAGCGTGCTGGGGCCTTGCGCGAATTTCTGGAAGAAGTCTTAGGACCCACAGACGATATTACCCGATTTGAGTATACGAAAAAAAATAACCGCGACGATGCTCCGGCGTTGGTCGGCATAGAGCTCAAAAATAAAGATGATTATGAGGGGCTTATTGAGCGCCTATCCCAGAAAGATTATGGCTATATAGAAATAAATAAAGACCCCAAGCTCTTTAACTTGCTTATTTAAGGAAAAATAGCCAAATGTGGAATGACTATGATATAGTTAATTAGTCCCGCTTATTTCCTTAATATCGTAAAGGCAAACTTATCGAAAGGTAAGGACGCAAAGCTGCAGATCTAAGGTTGCCCTCGCAACAATGATGGCTGGCTGCCGACAGGTTGCAGTTTACCTAGACAGGTACACCTACGGCTATTCCGATTCGGAATAGCCTTTTTTAAATATCAGATAAGGAGGTTCATGAATGAGAGGCATATTTTCTAAGTGGATACAGCATATGAAAGCGCAAACGTTGGTCTATCTAGGCGTGCTGGGCTTCTTTTTGTTGACCGTTAATCTACTTGCTGCTTCTTCTTTCTCCTTTTCGCCTTACGTTTTCATTAGTATGCTTTTTCAAGCGCTAATCTGTCTGTTTATTGCGAAGAGTGTCCGACAACTGCTTCTTACTAGTAAGAAGCAGGAAGAAAAGAGCAAACAACTTGCCTTCTTGGCCTATCATGATACATTAACGGGATTACCTAATCGCCGATTGTTTAATGACCGATTGGAGCGGGCGCTCCTGCATGCGCAGCGTAGTGAACAGATGGCGGCTGTTATGTTCTTGGACATGGACAGATTCAAGGATGTCAACGATTCATTAGGTCATGCTTATGGGGATCGTTTAATTCGCCTTGCAGCAGAACGTTTACTGGGCTGCCTGCGGGGATCGGATACGGTGTACCGCCAAGGTGGCGACGAGTTTACTATATTACTAGAATCTTTTACAAAGCCTGAAGATGCAAGAGTTGTAGCTTCCCGAATTCAAATGGCTCTGGAAGAGCCTTTTATCCTAGATGGCATGCCAGTAACCATAACAGCTAGTATAGGGATAGCTCTGTATCCGTTAGATGGCAAGCTGCCTGAGCAGCTGATGGCGTATGCAGATGAAGC
The DNA here is from genome assembly GCF_030817215.1 of Paenibacillus sp. V4I3. Taxonomy (GTDB): domain Bacteria; phylum Bacillota; class Bacilli; order Paenibacillales; family NBRC-103111; genus Paenibacillus_E. The sequence continues at coordinate 1,306,971 of NZ_JAUSZA010000001.1, forward strand.
GATGTATGAGGCCAAAAACCGAGGACATAACCAGTTTCAATTCTATGCCTCTGACATCGATGCTATGGTCAAGAGCAAAGCTCACATGGAGAAAGAGCTGCGATTGGCCTTAGACAACAATCAATTTGAAATCCTATATCAGCCTCAATATGAAATAACAAATCGGAAATTAATCGGAATGGAAGCGATCATATATTGGAGCAAGGGAGACAACCTCCTCACACCTAGCATGGATTGGAAGAAAGCGGCCGAGGAAATGGGTTTCATGATACCCATCGGGAAATGGGCTGTACGAACGGCGTGCAGACAGATGAGAATCTGGCAGGACGATGGCTACACACCGCTGAGAATAACCCTACCAGTAACGGCTTCGCAGTTTAAAGATGAGCATTTTATTGAAGAAATTGCTGTTGTTTTGAAAGAAACAGGGTTGGATCCGATGTTGGTGGAGCTGGACCTTACGGAAAGCATCACATCTTCCAATGTACAAGAGGCTAGTGAAAAATTGATTATGCTGAAGAAATTTGGTGTGCGTATCGTTATGGATGACTTGTGTACAGGCCTATTTACACGAAGCGGGCTCGAAGGAATGCCGCTCGATAGCGTTAAATTGGATAGTACATTGATCCGGGATTTGGTCGACGACGATGAGAATCAGCTGCTGGCTGCTGCCATTATTCGCATGGCTCACCGTCTAGGTCTGAATTTAATTGCAAAGGGTGTTGAAACCGAAGAACAACTGGAGCATTTGAGACTTTTGCAGTGTACGGAAGTGCAAGGAATGCTGTTCAGCAGCCCGTTAGGACCCGAACAATTCCTGAGGCTTATGAACGATAAAATTAACAAAGGGTAATCTAGATTTTATTAACCAGTGGTAGTATAATAAATAATTGGGGCTTGGAACCTATATTGTAGGGGCTTACAAAAAGACCATGTCAACTTGTATGACATAACGAATTATGTTGTTTAGCTCGTGTATCGCTTTTCTGTTGGGTTTCAAAATGATACACTCAAGCTTATAGCCAGTCTTACATAATTTAACTAATTTTGGTCAACCTACGATGTGAGATTTCATGGTTTTTAATTAAATGATCCTATGGGGGTAATTAAGATGAAGAAAATGCTTTCAACAGCTCTTATGGCTGTAACGGTTTCTGCATTAGCTCTTTCCGGCTGTGCCAAAAAAGAAGAAACGAAACCGGCGGCTTCAGGGGCTCCAGCTACTACTGCAGCAGCAACAGCTTCAGCGGCACCAAGCAACAACAGCGGTAAAGATTTCAAAATCGGAATGGTTACCGATATTGGTGGCGTCAACGATAAATCTTTTAACCAAAGTGCATGGGAAGGTTTGAAGGCGCTTGAGAAACAAACAGGCGTTAAAGTGAAAAACCTTGAAAGTAAAGGCGATGCAGATTACACACCTAACTTAAACCAATTCGTTAAAGACGGCTACAACCTGACTTGGGGTATCGGCTTCTTGATGGGCGATGCACTAAAAACAGTAGCAACACAAAACCCAAATGCTAAATTAGCGATCATTGATAATGTCGTAGAAGCTCCAAACGTAGAATCCGTAACATTCTCTGAGCAAGAAGGTTCTTACCTTGTTGGGGTAGTTGCAGGTCTAACAACCAAATCAAACAAAATCGGTTTCGTTGGCGGTATCGACATCCCGGTTATCAAACGTTTTGAAGCTGGTTTCGTAGCTGGCGTTAAAGCGGTTAATCCAAATGCTAAAGTTCAAATTAACTATACAGGCGCTTTTGACAAGCCAGACCTTGGTAAAGCAGCAGCAGCTACGATCTACAACGATGGCGCTGATGTTATTTTCCACGCAGCTGGTTCCACAGGTAATGGTGTATTCAACGAAGCGAAAGACCGCGCGAAAAACGGTAAAAAGGTTTGGGTTATCGGCGTAGATAAAGACCAATCCCTTGAGTTCGGCGATGAAGTAACACTGACTTCCATGTTGAAACGTGTTGACACAGCAGTTATTCGTGTTTCCAAAGACATTATCGACAACAAATTCCAAGGTGGTAAAGTGGTTACACTTGGTTTGAAAGACGATGGCGTAGGCCTTCCTGAAACTTCCAAGAAGAACGTATCCGCGGAAATCTTGAAAAAAGTGGATGAGTTCAAAGCAAAAATTATTAGCGGCGAAATCAAAGTTCCTGAAAAACCTTAATTTAGGTATAAAAGGCATTGCGGTTACGAACGATAGGTTTGCTTCTGTTCAAACAAGGCTGGTTATAATAACTAGCCTTGTTCTTTAGTTTTAGAGGTAATTAAAAAAATTGATCCTTAGGGTGATCTGATGAGTGAAGTAGTCCCTGTTGTTGAACTTAGCAACATTACGAAGCGGTTTCCAGGAATAGTGGCGAATGATGCCATTAGCTTAAAGCTGATGAAGGGTGAAATTCACGCCTTGCTTGGCGAAAATGGTGCGGGTAAATCAACACTAATGAACATTGTATTCGGTCTTTATCAACCGGATGAAGGTAATATTAAAGTGCAAGGCAAGGAAGTATTTATTGATAGCCCGAATCGTGCTATCGAGCTTGGCATTGGTATGGTGCATCAACATTTCAAGCTGGTTCAGCCATTTACCGTGACAGAAAACATCATTTTGGGCATGGAGCCCAAAAAAGGGTCGAAAATCGATTACAAAACAGCGCAAGACAAAGTACGCAAGTTATCGGAGCAATATGGTTTGCGTGTGGATCCAAAAACGAGAATTGAAGATATCTCTGTCGGCATGCAGCAGCGTGTGGAAATATTGAAAACGCTGTATCGCGGCGCCGATATTCTTATTTTTGATGAACCTACAGCTGTACTAACGCCGCAAGAGATTAGTGAATTGATGGTCATTATGCGCAATCTTGTCAAAGAGGGCAAATCCATCATTCTCATTACACATAAGCTGAAAGAAATTATGGAGATTGCCGATACCGTGACAATCATTCGTCGGGGCAAAGTGATTGATTCGTTGGAAATTTCGAAGACGAATCCGCAGATTCTGGCAGAGAAGATGGTTGGGCGCGACGTCTCCTTCAAAGTGAACAAGCAGGATGTGAAGCTCGGAGAACCCGTTCTCCAGGTGCAAGAACTAGTCGCGCGTAACCAGCAGGGTTTGCCTGCTCTAAAGGGGCTTAACTTTGAGGTGAAAGCCGGAGAGATTCTGGGTATCGCCGGTGTCGATGGCAACGGACAGAGTGAGTTAATCGAGGCATTAACTGGGCTGCGTTCCATTGATAGCGGTCGTGTGCTGCTGATGGGAAGCGATATTACCAACCATACGCCGAGAGAAATCTCCGAGGCTGGATTGTCCCATATTCCTGAGGACCGGCACAAGCACGGACTCGTGCTCGATTTTACAATGAGCGAGAACATGGTGCTGGAAACGTATTTTCATCCTGCGTATAACAAAGCTGGTTTCTTGAATTATGAAGCTATCGACCGCCATGCGGAAGCGTTGATCAAGCAGTTCGACGTTAGAACTCCAAGTATCTACAATAAAGCGCGATCGTTGTCGGGTGGTAATCAGCAAAAGGCGATTATTGCCAGGGAAATATTCAAAAATCCCAATCTTCTCATTGCCGCGCAACCGACGCGAGGATTGGATGTCGGTGCAATCGAGTTCGTGCATCGTCAATTGATCGAGCAGCGGAACAAAGGCAAAGCAGTTTTGTTGATTTCTTTTGAGTTGGATGAAATTATGAATGTGTCGGATCGCATTGCCGTCATCTATGAAGGACAGATTGTGGGAGAAGTGCTGCCGCAGGAGACGAACGATCAAGAGATTGGTTTGCTTATGGCTGGCAGTAAGCGCACAGAGAAAGGAGCTGCTCATGAATAAGGTTGCTCGCATTTTTACAAGTGAATCAGCGGTGAATCCGATCGTTGCGATTATACTTGGGCTGTTATTCGGAGCACTCGTGATGCTGGCAGGCGGATATAACCCAATTGCCGCCTATGGGGCGCTATTTTCTCGCATTTTCGGTAATTCGTATGATATAGGTGAATCCATTCGGGCGATTACCCCTCTTATTTTGACAGGATTATCCGTCGCATTCGCTTTTCGTACAGGCTTGTTTAATATCGGTGCCGAAGGGCAATTCGTTATGGGTATGACGGGAGCCACATTTATCGGTGTCAAAGTGACAGGTCTTCCATGGATTATTCATGCTCCGTTAGCTGTTATCGTCGGTGCACTTATTGGTGGACTATGGGGAGCTATTGCGGGCTATTTGAAAGCAAAGCGTGGAGTTAATGAAGTCATTACAACGATTATGTTGAACTGGATCGCTTTGTTCCTGTCGAATTATATCATTAATCAATTTCTTCTAGAGCCGAAGCAGCAGCGCTCCTACATGATCCAAGAGTCGGCATCTCTGAGTATCACATGGCTATCGACAATGCTAGATAACGCGAGGATGCATTGGGGTACACTGATTGCGATACTCGCAGCGATTGTATTCTATGTCATCTTATGGAAAACCAAACAAGGCTATGAGCTGCGTGCAGTTGGCCATAACATCGATGCCGCGAAATATGCCGGTATGAATGTGAAGAAGAACATTATTAAAGCGATGTTTATCTCAGGCGTTTTTGCCGGTCTTGCGGGCGTGTTTGAAGTTCTTGGTGTATTCCACTATCAAGTTGTTTCAGCAGGCTTCCCAGGTTACGGGTTTGATGGGATCGCGGTATCCTTGCTGGGTGCTAACAATCCAATAGGGATTGTGCTCGGGGCCGCACTGTTTGGCGGATTGTCTTACGGTTCAGCAGGCATGAGTTTCGGTGCTGATGTGCCGCCGGAGATTATCCGTATTGTCATCGGTTCGGTCATCTTCTTCGTTGCAACCCAAGGTATCGTTAAATGGGTGCTCATCCCGTTCTATAGTAAACGCAAGAAAGAGAGGGCTACGTAACATGGACCTGCTCACCATGCTTAACGCGTTTTTCACGAAATTTAGTGAACTTATCAACACGACGCTCGTCTATTCGACGGCGCTCATCTTTGGAGCTTTGGGTGGGATTTACTCGGAGCGCTCCGGAGTAGTCAATATCGGGATTGAGGGCCTCATGGTTTCCGGGGCATTCGCCTCGGCTGTTGGTGCTTATTATGCAGAAGAGGCGAATATGGGTATCTGGTCCCCGTGGATCGGTTTATTGACTGCCATGGTATTTGCGCTCATTTTCGCTCTGATTCATGCGGTAGCAACGATTTCGTTCAAAGCCAATCAAGTCATCAGCGGTGTTGTGATTAACTTCTTGGCAGCAGGCGTAACGTTATATTTGGTCAAAGTGCTGTTCAATGGTGCTGGTCAAACAGAAACGTTAAATGATGTGTTTTCCAAATGGGAAATTCCGATTTTGTCCAAAATACCGTATATCGGATATGCTCTCTTCAATGCCTATCCAACAACGTACATTGCTTTAATTCTCGTCGCGGTTACTTACTATGTGCTGTTCAAGACACCATTCGGTTTACGTCTTCGTTCCGTTGGGGAGCACCCGAGTGCCGCGGATACCGTAGGGATTAAAGTGAAGCGTATTCGTTACATCGCCGTGTTGATTAGCGGTCTGTTAGGCGGACTTGGCGGGGCGACCATTACGCTTACGACAACAAGTGCCTTCTCACATAACACGATCTCAGGTCAAGGGTTTATTGCGATGGCCGCAATGATTTTCGGTAAATGGCATCCAGTAGGCGCACTGGGCGCAGCAGTCTTCTTCGGAATGGCGCAGGCGCTCAACAACTTCATGCGTTTGTTCGAATTCTCGAAAAATATTCCGCAGGAATTCCTCTACATGCTGCCTTATGTACTGACCATCTTAGTACTGGCAGGCGCAGTAGGTCGGGCTAAAGCACCATCAGCTCTTGGTGAACCTTACGATCCAGGTAAACGATAGAAATAAAACATGCATAGCTAGGGAATATTCCCGCGGCGGTGCATGTTTTTTTGTCTGATCATTGTAAACAATCACCAGTCAATTTGTGTCGGAAAATAAAGGAAAAATGTCGAAGCGTGGCGAATTTCCAGTCCACTCGATATTTTTCATAATCTATTACATATGACCGCGGAAGGAAGAATGCCACAAATGTCTTTTTTACGAACCTTGTTAGGAGCCAAGTCGCTGAAAGGTGAAAATGACGCTGCTGCTTCTTCTGTTGTTGAGTCTGATACCAAAGATCAGCAAATGCATATTGCGGAGCTTAGTACAAGCGAGATCAATGCCTGGCTGAATGGCAAAATTGCTTCTATTCAATCCGTTGTTAAAGCCCATCCAGAGTTTATGAATGCTAAAGCAAACACGATCTTACCCGTGCTGAAAGTTATGGCGGAGAGCGATCCGGAAGTGTATCGTTTTGCCTATATTGACCCGCTGGGCATGTCCGTTGACACAGCTGGCGATAAGTTGGACGCAAGCAAATTTGATAATTTTAAGAAAGCTATCGTTGATAAGAAAGTATCGGTATCCGAAATCATCAAGGAGGAAAGCAGCGGTAAAAACATTATCATCATCGATGTTCCGCTTGTGGACGGCAATGGCGATTTCCGCGGCATCGTGCAATCTTTCCTCTTTCCTGAACAAATGCTATCCATCATCAATCGCATCAAATTCGGCGAAACGGGTTATGGCTACCTACTCTCACCAAACGGTACATATCTCGTGCACCCGCAGAAGATTGGTGAAAAACTGGAGAAATCATCCACGGGTTGGAAGCTTATTTTGACCGGTGAGCAATCGGAAGTATTCCAGAAAGTAAATCTCCTAAAGAAAAATGCAGCCATCATGCTAGCTGTTTCTGCGCTGCTTGTCATTTGTACTAGCTATGATCGTCTCACGGATGATGATTCGCCCAATCACGACGATTTCATCCCTCATGCAGCGAGTAGGGCAAGGTGATTTATCCGGCCGATTAAACAACCATGGTGATGATGAGATCGCCTCGATGCGCAAGAACATCAATGCGATGCTTGATTCTTTTTCCGAGATGATTTGCAAAATATCAGAAGCAGTTTCGCACACCGCAGCATCTTCCGAGCAGCTCACTGCAATTGCGAGTGAATCGACGAAGGCTTCTGAACATATTACTGTAGCGGTGGGGCAGGTTGTGCGGGGTTCCGAAGCGAACTACCAGGCATCCGAACAAATTTCGACCGCGATGGGTGAAATGTCATCGGGCGTGCAAAAAATTGCCGAATCATCCACGAATGTCTCGGAAACAGCACAAAGTGTCGTTCAAGAAGTAGGACGTGGAAACGGGGAGATTCAACAAGCAATTACCCAAATGCGACAGGTCAGTCATGCTGTAGAACATACGGCCGAACTCGTGCACGGCTTAGAGGAGAAATCCGAACAAATTCGCCAGATTGTTAGCTTTATTTCCGAAATTGCCTCACAAACTAACCTGCTTGCCTTGAACGCTTCCATTGAAGCGGCAAGGGCTGGCGAACATGGCAGAGGCTTCGCCGTCGTCGCTAGCGAGGTTAAGAAGTTGGCGGAGCAAACAAGCAGTGCGACCGTGAACATTACCTCCATTATCGGTGAAACGATCAACGCTACGAAAGAAGCATCAAGCTCGATGCAGGGCGGACTGTCAGAGGTTGAAAAAGGCTCAGCTCTCGTTCAAACGGCTGGGCAAGTATTCCAATCGATTCTGGCCTCGATTGGGCATGTAAACGACCAAATCCAAGAAGTATCGGCCGCATCAGAGGAAATATCAGCGGGAACCGAAGAGGTGGCTGCCTCTTCTCAGGAGACAGTCAGTATCGTGAGGCAGGCTATGGATGAGCTGCAGGCCATTGCCAAGTCGGCAAGTGGTCAGCTGCAATCGATGGAAGAGATCAGCTCCTCCTCCGAATCGCTTAGCGTGTTGGCGGTCGATCTACAGGATCAAATCAACCGCTTCAAGTTGAAATAAAACGAAGCACCTCATCCGACTATCGGTGAGGTGCTTTGTTTATTTATTTTACAGATGAGATCCGCCGCTTGCATCAATCAATTGCCCTGTAATCCAGCGGCTGTCCGAAGAAGCAAGAAAGGCGGCGATATCGGCCACATCTTCCGGCTGCCCCCATCTGTTAAAAGGGGAGAGACCGGTAGCAAATTTCTGCCCATTTGGATCCTGCAGTGTTGCAGCATTCATATCGGTATCGATGATACCGGGCAAGATGGCGTTCACCGTAATGCTGCGATTCCCAAGATGCTGAGCTAAGACGAAGGTGAGTGTGTTGAGCGCACCTTTCGAAATGCTGTAGCCCAGAAGATTAGGGAAAGCCAAACGTGTGACAGCCGAAGAAATATTGATGATACGGCCCTCGTCTCTCAGACGTGGCAAAGCGTGTTGGATAAGAAATAGCGGTGCTTTGACATGGATGCCCATGACTTCGTCAAAAGATTGTTCCGTCGTCTCCTCGATGGTTCCACCTTGCCCGATTCCGGCGTTATTAACAAGAATATCAAACTGATTACCGCCAGTGTGCTTCTCGAGGGCTTCGTCCAAGTCCACATATAAATCACGAACGCCGTTTACGGCATTCAAGTCCGCACCTAATGTAAAGGCGGAGCCGCCTTTATGCAGAATCTCACGAACCACTCCCTCCGCGGCGTTATGATTCTTTCCGTAATGTACGGCGACTATGGCGCCATCCTGTGCGAGACGCAGTGCAATCCCTCGTCCAATCCCCCTACTTGCACCCGTTACTAAAGCGATTTTACCTTTCAGCATGCTCATATCCTCATCTCCTTAAATGTTTTCATGTTTAGTTTTATCACAGGGTGACATTCGAAATGTTGCTCTCTCATTAGCGAATGCGAAAAAAAGAGCCATTCGGAGGTATACTTTTACGATCGATGTGGGAACATTTAGGTTTGGGAGTGGGGAGTACAGATATGATCAGTACCCCCTTATGAACATGCTTCAGGAACTGCGTGAAGGATTTTATCCGATGCTTGCGGAGGTGGCGAATCGGTGCCTTGAGACACTGCGACCTTAAAATCAAAGCGATTTGATTTGATTCCGGTATTCGCTTGGCGAGACGCCGTACCAACGTCGGAATTGCTTAGAGAAGTACAGCGGATCGTAGAAACCGACGGATGATGCAATCTGTTCGATGGTGAGTTCCAGCCGTTCTCGAAGCAGCAGACGAGCTTTATCCACACGCAGTTTCAGAAGAAACGTGACGGGTGTTACTTTAGTATGACGCTTGAACATGCGCGATAAATATGCGCGGTTGTAGCCCAAACTCTCCGCCATCAGCTCAATGGTAATAGGCTCGGCGTATTGGGTGGACAGGTAGTGAATCGCTTGCTGCACGATGCGATCACTCTCGGCTTCTGTGACCGCGCTGGCTAATGTGGATGCTGATAATATTTCACAGTATTCACCGAGTAACAAATGTAGGTATCCGATGGATTTCAGCTGTGCGTTCGCTTGTTTGGATCTTAGAGCTTGCTGAATATGGCGAAAAAGGACGGGGATGTGGCGGTTGCGCTTGGTATGAATAATGGGCTGCAAAGGATTCACTCCTGTTGATGCAACCAACGCCGCGGCCTGCGTACCTGTAAAAGCGATCCAGCAATAATGCCACGGATCTGTCTCATCGGAGACGTAGCTAATGAGCTGTTCAGGCTCGATGACGAAGCTGTCTCCGGCGCCAAGCTCATACTCTTCACCTTGAGAAGAGAATACCCCTTTACCCGATATCACATAATGGATCAGATAGTAGTCGTATACCTTGGGGCCTAGCCGATGCTCAGGCTTGGTCTGGCTCTCACCCGCAAACAGCACGGTTAAGTCACTCTCCTGGGAGGGCAGTGGATTCGAAACAACGTAATAGCTCTCTGACTTTGGCATACCTACTCATCATCTCCGATCGAAGCATCTTCATATACCATCACTTTATCATAAATCTAATAAAAAGTAGTGAGCTTGAGATCACATTTTTCCATGTGGAAATAACATGCCTCCATAGCCAATCACGCGTTCTTCTCGTATACTGAAGTTACAAAGATACCAAGCATAAACGACTCCATCATCCTCAGATGACGAGCAAAATCACTTCTAAAACCACTAAAGGCGGTGCCAGAATGGCAGACTTGCAAGCTCTAAAAAACACGTTTATTGAAATTTACGGGAATTCTACAACGGCAATTTCAGCTTTTCATGCTCCAGGTCGGGTCAATTTGATCGGTGAGCATACGGATTACAATGGCGGTTATGTTTTCCCGGCAGCGTTAACGTTCGGAACGACTTTGATCATTCGTCCAAGACAAGATCGTGTAATTGGATTTGCATCGACAAACCTGGTGCTTCGCAAACAAATTTCCATAGATGACTTGTCCTATCAAGAAGAGGACGACTGGATCAATTATCCGAAAGGGATCTTCGTTCACTTGGCGAAAGAAGGTTTCCCTGTTACGCGGGGCTATGACCTTTTGTTCCACGGTGAAATCCCGAATGGTGCCGGACTTTCGTCCTCGGCTTCCATTGAAGTCGTTACAGCTTTTGGCTTATTAACACTTGAAAAGTATCCGATTGATACCGTGAAAATCGCACTGCTCGCTCAAAAAACAGAGAACCAATTCGTTGGCGTCAACAGTGGTATCATGGATCAATTCGCGGTAGCCAATGGCAAAAAAGATCATGCCATTCTGCTCATGTGCGACACGCTTGAGTATCGCCATGTGCCTTTTCAAAGCGGCAGCTACAAGCTGGTTATTGGGAATACGAACAAACGCAGAGGTCTGATAGACTCCGCTTACAATGAGAGAAGAAGCCAATGTGAGCAGGCTGTGACCTATTTGCAAAAGCAGTTTCCTTCGATCACTTTGCTTGGTCAACTGAACCTTGCGCAATTTAACGAATTCAAACATCTAATTCCAGACGAAACCATCCGCCAACGAGCGCAGCATGTTATTGAAGAAATTGACCGTGTTCTCAAATCCATTGAGGTGCTGGAAGCGAACGACCTTGAATCTTTCGGTAAGCTGATGATCGGGTCCCATGACTCGCTTCGTGATCTTTATGAAGTAACAGGGGTAGAGTTGGATACAATGGTTGCGGCAGCACTGAAGGTTCCGGGTGTACTTGGGGCACGTATGACAGGCGCAGGTTTCGGCGGATGCACGGTTTCTTTAGTTCATGAGGACAGTGTACAGACGTTTATCGATCAAGTGGGTAAAGAATATACGGAAAAAACAGGCCTGACACCAAGCTTCTACGTTTGTGATATCGGCAATGGTGTCGAGCAACTCGGGGAGGCTTTGTAAAATGGCTATTCTAGTAACGGGTGGAGCTGGCTATATCGGATCTCATGCGGTAGCGGAGCTGGTTGCCAAAGGGGAAGAAGTCGTTATCGTTGATAATTTGCAACAAGGGCACAGAAACGCTGTGCTTGGGGGCAAGCTGTATGTAGGTGATTTGCGAGACGGTGAGTTTCTGGATACGGTTTTCACTGAGAACAGTATAGATGCTATCATCCATTTTGCAGCGAATTCGTTAGTTGGCGAGAGCATGACCAATCCTGCGAAATATTATCACAATAACGTGTACGGAACGCTTTGCTTACTTGAGAAAATGACGCAATACGGCGTGAAGAAAATTGTCTTCTCCTCTACGGCTGCCACGTATGGTGAGCCTGAAAATATTCCTATTTTAGAAAGCGATCGCACCCTGCCGACAAATACGTATGGCGAAACGAAGCTTGCTATGGAAAAAATGATGAAATGGTTCGACATTGCTCATGGCATCAAATATGTATCACTTCGCTATTTTAATGCAGCTGGGGCTCATGCCGGTGGCAAAATCGGGGAGGATCATAGCCCAGAGACGCATCTGATTCCTATCATTCTTCAAGTAGCTCTTGGTCAAAGGCCGCATATTTCCATTTTCGGAGAAGACTATGCAACAGAAGATGGTTCGTGTGTACGCGACTACATTCATGTTAGCGATTTGGCAAGCGCCCATGTTCTTGCGGTTGAGAAGCTGCGCGGCGGAGCAGAAAGCAATATTTACAACCTAGGCAATGGTACGGGTTTCTCGGTCAAAGAAGTCATCGAAATCGCCCGTAAAGTAACCGGTCATGCGATTCCTGCCGTCATCGAACCGCGTAGAGCCGGTGATCCAGCAACGCTAATTGCCTCCTCGGAGCGTGCAAGAACTGAGCTTGGTTGGAAACCAACACGTGATTCCTTGGAATCCATTATCGAGAGCGCGTGGAACTGGCACCAGAATCATCCGAACGGGTACGAAGAGTAGAGTAAGGCAGAACAGTGCAGAACGGAGCTGAACAGAGGCTTGTTTTGTAGAAAGGAACGTGGCACATGGAACGGAAAGTTAAAGCATCGCAGCATGCAGCGTTGACCATAGAAAGGCTCCTTCAGTTCGCTATGCAAAATGGGCTGATTGAGCAACTTGATGTATATACTTCTCGCAATGCTTTACTTGATTTATTCGGTCTTGCTGAACCTTATCAAGGGGAAATTCCGATAGAGAAATTAAGCAGTCCGGTTGCACTGCTGGAAGAGCTGCTCGATGCAGCTTTCGAGGCAGGCCTCTTGGAAGAGAACACGACAACGTACCGTGATTTGCTGGACGCACGGATTATGGGGCTGCTCATGCCCCGTCCTTCCGAGGTCGTGCATCAATTCTGGAACACTGCCAAAACAACGAGCGTTGAGGCGGCGACGGATTACTTCTACAAGCAATCCATCGATTCCAACTATATTCGGATGGATCGCATTCAGAAAAATGCCTACTGGTTGTCCGAAACAACGTATGGCGATCTCGAAATCACGATCAACCTTTCCAAACCGGAGAAAGATCCGAAGGAAATTGCCCTGCTCAAAACACTGCCGCAAAGCAGTTATCCCTTATGTCTGTTATGCGCAGACAACTTAGGCTACGCAGGTCGTGTGAATCACCCGGCGAGGCAAAATCTGCGTGTTATTCCGCTGGAATTGGATGGTGAGAAGTGGTACTTCCAGTATTCACCGTACGTGTATTACAACGAGCACAGCATCATCTTCCATGAGAAACACATCCCGATGAAAACAACGGCGCACACGTTCTACCGTTTGCTGGACTTCATCGATCAGTTCCCTCATTATTTCATCGGATCGAACGCGGATCTGCCGATCGTAGGTGGTTCTATTCTGAACCACGATCATTTCCAAGGCGGGCGCCATAAATTCCCGATGGAAAAAGCACCAAGTGAGAAGGCATTTTCACATACTGAGTTTGCCGGTGTGAAGGCCGCTATCGTCAAGTGGCCTATGTCAGTGCTTCGCTTGAGCGGGCACAACAAGCAGCAGATTTTTAATCTTGCGAGCAAGCTGCTCGAAGACTGGCGCGCCTACAGTGATGCGGAAGCGGACGTCCTCGCCTTCAGCGAGAAGGACGGACAGCGGGTCCCGCATAACACGATCACCCCGATCGCCCGCAACAATGCACGGGGCGAGTACGAGCTTGATCTGGTGCTGCGCAACAACCGCACCAGTGAAGAGCATCCGGATGGGATTTTCCATCCGCACCAGCACTTGCACCACATCAAGAAGGAGAACATCGGCTTGATTGAGGTTATGGGGCTGGCGGTGCTGCCAGGCCGCCTGCAGGAGGAATTGGCGGATATCGCCAAGCTCCTCACCGGCGAAGCCGCATTCGGCCGCGAGATCCGCGAAGAGGCTAGCCATCCGCTGCATAAGCATGCGGAATGGATCGAAGCGATGCTCGCGAAGCACGGCGCTGCGCTGCCGCAGGACGGGGTGAATGCGGTGCTGCAGGCTGAAGTCGGCAGCAAGTTCATGGACGTGCTGCTGGACGCAGGCGTGTTCAAGCGTGATGAAGCCGGGCAAGCGGCTTTTGGACGGTTTTTGGCGGCTGCGGGCTTTGCGCAGCAGTAAATGTAGTTGGAACTCCCCGGTCACTTTGATCGGGGAGTTTTTTTGTTAATATATAAGAATTTATATTTTGGGGGTTAGGGTAAGGTGATGAACCTTACCTTATTTAGGATAGTTAGCTACAGATTTTTGCTAGGCTAAGTGAGATTATGGATAGGCATAATCATCGGCAAGTAACTATGTTTTTTTAACGTTTTGCTTCTGGTTTTTTGGAAAATTGGAGAATTAGAAAAGCAAGTTGTACTGCGTACAACAATTTCCTTGATTTCTTCTTGAAAAGCTCAGGATGTTGTATGCTATACAACAGTTTTGCCCTTTTATAGGCTGTAGAGCTATTTTAGACTAAAAGTGTTGTATTTTTTGCAACATTCGGTTGGAAAACGCGGATTAGCTTGCCTAAAGTTGTATAAAGTACAACTTTACACGGATAAGTATGCGAATGTTTCCGTATTACGTCACTTGGGCGTAGATTGCTTTGCATCAACCTTTATAAACACTCTCAACCAGACGGCGCATGCCGGTTTTTTTATTTACGTGGAATGAGGAGCGGTATTAGCTTTTGAATCCAGAGCTTGATAGTAGTAAACTGAATAGTAAGTAGTTGGAAATTAGTTGATGTGATCCTTTTGGATCGAGGAGGCGAAAACCGGATGGAAAACTTTGGGGCGTTAATGGTGGAGCGAACGGAAGAGCGTTTTGAAGCCAATGTAAGAGAGTTGTCGATGGTGGACTTGCCATCAGGCGAAGTGACGATCCGAGTGTTATACTCCGGCATTAATTATAAAGATGCGTTAGCTTGCAGCTCGACTGGACGCGTTGTGCGTGCCTATCCGATGGTACCTGGGATTGATTTGGCCGGAACCGTTGTAGCTTCGTCAGATCGTCGGTTTCGCGAAGGCGATGAGGTGCTTGTGACGAGTTACGAGCTTGGTACAGGGCATTACGGCGGATTCAGCGCTTATGCGCGTGTCCCGGCTGACTGGGTCGTGCCGCTCCCGCAGGGACTAACCCATCGCGAGGCGATGATACTGGGTACGGCGGGATTTACCGCTGCACTCTCCATACAGCGGATGGAGGAGAATGGGCTAAGCAAAGAGCAGGGACCCGTGCTTGTTCGCGGTGCAACTGGCGGAGTGGGCAGCAGCAGCGTGTCCATGCTGGCAGCGCTCGGTTATGAGGTGGAGGCAAGCACTGGGAAGTCTGCGGATCATCAGTACCTGCTCGACTTAGGGGCTAAGCGGGTACTAACGCGAGAGGAGCTTGCTCCCTCTGGTAGCAAGCCGCTCAATAAGGAATATTGGGCGGGCTCTGTTGATCCTGTAGGGGGCGACTCCCTTGCCCATGTGCTGAGCAGGATGAAGTACGGAGGTTCTGTTGCCCTGAGTGGTTTGACAGGTGGCGGTGAGTTCGCAGCGTCGGTGTTTCCTTTTATCCTGCGAGGTGTAAATGTGTTAGGGATTGATTCGGTTGCTTGCCAGATGGAGGTTAGAAAGCCCCTGTGGGAGCGTATTGCGAAGGAACTGAAGCCGAAGGACCTGGAACAGACAGTCTATCAAGAGGTTACGCTGGATGGAGTTGCGGAGGCTGCTAAGCAGGTTCTGGAAGGGAAGGTCAGAGGAAGAGTGCTTGTCCGATTATAAAAGGGGAGGCAGGTACTTCTTTCATGTATAAATTCTTCACATTTATTCACCTTCCTCTTTATACAATCATACTCTCTTTGCTTTTCAGCCAATATCAGACTATTACTTTTTGGATCCTAGATTTATTATTAATCATCCATGCAATCCTGCACTTATTTTTTGAAAAGCACCCCCGTAATGGATTTAAGAATACGTTCTCTAGAACAATTATTTATCCAATGGGAATCCTTACGGCAATTCATTTCGTTTTACTACAGTATTAAAAATAAAGGAGTTAAGCATATATAAGCAGCTTAACTCCTTTTTCATTTCCCTACCAACCAAAATCCAATGTCTTTCCAGTCTCCGCCAGTGTCTTGATATTGCTCAGAATCATCCACCAACTTGCTTTCGTAGTCTCGAAGCTTGGGTGGTTGGGTGTCCAATTATCATTGACCAACGTTAGTTTTGTACAGCTCCCAACAGTCTCAAGTGACAACGTCATTCTAGATTCAAAGTCCGCATGATTCGGGTTGTAAGATGGACCAGCATGTTCGGTACAACTAATGAGCTTTTCCGGCTCGTAAGCTAAAATCTTACCGTATACATGAACGGTTTCCTCACCGTCATTACCAGGCCCCACATAAGCATAATCGGATCCTATTTCAAAAGTAGACTGAAGCACACTGCCAAAGAGAATCTTACGAGTACCCTCCGGAGTCACTAGAATATCCCACACTTCTTTAAGTCCTGCCCCAATGTAAAATTCGTATTTGAGTTCCATATACTTCCGCTCCTTTGGTATGTGATATGATTAAGTATAGATGATTGTACAACCTATGTATTGTAAAAACGCGACAAGGAGTGTGCGAAGTGATTCCCAAAGCCTCCAAGCCCAGCCTAGGCATTATGAATCTGCAGCAAGGCGAGCAGAAATTTCAGCTTTCGCGACATACCCCCTCCGAAGATCTGGCCTTTTTCATCCGGCATTACTGGATAGTTAGGTGGGATTTAACCGACCAGGAGCCTTATTTGCAGCATGTTATCCCGAATCCCTGCGTTAATCTCCTCGTTGAACCAGGTCGAACGGCCATCTACGGTCCAGGGAAAGAGAAGTATGGGCATTATCTGCATGGCCAAGGATGCGTATTTGGCGTCAAATTCAAGCCTGGCGGATTTTACCCTTTTTTGAAACAGCCGATCTCCGGTTTGCTGAACAATCCAATGAGTGTCCAGAGCGTTTTTGACATAGATCCACGTCGACTTGAGACGAATATTTTTGCTAAAAAAGAAGAACATCTTATGGTTTCACATATCGAGCAGATAATCCGTCCCAAGCTTCCCGAAAAGGATGAACAGGTCGGTTTTATCAATAAGATCATCGATCATATCAATCAGAAGCCCGATCTCACCAAAGTTGATACCCTCTGCGATTACTTCAATGTGAATAAAAGAACGCTGCAGCGGCTGTTCGACCACTATGTCGGAGTTAGCCCCAAGTGGGTGATCAAGCTGGCCCGAATCCAGAATGCAGCTGAGACGACGGATCTAAGCCAGAGGCATAACTGGTCCAAGCTCTCCATGGATCTCGGTTATCATGACCAGTCGCATTTCATCAAAGAATTCAAGTCCATAATTGGCCAGACTCCTGATGAATATGCTCGGCTGACGGTATGAGAAAGAAGGACAGGCATCTTGCTGCCAGTCCTTCTTTTTTTTGATAGATAATTCTTCCAAGTGAATGAACATCCCCTCTGCCTGAATTCATAGATACATCGTTCAATGTTCACGAAAATTTATGTAAAATTATTTATTAGCTTACCACGCCATTGTGCAGACATGTATAATGACATCAGGTAAGAACATTAGAATGATGGAGGACAACATTTTGAAACAAGGCATATTACCAAGAGCAGGACTGTCACCGCAGGAGCTGGAGGAAGTTCGGAAGCTTTGGGAGGTTTGTAATAGCCATGACCATATCGAGATTAAACTAAATTGGAGCACACTATCGGACCGTCCGTCTGGCGTGACGAATGACTTTTTATTTTACCAAAATGACCGTATTGTCGGATTTTTGGCCATATATTGCTTTATGTCCACGGAAGTAGAGATTAGTGGAATGGTGCATCCAGAGGCGCGGCGCCAAGGTATTTTTGGCCAAATGGTTCAAAATGCAATAGCCGAATGTCGGCGCAGGGAAGTTCCAAAACTTATTTTTATTAATGAGCGTGGGTCGGAGAGCGGCAAAGCTTTCCTGACGAATCTTGGCGCAGCATATAGTTTTTCTGAATATGTCATGGAGCTTCAAGAGCAAGAGGCAGAGACTCCGCAAGCTTTAGATTTAAATGATAATATTGTCATTCGTTTGGCGGATGTGCAGGATACGGAGCTGTTGGTTAAGCTCAATATGTCAGGGTTCGACATGTCGGAGAGCGACACGAGAGAGTATGTCACCCAAACCATTACTGGTGCGAAAGAGCGGACGTGGATCGCGGAGCTTGGCGAGAAGAGAGAGCCCATTGGTAAAGTCGGAGCCATGGTCGAAGCAGAAGAGAATGGATTCATCTATGGCTTTTGTGTAGTGCCGGCGTATCGTGGCAAAGGCTATGGGCGGCGTATTTTGAGCCAAACAATAACAGAATTAAAGCAACAGGATCATGCTAGCTACATTAAGCTGGAAGTATCTGTTGAAAACGAGAAGGCGTTAGGCTTATACGAATCATGTGGCTTTAAAACGAAAAATGCGAATGACTATTATGTGCTTCTACTCAGCTAAAACGTTCCCAAAAAAGAAAGGGATAGATCGACAGGCAATCCCTGCGTTCTATCCTTTTCTATATATTTTACAAAGAATGACTTTTCTAATGAAAAATGAGTTCGGATGAACCGCTGATGATCGTGCCTGTATTCTGACCTTCACAAATCTCTTTCATGGAGCCAGGCTTATCGAAGTTGAAAACATGCATGGGGATATGATAATCTCGCGCCAAAATGAAGGCGGACTGATCCATGACCTTGAGGTTATTGTGGATAACGTCGTTATAGTGGAGTGATTTGTACTGAAGAGCTTCCTTATGGTGCTTCGGGTCTTTATCGAAAACACCGTCAACCCCCTGCTTCGCGACGAGAATCGCCTCACAGTTGACTTCAATGGCTCTTTGGACCGATGGATAATCGGTGGTGACGAAAGGCTGTCCATTGCCGCCTGCGAAAATAACGATGTACCCTTTTTCCAAGTGATGAATGGCCCTCAGTCGGATGAAAGGCTCCGCCACAGAAGCGATCGGAATCGCTGTCATGACGCGCACTTCAGCTTCGCTCTTCGCTTTAAGAACACCGCGCAGCATCAAGCTGTTGATGACGGTAGCAAGCGTACCGATATTATCAGCCTCTGCCTTCTCAATTCCCCAACTCTCGCCCATATTCCCGCGAAAAATATTACCTCCGCCTATCACGATGCACACTTCAACACCTAGATTGACAACGGTCATAATCTCATTGGCAATGTGATCTAGCTGCGTAGGATCAAAGCCAAACTCACTATCTCCAGCTACAGCCCCGCCACTAAGTTTAATTAGGACCCTTTTGTACCGCATATCCATCTCTCCTCCCAGATGAGAAAATCTGTATCATTGACATAAAAAAACACTAAAGCAACGAATGCTTTAGTGTTCCATGAATGAGAAATAGGAAAAGACCGCGTTTCTAATATCAACAGGACTCTTCATACGCCTCACACCTTCCGTCTATGATTAAAAGTTATTGTACACGAATTAAGAGGAGGAATGCAATTTCTGCGGCACACGCATATGAACGAACAGACCAATCACGACTAGGAACAAGAGAGAGCCTAAGGCTACGCGGCTAGCCAGGTTGCCAGATGATGCCAGCGCCCAGGTAATCGTACCATAGAGAGCAGGACCAACGATCGAGGACACTTTACCTGAGAAGGCGAATAATCCAAAGAATTGACCGCGTTTCTCTTCCGGCGTTAGCTCAACAATCAGTGTGCGGGATGTGACCCACATGGCGCCCATAGATACCCCATACAAGCTGCCGGCAATCCAGAATACGCTCTGACTTGTTGCAAATGCCGCTAAGGAAATCGCGATAATAAGGATGAAGGCGACGATGGTCACCGCTCTTTTGGGACCGATATTTCTGGCCACATATCCGAAAAGGAACGAACCGATAATGCTCGATACCGTCGAAACGAGGTAGAGCAGAATGAATTGCCCCGTGGTGAAGCCCATAACGGTATTCGCATAAATGGCCATGACGGCAATCGCCGTGGCAATCGCATCGTTAAAGAAGAAGTAAGCGATCATGAACAAGAAGGCAGCTCGGTATTTTCTTGCTTCTTTGAACGTAGCCCAGATCTCACGGTAACCGCTGAGGAGCGATTTTTTCCCGCTGACGGGCTTCTGGGTCTTCTCTTTGTAAAGAAACATAATAGGCAAAGAGAAGATCAGAAACATAAGCGCACTAGGGATGAACGTATTTTCAAAATGATTGCCATTGATCAATGGAAACACGACAAGTCCAACTAATGTACCGACATAACCAACCGCTACGCCAACACCGGAAATGATGGGGATTTCACGTGCATTACCCAGATCTGAAATCATTGAATCGTAGAAGATTAAGCTGGAATTGTAAAAGAATTTGGCGACCATAAAGAAGAAAATCACGCCTAGTATGGAGGTGTTGAGTCCCATCCACTGCTGGTCTGAGTGCCAAAGGGCTGAAGCGCCCATAAGCAGAGTTGCCGCGATAGCAATAAGCGTGAAGGGGACGAGGTAAGCCTTCTTTTTACCTGTCCGGTCAATCCATACCCCAAATAAGGGTGACAACAACACGAGGAAAAAGCTGGATAAAGCATTGGAGTAAGTGATGAAAGTACTTGCAATCTGATTCAATTCTTCGCTTTTGCCTAACGTTTCTTTTAAATAAAATGGATAAAATACAGTCACGATATTGGAGGAAAAAATCGTATTTGCGAAATCGTACATCGCCCAAGCGAATATCGGTAAGGAGAAGAACAGGGTCCAAACTTTACGTGCTTGCATCGGGTTGGAAGCGGATTCAAGCTTTGCCACTAGGGTCACACCTTTCCTTCTCATCAATTGGTATTTCTCTAGTATATTGGCTATAAGGCCGGGAAATCCCTCTGTCTTTACAATAAAAAAACTCTCCCTCTAATCAAATTGGAAGGAGAGAGAGGGATAACACAATAGTTGCATGAATTGCCTACCGAAAGCTCTCTTTGATGCGTTAAGCATCCGATTGCGGCTTTTTGATTTCGACCTCGATCACATCTATGCTCTCTTTCATTTCAAGCACATCGATGCCGTTCCGCTGTAGAGTGGTCGAGAGCTTCTCTTTATTTTGGGCAGGGAAAACGTACGCATTACTTTGCTTATTATCGAGGAGACGTTTCGCCACCTGGACGAGACGTTCCATTGTGAACGGCTTTTTGAGATATTTCTCAATCTCTTTCTCGTGATAATCATGAGGCGGATCGAGCGCTGTTGAAACGATAACAGGAGTCTGATAGTGCACCGGATGACGGTATAAATCAGCGATGAAATCCCAACCTGTCTTAGCGCCTTCTAGATGAATATCGACGATGAACAGAATCGGTCCCTCGCCTTTACAGCGATTAAGCGCGATAATGCCCTCCTCAGCAGAACGAAGCTGCATGGAAGGGAGCCCCAATTTGTTCAGTGCAACTTGAATTAATTTGGCCAGATTATCGTCATCTTCGAAAATAACAATTTGACCATCCATGGCAGAAATCTCATATTGGTCGAACTCAATGCGGAATGTCGTACCTTGCCCCATCTCAGAAGTATAGGAGATATGTCCGTTATGTCCTTCAACAATCTCTTTTACAATTGCGAGACCTAAGCCGGTACCGCCAATTTGGCGACGGTCCGAGTTGTCGACACGGAAGAACTTGGAGAACATTTGATTACGGGCTTCCTCTGGTATGCCGAGTCCGTAGTCTTGTATCGCTATGGTAATTTTACCTTGGTCGACAGTTATATGAATATCAATGCGATCTGCTCCTGGCGAGTACTTAATCGCATTGCTGATCAGGTTGTCGAATACTTGACGAATACGATCAGCATCGGCTCGTACCCATAGTTCTGCTTCTTGCTGATGAATGAGAATACGATGGCTATGTTTATCCTGCCACTGCTCAGCGATTTCTTGTACAGTAGGCAGCAGATTGACAGGGGAGAAATGATACAGTTGTCGACCTGACTCCATTCGCTGCAAATCAAGAAAATCGTTGATTAAATTCGATAAGCGATGTGCTTCTTTGTAAATGGTTTCCATGTATTTCTTTTGTTTCTCTTGTGAAAGATCCCGATGCAGCAATATCTCGATAAAACCAAGCACACTGGCAAGGGGAGTTCGCAGCTCATGGGATACAATGCTAATGAACTCATTCTTCATTTCATCAATACGCTCTTCTTCGGTGCGATCACGAAATACGAATAAGTAGCCTTGCTGTTCGGTATCTTCACTTACTACGGTCGCATATAGCTCCGCATGTTGGACCTGACCTTCGAGCTCGAAACTAAAACGTTGTGTGAGATTTGACAGTGAGCCATCGATCAACGCTTCAATGGATGAAGCGACGCCAATAAAGCTCGGAGAATCGGCAGCTATTTCGTGACTGCTATCGACCAGGTTCTCACTTATTCGTTCGTTTAAACTGAAATACTGATTCATTCGATGATTGGAGAACAGGATTGTACCTTGTGAATCACACATCATCATACCCTCATGTGCGGATTCCAAAATATTTTGAATCAGATCGCGCTGCGCTTCGATGAACTGCTTCTCCGTTGTTAATTGATCATTCAGCTCTGCTAAGCTGGCTGCTTGCCCCAGCCTCTCGTCGTTCATAACCTGCGCGTAGAAGGCGAGTCCGAACTGACGAACTAAACCTTTGGTCAATCGTTGGTTATTTTCTTGAAAGAGGGAACTTTGATAGCTCGTTAGCAGCAAGAAACCAATAACCTTCTGTTTATCATCCAAGAGTGGGACATATTGATCGATAGCCCGTGTCATTCCCCCATGGACACCTTGTTCATGACCGAATACATCTCGTGTATGAATAATAGGTGTCCCTTCATCGAAAACACGCCTAGCCGGCCCAAAAAGCTCTCTCTGATTCAAATTAATATGTTCTTTCGGATAACCAATGGAATGAATGACTTCATAAGAGGAAGAGTCCTCTGCGTGGCGTTCTATGACGACCAGAGCCGCATCCTGCGATAATGAATTGAGCAGGGCTGGCAGCGTATGCTTCAAGAAATCTTTCAACTTCACGTAACCTGTAAGCTTTTCCTGATAGGACGAGATGAGTTCCAAATCCCTTTCTCGTTCGGATAGCTTCGCGAGTGTGATCTGCTGCTCCTCCTGCTGGGCCATAATTTCCTCATTCTGCGTCTCCAAGCTCTCAGCCATATAGCGATATGTTTCCTCGCTTCTACGAATCTCTTCTTCAGCATGATAGGCTCGATAGGAAATGAAAATGGACAGACCACCTGCAATTAAGGCAATAATACTTCCGACCATTGTAATCGTACGAGAGGTTTTACCGGCTTTAAGGGAAGCTGTGTAGGCATCTGACGTGATTTGTTCTATGGCCTTTTCGATGCTTACATGAACAACTCGGTAGCGATCCATCATCGTTTTGCCGGACGCTACGCGAGCTTTCGCCTCTTCTGTTTTACCAGTGCTCACCAATTCGTATTGTGTGTCAAAATACTTTTGTAAATTATTAATGGCTGGAATGGCTTGCGTGTCCATGATAAGTTGTAAAGTTGGGTACTTTTTATCGTATTGGTTGATCGTGTTCAGATCAACTTCCAGCTGCTTTTTACCAGACGTATAGGGCTCCAGGTATTGCTCATTACCTGATAATTCAAATCCACGGATACCCGTTTCTTGGTTAATTAAATCTTTAAGCAGGCTGTTCGTTGTGATTGAAATCGGAATGGAATCGTGCACGATCGCATCGCTTTCCCTTTCCATATTGCGAGAAGCAATAAAGTTGGAGACACTCACAAAGGCTAATAAAATAACGATTAAAATAACGTATAGCATGGAGATCCGAGATCTCGTGAATGACTTCATAGCAATCGGTCACCTAGATTCTAATAGGATGAAAGGATGTACTAAAAATTCGACATGAGTCAACAAATTCCTTTTAAAAACGATCATGTTATGTTTTCTTCCATCAATAGATTGCAAGATATAGAAATGTCGTTTAAAATATGATTCATTACACGATTGATGTTAAGTTTAAGATCGTCGAAGTTTGCTTGAGGAGGGCGCACAGTGCAGGTAAAAGACAGCAGGATTCCGCCACTACACGAAGTACGTCCATTCTTCCAACCGATACTTTCATTTCAGAGCCAAGAAATCATCGGTTACGAAACACTGGGAAGACGAATTCGGGAAGGTAGTGTCGAAAGTTTGGGGCCTTTTTTCAAAAATCCTGACATTCCCGAAGACATGCAGCTTCATATTGATCGGCAATTGAGGGAGCGGGCGATTGAACAGCTAGCTTCGGCTCAAGATGAGAGTTCCTTATTCATTAACTTAAAACCTTCATGGATCTATCAAACCTATAAGCGCACAGGCGTGCTGCCAACTATCGAGCTATTAAGGAAATATCAAATAGATCCAGCGCGTATCGTGATCGAAATTACCGAAGAGGAATTCACAGGGAAGCTTCATGAGCTGACGCAAATTGTAGAATTATATCGAGAATTCGGCTGTACGATTGCCATTGACGATGTGGGCAGCGGGTTTAGCAATTTCGACCGAATCGCCAGTCTACAACCGAAGATATTGAAGATCGATCTTAATATTTTGAAAAAAAGCGCGGTCCATGCCGGCTACAAAGCGCTGATGCAATCCTTTTCCATTCTAGCGGCTCAAATGGGGGCTTCCCTGCTTGTCGAAGGGGTAGAAACGAAGCAAGAACTTCGCAGTGCTCTTCAAATCGGAGCAAGGTATGTACAGGGCTATCTCTTCTCCAAAGCTGAACCGCAGTTGCAGCGCCGGGATGCCTTCAAGTCTATGCTCAAAGAGGAAATGAAACTCTTTGGTAACGATGAACTTGGGCGCTATAGCCGCCTTTTGACCATTCATCAAAGTCTAGATTTGCTTATCCATTCTTCTGCCTGTATATCAACAGCTGAAGATGCAGATCGCGTCATCGAAAATATCATTAGCAACGTGTCGGAAAACTGTATACGTATGTACATATGTCGGGAGGACGGCTACCAAATCTCGTCCAACTACAGCCGCAAAGACGAAGCATGGAGCAAAGATGAGAGCTATCGCGGGGCAAACTGGACGTGGAGGCCCTATTTCATCTCCAACATTATGATGATGAACCTGCAAAAACAAGGGATTCTATCCCAAGCTTACACGGACCTGGATACCTCGCATGAGATCCAGACTTATTCCTGTGCGTTAGGAGAGGGCTTTTATTTGTTTGGAGATTTGATGATTTGATTTGAGAGATTTATAAGAGAATGAGAGAGAGTGTTTGAGAGAGTACGTGGCAGAGAGTGGGAATAAGATAGTACGTCAAAATGAGTGTCTTGTGAGAGGTTACCCCAGGTGGCCTTTTTTTGTGTTGGAGCAAAACATTAACCGACCAGATCTCCGAGCCCAGACTCGGACCCAGAGATATAGCTATTCCTACTAATCTAAAAACTCAACGAACGAGCTAACATTGGCTGATTGGGTGGCAAGATGCTTGGATGATTAGTGGTTACATTCAGGCAAAAAGAAATCCTGCACAAAACTATGCAGGATTCTGACAAACGTATATGAGGCGTTGTGGCTAAACCCCGAACCCCCAGACTCCTAAGCTTCGACCCACTCGCGGCGCAGCGAGAACAAATCGCGCAGCTCGTCGGTCGACAGCTCGGTGATCCAGTTCTCGCCGGAGCCGACGATTTGCTGGCTGAGGCCTAGCTTGCGCTCGATCATCTCATCGATGCGCTCCTCAAGCGTGCCCAGCGTCACGAATTTGTGCACTTGCACATGGCGCGTCTGGCCGATACGGAAGGCGCGATCCGTCGCTTGATTCTCGACGGCGGGGTTCCACCAGCGATCGTAGTGGAACACATGATTCGCCGCCGTCAGGTTGAGCCCGATGCCGCCGGCCTTCAGCGAAAGAATGAACACATTCCGCTGCTCGTCGACAGGCTGGCTGACGTCTTGGAAGTGCGCGATCATCTCATCGCGCCCATTCTTCGGTGTTCCGCCGTGAAGGAACAGCACTTTCTCGCCAAGCTCCTGCTGCAGCACATGCTGGAGCAGGTTGCCCGTCTCCACAAATTGCGTGAATATCAAGCATTTGTCGCCCTCTTGGCGCAGCTCTTGCACCATCTCGAGCAGGCGCTCCAGCTTGTTAGAGCGTCCGCTCCATGGCGCGTGGATGCCTTCTTTGAGCAGCAAAGCAGGGTGATTACACACCTGCTTCAGCTTCGTCAGAGCGGCGAGAATGAGACCTCGCCGCTCCATAGCGGAGAGCTTATCCAGACGATCGAACATGTCTTGGATGTAGTTCTCATACAGCGAGCCCTGCTCGGCGGTAAGTGAAATGAACGTCTTCGACTCGTTCTTCTCCGGCAGATCGAGCTGAATTGCAGGGTCTTTCTTCTCGCGGCGCAGCAGGAAAGGGCGGATCAGCTTCTGTACCTTGCCGATCGTCTCGCTATCGCGCGTCTTCTCGATGGCATTCACATAGCGGTGCGTGAACTCGCGAACTGTGCCCAGATAGCCCGGGTTCGCAAAATCAAAGATCGACCACAGCTCCGTGAGCCGATTCTCAATCGGTGTTCCCGTTAACGCTATGCGATGGTAACCATCGAGTCGGCGAATAGCGGAAGCTTGCTTCGTATAAGCATTTTTTATATTTTGGGCTTCGTCCAAACAGATGGAGTTCCAGGCAATAGAGCCTAGCTCAACCTCATCCAGATGGGAAAGCGTATAGGATGTTAAAACTAAGTCAACCTTGCCAACGACTTCTTCATTAAAAGCAGGTCCCTTTAATCGTTGAGGGCCATAGTGAAGATGAACCTTCAGCGACGGCGCAAAACGCTTAAGCTCCATCTGCCAGTTCCCCAGCACGGACGTCGGACATACCAAAAGGGAAGGTGTATCAGGCTTCTCGTTCTCTTTCACCGTAAGTAAATACGTAATCCATTGGATCGTCTTCCCGAGACCCATGTCATCGGCCAAACAGCCGCCTAGGCCGAAACGGCGCAGGAACAACAGCCAAGAGATACCGTCCACTTGATAGTGGCGCAGCGATCCTTGAAAGCTGGGCGGCGGCTGTATCGTCGGAATTGACTCCGCCTGTGTGAGCTGATCGACCATGTGGCGCAGCTGTTCGTTCAGCTCTACCTCCATCTCGATGTAGCGCATCGCTTCGGGGTCATCCTCAGACGGCAGCAGCCCGCCGGCATCGCCCGCGAAGTGAAGTTCCAGCACATCGCGGAAGGAGAGGCCCTGCTTCTTCTGCACCTGCTTCATAATCTGCTCGACCTGTGCCATGAACAGCGGGTCGAGCTGAATCCAGTTGCCGCGAATCTGGATCAGCTTGCGCTTTTCCTCCAGAAGCTGCCGGAATTCCTCTTCTGTCAGCTCCAAATCCCCCACAGCCAGCTTCCAGTCAAACTGCATCAGCTGGGTCAGCCCGAACATCGTCTCCCGTCCAGAACCGACGGAAGACTTGATCTTCGCGCGCAGCTTCGGCTTCATCTTGCGGATGCGCTCCCACCAGGCCGGCAGGAACACGCTCGTTCCGGCCTCAACAAGCCGCACGCTTCCCTCTGCGAGGAAGCGCCAAGCCTCTTCCTCCGTCAACGTCTGACGGAGTCCGCCTTCCTCCGCATCCAGCCACGGCAGGATGCGTACCCACTTCGCCGCGTCACGTTCTACGCGGCCAAGCTCCGGCTGCCACGCCTCCGGCAGCGGCAGCTCACCAACGACCGGCTCGCCGCTGGGCGTCACCGTGCGCAGCACCTCCGGCGCAAGCCGGTCCTGCAGCAGCACGCGCAGCTGCCAGCCCGCGCCGTGCGCCAGGTCCGGCTCCACGAGCTGCAGACAGGTCCGCATGGGCGACCGGTCTTGGCGCCAACCAATGGCGACGAGCCAATCCTCCTCGTCGAGCCATAGATCAGCGCCGATCTCACCGCGGCGCATTAGAGGATGCGCTGCTTCGAGCTTGCGCAGATTATCTTTCATGAGGCCGTCTGCGTCCACCCACTCAGGAATCAGCGCATGAATCCAGCGCGATACGGCTGGTGATTCTAATGCCTGCAGTTCCTCAGGAAGCTGCAGCTTCCAGCCGATTTCGCCGGCTTTCCACTTTTCATAGTCCGGCATGAAACTACCGGACGCCAACGCTTCTCGAACAGCCGGAGCAAGGCGCATCAAATCCGCACAGTCCTGATGCCAGCTAAGCTGTAGATGCTGCACAGGCTGTGGATCGCTGAAATAATCGAGCGCATCGAGCGGTTGCAGCTCGATGCCTTCCCGATTTTGCCACTCGCTGGGCTCCATGAACGTGCCGAAAAAAGAGGCGCGATGCCAGGCGAACAACATATTTTTCAAATCAAGAGCATCCCAAATGCCGCCGTTCTCGCGGGTACCCCATAGAAATAAAGAACCATTAGGTATGGAGCTAACGTGAACTGTCAGCGCGCTGGTTTCGATCATCGAATCCATTTTCCTTTCTTGAGCTCTTCTTGGAAAGCACGCAAGCGTGAGAACTTATCCGCTAATCGATATACGTAGTGCTCCCAGCGGTCGTCCTGGCCTAATTGTTTATAAATGCCGTGCAGTTTCTTAAGCAGTCGAACAGCTGTCTTATAGGAAGCCCTATTTTTCTCCAGAACAGCCCGTTCGGCCGCTTGGTGATAGAGGGGGAGGAGTAAAGCCGAATCATGCTCTTCAATCGCTTTAAGCTCCGTGCCATATAAGCTCAGCGGTGATATTCGGTTTGCCAATTGCAAGTCCACCCACTGCCGATACCGTTTCGTTTGCAATAAATATGCCGTGTAATAGTAATAGGAACGAGGCAGTAGGGACTCCATCACCTGCACCCATTCGCTATCAGATTCTAGATGCTTGGTCGTATCGAGCCAGTATTGGCAGAAGGTCCGGAAATCATCGTGATTTGCATTCCTAATCGACGTGAACAGCCAACGGAGCCAAACAAGCATGTTGTTCCACTGTTTATCGTTGGAATAATAATTCAGGTAAAGGAAGTAATCCTTCGCATTGGGATGAGTGAGCTGACCAAGACGCTCGAAAGCGCGATCCATGTCCCCCTGCATAATATCAAAATGCGCTCTTGCCGCCAGAAGTGTATCCTTCTTTCGAGCTAAGAGGTCCTTCTTCGTGAGAAGTGCCTCGAGACGCTGGATTTCCTCTTTCTGAGCCGCAGAATGATTCGTCAGTTTCCACCAAATGAAGCGATACACAAACAGCCAATCAATCGGACTATCCTTGCCCTGCAGAGCGAATTCTCCAAGCATTTTCATGGTGGATAGCCAATGTTTGGGTTCCGCCTCGAAAGAGATATTCACATCTGTTCGTTCCACGAATTCAACCAGCTTATCCTCACAATTTTTTGCGGCAATTTTGCAGCCGTTCTCGTGATAGTAAGACAGGTAGGAGCTTTTCGTTTCTTGATAAAATTGTTCAATTTTCCGCATCATGAACAGCACGATATGGAACATATAGAGCTCGCGGGTTGAACTTCTCCAATTTGCCGCATAGCCGGGCAGGGACTCCAGTGCTGAATCGTAGAAGGTTTCGATCGAGTGCTGATGAGAAATGGAGAATCCATGGAATTTCCCTTCAAAAAAGCGATGCCAATCTACTGGCATAGCCTCTTCAAGAGGCACGTTGGCCTGTGCAGCTGCAGCGGCTTTGCGTTCCTGTATCAAAGCTGCCCCGCGTGCGGGCTTTTTCCGTGTGTGTATTTGTTGTTTTAACTGTTGAAGCAGTAGTTCCGGACGTCCATAAGGTGCATACAAGCTGAAGAAAGTGGCACCGATATGTTTACAAAAGCCATCATAGGAGCAGCTGCACTCGCTAGTGGCGAAATTTTCTAAATTAAGCATCGTGTTCAGTATTTTTTTGCCTGCGACGGTCGCCTGAACGTTCATGCCTTTCAGATCGACTTCGGTCACACGACCTTTATGGTAATACTCCCAGCCCTGCTCCAGAACGACGGCGTCGAAATGAAGCGGGATTTGCTTGATTAGGTAGTTCATTCGATTTTTGGGAATCTGCAGTTTCAGCATGTGTGCTTTCCTACCCTCCGAGCGGTACATTCCTTCTTCCATAGTAACAGATTTTTCCCGAAATTGCCCATTTCCACAGTTTATGCCAAAGGGGTTTTTTTTACACATCAGAAAATAAGTTTTCATCGGGGTAAAAGGGGTTAACCCTGCATTCCTGACTATAATATGATAAAGTGAAGCTATACGAAATGCTTTTGAAGGGAGACTGCGAGGGTGGGCATAAAATTTGGCAGGGAATATAAGGACATTGTCACTGATTTCGTGCGTGGCATTGAGTTGGTTGATGGATTTTATGAGCTGTTGGAAATGAATGCAGACGACTGGCTGGAGCTTGATAAGGACGAACAAGAAGAATGCCTGCGAACGCTGGCTGACGATATTTTTTACGGATTAGGAAACGCACCTGTGATGCAGATCGGAGCGGGATCCGTTCGCCATGATCCGAATAATCACGTGCTGAAGGTTCATGACGGGGAGAAGTTGGTTTCCGTCATCTATTTGGTCTAAATAAGGCAGAAGTGTGATATAGAAAGGTGTATGGAAGTTATGCTGGATGGAGCAAGGAAGGTTTTACAACAAGTTTATGGATACCCGGAATTTCGCGAGGGCCAGAAGAATATCATTACGAATCTGCTTGAAGGTCGAGATACGCTAGGCATTATGCCG
The DNA here is from genome assembly GCF_030817215.1 of Paenibacillus sp. V4I3. Lineage (GTDB taxonomy): Bacteria > Bacillota > Bacilli > Paenibacillales > NBRC-103111 > Paenibacillus_E. The sequence goes on from NZ_JAUSZA010000001.1 coordinate 1,337,533, forward strand.
ACGGGCGGAGGTAAATCGATCTGTTATCAAGTGCCTGCCATGCTTATGGAGGGAGTGACGCTGGTTATTTCACCGCTCATCTCCTTGATGAAGGACCAAGTGGATGCGTTAAGTGTGCTAGGTGTTCCGGCAACTTTCATTAACAGTACGCTGGAAGCTAAAGAAGTAGAACAGCGGATGCAAGGCGCCATGCAGGGCAAATATAAACTGCTGTATATCGCGCCAGAGCGCTTAGAGTCGGAACGATTTCGTGCTCGAATGTCAGCGCTGAATCTTCCGCTAGTGGCCATTGATGAAGCGCACTGCGTTTCGCAATGGGGGCATGATTTTCGCCCGAGCTATGTGTCGATTGCTCCGTTCATTCGTGAGCTGCCTAATCGCCCGATTGTCGCAGCCTTCACAGCTACAGCTACTGCCGAGGTAACAGCCGATATTGCGAGACTGCTTGATTTGGATCAAGCGGGCATATTCGTCAATGGTTTTTCACGTGATAATCTGGAATTGACGATTCTGCGAGGTGAGAATAAGCGGGATTACATTCAGAATTATGTGAAAGAACATACGCATCAGCCTGGTATTATTTATGCCGCTACGCGTAAGGATGTTGAAGAACTATATGAAACGTTACGCAAAAAAGGCTTCGCCGCAGGGAAGTACCATGCCGGTCTAACCGATGAGGAACGCTCCTACATGCAGGAGGCGTTTCTATACGATGATATTCGCGTGATGATCGCGACGAACGCTTTTGGGATGGGCATCGATAAGTCCAACGTCCGGTATGTCATTCACTACAATATGCCGAAAAATATGGAGGCTTATTACCAAGAAGCCGGTCGCGCTGGTCGTGATGGAGAGCCGAGTGAGTGTATCCTGCTGTTTAGCGCGCAGGATATTATGACGCAGAAGTTTTTGATCGAGCAGAATCAGCTCTCGCCGGAGCGTAAAGCGAATGAGTACAAGAAGCTGCAGACGATGATCGACTTTTGCTATTCGCCACGATGCTTGCGCAACGTCATTCTGCACTATTTTGATGAAACCAATATTAAAGATACTTGCGGCAATTGCAGCTCGTGCAAAGATGATCGCGATACGGTGGATATCACCGTCGAAGCGCAGAAGATTTTCTCCTGCATCCGCAGGATGGGGGAACGCTTCGGCATCTCGATGGTCGCCTCCGTGCTCAAAGGCTCGAAAGCGAAGAAGATTGTCGACTATCGCTTCGATCGTCTGCCGACCCATGGCATTATGCGAGATTTGCCGGAGAAGGAAATTTCTGATCTCATCAACGTGCTGATTTCAGAAGGGTTTTTGCAGTTATCGGATGGTCAATATCCAGTTGTGAAGCTGATGCAGCCCGCAGCCGAAGTGCTTCAAGGGAAGCTGCAGGTCAACCAGAAGGTGCGTAAGCAGCAGGTTAAGGCTGCCGCTATCGATAACACCTTGTTCGAGCAGCTTCGCCTGCTTCGTCGGGAAATTGCTGCACGTGAGAAGGTGCCGCCGTATATTATTTTCTCGGACAGCACGCTACGTGAAATGAGTGAGATTTGTCCGACATCGGAATCCGCCATGCTGCGAATCAAAGGTGTCGGCGAGGTGAAATACCGAAACTACGGGAAGCCGTTCCTGGACCTCCTTCGCACGTATGCGGGAGAGGGAGAATTGGGTGCGGTCGCCTATGATTTTGATTGAAATCAGAGGAGTGGTCATGGGTGAAGCTTGGGAACACTGACATTGATCAGAAGCTTGCGGAGGTGACTGGCTGGACGACAGACGATCACAAATGGATTGTGCGTAAATATCGATTTACTTCTTTTATGCAGGGCATAGACTTCGTGAATGAGGTTGCCAGCATAGCAGAAGCCGATAATCATCACCCTATGATCGCCATCGATTATAAGATGGTCACGCTGCGACTTACCTCCTGGCATGCAGGCGGCTTAACTGATTTGGATTTCGAATCCGCAGCTAAATTTGATCAGGCTTTTGCTGACATTACTACTGGCAGTGGATCACCAGATTAAGCTCGGTCCGTTATATACCATGCAGTGAAAGTCAGCCATTCCGGTCGGAGTCCACTTATTATATGTGTCTGTAATCGTAAAACCAGCTCTCTCATACGTCTGGATCGCACGTTCGTTCCAGACGAGAACTTCTAGATCAATCTCCTGCTGGGGCGTCCGGCGCTGGGCCTCTTGAACAAGAAGATGGACGAATTGGGTACCGATTCCGCTCGCTTTCCCGCAAAGATCCGGTCGAAGTCCTAGTCCTAAACGTGTCACCCCAACAATGGGGAAGAATTGAACGAACCCAGACAATATTCCGTTTTCATCCACGACAGCTCGATATTGCTCTGCTCGAATTTGCGGGTCGGCGAATTCAGCTTGTTCACGAAGCATAGTCTCCCATGGAGACCAATTGTATAAATCGTATGGAGGCGAATACTTCCAAGTGCAAAGTTCATGGCAATTCGCTTCAGTAAGGGGAACGACGCGCCATGGTAGGCTTTCATGCATCATATTGTTCGTAGTTATCATCCTTTCATCTATTGGTTGGAGGTTCAAATGGATTGGTATAGTCAACTTCCAATTGGCACAATAACTCTATTTTCTATGCTGGTATTGGGACTGACCCTATTCCGGATCTCGGTGAAAAAAAAATGGCCGCTTGTGCTGCTTGTTTCCTTCGTTATTTGTTGCTTATTTAGATTATTTTTATCCCAGCCGTGGGCGGAGAGCTTGCAACCTATGCTCATTATTGTAACGGAAGCGGTTTTTATTCACTATATATTTCGCGTGCGAAAGCTGCATGCGCTCATGGTAGCGTTTCTCGGCTCGCTTGGCTATACGATTTATTTGGCCATTGTTCTATTTATCATGCCGCTCATTACGCATATTTCTCTGGTTACTTATTTTGAGGGGCTGGATACCTCTTATCGTGCTTTGAAAATGGTGGCCGCATCGCTTACATTCCTCACAGCTTTGGTTCTGGTTAAGAAACGCTTAGGTTTTACCGTTCGAATCGAGTTAAGCTCCAAAAGTGCTTGGCTTCCACAGAAAAATGTCCTGTTACATGTGTTTCTCTTTGCATTTGTGCTGTTCTCATTGACTTATTATGGGGTTACGTTGAAAATAACGTCCATATTCTATTTCGCAGCAGGCTTATCCCTACTATTAGGATGGATCATTTATCTCCTGTATCGGAAGGAAATGGAAGACATTTAACCGAGGATACCTTTCATCATAAAGGCAAGATTTGGGGTACAATGAAAATATAGACTTAATAGGAATAGGAGGTCACCCTAAATGACCCAAGTTACGATTCGCGAAGCGGTAATACAAGATATCCCGCAGTTGAAAACGTTAATGCTCGCTTATATTGTGGACTTCTATCAGTATCGACAACCTGAGGATGAGAAGTTGAACGGATTGATTCACCAACTGCTTGAGCAGAAGGAAGGAATTCAATTCGTAGCGGAGACGGAAGAGGGGACGCTGGTCGGCTTTGCGACCTTATATTTTACCTTCAGCACTTTGCGTGCGTCCAAAATAGCAATTATGAACGACTTATTCGTCATAGAGGCTGAACGTGGTCAGGGAGCGGCAGCGAAACTATTTGCTGCTTGCAAAGGATACGCCGCGAGAAATGGATATGCCAATTTAACGTGGACAACGGCCAAAGATAACTTCCGCGCCCAAGCATTTTACGATAAAATGGGTGGAGATCGCAGTGATTGGCAGACGTACTCCGCTAATCCGACGAGTGGAATGGGCGATTAATCGAATGACGAAAGATGGTGGCATGAAACTGTGGAAAATATCGTAAGTCAAACTTGGCTGCTAGGACAGCTTGGCGATGCGAACATCGTGATTGCGGATTGCCGCTTTGCGCTAGGACAACCAGAATCAGGCAGACAGAATTATGAGAAAGACCATATAACAGGAGCCGTGTATGTAGATTTGGAGAAAGACCTCTCCGGTGCCAAAATGGCGCACGGAGGCCGGCATCCGCTCCCTGATCTAGGAGCCTTCTCTATCCTCGTGGGCAACCTAGGGATCGATGGTACGAAGACCGTCGTGGCTTACGACGATCAAGGCGGAGCCATGGCTTCGCGGCTATGGTGGATGCTGAAATTCCTAGGTCACTCCGAGGTATACGTATTAGACCAAGGGTATTCAGCATGGAAAGCTGCTGGCTATCCGGTTACCGATGAAGTGTCCACGGTGTTCCCGCGGACCTTCTCACCGAAGGTGCATCGCGCCATGCTTGCCAGCATGGACGAGGTCAAGGACAAGCTCGGCCGCCCAGGCACCGTGCTCGTTGACTCGCGCGAGGAGCGCCGCTACCTCGGCTTGGAAGAGCCGATCGATGCGGTGGCCGGCCACATCCCGGGCGCGCGCAGCTTCTTCTGGAAAGGCGTTCTCGGTGAGAACGGCGCCTGGTTGTCAGCTGCGGAGCAGGAGCAGCACTTTGCCGCGCTGCGCGATGCCGATGAAATCATCGTCTATTGCGGCTCCGGCGTAACGGCGTGCCCGAACGTGCTGGGCCTTAGCGAAGCGGGCTTTGATAACGTGAAGCTCTATAGCGGAAGCTGGAGCGATTGGATCTCGTATGAGGATAATTCGATTGCGAAGGGCGAGGAGTAAAAGGCGAAAGACCGCGTCGGACGCGGGTTTGAGGGCTGTGACAGGTTACCGAGAGGTGGGCTGTTGCGGCCTTTTTTTGGTCTTTTGCAAACAAGCTTGTAAACAAGAAGTTGATGAAAACAATTACGGTAACCCTGGTACCACCCACAGTGGGTCGGTCGGCTCACGACCTATCCACAACTCGCTATTCCATCTTCCTGTCCGTCAATCTGCATGATTTTTCAGATAGAATGAACGGGATTTACGCTAAAAGAGTGATTCTATACGATTTTTCATACAGATTTTTCGATAATACGATCTTAGGGAAAATTTTATATGATAATTCATATAGAATTAAATGAATGGTCATAGTCACACCAAATCCGGACTTAGAATAGAGCCAACGTATTCATAGTAAGTTATCCGCCCCGATACTCCACTCGCCACAGCTCGAAATTTCCCCTTATCCACTAGCTTGCGACAGTATTTAATGACGGTCATAGTATGCAACTCCAATTCCTTCGCCGCCTCGGTGGGGCGAATGGTCCGATTGTGGCGAATGGCCGCTCGCATCAAGTCTCGTTCGATTTTTGAAAAGAATCTTTCAACCGTTCTTTTGGTTCCGCTCCCAGCCCACAGATAAGGGGACAGGATGTTCCGCAATGCAGAGAGGATAAACGCTGGATTCTCTTTTAACTCATCCAGAGAGATATAGAAGACAGTACAGTCTTGAGCCTGGAGAAAAAGTCCTCGGTTCAAATCCATTCTATACTTGCTGCGATCCGTGCCATGCGAGCCATAGTCCATAATCTCAAATACAATTCGAATAGCCCCAACAATCCACATGAAATCGACAAAGTAGGATCTCCCCCGCCAGTCCTTTACTTCATATTCAGGATGCAATCCGTGGAAGTTTCCAGCAAGCGACCACCAGACTCGCTCAACAAACAAACGATTTCCGTACCCGTGGCCACGTTTCAGAGCATCCAGACGTTCCCCTTTTCTTCGCCTTAGATGATCGCCTACCCATTTATGGTGTTCAATTTCAAAACTCATTCCCCTCACCTCTCCAAATTCGTTTAAAAAAGCACAAAACCCCGACACCTTTCCAATTCGAAAGGAAGCGGGGCATTCTTTGCCACTAGGCTACTGCTTGATACCCATAGTGTGACACAAAATGGTAAGGGGACGCAATAGAAATATAGGCATACCGGATTGTTTCGATCCAATTGCCATTCTTGGAACGAACGGGATCGACGGTCGGATAGTCTTTGGCTATCAGGTATAGCATAAAATCAAACTCAGCTTGAATATTCTCGATTGTGTTATCTTCTTCATGAATGAACCTGAGGAAATGTCGATCACCATTTCTTTCAAACAAGTAAATAAAATTGCTGCTTGCCCTCCAAAACTTCAAAGTTTCAGCATCATGATCCCAGTACTGAATCAGTTGTTTGACACGGGAATCATTTTCTAATCCTCGTAGCATATTTTTTAAAGACATCATTTCTTGTCTGCCTCCCATTACCTAATGAGAGGTCTACTTGATTACGAATAACGACCTTTCACAGGCTCTTTTGTGTTTTTGTTAGTATTCAAACACCATCACTCCTTTAGATCGTAGTAGGGATACAAAGACTGTGTGAGTTGGGGATTTATCCCTCTATGAAATATCATTGGATAAATATTCAGTTTTATCAAGGTGCAGTTTGAACTAAACAGTTTTATCCGACGCATGTTGGCAAACAACCGGCACCAAGCTTCAAACAACCCATGGGCTATCACCTAAGTGCAGGAGTTGTTTGCTTTTTCCTGTTGGCGTTGGTTATGTACATTGGGATTCATGGCATTCACTTGTTTGGGCTTGCCTTGGCTCAATAGGCACGTTGTTCCGAGCCGCGTCGTCCGCGGGCTTCTTGCTCCCTAATTGCTCCCAAGCGTAGCCAAGGGAGATCGCTTGATATGGGTTCTGGCATATCGTCGGATGCATTCCCTCGCGATGATTGGAAACCCCATATTTTTGTTTCGGAACCCTCTGAACATAGGGGTATGTGGAGGAATACGAAGCTCGAGTAATTGGATTTCGTACGAGGATAATCCGATTGCGAAGGGCGAAGAGTAAGAACTTGGAAGCCGCGTTGTACGCGGGTTTGAGGGCTGTGACAGGTTGCCGAGAGGTGGGCTGTTCCGGCCCTCTTTTGGCTGAAAATATGTGCGGTATCGGAGTCAATGCCAGATGACTGTGATATTACTTCTTGACGAACAGTCTACATGCGTTCTAATATTCAATTAATGAATTGAATATGAAAGGATACACAATCATGGAATCTGTACCCATTGCTAACACTTCTGCAAAAGAATTTAAGAGTGAACTGTTTCAGCAGTTAGCCCGGGTGGGGAAGTGTCTATCCAGCGACAAGCGGCTTGAAGTCTTGAGCCTGCTTGCTCAGGGGCCTAAGTCAGTAGAAAAGCTGGCCCAAGTCACGGAGATGAGTGTGGCTAACGTATCCCGCCATCTGCAGGTTTTGCTCGATGCTAGGCTGGTGAAGTTCAGCAAGAAAGGTACATATGTCATCTATTCGCTGGCTGACCCATCAATTGGCGCGTTTTTGTTTGCTTTGTGGAGCATTGGCGAGAGTCAACTTGCGGACGTCACTCGGATTAAACAGGAATTTTTACACGAGTACAAGGATATTCGGACGCTATCTTTGGAGGAAGCAAGGACGAAAATGGAAGCCGGAGCGATCATCCTACTCGATGTAAGACCGAGAGACGAATATGAGGCTGGCCATCTCGCGGGAGCCATCTCCATACCGATGGAGGAGTTGGAACCATACCTTCACAATCTACCTAGGCCCGTTGAAGTTGTGGTGTATTGCAGAGGCCCCTACTGCATCAGTTCGACGCAGGCCGTTGCCAAGTTGCAGCGTGAGGGAATCACGGCATACAAGCTGGAGGGGGGAGAGCATGAATGGCTGAAGGAAGCGAATTAATTAGAGAATACATTCATTCTCCTGAGAAACAGCAGCAGTTGTATCGGAAATCGTTGATGATCGTGATCATCGCCCAGCTATTCGGCGGAGCAGGACTCGCGGCAGGCGTCACGGTCGGAGCGCTGCTTGCTCAGGATATGCTCGGGACGGATAGCTTAGCAGGGGTTCCTTCGGCGCTATTGACGCTGGGCGCGGCCTCGTCGGCACTGCTTGTCGGACGGCTTTCTGGGCGGTTTGGCCGTCGGGTAGGCCTAACCATGGGTTTTCTTGCAGGGGGGATCGGCGCGATCGGCGTCGTATTCGCAGCCATCGCTGATAACCTTCCACTTTTGTTCGCTTCAATGCTGATCTATGGCGCCGGCACGTCGACTAACTTGCAGGCGCGTTATGCGGGAACCGACTTAGCTCAGCCTAAGCAGCGTGCAAGAGCCATCAGCTTAGCCATGGTATTCACGACATTTGGTGCGGTTGCGGGGCCGAACCTGGTGGGGGTCATGGGACGATTCGCGACATCTGTCGGCGCCCCTGCTCTGGCGGGTCCGTTTATGCTGGCGGCAGTCGCTTTTATCCTAGCGGGTCTGGTGATGTGGGCTTTGCTCCGTCCAGATCCTTATCTCGTTGCTAAAGCCATCGCCGAAGCGCAAGAAGCGAATCCATCCAAAGCGACGGTTAATGCGAATCTCATGGCGCCAGCTGTCCGTAACCGGGGAATCATCATCGGGACAACCGTGATGGTCTTAACGCAGCTCGTGATGGTCGCCATCATGACGATGACACCGATACATATGAAGCATCACGGACATGGGTTGAGCGCGGTCGGCATGGTGATCGGCATTCATGTCGCGGCGATGTTTCTGCCTTCCTTGATAACGGGGGTTCTCGTAGATAAGGTCGGGCGTACGTTCATGTCCTGCGCAGCTGGGTTCACGCTGCTGTTGGCGGGACTGCTTGCCGCATGGGCGCCGGCCGATTCGATGGTCTGGCTCATCGTCGCTCTAGCGCTGCTCGGACTCGGTTGGAACTTCGGACTAATTAGCGGCACTGCGCAGATCATCGATGCAACATCTCCGGTCACGCGCGCCAAGACACAAGGAACTGTGGATGTCCTAGTATCATTGGCAGGGGCATCGGGCGGAGCGTTGTCGGGCATGGTCGTCGCCAATTCGAGCTTTGCCTTCCTCTCTCTGACGGGCGGGTTCCTGTCTCTGCTACTGATCCCGGTTATGATCTGGTCACGCAGAGGGATCGGTCGATAAATCAAAACGTGAGAAGATTAGTACAGCGATCTAGTGTTATAATCACGCTAGACTGATGGAGTTAGAAGGGTGATAGTATGAGTGTAATTCGTTTGGAGAACGTCACTAAGAAATATGAAGAGTCCCTGATCTTTCGCGATATCTATTTTCGGGTGACCCAAGGAGAGCGTATTGGCCTAATCGGGCGGAACGGTGCCGGTAAGTCGACGGTTTTCAAGTTGATTATGGGTAAAGAAGAACCAACGTCCGGGAAAGTGGAAATAGATCCGCAGGTTAAAGTAGGGTATTTCTCCCAATTCTCGGAAATGCGAGGAAGCCTGTCCGTTCAGCAAGAGCTAGAAATGTGCTTCGAGCAGGTTGTTCTTATCGAACGGGAGCTGCAGGAAGTTGGAGAAAAGCTGGGTCTGGTCACCGAAGACGGTGAAATGGATCGGCTGTTGACGAGGCAGGCGGAGCTATTCGAACAAATGGAGCATTTGGATGGCTGGAACGTATCCGTTGAGATTAACACAGTTCTTACGAAGCTGGGGTTCAACGAGAGGTCGCGGAATCAGCCTATCGATGAACTATCCGGAGGTTGGAGAAACCGTGCTGCGCTCGCCAAGATGCTTATTGAGCTGCCTGATGTCGTCTTGCTTGACGAACCGACGAATTACTTGGATATGGAAGGCATAGCGTGGTTGGAGCAGTGGTTGTATCGGTTCAAAGGCGCTATGATTCTGGTATCACACGACCGGCAATTTATTGACAAAGTAGTCACGCGAACGATCGAGATCGAGAATTATCATTTTCAGGAATACGAAGGGAATTACACCGACTACATCCGCAAAAAGAAAATGCGTAAGAAGGAGTTGGACCGCCAGTTTGAATGGGAGGAAGAGCTTCTTCTCATGGAGTCAGAAGCCATCGACAGCCGTGCAAGCAAGAAATCTTCAAAGGATCGTCTCTCCCGCCAACTGGCGGATAACAAAAAGCGGATTGAGCCGCACCCCGTAAATGTTCTAATCACTGATATTTATGAGAAACTGCGCTTCCCTGACAAGCTATGCGAAGTTAAGAAAATCGGGCAGACCTATGATGATCGGCCGATCTTTCAGAACGTCAGCTTCGACATTCAGAAGGAAGACCGCTTAGTCATCGTTGGTCCAAACGGAAGCGGGAAGTCCACGCTCATTAAGGTGCTTACGGGTCAGGAGAAGCCCGAATCCGGCGAGGTGATCTGGGAGAAGGGCGTCAGCTACGCCTACTTCAACCGGATGTGGGAGGAGCTTAATCCTAAGGATACCGTTAGCCACGCGGTGAATACGTACGGATTGGGACTGGACGCTCCACGGAAAAAGGTGAACAAATTTCTATCCATGCTGCAATTTTCGGAGATGGACCTAAGCAAGTTCATCGGTAACCTATCCGGCGGACAGAAGGCTCGGGTCGCGCTTGCGAAATGCCTTCTATCCGGTGCCGCAGTCATCATATTGGATGAGCCAACCAACCATCTGGATTTAACGAGCATTCAGGTTATGGAGCAGGCGTTGATCCATTTTCCCGGCGCCGTCATTACGGTAAGCCATGATCGGTTCTTTATTGATAAAATCGGGACGAAAATGCTGACCTTCGACCCGGCATTGGGAATAAGCGAGCAGAATATATAGGAAAGAGGCTTCTCAATTTGAGCTGGGTCGTGAGGAGAAGTAAGAGATGAAAGACTGCGTCGGACGCAGGTTTAAGGGTTGTAGCAGGTTACGATGAGTAGCCTGCTACGGCCCTTTTTGGTTTCTTTGTAAACAAATCTAATGGGTTGGCTCTTTTTAATGTCCGCTCATAACTACCGTACAAACGTCCTGCTGTTCGTACGCTTCTTTTCACCAATGATAAGCTCTGCTAGCAACAAATTGGGTATCCAAGCAATCCAAGCGATGACGAAGAAAGTATCATTCGTATCGGTCAATCCTAGAAATACCGCAGCCAGCGGGGTATATATCCGGAGTGTGATTGCCGCGCAGCTAAGCGCGTAATTTCGTACCATCCAGCGGCCATGATCAGCTTTATCGCGATCGACGATGATGCTCTTTAGACTGCGGAAGAGTGTATAAAGCCATAGGACTGACAGCGACCCGAAGCCAAGTTGCGCGAACCAACCGCCACTCGCATAGAAAGCTAAGTACAAACCGGTTAGGCCCGCGATTGTAATCATTGTGGAGTACAAATAGCCAATCAAACGATGAATGTTCGGTGCATGATGGCGAAGCTTCTTGATAAACTGAAGCCAGCCTATAGCAAGTGCTACTCCAGCCGAGATGGCATGGGCCCAGAGGATGTTGTACCACAAATCGGGCAGACTGCCTTTTCCCATTACGAACGTCTGCCTATGGAGGTGGTCAGGCGTTCCGTACATGACCAAAGCATAAGCTCCAATTGCTAAAGCCAAAAAAGCCAATAGTCCAAATGACCAAGCGCGAATCGTACTTCGTCGTACTCCCATTATTCATCCCTCGCATTCGGTCTTTTTTATCATTGAGTTGATTCTATCATCAAAGGATCCACCTTCAAAAGCGACTTCAGACGGAGTGATGACCCCAACCAAAGTCGGGGATGGAGCTGCCAGAATGCCCTTCTAAGAGGGCATTTTATAAATTACTTTATCTTGACAAAATAACTTAACACATGTTAACTTATTTACTAAAGTTAATTATAGTCATAGGAGATAACTCATGGATCGGTCAGCTATTTCTTTAAGGGAATTAAAAAAGGCTAGAACCAAAGTGGCATTGTATGAAGCCAGTTTGTTACTGATAGGAGACAAGATGTTTCGAGACATGATGCTCGATGATATTTGCCGGAAGGCGGAAATATCCCGGGTTACGTTCTTTAAGTTTTTTCAAAAAAAGGAAGATTTGCTCGTTTATTTTATGCGTGTTTGGTTAACGGAACGTATCATTGAGATCGAAGCGGAGGGTACACGTGGATTCTCAGTTATCCAGCATGTGCTGAATAAAGTGGCGGAAGAGGCTGAGGAAAGAGCAGGATTGATGCCAAGTTTGATTTCTTTTCTGGCAGAAATGAACATGCATCCTTGCATGCCGGAATTGAGTGAAGCGGAGGTTCATTTGCTGTTCCCTGGTCATGAAGAAGTTGGCGCGCAGACACCTGACATGTATAAACTGTTTCATCGTTGCATGACCGAGGCTGATACGGATGGAAAGCTAAGAAAAGAATTTACGGTAGAAACAGCGGTAAAGGTTTTATTTACGGTGTTTTACGGAGCGTTTTTGACCGCTCAACTATATAGTTCCAAGGATATTAAGGGCTTTTATAACACCCATCTACAATTGCTTGAACATAGGTAAAAGGAGCGATGAATTTATGAGTAAAGTAATTCCGGGCAGATTTACGGCGCAGATGGATGGTTCTTTCGTTGTCTTTATCATTGGGATGAGAGTGAATAAATTATGGGCTCTGCATAAGTGGCTGCCTGTGGCCAAGGCAATGAATCCGATGCTTCAAGAATTGTATCGCAACCCTGAATTAGGTTTTGTAGAGGCCAGTTTTCATCTCTCTTGGCGAGGCGTGACCATTATCCAGTATTGGAAATCGTTTGAGCAATTAGAACACTATGCTAGACATGGGGCAACCCATTTAGAAGCGTGGCGTAATTTTAATAAAAAGGTTGGAACAGACGGCGTTGTCGGGATTTACCATGAAACCTATTTGATTCCTGAAGGAAATTACGAGTGTGTCTATAACAACATGCCTGTCTTCGGTCTTGCAAAGGCTGGAAGTCACGTCCCCGCTGTCGGAAAACGAGAAACGGCAAGCAGAAGGCTTGGGCGGGATGGAGAGCCTGCCGTTCCAACGCCTTCTAATTCGGCATAAGTGATTGTGCGTTGGGTGAGTGAGCTGCGATTCACTTAATAGGCTAATCTTATGGCTGTGCCAGTTTGCCTTTGTGGCAGGCTGCTGCGGCTTTTTTTGTTTTACAAAAGTCTTGAATTTCAAGACTTGCTGAATAGCAAAAGAACCCCATAGAAGGGGTTCAAAGAAGTGCTTTGGAATGAAATAAGCGGCTTGAACATCGTCTAAGCCCTCTTTTTCGGGTCGATTGAATGCCCCTTTTTTAGCTCCAACTCCTCGTTCTGGATCATACGATCTTGCTTGATGAAGAGGAACGGGATGAAAATACAGCCAATAATTAGGAGTGCTCGTTTCAAGTTCCAACGTCTATTCACAAAAGCGTGTACCGCCGTTAAGATGTAAAGCACGAACATCACACCGTGAAACATACCGCCGACAGAAACGAGTTGAGGCTGGTCCAAGAAGTATTTAAACGGCATGGCTATAAACAGTAGGAAAAGATAGGAGATACCTTCAATATAGCTTGTTAGACGCAAACGCCCTAAGGAAGAGGTTAGTATAATAATCGCTCCAATCTCGTTTTCAACGTTTGAATTTACTTTTATCAGGTCAAATCGAGCTCCAAAACGACAGGACAATGATCGCTGCCCAATATTTCGCAGTCAATTTGTGCATCAATAATTTTAGGACCTAGTCTCGTAGAAGCAAGGAAATAGTCGATTCTCCATCCCACATTCCGTGCTCTTACGCCTGGCATATTAGACCACCACGAGTAGACATCTGTCCGATCAGGGTAGAGATGTCGGAACGTATCAATAAATCCTGCATCCAACAACTCCGTCATTTTGCCGCGTTCCTGAGGGGTAAAGCCCGAATTATTGAGATTCCCTTTCGCATTCTTGATGTCAATTTCATGGTGGGCAACATTCAAATCGCCGCAAACGATAACTGGCTTTTGGGCGTCCAATTGCAAGAGGTGGCTGCGAAAGCGATCTTCCCACTCCACACGGTAATCCAGCCTAGAGAGATCACGCTTCGCATTGGGTGTATAGACGGTCACGAGGTAGAAATTGTCGAACTCCAATGTGAGTATCCGACCCTCCGGCTCTTCGTTCTCCTCCATACCATATCTCACCGAAATCGGTTGAATTCTTGTAAAAACGGCAGTGCCGGAATACCCTTTTTTAACAGCATAATTCCAATATTGTATATAGGCTTCGCCCAGTTCAAGGTTAATTTGTCCTTGCTGCAGCTTCGTCTCTTGAAGACAAAAAATATCTGCTTCCGTTTGCCCGAAATAATCCATAAACCCCTTATTGACACTTGCTCTTAACCCATTAACGTTCCAAGATACTAGTTTCATCTTCACCTTTTCCCCTTGCTGCTTACAGTCATATATAGTTCAGTGTACCATAAGTTCGTCCTCGTCGGCGATGTATGAAGATCTGGGAAGCTTTACTACCCCAACCCCAACCCCAACCCAACCCCACTCACTCTTACTATTTCAATTCATCGGTGATTATACCAAATAAGGATAATATAAGAAAATAGCATACCGATCTATCAGCATTATTGATCTATTTTTTCACTCGCCTGCGTGATATACTGTATTTATCCGATTAAGTTCATAGGTTTAATAATAGATAGGAAGGCGAGGTTTTCTTATGACAAAAATTTATAGCAATTTGACAGAGTTAATCGGTAATACGCCGCTGCTCGAGCTCTGGAATTATAATAATCGGCATGGACTTGATGCCAAAGTCGTCGCGAAGCTGGAGTGTTTTAACCCGGCTGGCAGTGTAAAAGATCGTATTGGTTTCGCGATGATTAAAGAAGCTGAGAAATCAGGAAAGATCAATAAAGAAACTGTCATTATCGAGCCTACCAGCGGAAATACAGGAATCGCTCTTGCTTTTACTGCCGCTGCTCTTGGATATCGGTTAATCATTATTTTACCTGATTCTTTTAGTATTGAACGTAGGAAATTATTAAAGGCTCTGGGTGCAGAACTCGTTCTCACGCCAGCCTGTGAAGGCATGTTAGGCGCAATTAAAAAAGCAGAGGAATTAGCTGCAAAGATGTCAAACTCATTTATACCGCAGCAATTTAGCAATCCAGCTAATCCGGAGATTCACAGAAATACCACTGCCGAAGAAATATGGAAAGATACAGACGGTAAAGTGGATATTTTCATCGCAGGAGTTGGTACGGGAGGGACGATCACTGGTGTGGGTGAGATACTGAAACAGAGAAATCCATCCGTCCAAGTGATAGCCGTCGAGCCATCCGATTCACCCGTCTTGTCAGGTGGCAGTCGTGGTGTGCATCATATTCAGGGCATCGGTGCTGGGTTTGTTCCAGATAATTTTAAAAGTTCAGTTGTAGATGAAATATTAACAGTGACCAATGAGGATGCCATAACGACGGCCCGTGAACTGGCCAAAACGGAAGGTCTGCTGGTCGGCATCTCATCCGGCGCGGCAGCTTACGCAGCAAGAGAAATTGCGAAACGACCGGAGAATAAAGGGAAGACCATTGTTGTTATCCTGCCAGATACCGGTGAGCGGTATTTGTCTACGAATCTATTTGATGAGTGATAAGTTAAAACGCAAAAAAGACCAGGAATCCGCGGCAGGATCTCTGGTCTTTCTGTGTTGCACGGTTTATACGAAACTTGCCTTAATGCGATGCGGCCGCGAACGTTTCTTTATCTGTTTCTATCACGAGTTTCTCTTTGCTCATGGCAAAAGCGGCAGCTAATGCGAGTACTGCAGGGATAAGTCCCCACGCAAATGTGGCCACGATGGAGGAGGAAAGTCCTTCAGATATTTTACCAAGCACTTGCTCCGGAATTTGGGTGCGAGTCGCCGGGTCAAGCAGAGCATGCGGGTCTTTAAAGTCTAGACCCTGCGGCATCGCGGATTGTCCGCTCCCCGTAAAGGCATCCGATAAATACCGGGTTAACGAATGGCTTTGAATAATACCGAAGATAGTGATTCCGATCGTCATGCCGAGTGAGCGAAGGAAATTCAGCGTAGAGCTCGCTGCCCCTCGTTGACTGGCAGGTACGGAATGAATGGCAGCGTTACTGAGCACAGAGAATGAAGCGCCGATTCCTAAGCCAACTAATATCATATAAATAGTAATAAGCAAACGCGATGAATCTGGTGTCAAAGTAATCAGCAGTGCCATACCTGCCACAAGCAGAATGAGGGTGGAGATCAGGATGGCTCGATATGAAAATTTACTAATGAGGAAGCCGCCAGCGGTAGCTGTAACGACAGTGCCGAGCATCATAGGCAGAAGTACGAGGCCTGAGTTCGTCGCACTTCCTCCGAGAACACCTTGAATGAAGATCGGAATATAGACAGAAGCCGTAATGAAGGCTGCTCCGCTTAACATCGCGATCGCATTGCTTGCCGAATAGAGGCGATCCCGAAACATCCGGAAGGAGATAATAGGTTCCTCTGCCCGCGTCTCCACATAGAGGAAACTAACCGTGAGAAGAGCAAATCCAGTAAATAAGCCAATAATCGGAGCGGAGTTCCACGCAAATTGCTTACCGCCAAGCTCCATGGCGAACATTAGGCAGACGATGGCACCTACAAGCGAGAAAGCGCCGGCCCAGTCGATACGCTGTTTAGCATGCTGACGGGATTCCTTATAGAAGATGGCAACCATTAGGAAGGCAATCAGACCAAGTGGTAAATTAATATAGAAAATCCATTCCCATTTAATATAGTCGGTCATATAAGCGCCAAGGAGCGGCCCGAAGATGCTGGACATACCGAACACTGCTCCAAACAAACCCATTAGCTTGCCTCTGCTTTCTGGTTTAACCGCATCGAACATGATTGTGAAGGCAATGGGTACCAAAGCACCTCCGCCAATGCCTTGTATGGCCCGGTACAAGCTTAACTGTACGATCGAGGTGGCTGTTCCACAAAGAGCGGATCCAAGCATAAACACCAAGATACCAAAGATGAAAAAACGTTTACGCCCATACATATCCGATAATTTACCGAAAATTGGCATCCCTGCCATTTCAGCGACCATGTAAGCCGAGGTTACCCAAACGAATTTATCGAGTCCTCCGAGGTCTGCGATAATGGAGCCCATAGCGGTCGCAACGATGGTATTGTCCATCGAAGACATTAGAATGGCTAGCAGTAATCCAGCTAAAACAATGCCGGTTTGGTTCGTTGATTTCGTCATATAATCATTTCCCTTCTTCATTCATTGATTTGTATAAATCGATTATAAACAAACAACCCTGACAAGAGTCTGTCAGGGTTGAAACCTCGTGAGGAAAAGAATTTGCTCTAGAAGTAGTCTATTAAATCGTCTTACGCTCCGGAAAGAACGTTCGGTAAAGTAATAAATGAATAGCTTGCAAAAATAAATAAATCGGTATCGAATAAACGAGCTTATACCCATGTTTGTAATGAAATATACCAACAAGCTCGCTTAGCCACTCGATACCAATGCCCATTGACGTCCAGAGTAAGATATAGGGTAACGTGTAAAAACCACGCACATCCCATTTTTTGTAGAAATAAACAAATATATAACCAAATGGAGCATACATCGTATAGGAGAAAATATCAAACAGCTGATAATGGGATTCGTCACCAACATCGTAGAAATCAAAGGGTGGGACGGCAATCGTATGATCAAACATGAGACCAAAAACAACCCCTATCAATAAATTAAACAAGCTCTGTGTTAAGGTGAATTTTTTTGGTAATATCCAAATCGCAAGGGTCCCCACGACAATCATCGCAATGACGAACCATTCGTTTCCGTTAAATCCATTATCGTAAATGGTTATGTCATTCATAGAGACCTCTCCTTTTGCTTTAGATGAATGAATAAGCGGCCAGCCCAATAAGTGAAAATCATGAGTGAAACGATTAAAAGGCACTCGTAGAAGATGTTCCACTTCACATAGGTTATAGCACCATTCAAGCTTAGGAATTGGCCTGTGCACAAGAGAAAAGTGAATGTATAGAGAGAAATGCCTATTTTTATACTGCGTTTCAATGTGGTCAAATAGACATTGGCAAAAGTGAGAAGTGTTATTGAGAAGGTGAAGTCCCTATGTAAAATAACCGAAAGGAATTCAGGAACCTTTTTACTAAGTTGGAAAAGTCCTAAAGTGTCACTTAAAATCGTTAGTTTGTTAATGTCCACAATAGCTAAGAGCATGTAAAGCAGCACGTTCGTAATGACAGACAACTTATTGGGCAGGACGGCAAATATAAGGATACTAAACCAAACAAAAAGCAGACAAATGACTAGAATCAAGGCAGGGCTCCTTTGCGACAAAATAATCGAATAGCGTAAAAAGATGCAAATAAGTATCGTCTCCTATTTTTACCTTTATTGAGATGTTTAAACCTTCCTCTTAGGAGGGGACAGCTGATCTAAGTAAACAAAATAAAGATTGCCTCCTACCCGGCCTTTCTGGTCTGGTGATTGGCAATCTTTTTCAGTTCGGACAAAATCCCGGAGTCTGTGCGTATAACTGCTGCGTGAAGCGGGGATCCAGCTTGGCAAGTTCAGTGAAATAGTTGCTAATCGAGTGGTTAGCGGAGACGGCGCCCCCTTGAAAAGTTAATTCAACCCCCTTTTTCACATGAATATAGTGGTAAATCTTTTCTGTTCGAGGCGATGTATAGATGAAGGGCGGAAGCAAAGGAACGAAGTCGTTGGTATTATAAATCCGATAATGAGGCCCAGTCCTATGGTTGAAAAGACTAGCGAATGCCTGATTTCCAACACGCGGTGAAGCATAAGTATACACGGATGGATTATTAAATTTCGTGTTTGTGGAAATATCGGTGGCGCATAACGCAGTGAGAGCTCCACCAAGACTATGCCCTGTAATGTACAGCGTTTTCTCAGTGGAAAGTTTGTTTAGCGCTGTTACAATCGATTTGCGGGCTGAACGGTAGATGTCGAGAAACCCTTCGTGTACGAAGCACTGCTCTTTGGTGTAAGGAAACTGGATTTGCCTGGCAATGGCATCGGAGATCCAATCGGATGTCGTATGCGTGCCTCGAAAAACGATGACAATTTGTCTATCGGATTCGGCAATAAAGCCGAACAATTCTTTTTCACTCAGGATGGATGTGGCCTTGAAGGAAGAAACCAACCGGTAATTGTGTGGCATAATAACGCTTTCGGGACCATTTTCAAATTGGATATAACTTTGGCTGCACATAGCTGCTAGAAAGATGGCCGTCCGTGTATCTAATGAGTTGCTGAGCATAAGTCGATTCCTCCATATACACAGGATGCCTTTCTCCTATATATATGAAAATAGTGGACAGCTGTCCTCCGACAATCGCCTATTTTCTAGGAGACTTTCAGCTGGCAGATCCTATCAGGTATAATAGGCGAAGGAAGGTGGAGATATATGTGTTAAAACGCTTTTTTTCGTATTATCGGCCCTATAAGCACTTATTTATTTTGGATTTTACCTGTGCGGTCGTGGCTGGGCTCCTAGAACTGGGTTTCCCGCTTGCTGTTAATCAGGTCGTCGATAAATTGCTTCCTGCCGGGAATTGGATTTGGATTCTTTGGGCCTGCGCGGGCTTGCTTGCTGTCTACGGACTCAACACGGTACTGAATTTCATAGTCACGTATTGGGGACATAAGCTAGGGATTAATATCGAGACGGATATGCGGAAAAAGATGTTCGATCATCTGCAGAAGCTCTCATTTCGGTTCTATGACAATAACAAAACGGGTCAATTGATGTCCCGTATGGCAAACGATCTACTAGAAATTGGTGAAGTTGCGCATCATGGCCCAGAGGACTTGTTCATCGCGGTTATGACGCTGATCGGTGCACTCCTGCTTATGCTTCATATTAATATGAAGTTAGCGCTCCTAACCTTCGTTATTGTCCCATTCTTGCTATGGATAGCGGTGTATTTTAATCAAAAAATGACGAAAACGTTCCGACGAATGATGGGCGACCTTGCCGATATTAACGCAAGAGTCGAAGACAATATTGGCGGGATTCGTGTTGTTCAAGCTTTCGCAAATGAGTCCTATGAGAAGAAACTGTTTGAGGATAACAATGGACGGTTCCGGTTGACGAAGCTGCTTTCCTATAAAATCATGGCGTGGAATGTTTCGCTGAGTTACATTTTGATGCGTCTGGTAACGGTTTTCGTTCTTATTTGCGGCACGTGGTTCGTGATTGACAAGCAGATTACCTATGGAGAATTTATTGCTTTCGTTCTCTTAACGAACGTTTTTCTTGGTCCCATTCAGAAGATTAATAATGTCATTGAGAGCTACCCCAAGGGAATTGCCGGCTTTAAACGGTATGTTGAAGTCATTGATACGGAGCCAGAGGTAGCTGATCAGCCGAATGCAATGAAGGTTAGCCATCTCGATGGTCAAATTACGTTCGACTCGGTGTCATTCGGCTACGGGGATGAAGCCCGTGTATTGAATGATATCAGCTTATCTATTCGTGCGGGAGAAACCGTTGCTTTCGTGGGTCCATCAGGTGCCGGGAAGACCACGATCTGCAGCCTGCTGCCCCGATTTTATGACGTGAGTGCGGGCAGCATTTCCATTGATGGCCTCGATATTCGCAGCATCCAGCTGGAGTCGCTGCGCCGTCAGATCGGCATCGTGCAGCAGGATGTGTTCCTGTTCTCCGGCACCTTGCGGGAGAACATCGCGTACGGCAAGCTTGGCGCGACGGATGAGGAAATCTGGGAAGCTGCGCGGCGTGCGCAGCTGGAGGTTTATATCCAGACGCAGCCGAAGGGGCTGGATACGGTTGTAGGTGAGCGCGGCGTCAAGCTCTCTGGCGGTCAGAAGCAGCGCCTCGCGATCGCGCGGATGTTCTTGAAGAATCCGCCGATTCTCATCCTCGATGAGGCGACGTCGGCACTCGACACGGAGACAGAGGCGGCGATTCAGCAGTCGCTCTCCGAGCTGTCGCGTGGCCGCACGACGCTAGTCATTGCCCACCGGCTGGCGACGATCAAGAATGCCGATCGTATCGTCGTCGTGACGGAGCAAGGCATCACCGAGCAGGGCGGGCACGAGGAGCTCATCGCTGTTGGCGGTGTGTACAGCCGCTTACACCAAGCGCAGTTCAGCTCTTGAGCCGGGCTGCAGCAAGCTAGCTTAGGCTAGTTCGCTGCAGCCTCTTTTTATTCCCAAAGATAGGATAGAACTTCCAAATGAATCGTGATAAACTATGACAATAGTTATCTACCAACGGTGAATAATAGAGCGAGGTGACGATAGTTGAAGTCGATATTTCGGTGGTTGTTGCTTGGGGTATTTACACTTGTGTGCATCTTCTTTCTGAGCAATATCCGTAATGCCTTTTTATCTACGCAGCCGGATCAGATTCGGGTCGCTATAGGTCCGGATACGAGCATCCAGAAAATAAGTGAGCAGTTGCCTGGCAGCCAAGTTCTGAATGAAAAAGGAGGCGTATTGTCTGTTCCTTATGGAAAGTCGTGGGACTACATCGGAAAGACAACGTCCATTAAAGGCATATTTCGCGCTACAACTGTGCCTCTTGAGTATCCCATTATTTCCTGGCGTTATTACGGTTATTCGCTGATAGATCAAATCAAAGGTTTCGCTCATGGTGATTTTGGCAAATTCCGCAGTCCTTTCAATAGGAAAGAGGTTGCTGTTCTTGGTGAGCTCCCCAACATGCTTCTTCGCACATGCACTTATTTCATTCCTGGTTTACTGCTTGCGATTGTGCTTAGTGTGCTATTTGCGATGATAGCATCCATGTTCCGCCGATTAGGTGCCTTGATGGATGGTACACATGCCTTGCTTGTTGGCTTGCCTGATTTTTTCTTAATCGTTCTCATCCAATTGGGGGCGATCTATGCGACAAAATATTTGGGGCACTTTGTGCTGCTTATTGTTCAAGTCGGTGATAAGACGCCGTTCCTCATCCCCTTTCTCACGATCGCGCTGATTCCCTCGGTCACCATCTACGGCACCCTTCGCATCGCGATCGCGCGTGAACTTGGACAGGATTATGTGGTTACCGCACTAGCCAAAGGGTTAACCCGCAGAGAGGTGCTCATCTCTCATGTTATGCGAAATGTAATGGCGGATTTGCTAGCGATCTTACCCAAAGCGACCACACTGGCACTTGCCAGTATGGCTGTTGCGGAAGCCATCTGCGGAATCTCCGGCTTGGGAGGCTTTATCGTCTCCCCAGCATTACAGAGTGTCTCCTCCATGTCGGCTATCTGTATGGCACTTGCGCTAGTCGCTATGGCTTTTCATGTGTTCTACGCACTGCTGCGCAAGAAGTGTATTGTTCGGACAGGGGAGGTGGTTTGACGATGTTGAAACGCTCATCAACTGCTTACTACTGTTCGATTACACTCATCGTACTCATCCTGCTTGTGATGATATTCGGCACATGGCTGATGCCCCATGGGGTTACACCGGATGACAAGATTAATATGCTCCAATATCAAGAGGATGGTAAAACGAGATACAGCATTCCTCCATACGCGCCGAACAGCACCTTCCTGCTGGGCACCGATCATAGGGGCTTTGATGTGCTGAGCTTATTGTTGAATGGGTTGAAATATACACTGGGTACGGCATTAGCGTTAACTTTGATTCGCTTTGTTTTTGCCCTCCCATGGGGATTGTGGAGCGGGACTACGGGCAGAGGATGGAGCATTCTTCGCTCCATGCAGTGGGTCGTTTCCTCTATGCCTGCATTTGTCTTTTTGTTCCCGCCTTTAGCAGGCATGTACTTTGGGCTGCGGCTCGATCAGGGGCTGAAGGCGGACCCGCATTACCAGCTGCTGTTCACGGTTACGTTTGTTAGCCTAGTCACATTCATTGGGATATTCCCGTTAGCCCATCAAGTGGCAGATCGGACACGTTATTATAATGAACGACTTTTTATTGAGGCATCACGTTTGATGGGTGGTTCTGTATACCATCGAACGATGCGACATTTGGTTCCCTGTATGAGAAATGAAATGTTGTTCATCTTCCTGAGCGAATTCATGCAGGTGCTTTTCTTGTTAGGGCAGTTGGCTGTTTTTAACATTGTACTTGGCGGGGTTGAGACAATTGGTGATAGCGATGCGGGCTATTCCATTGCCATCACAACATCGGGTGAATGGTTATCGCTAATCGCCTATGGCTCAAGGTACATTCGACTGCATCCATGGATTATTACTGAGTGCAGGCACCAGCTTCGCAGGACTATTCCTAGCACTGCAGTTTTTCTTGAATCAGCTCAAACACCGCTACGGCAGTGAACGTCAATTGATGTAAAAGCAAAAAAAAGGTCGGGGTTCCATCCTGAGGATGGGCTCCGACCTTTTTCCATGTGAATTATCGTCGTAATGAGCTGAGTTGGATGTCCAATCTAGCAGCTACGCCTGCAGGCGCAGCATCACTACGAGGTCCACCAAAGTTAAAAGCGATGATGACGATGTCATTACGACCCTGTCTTAAGAAGCGACGTACGTTGAAGGTGCGACCAGTGTTGTAGAATGAAGGGGTATTCTGTGGTGCATCATAGACCACCGGCACACCATTGATGATCACAACAGCGTAATTGTCGACCGACAAGAAGAGCGATGCGGCGAGAATGGCTCTCCGCTGCGAGAGCGAGAATCGTGTCGAAATGACGGCATTCTCAGCGCTCAGATTGCCGGAGTACCATACATAGTTGGCGTTAGTCACCGGTACCCATGCTGGATTACGAGGAATGATCTGGGCGTTGAACCAAGAATTATCGGTTCCGATCGAGATTGTACGCTGGCTCAGAAAGCGGCCTGCTCCTAGTCTGTTGTGCTTTCTCAGTTGAGCGTGGTACAGCAGCATTGCCTTCGTTCTCGGTAGGCCTGAACATTTAGGAAGTCTAACAATTTTAGTCGGTCTACCTGCGATACGTTGTTTCTTAATCATCTAACCATCTCCTATCAAAATATGAATTTACTTACAAAGTATTCTATGTTTGATAGAGTGATTTGCGAGGGTTAATAGCTGATAGAGTTCTAAAAATGCAGCCTCAATTTTTAACTTGCCGTCAAAAAGTAATTTAAGTGTTATATTAACACATAATATATGTTAAAATAATGGAAAATCATGAGGGAGATGCCTAACGTGGATAACAAGAATGACAAAACCAAAAGACTCTCTGTTTACTTACCGGAGAAAGTAAAGTCGGACCTAGAGCAAATGGCCGACGAAACGGGTCTGTCGATGACACAGCTAATTGTGATGGCCACGCATGGCTTGCTAGCTAACTACTCCGCACAGGGTGGCGCTATTTTCGCTGATTTATTGGCAGCCAGACAACGAATTCTCCACGAAGTGAAGGATAAGCATCAGCTTTTAAACGAGGAGAAAGTGAAAATGCAAGAATACTACGGCGCCCGAGCGGAAGAGTATGAACGGATTTACCATCGGGAGGACGCTGAGTTCCAACAAGAGCTTGTACTTCTGGCAGCAATGATTAGGAAGCAGGTGGAGGGTCGCAACGTACTTGAGGTAGCCTGTGGGACAGGGTATTGGACCGAAATTGCGGCGGGCACTGCTAAGCACATCGTAGGTGTTGATATTCGTCCAGAAGTGCTGCAAATTGCTAAATCGAAGCCTTGGCCAGCTTCAAATGCAGCATTTGTTCAGGGAGATGCGTACCAGCTCTCCGAAGTGACAGGGGCTTTCGACTTTGGTCTTGCCAACTTCTGGTTTTCACATATTCCGAAGAATCGGATCGAGTCATTTCTGCAGAGTTTCCACCAACGTCTAGGCACAGGTGCCCGCGTCTTTATCGCCGATAATGTTTACGTGTCCGGAAGAGGCGGAGAGTTGCTAACGAATGAACATAGTGAGGATACCTACAAAAGACGCGAGCTGGCTGACGGATCCATGCATGAAATTATCAAAAACTACTACTCGTATGAAGAACTAAACGACATTTTTAAGCCCTTATCTCAGCATTTGCGAATTTTTGTGGGAAACAGCTTCTGGTATGTCAGCTACACAGTTGCATAATAATTAATTTCGCGTCAGTACTCACGATATACATTAGACCAACAAAAAAAGCTTAGTCAAGGCCCTGCGGCTGCTTTCTGACTAAGCTTTTTCTATATGGGATTCCCAATAGAACAATGAATTCCTCATTAAAATTCACATCTTCAATCTAATTATTTATTATTTTCATTTTGTCGTTTTTTCATTACGTTATTCACTAAGTTTTGAGTTGCGTCTTGCGTGGATGCAGTTACGTTTTCAATGGCGTTCTGTACATAATTTGTTGCGGATTGAACCCCGTTTTTAAAGATACTCGTTTTGTTTACATCAACGTTATTCGTATTGTCAGACATCGTTCATACCTCCAATGATAGATTCTAGATGTAATATTTGAACTGTCGGTTAACCTTAACTATCCAAATCAGCGGCGGCATCGAAGACGTTCTCTTTCGGTACCTGAGTCAAATCTTCCTTTTGCTGCACCCAATAACCGACGTTTCTGTACCAGTACTGAAACGAATCGTCCAATTGCTGCTCTCGGTTGCGATCCTCGTTAACATCGGAGTCAACTTCTAACCCCTCCCCGAGAAACTGGTCATTACGATTCTGTTTTCGATTGATATCATCAGATGTATTCACGTTGAATTTCCCTCCTTGTATGGCTTAATCTGCATAGATAGGGTCCGATTTATTCAAAATCCCTAATGCCCAGAAGTAAATTTAAGACCTAGAACACCAACTAAGATCAGAATCATGAACAAGATCCTTGTTAAACTAATGGGTTCATCTAGAAAAAGGGTGCCGATAATAATCGCACCGACAGCACCAATGCCGGTCCAAGCCGCGTATGCTGTGCCGATGGGAAGAGTTTTCGTGGCTGCCGCTAGAAAATAAAAACTTACAATCATCCCTGCGATCGTGACGCTGGAAGGAACTAAACGTGTAAAACCATTAGAAAATTTCAACGAGATCGCCCATACTACCTCAAATACACCTGCAATGACGAGATATAACCATGCCATGATGAATCACTCCTCTTGAATTTGTTATACGTACCTATTAAGTCGCAAAAAAAGGAAAAAGCCCGGGAGTTATATCGCTAAAGCGATATGACTCCCGGGCTTTTTCCCCTCCGTGACCACAGCGTATTCGCTGTGTGTTTCCCCTTGGACCAGACTGGCGATGAACGCCACGGAACCCTAGAAAACGACATGCCGTTATTATAGAACGGCTAACATTCGATGTCAAGTTACAAGCTTCTCTTTATACGCTATGCCTCCGAAATGAATAAAAGCCCTGAAAGCTGCTCTTTCGAGCGGGGCTTTCCGGGCTTCATTCATGAATCGTGCAAGAATTTACTTGGATTCAGCAGTTAATTGGTTGTAGATATCATCCCACAGAACACGTCGGGCTGATACATACCGCTTCGCGTAATAAGATTGGCTAAGTTTGTTTTTCACTATACCTTCATTGGATGCAGAGTGAATGAATTCACCGTCTCCAAGGTAGATACCTACGTGAGAGATACCTTTGCCGCCGCTTGTGTCAAAGAACACAAGATCACCTTTGCGAAGATCCTTTTTGTCAATCCAGTAGCCTTCTTTATTCTGAGATGCTGAGCTATGCGGAAGGTCAATGCCGAATTTGTCGAAAACGTATGCGGTGAAACCAGAGCAGTCAAAGCCTCTTGTTGTCGTTCCCGCATCTCTGTACGGAATTCCGAGCAATCCGTCAACCGTTTCATCCAAAGTGGATTGTGACGCAGACACACTTCCTAAACCTACACTCAAAAACAAAACAAGACTAAAAACAAGAACAACAATCTTTCTCAACTGCTTGTCTCCTTCCGGTGCCTACGAGGTTAGCTGGAGGGTTCGGTTGAAGGTTCCCTATGATCCCTGTCTTGCAAGATCAATTCACCCGGTGTGGTTCCCCCGTTTCCCCAAAAAATGGGGAATTCGGCATGAAATATTTGGTTTTTTGATGCTAGTCCTTGTAATTCGTCATAAACATCGAAATTCCTCCTTTTCTATGCATTTTGTCTTAAAAATATGTCAATAGTTCGGAAAAGAGACAAAAAAAAGCCCCTTTTGCAAGGGGGAGAACCAATATAAGCCAACTTTAACTTATTTTATTTGTTTTTAACTGTCCATTTTTGCAGAAAGAAGCTGATATTGGGATGTTATGGCCCACATTTGGATGAAAATGTGGAAAAGCGGGAAGAGCTGATAAATGATTAGCGCTACCAGACCTGCCCAGATGTATGTTGCAGTGACAGTGACCCCTGCCAATAGTCCCGAGACGAGCAGGAGGATAAGCGCAAGCCCGATAATAGGAAGAAAACTGCGAACGAAAGTGATGACGGTGGACAAAATGCCAAGTTTGGCAGCAACCGCGAATTGTACGTACATAAAAAGAAGATGTAAGAGAAAGCCATAGACGAGCAAGCCCAGAAACCAAGGCAGCAATTGGAGAACTGCTTGCTCATACGAAGTGGTATGTGCGAATTGTTTTTGCGCTTTAGGAAACAGCCATACGAGCGGCAGTAAGGAAAGCGAGATTCGAACGACATACGCGATTAGGAATGGGAGCATGAGCTCCTTGATGCCTCGGAAAAAGCGATAGCCGGCATTTTGCTGGGAATGGGTCAGCGAATAGTAGACGCCGCTATTTAACATGGGGGTGAGCAGCATGCGAATAACAAGTAGAGCAGCCAGCCACCAGAGGTAGGAATGGCTAAGATCGGTTTTGACCAGTTGGAACTGTCCTTCAGCTAGAAATAGCTGCAGCGCTTGCTTCGGCTGCTCGCCACCTGGATAGCGGTGCATGAGAGGGACGAGAACACCCTGTACAAGCTTATACAGCAGGATGCCCCAGCCCATCTGATACAGGAACAAGACGATCGTGGCGAAAGGTTGCCGTAAAGCCGCCCTGAAGCCAGACTTGATATAAGTTGCCACAGTTGTCCCTCCTAAGAGTTTTGCTTTAGCAAAACTTACTTCGTAAGCATGTACCTAAGAGTTTTGCTTTAGTCGCTTACCAGGCGACCCAGCCGAAAATGGCTTGAAGGAATTGAATGAGACCGAGATTCCAGCGGATTTTCCACTTCGTATCCACTTGCGTTTGCATAAAATTATTAATATGCTTATTTTCCAGCACGAGCGAGTAATTAGGATCAATTCGAACCCAGTCTACAGGAGTCTTGTGGGTTAATTTGAATTCGATACTGCTTTCTTTACCATCCCATGTTTTATCCAGTACGGTTCCGTCAGAGAAATGGAACTGGATCGGCACTTCAGGCGAATTGCCGCCGCGTTTGGAGATGAGAACTGCACTTTCGTAGGACTCTGCCCCTTTGCTGCCCAAGGATTTGACTCGGATGCTCTCCACCGTATAATCCATCATCATGGCGCCGTATACATATTGATTGAAGAAATCATCCCACTTCGTCTTGGTCACTTCTTCGACAACGTTCTGGAAGTCCTTCGTAGAAGGGTGTTTGAATTCCCATCGTTGGAAATAAGTGCGCATGATGCGGTCCATCGTCTTACTGCCAACCTGTTTCTCAATGGCTTTAAGTACGAGCTTTCCTCGTGTGTACACATTCTCTGCGTATTGATCATGTCCCGTATAGGCCCATGAGTTCTGCTGCAGGGTATGAGGAGATGTAATAAAGCTTGACTCGACAGGTAAATTAGGGGACACCCCGTACTCCGCTTCCATGACTTTATCCTCTGCATAGGAGGTAAAGCCCTCATCCAGCCAAGCTTCTTCGAATTCATTGCTAGCTACGATTCCATAGAAGAATTGATGTCCAATCTCGTGAACAACGACGCGTTCTAGCTCTAGATCTGGTTTCTTGTCGCTAGCATCCCACGACGTCACCAAAGTTGGATATTCCATACCGCCCACACCGTTGCCTCCTGGGGGAGGTACGACAATCGAAAGGGTCGAATAAGGATACGATCCGTACCATTGGCTGTAGCGGGAAAGTGCCTTTTTAGCGGCATACATATAGCGGTCCTTCAAGTCCTGATGATTGGGATCCAGATAGAGCTTGATCTTGACCCCGGGTATTTGTGCGGTCGAGTAGGGTTCTTCCACATAAACGAAATGAGGCGATGCCGACCAAGCGAAGTCATGCACATCATCCGCATAAAATTGGTACGTCTTCATCCCGTTGTCGGTCACAGCAGGCTTAACGGGGAAACCAGTAGCTGCTACGATGTAGTTCGCCGGCACTTGAATTTTCACGTCATACATCCCGAAATCGGCATAAAATTCCGAATTTCCATGGTACTGGTGGAGATTCCAACCCGGCTCTGTACGTCCTCTTGTTCCAATTCGTTCATAGGCAGCAACTTTAGGGAACCACTGTCCGGCCATGACGAAGTCATCCACATAGCCCATTCTTGCGAAGGCGGCAGGCAGCTTGACGAGGAATTCTGTCTTGATCGTGACTTGCTCCCCGGCCCCTACCGGTTTAGGCAGTGGGATTTTGAGCAGCGTATGATCGTCCTTGTTGCCGTCATCGGGCTGCACGAACGCCATGCGCATACTGAGATCCTCGCCGTCAACCGTTTTCACAGAAAGCAACTTCATACTGCCACTACTGTCTGCCTTGGCTTCATCTTCACGCAGCTTACCACCAGATTCACGCATAAACGTCGTTTTCTTTGAGGCAAATGCATTGGGATACAGATGGAGGTAAAGCTCTTGCACAGGGACGGTTCCCGGATTTTCCCAAGTCAACGTTTGCTGCCCATTGAGCTGCCTCGTTTCGGGCGTATAAGCAACGTTCATGTGATACTCCGCAATACGATAGCTAAGCGCTGTTGGCGCTTGCTTCTCTAATGACTTGGCGCTATCTGCAGGCTGCATGTCCGGCGCCGGAGCAGACTTTTCATCCTTAGAGACGACTGGAACGGCCCATTTACTTGCAGATGGGAGCAAATTTTCAGACAGCAGGACAGTGCCTGCTGCAAGGAGCATGACAACGAACCATTGAACCTTGCGGTTTTTGAATAGAACACTCATGATATCCACCCCGCCTAAACAAGCATCTACAGCATGTATATGTAGACAACCTAGGGAATATTTCTGAGCTTGGAAAAGAATTGTTAGAAGGAGGGGGAACGAAGTGGCTAATTAATGAGTCTATAAGGTATAAGGGGTGTGGAATCGATGTATAAATTTAGAAAAGTGATCGTTGTTTTGAGCTGCTTCGTTGGTCTGATTGTTCTCATCACTGTGCTATCTCAATTTTCTTGGTTTCCTAAAGCGGTTAACGTACAATCTGGGGAACAGGTTACGCCAGTAGCAGAGATGGATAAGGCAGAGGTAAGTCCTGTTTTTCAAAGCGGCAGCTATCAATTGCAGGGAGAGAAGGGAAAGATCGGCCTCCTGAGTCCAGGGGGTTATAAGGTAAATATGCCTAACAAATATATGTGGCACATATGGAAGCAGGGCGAGCCTCTGACAGGGAAGAAATTCCGCGTTGAAGCAGTGAGTGTTACAACCGGAGAGAAAAAACAGGTTTTACTGCAAAATAATGCCTTAGTCGGGGAAATGAATTGGCCGGGAAAGGTACCGATGAATGGGGCTGATGCGGGGTTTCCCGCAATGATGAGGTTTGATAACCCGGGCGTTTGGCGTTTGGATGCTTTTATAGATGAAAGGGCCGTCGGCAGTATCACGGTGGAAGTGAAGTAGTAAAAGACGGTAACGAGTAACTATCCCCCCACACTAACAGCAACCAGCCCTTGTTCTGGAGGATGACTTTAGCTACAATGAAAGCAAAGCGTCATTTTAACATTACGAAGACTGGAAGGTGCCCTCATGGAAGCGGATAAAAAGAAGCTGGCCTTAAATATAGTAAGTTCCAAAGTGAACCATAAAGGATTCGGTGCCGGAGCGATCGACCTAAGCAACGTATCTGGTGTCATTATTGATGGGGATGAGGCCTACCTGGACGAAGGTACCCTTCATGCCAAAAGCAAGATCGAAAAAGGCATCAAATTCTCAACGAACAAAGAAGATGTGCCGAGTGGCCGTAAAGCTTGGATCGTTTGGGTGGCAGTAGACCGTACCGAAGAAGGGGCTTACTACGCCGGAATGACAGCTTGCGAAATGTTGATTGACACAGAAGCTCGCAGAGGGTGGAAAATTCTAGCCGAGCACGTGAATAAAATGGATGCTGCAATGAAGCGTAAATTCATCTTCGACGGCTTGGATGACAAGGAGCGGGCGCTGC
Organism: Paenibacillus sp. V4I3; assembly: GCF_030817215.1. Taxonomy (GTDB): domain Bacteria; phylum Bacillota; class Bacilli; order Paenibacillales; family NBRC-103111; genus Paenibacillus_E. Next base: position 1,368,530 of record NZ_JAUSZA010000001.1, read on the forward strand.
TCAAAAATCAGCTGATCGCACACAACGAGGAATGGTGGAATCGCTCGGATCAAGCATTGAAAGATGCACTTTCCTAAGCGATCAAACGCATGAATCGAGATTATGAACATTATGTGTCATCCATTGTTACGTTTGGGTGAACCTTGTATACTAGACCCTAGTGTATGTTACCTCATATACTAGGACAGCAAAAAGGCAGACTAAGACGCGCTTAGTTCTGCCTTTTTGTGTTCTCTGAAAACAGGCGGATCAGTCGTTCCACCAACGTTTGATATCATTCCACCAAGAGCCGTTTTGACCTTTAGGGGTGCTCTTTGGATCATCGTTCGAAGCTGGCTTCGCGGGTTTGCCTGTGCAGAACGTTGTCGGCTCCGTGCCAACCAGAAAAGCCTCCATGTGTGAGTTCGGACAGTCCTCATTGGACAGCTTGCCGCTCACCGGATCAATATAGACACTGGTTACTCCTTCAGGAATCGGGAACAACTTAGGCGGTATCGCCTCTAACGTTTGTTCGGTGAATTCCGCGAAGATCGGAGAAGCCAAGTGAGACTCAACCGTGGAAATATCCCTACTTTTGTCATAGCCGACCCATACGGCGGTTGCGAGCTCCGGTGTGAAGCCAACCAGCCACGCATCGGTGTCGGTCGTGCCGGTTTTGCCGGCTATCGGACGTTTAATCGTGCTGGCTACGCGGTTGCCGGTTCCGCCCTCTTCGAACACGCTCTCCATCAGATTCGTCATCACATAGGCGACAGCTGGATCAAGCACTTGCTCCTCTTGCGGGTTCGCTTCATATAAAATTTGACCGTTCGCATCCTCAATACGCACAATCGCTGTTGTTTCATGATGTATGCCTTGATTCGCAATCGATCCGAACGCTGACGCCATCTCTAGTGGGCTCACGGGGAAGGAACCCAGTGCTAGCGACGGCAGAGGCTTCATCGGAGAAGCTATACCCAACTTGCGAGCCAGATCGATGACCTTCGCAGGACCGACGTCTAGAATCGTATGCACCGCATAGATGTTGTCCGACTTCGAAATCGCCTGCCGCATATCAATATTAACATTGGCATACTGATCGTTAAAGTTTCTGGGTGTGTACCGTTGACGGCCTTCATCGTAGGTAAACACCGTCGGCTCACTTTTTACCTGCGTCACAGGTGTATAGCCATTTTGCAGAGCGACCATATAAACAATCGGTTTAAAAGAGGACCCCGGCTGTCTCGTATTCGATAGTGCACGGTTGAACTGATTCTCGGAATAGTCGCGACCGCCGACCATCGCTTTAATTTCTCCTGTCCTTGGGTCGATTGCCACCAGGGCGGCTTGAAGGTCTGGTTTACCCGTCAGCTGCTTCGTAATCACAGTCTCAGCAATCTGCTGAGCATTTTTATCCAGTGTCGTGAAGATACGAATGCCACCCTGATCGAACTGTTCCTCCGGAATGCCCAGCTTATCAGTTGCCAGTGCTCGTACATAATCCCGGAAGTAGGGGGCTGCGGCGGGCTTCTTCTTCGTAAGGGGCTGAATCGTCAGCTTCTCTTTGCCTGCGGCGTCAGCAGCGCTTTGTGTAATGAAGCCACTGCGCACCATCGTCTGCAGCACCACCTTTTGCCGATCCATCGCATTCTTCAGGTCATAATATGGCGAGTAGTAGCGAGGTCCTTTAGGGACACCGGCGATCATAGCGCTTTCCGCCAACGTTAATTCACTGGCATGCTTGCCGAAGAAAAGCTCGGAAGCCGTTTCAATCCCATACGTCGAATGACCGTAGTAGATCTGATTCAAATAATTCGTCAGAATTTCATCTTTGGTCAACTGCATTTCCATTTGCACAGCGAACACGGTTTCTTTGATTTTACGCGACCAAGTCCGGTCATGATTTAAATATAAATTCCGAGCTAATTGCTGAGTTATCGTTCCTGCACCTTGCACCTTAGCCATAGCTTGCACATTGACAACAGCCGCCCTGGCAACTGCCTTCACATCTACGCCGAAATGATCATAGAAATGTTGATCCTCCACAGCGAGCGTTGCTTTAATGAGATAAGGCGATATTTCGCTCAGTGAGACAACCTGTCGATTTTGACCCGAATAGAAGGTATCGATCAGTTCGCCATGTGTATCGTACATTTGGGAGGTTTGCAGCATTTTGGTAACGGGCAGTGTTTGAGCACGCAAATAGACGAGAAAGCCAGCTGCCACGACAAGGAGCAGAACGCAGGAAGTGAATAGGAATGAGAACATTTTCTTAATACGACGCATCCAGCGCATTGACGCAGGTACCTCTTTATCCCTCGGTGCTTGTTGTGAGCCTGTGGATGGCTGACGATGGTTCTCGTTCTCGGACATCTCTTCTTACCTCCTTTCTTCATGCTCTAAGGCGTTACTATCCAGTATGGAAAAACGTGGCAGTCCGTATTCAACGAATTGTAAATATTTTTTGTTAAATGTTCAAAAACCCTAGGAAAATATTGCATTTTGGGGGTAATGAACTATAATACAATTTGTGCGTGTGAAGGGGTTGGGAATTAAAGATCCGCTTCGCATGACTTTTCCAACTGGTGGAACACTGTTAGAGACAACGAATGTCAGGATTTATTCATCCAAATATAGCAGCGAAAGAAGGTATAAACATGGAACTGTGGTACACAGAGAAACAAACCGATAGCTTCGGCATTACAGCAAAAGTAAAAGAGACATATGTAAGAGAACAAACGGACTTCCAAGACCTTTCAATGATCGAAACCGAAGAATGGGGAACAATGCTTACCCTGGACGGTATGGTTATGACAACGGTCAGAGACGAATTCGTCTATCATGAGATGGTTGCTCACCCTGCGCTTGTTACCCACCCGAACCCAGAGAACGTGCTTGTAGTAGGCGGCGGCGACGGCGGAGTAATCCGTGAAATCATGAAACACCCGAAAGTGAAAAAGGCTGTTCTTGTTGATATCGACGGTAAAGTAATTGAGTACTCCAAAAAGTACCTGCCAACCATTGCCGGCGAACTAGACAACCCACGTGTAGAAGTCATTGTTAACGATGGCTACATGCACATTCACGATCACAAAAACACCTACGACGTGATCATGGTCGATTCCACTGAACCTGTTGGTCCAGCTGTTGAGCTGTTCTCCAAAGGCTTCTACCAAGGTATCTTTGATGCGTTAAAAGAAGACGGGATCTTCGTTGCACAAACGGATAACCCTTGGTTCAAAGCAGACCTGATCCAAACAGTTAACCGTGATGTCAAAGAAATCTTCCCAATCGTACGTGTGTACAGCGCGAACATTCCTACGTACCCAAGCGGTCTCTGGACCTTCACAATGGGCAGCAAAAAGCACGATCCACTGCAAGTTGAGGAAGCAGCAATCCCGGAATTCCCAACGAAGTACTACACACCACGCCTACATAGAGCGGCTTTTGTATTGCCTAAATTTGTTGAAGATTTGATTAAATAATGATAATGAACCGCCGGTTGTTTCTGTGCATGTCACGGGATCACTGGCGGTTTTTGTTTTGGCGGCTTGGGTTGCGGATGCCCTACTTTGGTCGGACTACTCTTGATGACGCATACTTCTTTATGTACTTGGCGCTAACGTTGCCGCTGTGCTTGTACGACTGGCTCCCGCTATCCTTCGCCCGCCTGGCTGTCTGGTATTCCAACTCTCACTGTCCCCGTCGCGGTTACCCGGCTGTCTTGTAATCAAACTCTCAATGTTACCGTTATCCTCACTCGGCTGCCCCGTATTCCTACCGCTCGTTGCCCCCGTACACACGGTGTATGTATTCCCAGCTTTCCGCCCCTGGCTTGCCTTCTCAGGTAATTTAGCTGCGAAAAGTACATCAAATTTCAGTGAAACTTGCCCAAAACGCAAAAATCACCCAAATTTGATGTAGGAAATGCAGGTTCTCGGTGCGAGTTCAATGTTTTTATCAAAAAAGCCTGCACTTTATACATCTAAATCGATTCTCTCAGGATCTATGTACGTCTTATTTCACCAAACTTACAGAGAAATCGGCTCGACGATAACCCCGCTATGTACGCTGATCTCCTGTAATACATTGAATTTAGCGAACCTTTCATATAAACTAATACCTAACTTGCCTTATCTGACATAAGGTGCAAACAGGTATTGCAGAATAGGAGAATGACGGACCATGACGGCTAAGCAACGCGTGCGGATCCGAATTGAAAGTCGAAGCGGGAGCGAGACAACCGTGCAGAAGGCGCGAGGGGATCTCTATCGTAAAGGCGATCACACGTACATCCGCTATGAAGAAGAGCCGAACGAGCTTGGACGAACAGTGACGCTCATTAAGCTGGAAGACAATCAGATAAGAATTGTCCGCCAAGGGGACGTGCAAGCAGAGCAAACATTTCTGCCCGGCGAGAAGAGGATTGGCTTTTATCAAACACCCCAAGGTAGATTGGAACTCGAAATCGAGACACATGAGCTGACCTCGGAAGCCGTATATGGCATCGGTATCACAAGGTGGAGCTATGATTTATATGCATCAGGCACTCATGCGGGAACATACAGGATCAAGTTGTTAATTCAGGAGGAGTAAGACGAATGGATGTACTAAACGAAGTCAAAGCCATAGTTAAACAAGCCATTATAGAAGCAGTTACAGCTGCAGGTATCGTGGACGAGGCGCAAATACCGGAGATTATTCTAGAGGTCCCGAAAGAGAAAACGCACGGGGATTTCGCAACGAATGTCGCGATGCAGCTGACCCGTATTGCTAAGCAGAACCCAAGACAAATTGCCGAGCAAATTATTGCTAACCTGCAAAAAGATAAAGCCAATATTGCAGAAGCGGAAATTGCGGGGCCTGGTTTTATTAATTTTAAAATGAACAAAGTGTACCTGTACCCGGTTATTGAAAATGTTCAAAAACTAGGTGATCGCTACGGTGCGACGAACGTTGGTCAAGGACTTAAAGTGCAAGTGGAGTTCGTTAGCGCCAATCCAACAGGTTCTCTGCATTTGGGACATGCTCGGGGAGCAGCAGTGGGGGACGTGCTATGCAACGTGCTCGATCTGGCGGGATACGACGTTTCCCGAGAGTACTACATCAATGATGCGGGCAACCAAGTGGTCAATTTGGCCAAATCAATCGAGGCCCGTTATCTGCAGGCTCTCGGACAAGAAGCGGAGATGCCGGAAGACGGGTATTTCGGTGAAGATATCAAAGGATTTGCAGCGGATCTTGCTGCGGAAGAGGGAGATCGCCTTCTCAGCTTGCCAGAAGATGAGCGTCGTGCTTATTTCCGTACCTACGGGTTGAAAAAAGAACTCGATAAAATCAAACGCGATTTGGGTCGCTTTGGTGTTCATTTCGACAACTGGTTCTCCGAAACGTCGATTTATGAAGATAACCTCATTCCACCCGTTCTCCAAGAGCTGCGGGATAATGGACACATATATGAAGAAGAAGGCGCGACTTGGTTAAACACAACACCCCTAGGTGACGACAAGAATCGCGTACTGATTAAGAATGACGGTTCCTTTACTTACCTTACACCGGATATTGCCTACCATCGCAATAAATTTGGGCGCGGCTTTGAGCGTTTGATTAATATTTGGGGCGCGGATCATCATGGCTACATTCCACGGATGAAAGCGGCTATGACGGCGCTTGGTTTTGAGTCGGATCGACTCGTTGTACTTATTGCCCAAATGGTGAGCCTTTTCCAAAATGGGGAAAAGGTGAAAATGTCCAAACGAACTGGCAAAGCAGTCACGATGGAGGATCTTATGGACGAAGTCGGTGTAGACCCGATTCGTTATTTCTTCGCGATGCGAAGCATGGATTCACATTTGGACTTTGACATGGACTTGGCGGTTTCTCAGTCTAATGAGAACCCTGTGTTCTATGTGCAGTACGCACATGCGCGGATTTGCAGCATCTTCCGTCAGGCGGAAGAGCAGAACATCCAGGTGCTGCCGCTGGAGCAAGTAGACCTTACCCAGCTTGCGTCGGAAGCTGAGTTCGACTTGCTGCGCAAGATGGGCGAGCTTCCGGAGGAAATCGCCATTGCGGCCGATCAATATGCGCCGCATCGGCTCATCCGCTATGTCTATGAACTGGCAAGCCAGTTCCATAGCTATTACAGAGGCCACTATGTCATCACGGATGACGCGGCCTTGACCCAGGCACGCCTCGCCTTGCTCGGCGCGCTTCGCATTACCTTAGCCAACACGCTTCGTGTAGTTGGCGTATCCGCCCCAGAGCGGATGTAACATCTGCTCCACAAACCGAAGGGACGATCTCCATGTCTACGCAGACATGGAGATCGTCCCTTTTTTTGTTCATACCAGCGTATAAGTCTGGTGGACTTAACTTGTGGTGCATCTACCATAACAAATGTTTCGCGCCATGAAAGTGTCTATTCGGTCATATTTGGGGGCGTGTATTTTACTGTGTAATGCAACCCTAGCGCATTTTTCTGATATATTTAGAGCTACTTTTGTTCCTTACATGTGAGTGGAGTTGTTAAAAGTACAACAATTCCACTTGTTTCGCTCCAAGCAGAGAAATGTTGTATTTTGTACGACAAAATAGCAGCATCTCATCCAAAATGGCTATTTTTGGGCAAAAATGTTGTATTTTCTCGTGCAATAATCGCAGGCATAACGTAGATTAACATGACTAAAGTTGTACTTTGTACAACTTTTATACCAAACGCCGAAAGCGTCGGCGGATCTCAGCCCTGCCGCGCCGCCCGGATAGCGCGCCGAGCGTTCAAATGCCCGGGCTTCCAGCGCGTGGTGCTCTCTCGCTTGTTAAGGCCAATCGCACAGCGCCGCAGCGCGCTTTTAATCTGCAGCGGCGACATCGGCTTGATCGATAACATCAAGGCGATGACGCCGCTGACATGAGCAGTGGCCATCGAAGTGCCACTTAGCTCGTTGTATTTGCCGTTAAGCCAGGACGAGTAGACCCGTTCGCCTGGTGCGTAGATATCAATTTGCTTCCCGCGGTTGCTGAAGGGAGCGATTTTGCCTAACCGTGTTGTGGCTCCAACGGAGACGACCTGGGGGAAGCGGGCGGGGTAATCGACCGATTTCTTTTTGCCGTCATTGCCGGATGAAGCTACGATGACTTTACCTCTGTAATACGCGTTCATGACAGCTTGCTCGAGAGAACGGTTGTATGATTTCATACCGAAACTCATATTGATAATATCGAGGTCGTTATGGACACACCAATCGATACCGGCAATAATGTCCGAGACATAAGCGCTTCCAGCGTGGTCAAATGCTTTTACAGGATGAACGATGGCTCTTGGGGCAACACCGACAATCCCTGAATGGCGGCCAGCTGCCGCGATGGTTCCGGCAATATGCGTACCATGTCCATTGTCATCATAAGGCAGCATGCTGCGGTTTAATAAATTAATGCCCCGTGATATCGAATTGCGTAAGTCAGGATGATTGTAATCAATTCCGGTATCGATGACCCCGATCCGAATATTCTGACCTACCGATTTGTTCCAGACTTCAGGCGCGCCTACTTGATCGATGCCCCAAGGTATCGTGTGTGAGCCCGATAAATTGCTTGATCGTCTGGAGGTAATTTTGTTGCCCATCGCTTGGTGAACGGTTATTTTGGTATCCTCTACGATGTTCGGCGCACCGGAGATACCTCTGAGCTTGGTATCGGGACGAAGCGTGCAGGAGAAGGCGTGAATAATACTTAGATCGCGGACCTTGGAAAGATTTACGAACTGAGACTTCATTCGTTTCAGCGCTGATTTGCATGCGTAATAGTCCTTAGCCGATGAGAAATGGATGATATGCTTCTTGCCAGAATGCTTGGTGAGACCGATTTCCTCATGAAGCAAATGAAGAAAGGTGGCTATATCCATCGTGCCATCCCCCCATGACAGCTTAGAATCGAATCTCCCCTATCATATGTACAGGTCACCCCGTATGACCGTGTCATTGTCTCTACAGAAATAAATGGGTGCGAAGCCGTGTCAGATGCGTAGGTTTTACATAGGATAAATAGAGAGGCGCGGGCAGGAGTGTCTCTTTCTCAGGTAGTGGAAACGGCTGTGATTCATTCACACCGCTTCCTTAGGATACAGTCGCAAGCGGAGGGGGACCTTCGCTTGTATTCATTTTAGGGGGAACGCTTTCTTCCCTCCGAAGGGGTGTATAAGGCATCTGCTCGAAAGGTTTCTAAGTTGAAACGAAAGTATGAATTTTATACTCTTGCCCCGCACAACCTTGACAAACACCCTCGTCCTCAGGACGACGGAAATAGTTTATCCTTGGGGATAGTTGCATTTTTAGAAAAAATAGGTTTTACTTAATGAAGATATTGGATAAGGTAGATAGAAGAACGAAGAAGACGATCACGATCGAAAAGGATGTGCCTTAGATGAGTAGCGAATACACACTCAAAATCACCACAGAGCAAGCACGCGAAATGCCCATGGTGGATTTGGCGTTTGAATTACTGAAGTCGGCGAATACGCCGTTTTACTATCGTGACCTGATGGCTGAAATTGCTAAAATAAAAGGGCTGTCCGAGCAGCAAGTTATGCAAGTGATTGCCCAACTATATACGGAAATCAACATCGATGGTCGTTTTGCTTGCGTAGGCACGAACCTATGGGGTTTGAAACGCTGGTATCCTGTCGAGAAATCAGACGACGCGGTTGGTAACGCTAAGCGTCCAAGAATCATTAACGACGAAGATGACGATCTGGATGAAGACATCTACGCTGAGGAAGAAGATACATACGCAGAAGAAGATGAGTACGATACATTTGGTACCGAAACCGAAGAGGAAGAGGCGGAAGAGGATACTGAATTCTTCGAAGATGAAGAGATCGAAGAGGATCTTGGTGAAGCGGGTATTGAAGAAACAGACGAAGATAGTGAAGACGATTTAGACGAGGATTCCGATGAGGAAGACGAGGAAGACGATTTGGATGAAGAGGCTGAAGAGGGCAAATAACTTGTCTTGACAGCCCCTATCTGTTCAGAGTAAACTATTGCATGGGCTTTAAAAGAATCTTAACATTTCGCTCAAGCGTTCAAAAAGTGCCCCGTCACTACGGGTGTCACTTTTTTTGTTTTTTTAGTGTTTTTTTTGTGTTTTTTCACTTTATTTTCATGAAAAGCCTTATTTAGCAGAAGCTAATGCTTACAAAGTCTTTCTTCTGGCAAAAGATAAGCTTATGCCTTACGACGTAAGTTTCTTATATTACAAAACCATACTAAAACTCTAGGAGGCGTACATAGTGACAAAATACATTTTCGTTACGGGAGGCGTAGTTTCATCCCTTGGCAAAGGAATTACAGCAGCGTCCTTAGGGAGATTGCTCAAAAACAGAGGCTTGAAAGTTACTATTCAAAAGTTTGACCCTTACATTAACGTGGATCCGGGAACTATGAGTCCTTACCAGCACGGTGAAGTGTTCGTAACCGACGATGGGGCAGAAACGGATTTGGATTTAGGTCATTATGAGCGTTTTATTGATATTAATCTTTCCAAAAGTTCCAACGTAACCTCAGGTAAAGTATACTCCTCCGTCATTACCAAAGAGCGCAGAGGCGAATATCTGGGTGGTACGGTACAAGTTATCCCGCACATTACGAATGAAATTAAGGATCGCGTCCTTCGTGCAGGCCGTGAAGCGCAATCTGATGTCGTTATTACAGAAATTGGCGGCACCGTGGGCGATATCGAGAGCTTGCCTTTCTTAGAAGCCATTCGTCAAATGAAAAATGATATCGGCCGCGAGAATGTCATGTATATTCACGTTACGCTGATTCCTTATATTAAAGCAGCTGGTGAAGTGAAGACGAAACCTACACAGCACAGTGTAAAAGAACTACGCGGGCTGGGGATTCAACCTCACGTTATCGTTTGCCGTACAGAACATTCCCTAACGGAAGATATGAAGCGTAAGTTAGCTTTATTCTGTGATATCGATCCTGCAGCTGTTATTGAGTGTAAGGATGCAGAAACCTTATACGAAGTTCCGATGATGCTTCGCGAGCAAGGGCTTGACGATTATGTCGTTAATCACCTGAAACTACGGACGAACGAGCCGGATATGAAGGAATGGGAAAGCCTTGTTCGTAAGGTTAAATCATTGACGAAGAAGACAGAAATTGCGATCGTGGGGAAATACGTTGCGCTGCATGACGCTTACCTAAGTATTGTTGAAGCACTAGGTCATGCCGGCATCGATAATGACTCCGAAATTAATATTCGTTGGGTGAATGCAGAAGAAATTTTTGAGCATAACGTCCATCAGCTTCTTTCAGGTGTTCAAGGTATTCTTGTACCTGGTGGATTTGGTGATCGTGGTATTGAAGGTAAAGTGGAAGCGATCCGCTATGCCCGTGAAAAGGAAATTCCATTCTTTGGGATTTGCTTAGGTATGCAGGTTGCTGTCATTGAATATGCGCGTTCCGTTACAGGCTTGGATGGCGCGAACAGCTCCGAGATTAATCCTACAACGGCTTATCCGGTTATCGATCTACTGCCAGAGCAGAAGGATATCGAGAATTTAGGCGGTACAATGCGTCTTGGCTTATATCCTTGCAAAGTTGTCCCAGGCTCTCTTGCTGAGCAGTGTTACAATGATGAGCTTATCTATGAGAGACATCGTCACCGGTATGAATTTAACAATGAATACCGCGATTTGATTGAATCTGCTGGTTTGCGCATTTCCGGTACGTCACCGGACGGTCGATTGGTTGAGATGGTTGAGCTTCCAGGTCACCCTTGGTTCCTTGCTGTTCAATTCCATCCGGAATTTACATCGCGTCCGAATCGTCCGCAGCCGCTTTTCCGTGAATTCGTGAAAGCCGCGCAGTTAATCGCTCGTTAATTCTTGCTATAACGGTTGTCCCTCCAGATAACCAACTTATTTGTAAAACTTTTCAATTAGTTTTGTCCCTCAGAAGGAAATCGAAAATGAATAGCGAATAACTTTAGAAACATATACATGGGAGTTTGTTATTCGTTTTCGGGAGGGAAATAAGCTGATGAAGAAAAAGGTATTAATTGTCGATGATCAAAATGGAATTCGCGTACTACTCATGGAGGTATTCAGTAACGAAGGGTACGATACCTATCAGGCTTCGAATGGCAAGTTGGCCTTGGAAATCGTGAAAAATTCTTCACCTGATCTTATACTACTTGATATGAAAATTCCTGGTATGGACGGTCTGGATATTTTGAAACACGTTAAAGCGATTGATGTATCGATCAAAGTGATCATGATGACAGCCTACGGCGAGCTCGATATGATTAAAGAGGCAACAGACCTCGGTGCGATTATGCATTTTACAAAGCCTTTTGATATTGATGAATTGCGTATGGCGGTAAATATGCAGCTGAATAATGAATCAAGCAGCGGTTTTGCAGTGGGATCCTAGTTATAGGGTCTTTTTTTGTTGCTGAAAAGGGAGGGCTTGGTTATCATTTGAAAAGTTATGTGCTATAATAACTCAGGTATGACAAAGAGCGGTATACGCAACTACTACAGGTTCTAGGAGGAAGAGAAACATGGCATTGGTTTCAATGAATGAATTTTTACCTAAAGCAAAAGCGAACAAATTCGCGGTGGGTCAATTTAACATGAACAACCTTGAATTTGCTCAAGCGATTGTGGAAGCTGCAATCGAATTAAAATCCCCGTTCATTTATGGTGTTAGCGAAGGCGCACTGAAATATATGGGTATCGAGTTTACAGTGGCGATTGCTGAAGCGGCAGCTAAAAAATCAGGTCTGCCGATTGCTCTACACTTAGATCATGGCAGTTCCTTTGAAGTAGCGATGAAATGTATCCGTGCAGGATTCAGCTCCGTTATGTTCGATGGTTCCCACTATTCTTTCGAAGAAAACATTCGTTTGACGAAAGAAGTTGTAAAAGCAGCTCGTGCAATGGGCGTATCCGTTGAGGGTGAGCTTGGAACAATTGGCGGCGTTGAGGACGACATCTCTGTTGATGAAGAGCACGCTAACCTTGCAAAACCAGAAGAAGCTATCCGTTTCTACGAAGAAACAGGTGTAGACTGTCTGGCTATCGCTGTAGGTACTGCACATGGTATGTACGCAGGCGAGCCTAACATTCACTTTGATATTATCGAAGCGGTTTCCAAAGCGATTCCAGTTCCTGTTGTTCTTCACGGTGGATCCGGCGTTCCTGACGAAATGATTCGTAAATCTATTGCGGCAGGCGTTGGTAAAATCAACGTTAACACAGAGAACCAAGTGGCTTGTACAGAGAATATCCGTGCAGCTCTGGCTAAAGATGCTAAAATTTATGATCCTCGTAAATATCTCACCCCAGCACGTAATGCTATGATCGAAGTAGTAAAATCCAAAATTCAATTGTTCGGAAGCAGCAACCAAGCTTAATTCCAATTGTATAGACAGGGTAGGAAATGCAGTAAGGCACAGACGGAGGATAGACGCAAGAATGTCGTCCGTCTGTGTCATTACAAGCGTTTCCTTCTTCTATTTTTTTGCGCTTATGTTCTCAGAGAGGACCATAGCTGTTTTAGTTTGTGAAGGATCTCTTTTTTTGTATGTCGTTGTAAGACAGTATGAATTTATACTATCGCTTCGTATGAACCTTGACTATCGCTAGTCTTAAGGGGCGGTGGAGTCGTTTATTTTTTGGGTGAAGTTTGTGTTGGGTTAGGTTGCTTTGATTGTTTTGATTTACTACTTAGTAAGAGGCACCTGGTTTAGGGGGAGAATCATGTTGGAAAAATTAATGGTGGTCGGGGGACGTCCACTACGGGGAACAGTTCAAATTAGCGGGGCTAAGAATAGTGCAGTTGCACTCATTCCGGCCGCTGTACTTGCTGAAACATCGGTTACTTTGGATAATCTGCCTCATCTGAGTGATGTGGCTATATATACAGAAATTTTGACGGATTTAGGGGCTACCATTGACTGGAACGAAGATCGGATGACGATCGACCCAAGTCGGATGAAATCACTTCCTATGCCGAATGGCAAAGTAAAGAAGCTTAGAGCATCCTACTATTTAATGGGAGCTCTGCTCGGAAGATTTGGAGAGGCGACGATTGGTCTGCCAGGTGGCTGTAACTTCGAACCGCGTCCGATTGATTTGCACATAAAAGGTTTTGAAGCTTTAGGTGCCGAGGTTAGCAATGAGAATGGCGCCTTAAAGATACGCGCCAAAGAGCTGCGCGGTGCCAAAATATACTTAGATATGGCGAGTGTTGGAGCGACGATTAATATCATGCTGGCTGCCTCACGCGCTAAAGGCGTTACGATTATTGAAAATGCGGCCAAAGAGCCTGAAATCATAGATGTGGCAACACTTTTAAACTCAATGGGTGCCAAAATTAAGGGCGCTGGAACAGAGACCATTCGTATCGAAGGTGTAACTGAGATGCATGGTTGCCGCCATTCCATTATTCCTGACCGTATTCAAGCAGGTACGTACATGATAGCTGCAGCGGCTACACGCGGCGATGTGACCGTCGACAATGTCATACCTAAACATATGGAGGCTCTGACGGCAAAGCTTCAAGAAATGGGCGTTCATATTTATGAAATGGATGAGTCGATTCGCGTTGTGGGTCAGCCTGAATACGAAAGTGTCGATGTGAAAGCGTTAATTTACCCAGGGTTTGCGACGGATCTACAGTCTCCGATGGCAAGTTTACTTTGCCAGGCTAAAGGAGTTAGTATATTAACGGACCACGTTTATAGTAATCGATTCAAGCATATTCCTGAGCTTGTACGTATGGGAGCAAAGATGAAGGTCGAAGGACGCTCAGCCATTATTGAGGGCTCACAGCTTAGTTCTGCCAAAGTGAGAGCAACGGATTTGAGAGCAGGAGCTTCTCTTGTACTTGCGGGTCTTAGCGTAAGAACAGGTGGCATCACAGAAGTTTCCGGGGTTGAGTTTATTGATCGTGGTTATGAGAACCTGGTATTCAACTTATCTTCACTGGGTGCAGAGGTTTGGCGCGAGAGCGAGGAATAAAGTACCAGACAACAGGCAATGCTAGAATCCAATTGAAAATTTAATAGTTTGGTGGTTGAAACATGAGCATGCAGCTTGCTGAGCTTGAAGTACTCAAGCTTACTGAATTATATAAACTAGCTAAGAAACATCAGATCCAATACTATGGTACGCTGAAGAAAAAAGAACTCATCTTTGCAATTTTACGTGCACAAGCTGCTGAGAGTGGTCTAATGTTCATGCAAGGTGTTCTTGAGATCCTTCAGGAAGGCTTTGGATTCTTGCGTCCAATTAATTACCTTCCAAGCTCAGAGGACATTTATATCTCGGCTTCCCAGATTCGCAAATTTGATTTGCGGTCCGGGGACATTGTATCAGGCAAATGTCGTCCGCCAAAAGAGAATGAGCGCTATTTTGGGCTTCTTCAAGTTGAAGCGGTGAATGGAGAGAAGCCGGAAACGGCAGCGGAGCGACTTCATTTCCCTGCGTTGACACCTCTTTATCCAGACACTCGGATTACGCTCGAAACGGAGCCAAATAAGATTTCCATGCGTATCATGGATTTGCTTGCTCCTGTAGGTCTAGGCCAACGTGGTTTGATCGTAGCACCTCCTAAAGCAGGGAAAACATTATTGCTTAAGGAAATTGCCAACAGTATTTCCACCAATTATCCTGAAATTGAACTCTTCGTTCTGCTTATTGATGAGCGGCCAGAAGAAGTTACGGATATGCAGCGTTCCGTGAAAGGGGAAGTTGTTGCTTCTACCTTCGATGAACTTCCTGAGAATCATATCAAGGTCGCTGAGCTAGTTTTAGAACGCGCAATGCGTCTAGTTGAACATAAGAAAGATGTTGTCATTCTCATGGACAGTATTACCCGGTTGGCCAGGGCCTATAACCTTGTGGTTCCTGCTTCGGGCCGGACGTTAACGGGTGGTATAGACCCTGCTGCCTTTCATCGGCCTAAACGTTTCTTCGGGGCCGCTCGTAACATTGAAGAAGGCGGCAGCTTAACGATCCTTGCTACAGCACTTGTTGAAACGGGCTCACGTATGGATGATGTCATTTATGAAGAATTTAAAGGTACAGGTAATTTAGAGCTTCATCTTGACCGTAAAATGGCTGAACGCCGTATTTTTCCTGCGATTGATATTCGTAGATCCGGTACGCGCCGCGAGGAAGCACTCCTTGGCAAAGATGAGCTTGAGAAAGTATGGGCACTTCGCAGAGGGATGAACGATTCGCATGAATATACAGAATCCTTCATTAAGAAGCTTGCCGATACGAAGACCAATCAAGAGTTTTTGGACTCTTTGGCTTCCCCTTCAGCGGGATCTACAGGAGTTAACAAAGGTAAAGTCAAGAATTCAGCTTCTTAAGCTTCAAATAATCTGCTTCGCATCAATCATGACAAACACGGTCGTCCTTAAGGACGACTTAAGTCGTTTATCCGTGACGCACAAAGAGGAGTACCGTTATGAACTTGGTTTATTCAGACTTACAAGGAAACGTTTTTGACCATCCTGATTTCTTGGCACTAGGTCGAAACGCTGAAATGATAACAGAAATTTTAGAAGATGAGTTAATTCCTCTTCCTGAGGGATCAACACTAGTCAGTCTTCCGTTTACACGCCCGGTAGGCATTGATGCCGCAACAGGCGATATGAAGCTGGTTGAGGGAGATTATCACGCCGTTGGGGCGCTGCTCCCGCAAGGCTTCACTAGGCTATTGCTTCCCGGTTATGTGAAATCGGACAAGTCCAAGGCACTACCGCTATTCGGTTATACCGCGGTCGTATGGAAAGATGATGGCTTCTATGTAGCGGCTCGATTGACAGATAATCCTTATTACTGGAATCCCGTTCATTGTGACCCTACTGAGCTTGAGGTAGAGGTCAAACGACTGGTTGCCAAATATCCAGATAATCGGTTATATGCCCACTTATCCAACTGCGCACTGGGTTATGAATGCCTGACAGCCTCGAATACGTTCCTTCAACGTTGGGAGGGTGCCGTTCCGGTATCTTATTCCTGCAACGCAGGATGCTTCGGCTGTATTTCGGAACAACCGGATGAGAGTGGCTTCGTAGCGCCTCAGACTCGGATGAACTTCAAGCCTAAGGTCGAAGAGATCACTCAGATCATGCTCGAGCATCTGCAGACGCCTGAGAGTATTATCTCCTTCGGACAGGGCTGTGAAGGGGAACCTAGCACGCAGGCTGTGATTATTATCGATGCCATCAAGCAAGTGCGTGAGCAAACGAAGATGGGCTATATTAACATCAACACCAATGCAGGTCTCACGGATCATATCCGCGGCATTGTTGATGCTGGGCTAGATCTCATGCGGGTTAGTACGATTAGCGCGCTGGATGATCACTACAATGCCTACTATAAGCCAAGAGCTTATACGCTCAAAAATGTAGAGAAGTCTCTCCGCTACGCTACGGATAAAGGAGTTATAACTTCGATTAACTATCTTGTATTTCCAGGTGTAACCGATCGAGAAGAAGAGATCGAAGCGATGATTGAATTCGTGCGAAGAACCGGATTGAAATTGATTCAATTGCGCAACCTGAATATTGATCCCGAAAGTTACCTGGGCATTATCCCCAAAGCAAGGGGTGAACTGCTTGGGATGAAGCAAATGATTGAGATTTTCGAGCAAGAAATTCCTGATGTTGTGTTGGGTTCCTATTCGCATACACCGAAGTTCTATACAAGTGACAGAACTGTCACTACGGTGCTCTAAAAGGAGGCCATCCACGGTCTTTTTCCATTGCATCAAGACTTCTGAATATGATACAATGCATAAGTACGTCCATTAACTCTGTTTCAGCAAATGATTCAGGGCGGAAAGAGGTGAACCATCATGAAAGCAGGTATTCATCCTACTTATCATGCAACCACAGTGACTTGCGCTTGTGGTAACGTGTTCGAAACGGGTTCTATTAAGCAAAATCTTCGTGTTGAGATTTGCTCTAATTGCCATCCTTTCTACACAGGTAAACAAAAGTTTATCGATGTAGGCGGCCGTGTCGACAAGTTCAAAAAGAAATACGGAATCTAATTGGCATCAATTACTTTGCTGCCAATCAGCATAAGACAACCTCCCTTGGTCATCCTAAGCTTAGGCTTAGAGTCCAATGGGAGGTGTTTTTATGTTTAGGGGTCTGCTTAGGTTTACGGTTGCCATTCTGCTCATCTCAAGCTTAGTTGGCTGTGGAATTAATTCAGGTAACAAGAACCCACTGTCCGAGGATCCGAATTATAAAACACAACATTACAAGCAAGACGGGTACATGGGGCTTACCAGTGTGAATCCGAATGACCCGCTTAACCCTACGTATCATCACTACGAGGATGATTCGAACTTAATGAAGGCAGTGCTCTCACAGCTGCAAGGTATTGAGAAAACCAATATCTCCATTAACGGACCAACTGCTAAGGTGAAAATAAAACCAAGACCATCTTTGACGGCTGCGCAAGTGGAGGAGCTTCGCTCACAAGCTCAAATGGCGCTGAACACCAACATGCCGCGCTACAATGTCATCGTAAAAATGGTTCCCTAACAGGTAGATTTTACCCTCGGTTGCTATTTGTAATTGAATCAGCTATACTATTTTTACCGTGCTAGATGGGGAGGTAGCGGTGCCCTGTAACTCGCAATCCGCTGTAGCGAGGTTGAATTCCTGTTAGCGGTACTGTGATGTGAGGTCTGGCTTTTACACGTGGTGTTGAGAGTCGGGTCCTTCGCAATGAATGCTCATGAACCCGGTCAGGTCTGGAAGGAAGCAGCCGTAAGTGAGATGTTTCATGTGCCGAGGGGTTGCCTGATTTGAGCCAACGGTAAGAGTTCGCTTGTATCACTTTATCAATAACAGGTGCACGGTTTTAATGATTATATGTGAATTTATAATGACACCTAACAAAACGCCAGTATCTTGGGCGTTTTTTCTTTTTTTCAAGGGAAGGAAAATTCTTGCTCTAGAGAGAATGGTTATAATATGTAGATTCATGTAAACGTTTGCGCATTTTGCGATTGAATAGAGAGAAAGTGAAGGTGTTGCTGAAATGTCCATTCATGACCCTCAAGATTACATGGTATCCATCGATGAAATGCGGAAGCTATTCAACCATAGCATACAAACGGGTATGCTCGTTGTGGATGAGGATGGTAAGATCATTTTAGCAACAGATCAAGTATTGAAAAACTCGGGCTATTCAGCCGAGGAAATTACGCATATCTCGTTCCCTCAGCTTTTTAAAGTGAGGGCATCTTTGCGTGAGCTGTATGAATTTTACTTTAAGTACGATTCCAGTCCGGGGGAATGGCCCCATGGATTCCTAGTAGGCAAGAATGGTGAAACGATGTTTTATCAATTCTCGATGTTGAAGCTTATGCGCGGTGATAAGTTCATGTATCTCTTGACCATGAAGCATCAGGATAGCTCGCAATTAAGCTTACTGCAGCGGTTCTCGGACGCTTTTTTGAAAGATATTAATCTAGGTGTTTTATTGATTAGTGTGAATTTTACGCTTGTAGACGTCAGTGATCGAGCATGTCAGATTCTAGGAATGGATCGGGAGCATATTCTTAATAAGTCATTAGATGAGATCTTTGCTACGATTCCGAGTCAGCATAAGCTTGTCCAACGAACGATTTTGAATGGTGCTGTAGTCCGCAATCATGCGGTTTCATGGATGAATAATCAAGAACGGTTTGAGCTGCTGTTGGATTCAAATGTGCTTAAAGATAATCAAGGTAATATCGTAGGAGCTTATGTCATCTTCAAGGATGTCACGAATATGCGCTCGCTGGAAGAAATGGTTCAAAGAAGTGACAGGCTTGCTATGATCGGGCAAATTGCTGCTGGCACAGCTCATGAAATTCGGAATCCGCTAACTTCAATCAAAGGATTTCTTCAGGTGCTTCGGCGCACTTTTGAAGTGAAAGGGATGGATCGAGAGCAGAGTTTCACGGTAGTCATGCTGGAGGAAATCAATCGGATCAACGAGTTAGTGAACGAATTTCTGCTGCTTAGTAAGCCAAAGCATGTTTCTTATGAGAGGATCGATGTGACTGAAGTGCTGCGAGGGATTTTGCCTATTATCAATAATGAAGCTATCTTGTACGATGTGAATCTTCAATATGAGGCCTCGTACCATTTACCTGAAGTAATTGCTGATAAAGAGCTGCTCAAGCAGGTATTCTTAAATGTTTGTAAAAATGGCATCGAGGCTATGTCGGATGGAGGAGTTTTAACGATTTCAGAGAAAGTGGACACGGTAGAACGAAATGTCTGCATTGACATTCATGACACAGGTTCTGGCATACCGATGTTCGTGATTGACAAAATTTTTGATCCATTCTTCACAACCAAGGATACGGGGACCGGATTAGGTCTTTCGGTGTGCCAACGAATCATTCATGATATGGGAGGGACGATACGTGTAGCATCAAAGGGTTTTGGTACGACGTTTACGATATCGATTCCTTATACTTGATCCTCTATTTCATCCCTAGGTGCGTTATAGTATAATGGATTCAGTTATTCCATGCAGGGATTATTGGAGAGGAACACTATGGCACATATTGCTCTGTACCGAACGTGGAGGTCTCAGACGTTTCGTGAAGTTGTCGGTCAGAAACATATCACGCAGACGCTGCAGAATTCTTTGCGAGAAAATCGCCTTACTCATGCTTATTTGTTCAACGGACCTCGAGGAACAGGTAAGACCAGTACGGCCAAAATATTAGCTAAGGCAATCAACTGCTTAAATGGTCCGGCGGAAGAGCCATGCAACGCTTGTTCAGCATGTGAACGAATCACTGAAGGTGCTGTCATGGACGTTGTCGAAATCGATGCTGCCTCCAATCGCGGTGTAGAAGAAATTCGGGATATTCGTGATAAAGTGAAGTATGCCCCTACAGAAGTAAGGCAGAAGGTTTACATCATCGATGAAGTGCACATGCTCACGACCGAAGCTTTTAATGCCCTTTTGAAGACGCTTGAGGAGCCTCCGGCGCATGTCATGTTTATTTTGGCAACAACGGAACCGCATAAGATACCTGCAACGATTATTTCCCGCTGTCAACGCTTTGACTTTCGGAGAGTTTCGATGGAAGATCAGGTTCAGCGGCTGCAATATATTTGTGATCAGGAGCAGATCTCGGTTAGCGAAGAAGCTCTCCATTATATAGCGAGACTATCGGATGGCGGGATGCGGGATGCACTCAGCCTGCTGGATCAGGCAGCGTCCTTTGCGACGGGTGAAGTTCAACTATCAGACATTTTGTCCATTACCGGTGGTGTCGCTTCCGATCAATTCA
Organism: Paenibacillus sp. V4I3; assembly: GCF_030817215.1. Lineage (GTDB taxonomy): Bacteria > Bacillota > Bacilli > Paenibacillales > NBRC-103111 > Paenibacillus_E. The sequence goes on from NZ_JAUSZA010000001.1 coordinate 1,388,857, forward strand.
AGAAGCTCGTTCTTTACATCAAAGAGAAGAATCTTGGAGCTGCGCTTGAGCTCGTCGATACTTTCATGCAGGAAGGCAAGAGCGCTGATAAATGTATTGAAAATTTGATTAATTACTTCCGTGATTTACTCATGGTTCGCATGGTGCCGAATTCACCTGTGATTACTGAACGTGTTTTTGATATGGGTGACCTACGGGAAGTAGCGAATAACTTCTCACCGAGTGAAATGATGGCTATGATTGAGACGTTGAATCATTACCAAAGCGAAATGAAATACTCTGTACAGCCTCAGACCCTGCTAGAAATATCGATTATGAAAATTAGCGGTGGTCACAGAGGAGCAGATAGCAGTTCGACTGTCAGTATCGCGGCGGAAGACGGAGGGCGTTTGCCTCAAGGTGATCTTTTTGCCCAAATGACCCAGAAGCTTCAACAACTTGAAGAACAGATAGCTTCACTGGTAAAATCGGGAGTAACGGGTGCAGCGGCCGATTCCAATGCGAGGCAAGCAGCCTCTGCCAAAGTGCCGGTGGCCTCAGCCCCTTCGAAGAAGTCAGGCATTAAGCTGGATGGTTACTTGAAAGCCGCGGAGGGTCCAGAAACCAAAGCTGCTCTCATGAAGTGGAGTCAAGTGTTAGGTGATGTTAAAGAAAAGAAGATTACCGTACATGCTTGGTTCGTTAATGGTGATCTGGTGTCTATGCTTGATGATGTCGTACTCGTGGCTTTCAAGAATGAGATGCATCGCAATACAACGGAAAAGCCAGAAAACAAGGTCATTATCGAGCAAGTGCTTACTTCGGTGCTTGGCAAGCCTATTCGTTTACTTACGATTATGCGTAAAGAATGGGACGACGCTAAGAATGATGCGGCTAGCAGCGCTCCAGAAGTAATGGAGCTAGTCGCTGATGGCGAAGGTAACGGAACTGCTGTCAAAGAAGAATGGATTTCGGAAGCGATCCAATTATTTGGCGAAGAGCTAGTGACAATTAAAGAAGACTAAATATGAAGGAGCTACCTACCATGAATAACATGAACCAAATGATGAAACAAGTGAAGAAAATGCAAGAGCAAATGATGAAAGCCCAAGAAGAACTAGGTACGAAAATGATCGAAGGTACAGCAGGCGGCGGTGTTGTTACC
>NZ_JAUSZA010000001.1:1395000-1457500 GCF_030817215.1 Paenibacillus sp. V4I3
CTGATTGGGTGCGGGGCCCGCCAAGGGTTACCAAGTCCAGTCAAACTCTGAATGCCACAAACTTAAATCCGGGAGTCAGACAGTGAGTGCTAAGATCCATTGTCAAAAGGGAAACAGCCCAGACCATCAGCTAAGGTCCCCAAGTGTGTGTTAAGTGGGAAAGGATGTGGAGTTGCACAGACAACCAGGATGTTGGCTTAGAAGCAGCCACCATTGAAAGAGTGCGTAATAGCTCACTGGTCGAGTGACTCTGCGCCGAAAATGTAACGGGGCTAAACACGCCACCGAAGCTATGGCTTGCACGTATGTGCATGGGTAGGGGAGCGTTGTATGTACGTAGAATTCTGACCGTAAGGACAGGTGGAGCGCATACAAGTGAGAATGCCGGTATAAGTAACGAAAAGATCAGTGAGAATCTGATCCGCCGAAAACCTAAGGGTTCCTGAGGAAGGCTCGTCCGCTCAGGGTAAGTCGGGACCTAAGGCGAGGCCGAAAGGCGTAGTCGATGGACAACAGGTGGAAATTCCTGTACCACCGTAGCCGTTATGAGCAATGGAGTGACGCAGAAGGATAGTGACGCGAGCTGATGGATGCTCGTCCAAGCAGTGAGGCTGATGTGTAGGCAAATCCGCACATCGATAAGGCTGGGCTGTGATGGGGAGGGAAATTTAAGTACCGAAGGTCATGAATTCACACTGCCAAGAAAAGCTTCTAGCCAGGCGAAGGTGCCCGTACCGCAAACCGACACAGGTGGGTGAGAAGAGAATTCTAAGGCGCGCGGAAGAACTCTCGTTAAGGAACTCGGCAAAATGACCCCGTAACTTCGGGAGAAGGGGTGCCTCGGTAGGGTGAATAGCCCGAGGGGGCCGCAGTGAAAAGGCCCAAGCGACTGTTTAGCAAAAACACAGGTCTGTGCGAAGCCGCAAGGCGAAGTATACGGGCTGACGCCTGCCCGGTGCTGGAAGGTTAAGAGGAGTGGTTAGGGACCTCGGTTCCGAAGCTATGAATTGAAGCCCCAGTAAACGGCGGCCGTAACTATAACGGTCCTAAGGTAGCGAAATTCCTTGTCAGGTAAATTCTGACCCGCACGAATGGCGTAACGACTTGGGCGCTGTCTCAACGAGAGATCCGGTGAAATTTTAATACCTGTGAAGATGCAGGTTACCCGCGACAAGACGGAAAGACCCCATGGAGCTTTACTGCAGCTTGATATTGGACTTTGGTACGATCTGTACAGGATAGGTGGGAGCCTTTGAAGCCTGAGCGCCAGCTTGGGTGGAGGCATCGTTGGGATACCACCCTGATCGTATCGGAGTTCTAACCTAGTACCGTGATCCGGTATGGGGACAGTGTCAGGTGGGCAGTTTGACTGGGGCGGTCGCCTCCTAAAATGTAACGGAGGCGTTTAAAGGTTCCCTCAGAATGGTTGGAAATCATTCGCAGAGTGCAAAGGCATAAGGGAGCTTGACTGCGAGACCTACAAGTCGAGCAGGGACGAAAGTCGGACTTAGTGATCCGGTGGTACCGAATGGAAGGGCCATCGCTCAACGGATAAAAGCTACCCTGGGGATAACAGGCTTATCTCCCCCAAGAGTCCACATCGACGGGGAGGTTTGGCACCTCGATGTCGGCTCATCGCATCCTGGGGCTGAAGTAGGTCCCAAGGGTTGGGCTGTTCGCCCATTAAAGCGGTACGCGAGCTGGGTTCAGAACGTCGTGAGACAGTTCGGTCCCTATCTGTCGCGGGCGTAGGAAATTTGAGAGGAGCTGTCCTTAGTACGAGAGGACCGGGATGGACGTACCGCTGGTGTACCAGTTGTCTCGCCAGAGGCATCGCTGGGTAGCTATGTACGGAGGGGATAAGCGCTGAAAGCATCTAAGCGCGAAGCCCCCCTCAAGATGAGATTTCCCAGTATGTAAGACCCCTTGTAGACGACGAGGTTGATAGGTTCGAGGTGGAAGTGCAGCAATGTATGCAGCTGACGAATACTAATCGGTCGAGGGCTTAACCTAATATAGGGATCTTTAATCGTAGATTAAAGTCTCTCAGATTCGCCCAGAAAACCTAAGAGCTCTACCTTTACGCAAGTTTCGTATCTAGTTTTCAAGGCGCAAACCACGCTTTGACTGTTTGGTGATGATGGCGGAGGGGACCCACGCGTTCCCATCTCGAACACGACCGTTAAGCCCTCCAGCGTCGATGGTACTTGAACCGCAGGGTTCTGGGAGAGTAGAACGTTGCCAAGCACAAGCTAAAGCCTTTTTGAGAGAAATCTCAAGAAGGCTTTTTTGTTTTTATTTCGAATAAAACTGTAGGTAAGGTCAACAATAGTAAGGTTCACTTTTGGATATCGGATCATTAAGGATTGCATTTTAAGAGCAGTACTTGTCAAAAAGAAAGGAAATGATTATAATCTAGTTAAGGTCAAAGAAAGTCAAAGTCAATTTACTTCTGGCAATCTGGGAGGACGAATTGATGCGCAACGTATCAGAGATTATTGAACAGTATTTAAAACATGTTCTGCAGCAAAGTTCCGAAGGAGCCATCGAGATTCAACGCAATGATCTGGCTGATCAGTTCCAATGTGTGCCTTCCCAAATCAATTACGTGATAAGTACAAGGTTTACCTTGGAAAAAGGGTACATTGTGGAAAGCAAGCGCGGCGGTGGTGGATACATTCGTATCCAAAAAATCGAGCTCAAGAGTCACGGGTCCATTTTAGACCACATTTTTCGCACGATTCATACGCACATTGATCAAGTTACTTCAGAAGGACTCGTATACCAACTGCAGGAAGGCCACTATATTTCAACACGAGAAGCTAACCTGATTCGGGCCGCAATTTCGAGAGATGTGTTGACCTTCAAGCTCCCGCTGCGCGATGAAATTCGGGCCAAGATTCTTAAAGCAATGCTGATATCCTTGCTTAGCAGATGAGGAGGCATATGAAATGATTTGTCAGGAATGCGGGAAACGACCGGCGACTCTTCATTTTACAAAGATTGTGAATGGAGACAAGAACGAGTTCCACATTTGTGAGAATTGCGCTCGTGAGAAGGGTGAAATGATTCCCGGAACATCCAACGGATTTTCGATTCACAATCTGTTATCAGGATTACTTGATTTCGAACCGTCATCTCTATCCGCTGCAAAGTCTCAGGCAATCCGTTGTGAGAGCTGTGGACTTACGTATTCTCAGTTTAGTAAATTAGGACGTTTTGGTTGCGGATCATGCTATCAAAGCTTTTCAGAAAAGTTAGATCCTCTCTTTAAAAGGGTGCATGGAAATATCGTTCATGTTGGGAAAGTGCCCAAGCGAAGTGGTGGCATCATCCAATGTAAGCGGGAAATTGATACGCTCAAGAAGGATATGATGACCTGTATCGAACAAGAAGAGTTCGAACAGGCTGCAAAGATTCGTGATCAAATTCGTGAAATTGAGAAGAAGATTGCGGGTATGTGAGTTTGTAAGGAGGTGTGAATCCAGTGACATCACAGCGGTTTACAGCAGATGCATTAAGTGAATGGATGAAAGGCGAAGGGCCTGAATCGGATATCGTCATCAGTAGTCGGATCCGCATTGCTCGCAACCTTAGGGACTACCCTTATCCAATGCTAGCGACGAATCAACAATCACAAGAAGTGCTGGATCAATTGTCCGGTGTGCTTGAAAATGATGAGTTAGAGACGATAAGCAATTTTTCGCTTATTCCGCTTTCGGATCTGAATGAGCTTGAGCGAATGGTTTTGGTAGAAAAGCATTTAATTAGTCCTAATTTAGCTAACGAGTCCAGGAATGGCGCCGTTATTTTAAGTGAAAATGAATCCATTAGTATTATGATCAACGAAGAGGATCATCTTCGCATACAATGTTTATGTCCCGGTTTTCAGATTAAAGAAGTATGGGATTTGGCGAACCAAATCGATGATATCTTTGAAACACAACTGGATTACGGATATGACGAAAAAGAGGGGCTACTTAACAAGCTGCCCTACGAATGTCGGTACCGGCATCCGTGCTTCGGTGATGATGCATTTACCGGCGCTAGTGCTAAGCCAACAAATTAATCGGATTTTATCTGCTGTTACGCAAGTTGGGTTGACAGTTAGAGGATTATATGGGGAAGGCAGCGAAGCTTTAGGAAACCTGTTTCAAATATCGAATCAAATTACGCTTGGCCAATCCGAAGACGAGATTATTGATAATTTACACAGTGTAGCAAGGCAAATTATAGAGCATGAACGTGCTGCGAGACATAAGCTGATTCAAGAGTCCCGAATGCGGATAATAGATCGTGTGAACCGTTCATTAGGTATTCTGTCTTATGCGGGAATCATGGATTCGAAAGAAGCCGCGCAGCGTTTATCAGATGTGAGACTTGGCATTGACCTTGGAATTATCAACAACGTTTCATCCAATGTTCTGAATGAACTGTTGGTGATGACGCAGCCCGGTTTTCTTCAGCAATATGCCGGTGAGAAATTAAGTGCCGAAGAGCGAGATATACGCAGGGCTGAGTTGATTCGCGAAAGATTTGGTAGGGTTTAAGAAAGATAAGATTCATCCTTTAGGATTTCCATAGATATACTAATTTTGGAGGTGTTCTCTATGATGTTTGGAAGATTTACGGAACGTGCGCAAAAGGTGCTCTCTCTTGCTCAAGAGGAAGCTGTTCGTTTAGGGCATAACAATATTGGTACGGAGCACATTTTACTAGGTCTTATTCGTGAAGGGGAAGGCATTGCCGCTAAAGCGCTCGTTGCATTGGGCTTAGGTCTTGAGAAAATTCAAGACGAAGTTGAGTCGCTGATTGGCAGAGGACAAGAACAGCCTACCAACATTGCGTATACACCGAGAGCGAAGAAGGTCATTGAACTTTCGATGGATGAAGCGAGAAAATTAGGTCACACATATGTGGGGACTGAACATATTTTACTCGGGCTTATTCGCGAAGGAGAAGGTGTTGCTGCAAGAGTCCTTAATAACTTAGGTGTCTCTTTGAATAAAGCACGTCAACAAGTCCTTCAATTGCTTGGAAGCAGCGAGACTGTGTCACCAAGTCATGGTAGTAATCCAAATGTAAACACGCCTACATTGGATGGTTTAGCGAGAGATTTGACGGCGTATGCCAAAGAGGGTCATTTGGATCCTGTGATTGGGCGCAGCAAAGAAATTGAGCGTGTCATTCAAGTGTTAAGCCGCAGAACGAAGAACAATCCGGTACTGATCGGCGAACCTGGCGTTGGTAAAACAGCGATTGCTGAAGGCCTTGCACAGAAAATTATTAACAATGAAATTCCGGAAACGTTGAAGGATAAAAGAGTTATGACGCTAGATATGGGCTCTGTTGTAGCAGGGACCAAGTATCGCGGTGAGTTCGAAGACCGTCTCAAAAAGATCATGGACGAAATTCGTCAAGCGGGCAATATCGTACTATTCATTGATGAGCTTCACACCTTGATTGGCGCTGGCGGAGCGGAAGGTGCAATTGATGCCTCCAACATCCTGAAACCGGCACTTGCTAGAGGCGAGCTGCAGTGTATTGGTGCTACAACGTTGGATGAATATCGTAAGTATATTGAAAAAGATGCCGCTTTAGAGCGTCGTTTCCAACCTATAACAGTAGATCAACCATCTCCTGAGGAAGCTATTCAAATCCTTTACGGATTGCGTGATCGCTATGAAGCTCATCATCGTGTAAAAATTACGGATGCTGCGATTCAAGAAGCTGTAAAGCTTTCCGATCGTTACATTACGGACCGTTTCTTACCGGATAAAGCGATCGATTTGATCGATGAGGCGAGCTCCAAAGTAAGGCTCCGTTCTTACACAACACCGCCTTCATTGAAACAACTTGAGAGCAAGCTGGATAACATCCGTAAGGAGAAAGATGCAGCGGTTCAAAGTCAAGAATTCGAGAAAGCGGCTGGACTTCGTGATACGGAGCAAAAGCTTCGCGAAGAGCTGGATACAACGAAGAATGAATGGAAAGAAAAGCAAGGTCGCTTGGACACAGAAGTAACGCCAGATGATATCGCGCAAATTGTGGCGAGCTGGACAGGAATTCCGGTAAGTAAACTTGCTGAAGAAGAAACAGAGCGTCTGCTCAAAATGGAGGATATTCTTCATGAGCGTGTCATTGGCCAAGAAGAAGCTGTTAAAGCGGTAAGTCGTGCTATTCGCCGCGCTAGAGCAGGTCTGAAAGATCCGAAGCGTCCAATGGGCTCCTTCATATTCCTTGGACCAACGGGTGTTGGTAAAACCGAATTAGCACGCGCATTAGCAGAATCTCTATTCGGTGATGATAACGCGGTAGTCCGTATTGATATGTCGGAATACATGGAGAAGCACTCGACTTCAAGATTAGTAGGAGCGCCTCCGGGTTACGTTGGATACGAAGAGGGCGGTCAACTCACTGAGAAAGTACGCCGTAAGCCATATTCAGTCGTACTGCTCGATGAGATCGAGAAAGCACATCCAGAAGTGTTCAACATTCTATTGCAAGTGCTGGAAGATGGTCGCTTAACAGATTCCAAAGGACGTACGGTTGATTTCCGCAACACATTGATTATTATGACATCCAATGTTGGTGCGGATATGATTAAGAAAAATTCCTCGCTTGGCTTTACGGCTGCTGTCGATGCAGGTAGAGATTATACCAATATGAAGGATAAAGTAATGGGCGAGCTCAAGAAAAGCTTCCGTCCTGAGTTTCTTAACCGTATCGATGAAATTATCGTGTTCCACTCCTTGGATGAAGCACATATTGCGCAAATTGTCAGCCTAATGGCAGATGATCTACGCAAACGTCTGAAAGAGCAAGAGGTTGATTTCTTGCTAACAGACAAAGCGAAGGCGTTTCTTGCCAAAGAAGGATTTGATCCGACTTACGGAGCGAGACCGCTGCGTAGAGCGATTCAAAAGCATATCGAGGATCGCTTATCGGAGGAACTGCTCAGAGGCAATATTGCCAAAGGCGACTCCTTGACCATTGATGAGAAAGATGGCGAACTTGTTGTCCTGAAGGGCGAAGGCGTAGCCGTAAAATAATAAAGCAAAGAAGCATTTTGCTTCATCCTACCTAGGGTGCAGCAAAATGCTTTTTATTTATCACAGCGCCCATCAAATGAGCTATTCGACATTATTACATAAATATTTTGAATCTGATAGAGGCTAAATGGAAAATATCTTTTACAGAACTTGCTCGTTTTTCCAAAGAAGAGCTGTCTATCGACGGCATTGAATATCATAATTTTGGAAGAGATAAAGAAGTAAAGATTAAAGTAAATAAGTATTATAAGAAGCTGATCAAGAAAGACATAGAATATGTAGCAGATAATAGCTCATTTGCTACTTTGAACGTAATAAAGTTTGTTGAAATAAATAATGTATCTCAAACGGTATTAACCATGTTGATAAATATGTAAGAAATGCATAAAAAAATGTATGATAGAAATAAACAATTATTTAAGGAAAATAAAGCATTCAAATTGATTCTTGAAATAAAGCAAGAAGAGCAAAGCAAATTGACGATTCCAGTGGAAAAAAATTAAGTTATTGGAGTAGTTTGTAAAACTATTTAATTAATTGGGGAAGTGAATCTTAACTATGAAAAAGAAAACCATATATAAATGTACCAGTTGTGGTCAAGAGCATCCAAAATGGCAAGGTTCGTGCAGTAGTTGTCGTGAGTGGAATACCCTTGAAGAAGATGATGTTATAAACGCTCCTAGTGGTGGTCAGAAGGGCATAAATAAAAAGAAGAATGTTATCATAAACCGTCTTACAGATACCGTATCCCAAAACAGTGATAGGATTGTTACCAAGTACAATGAATTTAATCGTGTAATGGGTGGAGGAATCGTTAAAGATTCTGTTACGATTATTACGGCTGTTCCAGGTGCTGGAAAATCCACACTCTTATTGCAAATATCAGATGATGTGGCAAAGCAAGGATTGAAAGTCCTGTATGCTTCAGGTGAAGAAAGTGATAGTCAGATAAAGAGAAGAGCAGAGCGAGTCTTGCAAGATATTCATAAAAACGTTTGGGTTTATTCTGATAATAGTTTGAATAATGTCTTAGGTTGTATTGACCAAGTAGACCCTGACCTCATTATTATTGATAGTATTCAAACTTTTGTATTAGAAGAATATCCGCAAAGACCTGGTTCACCCACGCAGACGATGGAATGCGCGAATACTCTCTTAAAGGTCGCAAAAGATGCACAAAGACCAAGAGCCATTATAATGGTTGGGCAGATGACCAAAGATAACGAATTAGCTGGATTAAGAGCATTAGAACACTTGGTAGATGCTGTTCTTGTTCTCGAGGGGGAGGAAGGCGAGGAGCTAAAACAGCTATTTTCGACTAAAAATCGCTACGCCAGCACAGGAGAGCTTGGATTTTTCACAATGGGTGAGCAAGGATTGACACCTATTGATAATCCCTCAGAGTTCTTTATGACACAAAGAGACGAGAATGATGTAGTTAGTGGAAGTGCATTAACAGTCGTTAAGGAAGGCACAAGACCCATCATTTTGGAAATAGAAAGTTTGGTATCAACCACGTTCATGCCATACCCAAGCCGGATTGCTGAATGTTTAAAAAAGGACCATGTGAATACACTTATCAGCATCATGGAGCAAAGAGCCAATATCCCTCTTCATGATAAGAACGTGGTTGTTAAAACGACAGGCGGTATTCGTTTAAAAGAACAATCATCAAATTTAGCCGCGATAATGAGCATTGTATCTTCCTGCAAGAATCAAGGTATCCCAAATGATACTGTATTTATCGCAGATATTGGATTAACAGGTGAATTAAAAAAAGTACCTACGTTAGAACTAAGAATTAGAGAACTTGAAAGAATGGGTTTCAAACGTGTCTATGTTGCGCTCAATGGATTGAAAAGCACAACTACGTTTTCTACAATAAAGGTAATCCCATGTAAGACATTGAGCCAAGTCATCCACTCTGTATTTGGCACTGCTTCTAAAGGCAAAGAGGAGAAAGCACCTTGGGATGAGGAAGATAATTAGACAACAGCCAATTTGAACCATTAGATTGATGATAAAATTTTGAACTTAGTTATAATCTAAACTGGTTATTGTAAGAAAATTAGAACTGTTCTTTCATTATTTACAACTTCTTTTAAAGGAATGAATTTTCCGTTATACTTAGTTGTAAGGATTTAGCAACTGGACTCCATCCAGTAGTACAGTTCGGATTAAGGGTGTTAGGTTGGATCAAAGCAGCATGAATTTCGAATGTGAAATGTATTATATATGTAGAGGGATTGCTTTAAGAAGAAGAAGATTATAGACGGGACTCATTGGATATGCTTCAAATGGTTTATTCAAATGTTATGAGCATTGGTTGGGATGCTGTCTAATCCAATCGTCTATTATATCGTGTAAAAGAATTTTATTGAGAATTGGGCGTGCAGTCAAGAATCGATTTGGTTCGACGAATGAAATCGGCATTTTTGAACTCCATGATTATAGCCGTTTTGGAGAATCGCATGGGTATGTTCTTACAAAATCAAGATGCTTACCTGAATGTGGCCGGTGGAGTAAAGCTTGATGAACCGGCAGTCGATCTAGCGATTGCCATTAGTATTGCATCCAGTTTTAAGGATCAGCCGACCAGGCCCTATGATGTGGTGTTCGGTGAGATTGGGTTGACAGGAGAAGTCCGCGGTGTATCCCGGATTGATCAACGTGTGAAGGAAGCGGAAAAGCTTGGATTCCTTAGAGTAATTATGCCGGAGAAAAGTTTGAAGGGATGGACTCATCCGTCCGGTATGGAGATTATCGGAGTGAACACGGTAGCAGAGGCATTGAAAGCGGCACTGGGTTAACTCGTGATCATTCAACCTGCAAGCCTTCAGGAGGAAAATGATGAGCAAAGAAGAGATAAAGCGAGACGTCATGAGCCAACTGCTGCAAATGGTAGCACCTGGTACACCGTTCCGTGATGGGTTAGAGAATGTCCTACGTGCCAAAACGGGTGGACTTATTGTAGTTGGTTATAGTACAGAAGTAACGGAAATCGTGGATGGCGGTTTCTCTATAGATTGTGATTTTTCCCCCAATTATTTATATGAGCTTGCCAAAATGGATGGCGCGATTATCCTCAGTGAGGACATCAAACGCATCCTATATGCGAACACACAATTAATCCCAGATTCCTCTATCTCATCATCGGAGACGGGAATCAGGCATAGGACAGCCGAACGTGTTGCGAAGCAAACAAACAAATTGGTTGTTTCGATTTCACAGCGGCGCAATGTCATAACTCTTTATCAAGGTAATTTGCGTTATGCGCTGAAAGATATTGGTGTAATCCTGACTAAAGCGAATCAAGCGATCCAGACATTGGAGCGTTACAAAGTCGTACTGGATCAGTCGCTGACCAATCTAAGCGCATCCGAGTTTGAGGAATTGGTTACCCTGCACGATGTTACCAATGTCATTGCTCGGTTTGAAATGGTGCTGCGCATTAAGGCCGAGATTAATCGATACATCAATGAGCTAGGTAATGAAGGCCGCCTCATAAGCATGCAGCTTGAAGAACTTGTTGGGAATGCGGAACTTGAAGCGCGTTTGATCGTAAAAGATTATGTACGTGATTTATCGGAAGACCGCGTCAAAGAAATGCAAGCAGGCTTAAAGCGTTTATCCTCGGATGAACTGCTTGAGCCGCACCAAATCATCCGATTGCTTGGATATCCGCATACGAATTCTATTGCCGAAGAACCGGTTTCTCCTCGAGGGTTCCGAATTTTAGGGAAAATTCCGCGGCTACCGTCTATCATTATTGCCAATCTGGTCGAAAAGTTTGGTTATCTGCCTCACATGATGATGGCGACAATTGAAGAATTGGATGAAGTTGACGGAATCGGAGAGGTGAGAGCACGCGCCATTAAGGAAGGTCTCAAAAGAATTCAGGAACAAGTGTTCATTGACAGACATATTTAAACTAGATACAATCATAAAGTATCATTGTTGAGGTTTTGTTAAGTCAAGGCAGTTTAATGCAGTCGAGGTTTTATTAAGTCGAGATTAGGGTATAGTAAATCCAGAGGTGGACAAAAACATATGTTAACGAAATCAATTCCCAGTCTTTTTACAGTAGGGAACTTATTCCTAGGTGTATTGTCAATTATTCTCGCTTTCAGTGGTGAACACGGAATTGCAGCAGTACTCGTCATTGTCGCTATGTTGCTTGATGGACTTGACGGACGTGTTGCCAGAGCTTTGAACGCGCAGAGTGAGTTCGGTAAAGAGTTAGATTCGCTTTCCGATGTCATTTCATTCGGTGTAGCACCAGCCTTTATCATGTATGTGGTTGCATTTAATGATCCGAGTGTGATTAGTCCGGCATTTGCTTGGATTGTTACAGCGATCTTCCCGATTTGTGGAGCTCTTCGTTTAGCTCGTTTCAATGTCGTTGCAGGTACACCTGGTTATTTCATCGGTTTGCCGATTCCAGCAGCAGGCGGTGTACTTTGTACACTAGCGTTATTCGTGAACGAAATTAACGTGTATGTCTTGTTGGTGAGTACAATTCTATTGTCTTACTTGATGGTAAGTACAGTAAAGTACCCGAACTTCAAGAAAGCCGGTATTCCGAAAGCAGCGATCTGGATTACGCCAATTATCGTTGCTGTGGCAATTTTGATTGCTATCAAATGGCCGGAATCGATTTCTAAAATGATTTTCGTACCTCTGTTAGCGTACGCGCTATATGGCCTAAAAAAAAACGTTGATGGATTCTTCATCCGTCTCCGGAGAAAGAACAAAAGACGTGGCATGGACGACACGAATTCAGTGAAATCGGACGTTTAACACATGTTTCGAAAATAAAAAGCATTTATTTTCTTCTGATGATTCAGAGAGAAAATAAATGCTTTTTTTTCGTCTTCATGACATGTTGAATAGTCCCAGTGTTGTGCATTTCTTCGATTCGTTCTCAACGACTTGCTCCAAATTAACGTCTAGGATGTTACTAAGTGCGGACATATAGAAGAGATTTCTACCTAGTTCAGTACTTACGACCTCAATGCATTGTTCACATAAGTGACCAGATACATGAGTGCCAAGTACATTCTTGGCCTCATCCAAAGTCATCTCAGGATGATACTCTTGCTTGGCTGCATGAACCTGAATACATCCACATTCCGTAATAGATTTGACCACGGAACGATTAGTAGCTGCGCCAGACTGTTGAAACTTGGATAAGACGTCAAGCAGACTTCGGTGACGGAGTAACAATTCGGATACTTGATCCTGAAACTGCTTTAAAGTCAAGGAGCTCATTCCATCCACCTCGGGTGTGTTGGTAACTTCCAATTTCATTATAAAGGAAGCCCTCTAATATTTCAATTTTCCATGTAAAGAAGTGATTAACGTTGGAGAAATTGGAACATAATTGTAATAAGGCTTAAAACAAGTTTGATTTAGGGGGTGAATCTGTGATGAGGAAATGGGTACAAATCATTTTGGCCATCATGGGTGGTAGTTTAGGTTATAGTTGGAGTGATTCGATCCTTCGAAAGACAGCGTTAATGGGTGATGCGGGACAAGTTATCTGGATTAATAGTTTATGCGCAGTAGGTATGTTCTTCCTTTCGTCATGGGTTGCTAGTCAGGGAATGAAGCTGCTTATGAGAGGCGAAAGGAATGTAGCGGATATCCCGGTATCCGATTTGCTCTCGGGTACATTAGGGTTAGTCATTGGACTGCTTATATCGGTATTGGTGTTCCCTGTATTAGAGCAGGCGAAGTGGGCTAGTCCCTTTTTACCGTTCATTGTCTCTGCTGTACTAGCTGTAATGGGGTTCCGTATCGGTTACAGCAAGCGGGAAGAGCTGGTTCAGATCATTGCAAAGAGCCGATCCACAGGCCCGGAGAAGCAGACGCACCGTCCTTATGAGGAGCATAAGATTCTCGACACTAGTGTCATTATTGATGGCAGGATCGCTGATATTTGCAAAACAGGCTTTATTGAGGGAACCCTCGTTATTCCGGAATTTGTCTTGGAAGAGCTGCAGCACATTGCCGATTCATCGGATTTACTCAAGCGGAATCGCGGTCGACGCGGTCTGGACATTTTGAACAAAATCCAAAAGGAACTTGAAGTGAAAGTGCTCATTTACGAAGGAGATTTCGAAGAAATATCTGAAGTAGATAGCAAGCTAGTCCGGCTCGCAAAAGTACTGCAGGGCAAAGTGATTACGAATGATTTCAATCTAAACAAAGTATGTGAACTGCAAGGTGTTTCGGTGCTCAATATCAACGACCTCGCGAATGCAGTGAAGCCTGTTGTCCTGCCTGGTGAAGAAATCATAGTTCAAGTCATTAAGGATGGCAAGGAGCATGGACAAGGTGTAGCTTATCTGGACGATGGTACGATGATCGTGGTGGAAGGCGGGCGCGAATTCATCGGGATGACATTAGAAGTGATGGTCACAAGTGTTCTGCAGACATCGGCGGGACGTATGATTTTCGCGAAACCGAAACTATTGGAAAAAGCACAGTAAAACCAGTATGATAAGGAGATGTAACATAGCTCTTACTAGTTGATGGGAAAGTATAGGTTTTATACTGTTGCTTTGCATCTACTTTGACAAACCGCTCGTCCAAAAAGGACGACGGAGTCGTTTATCCTTGGGCCTATGCTTACGAAGAAAGCTTTCTTTCAGAAAGCACTTAGTTGGAGGTCATATGGGGAAGCTAGGAGTTATCATCGTGGCAGCGGGCAAGGGCTCGCGAATGGGAACGGCTGAAAGTAAACAATACTTACAACTGGGACACAAGCCAATTCTGGTACATACCTTGCAATTATTTCAAAACATACATGAAGTGGATGAAATCATTCTCGTTGCTGGGGGAACTGATGTAGATCGCTGTAGAGGCTACATACAGGACTACGCTCTTTCTAAGGTCACTCATGTGCTAGCAGGAGGCGCCGAACGTCAAGATTCCGTTAGACGGGGTCTGGACTCCTTACAGAGGGATACAACGTGGGTACTCGTTCATGACGGTGTTAGGCCTTTCGTGAAAAAAGAACATGTGTTCGATTGCCTGTTGAAAGCGCAAGAACAGGATGCAGCAGTGCTGGCCGTTCCTGTTAAGGATACGATCAAAATCGTAGATACCGAGAAACGAATTCAATCTACACCCGATAGACGAAGCTTGTGGGCGATCCAAACGCCGCAAGCTTTTCGGTTTTCTCTTCTACAGGAAGCGCATGAACGGGCTCTTCAGGATAATTTCATGGGGACGGACGATGCGATGTTAGTGGAACGAATAGGAACGACGGTACATGTGGTCGAAGGGGACTATTATAATATTAAGATTACGACACCGGAAGATTTGCCATGGGCAGAATGGATACTACACAACGTAAGGGGAGAGGGACAGCTATGATTCGCGTAGGACAAGGATTTGATGTTCATCAGTTGGTGGAAGGCCGCAAGTGCATTATTGGAGGCGTGACAATTCCTTATGAAAAAGGGCTGCTCGGTCACTCTGATGCCGATGTGCTGCTGCACGCTATTAGCGATGCTATTTTAGGCGCACTGGGCTTAGGCGATATCGGAAAGCATTTCCCGGATACGGCTGCAGAGTTCAAGGATGCGGATAGTCTAGAACTGCTGAAGCAGGTTTGGCAGCTGGCTAAGGACAAAGGTTATCTACTTGGGAATACGGATTCTACGATCATAGCACAGAAGCCCAAAATGGCGCCGTACATCCCGCAGATGGTAGAAATTATTGCAGCTGCGCTTGATGCTAAGCCAGATCAAGTCAACGTGAAGGCTACGACGACGGAACAGCTTGGTTTCACGGGTCGAGGCGAAGGAATTGCTGCGCAATCGGTTGTTTGTTTAATTCGAGATGTGCTAGAATAGCAGATAATATTGGGGAGAAGAGGGTACACACATGAATCAGCCTTTACGTGTGCGTTATGCACCTAGTCCGACTGGACATTTACATATTGGCGGTGCCCGTACAGCACTGTTTGATTATTTATTGGCGCGTCGCCATGGCGGTGCGTTCGTTGTTCGTTTTGAAGATACGGATCAAACGCGTCACAAAGAGTCCGGAATTGAAGATCAATTGAACGGTCTTAGATGGCTTGGTTTGGAGTGGGACGAGAGCGTGGATATCGGAGGTCCATACGGTCCTTATCGCCAGATGGAGCGACTGGATATTTATCAGACGTATCTCGATCAATTGGTTCAGAGCGGCCTTGCGTACCATTGCTATTGCTCTGAAGCAGATTTGGAGCAAGAGCGGGCAGAGCAAGAAGCACGCGGAGAAATGGGCGGTTATTCAGGTAAATGCCGTAACTTAACACCTGAGCAGATTGCTGCTTATCAAGCTGAAGGACGTAAGGCTTCCATTCGTTTCCGTGTTCCAGAAGACCGGATTATCGGCTTCGAGGACAAGGTGCGCGAGCATGTTGAATTTGAATCCAATGGCATTGGCGATTTCATCATTGCACGTACCGATGGCATTCCAACTTATAATTTTGCTGTCATTGTGGACGATCATTTGATGAAAATCAATCTGGTTATTCGCGGTGAGGAGCATCTGTCCAATACACCAAGACAAATCCTCATGTACGAAGCACTGGAACTTCCTGTGCCTGAATTTGCTCATTTGGCGCTTATCTTGAATCCTGATCGTAAAAAAATGAGTAAACGGGATGAATCCATCATTCAGTTTATCGAGCAGTACAAAGAGCTAGGCTATCTGCCTGAAGCTGTTGTTAACTTCATTGCCCTGCTCGGTTGGTCTCCTGGCGGCGAAGAAGAAATGTTCACGAAGGAAGAACTTATTGCCCAGTTTGACCTGGATCGCGTATCCAAAAGTCCGGCTGTGTTTGATATGGATAAATTGAATTGGATGAACAATGCTTATTTGAAAAAGGCCCCTCTTTCCCGAGTGGTTGAGCTTAGTGTGCCGCATCTGCAAAAAGCTGGATACATCCAAGGTGATTTGGATGCTGCAGCTCAAGAGTGGGTAACGGCTCTGGTAGGCCTCAATCAAGAGAGAATGCGTTTCGCAGCAGAGATTGTCGAACTATCGAGCATTTTCTTCAAAGAAGAGCTGATTATCGATGAGGAAGCTTCGGCTGTGTTGAAAGAGGAGCATGTGCCTGTTGTGCTAGCTAGCTTCCTTACGCAAGTCGAGCAAGCGGAATCTTTCACTGTAGAAGCCATCCCTGCTTTGCTGAAACAAGTGCAGAAGGATACGGGCTTCAAAGGGAAACAACTGTTCATGTCGATTCGTTCTGCGTTAACGGGACAAGTACACGGACCGGACTTAAATGTGTCCCTATACTTACTTGGTAAAGAAAAAGTCGCCTCACGTCTAAGGAACTTATTGTAAAGCGGGTTTCTTTTCGCTATACTTAGTTCAATATCGAATGCAATGATCAGGAGAGTACGTTTAACTAGGGATTTATCAGAGAGGATAATCGAAGCCGCAAGGCTTTGGCTGTGAGTTATCCAATTCCTGTAATCGGAAATGCACCTGGGAGCTGCCGCGCCGAATACTCGTAAGAGTAGGGTAGGCGCAGCCGGAATACCCACGTTACGGGAACCTAAGTTGGGAGACTTCCGAGTCACCAAGCAGAGTGGAACCGCGATAACTACGCCTCTGCAGCCATATGGCTGCAGGGGCTTTTTTGCTTGATAAGAATCCTTGTATGATTTTCTACGGAGAAGGTGAGAACATGTGGGCAACGATCAAATCTGATATATCCGCCGTATTCGATAACGACCCGGCTGCACGCAGCTGGTTTGAGGTTGTTTTTACGTATTCTGGGCTTCATGCGATTTGGTCTCATCGAATCGGCCATTGGTTTTACAAGCGGGGGATGTATACAATCGCTCGTATTGTATCGCAGTGGAGCCGGTTCATGACAGGTATTGAGATTCATCCGGGTGCAACGATAGGGAAAAGGCTGTTTATTGATCACGGCATGGGTGTTGTTATCGGTGAAACCTGTGAGATTGGCGACGATGTCATCCTATACCAAGGCGTAACCTTAGGGGGGACGGGTAAAGAAAAAGGTAAGAGACATCCAACTATTGGCAATAATGTAGTTATTGGCTCTGGTGCCAAAATTCTCGGTTCTTTCCTTGTAGGCGAAAATTCACGTATTGGTTCTAATGCGGTAGTCATTCAGGAAGTTCCTTCAAATAGCACCGTCGTCACGATCCCTGCTAAACTTGTGAAGCGGGACGGGGTTCGTGTGAATCGTTTGGACCATGGGAACTTACCTGATCCCATTGTTGATATATTTCAGGAATTACAGAATCAGATTAATGATTTAAAACAACAACTTGAACAAGAACGCCTTAAGAATGGAGAAACGAGAGAACATGACACTCAGAGTGTATAATACGCTAACGCGGAAAAAAGAAGAATTCGTTCCAATTGAACCAGGCAAAGTGAAGATGTACGTTTGCGGGCCTACTGTGTATAACTATATTCATATTGGTAACGGCAGACCGGTTATTTTCTTCGATGTTGTACGTCGCTATTTGGAATCTCAGAAGTATGAAGTAACCTATATTACGAACTTTACCGATGTGGATGATAAAATGATTCGTAAAGCCGAGGAGTTGGCTGTTACCGTTCCAGAGCTTGCAGAAACATTCATTCAAGCCTTTTTGGATGACGTCAAAACCCTTGGCGTTCACGATGCTACCTTGAATCCGCGTGTGACAGAGAACATCCAGGAAATTATCGATTTCATTGCTGCTCTCGTTGAGAAAGATTTCGCGTACGAAGCCCGCGGTGACGTTTATTACCGAACAAGCAAATTTGCTGAGTATGGTAAGTTATCCAATCAAAATCTGGAAGAGCTCCAATACGGTATCCGTATTGAAGTAGACGATCGCAAAGAGAGTCCTCAGGATTTTGTTCTGTGGAAAGCGGCCAAACCGGGAGAAATTTTTTGGGATAGTCCATGGGGCCAAGGCCGTCCAGGCTGGCATATCGAATGCTCCGCCATGGTACGCAAATATTTGGGTGAAACGATTGATATACACGGTGGCGGACAAGATTTGACCTTCCCGCATCATGAGTGTGAAATCGCTCAGACGGAAGCTGTAACAGGTCATCCAATGGCTAACTATTGGATGCACAATGCATTCCTTAACATTGACAATGAGAAGATGTCCAAGTCACTTGGCAACGGGATTCTTATTCGTGATCTAGTTAAACAAATCAAGCCGCAAGTTTTCCGTTTTTTCATGTTGTCCGCGCACTATCGCAATCCGCTGAATTTCAGCGATGAGAGCTTGAAACAAGCCTCTAATGCGTTAGAGCGTATCCAGAATGCTTATGACAACTTGAAGCACCGACTTACTACTGCTTCTGCGACTAGCGAAATAGAATCAGCATTAACGGATCGCTTGGCTGCGATTGCGAGCCAGTTTGATGATAAGATGAATGACGATTTCAATACTCCGGATGCTATTACAGCGGTATTCGACCTTGTTGCTGAAGCGAACCTGTACCTGCAGCAGGAGCGGGTAAATGCTGCCGCGCTGCAGCTTTTCTTGGATCAGCTGCAAGCATTCGATCAAACCTTAGGGATTCTTTCGCAGCAAACGGATGAGCTGTTAGATGAAGAGATTGAGCAGTTGATTATCGAACGGACTGAATCGCGTAAGTCGAAGAACTGGGCCCGCGCGGATGAAATTCGTGATCTGCTCACAGAGAAAGGGATATTCCTTGAGGATACACCACAGGGAATACGCTGGCGCCGTAAATGAGCGAGTCCATCCATGATGCTGCGAACCTTTTTATTTTTCCGCCTTCTAAAAGTCCTCATTTACTAAATCCGCTTGTATTGGCTTATATAGGGGATGCTGTATATGAAGTGTACATCAGACAATATGTCATTTCTGGAGCTAACCATCGGCCGAACCATTTGCACAAAGCATCGACAGGATATGTCTCAGCCAAAGCACAATCCAAATTGTTGGAGGCTTTGATGCCTATGCTATCGGAAGAAGAAGTAGACATGGTGAAGCGGGGACGCAATGCCAAATCAGGAACTATAGCCAAAAACGCGGAAGTGCTGGAATACCGGCACAGCACCGCGTTTGAGTGCTTAATCGGATATTTGTACTATAAACAATCTTTTGAGAGATTAAAGGAAATATTAGACTTTGCGATTTCTTTCAAGCAGAACAAGTAGCTTAATCTAAAGGTGATCGTATTGTTCAAGCAAAACTTTTAGGAGGAACAGGAATGGATGAAGAATATATCGGCGGGAAGCACTCCGTTCTGGAGGCGCTTCGTGCAGGTCGGACGATTAATAAAATATGGATCGCAGAAAGTGCTCAGAAGCAATTCGCAGGTCCTATTGTAGCGGAAGCCAAAAATGTAGGCATTATTGTTCAGTTTACGGACAAGCGCAAGCTGGATCAAATGGCTGAAGGACTTCAACACCAAGGGGTTGTAGCGCAAGTTGCTGCCTATGAGTATGTCGAAGTAGAAGATATTCTAGCTAAGGCCAAAGAGCTCGGGCAAGAACCTTTTATCCTGATTCTTGATGAGATCGAGGATCCGCATAATCTGGGTTCGATCCTGCGAACAGCAGACTGCACAGGTGTACATGGCGTCATTATTCCCAAACGTCGTTCCGTCGGACTTACGGCTACGGTTTCCAAGACTTCAGCTGGGGCTGTTGAATATGTTCCCGTTGCACGTGTGACGAATATCGCACAGACGATTGAGAAATTGAAGGAACAGGGAGTCTGGGTCGCTGGAACGGATGTAACCGCTGCTCAAGACGTGTATAAAGCTAACTTTAGTATTCCAATAGCACTTGTTATCGGTAATGAAGGTAAAGGTGTGGGGCGATTAATTAAAGAGAAATGTGACTTCTTAGTTAAGCTTCCGATGGCGGGACATGTGAATTCTTTGAATGCGTCCGTTGCCGCGGGTGTATTGATGTATGAAGTGGTTAGACAGCGTAATAAGAGTTAAATGAAATGGAACAATTTCTGATTGTTGATGGCTACAATATTATCGGCGCTTGGCCGGAGTTGAGTAAGCTGAAGGACACGGATCTGGAGGGCGCTCGCGATCAGTTAATTCATATGCTGGCTGAGTATCAATCCTACTCGGGTATGAAGGTGTACCTTGTTTTTGATGCCTATATGGTACCGGGACTTGGTAAGAAATATGTGCAGAGTAAGCTTATAGTACTCTATACCAAAGAGAAGGAAACGGCAGATGAACGGATCGAACGCCTGGTCACGAATCTGATGGGAAGACGTAAGCAGATCTACGTAGCCACCTCGGATATGATTGAGCAGCATGTCATTTTCGGTAAAGGAGCTCTTCGGATGCCCGCTGGTGAACTGCTAGTCAAAATCAAACAGAATCGCAAAGAAGTGCGAGAACGCATTCATCCTGAATCTTCATCCAAGCGTAATCCGTTCGAAAGTAAACTGAGCCATGAGCTCAAAGAGCAGTTCGAGCGGTGGCGAAGAGGAGAGTGAATCCTCCAAATGCTAGAAATGGTGCGGTTCCCCGTTGACGGTGTGAGTTTTCTTCATGTATACTTAACCTAAACTTTTATTGTGAATCTGGGTAGTCCTGCAGGCCGGAGGGATTGTTGGTGAGTGTCGACCTCAAAGAACTGAGAATGTATGATTATGACCTCAAGCCAGATGAAGACATCGTCGAAGCAGTCCGTGAAGGCAGTAGCGAAGCGTTGGAATACCTTATCAACAAATATAAGAATTTCGTACGTGCCAAAGCACGTTCTTATTTTTTGATAGGTGCAGACCGAGAAGACATTGTGCAGGAAGGTATGATAGGTTTATATAAATCTATTCGCGACTTCCGAGGAGACAAGCTTGCTTCATTCAAAGCCTTTGCTGAACTGTGCATCACGCGGCAGATCATCACGGCGATCAAAACAGCAACGCGTCAGAAGCACATTCCTCTTAATTCCTACGTGTCATTGGACAAGCCTATCTATGATGAAGATTCTGATCGTACGCTGCTTGACGTTATTAGCGGTTCCCGGGTTACAGATCCTGAGGAGCTTGTAATCAATCAAGAAGAGTTTACGGGCCTTGAAGATAAAATGGGAGAGATATTAAGTGACCTAGAGCGCAGGGTACTGATGCTCTATCTCGATGGCAGATCGTATCAAGAAATTGCCGTTGATCTCGATCGTCATGTGAAGTCTATTGATAATGCTCTTCAACGTGTTAAACGCAAGCTTGAACGTTATCTAGAAGTCCGAGATTTGTAGGAAGTACCCGCGCCGCTTAAGCTGTGCGGGTGTTTTTCTTTGGGAGAATGTTTAACAATTGTCTAGGGAGTCTATACTGATGATACTCTCGCATTTATGAGACTTCTGCCTTGACACCCTATTACGGGTTGTGATAAAGTATTTCAGGTAGCCCTAAAAGTCGCTTTCTTTTTGACGCGCTTAGAAGGGCTTTAATTAGAAAGTGTCTGTAGGAGGTGTACATCATGCGGGTCATCATCACATTAGCGTGCACAAATTGCAAACAAAGAAACTATGCATCCACTAAAAATAAGCGCAACAATCCCGACCGTATTGAGTTGAAGAAATATTGCAAATTTTGCAATGAACATACTGCTCATCGCGAGACTAGGTAGTTCTTTGGAGGTGTAGTTTGTGGCGTTCTTGGCTAGAATGAGACAAAGCTTCGGATCCACTTTTTCCTTCTTCACCGACAGTTGGTCAGAACTCAAAAAGGTCAAGTGGCCAAGTCGCAAAGAGATGACTACCTATACGCTTGTCGTATTGGGTACTGTAGCTTTTGTTGCCATCTATTTTTTTGTGCTGGATCTAGGAATTTCTGAGTTGCTGCGCCTTGTTTTTAAATAAACAGGACTATAGGTGAATTTATTCATGGAAAAAAGATGGTACGTCGTACATACCTATTCAGGGTATGAGAACAAAGTGAAAGCCAACTTAGAGAAACGCGTTGAATCTATGGAAATGACGGACAAGATCTTCCGTGTGCTTGTGCCTATGGAAGAAGAACTGGTAAACAAAGACGGCAAGAAAAAAGTCGTCATGCGTAAAGTTTATCCAGGTTATGTCCTCGTAGAAATGATTCAAACGGATGACTCTTGGTATGTTGTACGTAATACGCCAGGAGTAACTGGATTCGTAGGTTCTACTGGATCCGGCTCTAAACCGACTGCATTATTACCTGAGGAAGTTGAATCTATCCTGAAGCATATGGGTATGGAAGAGCCGAAGGAGAAAATCGACTTCGAACTCAAAGAAACCGTACGCGTCAAGGTGGGACCTTTCGCAAACTTTGTCGGCTCTGTTGAAGAAATTGTTGCTGACAAGGGTAAACTTAAGGTGCATGTCAACATGTTTGGTAGAGAAACCCCGCTTGAGCTCGATTTCGACCAAGTGGAAAAGCTATAAAACAAGACAACCAAGGGTTTCTACCAGGTCTATTCCTCGGGATAGACCTTCGTTAGTGGGATGGATAGCAAATCCCAAAGTAGAGAGACTTTGATTCCATCAAAGATCCCTATATTCTATGCAAGGAGGTGTCTATCATGGCAAAAAAGGTTATTAAAATCGTGAAGCTTCAAGTTCAAGCTGCGAAAGCAAATCCAGCACCACCGATTGGTCCAGCATTGGGTCAAGCAGGTGTGAACATTATGGCTTTCTGTAAAGAGTTTAACGCTCGTACTGCTGATCAAGTTGGTCTTATCATTCCGGTTGAAATCACAGTATTCGAGGATCGTTCCTTTACATTCATCACTAAAACGCCTCCGGCTGCAGTTCTTCTTCGCGTCGTTGCTGGTATCGAAAAAGGATCCGGTGAACCAAACAAAAAGAAAGTTGCAACTGTGAAACGCGCAAAAGTTCGCGAAATCGCTGAACAAAAAATGCCTGACCTAAATGCTGCATCCGTTGAGGCTGCAATGCGTATGGTTGAAGGTACTGCTCGCAGCATGGGAATCGTCATCGAAGATTAATTCCGCAAGGAATGCGGTTAAACGGTAAGCTAAGCTTACGAAGTGAGTTTTCTCTGTGAAAACTCTTCAGCCGCTCGGTGGGAGGATTATCCGCTAATACCACTAAGGAGGATATTTAAAATGCCTAAACACGGTAAAAAATACCGCGAGGTATCTCAGCTTGTTGACGCTGAAGCCTTGTATGATCCGTCAGAAGCAATCGAGCTTGTTAAGAAAACAGCTCCTGCTAAATTTGATGAAACTGTAGATGTTGCAGTTCGTTTGGGTGTTGACCCAAGAAAACAAGATCAGGCTGTTCGTGGTGTCGTTGTACTTCCACACGGTACTGGTAAAACGAAACGTGTACTTGTATTTGCCAAAGGCGAGAAAGCGAAAGAAGCTGAAGCAGCTGGTGCAGATTTTGTTGGTGATGCTGATATGATCAACAAAATTCAACAAGGTTGGTTCGAATTTGACGTTTGCGTAGCTACTCCAGACATGATGAGCGAAGTTGGTAAACTGGGTCGTATCCTCGGGGGTAAAGGTTTAATGCCAAACCCTAAAGCAGGAACAGTTACTTTCGACGTTACCAAAGCTGTTCAGGAGATCAAAGCTGGTAAAATCGAATACCGTCTTGACAAAGCAGGACAAATCCATGCTCCACTTGGTAAAGTATCTTTCGATGCGGATAAGTTGAACGAAAACTTCAAAGCATTGGTTGATGCGCTTGTTAGAGCGAAACCAGCAGCTGCTAAAGGTGTTTACCTGAAAAACATTGCTGTATCTTCGACAATGGGACCTAGTGTTCGTGTGAACCTGTCATCCTTCAGATAAGTAAAAGCTACCAGTTGACTTCGGTTGCTGGGCGTGATACTCTATCAAAGGTCATAAAAATGAATATGCAAACCGTAGACAGTAGGTGCCAACGTGCTTAATTTCCTACCGAGGTGTTATGATATATATAGCGATTTCTTTGTACATCAGGGAAATAGTGAACACATCATGCCTTCGTAGCGTCTACGAAGGCATTTCTTATTTTAATAAGGAATGCTGATGCTCCTACTGTTTGCGATCTTGAAAGATAAATGCATAAGAAGTGAGGTGTACTATGGCAAACGCGAAAATTCTTGCACAGAAAGAACAAGCAGTAGCTGAAGTAACTGAAAAGTTCAAAGCTAGTGCTTCTACAATCATAGCAGACTACCGCGGTTTGAACGTAGCTCAAGTAACACAGCTGCGTAAAACCTTGCGCGAAGCTGGTATTGAATTCGTAGTTCTCAAGAACTCGTTGGCTAGACGCGCATCAGCAAATGCTGAATTAAGCGCATTGGATGAGTACCTAACAGGTCCAACTGCTATTGCTTTCAGCAATGACGATCTAGTCGCTCCAGCGAAAATCTTGACTGAATTTGCGAAAAAGAATGATCAATTGAGCGTAAAAGGCGGCGTGGTCGAAGGCCGCGTAGTTGGATACGATCAAATCAAAGCACTTGCTGAACTTCCATCCAGAGATGGTCTTCTCTCCATGTTGCTTAGCGTTCTTCAAGCTCCAGTTCGTAACTTTGCACTTGCTGTTAAAGCAGTTGCTGAGAAAAAAGAAGCTGAAGGTCAAGCTTAATTTTGTTTTACAACAACAACCACAAAATATATGAATGATAATGGAGGTTTAACCATGAGCAACAATGCAACGATCCTAGAAGCAATCAAAGGCATGACAATCTTGGAATTGAACGACCTGGTTAAAGCAATTGAAGAAGAGTTTGGCGTAACAGCAGCAGCTCCAGTAGCAGCTGGCGGTGGCGCAGCAGTAGCAGTTGAAGAAGCTCAAACTGAGTTTGACGTTATCTTGACTAGCGCTGGCGCATCCAAAATCAACGTAATTAAAGTAGTTCGCGAAATCACAGGTCTTGGCCTGAAAGAAGCGAAAGACTTGGTTGATGGCGCTCCTAAAGCAGTTAAAGAAAAAGTTAGCTCCGAAGAAGCAGAAGCTGTTAAAGCTAAGCTTACAGAAGCTGGCGCATCCGTAGAAGTTAAGTAATCTTTCAATAGGAAACCTCTTGAAGCTTGACTTCAAGAGGTTTTTTTAACCGTTATAAGATGAGGTTTTTACCCTTAGGAAAGCCTTAGGAACGCTCTCGTTATTTGATTTTCCTAAAGGTAAAAGTGGAGGAGGAATTCATAACGTGTCAGAGCATTACTATACGGAGCGACCGACGGTTAAACGAGATGTTCATACTATGCAAGAAGTGCTGCGTGGCAAAACATATACGTTCCTGACGGATGCGGGAGTCTTTTCGAAAAAAGGTGTCGATTATGGTAGTAAGCATTTAATTGAAACCATGCAGCTGCGCGAGGATGCTAAGGTTCTTGATGTCGGGTGTGGTTACGGTCCTATTGGGCTAAGCGCTGCTGTGATGTGTCCGAAAGGGCATGTGACAATGGTTGATATCAATGAGAGAGCGATTGAGCTTTCTATTGATAATGCGAGGCGTAACGGAATTACGAATGTAACCATCCTCCAAAGTGATCTCTTGGAACAAGTAAAGGAGCAGCGTTTTGACGCTGTTTTAACCAATCCACCGATTCGTGCCGGCAAGGAAGTCGTTCATCGCATTTTTACAGATGCTTATGATTGTTTAGTTGACGGTGGGTCTATCTGGGTTGTTATTCAAAAAAAGCAGGGTGCTCCATCGGCAATGAAAAAACTCGAGTCTTTGTACAATGAAGTTACTGAGGTATCCAAAGATAAAGGATACAAAATTCTCAAAGCCACGAAGTAATTGAGACCAAGTCACTTCTCATTAAACGTGGTCACTCACCCATGAATGGCCTTGTTAGAGGTTTTGTTACAATCGAGGGAATTTGTTTGACTTGACATTTCAAATGTGGTATTATTAAAAAATGTCAGTATTAAGATGGGACACATGTCTTTAGTTAACAAAAATGTCAAGTGTTTTTTTCTTCCGGGATGAATAAAATTTGAACTTGTAACGTATAATGTTTGAATTTTAGGAAACTCTAACAGGATGGGAAGAAATATTTGGAAAAGTCTTATTGATTACAGGGAAAAACCTTCCTTCATACAGTCGCTTAATTCGGACGGGCTCCACTAACGGAGGCGTCCTGAGTGTACGTCGGTAGAAGTTTTTCTTCTTCTTTTTATTTATTGAGTAGAGTTGAGGGGTGAATGAAAGTTGGCGGGACATCTTGTTCAATTTGGACGACGTAAACGCAGGACTTATGCACGAATTAATGAGGTGCTGGGCATTCCAAACCTGATTGAAATCCAGCAAAAATCGTATGAGTGGTTTTTGGAAGAAGGACTTCGCGAGATGTTTCAGGATATCTCTCCGATCCAGGATTTTACAGGTAACCTAGTACTGGAGTTTATTGACTATAGCTTAGGCGAGCCTAAGTATTCAGTTGATGAATCCAAAGAACGCGACGTAACCTATGCGGCGCCGTTAAGAGTCAAAGTCCGTTTGATTAATAAGGAAACCGGTGAGGTCAAAGAACAAGAAGTGTTCATGGGGGATTTCCCTATCATGACTGACACGGGAACGTTCATTATTAACGGTGCGGAGCGTGTAATCGTCTCCCAGCTCGTTCGTTCACCCAGTGTTTATTATAGCACGAAAGTGGATAAAAACGGCAAAAAAACATATACCGCAACCGTCATTCCGAACCGTGGAGCCTGGTTAGAGCTTGAGACTGATGCGAAAGATATCATCTATGTTCGTATCGATCGCACGCGTAAAATTCCAGTAACTGTCCTTCTTCGTTCCTTAGGATTTGGTACAGATGCTGAGATTTTGGATTTGCTCGGTGATAATGAATACATCCGTAATACGCTCGATAAAGATAACACGGATTCTACGGAAAAAGCGTTAATCGAAATCTATGAGCGACTTCGTCCGGGTGAGCCTCCTACACTAGATAATGCTAGAAGTTTGATCGTTGCTCGTTTCTTTGATCCGAAGCGTTATGATTTGGCCAATGTAGGTCGCTACAAAATCAACAAAAAACTTCATATCAAAAATAGATTGTTCAATCAACGTTTGGCTGAAACACTGGTGGACTCCGAGACTGGAGAAATCATTGCAGAAGCTGGGCAATTGCTTGATCGTCGTGTGCTTGATGAAATCCTTCCTTTTATTGAAAAAGGTGCAGGATATCAAGAATTTACGATTCCTAAAGGTGTAACGGGCGCGGATACGATTCCGGTTCAGTGCATCAACGTTTATTCACCAACAGAAGAGGGCAAGGTCGTTAAAGTTATTTCTAACGGTGTTATTGATAAAACTGTCAAAAACATCACGCCTGCCGATATTATTTCATCTATTAACTATTTCATCAATTTACTTCACGGTATCGGAAATACGGATGATATTGACCACTTGGGTAACCGTAGACTTCGTTCTGTAGGTGAATTGCTGCAAAATCAATTCCGTATTGGTCTTTCCCGTATGGAGCGTGTTGTACGTGAACGTATGTCGATTCAAGACGCGAATGTGATTACACCGCAAGCTTTGATCAACATTCGTCCTGTAATCGCATCGATTAAAGAGTTCTTCGGTAGCTCACAGCTTTCTCAGTTTATGGACCAAACGAATCCACTTGCTGAATTGACGCACAAAAGACGTCTGTCTGCACTCGGACCCGGCGGTTTGACGAGAGAGCGCGCAGGTATGGAAGTTCGTGACGTGCATCACTCTCACTATGGCCGTATGTGTCCAATTGAGACGCCAGAGGGACCGAACATTGGTTTGATCAACTCCTTGTCTACATTTGCCCGTATTAATGAATATGGCTTCATTGAGGCGCCATATCGTTGGGTAGATCCGAAGTCAGGACTTGTAACCGACCAAATCGCTTACCTGACAGCAGACGAAGAGGATAACTATGTTATCGCTCAGGCGAATGCACAATTGACGGAAGATAATAAATTCGTTGAAGACGCAATTATCGTTCGTTATAAGGATGACAACTTAACACTTCCGGTTGAACGTGTCGATTACATGGACGTTTCTCCGAAGCAAGTTGTTTCCGTGGCAACGGCGTTAATTCCGTTCCTTGAAAATGATGACTCCAACCGTGCGCTTATGGGTTCAAACATGCAGCGTCAAGCGGTTCCGCTTTTGATCCCGAAAGCACCTCTTGTAGGCACAGGTATGGAACATAAGGTCGCTAAAGACTCTGGAGTATGTATTGTCTCCAAATTCGATGGAATTATTGAGAAAGCTGCTGCGAACGAAATTTGGTTGCGTCGCCAAGAATTGGTCGATGGCAAGCTGGTTAGCGGCAACATCGTCAAATATAAACTCCACAAATTCATGCGTTCTAACCAAGGTACGTGCATCAATCAACGTCCGATTGTCAAAAAAGGCCAATTGGTTAAAGCGGGCGATATTCTTGCAGACGGACCTTCAACAGAACAAGGTGAATTGGCGCTTGGAGCGTAACGTTGTCGTAGCCTTCATGACTTGGGAAGGTTACAACTACGAGGATGCGATCTTGCTTAGCCAAAAGCTTGTGAAAGAAGATGTATACACTTCTATTCACATCGAGGAGTACGAGTCCGAAGCTCGTGATACGAAGCTGGGACCTGAAGAAATCACTCGTGATATCCCGAACGTTGGGGAAGATGCACTGAAAAATCTTGACGAGCGCGGTATTATCCGTGTCGGTGCCGAAATCGGCGCAGGCGATATCCTTGTTGGTAAAGTAACACCTAAAGGTGTAACAGAGCTGACAGCGGAAGAAAGATTGCTGCATGCGATCTTCGGTGAGAAGGCTCGTGAGGTTCGTGATACATCCCTTCGCGTGCCGCATGGTACAGACGGTATCGTTGTTGATGTGAAAGTATTTACTCGTGAGAACGGCGATGAGCTGCCTCCTGGTGTGAACCAACTCGTTCGTGTCTATATCGCACAAAAACGGAAAATTTCCGAAGGCGATAAAATGGCGGGACGTCACGGTAATAAAGGGGTAGTTGCACGTATTCTTCCGGAAGAAGATATGCCTTTCCTTCCAGATGGTACACCGGTTGAAGTTGTATTGAATCCACTAGGGGTTCCTTCACGGATGAATATCGGTCAAGTTCTTGAAGTTCACTTAGGTATGGCTTCCAAGTACCTGGGTATCCATGCTGCAACGCCAGTATTCGATGGAGCGCGTGAGTATGACGTGTTCGATGCGATGGAAGAAGCAGGTATGCAGCGTAGCGGTAAAACGATTCTGTACGATGGTCGTACAGGTGAGTCGTTCGAACGCGAAGTTACCGTTGGTGTCATGTACATGATTAAACTGGCGCACATGGTTGATGATAAAATCCATGCCCGTTCAACAGGACCTTACTCCCTTGTTACTCAGCAGCCGCTGGGTGGTAAAGCGCAGTTCGGTGGACAACGTTTCGGGGAGATGGAGGTATGGGCACTCGAGGCTTATGGAGCTGCTTATACACTGCAAGAAATTCTTACTGTGAAGTCCGATGACGTTGTAGGCCGTGTGAAAACATATGAGTCTATCGTTAAAGGCGAGAATGTTCCAGAGCCAGGTGTTCCGGAATCATTCAAAGTTTTGATCAAAGAGCTTCAAAGCTTAGGTATGGATGTTAAAATCCTTTCCGGCGACGAAGAAGAGATCGAAATGAGAGAAGCCGACGATGACGACGAAGTCACTAGCGATAAATTAAACCTAAACTTAGAGGGCTCTGAATTAGGAGTCAACGAATAAAGAACACCACAATAGATCGAGAACGATTCACTGCATAGTGGGTTTAAATTCTTAAAGGAGGGTTGCTCCTTGATGGACGTTAACAACTTCGAGTTTATGAAAATCGGCTTGGCATCACCCGATAAAATTCGCTCTTGGTCCCGTGGGGAAGTAAAGAAGCCGGAAACGATTAACTACAGAACCTTAAAGCCTGAGAAAGAAGGTCTTTTCTGCGAAAAGATCTTCGGGCCTACCAAAGATTGGGAATGTCATTGCGGTAAATACAAACGAGTTCGTTATAAAGGCGTTGTTTGTGACCGTTGTGGCGTTGAAGTAACACGTCAAAAGGTACGTCGTGAGCGCATGGGTCATATTGAACTTGCAGCTCCGGTATCTCACATTTGGTACTTCAAAGGTATTCCAAGCCGTATGGGACTTGCGTTAGATATGTCTCCAAGATCGTTGGAGGAAATTATCTACTTCGCTTCCTATGTGGTAACTGATCCAGGGGATACGCCTTTGGAGAAGAAACAACTGCTTTCCGAGAAAGAATACCGCAGCTATCGCGAGAAGTACGGTTATGCTTTCCAAGCGGGAATGGGTGCGGAAGCCGTTAAAAAGCTTCTAATCGACATTGATATCGAGCGTGAAGTAGATACACTCAAAGAAGAACTCAAAACAGCGCAAGGTCAACGTCGTAATCGTGCGATTAAGCGTTTGGAAGTTATGGAAGCTTTCCGTAACTCGAAGAATTTACCGGGTTGGATGGTTCTGGATGTACTTCCAGTCATCCCTCCAGAGCTTCGTCCGATGGTACAGCTCGATGGTGGCCGCTTCGCGACTTCTGACTTGAATGATCTGTATCGCCGCGTTATCAACCGTAACAACCGTTTGAAGCGATTGCTCGACCTAGGCGCTCCGGATATCATTGTTCAAAATGAGAAACGGATGCTGCAAGAAGCGGTTGATGCTCTTATCGACAACGGTCGTCGCGGCCGTCCGGTAACAGGCCCTGGTAACCGTCCTTTGAAATCCCTCAGCCATATGCTGAAAGGTAAACAAGGACGTTTCCGTCAAAACTTGCTCGGTAAACGTGTTGACTACTCCGGTCGTTCCGTTATCGTTGTAGGTCCTAACCTGAAGATGTACCAATGTGGTCTTCCGAAGGAAATGGCACTTGAGTTGTTCAAGCCTTTCGTGATGAAAGAGCTTGTGAATAAAGGTTTGGCCCATAACATCAAAAGTGCAAAACGTAAAGTTGAGCGCGTAAGCCCAGATGTTTGGGATGTTCTTGAAGAAGTAATTAAGGAGCATCCGGTTCTTCTGAACCGTGCCCCTACGCTGCATAGACTTGGTATTCAAGCTTTTGAACCGATTCTGGTTGAAGGCCGCGCGATTAAGCTTCATCCGCTCGTTTGTACAGCTTACAACGCTGACTTCGACGGTGACCAAATGGCCGTTCACGTACCATTGTCTTCTGAAGCTCAAGCCGAAGCTCGCTTGCTCATGCTGGCGTCAGGTAACATTTTGAATCCGAAAGACGGTAAGCCTGTTGTTACGCCTTCACAGGATATGGTTCTGGGAAGCTTCTATTTAACAACAGACAACAAATTCGCTAAGGGTGCTGGTTCTATTATTAGAACAGTACATGAGGCAGTATCGTCTTATCAATCGGGCAAAATGGCCCTACACGCACGGGTTGCTATTCCTGCAAGAGCATTGAACAAAGTTAGTTTCACTGAGAAACAGCAAAATGCAATCTTGATCACGACGATCGGCAAAATCATTATGAATGAGATTTTCCCTAGCGACTTTCCATTCATTAATGAACCAACCAAAACGAACCTGCTGAACGGGATTCCTGATGCTCACTTTGTGTTCGAAAAAGGTGCTGATCTTAGAGCTATTATGTTGGAACGTGAAGAGAACAAAGCGGTAGGTAAAGAATATCTCGGTTCTATCATTGCTGAGTGTTTCCGTAAATACCACACAACTCAAACGTCCATGATCCTTGATAAAATTAAAGAGCTTGGATTCACGTACTCCACCAAAGCGGGTATTACCGTAGCTGTCTCTGACGTTGTTGTTCCTACTGAAAAAGTAGCAATCCTCAAAGAATGTGAAGAGAAAGTACGTGTAGTTACGAACCAATACCGCCGTGGTTTGATTACAGATGAAGAGCGTTATGACCGTGTTATTGCGATCTGGAGTAAAGCGAAGGATGAAATCACAGATATTTTGATGAAATCCCTTGATAAATACAACTCTATTAGCATGATGGTTGAATCCAAAGCCCGGGGTAATAAATCACAGATTACACAGCTTGGCGGTATGCGTGGTTTGATGGCGAATCCATCTGGTAAAATTATGGAGTTGCCAATTAAGTCGAATTTTCGTGAAGGTTTGACAATCTTGGAGTACTTTATTTCAACGCACGGAGCGCGTAAAGGTCTTGCCGATACAGCGCTACGTACTGCTGACTCCGGTTACCTGACTCGTCGTCTCGTTGACGTTGCACAAGATGTTATTGTTCGCGAAGATGATTGTGGAACAGATAAAGGCTTCATGGTTAGCAAAATTCAAGATGGTAAAGAGGTTATTGAAGATCTCTATGACCGTATTGAGGGTCGTTATGCTTATGAAACCCTTCGTCATCCGAAAACAGGTGAAGTCATTGTTCAACGCAATGAACTTATCGAATCGGGTATTGCAGATACAATTATTGAAGCAGGTATCGAGAAACTTCAAATTCGTTCCGTTCTTAGCTGCCGCACCAATCATGGTGTTTGTAAGAAATGTTACGGTCGTAACTTAGCGACTGGCCAATTTGTTGAGGTTGGTGAAGCAGTAGGTATTATCGCTGCTCAATCCATCGGTGAGCCAGGAACACAGTTGACGATGCGTACGTTCCATACCGGTGGTGTTGCCGGAGATGATATTACGCAAGGTTTGCCGCGTATTCAAGAGCTCTTCGAAGCTCGGAATCCGAAAGGTCAAGCGATCATTTCTGAGATTGATGGTACGGTCAAAGAAATTCGTGAAGCCAAAGATCGTCGTGAGATTGAAGTTCAAGGCGAAGCGGAATCGAAAGTATACGCAGTTCCTTACGGTTCACGTGTACGTGTTTCATTGAATCAACAAGTGGAAGCTGGAGACGAGTTGACTGACGGTTCTATCGATCCGAAGGAAATGCTCCGTATCAAAGGTATCCGCGGCGTGCAGAACTACATTCTGCAAGAGGTTCAACGCGTGTATCGTAATCAAGGGGTAGAAATTAACGATAAACATATCGAAGTTATGGTTCGCCAAATGCTGCGGAAAATCCGTATCGTTGACGCTGGAGATACAACGCTTCTTCCTGGTTCCTTCGTAGACATTCATGAATATGAAGCAGCCAACAAAGTAGCCTTGTTCGCTGGTAGTGAGCCTGCTGTTGCAAGACCTATCTTGCTCGGTATTACTAAAGCGTCCCTAGAGACCGATTCCTTCCTATCTGCAGCGTCTTTCCAAGAAACGACACGTGTCTTGACGGATGCAGCGATTAAAGGCAAGGTTGACCAATTGCTTGGTCTTAAGGAGAACGTTATTATCGGTAAACTTATTCCTGCAGGTACAGGTATGCCTCGTTACCGGAACATCCGTATTACGGATCCGAACGAAGTTCTTGTACAAGACGAGGATCTTGAAAAAGAAACTGTCACTGTTGAATAGATTCGCTATGTAATCATGAGGGATGGCCACTTTATTATGAAGTGTGCTGTCCCTTTTGATATACTTTTACTAATCTAGTAAGAATAATAAAATATAAGAAGTTATTCCTTGACACCCGGAGATCAAAGTGCTAATATATCGTAGTGTGCCTAAGTCGATATTCTTTCCTTTTCTTTGAAGGGGGTGCCTTATGTCTTATGATAAAGTCAAACAGGCGGAGAATATAAGAGTAGGTACGAAGAAAGTTACAAAAACAGTCGAACAAGGTAAGGCAGTCGAAGTTTTTGTTTCCAAAGATGCAGATCCGCGATTGACGATAAATCTGGTAACTCTCTGTATGCAGAAGGGTGTACCTGTTACCTATGTTGATTCTATGAAGATGCTAGGTAAAGCATGTGGAATTGAAGTTGGAGCTGCGGTAGCAGCTGTTGTAAATGAATAAGCGCTAAAGACGTTTTTGTTAGTGGCTATAGCCTACATAAGTTCTTGTAACTTTTTGCAGCTATCCATGGCAAGGACTTTCTCTTTGCTCATTTATGACTCGCCTGGATCTGTGGGCTTGCAAGAAGAACATCATGTTATGAATGTAGGGAGGAGGTGGCGATATGCCAACAATTAACCAACTAGTACGTAAAGGTCGTCAAGCGAAGGTGGATAAGTCTAAATCACCAGCTTTGCAAAAAGGTTTTAACGCTTTGAAAAGAGAAGCAACGGATTTGAGTGCACCTCAAAAACGTGGTGTCTGCACGCGTGTAGGTACTATGACTCCTAAGAAGCCTAACTCCGCACTTCGTAAATATGCACGTGTTCGTTTAACGAACCGCGTAGAGGTGACAGCTTACATTCCAGGTATCGGTCACAACCTGCAAGAACACAGTGTTGTATTGATCCGTGGAGGTAGAATTAAAGATCTTCCAGGGGTACGTTATCACATCGTACGTGGCGCGCTGGATACTTCCGGTGTTAACAACCGTAAGCAATCCCGTTCCAAATACGGTACAAAACGTCCGAAAGTTAAAAAATAAGAGATAATAATCAGGGATGATTCTTATAAGAAAGGGGGATAACTATGCCTCGTAAAGGTCCAGTTACTCGCAGAGACGTATTGCCAGATCCAATTTATAATAGCAAACTTGTCACTCGTCTTATCAATCGTATCATGATTGATGGAAAAAGAGGGGTAGCACAGTCCATTTTATACAACGCTTTTAACCTCGTGAAAGATCGTACAGGTAAAGAGCCGATGGAAGTGTTCGAAGCAGCTATCAAAAACATTATGCCAGTGCTAGAAGTTAAAGCTCGCCGTGTTGGTGGAGCGAACTATCAAGTACCTATCGAAGTAAGACCTGATCGTCGTTCGACATTAGGCTTGCGTTGGTTGGTAAACTACTCACGTCTACGTGGTGAGAAGACGATGGAAGAAAGATTGGCTTATGAAATCATCGATGCTAGCAACAGCACTGGCTCTTCCGTTAAGAAACGTGAAGATACACACAAAATGGCTGAAGCTAATAAAGCATTCGCTCACTATCGTTGGTAGAATTCTAAATCAATATCAGAAAGGAGACATAACGACCTATGGCTAGAGAGTTCTCCTTAAAAAACACACGTAATATCGGGATCATGGCTCATATCGATGCTGGTAAAACGACAACAACAGAGCGCATTCTGTACTATACAGGTAAAGTTCACAAAATCGGAGAAGTGCACGAAGGTGCAGCTACGATGGACTGGATGGAGCAGGAACAAGAACGTGGAATCACGATTACTTCCGCCGCTACAACTGCGCAATGGGAAGGTCACCGCATCAATATTATTGATACCCCGGGGCACGTTGACTTTACCGTTGAGGTAGAGCGTTCCCTTCGTGTGTTGGATGGAGCAGTTGGTGTATTTAGTGCGAAAGAGGGCGTTGAGCCTCAATCGGAAACAGTTTGGAGACAAGCTGATAAATACAACGTTCCACGGATTGCTTACGTAAACAAAATGGATATCATCGGTGCAGACTTCTTGCAAGTTGTTGAATCCATGCGTCAAAAACTTGGTGCAAATGCAGTAGCTATTCAACTTCCGATCGGTGCTGAGAATGATTTCAAAGGCATCATTGACTTGGTTGATGAAGTTGCTTATATGTACAAAGATGATCTTGGTAAGGACATCGAGAAAATCGAAATTCCTGCTGAGTTCAAAGATCAAGTTGCTGAGCTTCGTTTGGAATTGATCGAGAAAGTTGCTGAGCTTGATGAAGAGCTTACTATGAAATATCTCGAAGGCGAAGAAATCACTGTTGATGAGATCAAAGCAGCTCTACGTAAAGGTGTTTGCGAAGTGAAAATCTTCCCAGTTATCGTAGGGTCTTCTTACAGAAACAAAGGTGTTCAATTGATGTTGGATGCAGTTATTAACTACCTGCCATCCCCTCTTGATGTACCTGACATTAAAGGTGTGCTTGACGATGGTACTGAAGTGGTTCGTAAGTCTGCTGATGATCAACCTTTCTCAGCGCTTGCGTTTAAAATCATGACAGATCCTTTCGTTGGTCGTCTTACGTTCTTCCGTGTTTACTCTGGTACCTTGAACTCCGGTTCCTACGTTGTTAACGCAACAAAAGGAAAACGTGAGCGTGTTGGTCGTATTCTACAAATGCATGCGAACGCACGTCAAGAAATCAGCATTGTATATGCAGGTGATATTGCCGCGGCTGTTGGATTGAAAGATACAACAACTGGTGATACACTTTGTGATGAGAAAAACCCAGTTATTCTTGAGAGAATGGTCTTCCCTGAACCGGTTATCCAGCTTGCTGTTGAACCGAAAACGAAAGCCGATCAAGATAAAATGGGTATCGCATTGCAAAAACTTGCTGAAGAAGATCCTACTTTCCGTGCTTCTACAGACGAAGAAACAGGACAAACGATCATCGCAGGTATGGGTGAGCTTCACCTTGAGATCCTCGTTGACCGTATGCTTCGTGAGTTTAAAGTTGAAACCAATGTAGGTAAACCACAAGTTGCTTATCGTGAAACATTCCGTGCGGCAGCTAAAGTTGAAGGTAAATTCGTTCGTCAATCCGGTGGTCGTGGTCAATACGGACATTGTTGGGTTGAGTTCGAACCACAAGAAGCTGGCGTAGGCTTTATCTTCGAAAACAAAGTTGTGGGCGGGTCTATTCCTAGAGAATTCATCGCACCTATTCAAGCTGGTATCGAAGAGTCCATGAAGAATGGTGTAATCGCAGGATTCCCTCTTGTGGATATCAAAGCTACAGTTGTTGATGGATCTTACCATGATGTTGACTCCAATGAAATGGCGTTCAAAATCGCGGGTTCCATGGCACTTAAAGCAGCTAAAGAAAAATGTAAACCGGTTCTTCTTGAGCCAATCATGAAGGTTGAAGTTACTGTACCAGAAGAGTACATGGGCGATGTTATGGGCGACCTTAACTCCCGTCGTGGACGCATTGAAGGTATGGATAGCCGTCATGGAGCACAAGTCATTCGTGCTAAGGTGCCTTTGTCCGAAATGTTTGGATATTCCACAACACTTCGTTCGAGAACACAAGGCCGTGGTGTTTACTCCATGGAACTTTCGCATTATGAAGAAGTACCTAAGTCCATTGCAGAAGAAATTATTGCAAAAGGCAAAGGCGCTTAATATAAAACTATTAGTCACTCTAAGGAGGAATCGTTTAAAATGGCAAAGGCTAAATTTGAACGTAACAAACCGCATGTTAACATCGGTACTATCGGTCACGTTGACCATGGTAAAACAACTTTGACAGCAGCTATTACAACTGTATTGTCCAAAAGATACGGTGGAGCTGCAGTAGCATTCGACCAAATCGATAAAGCACCAGAAGAGCGCGAGCGCGGTATCACAATCTCCACAGCTCACGTTGAGTACGAAACACCTAACCGTCACTACGCACACGTTGACTGCCCAGGACATGCTGACTATGTTAAAAACATGATTACTGGTGCTGCTCAAATGGACGGAGCGATCTTGGTTGTATCCGCAGCTGACGGCCCTATGCCGCAAACTCGTGAGCACATCCTTCTTTCCCGTCAAGTAGGCGTACCTTACATCGTAGTATTCCTTAACAAATGTGATATGGTTGAAGACGAAGAGTTGCTTGAATTGGTTGAGATGGAAGTTCGCGACCTTCTTAACGAATATGAGTTCCCAGGCGATGATACTCCAATCATCCGTGGTGCAGCTCGTGAAGCTCTTGCTAACCCAGAAGGTCCTTGGGCTGACAAAATCATCGAGTTGTTCGAACAAGTTGATACTTACATCCCAACTCCTGAGCGTCAAACTGACAAGCCTTTCCTTATGCCAGTTGAGGATGTATTCTCAATCACTGGTCGTGGAACAGTTGCAACTGGTCGTGTTGAGCGTGGTACTGTTAAAGTACAAGAAGAAGTTGAAATCGTTGGTATCGCTGAAGAAACTCGTAAATGCATCGTAACTGGTGTAGAGATGTTCCGTAAATTGCTTGATTCCGCTCAAGCTGGTGACAACATTGGAGCTTTACTTCGTGGTGTAGACCGTAAAGATATCGAGCGTGGACAAGTACTTGCGAAACCAGGTTCAGTTAAACCACACACGAACTTCACAGCACAAATCTACGTTCTAACTAAAGAAGAAGGTGGCCGTCATAAGCCTTTCTTCACAGGTTACCGTCCACAGTTCTACTTCCGTACAACTGACGTAACGGGTATCATCTCCCTTCCAGAAGGCACTGAGATGGTTATGCCTGGTGATAACATCACTGTTACTGTTGAACTAATCAACCCAATCGCAATCGAAGAAGGAACACGCTTCGCGATTCGTGAAGGCGGACGTACAGTTGGTGCGGGCGCGGTTGCAACAATTCAAAAGTAATACCTATATATAGAAGAAACACTCACCGTTTAGGCGGTGGGTGTTTTTTTTTATGCATATGCCTAAAATTTCGCTTGCTTTTCGTTTTCAAATTTTATATAATATAAAACGTTGGTCTGTGACGTTGCGATGATGCGAAAGGTTGCCGACACACCTGGCCCCTTTGCCATGGGGATGGTTGTTGGAGAATTTTCGCGGAGTATGTCCGATAATAAATTGGGCGATAGAAGGAGGGACTTATCATGGCAAAGCAAAAAATTCGTATCCGTTTGAAAGCTTATGATCACAGAATTATTGATCAATCAGCTGAGAAAATCGTGGAAACTGCCAAGCGTTCCGGTGCAGGTGTATCCGGTCCGATTCCGCTTCCGACAGAGAAGCAAATCATCACGATTCTTCGTGCGGTGCACAAGTACAAGGATTCGCGTGAGCAATTCGAAATGCGTACGCATAAGCGTCTTATCGATATTGTGAATCCAACACCACAAACAGTTGATGCTCTAATGCGTTTAGACTTACCGTCTGGCGTTGATATTGAGATCAAACTGTAAAACAACTATAGAATGAACGTTTAGGAAGGAAATGAGGTGTCAACGATGAAAGGTATCTTAGGAAAAAAACTTGGGATGACACAGTTGTTTACTCCGGAGGGTAATGTAGTTCCGGTAACTGTCATTCAAGCGGGACCATGTGTGGTACTGCAAAAGAAAGATGTGGATAACGACGGATATGAGTCGATCCAAATCGGTTTTGATGATGTGAAAGCTAGCAGAATCATTAAACCAGAGCTTGGCCATGCGAAAAAAGCAGGGGCAACGCCTAAGCGCTACGTTAAAGAAATTCGTGGCATTCAGTTGGGTGACTATGAAGTTGGTCAAGAACTGAAAGCAGATCTGTTTACAGAGGGCGAATTCGTTGATGTAACGGGTACTTCCAAAGGTAAAGGTTTCCAAGGTAACATCAAAAGACATAACCAATCCACAGGCCCTATGGCTCACGGATCACGTTATCACCGCGGTCCAGGTTCCATGGGTTCCATTCAAGCAAACCGCGTTCCTAAAGGTAAGAAATTGCCAGGGCACATGGGTAACGAAACAGTAACTTTGCAAAACCTGCAAATCATTAAAGTAGATGCTGAGCGTAACGTGTTGCTAGTTAAAGGTTCCATTCCGGGTCCTAGAAACAGCTACGTTAGCGTGAAGTCTGCTGTGAAAAAGTAAGAAAGGAGGAAGACAGATGCCAAAAGTAGCTTTATATAATGTAACAGGTGCTCAGGTAGGAGAAGTTGAACTGTCTGACGTTGTTTTCGGAATTGAGCCTCACGTTCATGCGATCCACGAAGCTGTTCTTTTACAACAAGCAGCTGTGCGTCAAGGAACACACAAAACAAAAGGTCGTTCGGAAGTTCGTGGCGGTGGTCGTAAACCTTGGAAACAAAAAGGTACAGGTCGTGCGCGTCAAGGTAGTATTCGTGCTCCACAGTGGAAAGGCGGCGGTACCGTATTCGGACCGACACCTCGTAGCTATGGTTTCAAATTGCCTAGAAAAGTTCGTCGCTTAGCGATCAAATCCGCTTTGTCCTCGAAACTTATCGATAACAACTTGATCGTATTGGATCAGCTTCAATTGAACGCTCCAAAAACGAAAGATTTCGTAGCTATTTTGAACAACCTGAAAGTAGATCGTAAAGTATTAGTTGTAGGCGTTGCTAACGACTCCAATGTTGCTTTATCTGCTCGTAATATCCCAGGTGTGAAATTTGTTGCTGCTGATGGAGTTAATGTTCTTGATGTCATGTTATATGACAAATTGATCATTACACAAGAAGCTGTACAGAAAGTTGAGGAGGTGCTTGCACAATGAAAAATCCACGCGACATTATCAAGCGCCCGATCATCACTGAGCGTACAAGCGACCTAATGGCTAACAAAAAGTATGTTTTCGAAGTGGATCTTCGCGCTAACAAAACAGAAATTAAACAAGCTATTGAAGCTATCTTCAAAGTAAAAGTTACAAATGTAAACACATTGAGAATGCCAGCTAAGCCTAAACGTTATGGCAAACACTCCGGTTACACTTCCATCTGGAAGAAAGCTATCGTGTCCCTAAGCGCAGAAAGCAAAGAATTGGAATTCTTTGAATCGGTATAACCCATTTCTTGAAGTAAGGAGGAAATCAGAGTGCCAATTAAAAAATATAAACCAACCTCACCAGCTCGACGTGCGATGTCGGTTTCTACTTTTGAAGAAATAACAACATCAACACCGGAGAAATCATTGCTTGCTCCTCTGTTCAAGCATGCTGGTCGTAACAACCAAGGTAAAATTACGGTTCGTCACCATGGTGGTGGACACAAGCGTAAATACCGTATCATCGATTTCAAACGTACTAAAGATGGAATACCAGGACGCGTTGCTACAGTTGAGTACGATCCTAACCGTTCCGCAAACATCGCATTGATTCATTATGCTGATGGCGAGAAAAAATACATCATCGCTCCTAAAGGTCTTAAAGTGGACGATCGTATCGTTTCTGGACCACAAGCAGATATCAAAGTAGGTAACGCTCTTCCATTGGAAAACATTCCAGTTGGTACAGTTATCCACAACATTGAGTTGAAGCCTGGTAAAGGTGCACAACTAGTGCGCGCTGCCGGTACGGAAGCTCAACTTCTTGGTAAAGAAGAAACTTACGTAACCATTCGCCTTTCATCCGGTGAAGTTCGTAAAGTCCTTAAAGTTTGCCGCGCAACAATCGGTTCTGTTGGTAACGAAGATCACGAGCTCGTGAAAATCGGTAAAGCAGGACGTAATCGTTGGAAAGGCAATCGTCCACAAGTTCGTGGGGTCGTAATGAACCCGAATGATCACCCACACGGTGGTGGTGAAGGACGCGCACCAATCGGACGTAAATCACCTATGTCACCATGGGGTAAACCGACGCTTGGTTTCAAAACTCGTAAAAAAGGCAAAGCATCCGATAAATACATTGTACGTCGCCGTACGAAGTAATCTAGGATATATCAATTCTCTTGAGGTTCAAGGAAGGGAGGAACACCCATGGGTCGCAGCTTAAAGAAGGGTCCATTTATTGATGGATACTTACTGAAAAAAGTAGAAGACTTGAACACATCCACCAAAAAACTGGTTATCAAAACGTGGTCCCGTCGTTCTACGATTTACCCGCAATTCGTTGGTCACACTTTCGGAGTATATGATGGAAGAAAACACGTGCCTGTGTATGTAACCGAAGATATGGTTGGACACAAGCTTGGTGAATTTGCACCAACTCGTACTTACAAAGGTCACGATGACGACAAGAAAACCGGAAAACGTTAATTTCATTTTTAACCGAGAGGAGGTACTACCATGCAAGCTAAAGCAATATTGAACCACGCTCGGATTGCTCCTCGTAAAGCAAAGCTAGTTGTTGACTTGATTCGGGGGAAAGCGGTAGGTGAAGCGATTGCGATTCTGCGTCACACGCCTAAAGCAGCTTCTCCTATTCTGGAGAAACTACTGAATTCCGCAATTGCGAATGCAGAGCATAACTATTCATTGGATCTTAACAAACTTGTTGTTTCTGAGACGTATGTTAACCAAGGACCAACAATGAAAAGGTTCCAACAACGTGCAATGGGCCGCGCTAGCGCGATCAAAAAACGTACCAGCCACATTACAATCGTGGTATCTGAAAAATAAGGAGGGGTAACGTGTGGGTCAGAAGGTAAACCCGGTAGGCTTTAGAATTGGTATTATTCGCGATTGGGAGTCCAAATGGTTTGCAGAGAAAGATTTCGGAACTCTGTTGCTTGAAGACGTCAAAATCCGTGAATACTTAAAAAATAAACTTAAAGATGCTGCAGTTTCCCACATCGAAATCGAGCGCGCGGCTAACCGTGTGAACGTTACGATTCAAACTGCAAAACCAGGCATGGTTATTGGTAAAGGCGGAGCTGAAGTTGAAGTTATTCGCAACTACATCGCTGCAATGTCCAATAAAAAAGTGCACATTAACATCTCTGAAATCAAACACCCAGATCTTGATGCTATTCTCGTAGCTGAAGCTGTTGCACTTCAATTGGAACGTCGTGTTTCATTCCGTCGTGCTATGAAACAAGCTATGCAAAGAACAATGAGATCCGGCGCAAAAGGTATCAAAGTAGCAACTAGCGGACGTCTTGGCGGTGCTGAGATCGCTCGTACGGAAGGATATAGCGAAGGAACAGTTCCA
This sequence comes from Paenibacillus sp. V4I3, assembly GCF_030817215.1. Lineage (GTDB taxonomy): Bacteria > Bacillota > Bacilli > Paenibacillales > NBRC-103111 > Paenibacillus_E. Next base: position 1,437,555 of record NZ_JAUSZA010000001.1, read on the forward strand.
CTTCATACGCTTCGTGCGGATATCGACTATGGTACTGCTGAAGCAGCCACTACTTATGGACGTATCGGTGTAAAAGTATGGATTTATCGTGGAGAAGTGCTTCCGCCAGCTAAGAAAAAGGCTCAGCCGGAAGGAGGAATTTAAATCATGTTAGTACCTAAACGTGTAAAACACCGTAAAGAACACCGCGGTAACATGAAAGGTCGCGCTAAAGGCGGAACGGAAGTAGCTTTTGGCGAATATGGTCTGCAAGCGGTAGAACCGGCTTGGGTCTCCAACCGTCAAATCGAAGCAGCACGTATTGCCATGACACGTTACATCAAACGTGGCGGTAAAGTATGGATTAAAATTTTCCCAGCTAAACCAGTTACACAAAAACCGCTTGAAGTCCGTATGGGTAGTGGTAAAGGTAACGTGGAAAAATGGGTTGCTGTAGTAAAACCGGGCAAAATTTTATTTGAACTTGCTGGTGTAAGTGAAGAGGTCGCTCGTGAAGCGATGCGTCTTGCTGCCCACAAGCTTCCGATCAAAACGAAGTTCGTGAAAAGAGAAGAAGTAGGCGGTGAAGCAAATGAAGGGTAGTGAATTCCGGAACTTAACCACTGCTGAAATTGAGCAAAAAGTTAATGGTTTTAAAGAAGAACTCTTTAACCTCCGTTTTCAACTAGCTACTGGTCAATTGGACAACCCGACTCAAATTCGTGATTTGCGTAAAGAGATCGCTCGTGCCAAGACTATTTTGCGTGAAAGAGAATTGGGGATTGGGTAACCAAATCTAGAAGGGAGTGTTCCTTAGATGGCTGAACGTAACGATCGTAAAGTTCTGATCGGTAAAGTTGTCAGCGATAAAATGGATAAAACCATTGTTGTTGCTGTTGAAACTTACAAAAAACATGAACTCTATCACAAGAGAATCAAATATACGAAAAAGTTTAAAGCTCATGATGAAAACAACCAAGCTAAAATTGGTGACACTGTGAAAATCAGTGAAACTAGACCGTTATCCAAAGATAAAAGCTGGAGACTGGTTGAAATTATTGAAGTTGCTGTTGTTATCTAATAATCTAGACATGAACCCCGAAAGGAGGGAATACGATGATTCAACCATTTACTCGTTTGGCTGTCGCTGACAACTCAGGTGCGAAACAATTAATGTGTATCCGCGTTTTGGGTGGTACTGGTCGTCGCGTTGGTCACATTGGTGATTTGATCGTCTGTTCAGTAAAAGAAGCAACACCAGGTGGCGTTGTCAAAAAAGGTGACGTTGTTAAAGCAGTTATCGTTCGTACGAAGAGCGGTGCTCGCCGTAAAGACGGATCATATATCTCATTCGATGAGAATGCGGCTGTTATCGTGAAAGAAGATAAAAGTCCACGTGGTACACGTATCTTTGGACCAGTTGCACGCGAACTTCGTGACAGAGACTTCATGAAGATCGTATCCTTGGCTCCAGAAGTTATCTAAGAACAGTTACGATGTTTGTTTTCCTAACGGGAAACCTCAGGAGGTGTAGAAGCTAATGCCAAGATTAAAAAAGAGATTAGAATCTCATAACAATAAACTGCACGTGAAAAAAGACGATACGGTTTTTGTAATCACTGGTAAAGACAAAGGTAAGAAGGGTCGCGTTATCGCTGCTTATCCTCGTCAAAACCGTGTGCTAGTAGAAGGTGTAAACATGGTTAAGAAACATGCGAAACCATCTCAACAAAATCCACAAGGCGGTATCTTGAATCAAGAAGCTGCAATCCACGTTTCTAACGTGATGCTAATTGATCCTAAGAGCGGCAAACCTACTCGCGTAGGATACAAAGTATTGGATAACGGAACGAAAGTTCGTATCGCGAAAAAATCCGGCGAAGTTATCGATTAATACAAACAAGCATGGAAAGGAGGCAAATGAGTCATGGCAGTAAGAATGAAAGATCGTTATTTGAACGAAATCACTCCAGCGTTAATTCAAAAGTTTAACTACTCAACTGTAATGCAAGTTCCTAAAGTCGAGAAAATCGTTATCAACATGGGTGTTGGTGAGGCTGTATCGAACTCCAAAGTACTTGACACAGCAGTAGAAGATCTTCAAAAGATCTCTGGTCAAAAACCAGTTGTAACAAAATCCAAAAAAGCGATCGCGGGTTTCAAACTTCGTGAAAATATGCCAATCGGCGTGAAAGTAACTCTTCGCGGTGAGCGCATGTATCATTTCTTGGATAAACTTTTCAACGTATCACTTCCACGTGTACGTGACTTCCGTGGTATTTCCAACAAGGCTTTTGACGGCCGTGGAAACTACACACTTGGTCTGAAAGAACAACTCATTTTCCCAGAAATTGAGTATGATAAAATTGATAAAGTTCGTGGTATGGATATTGTTATCGTTACAACGGCTAAGTCCGACGAGGAAGCTCGCGAGCTTTTAACACAACTCGGAGCGCCTTTCGTTAAATAGGTTACCAGTCGTACCTATCAGGAGGTGTTATATTAAGTGGCAAAAACTTCGATGAAAGTCAAACAGCAACGTACCCCGAAGTTTAAAGTGCAAGCATACACACGTTGTGAGCGCTGCGGACGTCCGCATTCAGTGCTTCGCAAGTTCAAAATTTGTCGGATTTGTTTCCGCGAATTAGCACACAAAGGTCAGATTCCAGGCGTTAAAAAAGCAAGCTGGTAATCACCCTATTTTCGGGAAGGAGGTTTACACAAAATGGTCATGTCAGATCCAATTGCAGATATGCTAACTCGCATTCGTAATGCGAATATCGTACGTCATGAAACAGTTGAAATTCCTGCGTCAAAAGTGAAGAGGGAAATCGCTGAAATCCTTAAAAAAGAAGGATTTATCCGTGACGCTGAGTACGTTGAAGATAGCAAACAAGGTATCATTCGTTTGTTCCTGAAATACGGTTCAAACAATGAGCGTGTTATCTCCGGTTTGAAAAGAATTTCCAAACCAGGTCTACGCGTTTACACTAAATCACAAGAAATCCCTCGTGTACTGGGCGGATTAGGGATTGCCATCATCTCCACATCTAAAGGAGTTATGACGGATAAAGATGCTCGTCAATCCAAAGCTGGCGGAGAGGTTATCTGCTACGTTTGGTAATACAATTGTAATTGAATGGAGGTGCAAACATGTCTCGTATTGGTCGTAAGCCAATCACCATTCCAAGTGGTGTAAATGTAACACTAGACAATACTCAAATCACGGTTAAAGGCCCTAAAGGTTCTTTGTCCCGTGAACTTCATAAAGATATGAAAGTAAATGTTCTAGAAAACGAGATTTCCGTTGAGCGTCCTTCCGATAACAAACTCCATCGTTCCCTGCATGGTACAACACGTAGTGTTGTTGCCAACATGGTAAGTGGCGTAACGGAAGGTTTCACGAAATCTTTGGATCTAGTTGGCGTTGGTTACCGTGCTAACAAGAGCGGCGACAAATTAGTTCTCAACGTTGGGTACTCCCATCCAGTTGAAATCACTCCTGAAAACGGCATTGAGTTCGATGTTCCTACGAACACGAAAATCATCGTTAAAGGTATTGATAAAGAATTAGTAGGCGCTATGGCAGCTAAAGTTCGTTCCGTACGTGAGCCAGAGCCGTATAAAGGTAAAGGTATCAAGTATGAAGGCGAACGTATTCTTCGTAAAGAAGGTAAAGCTGGTAAGAAGAAATAAGATCGTTAGATCGCGGGTAATAGCTAAGAGTTTTCGTATGAAAACTTGCTACGTAAGCATAAGCCTCGCATCATAAGATGATGAAAGGAGTGTAAGTATAGATGATTACTAAAAGCGATAAAAATAAAGCTCGTTTGAAAAGACATCTTCGGGTTCGTAAGAAAATCGAAGGTACAACTGTTCGTCCGCGCTTGAACATATTCCGCTCTTCCAAACACATGTATGCTCAACTTATCGATGATACAACGGGTATTACAATCGTTGCTGCATCGACTCAAGATAAAGAACTGAAAAGTGAAATTGGTAATGGCGGTAACGTTGAAGCTGCTCGTAAAGTTGGCGCATTAATAGCTCAACGCGCGAAAGAAAAAGGTTTAGACAAAGTGGTATTTGACCGCGGTGGATACCTTTATCATGGACGTGTTCAAGCATTAGCTGACGCAGCTCGTGAAGCTGGACTTGAATTCTAGGAAAAACATATATAAGGAGGTAAAAGACTTGCGTGTAGATCCTAATACTTTAGAGCTAACAGAAAAAGTCGTTAATATTAATCGCGTAGCTAAAGTAGTAAAAGGCGGACGTCGTTTCAGCTTCAGCGCACTTGTTGTCGTTGGCGATGGCAATGGCTGGGTTGGAGCAGGAATCGGTAAAGCTTCCGAAGTTCCTGATGCAATCCGCAAAGGTATTGAAGATGCGAAAAAGAACTTGATTCATGTTCCTATCGTAGGCACTTCGATTCCTCACCTTGTAACAGGTAAGTTTGGTGCAGGACGCGTTCTGTTGAAACCAGCTTCCCAAGGTACAGGAGTTATCGCAGGCGGACCAGTTCGTGCAGTACTTGAACTTGCTGGTATCGGCGATATCTTGACAAAATCCCTTGGTTCATCGAACTCCATGAACATGGTTAACGCAACGCTTGAAGGCTTAAGCCGCTTGAAAAAAGCGGAAGAAGTTGCAAAGCTTCGCGGTAAAACAGTTCAAGAGCTATTAGGTTAGGAGGGGTAAACATGGCGAAACAATTACAAATTACCCTAAAACGCAGCCTGATTGGCCGCCCTGAAACACAACGCATTACAGTGAAAACACTTGGTCTTCGCAAGATGCACCAAACTGTTCTTCATCAAGATAATGCTGCGATCAGAGGCATGGTTAATCAAGTCAGCCATTTGGTAGAAGTTAAAGAAATCGAAGCATAGTAGCAAGATATTAAGATCTAGAGGAGGTGTGCAACGATGAAGTTACATGAGCTAAGTTCTGCTACTGGTTCTCGTCACACTCGTAAACGTGTTGGCCGTGGTACAAGTAGCGGCATGGGTAAAACATCAACTCGCGGACATAAAGGTCAAAACGCACGTTCCGGTGGAGGCGTTCGTCCTGGATTCGAGGGTGGACAAAACCCGTTATACCGTCGTTTACCTAAACGTGGTTTCACGAATCGTTTCCGTACGGAATACGCAATCGTAAACCTTGAAGATTTGAACAATTTCGCAGCTGGTACCGAAGTTACTCCACAAGTATTGATGGAGACTGGTATTGTTAAAGCTCCTAAAGATGGCATCAAGATTTTAGGAAACGGTGAAATCACAGTAAAATTAACCGTTAAAGCGAATAAGTTCTCTCAATCAGCGATTGAGAAAATCCAAGCTGCCGGCGGTCAAACCGAGGTGATTTAATGTTCAATACCATAGCCAACATCTTCAAAGTAGAAGATTTACGCAGAAGAATTTTCTTTACGCTCATCTTGCTAATCGTCTACCGCTTAGGTGCCTTTATTCCGGTGCCTAACATTAATACGGATGTTCTGAAACTTCAAGACCAAGCGAATCAGAGTGATGTCTTTGGTTTGCTCAACACGTTTTCTGGCGGTGCGCTCTTCCAATTTTCCCTCTTCGCGATGGGAATTACGCCTTATATCACGGCTTCTATTATTGTTCAGCTTTTGTCCATGGATGTAATTCCACGCTTTGCGCAATGGGCAAAAGAAGGCGATGTCGGAAGAAAGAAAATGACACAAGTTACTCGTTACGGTACGATTATTCTAGGTGTGATTCAAGCTTTTGGACTTTCAATTGGGTTTAACCGTTTGTATAGCGGACTCGTGATTGATCCAGGAGTCACAACCTTTGCTCTAATTGCTCTCGTACTGACAGCTGGTACAGCTTTCTTGATGTGGCTCGGTGAGCAAATCACGGAATATGGGATTGGAAACGGTATTTCCATTATCATCTTTGCTGGTATCGTCGCGGCGATTCCAACAAGCATTCAACAAATCTACAAATCACTTTTTGCGACCGAAGGAGCTTTGTTCCTGAATATCGTGAAACTGATCATTATTGCTTTGGTTGTTATACTGATTATTGCCGGGGTCATATTCGTGCAGCAAGGTGTCCGTAAGATACCTGTACAATATGCGAAACGGGTAGTTGGTCGTAAAATGTATGGTGGTCAAACCACTCACATTCCTCTTAAAGTGAATGCGGCTGGTGTTATCCCAGTAATCTTTGCACTATCGTTATTAATGTTCCCACCCACTATCGCAAGCTATTGGAGAGGAAATGTTGTTGCAGAATGGATTATTACTAACTTAAGTATTAACCAAACTGCACCATTAGCGATTGTACTGTATGTACTGCTGATTATTGGTTTCACTTACTTTTATACCTTCGTACAAATTAATCCAGTTCAAATGGCTGACCAGATGAAGAAAAATGGTGGCTACATACCTGGTATTAGACCCGGTAAGACAACATCGACTTATCTGACTCGCGTAATGACTAGAATTACTCTTTCTGGAGCTTTGTTTCTCTCAGCGATCTCGATTCTTCCGATGATATTCGGAGGACTTGCCGGTTTGCCTAGCTCGGTTCAGATAGGTGGTACATCTTTACTTATCGTAGTAGGCGTTGGTCTTGAGACGATGAAACAGATCGAGAGCCAATTGATTAAGCGTCATTACAAAGGATTTATCAATAAATAGCTAATAGGTTCTGATGGGGCAATATCTGCGACATCGGCACCTATTGTGCTGTTCGTAATGCCGAGTGCGATGGGAGGTTTTAAGTATGAACGTAATTTTTATGGGGCCTCCTGGTGCAGGCAAAGGTACGCAAGCAGAAAGGATCGTAAACGAATTTCAAATTCCTCATATCTCAACTGGAGATGCATTTCGCTTGGCGATGAGTCAAGGAACACCTCTTGGTGTTGAAGCCAAAGGTTATGTGGATAAGGGACTACTAGTTCCTGATGAAATTACGAACGGTATTGTGAGAGAACGTCTTGCCCAACCGGATTGCGATAAAGGTTTTTTGCTTGACGGGTTCCCTAGAACTGTTGCTCAAGCAGATGCGTTGTCTGAAATCGTAGATTCCTTAGGTAAGAAGATTGAAGTAGTAATCAATCTTTCCGTTGATCGCAGTTTCCTGCTAGCAAGACTAACTGGCCGAAGAATTTGTAAATCCTGTGGTTCTACGTATCATGTAATCTTCAACCCACCAAAGCAAGAAGGCGTATGCGATAAATGTTCGGGTGAGTTGTACCAACGATCTGATGATACGGAAGAGAAAGTCGGAACTCGTTTGGATGAATACATCAATAAAACGGCTCCGCTGCTGGATTACTACCAAAAGAGGGAATTATTGCGTGAGGTTAACGGGGAACAAGACATTCATGCGGTAACCGAACAAATTAGCTCACTGCTACGAGGTCTAGCGTAATGATCATTTGTAAGTCCGAGGTTGAACTAGACCTAATGCGAGAAGCTGGTCGTATCGTAGCCGAAACGCACCGCTTATTGGCAAGGGCGATTCGTCCGAACATTACAACGAAAGAACTTGATCAGATCGCAGAGGAATTCATTCGCAGTCAGGGAGCGATTCCATCTTTTAAAGGCTACAACGGTTTTCCTGGAAGCATTTGTGCTTCAGTCAACGAAGAATTAGTTCATGGTATTCCTGGTCCAAGAAAGCTGACTGAGGGCGATATTATCAGTATAGATATTGGTGCTCAGTATAAAGGTTATCATGGAGATTCTGCTTGGACGTATCCTGTCGGTGAAATTTCTGAAACAGCTGGGCGCTTGTTAGCTGTGACAGAACAATCACTTTATCGAGGCATAGCAGAAGCTAAACCGGATGCTAGACTCTACACGTTGTCGCATGCAATCCAAACTTGTATTGAAGACGCAGGCTTCTCCGTGGTTATAGAGTATGTCGGTCACGGTATCGGAACGGATCTTCACGAAGAACCACAAATTCCGAATTATGGTGTACCTGACAAAGGTCCTCGACTCAAACCAGGCATGGTCCTAGCCATTGAACCGATGGTGGTCGTTGGCGAAAGATTTGTCCAAACACTCGAAGACGATTGGACTGTAGTCACTGCGGATCGTACCCTATGCGCTCATTTTGAACATACGATTGCAATTACGGCAGCCGGTTATGAAATATTAACTTTGCCTAGATCGTAGGTGATGATGAATGGATAGCAAGATTCCGAAGGTGGGTCAAATCGTAAAGGTGCTTCGCGGTCGAGATCCCGGAGAATATGCGGTCGTGATTGGAATTGTCGATCATCGCTTTGTCTGGCTTGCCGACGGTGATCATCGCAAATTCGATCAACCGAAGAAGAAGAACCTGAATCATCTTCAGTTACAAGAAACGATTAGCAGTGAAGTGGAGTCAAGCATTAGGGAAACAGGTCGTGTTACTAATGGAAAGTTGCGCTTCGCAATTGCCAAATTCGTTGAACTTATGCAAGATGAAGCACAAGAGAAAGGAGAATGACTGTGGCCAAAGAAGATGTAATTGAAGTAGAAGGTACAGTGATTGAACCTCTTCCGAATGCAATGTTTAAGGTTGAATTGGAAAATGGTCATAAAATCCTAGCCCATGTATCCGGTAAGATCAGAATGCATTTTATCCGCATTTTGCCTGGAGATAAGGTTACCGTAGAATTATCGCCTTATGATTTAACGAGAGGCCGTATAACCTACCGTTTCAAATAAATGTTCGGCTTACATGTAAGTTACTCTCTCAAGGCGTATGCTTACGAAGCAAGTTTTCTAACAGAAAACGCAACATGGTTGCTTACGATGATAAGGAGGGCTTAAAAATGAAAGTTAGACCGTCGGTTAAACCGATTTGCGAGAAATGCAAAGTTATTCGCCGCAAAGGTAATGTAATGGTTATATGTGAAAATCCTAAGCACAAACAAAAACAAGGTTAAAAGGAGGTGCAATCTGTAGATGGCACGTTTAGCTGGAGTTGACTTACCTCGTGACAAACGAGTTGTAATCGCGTTAACTTACATTTTCGGTATCGGCACTACAACTGCTCAGAAAATCATTGCTTCCACAGGTATCGACGCTAGTACTCGCGTTCGCGACTTGACTGAAGATGAAGTGAGCAAGATCCGTGATGTAATTGACAAAACCCTTAAAGTAGAAGGCGACCTTCGTCGCGAAATTTCCCTAAACATCAAACGTCTAATCGAAATCGGATCCTACCGTGGTCTTCGTCACCGCCGTGGTCTTCCTGTTCGTGGACAACGTACTAAAACTAATGCTCGTACACGTAAAGGTCCTCGTCGTACGGTAGCTAATAAGAAGAAATAATAAAGGGGGTTAGAGCTAATGGCAAAACCTAAAAAAGTAGTCCGTACGAAACGTCGTGACCGGAAAAATATTGAGAGCGGTGTAGCACACATCCGTTCAACATTTAACAACACGATCGTAACGATCACGGATCCGCATGGTAACGCAATTTCCTGGGCAAGTTCAGGAAACCTTGGATTCAAAGGTTCCCGTAAAAGTACACCTTTTGCAGCGCAAATGGCAGCTGAAAAAGCAGCTAAAGCAGCTATGGAGCATGGCTTGAAAACTGTTGAAGTAATGGTTAAAGGTCCAGGAGCTGGCCGCGAAGCAGCAATCCGCTCTTTGCAAGCAGCAGGTCTTGAAGTAAACCTGATTAAAGACGTGACTCCGGTTCCTCATAATGGCTGCCGTCCTCCAAAACGTCGTCGCGTATAATTCAGGATGACTTTGTAGTATAATTATTCCAAAATCGTGAATAATGGTTTGAAGGATAGGAATACTATGAAATTTTCAGGCGAAGTATCCAGAGGGAAACGACGTATTGAATGGAGGGTACATTTCATGATCGAAATCGAAAAGCCAAAAATAGAAACCGTAGCATTAAGTGAAGATGGCGCTTATGGTAGATTTATCATCGAGCCGTTGGAGCGTGGCTATGGTACAACCTTAGGTAACTCACTACGTCGTATCTTACTGTCCTCTTTACCGGGGGCAGCAGTAACCTCTGTCCAAATCGATGGCGTTTTACATGAGTTTTCAACGATTCCTGGCGTGCTTGAGGATGTAACGGAAATTATCCTCAACTTGAAAGGCCTATCGTTGAAAATTCACTCCGATGAGGAGAAAGTGCTTGAAATTGATGCAGAAGGGGAAGGTAATATTACTGCGGCAGATATTCGTGGTGATAGTGATGTGGAGATTCTTAACCCGGATCTGCATATCGCTACCTTATCTCCAGATGCGCGTCTTCATATGAGGATTCATGCGGGCAGAGGTCGCGGTTACGTCCAATCGGACAAAAATAAGCATGAAGAACAACCAATTGGTGTGATTCCAATTGATTCGATCTACACGCCTATTACCCGAGTAAACTATGCTATTGAGAATACTCGCGTCGGCCAAGTGACTAACTATGATAAGTTGACCCTCGAAGTGTGGACCGATGGAAGTATTCGACCAGAAGAAGCAGTGAGCTTGGGTGCCAAAATCTTAACAGAACATCTGAACTTGTTCGTCGGGTTGACGGATGAAGCGAAAGATGCTGAGATTATGGTAGAGAAAGAAGAAGATAAGAAAGAGAAAGTTCTGGAGATGACTATCGAGGAACTTGACCTATCTGTTCGTTCTTACAACTGTCTCAAGCGTGCAGGGATTAACACCGTACAAGAGCTGATTACCAAAACAGAAGAAGACATGATGAAAGTTCGGAACTTAGGCCGCAAATCACTTGAAGAAGTTCAAGAGAAGCTCGAAGAGCTGGGTTTGGGACTACGTACTGAGGAATAATCTTGTCAGAAGGAGGTTAATTCAATGAACTACAGAAAGTTGAACCGCGATTCCAGTAATCGTAAAGCATTATTCCGTGATCTGGTTACAGATCTGTTCATACATGAACGCATCCAAACTACAGAAGCAAAAGCAAAAGAAATTCGTTCCATCGCTGAGAAGTTAATCACTCTTGCGAAGCGCGGAGATCTTCACGCACGCCGTCAGGTTGCTGCTTTTGTTCGTAGAGAAGCTGCAGACGAGAATCAAGATGCGATTCAAAAACTGTTCTCCGATTTGGCTACTCGTTACTCCGAGCGTCCAGGTGGATACACTCGTATCCTTAAACTGGGACCACGCCGCGGTGACGCAGCACCAATGGTTTACCTAGAGCTAGTAGATCGCGCATAAAGACGGATGGGAAAGGGTGGACGGAATCACTAGATTCTGGTGAAGCCCTTTTTTTGCAGTCTTAGCACGCTCTCTAGAAGTGAATTTAGCTAAGGCTAATCACTTAGATAGGAAGGATGACTCATGGAGGAACAAGCCTTGAGAAATCTACGCTTTACCATAAGTTATGATGGGACCGCTTATTCAGGTTTTCAGATTCAGCCTAAAGCAGACACGATTCAATACCGTTTAGAGCAGGCTGTTTTCATGTTGACTGGTGAGAAGGTGAAAGTCATCTCATCCGGGCGTACAGATGCTGGTGTACACGCGAAAGCACAAGTTATTAATTTCAGCACGAATTCTAAGATTCCAGTGGAACGTTGGTGTTTAGCTCTAAATGCTAGACTCCCCAGAGATATCGTCGCTCATACCGCGGAAGAAGTTCTTCCTTCCTTTCATTCTCGCAAAGCCGCGAAACGCAAAACTTACTGCTTTTCAATTCGCTCGGCGCGCTTCCCTGATGTCTTTCACCGCAACTATGAATACCATCATCCTACGCATTTGAATGTGGAAGCCATGAGAGAGGCGCTCCCTTGCTTGCTAGGTGAGCATGATTTTACTTCGTTTTGTACGGTGAGAACAGATAAAGAAGTAAAAGTGAGAACCCTCTACGAGGTTCGTCTGGAGACGGAAGCTGACGAGTTATCTACGACGGGGAAAATCGCCCGAATTCGGTTAATCGTAACGGGTAATGGTTTCCTATATAACATGGTTAGGATTATCGCAGGAACGCTGATTCAGATTGGAGAAGGTAAGAGGCCTAGCAGCGATATGCAGCGAATTCTTGAAGCTAGAGACCGTTCTCAAGCAGGTCCCACGGCCGAAGCTATGGGTTTAACGTTATGGAGAGTCGACTATTAAAAAGCTTAAAACATTACTTGCTTCTTATCGATGTTTCGTGTAAAATATAACTTGGCGTTTCGTGATCGGCTACCCCACAGCCCCTGATCACAAATAGCCATTAACCATCCATCATTTATGTAAATTAACAATAATAATTATGTATTGAGATATATTTTTAGGAGGATTAAGCATGCGCACCACATATATGGCTAAGCCAAATGAAGTAGAGCGTAAATGGTACATTGTTGACGCTGCAGGCCAAACACTTGGCCGTCTTGCAAGTGAAGTTGCTAGCATTATCCGCGGTAAGCACAAACCGGAGTTCACTCCACACGTAGATACTGGCGATTTCGTTGTTGTTATCAATGCTTCCCAAATTAAGCTAACAGGTAAGAAAATGCAAAACAAAATGTACTACCGTCACTCTTTATACCAAGGTGGTTTAAAAGTGACTTCTGCTCAGGATTTGCTGAACAGCAAACCTGATCGCATGATCGAGTTTGCCGTACACGGTATGCTTCCTAAGAACCGTCTTGGCGACAGCTTGAAAACTAAGCTTAAAGTCTACGGTGGAGCAGAGCATCCACATCAAGCACAACTACCAGAAGTCTGGAATCTTCGCGGATAATATAAGGAGGACTGTTTCGTGGCACAAGTTCAATATTATGGAACGGGTCGTCGTAAACACTCGGTAGCGCGCGTGCGCTTAGTACCGGGTGAAGGACGCATCATTATCAATAAACGTGATCTAGACGAATATTTCGGTCTAGAAACTTTGAAGCTGATCGTTAAACAACCTTTGACATTAACTGAGACTGTCGGTAAATACGATGTTCTAGTTCTTGCAAATGGTGGTGGAATCAGCGGACAAGCTGGAGCAATTCGTCATGGGATTTCCCGTGCATTGCTGAAGGCTGATCCGGAATACCGTGGATCCCTGAAAAAAGCAGGATTCTTAACACGTGATTCCCGTATGAAAGAGCGTAAAAAATATGGATTGAAAGCCGCTCGTCGCGCTCCTCAATTCTCCAAACGTTAAGATTTCGCGCTTTTGGCGCTCAAGAGAGACCTTTCCTGCATTGTGCTGGAAAGGTTTTTTCTTTTTACACAAAAAAGAGAGCTTGACCAGCCAACAATAGGGATTTTAACGAAGTTAAAACCAAAATGATAAAAAGTCATTGACATGAAGAAGAAGTCAGCTATAATTAAATATAAATCATACAATAACAGTCGGGATTAAAAATGGAGGTATTTACTATGAATCTCTTTGAAAAAGAAGCCTTTGTAACAAAAGCTGCGGAAGAATTTGAAAATCAATCACCGGAAGCGATACTGAAACTTGCTATCGAAACATTTCCAAGCTTAACACTTGCTTGTAGTTTTGGCGCTGAAGACGTTGTGCTTGTGGATATGCTTCAAAAAATTAATCCGAATGTAGACATTTTCTACTTGGATACGAATGTTCATTTCGCCGAAACCTATGAAACAAGAGATCGCCTAGAACAACATTACGGAACGAAGTTCGTTCAAGTCTTGCCTAAGCTAACGCTTGAAGAACAAGCTGAGAAATTCGGTGATGAGCTTTGGAAAAGCGATGCTAACCAATGCTGTAACATTCGTAAGGTTGATCCTTTAACAGATATTCTTAAAAATTATGATGCATGGATCACAGGGATTCGCCGCGATCAAGCGCCTACTCGTGCAAATGCCAAAAAAGTTGAGTACGATGTGAAATTTGGTTTGATTAAATTCAATCCACTAGCAGGCTGGACTTCCGAAGATGTGTGGAATTACATTCGTGAGAATGATGTTATCTACAATCCGCTGCATGATCGCAACTACCCAAGTATCGGATGTACACATTGTACCCGCCCAGTAGCTGAGGGTGAAGACCCACGTGCGGGTCGTTGGGCTAGTATCGAAAAAACAGAATGCGGACTTCATAAGTAATCATAGATATAAAATCACGGAGGTACTACGTAATGACGACGATTAAGCCGCATGGCGGCGTATTAATTAACCGTTTGGTACCAGTAGAGCAAAGAGAAGAGCTTCTAAAACGTGCAGCATTATTGAAACAAATTCGTGTAAATTCATGGACTATTTCTGACCTGGATCTGATTGGGGTAGGTGCATTTTCACCATTAGTTGGATTCCTTGATGAGAAAAACTATACCTCAGTTGTGGAGACCATGCGTCTTACAGATGGAACTGTGTGGAGTATTCCTGTTACATTATCTATTGACCCTGAAGTTGGAGCTTCCATTTCAATCGGTGAACAAGTAGCGCTTATCGGTGAAGAAGATGATGTCATATATGCTGTTTTAGATGCAACTAGCATTTATACAGTAGATCAACAAAATGAAGCAATTAAGATCTTCAAATCAGATGATATGGCTCACCCAGGTGTAGATAAACTGTTCTCGCGTTCTTCTACAAATATCGGAGGCCCTATTCAGCTGCTTAACCGACCAAAACCTAAAAAGTTTGAAGAGTTTTACTTTGATCCATCCGAAACACGTCGCATTTTTGCGGAAAATGGGTGGAGAACTGTTGTTGGTTTTCAAACACGTAATCCGGTTCACCGAGCTCACGAATACATTCAAAAGTCGGCCATGGAAATCGTGGATGCTCTTTTCCTTAATCCGCTTGTAGGTGAGACTAAATCCGATGACATCTCTGCCGATGTACGTATGAAAAGTTATTTGGTATTGCTTGAGAACTACTATCCGAAGGATCGGACTTTCTTGGGTGTATACCCGGCTGCTATGCGTTATGCAGGTCCTCGTGAGGCGATTTTACACGCTATTGTGCGTAGAAACTATGGATGTACGCATTTCATCGTAGGACGCGATCACGCGGGTGTTGGCGATTACTACGGTACCTATGAAGCTCAAGAGATTTTCAGTAATTTTACAGCAGAAGAGATTGGTATTACACCTCTATTCTTTGAGCATAGCTTCTTTTGTACCAAATGTGGCAATATGGCTTCTAGCAAAACTTGTCCTCATGATAAGTCCCAGCATATGCATCTCTCTGGCACGAAGGTTCGTGGGTTGCTTAGAGAGGGTCAATGCCCGCCTCCGGAGTTCACACGTCCTGAAGTAGCACAGGTTCTTATTGAAGGTCTAAGAGACCCTGAATATCAGGTTTAAGTAAGGTATATTTGTCCACCCTGTCCCATATAGATGTTACAGAGTCTATGGGGAACAGAGGTGGATTTTTTATGCGCAAAAGGAAGAAGAGGCTGGTCGTCTGGCTGACTTTTAACAGTAGTCTTAAGCTTGTTCTCTCGACCTTGCTGGTTGCACTTGTTGTTTTCATCTATGCCTATGAGCTGCCGGCAACGAAGACGTGGTCGGATTGGACTTTACCTTTGTCAGGTAAAACAATTGCTCTGGATGCTGGTCATGGTGGACCTGATGGTGGAGCTTCCAGTAAGGAAGGTGTTGTTGAGAAAGATATCAATTTAGCGATCACACTTCATCTTCGTGATTATTTGCAGCAGGCCGGTGCGCTAGTCATTATGACAAGGGAAACGGATACCGATTTGGCTGAATCTGGTACGAAGGGATATAGTAAAAGAAAGACTCAAGATCTTCACAACCGTGCAGATCTCATTAATGAGAATAATGCGGATTTATTTCTTAGTGTGCATTTAAACAGCATACCTTCTCAGAAATGGAGAGGCGCACAAACGTTCTATTACCCGAATAATCCTAAAAACCCTAATTTAGCCGCACTCATTCAGTTGGAATTAAAGAAGAACTTAGAGAATACTGATCGTGTTGCCAAGCCGGCGGACAAGACTGTTTACTTATTAAAAACGCTGAAAATCCCGAGTGCTCTTGTAGAGGTGGGTTTCCTTTCAAATCCAGAAGAAGCAAGACTGCTTGCAAGTGAGAAATATCAGAAGATGGTGGCAGCATCTGTCTATCAAGGTATCTTAAGATTTTATGCTGGGGAAAAAGTGGGTTCTTAATCAAAATGTGTTATAATTAAGGCCACAATTACAATGTCCGAATAAAAGGTGTGGTGTGGCTATGATAAATAAAGACCAACTATTAGAAGCGTTAAAACCTTTTATTGAACCTCATTACAATAAAAGCGTTGTAGAGCTTAATCTAGTTAGAGATGTGATGTTTAAAGAGGATAACGTATCTTTAAGCTTAATTGTCACGACTGAGGATGAGGCGTTCAAAGAAAAAGCGAAGGTTTATATTCAGCAAACTTTAGAAAAATTAGGTATAGCACAAGTACATATTCGTTTCAGACTCATGACTGGTTATGAGCGTAATCAGATTAAAGATACGGCTCAACCGGCTGCAGAGAAACAAACCCAACCTGTCCAACCGCCGATTGAACAACCCATATTGGGAGAAGCCTCTACAGTTGAGTTTATTGCCGTTGCAAGTGGCAAAGGTGGTGTGGGTAAATCAACCGTAACTGTTAATTTAGCCGTTGCCTTAGCCCGCCAAGGGAAAAAGGTTGGAATCATTGATGCTGATATATACGGTTTCAGTATCCCTGATATGATGGGCATCGAAGAACAGCCGAAGCTTGTCGATAATGTCATTATGCCAGTTGAGAAATTTGGTGTAAAAGTAATCTCTATGGGCTTCTTTGTTCAAGATAATGCGCCTGTTGTTTGGCGTGGTCCTATGCTAGGGAAAATGCTTCGCAATTTCTTCAATGAAGTTAATTGGGGAGATGTTGAATACATCCTTCTGGATCTTCCTCCGGGAACGGGAGATGTAGCGCTAGATGTGCATCAGCTTATCCCGCAAAGTAAAGAAGTGATTGTGACTACGCCGCATGCCACAGCAGCCTTTGTAGCCGCTAGAGCTGGAGCGATGGCCATTCAAACAAACCATGAAATTCTAGGTATTGTGGAGAACATGTCCTATTATGAATGCAAAGATGGCAGCATAGATTACGTATTCGGTAAGGGTGGCGGAGCTAAACTGGCGGAAGATTTGCATAGTGAATTATTAGCGCAGATTCCACTTGGAGCTCCTGACAATCATCTCTCAGAAATCGACTATTCACCGTCTGTCTACAAGTCAGACTCAAAAACTGGACAAATCTATTTGGATATGGCTGCGAATATCATTACCAAATTGGAAAAATAAAAATAAAAGGGCATACGGATAAAATCCGCATGCCCTTTTACTATATTTAAGATTCAGAAGTGCTGGAGTCATCCTTTTTCTTATCGCCGTCTTTCTTTTCGGAGTCTCCTGAATCGCTTTTCTCGTCTTTCTTCTTATCTCCTCCGCTATCTCCCTTGCCTCCACCTTCCTCTTTCTTTTGAGCACTCTTAGCCGTAGGCATCTGATCGGGCTTGCTTTGTTGTGCTATTGCTGCCTTAAGAAGGTCAACCATATGTGCGCGGAACAAAGGACTCTGGATTGATTCTTCCATAACCGTCATCATTTGCTGGCGATAGGCGGCAGTTTTCATGACATCTAGCATCATCTTTTCATATTCCGGATTTTTCATAACATCAACGAGTGATTTTTGATATTCTGGGTCCTTTAAAAGCTCTTTAAACATCTGTTTAGTTTCTTTTTGGATAGCCTTAGCAAAATCACCAGCAAATTTAGGATCTTTCATCATATCGGTAAGGAACATGTTATTCTCTTTTGCTGTGAGTACATCCTTTACTGCCATCTGCAGCTGCAAAGATTCATTTGCTGACAAAAGCTTGATTTGAGATTGACCAGCTACACCGTTGGCGCCCACATCCCCATTCATTATGCTGCGGTTCGCCGCACTGATTGCTTTCTTCCCATCCTCTGACTTCAAAATATCAAGAATCATGGTCTTTTGCTCTTTATACGTATTAGCTTGAGATTGACCTTGACCTTGTGATGAACTATCTGATCCACACGAAGCGAGAAGTAAAGCGATAGAAATCAGTGGTAGGACTTGCAGCTTTCTGAGCTTAGTTGTTAACATAAAAGCATGCTCCCTTCCCTAGCTTAATAGTTGTTAGTATGTGTGGTTCGGGATAGATTATAAGGGCCATTCATTGGCTTTTTATCGTAAACGTTGGTACAATTAACAATTAGAGTTGAAGTATGGAGGTAATTGATCTTGACGCTGCGGAAGTGGTTTCACTTATTTTGGACAACATTGTTATTAGGAATGATTGTATCTATAGGGATTGGACTCATCTTACAATATTCCGACAAAGAATTTTCGGTTATGGGGCTATCGGCAGTAGGATTTAATGTATTAAATATGCTGCTTGGTGGTGCAACAATAAGCGTTCTGAGTCAAATGGGCTTTTTTGCTTATCTGATTGTCAGATTCATTGCTGCAGGTATCATTCGCTCCAAGACGGTATGGGATCTTTTACAATTGGCTATCGTCATTGTTGTCTTGTTTGACCTTGTATATCTGAGAATGACAAATTTTGAGGGCACAGGATCCGTTTTGAGCTACTCCGTTTTACCTGCTATCATATTGGTAATTTCCATAGCAGTAGCTTATTGGAAAGTGAAGATGACGAATCAGAATGCTTTTATCCCGACACTATTCTTTATGTGCGCTGTATCTGTTCTTGAAGCCGTACCTGCATTAAAGCTAGATAACGCAGCATCAAGTCTATTTATGTTGGCTCCGTTGCTTGTTTGTAATGCATGGCAAATTTTGATTCTACATAAAATATTGGATAACAAAAAGAGCTAATAAAATTAGCTCTTTTTTGAATCTAAGTATAATCATTAATTGATTTGTTTCATTGTCTGGTCTTCAACCGGTTTCGTCTCCACTTGGGTTTGTTTGATTAGCTCACTTACCGTAACGAATTCGTATCCCTTAGCTCTTAACTGCTCAATGATAACTGGTAAGGCCTCATGTGTTTGTTGAGACGAATCGCTGGCATGCAGTAATACAATATCTCCTGGATGCGCTTTGGATACTACACGGTTAATAATTGTATCAACACCTTTGTTTAACCAGTCTTGAGAGTCGGTATCCCATTGGATAACCGAATAACCTAAATCATCCGCAATTCGAAGCACCCGTTTGTCGAAGTCACCATTGGGAAGGCGGATTAGGTTTGGTTCTTTTCCAATCAATTCGGTTAAAATACCATGTGCTGTAGTAATTTGTTTGCGTATTTCTTCATCACTTAGCGTACTATAATTATCGTGTTTGTTGCCATGGCTTCCAATTTCGAAACCGTCCTTTTTGATATGCTCTACAATCTCAGGGTGGCTTTTGCTCCACGGAGAGGATAAGAAGAAGGTTGCATCCTTCACACCTTTTTCCTTAAGAATCTTCAAAATAGGTTCCGCACGCTTCTCGCCCCATGAAATATCAAAGGTCAGTGCAATGACCTTTCTATCGGTCTGCACGCTATAAATAGCGGAGGGCTCTGCATTGGAAAAGACGGATACATTACTTTGTTCCGAATAAACAATAGCGGCGGCGAAGACGATGGCAAGTGCAATAAATACATATTGTTTAAACTTACGAGCATTTACAACGAAAAAGTAGTTCATGAATAGCTTGTACCTCCTCTAA
Source organism: Paenibacillus sp. V4I3 (assembly GCF_030817215.1). Lineage (GTDB taxonomy): Bacteria > Bacillota > Bacilli > Paenibacillales > NBRC-103111 > Paenibacillus_E. The sequence goes on from NZ_JAUSZA010000001.1 coordinate 1,457,134, forward strand.
GCCTTACATGCGGGCAAGGCTTGTATACTCTTTAGTAAATAATGTATGCTCGTACACAGTACTTATGCTTCCAAAATTGGAGGGAACGAAATGAGATTTCGACCATTGTTCCAACATTTTAAAGAAATGAAACATTACTTCATCGTTGTCGTTTTAGTTTTTGGGTTTAGTTTATATTTAGGTTGGGCGAATTCAGAGCAGTTTTCACACTTCTTAGAAGGGCAGATGCAAGGGCTCAAATCTTTAAGTCAATCCCTGAGTAATAAGGAAAATCCCCAACTATGGTTTTTTATTTTCATCTTTTTAAATAATGCGATTAAATCTGTGGTTATTATCTTTCTTGGCCTATTACTAGGTATTCTGCCGC
>NZ_JAUSZA010000001.1:6262500-7742500 GCF_030817215.1 Paenibacillus sp. V4I3
ACAGCAGATTGCATATAAAATAGCTCTGAATCCCCATTCTTCGCTGGCTTATACATCACATCATCCCTATCTAACAATTGCTCCAAAATAAGGTTCTTATTGACCGACACAGGTAAATTGGAAAGAAGAACTTGATTATCATGATTAAGAATTAAGATCTGTCCGCCACTAAATCCTGAGATTGTTTCCATCGCCTTCTGGAATCTTTCCATGTCTGCCATGACGACGACGGTACCGGTTTGTTTGCCGTTCAAATCCTTTGGCAGGTGTGCAATATAAGCGATTGAGTTTTGAGGATTCGCCGCATCCGCGCGTGGCAATAAGAGAAATTGGTTATTAGCGGCATTATGTATCGTATCTAGCCATTGCTCGTATCGAAGCGTTCCTGTGTTGTGGATCGTATCAAAAGCTGTCTTCAGGTCCCTGACATTCCCCGGACGGAGGATCGATGATTCCTGATCCCAAGTGACATAAAATTCATCAATCGTTGCGTAAGACGTTTGGTACATCCTAAATTCTTTCACCAATTGAAAAGCGAGGAACTGATCGTCGTTTGACCGTAGATTGGAGTACATTAAGCTTTGAAGCTTGGTATTCCAAGTGATCTCCATATTCAATCGTTTCATTAAATCGATTTGATTATCTATCGTATATCGGACTTGTTTCAATAAGGAATCATTCGCACGATGAATCTCGCTCTTAAGTGCTTCACTGGATTGCATATAAATAATCCAACTCATCATCATGGGTACGAACAACACCGCGCTATATGAAATTAACCAAGTAAAAATAATGCTTTTTCGCTTCTGCCAAAGAAATCGGATCTTCACATGGATCTCCTCCCATTGAATGGTGGATGAATGTCTGAAGGGATTGTCTCCACTTACCTCTATTATACCTCTGATTGCAAGGGGAGGAATGTCCAAAATAACAAAACCGATTGACAAAAGCTCTATTTAACCCGTTTTAAACGGTTTTACCCCTTCAAAGAACCTACCATAACCCCTTTTACAAAGTAACGTTGAACAAAAGGATAGATACAAAGTACAGGTACTGTTGCTACGATAATCGTTGCATATTTAATTGTTTCACCTATTTGATGTCGATCTCCCGCATCTGCCCCTACTGACATTCCGTCTGTAGAATTCGAGATTAATATCTCACGGAGTACAAGTTGTAAGGGGAATAGGTCTCTGCTTTTAATAAATACAGAAGCGTAGAACCAGGCATTCCATTTATCAACCGCATAATAGAGAATCATAACCGCGATGACCGGCATGGAAAGCGGAATAATGATTTTGAACAAGATGGTAAAATGGTTCGCGCCATCGATTTTAGCTGATTCTTCCAAACTATCGGGTACAGACATGAAGGCTGTACGCATGATAATAAGATTGAAGGTACCGATCGCAAATGGAATAATCGTAGCCCACAACGAGTCCAGAAGGCCAACATTCTTCACAACTAGATATAAAGGAATTAAGCCACCGTGAAAGAACATGGTGAAAACGATGATCAGCATAAATGCTTTATTCCAAATGACATTTTTCCGTGAAAGCACGTAAGCCCCTAAAGCTGTCATCAAAATATTCACTAAAATACCGAACACAACGATAAATAGCGTATTACGGTATCCGATCAGAATACCTGGGTTTTTCATGACACCTTTGTACGCTTCCAGACTAAAACCTAAGGATTTATACAGAATTCCCTTGTGAGCCACGAGCTGACCTGCATCACTAAAGGATGCCAACACGACATATAGCAATGGATATAAAGTAGCAACCACTAGCACTACTAAAATTAGATGAATACCAATATCGAACAATCTTTCAACTATACTAGGTCCCTTATTCATTTGCTTCACCTCACCATAAGCTGCTTTCATTTACTTTGCGGCTGATATAATTGGCTGAAACCAATAAAATTAGATTGATTACAGAGTTAAATAAGCCGACTGCTGAGCTGTAACTCCATCCGAATTCAAGTAATCCCTTACGATACACAAAGGAAGAAATGACATCCGCGGTTTCATAAGTAACCGGATTGTAAAGGAGAATAATTTTCTCGAAGCCTACATTTAATAAATTCCCCATTCGCAATATGAACATGATAGCAATCGTTGGCATGATGCCGGGTAAGGTGATATGAATGATTTGCTTCCACCTGGTTGCTCCGTCCATACGCGCAGCTTCATACTGCTCGGTATCAATACCCATTAATGCCGCAATATAAATGATGGACTCCCAACCAATTCGCTGCCAAATCTCCGATAGAATATAAATAGGACGGAATAAATCAGGCTTCTGCAGCATCGCTTGGCCATCATATCCAAACGTCATAAGGATCTTGTTGATCACACCATCCGCGTTCGTAAAATCAGTTATAATCCCACAAATAACAACAAGTGAAATAAAGTAAGGCATGTACGTAATGGTCTGAGCCACACGCTTGAACATCTTGCTGCGCACTTCATTGATTAACAATGCCAGAATTATCGGCGCTGGGAATTCAAATACCAAGGAGTACAAACTGATAACAAGGGTGTTCTTTAAAATACGCCAAAAGTAAAAACTGCTGAAAAAATCTTGAAAATGTTTGAATCCTACCCACTCACTGCCGATAATCCCTTTCATGGGTGAATATTCTTTGAATGCAATCAGTGCTCCATACATCGGGGCATAATGAAAGATAATATAATAGACAAGCACAGGAACCATCATCAGATATAAGTACTTATTCATTATGAAATCACGAACATATCGATTTATGCCCGGTTTTTTCTTTGCTAGTGCCATTCTTTTGAGCGGTTGCGTATTCTCCATCTTTTCCCTCACCTCATTCTGAATGGATGGAGAGAGCAAAGCTCTCTCCACTCAGTTCCGCATTATCTTTTGTTATAACGATCCAAAGCCGCCTTTTGAATTTCAATAGCACGATCCAATTTCAAAGATTTCATTTTATCTAAGTATTTCTGATATTGATCGACGGATTCCGTTCCAAGAACGATTTTTAACGTCATTTCATCTACCAGGGTGTTGATGTCACTCATGATTTTTGCATATTCCGAACTCTCTTCCGGCGTTGGCGTAAGCGGAGGCAGACTATACTTATCTATATCCGTTTTCTTCCAAACATTGATCGCCTCACGCTGGGTTGGCAATGTAAAGAATTGTTCGGCATATCGTTTATCTTGGATAAAAGGACCGTTGTAGCTGCCGCGAACATACATGGACATCGCTTGCGCCGGAGCTAGTTTATCGGGATTTTTCATCAATAAATCTGTATATTTCGGATAACCGTTCTCTAAATTGTAGCTAACACCTTCTGTACCGAAGTTGAAAAACATGCGTCCAGCTTCACTATAACCATAATCCAGCAGCTTCGTCGCTAATTCAGCATCTTTCGCCTTCGTCGTAATGGCAACAATGCCTCCAGAGGAATACGGTTTATCCTTTTGACCAAATTTAGGGATATCACCTTTTTTCAATACCGGGTAAGGAGCTGCCACCAATTGTGCTTTGGGATCTTTCGCTTGGACAATCGGCTGCCATTTCCCAATACCGCCTCCAGCATTCCCAATACTTGCTCCCGTGCTAGCTGTAGAGAAGTTTCCATCCAACGCTTTCGAGTCGACAGTGGCAATATTTTTATCCAGCAAGCCCTCTTTATACCATTTGCTGAATAATGCCATATAATCCTTGTATCCGCTCTCAGCTGGACCGAATTTGATTTGTCCATTTTCCAAATAGAAATTGCGGTTAACCCCAAAAGCCCCTAGAAACGCGCCATTATAAGAGTCATTGAAAAAGTTCGGTTTACTGATGAATGAAAGAGGTGCAGCTGCTCCTTTCTTTTCTTTAAACGCTTTAAGAGCAGTTGTCCATTCATCAATCGTTTCCGGTACAGGAATACCTACCTCGTCTAGCCAATCTTTGCGAATAATTGGACCTTGGAATACTTGCAGATACTCATCTCCCCGAATGAAAGGAAACGCATAGTAGCTGCCGCTATCGGTTTTTACCATTTTGTCAATTTCGGGATTGTCTTTCAGAAATTTCTTAAGGTTAGGCGCATGCTTGTCGATCAAATCATTCAATTTAAGGATGTATCCATCCTTAATTGCCTTCTCTGGTCCACCCGGGAAAGTAAGGAAATTATATTCGATGATATCCGGCAAATCCCCGGATGCCAACATAACATTAAGTGCCTCTTTGGCCTGACCCGTAGGCGGTGCGGAGAACTTGAGCTGCACGCCCGTCTTCTTCTGCCAATCTTGAAAGAAAGGAACTTCAGCGTGGGTTGTTTTAACACCGGTTAAATTCGGGGTCAACTCGCCCCAATAAGTAAGTGTCTTATCGGTTTTGATTGGGTATGTCGTCACGGCATTGTTCGCGGATGGCGATTGCGTTTCTTTCGTTGTACTAGGTGTAGATCCCGTCTGAGAGGAGCAAGCAATCATTGTGCCCATCATCAAGACAGTCATTGTAGAAGCTAACATTTTCTTCATTCATTGACCCTCCAGTAATTTTATGGTGAGATGCATCTCTTCCCTTAGATTAATGGAACGCCCCTGACTTAAATATGAGTAAAATGAGAAGTGGCATGTTGATTTTCATTCAGCAAACTGATTATTTCTCCAAAGCAATAGACTATTTCTAAAATCATTGGCAATATTCACAAAAAAAAGAACTAGCGTAAGATCATCGCTAGTTCTTTAACCCTATACTTTCCCCAAACTCTCCCGATAGGCCTTCGGGCTAAAACCCGTCATTTTCTTGAAAATGCGGCTAAAATGCTCGGGGTTTAGGTATCCGATTCTCTCCGAAATATCGGAAATTTTGATCCCCAGTTCGAGCAGCCGCTTCGCCTCTTCGATACGCAGCTTCGTCAAATAGTGGATGAAATTGCAGCCGACTTCTTTGACGAACTGCTTGCTCAAGTAGCTTTCGCTCACGCCCACCATCTCACTGATGAGCGACTGATTAATTTCCTCACGATAATGCAAATCGAGGAATTTTTTTGCACTAGTAATAGAAGGACTATAGCGCGCTGCGTTCATGAGGCTATTCCCGTGAATAGCTGAATGAGCACGCTGTACTAGCAGTCTGACATACTGCTGCGTTTCCTCCAGCGTCTCCAGCTGTTTGATTTCATCAAATGGATTGTGAGCAGTAGGCTGTACCTCCTCCAAGCGTATGCCTTTCGGATAAAGAACAGCACCGAGCTCCCACAACATATCGACGAAGAAAGCTCGCACCTTGTCAGGCAGCTCCTGCCTCGCATCAGACATTCGCTTCTCCAATTGCTCATAGTCGCGAACCCACTGACTTTCGTCAGGTTGCTTCAGAGCTTGAAGTAGTACAAGCCTCCCAGCCCTCAAGTCTTTCCACAACTCGTGGTCCCCGTTGTCTTTCACACCGGATTCATGGGACGCCGATTCCCGATAAAACAGCTTCCCCAAGCCGGCAAAATAACTTTTCGCTGCCAACTGCTTGGCCTGTTGGTATAAGCGAGGCCACTGCCTACAGCCATTTGCCAAATCGCTTATGCCTACCGAAATAGAAGCGTTCACGTATTGCAGCAGGCGAGTTTGAATCATGGTCAGTGCGCTATGAATTTGGGAACGAATAGCCGATTCGCTGCGATCGTGCGGGAACGCGCACAATAAGACATATTCGCCAGCCTCCCGTCGAACAATTTCATGCAAAATGGACATTTCATGAAGAACAGTTTGGATCGTTTGTTGGATGAAACCATGCAGCTTCGTCGTATCGATAGCTTGTGCTATTTGAATGATGATCGCCATCTCGTTCGTTTCATTTAACAAACCGCTTGCTGATAAAAGCCATTGTTCGAACGACTCTGCGTCTTCCTTCAAATCGAAGTCTAGAAGCTTTTGTAGTAGCGCATCCTTATCCGATTGCTGGACTAGCTGCTTGTCCGCGTGCCCAATCTCTTCTCTCTTCGATACGCCGCCTAATCGCACTAACTCCTCTAGGGCTTTAGTGATAACCGGAACGATATGCTCCTCATCCATATCCACCTTGACGATGTAATCCAGAGCGCCGAGAAGGAAAGCTTCTCTCACATAGCTGTAATCGCTATAAGCGCTAAGGATAATTGGAAGCGGATGCTTCGTTAATGCTGGGTCATTCAATGCCTTTAATAACGCTATGCCGTTCATTCGCGGCATTTGGATATCGACTAGCAGCAAGTCGATGTCGCCATGGGCCTTAAGAAACGCGAGACCTTCGACACCGTCACCCGCTTCGCACACGATTTCAATATGGAGAGCTTGCCAATCGATCAAATGATGCAAGGCCAAACGAACTAACGGTTCATCATCAACGATCATCATCTTGTACATGGTAGTTACCCCTCATATAGAAATTCATCTGACTAGCTGCCTTGCGGCTAACCTTTAATGGCTCCATCCATCAAGCCTCTGAATATAAACCGTTGAAAGGCGATATAAAAAAGCATGCTGGGCAGCAGGACAAGAATAATGCCTGCACATAACGCTACTAGATCTGACGTTCTTTCACCGACAAAAGCCATTAACGCTGTCGGCAAGGTCGCCAGCTCTTTTTTCGGCATATATAAGTTTTGCAAATAAATATCGTTCATGATGGTCACACTTTTCAGAATACCAAGCGTAGCCGTAGCCGGCAGCAGCAAAGGAAAAATAATAGAGCGAAAAATCCGGAAATACGAAGCACCGTCCATCATTGCGCTTTCATCGAGCTGCGCCGATATTTTCTCCAAAAACTGTATGTAAATATAGATTTGCATAATGTCTGTACCTACATAAATGAGCAGCGGAGCCCCCAATGTGTTGTACAGATGCATGGAGTGTATCAGTTGAAAACGAGCAATCTCCGTCGTATACGTTGGAATGATCATCGAAATCATGAACAGCAGAAGCACTACTTTTTTCAACTTAAATTCAAAACGATTTAACACATATGCAATCATCGTGCCAAGGAGCGCATTACCCACCATACTAACTGCTACTAGCACAAACGTATTTCGCAAACCAAGCAATATGTGACCTTCGTTAAAAGCCTTTACATAATTCTCGAAATGAAAGAAATTGCTTGGCAGGGAGAATGGCGAAGTAGCCCCAAGCTCAGCATTCGTCTTCAGTGAGCCGAAAACGACAAGCAGAATCGGTATAAATACAATCAAGCACATCGTAATAAAAAGTATATAGTACAGGACATTACTGAGCAATTGGCGTTTGCTTGCGGCAAGTGATGTATCCATTAAGACTCGCTCCTATCTTTAATGAGCCAATTTTGCAAAGACGAGAAGCAGATGATCAAGATTAGAAGACTGACTGCCATAGCCGAAGCGAGGCCGTAATTATTATACGTAAACGCTGTTTGCAGGGAAAACAAGCCGAATGTCGAGCTGGCTGTTCCAGGTCCGCCGCCGGTCATGACATAAGGAATATCGTATTGCAGCAGCGCGCCGGAGATATTCAGGAATAAAATAATTTCCATTACGCGCCGAATACCCGGCAGTGTGATATGGCGCAGCTGTTTCCAAAAGCCGGCGCCATCCATTTTGGCAGCTTCATACAGATCCGTCGGAACCGATTGCAAACCAGCCAGAGTCAGAATGATATGAACACCGCTAAAGCGCCATAAGGATACGGCAACAAGCGAGTAATTGACGACACTCAAGTTACTTAACCAGCCCGTAATGAGAGACTCCAACTCCAACCATTTGAGCAGCTCGTTGAGTGGACCATTGACCGGATTATAGATGTAGCTAAACATATAAGCGACGGCTATCCCATTAATAATATAGGGCATGAGCACCGTGAAACGGAAAAACGAGCTTCCCCGTATGGTGCGATTGAGCAGCACCGCCGTCATGACTTCAATGGGGATGAAGAGCAGATGAACGACAAAATAAATCCCATTATTCCCAATAGCCTTCCACGCGTCCGGAAAATCAAAAATCAATTTCTTATAATTATCGAAACCGATGTACTTCAAGCTCTCACTGTATCCATCCCAATTCGTTATACTGTAACGAAACAGTTGAAATGTCGGATAGATGAGGAATAAGAGCATCAGCGCAACGGGAAGGAACAAAAACGACCATATGATGACTTTCTTCTGCAAGGTATAACTCATATCTCTACTCACTCCTAGGCCTTCAGTTGATATAAAAAGGGTACTATTCCGACTTGCTCAAATAGTACCCCTCTTTGGTCATTACTTCGCTGCTGCGTCGATCGCTTTCTTCCATTTTTCGTTAAGTTCTTTTTCAACGGCATCGATCGATTTGCCAGCGAAAATGCTTTGTGCCGCTTTTTTCGAGTCAAATTGAGCTGCTGCGCTCACCTTGGCGTATCCTTCATCTGTCGCATAATAGATGAAAGGTTTGTAAGGGTTCGCCGTCGTCCATTTGTTGAAGAACGGGAGCTCAGAAGTCACACCGTTAACGGTAGAGAACTGCTGTAATTTATTAATGAACGCTGTGTATACGTCATTGCTGAACATCCACTCGTAGAAAGCTTTCGCTTCTTCGACGTTTTTGGAGCTTTTGTTAATCCCGACGTTCATATCGGACATCATGATGGATTGTAAATCTGTGCTTGTCGTGTCTCTGAATGGCAGCGGGAATACCCCAAGGTCATCATCAGCTTTCACTTTTTCCATATACGAGGCATAATACCATTGGCCTAATGCGATCATAGCCGATTTTTTAGACTCAAACGATTGTGTAGATTGGTCAAAAGATACCGAAAGCGCGTCAGGTCCTGCATACTTTTTGTCTGCGATTTCTTTAATGACTTTGCCCATTTTATCGAACGTGCTGCCAGCAGCGAACGGCGCAGGGTTCTTCGCCAAGCTTGCCAAATACTGTTCATCTCCGGACAAAATATGAGGCCCGAACTCCATCAACGGGTAGAATGTCCAATCATCCTTGCCGCCTATCGCTAGTGGCGTGTATTTGCCGCTTGCTTTTACCTTCTCCATGGTTGCCATGAATTCTGGAAACGTTTTCGGAACTTCGATGCCTAATTCTTTGAAAATGCTCGGATGAAAGTAAACGAATTCCGAGAAAGCGACAAGCGGTACGCCAAGTACTTTACCGTCCACTTTGGTCGGGTACTTGTTATTTTTGACCGCCGCCAACTCATCCAATGGCAGCAGAGCTTGCTTGTAGATTTGGAAATGCGTTGGCTTCAAATACATCAAGTCAGGCAAATCGTTAGCCGCCAGCCTAACTTTGAGGTACTGACCTCCATTGTCTGGTACCTTCTCGACTTCAACCGTGACATTCGGTTTTATTTTGGAATACTCTTTCGCTTTCTCCGTCCAAAATTCTAAATCCGCTTTCGTGTCCCACATGGCGAGCTTCAGTTTCACTGGTTGCGCTGGTTTAGCCGTCTGTGCCGCCGCTTTAGTTGCTTCTGTTCCTGCGCTTGCTGGCGTTGATGTTGCTGTCTGTGTACCGCCGCAACCTGTCAAGGCCGTCATGGCCATTACTCCAACCAAAGCTAAGGAACTTACCCATTTTCTATTGCTCATCGCGTTGACCCTCCACCTGAATTTAATTAGGTTGTTTGTACCTGCATTTATCATAAACGATCGGTTAACGCAGCCGAATGATCGATTTTGCTCATTCCTTGATCTATTTTGAACTAATGGCTTTATTCTTCCTGACATCGGATGACCGGAAGCGAGATTTCTACCTTTGTGCCCGAAGGTTCCAAGCGCTCTATGGATAGGCCATATTCAAGTCCATAATGCAGTCGAATCCGATGATGCACGTTGAGAATGCCCATTCCGCTGAAGGTATAATCCTGATCAGGGGCCTGCAGTTTCTCGACCTGCTCGTCCGGAATACCAACGCCATCGTCCGAAATGACAATGTTCAGCTGCTCTCCCAGCCTGCGAATCTGAATGGTTATCATCCCGTTCGTTTCTTTGCTAACTAACCCGTGTGTGATGGCATTCTCTAGAATCGGCTGCAGCAGCAGCTTCAGTATATAGAAAGAGGTCGCTGCTTCATCGACTTCCCACTTGACTTCAAATTTATTCCCATAGCGTGTTTCCATGATGAAAATATACTGCTTTAGATTCTCAACTTCATCAGCGAGCTGTGTCAAGCTGCCTCCGCGATTGAAGGAAGAAGAGACCAAACGAATCAGTGCTTGGGTCATATTACGGATGTTGTCAACACGACTAATAATGGCCATAAGCTTAATAGAGTTTAGCGTATTGATCAAGAAATGTGGATTGATCTGGGACTGCATGGCGGCAAATTCCGCCTTTTGCTTCGCTTTCTCTTGCTGTTCGGTTTGTTTGATAAGCAGTTTAATTTGGTCCATCATATGATTGAATGTGCGTCCCAAGGTGACAGTTTCTACGCTGCCGGAGGCCTCGATCTTGGCATTGAGATTGCCGTCCATGACGCGTGACATTTTCACACCTAGCACATGTAGAGGCTTTGTTAAGTTATGCACGAGGTAAAAGGATAAAAGCAAGAACACAACGATTACAACAAACGTTGCAAACAGGATCAGTTCATAAATGGCGCGATAATTCGCCGTCAGCTCGCTGTAAGGAATCTTGTATACGACTTTCCAGTCCGCGATGTCAACCGTGGCAAAGGCGACCAGCATCTTTTGTCCGTCGATCGTATCCACAAAATTGCCCTCGCGCTGCGAAGCGATTCGGCTCAGTAACGAAGCATCCGCCCCCTGCCCTTCCGGAGACAAATGATAGCTCGAAGCGATGACTTGGCCATCAGAGGTCAGAATACGTAAAGCCGATGAACCGCTGATCGGATTTTGCCATAGCATTTTCTCGAAATGATCCCGGCTGAAGACAAAATAAATGAAATCGATGTCATGCAGCATTTGATAATAACTCGGTGCAATCGTTGTCACAATGCTAGTCGAATCCGGAGAGCCGTATAGCACACCAACTTGCTTACCGATGAAATGCACGTGATCCTGTTCGATAATCGTCTTTTTATACCACTCCATTTCGCGAATACCAGCGTCATCGACAGCCAAATCCTTGAGATACGAATAGACGCCTCCGCCCTTGAAAAAGAAATTGACCGATTGCACCCTGCCCGACATGGAGGAACTATACTTGCCTAGCGCTTTGGATAAATCATTGTAATAGGGCTGCCGCTCGCTGGAACTGGATTCATGCAGCAAAGTCGCAGTCTCCAGAACCTCCGTATCCATACCGACAGCGGCCGAGAAAGTTACCACATTGTTTATTTCCTGCTCTATGGAGTATTTAACCGCATGTAGCGTCTGAAGTGTTCTATCCGTTGTCTGCTGGATAAGATCTCTCTTGTATACCTGCAAGATGGTTGCAGAGATCGTAAGGATCGGCAGCACCACCATCGTAAACAGCAAAATATAGAGCGTAGTAGACGTTCGCCATGGTTTCCTGAATCGGTTCATTCGTACTCGACCTCGTATCACGTTATTGATTTGGGATTCATCCCCAAGTTGTAAAATATCATAGCATAATTTGTTAGGTACGACAGTCTTTTCTTATTGAAGAAATGCGATCCTGCACCCAATCTGAAAGAGCTGCCCCCAGAATGCTTAGGAGACAGCCCTATATGATTCCCTCGAACTACTTATTGGAGAATTTTACGATTTCCTGATTGGTTATCTATTATTTTCCTGACTGATCATGAGGTACTGTAACGGTTACAGAAATAGCCTTTTGGTTGCCCGCTTTGTCGGTTGCCGTGTAGGTTATGATATAAATGCGTCCTTTTTCTGCATGTAAACTAAATGAAGTGGCCGCAGTACCGATATTAGCCTCAATGTCACCTTGACCACTATCCGGCTCATTGCTGGTAATGGAGGTTAACACCACAGATCCAACGCCTGATGCAGCATCGCTTGAATTCAGCGTGGCATTTATCGTCACCATTTTATGATTCGCCGGCCATATCGACGTTTTATCTAATTGCACGGTTAACATCGGAGCCGTTTTGTCAATCTTGAACTCGATGGTTTGGATCGGTTCTACATTGCCTGCTAGATCCGTGCTGCGATAACCGACCTCATAGTTCCCTTCACCAAAGGCAGGAATGGAACCGGTATAGGTGATCCAACCCCCGTTATTCACTTGGTATTCTGTTTTCGCCACGCCATATACATTGTCACTTACAGAGAAGCTTACCGTTACATCCGACGTATACCATCCGTTGCTGCCATTAGGTGCAGCTGGACTTAAGGATGCAACGCTTACGGGTGCAATCTTATCGATATTGCTTACAACAATGCTCGTTACATTGGATACGTTACCCACCGCATCCGTTCCTCTTGCATACACGGTTTCATTTGCCGAAAGGACAACAGGTGCCGTGTACGCTGTCCATGTGCCGCTTGCACCAACTTTGTATTCTTTCACCGCTGCGTCAGTTGGATAGCTGATTGTTACCGTGACATTAGTGTTGGTCGGCACTGTAATATCTGCAGATAAGATTGCATCTGCTGGTGGTGTCCCTGGAACGCTAAATACGTTGAGCTCAGCAGCAGAAGCAAAATTGCCTACAGCCTCGATAGCTTCAAGTTTCACATAAGATGCCGTCGTCTTCGCAAATACAATGCTTTTCGCACTGTCGTCACGAGCCCAGGTACCGCTAGCAGTCTGCGTAAAGTTCTCGCCGTCCGTACTTACGTACAAGTTATACTTGGTGATCGTCCCGTTCCCCGCACCAGCTCTCGGCAAGTATTTGATTTGATTTACCTCATAGCTGCTTCCAAGGTTCAACGTTATCGACTCAGGCAAATGCGCAGGAGACCATTTGGTATGCCACAGCGTAGAAGAATCTCCATCGAGCGCGTTCTCCGGATCATCGCCAGGCTGAAAGCTCGACGCAGCTGCCGTCATGCCTGATTGCGGAATAAGCACATTGGGTTCAAATACCGTAACCTTGCTGGTTGCGGATAAATTGCTGCCGTCCTTCGTCATCGCTGTAATTGTGGCCGTGCCGGAATTCATTGCGGTTACTCTTCCTGTCTGGTCAACGGAAACGACCTCAGGTTTGTCTGAGCTCCATTCCAGCGTCTTATTGAATGCATTTGCTGGTTCCACACGTGCGTTGATTTGTGCAGTATTGCCTTTATTCACAGTTACTTCCTGTTCATTCATGCTTATCTTGGTTATAAGGACTCCTTCAACAGGTACGATAGGTCCTTTGTCATCGATACGAATGTTGTCTACGACTAATGTACCGCTCAATTCGGCTTGATTGTTATCAAAGTTTTTGATAATCGCTAAATAGGCATCATTCGTTCCATCTATGGAGATTGTTAGATCTAATTTACCTGTGCCTGAATTTAATTTTTGGGTAGCAAGCTCGCGCACTGTGCCATTTTCATTGACGCGAACTGCAACGGTGTACATATCTTGCATATCCGCATGATAATCCATGGTCAAATGGTACATATTATCCTTCTTCAGTTGGAGCGTTTGCGGCAGTGTCCGCAGCCATTCACCCGTTCCTTCCTCATTTGTTTTGAGCGAGAAACGGCCATCTAGAACATAGGATTTGATCTGATTTCCATTGGACTCTACCAAATGTGTCCGAACAGGTCCAAGCTTCGAATAGACGAATGGCCCCCATCCCTCATCGACGTTCTCAAAGTCCTCGAATAAGGTTGCTCCGTTCGCACTCACCCTATTGGTCGGATTTTCCCAAACCCTCACGTCGTCGAACGAAACCGTTGCATTGCCATCCGCAGCTTGCAGGTACAGTGTCGCTGTGTCGCTCACTGCCTCAAATGACGCTTTCAAACGTTGGAAGTTTGTATTGAAATACTTGTGCTGCTGCGCGAAAAACTTATGTTTCGTATCTACCAAGCTGTTTTCTGCCCCTTGACCCCCTTGCCTCACTCCGAGTGTCGTTTTACGTGTGCCGTCTACCTTAACCCATACGGATGCCGTATACGTTTTTCCTGGCGTAAGTCCGGTGATGACCTGCTCAATCTTAGCGTCATTCTGACCTTTCACTTGCATCATATCATCAGCATTGCTGCTTTTTGCAAATGCGATATGATCTGTACTTGATGCGGATGATGATTTGTGCCATACACCGAACTTCTGACTGTCAAAGCCCACGTCCTTGGCAGGCCCGCCATCTCCCCACACCGTCTCCGCTTCTACTGGAGCTTGATCCTTGTAAAGCACATATCCGATGCCCTTCTCCGCCGTCAATGTCACTTGACCGCCCGTCACTGGTACACTGCCTACAAGCTCGCGTCCTAAATCCGTCAGCTTATATAGTTGCACAGTCTGTACATGGCTCCAGGATGCCGGAAGCGTCCAAGTCGTTGCGCCGCCCTTCGGATTCCAGTGATAAATTTTATCTTCCTTAACCGGATCCCATGGAATGAATACCGTGCTGTCGCTAATCTCACTGCTATCTGTCATGATCGCCAGATCATGGCCGTCTTTGGATAAATGAATTTTCCCGTCTTGACCGCGCGCCACAGAAACATTGCTTTCAAAATCGATGCGATTATTCGTCATTTTCATAATGGGGAAGTACTGCATATATTTCGTTGGTAAATTGTGATCAAAGAACGCTTCCGTCGTTTTGTTGTAACTATTGAATAAAGGACTGCTTTGCCAGTATCCGACGCCGATTTGTTTATTGCCTTTCAATAGAGGATGACTCATAAACCCATCCATCACATCGTTGCGAATAAAACGAATGATCGAGCTATTATTTCCTTGGTTTGGATAGCCTGGATCTGTACCCCAATGAACCCATGCAGCCTGCTCATGAAGCGGTCCAGCAAACTCGGTCCCCAGCATCCAGCCGTTGCCGTTCACATATTCTGCGAGCTTCTTCGCATTCCAATCGACGCCAGCATAGACGTCCACGTAAACAAAGTCGAGGTTATCTCCCGTGTCGCTTTTCAACATGTCAAGACGTCGCTTCAGTTCCCCTGATTCAACATCCTTCGTCTTATCCACATAATACGCCTGATCGAGCCAACCCCATCCTTTGCTCAGGGGATTCACCAAATTTTCCATTTTTGTTTGGAAAGCATCCAGCATATATTCCGTCGCATTGATATGAACGCCGCCTTTGATGTTGTACTTCTTGCCTTCGCTAAGCACGAAGTTAAAGTCCTCTTTGCCGCCTTGGCGTATACCGATATGTCCACCGTAATCCGGATGGGAATCGTCATGTCCTTCGGCTTGATAGCCTTTGTGCAGGACAATCTGTCCGAAACCGTCGGTCAGATGTGAAATTTTCTTTGCGTTATCAAGCGTTCGCAAGAATGGAGATGAGGTTGTGGAACCAATGTTCATGGCTATGTACGAAATGTTGTCGCGAATCATTTCGCTGCGGTAAGGCGCCTCAGCATGGTTGCGATAAGCAATTGCGCCGTCCTGCCAGTCGACCACGCTGTCATTGTTCGCATCCGGCGTAATAATGATCTTAGCCCATGGCAATGGCTCCGCTGCTATATCAGGCTTCGCACTTCCGTGGTAGGTCCACGCGCCGCTTGACATCGCAGCTTTCTTCATGCCTGACGTATCGTTAGCCACTTTCACACGAACCTTATCGTTCCCATTGACGACGTTATTGACAATAGTCGCTGCGAGCATATCTGAGTTGAGGAACGCATACGTACGACTTCCACTGGCATCCGTTGCTCCGCTTTTGAGATCGTTATATTCCTCATTAATGATGTTCCAGCCGCCTGTCACAGATACGGCAGTCTCTTGTGCTATAGGCTGTGTGGCTAGGATGGACACGAGGTCGTGATTCGGAAACTCGATCGTTTTTACTTTCTCTGCTCCTTTTTCCACGATGTTCGTCACGTTGAAGTTCAGCGCGTTGTTTTTCAGCTCGAGTTCCATTTCCAGATCTACATTGATTTCTGGAATTTGCAGCGTGTAGGCAGCTGCTTCTCCTTTACTTGCTGTTGCAGCCTTCTTGACGTAGGCCGTCGCAGTTGGATAATAGGATTTTCCGTTGATTTTTAATTCATTGATTCCATCTAATTGGCCATTCATCTCTGCGCCGGTGCTTTTCCACACATACTTCTTCACTCGTGGGAATTCCTTATCAATTTCGACAATCAATTGGTCGGATGTAATCGTATCGATGAGCGTAATCGGCTTAGGTATGGGATTATTTACTTTAATCTCCGTAAATTTCACATCATCGATGAAGAAGGTCTTATTGTTAAACCAGCTGCGAATTCCGATTTGTCCGGCCGTTGTCGGTAACCCTGGCAAGGTTGTGCTGAAAACACTGACTCCGTCGATCCACAGCTGCACACTGTCATTCTCATAACGAAGCTTAAACGTATACTGTTTATTGGCTACGAATGTCGAACTGCTTGAAGCGATGTCTCCCCATGTCTCTTGACCATTTTTAACAATATCCCAGCCCCAGCTGCTCGTATCAAACTGAATGACGCTGTAGTTATCTTTATCCACGTAACGGAGTGCTAAACCAAACCGAGTCGGCACTTCGTTGAACTTCAACTTGATTTCATACTCACCATTCGCATATTTCGGAGATCCCAGATCAGCGAGAATTACAACACCATTCGTTACTGCTTTTACAGTGCCATTATCCGGAGTAAAAGCAGTTGTTCCTTTGACAGCAGTCCACCCGCTAATGTTGCCATCGTTATAGTCCTTAGCATAAACACCATTTTCTAAAGCTTGAGTTGTTATCGTATTTGTTGATAAAACGCTTGCTTGATCTTGTGTTTGATCTATAGCGAATATGGTTGCTGCTGGGATGCAAGTTTGCAATCCCATGAACACAGTTAACATCATACTGGTCTGCTTAATGTATTTTTTCAATTTACATCTTCCTCCCTATTTACAATGAGTTGATCTTCTCTAATCTTGCACATGTTCACTTCCTATCACATCCCCCCTTTAGCCAAATTGTCCCACTGTGAAGCAGATAACCCTTGCAACATCGCTTAGGCCAATGATTCCGTTGTCGCTTACATCGGCTACTTTGATTTGTTCCCGATCCGGGCTGCTGTGAAGTACGGGATGGGGAAGAAGCCTGAACCTACCTCCTTTTTCTTTCACGAACATTCAATACACATTTCGTATTCATCAATCAGTTACCTTTCTTTCAATGTTAACCATAGTGAAAGCGCTTAACAATGATCTTTTTTGTAGCTAAATTGATTTCTTTTGCACTTCGTATGCAAGCAAAACCCGACTTCGTCCAATCGGACAAAGTCGGGTTCCGTGTCTCAACAGCTGTTAGGATCTACACTGTGCGATGGCTTGTAATAAAAGTTCCGCAAACACGGCGTCAATCTTGTTGCCGGATTGTGCGTGAATGTGATTCTCCAGTTCTTTCCATTCGTTTTTCTTCTGATTGTCATCATCTTTCCGTTGAATCTTTTCTATCATCGATAGCAAGCTGTTCAATATGCCCTGATTGGTGATCCAGCCTTGGTTGGTAAGCGTAGTGAACTGCTTCGTCCAAATGGTTGACATCCATCCGTACTTTTAGCAAGTATGCTGCAATAGTTTCGTTTCCTGCTGCATCAACCGTTTTTACCTTCACCGCATGTTCACCGATGCTGAGCGATAGCGGACTAAACGAATATGGGTGGCTTATTGGGACACCGTCCATCTCAACAGTTTCGCTTGCCACGCCGCTCACCGGATCGGAGATATCGAATTGCAGGCTGCCGCCATCGGTCCAATAAACGTCCATCGTAACGGTAGGAACGATGACGGGAGCTGCTGAATCGATTTTGATTACTATCGTTTTAGTTGCTTCTTGATTTCCGGCATTATCGATACTGTAGAACTGGATTTGATGTATGCCCTCTTCAGCAACTACGATGTTGTTCCCTTCCACAAAGGCGCCACCACCCAAACTGTAAAACGTCTTCTGCACACCACTGCTATCATCACTCGCCGTCAATGTCACCGATTGCGCAGTACGCTGCCAATCAGACTTCGCGTTAGTTGTCGTAACCGGCGCTGCTGTGTCCTTCTTGAATGTGACGACATGTGTTTTGCCGAAAGATCCTGTGACCGTAATATTCAGCTTTAAGGAAGGCATCGTCTGCAGAATCGTAATTGTGTCATCAGCACGAACCACCGATAAGCCCGCCTTGTTCAGTTCAAGCGAAATGGTGCTTTGTTGCTGCGTCGGATCGGAGACGGCTACGGTCAATTCGCTGTCCGTTTCCTTCACCATCACGGATGCCGGATTTTGCGCGGAAATGAAATCAACCGATGCCGGATTCCAGAAATTCACCGCCGTAATACCTAGCTTTTTCTCTCTTACCGCATGTACGTCCGTTGTATTGCTCAGCACCTCAACATTAGGAGCGCTGCTATAAATCGCTGTTTCCGCTGTATTTTTATGTGGCAGCATGACATAGGAATAAGATGCATTCGATGGCGTTGCCCCATGTTCAATTGCCAAACTTAAATAATTTCTTGTAACCGGAGTGCCCGATTGTCCGCTATTAATATCTTTCCAGGCGCCGGTTCTCGCTTCGCGTAAACCATACACATTGGAAGCCTCAGGGAAATAATAGCCGATGTCGGAACCCGGCGCATTTCCGGCCAAGTGAGCCCACTTAACGTCAGTCATCGTTTCCGACCAACCGAGCTGGCCCGACTTCACGGTTCCGTTAATCGTGAGCGCATTATCTCCCGTATCGTTCAGCTTGCGGTTATCGATAATGGTCTCCACCGATTGCGGTCCGGCTGTCGTGCTCGAAATACCGGCACCCAAGGCGACGATTTCATCATCGAACATAAACCATGACTTTTTGCCCTGCAGATTGCTTCCAGTCGATTGGGCAAGTGAGAAGTCCATACCGGCTGCACCGTAAAGGTTATCGATGGACGAGCCGCCGACCCATGTTTTCGGATTCATATAACTTTTCCACTCGACAGGTGTCGTCCCTTTCCCTGATCCATCTGTTGTCGTGCCAGGCAGCCGGAATGAATCCACAGTTGGCCAAAAATCATTGCGGTACTGGGTAAGATCCTGATCATATAAAAAAGTCATTCCAATGCCCGTATACCAGCCCTTCAAATTCTCGTTATTGCCCTTTTCAAAGGCAGAGATGCGGTTTGAGAACAGACTGAGCCCGAAACCATACCCTTCACGTAAATGGACAACTCTGTCCATACCAGCAAACACTTGGTTTTTCAGTAATTCTCCTCGAGGCTGGATCGAAGCATCGTTCATCATTTTTTTAACTAGAGACAGCTCGTAAATCGGCAATCCCTCGTAATAATTGGCATATGTCGTATCCGACTGAATCCATTCTTTGGCCATTCGCTTAATCGATAATGCAACGTCCGCAGGTGCCCCCTCGGCTAAACGAAGCAAGGTAATAATCGTACCTCTGGCGCTTCCCGAGCTTTGTCTGGAGATCCCTCTGCCGTTCACCATATCCATAAAAAGTCCTTTATAGATGACGGGTTCAAACGTATCCGATACCCAATCGTAAACATGATTCACGTTAGGATCCGTCACCGGCCATGGTGAACCATTCAATAAGAACGTCATATCGGCCGCACGGTTGAGCCATACCGCACCGTACCCCGCTGTGTACGCGATGTTGGTGTGTTGAACAAGCGAACCGTCCTTATAAACACCGTCTCCATGATCCGTGTAAACAAATTCCGGACCGATGGAATCAAGTCCTTGCGTGATCTTCGCGCTGTTGCTCCCGATCACACCACGCATCGTAACGACCAATGCTTTGTCGAGCAGGTTAGCTCCCGTTTCCGTCACATTGTTGAGCGTTCTCTTCTTCGGATCCGGAACGAAACGATCGACGGCTTTGATATACTTGCTTATTTGCGCCGGTGTCAGATGAGCGAACATCAACACAATGGTATCGTTCAGAATTTGCGGTGTTCCGATTTCCCAATCCCACCAATTGCCGTACTCATTTTTGGTCTCATTGTAACGGTTCACATACATCCAGTCCAAAGCGCTGATGATGTCATCCCGCAGCGCCGTATTCTGATACAGGCTTGAGCCTTGAAGAGAATAAGCGAGCGCCATGGCCTTCAGCCTGCCGTAAGCATTAGATATTTGTGCTGAATCCGTCGCGCTGGACAGATCGTTCCACAAATAAGAACGGCCCGCAGCTTTATTGAGCGTATCCCAATGCCCATTCACATTACCATTCGTAACACTTGCGGCTAGTGTAGAAAGGTTAGCCGAAATATCCGGATCAGCCGCATTGTACTGGGTGCCGCCGGTTAATTTTCCGTACCATTTCAGACGCAGCTCGCTGTACGATTGAATCGTTTCAGCAGATTCTACGTTAACAAGACACTGAGCTTTTATCGTTCCATCTGGTGTTGAGACCATAATCGTCGCTGAGCCTAACCCTTCTCCGGTTACTTTTCCATTACTGTCCACTGTTACTACACTCGGATCGTTGGAACTCCAGACAACTGTTTTGTCAGCTGCGTTCGCCGGTGTGAACGTCGGTGTAATCGTTACTGATGCATCTTTGGCCATGGAAAAGGCGGTTTGATCTAAAGCAATTCCTGTAATCCCGTCATATTCCTCCAAACTGATATCGTCAAACCATACTTTTCCTTTTCCCGTTTCAAGGAAAGGTTCAATGACCAACCTCGTGACGCCTGCTGGTATAGTCATAAATACTTGCTGTAAAGTCCAATCCTTCGTACCTAACAACTTGGCAGATGCAGGACCGTCTCCAACTTTACTCGTGTTATAGTATTGTGTTCTGAAGTAAGCCCCTGCGCCCGTTACGTTGTCGGTTTTTACCCATACTTTAAGTCTGTAAGATTTGCCGGCAGTTACCGTCGTGACGCTTTGATTCACAGATACTCGGCTTGTTGCGAAGGCATCAAACAAAATCGACTTACTCCCTTCATGATACGTGGTTGGATCCAGCATGACGTTCACCGTTTTATTCGGAGCTTTCCCGCTCCCGGTTGGAATCCATAACCCCCAGCCAACAGGGACAGGACTTGTGACACCGCTCCAGGCAACATCCGTTGTTGTGGTTGTCTGCTCGAAGCTTCCGTTCGTCATCTGATTCACCGATGCAGCCTCTGCCTTAAGGATAGCGTTTTCATAAAAGGGAATATGCGATCCGACCATACTGAAAATTAAACTAATAGCTAACAACATACTTACTTTCCTCATTAACTTCACCTCGCTAGAAATTAATATAAAAGCAATTAAAATGTAAGACAAATAACGCGATTTGTATATCGACGATATTTGAACCATATCGTTTTTTTATGAAAAGCAGAGAACAAAACCCGACGACGCCAATAAAAGGTCATAGTCGGGTCCGCGATGCTGCAATTATTTCTTGTTCTTTTCTTTAAAGAAGTCACTCGTTTCTTTTACGTGCTGCTGGAAGCTTGGATCGTCTTTGTACGATTTTACAAATTTATCCCAATCTTCTATTGAATTCTTGCCGATAATCACGTTAACGAGCATGTCGTTAAGCTTCTTGTTCCAGTCCGCACCCTTTTCTTTAAATGGGGTCGAATTCATCAAGCCATAAGTCGGATCCGGGATGGAGCTGATCGAGTCAACCAACTTTTTGTTTGCCTCAAATACGTCGCTCGGGATACCCGATACTTTCGCTCTAAGGTATTTATCAAAAGTACCCGTCACCCATTGGCCGGTCGTATCGCCTGAATATCCTTTTTTCTTGCCTTCTTCTGTTTGCTCGACAAAGCCGTCAGGTTTTAATTTATAATCAACGTCCTGAATACCGTAAACAGCCAGGTTGTAACTTCTAAAGAAGCTGTGTAATCGTAAACTTCAAGAATTTTCTTCAGCTTCGCCTCGTCTACAGATTTCTTATTGATCAGGAATTGACCGTAAAAACCGCTCGCTTGCTCGTAATAGGCTTTGCCGTCCGCCGCTTTCGGAAGCTCAAAAGCAACCAGATTTGCCTTAGGATTCGTTTTTTGCAGCTCAACATTGTATTTGTAGGCATCAACAATGTTAGCGATAGCAAGTCCTGCCTTCCCTTGCACGAGCATGTCTTTGATTTGTGCTGTCTTGAGCACAGGGAAGTCAGGCAATATACCGCCTGTTTTGTACACTTTGTTCCAATTGATTAGCGCCTCTTTCGCTTGCGGCGTCCACCAATATGGAGTCAGGCCTCCATTCTCTTCCTTCCACTTTGTTCCTGTACCGAATAGCGACAACAAATAACTGGACGGTCCAGGAGATCCAGGAAATACAGCGCCATACGTGTCCGCAGCGCCATTGCCGTCCGGATCTTTCTTCGCAAATGCTTCAAGCACGTTGTAGAGCTCATCCATTGTTTTCGGCGGCTGCAAGCCGAGCTTATCCAGCCAATCTTTGCGGATTAGCAGCGATTCATGACCGTCCAGCGGTCTGACGCGAGGCAGCGAGTAGAGCTTTCCTTTGAGCGATGCGTTCTTGTACACATTCACCGGATATTTGGCCAAGTTCGGGTAATTTTTAACATAATCCGTTAATTCCCAGAAAGCGCCTTGATCGATAGCATTCAAGAATGCAGGGGTTGAATTGAAGTCCTCGATGAAGAGCACATCCGGCAAATCTCTGGACGCAAGCAGTGCATTTAATTTCTCCGAAATTTGAGCGGATGGAATCCAACTCAGCTTCAGGTTGACGTTTAATTTCTCATTCAGCTTTTTAACCGCTTCCAGTTCGCCCGTTGGAGCTGCGGCGAAGGCAAGCGTCGTAATCGAAATATCCGTCGGTTTCGCAGGCTTGCTGCTTGCTGTGCTGCCTGCCTTTTGACTTTCATTTGATGCGCTGCCACAAGCCGCTAAGGATGCTGTAAGTATAGCCGATGTCATAACAACGGCCAATTTTTTTACCATTGGTTTCATGTGAGGACCTCCCAGGAATAATATCATTATAATCACCTCTTCTGCTGTGCGTTTAAGCCAGCATCACCCCTTTCAGAGCTATTCACCTTTATCCTTTCACGGAGCCAACCATCATACCTTTGACAAAATATTTTTGTAAAAACGGATAGACGATGACGATCGGAAGTGATGAAATAACGACAGCAGCCATTTTGATCACCTGCGGTGGCACCGTCTGCTCACTCTCCAGCATTGCCGCTATGGACGGGTCCGCCATTTGCGAAGCAGAAACCAGCATCATTTGCAGCAGAACCTGCAGCGGCCTGAGCGAATCTGTATTTATGTAGAGAACTCCACTGAAGTACGTATTCCAGTAAGCTACAGCATAAAACAAGCCGAATGCCGCAAGCGCTGAAACGGACACTGGCAGCATGATACGGATAAAGACGCCGATATCGGAGCATCCGTCGATTTTGGCCGCTTCCTCCAATTCATCCGGTATATCCTGATAAAAGTTTTTCATTAAAAAGACATACCAAGCGCTAGTCAATGCGGGTAATATGAGCGCCCATACCGTATCCATCAAGCCAAGACTGTCCACAAGTAAATAGTTTGGAATCATACCTGGGTTAAAGAGCATGGTCAGCAAAATCGCAACCAGGAAAAATTTCTTTCCTTTCAGCCTTTTACGCGATAGGACATAAGCGAGTGCACTCGTAACGATTAGGCTCAAAAGAGTACCGAAGATCGCCAAAAATCCGCTGACTCCCATAGCTTTCACGAACGAATTGGTTGAAAAAATAAACTTGTAAGCAGAGAGACTCCATGTTTGTGGAATTAATAGGATTGACTTGCTCATGTACTCTGTCGGATCGGTAAAAGATACAAGTATGACATACAGAAATGGCAGCAAGGTCACAAGCGCAAATATCGTTAACAAGGTGTAATTGATCACATTAAAGAATTTCACACCGAAGCTTTTACTCATGTTAGTAGAGTCCCTCCTCTCCGAATCTTTTGGCCAAGCGGTTGGACATCACAACAAGGATGAGTCCTACCACCGATTTGAAAAGTCCAGCAACCGTCGCATAACCGAACCTTCCTTGCTGAATACCGACACGATACGCATAGGTATCGAAAACATCGGCCAGATGTGCGACCGGTCCGCTCATCATCAAGTAAATTTGTTCAAAGCCTACGTCCATCACTTGTCCCAAGCGCAGGATGAGCAGGACGATGATGGTGCTTTTAATACCCGGAAGCGTCACATTCATCGCTTGCTGCCAACGACTTGCACCGTCGATTTGCGCAGCTTCATATAGCTCAGAGTTAATGCCAGCAAGTGCGGCAAGGAAAATGATTGTCCCCCAACCGGCTTCTTTCCAGATGCTTTGAGCTGTCAGCATACCCCAGAACAAGTTCGGTTCCGTCATGAACTCGATCTTTTGTCCCCCCGACTCGACGATCAGTTGGTTAATGACACCGCTGCCTTGACCGAAAATCAGAAAGCAAATCCCAACAATAATGACCCAGGAAAGAAAGTGCGGCAAGTAAATGACCGTTTGCACGAATTTTTTGAAAGCGAGCTTTCGTACCTCGTTCAGCAGCAGCGCCACTACGATCGGAATCGGGAAGAAGAAAAAGATGTTCAACAGGCTGATTGCCATCGTATTACGGAACAATTGCATAAAATCGGGATTGGTGAAAAACTCATTGAAGTATTTCAGTCCCATCCACTCGCTGTCCCAAAAGCCTAAATAAGGGATTAACGTTGTCGGCTCCTCGGTATTGCCCTGGCGTAACGCCGATGTGCTTTTTGAATACGCGAATAAAGTTTTTCGTCTGATAACCGATTCTTTCGGCAATGTCCGAAACCGACAAATCCGTCGTTCGCAACAGCTCGATGGACCGTTCAATCCTGATCTTCGTCAAATATTCGATAAAGGAAACATCCATCGTCTTTTTAAACAGCTTACTTAAATAATGGGAACTCAAACCGCAAATTTGCGCACATTGATCAAGCGATAGATCAAAGTGGTAATTATCCTCGATGTAACGGACGACCTTTTGGATTAATTGTTCATGCTCCTGGTGCTGTTTGCCATGCACAAATGCAACAATCGGATCGACTATTTGCACCTTGAACCATTCGTTCAATTCACGAATCGTGCTGAACTTGCGGATTTGACCGTAAGGATCGGATTCCGCTTCTCCAGACAATTGGGCCGAATCGAGACCCAGCAAGTACGCAGTACGAATAGCAGCGGTTAGCAGCCGATAATACGACATTTGTATCAGTTCAGGCTTTTGGACGTTGTCACTCATCGACTTGGCGAATTCGGCCAGCATCCGCTCCGCTTCTTCCTGATCTCCTAGCTGCAGGGAATGTTCGAAATGGGTTTCGATTTCGAGCGGGTAGCGGTAATGAAGTTCGGATGCGCCGCCACCGCCCGAGTGCGTAATCACCTGATTACCGCCAACGATGATGCGAGAGCGCACGGACAGAACCGCTTCTTCATAAAGTTCGGGCAAATCTGTGATACCTTCGCTCTGTCCACTCAAACCGATTGTCACTGGAAGACGTAGATAATCGGACACAAGTATCCGCAGGCGTTCTGCAAACAATTTAACCTCTGTCTGCCCCTCATCTGTCTGCTCGGGGTCGCGGAACAGCCAAACGGCGACCTGGTCATTCAGCAGATTGATGACGATTCCCTCCATTTCCTGTGATTGGAGCAGTTCACCGACAATGTTTTTCAAGGCAAAGACGATCAAATCGCGGTCATTTTCCTGAAAACGCGAACCACTATCCTGCGGCGGGTCGCAAGTGATGACGAAAACACTGTTTTCCCGCCCTGCAGGTACGTCATATCTGCGTAACATGCCCTCTAATTGATCCCCAGAGTAGTGGAGAAACCGTCCCTGCAAAAGCTGCAGCGCGAAAATTTCACGAACTAAGGGTAATTGATCGCTCAGCTGCTGCTGCAGTTGATTGGCCGTGCTGCTCAGCTCCCCCCATCGTTTGCGTACGAAGCCAACTTCATCCGTTTCCGAGTCGAGTGCTTTTCCGCCTTTCAAATGGGCCACGAGGTTCTCGATCGGTCGATAGACACGCCGTGTGCCCCATAATGCGATTAAGATGCCCAGTACAAGACAAACTGCTATGATCGTCAGCGTAATCATGGCAATGCCTTTCGATTTGGCGTTCAATTCATTGACCGGCACCATGTTAATATATTGCCATTTGTTATAGGGGGAAGTAATTGGCGTCACCATGTAATCCGTATCTTGAAAAGTGAAAGTAAACCGCTGCTCAGATCGCTTTTCAGCAATAAGCTCGACTAAGCCTTTTGGAACGCTATTCCCTCCGCTTGAAGTCACGAGGTTGCCCGTTGCGTTCAAGATGAACATGAGC
This sequence comes from Paenibacillus sp. V4I3, assembly GCF_030817215.1. Lineage (GTDB taxonomy): Bacteria > Bacillota > Bacilli > Paenibacillales > NBRC-103111 > Paenibacillus_E. The sequence goes on from NZ_JAUSZA010000001.1 coordinate 6,288,778, forward strand.
TCGCCGCTATAGCTGACGAATCGGCTCATAATGTTTTGAAAGAGTGCCTCATCGATGCGTATAAACAAAAGTCCAGTCGGATTTTTGGCTAAAAGCGGCACCTTAGATATCAGTGTTACGCCGTTCAGATGATAACCGGGTAAATACGGAACGGGCCCAGTGACCCATCTGATTTGATCTTCGGATGCAAGTTCTTTCTGCAAAGCCTGGCGTTCTTTATCACCTTCGATTCTGCGACCGCCATAAAAGGGAGAGATCAAATAACCTTCATCAGGCACGTACATCGCAACATCGCTTACTTCTTTATTGCCATTTTGCAATGCAGATAACTCTCGAGCAATGCCGGAATAAAAGCCGGTATAGTTCGTGCTTTTCAGCTCTGTTAAATTCGAGCTAAAAAAAGTGCCAAGCAGCATTTGAATGGCATTGTTTTGTATGCGATCCAATGTCGAATCGATACTGGAGGATACATTATTCAAGATGCGGACATTCGACTGGTTAACTTCTCTTTGCACGACCGAAGCAGAAAACATATAGCTTCCGAAACCAACGGCTACTACCGGAATGACAGCTGCGAATAAAGACAAGGTAACCATATTGCGAAAAATCGTTTTACGCTGAAATAAGCGCTTCCAACTATCTTTAAACCATCTACGCATAGCCAACACCTCATCAACAGATTCATGAGCATTGTAAGCGGTTGCTGGAATAAAATCAACCGAAAAAGCCCATTTTAATGCGGGGCAAACGCCTACCTCGTCGATCGGGCATGAAAAAAGGCGAATACGAAATCTTTACGATTTCGCGTCCACCTTTTGAGAAAAGACCAATGATCACGCACTTATATTTGCGCCGACAATAACGGCTGGAGTCTTCTTGCGCTTCATAAGCTCAGGAAGGGCAATGCCGAACATCGTAATCCCCACGCCAAGCCATTGCAGCCAGTTGACGGACTCATTCAGCACGACGTACGACATAACAACGGCCGCCGGGAGTTCAGCTGCGCTCAAGATTGTTGCTAGTCCGCCGCCAACACGCGGTACGCCAATGGCATAGAACAACGGCGGAATGACGACACCGAAGAGAGCTAACAGCAGCGCCCAAGGCAGAAGCGCCTCGTGCAAAGATCCATTAATAAGAAAATGTGGTGGAAACACCAACATGACGAGAATAAACGAGCCAGACAACATAATCGCGCTTCGTGTGATCGGAGCGACTTGTTTGGCTGTTTTCCCGCTAAACCAGATGAAGAGCGCATAGGTTACAGCAGCCAACAAGCCAAGGGTAACACCTATCCAGGAAACAGCTTCCTGGCCCCCGCCCAAATAGCCGCTTGCCATAATAATCCCAACAAACAAGATAACGAGTGATAAAATCTTGTCTTTACCAGGACGTTTGCGCTCGACGATTGCCTCTAGCAAGATGCCCATCCACGTAAATTGAAACAACAAGATAATTGCGAACGAAGCCGAAATATACTGCAAAGCCGCATAGTATAACATTCCCGTTAAGCCTGTCGTCGTTCCTACGGCCATGAGCGAGAGCGCTTGACGCCTTGTTACTTTAAATATACTTGCCTCTTTGGGCTGCTTAGCTGATTTAGCGGTAACGAATACCAAGCCCCACAGCATAATCACACCGAATAGGTTTTGACTGCCGACAACATCGCCGACATTGAAACCAGACTCATAAGCTTTCTTTACAAAAGTAGATAATAAACCGAAGCTGCATGCCCCAGCTAAAACAAACAAAATGTATTTCATGATGCCTCCCTGCGAAAAGAAAAAAGCGGACTGTGTGCCCAGTCCGCCACGTTTCGTTATTATCCCATTATATATAAATCTTATGACGAAATCGAGTCAATTCCATTTAGACTACTTTACTGAGAAAGTGTTCCAAGAAGCGCTCAGCGTCTACTTCCAAACAAACATCCATGTTAGGCTCGTGTGCAGGCTTGCTTCGCAGATCACCAACTGTACGGCCTAATGAGTGGAACCCGTCGAGATCGACCCGAACATGCAGGGGTTTCGTTTTGACGAAATCCGGATTAATGGCCACACCAACGGCAAGCAAGATCGTGAAGGCCGCGCCCCATGGAAGTTAAAATACTGCCCGGATACAGACCGTTTTGGTTGGAGTCTACACCGATCGAATATTTGCCTAAAGAATTACCGGCTTCCAGAAGACCCAGTCCAGCTCCTCCTGCTACGTTGAATGCGATATCTACTTTTTGCGAATTGTACTGAGCGAGTGCAAGTTCTTTACCTTTGGGAGCGTTTGCAAAGTCACCAACATAAGAAGCAACAACCGTAATTGCGGGATCCACGTATTTCGCGCCTTGCTTATAGCCTGCTTTAAAGTCATTAATAATCGGAATGTCCATACCGCCGATAATGCCGATCACTTTTTCTGGATTTGCACCTTTCAGTTCTGTGCTTGTCGTAACCAATGCTGCAAGTGCTCCTGCCATGAAGGAACCTTCATTTTGCAAGTAAGTCATGGAGTACACATTCGGAAGTCCTGTAATGGCTTCATCGAAGAAAAACGTCATATTTCCCGCTGGAAGCGAGTGATTCCAACCCTTAAGGCCAGTCAGCTTGGTTCGTACCGCCTTCAACGGTTTTCACTGTCATGCCAAGTGTTTCACTAGCTTGCTTCACGCCTCTTTGTGCTGAGTCGAAAAATCCTTTATCTCCAAGCGTTCCGTCCACGAAGGGCGCACTAAAAAGGGTTCCTATGTGAAATTTGTGATAGCTCCTTTCTTATTTACCATTTATCGGTAAATCACCACGGATACTTACCACTGATATTACGCTCTTACTAATCGTATTGAGCGTCTCGCGCCAAAAAGGCACTTCGCTAATAGAGCGAAATGCCTTTGTTACATGCAATGCTGCCGAAGCACCATACTGCTAGATTTCAATTGTCTTGCTTATCAACTTCCATCTCTCCATTAAGCTGCTTGGCATAATCGCGTATCAATTCAAAATCCGGATTACAGATATCTTCCTGCATGTTGGCTTCATCTAATTCCTGTTTATTCAACAGATTCATGTTCTCGTTGTCCATTCTGCTCTCACCTTCCTGAGAGTAGGGTTTCCATCCTCATACAATTTATCCCTTTTCGAAAATAACCGTAACGAGTGTCCCCTCCGGCACGCCGGGATAGCGGATTAGAAGCGTTCGAGATCCGGGTTCCCAACTTCGATCTACAACTTCATGACCATCCGCAATGACAAGACGGGGTTCCTCTGTCAGTTGGAGCCTTGAACTAACAGTTACTCCTTCAGGCGCCTCGGAGACGAACTGGAACTTCCCATTTACGACGGGTTCCTCGTCGCGGATTCGCGATGAACTGACGATGACGGCTGAGGTCAGATCAGGAGCTGCCTCAAGGTCATACAAAAGACTGCCCTTGCCTGGTTCGACAACCGGATTGCTCACAATAGCAAGTCTGGCATCGAAAAGGTCGATATAACTGCCATGAACGATAACAGCCTCATCCGTAAGCGACTCCGTCATGACGCGTGTCGCGACATAGGGACCTCGGCGGATTTGAAGGTATTGTTTTTCGCGCAATGGCTCCTCATCACCGCGCATGTTTAGTGCACGCTTCACGCTTTCGCGGACCCAATTCGCACCGTCTTCGGTTTCAGCTAGTCGAGCTGGATGTACGCGGTGAACGATAACACCGCCTTGACCTATCCGGTACTCCCCATCCTCAGGGCGGCGCCCCATCCCAATGGCCTCGAACAGGTGATCATCTGGCCGTTCGTAGGCTTTGGCCCCTTGGTTCCACCATTCCTTGACGTCGTGGTACGGGTCACTGCCATCTCCAACATAGATTAAGCAGCCTCCTTCTCGTATCCACTGCGACAGCACTTGGTGAAGACCGGCGTGCTCCGGTTTCATAAATTCATAACTGAGCAGCAGCACCCGGTAATCGTCCAAATACCCCGGGAAATGAAGCAAATTGTCCAGCTGAACCGGGCGAAGCGGTATGCCATGTTTAACAAGCGGCAGCGCCAGCCCATAGAATGCCGACCAATTCAGCATCTCTTCGTGATGCTCGGAAGGGAGAATTAGCGAACTGATGGTGCCATCGTAACGAAAGTCAGCCTCATCTGACTGCAGCTCAATGTCACCCCGTTGGAACATCGCTGAGTTAGCAAGGAGGAGACCGATTCCTTCGGTTTGTTCATCGGACATGATTTCCTCATGGCGGTGCATATCACGAAGTACGTGCATGACGGTCAACAGCTCGGTCGCATAATCGGACGGGATCATTTCTTTCCCTTTACCGTCTTCCTTCGGATAGGCAATCTCGAACACTCTTCGCGGCCAAGGGCATATTTCGTAATTGTTTACGTAAGGATGAAGCAGCGAAGCCACGACTGTATCTTCATAATTGACCTTATAGTCCGACCACGTGTAATTCGGATTGTCCTCAATTGGATCATGCAGAAACCACATATCACGTCCCGTGCCGCGAACGAGCTCTTGCATGACACCGTATTCAAGGAATGCCGTTTCGAACGTTCGCTCCTCACGAATGCCTTTGTACACATTTCGCGTGCGCGCGGTCCCCGTCCATACTTGAGCAATAAACCCGTCGCAAGCTGGCATGTTGACGAGCAGCGCTTCCGGACTCACAATCCGCCATTGCGTATAATTGATCAGACTATGCGTCGGCACATAAAAACGGATCGCACGCCCATAATTGACTTCCGCATATTCCTTCATCTGCGCACATAAGCGATCTAGCGTGCGATAGTACAGATACGCCTTCAACTTGGACGCCCGGTACTGCGCGTCTGGCGACTCATGAGGCGGTATCCACGGCTCCTGATAAAAGATGCGCCATTCCCGCTTGAAGGCTTCTGAATATCCGCCGGCAACCCAAAACTCCGGCTCCTCCAGATGGATGGCTTCGGCCCCACTGTCGATCGCCCGCTTAATACCGGCAGCAAGGTACTCGCTAAAGGAGATCGTCGGGACCATATAGGGCACGTCTTTGCCGTGCAGCAGGTGGTCACCGGCGCGATTGGTCTGAGCTTCATCCCAATGATCACGACCATCATACTTTCCGTACAAATAGTCTTGGTATTCTCCCCATGACACACCTGTCATCAGGTGGATGATATATCCCCTTTCTTTCCACCCGGCAATTCGTTCCTCCAAGTCGTCCGAGATGCCATACACCATGACAAAATCGCTGCGCAAATCGTACTTCGTCCCATACGGACGCGATTCTTGGAAACCCGTCCATTCCTTCCTATCCGATACCGGTCTCGACAAAGGTAATCCCTCCTCTATGAGTCGCCTCTCGGCTGAACGAGAACGGGAGAGTCTTTTCGCCTCTCCCGTTGTTCACCGCCTGTGCGGCTTCTTGTTAAGTTTTAGTTAGGCATTTGAAATTTTACAACTTCTTTACCTTTTAGATTATCATTCGTGAATTTAATCGCTTCACGATATCCTGTTTTTACCAGCTGTCCACGTAAATCATTTATGATTTTGAGTGCCGCCTCATCAGACTTGGCAAATATCGCTTCCTTCCAAACGTCACCGGTTTTATCCATGGATGGCTTGAGCGATTCCCATTGAGGGGCTTTCGTAATGACGTCCCAAGGATTGTAGGCTGTGATGACTTTAATGCCGTTCGGGCGTAAAATTTTACGAGCTTTCTCTAAAGCGGCCACGCGATTCTGATCAGCCCAGATGTCCCCGTTACCTCTGGAATTCGTACGGTCCAGACCGGTTAAACTTTCGTAGCCGACGCCAATCCCTTCGTTCTTTTTCAACTTCCCGGTTTTGTCATTCACAAACTTATCAAACCATTCCTTTTTCGCTGTCGGTTTACCGTTCTGCATATCCCAATGGACGCCTTGAACGCCGTAGCGAGTAAGCATGAAGCCTTCATCAGAAGCTAGGAAATCCAGCAGACGCAGGGCTGCATCCACATCCTTAGCTTGCTTCGTAATGACGGTCACATTGTTGCCTTGCACGCCTAGATCGGCCGGACGGTTGGCTTCAGCGCCAGCTCTTTCCAGTGGACCTACAGGCACATAATCGCTGCCTGGGTGAGACTGGACGTAGTCCTTGGAAGCATCAAGAATAGCTGGATAGTGAGCTGCGAGGACGGCTACGCGCCCTTGCTTTACTTTCTCATTTGCGATTGGATCCGTCTGCGTAAACGCTTCGGAATCGAGCAATCCTTGGGAAACCAGCTTCCGATAGTATAACGTATAGTCTTCATATGCTTTCGTAAAGAAATTATTCTCTAGAGAGCCATCCCCTTTATCAAGGAAGCCAGAACCCATAAACATCTGATCGCCGATATTAACAGCCCAACCATTGTGAAAGCCGCCGAGTGGAATGACAGGTTGACCACTTTCCTTGAGGCCCGCATCTTTGATCTTCTTCAAGAAATTGTATAAGTCGTCCTTTGTTTTGACGGACTGCGGATCGACGCCTACTTTATCTGCAATGTCCTTGCGTACATAGAAGCCGTATAGCCAGTCCATGGCATCCTTATCCGTTGCGGGATGATTTTGGTATAGCAAATATTTTTTGCCACTATAGGCGTCGATTCCTTTTTCGTAGAGTGCAGGCGGTACGTTTTCCTTGGCGATTTCTTTGGCTAGGTTGGGATAATTAGCCAGCTTGCCTGAGAGATCAACGAGTTGACCCTCTTTTGCAGCTTTGATGATACCATCCAGCTCCCCGCCCCACGCTGGTCCCGTATATATATCTGGCAAGTCCTGCGTCGCGAAGATCGTATTGACTTTCTCCACTTCGCTTCCTTTGGTGTATTCCATTTGAACCGTTACCCCGGTTTTCTCCTTAATCACTTTGGCGACGGCATTCATGTCGCTCTCAGAGCCGCTGGAACCATTCCAATTGTGCAAAACTTTAAGCGTGACCTCTTTCTTGGTGTCCGTTTTAGCAGTTGCACTTGGACTTGTGCTTGAATTTGCACTTGGGCTTGGAGACGTTTCATCCTTCTGAGTACAACCTACTAAACCACCAGCAAGCGTTAATGCTAATACAACGGAAGCACCTCTAGACCATTTCTTTTTCATGAGAACCCTCCTTCATTTTTATATGATAAGCCCCCCAAATTCGAGGACAGCTAACCCTTAACGGAGCCTAGCAAGACGCCTTTGACAAAATACTTTTGCAGGAATGGGTAGATGCACAAAATCGGGAAGACGGTGATAACCAAGAGCGCCATCCGTAATGATTCGGGCGTTGAACCGGCTGGATTCACGCTAATCGTTTGACCACCTTGCTGAGCTGCCCGTTGCATCGAATTCGAGAGCGCTTCCGCTTCAGTCAGCATTTGCTGCAGCAGCGTCTGAACAGGAACTAGGTTTTTGTTGGATACGTAGTAAGCCCCAGCAAACCAATCGTTCCAATGTGCGACACCAATGAACAAACTTATTGTTGCTAGCACTGGACCTGATAAGGGCAGGATAATTTTCAAGAAGATCGTGAAATCACCATATCCGTCAATGCGTGCCGACTCGTCCAGCTCTTCCGGTATCCCCTGCAGGAACGTCCGGATGATGACGATATGCATGAAGTTGAATAACATCGGAATGATATACACCCAGAAAGAGTTGATCAGATGAAGCTTTTGCAGCGTGATGAAGTAAGGAATGAAACCCGCGCTAAAAATCGTAGGCAAAAAGATATAGAAAGTGAAAAATGTTCTTCCCGGCAGTGTTTTCTTTGCTAATGCGTAGGCCATAAGGGTACACAAAAGCACGTGTAGAAATGTGCCGAGAAACGTACGCAGCAGTGTAATCTTGTAAGCTTGCCAGATACGAGGATTGTGGAACACTTGCGCGTAGTTATCTAATGTAAACTGCCGAGGCCAGAAATACAGCGCACCCTGCATGGAGTCATTTCCATCGTTTAGTGAGTACACGAGAATGTAAATGAACGGGTAGATCATCGAGAAACCGATCAGCGCCAGGATGATATAATTTAGTAGGCTGAACAAGGAAAAATCGCGCTTCATCTCATCACTTCCTTAGCGTCTTCGTGAGTAAACTTTCTTCGTAAGCATTTACTTTTAAAAAAGGGACACGTCGCTGTATTTCTTAGCGATTCGGTTGACAACAAGAATCATCACCAGACCGATGATGCTCTGGAACAAACCAACAGCAGCCGCATAGCTTAGTCGACCTCCACTAATACCGGAAGTGATAACATGCACGTCGAGGACGCTGCCAATTCGGGCTGTTGCAGGCCCATTCAAGAGAAGCAGCTGTTCGTACCCGGCGCTCATCAAGCCACCGACGGAGAGAATAAAGAGGATCACGGCAATGTTGCGAATGCCAGGGAGCGTGACATGCCACACTTGCCGAAAACGATTCGCGCCGTCAATCTTCGCCGCTTCGTATAATTGCTGATCAATCCCGGCTATTGCCGCCATATAGATGATCGAGTTCCATCCAATATTTTTCCAAACATCAGACCCCAATATCATGGGATAAAACCATGTCGTGTTGTAAAGGAATTGAATGCGCTCCATGCCAATTGAGGCAAGCAGGTCATTCAACGGTCCTCCGTACGGAGTTAGGAGGCGCTGCATCAGCGTCACGACTACGACCCAAGATACGAAGTAAGGTAAGTAGGAAAGGGTCTGGACAACTTTTTTGAATTTCACTCTGCGAACTTCATTCAAAAGAATCGCGAGAATAATCGGCATTGGAAAACCGATGAGAAGCTTTGATAAACTGATCACAATGGTGTTACGTATGAGCTCTGTTGATTGATAATAATCGAAGAATTGGCGAAAGTATTTCAAGCCGGCCCAAGGACTTCCTGAGAAGCCGCCGGTGAATGTAAAATTACGAAACGCCACTTGAATGCCGTATAGGGGAACGTAAGAAAAAATGAAGAACCAAATGATGCCTGGCAGCATGAATAAGTAAAATACTTTATGCTGCCAGATGCGTTTCCAAAGCAAACGCTTGAATGACATCGGATTTCGGGGCTGAACTTGCGTCATAGAATTTGTTAGTGATTCCATTGTAAGCGTTTTACCTCCTTATAGGACTTGCTCATAGGTTCCATTTGATATATTTATCATATCATGCATAAATACCCACCTGTAAGTCCAAATATTTATGATCAGGTATCACTTTCTTTGGAATTATCATGTTTTTTGATTCTCACTTCATCTTGAATTTCACGTTATCTTGAGCCTTTCCCTGAATTGGGTGGGCGTCATCGCATAGTAATCTTTGAATACCTTTGTAAAATAGCGGTAACTCTGATATCCGACCTCATCCCCTACTTGAGCTACGGTTAAGGACGTTCGTTCAAGCAGTTCCAAGCTCTTCTCCATTCGAAGGCGAACGAGAAAATCTACGAAGTTATAACCCTTCTCTTGCTTAAATAAGGTACTGAAATAAGAAGCACTGATGCCCACATATTCAGCAACCTCCTGAAGAGAAATATCCCGAGACAGCTTGATCTTCATGTATTCAATGCCTTTGGAGACCGGAGACAGGGAAAGGGCTTCGATGGCGATCGATTGAAGCATAAACTGAATCAACTCTTTCGCCTTCTCGGTAAGCTCAACATACGTTTCCTGACGGCGGATTTCCTCTATAAACATTTCCATGACTTCGCTCGTCACAGGAAGAGACTTAACTTCCCTGAGCTGACGAAACAGATTAACGAGCATCTCGCCCACGATGAAACGTATGGAATCCTCTGATTCCCCGCTGCTGCACATATTCCCCAGAAATTCGTTAAAGAGTCTATATCCCCCTTGTTCGTCGCCTTGCTTAAAGGCAATGATGAGTCTCTTTTCAAGCTCAGTCGGGTAGAAACCCTCATTTTGTCCTTGCGGTGATGGATGAAAAAGATTGACAGACCCTTTACCCGTGAAAAATTTATGCCTAAGCGCCTTGAAGGCTTGATCATATGCCTCGGGAACATTGGAAATACCCTCGAACTGTTGACTGCATCCTACTGAAAGTTGAACGCTAAATAACCGTAAATATTTGTTTAAGCTCTCTTGGAAAGCATGGCCCGCAAGAAGTCCTTTGTGATCGACAGCTTTTTCTGATCCAGCTTCAAGGAGGAAAACGTAACGGTTCGGCGGCATCAGCACAGAATCTACCGCTCCGTAATTGTGAGTGATTTCATCCAAAATATTATGAACGATGAAGCGGCATAGTTTCTGGTCTTCATCGTTGTAATTATCGGTGAACTTAGTGTAATCATCGAATTCCGCGACAAGCATAAGAAATGAGCCATTCACGAAGTCTAATTGAGCGTCAAATGGATTGAACCACCGCTCTGGAGAGATCAGGATGTCTTTGCGCGTTAGCCAACGCTCATAGATTTGCGCTTTTTCCAACAATGCCTTCTCCTTCTGCATTTGATTCGCATATTGGATTTTCGTCGACTGCAAATGACGCTCATCCAGTCTTCGCGCGATGATCTCAAATACTTCTGTTAATTGCTCTTTGGTCACAGGCTTCAGCAAGTAATCGCGCACGCCAAGCTTAATGGCCTGCTGCGCATAATCGAATTCTCCGAAACCGCTAAGAATGACAATTTCCACAGGTTCACCAGGCAGTGATCGGATGCGTTCCGTTAGTTCCAAACCATCCATATAGGGCATCCGGATATCGGTCATCACCACGTCCACTTCAGGACGTTCCTTCAGGATTTCCCATGCTTGCTGCCCATCCTCCACAATCGCAATGACTTCAAAACCATTTTGCTCCCAATTAATAACCTTAGTGAACCACTTGCGTGTTGATAATTCATCTTCCACAATAAGCAGCTTATACATGTTCAACCCCCTCAAGCACTGGCAGCGTTAATATAACTTCCGTTCCTTCCCCGGGCTCGGACTTAATGGACAAGCCATACTCACTGCCGAAATACATCCGAATTCGACTGTTCACGTTGTACAACCCGATGCCCTTGCTGGGCGAATGTTCACTAAGCAAAGTTTCAGCTTGAGCCTTCGTCATCCCCACACCATTGTCACGAACGGTCACGATGACAGCCTGCTCTGTGAGCTCGCCTATCACGGTTACAGAGCCTCCCGCAATTCCCTTCAGCCCATGCTGGATCGCATTTTCTAGGAGAGGCTGAAGGATAATTTTCAAGGTATAGAGACTTGGTATCTGCGGATCTATTTGCCATTCGATCGTATGTCGAGCACCGAAACGGATTTCCAGAATTTTCAAATAGCATTTGGCGTGATCAATTTCTTGTTCGAAACGGATGGTGTTACTTCCCTTGGATACCGATATTCGAAAGAGGTCCGCTAGTGCGACAACCATGCCAATGGCCGTCTGCTTCTCGTCCATGTCAATCTCGTTCTTGATTGCATCCAGTGTATTGTATAGGAAATGAGGATTAATTTGAGCTTGTAAAAAATTGAGCTCCATTTCCCTTCTTTCCAGTTTTTCCACATAGTTTTGGTGAATGAGGTCTCGTAAATTATCGAGCATGTTATCAAAATTACGATCTAGTTCATCGATCTCATCGCCTTTAACATGGACTCTGCGGCTCGTAGAGAGCACCCCCCTGCCTACCCGAGATACTTTCGCGTGGAGACGTCGAATCCCACGGGTCAGTTGACGGGTAATAAGCAAGGTCAGAAATGAGAAAATAATCATACAAATGATACTAACTGTCAAAATGGTTTGCCGAATTTCATTCACTTTGGATTGAATCGACGCTTTGGGAACAAGCAGATACATCGTCCAGTCAACATTCTGGAGCTTGCGGTACCACATGACATAGTCGGTTCCCTGAATAGGAAGGCTCAGCTCGGATTCGGAGCTTCGATCCTCACTGGTCTGTTCGACGATTTCCTGTGGAAGCGGTTTGCCAAGTTGATCGGTATCAGGGTGAAACATGATGGTTCCCTTACTGTCTGCAATGATTAAGCTTCCGCTAGCGTCAGCTTTGTTGCCCAACGTTTCCTGTACATACGTCACGGAAGGGATCTGGATCGTTAGCTTTATGTAACCAATTTTCTTAAACTCCCCGATGCTGTAAATCGGCCGCACCAACGCATAATAATATTTACCGTCAACCTGCTCAAGTATCCAAAACTTCGAGTCCGGTATCTCGTTCAACCCGAGAACCTTTCGAAGCCTATCCACTGGAAAAAGGTATACGCCATCAGACATAACATCAGGTGATGTGGAGAAAAACTCGATGCTCTCGACATCGGTCGCCTGATAGGCTTGGATAAACCGGACCGCACGAGAGATTTCCCGGTTCATAATAATGACGCCTTTTTCCCGGTATACTTCGGGTTCCGAAAGTACGTTTTGAACGGACTCCGACACCGTTAAATTGTCAAGAATGCTTTCATAAAATCGGATATTGTAGTAAATGCCGTTGTTGGATTGGATTAATATCTTTTGATAAGAATCAGATACGTACCGGATAATGAGGTCGGACATTTGATTAAGGAAGTAATTCGTTAGCCCTACGATCGGAAGTAAAATGGTCACTAAATATACGATCATTAATTTTTTGTGCAGCTTCATGCATGTCTGTCCCCCTTAGTTTAAGTAAGACTCTGCCTCCATAATAATGGACTGATACGTATCAGCGGCATTGACATCACTGCGCAGCACAGCTTATTCGCCAGTCACTTTGTTGCCTGTTCCGTCATAGATGTCGAGATTCAGCACCCATTTGAATTATACATTATATTACTAACATATTATACATGTCATTTAGATCATTTGAACCTTCTATAATTTCGTCATTTAGGTCATGGTTCGACATATTAAACTCGTAGTTAGACTTGTAGGCTGGGCCCAAGATCCCATTCGATCAATGGTTATCCATTAACGAAAAAAAAAGCCAAGCCAGGTTCCGCGCAGCATCCCTGACTCAGCTTATTCAATTGATCCATTTACATATGTAATTTTGTTTCGGGTACCTGAGACAAATCAGAACCATTCAACATCTCAATGATCCTGCCGGCCGGCACCGGTTTGCTGATGAGAAATCCTTGAATCTGATCGCACCGATATGTTTGGAGAATACGAAGCTGCTCCGGCAGCTCAACTCCCTCCGCCACTACGGTTAGCTGAAGCCGGTGAGCCATTTCAATCAACGACGATACGACAACTTGGCTTCGAATGTTATCTGCCAGTTGATCGATCAACGTTTTATCAAGCTTCATACATTGTATGGGGAGTTGACATACATATTTCATTGAAGAGTAGCCTGCGCCAAAATCATCAATGGAAATCATAAAACCCAGATTACGCAATTCGAGCAATATGTTGATCACTTCTTCAAAGTTTTCGATCGCAAAACTTTCCGTCACTTCCAGCTCGAAATGGCAGGGATCGACCTCTTCTTCTGCGAACACACCGCGAATTCGGTCAACAAAGTTTGGCTGCAGCAGTTGGACGCCCGAAATATTAATGGCAACAATAAGAGGCATGTTCACGGATTGCTTTCGCCATGCGATGAATTGCCGGCATGCCGATCGCATGATCCATTCACCTATCTCATTAATGAATCCGGAATACTCAGCAATGGGAATAAATTCATAAGGAGATACAGGTCCGAGTTGTCTATTCGTCCACCTGAGCAGCGCTTCCACCCCGACAATTTTATTCTGTCCCAAATCCAATTTTGGCTGGTAATGAAGCGTAAGCTCGTCATTGTCAATTGCACATTTCAAGTATTGCTCTAAAAGCATTCTTCTGGTCCGAATCGCTTCAATTGATTCCGAATACAATCGGTAATTATTTTTGCCGGATTCTTTGACATCCAGCATAGCCACATCGGAATGATGAAGCAGGCTTTCCGAATCCTTTCCATGATCAGGATACAGGCTTATTCCAATACTAGCTGAAATCGTAGCACGATAGCCAGCTAAATCGTAGGGTACATTAATCGCCTCTTTGATATTCTTCGCCAGGTGTTCAATTGGGTTGGAGTCTTGAACGTAATGGGAAACAATGCAAAACTCATCGCCCCCCAATCGGCAAAGGAATTCACCCTCCCTCAAACAAAGACGTAATCTCCCGGCAACCTCAATCAGCAGCAAGTCTCCTGTATGATGTCCCATCGTATCGTTGATCAACTTAAAGCGATCCAAGTCGATGAAGATTACAGCAAAGCGAAATGGAAGCCGATGGTTTTGTTTAATGATTTTCTCAAGATACTCGAAAAAAGCTTTTCGATTGGTGAGACCGGTCAAATTATCATGATCCGCTTGATATTGAATTTCGTTTTGCGATTGCTCGAGCGACGTCATCATGTGGTTAAACGACTTCTCTAGCTGGGTAATCTCGTCTTTGCCGGACTCCTGAATGCGAATCGAAAAATCTTGTTTTGTTTTGATCACATTCATCCCATTGATCGTGCGGTTCAATCTAGCAAATATCGTTCGATGAAGGACGCAACTTATAATGAAAAAGAATACCAACCCGGAAAGCCCGAAATAGAACAAGTAAAATATGATACTTCTCTGGGCTTCCTTATATAATTCTCTCTGCTTCACGAACTTCAGGAGAACGGCGGGTTTATTATTGACGTCTGTTAGAAGTGAGAAGCCTATGACCGTCGATTTATCTGACTCGGTCCAAAACGGCATAGCTCGGTTTCTGGAAACGGTTACAGTTGTAGCTTGAACAGGAGGAGTAAAAGATGGATCCACAATAGATATACTTAAAGGCATGTCCGTTTTTTCCGAAATATACTGAACGTAATTCGAGTCTAAGAAACGAGCGAAAACCAAGGTTCCGTGAACGGGTCCTTCATTGTTGCTCGTCAAAATAGGGTATGAGGTTGCGATCAGAGGTTGCTTGTCAACAATCAACAACCCCATCTTCCGGGAAGAAGCGTCCGATTGTTCAAAGAAAGAAGCATACTCTGTCTGTAAGGTATGGATGAATGTACTCGGATAGGCGAGAGGGCGGTTATTGCCATAATCATAAGCTTTTCCGAAGTAAACTTGCTTTCGGTTGTTCATCAGAAGCGTTATATTAAGACGACTTGACATAAACAAAGAATCGGTATAATTGACCGTGAGATAAGGATCGTTATTAGCAGGAATCGTCGGCCTATCGATAAAGCTGTATGTATCGTCCCAGCCCGCATAATTAATCGCAATTGCACCGAGATTCGTATACTCATCATAATAAGAGAGAAGGCTTTGCTTCATGTTTTCACGCAAACTTTCAAGCTCCATCTGCTCATAATTGCGCAAAAGAGCTCTCTCTGAAATCAGGTATAGAAGTGAAAGCATGCAAATTGTTGTCATCCCAACATAGATTAAAATTTTCCGGCGAAGCGACATGGCAACATCAACCTCCAATGATGAATTTCTTTGTGCAATAGTCCTTAGGTTGAATAGCGGCCTATCATCTCCATTCAAAAAAAACACATCAATATAAGAGGGATGTGGTTTTCTTTTACGGTAACTAGCTGTTTCTGAGGGTTTGCCCTTAACAGTATTCATATATGTATTTATCTAATTCGATTATAATGGACTATAAATAACAACACAATAAATAGTTCTAAAGTATTATAAAATTGAACGATCATTAGGTATTAAGCGTGTTCCCAAATCTACGAAAATAAGCTAAGTCACAGTGGTTATAACCATCTGGACTTAGCTTAATCCAAGAATTCCATTAGCCTCCGCCTTGAATCCGCGAAAACTCAATAAATTAACTGTGTATGATTAGAGGCACAACTTTCCCTTCATTCACATCAATTAAACCAAAATCCGTTATTTTCAGTGCAGGACTAACAGGTAAAGAATGCGTACTGATGGACATGATCGGATTATAATGGCAGTAGCCTAACGATTCCATAGACTTGCGCAGCTGCTCAACTTCCTTGGCGACTTGCTCCAAAGGGACTTCGGTTAAAATACCGCCGACAGGCAGCTCAAGACTAGCGATCACCTTGCCGTTCTCAACAACGCTGAAGCCCCCTTGATTCTTGATAACCTCATTAGCGGCCATCATCATATCGACGGGATTATGCCCGACTACAAGCATGTTATGGTTATCGTGGGAATAAGTCGTTGCTATGGCTCCTCGCTTGATCGTATCACCGCCAATTAAACCATAAGCGCGATTCCCATTTTTCCCATAGCGTTCAAAAGTAGCAATGAGTCCATAGCCGCTTTCCTGCCAGTTAAGCTTCCCTTGATGAACTTCCACATCTGTGTGATGCTCCTCTGTAAACGTGGAACCATCCTTTACCATCATTGCTCGGCAGGCATATCGGCCATCCGCTACTTCTGTGTTCACTGAGAAATCCGCTTCGGTTAACGGCGACATATGAACGCTTTGATAATAGTGTGCTGGAAATGCGGGTGAATGGACGGTAGGTTTGTATGTTTCGCTCACATCATATACCTTGCGGCCATGCTTGTACACTTGATCGATTGTCAGCTGCTCCAGATTGGATATCAGTTGAAAATCGCCAATTTTACCGGGCGCTATTACGCCGCGATCATACATCCGCATTCTTTTGGCTGGAGAAAGCGTACTGGCATAAATCGCCTGCTCAGGCTTCATACCCATCCCAATCGCTTTACGAACAAGGTGATTTAAGTGTCCCCGACGCTCGAAGGAGTCGGCCATTACATCATCGGTAACAAAGCAATAATGCTCGGAAACCTCATGCTCCATCAAATACGCCATCACTTCAGGCGTCATCGATTTTTCTTGAATTTCAATAAACATACCCGCAGCGATCCGAGCTTCCATGCCCTCGATCGATTGATGTGTATGATCGGAATCTACCCCGCTATAGATCATTCGATGCAAATCCAGATCTAACAGTTTCGGCACATGTCCTTCAATAATGAGATGAGGATAGTGGCTGCGGATATGATTTAAGATGTGATTCGTTTTGCAGTCAGGATCCGTAATGACGTCCACGTAGTTCATGATTTCGCCTAAGCAAATGATTCTTTCCGTACGAAGCAATTCGTCCAAATCCTCGATTTCAATCGCTCCTCCGGTCGTTTCCATCGAAGTGGCAGGAACCGAACTCGGGATCGCGTAGAACATGTCCGCCACACAATGCTGGCTAGCTTTAATGAATTCCTTCACCCCGTCAAGCCCGAAGACATTGGCGATCTCATGAGGTTCTGGAACGATGGTTGTTACACCGTTGCGAATGAGTCCGTAAGAGAACGTCTCCGGCGTGACCATCGTGCTTTCGATATGCAGATGGATATCAATGAGGCCGGGAATCATATAACGTCCTTGTCCGTCCAAGTGCTCGGTCGCTTCGAAACTATCGGTAGCCCGTTCCCCGATATATAGAAACCTTCCATCCAAGATCGCTGCATTCCCTTGAATGAATGTTTTAAAATAACTATTATAAATTCGTACATTCTCAATCAGTAAATCTACACGCATCTGCCTTCGCCTCCAAGTACATTACTCAACTAGAACTAATTTCTCGCTAGGAAAAAGAAGCCGGACCTCTTGACCGTTCAGGTAAGGAAGTTCCATTTCTTTATTCACTGTGAAATTTCCCAGCTCCGTCTCGACAACGTATTGATAGCTTCTTCCAAGGAAGGTGCTGACCTTGATATGACCTGACAAACGATTCGCTCCTGCCTCGATTTCATCAGACATTCCAATCACGACATCATCCGGACGAATAGCGCCTTGCTTGCCCAACTGTTCTCCTTTGCTGGCATGCTTCGTAACGGTGAACATATAGTCTTTCACCTTTAACGCAATCTCTTCGTTTCCATCGAATCTTGAATCGAAGGTAATAAAATTCGTAAAGCCAATAAACCGAGCCACAAACTCCGTTTTTGGATATTTAAATATCGCCGCTGGAGCGCCAAGCTGTTCAATGATGCCTTTATTCATAATCGCAACTTGATCGGAGATGGAGAAGCACTCTTCCTGATCATGCGATACATAGACTGTAGTAATACCGAGCTCCTGCTGAATGCGGCGGATCTCCACTCGCATATTAATACGCAGATTAGCGTCCAAATTGCTTAACGGTTCGTCGAAGAGCAGCAGTTCCGGCTCGATCACAAGCGCTCGAGCAATAGCGACCCGCTGTCTTTGGCCGCCTGAGAGCTCCTTCGGAAAGCGCTTTTCGAAGCCGGACAAGCTTACGATATCGAGGATGTTCCGGACTCGCCGATCGATCTCTGCCCCACTCACTTTCCGAAGACGCAGACCGAAAGCTACATTATCATAAATGGATAAGTGTGGAAACAAAGCATAGCTCTGAAACACGAATCCGAAGTTCCGTTTGTTGACGGGAACGTGCGTATAATCTTTTCCGTTAAGTGAAAATTTGCCCGCTCTTGCTTCTATAAATCCCGCGATTAGCCGCAAAGTCGTCGTTTTCCCGCATCCACTTGGACCGAGCAGCGAGATCAGACTTCCTTTTTCAACACTTAGGTTGAAGTCCTGCAGAATATATTGCTGGTCATAGGCAACCGAAATATTTTCCAGTGATAGCAATGCCATGGATGAAAGCCTCCGTTATCGTTTGGTGAAATAGGATAAACCCATCAACCGTTCAATGATGAACATAAGTACGGCAGTGAAGAGCATTAGTAAGACAGAAATGGCGGCAATTGTAGGGTCAAAATGATTCTCCACATACGTCAGCATCTGTATTGGCAGCGTACTGACTCCGGGGCCTGTCATAAAGACCGAGATGTCGACATTATTAAATGATTCTAAAAATGCAATTAGAATGGCTGCGATAATACCGGACTTGATGTTCGGTAGGACCACTTTGAAAAAGGTTTTAAGCTGACCGGCGCCAAGACTTAACGCAGCTTCCTCAATCGCAAAATCGAAATTCGATAAGCTTGATGCAATAACGCGAATGATAAAAGGAAGCATAATCACGGTATGTCCAATCAGCAGAGCTGCATAGATCGGCAGGTGATAGGTGACGATAAGGTACTTGAGCATCGTAAACCCAAGTACGATACCTGGAATAAGCACTGGGGAAATAAAAATCGCATTAAGCGCTCCTTTTCCCTTAAACTCAAACCGGCTTAACGCATACGCCGCTGGGATACCAAGCAGCAGTGCAAACAAATTACCGATCATCGATACGATAACAGAGGTACCCGCGGTCGTCATGAACATCTTGACTTCCAAAATGTTGCGGTACCATTTCAATGAGAATCCTGTCGGTGGGAATTTCAATACACTCCCTGGCTCAAATGAAGCAAATGCAATTATGACGAGCGGCCCGAGCAAGAACATGTAGACAAGAAGCGTAAATAAGGCCAGTCCTCGATTCTTCTCCCGCATACTTCTACCCCTTCGGATTTAATTTAGTAGCCAGTTTGTTCATAAGCGCGATAACCACGAAAGTGATCACGATCATAATCACGGCAATGACGGAGGCGAGATACCAATCGTTCAGAGTAATCGCATTCTGATAGAGGAATGTGGAAATAACCCGCTGCTTGCCTCCGAGCAAAGCCGGTGTCGTATAAGCTGTCAAGCTTCCGACAAACACAAGGATACTGCCTATAATTAATCCGGGTACACTAAGCGGCACGATGACCTTGACGAAGGCCGTAAATCGGTTAGCTCCCAAGCTCTCCGCCGCTTTAATCAGATCCGGATCTATATTCTCAAGAACACCGACCAACGTAATAATGATGAGCGGAAGAAATAAATGGAGAAGACCAATCATCATCGCCACTGGCGTGTACAAAATATCGAGTGGCTCTTGGATGATACCAATGGCCATCAAGGCATTATTGAGCAGCCCTTTTTTACCTAAAATAATCATCCAGCTGAACGACCTGACAACCGAGCTTGTAAGCAGCGGAAAAATAGCTAATGCAAGTAAGATCGCCTTTTGTCTCGGACTCTGTTTGGAGATGAAATAAGCCACAGGAAATCCAAGCAATATGCAAAATAGGGTGGTTACCAAGCTGACACGCAGCGTCGTCCACACGATTTTGAAAAAATAAGGGTCTTTAAAGAAACTTAAGTACCCTCCAAGCGTGAATGTCCCTTTATCGAAAAAGGTTGAACCTATCGTGAGAAGGATCGGTACCACCATGAAAACCGTCAGGAACAGTAGTCCCGGTAGCAATAATAAAAATAAGTACGTTTTTTTCATGTAGCTTTACTCCTGTTCCTGGGTTCGCTAGGCACGCAGCGCGTGTATAAAAAGCTGGAGGAATTCGTCAGCCGATACTTCCGTACACACATGAACATTAGCCTCTTTGGACAAGCGGTTCTGGAAATCGCATACGGTTTGTCCGTCGCACAGCTCACTTCGGGTTTCTACATCAACATAATAATGGCGTGTCGTGACCAGCTGTTTATTCAGAGCCACTCCAACTGCAAGTGGATCATGAAGCGCACAGGCCCGAACCCCGTTGCGTTCATAGTAACGCTTCATATAATTCGCGGTGCTTTCCTGCACATATCGGGCTATGGGAGAATCTCCGAGCTTACGGATATGATCATCGGTCAGCAGCGCTTTACGCGTCACATCCAACCCTACAAGGGTTAAGGATGGAAAACCTGCCTGGAAAACGATCTTCGCGGCTTCCGGATCGACGTACATATTGTACTCCGCCGTGGGCGTTACATTGCCGAAGCCTTGAACGACGCCGCCCATCACAATCACTTCCTTGACCTGATGAATCAGATCAGGATGCTTCATAACCGCCAAAGCCAGATTCGTTAATGGCGCAGTCATAACCAAAGTGACTTCTCCGGCGTGCTTCCGCACTTGTTCCACGATAAAATCGGAGGCATGTCCAGCGGTCGTCTGCATATGAACCGGCATATCGCTTAAAGCGCCACCAAGCCCGTCATTGCCGTGGACATGATGCTCAAAGTGAGAAGCTCGCATTAAAGGCTTGTCTGCCCCTTTAACGACAGGAATCTTCTCTTCCATCCCGAGCAGTTGGAGGATCTTACATGTGTTCTTAGTCGCTTGGTCCAGTGAAACGTTGCCATTCACGGTTGTAATTCCGAGTACATCCATCTCTCCGCTGCGGATGGCCAAGAGAATACCTAGCGCATCATCCACACCCGTGTCTACATCTAGGATGACCTTTTTTTTCATGACTAAGCCCCCTTTAAGTCCTATTGAAGAAATCAAGGGTATATTTGCATATACCCTTGATTGGTTTTATTTATTGAGCAACTTCCTTGTTCCAACGGGCAATCCATGCTTTGAGATTCTGATTGACGAATTTCATATCCAATTTGCGAAGTTTACTCACGACGTCAGCGCCATAGGTAATCCCCGTAGCTTCTTCAGCCGAAAGCTGAAGTGTCGTGTTTACAGGTGAATCTACTTTCGCTTTCGCTGATTTCTCCTGTACTTCCTTGCTCAAATGCCAGTTGATGAAATCTTCAGCCAGCTGCTTATTTTTACTTCCTTTAATCACGTTGACCGTGTTCATAACGGCATAAGCCCCTTCTTGCGGGGAGACGAACTTCGTTTCTGGCACAGCCGCTTTCAAATCCTTCACGTACATTTCCATGATAGGACCAGCAGCAATTTCCCCTTGCGAGAACATGTTAACGAATTCAGAGGTTTGGCCGTAGTATTTAACGACTCCTTTGTTCAGTTCCTTAACCTTTGCGAAAGCTTGATCCTCATTAAACGTAGCATTTCCAGCAACGACAGATGCTGCATCTAGGACCATTGGGCCAGTTGTCCCCGTGATGTTAGGAATTGTCAGTTTCTTGGAGAGTTCTGGACTCCACAGGTCGCTCCACGACTTGATTTCTTTGGTAGTCGCTTTCGGATTATAGGCAATACCCAATCGCCCTACTGTGTACGCAGGACCGTAATCTTCACCTAGTGGCGCCTTAGCCAAATCATAAATGTCTTTCAAGTTCGGAATCCGACTGCGGTCGATCTTATCGAACAGTCCCGCTTCAATTCCTTGTTGTGCGTAATAGTCAGATAAATAAATGAGGTCCACGCTCGAGCTGCCTTGTTTCACTTTGTTCAGGCGTTCTGCGTTATTGCCTATTTCCAGAACGATCTTGGCATTATGCTCTTTCTCAAACGGCGCGTACACTTCTTTCTTGAAGAAATCATCCGCAAAACCCCAGGTGGAAATGATTAAAGTTGTAGGTTCCCCTTTGGATGCCGATGTGGCAGCCGCTGTGGGTGCTGTTGTAGCTCCACTTGTATTGCCCTGGTCCTTCGCAGGCGCTGTGCCGCAACCTGTTAAGGCTAGTCCTACTACAGATAAAGAAATTAAACCACGAACCATTTTTTGTCTCATCATTTCATCGTCCTCCCAAGTTTTATCATGTATGATTTTAATGCGTGAATCCCCTGTTAAATTTTTACTAGTATTCTTCAAGACCCCAGATATATGCGCGTATCGATCTAACTACAATATGAAAAAAAAAAAGAAAAGTACCCTTGATAGAAAGAAGCTTCTAATCAAGAGCACTCTTCATTGTAAACAAAGTAAAGTGACATCTATTGGTATACATGTGGTTTCCTCTTAAGATAAATCAAAAGAGAACACCGCCCGACAAAACTATTCGGTTTGTTTAAGAATAATGTTCGTTATTGCCCATTGCGTCGGCGGATCATAGTCCCTTAATACGGCATCCATGGATAAGCCAAGTTCTTGCTCCAACCTGTCCCGGATTCTCTTCTTGTATATGGAGGACATATAGAAATCGACTTCGTGTTTGAGCGTTGGCGCCTCGCCCTCTAATGCGGTTGATCGTGGTGAGCGGCGATGCTTGGCATGAAAAGTAATAATGTTTTGATCAATGGAAACCTTCAGCAGTGTTGTGCCAAACCCGAACAACTCTTTGGAGATTTCGTTATAGAGGTGACACAGCTTCTTCTTGTATTCATTAGAATCTAGTTGTGGCATGGAATCACCTTCAAGATCAATTATCAACCCTTATGCGTTAAAATCTATCTTAATAATACATAGGATTTCAGAATTAATCAAGAGAATCGTTCGTCTTTCTCACTGAAAAAGGGCATTATTTACCTACATCACATCTAAATGATCCAATTTCCCGAATGTCTTACAAATATTGATTGATATTAATGACGGATAAACGTTAAAAAACACTCGGGCAGCATAACTCTAACTTTGTTAACACAAATCAAGGGCTTCCTCGCGGCAACTTTTAATAAACTAGTACTTTATTACTAATAATAAGAGTGCTATACTTTAGAATAAATGAATAAATAGTAATTCTTCTGTTATACGATAAGAGCAAAGCTAATGAAAATTAGTGACGCAAAGCTAAAGGAGCTAAGGCGAAATACGTCGCTATGCTTGCCAGTTACCGAAGGAAGGGACATATCCACAACTCCCCTTATTCTTCTTATAAGGGGAGTTTTCTTATGTAACGAGCCATCTATAACAGTAAATAGCTAGGTAGAAAGTCCCTCTGAAAGGTGATGATTATAATGGCAAGACTAATGGTTGTAGATGATTCTATCTTTATGCGATTGATGATTAAGAACATCCTCTTAGAATTAGGACATGAAATTGTAGCCGAAGCATCGAATGGACTTGAGGCAATCTCTCTGTTTTTACAGCATTCACCTGACGTGATTACGTTGGATATTACAATGCCCGAGATGGATGGTATTACTGCATTAAAGGAAATAAAAAGTTACAAGACCGATTCAAAGATAATTATGGTCTCAGCAATGGGGCAGCAATCCTTTGTTATTGAAGCCATTACCCTTGGCGCTAGAGATTTTATTGTGAAGCCTTTTGATAAAGACAGGGTAGCTGAAGCTGTAAAAAAGGTACTGAATACGTGAATACCCACAATGCTCTCCACCTGAATGCCTCGCCAATCCACTTTTCTGGAATTATCCGTTTGTTTTCAAAATAATTATAAACTCCGGATACGTAAATAAACGTTTGAAATGGGCCATACCTACCCAATTCGCTTCGCTCGCTGCTGTAAAATAAGTTTTGGCCCAGGCGGGAATTTCATCAGCGTCGGCAAAGGCAGCTTTTTTTGTGGTATCCAATCCAAGGGGATCAAATAGGCGTTTCAGCCCTTTCGATCCCTCATTTCCCGCTTATTCTCGCTATATACTTTCTTTCCAGATTAATACCAACTTTACCGTCTTGCACATTCACCTTATACGTTTTCACCCAAATCTTATCGTTGAATAAAGATTTGCCGGTTCGAATATCGAATACCCAGCCATGCCAGGGATAGCGGATGATCACCCTTTTTACCGTACTCGTATTCATACACGTCCGAAGGAAGCGTAGTACCAGAAACGAGTCCTGCGCACATCGGCACCCCTTGGTGGGGGCAATAATTGTTTAAAGCGTAATATTCATCGTTTATCCGGTAAATGCTGATGCTCTTCCCTTCGATTGTGACGACAGCGTGACCGCCTTCGGAGACAGCGTCCGCATCCAGCACGTAATGTACACGTTCGCAGTGGTGGCATTACGAATAACTATCTTGTCGCGTTCTATTTTAATATAGATGATACTGCTGTTTCATCTGTGCGAATTCCCGGCTTTCGTCCCGAAATTGCTCCAACAACACCGAAACATCTAATGACTCTTCACGGTACAACTTATCCCCGCACAATAAATCAATAAAAGGTCTGGATCCCTCTTTAAGAGGTGGCAGGAAAGAAAATTGCTCATAGTTACGCTTAATGGAATACATTAGTGTGATAGCTGTCTCCAAAGGCCGGATCGCTCGGGTATCCAGCACATGAAGCTGAACGCCACTGCACGACTCTCCCTGAAACTTGGAAAAGGTCGGTTTAAAATAGACCGGACGGAAAACGACCCCAGGCAGCTTCTTACTGTTCATGTCATCCGCCAGTTGTTGAGCGTCGATGAACGGAGCTCCTACAATTTCAAAAGGAACTGTAGTTCCTCTTCCTTCAGACATGTTGGTGCCTTCAAATATACAGGTGCCTGGATATAACAATGCCGTTTCAAACCGGGGAATTCCCAAGGAGGGCATCACCCAGTGTCGACCGGTATCAGTGAACTGCATCTTCCGCTCCCAGCCCTCAGCACGTATCACATGCAGATTACAATGCCAGTTCATCTGATCGTTAGCCATCGTGGCCACCTCACCGGCAGTCAGACCGTAACGCACACAAAGCGGATAATTGCCAACAAAAGATTGATAGTCCTTCTTTAAAATGTTACCTTCTACCGTCACCCCATCCAGTGGGTTAATCCGGTCCAAAATGACAAATGGCTTACCTGCTCTCGCACAATCTTCCAGAGCATATAGCATCGTATAAATAAAAGTGTAATATCGTGTGCCCACGTCCTGAATATCATAGACGACCATATCTACCTCATCCAGCATTTCCTGGCTCAGGCGCTTGGAATCCTTACGGTACAAGCTATGCACCGGCACCTGTGTGATCGGGTCCAGATACGTTTCTACCAGGGCGCCTGCTGCTTGATCTCCACGCACACCGTGTTCCGGTGAAAACAGGGCTGTCAGATTGAAATTCTCATGCAGAATTTGAATGGTGGATACGAAGTCATTGTTTAAGCCGGTAGGTGCCGTAATTAGTCCCAATCGTTTCCCTTTAAATAGATGAGTGTACTGCCTAATGCAATCGATACCGTTTCTGATCATAGCTGCCTCCCAAATTTTGTTTGATATAAGAAAAACGGATTATGCCGTCCTAGACGAGTGTGTTGTCCAGGTTTTGATGCCGAACACTTCTCAACGCGCGCGAATCCTGGGCGCGCTTGGTAGCACCCCCGTATGGCGGTGGTCACCCTACTTTTCGCCCAAGATATCCGTGAAATGTTGTAGCGTTGTACACAATAAGCAAGCAAATCCGCTTAATCCTCGCGAATATTGCAGAAAATACAACAATTTCAACCAAAAGCAACCTTTTAGCATGAGAATATGGCTAAAATGTTGTACACCGTACAACATCTTCAGCTTATCCTGAAGAAACTGAGGAAATTGTTGTATGAAGTACAACTTGCCTACCTATTTCCTAACTCCTAACCCCAAATCCCTACTTCCTAATTACTGACTACTAACTTCTACTCCTACTTCTACTCCTACTTCTACTTCTACTTCTACTTCTACTTCTACTTCTACTTCTCTTCAAACATCTAACTTCTAGCAACAGACTACTAACTCCCACTTTCCCCACTCACTTCCCCTACAAACCAGAAAATATTATCTATGTAAAACTCGCTTATGCAATGTAGCAAACTATGCAAATTGAAGGTCATCTTCGATTTACCCAAATTGAGAAAACCTCTAACAAGGCCATTCATGAATGAGCAGCCGCGTGTAGAGGTTGATTTTATTTTTATAATTCAGTTTTGATAACACGCATATTTTCTTCTGGAATCATGAAGGTTTGTGCATATTGCTTTCTGGCTTCAATCCCGCGGACACGCATTAAATGCTTATAGTATTCCAGGTACTGGAAGGATTTGCTGCCTGTTACGAACCAATGTGTAGAGACGGCCTTCACCCATAAATCAAAGGCTTCTTGGTCGAAGTCGACATACACGTACGGTCGATAGTCGACGGCGTCCTCCCAGTTCTCGGCATAATACAATCTCTGTGCAAAATGTGCAGGAAGCTCCCGCTCAAACGTCGGCAAGGCGGCAAAATAGCGGGCATCATTGACGATGCGGTGCGTTGTCATATGATCCTTGTGCATGCTGTTCTTCCAATGCGTAATAATGACGTTGGGACGAACTTGACGAATGACATCGCATACGCGAAAACGCATTTCTTGGTTATCCTGCAGCTCACCGTCAGGAATATCGTCGAATACGAACGCTTCCCCGCCCAGCATCTCGGCAAAGGTTTTCGCCTCATTCACTTTCTGCACGCGATATTCGGCCATATCTTGTCCTGCCGGAACGCCGCGTTCGCCTGCTGTCAGCGCTAGGGTCGCAATGCGGTCCCCTTTCAAAGAGTGACTTGCCAATACGCCCCCGGCCGTTAATTCGGCATCACCAACATGGCCACCGATGGCTAGAATCGTTAACTTTTGCTCACTCATTCACACAAACTCCCTTCTCATGACAGAAAATTGTTTGACGGTTGTAAAGCCTGCCTTCTCGTAGATGCGGATAGCCGGATTCGTACTGCCCGTATAGAGCGACATGTAGTCGGTCCCGATCGAACGAAAAGCTTCGCACAGCTTAAAGAATAGCATGCTGCCCAGACCGTGTCCCTCATGATCAGGAAGCACGCCGATCCCAGCAAAATAGCCCCGGCCGTTCTCCTGCCGAATGACAGGACCGGCAAATCCAATTACCTTGCCTTTATATGCAGCAATTATCACTGGCACACCTTCTGCCGTGCTTTGCCCGATTTCCCTCTGCCATAAAAGATTATTAAATCCATTCAGCAATTCATCCACGCCGTCATGCTTTTCCGGGTCGAACAATTCAACTGAGTAACCCTCAGCAGCAGCTTTATCTTCTTTGGCTCTTATATCCTCTGGTATGGTAAAACCATCCAGCTTCAAATACATGGCGCACTCTTTAGCGCGTTCCACATACCCTGCCTGCAGCAAAAACGAATACAATTTACTTTCAATCGGCACGCCCGGCGCATTGTTATGCTCATGCTTCGGTGTCCCCGGTATATACCACGGCAATAACATCGGATTAAAAAATAAGACATCGCCTTGCTTTTTTCCCAGCTGCTGAAAGCGACGCTCCAAAGCGTCCAGCATGCCTTGATAGCTCTCATCTGTTTTGAAGTCATCGGATAAAACGATGCAGGTGATGTATCCAGCCACTTCCCCAAGCGGCAGATCATCGCCTGTGCAGCCGCAGGCAAAGCCTTTGACTTCATTTTGTTCCAGTAACACAAAAGCATTTTGTCTATCGAAATAAGGGTTGGCCGTGAAGATACGCTCAAAGGTTTGCTCGGTAAGCTCCTTGTAGCCTTCTTTCACGGCTTCTTCATTCCATAAGTCAATTACGGCCTGCTTGTATTGCTCATTCCAAGACACAATCATGCTGAAGTCATTCCTCCCTCACGCGCGGCTCGTATTAGCCCTTCACCGCACCAACCGTTACACCTTCTAAGAAGTACTTTTGCAAGCTGAAGAAAAGAATAAACATCGGCAGTGCAGAGATCGTAGCACCCGCCATCATCGGCGCGATAAACGTCGTATTGGCGAAGCGGAAGTTTTTCAATCCGACTTGGATCGTCTGCATACCCATCGTATTCGTGACAAGAAGCGGCCAGAAGAATGTGTTCCAGCTATCCATAAACGTTAGAATCGCCATGACGGCAAGCACGGTTTTGGACAACGGCAGAATGATTCTCCAATAGATCGTGAACTGACTGCACCCTTCAATCTTGGCGCTTTCCATAATCTCGTTCGGGATGCTGCTCATAAACTGTTTAGCCAGAAAAATATTATATACAGTAACGATACCCGGCATAATTAACGCGCTGTACGTATTTTGCAACTCAAACACGTTAACAACCAGAATATACAAAGGAACTTGCGTAACTTGGTAAGGAATCATCATGGAGACAAGCAGTACGGCAAATAGCACGCCTCTCCCTTTAAAACGAAGTTTAGAAAATGCATAGCCGGCCATGCTGGCAAAAATGACATTGGACACCATCACGGTGGTCGCCACAATCAGCGAGTTCAAAATCCAACGATACGAATACTCACTGTAATCAAAGAAATATTTAAAGGAAGCGAATGTAAACTTGCTTGGTAAAATGGAGTAACTCACCGCTCCGGCCTCAACCGGATCAGCAAAGGATGAAATGACCATGAAATAGATCGGAAATATCGTCGCCAAAGCAAAAAGTAGAAGGGCGATAAAAATGATTGAATTTCGAAAAGTTTTTACTCTAGGTTTTCCTGCATGATTGCTGTATAAAGCCATTTTTTATCCTCCCAACATAGGGATCTTTGAGCGGAGCTCAAAGTCTCTCCGCTCTTAATACTCGACATCTTTTCCTGCATATCTGAACTGAATAACCGAAATTCCCGCGATAATAACAGCTAGAATCAGCGATTGCGCCGCTGCTTTACCGAATTCAAAATAAGTAAATGCATTATTGAAAATCAGTAGACCAACCATGGTAGTCGCATTGTTCGGACCGCCACCGGTCATCAGGTACGCGTTTTGGAACACTTGGAAAGAACCGATAACACCCGTCACCAAAAGGAATAACGTAGCTGGTTTCAAAGAAGGAACAACAATGTGCCACAGCTTTTGAAAAAAGTTCGCTCCGTCCATTTCCGCTGCCTCGTAATACGTATCATCAATGCCGAGTAGACCGGCCAGGTAGATGATAATGCTTGTGCCATGACTGGACAACCAGGACATCAGAACCAAAGAAAACATCGACGTTTTACTTGAGCCAAGCCAATTCTGATTGCTAATGCCAAAGAAATGAATCAACTGGTTCAAAATCCCGCCTTCCATTGGATCGAAGATCCAAAGCCATACGACGGATAAAGCAACACCTGAAGCAACAACAGGCAAGTAATAAACACCTTTGAAAAAGCCCTGTGTTTTTTTCCTGAGCGGCAGAATCATAATCGCGATCACCATGGACAAGATCAAGTTAACAGGCACTGTCAAAAGCGTATAGACGACGGTATTGCGCATTGCTTGCCAAAACAAACCGTCTTTCACCGTAGAAACATAATTGTCAAATCCAACATAGGTAGAACCAAGAGGCTTGTATTCTTGGAGACTAATGATAAACGCGCTTACGACCGGATATGCGGTGAACATCGCAAAAACGACCAAAGCGACGGCAATGAATGCATATCCCCAAACTCCTTCTCCTCTGATTCTCCTTCTTTTCATCGGTTTAGCGATATGAGTAGCCATTCTGTCAAACCCCGTTTCAAAAAACTCGGATTAAAATAGTTCGGATAGCCGCGTAACAAGCATCACGGCTATCCGAGGTTTACAACTTATCATTAATCTTTCACAATGCCGTCTGCGCCAAATGCAGCAATCGCAGCGGTTTTCACAGCTTCATACATCGCTTCAGGAGTAATTTCACCTGCGATTAGACCTTGGAACTTAGGCACGATAACTTCTGTTTCCAATTTAATTGCTTTAGCACCAAGTTCTGTAGGGATATCCGAACGAGCCGGTGTTGCATTTTTCAGCATGTAGTCAACAGCAGCGATGTTCTCAGGGCTTCTGTCAATTTTCATGCTTTCAGCCGCTTTTTTACCGCTTTGTGTAATGTGTGCAGAGAACAGATCACTGTTTGTTGCTGCAGCATTTTTACCGCTAGCTAAGAAGTATGCAGCTTTTACGACATTCGCTTTGTGCTCAGCCGTAGGTTCCTTTTTACCGCGGAACGTCATGTAACCGTCAACGACAGTAGCGAATGATGGTTTTGCACCTTGGAAAGTCGGAGCCGGCAATACAACATAATCAACCGGGATGCTCTCTTTTACAGCACTAGCATCGTTTGCTTTAAGCTTTGCGTTATTTGTTTTTGCGGAATTTTCAAATACGGCAAGCCCTTTACCTGTGATCATGGTTTGACCTGTCAGGAACATGTTCCAACGCTTACCAGCGTCTACAGAGCTAAGTTCTTTCGGCATGGAGCCGTCATCAATCAGCTGACGAAGATCTTTGAGCAATCCTAAGTAGTTTTTGCTAGTGTAAGCATATTTCAAATCTTTATTAAACGCATGAGGCATGCCGGCATTTTTCGCCATGATACCCAAGTAGTCAACGGCAGCAACACCTTTAACAGCGAACACGAAACCATAGCGCGTTTTGCCATTTTCAGTTACGAGGCCTTTTTTGATCGCTTGACGGAATTCATCGTACGTCCAACCGCTCGTTTGTACTTTTTTCCAATCGATGCCGGCCTTTTCCAAGTACGCTTTGTTACCGCCCAGTGCGTGAACTTCCATGTACGCTGGGAAGCCGTAAAGTCCTTTGCCGTTTTTCATGTATTCAAGCGGTGCTTTCTCATAATCGTTAATCATCTCAGGAGTAGCTGAATCCGTGATGTCCATGAGTAAACCTTGCTGCAGATACTTAGGGATGCCGTCAGAGCCTCCGAACGCAATATCCGGCGGGCTGCCCGCATTCACTTGTGTATCCAATTTCTGTTTCATATCTTCCCAGCTTGCCGGTTCGATTTTCAAAGTCAGATTCGGATACAATGCCGTAAAGTCTTTCGACATTTGTTCGAAAGTCTTTTGGTAGTTCGGTGAAACCGGCGGCAGCAAAGCAGTGATGGTGTCTTTAGCTGTTGAGGCTCCAGCCGTAGCCGCTGGAGCAGCAGTACCTGTAGGTGTACTTGTTACTTTCGTACCGGAAGTACCACCACAAGCTGTTAAAGCCATGGTTAAAGCTACGACAGATGCTAATACGGGCATTTTTCTTTTCATAAAAATAGACCTCCATTTATAGGGATCTTTGAGCGTAGCTCAAAGTCTCTCCTTTTTATATTGAGTTTTTCACACAACTTTGCTAAAAGTACGTATGGCTGTTTTCAAACGGCCATCGCATTGATTCAATGCTTGTTCTGCTTCCGCTGCATTCAAACCGGTTTTTATCATCATAATCGCTAATTTGCAATTCATGGAAGCGCTTTCCAAATGCGCAATAGCGCACTTTTCATCTACCCCTGTTGCTGCCCTAATGATTCGAACAGAGCGATCATACAATTTGTTATTGCTTGCCTTCATGTCTACCATGAGGTTGTTATACGTCTTTCCAAGCTTCACCATCGTACAGGTCGTCAGCATGTTAAGAACCAGCTTCTGTGCTGTCCCCGCTTTCAATCGGGTAGATCCCATAATCGCTTCCGGCCCAACCACAGGCGCAATACACACATCACAGACAGGCTCTAATTTCGAATTTTTGTTATTCACTACGCCGATCGTTGCTGCACCAATTTCCTTCGCTTTTTTCAAACTGGCAATGACGAATTGCGCGCTTCCACTGGCCGTAATTCCGATAACAGCATCCTTGTCTGTCACACCGCACCGTTCAATGAGTGCGATCCCCTCCTCCGCGTTGTCCTCAAAACCTTCAACTGCAATTCTTAGTGCCCCATCGCCACCGGCAATATGACCTTGCACGAACATGGGGTCAATACCAAAAGTAGGAGGACATTCAGAAGCGTCGAGCACACCGAGTCTGCCAGAAGATCCAGCCCCTACGTAGAACATTCTGCCACCGTTTTTCAGAACATGATGTAAAATATCAACCGCTTTCATAATTTGCGGTATCTCTGCTCCCACTGCAGCGGGAACCTCAGCATCCTGCTCATTCATTAAACGCAGCATTTGTTCCGTTGTACATTCATCCATAGTCAGTGTTTTCTCGTTAATCTCTTCCGTAGTCAACCCCGACAGATACTCATCCATAGCCATCCTCCTATCCTGTTTGTTTCAATTTCTAATTTCATACTAGCGAAATATTTCATGATGGTCAATAGTTTTTGAAATTTTATTTCTTTTTACAATAAACTTTTGATTTTTTATTTTATTTTACAACAAAAAAAAGACAACGACTTTATCTGGCTAAGGCGTTGTCTTTGTCTTTTATTTGCGATGTTTGCTGCTGGCTATAATATCGTGCGTTTTAGCTAAATATTTCTTCACTTTCTTGTATTCCGCACTAGCTACGCCAGCAAAAAGAATATCAATTACCGTCAGCATAGCAATTCGCGAACCCATAGCACCGCTTCTGATGGTTACCTCTGGTGTAGAGATGCTCAAGACGATATTCGCCTTATCTGCTAACTCGCTTTTATTATATTTGGTAATGGCAATAATGCATGCGCCATTCTTTTTGGCTATTTCTAGTGAATCCAGAATTTCCACCGTACTGCCGGAATTCGAAATAAAGATGGCCACATCACTTTTGTCCAGCAGTGTAGCTGCCGTGAGCTGGCTGTGCCCGTCCGTGTAGGTATGGCACATCTTGTTGATCCGTGAAAATTTCTGCTCCGCATCAATACCGACCAGACCGGAAGCTCCAATTCCGAAAAAAGCAATACGATTACTTTCACGCAGAACTTTTACAGCACGGGCTATTTCATTTTTATCGATGACACTGAGGGTGTCTTCAATAGATTTACTATTATTACGAGAAATATTAGAGATAATGACGGATAGATCATCCCCTGGTTGTATATCGGTGTACTGGTCCTTCTCATCATCATCCATAGATCCAATTGAAGCTGAGATACTTACAATAAAGTTCCGGTAACCTTTATACCCCATTGTTTTACAGAAACGAAGAACGGATGCGTCACTGGTCTTCGTCAGCCCGGCAAGGCTCTTAATCGAAAGATGCGGGATTTCCTCTAAATTCTCCAAAACGTACTCGGCTACCAACTTCTCTACAGGTGTTAGGCTATCTTTCATATCACGAATCTTTATCAAAATATTATCATTAATTGACATATATATTCTCTGTTCACCCTATTTTCTCTGAGCTAAAATTTTAATCTCATCATACGTATAATTGCTCGAAAAAACAAGATTAATATCTAAAATAGTAAACAATTTTGAATAATAAGTTAAGAAATTTATTTTCAGAATAAATCACCCAAAATGAAATTAAACGCCAATTTATATTGCAGCGTTTCTGAATGCGATGCTATAATAGCAGCGAGATTGAGCTGAATAGGAAGGGTGAATGCATGGATGAATAAAAAATTGAAAATAGCGATTATTGGATCAGGAAGCACCTACACCCCAGAACTGATTGAAGGAATGATTAAGCGAAAAGACGTATTACCAATAGATGAACTAGTGCTTATGGATATTGACGCAAGAAAGCTAGGAATTGTAGGAAAACTCTGTGAACGCATGATACAAGCAGCGAATATCCCGTGTCGAGTGATCTTAACTGAAAACTTGGATGAAGCACTGCTGAATTCGGATTTTGTGTTGTCACAAATTCGTGTGGGTAAGCTGCCTGCCCGCGTACTCGACGAGACCATTCCTCTCCAATACGATTTAATCGGGCAAGAAACCTGCGGAATCGGTGGTTTTTTCAAAGCCATGCGTACGATTCCCGTTATGCTTCATATTGCCGACCGTATGCAAGAACTGTGTCCGGATGCTTGGCTCATCAATTTCTCCAATCCAGCTGGAATCATTACAGAAGCTCTTCTCAACCATTCCAAGGTGAAGATGCTTGGTCTGTGCAATGTCCCTTTCAACATGTTCAAGAGCATTCGTGAAACCTTGCAATTAAACCATGCTAGCTTTACCTATGTGGGACTTAACCATTTAAGCTGGATTACGACGATTGAGCAGGACGGTAAGGATTATGTGAAAACGGCACTTGATATGGGACTTAACAGTGAAGCGATGAAGAATATTCCTTCAAGTGGATTCAGTAAAGAGGTCGTTCAGATGGTGGGAGCTATACCTTCTTCTTATTTGGAATATTATTACTTCAAAGAGAAGAAGCTGAAATTGCTGAAAGAAAGCGAATTAACCCGAGGCGAGAAATGTATGCAGATTGAAGAGGAGCTGCTAAACATCTACTTGGATTCCGAACTGCATTCAAAGCCAGAACTGCTTTCTACTCGCGGCGGTGCCAATTATTCGGAAGTGGCCATCAGCTTAGTCGATGCCATCTATAACGATAAACAAGAGGTCCATGTGGTCAACCTGCTTAATAACGGGGCACTAGATTTCATGGAAGACTCCGATGCGGTTGAAGTGTGTGCAGTTATTGGTAAAAATGGCGCCACACCGATCAAAGTTAAAGATTTCAATAATCAACATATCATCGATTATATGCGTATGGTCAAAGCCTATGAGCGTGAAACTGTAGCTGCTGCAGTGAACGGCAGCGAAGATGCCGCCATGCGCGCCCTATTGATGAATCCATTGGTCGGTGACTATGATGCTGCGCATCACTGTTTCAATGAGTTGAAGGAAGCCCACAGAGACTACCTCCCGCAGTTTTTCGCTAAAGTGAATAGTCATGATCGATAAAAACTACATTATCGGTGTCGACGGCGGCAACAGTAAAACGGACTACTTTCTATTTGATATCCAGGGAAACTTTGTAGACCATATTCATACAGGTACATGTAGTCACGAGCAATTCCCCGACGCATACCTGAGCTCATTCAGAATCATGAATGAAAATATTCAGCATTTGCTGACGCGCAATCAGTTAACTATGGATCACATTGCAGCAGGTGCCTTCGGATTAGCTGGTGCTGACATTCCATCCCAGAAGGAAAATTTATGCCATGTTATTGAGCATATCGGCTTTACTCACTATGCCATAGACAACGACTCATTCCTGGGTGTTAAAGCAGGCAGTGAAAAGGGCTTCGGCATTTGCTCCATTAATGGCTCTGGCTCCTCTACGGGCGGGATTTCTCCAAGTGGAAAGCGCCTTCAAGTAGGTGGTGTTGGCAGTGAGCTATCTGGGGATGAAGCTGGGGGGTTCTTTCTAGCCAGAAAAGTACTTCGGGCTGTATATGACTTTTTCTATCGGATGGGGCCGGAAACCGGGATGACTGAACCCGTCATGAAGCTGCTGCAAATCCCCAGTAAAGAATTGTTCATTGAATACACCTTGAACGGCATACAAAAGCGAACAAGTCCCACCACCAAGCTGGTGCAAATCCTGTTCTCCGCGGCAGACAACGGGGATTCCGTAGCTCTGAATATTCTAGATAATACGGCCAAACAACTGGCCTACTCCACGGTTGGCTGCATGCACAATCTGGATTTTGAACATGAAGTCGATATCATTCTGGCAGGCTCAGTTTGGGTCAAAGCTGAAAGTCCTTTGCTGCTCCAAAACTTCAAAAATCATATTGCCAACTTGACCAATCACAGCTGCAATTACATTCTTCTACAAGTCCCGCCCGCAACTGGCGCAGTCTTATGGGCACTGGAACTTGCCTATGGTCATCCGGTGAATCTAGATACTCGACTGAAAGTAATTGAGGCCGTAGAACAACACGGTAGTTTATAGCTGTAATAAAGTATCGAAGTCGGGTGACTTTCCCATGCAATTGACAGGAAACAAAAAAATGAGTAGGCAAGAACCTTGCCATCTCATTTCTTTGTTTTTACTTTAGGGATAACCCCTTATTCAGCTTTATGACCGAGCCATGTCTAGCACCCTTGGGCACATTCACTTGTTCCGTAATATTGTTCCAGGTCATCAGGTCTGTAGAATGGTAAGCTCCATAATAATGCTCTTGAAATCCGTCTACTAGCAGAATCCATTCCTTGCCGCCGTTTCTCTCCACGTTATAGAGCGTCGGTCCTTCCGTAAGCGCCGGGGTTATCAGTTCGGAGATGTGGTTGACCGACGGGCGGTCACTATCTTCCTTCGCCATGATACAGGAACGAATGGCTTTATTCGTAGTCCCATTCTCATTAAGACCGCGTTCATCTTTAAAAAGCATCAAATAACGATCATCTAGATCCGTAATGGTGGCATCAATAACGTTATAACCCGGATCGAAGAAGATCTGCGCTTCCGAGAAATCCTGAAAGTCAGTTGTCGTCGAAGACCAAATTCTGTGATTTCTCGGACCTGCTCCTACCGTAGAAGACCATACAATCCGGTAGGCTTGCTTGCATGTGTCGTAGAAAATTTCCGGCGCCCAAGTATTCTGGGTTTCCGCAAGGTGT
Organism: Paenibacillus sp. V4I3; assembly: GCF_030817215.1. Lineage (GTDB taxonomy): Bacteria > Bacillota > Bacilli > Paenibacillales > NBRC-103111 > Paenibacillus_E. The sequence continues at coordinate 6,325,402 of NZ_JAUSZA010000001.1, forward strand.
TCCATCACTGGAATGAGTTTAGCATCGTGCCAATGGATAAGGTCCATGGACCATGCGCAGCCTATGCTCTTGCTCTGCCAACCGTCCGTCCATACGAGGAGAAACTTCCCTTCTGCGTCTTCCATTATAAACGGATCACGCAGCTGCTTCGTGCCAATCGGTGATTCCCAAATAGGGCGCCCGTCGTTCAATTCGTTCCAATGGTAACCGTCCTCACTAGTAGCAAGAAACAACTTCTCTTCGACTTCTGTAAAATAGCTGAATAAGTGCACGTTGGCTCATTCTCCTTGTTTCAGATAGATGGTCGCTGTCTTCGGCTTACTTAACAGCATCTATCATAACATGATCGGACCAAGTCATGTACCTCATAAAGCCTCCAACAATCGTTGTCGCTCATTTGAACCCATCGCTAAGTGAATAAGATGAGCCACCAATTTTTTCTGTTCTGGATTTAAGCGTGCAAACACTCTTGGTTCTAGTTGACACATTTCCCTGATGACAGATTCCAGCTCTTCTTTTCTAGTATTATCCTCAGGTTCGTCTTTAAAAGTAGGAAAAGCCTTGGATTCCGTAAAGTCTTCAATTACATGATCAGCAAATAATCCTAAATAGGGCTTCCTTTTTTGCTTAATAAACGTGTTGATTTCTTCAAGTAAAAATTGAAACGCGTCGCTTTTTCTGCTTGCTCCAAAAGATAATTCCAGTTGTCCACCGTTGTCTTCACTATCAAAACCAAAATGATCGAATCCTTTACTTTGAATATAAACACTATGATAGAAGGAATCGCCTTTATTATTAAAAGTTGTCGGCTGCTTATGCTTCTCCGCTAAATTCGAATCGATAAAGTAAAGCTTGGAATATTCATGATTGATTCGATCATTCCAACGAACATATTTGATTTCAAACTCCGTTTGTGTAGGCTCATGAACGATTTTAAAACATTCTCTTTCGGCTATAACGCACGAATAGTCTAAGGATACGCCATCCAATCTAACATCGAAATGTTTGTCAGAATGAAGTTCCAGGAACCATCCAAATTCCTTACATAAAAAAGTCAACAAATCCTCATATACAAAGTCTTTCATGATATTATGAAAAGTTACCGTCGTCCCTGAATCTTCATCTGTTAGTATTTTATTCGTAACCTCATAGGTATCCAAATTTTTCGAATGAATACGAATGGTATACGTATTTTTAAGAAGGCCATCCAAATAGGTCGTTTTCCATGTTGCATCTGAAGCAAAGTGATGGAAGGTTAATCGACCGATTCCATTCTTTCCATGCATGGCAGAAGTCGTTCTGACTCGCTTTTCAGGATCAACTTGCTTCTCTGATTCAAAAAATGGCGTAAACTTCCGATCTAATTCTCTCCTATCTATGCCATAACCATTATCAGCAATGACAATTTGATCTATGCCGCCTAGAATATTCTTATGAAGCTTAACATCTACAACAGTAGCTTGAGCGTCGAATCCATTCCAAATATATTCAGAAATTGCTTGCAAATAATCAAATTTACGAAGAGTTTTTTCGATACCTTTTGAGGATATTTCTATTTTGCTTTTGCCCAAAACGATCAACCCCTTCAATGATTAATTAATCACTCCATTATCTACAAATCTATCATATTCCAAATCTTTCATTCCGTATGTCGATTCATGCTCACCTGAAGCAAATCTTTTTCGACAAAAAAACGACACCTCAAAGGTGTCGTTATCAATTACTTCTTAATTTCCTCCAGAGGAGAATGATGTCCGTAAAACGTTTTTTCTCTTATAACCGGGGCTGTCCATTTTACCGCATTGGCGATCACGCGCTGAACATCTTTGTTGTGATAGGTAGGATAAGTCTCATGTCCTGGACGGAAATAGAAAATTCGGCCTTGACCGCGACGGTACGTACAGCCGCTGCGGAACACTTCGCCACCCTCAAACCAACTGACGAAGATTAATTCATCAGGTACGGGAATATCAAAATGCTCTCCGTACATCTCCTCTTCTGGCAAATCTATGAAGGGGCCAATTCCTTCTACGATAGGGTGCGATGGATCAACAACCCAAAGCCGCTCTTTCTCATCTGCTTCTCTCCAAAGCAGATCGCAAGAGGTCCCCATTAGCTTGCGGAATAGCTTGGAATGGTGGCCTGAATGCAGGACAACCAACCCCATCCCCTTATGTACACGGTCACAAATGCGATCGACGACATCATCCTGAAAGCCCTTATGATCTACGTGGCCCCAATAAATGAGCACATCGGTAGCATCCAGCTTTTCTTGGGTTAGTCCATGCTCAGGCTCATTAAAGGTTGCAAAACCAATCTCAAAGCCATCCTGCCCGATACCATCAGCAATGGCTCCATGCATTCCTTTGGGATATATCCGGGCTACCTCTTCTTTTCTTTGCTCTTGCAGAAATTCATTCCATATCGTTACTTTAATCATACAACTCGCTCCTTTTTTAAAAATGAATGCAGTTATATGCTTCGCGTTACTCCGTCTTTAGCTGATTCTATGATCGCTTGCAGCACTTGTTGATTACAGTATCCGTCTATGATTGTCGGAAGTAATGGAGAGTTAGCCTGTTCCAAATAATCCACAAAATCCTGCAGCATGGGTTTCATCGTTTTCTCGTCCAAGTGAATTACTTTTTCTGTAAGCTCCAGCTTTTCGCCTTCTCTAACCGTTAAATGAACTTCATTCGGTTGTTCGACTGAAATCCTGACGGTGCCCAGATCGCCAAACAACGTAACATGAAATTGGTTTTTCGCTCCAATTGCATTTTTATGGGTATAAAACGTTCCCATTACACCACCTTCAAGCACACACTGGAATCCGGTAAAGTCATCAACGTCTACTTCAACGAGTTGCTGCGTTCGCAGATCCGTTCGGTGATCGATAAAGGTGCTCATCATACCGGCCACTTGCGTGAATTCTCCTACAAAAAAGCGTGCCGCATCCACCATATGAGAGCCTATATCCGCTAATATACCTGACCCTGCCATCTCTTTATTAAATCGCCAGGTGTACTCCTTATTAAACATTGGCGCGTTTTCCTCTTGCAAATAGTGAGCGGCAATATGCCGAATACGCCCTAAAGTCCCTTGTTCTACAAGCTGTTTAACGTATTGAAAGCAAGGTCTGTAGCGGTAGGAAAATCCAATCATGCAAGGTATCGGATTTTTTTCATACAAGCTTAATAATTCATCTGCTTCTTCCATCGTTCGTGTGAAAGGTTTTTCAGAAAATATCGGTTTACCGCATTCTATCGCATATTTTAAGATGTCATAATGGAATTTATTCGAGACACCGGATATGACAAAGTCAACATCGGTATCAGCAATAATGGCTTTATAATCGCTATAGCGCTTCTCAGCCAATAAGTTCAATCGATCACCGACCTCTTGAACGGCCTTCGTATTCACATCACAAATGGCTGCTACTCTCGTATTCGCGATTCTCGAAAGATGGTTCATATGATAATCGCCAATTCCTCCAAGGCCAATAATGCCTACGTTCCATATTTCTTTATTCATCCTGCTGCCCTCCCGATATAGTCTTCAACTACTTATCAATCGTCAGACAAGAATTTCTTTCTATAATTTTGCTTTCAATAATCATATTTTTCGAGAAATCCCCTTGCAGAACACCTAGTTGGTGCATTAACAATCGGACAGATTGAGCCCCTAATTCCGAAGGCTGCAAATCCATGCTAGTCAAAGATGGGTTCGATTGAACCATCATGGAGAGATCTCCGCATATGACAAACAAAGATACGTCTTCTGGTACTCTGAGATTCAAATCCTTGAGTGCCTTAAGGACACTGAATGCCGTGCGGTCGTCATCTGCAATAATCGCGGTTACTTTCATCTTCTGGTTACCAAGGATTTCAATTGTTTCTGCATAGCCATAGTCCATGTATTCACTTGTATGTAGGGCGGGCTTATGATGAATCATGTGTTCTTCCACGTCAAGCTGATGATCTTTCATCGCCTTAATGAAGCCTGCTTTTCTATCGATGGACACGGTCATAAGTTCATTTGCATTTAGAAACATAATGGCTTTATGACCCTTGTCGATCAAATACTTGCAGATGCTGTCAATAATCTTGTGATTGTCGTTATCCACGCTGAAAGCTTTATGAATATGGGTATTCATGACTCTACCGACAGTAACAAAAGGGATTTGTTCACCATGCATAAGGTTGATACGGTCATCATCGGTCGTTGGACTCATCACAACAGCACCATCAATCGGATAACTCGACAGGAATGGTGTTTTCACCTTTTGCACAGGAATCATATCTAGCAGAACCCTGTATCCATAAAAGGAAGCTTCCAAAATAACGCCATTGATGAACTGCGTATGAAATGCGCTAAAAAAGAAGCTGCCATGCGGGATGGTCAACCCGATCGCCATGGTTTTCTTCGTAGCCAAGCTTCGCGCAATATGATTAGGCACATAATTTAATTGTCTGGAGACCGTCATGACTCTCTCTTTCACTTCGTCGCTTGTAGGTCTTTTTTGGCTAAAAACATTCGATACTGTCCCTTTTGAGACTTTCGCTAATTTTGCTACTTCATCAATTTTAGCCATATATGATCAAACATCCCTTCAACAACCATCCATTTATCCTAACTCTTCGTTGAGTTTTTCCACCAAGTCGATTAATTCCAGCGGATGGTTGATCGTATAGTCGGGTATTTCACTTTCGTCTGCGTGCAATTTCGGGTATCTAGGCGTCCAGCTAAGGAAGATACTCGTAATCCCCATAGCATTGGCTCCTTTAATATCGCGGCTCAGGTTGTTGCCAACCATGACAATACGGGAGCAATCCTGCTCACTGAGATCCAATGCTCCAATCGCGGCTTTAAACATACGGGAACTTGGTTTAGAAGCTTTAATGGTCTCTGAATAAATCATCGTAGTAAAATAATCATACAATCCATTTTGTGTTAAAATATTTTTGAACGATTGCGCCCTACCGTCGGCTACGATGGCTAGTATATATCCACGTTCGGCAAGCGTCTTCACCATAATATCGGCCCCTGGAATCACATTGGCACTAATGACAATATCATGGTCATCTCTAATTTCGGTTCCTTCATCAATGATGGTATCTCCGCAGTCCAGAAAAACAATAAGCTTCTTAGCATTAGGATCAATCGTTGTCGTATCACTCATGAATTACACCTCGTAAGTTTAATTGACTCGCATAGTGGCAGGCAGCATAATGATTTTCGCCGACGGCCTGCATCTCTGGTTCTTCCTGTATACATTTATCGGTCTTATACGTACACCTTGGATGAAAGTGACATCCGCTTGGAGGATTAGCTGGATTAGGAACTTCTCCTTCGAGAATAATTCGATCCTTTTTATAATTCGGATCAGGCTCAGGTACAGCCGACAATAACGCCTCTGTATAGGGATGCTTGGGATGATCAAATAACGAATCCACCGGCGCCAATTCCACAATTTTCCCTAAGTGCATAACAGCTACTCTGTCGGATATGTTTTGAACGATGGATAAATCATGAGAGATGAAAATATAAGTGATCTGCAGCTGCTCTTGCAGGTCCTTCAGCAAATTAATGATTTGTGCTTTAATGGACACGTCTAACGCTGAAACAGCTTCATCACATACAATTAGTCTCGGTTGAGAAATAAGCGATCTCGCAATAGCGATACGCTGTCTTTGCCCTCCGGAAAAGGCATGAGGATACCGTTTGAGATAGCTGACATTTAATCCGGTCTTCTCTGCGATTTGGGTAACTTTGTCGTCCAATTGTGCTTTCGACAGCTTAAAGTTGGCAAGCAGCGGCTCAGCAATAATATCGTATACGCTCATTCTCGGACTGAGAGATGAATAGGGATCCTGAAAAATCATCTGAATATCTTTCCTATATTTCTTGAATTCTTTGCCTCGCAGCCCTAAAAAATCTACTTGGTCTTCACCTTCAGGTTGATACATCACTTGCCCTGAAGTGGCATCCATCCCTCTCACAATACAACGGCCTAGCGTCGTTTTTCCACAGCCTGATTCGCCGACAATGCTTAGGGTCTCCCCTTCCAACAGTTCAAAAGAAACGTTGTTCAAAACACGAATAGATGAAGGCTTGCTAAACATCTTATTCTTCGATTTCACTTGAAAATCCTTATTTAGATTATTTACTTTCAGTATAGGTTTAGACATCCTTATTCTCCTTCACCCTCATCCTTATAAAGAAAACATCTAACCATATGGCTATCGGATATTCGAGTTTTCGGCACGGCCTGTTTATTGCATACACCATCAATCCGATCCTTACACCGTTCGTAAAATCCGCACATTGGAGGCATATTGAATGCCATCGGAACTGTTCCTTCGATCGATTCTAGACGTGTATGTCTATTTCCGCCTAATCTTGGCATCGATTTGAGCAGACCCTTCGTATACGGGTGTTTCGGATTATTGAAAATTTCTTCTACTGTCGATTGCTCAACAATTTTCCCCAAATACATGACCGCTACTTCGTCACACATCTCTGCTATGATCCCAAGATCATGAGTCACCAGCAGAATGGCCATACCAAATTCCTGTTGGAGTCCCTTCATAAGCTCTAACACTTGTGCTTGAATGGTTACATCCAGCGCAGTCGTGGGCTCATCGGCAATTAACAGTTCCGGATTGCAGGATAAAGCCATGGAGATCATCGCACGCTGGCGCATGCCGCCGGAAAACTCATGCGGAAATTGGTCAAACCGCTTCTCTTGATCGGAGATCCCAACTTTACTGAGCATTTCTAGCGCTATCTTTTTGGCCTCTTTTTTATTTTTGGTGCGGTGGATCAAAATGGATTCCATGATCTGATTCCCGATTGTATACATCGGCGAAAATGCCGTCATGGGTTCTTGAAATATCATGGCTATTTTTCGTCCGCGAATCGATCGAATCTGTTTTCCTCGCGAATCTAGAGCTAACAAATCCAAATCGTTTAACGCCTTCTCAGAGGTAGAGTGATAAACAATCTTCCCTGAGGTTTCACATTCTTTGGGATTAATACCGATGATAGCTCGACTGGTCAGACTTTTTCCACAGCCGGATTCGCCAACAAGACCCAATGTTTTACCCTTTTTTATTTCAAAATCAACGCCATCAACAGCTTTCATTTCCCCATTATCCATTTGAATGCGAATTTTGAGGTCTTGAACGGATAGCAGGGGCTGTTCGGATTGTGAAACAGAAGCTTGAGATGTCATAATATCTCCTCGCCTTACGCTAATATGGATTATTTCTTGTATGGATCGGCTGCATCGCGCAATCCATCTCCTAGAAAGTTAAAGGTTAATACGGTAACGATGACAAATCCTAAGGGGATTAGCTTCCATGGATACAAAGCGACATTCTCGATCTGTTGAGCTTCCTGAAGCAGAACACCCCAGCTGGTAGCAGGAGAGCGAATACCGAGTCCAAGAAAGCTCATTGCTGTCTCCCCGAGAATCATACCGGGTATGGCTAGTGTCGTTGCCACAACCAAGTAGCTGATAAAACCAGGCAGCAGATGTTTAATAATGATTTTTGCATCGCTAACGCCGGCTATTTTTGCTGCTAGCACATATTCTTCATTTTTCAACGAAATAAACTTTCCTCTTGCTACCCTGGCCAGCTCCGTCCAACCAATAAAGGCAAAGATAATGACAATATAGATATACATCGTTACGACGGGCACACGCGGTGGTATGGCAGCCGATAGTGCCATCCATAGAGGAAGCGTCGGAAATGAACGAATAATTTCAATGAAACGCTGAATGAGCGAATCGAGCCATCCTCCGAAATACCCTGATACACCCCCGATAAACAAACCTAGGACAAAGCTGATCGTTACGCCAATGAGAGGGATACTTAATGAAATCTGACTTCCCATCACGATTCGCGATAATAAGTCTCTGCCCATCCCGTCCGTACCGAATATAAATACACGACCAGGTTGATCTACGCCAAATAGATGTCTATTCGTTGGAATCAAGCCAAGAAATTTATAGCTTTCACCCTTGACAAAAAAGCGGATCGAATGGCGAACCTTCTCATCTGGAACAAAGACTTTACGAAGTGTAACCGGGTCTCTGGCTGACTTTAGGTCATATACAAACGGTCTAAATTGAAACTTGCCCTCGGCATCTATGAAGCTTACTTTAGCAGGAGGCGCATTCACATATTTACTGTCGTAGCTCTCCAACCCGTAAGGCGCTATAAACTGAGCAAAGATGGCTGCTATGTAGAACAAGGCTAGAATCACTAAGCTGATACGGGCTAATTTATGCTTCTTTAACCTGTGATACATAAGACGCCACTGTGAACTGTAATAGACATCGCTGTTTTTTTGAGGCTTGATCACGTTTAATTTCTGTTTCCCTGCTATCGGAATTGTTTTCATAGGTTATGTACCTCTGAACTCTGTGCGAATTTTTGGATCGAGCCATGCCAATAAAATATCCGAAATTAATGTCCCTATAACCGTTAACACAGCCATAAACAATAACCAGGTGCCAGCCAAATACATATCTTGGGCTAATAATGCGTTATACATAACGGGGCCTTGAATGGGTAGATTCAATACGATTGCCGTAATCGTCGAACCTGTGAAAATGGAGGTTAGTGACCACCCAATAGTACTTACGATCGGATTCATAGCAGCGCGCGTCGGATATTTAAGCAATATTTTCGTTTCCGATAAGCCCTTTGATCTTGCTGTCACCACATTCGGCTTATTCAATTCGTCCAGCATTTGACCTCTCATGACTCGAATCAACTCTGCCGTGTTCGCCAAGCCAATCACAAGAATAGGGATAATCATATGCTTCAGCAAATCAAGAACCTTGTCCATCGACCATCCTGCATTGACGAATTCACTCGAAAATAGTCCTAGTAAGGGATCGCCAAAATACACATAAGAGAGGTACATTAAAATAATAGCCATCAAGAAGTGAGGGGTAGCCATGCCAAGAAAGCCTATGGCTGAAAAAATATAATCACCAATCGAATATTGTCTTACCGCACAGTAAATACCGATCGGGATCGCCACCGCATAGGTAAAGGCCATCGTTACCAAAGAGACGATGATCGTTAACCCCATGTACTGCGATATGACGTCCATAACAGGCCTGTTATAGCTGAACGAATACCCGAAATCGAAATTAAAAACAATATTTTTCATCCACGCTAGGTATTGCATAAACCATGGTTGATCCAATCTTAAGCTTGCTCTCATTTCATCCATATCCTGCTGCGTCATGACATCGCCAGCCACAGACATCTTAGCCGCATAAGTCGATACATAGTCACCGGGCGGCAGTTGAATGATGTAGAAAACGATCATTGATATAAAAATAACGACGGGTATTACCAATATGATTCTTCTTAAAATATATTGGAGCATCTCTATCCAATCCTCTCCGCTTCATTCGAAGATGCTGCTGAAGACAATAAGGGGGAAGTTAAGCTCCCCCCTATTGGTTACAGGTTTAACTTATGGTTTGATATAAAATTGCGAAGGATGACCATGCCCTAAAGTGCGGAATTCATCGGCATGAACCAAATCCTTCGGTACGTTACCCATTTTATTGGAAGCGACAACGAGCTTTGGTGTTGGACCGGCATAACCAATAATCCATTGATTTTTTTGGTGAAGCTTAATGATCTCATTACTCCATTTATTAATTTCTTCTTTGCTTGGAGATGATTTTACTTTGTTCCAGTAGTCCAGAATTAAGGCCACATCACCTTCTGGTTTGACGCCTTCTTTTCCATTGGAAGATGTATACAATCCGTAATGTCCGAACCATGGGGTCAGCACTCTCAGAGGAACAAGCGTGTCAGGCCGGAAGGCTAAATTGACTAACGAAATATTTTCCGTGGTTGCTGGGATCTTATTCGAGTACTTGAGTTCCTGGTGTGTTCCTTTATCCACAACCTTTACATCCATCTTAACGCCGACTGCTTGATAATACTTTTTAACTAATTCTAGAAAAGTTGCTGTATTCGTATCGCCTTCAATAACCGTGATGGTTAAATCCGAGCCGTCTGCATGTAAAACGGAAATTATTTTTATCCCGCTTGGTCAGTCCTAACTCATCCAATAATTGATTGGCCCGATTCACATCGAATTTACTCCACTGGTCCGCCCAGCCTTTTTGGAAGCCAACTAAGCCATCCGGAACAGATGCCTGCTGAGGTAAACCTAACCCATTCGTAACGATCTCGGATATTTCTTTACGGTCAACTGCAACGGACAGCGCTTCTCTGAATTTAATATCCTGGAACAACTTGCGCAGGTTAGGATCTTCAATAGTCTGATTGAGTTGAAGGCCAGCACTTGACCATGTTGGCGTGGTCCACGGCAATACGCGGAACCCTGCTTTCTTCTCATTTTCTTTCAATACGGTGAAATCTTTAAAATCAAAATCAAGAAGATTATAATCTCCTGCTAGTGTGCCAAGAACTCGTTGAGCAGGATCCTGAACTTTGGTAGCGACAATGCGGTCCATATAGGGTAGTTGGTTGCCTTCGCTATCCACTTTCCAATAGTAGGGATTGCGTTCCATAATAAATTGATCACTATTCGGATCGTTTTTAGCGACCCAAGCTCTTAAAGTCGGGATTTGAGGGTTTACCCAATAATAATAGCCCGTTGCTACCAAGAAAGACTTAACATCCTCAAAGCCCCATTTTTTTGCGATCTCAAGAGCTTTCTCTTGACCTACAAATTCGGGCAGTATCGTTTTTTGGAAATGTGCCGGTGCAAAGAACCATTTGTTGTCAATGGCAACGCGCTCCAGGAACAGCACACTTGGATACTTATGTACAACCTTAAAGCTGTAATCATCAATTTTCGTAACTTTAGCTAAAGCTTTTTCCCCTGTCACAGGATCGACGGAGTAATAAGCGTCATATATTTTTTTGCCGAAGGTTTCTTTCGTTAGCATGTGCTCCCAGTAGAACAGGACATCATCGGCTGTGAATGGCATGCCGTCAGACCACTTCATGCCCTTCCTTAAATAAATAGTGAATTCGGTTGAATCTTTATTCACGTCAAAACCTTTGGCCACATTAGGTTCAACAGCGCTTCCATCCTTGTTAAACCGGAAAAGCGACTCCTCTGTCGGTTGACCGACTGTCCAACGATCATTAGGTCCGGTCCAAGGCAGCTTCCAATCGCCGCCGTATTTGCCGATCTCATCGGTTACTTTTTCCACCATGATATCTTCCTTAACTGGCATACGTTCAATCACAGATTTCAATGTGCCTGCACCGACGAGCTTAGTTAACATGGGGGCCTCTTTGTAGCCGTCAGCCTTTACTGATGCAGATGCCACAGGCGCTTTCGTTGCCTGAACATCTGAACTTGGCTTAGGATCACCTTCACTCTCACATGCTGCAAAAACAACGGCAAAGATCAACATCATCCCTACAAAAAACAACTTATTCTTGTTCAAACCTATCCCCTCCATGATTATACTGGTACTTCAATCTTCTTCACCAAGCTCTGAAAATTGTTTCCCTTCACCTCCTAGCTAAATCACGCATTAAACCGGTTTAATACAGATAAATGAGCAGAACGGTCGTAATCAAGTTAAGTATATATGGTGTTAAACCGGTTTAATTGAATTTACAAAAATAATAATTGTAAGCGCTTAATAATTTGTAAGTATAGAGGACATAGTCCCCTTACTCTTAAACCGGTTTAATACAGGAGCGGCGGACGTGTAAGCGCTTTATCATTTGTAATATCGTACATCGGATTTAACTCTGTTGCAACACTTTTTTTGGAAGAAATTAGGGGGAGTGAAAAGCATGGATCTCACGTTCCGAAGCCTATAACAAGTAAACGCGAAAACCGCGCTTACAGCGAGAGCTCTGCGAGCCGACAGAGTCTGAGAAGCTGAAAATCGACTTCTCAGCAGTCCCATCCTGCTCGTTCGCACTCAATAAGCTCGGAAATCAATCCTACTTAGATCATAGGACTTTGACTTTTCCTTTTTTATGGGTATACATGCGATGATCCGCTTGGATAATTAATTCGCCTAAGGTTACTGGCATAGCAGGATTATAATGAAATAATCCGAGACTAATCGAAAGATGATAGATTCGGCCAGCGCTCAAATTAAAGCTATGTATCATTTGCTGGATTTTCAAGATGATTTGCTGTTCAAATACATCTAAGCTGGGTGAATGTCCATGAGTATCCGGTAAAATAACGGTAAACTCATCTCCACCCATACGGGCAATAATATCAGAATCGTAGAAAACTTCTTTCAATATACTCGCCGTATCTATTAAGGCCAAGTCCCCCATATGATGACCATAGGAATCGTTGATTTGTTTCATGCCGTCCAAATCGGCAACAATCAAATAAAAGGCATTGCCTTCCTGAGCACTCGCATTCATAACTTGCTGTGCCTGGTTAAAAAAACCTCGACGATTGTAGAGACTCGTCAGCTCATCAACAATAGATAAGTTATAAAGCTCATCCTGAAGACGATGACGTTCAATTGCATAACGCATTGAACGCATAATCACCGAACTGTTGACTTGTCCTTTAATCAAATAATCCTGAGCGCCATGCTGTACGGCATTTATTGCAACCTCCTCATCATCAAGCCCGGTCAGTACAACAATTGGGATTGCAGGCGCTTGCTCCCGAAAGCTGATGATCGTTTCCATGCCATGACTGTCCTGAAGTGAAAGATCAAGTAAAACAACGTTAAATTCATCCTTGGTTATCAGTTCAATGCCCGTCTCCAACTGATCGACCCATTTCAACTCAATATTCTGATTATCTGTATCCGATAAAACTTCACGAATCAATCGAGCATCTCCCGGATTATCTTCAATTAATAAAACCCTGATCACTAGTTTTACCTCCTGGGGAGCTTAACAAGCGTAAGCCAAAAATTTTCAATCGATCTTACAACTGTTAAAAACTGCTCTAGATTGACAGGCTTGGTAATATAACAATTCGCATGCAGATCATAAGCTCTTAAAATATCTTGCTCTGCTTCGGACGTCGTTAAAATAATGACTGGAATATACTTCAGCAGCGGATCATTTTTGATTTCGGCAAGAACTTCGGTGCCATTGATTTTGGGAAGATTTAAATCTAATAATATAATGTCCGGCACAATCGCTTCCTGGTAGCTGCCTTCGCGCCTGAGATAAGCCAAAGCCTCCTCACCATCTTCAACCACGCTCAAATTATTGTTTATTTTCCCTTCCTTCAGCACTTCGACAATCAAACGAATATCTCCGGGATTATCTTCTACTAAAAGAATTTCTACATTTTGACTCAGCTTATTTTCGATCATGTTATATGTTCTCCTCTATCTGGCAGCGTGAAGTAGAAGGTTGTCGAATGACCCGCTTCTGAATCAACCCAAATTTTCCCGCCATGACGTTCTACAATTTTTTTACAAATGGATAACCCTATGCCAGTACCCTGGTATTTTGTTTTATTATGGAGCCTTTGAAAAATGAGGAAAATTCGGTCCCGATACTTCGGCTCAAAACCAATTCCATTATCACGAACTGAAAATAACCACTCATTACCCTGCTGTTTAATCCCGATATGAATGATGGGTGCTCGGTTGGAATCGCGAAACTTAATGGCATTACCAACTAAATTTTGTAATAATTGCACCATTTGTGTAGGATCAGCCAGCAATGCAGGCAAAGGATCATGCGTGACCAACGCATCACATTCTTGAATCGCATGCTGTAGATTCGTAGAAACATGTTGCAGCACCACTTCAAAATCAACCGACTTAAGCTCCTTCCCCTTCGTACCCACCCTGGAAAAAGCCAATAAATCGTTGATCAAATTCTGCATGCGCTGCGCACCATCAACGGCGTAATGAATAAAATCATCCGCGTCCTGATCTAATTTACCTTGGTATCGCTTCGCCAATAGCTGTACATAACTGGCTACCATACGTAATGGCTCCTGTAAATCGTGCGAAGCGACATAAGCAAATTGCTCCAATTCCGCATTGGAACCAGCCAAATCTTCCTTTTGCCGCTTAAGCTCAAGCTCATTGTCATGAATATTTTGCGCCATTTGGTTAAATGCCTCACATAGCTGCAACAGCTCGACGGGAGCTGACTTCATACTGCTGTAATCGATTTTATAATGATAATCGCCTTGCTTCAGTCGCTGAACCCCTTTCAATAAACGCTGAACGGGATGTTCAATGTGATACGATATTCGCAACATCACGATAAACCCAAAGGTAAGCACAATACAAATGATTATAATCATAACAATTAATTGCCTGTTAAAGGTTCGATACACTTCATCTCGCTCAATTTCGTTAACAGCGATCCATTTTCCGTTATTCACCGACTGGTAAGTCCCGAAAACTTGCTTGCCGCGGTAGCTCTCATAAGTCGAGGTTGCTTGTATCCCTTGCTTCGCTCGTTCGAGAATATCGCTGTTCAATTGAAATTCTAACCGTTTCCAATTTCCCTCGAACCGTGATTCAGTGATCAGATAACCGTTTCGATCAATTAAATAGGATTCACCGCTATCTCCATAGCGAAATTGCTCCATGAGCTTATCGATTGTCTTTAACGTAACTGTTCCATAGATAACACCCTCAAATTGCTTCTTTCTATTCATAACAGGAGCAGAAAATAAAATCATCGGTTGATTGGTAACCTTACCGAGCAGCACATCAGAAATATATTCACTGCCTTTGGCGGCTTCTTCCAAATAGGTTCGTTCGCTAAAATAAGCGCCAATTTGGTTCATGGTGCTAAATTCCACAATACCCTCTTTATTAGCAAAAGAGACCGCTTCAAACTCCTGTTGATGTGACGCAAAAAAAGTAAAGTTGTTTTTAATATCGTCAATATCAAGCTCTATGGTCGATTGTAAATTAGCTAGATTGCGGATTTCGGAAGCTCTTGCAGCTACCCAACTATCTATGGCTGTTTGCTGAATCGCACTATCTTTTCGCATCGAATTAATCTGATTGCTTTCCGTTTGGCGATACTCTAAAAAGGAATAAGATGAAATTGTAAGCAGTCCAACCATAAGCACTAAGGTAATTCCCAAAAACCGCAATCGTGCTTTTAAGCTTTGAAGTCGAAGTAATCGCAATAAGAGGTTCATTGGTTCTTCACCATCAATCCAGAATAAGGGTCGCCTTATCCTTTATATAGTTCACATCGGCTTCTTTCAATTCATTTTGAAGTACTTTCCCTGACAAAATATGATTTAACGCTGCATTTATGGCGTCATTCGCAGAATTGGTAAACAAATGTCCCGGGTTGATTGATGTGGGATAAAGCTGCAGTGCTTTCTGCACATCTTTCATCGCCGGATTGGTGTATTCAGCAATCACATCTTTAAAAGCAGATAAGGCAACGTTTTTGCTATAAATCGCCAGCATGTCTTTATCGAGCAAAAGGGACAATAAATATTTAGCTTTTACTGGGTATAGTGTCTTTGCATTAATCGACACCTGTTTGTCCGGAGCTGCTGCCATTACCGTTTTTCCATTCTGATCTGGAAGGGCGAAAAAACCCATTTTGAAATCAGCCGTCTTACTATCAACAACCCCTGGCGTCCAACTGCCCATCAACTGCATAGCGCCTTTTCCATCAATAAATTGCTGAGTCGACTCCTCATATCCTATTTGTAAAGCATCCGAATTATAAAAACCTTTATGTGCGAGATCGGTAAATTTCTTCATCGCGTCGTTGACCTCAGGACCGTCAATTTTCACTTTGCCCGCATATAAATCCAATTCGAAATTAGGGTTTTGGAGAAATTCTGACGTTGCGGCAATGGGTATGTAAACACCCTGAATCGTCCATACATCTTTAAATCCACCTATGATCGGCGATAACCCAGCCTGCTTAATTTTGACGTTCAAGGCCATAAATTGATCCCATGTTTTGGGCGGCTCCAACTGCAGACGATCAAAAATAGTTTTATTGTAATACACGCCAAAGGTGCTCACATCAAGAGCCGCTCCATAGGTTTTCCCCTTGTAGGCAA
Organism: Paenibacillus sp. V4I3; assembly: GCF_030817215.1. Classification (GTDB taxonomy): domain Bacteria; phylum Bacillota; class Bacilli; order Paenibacillales; family NBRC-103111; genus Paenibacillus_E. Next base: position 6,341,434 of record NZ_JAUSZA010000001.1, read on the forward strand.
CCGTTTGCTTAGCGGAATCAATCATTCGCTGGGTCCAAGGCTGATCCGATAAATCCAGCAAATAACCCGCTTTGGCATATTCTTTGATCTTCTGATTAAATAGGATATCGGCGGCTTGGCCTGATTTCAACTGGTTTTCTGTGACCTCGGCAAAATTTTTCTCATCCAATTTGTCCCAATGGATAGTAACTTTCGGATATTTCGCTTTAAACTTCTTTTCTACCGAATCAAAATATCCGTTTTTATCTTGAGCCCAATAGGATACGCGCAGCGTAAACGCCTCATCGGTTCGATCTTCCTGCTTTTGAGCTTGTCCATTCGATGGAACTGGTTGGTTAGCCGCTTTGCTGCACCCTGCCGTAGTAATTATAAAGGACAATGCCGTCAGACCAATGATCCATTTACGCATCCGTTCATTCCTCCTGATTAGTTATAAACTTCGATCTCATAAATTCTGGCGTACCGTCAAATCCTGACTGCGTCCCCTGTGTAATATACAGTCTGACGTATCTTCCGGTTGCATTCACATTGCGATCCGTAGAGTTCGCTGTATTCCCAGTCACCGTATCGGCATATGTAAAGTTAGTGCCGTCATTACTCACCTGCAATTTGTAATCCTTGGTATTGAAATTGACGGATTCTCCATTAACAGCGGCGTGCTTGACGACCCAACGGCTTATGTTAGTCACAAGCCAGGGTCCATCTTTAACCAATTCGGGGATGTCGCCATAACCGACTTGTGTTCCTTCCGTTATATACAGTCTAACATATCTGGCGTTCGTATTGATGCTGCGATCTGTAAAATTTGTCGAATTTCCTATTACCGTGTCGACATCCGTGAAACTAGTGCCGTCGTTGCTTACCTGCAGTTTAAAATCACGTGTATTATAAATCGCTGATTCTAAACCATGGACTTCGAAATCGACAATTACTTTATTAAATGTCTACTGGGGATCACATAGTACAGATTCCTTTATCAGAGCTCTTATGTAAATCCATCCAAGCCATGTCCGCCCCTCGAAATGAGGCTGTCCCAAAAGTAAATAAATTAACTTAGTGGCACAGAAAACAAAAAAAAATGAGGCGGCAAGTTATTGCCTTCTCATTTTTTTGTTTTCTGTCGATTGCAAAGGAAAGTCACCTGACTCTAGTTAGCGGAACGTCGCTATTTCGGGAAATCTGTGCTTGAAATCGAATGAGAGGAACGTGCGTGCGCTATTTGATCAAAGAAACGATCCAGAGGAAAAAAAACGGCCAAAAAAGGCATTGTCGTTTCTCTTCAACATGATTTCGGGTGTTTTCGTCCAAATAACGGATCGACGTTCCCTCGATAACTTCTGGTTATCATAGCAAAAACGCTTCCAAAACCCGTTTTTTTCTAGAGATTATTAAACAGGATCCTTTTTATTTACAGCAGCTGATTCAAGTGCATTTGGGCTGCGCTAAGCTGTAGTATTCCCCGAATTTATAGCACCATACTTTGTTTTACCTGCCTAACCACTTCGTATATGAGTAGTACCTTTGAAGCAGGACAAAATAAGCTTTAACTTATTCGCTCCGAAGGGTACTTCTAAGTACCTATATACCTTAAAAGTCCCTATAGTACTTAAAAGTACGTACTTATCAAAAACATCTGAATGGTTTTATAATAGCACTTGTGAAGCGTAAGTAAAGCTTACTTCCGTTCAAAATACATGTAATTAGGAGGCATAATATGAACCAGTCCTTATCACAATCTCCAGCACAACATAAAGTGAAGCAAGATACAGGAACATGGGCACTTCTTGCCCTTGCAATTAGCGCATTTGGTATCGGAACAACAGAATTTGTTCCAGTAGGACTGCTCGCGTCCATCGCGAATGATTTAAATATTGGCATTACGCTAGCTGGCCTTCTTATTTCTGGTTATGCAATTGGCGTCGCGGTCGGAGCCCCGATCCTTACCGCGCTTACTAATCGGATGAGCCGGAAAACTTTGCTCATGTCGCTGATGGTTGTTTTCATCATCGGTAACGCTGTCGCGGCACTTTCACCGTCATTTGAAATATTGCTTATTGCACGTTTCATCACAGCATTTTCTCATGGTGTCTTTTTCTCCATTGGAGCGACCATTGCTGTTCAGCTCGTATCTCCAGAGAAAAAGGGCAGTGCCATTGCTCTCATGTTCACTGGTCTTACCATCGCCATTGTTACCGGCGTTCCTTTGGGGACGTTTATCGGGCAAGCCTTCGGCTGGAGAGCGACTTTCTGGGGCGTTGCCTTACTGGGTGTAATTGCGATCATTTCCAGCGCCGCACTCATCCCTAAGAATCTTAAGCAATCACCACCTGCTAAATTTTCAGATATGTTCCGTCTGCTCACTAATGGCCGTTTGGTCCTGGGCTTTCTTATCACGGCATTCGGTTATGGAGGGACGTTTGTTGCTTTCACTTATTTAACTCCACTCCTGCACGATGTGACTGGCATAAGTTCTGGCATGATTAACTTTATCTTGATCATTTATGGCGTGGCTGTTGCATTCGGTAACTCCGTTGGTGGTAAATTAGCCAATAACAACCCTTTACGCGCACTGTTTTGGATGTTTATTATGCAAGCAGCCGTTCTAATCCTTTTAACATTCCTTGCTCCATTTAAAGTGGCTGGCGTGATTGGTGTTATCTTAATGGGCTTGCTTGCTTTCATGAATGTGCCTGGTCTTCAATTATATGTCGTCCAACTTGCTGAAAAGTATGTACCTTCAGCGGTCGATGTTGCATCAGCGATCAATATTGCAGCATTCAACGTCGGTATTGCTATTGGCTCGATCGTCGGTGGGGTTGTTATCGACTCCATGGGACTTGTTCATACCCCATGGGTTGGTGCTTTAATGGTTCTCGTTGCCATCCTACTCACTGGCATTTCTGCTAAGCTGGAACGGAAATCATAATAGGAGGCATTTATATGTTTGAGCATTATCAAACAAATTGACTCCAGCTATGGTCATATCGAGCAAGCGACATTCGTGCCAAAACTGGAGAATAGAATTCCTACAATGGTCACAGGTTTTGCACAGCAAGAGCTCGATTGGCTTGGACAGAACGGCGATGGATGGATGTACTATCCACAAGGACCTATGCGGCAGCTAGAAGCCATAACGGCATGGCGAGAGTCTGCTGCCCGCCAAAACCATACGGTGTTTCGTTCATTCTCTATGCCTATACATCTCGATTTAGCAGAAGATCCAGATGAACAAGCAACACCAATACGGCTTGGTTTTCGAATAGGAAGAAATAAACTAATCGATTTGATTGATGTTTACAAAACTATTGGTGTTAATCATCTCTTTTTCGCTCTCTTTGACAGCCATCGACCAGCTGACGAGGTCATACATGAACTTGGAGAATACGTGCTGCCGCACTTCCCACCGCATCCAAAAAGTCTTTGAAATCATAGGTCTAATCAATAAAACAGAAACCCGGTGGACATTGTTTTCACCCCAACATTAGGAGGATAATCAAATGAAACACTTACAAGATACAATTCAATTAAGCCATGGTAAAGCTTTTCCTTGGCTAGGTCTAGGCGTCTTCCAGGTAGAGGATGGCGATACCGTCATTGCAGCCGTTGAAGAAGCCATTGTTGTTGGCTACCGACATATCGATACTGCAGCTATTTATCAGAACGAAGAAGGCGTTGGAGAAGGTATTCGACGTGGCTTGAAACGCACCGGTCTTCAACGTGAAGACTTGTTTATCACCTCGAAATTATGGAATGCAGACCAAGGCTACGATAGCGCAATAGCAGCTTATGAGAACAGCTTAAAGAATCTAGGATTAGATTCCCTTGATTTATACCTTATTCACTGGCCGGTTGAAAATAAATATCTGGAAAGCTGGAAAGCGCTCGAGTTTCTGTATCACGAAGGGCGTGTCGGGGCTATTGGGGTTAGTAACTTTAACATCCACCACCTTGAAAATCTGCTTAAACAAGCAACTATGAAGCCGGCTATTAATCAAGTGGAGCGCCATCCGCGACTCGTTCAGAATGAACTTAAAGCTTTTTTAGATAACAACGGGATTCAAGCCGTCGCTTGGGCACCTCTGATGCAGGGAGAGATTTTGCATGAACCCGTCATCCAAGCCATCGCAGACCGCGCGGGAAAATCAGTTGCCCAAATCGTACTGCGTTGGCAGCTGCAAAGCGGGTGGGCAACGATTCCAAAATCCATTCAAGCTAAACGCATTCAGTCCAATGCAGAAATTTTTGATTTCTCATTAAATGATACCGATATGGCAGCTATTTCTGGCCTTGATCAGCATCGCCGTGTGGGTCCAGACCCTGATAATTTTGATTTTTAAGTTTAAATTGAATAAGATTTTATATTAGATTTAACAAGCACCCGGATATTATTGATATTCGGGTGTTTCATTTTCTTAATTACTTTGACCCGAGAGTTAGATCAATAAATTCACATATATCCTTTAAGAGCTTCTATCATCATTCTTAATTTTGGCATTGCTGAATTTTTGATTTTATAGGCAAAATATAAATCATTAGTTACTTTATATGGTTCACAAATTATTTTCACTTTGTTTTCACGCAAGGAGTTCGCCAGCATATACGTTGGCAATAAACTAATTCCAGCCCCATGCTCGATAGCTGACAAAATAATATGCAAATCAGGCAATACGTGTTCTGGTTTCATTTGAGGACGTTTTTGAAAGTTCTCTCTCCAAAATCTTCGGATAATGGGCAATTCTAGACCGTAACTAAGCCATGTTTGTGAACACAGCCAAGCTTCTAGCTGCTTCGAGTCATTGAAATCAGGTTCCTCTTAATCAAAGGGTGCAACTACAACAAACTCTTCTTCTACATAATGCAGATATTCTATACCAGGTGTTGAAAACTTTTGTGAGGTCACGATGATGTCGACCTTGTCTTCCGTTAATAGGTCTAAAATATACGCTGCAAGCCCGTAATAGGCAATTACACGCATATTAAAGTTACGGAGGTATGGAGCCATTCTTTCTCTAAAAAACTCTTGCGCTGTGCCGATTTTTACAACCGGAAACGTAGGCGATGAGACGGCTTTGAAACTTAACGTTGTCTCCTCAAGTGACTCAATAAGAGGTGCCAATTGTGTATAAAGTTCTTTGCCGCGTTCAGTCGGAACCATTTTCCTCGCAGTCCTTGTAAACAAAGGTTCACCAACCTCAGCTTCTAATGAAGCCAGATGTTGACTCATGGCAGGTTGTGTCATAATCCGCGTTTTTGCTGCTTCCGATACGGAACTATGTTTGTAAATAGTGATAAAACTTCGATACCATTCAAAATTCGCCATGAACAAGATCCCCTCATACAATACTTTCTCTTTACCCTCTATTATATATCCACTTCGTTCTGTTTTTCCTGTTTTCTTATTCTGTCAATGACAGACGGATTAACAAACTATAGTGTGATCGACAAGTTTAAGGGAGTGCCCACTTAAAGTCCGAGAACTTTAAGTGGGCACTCCCTCATCTCGCAAACGCTTTCCTTCCAGAGTTCTCTAGCTTAAAGATACCCTACAACTGACTCAGCAATTGCTGGCTTCTCTAGCATTGAAAGGTATTCATTGGTACTCCTCCATTTGTTTTTTTATATTATAAGATACTTTGGATAATCCCACCCTCTACTCTTTGAGCTGCACCGTTGATGGCTGATGCTTTATCGGATGCAATGAATACAACCGTATCAGCTACTTCCTCAACTGTAGCGAAACGTTGTATCAGAGAAGTCGGTTGGTCTTTTTTAAAGTATTCTTCTATAAATGTATCCAAGTCTTTTCCGTTCTCTTTAGCAAGGTCTGTAATGAATGTTCCGAACCCTTCTGTCCATGTAGGTCCAGGAAGAACTGAATTGACAGTTACATTTGTTCCTTTTGCCACTTCTGCTAAACCTCTTGATAACGTAATGAGAGCTGTTTTAGATACACCATAAGGAATGAGTTCCGGATATGGTTTGATTCCGGCTTCACTTGCAATGTTAATGATTCGTCCTGCATTGCGTTCCATCATTTTTGGTAGAAATGCTCTAGATAGTCGAACGGCGCTCATTACATTGATTTGATAGTACTCGAGCCATTCTTCATCCGTCACATCAGCAAAAGGTCTTACGGTAAAAACGCCTGTGTTATTGATCAATACTTCTAAATTACCGATTTCGTTCACTTTGTTAATTAGTTCATCACTTTCTGCCTTAACAGCAACGTTTGCTCTAATTCCATAAACGGTTCCTAATACAGAAAGTTCTTTAACCGTTGTTTCTACATTTTCCTCAGATCGACCATTAATAATAACTTTAGCTCCTTCTTTCAAAAAACTAATGGCTATTGCTTTACCAATTCCAGCAGTAGATCCTGTAATGAGGACTAATTTATTTTTTAAGTTTAATTCCATTTCAACCATCTCACTTTCAAAATATTGTACTGACTAATATAAAATTTATAATGGACAATTGCGTTATTTCAATTTGGCAATAACTTCTGTCGTCACACTAAGTGTTGATTGCGGATTTTGACCTGTAATTAAATTTCCGTCAACTTCATAATGATCGCTCCAATCAGGTGCGGCAACAAAGATCGGGCCCGCCTGACGAAGCCTGGACTCTAATAGGAAAGGCATAACTCGATCCAAACCAGCCGCTTTTTCTTCCGTATCTGTAAAGGCTGTAATTCGTTTACCTTCCACTAAATATTTTCCATTTGATAACTTTGCATTAACTAAACCTGCTGGTCCATGACATACCGCAGCTACAATTTTTCCGGCCTCATAAAATTCTCTGAGTAAGGATTGAAGCTTTTCGTTATCCGGTAGATCAAACATCGTTCCGTGACCGCCTGGCAAGAAAATAACATCATAATCCGCAGCCTTAACCTCATCTAGTTTGATAGTATCCGCAAGAAATTGTTCAGTATCCAATATTTCTTGATGCAAATCAGCACTCAAACTATTTTTATCGATAGGAGTTTTACCGCCTAATGGACTAGCTACTGTGATACTAAATCCTTGCTTTGAAAACTCAATATAAGGCTCAGCAAATTCCGAAAGCCAAAGTCCTGTAGACTTTTCACTGTTTATTTGATTGGCTGAAGTGACCACGATTAATATACTTTTTTTCATTTTGTTTCCTCTCCTTTGTATCTGTTTTCTTGTTACAAGCCCTATTGTATCTTTAGATAATCTATAAATCCAATTAGATATTTGAGGTTAATCCATAAAAATATTTATATCAGAACCGTGCAATCAAAACAAAACAACCTGAGCCCAATTAATAACTTGGCTCAGGTTGTCGATTCTAATGAGGTTTTGTATTCACTTCAAAAATCCATACATTTCCCCGCTTGTCGATACCGAAATCGTAACCGAGCATTCCAATGCCTGGATAGCGAGATTCAAGCAGCATCGTACATGTTCGGGCCACTCCGCACATCGTGTCAATTTTGGATTTGACTAGCGAAGCAGGGAAAGTCTGCCGCAGCGCATGAGCACCTTTAAGTAACGTGCCACCTCGGCAAAGGTTTGTGACGAACAGTCCTGGGCGCGCTAATCGGCCGACAACGGCTCGGATGACCCAAGACCGACCTGCTTTTTTCAGTTTAACGCGATAATCTACGGGCCTACCTTCAATCGTAGCTAAGTCAATGCCCTGCTGCAGCATAAACAGGCGGTTTTTACGAATCCGGTTTAACGTGGAAAATAGCTCATTCCAAGTGCGAAATGTTCTTTTCGTCCCGGAGTCGTGCAGTAAATAGCCGTTGCCCGTTTTTTGGATTTTTACTACACTGCTTCCCCCAGTTCCAATGATCGGCTTTGCCACAACAAATACATATTGTCGCAGCATGGCCTGCAGGTTCGAAGCGCTAAAGCGGCGCATGTCAGGAATATGCTTGGCAACGCCGGCATGCCCCAACAAAACGGAGAACTTCGACCATTTATTAGCAACCATACGCATGAGGGATTCCTCCTTCCGTACAAGGCTTCCTCTATGCTAGAGTATTCCTCTTCCGTCAGAAGGGACAGGGACAATCAATTGAGTGATAACTTATTTTTTCACATTCTTCTTAAAATCCCAACCGCCCGTAATCGCATGCAATCCAACTTAAATAGGACTATAATCAATTAAAAAAGAGAAAGAGAGATATGATATGTTTAATAAGAACAAGCAGCTTTGGCTAATTACAGCCGTAGGCCTTGGAGTTCTCTTAAATCCGCTGAATACGTCGATGATTTCAGTTGCTTTCTCACGGCTGCAGGCCGAATTTCATGTCACTTATAGTGCTATCTCATGGCTGATCGCTACTTATTATGTGGCAAGCGCCATTGCTCAACCAATTATGGGTAAAATAAGCGATATTTTTGGCCGCAAGCGTATCTTCCTATTTGGACTTGGACTCGTTACAGTATCATCCTTGTTAGCTCCACTGGCACCGAGCATTGGCTGGCTTATTGGCTTTCGCGTCATTCAAGCGATAGGAACATCTTCGCTGTACCCAGCCGGCATGGGTATTATTCGCAGCAGCATCACGGATAATCAAGCTAGGGCACTAAGTGTGATGTCGATTTTTTCTTCCACATCGGCGGCCCTCGGTCCATCTATTGGCGGGTTTTTGATCCAATATGGGGATTGGCCAGCCATTTTCATTGTTAACTTTCCAGTTATCCTCATTGCTTTTCTGCTTTCTATCAAAATTCTTCCGAAAGACGGCCCGCGCAAGTTACTCGCCAAAGGCGGACTGGACTTATGGGGAATTGCCTTTTTTGCAGCACTTATCATCAGTTGGCTATTTTTCTTCCTTTCCTTCGAAAAGGGGGTCAACTTCTGGTTTCTTTTAACCAGCATAGTGCTGAGTTATTTATTCTATAAATTTGAGTTAAAGCGCACCCAGCCATTTATTGATGTGATCTTTTTGAAAAAAAATCTCAACGTTTGTCTGGTCTATATCCAGTTTATTTGTGTCAACATCGTGTTCTACTCGATCATGTTCAGCATTCCCTCGTATTTACAGCAAGTCAGGCAATTTGATGCGCAGCAGGTTGGCATGATGATGCTGGCCTTATCCGGATTAGGGATATTCACTACGCCGCTGGTTGGCAGATGGATTGACAATTCCGGTTCCAAAACACCGCTAATCACAGGCTCGCTTATCGTTATAGCGGGTTCACTGCTTATATTACTGATTCATGAACATTCCGCTTCCTTGGCGATATTTGCAGTCCTATCCGTGTTCGGCTTGAGCAGCGGGTTCCAAAATCTCGGATTGCAGACGGCTTTATATTCATACGTATCCGCAGCAGAGACTGGGATAGCTTCGGGCTTGTTCATGACTTCCAGATTTATGGGGACGATCCTCTCCTCCAGTTTACTTGGCGCCATCTTTAGCCATGAAATCACCACACAGCGGCTGCACGGTATGGCCATCGTATGTGCAGTGATCAGCTTAGCAACACTCACATTATCGATATTAATGCCAAGTAACTCTATCCGCACAAAAGCAGTTCAAGGCAGATGAACACTTTATCGGTGAGGTAGACAACGAAAAGGCTGTCCCAAAGTAGAAAAATCTACTTGAGGACAGCCTTTTTTGAACTTTGAAAAGACAGCTGAGCTGCAGGGTTATACCTGCACAACTGTCCTCGTTTTTTGCATTCTGCTGCTTTCTTATGCGGATTATCAGCAAGGAGAAGCCACCCGACCTTTAGTCAGCGGAACGATTTTGCGTGTTTTCGTCCAAATAACGCCCCCTCATTCCACTTCTTTACGATTTCAGGTGTTTCATACAAGTAGCGCTTCAACGTTCCATCAGCAATTTCAGAAGTTCTCAAGCCTGAGATCTGATTATTCTTTGACAGACCCTAACGTAATCCCATGAATAAAAAATCTCTGGAGAAACGGATAAATGATGAGAACAGGAATCATAGCAATAAAGATTTTAGCCGCGTTCAAGGTTTGATTAGAAAGCTCACTCATCTTCTGTATTTGTTCGGCGGTCATGGTATTGGCATCCACAATAACGACCAATTGCTGAATGTAGGTTTGCAACGGATAATGATCCGCATTCGACATCAACACAAGTCCATTAAAAAACTCATTCCAATGATAGACGATACTGAACAAAGTTACGGTTGCCAGCACGGGAACTGCCAGCGGAATGAAAATCTTAACAAGCATATACCAAGGCCCTGCACCGTCTACTAGTGCCGCCTCTTCCAATTCCTTAGGCAGATTACGGAAATAGTTAATGACCAGAATCACACTGAAAATCGGTACACTGTTCCCTAGGACAAGCGCCCAGATGTTATTGATCAAGCCTAAAGATTTAACCGTTTGATACCAAGGGATTAATCCTCCATTAAATAACATGGTAAACACCAAAATCCACATCAGCACATTTCTAAACGGCAAATCTTTCGCATTTTTGGATAAAGGGTAACCCATCAGAATAATAATAACGAAGTTAAGACTAGATCCTAGAACGACTCGCTGTATCGAAATCCAAAACGAATTGAAAAATTTACTGTCACCCATGATTTCATGATAAGAATTAAAATTAAAACCCACCGGCCATAAGCCAACTTGCCCCGAGGATGCTGCTGCGTTATCACTTAACGAAACAGCAAGGGTATACCATAAAGGAAGAACACATAATAACGCTATGCCAACCAGCAGCACGATAAGGAAAAGATCGAATACTCTGGAGCCGATTGTTGTTTCTTTGACCATTTTCATGCTCCTTTATATTAAAAAATACGATAATTTGCAAACTTAGCAGCTAGGAAATAGGAAGTTGTAATGAGAAGAAAACTGATGACTGATTTTAATAGTCCCATTGCCGTTGCCAATCCATACTGGAGATTCAATAAACCTGTCCGATAGACCCATGTGTCAATAATATCCCCGCTCGAATAGACAAGAGGATTATAAAGGTTGAAAATTTGGTCAAATCCAGCATTTAAGACATTACCTAGGCTGAGCACTGAAAGTAAAATAACTGTTGTCATAATTCCAGGAAGTGTGACATGAACTAATCGCTGCCAGCGAGTGGCGCCGTCAATTGCAGCCGCTTCGTATAGAGCAGGATTGATTCCCGTTAAAGCCGCCAAAAATATAATCGTGTTAAATCCGAATTCCTTCCACACGTCACTTCCCACGATGATAAAGGGAAACAATTCCGCCTTGGCAAAAAACAAAGTAGGACTTATACCGAATATGCCCAAGATCCCGTTAACAGGTCCTTTATATGACAAAACATCCAACAGAATACCCGAAAGAATTACCCATGATAAAAAATGCGGTAAATAAACAATCGTCTGTACCCATCTTTTCAAAAACGCAATACGTAATTCATTCAGCAATAAAGCGAAGATGAGCGGTACAATCATATTCGCGATAATTTTCATGACCGCAATAAATAACGTATTAAAAAATACCGTTTTACTATCGTTAAGCGTGAACATATACTTAAAATTTTCCAAACCGACCCAATCGGAATGAAACATGCCTAGACCCGGATTAAAATCTTGAAAAGCAATGACAATCCCGAACATAGGAACGATACTAAACAGCGTCAACCATATAAATCCAGGAAGAAGCATGAGATAGTAATGTTTGGCAAACCCCTTCGTAACCATCCTACCGATCACTTCCATTCTCTCTATTGTAAGGGAAAGGCGCCAGAGTTCTCTGACGCCTCCATGCTTTCTTGCTATTTGATACTCTCATCGATTTCAGCCAGAATTTGATCTCCGCCTTGCTTTTTCCAATCTTGTACGAACTTATCAAAGGAATCCAGCGGCGCAGCTCCCATGATTATTTTGAGGAATGTTTCCTTCTCTAATTTATCAAGTGTTGCCCATTTGCTTTCCATGGTTTTCGTCTGCGAATAGGTCACGCTATAGGTTTTCTTAAACGGCTGTTGCAGCGGGGATATCCCTACGAATGTGGAATACATACGCTTCCATGTCCCTAAATCCGCGTTAGGATCCCAGTATTGAATATCATTCTTGTCATACGGTTCGAGTTTTACTTTTTTCACTTTTTCAGCATCGGCTTTTAGTAATTTATATCCTGGAATATCTAGATCCTCCGGCTTTTTGGTGCCTGCAAGAACCTCTTTCATCATCTTATATGTGACATCCATCTCATCCATTGGGGCAAAAACAACACGTAGCGGATAGTTTCCAATTGCCACTTTGACATCGAATTTGGATTCATCGCGCAGCAAAAGGTTTTCCATTTGAATGGCGGCTTCCGGATGCTCATAACCTTTCCGAACAACCAGATATTGATTGGACGGGTTCCCCATATGCGGTGTAAATTCACCATTCACATCCAAAGGTGCCGTATACGCTTGCCAATTTGCCTTCGGATTATTCTTAATCGCATCGGCTAATGGACCATACCCGCCAGCCCACCATAATCCAAAATAAATGCCTGAAGTTCCATTCTTGATCAGTTCCTGAGCATCCTTCCGAATGGTCATTTCCTTATCAATCAAGCCTTTGGAATAAAGATCACGCAGTTTCGAGAGAGCTTGCTTCGTTTCCGGCTGAAGGGAGCCATAGGCTGTTTTACCATCTGCACCTTTTAGCCAAAATCCTGGGTAGGAATGATACGAAGAAAAGATAGGGTCGAAACCATAGTTATTATTATTGGGATTGATAAAATCGGCATTCAGTAAACCGCCTAATTGCGGACCTGTTATGCCAATGGTATCGGCTTTTCCATTCCCGTCAGGATCTTGTTCGACAAAAGCTTTGGCTACTTTTTCTAATTCGTCGATGGTTTTAGGCGGTTGAAGGCCTAATTTGTCCAACCAATCCTTGCGAATCCACATCATATGAACCATATCTGACTCTGTCGTTACGTTAGGAAGGGCATACATCTTCCCATCTACAGTAACCGATTTAAGCGCAAGCCCTTGCGTCGTTTCAATGATATGTTTGATCGCTGGCGAGGCGTATTTATTATAAACCTCGGTTAGATCCGCGAGTTGACCGCTTTTTACCATTTGTCTGAACTGTGTATCTTTCACAACCAACGCATCCGGCAAATCGTTACTGGCAATGGATAAATTCACTTTTTGGTCGTAATCCTTACCGCTGGCAGCCTGCCAAACAATTTTGGTATCGATATTCAAGTTTTCTTTGATATAACGGGTATACGGGTTGTTTTCAGGCGAGTCTCCCGCTGGCAAGCTCTTATCGGAAGCATCTACATCTTTACCAATTTTAATCGTAATCGGTTTGGCCGATTTGGCGAATGGCCCCGCTTCAGTTGGCGCAGCTGCTGTTTGCGCTGCTCCCGTTTGTGCAGGCGCAGTCGAAGCTGCTGGTGATTGCTTGGCCTTCTCTGAGCATGCGGATAATACGACTAGCATCCCGGCAAGTAACAGCAGCATGCTTTTTTTAGATCTTCTCATATAAAGCCCCTTCTTTCGCTTTCAGAATTTATCTACACCCTAAAAGTATCACGAAACATCACGCTGCTAGGATGGAAAACGGTTACAGCTTTAGAGGGGTAAATGACCGAGAATTCGCAGGTAATCACCTTTTTCTCATGAATTCGCAGCATTTGACCCTCTAATTTTCGGACATTTCTCTACCCGTTACATTCTTCTGCCGATACTCGCTTGGTAACAGACCAGTTTGCTCCCTAAAGGTGCGGCTAAAATACTTTTCATCCATATATCCAACGTTCTCAGCAATCCAGAGAATCGTTTTGTTCGTATACAGCAGATACTCCTTTGCTTTCTCTATACGTTTGTGACGTAAATGCTCACTAAAATTAATGCCTACAATTTCTTTAAAGCACTGGCTGAAGTAGCTTCTACTCATATTTACCCGTTTCGCAATGCTCGCGGCCGTAATTTGCTCTTTCATTTCTTCATTAGCAATGTAAACAGCTTTCATCACACAGTCTACAACCTCTTGTGAAAAAGAAGGTTTATCGATCGCCTTGCGAATCATTTCACGAGTAGCCATCAACCATTCCTCAACCTCATGCCAGCTTTCAAAAGAATCAGGCAATTGGATTGTCGCCAAATCAACAGGATGAAATAAAAGATTCCATTTATCGATTAACGCATATAACAACCCGATCAGCTTCGTTTGAGGTAAACGCAGCTGCTTCAAATCATGGATATGTGTTGTAAACAGGTTATCTTGATAGACCCATTCATGACCCGACCATTGCTCTTTCACTACGTTTAAGTCTTTTTGAGCTGCCGCCAGCTGATTGTCCCCTTCATGAACCGAAGAACCTATGCCATGAGAGGACTCATTATCATAAAAGATATCATGTGGATTAGGGGCATGCTTCTGCTCCTCCATAATCCGGTTGTAGATCCGCTCCAGCACTTCCTCAAAGCGCTCCTTTTCAAGCTGAACCTTGGCAATATAATCAATAGCTCCAAGTCTCAATGCCTCTTGGATATATTCAAAATCCTGATGAAAGGTTAGCACGACGGTATAAATGCTTGGATATTGCTTTCTCACGATTTTCAGTAATTCGATCCCTGACATAACAGGCATCGCTAAATCAGTCAGCAATAAATCTATCGCGTTCGCTGCTATAAATTCCAAGGCTTTCTCGCCATTACTGGCTTCCCCGACAACCTCCATGTCAAAATCGTGCCAAGGCATGGCTGATATAAGACCTTTGCGAACCAATTTATCATCATCGACAATCATCACTTTAATCATGACGGGGGTTCACCTCCATAATTGGTAAGGAAACAAGGATGGTTGTCCCTTTTCCAATAACACTTTTGATACTCAGGTCCGCCTGCTCGCCATATTGGGATTCAAGCATTCGCTTAACATAATTTAAGCCAATCCCCATACCAACCTTTTTGTTTTCAACTTCCGGATTGTGCAATAGGTTATGAATCGTTTCCTCCGACATCCCTGAACCGTTATCATGAATCGAGATCTGAATCGTCTTCGTTAAACTGACATCAACCTTAATATACCCATCATCACTTAACCCGTGATAAAGTGAATTTTCGACAAGCGGCTGGAGGATAAAACGAGGAACCGGCATGTTCCATACCTCTTCATCGACATTCATCTGAACATCAAACTTAAAATCATAGCGAATTTGCTGTAAAATCAAATATTGCTTTAAGGCTTCTATTTCTTCATAAATGGTTGACGCTTGTCCCAGCTTGCCTAAATTATAATGCAGAAGCTTATTTAATGAGGATACAAGACGATCGATCTCATTCTGTCCGTTCATAACGGCTAACCAATGCACAGTATCCAACGTATTCATTAAAAAATGGGGATTAATTTGATAGAGCAGCTTTTCTACCTCAAGATCCACTCTTCGCTTCTCTTTCCGTTCGACTTCGGCGAATAAATTCCATATCTGTTCTCTCATTTGCCTAAATTGATGCAGTAGAAAATCAAACTCCGGTATTTTTGTTCGTACTGTAACAGCCTGGACTCGATTTTGTGCCATCAGCTTGATTTCTCTATTAAAGCCATTCAAAGGGAGGTATACCATCTTCCATAAGAGCCAAGCCATGAGTAAACTCATCCCTAGAAAAAGGAGCGAAAACAGCATTATTTGAACAAACCACTGGTTCATTTCTTTGTTGTAATCTGCTTTTGGAATGACAGACACGATACTCCAGCCTTGGTTGCTTGCCTGCCTAAACCAGTAAAATTCATTATAGGTGCCAAAGGTTTTTTCTTTAGAAAAGTTGGGGAATATCGTATCTTTCACAAATGTATTGGGAAGCTCGCTATACGCGATTCTCCCGTCATTATCTAGGAAAACATGGGAATTCGTTCCGCCAAATTGATCATTATTCAGAATGTTTTGCGTGAGATGAAACCCCGTTTCAATGTAGACATAGACATCATCACGCTGCGGTAAATCCACTTTCCTTCGTGCAGATAAAACAAAATTATTATCAAATTGATTGTTGCTTAAATGAGGACCATAATAAGAAATTCCCGAGTATTCTGCAAGCAATGGCAACTTCTCAGGGGAAAAATTCTCCTTTACGCCCGAATTTTCGAGATCATACGTATGGTCATTTTGAAAATAGTATAAAGTTAAACCAATATTAGGGTTGGTAAAGGTGACTAATCTTAATTCATCTTTTAATGCGTCTATCATTTGCGAGCGTTCGAAAGATTGACTTGCGGGAAGCGATAACATTTGATCCAACTTATTACCCACACTTCCTGTAAAAGCAAGCTGTTGGGAAACATGATTCAAATTGCTTATCGTGCTTTCTAAGGAAAGCTCTACTTGTTTTAAATTACTTTGAATACCGCTCTGAATTTTATTAGTAAGTATGGAATAAATCGCGTAATAGGAGATAAGAACGATACAAATAAATGGAATTAATGTACTGCATAAGAAAATAATAAAAATCCTCTTTTTCAACGTTAAATAATCGTACAGAAATGACTTTACATTCTCCTGCATCTTAACAAACAACGATGATCACTCCCCCGATCAGGCTTAATTCAACTAGAAACAATGATTCGTGAATATCAACCCACTCCCTCACTTGTCTTTAATCTTTTTCGGTATTCAGAAGGTGTATGACCAAAATGCGTTTTAAACACGCCGATAAAATAACTTAAGGTATTGAAGCCGACATCAAGCGAAATCTCTGTAATCTTCTTGTTGGTATCCTTCAACAGTAAAGCAGCTCGCTGTGCACGCACTTGGTTTAAGTACTCCAGTGGGCTTTTTCCTGTAAAACCCTTGAAGTATCGGCAGAAATAAGACTCGCTAAAAGAAACGATCGCCGCGAGGTCCTCCAATCGAATTGGACTGCTATAGTTTACTTGCATATATTCGATAATCAGCTTTAATCGATCTATGTGCGTAGGGTTGACGGAAAGCGGAAGCTCACGAAAAGCAGGACCTCCCAGCATAATTAGCTTTGAAATGATCAATTGAAGCAATGCTTTTGTAGAAAGCTCAAATAACGGCCTTTCATTAATATTCAAATCGAACACTTGCAGTAACAACACCAATAGCTCCCTCTCCTCAGCAGTATGATGGGTGATGTGGGCAGGAGTGACAAATTTCTGCTGGATTAGCGGATTAATATATTTCTCACGAACGAGATCAAACCTCTCGCCTCCCAATATATCCGAATGAAACACCACGGCGGTGAAGCAGCATTCTTCGTTTGCGGATATACGGCCAGAATGAAGCTGACCGGAATTCACGAAAATCGCTTCCCCGGCTTCCAATTCATAGTCATCCATAGAAACACGGAATACCGCCTTACCCTTGGTAAGCAAGAGAAACTCCAGTTCATCATGCCAATGGAGTTCAAGCAGTTCTTCCCCCGGCTGGCAGCAGATTTCATACACGCGGATTGGATAAAGCGGATCACCGTGAATGCGGTCCTCTTTTAAACTGGCTTGCTGCATGGCGGTAGTCCCCCTTTATTGAAATTCAAAATATGTCAAAATACTGATATTTTTTCACAATATAACGAAAGGAATGGAGTTTTTAAATCAATATAATTATATTACAACATTTTGAAGGGATGATGGTAATGAAATTTTCTAACGGTTATTGGATGGCAAAAGAAGGGTACACCGTCCTTAATCCTGTCGATGTCCGCGATGTTCATCAAGAAGATAGCAGTCTGACTGTATATGCTGCCGCACGGAAGATTCAGCGAAAAGGGGATACTTTAAATGGTGCGATGCTGACATGTGAACTGAGCTCGCCTCTTCCCGATATCATCCGTGTACGCTGGACTCATCATGCAGGTAAACGATCGCAAGGGCCTTCTTTTGAATTGTTCAAAAACCCGCAGACTCCAGTTTCAATCGATGACAGTAACGATCATGTGACCATGACATCCGGCGGATTAAGCGTAAAAGCCAACAAACATAGTACGTGGGGAGCTGAATTCTCTTTCGAAGGCCGTCGTTTAACTGGCACCAACAGCAAAGGTGCGGGGCATATTACGACAGCTAACAAAGAGATTTACTTTCGCGAGCAGCTTGAGCTTGGCATTAATGAGCATATTTACGGATTGGGAGAACGGTTTACAAATGTAGTGAAGAACGGGCAGACCGTAGATATTTGGAACGAAGATGGCGGCACGAGCAGTGAACAAGCTTACAAAAATGTGCCCTTTTACTTATCCAGTAAGGGATACGGTGTTTTCGTCAATCATCCCGAACACGTATCGTTCGAAGTCGGCTCTGAGGTTGTGTCCAAAGTCCAGTTCAGCGTACCAGGCGAAAGTGTGGAGTATTTCATTATTGGCGGCAAAACGCTAAAAGATGTTCTAAATAATTACACGAAGCTTACCGGCAAACCCGCTCTGCCGCCAGCATGGTCGTTCGGTTTGTGGTTAACAACCTCCTTCACGACAGATTATGATGAAGCTACCGTAAACAGTTTCATTGACGGCATGTTTGAACGAGACCTTCCGCTGCATGTGTTCCATTTTGATTGTTTCTGGATGAAGGAATATCAATGGACCAACTTTGAGTGGGATGCCGATATGTTCCCCGATCCGGTAGGAATGCTGGGACGGCTTAAGGACAAGGGACTGAAAATATGTGTCTGGATCAATTCGTACATTGGCCAGAAATCACCGCTCTTTCAAGAAGGCATGGACAAGGGGTATTTGGTCAAAACCTTAGATGATCACGTTTGGCAGTGGGATCTCTGGCAGGCCGGCATGGGGCTTGTCGATTTCACCAATCCGGAAGCCACGGAGTGGTACAAAGGTCATTTAAGACGGCTGATCGATATGGGCGTGGATTGCTTCAAAACAGATTTCGGCGAGCGCATCCCGACCGATGTCAAATACCACGATGGTTCGGATCCATTCAAAATGCATAACTACTATACATTCCTATACAATAAGGCCGTATTTGAAGTACTGGAAGAAAAACTCGGCAAGAACGAAGCCATGTTATTTGCCCGCTCCGCTACGGCCGGAGGGCAGCAATTCCCCGTACACTGGGGCGGCGATTGCTCGGCCAACTACGACTCCATGGCGGAGTCGCTTCGCGGAGGCCTTTCACTCGGTTTATCCGGTTTCGGATTCTGGAGCCATGACATCAGCGGTTTTGAAAAAACAGCCCCGCCCGATATTTATAAACGCTGGGTAGCCTTTGGCCTGTTGTCTTCGCACAGCCGTTTGCACGGCAATGAATCTTACCGTGTTCCATGGCTGTTTGACGAAGAAGCAGTCGATGTTCTCCGACATTTTACAAAGCTAAAAAGCACGTTAATGCCCTATCTGTTTGCAAGTGCTATCCAATCTACAGAAATGGGTATTCCGATGATGCGCGCAATGGTGCTGGATTTTGCATCAGACCCGTCCACTCATCATCTGGATACGCAGTACATGTTAGGAGATGACCTGCTCGTTGCCCCAATCTTTAATGAGCAAGGAACTGTGATGTACTATGTTCCCGAAGGACGTTGGACTGATTTCTTCAGCGGAAGAGTTGTTGAAGGCGGGAAATGGCAGGAGGAAACGCATGGCTATATGACGCTGCCCATGCTAGTTAAACCGAATACGCTGCTTGCCATAGGAGCAAATGAGCAGAAGCCCGATTACGATTATGCGGATGGCGTATCTCTTCATTTATTTGAACTGGGGGATGGAGCAGCCGCGGAAACGTCAATTTATGATGTACAAGCTAATCTGCAATTAACCGTAAAAGCAGTCCGAATGAATGAGCTGATCGACATCTCTATTCAAGGCGGAACTAAACCTTACACCCTTGTAGTAAGAGGCTTCAATCAAATCTCATCCGTAGAAGGCGCATCTTGGACAAGATCAGCAATCGGCATCGTGCTAACTCCCGAACCCGGCACGTCAAAGATAGCAGTAAGATTGTAATAAATAAAACGGCTGGCCCTGTTATTCATACAGGGTCAGCCGTTTTCCACTTCTGCAAGGATTAGCAGTTATACACCGTTCCATAACTACTGTATAATATAAAAGGAATTCACATTCCGCTTACTAACAAGACATACAATAAGGAGCTTGCAGATGCCATTAAAGGGTTCGGATTTATCAACGCCAAGCAATCGTAAAGATGCCAATCAGAATACACTTAAAGTTCTAATAGCTGCTTATAAAGTTTTCGCTTTGAAAGGCTATGACGCCACCATCGAAGAAATCGCGAATGAAGCAGGGGTAGGCGTAGGAACTGTCCATCGGCGATTTTCCAACAAAACCGTGTTGGCCACTGCTGTAGTCACCGACATTTTCCAAAAAATTAAAGAGAAGCAATTGCAGGTCGTCAAAATGGACATGCCAGCTGATCAAAAAATCCGGCTATTATTTGAAATCTTCTCAGCTTCTCACTTACAATATGGAAAAATACATAGTATGGGGCTTCATTTGGCAACGATAGGTGAATTGGGCGAAGAAATGAGGGCCTCCCTATTAACCGCTCTAGAGGGCAGCGTACTTGATATTATTATGCAAGGCCAAGAAGAAGGAATATTTAGAGAAGGCGATCCGAAACTGCTGGAATTACTCATTATCAATATGATTAACCCCCATCTCATTCTAAAATTAAAAGAACATGTTCCTGTGGAGAAGATTACAGAAACGGTTTCCGACATGATTCTATTAGGGCTTATCAAGAAATAAAAAAGGGGCTGTCCCAAAAGTAGATAAATCTCTACTTGAGGACAGCCCCTTAAGGCCTATTGACCTTCTGGGACATTCGAATAGGTATTCAGAACGACATTCATACTTCCATTGGTTTTTCCAATGGAATCGACTCTCAGGCTTATTTGAATACGATTTAAATTACACAGAAACACCAGATAAACGTTCAGCAGCTTTTTCAGCTTCTTTGTTGGCATTTGCTAATATTTCATCTCGATTTAGGAATGCAGTTCCTTGAGCTCTAATGATTTGGTAATCCTCAAGTCCAATGAAATTAAACATGGATTTGAGGTATTTATGTGAGTATTCAACTTCTGTATACCAATCATTATTGGTATATACCCCGCCGCTTCCTTGAATGACAAGAATGCTGCGGCCGTCTTTTAACAAGCCCTCTGAGCCGGTATCCGTATATTTAAAAGTTTCACGGGCTATAAGGATATTATCCATATAATCTTTGAGCTTGGATGGAATGTTAAAGTTATGCAATGGCATGACAATGACATATTTATTCGCGCTTTTGAATTGCTTTAGTATTTCAGACATCCGACTAGTAACCTCTTGCTCTTCGTCAGTTAACTGCTCTCCTTTTGCCAACTTCTCCCATGCACTTAGGACCGTACGATCAACGGAAGGAACATGATCATCATAAAGATTAATTTGTTCAATGGTCTCCGTTTGATTTTGTTCCTTATACGCCTTCAAGAAATGGTTTAAAACCTGCAGACTAAAAGATGATGTAGAATCTACTTTGGGATGAGCATTAATAACAAGCATTTTATTCATCAAAATCTCTCCTTCTAAGTGATCATTTGAATATTCCAGCAAAAATAATTGCCAAAAGCCAAATAAGCGTTAGATTTCTATCGGTTATTGTCTTTTTATAATGCAAGATTGCGGAAATCAGAAATATAACAATAATGATGATTATTATCATAAAAGCCCAAATCCTTATTTATATTCTTTGCTAATTAACAATAATATACTCTTCCATGAATGATAATTAAACCCAAAAGGAATTAACATTCCGTATTACACATTGATAATATCATACGACTTGATTAACCGTCAATTAAACGGAATATGAATTCCGATTCTATAGATTTACTATGGCTTTATCAAAAAAAAGCATGCTTAACAATGATATTTTCACTGTTAAGTATGCTTCTTTACTTAAACAATGCGAACGGGCAATCCCGATTTCGCTGATTTGAGCGCAGCAACAGTTACCTGTTGTGTCTTAAAAGCATCCTCATAATCAGAAAGAATACGCCCGGTATCCCCTGTTTTCAGTGCATGGATGAAGGCTTCATTTTCTACGTAATAGGGATTAACCAATCTTTTAATTTCAGAGGTTGCATGAGCTTCGATCAATTTCAAACGCTCCGTATCCCACTCCAGCATGCCCTCCTGCGTATAGCAGGTAATACCCACTTTGCCCAAACCGCTTGGCAGTACACACGTATTAGAAATATTAGCGATAACACCGTTGCTAAATTTTAGGGTCACCGTTCCTACATCAGCTGCTGTTACCCCATCAAATTGCTTGTGCATCACTTGATTGCCATACAAAGCGTAGACTTCTTCAATCTCTCCAATACAGTAACGCAGAATATCGACCAAATGTGTGCTTTGTTCTATGAATTGTCCGCCTGATCTCTCTTGATCTCTCCACCATGCAACCTGAGGCATATTTCCCATCCAATTGCCTGTAATCATGCCGACATTTTGCTGGCTCAACAATTGTTTCATCTGACTTACTGTATCTGTATAACGAAAATGATAGCCTACGGACGTAATCAGAGGTTTCTTGCGTAATTCGGTTAATATTTGATTGGGCTGCTCGATATTGACACCAAGTGGCTTTTCCACAAAAAAAAGGAATGCCTCTATCAATAAGCTGCATTTCAAATTCCCCATGTGACATTGGCGGCACTAAAATGTATACGGCATCCAAGCGCTCGGCGTCCAACATCCCACTAACCCTTTCATAGCTTGAGGGAATGCTGTATGCCGAAGCGAACTCCTCCGCTTTTGCCTTACTCGTCCCGCATACCGCTTGAATCTGCACGTCTTCCATCTCTGATAAAATTTTTGCGTGCATCTTACTGAAGCCACCTGTACCGATAATGCCGATATGTAACATGATTACTAGCTCCTGTTCTTATAATGTTTTTGCACAACCGAATAGGCTAGCTTAGGACGGCGGTATTCATCTACAATACCTTTGCTGTTTTTGGTACATGACCTCGTCATCAACCAACCTAAAGCCTCAACAACCCTGCAATCGCAAAACTGCCAAATAAACATGCCAGAGAGGAATGGCCGGGACGTATAGGCTGCCAGATTTTGCTCGATAATATCCGATTGCCGCTCTTCTGAGCCTTTCACTCTTGCCGGAGAACGGTGTCCGTAGAAGCCGTCGGCTCCAAATTCACTCATGATCATAGGCTTGCCTTTACCGCCTGCCGCATTGGCCCACCCTCTCGCTGTATCGCAGAGTTCACCTGGATCTTCATTTCCATACCATAGCGGATACAAATTGAAGGAAACAATGTCAGCCAAATCAAAGCAGAGTTCTCTCTCTCGATGGTGGGAAGCAAATGTCAAAGGACGGCTTTGATCCATAGAACGAATCTGCTCAAGCTGCCTTCGGTAATGCTCTCTTCCCTCTTCCGTATCGCTTGCGCACTCGTTCAAAATAGCCCAAATAATAATGGACGGATGGCTGGCATGCTGCTCGACCATCTCACGGTTAACATCCTCACATTGCTTGATAAAATGGGGATTCTGCATCTGCTCTAGGCTTAGGCCACGCGCATGATTCTCTTCCCACACATAGATACCACGCTCATCACAAAGATCTAAGAAGCGCTCATCATTCGGATAATGGCTTGTGCGTACTGCATTTGCGCCCATATCCTGCATGAGATCGAGATCCTGAAGCATTAAAGCTAGAGGAAAGGCGGCACCTACCAGTGGATGGTCCTCATGACGATTAAAGCCCTTCATGACAATCGCTTCACCATTAACTCGAATTGAGCCATCCCCAGTTTCAATAACTCGGAAACCAACACGCTCGATAAAATCATCGACAGGTCTTTCTATCCCATTGATAAAGAGTTCCATCCGCAATTCATAAAGCCTCGGACTGCTGGCGGACCAGGGAGAGATACCTGGGAAGTTGAAGGTTTCGGTAATGATCCTAATTTCATTGGGTGCAAGCTCCAAGCTGCCAAAAGAGAAGCTGTGTTCTTCCATGGTGCCCTTCAGTTGGAAAGACTGCCTTTGATGAGAATCGTTGCAAACCGCTACGCGGACCTCTCCTTCCCAGTCTTTATTTTCAAATATAGGCGTAAAGCGAACATTTTCGATATACAAATCACTGATTTCTTCGTAGGCAGCTGGTCTTATTATACCACCATACGTATAGTAATCATTTGGAATATGCAGAGAGGAGTGCTCGCCAAACGAATTGTCGACCCATACAATAAGCTCATGCGTTCCTGGCGATACATTTCGAACTTTCGCGGTAAAAGCCGTATACGCATTGTAATGCTCGGCAATCAAAACGCCGTCAAAAAAAACCTTAGCCGTATGGCTGACCCCTTTAAATTCAAAACGCAAAGAAGTCGGACGCTCGATTTGAATGGTTTTTCGGTACACACCTTCTCCGCGGTAAGTCAGGAGATCGGGGTGCATCTCCCAGCAGCCAGGAACCGCAAGCTTATAGGGGTATCGATCCACGGAAGGTGTTTCCTCATCCACGATGGAGAAATCCCAGGTTCCTTCCAAATCGGTTACTTTACGAATATGATGGGTTTGAAATAATCGAAGCATGATAATTAGCCTCACTTTCGCTCATTAATTTTTGAATTTTTCACGATATTGGGTAGGTGTGAGTCCTTCGCTGCCTTTAAAGATCTTGTTAAAATAAGAGTGCTGATAGCCGACTCGTTCCGCGATCTCACTTACTTTGAGATAAGTCGTACTGAGAAGCTCCTTCGCTTTATCAATCCGCAGCTTAGCTATATAATCCACATAGTTAGTTCCTGTAATCTGTTTAAAAGAACGGCTTAATGAAAATGGGTTGGTTGCGAATAACTGTGCGCACTCATCCAGCGACAAGTCTTTCATATATTGTTCACTCAACAATTCAATGACCTGACCTATCAACTGCTTCGCTCTTACATTTTGCTGTTTATGAAAGTCTTCCAAATAAGGAGCCATAATTTTTTGCTTAACCCACTTTTTTAATACCGCAGGTTCCCGCTGTATCAGCAATTCTTCCAACAAATTCGCCTCAGTAAAAACAGGATGATGGAGAAATCCAGATTCCATAAACATATGACGCATACTAGCCACTAGCTGAAACAAAGACTGCTGAATCATCATTTCTCTGTCCGCTTTATGCTCAAGTTCCTCCAGAAAGGAATCTAGCCTGCTATACGATTCTTCTTCCATACCGAGCCTCATGACTTGAAGCAGTTCCTTTTCCTCTGTAAATGGATAGAAGGCTTGCGGCAATTCACTGGAGGTCACTTCCTCCATATCGATGATTTGCCTGTCTTCTTGAAGATCTCTGTATCGTGCAGCTTGCCTAGCTTGTTCAAGGATATCGGGGATACCGCCAGCTTGATGGGCTAGCTTTCCTACAATTACGGTGATATTCGTCCCCAGAACCTTGTGCAAAATATCCATCAGTTCCTTGGCTAGAACAAATAACTCATTGCGAATATCTTCCTTGGATTGTTGATCGGGGTGAAAGCTCAAAAGTCCCACAGAGAGGTCTTGAAAATTGATCACATAGGATGGGCATTCCAATCCTCCAGAAAGCTCTTGAATGATGTTAGCTGCCGCGAAGGTGATGAGCTGTGTATCATTTTCCCGAAAACGTCCCGATTCCTCGCCAACGCCAGAAAGCCGAATCAAGAGCAGCGAAAATATGCGGTCATCCGCTTGCCAACCCAATTGCTGCATACGGCTCTTTAATTCGGTTTCCCGCAGCGCATAGAGATGGCCCTGGGCAAGCTGAAGCAGAAAGCTTTCCCTTAACAAAGGAAGCGATTGCGTCAGTTTGTGTTGGAGAGAAAGACTTTCTTCGGTCAAATACGTCCATGACTCCTCAATAAATTCCATCTCGTGCTTCACATTTGCAGGCAAGTCATTGCGGTTGGCTTGGAACACGGAGACCAATCGTTTGATGGGCCGATATAACCGATTTGAGGCATACCATGCCAATATAATAGAAGCAAGGATTCCTAGAATTCCTGCGGAGAGGATCAATTTGGATGTCAACACAACCGGTTTGGTTAGTTCGGTCAAGGGACTCGCCGTTGCATAAATCCACCCCGTTGCTGATACCTGCCCAGATGAAACGACATACGTGCCTCCCTGCCATTTCAATTGGAAAGCGTCATCCTGTCCCGCTCGCTCCATAATGTTGGTTCTAATCATTTCTTGAAAGCTCTTCGTACGTTCATCTGGCTCGACCACCCATTCCCCCGAGGGCCGTATAAGCAGGGCAATGCCTTGTCCATCAGTTAAAAAATGATTCATCGTTTCTCCCAAGGCCGATTGGCTGAAATGAAGCACGAATGCCCCAAAGGGCTCCTGGGACTGCCAGGGCAGCTTCAACAAGATGGATGCTGAATAAGCACTGTTTATTGCCGAAAAGTCGGGCATCCCATACTCCCAAACGATACCTTTCGGATTTTTCAGGATAGCTTGGTAACGATTGAGCTGCTGCTCATTTAAATAATGAATCCCATCCCATCCTAGAACGGCTTTTTGTCGTGTCAGAAACAATTGCGCATCTTCGATTAATGAGTTGGATCCGCTTACAACCAGCAGAGACTGCATCAAATCATGTGTTTGTGAAATATGGTCAATAAACACTAGGTTTTCTAACTGATCGCTAAACATTGAATTGGTCGACCATCGGCTCATGACAAGCTCAATCTGAGCAAATTGCTCATTCATAGAATCGGAAAACTGTTCAATTTTAAGCTTATGTTGTTTAAATACTTCTTTCTCGATTTGCTGAGTACCAATGATATAATTGCTGAGTGCAATCAGAGTAGATGGAATACTGGTGATAAGCAGAACCAATATTAAACTTTTACGAAAATAATTGCCTTTCACGAGTCCATTTTGCTTAAAATTTAAGACTGAACGTATGCTTTTCACAATAATCCCCCCGTTGCACCCATTATACCAGCTTGCCTGCAAAAGAAAATTACCCTCATAAGTCAGGGGCAGACCGATGAGGGTAACCTGTATAACATGCCATCGTGCTGTTTACTTAGCGCTTACTCTTTTTTGATACTCCGTATTGTATTCCTCTTGTATCTTTTGATAATTCGTGTCTGCCTTCAGATCATTTACGAATTTATCCCAATCCGTCATTGAGGCTTTACCCATGATAACTTTTGTTTTCATATCTTGAATCTTCTTGTCGTAATCACTACCCATTTTCGTCGCTGTTTCAGAGATAAGTCCATCCGTCGGATTCGGAATACTGACTTCCGCAGCTTGATCAATCAGTTTTTTATCCCGAGCCATCTGTTCTGGCGTTAACCCTACTGTGGAGACATTCGAGTATTTATCATATTTCGAAAATATATTTTGCAAAAATTGAAAGCTCGGGTCATTTTTCGCAGCATCCGTGAGAACGTAATTGTTGTCCTGCTTGGTGAAATGAACGTCTTTGATTCCGTAATTGGTAAGTTCATAGCCGTCGTCCGTTGCACCATAATCTAGGAAGTCCAAAAGCTTCTTCACTTTATCTTCAGGTACTTTCTTCGAGATCACGAATACACCGAAATGACCGTTGCCTTTGGAAGCGAATTTACCAGTTGGACCTGACATGTAAGGCATCCAAACAAAATCTGGTTTGGCATTAGGATTAATCTCTTTGACCTGCTTGTTGTTGAGCGTTCCTTGATTCGGTTTATCTGGAAAAATCCCTGCTTTTCCTGCATAAACTAAATCTTTGGCTTGATTGTGCTTAAGCAGAGCAAAATCCTGCGGAATCAAGCCCTCTTTATAGACTTTCTGGAACCACTCGAGTGATTGCTTCATCTCTGGGAGGAATAATACATTCTCAAGCTTGCCATTTACAGCTTTGAATTTACCATTTGTACCTGTAAATGTGCTTTCGATGAACCCGAATTGACCCATGTCATTCGGGTTCACATAACCGGACATACCAATGGTGTCTTTTTGACCATCTGGACTGCTCGCTTTAAACGCTTTCAGAACATTATACAAATCATCCGGTGTTTCCGGCATCTTCATGTTAACCTTTTCAAGCCAATCCGCACGGATGAGCGGCTGTGCATTACCTTCTGTAGGTCTTACACGCGGTACGCCATAAAGCTTTCCGTCGATTTTGTTGTTGAGGAAGGTTATTTCTGGGAATTTCATCAGATTGGGATAACCCTTGATCATTTCCGTCAAATCCCAGAATGCCCCCTGCTTTGCCATATTGCGATAAGTCGCTCCCCCTATATCGGTGACCATCATTAAATCAGGCAAGTCGCCGGAAGCAAGAGTAACATTCGCTTTATCCGTAAAGCTGTTAGGTGTAACCCATGTGAATTTAAGTTTTGTATTCGTCCGCTTCTCTAACTCTGTTATAACGGCATTATCAGCTGCCGGCGGTTCTTTTTGGTAATAAATCGACATAATGTTGATTTCTGTGGGCTTAGCATCTGCTTTCGGGCTTGCTGATCCTGCAGTAATGCTGCCTCCTGCTGAATCCTTACCCCCGCAACCGGATACAACCATGGCTGTAGCTACCGTTAACGTTAGCGGAAGCAGCCATTTTCTTTTACTAGACATTTGTTTTCCTCCCTGTTTTCATATGCTTATGTTATCATTCCTTCACGGAACCAACCATGGTACCTTTTGCAAAGTGCTTCTGAAGGAATGGGTAAACCAAGAGAATAGGCAGCGTTGATAAAACGATGGCGGCCATCTTTTTTGTTTCCGGCGGTATATTCTGCAGGTTCAGATCGACGAATGAATCGACACCGAGCGATGTGGAAGAGTCGATCAACAAATTTTGCAGAAAAATTTGCAGCGGCCACTTTTCGGTATCATTGATGTAGAGCACCGCCGTGAAAAATGTATTCCAGTACCCGACTGCGTAAAATAAGCCAAAGGCCGCAAGAGAGGACATCGACAGCGGCAAAATGATTCTAAACCAGACGCTAATATCATTGCAGCCGTCAATCTTGGCGGATTCTTCCAAGCTCGGCGGAATGGAATCAAAGAACCCTTTCATGAGCAACACGTACCACCCGCTAGTGAGGACTGGTATAATCAAGGATGATAGACTGTTGATCATTCCTAACTCTTTTACTACCAAATACCCTGGAATAATGCCTGGGTTAAACAAAGTCGTCAGCATAATAAGCAGCAGGATCGACCTTCTTCCTTTAAGCCTCTTTCGCGATAAACCGTAGGCAAGCGACGAGGTCACCACTAAACTCGCAGCCGTCCCAACAGTTGCTAAAAATAAACTGACCCCTGCCGATTTCAGAAAGGTTTTGGTTGCAAGAATGTACTCATAGGACATTAACGTCCATTTATGTGGGAAGAGGATTAACCCTCCCTGCCTAAATTCAGTTGGTGTCGCGAAAGAAACGACAAACACGTAATAGAAGGGAAATAAACATAATAATCCAAGGAAGGAAAGTACCACAACATTGAATAACTGAAACATTTTATCGCTTACCATTAGTAGACTCCCTCCTCTCCAAATCTTTTCGCAAGCCGATTCGCCCCGATGACAAGCAGTAAACCAACAACCGATTTGAATACGCCAACAGCCGTACTGTAGCTGAAATCCCCTTGCTGAATGCCAACTCGATAGACATAGGTATCAAAAACATCCGCTACGCTCGACACCGCCCCGTTCATCATCAAGTACACTTGCTCGAAACCAACGTCCATGATATGACCAACGCGCAAAATCAATAAAATAATGATGACGTTTCGAATTCCCGGAAGAGTCACATTCCACATCATTCGAAACCGCCCGGCGCCGTCCATGCGAGCAGCCTCATAGAGTTGAGGATCCACGCCCGACATAGCTGCAAGAAATATGACTGTCCCCCAGCCAAGCTCTTTCCAAATGGATTGCAGCGTAAGAAGCCCCCAAAAATACGTGGGTTCCGTTAAAAAATCAACCCTGTCATACCCCATGCTCACAAGCAGTTGGTTGAGAATGCCTTGATCCTTGGATAGCATCAGGAAGCTAAGACCTACAATAATGACCCACGATAAAAAATGAGGTAAATAAATAATGGACTGCAGGGTTTTCTTAAACCATCCCGCTTTCAGCTCATTTAAGAGAAGAGAAACGAGGATGGGAAGCGGAAAGAAAAAAATCAAGTTCAGCAAATTAATGGCCATTGTATTACGAAAAAGAATCGAGAAATCATTGTTCGAGAAGAACCGCCGAAAATGCTCAAAACCGACCCACTCACTATGGAGTAGTCCCGTAAAAGGCGAATAATTTTGAAAAGAAATCAATATCCCCCACATGGGCACATACTTAAAAATCAAAAAGTACAAGACGCCTGGTAAAATGAGCAGGTATAAAAACAGGTCCCGACGAATCGGGTTCCAAATACTTTGACCCAGCGTTCTTCGCTCGGGCTTAGCAGACATATTCTTTTGTAAGTTTGCAGCAAGTTTCAAATGTTCCCACGCTCCTATCCTTTTTTCTCTGGTTCCAGTCTCTGTGCATCCCTTACTTTACCTGTACGCGCTTTTGAAAGCATTAAAACATTCTTGCAATTCCTTGTTTTAAGCTAGTAAATTCTTGCGAATGGCTGGAAAACAGAAAGAAACCTTCGATACACAGTGGTATGGAAGGTTTCTTCGCTTGATGCTGACGGAGCATCTCATTTATGAAGTTCTTTCTACAAGATCAGCTACTCGTACCATGGCAAAATCCAAGGTTCCCCTAACCGTCGTAGTATAAGCAATGTACTCATCGTTTAAGACAAATTGAGGATGAGGATGTGCATGGAAAAATCCACGTTTGGTTACTTCGGGTGGAGCTGGCATTCGGCTAACGATGGTGACCTCTTTCTTTGTTATCGTATTGTAAAAAGCTACTAATACCGAGCGTTGATCCCATTGATAGGTACCGATATCTCCAGTAAGGAACTTGTCATCCTTGGAGAAATGGGAGTGGCAGGTACCGTTCGGCCAAACATTGCTATGCTCGTCAGTGGTTAAATTGTAATATTCCGTTCCATGGTCATAATCGACGAACTAGATACCCTTGCCATCGTTTGCCCACCATTCATGTCAGTGTCGGTGTACATTTTTACCTGAATCTTCGGCGAAAAGGGGGTTTGCCCTATCTCCCTTACATATAAGCCATATCCGGTTCTTGTAACCGAAAGACTCACCGGTTTTGATATCTTCCCAATGATCCTGAGCAAGCATAATCGTATCGGGATCCGTAGGGCTGAATTGGGCATGTTTATAACAAACCTGGAAAGATTGCCACACGGGTCCTCTCCTATGTACATTTGCATCTATCGCCCAATAAGCACATCCAGTAATCGAGTCGATCCAGGGAGACTCAGAGATAAACCGTGTCTCCGGATAAACACGAACCTCCTGTTCGACCATATCGATGACTCCTAAGCATTGACCGAGTGAGGGAGGATAAGAGGCATAAAACCACATATATTTGCCATCATTCGTAACATTAGCGTTTGTAAAATAGAAAGCTTGTTGGAACGGTGCATGATGTTCACTTAGAATGTAGCTTGTGATGCCGGATTCAGGTGTCAATTGTTCAAGAAGCATAAGGGAATGACCTCACAGAAGTACAGGGCCAGTGTTCGTCGAGCATTCGAGTAACTACCAGTCGTCATGATCGATCGATTTATCTTACATCGAGATAACATTTTTGTAATCCAATCGTTCTGTGCCCAACCACTAATTTAAACAAAAAAACGAAAAAACGGCTTCTCCGTGACCGGAAAAGCCGTTCCTCTAAGCATCATTCCCATCCACGAATTCGAAATGTTTTAATTTCATAAGGCTCTATCTCGCAATGAATGGTGCCCTGGCCGTTCTTCCCTTCTCCTGAAAGTGGATTTTCAAGCAAATCAGTCTCCTGCCACAGCATGATAGCAAGACCGCTTGAAACCTCCAATGGCCCCCTCGCTCCGGCATACTCATGCAGACGAACGATAAATCCCTCGCCCTCCTCTGCAGGCTTGACGGCATCAATACATACATTAGGAGCATTGACACTGAAAAGAGAGAATGCCTTCCTTTCCGGTTGGCCTCGCATCACCAATAAGGGATTATTCAAATGCCACGCCTCTTGCACGGTATCACCAGCAAACCAGTCACCCTTATGTGGGAATAGCGCATAGCTAAAAATGTGCTCCCCTTGGTCTTGCGTAGGATCAGGCACCATTGCCGACTTAATCAGTGTCAGTCTCATTTTGTGATCTTTAATGTCATAGCCGTACTTACAGTCGTTCATTAAACTGACGCCGTATCCCCTTTCAGATAGATCGGCCCATTGGTGCCCTAGCGTTTCAAATCTCGCGTAATCCCAGCTTGTGTTCCAATGCGTAGGTCGTTTTACATTCCCGAACTGAATATCATAGGTTGCCTCGGTTGCCCTTATATTTACTGGAAAAGCTACCTTTAACAGCTGGCGCTGCTCATGCCAATTCACTACTGTGTTAAAGTCGATCCGCCGACTGTCTGAGTAAAGAACCATCTTCTGCGTCAGCTCGGAATCCATGTAGCTCCATGAGAATTGAACAACAGCGCGCAGCGGACCCATCTCAACCATTCGTATCTGCGTACACGTATCAACAATCCTTCTTTTTTCCAAGTAATACAGATCGATATCCCAAGCCTCATGCCGACTTTTCGGTTTATCCTCGAATACCTCGAACACGTTGCCGAGTTCTTTTGACTTCAGCACTTCTCTAGCGGCTTGCTTATCGAATATTCGGGTAAGATGACCTTGCTCATTCCAATTTAGGATGTAAAAAGGAGTTTCAATTCCCTGCTCTAAGCTTTGAAAGGGAACTAATCCTTCCATACTTTTGGATTCTTCAGTCATTTCCTTCGTAATCGTGGCAAAGCCCATAGGCGGCAAGTTTTTCAAATGCACAAGCCAACCTTCCTCCGTACGCTGAGACGGGCAAACTTCTCCTGTATCCCGAAGCCATCTCCCCTGACCTGGTGTTTGCGTAAAAGGAATCAAAACGAGATCGTTCCGGCTCCACGAAGCGCTGTTAAATACCGTCCAGGTTTGTTCGTTTTGCTGTAAAATGGAAATGCCTGCTTCGTTGTTGCTCTGATTCGCAAGCTCTAGAGCCTCGTTGTATTCCACTTTACTGTCCTCATAAACTTCCTTAATCGAGGAGCCGGGAATAATATCGTGAAATTGGTTTCGCAGTATGATTTTCCAGCCATGAGCTAAGTCCGTAGAAGGCACGAAGGAGTCGTTAAGCAATCCGCCCAGAACCTGCATAAATTCGGCATCCCGGTATAGAAGCTCAAGCTTGCGGTTCATTCGTTTATTGTATGCCTGACTCGTGAAAGTACCCCGGTGCAGCTCTAAATACAGCTCTCCATCCCAGGTATGTACGTATTGATCCGTATCACGGATGGTTTCCTCCAGCTCGGCGAAATAGTGATCCGCCCTGCCCGTCGTAACTTGAGGAAGTCCCGGTATCTCGGACAATCTTCTGCGCATTTCCAGCATCTCTCGATTAACGCCGCCTCCGCCATCTCCATATCCGTAAGCAAGCAGCAGCTTTTGGTTAATCCCTTTATCCCGGTATCCATTCCAAATACCTTGAATTGACTCAGCTGTAATGCCCCCGTTATACGTGTAAAAAAACGCCCCGTTTTCCGCTCGACCCGGATCCGGAGTTGTAATGAAATGTGTGATGATTTCGGAGCCGTCAATGCCGCGCCACAAAAACGTATCATTCGGCATTCGATTATATTGATTCCAGCTGATTTTGGTCGTCATAAACGTGCTGATCCCGCTTTTCCTTAAAATCTGCGGCAGCGACCAGCTGTAGCCAAACACGTCGGGGAGCCATAGATATGTGCAGTTGACCCCAAATTCCTTTTGGAGAAACCGCGTTCCGTATAAAATATGCCTGACCAGGGATTCGCCTGACGAGAGGTTGCAGTCCGCTTCGAGCCACATCGCACCCCCGGCCTCCCACTGTCCCTCTGCCACTCGATGGCGAATTTGCTCATAGAGCTCTGGATAATCCTCCTTCAAGTATTCATACAACTGCGGCTGGGTCTGAAGAAACACATAGTCCGGATATTGCTCCATTAATCGGAGTACGGTGGAGAAGGAACGCGCCGCCTTCTCCCGAGTATGCTGCAGCCTCCACAACCAAGCAACGTCGATATGCGTATGACCTATACATTGAACGACGACAGCGTGGGTTTTAGGCTCCTTTTGCAGCTGTTCACGTAACAAATGTGCGGCTTCTTTGACCGATTGATAAAAGGAGTCCGACCCCGGCCTCGACCAGTCGATACATAAAAATGCGCGATCAACCATTTTAAGAAGCGTCTGATATTCGGTCCGATTTTCATCCAGTATTTTTACAGTTTGCAGCACCGCTTTGGCCGTAAAATAAAGGTCGTCCGTCGGTTCATCAAGCCAACAGAGCTCCAAGCGTTGAATGGTATATGCGATCGGGGAAGTGGAAGGGTTATATCCGTTTAATCCAGTCCACATACGAAAGCGTAAAGCGACTGAAGTACCGGCAAGTTTTGAATCTAGAAATACTTCTCGATGATTGTTATCTAATCCCTGATAGGGAGAGCCATGTACGAACAATAGTGCCTCGAAACCGCCACTCCCCCCACTTCCGCTTACCCCCATGTGAAAATGTCCCAATACCTTGTTGTCTTTCCACTGCTCCGGAATTTGAACATCGGCTGCCAGCCAAAAGTATTGATCGTACCCCTGCCAGCTTTCACCGCAATGTATTGGTTTCCACTCACCGCCCTCTTCCGGATAAAGACCGATTTGCGTATTCATCTCTTCCTTTATTCGAAGTCCCTTCAGCTCCAGCTTATCTCGATATCGAAATGGGTCCAATTCTTGGAGACGCTTTTCCAACTTTTCAATCGTAAAAAACATACGTTTCCTCCCTTCATGATTTCGGCCAGTGCCAATTCAGCAGGTCGTCGCTCCAAGCAATTCCGATGCAAGCAGTCTAATACGAATCCTACTGTAATTCTTCCACGTGCCCAAGCCCATTCCTGCTGACCGAGCGTGAATAAGACCCAATTAGCTTATAAAACAAGCTAATCGGGTCTTCTAGGAAAAAGGAGTTGCCGTAGAGCAAGCCTTAATCAAATATAGAATGAAGAGTATGAATCGTTAGGGATTTAACCTTAACGCTCCCATCTTTCGCATACAGTTTTATCCCTGTTGGCGAGGATAATGGGAAAATCTGATCCGTCATGACGAGTTTCCCGTCATTCGCAAAAACTTCGATGGACGATCGGTCCACGAAAATATGCAGCTTAACGTTTCCAGTCTCCGCTTTCAATAAAGCGCTATGCTTGCAAGCAAAA
Organism: Paenibacillus sp. V4I3; assembly: GCF_030817215.1. Taxonomy (GTDB): domain Bacteria; phylum Bacillota; class Bacilli; order Paenibacillales; family NBRC-103111; genus Paenibacillus_E. The sequence goes on from NZ_JAUSZA010000001.1 coordinate 6,376,718, forward strand.
TCACTATGAAAATCGATAGCTCCAGAACGACTGCGATCAATAAAAAGCAGTTGCTCACGAGTGCTATAACCAACGATTGTTTCCTCGGTTTCGGAGGCTCTTAGCTTCAAACCTAATTCTAAATCTTTGTCAAACTCAAATTCAGCGATGATTTCCAGTAAATCGCCATGCGTTACCGTTAATTCAGAATTGTTAAGCTCAAAAGCTGCCCAATTCTGTTCACTCCGCCTTTGAGTCTGTAGCTCATGAATAGGCTTCTGAAGGAGCCGGACTCCCTCCATTTCCGCTGTAAGTGTTAGCTCTCTAGGAAGCGTCATCGCTCCTCTCCAATTGGAGGTTGGAATCACATTGGCATATTTCCAATTGTTCATCCACCCGATAAACAGGCGTCTTCCCTGCTGTTCAGGCACGTCTGACCATGTGACGCCCGCGTAATTATCTCTCCCGTGATCCAGCCAAAGAAGTGGAGCCGGAGATTCCTCTGGAACAAAAGTATCCCCATTGAAAGAACCAATGAAATACTGCGTGCGTGATCCTTCCACAAAGTTGGCATCTTCTCCAATACTAACAATAAGCACCCATCTCCTGTTGATGGTATCGCCATCTACAGGCAGTTCGAATAAATCTGGACATTCCCAAACGCCGTCATGGGAGCCTTGTCCATACCCAAATTCACCAGAATAGGTCCAATCTTTCAAATTCGGTGATTTGTAAAATCGAATGGCGTCGCCCGCAGCAATGACCATCACCCAGCTTTGCTGAGGATTGAACCAAAATACTTTGGGATCACGAAAATCAGGCAGTGCTTCTTCTATAAGCACGGGGTTGTTTGCGTATTTTGTCCAGGTTCGCCCACGATCTGCGCTGTAAGCAAGACTTTGTCTTTGCCTAGTTAAATCTGTCCCCGGCTTCGTATCATGATGTGTGAAAATAGCGACTAGACCTGACTTGCCACCAAAAAAGCCACTCGTATTGTGTTTATCTACTACTACGCTGCCTGAAAAAATAGCACCGTGTTCATCAGGCGCAAGCGCTATGGGAAGATGCTCCCAGTGAATCAGATCCTGACTGACAGCGTGACCCCAATGCATAGGTCCCCAAACCGTACTTTCGGGGTGGTATTGATAGAAAAGATGATACTCCCCCTCATAAAATACCATCCCATTCGGATCATTCATCCACTGATCTTTCGGTGTGAAATGAAGCTGCGGCCGGAATTTTGTTTGATTATTAGCTGTTATCATGATGCTTCGTCACCTTTCGTATCTCTTCTAGGCTCGGCATCGCCGGTATGGCTCCTCTTCGGGTTGTTGCTAAGGCACCTGCTGCATTGGCGAAGCTGATCATCCTTCGAATTTCCGCTTCGCTTAGCACGTGAATGGCTTGGTTAGAGTCTAACCAACTGTTAAGGAAACCTCCGAAGAACGCATCCCCCGCACCTGTAGCGTCTATGGCATCTACTGCATAACCACTAACGCTTCCCGTTACTTGACCGAAACGGTAAAAAGCACCTTTTTCGGCCAGCGTAATTAAAATGACAGAAGGGCCAAAGGCTTCATGCAGCATGCGTGACCCCTCTTCAAGATCCGTAACACCCGTTAGGAATATGAGTTCTTCTTCGGATATTTTCACGATGTCAGCATGCGTCAAGCCATATTCCATCATACGTTTGGCATGTTCCAAATCGTCCCAAAGCATAACTCGCAAATTGGGATCAAACGATATCGTGCAGCCATTTTCTTTGGCGAACAGGAGGGCTTTCCTTGTCGCGGAGGCCGATGGCTCATTCGTCATGGACAACGAGCCAAAGTGAAATAACTTCGACTGTGCGATCATATCCAAGAGCACCTCATTTTCCGTCAGCAAGGTGTCGGCTCCAGGTTTACGATAAAAGCTAAAGGAGCGGTCACCACTCGCATCCAATTGAACAAACGCCAGCGTCGTATTTGCCTCTTTGCTCATGACTACGCCCTGCGTATCAATTCCGCACCGCCTTAACGTATCCACTAGATAATGTCCGTGAATGTCCGATCCGACTTTGCTGATGAAGCCAGTCCGCTTGCCCCACTTGGCTAAGGCAGCCAGCACATTGGCTGGCGCACCCCCAGGATTGCGTTCAAATAAAGCATAACCTAGCTCTGAGTTTCCAGCTGGTGTGAAGTCGATTAACACTTCACCTAATGCAACGATATCATACATCGCTCTCTCTACCTCCCGATATTATTCATCACTTTTCTCTATACCGACACCTGAAATGCCGGTTTCATCTCCCACATTTGCATGGACGTGATTCGAATGTCTCGATCCCCGTGCAAAAGTAACCCTAGCGCGTCCAGTCTAGATGGGTAGGCGCGTGTCGTTAAGCTTTTTAGCCCGTTGGCGTAGACCTCGATCAATGAACGATCTACGAACACCCGCAATTGCAGCGGTTCCCCTTGAAGCTCAAGCAGCCCCTCTTGAATGCCAGTCGTTCGTTCACGCGTATCTAACGTTGTTTTATTTCGATTCACGCCAAGCCGCTCTCGATCCTGATCATAAAAGAGGACGGTCTCCTCTTCTCCGTCTGGTGTTCGTCTTAACGAGATTCCATATTGGTGCTCTGCTTCTGAACCAAATGTTAGTTCTACCTCAAACGTATCACTCCGTATGTGCTGCAAGTTCTCATTCGCTTCATCTAAACTAAGATCCCGTACGTTCAGAAGCTCCATACCCCGGAGTTGACGTATTTCCTCAATGGGTTCGATCCCGAGCAGCCCATCCTTCCTTAGAGTCAAGCTGATCGGTATGCCAGCGCCGTGCGACCACCCGCAATCGTAATCGATTTCAGGTGTACGCTCACCTTGTGCAATCGTAAATAGTAGCGATCTTCCTGTTATGGGATCAACCATGCCGCTCGGACCTGTGAAATGGAAATCACCTACATCGATGAGTCTCGGCTCTTCATGATCGGGAATGAAACGGTAACGCGCACCTTCCCATCTCCCGATCCAATAATTCACTTCTACTTTAGCCTCAGGCCCCCATGGGCTAATCAGCAAAATATGTTTGCCTGTTTCCTCACCATTACGCTTTAACGGCAGCAGTACTGGCAGCTCCCATACAACGCCAAGGTAGGGATATTTCTGATAATTACTTACATACAGCGGGCCTTCGCACGTCCAGTCGGTCATGTTCGCAGAGCGATAGACCATCGCGGTTCCGCCTTGGCCCTCAATCCCCGTGCCGACAAGCATGATCCATTCTTCATTTTCTTTCCATACATAGGGATCACGGAATTCACCAAAGTATCCAACGCCAGGCTCCTGAACCACGATTGGCTCTGGATGCTTCACCCAAGTCTTCAAATCTATGTCTCCGTCCCGCAGATAAGTCGTTCGAGCCAGACCCACCGATTGATTTGGAGAACATGCGTTATTCCCTGCTGTATAAAATAATGCCGGATAACCGTGTTCATCATAAGCTGCGCTTCCTGACCAGATTCCATCCGGATCAAGGCCGGGCTCCGGCGCCAAAGCCGCTGGAAGATCTCGCCAATGAACTAAATCTTCACTCACCCAATGTCCCCAATGAATGTAATGCCAAAATGGGCCGTTTGGGTTGAATTGGTAGAACAAATGATACTGTCCATTGAAATAAATCGGCGCATGCGGTTCGTTCATCCAGTGCCCCGGCGAAGTTAAATGATACACCGGACGATGCCGATCCTGAGCAAAGTTAGCTCTAGATATGGCCAGATCTTCGTAAGGAATAGCGGGTGCAGCTCCGCCGTGTTCGCTTAAATAATCCCGGTAAGCTCTCGCGATGTCATCCTCAGACATCGCGAGATCATATAGACAAAGTTCATCCATCAAACCGTCGAACATATTCATCGTGAAGGCTTCTGCTAAAATAACCCCCTTGTTATTGCGCCCGATTATCAAATCTTCTTGACTGGTAGTAATCAAAGTATCCTTCTTCGAATGCTGCTTAACCGCTACCTCACACCCGTTTAGATATAACTTCAGCAGTCCAGTTACCGATTCGTAAGTAGCGCAGACGAATGACCACACTCCCTTAGGGAGTGGATGATCATAGCACCCAACTTCAACCCAATCTTCGCCAAGCGCAAGCTGGAGCGACCAAGACCCATGGCGAGATAATCCGAATATATAACCCTCGCAGCGTTCTCTGTCATGTTGATTGACGATGGCGGCGAGTCGCCGTTCATCTCCGAAGTCATAGCTGCGAGGAGCTATCCAAGCGGTAATCGTTAATGCTCCCGACAAGCTAGGGCATTGGTCTGCTGGGCGCTGCAGCCATGTTGAATAACCATCAAATAACAGCGCACACCCACGAATCCCTTTACGCCAAACCGGATCTTGCGGCGGCTGAAACCGACCTTTCGTAAGGGCATATTGAATTGAATCCCCATTACCCGAATACGGGTCATGCGCTATGCGCCCCTGCCCCTCATCGAAGGACCAATAGGCAATAGGTTCCATGCTCGATACCTCCTGCTTTCCCATTACTTGGCCGCTTTATTGTAGCGGTCCAAGGCATCCTGATAGATTTTCAATAAGTCATCTAATCCCATTTTCTTTAGTGTGGTTAAATACGTATCCCATTCCTTCTCAACGCCGCCTTCCATCAACCATTTGGAGCGTTTTTCATTGGTTAGCTTGGCAATATCGGGTTTAACTTTACTAATTTTATCTAACTCTTCCGGCGTAAAGAAAATACTCGGGTAATTTTCTTTTTCCATTTGCGTTACAAAAGTATCCTTGATCCGATTCATTCTTTCCAATGCGCGAGGCTCGGCAGCGACGAGATTTTGAAAATCTTCCGCCAAGATGACGCCGGTCATGTTCGGTGCTACTTTTTGACGGAATTCGCCTGCTGCTACGCCTGCATCAAGCGGTTTCTGCACCAGTTTGCCGTCTTTTTCATCGAATACGACGCCAATCGGTCCCCAATGAAGCTGAGCGGCCATCTTTGGCTCATATTGCAAATCTAACCATCTGGCTGTGATTTCTGGATTTTTGTTCACTTTCGTAACGACAGGACCCCCACGACTCCAAGGAGAGCCATTGTTGTATTTCACGACCATGTCCTTGAAAGGAGGTACAAGTGCATAATCCTTGGCGCGATCCGGTCCAACAATTTCCGTCTCTTCCCACCAGAGGTAGGAACCTAGCGTTATATCCTTCGTTTTTCCTTTTGCAAAGTAGGGTGCCGGATTGTTATTGTAAGTGAATGAATCTTTATCAATGAGACCCTCTTCGACCCATTTGTGGAAATAGACGACCGCATCTTTGTATTTCGGATCGATTGCCGCATAATTCACCTTGCCATCTTTCACATTCAAGTGTTCGATAAACGAGTTATCGCCAGGCTGATACGTTTTGTCTGGGACGCCGAAAGCTCCGAACAAATAACCGATATCGCCGGTCCAGAAAGTATTCATGAAGGACATCGGCACTTCATCGGCCTTGCCGTTCCCATTAGGGTCTTTCGTTTTAAAAGCGGTAAGCACATTATGCAGCTCTTCAATGGTCGTAGGCACCTTCAAACTCAACTTATCCAGCCAAGCTTTGTTCAAGAAGAGAAAATCTGGATTCGAACCGATGCCGGCTTGCCCTTTACCCAGCTCTTCCGCCACAGGAAGCGAATAAATTTTCCCGTCAGGGGCGGTAACGAACGCTTTCAGCTCCGGTCTTTTTTCAAACAGCTTCTTCACGTTAGGCATATACTTATCGATGAGGTCATTCAGAGGGATGATCGTACCGTCTTTGCTGTATTTCACCAAATCGTTATCCGTGAAGCGAGCACCATAGAAGACATCCGGTAAGTTGGAGCTAGCTAGCAGTATGTTCTTCTTATCGTTATAATTCGCTTCTGGGACATTATCCCAATCTACATGTACGTTTGTCTGTTCTTCTAGACGTTTGAATATTTCCATCTCACCGTAATTTGGCGCAAGCGGTGCTTTGGGCGATACCATTTTCAGCGTAACTTTATCCTTTACAATCGGGTAACCGCTTTCGTTGAAGCTTTTGGAGGCTGCTTTCTCACTGCTTTGCGGGGATGCAGATGCGGCATCTTTCGCTGCCGGTGCTTTGTCACTGCATGCTGCCAATACCAAACTTAAGCTCATCGTTACCATCGTTAATGTCGTTAGTCTTTTTTTCATTTGTCGTCGATACCCTCCTCTTTGTATGTAACCCATTACGCTCATGTCTGATCCATGGATGCACTTCTTGATATCACCGAAAGACCCCTACCACCACCTTTCATATTTACCTTCCGTTTTCTAACCTTTTACAGATCCAATCAGAACACCTTTAACGAAATACCGCTGTAAAAATGGATATAAAAGGAGAAGTGGTGCCGCCGCAATGAGGATGACCCCATATTTGATCAACTCAGAGACCCTTTGTTTAGCTAAAAGAGAGTCAATATCCGATACCATGTCGCCAATAGGCTGGCTCTGAATCAAAATATTACGGAGGACCAGCTGCAGCGGATACAGCTTTTCATTTTCCAAATAAATTAACGCATCGAAGAATCCGTTCCACTGGCGAACCACCGCAAACAGCACAAGCACCGCAATAATGGGTTTGGATAATGGAATTACAACACTCCATAGAAAGCGCGTATTTCTGCAGCCATCCATGAAAGCCGCTTCCCGAAGCTCCTCGGGTATTGTTGATTGGAAGAACGTCCGGGCAATAATAATCCCAAAAGCATCGACGGCTGATGGCAGGATAACTGACCAAATCGTATTCACCATACCCAGATTTTTGACCAATAAGTAAGTTGGAATTAAGCCTCCGGAGAAAAACATCGTAAATACAAAGAACAGCATGAACGTATTGCGTCCATAAAAATCCTTACGGGAAAGCGGATAGGCCGCTCCGATCGTTAAGGAAACACTGATTAGGGCACTTGCGACTGCATACAGGATCGAATTTCCATAACCAGACCAGATCTGAGGATCTGATAAAATTCTTCTATAACCTTCGAGTGTAACTCCTTTGGGCCATAGCCACACATTGCCGGCATAGATTTGATCTGGCTCGCTGATGGAAGCAATAACGACGAAATAAAGCGGATATAGAATCAACAATGCAAAGCCACTCAACACAAGCATGTTTAAAGCGTCGAACCATTTATCAGCGGTACTCTTAGCTGTAATCATTGGACGAATGCCTCCTCTCTTTTAAAATAGGCCGCTGCCATTTATTTTTTTGACGATGCGATTAACGGATAGCAGTAGAACGAAATTGATCAAGGAATTGAATAAACCCACTGCTGCAGAGAAGCTGTATTCCGCTCGCTGCAAGCCGATTTTGTACACGTACGTAGCGATAATCTCAGACGAACTGGCATTCAGGTCATTTTGCATGAGAAAAGCTTTTTCAAAGCCAACATTCATGAGATTCCCAATAGCCAATATGAACAAAATGAAAATCGTCGGCTGAATGCCAGGAATATCGATATGCCAGACCCGATGCCATTTCGTAGCTCCATCTACAACCGCCGCCTCGTGAAGATGCGGATCGATACCGGCTAGCGCCGCTAAATAGATAACGGAGGCGAAGCCGGTTTCTTGCCATACACCGGAGAACACATAGAGGCTTTTGAACCATTCTGCCTTCGATAAAAAGTAGATCGGCTCGCCTCCAAAAAGTTGAACGATGTGATTGATTAGTCCACTGCCCGGCGATAAGAACACATACAACATACCAACGAGGACGACTGTTGAGATGAAATACGGAGCATAAATGACCGTTTGGATAAAGCGTTTGTACCTTTCATGGAGCAGCTGATTAAGCATTAGTGCGATGAGAATAGGCACAGGAAATGAAACCACTAAAGAGAAAACACTAAGTCCTAACGTATTCTGAATGACGGTCCAAAAGTTGAAAGAATCGAAGAACCGCTGAAAATGCTCCATACCTACCCAAGGACTACCCCAGAAACCTTTGGAAGCGATAAAATCCTTAAATGCGATTTGAACCCCATACATAGGCCAATATTTAAAAATGATAAAATAGATCACGGTGGGCAAAATCAGAAGATATAACTCATAGTTGGTTCTGATCTGTTTAAGTGGCTCCTTGAACTTGTTCATTCGTTGTGATGCAGCCCCTTTCTTTTTCGAGAAATCGTTTACGTAAACGTTTTTCTGATGTTCAAAAAAAAGCTGGAACAGCTTTTTAACAGGAATCTCGCAGAATTAACGAGGTTGGCAGTCTGTATTCTTCGCTTATTGTACTTGGCTTCTCGATCCGTTCTAACATAATCTCTGCTGCTTTCACGCCAATCTCGTAAGAAGGCTGCCGGATGACCGACAAAGGCGGACACGTAATTTGTGTCCAATCATAATCGTCAAAACCAATAATAGCCAACTCGGCTGGAATTTGAATCCGTCGTTCTTGTATGTATTTCATAGCGCCCATTGTTAATACGTTATTGGCAATAAACAGCGCTGTAATCTTCTGCCCGCCAAGCAGCGACTTAACGCTCTCGTATCCGCTTTCAAAGTTAGATTCCGCCATCCTCACAATGGACGAATCAAATGGAATTTCGTGATCTGCTAATGCTTTTTTGTACCCATCATAGCGCTCATTGCTCGTTGTAATACCGAGTTCTCCGGTTAACAGCCCAATTCGACGATGACCTTTCAGGATGAGCGTTTTTACTGCTTCATAAGCGCCTCCAATTCCGTCGGCCAACACACAATCCCCGTTATAACCCGTCGGTTTGCGATCGATGAACACAACAGGATAATGAGAACGCACGATGTCGTTTAAATAACTGACGTCTTCAGCGATTGAAGCAATAAATAACCCGTCAATTAATTTGGAATTAAACAATTTAATCTGTTCTTTCTCATCTTCAATTTGTTCCGTTGTATTGTTGCTCAGCAGCAAATGATAACCATGCTGCTTCAATGTATACTGAATACCTTGTGCTACCATCATAAAGAAGAAATTAGAGGTATCCGATGGGAGAACTGGTACGATGAGGCCAATTGTATTCGACTTCTGACTACGCAAGCTCCTTGCTGCCGAATTTGGGTGGTAATCAAGTTCTTCCATCGCTTCGTAAACTTTACGCTTAACTTCATCCGACACATAGCGGGTGTTATTAATAACATGTGACACTGATGCTATCGAAACACCCGCTTGCTCGGCTACCTGCTTAATACCCGATCGCATAACATTCGACCCTCTTCTCTCAGGAAAACGTTTACGTAACCGTTTTCTTTTATTATATGGCTGAATTCTTTGCCTTGTCAATGACTTTTTGAATTAGAAAAATCCCAAAGTCCCCCTTTGAGGGAATTTTGGGATTTTGATTTTTTAAGCCCTTAGTACACCTTTTTCCACTCCGCAATGTTGGAAGCTTCAAATTTGAACGGATCTCCAAGCATGATTTGGGTACCATCGCCATCTTTCACGATTTGTTTCTCGCCGAGTCTACCAGCTTTGAATTTCTCGCCCTCTTTACCTGTTAACGTACCTTTCACTAACGCGTCAGCGGTATAGCCAGCTAAATATCCAACATCAATCGGATTCCAGAGGTACATCCATTTACTAACGCCGCCTTCAATGTACTGAGCCATCTCACTTGGAAGACCAAGACCTGTCAGCTGTACTTTATCTTTCAGACCTTTGTCTGTAAGCACTTTACCCGCTGCAGCAATTCCAACCGTTGTAGGTGAAATAATTCCTTTCAAGTTCGGGAATGATTTCAGCAAAGCCTCTGTCTCGGATACGCTTTTATCGCGAAGATCGTCACCATAGGCCACTTTAACAAGTTTAATCTCTTTGTATTTCGGGTCCTCAAGTTCCTTCTTCATCCACTCAATCCATAAATTTTGGTTGGTAGCTTGGGAAGTAGCACTCAGAATCGCGATCTCGCCTTTACCACCAATCATTTCGGAAATAGCTTGCACTTCTACGCGGCCAATACGTTCAGGGTCAGCTTGGTTGATGTGCACCAACCGGCTTTTCGAGTTAACAGCGGAATCAAGGGAAAGAACTTTAATCCCAGCGGTCATTGCTTTTTTCAAAGCAGGCTGGAGCGCATCTGGATCATTGCCGACAATGGCAATAGAAGCCACTTTCTGCGAGATAAGTTCCTCAATCATTTTGATTTGCGCTTCAGCCGTTGGTTGATCGGGCGCTTTTAGAATCGGCTCACCGCCAAGCTCGGTAATCGCATTTTTGAAGCCTTCCATCTGTTTTTCGCCGTATGGATTTCCTGTGTTTTTGAAAATGATGGCATATTTTTTCTTGCCGCCTGCTGAGCTGTCAGCTTGTTTGGCCGCATCTGTCTGTTTAGGAGCCGAAGTCGTTGATGCGCAAGCGGCTAAAAGAGATAACGAGAGCACCGCGGTGAGGCATGTTGCAAGTACTTTTTTCATAAGATTTGAATCCTCCCTTTTTTCTCATATACATATTTCAGCATCAGCGTTAAATAGGAATCCACGCCCCAACATACTATACCCGGGTATTCTATAGTTGTGGGTAGATGATGCCGCTACAAGCATCGAAGGTTATGAAATCTACAATACTTTTAGCGGCATCACCTTATATGTGTCTTCCGTCTTCGACTACCTCAACTGGTGTATGACCATCACGAAGTTTTGCGAAGTTTCTTCTTGTTCCATTTCAATTTCGGTATAATAACCGCGAAAATAAGCAGCAAGCCCACAATAATGAGCAAGACTTGGGCTGGCACATTGACGAGACCTAATCCGTAACTAAGCATACCAACTAGGAAAACAGCGATGATGGCGCCAATCATTCTGCCCTTGCCTCCTGCGGTAGAGATGCCGCCAAGGACAACCATGGCAATCACATCCAACTCGTAACCTGTTGCTACATTGGGCCGTGTACTCCCCATACGTGAGGTTAAGAAGATCGCGGTTACTGCAGCCATCAGTCCTGTTAGAGCAAAAACGATGACCTTGATCTTATCAACTTGAATCCCTGAAAAACGCGAAGCGGTTATATTATTCCCCATCGCATATACTCTTCGGCCGAACGTTGTCTTATGTAAGAGTAAGGCGAAGACGACCGCGAAGACGAAGAAAACAATCAGAATAAAAGGAATACCCTTCACATATTCCCATCCAAAGAAGCTGAACCAGTCCGGGAATTGCCCTTTCGCTTGATCTTCTAAGAGCATATAAGCGATTCCGCGATAAATAATCATGGTCGCAAGTGTAATAATGACCGACGATAGCTCTTTAAACTTGACGATAAGAAGTCCGTTTACAAGCCCGCATACAGTTCCAACTACCAGACAGATGAGCATGGAAAGTCCCATTGGTACACCTTGACTGTACAGATCCGCCATAATGACAGATGATAAGGCAACTGTGGAGGCGACTGAGATATCAATCTCACCAAGAATCATGACCAGGACCATGGGAAGTACGATAAAAGCTTTATCGAGAAAGCCCATTGTTGCATCTCTTAAACTATCGACATTCATATAATAGGGGGACAAGCTGGCATTCAGAATGTTGACCCCTATGAAAATAATGACTAACAGCCATTCCCATTGAAAGAAAAACGTTTTGTAATTAAAATCTCTTTTAGCTTGAATCGTTCTAAGTTCCATAGGCTTAAATCTTCCTCCTCATGAGGTGGTTGCGATCCACGCCCCTCTTCACCAAGGCATTCACAAGCACAGCTATTAAAATAATCGTTCCTTGAATGGCCATCTGCCAGAAAGGAGATACATTAATAAGCGGAAGCGCGTTGTTCAAAATCCCAAGTAAAATTGATCCTAAGATAATACCCGAAATTTTGCCCGAACCGCCTGCAATGCTAACGCCTCCCAGTACACATGCAGCAATAACGCTTAACTCGTAACCCGAAGCTGTATCGCCTTGAGCGGATGCAAACTTGGATACCCATAACACGCCAGCAAGTCCTGCTAAGCTTCCCATAATGGCATAAACCATCCATAAAATTTTATCGTTGTTGATACCGCTAATTTTGGCAGATTCCGGATTGCTTCCAACGGCATAAATTTGACGGCCTGTTCGCGTATGATTGATGAAGTAGTAAAAAACGATGTAAATGATAATAGCGATAAAGATAAGTGTGTTGATGCCGAAAATAGAACCTGTTGCAATCGCTTTGAAGCTATCCGGCATTTGGTGGGCACTCACCCATTTCCCACCGCTAACGGTAAAAGTAAGCCCCCGGATTACGTTCATCATCCCGAGTGTGGCGATGATGGGCAGTACGCCGGTTCTCGAAATAAGGAAACCAATGATGACGCCGCTGATCAGACCAACTGATGTACCCAGCAGCATAACAACGAGCGGATGTAAGCCTGGGAAGGCGCTGACCGTCATGGATGAGATCATCCCAGATAGAGCGAGTGTAGCCCCTATTGAAAGGTCGATGCCCCTCGTAATAATAACCAGCATCATACCGACGCTTAATATACTTAGAATGGCTGTATTCGTAACTAAATCATTGATATTCTCCAGCGTTAGAAAGCTGTTATTGTTCAACTGTACAATGATGGAAAGAACGATAATGAAAGTCAGCAAGCCGAGTTCACGGAACTTTGCGATGCTGGCGCCAAACGTTTTTCTTTCACCAGCTGGACTGAATGTTCTTTTCTCTATAACTTGGTTGCTCATGTCCTGATTTCCCTCCCCCTTGTTTACTGAAGCAGACACGAGACTTTTATGCTAGCTGATCACTCATCGAAGCTTCAAGAATGGCTTCCTGCGTGACCTGTGTTCGATCCAAACGCCCCGTTATTCTACCTTCTCGCATAACGATGATGCGATCGCTCATCCCAATGACTTCAGGCATATCCGACGAAATTAAAATGATACCGTACCCTTGTGCAGCGAGGTCGTTCATAATTTCATAGATCGCAAACTTGGCTCCCACGTCGACGCCTTTGGTCGGTTCATCCAGAATGAGAACTTCGAGTTCAGCCGTCAGAAGCTTGGCGAATACGACCTTTTGCTGGTTTCCTCCAGATAAGGAGCTGACCAAGTCATAAATACTTTGAGCTTTAACACTAACCTTTTCGGCTAATGACTTGGAAACTTCCGTTTCTCTGGCTTCGCTTAACCAACCGCCATTGGCATAATGCTCAATATTGGATAGCGTAATGTTCCGCCCAATATCCCAATCCAGCACTAATCCCTGCTTCTGCCTATCCTCCGGCAAATAACCAATGCCCAGCTTCATCGCATCTTGTGGATTACGGATGTTCGTTTGTGTTCCTTTCACATAAATGCTCCCTTGATCGGCCTGTTCGATACCAAAAAGGGTTTGGCACACTTCCGTACGTCCCGCTCCGACCAATCCAGTAAGCCCGAGGATTTCTCCTTTGTGCAATTGGAGCGAAATATCTTTGAAATATCCTGTTCGTCCAAGCCCTTCCACCCGAAATACTTCTTCGCCAATCTTCGCTTCCTTTTTGGGGTAGAGCTGTGTAATTTCCCGCCCAACCATAGCGACTATGAGCTTATCGGTTGAAATATCGTGTACGCCCCAGGTTCCGATGTATCTAGCATCTCGGAATACCGTAACTTTACTTGCTAAACGGTACATGTCTTCAAATCGATGCGAGATGAAAATAATCGCAACGCCTCTGTCTCTTAGCTGCTCGGTAATGCGGTAGAGCTCCTCGCTCTCCCGCTTCGTAAGTGCAGCTGTCGGTTCATCCATAATAATAATGCGAGCTTCTGTTGACAACGCTTTCGCAATTTCTACAATTTGCTGCTGCGCCACACTTAAGGTCCCCATTTGTGTGCGTGGTTCGAAATTTGCTCCCAAAGTATCGAGCAATTTTTTCGCCTCAATGTGCATCTCATTCCACAAGATTCTTTTTGTTCGTTTGTGTATCTTTTCATGACCCATGAAAATGTTTTCCGTCACACTAAGGTCTGGATAACAGGTCACATGCTGATAAATGGCGGCAATACCGACTTTTTTGGCATCATTCGGATTATTAAACACCACTTTGTTACCGTTTACATAAATGTCACCTTGATCCGGTTGATGAACACCTGTAATCACTTTAATAAAAGTTGACTTCCCTGCGCCATTCTCTCCCATAAGTGCATGAATTTCACCGGCTCGCAGTTGAAAATGCACAAGATCGAGAGCTTTGACTCCTGGAAATGTTTTTGAAATCGCTCTCAATTCAAGAACAAATTCACTCATTGTTATCCCCTACTCGCTTGGATATTCTCTTCTCTGAATAGAATATACCATAGGAATAAGCAGTTGGCTATACTTTTTCGTTTCTTTTGTTTATCTTTATGTTCGTTTGTGATCGTTTCATATAAAAAGCCGCACAATGCTTAAATTCTATGAGGCTCCTTTACTGGCTTTCACGCTTACCTACAGTCTATTTTCCTCCTGAAGCATAATACAAAATTTTCTCCTGCGTCGCCTCCTCTCTTTGGAACACGTTACGTATTTCACCGTTATACATCACGGCAATACGATCAGACATCCCCATAATTTCCGATAAATCCGATGAAATCATAATGATAGAGGCTCCTGAAAGCACAAGTTCATTCATCATGTTGTAAATATCGATTTTGGAACCAATATCAATGCCCGCGGTAGGTTCCTCTATGATCATGACTTTCGCATTAGCAAACAACCATTTTGCGAAAATCACTTTCTTCTGTTTACCGCCACTCAAATTATTGACGTTTTCATCATCACTCGATTCAATGTCCAGTCTTTCGATCAGATCTTGCGCAAACCAGCGTTCCTTTTCGGTGTTCAGGAAGCCGAAGCTTGATATTCTCTCAAGATTAGTTAATGAAATATTTTGACCAATTGGTGCGTTGCTTAATAAGCCTTCTTCTGTGTTAATTCCCGTCATATAGCAGAGCCCGTTCTTCTTTGCTGTGTGCGGTGTCATGGATGTGTAAGATTTACCCTGCAGTTCCATACTGCCTTCGAAAGGTCCATTAATTCCGAACAGCACTTTAGCAAGTGTCCGTCTTCCGGATCCGCTTAGCCCCGTTAATCCGATAATTTCCCCGCGTTTCACATCCAAATTGATATTGCGAATACGGCCATAGTAAGACATATTTTCCAAGCGTAGCACTTCTTTACCCAGCTTTACCTTGAGCTTAGGAAATCGATCTGCCAGCTCTTTACCAACCATGACTTTAACAAGATCGTTAAGCTCCATTTCATTGACACTGCATGTCTGAACAGACTCACCATCGCGAATTATCGTTACTTGATCAGCGATTTGAATAATTTCTTCTATACGGTGAGAGATGTAAATGATAGCGACACCTAACTTTTTCAGATCGCGAATGACTTTAAATAAGGTCTCTATTTCCTGCTCGGTTAACGCGGCCGTAGGCTCATCCATGATAATAATTTTGGCATTATGGGATAGGGCCTTTATGATTTCAACAAATTTCTGTTGGCCCGAGCTTAATGATTTCACAGGCGTTCGTGCATTTATGTTCAAGCCAAAATCATCTAAGTATTTACGTGTTTCACGATATGCCTTATCCCAATCAATTAAACGATTCCATCTCTTAATCGGTTCCCTGCGAATGAATACGTTTTCAGCAATGTCGAGATCTTGAAATAAGCGAATCTCCTGGTAGATCATCGCGATACCCAGCTCCTGGGCTTCCTTCGGATTGGGGATCGAAACAAGCTCTCCATCTATGTATATGCTTCCTTCATCAGGCTGAAACAAGCCCGCCAATACTTTCATTAGTGTTGATTTACCGGCTCCATTCTCACCAATTAAGGCGTGAACCTGACCCGCATCTGCGCTGAAATCGATTTGGTTCAACACCACATTGTCATTAAACCTCTTCGTTATGCCCTTCATTTGCAAGAAATTTTCCACCTTATATGCCCCTTTACTTCTCTATAGAATCAGCGTGTAGACAACAGGGATTACCGGAAATCAAAAGTTGTATAAAGTTTGACGGCTTGCTCAAAGTAATACTTTTTATAGTCATTTGGTATTTGTGTGTTTGTAATTACTTTCTTAGCTATCGTCAGATCGCCAAGTCTGGCGAAGCCTTTGACATTGAATTTGGAGTAATCCGCAGCAATAATGATCTCGCTGGAAATTTTCGCAACCTCCTGCAGAATCATCGCTTCATCATAGTGACTAACCGTATACCCAGAGTCCAACTGTGCACCCTTTACACCTAGAAAAGCTTTATTCACATAAATGCCTTTGAGCATTTGCAGAGCGAACCCGCCAACGAGCATTGTTGACAATGGTACCAAATCGCCTCCGATGACAATTGTCTTCACACCAGACGCATCTTTCAATTCAAGACCAATGGCCAAGTCATTCGTTAAAACGGTAATTTTCTTTGCTTTGATATTTCTTGCGATCTCCAGACATGTCGAGCCAGCGCTTAAGAATATGGCTTCTCCATCCTCAATCATTTGAGCTGCGATTTTACCGATCATTCGCTTCTCTTCCACGAATTTCTGTTCGGTATCCCCGCTTGAGGCAGAAGGAAGCGAATTCAATTTATCATTCAATACGGCGCCGCCATACGTTTTAACTAGAAATCCTTTTTGTTCTAGCTTATCGAGGTCTCTACGAATCGTCACTTCCGTAACGGAAAACTTCTCACTGAGCTCGTATACATCGACCCGCTTCTCCGCCAGGAGCAGCTCTTTAATTTTATTCAATCGTTCAATCGCAAACATGATAAAAACCCCTTATAAGTAGAAAGGTGCATTGATTTATTAGTTGTGTGTATTATATCATGTTTCTTTCGTTTGTGTTCGTTTCCGATTTATATGCAAAAACTCCCATTTACCCGCATTTCATTTAGTATGAGCCAAGAACATTCTGTTTTCTACGAATCCATATAACAAGTCCAAACACGATAACACACGTCATGGATACCCATGAACTATATAAAAAAACTTGTCTCATCCCGTAAGCCGAGCTCATAATTCCACCCAAAAAGCTGCCGATAATACGGGCGGCTCCAAGGCTGAGCAAGCCGTTGAGTGTTTGACCACTTGCCTTCCATTCTGAAGGCACTTCACGGTTGATAAACGTGGCAAGCGTAACAGAAAGCACGATGAAAATAAGTCCGTGCAGCAGCTGCACCGGTAATACCCAAAGTGGATTCCCAATTAAGGTAAACAAGAACCACCGGATTGAGGATGCGAGCGCGGCCACAATCAGAATTACTGAAATAGGGACGCGTTTGAAAATCCAGCCGGAAAACAGAAGAAACGGCAGCTCACTAAGTGAAGAAATCACCATCGACCAGCCTAGCAGCATACTGTCTCCACCCATCTCCTTGAAGTAGATTGGGAAGAATGCGTAATAGTAACCCAAGGTGATTTGAACAACAAAGTTGATACCCAAATAAAACATTAGCTTACCGTTTCGGAAGAGCTCACGGAAACGTTTACCAGAAACGTTAGTCTGGCGGCCGGCAGCTGGCGGAAAACGCCAGAGGAACAGCAATGCGGCGGCCATGGTTCCGGCGTAGACCGGGAACATCGAGCCAATGTGCGACTTGGCTGCGATGCCGAAAGCAAGAGACATGATAGCGAAACCCACTGTACCTCCTAGGCGAATCCAACCAAAACTCCATGTGGGACGCCGTTCCAACTCCTCCAACGTAATCGCATCGCTGATTGCAAATATAGACGTCTGAAAAAACGTAAACACACATATTAACACAAGCAGGTAAATGAAATGATGTGAGAACGGGAAGAACAAAATGGAAACACCGCTACCAATCAATAGAAAGCGAAGTACGCTATTCTTCGTCTTGGCTCGGTCACCCAACGCCCCCCAAACCGGTTGGCCAAACATTGCAACCAAGGGCCCAAGGCTGAGAAGCATCCCGATTTGCTCCTGAGAAAATTTTGCGCTATGCAGGTAAACCGGCATAAATGTGCCATAAACAGCGTTTCCCATGTATATGACTACGTAAAACAGCAAAAAAGAGTTCATCTTCGTTGTCAGCCCCTTCTTTCCTTTTAGAATAATACGTCATTTAAGAAGCAATCTCTTACATTTCACGAACGAGAAGTCGGCAGTATAAACTGTACGACAGTGTAGTGTGCAGTTCAAGAACTATTTTTCAAAAAATTCGAGATGTTGGTCGACCACTAAGTGCGACGATGTAGCGTGTAGAAGCATTAATCCGGTGGAATCATCCCGAGAAGGGAATCATCTCTCCATTGCAATTTATTCAAATGCCGAAGAAGTTGGACTCATTGTTCCAATCGGGAAATGGGTCTTGCATGAGGCCTGCAACAATGGCGTTTATGGATGGATCATAACCATTTTGAACAAACATTTAAAATGTCCGTCAATTTATCCTCGAGGCAGATGTATGAACTGGACTTAATTGAATTGATTTCCAAGATTTTGAATGAAACAGGTATGGATCCCCATTTCTTGGAAATTGAAGTTACGGAAAGCATCAGTATGAATCTTGACCGTGCAACGATGCTGCTTTCCAAACTGAAGGCATTGGAGTAAGCATTTCGATTGACGATTGGTACGGGGTTTAGTTCGTTGGCGTATTTGAAGAACTTCCCTATCGACCGCATTAAAATAGATTGAACATTTATTAAAGACCTGTCTAATGATATAAGCGATCAAAACATAGTGAAGACCATCATCGCCTTGGGTATCAATTTAAATCTAAAGTAATCGCTGAAGGCGTCGAGTCTGAAGAGCAGCTTAATCTTTTAAGAAACTATGGTTGTCATGAAGCACAGGGATATTTTCTGGGCCTTCCGATGTCTGCGGATAACATCGCTAAGATTATTTATTCGGAATAGGGCAATTAAAAAATATTTTTAAATCGTTGAAACAAATCGGAAAGCTCATCCGTTATGAGGATATAGATGAAAATAATGGAAACCCTCAAAACTCAAGAAAAGGATGAAGAAGATGAAGAAAAAAGGTTTGGTCGCCGGTCTCTTGCTTTCCGCTACAATCTTAACGTCCGCAGTTGCTCCCGCTGCCACTAACGCCGATCAGGAACCTGTGATCCGGTTTGAGGGCCAGCCGATAGCTTTCTCGCTGCAGCCTAAATTAATGGACGGTATTCTGATGGCGTCTGTTCGGGATCTGGCAAAGGCTTTAAGCATGGAAGTGACATGGAATGAAGCAGAGCGGCTTGCGGTTGTTACTGGTAACGGGTACGAGCTGAAGCTGCCATTGAATTCGGATTATGCCTACGTGAACGGTAAAGCAAACACCATTTACGGCAGCACGCAAATGGTTGATGGTTCTACTTACGTTCCTCTACGCTTCTTTATGGAAAGCGCAAATCATGTTGTTCGCTGGGATTCGGCCACCAGCACAGTAAACGTCACGAAACAGGCTGACAGCTTGCCTGTAGTCGGTACCTATGACCACTTGGTCACACTTTTGACGCAAAATGAAAGCAGTGGATCCGCCAGAGTTAGTTTACTAACCAAAGAAGCTAAATCTGAATCCTTCGGTAAAGCTTCGGCTCCAACAAGTGACTTTGTTTCTGTTGAAGTCCAAGATTCGGCCAGTGCAGCGGCACCCGGCTACTCCGGCACGAACGTACAAGTGCAAGGCGTGGATGAATCCGATGTCGTCAAGACAGATGGAACGTACATTTATACGGTAAACAAGCAGCGGATCGTAGTCACTCAGGCTTATCCCGCCGACCAGATGAAAGTGCTGAGCATTCTCGATTTCCCGGGAAATCAAGACACTCAGTTCCAGCCAAGTGAAATCTACGTGGACGACAAGCATCTGATCGTGCTTGGTAATTCTTATCAGAACTATAAACCGGTCCCTTATAACGGGGCAGGCGGCGTCACAGAGAAGAAAATGATCCTGCCTATGAGGTCCCAGGGAACCGCGAAGGTTATCGTTTACGACCTCACCGACCGGAGCAGCTTGAAGCTTCTGAAGGAAGCTGAGCTTGAAGGAAACTACGTTTCTTCCCGCAAAATCGGATCGTCGCTCTATTTTATCTCCAATAAGTACGTGAATTACTACCAATACCGGGAAATGGCGGATAAGGAAGAAGCGAAGACCGGGCTAGCTCCTGCTTATCGAGATTCGGCGGCAGGCGACTCCTTTACCTCTATTCCGCTCAATCAGGTCTATTACTTGCCGAAAGCCCTGGATCCTAACTATGTGCTCATCGGAGGCATCAACCTGAATGAATTGAAGCAGACGATGAATGTCACTTCTTACCTCGGCTCAGGCCAGAACGTGTACGCATCCGAAGAGAACTTATATATGGCCGTAACGAATTATGAACAGATGGGAATCCAACCAATGAGGATGCCTGCTGGTGATCCTGCTCAAGGCATACGAATCGGCGAGCCGAATGGATCCAGCCAACCTTATGAGCTTCCTAAGCAGGAAACGATTATTTATCAATTCGGGCTGAACGCAGGTAAAGCAGCGTACAAGAATACAGGCAAAGTGCCCGGACGCTTGCTCAATCAATTTTCCATGGATGAGCATAACGGCTACTTCCGGCTTGCTACAACTACAGGCGAAATGGGTCGGACGGATGAGGGGATTTCGAAGAACCATGTTTTCATACTTGACACGAACCTGAAAGAGAAAGGCAAGATCGAAAACATCGCTCCAGGAGAGCGGATTTACTCCACCCGCTTCATGGGCGACCGGGCTTACATGGTTACTTTTAAGAACACCGATCCGCTATTCGTCATGGATTTAAAGGATCCCGCTGAGCCGAAATTGTTAGGCGCGTTGAAGATTCCTGGCTACAGCGATTATCTGCATCCTTATGATGAAAACCATATTATCGGCTTCGGGAAAGATACAATCGAGGTCGACATCAAAAATCCGAATGGACCGCAGTCCATTGCTTATTACCAAGGCATGAAAGTGGCGCTGTTCGATGTAACCGATGTGAATAATCCGAAGGAGAAATTTAAGGAGCTGATCGGGGACCGCGGTACGGATTCCGAGCTGCTGCACAATCACCGTGCATTGCTCTTTAACAAGGAAAAAAATCTACTTTCCTTCCCAGTTAACGTAATGAAAATCGACCCCAATCAGACGACAAACAATCCGAAGATGCCTGCTAGCGCATACGGCAATTTTGCTTTCCAAGGCGCGTACGTCTACAACCTTGACTTGGAAAAAGGCTTCCAGTTCCGCGGCGGCATTACCCATCTTACTCAGGAAGATCTGCAAAAAGCCGGGCAATACGTTCATGCCGGCGACAAACAGGTACAGCGCGTTCTTTATATCGGCGATACGCTGTACACCGTCTCTAACGGATTAATCAAAGCGAACGACCTCAGCACGCTGCACGAAAAGAACTCGGTGATAATTCCGTAGTCCTTTTCACGTGTCGCTAGTGATCGGTTGCCGGACGTCCATTGATTTTCGTTTGGCAAGGAACAATGTCAAGATCCCGCTTGATATGGTAATTATGGCGAGCGTCAGTAAGAATGTGGAGATCCCGAACCAATCGAGACAAGCGCCGGTCGCAAGCAGTGAAATCTGGAACATGACGCGGTCAAGCATTCCTCGAAATGAGAAAAAGCGTCCTTGTGCTTCTTTGGGCACTTTGATTTGGAATAGTGTCGATACCATCGGAAAGAAAAAAGCGACTGCGCAACCGAACATAACGAAAGAGCCGAGAACCGCATAGCTGCTCTCGCTGAAGGACATTCCTGCAAAAGAAAGCGCAAATAATAACATGAACAGCGTAGAGCTGGTTACCAGATTCCGCATGCCGATCACACGCTTTGCGAATAAGCCTGCAATCAAAATGCTAGTGCCTTCTAAAGAATAGATCCAGCCCATCAGTTCCGGTTTGTGCTGGATTTGACTAAACTTCAGTACAAGTAAATTAAAACCGCCTAGAAATAAGGTAATAACCCCGCTATTGATAAGTGCGATGAATATAGACGGTTCTGCTCGAATGAGTGGAAACAACTCCGTAAAGCGGATTTTCTCTTTCTTTCTTGCAGCCACGGAATCCGCAGTATTGGGAATCCTCAACTGCGTAATGAGCATCACGAGGATGACGTAAAAAACAAGCGAC
This sequence comes from Paenibacillus sp. V4I3, assembly GCF_030817215.1. GTDB lineage: Bacteria > Bacillota > Bacilli > Paenibacillales > NBRC-103111 > Paenibacillus_E. The sequence goes on from NZ_JAUSZA010000001.1 coordinate 6,398,775, forward strand.
AGCGCATAAACCGTGTACAAATTCATCATGGATACTAATATGCCTGCTGCAGCAGTGCCGCCTATTCTTGCTACAGTAATCACGTTAAAGTTTACACTGTTGGCCTTAAGCAGCTCGGAGGCTGGAACGACGGAAGGCAGCGCTGCTTGCACAGTAGGCATATAAACAGTAGCTGCTACTTGCATGATGACGACGGACAACAGCATGATGGCGACGGATTGGTACTGTATGGCCGCAAACATGACAATCGGAGCCAGACAACGAACAAGCCCTGATATAAGCAATATTTTTTTCTTATCATAGCGGTCTGCCCACACCCCGGCTTGCGGCGAAATGAGTACACCGAGAAATAAACCGCACATCAGGATCAAGCTCTTGCCTAAATCAGACGGAACGTGGCTTTGCATAAATTGCAAATTGGCAATGATGCTTGTCCAAATACCTGCGCCTTGAATGGCTTCTCCGATCATCATGAAAACAAATGTCCGATTCCGAAGTAACGAATGATTCATACCTAATCTCCAATCTAAATGTGATACTCAGAATCTTCCAATTATAGCACGTACGTTCGTGTGGTGTCTATTAGAACACGAAGCCGATCTCCTGACAAAGTACGAGCGATGGCGATACGCTGTTGCTACCTTCACACCAACACAAAAAGCAAGCCTAATCCGCGAGTGACCACGGATTAAGCTTGCTTCCCCATTGCATAATCAACAATAATAACCTGCAAAGCTCCTTATTAGAGCTGTGTCCTCGTCAGACGTACATTCCGCTACCGTTTCAAATACCGATTGTAGGAATCTTGGTAAATCTTTGTTGCTTGATCAATGCCCATCCCCTGTATCGTCTTAACAAATTTATCATATTCGGTCATCGGCGTTTTCCCCATGATGAAACTGGTTTGCATCTCGTTTATGTAGGTGTTGACCTGACCCATAACGGAAGCAATGGTCTTCGATTCATCTTCGGTTGTTCGAATGGCCGGCAGCGTCAGTGATGAGTTGCCTTTCATCCATTCCGCATTTGCGTCCTTTTGTCCTTGAAAGGTCATCAGGGCGTCTAAATATTTGCTATCCTGATTGATCGGTCCATCCATAATCGACAACGAGTAAGTCGCAAGAGCTTGGTCGTAGGTTAAGCCTTTCGGGTTTTTCAAAATTTTGTCCGTAAACTTGATCGCATTGCCATCTTTCGTGTAGCTATCACCTTCAATTCCAAAATTAAACAAATCGTGTCCTTGCTGGCTATAGTTAAAGTCCATCCATTGCACGAGATACTTGATTTTATCCGCTTTGGCGCTGGATGTTATCGCTTCACCATACGAAAGTACTTTCTGGTTCAACGAGAACGTAGCGTATGTCTTGCCGTCTGGTCCTTTCGGCCATGGAGCGCCGGTAAGATCGAATTTGGCATCTTTCATCAGGTTGAAATATTTGGCCATACCGCTGAAAACGCCGCCATAAAAGGAACCGGCCACATTGTTCGTGACCTTATAGTCAAATGCTTTGCCGTCATTGGTCATGATTTCCGGATCGATTAAGCCTTCCGCGTACCATTTCTTCATCGTTTCCACGAAGTTCTTGTATTCCGGCTGAAGCGGACCGAAGGCAACCTTCCCGTCTTTCATTTCAAAACCGCCAAGAACGCCGAAGCCAGGTGAAAAATCTAACAACTTCGTCAGGTTGCCGGGACCCCAATTGCCGGTAAAAGGCAGTTCATCCGGCTTGCCGTTTCCATTCGGATCTTTCTCTTTGAAGGCTTTAAGTACGGTATACCACTCATCTATCGTTGTAGGTGTTTTCAGATTTAACTTTTCTAACCAATCTTTTCTCAAAATTAATCCAGAGGTTCCATTCAATTTAATCGCATCGAGTTTCAATAAAGGAAACATAAAGATGGTACCGTCATCCAACGAGATTTGCTTCTTCACATCCGGATCGGAGTTGATTATTTTTTTGAGATTAGGCGCATATTGATCGATGTAATCATTTAATTTAATAATTCTGCCGTCGGCCAGCATCTTTTCCGGACCGCCTGACGCATCGTTCCAGTTATAGTAAATAATATCCGGCAAGTCTTTGCTGGCAATCAACAGATTGAATTGGTCCTTTTGCTGACCGAGCGGTGGATGCGTGAAATTAACCTTCATTCCCGTCAATTCTTCTTTTTTCTTGTAAGCAGCTATTTCGCCGAAGTTTGCCAAAGAAGCGGTAAGCTTAGGATCGTTCGCCCGCCAGTAGTTGATGGTTAAAGGATCTTTCGTAATCGGCAAGGGGATCTCGGCCAAAGCTTTCTCCTTCACATCTGCGGGTTTCAGGGTACTTGGGCTTTCACCCGACTTTGAACACCCTGCAACCACACTTGCTGTAAAAATCACACTGCATAAGATGGGAACTATTTTCTTTTTCATGAAAAGACGCCTCCTTGAAATTAAGTTTTCTATTGTTTGACGGCACCGATTAAGGCACCTTGAACAAAGTACTTTTGGATAAACGGATAAATCATGAGGATAGGCAGGGTGGAAATAATAATCGTGGCATACTTGATGTTTTCGCCGATCGCAAAGCCCGTATCCGTACCGCCCCCCATTGCTTCCGTACTGTTGCTTAGCAGGATATCTCGCAGCACGATCTGTATGGGGTATAATTCTTGCTTTCTTAAGTACAGGAGAGGACTCATGAAGTCATTCCAATGATCAACAGCATAATAGAGCGTCATCACGGCAAGGATTGCCTTGGAAAGTGGTAAAATAATTTTAAATAAAATCGAAAAATCATTAGCCCCATCCAGTTTGGCAGATTCAATTAGGCTTATCGGAATATTTTCAAAACTGGTTCTCATGATGATAAAATAAAATGTGTTGATGGCCGCAGGAATGATCATAGCCCAACGGGTGTTGACGAGGTCTAAGCTTTGCACCAACAAGAAAGTCGGAATCATCCCTCCGCCAAAAAACATGGTGAAGGTGATGATCTTCATGAAAAACTTCCTACCGAATAAATCTGGTCTTGAAAGCGCATAAGCCGCAAACGATGTCATCAACAGATTAAAAAATGTGCCTACGACAACATAGAACAAGGTGTTCATATAGCCGGTATAGATCTTGGGATTATGAAACACACGTCCATACGCATCCCACTGAAAGCCTTTCGGCAGCAGCATCAAAGATTGGCTCCTCAAGAGCTCATTGGGATCGCTAACAGAAGAATTGAATACGTATAGGATCGGATATACCGATACAAGAATGATCAAGGATAGAACGGTAACATTCATCCAATCAAACAAATGTTCTCCAAATGTTCTTTTCATATGTTCACTCCCTTACCAGAGACTCGTAGCGTTGATTTTTCTGCTGATCGAATTCGCCACAATGAGCAGGGTAAAGTTAATTACGCCATTAAATAGACCGATAGCAGTGGAATATGTGTAATTCCCTTCCAGGATACCGGACCTGTATACGAAGGTGGAAATAACGTCAGACGTCTCATAGGTGGGAGCTGTTTGCATAAGTAGAATCTTTTGGAAATCCGCGTTCATGATAGCCCCGAAACGTAAAATCAACATAATAACGATCGTTGGCGCAATCCCGGGAAGAGTAATATGCAGCAGCTGTTTCCACCTGCCTGCCCCGTCCATTTTGACCGCTTCGTATAACTGGGAGTCAATATTGCTTAATGCAGCTAGAAAAATAATGGAAGCCCACCCTGCCCCTTGCCATACATTCGATAAAATATATAGCGGCCTGAACATATCCTTTTCTGCCAGGAACATGACCGGACCCAGATCGAAAAAACTGCGAATGACGTTAAATAAACCACCATCCAAGGAAGAAAAGGTCTTCAGCATACCGACTACCACGACGACGGAAATGAAGTGCGGTAAATAAGAAACGGTTTGAATGGTCCTTTTAAAAAACTTGCTTCTAATTTCATTTAATAATAAAGCAAGGATGATGGGTGCCGGGAAGCCGATCAGTATGCTGTACAGGCTTAAGATCAATGTATTTTTTAGCAATCTCCAGAAATAGAAGCTCTTGAAAAATAAGATGAAATTATCAAATCCAACCCAAGTGCCAGCTAATATTCCTTTTGTTGGGCTGTAGCTTTTATGAAAAGCCATCAGCAAACCATACATTGGTCCATAACTAAAGGTTAAGTAGTAGGCGAGCACTGGAATCAACATAATGTACAAATATTTGTTCCGCTGCCATTCCTTCTTCAAGAAGGAGAACCTGATACTTCGGCTCTCTACAGCCTTTGCTGCCAACTGATGATTGACTTCCATTCTCTGATCCTCCTTACACGATTGAGAATTAATGCCACTTTTTGGGTGAGAAGTTAAACAAAAAGCTCACCGAATCCGCCTTGGATTCGGCGAGCTTTCTTCCTGACATCATTATTTGCCGGATGAATGTTGAGAAACTAAAACGGCGGCTGTTTGGGTCGTTGTGTTTCCTGCTAAGTCAACAGCTGTATAAGTGATGGTGTATATGCGCCCATCTCCTTTACCTGATCTTTCAGCACGAAGCATGAATTCAGTATCCAATGTGCCGATCTGCTCGCCTTGAATGTCAACGGGCGTATCTCCATCACCTAACCCATTATCAGGCTCGTTGCTTGTGATGGATGTAAGTACGATGGAGGAGACTCCACTGTGGCTATCATTGGCGCTAACAGTCGCATTCACGGGAATTATTTGGTGATTTGGCGGCCACAAAGCAGTTTGATCCAAGACCAGATGTAATGTAGGTGCCGTTTTGTCTATTTTCACGATTACTGTATGTGGAGATTCAGCGTTACCTTTCTTGTCAACGCTCCAGTAAGAGAGAGTGTGCGTTCCCTCTACTGTGAGGATAATGGAAGTGCCTTGCTGCTCTGCACCGCCATCTACCGTGTAGTAGGTGCCTGCTACGCCGGCTACGCTGTCACTAACTTTTAGCGTTACCGTTACGTCTTTGTTCACCCAGCCCTCAGGCGCATCATCAGTAGTCACTGGCGGTAATACAGGTGCCGGCTCGTTCACAATCGTAAGATGCGGAGCAGCCGGTTCCTCCATGCCACTTCCAAGATAGAAGCTTGTATGAGGCGGTTGGTTGTATCCGGTATTTTGCCAAGCGACCCCTAAGCGGTAAATCGGATCATGCATCAGTGTACGAAGTCGTGTATTGGTCAAAGTGGTAGTTGTATAAATGCGTAATTCTGAGCTGTCTGTGTTTCTCCATACAATTTCTTCACGCCAATCGCCGAACAGGTCGGCCTGCAGGTTCGGTGTCGCTTTTGTTCCGTTGTTTGACAACGCCTCTTCAGCTGTAAACAATCGGTTCGTCGTATGGTTTACATAGTCCCATTTATCAACATGGTTGGCGTCCAACAGTTCGCGGTTCAGGTCGCCGTCCCACCAGATGCCGAAGTTCGTGGAGCCAGGAATGGTTGTGCTGATCAATTCACCTTTGGCGCTGTAAAGACCTGAGAGAGGAATATGCTGAGCATTCGTTATTGTTGCAGCCCATACTTCTTCACCCAAGTAGTTCGGATCGATGTCTGCTGACATGCCGCGTCCGGTATCAATTCCCGTCCAAACGCCCCAAAGAATTTCGCCCGTTTTCGCATCCCGAAAGTCTAGCCCATAAGGAGAATCTAGATGCTCATGCACATTAAAGAATTCTAGCCCCGGTCTAGAAGGGTCCAGGTCACCTAGATGCTGCGCGTCCCCGTGACCGAGTCCGGTGTTGTAGAGCGGTGTACCATCATCATCGATGGCCATGGCCCCGAACGTGATCTCATCCTTGCCGTCGCCATCTACGTCGCCGATGGACAAGTTATGATCTCCTTGTGCTGTATAAGCTGCGCCAAGACCTTCATCATTCGTATCGAAACGCCATTTTTTCGTCAATGCGCCATTCTTGTAATCGTAAGCTACAATCACCGTTCTCGTATAATAGCCACGGCTGACAATCAAGCTCGGATGCTCGCCATCAAGGTAAGCAACTGCTGCCAGGAAACGGTCCACCCGGTTGCCATAAAGGTCGCCCCAATCCGAAACGACTCCGCGAGGCGGATCGTAATCCGTCGTTGCGATTGCTTTTCCGGTCAAACCATTAAAAACGGTTAAGTATTCAGATCCTTCCAGCACATAACCACTGCTGTTCCGGTGATCGGCTGTTGCATCACCAATAGCAATGCCTGTTCCGTCAATCGTGCCATCGGCTGTTTTGAACGTGACTTCCGCTTTGCCGTCGCCATCCAGATCATAGACCTGGAACTGCGTGTAATGCGCTCCAGCGCGAATGTTCGGTCCAAGGTCGATACGCCACAGGCGAGTACCGTCCATCTTGTAGGCATCGATGTAAACGTTGCCGGTATATCCAGCCTGAGAGTTATCTTTGGAGTTGGACGGATCCCACTTCACGATCAACTCGTACGTGCCGTCGCCATCCACATCGCCGACACTGGTGTCGTTCGCGCTGTAGTTATAGGCTTCTCCGGATTTCGTGATGCCGCCCTCCGGCTTCTGGAGTGGTATGGCCATATCATTGTTTTGCCATACAGATGCTTCTTTCGAAGCCACTTTCTCACTACCGCCGATAACGGTTTTCAGAAGATAAACAGACGTATCCGATCCCGCTTCATCGAGCAGATTTGTTGCGCCTGTAATCGGTTCTGCGTTTACTTTGACACCGCTGCGGTACAGATTGAATGCGATATTAGATGGGTCTGTGCCAAGCATTTTCCAGCCTACATAGACACCATTATCCTGTTTGACCGCTACAAGCGCGCGATCGAGATATTCAGCTTGCCGATTCAGTACGGTTACGACTGGCGTTGCCAGCGTTTCGGACTGCCCGGATACTCCGCCTGCGCTTACGGCTGAAACTTTGTAATAGTAAGGGATCGTCGTAAGCACTGACGTATCTGTATAGCTGGATTGACTGGCTTTGCCAATCAACTCAAAGGTGCCATTGTTAGACTCAGCACGGTAAATGTTATACGTTTTGGCTCCTGCGACCGCATCCCAGCTGATGGTAAGATCGTTCTTGTTCACCGTTCCCACGTGAAGATTGACAGGTATTGCAGGAATTGGAACATTGGGATCAATCATGGATACTGTGAGAGATGTGGATGGACCGGTTTCCGTTGAGGCCAAGTCCACTGTTGTCACTTGGTATACGTACTCCATCCCCACATCAACGGTGCTATCAACGTAAGCGCTCGTTGTTGAGCTGCCCAGCAGCTGGAATTTCGACGTACCGCTAACCTTGCGGTAAACATTATATTTCGCGACGTCCTCTACCCCGGTCCACGACAGAGAAACGGAAGGACTTTCCGGGTCTGTGTTCTTCGCATCGATTTTCAGAGCTGTAGGCGCCATTAAAATCGGTGTAATTTCCAAACCATTTACGATCGCGGTTGCACCGCCGAACTTGAAGTTCATTTGTCCATCACTAACGGAAGTCTGTGAAATAATCTTTTCGACAACGGATTTATTGCCCGCCGTTACGGTCCCATAGTCCGTACCTTCGATGGCAACAGTCGTTCTTGCACTTCCAAGATAATCGCCAACGTATAGCTTAACGGAATAAAGACCGTTCGGCATATCCACCATAAACTCCCAGCCGACATTGAAATAGCCGAGCCAATCACGGAGCAGGTCCGTACCGGCAGCACGATCACGTCCAATCATGCCTGTCGGGTCCTTGATGCCATAGCCTTTCTCCGCCGTGTATTTGGAAGAAAGGTTAACGCCGGTATAGCCATCTTGAACCGGCGAGGATGCTAAACCGAAATCGAACTTGATCGTCGCGTGCTTCGTTTTGATGACGACGACATCTGACTGCTCGGACTCCCCTTTGCCGTTAACTGCTGTAACAACTACATCATAGGTTTGCCCTTCCGTCATACCTTGAATCGTAGTCGTCGGAACGGTCGACGTACCCACTAAGACGTAATTGGTGTCAGATGCTGACTTTCTATAAATCTTATAAATATCCGCACCATCTACTGTATTCCATGTCAATACAGCTCCTGCATTGCTCACACTGCTTGCCACTACACCGATTGGCTTCGATGGGACTGCAGCAGGCGGCGCAATATCCGTGACATAAGCGGAAAGTGGAATGTTCAGGTCCTTAATCCCGCCTGACAGAAGACGCGCGATTTGGATTGCGCCATATTCCTGGAAGTGCGTATCGTCCGCATTACCGCTCGGGAAGGCGGTGTAAGTACCTACAGGTACATGGAGGAAGACCGCAAGCGTTCCAATTGGACCAATGGTGTCATAGTACGCACGGCTTAAAGCGCTGAGATCCGCGAGTTTTACATTCATTTCTTGTGCCAGTTCTTTCATAGCAGCTACATAGGTCGGGAAGCTGACATTGAAGATACCGGTTGTCGCGTTAAAGTCCCTGCGGCCGACAGGCGTTACCAGAATCGGTATAGCTCCACGCTGCCTAGCGCCATTGATATACGTCTTTAGATAATTTTTATAATCCTCGGGAGATGCATACCGTTCTGGAACGGAGATTGTCGCATCATTATGACCGAATTGAATCAAGAAGTAGTCATTCGGCTTGATCGCCCGCAAAATGTTATCCAAACGGCCTTCCGTGAGGAACGTTTTGCTGCTTCGGCCACCGATGGACTGGTTGCTGAAGGTTATATCGGAAGTGAAGTAGCGGGAAATCATCTGCCCCCAACCGGCTTGAGGCTTCCAATAGGAATCGTAGGTCTGCACCGTAGAATCCCCTGCGATATAAACCGTAGGCATTTCACCAGCCACCCGATCCGCTAGCTTTGAAATGACAAGCCCATTAATTTTGGGCGCAGAACCCGAGAAGCTGATATTCAACTGACCATCAACCAGGGCGGCTTCGAACGTCTGCTCCAAATATTCACCAGCTGCCTTAGACGTGAGCGCAATTTTGTTTGCCGTCATTCCTTCTACGGAAACAGCTACTTCAGTTGCCGCATTGGCATCACCTGCCGTAACCGTAACAGCGTAATCCCCGTTTGGCAGATCCACATTGAAGGAGGTGCCAGCCGGCATTAGGTAATCGGATTTCAATAGATCCGATGTGCCGCTGTTACCAGAGCTGACGAGCGAAGGATTGGCAAATCCGTATTTCAGCTGGGCTGTGTAGGCCACTGGAGCCGTTATACCGAAATAGCCGTCAGCTACGGCCCCAGGACCGAAGTCTAATTTCAACGGCAGTCCGGACGGAAGCACATTAGGCGCAGCAAATACCGTGCTTGCTGCCACGCTCGAGGCTTCAGATACTCCTGCCGCATTCGTTGCTTTTACCTGATAGTAGTGAACAGCCGAAGTGTCGGCCGTAGAATCTGTGTACGTTGTCGATGTTACCTTGCCGAGCTCGGTGTAAATTCCGGCAGCAGAATCCGAACGGAATACCGTATAACCCGTTGCTCCATTCGATGCTGACCATTGCAAGGAAACTTTGTCCGAAGTGACACCGCTTACAATCAAGTTCGAAGGAGGGGCAGGAATTGTTGCTGTTTGTACTATTTCCGCCGTTACAGAACTGCTTGCTGCAGATTCAAGACCACCTGCACCCAGAGCAGTTACTTGATAGGAATATGTATTTCCTGCAGAAACGGCCGTATCGGTATAAGAATTTACCATCACTTGTTTGATAAAATCATAATTCGTGACGCTATTCGTCGCACGGTACACGTTGTAATAGACCGAATCCGTTACACTGCTCCAACCAAGTGATACGGAGGCTGCACCAGGAGTGGAATTAATATTGGTTACAGCGAGTGATTGAGGAGCCGAAGGTGCCGTCGCCACTGGCACCTGTTCAATGACGAGACCGTTCAAATAACCAGCGCCTGTGCCGCTGTAGCCTGTAGTGATGCCAACTGTCAATTGGCCATCAGTTACCGTGGTGCTGTAGGTTGCTTGTGCAATAGCTACCTTCGTTGAAATCGTCCCTTTCGTCGCCCCTTCGAGAGCAACCGTCGTTTTCGTTGTGGACGTACCTGCGAGCAGATCGCCTGAATAAACCGTCACGTTATAATTGCCGTTCGGCACATCCGCTAAGAACGTGAAGGGTGTTCCCAAAATAAAATCGTTCGTCAAATCCGTGCCGCCTGATCGATTCCTAGAGGCTCCTGCTGGCAGTGCTGTTTCAAGCCCATATCCCCGTTCCTGCGTATAGGTCAACTGATCATGAACTTGATTATAGCCTGCCATGACCGGACTGCTCGCAGGACCGAAATCAAATTTCTTTACTAACGCCTCTGCTGCATGGGCAGTAGATTCACCATAAGGCAGAGTTGGGAGCATATTGTAAGAAATCATGAGACCACACAATAGAGTTGCTACTATTCGACTTGCTCTCATTTTCATAATACTAAGTCCTCGCCTTCTATGTGTTTTTTCTTCTCCTATGATGCCTGTTCACGTCGCGTAACGTCTCACCTCCACCCCGTTGGGAATGTTTTCCTCTTCACATCATAGATGGTTTTTTTCTTCTTTCCCATGTAAAAAAACGTTCTCTTTGTTTAAAAAACAGATATTTTGAATGCGCTTCCAAAATGACATGACTTATTTAATACATTTTATTTTACTTCTGTACTGTTTCAATCCATCCCAATACCCCCATTTGCATCCTCGACATTTCTTAGGTTGCCTAGGTTATATTTCAATGCTCATATATTTCCCCCTGTCGAGACCGTAAGCGTATACATAATTGTCGAACGTATTCCACGCTGAATTTTGTCCATAATCGAGGAACATAATCGTAGTAAACGTATGATTGTTAAACATTGGAGCCGTTGTGTTCCATGTCCAAGTCGAACCGTGATCTGTCGATTTCGCGATCGTCGCATTCGGAGCGTCATTGAAGTCAAGGTTTAAGTCCTGCACGGCCAGATAGATTTCTCCGTTCACGCACACCATCCCGGTTGGCTTGCGGTTGTAAGTGCCACTTGTGTTCCAAATTTGTCCAACAGCATTATTGCTGGCAAGCGTCGCACCGCTAAGGCTGCCAATGCTGCCGGAAATACGATTAACAGCGATGTCAGGGTTCGGTGGCGCAGGCGGTATGCTGTTTGGGGATGTCGATCCGAGCGTAAAGCCTTTTCCGTCTCCGTTGGCCGCATATAGATGGCCGTCATCACCCCAGCAAGATGCCCACAAATCGCCTTGAGAAGCCGTGTTGACCGTATCCGACGACTCGTTCGATGAAGTGGAGAAAAAAGTGCTGTCCTGCGGCACAACAGCATGCGCCGGTAATGACGGCGAACTTGTAAGCATCCAGCAAGTAGCCACTGAAACCAGAATTACGAATTTGCTTTTTTTCCTAAATATCTTCATAAGCCACCTTCTCCTTTAAAATGCTCTCGAATTTTCTGCTAAAATTCTATTCTCCAGTCTTTCATCGACTGGACATGAACCACCTCCATCCGGTTACCGCAGCTAGGCCTTGTCTACTTTGTTAATGTTATCAGACTAATCCCATATTTTCTTTGTTGGTATTTGTTATTCATTATCCATTCTTGCTATTCACGCATTTAATATTGTCGTTGTGGGTAATCACTTTTCATGGCAATAATATAATACGGTTTTAGCTCATATACTCCTATTGATATCATAAGGATGTAGGGATGTGATGCCTTTGTATATATATGTCACTGAGCATGGGGATACTTTAAGAAAAATTGCCGACAAATATAATTGTGAACTAGAAAATCTCCTGTCACTTAACCCTTATATTTCCAATTTAGATTTAGATTTGTCTGCAGATGTTCAAATAAAACTGCCGCTGTTACATGTGAGGAGGATCAATGATGCCGCTGTTTCGTGCCCTCCCGAACCATCAGGCACCCCTTTGGATCAATGGATTCCCCTGACTTCCATAGAGCAAATGGTGCAGACTGATTATGATGTGCTTATCATCGGCAGTGGAGCGGGCGGTGGGGCCGCTCTATGGAGATTATGCGAGCAATGGGGGCAAAACGGCAAGAAGATCGGAATGATCGAGGCCGGAGACTTGCAATTGCCTACGCATGCATTTAATTTGCCTACTTTAGATGAACAACGTGCTTTAGAATACTGGGAACGTATTGCGGAAAGACCGGGAAAGCGTTGGCCGGATTATCCAGGTACAAAAATGGTAAAAGCCTTAGGCGGTAGAACCCTTTTATGGTATCTGTTTTCTCCCCGCTTCAACCCTTCGGCTTTCCGTTCTTGGCCTATCACTTATAAGGATCTTATACCCTATTATCAGATATCAGAAAGAATAATGAATATAAGTAGTAACTATACCAAAGGATCCTCACTGCAGGAAATGCTTCTCGATCGTCTTCTTATGGGCGGATTTCCAGAGGCAACTGATATACGTATGGCAGCTGATCTTATAGGGACGAAATATGGGCAGGTTCATTCGAATGTCTTTTTCAGTTCCATTATCTTTCTTGCATATGCCTTGAATATCCGAAAATTCGATTTGGCTGTAAATACGAGGGCCATACAGATTTTAACCGAAAATGGAAAAGCTGCAGGCGTCAAAGTCATGACTTCCGACAAAAGATCGTATACCTTAAAAGCCAGGAAGATCATCGTCTCGGCTAGCACATGGGAAACCCCGCGCCTTCTGCTAAATTCAAATATCCCGAACGAAGCCATTGGGAGATATATCGTGCATCACCCCGAGTATGTGGCAAATGGATTCCTAAACAGGGATCAATTCCCAGAGGTTCTTGGCGTTGCCACTATCGTCGTTCCGGGCTCATCTGAGCGAAATTATCAACTCATAGGTTTTTCCGATTTTTTTTATCATTACACGGAAAGGCCGCTGCTGAAAACAGCTCGGATTGTAGTGAAGAATTACGGCATCGTGGAGCCGCGGTTTGAAAATCATGTCAGCCTCGACCCATTAGAACGGGATGCTTACGGCGTGCCTCTGCTAAATATTCAGTTTTCCCACAGCGATAAGGATCGGGCTCTTCTTCACGAAATGTACGATTCCCTATTAGCTTTTTCTGCAACAATGGGACTATCTCTGGAAAGCCCGCCCTTGATGAGTCCTACCGGTTATGACAATCATGAATGCGGCACGTGCCGAATGGGCGATGATCCCGCTACTTCTGTAACCAACCGCTTCGGTCAAGTCCATGGCATATCCGGCCTTTATATAGCAGATAACAGCGTCGTGAATCTGTCTTCCCCGGCCAATCCGACGCTAACGACGATCGCTTTGGCCATGCGTACAGCCGATTACATCATCGAGCAAATGAAATAAAGCGTCTATGCTGCCTGAAAGGAGCACGATCGAATTGTCGGAAAACCAACGATCTTTGAAATCGTTTCATATTGTGTTTATTGCTGCCGAAGTCGAATATGATTCCGAACATTCCTTATCTGAAATCGCCAGAGAGGCGCAGCGGCTCGGGGCTCGGACGACATTGTTAACGGCTTATCCGTCTCCTGCAAATCCGGCTAATATTCCAGGGTTGGAAGTACTTGCCGACGCGGATTTAGCCGTGTTCTTTATCCGTTATCGCACTTTGCCCGAAGAGCAGTTCCGTCATATTCGGGATTATATTGAACGAGGTAAACCGATCATTGGATTTCGCACCAGCACGCATGGATTTCTGTATCCGAAAGGTCATCCCCTTGAAATATGGAATAAAAAGTTTGGCATTGACGTGTTGGGAGCTCCATGGATAAAGCATTACGCCTATACATCAGGTACGGATGTATTCGTGGAACCTGGAGCGAGACTGGATCCAATTTTAAACGGGGTTCCGGATAAATTCCATGTACGATCATGGTTATATGTTGTTTTGCCGTATCCGCCAAAAGGATCGAAAATATTGCTTTGGGGACAGTCCGTCGATCCGGAATTCAAACCGGAGCCAGGTGCCGAGATCAATCCCGTGGCATGGACTTGGAGCAATTATGCCGGGGGACGCACCTTCATGACGACGATGGGACATCCCGAGGACTTTCAAGTCCCCGCTTTCCGTAAGCTCGTGATGAACGCTATTTATTGGGCGTTAGGTGTAAATCCGAGTTTGGATCGGACGGAATTGCAAGGCAGAGTACCCATTCAAAGCGGTAGTGATGCCCGCCCCCCTGCGTCTCTCCCAAAGAAAGTGCCATGGATTCCCTTGACTCCGGCCGAGAAAATGGCACAAACCGATTATGATGTGCTCATCGTCGGCAGCGGGGCTGGCGGCGGGGCTGCTCTTTGGAGATTATGCGAGCAATCAAAAAAAAGCGGTTTGCGGATCGGCATGATCGAGGCCGGAGATCTATTATTGCCGACCCATGCACATAATTTGCCTACATTCGATCAAACACGGTTTGATCAATATATAGAGAGTCCGCCATATGTAGAACCTGTGGGGAATTTATGGCCGGATTATCCGGGTGCGCGAATATTCAGAGCTCTAGGCGGTAGAACCCTGCATTGGTATTTAATGAGTCCCCGTTTCCGGCCTGAAGAATTTATTAACTGGCCGATTTCCTATCAAGAACTACTTCCCTATTACCTTATCGCTGAACAAATCATGAATGTAACCGGGCAATATACGGAAGGTTCTGCTCTCCAGGAAACGCTTCTTCATCGTCTAAGATTTGGCGGATTTTCAGATGCGACGAGTATTCCTTTAGCTGTTGACCTGAATGTTACTCGATATGGGCAAGTCCATTCGAATGTCTTTTTTAGTTCCATTATATTTTTAGCATATGCTCTAAACAAAAGACCTTTTGATCTGGCTGTAAATACGCGTGCCGTGCAGGTTCTCACCGAAAGCGGAAGAGCCGCAGGTGTGAAAGTAGTTACTTCGGACTACCAGGCCTATACCATCAAAGCGAAAACGGTCATCCTTTCCGCCAGTACGTTTGAAACGCCGCGAATTTTATTGAATTCCCATATACCTGGAGAAGCCATCGGTAAATATTTGGTGAATCATCCATCTGTTTTAGCGTACTCAAAAATAAACCGCAATCAATTTCCCGAAGTATTGGGAAATGCCGCAATCATGGTTCCAAGCTCTGTAGAACGGAAACATACATTTTTCATTTTAGGAACAGATCCCGTGAATTACTGGTGGTACCATTATGAAGAAAGAAAGCTTCTGGATGAACTGAGGTTCAGAATGCTCGGCTTGACAACCATGGAGCCGCGAGTTGACAATCATGTCAGTCTTGACCTGAGCAAACTAGATTCATACGGCATGCCTTTATTGAAGGTGCAATTTTCTTACAGTACTCAGGATCAGGCCAAAATCCGTGAATTGACGACTACCATTCATGCTGCTGCCAAAGCCACGGGACTGGAATTTTACGAAAATCCTTGCCTCCTGCCTCCCGGTTTAGATAATCATGAAGCAGGAACGTGCCGAATGGGTGATGACCCCGCTACATCGGCAACAAACAGGTATGGGCAAATCCACGGTGTACCTGGTCTTTATGTGGCAGATAACAGCGTTCTTTCTCTTACTGGCGCTGCGAACCCGACACTTACAACCGTTGCTTTAGCGATTCGCACCGCGGATTATATCCTGGGGCAAACTTAGAATTTTACTGGCGAAAAACTCAGAGGAGGATGACAGTGTTTAATCTCCCTATTCATATCAAAACTTATCGGATGTCCGGACCCAGGTTGAATGTGTTTTACCCGGCCATCGTGGAACTATCGGATAGTGCCATGCAGCAGCAGATCAATCAACTCATTGTGGGTGAAGTTAACCGACAGATCCATCAGCAGGGATATCCGCAAAATCCGAAAGGATTGTCCGGTTATTATGAAATAAAAACGAATGAGCGAGGTGTATTCAGCTTATCTTTATACAATGAGTCATACACTAGTCATGCTCACAGATGGACGCTGCAAAACTCGCTTACCATTGATGTACAAACCGGAAAGTTATACACCTTGCAAGATTTATTCGTTCACGGTGTCGACTATGTGAAAAGCGTGTCCGAAATCATCGGGCAACAGATCAAAGATCGTCGTATTCCATTACAGTCCGAATTTAAAGGAATAAGGCCCGATCAAGATTTTTATATCGCCGATAAAGCTCTGGTCGTTTTTTTTCAACTCGAAGAAATCACAGCATATGTATACGGATTCCAATATTTCCCGATTTCAGTCTATGAGATTCAGAATATTATTAATGAGCAGCCTCTTGGTACAATGATGTATTAGGGAGTCTGTTAACCCCTATATTGAAAACATCTGGATAAAGGAAGTGATGCCACTTGCATATCTATGTCACTGATCATGGGGATACTCTGAGGAAAATTGCCGACAGATACTATTGTGATTTAGAAGCCCTCCTATCTCTCAATCCGCATATTCCCAGCACCGATTTGATTATAGTTGCGGATGTTCAAATACAACTGCCCGCCCCGCTGTTACATGTACGGAAGATCCATGATGACGTTGTTTCACGTCCTCCCGATTCATCAGGCCCTCCTTTGGATCAATGGATTCCCCTAACTTCAATCGAGCAAATGGCGAAGACCGATTATGATGTGCTTATTATCGGCAGCGGGGCTGGCGGTGGAGCTGCTCTTTGGAGACTATGTGAACAATGGGGGCAAAACGGCAAGCGGATCGGGATGATCGAGGCCGGCGATCTGTTATTGCCGACCCATGCGTTTCATATACCCACATTTGACGAACAGCGCGCACTCGAATACGTGGAGCTGGTTACGGATCAAGTCGGAGAAAGATGGCCGGATTTTCGAAGCGCGAAAATAGTCAGAGGGTTAGGCGGAAGAACCCTGATATGGTACGGCTGGTCCCCCCGTTTTGATCCTTCTGCGTTCAGAACATGGCCAATCACCTATAAGGATCTTGCTCCCTATTATCTGATCGCAGAAAAAATAATGAATGTGACCACCAACTATACCAAAGGTTCCGCTCTGCAGAAAATACTTATCGAACGCCTTCTTACGGGCGGTTTTCCTGAGGCAACAGATGTTCCGCTCTCCACCGATCTAGAAGGTACGAAGTACGGGCAGGTCCATTCGAATGTTTATTTCAGTTCCATTGATTTCCTTGCACATGCCTTAAATATTCGAAAATTCGATCTGTCTGTTAATACACGCGCCGTGCAAATTTTAACGGAACAAGGAAAAGCTGTAGGCGTCAAGGTCATGACCTCAGATAAAAAAACGTATACGCTGAGTGCTAAGACAATCGTCGTCTCCGCCAGCACCTGGGAAACCCCGCGCCTTCTGCTTAATTCCAATATCCAAGGCGAAGCAATCGGAAAATATTTGGTTTTCCATCCTGTATTCGAGGGAAATGGAACCGTTGACCGAGATGTATTCCCAGAGGTATTTGGTGTTGCCACTGTCTTTGTTCCGGGTTCGGCTGAGCGAAATTATCAGCTCCAGATCTTCTCCGATTATTGGTATGACTATAAAGAAAGACCTCTTCTGAAAAAGGAGCCTTTGGAAGTACACGGTTACGGAGTCGTGGAACCGCGGGCCGACAATTACGTCAGCCTTGATCCGGTTCAGCGGGATGCTTACGGCGTACCTAATATTAACGTACAGTTTTCCTACAGCGATAAGGATCAGGCACTTCTTCGCGACATGCACGCTTCCCTGTCAGCCTTCACCTCCGCGGCGGGTTTATCACTGGATAGCCCACTCCAGCTGCGCCAGCCCGGAAAAGACAATCACGAGGCGGGAACATGCCGTATGGGGGACAACCCGGCTACTTCCGTCACTAACCGCTATGGTCAAGTGCATGGCATTGCTGGTCTTTACATAGCCGATATGAGTGTATTGAATCTTACTTCACCGTCCAATCCGACGCTAACCGCTGTCGCTTTAGCCATTCGTACAACAGATCATATCGTCGAACAAATGAAATAGATCATCTATTTTGTCTGAAGGGAGGGCGATTAAATTGACCGAAAACAGCGATGCTCGTACTTATTCGTCACAGCCTGCTAAGGTACCGTGGATTCCCTTGACTCCGCTCGAGAAAATGGCTCAAACCAATTATGATGTGCTTATTGTCGGCAGCGGTGCTGGAGGCGGGGCCGCACTCTGGAGATTAATCGAACAATCGAAACATAACGGCATGCGGATCGGTATGATCGAGGCCGGGGATCTCATGCTACCGACCCATGCTCATAATTTGCCTACTTTCGATCAAACGCGGTTTACTCAATTTATAGAAAGTCCCCGCCATACCGAACCAATCGGGAAATTATGGCCGGATTATCCGGGGGCGAGAATATTTAGAGCTTTAGGCGGAAGAACCCTTCATTGGTATTTAATGTGTCCCCGTTTGCTGCCCGAAGAAATCAAATCTTGGCCGATTTCCTATCAAGAACTAGTTCCCTATTACCTTACCGCTGAACAGATCATGAATGTAACCGGTGCATACGCAAAGGGATCCGCCCTTCAGGAAAAACTTCTCCATCGCCTTCGCTTCGGCGGATTTCCGGATGCCATTGACCTTCCTCTGGCTGTTGACCTTGATGTTACCCGGTATGGTCAGCTCCATTCGAATGTCTTTTTTAGTTCCATTATATTTATGGCTTACGCTCTCAATATTAAGCCCTTTGATCTGGCTGTAAAAACGCGGGCTGTACAGGTTATCACCGAGAGAGGAAGAGCCGCAGGCGTTAAGGTGGTTACTTCCGACAGTAAAACCTGCAACATCAGAGCTAAGACGGTAATCCTTTCCGCCAGTACCTTTGAAACGCCGCGTATTTTGCTAAACTCCAATATTCCCGGAGAAGCCATCGGCAGATATTTGGTGAACCAACCGACAGTCGTTGCGAAAGCAAAAATAAACCGCAATCAATTTCCCGAAGTGTTGGGAAATGCGGCTATTATGGTTCCAAGTGCTGCAGATCGGAAATATATGTTCTTCACTTTAGGGACTGATCCTTTAGAGTACTGGTGGTACCATTATGAAGAAAGAAAACTTCTTGACGAACTAAGACTTGGATTTTTCGGCTTGGCGACCCTCGAACCGCGATTTGAAAACCATGTCAGCCTCGACCCTACCCGACGTGATTCATTCGGAGTACCTTTATTAAAGGTGCAATTTTCGTACAGTTCTCAAGATAAGGCCGTTATCCGCGAGCTGACGGCTTCCATTCGAAGTGCTGCCGCAGCAATGGGGCTGGGTTTTTACGAAAACCCTAGTCTCCTACCTCCCGGTCTGGACAATCATGAGGCGGGAACGTGCCGATTGGGCGATGATCCCGCCACCTCGGCAACAAACCAGTATGGGCAAATACACGGCGTACCCGGTCTCTATGTGGCCGATAACAGCGTATTGCCGCTTACCGGAGCAGCTAACCCGACATTGACAACCGTTGCTTTAGCGATTCGAACAGCGGATTATATCCTTTCGCAATATCATGAATGAGCAGCCTCTTGGTACAACGATGTCCTAACTTGACGCTTGCTTCCGCCGACTCTTTAACGCTGTTACAATCGTTAGCAAAAGGATAGGAACAACGCCTGTAACCGTTATAAATAAAGGCCAAACGGTACCTACATGTCCCATGAATTCCAATTCGTTCCGGAACATGGTCAGTGAGATCATTCCCGTAAAAAATGCTATAGGGAAAATCAGAATCTTGTCATCCTGCAGTTGGAATAATTGGGTTAGCCCCAAATTGATCACAAACAGCACAATGGTTGCTTTCATATAGGAGCCAGCGATCAATGTCATGCCAATTACTGATTCGACCCGTTCAATGATATCCGCGAGTTCAATCAAGCGCGCAAGTGTAAATAAGGAAAATTTGATATTCCCAGCCATCGGCCCCAGCGCCATGATCGTGCATACAATTACCAAGGTTAGCGAGAGCCCGCTGATTAGAAGCGATGCAAACATAAATTTACCTAGAGGTTCTTGGTCCTTTCTCACAAACGGAAGAACCATCGAAAACAAGATCAGCTCTGCATATGGAAATCCATAAGCGATATAGGCGCCATGCAGAACCGGTTTGAAACCTTTTGGAAATAAAGGCATTAGCAGTTCCACACGATAGGCAGGCAGTGTTAAAAGCATAACTATGGCGCTGAATATAAATATCGTGATCAGCAGTAAAGTAAACATCCTGGCCATGACTTCAATACCTGAACGAACAGTCAGTGCCGCTGTGAAAAGTATTAAAAAGTGAAAGACATAAGTCGGCGTTTCCCTCATCATCGTACTCTTGAAAAATCCGCCGATGTCCACCACGATATTGGCAAGCATCATGAAAGATAACAAAAAGAAGGGAATGACTAAAATAATGGTCAATACTCTTCCAACGGCCTGCCGACTGTACTGGATGAGCGTCATTTCGGGATATTTCCGGTACAGATAGAGAATACAGCTCAACAAAAGCATCCCTAATCCGTTCGCCATCCACAGAGACATCCAAGCGGCATTTTTTGCCGCTCCAGTTAAAGGCGCCGGTATATTTACGATTGACGAACCGGTCAGAAATGAGAGGAACAGCGTCGCCATTTGCCGCGAACTAACCGTTATCCGCTTTTTCATATTGACTGCCCCCTCTTTGGAGTTTTTGGGGATACAAATTAGCTTCAGAAGCATAAGTTTGGTTAAGATGGAACTTTGATAGACTCCACAATTTTCTCAGCCGGATCTTTCAAAAAGAAATGAACCAATTCGTCCAGATTCGGCCAACGCAGATCCAGCACATAAATAAGACTTGGATATAGAGAAGCGATCATTAATATACTATGAACGAACCTCTCCCTACTGCTTGCTTGCTTCAGATTCAGACCATCATGAGCAAAAATGGCGGTGTATGCCACAAGCAAAATCAAGATTTTCTCGATCATCGTTTTCTCCCCGTTCGCCCGTATTGCAAAGATCGGGACTATTTGGCAACCGGTTCGCCAAGGTTAGCTCCTGTATTGAATATATTTGCTTTAACCTCAACGGTAAATGCTATACCCTGAAATCGTTCTTCCCAATCCGGCTTCATGCGATACCATAAAGCTGGATCCTTGCGGTATATGCGATTTCCGATTCCAAGCACATCCATTTTTTGCTTCTGGATAAGAAGCAAGGTACTTTTCATATCCTGTTCGATAACCTTTTGGACTCTTTTGTTAAATTTCTCTACGTCCTCCGGGGTTTTCAGATTCGTACAGATAAGTTCGCCGAAATACCCATCAATTTTGGTCGAAACATGGACGGCCACCGAATCCCCCTTGATTTTCAATTTGAGTTTCGTCTTTAGTGTCGAGACTTCAACGGCTTCCACCTTCTTCATTTTCTTTTTGCTCTCACCCGGGCATTCGACTTGGAGAATGCCTGATTGATATTCGTCCAACAGCATTAATAAGCTTTCGATTTTTTTTGGTGGCAGCACATTAACCAATTTCCCTTTCTTCATCAGCGCCAGTCCGGTAACGGGAGAGCTTAGCGGCTTATTCTTCGGGTCAAAATAGACATACGGTACAGCGGCAACGCCTGTTTCGCTTTTCAATTCCAGCATCAGATCAATAAAGGAGGCTTTTAAAGACTTCCCTGTAAACTTATATGCCACTAGTTCAGACTCGCGCAATTGCTGACCCATGGACGTTTCGACAAACGGCTTGCCTTTTTTCAAATATAGCTCCGCCCTATCTTTGCCGATCATAACGCTTATCGTTGCCCGTGGTTCGTGATCCCGTGAGAAAAAATCCAGGATCTCGCCGATATTCCTTTTTCTAGCAATTTCTTCTCCGATGATTAGAACCCGCATATGGCTCCACTGCGCCTTCCGGCCGATATGAATGGTCATATCGCGGATCGCTTCAAACAAGGACTTATCTCTTGTTTTAATATTGATATAGCTTTCTCTAGATGGTCCTCCTTGTGTTTGTTTACTTCCCGTCATCGGCCTATAGAATTGGATGGTCAGTTCAATATCTTTCCCGTCTTCCGACTCATCAATTGCAACTCCCTGAACAAAAGCAAGGGTATCCAGCTCGACTCTATTCCAGCATCCGGTTAAGAAGACAAGAACTACAAAAGTTAATGCAGCAGTTCCAAATGTTCTCACCGTTCATCCTTCTTTCCTGTTATCTGTAAGCCGATTATGCTTGTGACGATTTCTCGGCGAGCGAAGTTGAGAAATCAGCGGCGCCCTGATAAACACATCGCGTAATTGTCGTGGGCGAAGTGGTCCTAACGAAGCCAGATAAGGCTGACCGAGCGAACGTAAACTCATCATATGCAGCAGCAGCAGCAGGATCCCGATCATCAGCCCAAACCCCCCCAAAAAAGCGGAAATGCACATCACGAGTATTCGCAGGACTCGGACAGCAGTTTGAAGACTATACTGCGGGAGCGAGAATTTGGCAATCCCGGTAAGGGCCACCACGACGACCATGATCGGGGAGGCTATGCCGGCATTAATGGATGCTTCCCCGATAACCAAAGCACCTACGATACTGACGGCAGAGCCGACGGGGCGCGGCAATCGAACCCCCGCTTCGACCAGAATTTCGAAAAAAAAGACCATGATCAACGCCTCTATAAAGGCCGGAAATGGAATCCCTTCTCGCGTATTGAGAACCGCTAGCAGCAGCACAGTTGGAATCAGCTCGGGATCAAAGGTAGTCAAAGCGATATAGATGCTTGGAAGGAATACAGTCAAGAAAAAAGCTATGAATCTTAACCATCTGATAAAGGACGAAAAAACCGTTCTTTGGTAATAGTCTTCAGGAGACATCAAAAACTCGAGGAATAAACCGGGACAGATCAGAATCGACGGACTTCCAGAAACCATCACAATGATCTTGCCGTCCAAGAGGGCAGCAGCAGCTACATCAGGACGCTCCGTAACCCGGGATTGCGGTAATGGCGAGTATACCGACTCCTCAAGCAGTTCTTCAATATAGGAAGTTTCCAATACTTCCATTTCTTTGGCTGGTGTGATCCGCTCCTGAAACTCCGCCAACGTTTCCGGATTCACGGCTCCTTCTATATAAGCATAAGCAACCTCGGAATGCGATTTCCCCCCGGCTTTGAAGAGTTCCAGTTTAAAGT
Organism: Paenibacillus sp. V4I3; assembly: GCF_030817215.1. Taxonomy (GTDB): domain Bacteria; phylum Bacillota; class Bacilli; order Paenibacillales; family NBRC-103111; genus Paenibacillus_E. The sequence goes on from NZ_JAUSZA010000001.1 coordinate 6,421,789, forward strand.
CAGGGGTTTTCAAGCGAATCCGTATCAGACCAATATTCTGACTCAGATTTTCTACCGTGCTCTCGTGCGGACCTCTCACCACCGGCTCAATCAGGTTCTCCGTCACTTGTCTCTCTTGAAGCGTTATCGCTCTGAAGCTCAGTGCTTTGTCCCAATGATCGAAAAAGACAACAACGTTTCCTTCCAATATATCTTCAACCGATCTGTTCAAATCTCCTATCGTATGTGCGGTTTCAACGGAAGCCCCATGACTCTCGAAAAAGTTGATCACATCGCCTGGTTTGATATCTGTGGCCATTCCTATTTGATGGGGAACCAGATCCTGCATGACGGTTTTAAAATAATTTTCCTTTTTGTCTTTAACCAATGTTATACAATAAATGCCCATCGCCTCATATTGGAGATTGGGTCCATAATACCACGGAATGAAAATGATATCTTTACAGTTCGCAAAAATTTGCTCCAACCGCTTTCTGTTTACAGACAGGCTCGACGAAATCGCTTCATGCACTTTCAATAGTTCCTGCATAGCTGCATCCTGAATTATGTTAGGGGAGGATGAACTTTTCATGCGATGTTTCTTGAAAAATTTGGTTATATTCATTCTGACCCCCATCCTTTCTGCAGCATAGTCGGAAACTAATTTTATAATCTCCCATAATATGTATAGTTATACACCAACGAGGATGACATATCGGTCATTCATTCGCTATAATCCATTTTTGCTAACTTGCAGTTTTTTCTTCTGCCGGATTTTCCCTACAATAAGCAGCAGCAAGGGCAAGCCGATCATGTTGACAGGAAGTACAAATGGAACCCAGTAATGGTAACCGGATCATGTTCTTCCAATTTTCCACTTGTAAAAACTAAGCTGTTCCGTAACTGGTAACGAACATATAAATAGACAATTTAATGAATACGCTGGCGATCCAGATGACAACGGCAATGGCGTCCAAGTTTTCAATGAACCCAAAAACAGCAATCTTTTTTGTCATTTCAAAAAATGGATACCACATTTTGGAGGTGAGATTGACGCCTACCGTTAAAATGACCATAATCATCGATAGCAGCACGCCAAAACTGGCAATGGCAACACCCCAAATCACGTAGGGGGATCCCTTGCGTGGCGTAAAAAGAAAAGATGAAATCATGACAAATTCAACCGCATGTCCAAGGTAGGAAGCGGGGGGAAGCGAACCCTTGATAATAGCCCCCATACCGCTGTCCGCATAAAAGGGCAGCAGACGGTTCCATTGTATGTTGGTGACGCTTGTGGTCAAGACCAGCAATACCATCAAAAAAATAACGGGTCCCAATATTTCGCTGACACGTCCGATCCCATCAATCCCTCCGGAATAGGTCACATAGATAACGATCAGAACCATAGGCAATATGATAAATATTCCCGGAGTTGTATTAAGAAGCAGAACTCGGAGCAGATCACTGAATTGGCGTAGAACAATGGGAATGATGGTATACCATTGGACAAGATAGACAACGATGACGATCTTGCCGAGCCATTTTCATTATCCTAAATTCCTCCAATCTTTATATATGTAAAATGAGTAAATCAATTATGTATAATGACTCTTCTTATTCTGTTAATTATCACATTTTAAATATATTGTATTCCAATGAATTTAGTGTGGATTTATGATATTCTAAACTTATCACCGCAGGATCAAGTTCCTTCGATGAAATGAAGTTCTAAAGGAGATAAACAAATGACAAATCAGAATAGCCCTGCCAGCTCCGTTTCGGCTCTTTCCTTGTTCGAACCTTTCCGTTCGGAACATTTGGAATTGGCCAACCGAATTGTTATGGCCCCCATGACACGTGGCTTCTCGCCAGGGGGAGTTCCGGGACAAAACGTTGCGGATTATTATCGCCGTCGTGCCGAGCACGGTATCGGACTCATTGTGACAGAAGGAACGCTCATCAATCATCCGGCTGCTGGTGCAAGCCCGAACTGGCCGAATTTTCATGGAGAAGCTGCCTTGCAAGGTTGGGCAAGAGTAGCAGCCGGCGTACACGAGGCTGGAGGTAAAATCATTCCACAGCTATGGCATGTGGGGACGACACGCAAGGTAGGAAGCGAACCGAATCCTGAAGTGCTTCCCGTAGGCCCGTCCGGACTCGATCTGACGGGAGAGAAGGTATCTGAGCCACTAACGGTAGAAGAAATTGCCGAGCTTGTCGCGGCATATGCGCAAGCCGCTGCCGACGCCAAACGAATCGGATTTGACGGTATCGAGCTGCATGGCGCACATGGTTACTTAATTGATCAATTCTTCTGGGAGAAAACGAATCAGCGTACTGACCACTACGGTGGAAGCTTGGTTGCCCGCACCCGATTCGCAGTTGAAGTCATCGAGGCTTGCCGGCATGCAGTCGGCCCTGAATTTCCTATCGTGTTCAGATTCTCGCAATGGAAAGGTCCTGATTATGCAGCCAAATTAGCGAACACACCGGAGGAACTTGCGCAGTTCTTGGCTCCATTGGTTAAAGCCGGGGTCGATGTGTTCCACTGCTCAACCCGAAGATTCTGGGAGCCTGAATTTGAAGGCTCTACTCTGAACCTTGCGGGCTGGACCAAGAAACTGACAGGCAAACCGACCATTACCGTTGGCTCCGTCGGATTGGATGTTGAATTCACGAAGCTTTTCCGTGAAGGCGCTGGTGCGAATGCTGTGCATCTTGGGAATCTGGTGGAGCGATTGGAACAAGGTGAATTTGACTTGGTAGCTGTCGGCCGCGCTTTGCTGCATGATCCCGAATGGGCCAACAAGATTCGCGATGGCCGCATGAATGAACTGCTGCCCTTCACTCCAGAATCTATCAATACACTCTATTAATGGTAAATTAATACAAAAACGCCCTCCATGCCATATTCACATGGAGGGCGTTTCTATTACATAGTAAGAAACGAGCTAAAAGCGGCTTTTGCAGGAGCATTGAATCATTTCCTACTATCTGCCCGTACGGTCATTGAAATCATCGATTATCTCCGTTAGTGGAAAATCTCAATACGTTCCATGAAAGCTTAGGAATTACAACATTTCGCACTTTATCCCCATGCTCAATCATACTTGCTATTCGTGGTACAACCTTATTTGGTTCATCAAATGAATTCTTAGCTTCCAGATCTTGACCATCCATAATCATATGTTCAATTCCTCTTACCCCTGAAAATGACCTCAAGTCCATCGTTAACTCGACATCCTCTTTATCGCAGTTCAATACAAATAATGTTAAACTGCACGTCTCTTCATTATAAGTTGCAGCGCTTTGGATAATTGGCGCCTCCCCATAAAGATTACTCTCGAACTTAGGGCACGCTATCTGTGTTTGAATAGCTTTTCCTCTGCCATATAACGATACCTGCTGGAACGGGTAATAAATGGCTTGTTTGATTGCTTTTCCGCCCTTTTGCGTAAAAATAGGCGCAATGACATTGACCAATTGGGCGAGACAAGCCATTTTGACCCTATCCGCGTTGTTCAAAAGCGTACAAAGCATACCGCCAAAAACAAGCGCATCCAGCAACGAATAGTTATCTTCGAGAATCGGCGGTGCCACTTCCCAAGGGAACCGTGTTTGTTTCTTTTGATACCAAATATTCCATTCGTCAAAAGATAATTTAAGTGTCTTTTTACTGCGGGTTTTGGCTTTTACATAGTCAGCCGTAGACGCTACAGTTTTAATAAAATCGTTCATATCTACAAATGAGGCTAGGAAATCTTCGACATTGCCTTCGTTCTCGTAGTATCTGTGCAAAGATAAATAATCAACATGTTCATAGGTGTGCTCTAGAACGACCCTGTCCCATTCCGGGTAAGTGGGCATCAACGGGGAGGAGCTTCCGCATGTAACCAGTTCCACGGACGGGTCAACCCATTTCATGATCTTTGCAGTTTCACGCGCTTTTTTACCATAATCCTCCGCATTCATCGCACCGATTTGCCAAGGTCCATCCATCTCGTTGCCCAAGCACCAAATTTTTATGTTATGAGGGTCTGAATGCCCGTTTTTTCTTCTTAAGTCACTCCAGTAAGTGCCAGAAGTATGGTTGCAGTACTCAAGCATGTATCCCGCTTCCTGAGGCGTTCCCGTACCCAGATTAACAGCAGCCATTACTTCTGTATCTGCCTTCTTACACCAATCGACAAATTCATCGATCCCAAACTCGTTCTTCTCTACAGATAACCATGCGAGGTCAAGCCTAGTTGGCCTATTCTCCTTGGGTCCGATTCCGTCCGTCCAGTTATAGCCTGAAACAAAATTTCCTCCAGGATATCTGACAATCGGGATATGCAGCTGCTTTACTAATTCCAATACATCTTTTCTGAAGCCTTGTTCATCTGCTATAGGATGATCGGGCTCGTAAATGCCCGTATACACGGCTCTGCCCATTTGTTCGATGAAGGAGCCAAATAGCTTCGGATCAATTTCCGCAATCAAATACTCTTTATCAATCATACATTTTGCATGCTTCATCCTGTATTCTCCATTCCGATTATAAAATTCTTCTCTGTATGATTCGAAGCACCCATGTCTTAACGATCTGCAACAGGTATGCCGAAATTCGGAGTTCCGTCCTCATTCCAGTCTAATTTTTGTGCTCGCGCATGGCGATTGGGGTCAAACAGCGGATCACCGATTATTTCCTTATAGCTTCGGGAATGATAAATCATAATATCCTCTGAACCGTCTTCCGATATAGTAAAGCAATTATGGCCAGGGCCATATTGTCCGGCTTCGTCATTGCTTTTAAACACGGGCTCCGGGGACTTGATCCATGATTTCGGGTCTAATAAATCACTTGTATCCAAAGCTGTCAATAGCCCCATACAATAATTGCTATCCGTGGCGCTCGCAGAATAACTGATAAATATTTGACCGTTTTTCTTCAATACAGCAGGCCCCTCATTGACCCAATAGCCTACTATTTCCCATGGATACTCCGGTTTCGTAAGCAAGATCTGTTTGCCTTTAATCGTCCATGGATTAGACATTTCAGCTATATAAAGATTCGAGTTCCCTTCGATTTCGGGATCTTTTTGTGCCCAAACCAGATACCTTACTCCTTGATGTTCAAAGGTTGTAGCGTCCAGAGCAACGGATTCCCAGTTTGTTTGAAGCTGGCCTTTTTCCACCCATGCCCCTTCTATCGGATTCACGGATTCATTTTCAAGAACATACATCCGGTGGTCCCACACCTCGTCCAAGTTCTCATCCGATCCTCCGGCAGCAAAATGGATATACCATTTACCATCGATAAAATGGATTTCAGGCGCCCAAATAAGTGAACTCATTTTACCCGCAGCATGTTTTCTCCATATGATAGTCGGAATTGCGGATTCCAGTCCCTGGATGGTTGCGGCTCTTCTTAGTTCAATGCAGTCAAATGCCGGAACTGATGCCGTAAAATAATAGTAACCATCTGTATGTTTATAAATCCATGGGTCTGCACGCTGCAGGACAATTGGATTTTTATACTCCCGTTTAATTTTCAATGTTCCATTTTCCTCAATTATAGGCAGAAATACAGTCCTTTCATCCGGAGTACGATTAGGTCTATGGATGGTTAGCATGAATGTCCCGTCAAAAGTTGTAAACAGCATGCCATGCCCGCCATCTTTGGCAAATAACGGCTCATCATCATGCAGCCATGGTCCCGTAATTTGTCCTGTTGCAGAACGCGCAATCCCAATTGCGTATCCATCAGCGCCATGGCTTGACCACAGCATCAGGAGTTCGCCATTTTCCGCCCGATACAAGAAAGGCCCATCTGTCACAAAGTTATTTTTTTCGGTTGAAGCGGCACTTCTTGCAAATCCACAAACCCACGATGCTTCTGATGCATGAAATAAAATCACTGGTGCGCCAATGACAGATTTGAAATCCTTCATTAATTGGACAGCACACATTTCGCCATCTTGCACCTGCAGCCATTCATGACAAAATACCATCCAGGGAATCCCTAAATCATCAACGTATAGAGTTCCGTCCAGACACTCCCAATCAGAAGGGGTAATAGGACCATCCGAATGCGGAATAAACGGCCCAAGTGGATGCTCTGAGACCAGGATTTGCGTTCCCCTGCATCTGTTATCTGCCTTAAAGCTGGCAAACATATAATACTTGCCCTCATAACGGTAAACTTCAGGGGCCCAGTAATTTTGGTCCGCCCAGAAGTCGGCTTCCGGCCGAAAAGCAGGGAACGGTCCTTCCCAATTTTCAAGGTCCAAGCTCACATACACATCAAAGCCCGTCGCTTTTCCTTCCCAAGCATTTTTATCTGTAGTTCCATAGAGGTAGTACTTCATTTCATTTGTATCCGTCAGTATGAAAGGATCTCGTATTTGAATTTCTTCTCTCTTTAACATAAGCTGCTCATGCTCCTTATCCTTAATAAGTGCCTAAAGAAGATGGCTAAGGCCATCCCCTTCAGGAAATATTACTGCACCTGAAATTAAATCATAAAAATCTTATTGAAAAGCTACAGTCGGATTCCAGGTCGTTTCATCAACGTTAATGTTTCCGTTTTTATTCACAATAAAATAAATCATATCATTAGCTGCAACACTTGTCGTAATATCGTGCGTGACCCCAACGGTATCTGTTCCGCTAATATATTGCCATCCGCTTGCAGGCCAGATCTGCGTACCGTTTTTCATTATCTTCACATTTACGCCATCACCGCCGCTGTTCCCTTTCTTTGGATTGCCGGTGATTCTTACCGATCCAGCTACAGGAGCTGTCCATGCGACCACGGAATCGTTAATATCCGGATGTATTTGTGTCGGAGTCCAGATGCGGTTATACGTGTACGTGCCTTTCCACGCGTTAATGGACGCATTCCATGTCATATTCGAAAAAGCTCTCCCATTTGATTCCATATAACTCCAGTATCCAGAACCCTGAGTCGTTGAAAAATCATTGGAAAGTGTAGACGCGTATCGGACCATAGGGTCCCAATTCGTTGCATCGTTGTTGGTGGTCGAGTTTTTATTTACTATAAAATAGATCATATCATTTGCCGCAACATTGATTGTTACATCGTGCGCCACTCCTGATATGTCTGAAGCACCGATTGCCTGCCATCCGCTTGCTGGCCATAGCTGCGTACTGTTTTGCATTAGCTTAACATTCACGCCGTCACCGCCGGTACCTGCTTTCCTTGGTTTACCTGTGATTCTAACCTGTCCTGCCTTCGGTGCCTTCCATGCCAATACGGTATCATTGGTGTCAGGATGAAGAACTCCTGCGGACCAGATCCGGTTCCATGTTCCTGCACCCTTCCATGCATTCAGGCTTGAATTCCAGGTCATATTCGAGTAAGTGCTGCCGTTATATTGCATATAGTTCCAGTTTTTCTGACCTTGTGTCGTTGAAAAATCCAGTGAAAACTTATTCGTCGTATTCGCATCATAAGTGCCATTCGTACCGTACTCTTGAGCTCCAATATCCGGCATCAGATTATACAGCGTGCTGCCCCAGAAATCTACCCCGCCATTATCGGCAGTTGGTATACCTTTATCAATAGCTGCTGAAGTCGATTGAAGCTTGTAATTGTCGGCATAGCTCATACCGTCGCCAACAACGCCTGGATTCACAAATGCAGGATCTCCAGTCACTGCATTACCGTCGGCAGAGTTTGCTGCTTCAGGATAGTACAAATTATTGTCATATAAGGAAGATGCCCAGTTAGGACTTGTTTGGAAATTGAAGATGTTGTTCCAGAATCTATATGAGCTGCCGTCAGCGCCTTGACTTGCATCAAGTGAACCGCTGGACTTATAGAACGTATTGTTGTAGAAGTCAGCTGGCCTATCGTCAGTTCTTGCTATATACCCGAGATCATCGACGCTAACGTTATATCTTAGTACTGTTTTAATATAGCCATTCGGGGTGATATGCGCACAATCAAGCCAGAATCCGCCTTCGTTCCCATGGGTATAATTGTACTGGAAGTAAATCGTTCCGCCTGTTCCTAAATCCGTATCAAACCCTGTACCGTCAGCATCAAACAGTTTAGTTCTGGCTACCTCATTGTATTGAAAAACAGTGTTTTTCGAGATAATTTCCCACATACCTGCAATAAGATGTGTATCGGCTTGGTTACCGTTGTAACCGGCATCATAAACCGAATTATGTTCAATAAGTGCGTTTAGGGTACTGCCAATAACCGTACCGTCCGAACCTGTTTTACTAATAATATTGTTTCTAACAACTACATTGGTAAACAATTGGTCAGCAGTCGTACCACCTGTTGAATCAACCTTAATACCGCTTGTCAAAACATCATGAATATTGTTATTTTCAATCAACACATCATCAAACATGTCCGTCGGTGTAGCGTCACCATCAAATCTGATAAGAATTCCCGAGTTATCATACATACTTTGACCCGCGGGCATTGATCTTCTGTTTTCTCCGGTTACATCGTGGATATTGTTGTTTGCAATGTGAATGCCATGTGTAATCCCTGTTGTTTTAGCAACCACTTTGATCCCGCTTCTTACGGCTCTGCTTGCCGCAATGTTGGTCAATTCCAGGTTGTTAATTGTCCAGTATTCCTGACCATTCAGCAAAACCGATGCCGCAACACCGCCTCCTGCTATCAATGGTTTATTACCGGTTCCATACATGTCAATGGTGATTTGGTTGGTACTATTCCCTGAACCCAGAGGGCTCAGCATTCCCGACCATGAGCCTCCGGCTTTAAATAAAATTTGGTCGCCCGGCTGGAAGGTAATACTGTTAACCTTGGTTAATGTTTGCCATGCAGCGGATGTGCTTGTACCGCTGTTGGAATCGTTTCCTCCTGAAGAATCAACATAATAAATAGTACCTGCCGCCTGTACGGTCGCTACTGGAATGGTTATTGCCATCAGCATCATAATGAGGAGCCATGCACTTGCAAATTTTTTCACAATTTGTATCCCCTTTCAACGCTAGGTTGTTTGATTATTTAAATTATTATTCCATGACCTCAGCTTTACTCAGCTATGCTATGCTCAGCCGTCTCACAACAGCCCTCCCTTCAATCTAAACTGAGGTCTGGATAATAATAATTTACAAGTTTATGAAATGCTGTTGTACGCTTTGTTATCCACAATTAACTTCGATTCATGAACAAGCTTATTTATGAACTCATCATACTTGTTGTCAGCTAATTTCTTCTTAACTTGCTCTCTTACCTCATCCAGTGTTTTATAGCTGGGAATGCTTTTTTCCAGCACTTTAACGATATTGAAGGAAGCGTTTTCTTCGATAACGTCGCTTATCTGGCCATTCTTTAGCTCATCCAACTTTATTGTCAATTGCTTATATATTCTGGAATCCGACTTGTAAGTGCTTTCATTAAATTCCAGTTCCTTGTATTCTATATCTGATTTATCTTGTTTCTTATAGGCGCTAACGATATCCTCAAATTTCAAACCCTTATTTGTATCTTCCTTTATTTTTGCAGCCATACTAGCTGCAATTTTTTTCTTATCCGGCGAAGGATTACCTTTTTCATCCAAAAAAGGTATGACTATTTTTTCATACTTAATCGAATCTATCTTTTTATACATTGTTTCTTTATTTTCGTCATACGCATTTTTTATTTCTTCCTCATTGGAGGATAGCTCTTTATCCGCCAATTTGTTTTTTAATTCTTCCATCCTATTCCCATGGAGAATGTCATAATATCCTGTTGCATCAAATTGCTGGGGGCCGTATATCACTTGTTTTTTTTCTACTGCCTTCTTTCGCCTTTCGTTTTCAGCTTTGAGGTTATCGAGGAAACCGGAATAAGATATATCGCTGGCTATTCCATTACTTTTCATGACGATCTGCTCTGTTTTAATTCTTTTCAACTTATCCAATGTCTTTTGCTTAAGAACTTCAATAGGTATTTCTCCCTGAAAGGTTGTTGTCCAGAATTTGGCGCTGTCCGTTACTCCATATTTTTGAACAAAATAGGAAAAGACATTTGCTCTTAAACCTGGCATGACGTTCAAAAATTCATCCTTGGATACCGGCTCTCCATTTACCGTAAATACGGTTGCCTCACCTGAATATTTGTTTGATTGAAATACAATCAAGGAGACTGAAAGCAGCACCACCGCCAACAGCGGCAATAGGACGGCAAAAAATATTTTCTTTTTAAAAATACGATTTATCCGCTTACTTTTCTTCATAAGTACCCCTCATCTCGATGATTTGCAGCCTTCGTCTAAAGCCGTATGATCCCCCATTCCGATCTTCTTGCCCAACTTCTGATATTCAACAATATATCTATCAAGTAATTGACTTAATTGAACAAGTCTTTCGTCTGTCATACAGTCTGCAATCATGGCCCGGCCCACCAAATAAGAGCGTAATTGCTCGATTTGATATTCCAATATCTTCATCATTATCTCCATTTCTGATAGTTCTGATATTTTCCTTATCATCTAAACAAATGCGTTTGATCATCTCCCCGATCTGCTCTTTTAGTTTTTGCAGGCTCGTTCGACAATAGCCGTCGAGCCTGACAAATGTGTTTAACCTTTTACACCGGTAAAAGATGCACCTTTTTCAATAAGTTTCTGGCAGGTTATGAACACGATTAATAAAGGAATCATACTAATTACACCGCTAGCCATGAGCATGTTCTCCGAGACTATACTTGCTTGATTTTGCAAATTGTTTAATGCTACCGTTAAGGTCCAGTTTGCGGATGATCTTGCCACGACCAACGGCCACAAGAACTCATTCCATACGGGTAAAAATGTCAATACCGAAACAACGGTAAAGATCGGCACGGACATCGGAATCACAATTTGGTAAAAAGTCCTGAATTCAGAGGCGCCATCTACTCTTGCGGCTTGGATCAGCTCTCGAGGCAATTGATCAAAAAAACCTTTGAACAAGAAAATAACGATACCCCAAGCGGTATGAGGTAAAATGATTGCCCATAATGTGTCTACCAAATGCAATTGATTCATCGTTAAATAAAGCGGAATCAAAAGCGCGATATCAGGAATCATAAGTGTTGCCAGAAAAAACATCACTAGCCCCAGCTGAAGCTTTTTATTCTTTATCAAAAACGAAAGCGCATATCCAGCCAAGCCACCAAACAATAATTGAGAAACAATGGTGACAAATGTAACGATCAAACTATTGAGAAAATAATGACTGATTCCATATCCATCATTGGATGCTGCTTTGGTAACCTTGTTGAGAACCAAATAACTATCGAATATGCTCCAAAATCTAGGTTTTTCCTCAATACTCAACACCTTGCCGCTCACAAACTTCGAATTTGCATAAAAATCTCGAAAATGAGTTGAAACAAGCTCCTGTGAATTCCCACTACCCTTTTCGATACCGCCACTATCACCAAGCCATTGGAATGAAGATAACTTTTTCTCATGGATGATTGGTAATTTGACATTCATCAGATTATCGTTAAAAAGGGTCGTTGGAACAACAAGATTTCTTCCATAATGGAAGGAAGATCCCGTTGTATTCGCGGAATAAATCAACTTTCCATCCTTTATCCCTTTGACTACAACTTCCCCGATTGAATCGCGAATATTCGATGCCCATGGGTACCAAGTCGCTTTCATCGCATCTTTTTCGTAAAACTGGGCATCCTTCAGTTCCTGACCTGAGTAATCGACCTCAACCTGAACCGAATGGGGTATGGCAGGCAGCCACTTTGGCGGATATGCCAAGATAGACGACTCGTCCTTCAATGAAGAAGCGAGCATCCAAACAAGTGGAACAAGGGATAGCACAATAAATAAAAAGGTAATGCTATAAGCAATAATTTTAATCGACCGTTGGCCTTTTTCTTTAATGGTATTACGGATCATCGCTCTCCACTCCTCTCTCTATCAATCAGAATCTTTGGAAAATTTGAGTTGTATAAAGGTGATCAAGCCAATCAGTAGAAATAAGAATACCGATATAGCCCCCGAGGCTCCAAAGCGAAGTTGTTGAAAAGCCGTATTGAAAACAAACATCGATACAACCGTTGTACTGTCGGCGGGTCCCCCTTGAGTCATCACATAAATGTTATCAAAGGTCAACAGGATCCCTGTCATAAAACTAATCAATTGAATAAAAATAATGAACTTCATATTTGGTAAAATCATCGTTAACATGCGTCTCCATGGACCCGCCCCGTCCATTTTAGCAGCTTCGAGAATATCCGTTGAGACTGAGCGTATCGCAGAATAATATAAAAGAATGGCTATGCCTTGGCTTGCTATAAGCGAAGGGAGGACGACTGCGAACTTCGTCACATCCAAATCGTTTAACCAGAGGTAAGGACCTAAACCTATCTTCCCAAGGTAATAATTCAACATTCCGTGGTCAGGATTATACATCAATCGCCAAATCAGAACATTAACGACCACAGGAACAGCGGAGGGGAGCTGATAAAGGAAGCGAATGAACATATTCCCGTGATGAATTTCACTAAGAAGCAATGCCTGAACGATAGGAACCCAGAATGTCATGAGCAAATACAGCAATGCGAAAATAAAAGTAATCTCTATCGAATGCCAGAAGGAAGCTGAATTCAAAAATTCAGAATAGTTATCTAAGCCCACAAACTTTCCGGGAGGATTTCCAATTTCATAGTCAAAAAAACTGATATAGATCATTTTAAACAACGGATAATATTTAAATAAGACAAAACTAACAAGCGAAGGAATTAAAAAGATAATTGGCATCCAGCTAATACTCATGCGGCGTTTCATTGTGACACTTTGCAATCCAGTCTCTACTCTTGTTTCCATTCCACTCACCCTCTTTAGGTAGTTATCGGGATTCCCATATGGGAATCCCGATTTCTACGGTCTCTATTTATTTTTTCACTTCAGCATTGTACTTGTCTATCACTTCTTTTTGAGCCAAGTCTTGTTGCTTTTGAAGCTCGGCTTTTGGATCTGCATTTTGATCAAGCAGCACTTTTTGAATCGCGCCAACGACATACTTACTGAGACGGTCCTTTAAGAAATACTCTAGATGTGTATCTGAAGCGGCCTTCTTAATGTTATCAACAATATCAACAGGGATACCCTCATAAATCTTTGAGGTGTCCAGATCTGAACGGAAATTAAGCAAGTTAGGGAATTGGCCAATTTCTTTGATATAATTCAATCTACCATCGTAGAAGCTCTTTGATGACATGAATGTAATATAGGTCCAAGCTGCATCCTGCTTCTCTTTCGTACTTTTCGCATTAATTGTCCAATACGAACCTCCGACTTGCGAAGGCGATTTACCAGATGGGCCAGCAGGAAACGGCATAGCGCCGATATCTTTAATATCCATGCCTTTAGCAGTAAACCAATCCACCCAGCCTACGGTCATTCCCGTATGTCCTGTATAGAAATCCTTGTTATTGTCGTCCAGTGATTGTACAACGTTTTTCTGCACGACTTTATGCTTCCATTTTAAGTCTTTATAGAATTGCAGCGCAGTTACTGCAGGATCTGAAGTGAATGTCAACGTAGCTGTTCCGTCATCATTTTTCTTGGTGAGATCCCCGCCGGCTTGCCAAACATAATATTCAAAAAACCAATCTGCCCAATCCATTCCCAAAATATCATAGCCAATCTGACCTTTGCTTGGGTCTGTTAATTTCTTTGCCGCATCAACAAATTCATCCCAAGTCGCAGGTGGCTTGGCAGGATCAAGACCGGCTTCTTTAAAGAGCTTTTTATTATAGACCAAAGGTGTTACATACATATCTTTAGGAACGCCATAGACCTTTCCATCCCTTGTTCCAGCTACCATGGAAGAAGGAATGTAGTTCCCCTTATCCGCATAACTATTCCATCGATCAGTAATATCTAATGCAAAACCTTGCTTAATATATTTTTCCATATCAGGGTAAGGATTATTCGGTGTTGCATCTGGTCCTTGCCCGCCTGCCATTGCTGTCAAATATTGCTCGCGATCCTTACCTCCTGTTGCAAGCTCTTCATGCTTTACTTTGATGTTCGGAAATTTCGCATCAAACGCTGCAAACTGTTTCTCAAGATACGGCTTTACAGGATCATCAGCAGCTGGCTTATCCCATACGGTAATTTCTACCGGTTTGGCTGATGTAGCTGCTTGCGTGCTGGCAGGGCTGCTGCTAGGGCTTGTTGTGGCTGTTTTGCCGCCACATGCACTAAGCAAAAGTACAGAAGAGAGAGCGACTGCAATTACGTTAAGTTGTTTCTTCATTTTTCAATCCCCCTGAGATATTCTTGATTACGTTTTCATTATAAGATGAACGGAAGAGGGTTAGAATCCAATAATTCAAGGTTATTCTACAAATAATTCAATGAAAGTATTAAATTTTTTACACCCTTCTTACATTGTTTGTCGATGATTTTGCCTGTATTCTTTCGGTGATAAGCCGTGCGATTTTTTAAAAACACTGCTAAAATAGGCCGCGCCCTCAAAGCCGACCATCTCCGCTATTTCCTGAACCTTCATATTCGTTTCCCGTAACCATTCAGCCGCCTTTTCCATCCGTTGCTGGGTCAGAAAATCAGAATAGCCTTGGCCATACTTGTCTATAAACCGCTTAGAGAAATAAGTAGGGTGAATAAAGAAACGATCTGCAATGGACTGCAGGGATATGTTTTCATGTAAATTCATAACAAGATACTGCTTAATCTCATCCATGACATCCTTAACAGGATGATCTTTGTTTAAGAAATGGATGATATTGGTAACTTGACTTTGGATTTGTTGGACAGCTTCACGCCAACCCGTCAGATTTTGCAGCCAATAATGCAGATCGTCCATTTCCCCAATAACCAACTTGGTATCCTCTGTTTTCTCCAATAGATATTTCCTTAAGAGAAGATACATATCTGCGCAGAACCATTCTAGCTGAGAATAAGTAGCTGTCGGGAAGTCCACAAGGCTCTGAATGCGATGCGCAATCCATCGATGTAATGCCGTTTCATTCCCTTCATTAAGAAGACTAAACAGCAGTTCTTCATCTTTCTCTTTCATGAATTGTTCTCTCGAGTTCGAATGGCTCTGAATCCAGCCATAATCATAAATTTTATTGGTGCCGCTAATGATTTTATTACGAAGTGACAATTTGGCTAACTGGTATGATTTCTGCATCTTATCCAGGCTATCGACAATACTGCCAATAGCGATCGTCACTTCCAGACGCATGTAATGATTCACTCCAAATAGAACGCCTGTTAGCCATTCTTTTACCGCGGTATTTTCATTTAGATTCTCGACTCCCAAAATATAAACCATCTCATTCTGGTGAATAGCGTGTTGAAATATAACTCCGTCTCTACCCGCCAATTTCATTTGATCCGACATCATATTTTCGATGGCGAACCGGATGAGATCTTCATCGCCCGTACGAAATGAATAATGTGGAAGCTGGTAGGGCTCTAACACAAGTACGATGGCCAAAATGTAGGGAAATCTCTCTATAAGATCAGATACAGTCGTTATGCTTTCTTGCGAGGAAGCCGACTGTTTGGGTTCTTGAACCATTCTCGTTAATAATTGTTGGCGAAGACTTTCCAGATTCATCTCTTTATCTTGCTTCAACTTTTCCATTTCTAATCGGGATTTCCGCGTCTCTTCAATTTTCAATATGATGTTTGCTAAATTGCTGCGCAGCTCCGCCTCATCAATAGGTTTCAACAAATAGTCGGATACGCCGTACTTAATCGCCCGTTTGGCAAAATCAAAATCACTATATCCGCTAATAATAACAAATACGATTTCAGGATTGAGCTCTTTGGCCCGTTCTATAAAATCTAATCCGTCCATTCCGGGCATCCGAATATCTGTAATCACAATATCAGGCTGCACGCGGAGGGCCAACTCAAGTCCTTCTATGCCATCACCAGCTTCACCTACAATGGTAATAGGTAATCCCGATATGTTCATTTTCGCAATGATCCCTTTTCGTTGTTTGGGCTCATCATCTAAAACCAGTACTTTAAAGTTCATACGAACTCGCTCCTTCAATCCTTTATTTCATTAATCGGATGGTGACTTGCGTGCCTTCGCCAAAAACACTTTCAATGGCTACGCCATATTGTTCACCGTACAATAGTTTTAATCGGGCATGAACATTAACCATACCAATCGATGTCTGTTGATTGTTCGACGAATAGCTGGATGCTGACCAAGTATTTAACCTAAGCTGTAAAGCTTTGAGTTTATCCGGATCCATACCGCCCCCATTATCCGTCACCTTAATCATGGCATCCTGCTCATCAATTGATACCGCTTCAATTTGAATCGTCCCGCCTTTTCGCGAACGCTCTATGCCATGGATAATGCTATTCTCCACAATGGGCTGAAATAAGAGCTTTGGTATTCTCATCTCCATGAGTTCAGGATCGACAATAATGTTATATTCAAGCCGGGTTTCATAACGAATTTTCTGAATCGATAAATAGACTTCAAGCTGCTCAATTTCTTCTCCTAGTGTAGAGAAGCTTGCTCCATTGATATTATAACGAAGCATTTGGGCAAGAGATCGGCACATGACACTAATCATCTGGCCCTCACCTTGAACGGGTGCCAAGCTCTCAATCGTGCCAAGCGTATTATACAAAAAGTGCGGATTCATTTGTGATTGCAGTGCTTTAATTTCAGCATCCTTTTTCAGCAGCTCCGTTTCATACACTTGTACAACCAGATGATTGATTCTATGGGTCATTTGATTAAAGCTTTGGCAAAAGTAACCGATCTCATCTCTAGTTTCAACAGGTACAGAGATATTATAATTACCTGTCTCGATCTGCTTCATCCCTTTTCTTAAGCGCTTTATCGGAATGAGAACCCGCGAGGAAAGAAAACTGGCAAACAGCATCGTACTGAGCAAAGCGCTGAGGCCAATCAGAATCGTCCTTTTGGCAACAGAATTGACTTGAGCAAGGAGCACGTTCACAGGAACTTTACCAACCAACATCCAGTCTGAATTCATAAAGCTCTTGTAAACAATCAATGTTTGACTGTTATCTTCATTAATAAAAAAATAAGGTTCGGGACGCGTTTTTTCGAATTCAGAAAAGTTCTGTTCATTAAGAAACGGTTTTCCGGCGGATGCTCGATCAGGGCCAAGCACGATCGTTCCATCCTTCTTATTGATTAGATAAAAATCGGCTTGATCATTCGATTTAAGGGATTTTATCCACTCCTGCAGCTTTTCATTCGAAAATTGTATCGTCAGCATCCCGATAATAGGTTGGAAATCCCCAAATACATCCTTGAGCGCTTGTGTATAAGCTATTGTTCGATAAGGTTGATTTTTCGGGTCATAAGTGTTGGAAAGAACCCATGCCCCTTTACCATCGTTTTGAACCGCTATTTTACTCAGTCTGTCTAATTCTTTTTCAAAAGAGGCCAATTGGCCAGGGTTTGTAAAATAACGGAAGGCTCCGGCTGACAGTTTGCTTAAACCATTCGAATCTCGGACGACGATGGCATCGATGAATGGATTATTGTTTGCAAGGTCCATTATTCTAAACGTAAAATAGCTCATTTTCTCCGGGTACTTGGAATAATCTTTCATGAGTGACTGCAAATCCATATCCCTAAAGAGATTCCATGTTTCTTTATTCGTGTAATCCATGTGGGATTCCATCGTTTGAACGGATTGGTCTACCAGTCGTTCCATATTGGATATCGCGTTTTTCTTTATATCCGCAGAGGTTTGAACATAGAAATTGATCCCTAGGCTTAATACGGTAATAATGATGATTGTGAAGAAAGACAGCAGCATTTTCCTGTAAAAAGATCGTTTCACATAATCGATTGGAGTAAAAACCCATTTTTTAAAAATATTCAAGAAGACGCCTCCATTTCGTCAATGTTCGACATTTTCTTACCATACTATCATAAGAGTAAATCTTGTTCTATATGCCGAGAATGGATGTTTTTTGAAAAAACAAAAGATCATCAACTTATAAAGAAATAATAAAACCATTGATCCCACTAACATAAAGGTTCGTGTCAATAAAAAAAATACCGTCAAAACTTTGACGGTATTTCAATCATATCTTCTGATATTTTTTTATCATCATGATTATTAATTACTTTCCTTTGGAACAATATTGATAATTATTCCGAATCTCTCACCCAAACTGTCATCTCACCTATACCTCTGTTTGCCCATGCGAAATAGGGAATAAAGGTCAAGTTCGCGGTTTCATTCCGGATATCACTCGCAGGCTTGTAGAGCTCGTCCGCCCATTCCTTGATATTCATTCGTTTGGCAGCCGTTTTGATCACTTTAACCTCTGCCCCTCCCAAAAGCTCATAATTAGCCTCTACTTCTAAAGAGCTAATCTTTGGAAGCACCAATTGATGCAGCTGTTTCCCATTATCCGCCTCCTCCAAGCAATAAACCAAAGGCCCCCTCTGCAAGGCTACCTTACCAGCAGTTTGTCTAACCAGAGGATGTCCTTTCATGCGATGAATCGGCATATTAAGGGTCAGTTCTACCACATCGCCACGTTGCCATATCCTATTTAGCAGGGCATACCCATCTGCAACTTGAGCTTCAATGGCGTACGCGTCTCCATTTATTTGTACACTTGCCCCGTCACACCAATCAGGGATGCGCAGCGCCAATGTAAATTGGGCGGCTTCATCCATGGTTAATTCGAATCGAACCGCACCATCCCAAGGATAATTGGTTTGCTGTTCTAATTGAATAGACTTTCCTCCGATCTCCAAATCCGCCTGCCCTCCCACATATAAATGGGTATAAACAGTTTTGTCGTGAACTGTGTAAATATATTGTCCAAGAGATGCCAACAACCTGGCAACATTCGGCGGACAACAAGCACAGCCGTACCATCCTTGACGAACAGGCTTAACGTGATCATAATTCTTATTTATCCCGCATGCATCGGGGTATACCTCGAGCGGATTCACATAGAAGAAGTGTTTGCCATCACGTGACATACCGCTAATTACTGTATTGTATAAGGCGCGTTCCATCGTATCCGCATACTCGCTTTTCGGTTCTAATTGCAGCATTCTTTGCGCGAAAAAAATGAGTCCGATGGAAGCGCATGTTTCCGCATATACCGTATCGTTAGGCAGATCGTAATCTAGGGAGAAGGCTTCTCCACGAGCCATGGAGCCGATCCCGCCTGTTATATACATTCGTCTGGAGACGATATTTTTCCATAATTTTTGGCAAGCTTCAAGCAGTTCGCGATCACCTGTCTCGGCAGCAACATCAGCCATGCCCGCACACATATATACGAGGCGTACAGCGTGCCCATCTGCTTTGCCCTGTTCGCGTACAGGCAAGTGAGCTTGACTGTAGTCCTTCTCCTCAACCATCATCGTATCTGGCCAATGATGCGTTTTGCCTCTCTTTTCCCATTCCACATCGTAAAAATGAGGGGGCTGCTGCCCTCTTTCATCAAGAAAATACTTGCTCAGCTGCAGATATCTTTCCTGCCCTGTGACATGGTACAGCTTAACAAGCGCCAGCTCAATCTCCTGATGCCCGTCATATCCCTTTAACTTGCCTGCTTCATCCCCGAACACAGCATCAATGTTATCTGCAATCCCACATGCAACTTCCAATATTTTACGCTTCCCTGTTGCCCGGTAATAAGCAACAGCGGCTTCAATCATATGTCCGGCACTGTATAACTCATGGCACTCTGCTAAATTCGTCCATCTCCGGTCGGGTTCTTTCACCGTGTAATACGTATTTAAATATCCGTCCTGCTGCTGTGCCCTTGCTATAAGATCAATCACGTCATCCGCTACCCGTTCCAATTCCGAATCTGCTTCTGTTTCAAGCAAATAGCCAACAGCCTCCAACCATTTGGCCACATCGCTGTCTTGAAAAACCATGCCATAAAACTCACCTTCCACATCCCCTGCTGCGATCTTAAAATTGCGAATGGCATGGCTGGGCTCTGCATCTGGTACCCGGTCGTTTAATGCTTCCCATTGATAAGGCACAACGACGTCTCTCACCAATCGGATATATTCAGACCAGAACGCGTCCTTAATGCGTACGTTTTTTAAAGGCAATGCCTGTGTAAGTTTTCTACTCTCCATTTTCTCTCCTGCTCCTTCATTTACTCTAAGTTTGTTGGGCAAAATATTTAGCCTTTCACTCCAGTCATCGCAATACCTTCTATAAAATACCTCTGAGCAAAGAGGAAAATAATTAATGAAGGCAGCACGACAATAGCTACAGCAGCCATCATAATATTCCATTGAGCTGAGTATTGCCCTTGGAACAAAGTTAAACCAAGCATCAGCGTATATTTCTTCTCTGCAGAAATATAGAGCACGGGTGCTAAATAATCGTTCCAGTTATTAAGAAATGTAAAAAGTCCAACGACGATCATCGCTTGTTTGCTTAATGGAACGATGATTCGTGAGTATACCTTCAGATGGTTGGCTCCATCCATATAAGCAGCCTCATCCAATTCCTTGGGAATCGACATGAAAAACTGCCGCAGTAGAAAAATATTAAACAAGCCTCCGCCGAAAAAAGCAGGCACAATAAGAGGTGCATAGGTATTCGTTAAGCCCAGATAGCTCCAGCCAATAAAGTGTGGAATCATAACCACAGCAAACGGAAGCATAAGTGCGGTCATCAAGAAGCCGAATACTTTATCCCGCCCCGGCCAATCCAACCTTGAAAATCCATAGGCACAAAGAGAACTGGTCAGTAAAACACCGACAATATTCGAGATTGTAACGAAGGCCGTGTTCATAAAAAACGTTCCAAACGGCTGCGCTGTCAAGGCATTCTTATAATTTTCCCACTTCATCGCATGTGGAATGATGGACGGCACGACCTGAAAGATTTCGTCGGTACCGACAAGCGAGGTTCTTATCATCCAATAGAAGGGAAATAAGCAAAAAATAGAACCCAGTATTAGCAAAAGATAAACTATGAATGTACCGATGGTTTTTTGGGTTTTCATTTTGCTTTACCATCTCCTTCATAATGAATCCATGATTTTGAGAATTTGAAAATAAGAACGGTAAAAAGGATGGAGATGATGAATAGAATGACGGCGGAAGCACTAGCCGCTCCCATCTTCGAGAACTTAAAGCTATTTTGGAAAATGTAAAGGACATACAGTAAGCTGGCATTATTGGGACCGCCTGCACTTACCCCGCTGCTTCCTGATCCGCCTGTCATAACAGCAGGTTGTACGAACGTCTGAAGCCCGTTTATAAAACCAATGACCGTGTTAAAGAAAATAATAGGCGAGCTAACCGGTATTGTGATATAGATAAGTTTATGCCACGCGTTTCCGCCATCGACTTCAAGCGCCTCATATAAATGGGAGGGAATGGATTGCAAGCCCGCTAGAAATATCACAATCGTGCTGCCGCAAGTCCATAAGCTAAATAGAATGAGTGTCGGCATAACCGACGTATCCGATGCAAGCCAACTATACGGAGGCAGACCGACGAGTCCTAACAAATAGTTGATAACACCGAAATCGGGCTGCAGCATCCACATCCAGATAATGCCGGAAGAAGCAATCGGAATAATGACAGGTAGATAAAACACTCCTCTAAAAAAGCCGCGTGCTTTAATCTTCTGATTCAATAATACGGCGGCAAGAAAGGCAACAATAATCCCCAGCGGGACACTGACAAACACATAATACGCAGTTGCTTTCATCGCCGGATAAAAGAAAACATCCTTGCCCGTAAACATATCTGTGAAATTAGACAATCCGATAAATTTCGTAGACTGTGCGCCAATGGAATAATTCGTAAAGCTTAGGATGAATGTTAATACTAGTGGTACAGCAATGAAAATAGCATATCCAAGCAATACGGGCGATGTGAATAGTAAGCCCATATAGAGATTCTTCCTTCGTTTGCTGCGCTGTTTTTTGGTTGTCAAATCTGTACTCAAGCTAATGGTAGATTCCAACTTCGCTTCCTCCTTCTCCATATTTGACAGAAAGCCAGGCATTAGCCCTGGCTTTCTGCTTATGGTTCTATTCTTTCACATCGTATCTGCCTTGGATTTCGGGTTGTACTTTCGGCGCAACCGCGTTCAAAGCATCTACAGCATTTTTCTTACCTAACCAAACTTCATCCAGTGAAGAACTGACGGTAGCTATAATTTTCGCTTGATTTTTTAAATAATAGGTGACACCCGCTACGCCATTTTTCAGTAAATTATTCATCATGGCATCCTTAAATCCGGGCGGATGAGCGGCTGGATTCGCATCCACCCATTTCGCTACTAAAGCAGGATCCGTATACCACTTTTTCATTGTAGGCATCCATAAACCGCCACTGTATAGCTCGATGGCACCCTCAGGATTGGACATCCATTTAAACAGCATCCATGCTTCATCCGGATGTTTGGACTCTTTGAAGAAAACGGTAGCGCCGCTTAATGCAACGACAACCTCTTTTTTCAGCTTAGGAAGCACACCGATATCATAATTAACCTTGGCATTTCCCAAATCCAAGTTCATCCATTGGCCGCCGATTGCCATAGCTGCGATCCCTGATTGGAGAGCAACATTCATGGCCGGCATGGATTTAGCTGCTAGCGGAGACGGTGCAACATGATACACGTTGATGAGATCAGCAAGCTTCTGGATGGCTTCCGTACTCTCTGGTTGATTGAGGGTGAAGGTTTTTCCATCCTTAGAAATCCAATCGCCGCCATTGCTGTAAATAAAGTTATTTAATGGTTCTGACCATGTTTCAAATGTTACGCCATATTGCTTAATGCTTTTGGGATCAAAGCCAGGATCCGCAGCATTTTTGCCGTTTTTATCAATCGTTAATTTTTTGGCATTTTCTACAAACTGATCCCACGTCCAAGCGTTTTCTGCTTTGGTAGGCGGAGCACCGACACCGGCTTTTTCAAGTAAATCCTTGCGGTAAAACAAGCCAAAGGTTTCACCGGCTGTGCTGATCCCCCATGCATTATCCGGACTGTTCTTGTACCAAACGTAATCCAAGAAGTCTTCCTTCTTCGTTTCCCCGTCTTTTTTCAGCATGTCGAACAGATTGACGAATCTTCCCTCTTTTGACCAAGTATCACCAAGATCCCCAGTCATGTAGCCTGTATCTGGCATATCGTTACTAGCAGCCATTGCGGTAAGTTTTGTATTATAGTCCGCATTAGGGATTTGAATCGTATCGACAGTAATCCACGGATACTTCTCAGTAAATTTCTTCGTTGCATTTTCGATCGCCTTTTTCTCATCGGGGCTGCCCCAATAGGTAAACTTCAATTTCACCGGATCTTTTTTGGATGCTGCCGTTGTTGCCGGCGCTTTCGTCGCTTCGGAGCTTGAGCTTGTCGTCGTCGCGGATTTATCTCCACTACTGCTGCAAGCCGCTAAAAGCAAACTTGAAATCATCATAGTACTCACGATTACGGGGAATTTCCCGAAATTTTTTCTCATTTTTCTCTGACCTCCTCATGTTTATAAAGCGTTATCATTCCTTGCAATTTGAATTATAAGGGATCAGATCTCTCGAAAAATTACATTATTATTGTTTTCTTGCACTATTATTAGCACTTAAATACTCTAATCCTGAGGAAGCCAAATGGTGACCTTTGTGCCTTTCCCTTCTTCCGATTCAATATGAAGGCCATAGTTTTCTCCATACGTGATGCGAATCCTTTTGTTCACATTTTGGATGCCAATTGAATCGTTTTTCTCATCCAACAGGTGTTCCAGCATTTCTTTCGCTATTCCTTTGCCATTATCTTCAATCCGAAAATATCTATTTACATCTTCGATCCAGCAAGAAATCTTGATAACCCCTTCCATCTGCTGGGAATCAAATGCATGCACAAGCGCATTTTCTACGAATGGCTGCAAAAAGAATTTAGGAACCCCGTATACGAACAATCCTGGATCCATCTCATATTCGAAATGAAACTTTCCTTCAAATCTCTTTGTCATAATGTAAATATAACTTTTGAGGTACTCCCAATCATCCTTAAAGGGAACCAGTGGCTTTTGAGATTTTACGGTATATTTCAGCATCGTAGATAAACTGACAATCATTTCACTAACCTCATCCTGTCCGTTTTCTACAGAAATTAAATTAATTAAATTGAGCGTATTGTACATAAAATGAGGATCCAATTGAAGATTTAAAGCTGTTATTTCAGCTTCTTTTTCTTTAATTTTGCTTTCATAATTTTCTTCAATCAACCTCTGAATCTTTCCGTTCATTTCATTATATTTTTTACTTAATACAGCAAGTTCCCTGCTTCCTTCTTCCTTGATACTAGCATCAAAGTTGCCTTCCCCAGTCTTCTTAATCGCTTTGAGCATGTTGCGAATAGGTTTGGTAATACGGTCTGTAATAAAATAAGAAGTGAAAAAGGAAATGATCAATAAGATAAAGACAGAGTAAATGATATAAGTCTTCATCGTATCCAAGATTTTACCTAACAATTGATCAGGTGGGATAACCACAGCGGAAGTCCACCCCGTTACTTTGGAGGTATCAAAGCAAATGATCCTATTTTTGCCGTCAATCTGAATGTTTGCTGTACCGCTGCCTTTATCAACGATTTCATGAAGCCAAGGCCATTCCGCTTTCTTGCTAATTTGGGTTGGATCTTGATGGGATACGATGTCACCTTCCTTCGTCACGACAAAAAAGTAACTTCCATCAACAGGGGTAATCCCGGTAAATGCTTTTTGAAAGAAATCTGCTTTGTAATTAACAATTAACACAGGTTTTTCAATATTCGGGGGAAATGTATGATAATTTAAACCGTCAAAATAGGACCCATTGATCATCTCGACAGCGGAAAACATGTGACGGTATTCGACATTCGCATCTTTCATATAATCCAGGTGGAACATACTGGAGAATTCATAAGTCGGAACCCATTCGATTCTACCGTCGCTCTTAATAGCAGTCTGATAAAGCTGCGTATTTTCCAATACGCCTGAAGGAATAAAGTTTTTGTAGCCGCCATTGTTCGAGGCCATGGTTGGGCCAAATGTATAGTAACTGGTGGCTAATTGCGAGGAATAAATGTCCGGGGAATGCGAGAAATATTTGTCCATAATGACCGATATTTTTTTATCCAACAAATTAATCTGATAGTCTTCCTCCGGCTTGATCTCGGAAAAAGTACTGTAAAGATCCTTATCCACCATAAATGACAAAATATTATCCGTCACCTGCGACAGCTTGGTGTCCATAATTTCATTATTTTTTTTGACAATTTCATACACATTTTTCTGTACGATGTCCGATACGACATTTTTACTAACCGAATAATATTGGTAGCCGAAGAAACTAAGAGGGATCGTAATCAGCAGCAAATAAGTCACCACCAGCTGAGTTTTAAGCCCAAACTTTTGTGGGAATGTGAGATTAGCTTTTGATTTCATACTAGGATTCCTTTCCTGTCAAATGCCTGAATTTATTAGGTGAGATCCCTAGTTCTCTTTTGAACAGCCGAATGAAATAGGCCGAATCCTTGTATCCGATTTTAACGGCAATATCAGAAATTTTATGATCCGAATTGGTTAGTAATCGCTTCGCATTATCCATCCTGACCTTGATCACATAATCCGATAAACTCGTACCGGTGTGGTTTTTAAATAAACTGCTAAAGTAAGAGGTGTTAAAATGATACATTTGCGCAATTAACTCCAAAGACAGTTCTTCCGCGAAATGTTCTTGAATAAAGGTCATACACTTTTCAACAATGATGCGATTTTTATCCTTCCCAGCCGTTTGATAAAGATCGATCATCTTCAGCAGGATCTTTTTCGTCCAATAACGCAGCTCATTATAATCCTCACAGGAAACCAGCTGAATTCTAATTTCCCTCAGGCTCATGTGATACTCTTCCTCGCCAATGAAGTGTTTGGCCGCTTTTAACTGAAACACGATTAAACGAATGACATCTTCTTTGATTTCCGCCGGATTCAAATGGGTTAAATGTGGAATAGGTTCAAAAAGAGCATTTATGCTGTTATTCATTGCATCCTTATCGCCCTTTTTTATAGCAGCCAACAGTTCTTCCTCTTGTCCGGCCAAAGGATTAACTTTCGATGTCTCCCTCGTCATTTCCTCAAAAAAAATCGCTTGACCTGAACCGAGAAAAAACTTGCGCTGCAGCGCGGAAAGAGCTTGTTCGTAACAACTCTTACCGCTCACCATCATTTCGGTCCATGCCGCCCCTACTCCGACCGTTATTTTCATGCCGTGTTCCGCTTTACAATTGGATATCCAGTTTTCCAAAATGACTAACAACTCTTTGGGACGGAATAGTCGCGCCTCCTTACTTGAAACAACAAAAGCCACGGTACTCTCTTGCCCATCCAGGAAGAATGAAATCACATGTCCACGACTCTTTAAAAGCGACTTTAGCTCCATATTCATTTGATGCATGATTCGCTCTTTAGACGCTTCTATAGGATTGCTTGTTCCCAATTCCGTAATCAAAAGGATACCAGTTCCCTCAGTTCCAACCGCTTTTTCCAATTCTTTCGACTCAGCTTCGTTTAACTGACCATGAATCCATTTATTTAAGAGATGGGTTTGATACACAGGCAGTGATTCGTCTAACTTCCGCGCCATATCTTCCCTTCTTTTATTCTCTGAATACTCTAGTTCAAGAACTTGGTCGATCTTCAAAAGTAGCTTTTCAAGACCTGATTTTCCAAAAGGTTTCACAATGTAATCAAAAATACCGAAACGTATCGCCTTTTGGGCATATTCAAATTCTCCATAGCCGGTAAGCAAAATCACTTTGGCGCGATTTTTATTCTCATATAGGGCCTCGACTAGCTGTAAGCCGTCCATTTCAGGCATTCTAATATCCGTCATAATGACATCCATAGGGTTGTCCTGAATAAAATCAAGCGCTAATCTACCGTTAAGAGCCTCATACACCTTATATTCGGGACGCAAAGCTCTGACAATATTGGCCAATGCCTTTAATTGTCTGGATTCATCATCTACCAGGAGCATTTTATACATAAACAGAAGCCACCTCTCTCTTAGATGCATGTAAACCAAACTCCATATTTATTCACTATTCTACAATAACCTTATACAATTACAAGCGCTTTCAAAAAAGTGCTTATACATCTAAACTCTCTCCGCCATAAAGCGAAGAGAGAATGCCGACATGCGGCATTCTCTCCTTCTTTTGTATTATTTTTTTAGAGCAGCATCAAAATCCGCCTTTTCTTTTTCCAATAATTGCGCCCATTGATCCAGCAATTGCTTAGCCGTTATTTTCTTCGCCATCAGTCAACCTGCTCGCCCCTTTCGTCTCCTGCCTAAGGTCATCATTTCTCCAACGGTTCACTTGACCGTCCAATCGGACGCATTCGCGCTATCATTTACCGTTAAAGAATTTACCAAGCTGGAAGCAAACACCTGCATCTCGTCCAAACTAATATTCGTTCCGGTGCCCGCTGTCATGCGTAATCAGAACGATAGTCCGACCTTGTATGTGAACACGAAACGATGTAAATAAAACCGTCAATCGGGCCCGTGAGCCCCTCACTATACAAAATTAACATCACTAAACGGAGCCTTCTCATTACATGTAGTACACTTTCTATTGCTTAAGTAACGGCAGCCCCAGCTCTCTGTGCCGCTGAGCACAGTCTGCACAGTAATTGCGTCTGCCTCCGCTTTTGTAAGATGCCGTGACCAACGTACCCGGCTCCCCGGGTCGGCTCCCGGCCCATTGCTGCCGTATTCCCCGTAACGGGCCGTCAGTTCGCGTGCGGGATCACGCCAGTTGTTCCAGCCATCCGGATGAATATGCTTCTCCATATAACAATGGAGAAACAAGACATGTGCATAAGCCCGCCAAGGTCTGCCTAGGAAAACGCTCTGCTCCGGAGCGCCTCCCGTCAGCGAGCAGTTCAGAAACACATATCCATAAGGCTGCCCTTCAGGTGCATTCGATGCCGTAATATAGCCAGTTTTCGGATTCAAGCCATTCATTTCATCTCCGGTACGTGTTACGCTTCGAATTTCGCAGCGTTCAAAAACGACCGTCGCCGACCCGAAAATAAAGTCAACCGTTCCTTCAATATAGGAATCTACGAAATATTGCCGTCCGTTCCCAGGTGTATACAGGGTATCCTGACGGCCTAGCAAGCGGATCCGGCGGAAGACGGCTTTGTCTCCCTCCGAATGCAAAGCAACCGCTTGACCCACAATATCCCCACAGCCCGCATCATTGCTTATCGTCAGGTTCTCCCCATGAAATTGATCGGCATAAATGTACATGCTGCAGCTCTTGAAGGTGCCAATCTCCTGTCCATCTGCATCCTT
Source organism: Paenibacillus sp. V4I3 (assembly GCF_030817215.1). Lineage (GTDB taxonomy): Bacteria > Bacillota > Bacilli > Paenibacillales > NBRC-103111 > Paenibacillus_E. The sequence goes on from NZ_JAUSZA010000001.1 coordinate 6,450,094, forward strand.
CATGCGTGCGTAGTCACCATATACCAACACCGTCTCTAGCATGCTTTCGCCAAACAGGGTAAGATTCCGTTTGCTTTGCGGGACTATAAGCTTCTCCCGGTATATCCCCTTGCGGATATATATAACAGTACGATTCTCCGAATGGTCAGGCACAGCGTTGATCGCTTCCTGAACAGTTCGAAAATGCCCGCTGCCGCCGCCGGCATCCACTACGAGTTTGTCCATTTTCTTCTCCTCTTGTTCCTTTAAACTAAGCCGTCCATGGCCGCACAGGCAAGAATAAAAGCGCCCATTCCATGAAGGTCGTTTTCACTAACCGGACGGGAACAATAATAGGAATAATCACCGGCAGAAGTACCTATACATATGTCCGGTACTACCAGACGATCCTTCTCATCAAAATAAACCCGCTCCGTCAAGCCTCGGAATCCCCGGCGCGCAGCTTCCAAGGCAGTATCACCGACACATCCGTGCTGAACGGCTTTAGAAATAGTATAAACGAACAAGCTGCTGCACGAGGTTTCTAACCAATTGTCCGGCCGATCCCCTTTATCCACTACCTGATACCATAATCCCGTCTTCTCATCTTGAAACCCGATAAGAGCGTGAACGAAGCGGTGTAGCACCTGCCCCAATCCCTCCCGGCCGGGATGATCCGTCGGCAATACGTCAAGGAAATCAACCAGTGCCATGCCATACCAGCCAAGTGACCTCCCCCAAAACTCAGGAGAACACCCGGTATCTGGATTCGCCCAAGGAAACTGTCGACTCTCATCCCATGCGTGGTACAGAAGCCCTGTACGCTCATCTGACATATGCTTCCGCATTAAATGTTCCCAGTCAAGCACCATCTCTATCAGCTTTGGATCTCCATACTTCCGTGCATAGATGACTGCAAAGACGCCGCCCATGTAAAGGCCGTCCAGCCACATCTGGTACGGGTATTTATCCTTGTGCCAAAAGGCACCCTCCGTTGTTCGGTTCAAGGTATTAAACAGCTGGCGCAGTTTCTCCGCCGCCACCCGATACCGCCGATCATCAAATTCTTCATCCAGCGTAAACAGAAGCAAACCGGCCATAATGGCATCCAGTTCATCTCGGGCAAAGAAAAAATTTCCATTCGGATCCACAAGAGAGTCAACATAACCCTTTGGATAGTTCAGGTATACGTCCTCCCCTGTTTTTTCCCAGACCTGCAGCATGCCATATAAAAAAATACCCGCATGATAATGCCACCTTCCTGCAGGCGGCAGCTCCTCGGGTTTAAATTTGGTCATCAGGGAATCACAGGCGGATTTAGCCCACTCGACGGGCGTTTGCGGCAACGTTTCTTTAATAAGACTCATGACAGGTAAGCTCCTTTCGAAAAGCAATTATTCGAATAATCGTGTAAGAACGGGAAGCGGCTTCGGCTTCAATCCGGCCAACTCATGGCATAACCACCGAATGAGAATCGCCTGCGTTCCCGCATTCATATCCCCTTCGACCAGCCCCAATCCAAGCGGAACGGCCACTGGCATTTCGGGATAATATTCGCCTTCTTTCACCTGTGCCACATTAGGGGCGGCAGGAGAATGGGCCAGTTCTCTGGAGAATCCGCCGTCTTGCTGCTTTAGCCTTGTCAGATTGATCAGAGTAATTTCTGCCATTTCGCTCATGTCCTCTGGTGGAATATTCAGCTTCATTGAAGACAGCAGATTGATCGGATTGCGTATGTAGCACATATCCTTTGCATCGTCGTTCCGAAGTGTAAATTTTATGCTTTGATACATCTCACTAACCCTCGGAAGCGGAATTTGAAACCTGTTATAAAACGTATGCAGCTTGAAGGTCCCCGAAATTCGGACATACCAACCTCCCTCTCCCCATAGCCCTGTATGTCGGTCTTGAATGAAATCGAAATAGTCAAACGCCTCTTTAAGAAATGGTTCCCGCTCCTCTTTTGTCAATTGCCCAATGTAAGGAGCGGAATTACACAACCGATCGCATCCACGCCAACTATTGGCTAGACTGATGCTTCGAAGCCATTCTCCGTAAACTTTTGAAGACCTCATATATTCAGGCGAAGCTTGTCGCTCCTTTGATAAGGGGTAAAGCGGAGTCCCTCCAAGTTTAGCCATGGAATGAATGCTGTAGCCGATGGCCCGGCCCACCATAACGTCATCCAATCGCATGTTAGGGTCTTCATCATAGAAATTCCCGGACTTTGGATCCTGTTTTGCTTGATAAAAGCGTACCATACGTTCTTTGCGTTCCGGACTCAGTTTCTCCAAAATCCCGCAGCGTTCCATAATGTTGATTGCCTGGGACGTAGATTCAATGTCAGGTAGGAATACACCTGATTCCTTAGAGCTTCGAGCGTAGAAGAAGCCTCCGGTTGCCTCGTCATACTGATCTTCGAGCCATTCAAAGAACCCTTCGAATACCCGATCCATTTCCTTCAAAATGTTCTCGATGCTTTGGTTCAACGCAAATCCTCCCCACTCTTTGGACCGATCGGCTGGTATCGGAATCGACGGAATGCCGCCGTTCCGTCACCTACGGCATCAAGCCCAATTCGTAAGCTGAGGAAACCGCCCAGCGTATTATGATGCAAGCCGGAAGCGTCCACCGTTTTATCATACTGATTCCAAATCACGCCATCCTCGCTATAATGGAAGGAAACGATATGACGATCATTGCGAATACGTAAAAAGGTGCTGCTCCCCTGCACCGGGATGGTCCTGTAGTTCTTAAAGCTGCGGAAATGGCGGATTCCGGACGTCGAAACTCCCAGACCAAGCTGGGCTTCATCGTTATAGTAGAGTACGAGCCGCCCCTCCGCCTCGCCGGCGGCGGCAATTTCTACCGTTACCTCATAGCTCTCGTCACCCGGCATATACAAAAGTGGCGAACCCTTTTCTTTTTCCTGTCGGCCTACCGTAACAAGTGCTCCGTCTGAAACCCGATAACGCTCCTCCGGAGGATGACCACTGCACTGCCACTGAAGCCCCAGCTTAATCCCGGTAAAGTCGTCCTCCATCGGCATTCCGCTATCCGGCTCCGATCTCATCTTCATTGCCGTACCTGATGGTTTAAACCAACCATCCTCCGTAAACTCGACTGGCTCAACCAGCGTTTGCCTGCCTAATGTATGGAAGCTGTTCAGATAACCGTGATAGACCACCCACCAATCTCCGTCCGGGGTATCGATCAAAGAGGCGTGTCCTTTGGACCACCAAAGCTCGTCCCGAGATAACGTCCTTACAATCGGATTGTAAGGTGAATGCTCCCAAGGCCCCCAAGGGTTAATAGATCGTGACGATACGGCCATATGGCCGGTAGGAGGACCCGCCGTCCCTCCCTCTGCAACGGTTAAATAATAGTATCCATCCCGGTATGTCACCTTTGGACCCTCCAAACTGAAGGCCTCCACCACCCAATCTTCTGGGTACTTCCAACCTTCATAGACATGTCTGGGCGATTCAATCACTGACAGTCCGTCTGGTGCCAGCTCTACAAAATCCCCGCCGGAGAGATGCAGATACCGCTTGCCGTCCGGTGCCGCAATATGTCCCGGATCGATTCCCCTGATCTTAAGATCAACGGGGTCACTCCATGGTCCTAAAGGCGACGGTGCTGTGATTACCCAATTCGTCCGGTTTGCGGGGAAATAGATATAATAAGTTCCCTTGTGCTCTGCAAAATCAGGCGCCCAAACATCCCCGACATACTGACGGAGAGCAGCTGAAACCGGCTTCCAATTGATCAAATCCCGGGAATGCCAAATCAGCAGCCCCGGCAAATACTTGTAAGAGGTATGCGTCATATAATAATCACGCCCGACCCGAATAACCGATGGATCCGCGTAGTTGCCTCTCATTGCCTGCAAAGGATAAGCGCTTATTTGCTTCATCAATGACAGCCTCCCAATTTCAATTACCCCTTAACGGAGCCTACTAAAGCGCCTTTAGCGAAATATTTCTGCAGGAACGGATAAACAATAAGGATCGGTAAAGTGGAAACCACAATAACGGCCATTTTTATCGTTTGCTCCGGCGGCTTGACGAACTCGTTGCCCGTATCAGCCGCCATGCCGCTCGCCGCAATAACAATTTGGCGCAGCAGAACTTGAATCGGCCATTTGTCCGCATCATTCATGAACATAATCGCCCCGAAGTAAGAGTTCCAGTAGTTGACAGCGTAGAACAAAGAAATCGTAGCCAGAGCCGGCATCGATAACGGCAGAACGATCCGGAATAGAATGCCGAAATCCCCGCAGCCGTCGATCTTGGCCGATTCCTCCACCCCGTCAGGCAAGCCCTGGAAGAAGCTCCGCAATATAATCAGGTTGAAAGCGCTGATCGCTCCAGGAAGAATTAAAGACATATACGTATCGATTAATCCAAGGTTCTTCACGATCAGGAAAGATGGAATCAAGCCGCCGTGGAACAGCATTGTGAACACAATCATTAGATTCATCGTTTTGCGGCCATCCAAATCCCTTCTCGTAAGGCCGTAGGCCATCATAGAGGTGAGAATCATACTGATCAGCGTGCCCACGGCGGTAACCCCGATGGATACACCCATGGCTTTGAACAGTGTGCTCGTTGAAAAAATATAGCGATAGGAATCAAAAGTAAAAACGGTTGGAAACAAGACGAACGGTTTGCGTGCTATTTCTTCCGCAGTCGTAAACGACCCCATCACCACGTGAAGGAACGGAAGCAGCATCAAAATAGCGATAAGGCTAAGCAAGAGGATGTTGAAAAAATCAAACATCCTGCCGGCGAATGTTTTATCTGTAATCATCGTTGGACCTCCTTCATAGTAGCGATTCTTAATAAACGCCGTCTTCGCCGAATTTCTTCGCCAGCCAGTTGGAGGCTAGCACCAGGGCAAAGCCGATGACAGATTTGAACAAGCCGACGGCTGTACTGAAGCTGAACTGTCCCTGTTTTAAACCTGCCGTATAAACAAACGTATCCAGAATTTCCGCCACGTCTTTATTCATGGAGTTGAGGATCAGATAAATATGTTCAAAGCTGGTATCCAGCACATTTCCGATTTTGAGAATCAACAGCACAACAATGACATTGCGGATGCCAGGGAGCGTAATGTGCCAGATTTGCCGGAGTCGGCCGGCTCCGTCCATACGTGCCGCCTCATAAAGGCCCGGGTCAATAGACGCCATTGCCGCTAGGAAAACGATGGTTCCCCAACCCGCTTCTCTCCATATCACTTGCAGAACATACATGGGATAAAACCATTCCGAGTTCATTAGGAAGTTGACAGGCTGTAAGCCGAGAATAACCATAATTTCGTTAATTATCCCTCCGTCCATGGTCAGCATAACGAAAGAGATGGATACAATAATGACCCATGAAAGAAAATGGCGGAATATAAACGATCGTCTGAACAAGCCGTTTGAAGTAACCGTTCGCTACTTCATTCAGCATGACCGAAAGAAGAATGGGTACCGGGAAATAGAAGAAGATATTGACCACGAATACAATCAGTGTGTTCTTAAAGATCTGCCAAAACCCCGGGTCGGTAAACAACCGGCGAAAGTGTTCCAGCCCAACCCACTCGCTTCCCAAAAAACCTTTGTAAGGTTGATAATCTTGAAATGCGATGACGAGTCCAGCCATGGGGATATATTTGAAAATAATAAAATATATAAAGCCTGGCAAAACCATAAGATAGATAAATTTGTTCCGCAGAACCCTTTTCCAGAACGTGTTTTTCGCCTTTGAGACCGATGCCGTCTCCGCCCGAGCAGCTATATGGTTCATGATGTGGGCCTTCCTTTCTTGTTGAAAGATAAGGCCGCTGAGTCATTCAGCAGCCTCCACCTTTTAACGCTGATTATTTTCCACCGTTATTCTTGTACTGCTCGTTGAACTCGTCGATGATTTTTTGGCCGCCGTCATTTTGCCACTTTTTCACTGCCGACTGGAAGCCTGCCTCGTCAATTTTGTTCATGATGAACTGGTACGTAGCGTCTTTAATTTGATCCTGAAGCCGGGCACCCTTTTCATTGAACGTTTTGGAGTCCAGGGATACGGATAGGTCCGTTACCATAAATTTAACAGCTTCATTTGAAAGGTTATTGGCCTTCTCTAAAGCAGGCAGAGAGTAGAAGCTAGGTGTTATGTTAGTTGTCTCGTACAGCGCCATGTTCAGATAAGGTCTTACTTCCTTCTCAATCAGCTTGCTGTCCGTGGAAGGAACTGCTTTACCGTCTTTCAACGTATAATGCTCATCCTTGAGACCGTATTTGAGCAGATCGGCTATTTCAGGAGAGTAGAATTTATCCATGACACCAAGGATGTTCTTCAATTCCTGTTCGGATTTAACGGATGATTTCGGGAAAAGCACAACAGTTCCGTAGCCCGAAAGCCCCCAGGTAGTGTTCTTACCGTCAACGCCCTTAATGTCGTTGGTTACCTCGTACTGCGCTTCCGGTATGTTTTTCACCGTTTTCTCTTGGAAGCCTTTGACATCGCCCATCGTCCCAATATAGAGTCCTGAGCGGCCGGTGTACATCAGATTCTGCTGATCCGTTTTGCTCGTAACCGGGAAATCCTGGTTGATCAGGCCTTCATCGCGGAGCTTCTTCATAAACTTCATCGTGTCAAGGTATCCCTTAGTCATGAAGTCGGGGACTAACTTGCCGTCTTGAGTTCCCCAACCATTCGGTGTTCCGAAGTACATAGAGAGAGTTTTGAAGGCGCCGTACACTAAATCGTTACGGTCAGAAATGGGGATCGTTTTACCGCCGCCGGCAAAATCCGCTTCTTTGAACTTCTTCAGCATGTTGTATAGCTCGTCTACCGTTTTTGGCGCGGAGAGTCCAAGCTTATCGGCCCAGTCTTTCCGGTAGATCAAGCCCGCACGAGCCGGTTGTCTTTCCTGGTACAGAGAGTAAATTTTCCCGCTAACGGCTGTATTATTAAGAATTTTCTGATTCAAGCTCTTGAGGTTCGGATAATCCTTCAGGTAAGGACCGAGTTCCCAAAACTGGTTATTCTTGATGGCATCGCGCATAAGGATAAAGGAAGCCGCGTTCTTCAAGTAAACAACCTGGGGCATGGAACCCGTTGCGAAAGCAGCTTGGAACTTCTCATCATAGGACCCGTCCGGTACCCATTGAATGTCCAGCTCGGAATTTGTTTTTTGCTCAAGAACCTTCTCAAGCTTATCGGAAGGAACCTCGGTCGTTTGCAAATCGGCCATGATACTGATTTTAACAGGACCCTTCGGTGCTTCGCTTGTTGCTTTTGCCGCTTCGGAGCCCGAGTCGGTTTTACTGGCGCATCCGGCCAACATGGAAACCGCCGTCAGTGCGGAAAGGATAATGGCGACATTCTTCTTTGTCATCTTGTGGACCTCCTTGAATTGGTGGTGATGGATGTTGATGGCTTAATCATAATGAGAAGCGCAGGTTACGTATATAATCATGAGATTTGAATGTGATTTTACAGGCGATACTTGACCTTTTATAATCTGATGATTATTTTTAATTTGAAGTGATTATCGCGATCCAGTTCTGTTTAAGGGAAATCCAGGACGCTATTTAGGCAAAATAGAGGACCACGGTTCCCTCTCGCTGGCTCAAAGGGCTATTTTCAGTGAAATAGCGCCCTATAGTTCCCTTAGCTGCGCGAATGTTAAAAAAACGGCCGTATAAAACTCCTCAAACGAGCTTTATACGACCGTATTCGTAATTATTGCTCTTTCACCCGGAACCAGTCGACGTCCATATAACCTCCCCCTGGAAGTCCTTGCTGCTGCAAACAAAATAATCCGAGCTTCGCGCCGACCCAACCGCCCGGCACCGCGATGAAACGGTCGCCGATCAGTACGAAGTGATCGCCATCCACACTATACGCGAACGAACACTCCGCCTCCGGCACAATGGTTACTTGGAAATAAACGGTGTTCACACCAGCCGGAAGTTCAATTTTTTCCATTATTTCTTCTTCCGAGCCATCCTTACTCCCTCTTCCCTGAACATAAGTAAGCAGGAACCGTTCTTCATCTTGACTCATCGCCATATACCGGTATTCATGCCCAAATACAGTAAAACCGGCTCGATCCCCTGCTGTTCCAGGCCGGAACGTCAGCTTTGCCGTCGCAGTGAATGCGGGGGCTGGAAGCTTCTGACACAGCACGTTAGGCGTTTGATAAAGCGTCGTTACGCCAATCGGCAGAGGATCGGCATATAAACGGAGCTTACCTGGGCTATCTTTTAAGGAATACCATGAAGGCTTCCAGTTCGCCTGCCACTGCCATTGCAGACCCAGAGTCGGCGATTCGAATTCGTCGCTCGTAGACGGAACGGTAATCGGATACTCGCGTCCAACATTCGGCTTCTTATGCACCAACACAGGCTCTCCGATCCCATCATCGTTCGAATCGATGCCCATTTCAGGCCAGTCGTTCTCCCAACGGATTGGCTGCAGGTGGACGATACGCCCGTATGCTTCCCGATCCTGAAAGTGCACGAACCACGATTCCCCGGAATTCAATTCGACGTAACCGCCTTGATGAGGTCCATTAATCGCAGTGTCTCCTTGATGAAGTACAATTCTGTCCTCATAAGGTCCTGTAATGCTTTTGGAACGAAGTATCGTCTGCCACCCGGTAGGAACACCCCCTGCAGGTGCAAAAATATAGTAATATCCGTTGCGTTTATACAATTTTGGTCCTTCCATCGTCGGATGGTCAGCTTCCCCATCAAAAATGACCTCGCCATCGTCCAGCAGCCCTTTGCCGTCCGCACTCATACGGCATAGCTTAAGCTTATGCTTGATTCCAGTTCGGCTTTTCGCAAATGCGTGTATCAAGTAAGCCTCACCGTCCTCATCCCAGAATGGACATGGATCGATCCAGCCCTTGACCTCCTTCACCAGATGAAGCGGCGTCCACGGTCCTTTTGGATCCACGGCAGTCGTCATATAGATACCCTCATCCGGCGCGCTGAAGAAGATCCAAAACTTACCACCATAAAACCTAATGCTTGGAGCCCATACCCCATCCCCGTGCCGCACCACATTGTCATAACCGCCGGGCAGCCGGTCCACGGCATGCGCGATAATCTGCCAGTTGACAAGATCCTTGGAATGAAGAATCGGCAAGCCGGGTGAACTGTTGAAGCTCGATGCTGTCATATAAAAATCTTCACCGACGCGAACTACGTCCGGATCCGAATAATCGGCGTAGATAACAGGATTCCTATAATATCCGTTTCCCAAATCGGCTGCCCAAATGCAAGAGTTATCTTGCATACTTTCCATTTTCTTTTCCATTTCCGTTTCCCCTTTCTATTTCACCTGTGCTACTATGTACAAAAAAGAGATCAAATCCGTGATGTTTCATTAGTTAATGAAAGGACGCTTCCCCATGAGTGAACGAATCGGACAAAAGTATACGACCAATGACCAGCTTTTCGCCATTCAGCAGCTGCAGCAAACGGGCTATTCCATCATGCCTCGCCCGCATGTGCATACAGGTTTTGAACTGTATTATTTGCTGCAAGGCGAACGTGTCTACTTTATCAACGGCAAGATATTCACTGCTCAAAAAGGCGATACGGTTATTGTGGTCCCTGGTGATTTGCATTCGACGGCAAGCTCCCAGGTCGAGCACGTGGAGCGAGTGCTCATTCAATTCGATCCCCGATTCATTCCACAGCCCGAGCGACAAGTGCTGGAGCTCCCTCCTTTTCTCGAATCCACGCTTCTGCGCGTTCCGCTAAAAGAACAAGATGAGCTAGAGAATTCGCTTCTGTACATGCTTACCGAATGCAAGGAGCATCAGGCCTTTTACGAATCCTATATCCGGCAGCTTCTGATCGGTTTGCTCATCCGCCTCCACCGTATCGGCTCACTAGCCGATAATTCGGCTGAGTCTCAGCATCCGATGCACCAGAAGGTCTCTGAAATAACGGCCCACATTCACACCCATTTTAGCGAGCCGATCACACTCGAGCAGTTAGCCGGGATCTTCTTTATTAGCCCGTCGTATTTAAGTCGTGTTTTTTTGAAGCTAACAGGCTTTCATTTAAGCGAATATATCCGAATCATTCGGGTACGCGAAGCTCAAAAGCTGCTGAGAACAACGACAGCCAAAATTCAGCAGATCGCCGAACACGTCGGCTTCGAACATATTTCCCATTTTAATAAAACGTTCAAGAAGGTAAGCGGCTGCTCGCCGCTGCAATATCGGAAGCAGCACGTCAGAAGTTAAGCCGGAAAGAAATCTCATCCTTCCCTTCCAATTCAATTCCTTCTGTCCTCTCCCCCGTTACAACCAGTAGGGAGCCGACTTCTTGCGCTCCTTCTACGGTTAAGTCTTTTATTCGAACACCTTGCGCTTGATGAAGTCTTATCGGCGGGCCTTGTCGAAGCTTCAACTCAGTCCCCTCAAGCAGCAACCGCTTGACGTTATGGCAAATGACTCCTTGCACCGAGGAAACGCGATAATTGCGCAGGGTAACATCCTCCAGCGGCATTTCAGCCAAACCATTGACTAGGAAAGCCTTATCCGCGCCGGTGCAAACGATATCTGAAATGACAATTTGTCGGAAAACCGGTGTTTGTTCAGAAATGGGATGCATCTCCTCTTGTGCCGAACCAGAACCTTCTACACCCTCATAGAACAAATGGAAAGAGATGGCCTCCCCTACGATATCCATCATGCGGATGCGCTCGATCCTTATCCGCTCAACAATGCCACCGCGTCCTCTGGCGCTTTTGAACCGCAAGCCGATATCGGTTCCAATAAACGTGCAGTCCGTAACATGGATATCGCTGACGCCGCCCGACATCTCACTTCCGATAACGAAGCCTCCATGCCCATGGTATACTGTACATCGACGTATGGTCACATATCGGCTCGGCATGCCAAGCGCGCGTCCCGCTTCATCCTTGCCTGATTTGATGCATATAGCATCGTCACCGACATCGAACGTACAGTCCTCCACCAGCACATAGCGGCACGAATCTACATCCAAGCCGTCTCCATTCTGAGCGAACCAAGGATTTCGCACATTGACCCGACGTATTGTAATATGTTCCGATGCCCAAGGATGCAGGTTCCAGGCGGCAGAGTTTTGGAAGGTAGCTCCTTCCAGCAGAATACGGCTGCATCGGCGGAAACTAAGCAGATTCGGACGCAAATATTCGCGTGCAGGCAAATAAGCCTGCGGATCCTGCTCACCTGATTGAATCAGCTTCTCGACTAGTTCTGATCCCTGCATGGCAGCTGCAGAAGGCCACCAAATCCCCGCTGATTCATCGATGACCCCGACGCTATTCTGGAGGCGGTTCCAATCTTTCTCCGTCATCTTCCACTTCTTTACAGGGCGCCAAGCTTCCCCGCCGCCATCGAAAATACCGTCACCGGTAATAGCGATATCCTCTAGACCCTCTGCATCCAGCGGAGATTGGCAGCGAACGACCGGCTTCCCTTCAAAGTGTGAGTGCAGCAGGGGATAATCCTCGAAACGCTTGCTGAACAATACAGTAGCTCCTGCCTCCGTATGCAGCTCCAGTCTGCTCGTCAGCTTGAGCGGACCGGTCAACCACAAACCGGCAGGAATGATTAGCCTCCCGCCCCCGGCTTCAGCTACCTCCTGAATCGCCGATCGGAACGCCTCCGAGTTGTCCGTTTGCCCATCCCCGACAGCACCAAAATCGGTCAGAGTAAACGTACGGTCCGGAATACGAGGAAGCATCACCTCTGGCATTGCGCTGTATGTTTGGTTCACAATTTCCGTTTGATTCATCTAACAAACCCCTTCCTGTCCAAACATATTCACATTTCAAATCACACATTAAATTATAGAGCAAGATACCGCTCATTTTCTTGCTACATCCATGACACAAAATCCAAAAATTATATATAATTGTCCAACATAGAAAGAAAAACGGACAGGACGGACCTGCCCGCTTTTCCATTCCATTATTTATTACCCTCATTATGCGGAACTTTAACCTCGGCAACAGCCGTCATCTGGTTTCCTGCCAGATCCGTCACCGTATACGTAATCCGATAGATGCGGCCCTCTCCTTTGCCTGAGCGCTCAGCCCGCAGCAGGAAATCCGTATCCGAGATTCCATAGGCGGCACCTTGAATATCTTCCGGCGTATCTCCATCGCCCAAGCCGTTGTCAAGCTCATTGCTTGTAATCGAGGTCAGCACGATCGTACTGACGCCGGAACCCTCATCCTGCCCGTAAACATTCATATGGACGGATACCAGCTTATGATTCGCAGGCGATAAAGAGATATGCTCCGGAATCACTTCCAAAGTCGGCGCCGCTGTGTCGATATTGCTCACGACAGCCGTTGCCGTTCCTTTATTTCCCGCTTCGTCTGTAAACTCAAAAGTAAAGCTGCCGTTGGTCAGGAAGGTATAGCTGTACGATCCGTTGTTATTTGTTACAAATGCAGGTTCACTTGGCTCCATTGTCACCGTAACAGGTTGATTTGTCGCCTGTGTCGTGCTGTAGGTAACGATAGCCGACGGTGGCACACGGTCAGGTTCTAACTCAAAGCTTATCGTGTAAATGCGCTGCGTTCCATCCTCCGCAGTCACCTTCAACTCGGCCTTGCCTGGCAGCTTATCCGCCTGTACCATTTGAACAGTTGACGTAGCTGCGTTTACATTTGCACTAACCTGAGGTACGGTTGTCGTTCCATAAGGCAGTGTGACGATATAATCGTGCTTCTGCTTCGTAAAGTCCGCCAGTTGCGTGCCGTTTATCATCATGCCGGTTAAAGCTGCATTGCTGTTCAATAGCCGAGTACCTTCTGACGCAGGATTCCAACCGTCATTACCGGCAAGAACCTTTGTCACTGTGTACTGTGCAGCCTCCTCCTTCGTTAATTGCTTTGTCCAGGAAAGCCGCCCCGCCGGGTTGGCTCCCGATCCGTAACTCAAGTATTCGCCGTAATCAGCAGTGGCTTCGTTTGCGGCATTGCCCCAGTTATTCCAGCCTGCAGGCCGGATATGGTCACCCATAAAGTTATTGATATATACCACATTCGCGTAAGGTCTCCATGGTCTTCCCAGATCTACTTGCCCGCTAAGCCCCGCATCCGCCGTCAGCCTACTGTTCACAAAGACATAGCCCTTTGCTCCCTGAGGCGTAGAGGCTGCGGTCACATAGCCTGGTGCTTTGCTGTGAATAACCGCACGATCGAACACGGCTGTTGCTGAACCGAAGATGAAATCGACTGAGCCGTCGATATAGCTGTCAACGAAGTATTGTCTTCCTATGCCATCTGCCAATAACGTATCCTGGAAGCCGACAAGCCGGACATTCCGGAATTGCTGGCAGTCTCCTCTGGCTTGCAAAGCTACCGCCTGGCCCGCCGTCAAGCCCGCATCGTTTTCAATCGTCAGATCCTGGGCCACAAAATTGTTCGCTTGCGCGCTTAAGGTATAACTGCCTGAAGTGCCGATCGTACCGCCGCCAGGTGCAGGCTTGCTGGCCGAGTCGTTATAAATGATTTTCGTAAGCTCCGGACCGTCGCCGACAAGGCTAATGTTGGTTTTTCCGGTGCCGATGAGAACCTTCTCCCGATATTCTCCAGCTTTCACACGAATAACGATACGGGATGGATTATTGTTCGGAATGGAATCAACGCCCGCTTGAACCGTGCTGAACTGCCCGCTCTGATCCTTCGCTACCGTAATTACCTGAACCGCATCAGCCTTCACCTGTGCCGAGCTATAGCTTTCTCCATTGGCATTGACGGCCGTAACGATGTAGAAATAAGTCTTCCCTTGGGTTAGCCCATTATCGGCATATCGGGTGCCGGCAACCGTTTCGGCCACAACCTGATACGGGCCGCCCTCGACTTCACTTCTTTTGACGCGGTAAGCAGCCGCACCCTGTGCGGGGTTCCACACAACGCTAACCTCCTGATTCGCGCTGTTTACTGCCTTCACTGCAGCCGGGGCTGCTGGAATTCCAATATCCTCCACAGGTCGTCCGGAAACAACGGCGGATTCCAAGCTCGTTTCTTTTACGCCCGAGGCCGTCACTTTATAATAATAAACATTGCCGTTTTCAAGCCCCGTATCCGTATAGTTTGTTGAGGTTACCATCGGTTGAAGGGTTATGTACGGTCCCTCGAAAGCCGAAGCGCGTTGAATGGTATAGGTCGAAGAGCCATCCACTGCGTTCCAACGAAGCTCAGCCTGACCGTTGCCCCATAAAACATTTATCGCAGGAGCGGCGACTGGTGCAGCTGGCTGATCTTGAACCGGTTCGGAATTCTGGCCTTCTCCTCCGACACTCTTGGCGGAAACCACATAATAGTACGTCGTCCCATTGCTCAGTCCGCCATCGCGATATGAGGTAGCTGTACTTTCAGCAACTTTCGTGTAAGGACCATCGGCTGACAGGCTTCGCTTAACAATGTAAGAGACCGCATTATTTACACTGTTCCAGCTCAAATCTATTTGACTGTTTCGTACGATCGGTACAAGCCCTGCAGGAGCTTCAGGTTTTTCCGCTGACTGTGACGGCGCTACCTTCACCTCGTTGGACGGAGCGCTTTCACCGGAAGCGCCTGCTCCTGTAACTACATAATAATAGGCCGTTTCGTTCTGAAGTCCTGCATCGATATAGGATGTAGCCGTAATACCGGAGGCTACCGTTTGATAAGGACCTCCGCTGGCCGTGCTGCGTTTTACGGTGTAGGACTCAGCTCCTTGCGCCGCATCCCAATTCAATTGAATCTGTGCGTTACCCGGTACCGCAGCCAATCCCTTCGGAGAAGCTACCGGCTCTACATACACCTTCACGTTATCCCAATAGGGGCTGCCTGTTCCGGAGCCCGGCGTGGAAAAATGAATGCGGCCTATTCCCTTTGCCTTCGTATCCGCCAGCGCCGTGCTGAGGAAGTCGATCTCCGGAGTCGCGGCCGGAACATTATCCACATAAATTTTTGCTTTACCCGTCAAGATGTTCGCTTCGATCTTGATATTCGTCCAACGGTTTAATGGCGGCTGCTCGTTTGTCACCTTGATATACGTACCGCCATTATTGATGACAAACACGTTATTGCTTTCATTTGCAGGTTTGCGGATTTCCAATGACAAAGGCGTTTTGCCGCCATCCGGCGTTTGCAACTGAAACAGGCCGGCCGAGCCAATCATCGATTGCTGCATGTAATCCGCTTCGATGATAACTGTGCCCTTTTGCGGAGTAAAGCTTTTCGCTGTCCGGGTGTTAACCGAGCCTGTATCATATAGCTGCATCGCTTTGGATGAGTTATTCCCCGCACTTGTCCCAGGAACCGTCTGTGTGATCACTTTATTCGTGGCTGTCATCGGAATGGGATTAATTAATGTGTACCCAGTCGGCATCTCTCCGATGGCATCTCCTTCGAAATCATCCGCAACGAGCCAAACGACCTCTGGTGCACCGGTAGGAGTGACGTTGACCTCCTTTGAATCGAAGCTTTCACCTTGTGCATTTACAGCACTGATGACATAATAATACGTTTTGCCAGGTGTTAAATTCGAATCGGTAAAAGACAGTGAAGCAACGTTGGTCATAATCGTCGTATAAGGACCGCCAGGAATATCGCTTCGCTTGATATGATAACCGGTTGCTTCACTTACAGGGGACCAAGCCAGCACCGCCTTGTTTTCTCCTGCTGTTGCCGCCTGCGCCTGCGGTGGCATTGGAAAGTCTGCAGCAAGCGTATGAAGCTCCACACCGCTGAATACAGACGTGTTGTACTTATTAATGTCATCTGGCGCCTTCGAGGCGTCTGCCGCTAACCCGAAATAGACGGTTTCCGCCATTGGTATATCAAGGGATCCGATCTGCTTCCAGTTTGTCTTGTCTGAAGAAATCAAGCCCGTCAGCTGGCTGCCGATTCGAACGAGCTTCACCCAATATGGGGTTGCAATGAAATCTTCCGGCTCGATTCTCGCCGACTCTTCGCCCGTCGACGAACGGCTGATCATGACGCCTTTTTCCCCCATTTTGACATAAGGGATCGAGAGCATCGCCATCTTGGAGGAAGCATTCAGCGATTCACGGACCATGACACCTGCCTCCGCATTATCGTCGGTAGGCGTTACGTGCTCGATTCGCGCAATAATCTCGCCGTTCCCTGTCAACGGCTGATAAGCGAAGTGGAACGAATCCGCGGTTCCTCCAATATCGCCGGCCGATTTCACCGTGACGGCCTGCGCATCGCCTCCCAGCTGCGTATGGCCAGGAATGCCGACATTGCCAATATCTTGCGATTGCCACGGAGTAATCGGGCCGCTCGTGTTCACATGAACTGCGACATTGTCTGAGTGGGTGGACAGCCCCATGGTATCAGTAGCGCGAACGACAAGGAAATGAGTGCCGTCCGTTACGTTACTCCAATCAAAGCTGTACGGAGCCGTCGTATCCTCTGCTACTTTTGCTCCATCAATAATCAGTTCAGCCTTGGCAATACCATCGCTATCGGAGGCGGCTGCCTCCACCGTAATTTGGCTTCCGGCTTCCTTCAGGCTATTGTTCACCGGCGAGGTGATGGAAACGGCCGGATTATCCGTATTTTTGTTACTGGCGGATCCTTGAACAATCAAGTCGTTGAGATATACCTCCAGATTCGTGTACCCTTCCGGTGATAGGTTCGTTGCGTTCCGATCATCGGCATTGGCAGGAGACAATCCCTTTGCAGCTTCCCACACATCGTCCATGCCGTCGTGGTCCTGATCGACTATGGCGGAGATGACCTCCGGGTAATCGGGATAACCGCCTATCTCACGCGGAGAATTAATATGCTGCCCTGTGCGGTGTATCACATCTTGAATAACCCTAGCATCGTAGGCATCACGCTTGGGCAAGGTGGCTCCCACATTCGCGAGCACATGCTCATAAGCAGCTTGCGCCGATTCGGAGATGTATCCGCCGTTAACGGCTACCGGCGCAGAAAGCTTCGATGCCGGGTTCTCAACCGATAGAACTCCCTTCCAGTTTTCGGCCGTTACGGAAGAATCCCCATCCATCATATTGCCGTTAATGTACATTTTGCTTGGAGAGCTTAACTCGCCGAACAGCAAATTACGAACGTTAGAATAAGTGCTAGGCCCAAACTTATAATAGTTATTGTTCAAATTATACTGTCCGTCACCGCCGCCGTAAGTGGACATAAATCCCCAATTGTAAATGATATTGTTGGATGCCTCCGTAATATCCGGGTACTGGACGATGACCGTTGGAAATCTCGGATTCCGGCTCACACTATGGGCAATCAGGTTATGGTGATACGTTGCTTGATTGCCTCCCCAGATGCCTCCATACCCGTGACGGCCTTTATGGTGAGATGTCATGAGCATGCTCTCTGCGGAGATTGACCACTGCACGGTCGTATTGGCATTATCGTACAAGCTGACGACTTCATCGACTGACCAACTGAATGAACTGTGATCAATGATAATGTCTTTATGGTAACGGACCCCGAACGCATCATCCTCGCTCGGATAACGGTCGCCTAAGCGAAACCTCATAAACCTTATGATCACATTGTCCGCTTCAATAGTCGTCGTATAGTCAGTTACCGTAATGCCGTCACCAGGAGCGGTTTGCCCTGCGATAGTCAAATTCGAGCCTCTAATCTTTAGACTTTCTTTGAGACGGACAGTGCCTCCGACACGGAACACGATGGTCCGATTGCTCTGACTAACCGCGTCGCGCAACGAGCCTTGAATCGGTGTTTCGTTACTCTTGTAATCATCGAGTGTAGTAACTTCATATACCACTTGCCCTCGGCCGCCGCTCACATATTTGCCGCCTCCTTCAGCTCCCGGAAAAGCCGGGAGTGGTTCCGCCGCAGACGTATTGACAGCGTTTACAGGAAAAGCTGCAGCAAGCATCGATGCAATTAAAAGCTTCGACAACCACTTATTCATCAAAATACCCCCTTACGAGTGAATTCACGTGGGACCTCCGAATGCATGTAAGAAACGAACGTCCACCTGATGGCTTAATCATAATCAGGAGCCCCTAGTTACGTATATAATCTTGGGATTTGTCCGCACTCTAACTGGGGATAAAAATCCTTTTCAAATCCGATGATTATTTTCGCTTTGCAATGATTATTGCCTCTAAAAAGGAAAAAGATCGCCAACTATCTGACCAGTATGGCCCAATAGGAAGCAATCTTTTTGGGATTACATAAGTTAATTGTTCGGGAAGATTTCACTGTACTCGAAATAGTCGAAATCCGCATGATTCGTACTGGGCTGCCCGTTGGAACTTGCATACATTCCAAGATAAGCACCGGTAAAGCCTCCAGCCACATCACTGCTAAGAATTCGGCCATCGGCGCAATCGTATAAGAGCTCCCACTGCTCAGAATTCGTAGCAAAATAAAAACTATAATTCTGCTCAATCGCTTCGACCATGAGATACAATCTCCCGGTTGCCTGGTGCGGACGTAGGACAAGCATCTCTTCCGCGCCCGCTTCTCGCTTGATCAGGCGAAGGACTCCTTCTCCATCGATCAGCGCCGACTCCAAGCGATATTGGTAATCTTCATTTTGCAGAAGCACCAGACCAGCCACTTCCCCTTCAGTAAGAGGAGTAAATTCTAATGCAGTGCGCGCGGCAAAATTGATATGCTGCTGCCTCCTGCCTATGAAGCTTGGATTCGTCACTTTCGTGATCGTCTCAGGCTTCAGTCGTAGACGCAGGTGACCTGGCCGCTCCGACAAGCTCCAGAAATCCCCCCGTGGCGTGCGGATAAAATTCCATCGATCGCCAAGGATCGCTGCATCAAAATGATCGCAGGCTGCGAGCCACGGCCATCGGCACAATGGCAAATTCGGCATCGGCAGCTCGAACTCAACGATTCCTTTACCCGGATTCACCACCGGCCATCCGTCTTCCCAGACGAACGGCACGAGGAATGTCTCCCTACCCAAGTTACGGTAATTTCCCCCGTAAGGGCGAGATCCCAGACAAACGAGATACCACTCGCCGTTCTGGGTTTCAATGAAATCCGAATGACCCACATTTACGATAGGATAGTTGCGACCGAGATGACGGTGTGTCAGAATCGGATTTGTTTTCGCCACCTCATATGGGCCAGTTATGCTTTTACTGCGGGCGATTGTGGTTGAATGCGTGTGGCCCGTTCCACCCTCGGCAACGACCAAGTAGTAATATCCGTTAATCTTGTAAAGATGCGGCCCTTCCGTCGCATGAATTTGTTTAAGGGCCCCATCCCATAAGCTGTATGTCGGTCCTGTCAGCTGCTCCTCTTGCAAATCCAATTCTTGCAGCCAGATTTCCACGTGCTTCTCATATTGCTGCCCTTCAGGCGGCTTGCGATTGCCCGTATAGTAGACCTTCCCGTCATCATCAAAAAATAAAGAGGGATCAATGCCGACGGCTCCGGGCAACCAGACAGGATCTGACCACGAGCCTGCCGGGTCCTTGGCGGTGACATAAAAGTTCCTCCGTTCGCCAGTCGCGCTAACGACAAACGTCGATACTACGTAAAATATTCCGTTAAAATAACGGATTGTCGCAGCATAAATCCCCCTAGAGGATGGTGTGTCGTCCAGATTTAGCTGCGAAGGACGATCCAGGACATGACCAAGCTGCCGCCAATGAATCAAGTCCTTGCTGTGAAAAACCGGAATACCCGGATAATACTCGAATGATGAGGTGACCATGTAATAATCTTCACCAACACGGCAAATCGAAGGGTCCGGGTAAAAGCCCGGTAAAATGGGATTTCGAAATGTTTTCATGAAAATTCCTCCGCTTTTCTATCGTTACTTCTTGTATTGTTGGTTAAATTCGTCGATGATTTTTTGGCCGCCGTCGTTTTGCCACTTTTTCACTGCAGCCTGGAAGCCTGACTCGTCGATTTTGTTCAAAATGAACTGGTAAGTGGCATCTTTCATCAGATCCTGAAGTCTGGAGCCCTTTTCATTGAATGCTTTGGAATCCAAGGATATGGTAGGATCAGTAATCATAAATTTTACGGCTCCATTCGAGAGCTTGATGGCTTTCTCAAAAACAGGAAGAGAATAGTACGCAGGCGTAACATTGGTTGACTCGTACAGTGCCATATTCAGATAGGGCCTTACTTCCTTCTCAATCAGCTTGCTGTCCGTGGAAGGAACTACTTTGCCATCCTTCAATGCATAATGCTCGTCCTTGAGACCGTACTTGAGAAGATCGGCTATTTCGGGTGAATAGAACTTATCCATGACGCCCAAGATACTCTTGAGCTCCTGTTCGGAGTTAATGGAAGATTTCGGGAAAAGCACAACAGTTCCGTAGCCTGAAAGCCCCCATGTAATATTCTTGCCGTCAACGCCCTGGATATCGTTCACTACCTCATACTCTGCTTCCGGAACGTTTTTTACCGTCTTCTCTTGAAGTCCTTTGACATCGCCCATCGTCCCAATATAGAGTCCTGAGCGGCCGGTAACCATCAGGTTCTGCTGATCCGTTTTGCTCGTAACTGGGAAATCCTGATTGATCAGGCCTTCATCGCGGAGCTTCTTCATAAACTTCATGGTGTCAACATAACCCTTGGTCATGAAATCAGGAATCAATTTGCCGTCTTGAACTCCCCAGCCGTTCGGTGTTCCGAAGAACATGGAAACGGTTTTGAAGGCGCCGTAAACAAGATCATTACGGTCAGACAGTGGGATCGTTTTTCCGCCGCCGGCCAAATCAGCATCTTTGAACTTCTTCAACATAGTGTATAGCTCGTCTACCGTTTTTGGTACAGAGAGTCCAAGTTTATCGGTCCAATCCTTCCGGTAAATGAAGCCCGCACGAGCCGGCTGTCTTTCCTGATAGAGGGAGTAAATTTTCCCTCCAACAGCCGTATGATTAAGAATTGTCGGATTCAAGTTCTTCAGGTTTGGATAATCCAACAAGAACGGACCGACTTCCCAAAACTGATTATTCCTAACGGCGTCACGCATGAGGGTAAAGGAAGCCGCGTTCTTCAAATAAACAACTTGAGGCAGAGAGCCCGTTGCAAAAGCAGCTTGGAATTTCTCATCATAAGAACCGTCAGGCACCCATTGAATTTCCAGTTCGGAATTTGTTTTTTGCTCAAGAACCTTCTCAAGCTTATCGGAAGGAACCTCGGTCGTTTGCAGATCAGCCATGATGCTGATCTTAATCGGACCTTTGGGAGCTTCATGTTCTGATTTAGTTGTTTCAGCACTTGAGTCGATCTTATTGGCACATCCGACTATCAGGGAAACCGCCGTTAAAGCGGAGAGCAATATGGCGGTATTTTTCTTTATCAATTTGCGGTCCTCCTTAATCTGGGTGATTGATGTTCATAGCTTAATCATATTAATTAACACAGGTTACGTATATAATCATGTGATTAGGCCGCAGTTTTACAGGGGTTGCAGGCCTTTTTATTATCTGATGATTATTTTCATTTTGAAGTGATTATTGCCCCTAACGGGCTTTTTCATTAGAATAGAGTAACCGGCTGAACCAGATACCGGCCAAGAAAGGAGTGCAGATTATGCTGCGTGAACAAAGCTTTTACACCAAGCTCGTGTTATTCAGTTGCGCTATCTGCATTATTCCTCTTCTGGCGCTTGGTTTCTTTTCTTATATGAAATCATCGCATTCGATTCAACAACATGTCAATCTAGGCAATGTGCAGCTTATGGAACAAACGAGCAGCAATTTGGAGCAAACTTTGCAGACGTTGGACTATTCCCTCAATAACTTCATCAATTCAACCTTAATGCTGGACGCTTTGTACAAGCCCATGACCACCTATGATTTTCAGGCCTATAATGCCATTCGTAAAGAGCTTTCGTACCAGCAGTCCTCAAAGACCATGGTAACGGATATCATTTTGGTAAATTCAACCGAGAATTGGGTGATCACGAACACGGGATTGTACAATTTAAATGAATACGCTTACAAAAATTCATTACTCCTCTACTCGAATTTGCCATTCAATTCAAACTGGCTGCTTCTGCCGAACAATTCCCTAGGAGCTGCAGATACGGAAAGCTCCGGCTGCAAATACATGATTACTTTGATTAAAAAAATGCCCTTACATACTTCGGAAAAAAGGGGCCTATTATTTGCCGCTATCCCGCAGTGTCGTTTAGCAGCCCTCATGGGAGCTCCTTCGGATTCACAAAATGTGATGGTGCTTGACCAAAGCAATCGGATCATCATCCATTCGGATGAAGCTAAGGTCGGGCAATTCGTAACGGAATCGGGCATCATACCAGAAACGGATCTCGCCCTCTTGGCGGGGAAATCCGGGCAATTCCTATCCAAGTCGAATGACAAAGACTCTACGATTACTTTTATTCGATCTGAGTTTAACGGTTGGATCTATGTTTCGGTAACGGATATTGCTGTTACGAATAAGGAAGCACGAGCCATTGGCTGGTTTACTCTCTACGTGCTATTGGGAATCATTGGGCTAAGCATTTTCTTCGTCTGGTTTGGGAGCAGAAGAATGTACTTCCCTATTCACGGGATACTGAAAGGCATCGCAGATCGACTTCCCAATTCCGACAAGCCCCATAAGAACGAGTTACTATTCATTGACGAACATCTCAGAGATTTGTTTGCTTCTAATTCCAAGCTTCATGGAGAGCTTTACCAAACCGGGATGCAAGTACGCAGCTTTTTTCTTGCCAAGCTGTATCAGGGAAACGTCGGCAACAGAGAACTTGAAGAAAGTCTTGAACGCTTCGGCTATTCGAAGCAGATTTCCTCCTGGAACAATCTTGCCACGCTTACCCTGCAGATCGACCTACTGAAGGAAACGCGGTATGAACAGGCGGATTTGGATCTGCTTTTGTTTGCTATTAAAAATATTATCGAGGAGCTGATCCCGGGCGATAGCTGCTTATCCCCGGTTATCGTTGAACAAACACTAACTACGACGATAGGCTGCTCCGGCCTCACGACTGAAGCATTCTGTAACCAGCTCTATCAATGGACGGAAGAGATCCAGCGAATGATCCGCAATTATTTGGAACTCGACGTCAGCATCGGGATAAGCCTGCCCTTCACCCATATTCGCAAAGCTCCAAGAGCTTATCAGGAAGGACTTGAGGCTTTGAAGCGCAGGCTCACGTTGGGGGAAGGCGTCATTATCCCCTATGCGAGTATCAATGCAGGAAAACATACGCTTATCTATGCATACCCGAAGCTTCAGGAGAACGAGCTTATCGATTCCATCAAATTGGCAAATGAGGATCGATCTTTCGTTGTGCTTAACCAATGGCTGAAAGAAGTTTTCCAAAAAGAACGATCACCTCACGAATATCAGATTTCCTTAGTTCGTCTATTGAATAATTGTATGATCGTCATGCAGGAAGCAGGAATTCGACTTGAGCAGCTAAATCTGCAAGAAGGCTCGTTATATGAGGAGCTGCTTCAGCTCTATGTTAGCTCAGAAATCGAAGCCTGGTTCAAGGATCGAATTATTCTGCCCATGATTCAAGTTTTCCGGGACCGGCAGGAATCCCAATACCAGAACTTGTCCGAACAAATCATCGATATCATTCATAAGGAATACGAGCGAGATTTAAAGCTAGAAGAATGTGCTTCACGCATGCATTATAACGTCTTCTATTTAAGCAGTGTTTTTAAGAAAGAAACGAATATGTCTTTTAGTGAATACCTAGCTGACTATCGCTTCCAAATCTCCAAGAAATGGCTGGTAGAAACGAATTTGCCCATCAAGGATATTGCCGAGAAACTAACTTACACGAATGCCCAAAACTATATCCGCTTCTTCAGAAAGCTGGAAGGAATGACTCCTGGCCAATACCGTACCCAGTTCTCTGCGCAAAATAAATAAGTATGGTATTTTGATTATGTTGAACTGGTGGGTCTGATCGGTCTTGAGGGCATAAAAAGCATGAGGTTCTCATCCCTCATGCTTTTTATTTAATTTCTATCCAGTTACATTTCTATTGACAACCGCCCATCTCGAACATCATCATGATGCCTTGCAAAGAATTTATTAGACGCTTCTGATAACCGATTATAAAGCTTCATTACCCGTAGCTCCTTTGTAATGATGCGTATGTGGTCTCGCACCATTTACTGTCGTAAAACCTTCAAAGTAATGGATATGCCCACCACTCGGAACATCAATTGCCGGGCCTGTTACCCCTTGAATGACATGAGTGTGCCCATGATTTATTGATGTTACGGTGTAATAACGATGTACATGGGGGACACCTGTTGGAGCTGGTTCGGTAACACCCACATATTGATGAACGTGTCCATCGTCATAAGAAGTCACACCTGAAAAAGGGTGAACGTGATACACGGGGCGACCGTCCCAAGAAGTAATATAGAGACCATGGGAATGTTCGTTCCCAGAGTCACTCGGGTGAAGAACGAATCCTTTAACAGGGATTTTTTTCAATGTAGCAGCTCCTTTTAATTTGGTCTGGTATTAAATTATGTCAATAAACCTATTTGTGATATAGGCATTCGTACAATCGTTTGGCGATATAACTATATCTCAGACGAAAACGAAGAAGCCTGCAAATCACTTGAACTTTGATTTGCAGGCTTCTTTTTGATTATCTGAAATTGTCAATCTAGTGCTTAAATGATTATTCACCCATGATTTCTCTATGGTAACCTCACGGTCGGTAGCTGTTGTGTAATCGGAAAGTCTAACATTAGATTTGTTTTTTTTCATATCGTCCAAATTCAGCATATTGAGCCTCTCTCTTTCAAAACCGTTTTAAGCATACACCTCACTAAGTGCTTCCACGGAAAGCATTTTTCCCGTTCTCGACGATACGGCTGCAGCATGCACCAAGCTTTGTGACTTCAAATAATCTCTTCCGTTTGGTCTTGGCTCCCGCTTTTCCTTCAAAGCAGCTAGAATTCATCGATCGACAGCACGTTTCCTACCCCGTCAAAGGTGTACACTTCATCGGCTTTTCCTTCCTTCATAAGCTGCACTTGGTTGCTCGTTACCACAATCGCGCCTTCCGCTCCTTCGAAACGCCAATCTCCATACCATTCTGTCAGCTTTCCCTTGGCCATCATGCTGCCGTGATAATCCACGACCGTCCCGCCGTCAAAGACGCGATCTCGTTAATCGCAGTGTGAATGTGAGGAGGCGTAACATTAATGACGAAATCGGGGCTCTCGCTGTTGATCGCTTCTTCCAAAGACGAATAAAACGGGGTTTCCGGATCGATCGTTCCCGCATCTGAGCGTTCGCTTCAACAACGCAAACCGCGTGCACGCCCGCATGACGTCTCAGTTTCTTTTCGCAAGGCCCACAATCAATATACCTACGTACCGTAATTATTGAATTAATTGACCATCTCGAAAACGCACAATACGCTTCACCTGCTTCGCAATGAAGTATCCGATTCATACCATCAAATATTTATTCAAAAAGTCGTTACGAAACTTTCCGTGGGGATCATAATGAAGGAGCAGTTGTCGGAAGTCTGGCAGCTTCTCGTAGAGCGGCTTCAACTGAGCGGGCTGCATGGTAAATAGCTTCCCCCAATGCGGACGAGCGCGGAAAGGCGCAAGTTGCTTTTCGATCATCGGCAGTACTTGTTTGACTGCCTCCCAATTCGGCTTCCACGTAAAATGAATAGCAACTGAATCCTGATTGTAATTAGGGCTCATCCACAAATTGTCTTTTGCAATAGTACGAACTTCAGAAACATAAAGGTGTGGCGAGATATGCTCCCGTATTCCATTAAGCGCATTCAATGCCTGATAGGCATCTTGTCGCGGCACGAAATACTCGCTTTGCAGCTCCTCTCCAGCACTCGGAGTGAAATCCATACGAAAGTGCGGCAATCTCTCGTGCCATGGTCCCGCAATGCACATCTGCTCGCTGCAATTCTCCGCTGTATGTCCTGGCACTGGATGCCGAGGTGAAGTTGCTAATTGCGCACCGAAAAACTCAGGTGCCACCTGATCAGAGACTTGATCAGTTAGTTTCCGCTTTAGCCAGACTTGATTGAAATTCGCATTTTTCCAATCGGTAAATAGACTAACACTATAAGCACTGGAAAAAATATCGTCAAAGTGCTCATTTAGCTGCATTAGAGACAGATTATCATATACATGCTGACTCATTTGAAATGTTGGGATCACATCCAGTGTAATTTTAGTGACTATGCCCAATCCTCCAAGCCCAACGATTGAACCTGCGATGTCTTGTTTCTCGCGGGAGAATACAGCCACGTCCCCATTCGCCTGAACGACTTCCATAGAATCAACCACTGTAGCAAGATTCCCATTCCGATCACCAGAACCATGCGTTGCCGTAGCGCATGCACCAGCAACGGTTATGTGTGGCAGCGATGCCAAATTGTGAAGCGCATAACCATGGTTATGTAGGTGCTCACATAGCTCTCCATACCGGATTCCGGCTTCAACAGTTACCTTATTTTGTACTGTATCTAATGCTACCACTCGGTTAATGTTCTGAAGCGAAAGAAGGATTTCGTTACAATCGGCGATGCTATTAAACGAGTGCCGTGTGCCAAGCACCTTTATTTGCTTACTGCGAGCCACTAATTCCTGTACTTGTTCCACACTTGTGGGAATATGGAGTTCAGAGGTACTATACCTGTAGTTGCCAGCCCAGTTCCAAATATTATTCATATCTTCACACGCCTTCGAAAGTATTTATAATTTATTATTACCAAAATTCCAATCACTTTTAAGCATGCCATATACAATGTGGTCAATGTATTGGTCGTATAAATATTCAGCTTCACGGATTCGACCTTCATTCGTAAACCCTAATTTCTCTGGAATCGACCTGCTTTTTAGGTTCTTAACTCCGCATCTTATTTCAACTCTGTTTAAACCTAATTCGTCGAAGGTATAATCAACTAATCTTTTGCAAGATTTAATCATAATTCCATTACTCTGAAACTTTTCACCTAACCAGTAACCAATACTGGTTTTTTTATTAGCCCAATCAATAGAATGATATCCGATACATCCTACGATTTCGCCTTTATACCATATTGCTGTATGGAATCCATTGTTTGAAGCATGTTGATTTTGACAGAATTGTATAAAGGATTTCGTGTTCTCTACACTCAAAGTCCCATCAACCCACGGTAGCCATTCTCTAAGATAACGTCTAGAATCATCTGTTAATGCAAATAATCTTTCTGAATCGTCTTGTTCAAGTAATTTAAGCATCTTATCATCGTCAATTTTAAAGAGCATTTTATCCCTCTTTTCAATATCCATTTAATGTAATTACCCCAGCATAAAAGATTACAATAACTATTAGAGATAGAACGATTAAACATATTAAGCCAAAACTAACCATCTTGACCTATGTAGGCAAATCTAACCCAGAAATGAATAACCTCTATCCGGTGCATCGCTTTTACCGCGGCCTCTTAAGCTAATAGAAATATTTTGCCTGGTTTCAAATGACTCAAATGGAAATTCTTCGGCGCTACCAAGCATTCCTGGGACATAAACTAAAGGAGTATTCTCACTTACTTTACTACTAATCAGGTAATTAATTTTAATTCCATCATTTAGTGCAAATTGTGAGTCCATCAAACTACCACCTCAAATTCATTATACACAATGCTATTTATCCCTACTTTATTATCCTTGAGTGTTCTCGTCACTTTTGTATTCTAAAATATCTCCAGGTTGGCATTCTAATGCTTTGCAAATTGCTTCTAAAGTTGAAAGCCTAATTGCTTTTGCCTTTCCATTTTTCAATATAGAAAGGTTAGCCATTGTTATTCCAACCCTCTCCGAAAGTTCTGTTACGCTCATTTTCCTTTTAGCCAACATCACATCAATATTGATTATCATCGACATTGTTTTCACCTCACACTATTAAATCATTTTCAGATTTTATATCTACGACTTCTTTTACAAGTCTTTGGAGGACGCCAACAAAGGTTGCGATTACGCTTGAAGCAATAGTGGAATATAATCCCAGCGCTATGACTCCTGCTCTGTCACCTTCAATAAATATAGCGACGAATACGATTCCTACTACAATAAAGGCACTTATTGTGATTGCACAGCGATTGATAACCTTCAAAGCTCTAACAGATAATTCCGAGAAAGAATTGTTTTTATCAATGTAAATTAAAAGTTTAAATACTTGATACAACGCGATGAAAAATGGAATAGACAATAAATAAGCAGATAGTAAAAAGGGATATTGCAAGTAAGCAGTCACTGGATGCGCTTCTGCATCTCTACTGGCTATCTCAGGCAACAAAAATATACATAAAGCAAGTGCCACAATTCCGATAAGAATAATAACTCCCTTTAGGAAAAAAGTTGCCCATCGGTTCATAAAAAACACCTCACTAATAAATTGTAATACGTTACTTAACGTTTTCATATCAATTATCTTTATTTTTCTTTTAGGCATCATCACATCAATATTGATTACTATTGCCGGTTAATCACCTCAGACTATTAAGTCATTTTCCGATTTTATATCAATCGCTTCTTGTAAAAGTCTTTGAAGAACAGCGGCAAAGACTGCAATCACCATGGAAGCAAAAGGAACAACCAATCCGATAAAGATGACACCTGGGGCGTCGTCTTTATCCGCAAAGAGATAGAAGAGCGGCAAGACTAGCACATGCAAGGTACTGATTGTGATGGCACAGTGTTTGATTTTCTTTAAAGCTTTTACAGATAATTCGGAGAAGGCTTTATTTTTGTCAATATAGCGTAAAAGTTTGAAAGCCTGATACAAAGCAAAGTAAAAAGGTATCGCCGATGCATAAAATACGATGGAAACGAGATATTTTATATAAGCAAACTCTGGAAGCAATTTTGCTGCAATATTCCCTATCTCAGGCACCAAAAAGATGCACAAAGCAAGAATCGGAATTCCAATAAAAATAACAGCTATCTTTAAAAAGAGCGTTGACACTCGTTTCATAAAAAGCACCTCACTTATTTATTGTTAACTTGATTATAATACGCAGTTTATCGTTTCACAATACATAATTACCGATTATGATTATATTATTGTTGTTATATAGATATCCATTTAATTTTAGACAAAGATAAAAAGCTCGTTCCACTATCCTCCCTTTCGTCCATAAGATGATAAGAATTGATTATAATGATTTGTTAAATTGTGGTGCCTGGTTTGGGATGCTACCATGAAAATAAAACGATTGGAGTGATAAAGATGAAAAATTTTACAAAATCTGTGAATATGATCAACAATTTCACTATAGAAAACACTGTAATCCTTAAAAGAAGGATAAATTGGAGGAATAGTTCGTGGAAAAGTTAAAAAAGTTTCTAGCTTACTACAAACCTTATAAAAAAGTGTTGTTTGCCGATTTGTTATTTGCAGCACTAGCTTCGATGACCGTACTTGCCTATCCCTTGCTGGTAAATCAAATAACCAAAAACGCAATAAGTGACGAAGGAATCGATATTGCGTTAGTTTTTAAAATGGTTGGCATCTTTTTATTTCTGATGGTCGTGGAGTATGTCAGCAACTTCTATACCGACTATTTTGGGCATGCGATGGGGGCAAAGATCGAGTCTGACATGCGAAAGAATTTGTTTCAGCATGTTCAAAAGCTCTCGTTTTCGTATCACGATAATGCCAGAACTGGGCAACTGATGTCGCGGATAACTACAGACTTATTCGATGTATCCGAACTTGCACACCATGGACCAGAAGATACGGTGATCTCTTTGGTGAGAATCCTGGGCTCGTTCATTATATTGCTAAGTATAAATTGGGTACTCGCGTCAGCTACTTTTTTGATTTTACCTTTCATGTTTATTTTTGCATATCGCTATAGTATCAAGATGAAGCACGCTCTTAAAAAAAATAAAGAACGTATCGCAGATATAAACGCTCAAATTGAAGACAGCCTTTCTGGGATTCGAGTTGTGCAATCGTTTGCTAATGAAGACATCGAAGTGGATAAATTTAGAAGCAGTAACCATCGTTTTTTAGAAAGCAGGAAAAAAGGATATTTGGTGGAGGCATTGTTCTACAATGGTTTGACTGGGTTTATTTCATTGATTAACATTTCGGTTGTTATCGCGGGCGCCATTCTTATAAGTTATAACCAGTTGCTTCTAACCGAGTTGATTACCTTTTTGTTATACATAAACACCTTAATCGACCCTGTGAAAAGGTTAGTGAACTTTACTCAGAATCTTCAAAATGGGGTGGCTGGATTTGAACGTTTTATGGAAATTATAGCGATTGAGTCGGACATTACCGATGCCAAAGATGCTACTGAGCTAAGCAATGTAAAGGGTTCAGTGGAATTTGTAAACGTAAGCTTCCAGTATGCCAGCGACTCGAATTATGTGTTTAAGAATATAACCATTACAGCAAGACCCGGTGAATATGTAGCACTTGTAGGACCTTCTGGAGTTGGAAAAACGACCCTTTGCAGTTTAATCCCGCGTTTTTATGAAACCAGTGAAGGTACAATAAAAATTGATGGTACGGATATAAAAAACATAAGGCTAAAATCATTGCGTGACAATATTGGGATCGTACAACAAGATGTGTATTTGTTTTCGGGTACGATTAAAGAGAACATCTTGTACGGGAATCTTGGGGCTACCGATGAGGAAATGATCAACGCTGCCATAAATGCGAATGCTCATGAATTTATTAGGGGGCTTCCGGATGGCTACAACGCCTATATAGGTCAACGTGGCGTAAAGCTTTCAGGCGGTCAGAAACAACGCATAAGTATCGCACGTCTATTTTTGAAAAACCCTCCTATCCTTATATTGGATGAAGCCACTTCCGCCCTAGACAATGAGAGCGAAAGGGTGGTTCAGGAAAGTTTTGAAAAGTTAGCTAAGAACCGCACTGCTTTTGTAATTGCACATAGGCTGTCCACAATCAAAAGTGCAGAAAGGATTATTGTGTTATCGGAAGACGGGATTGCAGAGGAAGGTACACATACAAAGCTTATTGAAAACAATGGTATATATGCAAAGTTTTATAAAATGCAGTTTGATCAATTATAGTACTAGGATAAACCTAAAAGACGCTAAGCAAATATTTCTTTGTTTAGCGTCTTTTAAGTTTGACTAAAATTCTTTCCGTATACTGAACTATGCTTGGTGTTTGGTTTTATGGGTTTATTATAATCTTACTTGCATTTAATAAAAATTCTTTCATATGGTTAATTGGTATTCCACTATGAAACCTTCTAATTTCAAATAATGTCCATTCTTCAATATGTTTTATTTTCGCTAAATAAGTTCGGTTTCCTTTGTGTTGTTCATTTAAAAAAAGTTTATATGTATCAACTTTCTCTTGAGCATCGCCTTCCATTATTTGTTTAATATTTTTTTCATAGAAGATACTTGTCCTATCCGCCCATGATATTAGTTCGCTTCGGGGTGTTGTTGAACATTGGATTTCATCACTACCTTTATAATAAAAGGTATTGTCATTTATATCATATTCAGACAAAAACAGAAGATCTAATAAGCTCCAAAAGTATTCTGCCTCATGTTTAATGTCCCATCTTGAACAATATTTAGGATGTAGTGTAACATGAGTAGAAATAAACCCCGCATAAAGTAAATTTAAATCATTAATTTTATTAAAGGAATTGGGAAGTAGATTTTCACTTCCTACAAAAGTAACAACTTCATCCGTAAGTATAATTTGTTTAATATCAGTGATTTTTTCTTTTTTTAAGTTAATGAATGTATCTGTCGAAGAACTAAATTTATCTGTAAATAAAATCTCTCCTTTTAGATTTGTGTTTTTTTCTTTGAAGTCTATTAACAAATTACATACAACTTCCTCAAAAACTTGAAAACCATCTATTATTTCATCAAAACTATCCAAGGTGTAAGGAGGAGATACGACTTCTATTAAAGCATTGGAATATTCAGGATGTATCTCCCAGCCTTTGCGAAACAAATAACCCACTTTTTTTACTAGATTTTCATGGATATCCGACATAGACTTTATTTTATTTATAATCTGTTGTGATGCTAATAAGTAACTTATGAAGTCACGTTCTTTATAAACTATTGCATATTCTTTTTCGATTCCAAACTCAAACCTGTCTGGAACAATTTTCATTGTTATTCCCCCCTCAATACCTCATTGTACTATCCTCCGTTTCATCTTCGGCAGCAGCAATCTCTTCTGCCTTTCGAACTTCACTGAAAAAATGATCTAACTCATGCTTAGCAACTTCACGTATAAATCCTAGTTCTTCACCAAATAGCTCCGGAGTCCATGTACGGCCGAAGGAAGCATGGACCACCTCATCTGCCCAATCGTAATCCTGGAACTGCGTCATTAATGGATGCTTCACTTGATCTCTGCAGAATTCAAATTCCCCTACTTTCCCCGGTCGCTTCATCGCCCCTTCTTCGATTCCAATACTTAGCCACGCGTATTGCGCACTCGGGATTTTTTCTATATTGATATCATAATCAGACGTATATTGCGGGCGTGAACGCCAATTTAACCCTTCAGCCTCCAGTGCTGCTTGACCAAACAACGCATGGCGAACCTCATCCCACAAGTGCCTTGCTAAGTCCCGATAGAATGCCCACGGCATTCCTTTTTGTGACCATAACACAGCCGCAATCAGTTCCGCCGCCGTCATCTCTTCCTGACGTACTCTCATCATACCGACAAGTCTGTCCTCATTCGGCTTCTCGAATTTCATTCCCATGCTTGTACGGTAAAGGGTTGTTTCACCCATACGTGCTTCTCGTTGCGATTTTTTGGGCAATTGATAGACCTGGAATGATCTTATACGTTCTGGTATTTCAGAAGACCTTTTCATTTCGTTGCTCATTCCACCTGCTGCAAGGATGCATCGCTTTATTAACGTACATAGTTCTTCAGTGCCAGCCTCTTCCCACTCCCCTGCGTTCTTCAGGTGAGCAATTGCCGCTTCTCCCCAAAGTACTTGTTCCTCCAGATCGAGAAGGATTGAGCGTAGTATACGAATAGTCGGTTGATCTACAATTTGTTGTGTACGTTGTATATGGCTCCTATAGGCTTCAATAAGCGCTGGTTTAATCACTGTATACACGCCAGCTAACCATTCGGAATCTGTACGAGCATGAAGAATTTCGTCCATAAGCAGCGTTAAAGTTGGATCTGGTTCCTGCCCAACGTTAGCAAGAGGCGTACGCAGATGACTCACACGTGTACGAAGCTGATCCGCTGCTTCTGCATCCTCATAGATGTGCCGTCCCATCGCAGTTTTGACATCCCAGTTATGCCGTGCAGGCAGCTGAGCTGCACTTATAAACATAAGACGCTCATGAATGAACCTATATCTCTGCAGTATCTTAGCGTTTGCATCAACACCAAAAGCACCAATTGAATGTGGATTAGCAATTCCTGTAAATGTAATTCCCAACTTTATTCCCTCCTATAACGAGCGCTGAATAATTTCATTTTCCCTTAATGTGAATTCGTTTACAATAGATAAAGAAAGGATTTCAATGGATTTATTTGATCAGAAAGGGTGCCTCCAATTGAATGAAAAATTGCCTACTATACACTACTGCGGTGACTTTATTGTTCGACGTAACTGGAAGCTGGGACCACGTATTTTAGACGATAACGAGTTGGTGTTTTTCCCTCAGGGAAATGGAACCATCTACCGAAATGGAGATCAAGTTTATACATTGAATCAGCCCAGTTGGGTCCTTACAAAGGCAGGGGAAACTCACAGCTATCATTTCGGAGAGACTGCAGCTACTCGTCATCTTTTTCTGCATTTCAATGGTGGTGAATGGTTCGCGCCTACGCTTTTTAGTACGAAGAGTTGTGATGTAATACCGATTAGGGAAGGTGGGCTACCATCGGCAATAATCAGCCAGATCCTCCATATCGCTCATGAAGAGAAAGATACCAATCGGTGCAATATCTTATTGTTAGCTCTGCTAAGCGAACTTGAATACTTGGGTAATAAAAGCAAAAACACTTCAATCCCCTCTATGAAATATTTAAAAAATAAAAAAGAGGCCGTAACCGACCCCGCCTATCCGCTCGTGGTGAGCAAAGCATTAACCTATATTCGTAATAGGCTCCTTGAGCCTATCACCGTAGCCGAAATTGCAGTCCATTGCCAGTTATCTCATGAACACCTGACTAGAGTCTTCGTACGTGTCATCGGAATTCCTTTGCGTCAAATGATCATTCAACTGCGGCTAGAACGCGCTTCTCATATGCTCCGTCATAGTACACTTAGCATTAAAGAAATCGCCTCGCAGTGTGGATATGCTGAGAATCATTACTTTTCACGAGCTTTTACCGCCTATTACGGTATGACAGCGACAGCATACCGCAAAGAATACACTGATCCGCGTGTCCAACACATCGTTCCTGACGAACGATTGGAAGAAAATTATCCGATTAATGTTTATTTTCACCTTAACCCTTAATGCCTGTCATAGATATGCCCTCGATAATATTACGTTGGAGAACAAGATAAACGAGCAGTACGGGCATGACGGCAATAGCAGAACCAGACATCATTAAAGTCCAGTCAGTCACATAGAGTCCCTTAAACGTACTAAGCATCAAAGGTACGGTGAAGTTGTCGGTTGAGCTCAGGAAAATGACGGGCTTAAAAAAACTGTTCCAATTTCCCAAGAATGAAACTATCGCTAACGAAGCTAGAGCTGGACGAATGAGGGGAACCATGATACGCCAGTAAATTTTCCACATGCTCGCACCATCAACATAGGCTGCTTCTGATAAATCACGTGGGATACCCATAAAAAATTGCCTCAATAAAAATACACCAAAAGCACTGAACAATGCATCCGGAACAATGAGGGATAAATGCGTATCGAGCCAGCCGAGATTTTTTAAAATGATGTATAGAGGAACGATCGTAACCTGTTCGGGAACCATCAACATGGAAAGAAACAGGATAAAGAGAACATTACGAAAGGGAAAATCAATTTTAGCAAATGAAAAAGCGGCCATAGAGCATGTTAACAATTGACTCAGTACCACAATCACAGAAATATAAGCACTGTTTATGTATGCCTTATCAAATGGCATAGCTGTTAGAGATCGGCTAATATTCTCCCACCTCCATGGATTCGGAAATAAGGTCGGCGGCACTTGAAAGATTTGGGCTAAGTCTTTTAAGCCGCTGAATGCCATCCATAAAAACGGGCCAAACATGACTACAGAGGCTAGAATCAACAGAACATGCAGAAGGATGGTTGATACTTTACTACCTATATGGTTGCTCTTTTGTTTACTGGGTACTGTTCTTGCTGGAACTAATTTATGATTTACCGTTTTCATGCGAAATCCTCCTTAATCCGCGTAGTGGACCCATTTGCGTGAAATATAGGTCTGTGCAATGGTGAAAGTCAAAATGATAACAAAAAGCATAGTAGCCGCTGCCGCACTGCGTCCGAATTGAAAGTTTTTGAAGGCTAGCTCATACAAATGATACACAATCGTATAACTAGCTTTTGCTGGACCACCACTCGTCATAACGAAAGCCGTATCGAAGATTTTAAACGAGTCAATAATGCCAATAATGGTAACAAATAAGGTAGTTGGTGACAAAAGGGGCACAGTAATTTTCCAGAATTGCTGTGACCTCGATGCACCATCGATCATAGAAGCCTCATAGTAATCTCTGGATATTCCTTGTAAACCAGCCAGAAAAATAATCATGTTAAAACCTAATTTTTGCCAAATGCTCACAATCGCCAAGGATGGCAGGACGAGGTTCAAGTTGGTCAACCATTGTGGACCCTTAATGCCAAACAAGCTATGCAGCAGAAAATTGATGATACCGAAGTCACCATTGAGCAGCCACATCCATACAATCGCGACAGCGACAGAGCTTGTAACTACTGGCATGAAGAAAAACAACCGATACATAACACGATATCTCACTTTGTTCAAAGCAACAGCGACCAATATCGCAAGAAAAATACCCATTGGGACCGTTAATAAGGAATAATAAAGGGTATTTACTAGAGCCTTCTGGAAATCAGGATTATGAAAGGCGTAACTGAAATTATTAAATCCAATAAAAGTCGCAGGCTGAAATCCATCCCAATCTAATGTACTTAAAACAAAGGTTGTGATCAGAGGGATAAGTGAAAAGGAAAGCAGTCCGATTAATTGTGGGGCAATAAAGAAGTACCCCCAGAATGTATTAGAACGTTTTCGGTTCATGCAAATCCTCCCCTATAAATTGTTTCAAAAAAAATAAAAAAGGAGAGACGGAATACAAACATCCTTCCCTCCTTCATGTCACACATTACCGTACATGCATCCTATTTTTTATTTTTTCGCTTTTACTTCGTCGATCTTCTTATTAACACCTTCGCTTATTTTCTTTAATGTCGTCTGAGCATCCTGTTTGCCTAACAACAAGAGGTCGTAGTTATCTTTCACAATATCAGAAGCTCCAGGAACCCCTGATTCGGAAGGCCATAGGGCATAACCAATCTCACGAGCATCGAGGAAATATTGAGCATGTGCCGGCTGTGCATTCTTATCCAATACGAGATCATCTACTCCGCTAATCGAAGGAACTGCATTTCCCCCTTTAAGACGGAAGTTTTGACCATCCTTGGAAACAAAGTAAGATAGAAACTCATAAGTCTCTTTAGCATGAGCTGTCTTTTTATTCATAACCATGTACGCTGTTGGAATGCCAGCTGGTTCCATTTTTTTGCCAGTGTTAGTTGGCAGTGGGACAATGTCGTATTTTAAAGAAGTGTTTGCATTAAACTGCGGAACCCACCAACGACCAGCAATTCCAAATCCGACTTGGTTCGACATGAACATAGCATCTGGGCCTTGTCCTTTAGGAAGTGAACCTGAGAATACGAAGTTTTTGTTCTTTGTGTTTTCCGCAAGATATTGGAATGCTTCAACCGTTTTCGGATCCTGATCTCCAATGAATTTGCCATCCTGAGGCTTATCGTAAGCTTTACCTCCGTTTAACGTTACCCATGAATAAACCGGGGATGACCAATCTTCAAGTACAAGACCATATTTATTTTTAGACTTTAGCTTTTCCGTTAACTCTTGTAACTTCTTCCAATTCCACTCCCCTGCTTCGTACAATTTCTGAGGATCGTCGGTGATACCCGCTTCAGTCAATACAGTCTTGTTGTAATACATGACTAACGGATTACAGTCAACTGTGACTCCATATATTTTATCGCCTTTCTTCGAACCGCCCCATAATCCTTCAGCAAAATCCTCGGCTTTGATTGGGCCATTGCCTACTTTCATCAATGGTGTCAATTCTTCGATTGAACCGTTACTAATGAGTTTAACGACAGTTTGATCTCCAGCATAAAATGCGTCTGGCGCAGTACCACCCTGCAGTTGAGTAATGATCTTCTCTTCGTAGCCATCATTCGGTACGGCTACCAGCTCCCATTTCACATTCGGATGATCTTTGTTATACTGATCTGTCAGTTCGTAAAAGCGCTTTAACTCTCCCGGATTACCCCAAGTACTCCACTTTAATTTGATAACCTCTCCATTTCCAGCCTTAGGCGCTGGTCCCTTCGTTGCATCTGCTGTCTTGCCGCCTGCCGGTGCAGAAGAGTTGCAAGCAGTAAGAATCATCGTTAGCATCAGGACGGAGCTGGTTGTTAACCCCCATGTTTTTTTCTTTACCATTCTTCCAATCGACTCCTCTCACATAATTAGATATCTCACCACTGGAATAAATTGGACTGCTATGAGTTAAACATATTTTAGAATATGATGATAGCGTTTTCAATGAACTTTCCCGAATAGTAGATGGATTTTCTTGATCTAGTATATATTATTTTCCTTACTCTATTATCGTCGTATTTTGCTGATTAATGCGGAATTTTAGTCGTTATCATTCGACAAATTCTGTGAAAACAATGTCAAAAAAGTTAAGTTAACCTTAAGAATATGAATGTGGGCCACTACTCAATTTACAATGGAACTTTGACTCTTAAACATCATACAAAGGTGCTCTATCACATATTCTATATTCTGGTGCTAAACTCTTATTATTAAATAGATGAGCTAATGACTTCTTCGCATAGGAGCAGCCCAATCCTCATTTTAAAGTTTGACTTGTATGAAGACGTTCAAAAAATTATTAGTCATTGGGGGAATTCACCTGGCAAAACATAATGAAATAAAGTTAAGTCATAAGCTTCAACAAGCTTCCGTGAAAGTCGGGTCTGCGCGAACTGCAGCGGCTAAATGGGTCATGCAACACGCCAGCCTAGAAGCTTGTTTCCATGGGGCTTATTTCAGCGGCTCGACGGTAGGTCTGCCTGATGACGCTGAGTTGTCGGTAGCCTCCGATATCGATGTCGTGATCGTTACCACACAGGCTGAGCCCCCACTCAAACTTGGGAAGTTCATCTACGATGGCATCCTTGTGGAGGCCACGTATTTGTCTTGGAACGAACTCGCCTCGGTCGATAGGGTTCTGACGTCCTATCACCTTGCAGGCAGCTTCCGCGTGGATTCGATCATTGCTGACCCCACCGGACATCTGCGCAAACTGCAAACACAGGTATCTCGCCACTTTGCGGAGCGGATGTGGGTACGTCGCCGATGTGAGAACGCTCGGCAGAAGATCGAGAACGCGCTACGGGCCATAGATACTTCTGCACCGTTGCACGACCAAGTGACGGCGTGGTTATTCCCGACCGGCGTAACAACGCACATCCTCCTTGTGGCCGCACTTCGCAACCCTACTGTTCGGCTCCGCTACCTTGCCGCACGCGACGTGCTTACGGAATACGGCCACGCTGACCTCTACCCAGATCTGCTGAAGCTGCTAGGCTGCGCTCATCTGACCCCCAAGCGCATCGAACATCATCTCGCCAAGCTCGCACTAGTATACGACGCCGCTGCGACCGCGGCCAAAACACCTTTCTTCTTCAGCACCGACATCACCGCCACAACACGACCAATTGCAATCGACGGAAGCCTTGAACTCATCCGGGCCGGCTACCACCGTGAAGCGGTCTTCTGGATCGTCGCAACCTTTGCGCGCTGCCATAAGATATTGGTTGCAGACGCCCCACCGGACCTGCAACGTTTACTCGCTCCAGACTTTGAGGCTATCATCGCAGACCTCGGCATCACCTCCACCGATTCCTTAATCCGCCGTGCAGAGGACGTCATGCAGTTCCTACCGAAGCTCTGGGAGACCACCGAGGCAATCCTATTCGCCAACTCAGGCATCGTGTCTGAGTAGCACTTCCGTTTTCGATAGATCTGCCCTTTCTGTATGCTCGACATACTCTCAACCAGGTTCACACCTGCTCTTCTCGGTAGTTGTCGCCCGTGAGAATACTGACTAAGACCACCTGCACCCGAAAGGCTAGCCGCAACGAAATAAGCTTCACCACGCTCTACTGCCCGTTAAATGAATAAAAAAGGAGCTGCTGCAAGGCAAGCTCCTTCACTATTTCCGTTAGTTCAATAACCTAAAGTTATTTTTTTAGGTTTGCTTTCATAAGAGAGGCAATCTTTTGTTCGTCTCCATTCTGAATCCGTTCCAGTTGATTAATGACAAGTTCTTGCCTTTGTACGGAATGGTTTTGACTTAACTTTGCTTTTCCCTCTATCTTGTTGATTCTTATTTTGAATCCTTGAATCCCTTTATTCAGCCCAGCGATAAAGTCTGCGTCTACCTCTTGCAATCTATATGAACTATCAGGGGCTTCATACTTCAATACCATTTCATGCAAGGAATCCATTAACTCTTTTTCATCATCAATAAGTTTGACTTCACCGTTTACATGAACTGTTACATAATTCCATGTTGGAACTGCTTTATTTGTTTCATACCATGTAGGAGAGATATAGCAATGCGGACCATGAAAAATGGCTAAGACAATTTGATTGCTAATATCCTTCCACTGAGGATTCGGACGTGCAAAATGCCCATATAAGTATTTGTTCTCCTTATCCAAAATTAATGGTAAATGAGTAGCAAAGGGTACTCCATTTTGTTGTGAAAACAATGTTGCAAAGCTATGTTCTTTGATAATGTCGTAAGCGACTTTTATTTCATCAATGTGAAAGTGTGAAGGAATATACATGGTTTTCTCCTCCTCATTTGCTCTTATAACAAAACTATCCTTTAGCTTAATGATAGTAGGAACAACTGCCGCGTCGGCAAACTGCTTCCTGGATTGCTGAACTAACGTTCGCCGTTACATGAATATCATTTCAGAGAAAATGTTATATGAGTGATTTCGTCATTATAAAATCTATTTGTTCTTCATCACCCATATAAAAAGAGTGGGCTCCTGTTTGAACAAAGCCCAATTTTTTATAAAAGGTAATTGCGCTCTCATTTTTTTCCCAAACCCCTAGCCAGATCTTCTCTTTATTCCGTTCTATCGCTATTTCTATAGCTTTATTTATTAGATATTTACCAAGCCCCTGTTTATGAAGTTTTTTCCTTATATAAATCCTCTCGATTTCAAGCGAATCATTGCCCATTATTTCAGTTTGAG
This sequence comes from Paenibacillus sp. V4I3, assembly GCF_030817215.1. Classification (GTDB taxonomy): domain Bacteria; phylum Bacillota; class Bacilli; order Paenibacillales; family NBRC-103111; genus Paenibacillus_E. Next base: position 6,490,604 of record NZ_JAUSZA010000001.1, read on the forward strand.
AATCAATTGTGTTTAGCTTTAAATACCCGGCAATTTCTTCATTAGAATAAATAAAATAGAATTCCGAAGAGATATTTGATAATTCTTTTTCTAATTGTTTTAAGTTAAATGCTTTTTCCAAGTATGCTTTCATATTTTCAGGTGAATTTTGATTCTTAAATGTCTCATTAAATGTCTCAACACTGATTTCTTGAAGTAATCCTAGATCTTCAAATGTACACTTTTTTATATTTATAGTCATTTTATTTGTCCTCCTTTTACTAAATCAATAATTTCTCTTGTTTCCCTTTTTTACAAACTCCCAGTCTTTTTCTACATTTTTTCTGACTCTTTGCAGCAGGTTAAAAATCGTTTCTACTTCACTTTCGGAGAATCCAGATAGTGCGACCATATTGGAATAATCGTTTTCGCTTTTTATAAAAGGGTAAACAGTCTTCCCTTTCTCTGTAGGAAATAGTTTTTTAATTTTTTGGTTATATTGATCATCATTTTTTTCAATAAATCCATTAATCTCCAGTTTCTTTATAGCACGAGCAGCTGTTGTTCGGTCTACCTTTATCATTTCAGCTAACTTTTCTTGAATAATTCCTGGATTTTCACATATTCGTACGAGGTACAAGTACTGTCCTTTTGTAAGGTCATATTTTTTAAATTCTATATTACTTATAGAATCCAATGCCCTAGCAATCATTCCAACCTCACGTAGAATTTCCTTCATAATTGCAACTCCACTAATATTGTATTTTTCAAACGTCGTAAAAAAATAGTACATCATTTTTGTTGTATTTACAACAAAAATTCCTACAGGCTTTTCCATACTAACCGTTAGCACAACGAAAAAAGCAGGGTCGCTACGACGCCTGCTCGGGTTGTTCTTATGAAGCTATCGTTTCTCGTTGGTTGAATAAATCAGATATGGTATTAGCTGATTTAAATCGACTTCATCGAAACTCAACAATCATAGCTTTTCGATATTCCCCGTCAAAAAGGACCGCAATTACTTTTGATGTATCATTATCTATTACTTCAAATAGCTCACTTCCTTTGGTAAAAACATTCGATTCGAAATCTTTTTTTGGCATTGTTTTTATTTGTTTTTTAATCGTTCCTAATTGTTCCCCAATCATAGTCAATGGTATGGTTTCTGCAGATGGAAAGTAGTTTTGTCCGTTCCACCTTACAACGGATGGGTAGTCAGTTTGAACATTAGAACACCCCACTATTAACGATCCAAAAAGAATGAGTGCCAATATTGGTATTATTATTTTTTTCATTAAGGTCCTCCCCCTATTTAGGCTTTATAACGGAAGATTTCATCAGATTGTTTCAAGTTCCTATATTTTATGCAAGTTTTTTTTCTCAACAATCCTGCCCGTTGAGCAAAGGGCTGCCACGCGGCAGCCCTTTTGATATTGAACTATCGTTCTCCGTTAGCAAACTCCTGATTTTACCATGTACAATTCCTTAGACTTTAATTTATAGATTGTTAAATGTAGGGCGTTTTTCGTTATGGATATCGCCAATCAGAGGTAGGCGGGACAGCATGTTCTGTAGGAATAAAGAGTCCCAAGGGAGATGTTCTGTGATACCTAAGCCGACTATATCATATGATTTGGCTGCATCTTGTAATACTCGAATAATGGTTTCCAAACTTGAACCTTGGGGAAACCTATTCTAATAAAACTGCCGCCTGAATCCATGTGTGAGTTCTTGGATTTACCCGCAAAATTGATGAACGATCCGTCTTAAAAGTAGATTGCAAAACCATAGTGACTCCACTTGATCAACATAATTTAAATTTCAGAGGACTCGCTATAGCACTTGAAAAAGAAGGGACTGTTATGGCTCCTCTATGTGGCTGCATGTATCCTTTGAAAAGTTATGAATCCATTGAAAAGTTCCATTACAGCAGCCTTTATACTTCTATTTCTAAAACGGATTTAACTTCCTTACCATTAGGTGTTTATGTCGATTCGATTCCAGAAGGTATGTATATGTGCATCACCTTTAAGTGGTCTAAAACCGGATATTACGATCATTTTTGCAAACTAAAAGAAGCCTACGATTTACTAGGCTATCCAACTGAAAATAATGTATACGAAGTTTCGCTTCCAAATAATTATGCTTCTTCAAACGATGAAGACTTTATTACCGAACTCCAAATACAAATAAATTAAACAACAAACCAAAAGAGGTTAGCTCGTTTTTCTTATTGTTTCGCATGTTTCGATACGATTGCGGCTGGAGTAGCCTGGCCGATAATACTCCGGTGTTCCAGATCACGTTAACGACATTAATATTAGTTTAGATGGTTTGAGACGCGCTCAAGGCGACACTTGGACAACTGATTATGTAAGAAGATTGGTTTAGTCGGCATTTGTAAATGTTTCTGCAAATATTTATTTTTCTCCAGGGTTACGTTAGAACCGAACACACCTATATAATCTTTGATGAATGAATTGAGGAAAGTGAAATAAATGAAGTCTTAATTCATTTAGGTGGCTTTACTGCTGCTTTGACCACCGTTCGCCGTTTCTGCTGGGATTTTCAAAAGCGACGATCTAATCCGTCAGATAGCTCTACGATTCGTGTACCCGATTGTTTATCCAGAGGTTGCGTAATACCACTTGGGATATATCGAAATACGAACGGAACACAAAGTAGAGAAAGTCCACCGAATATAAGTGATACTGGACCAAGTCCATCTATGCCTTTACTCGTTAAGGGTTCCTGTATGTTTACCGTATCTTCTTCAGATTCCATGACGAATTAATAATATTTGCGGCACCGGACAAACTAAAAGCCCGAGGGAAAGCATCACCCTGGGCTTTTTTCGCGCTTTTGTTAACCACTTGAATTATTTTTGACATCATCAATGCCATTATTTCTTCTTCTTCTTTTTTCTGCTGCCATGATTTGGTTTGTTATCTTTTTGGTCTTTAGCGTGATTTTCTTGTTGTTGGTCGTGTGTTGACATGATATTAGCCCCACCCTTAGAGTAATTTTGAAGCATTAATATTGTGTGCATTTAAAGGGTGCAGCTATACAATGAATTCCTCGAACGGCAGCCGCATCGCTTTTGATTGAGCTCTTGTTCTCCGTTAGTTTAATCCTCTTAATATCAGAATATATGGTCCCTTTACTCATAGGATTTACCTGCAGAGAGAAATTAACAGACAAATTATCAAAATAGCAAACAGAGCTAGAAATTTAACTTCAAATTTAAATGTATAAGATTTCTTTACAATCCACATCCTAATATTACACCTAGAGAAGGAGTTGCATAAATGGCTAATAACAACAACACATTAGTAGTTCCACAAGCAAAGGCTGCTTTAAATCAGTTGAAGGTTGAAATAGCTCAAGAGCTTGGAATTCCATTCCAACCAAATGCATATAACGGAAACCTCGCCACACGCGATGCAGGTGCCATAGGTGGCAATATTACAAAAAGATTAGTGCAAATAGCTGAACAACAACTTTCCAGCTTCCAACGCTAATCCTTTTTTTGATGTAGGAGCAAGCAAGCACGAAAAAGACTACAACCCCCTTTTCTCCTCAGGTGAATGTAGTCTTTTTTATGTTGTGAAGTAATCTATATCATATCAGTCTTATTCTTAACAATATGTCCATAAAACTTTCCATTCTTTTCGAAAATAAACATTGTACTATAGGATTAGGTTACCACGAATTCGGAGTAATATCTTTACAGTTACAGAATCGGCTAGCAAATAGCGCTGTTGCTCCGTATGAAATGATATTTGGAACCATATTTCATTTGGGCAAATTTATTAAATAACTTTTGTACCATTCCAATTTCGTTATCGGTTAAGTTCATAATGGATATATACTTTTGCGTATTCTGATCCCTTAAAAAATCGTCCCATCTTAAAATTTGGTTATTTTGAAGAGCTTCGTCCAGGGAAATTTGGATCCATTTCTTTATGCCGCCCGTACATATTTTGAAAGGGTCTGGTATGAAATAGTTCGTATCATTTACAAGCCCTGGTTTTAACATCAATAAATGCACAGTATTTAAAGCATCATCCATTGCTGAATGGCTTTGCCCTATGAAATGAAGGCCATGATCTTCTAAAGCTTGTTGCAAGCCTCCTTCAAAAAAACGAGTCATGTCCAATAAATGAGTAGTTACCCATTCATTTTTAATGCGATTCACTTTGCAATCAACTAGTAAAGTAAAGAAATCGCTGCCGCCCCATGCAATCAATTTAAAATCGTTGCCGCAAAATTTTTTGAATTTCTCTATAACTACCTCAAAAGGCTTACTTTTTAATAATGTTTCTTCTGTAATACCGCAAAACTCCAGTGCAAACCTATTTAAAGGAAATTTAGGACGAATAAAGCTTTGAAATGTGTCGACAATTTCCAATTGCTCATTTAACTTTACAGCCCCAATTTCAATAGTCTCCATAGGATATATATCGTAGTGTCTCCTACCATTGAACTCCATATCCATAACTATATAATGCACTCGCTTTTCACCTCTTACCTTTTCTAATATATGATCTATTTAAATTAAAAAAAGACCATGATTGATCCAGCATATGCCGAACAGACTTGGTCATGGAATTTATTATGAGAACCTTCAACCCCGGTTTATCCATGGAAAGAGTGATCCTCACCAGCTCATTCACCCGTGGAATATGAAGATATCATATTCTCATCGATCATTTCAAGTATTAGGTTTTTCCAGACTTACCAATGTACTAGATGATAGTTAATAAATCCCCTCTTTAGGAAAATCGAATGTGACCCATTTACACATCGCACACGTAATATTTCCATTAAGGCTTACAACTAACCATCTCAAGAATGCTGACGATTTGCAGGCACCCCTTGTCTTGTCTTGTCTTGTCTTGATTGTTAATTAAGCTATAGTTTCCGTTAATAAAACAAGGAGCTGTTGCCGTGGCAAACTGCTCCTTGTTTCGTTTAACTAACGTTCCGCGTTATTTGGCAATTGAAATATGAATAACTTTTATCTGTTATTCCTAAGTTGCATTAACGGGTTTCAGAGTTACAATGATTTTCGGTTCTTCTTCGGCCTGACCTACACGTTTAATGAAGAAGGAAAGCAGCAAACCAACAATTCCGATGCCAACAATAACAAGATAAGAATCATTAATTCCCAGAATAGACGCCTCTTTTATAAGTTCCTTGGAAGCATTCGCCGTTCCGTTTACCGTCATCAGGTCTACGAGATGAGATTTGGTTCTGGTCGTCATAACCGTGACTAGCAATGCTGTACCTACGCCGCCTGCCACTTGCTTGATAGTATTGGAAATAGCGGTACCATGCGCATTCAGTCTGGAAGGCAATTGATTGAGGCCCGCCGTGGTGATTGGCATTAAGAAAAGCGCCATACCGAAGCGTCGTCCTGTGGACATGAGGACTAAATAAGTATAACTTGTTGAATCCGTCAAATTGATGAATCCAAGTGTGGTTACAATTGTAATTGCCATACCGATAATGGACAACCATTTCGCTCCAAACTTATCGAACAGTTTTCCAGCCACTGGCATCATGAACCCCATTAGGAGTGCACCAGGGAGCATAAGTACTCCGGAATCCAACGGAGTATATCCGCGAGCATTCTGCAAATACAAGGGAAGCAGCATCATATCGGCATACATGACCATCGTAACCGCAATGTTGATTACCGTTGTCAGGGTAAACATGTTGTGTTTGAAAGCCCTAAGATCTAGAAGTGGGCTTTCGATAACCAGTTGTCGCCATGTAAACAATATTAAGGCCACTACACCTACAATAATAGACAGGACAACTTCTGTACTTGACCATCCCTTGCCACCAGCACTACTGAAGCCGTAAAGAAGGAAACCGAATCCGATTGTTGAGAGAACCGCACCCCACGTATCAATTTTGGGATAGGTACGTTCGGAGACATTTTTCAGATATACAAAAGCAACCACAATAACGATGAAAGCAAATGGAATGATGCCATAGAAAAGAGTACGCCATGAATAATGCTCCAAAATATAACCAACTATAGCAGGACCGACAGCAGGGGCGAAAATGATAGACAAACCAACCATTCCCATAGCAGCTCCGCGCTTGTCTGGCGGATAGATTGTCAGGATGACATTCATAAGAAGCGGCATTAAAATCCCAGCCCCGGCTGCTTGAATCAGGCGGCCAGCCAACAATACTTCAAAGCCAGGCGCCACGGCTGAAACAATGCTTCCAATGAGAAAAATAATCATGGATGCTTGAAACAGCTCACGCGTCGTAAATCGTTGCATGAGGAACGCTGTTATCGGAATTAAAACGCCGTTAACCAACATATAGCCAGTGGTCAGCCATTGGCCTGTCGAAGCGGCAATATTAAATTCGACCATGAGCTCCGGTAAAGCAACACTCATAATCGTCTGATTCAGAATAGCAATAAATGCCCCCAGAATCATAACAAATAAAAGTGGACCTTTCTTAATAGAACTACTATCAAATGCTGCAATTTTACTCATTTCACTTATTCCTTTCAAATTCAATTTCAAACTAATTGACATTATGTTGTATAATAAACTCGATGTAAATAGTATTATATTCATCTATCCTAATGATCACAAGCAACAACTTTTTTATAAATGTTTATTAGATGACATTTTCAATAGATTTGTCGTCTATCTATAACATAATCCACAAATCTTGCAGAATTTGTCGTATAGCGCATTGAGAGAAAGGAAGTGATTGCTCCTGTCAAAAAAATCACAACGAATAGACCCGCGTGTACTTCGTACGCGCCAATTGATTCGAGATGCATTTATTGAATTACTTCACGAGCTTGAGCTTGAGAAAATAACCGTGAATCGCATCGCGGAGCGAGCGACGATTAATCGTGTCGCCTTCTATCTTCATTATCGAGATATTCCAGATATGATCGATAGATTGGCTGAAGATATGATTAACGAAATCCATGCCATCTTGAAGGAAGCTCCGAACCGGCCCGGTTTTAACATGGAAATCATGATCAAATTGCTTGAGCATATCGCGGAAAATTCGAAATTCTATAAGGTTCTGCTCGCTTCCAGACGTATACCCGTATTTACGGAACGACTCATGAAGCTGATCGCTGATTTTATCACCTCTCGAATGAACACGCTTGAGGCATCCTTAACCTTGAACGTTCAAAAAGATATCGCGATCTGGTACGGCTCCTCCGCCATCATTGGTACCATTGTTTTCTGGCTTCGCAATGATTTACCCTATACACCGATTTTTTTGGCTACACAACTTTCAGAATTGCTCCATCTTCCCCAGCCAGAATCTCGCTAACTCCAAGCAATGACCTCTTTCATAGTATACGTACTAGCCGAATGTATTCGTGTCATCACATTTACATATGAATAAACCTTCTATGTATTGAGTAAACTACCGTAAAACCTAAATAATGTAAAATAATCCTTTAAGATGGTACTGAACTTAAATGCCACAGTTGTTTAAAAAAGATCCGGACATCTTGGTCGGTTTTCCTTCTTTTTCAGGGTTTCTGTATTACGCCATTCGTTTTAAATTGTGTGAGTTCAATTCTAACGTGTGGCGATAATTATTGAATCAGGTTCAAAGGTAGGTAGATTCATGCATCTAATTTTAACTTTAGTTACCATACTAGCAGCATGGCGTTGGTCTGACTGGAGGGATTGGAAGCAGTACCACTCCTCCATGTTGTACGTCGTTGCTGCTGGGTTTTTGTATGAATTCTTGACCTTAGATCAAACACTGTGGGTCTTTCACCCAGATTTCTTTTACAACCAAACTATCACAATTATTGTTTATGCTGTTGTCACAATGCCACTTACAATCTTGTTGTATCTATCTAACTACCCCAAAACAATTGGAAAACAAATTCTACATATATGCCTATGGATCGGTATCTATGTTTCCGTAGAAGTCATATTATTTGTATCAGGCAGGATTACTTATCAAAATGGATGGAACTTGGGTTATTCAGTTCTCTTTGATACGATGATGTTTCCAATGATTAAATTACATCACTCTCGGCCACTACTAGCGTACATAATCTCCATTCCCATTGTTTATGGTCTAATACTCTTATTCCATATTCAGCTCCAATAAATCATGTCTAACGTTGCAAGCATCCATTCGTTTGTTCAATTTCTTTGGTGGTATATACGAACTTGAAGTATTAATAATGATTCCGACAACAATAACGAAGAGGTTGCTATGGCCAAGGAAGAATATCTGAAATATATAAGAGAAATGATAAATAATACAGCCGAAGATAGCATCGAGTATGTCAAAGTGTGGAAAGAGCATGTGTTGTTTACCTGGCAGTGGTGGTTTAGCTTAGTTTTATTCATCGTTCCGATTATTGTTTGGTTTTTTATTAGGAAAAAAAATAGCACAGATCGCTTGTTATATCCAGGCATCGTCGTACTGCTCTCGGCGTCCTGGCTCGATTTTATGGGTAATAATTTTGGTTTATGGTATTATCCCTACAAACTAATTCCGAGTATCCCTCCTTACATTCCCTTTGAAACATTCATTGTTTTTGAGGTGATGCTCTTACTACAGTACAAACCAAAGTCTTCTCCTTTTCTAAAGGCGCTCGTATTGGGTCTGTTTAACTCATTCGTATCCGAGCCTTTATTAAGTTGGTTAGGAATTTATGTGGTGGTACATTGGAGTAAATTCATATCGCTACCTATTTACATATTGCTATATTTATTAGCAGATTATTTCTCGAAACGAAACAAAATGAATAATTTGGATGCTCCTTAATAAAATGACTCTTTCGTTGGGTAGCAATTAACGCAAATGTTCAATATTTATCTACACCCATTGTACAGAATATGGAACGTAATAATGGGAATTCTGTGATATTAGAGATTAAATACTCACCTTTGCCACTTTCAGAAGTGGCTCTTTGTTATTTCTTTGTTCACTCAATCTGCCCGTAATAAATGAACAAAAAAGGAGCATCCGCGAGGCAAGCTCCTCCACTATCGTTCTCCGTTAGAGCTTACTACTCTTTGTATTCAAGTTCCTTTTCCGCCTATGGGGATCTGTCGAGAACGTACCACCAGTAACCTTTTCGGAAACGAGAATAGACATTTAAAGTAACATTGTCCTTTTCGTAGATGATATGGACGCCAAGTGTTTCCTTGTGCCTCCAGCCCCGTTGAGCCAGATAAGCTGTAATTTGTTGTTCGGATGGTCCTCTTTGCTAATGAAAGCATCGTCAAGAAAATCGCAAAAAAGATCAAAGTAGACCAGATGGCTATCTTTCTCTTAAGCAAGTAGCGTCCTCCTTCTTCTTGCATGCACTCAAATCATTTTTAGTTTTTACGTTTAATGTTAAATTTATCATTTTCATTTACTTGTTGTGTTATAAAAAAACCATCTTTTGCTAATACCTTTGCTACTTCATTCGTGTTAAAACTGCAATGCCGATTTGATACAACATTAAAAAAGTCTCAGGAAAATCGATTTTTTCAGAATCCATTTGCAAAATGCGTACATTTGCTTTCTTTGATTTTTATAAATTAGCATTCGCGGCATGAATCATTCCATCTGTTCAGAGTAAAAATTCCATTTTACTCCTTCGGAGATACAACTTACCTTACTAAAGTCCCAACCGTTTAATTTTCCAATGCGATCGTAAAAACTTTTATAATCATGTAGCAGAACAAATTTCAGCTAAAAATATTACGGCCGTCACACATTCCATAGACATTGTAGGGATTCTCTCAGGACGGGAAGATCTGCAAGTTTATGTGCTAGGCGGCTATTTACATACCAAAAATCGGTTATTATATGGACCTTCCGTCATTGATAAGCTAAGAGAATTAAGAGCTGATAAGGCATTTATCGGAGCTACAGCTATACAAACTGATGGGCTTTACTTTCCTTACGAAGATGATGTTTCTGTAAAAAAAGAGATGGCCCGCAGATCGGATCAGGTAATCGTCGTGGCTGATTACACGAAGTTTACAAGCAAATCGGTCTATCGTTTAGATTTTGACTTTGTGGATATTTTGATTACCGATCAAGAGGTGCCTAACGAAATAAGAGAAGTACTCCATAATAAAAATATAGCGATTATTCAATGTGAAGAGAAAGACAAATACGAGGAGGATAACAAAGATGAGTCTTAAAATTTTGCACAACGTAAACGTGGTTCAACCAGGCGACTTTGTTCTACCTGCCACACTTTGGATAAGAAACGGAATTATTGAAAAGCTAGAAAGTGGTCTTTCTTCTCTTCCGGAGGTCGAATATGAACTTATGGATGGTGAAGGACATTTATTGATACCTGGAATGATCGATGTGCATATCCACGGTGCTAACGGGTTCGATATGATGGATGGCAGTGAGGCGAGTAATCTAGAGGGGCCTTACCTGAATCCGAAGCGTAAAGGTATGCAAAATGAACGGTTTTTACGACATCCGAATCTTACTGAAATGAAAGAAATTTTTAACGAAGCAGATGGACTGATTAAGATGGTTACAATAGCCCCCGAATTACCTGGCGGGATGGAGCTCATCTCTTTTCTGAAAGAAAATGGCGTCATAATCGCCGTTGCGCATTCGGATGCCACATACGAGGAAGCAAAGCAAGCCTTTGAAGCCGGAGCAAGTCACGTAACGCATTGTTTCAATGGCATGCGTCCGATTCATCATCGTGATCCCGGTCTGGTTGTAGCCGCTTTTGAAGAAGAACATGTAAGCCTCCAAGCGATTGTGGATGGCATTCATTTGCATCCTGCGATCGTTCGAATGATGCATCGTCTGAAGGGACCCGATGGCATGGTACTTATCACAGATGCTTTACAAGCCATGGGACTAGGTGATGGGAATTATGTGTTCGGTGGCCATCATGTTACGGTTTCCGACGGTGTGGCGCGACTAGAGGATGGGACTTTAGTCTCCAGTACCGTTACGATGAATGAGGCACTGCGTCTAACCGTTGAAACCGGAATTTCTTTAAAAGACGCGGTTCAAATGGCTTCAACCACACCTGCACGAATATTAAGCCTTGATACCTTAGGCAGAATCTCCACGGGCCTTGACGCTGATCTTGTCTTGTTAAATGAACAATTCCAAGTGCAATGGACAATGATTAAGGGTCATATCATCTAATGTTTGTAAGAATCAGAGAAATGTACATAGTATTTGGAAATAAAACATTTGTTGAACTATGCTGCCCATTGAAAAAAAAGAGAAGCCACCGCGAAGCAAGCTCCTCCATTTTATCGTTATCCGTTAGAGTTAAATCATTAAATGTTTCTGACAAATCGTTATAACGTTAAAGTCGGGGTCTCTCATATTAAAAAACGATACTTGACTTGTCTTATGTATTCCACCATAAATAATTTCAAAGCCAAGCTCCTGAACAAATTTAGCTGCTTCATCAATATCATCAGAAGGCATAAAAAACAATGGAGGAGCCGATTGTGGAATTGGAATTTTATCCATTCCGTTTGAATCAATCATTATCTCCGTTCCATTTGGTAAATGAAATAGATGCAAATGCCCATAATTATCTTTCTCTTCAATTGGTAAACCTAGAAATTTACTATACAACTCTACCGATTTCATTAAATCTCTAGACCATAAAATAACAGAGGTAATTTCATTTCTTACTGGATTCTTCACTTCTCCAACCATTTCTTTACCCCCATTTAGAAGTATTTACCAATTCAATATTATATGAACTACTTTTATTTGTAAACGCTTAATTGTTTATCAAATTACCGATGCCCGAATAATAAGAACTTCGTAAGTCGCAGCGACGCCTCCCGGGGTGCTGAACTTATCTTCATACTCTTTATACATGTTGGCGAACAGACGCCGTGACCCGAAGCCATACGAAGAGGCGGCTTCGGAGGTGCTGGCTCCCATTGCTTTGACAGATAGAAGGAAATCCCTTGCAGAAGCATACACTTCCGTTTGAACCCAACTTTCACATTGGATATTTGAAAACCCTGTTTCCTTTAACAAGCTTTTCCACTGATCTGAAGTTTGAAAAGATAATCCGTGCCGTTGGGGCTCCATGCCGCCAGCACGGTAAACGGCATCAAAAGCTGTGTGCAGCTCGCGGAACGTATCCGGCCCGAACGTCGCGAATGCTAACAAACTTCCAGTATGAAGCAGTCGGTAAAGGTGCTCCAGCGTTTGTATCGGACAAGACAACCACTGAAAACAAGCATTAGAAACAATGAGATTGAACGAGGATGAAGGAACACTTGCAGCCCACAATTCGGCATCGGCATGCACAAAGTTAACGCGAGACGGTTGCCTATTGTTGTAGTCAACAAAGTTTGCAGCATTTGACCTAACACGTTGTTCAGCGGCTTCTATCATTGCGGGCGCAATGTCAAGCGCAGTTATAGACGAACATGACCAATGGTTTACCACCATTTCGGTCAGAGTGCCGGTTCCACAACCGATCTCTAGAATATTAGGTTGGTTGCAATCACTCTCACTTGTCCAATCCTCAAGAGATGTAAGAAGCTTCTTCGCCATGATACGCTGAACATGGGCATGAATATCATATGAACCTGTTGCGCTTCGGTTAAATTGACGTCCTATCGCTGTTTTCCTACCGATCATGCCACCAACCCCTTAGTGATTCAGCCAATTGAGCTTCCCTGCCCAGAAACGGAGCATGTCCGCTTCCATCTATTGTGAGCAACTTCGCCCGGGGCAATTGCATGAGTAACTCTTCTGCCGCCGAGTAAGGACAAACCTTATCCTCAGTTCCGTGAACAAGTAGAACCGGACAATCGATTTCCGGAAGTCGGGACAGGCAATCCACACCACGGAGGACTTCAAGACCAGCAATTAGGGCAGATGTTGTCCAATTGCCAATGAGGGGAAGACTTTCCCTGTGACCCATTCCCGATTCCGTCTCCGTAAAAACCAGCTGTTGAAACTTTTTTTCTACAGCTTGTCGTTCCTTCCTGATTCCATGGATCATCTGTCTAACGTATCCATCGGCCCATCCGCGATCCATCTGTTCTTTAGGACGAGTAAATCTAGCTGTTGCCGAGAACAAAAGAAGGCCGTCTGCTAAGTCAAGGGTCGCGAGTCTCAACGCCAGTAACCCGCCAAGCGACCAACCTCCTACCAGAATCGGACCACCACCAGAAGAGATGAAATCTTTTGCCGACGTTTCTGTCAAATACAACATATCCTCTAAGGAATCAACTGTGCTGTAATTTACGGTAACATGGTTAAAGTCAGGAAGTAATTCACGTAGTTGATCGAAGACCTTATCCGACATACTCCATCCAGTCAGCCATAAGATCGTACCGCTTAGCTCATCTTGCATGAATCCAACACCCCCATTTGAAACCCGATACTGCAAATTTGCGTAATGGCATCTCTGAGTTCGTTTAAGGTATGCGAAGCTGACAAAGAGAAGCGGATTCGCGCTGTACCTGCTGGTACAGTAGGCGGACGGATAGCAACTGCAGCGATACCTTCCTTTTCTAAAGCATTGCTAAATCTTAGGGCCGTATCATTATCTCCAACGATCAATGGTACAATGGGAGAATCTCCTCTACCGACATTAAAACCAGCTTTACATAAAGAGGAACGAAAAAAATGACTTGTTGACAACAGTTGTTCCCGACGCCAGTGTTCTGTTTGAACCAACTCCAACGACTTTGAAATACCCGCTACGATTGATGGCGGCAATGCCGTTGAATACATAAGGGGTCTTGCTTTATTGATCAACCACCTGATCAGCGTGCTTGTTCCACAAACATAAGCCCCGTAGACACCGAATGATTTGCTGAAAGTTCCCATATGAATATCCACGTCATTCTGCAGCCCGAGCTCATAAACCAATCCCTCGCCACGCAACCCGTAAATCCCACCGCTATGTGCCTCATCTATCATCAGCATGGCTCCGTATTCCCGTTTGAGCGCAGCTAATTCAAGCAAGTGAGCCTGATCGCCATCCATGGAGAATACCGCATCTGTAATAATCAACTTGCGCCGTTTATCACGGTACTTATTTAATAATGCACGCAAATGTTCCAAATCGTTATGACGGTATCGAGCATGTTCAGCACGGCTCATTGCGATCCCATCGACTATACTCGCATGATTGAACTGATCACTGAAAACCACATCGCTCCGGCTCACAAGCGCGCCAATGACACCAATATTAGCCATATATCCGTTTGCAAAGACAAGTGCTGCATCACAGTTCTGCCATTCTGCCAACGCTTTTTCAAGATGTCCATATGGCGGCAGGTTGCCGGTCACGTGCCGAGAAGCGCTGGCGCCTGCTCCTTCGATGAGGAGTGTATCACGCATTGCTTCTACAATAGCAGGATGCTGAGCGAGTCCCAGATAGTCATTCGAGGACAAGTTGAGCAGCACTTTTTCCTCTCGCAACGTATAACCACGCCTTCCAGGGACAGGAGCACTCGCACGTAAGTGGCGTTCCAAAGATGCGCGCTCTAAAGCTTCAAGTTCTTTTTCCAATCCATTCATGTTCAGCCTTCCTTACAACGCGTTTATCTCAATTTCAAAGCCCAAATCTTCAATGATTTGATGATCTGCAGAAACGTCTTGGCCTTCAGTCGTTAAATAATCACCCACGAAGAGTGAATTCGCTGCATATAGAGACAGAGGCTGCAGGGAACGAAGGTTAACCTCACGCCCGCCTGCCACACGAATTTCTTTAGACGGACAGATGAACCGGAATAAGGCCAATACCTTCAATGCTTGTATTGCCGGCGTACGGCCTGATTGCTCAAGTGGGGTGCCCGGAATCGCATTGAGGAAATTGATTGGAATCGAATCCGCATCAAGATCGCGCAGCGCATAAGCCATTTCGACAATTTCGCGATTCGTCTCACCCATTCCGATAATGACACCCGAGCACGGAGACATGCCATGAGTCTTTACCTTTTCTACCGTTTCAACACGCTGATCGTAGGTATGGGTCGTAGTGATGGATGGGTAGTTCGTTTTGCTTGTGTTCAAATTATGGTTGTATCGGTGGACCCCTGCTTCTGCAAGACGCTCTGCTTGATCGTCCTTCAGAATTCCTAGGCATGCGCAAATTTTGAGCGGCATCGTTTCACGAATTTCTTTAACTGCGTCCACCACTTGATCCAGTTCCTTATCCGTCGGTCCCTTGCCAGCAGCAACGATGCAATAAGTTCCTGCCTTGCGAGCCATTGCTTCTCGTGCGCCTGCGAGCAACGTATCTTTGTCGAGCAAAGTATATTTTTTCACCGCAGCTGTCGATACGATGGATTGTGAACAATAGCCGCAGTCCTCAGGGCACAGGCCGCTTTTGGCGTTGATGATCATATTCAACTTCACTTTTTTTCCATAAAAATGTTTTCTTACCTGAAAAGCAGCTTGCATCAGCAAAAGTATTTCGTCATTATCGGATTCCAGCACGGCAAGCCCTTCTTCTATCGTTAAACATTCTCCATTAAGCGTTTTTTGGGCAAATGATTGCCACTGCAAATCGTTTTTGATTTTATTAATCTCATTCATCCCCTTTTATATGATAGGAAAGTGCCTGTCTGATAGGCGTTAACTGAATGGTTGCTCGGACGGTATGTACCAGTAATTCTGTATTCACCTCCCCATACAAGCGGGGAAACCGGCCAAGGACCTTCACTCCGCCGTAACGTTCAATGAGATCTGCGTTCGTACTAACACTTGGATCGTCATGGGATTCCAGTGCTCCGTCGTTCATAATTACGCCTACGATCGGGATATCGCGCTGCCGCAGTAGCGATACTGTGAGAAGCGTGTGATTAATCGTACCCAGACCGGAATGGGATACGACCAGGGCTGGTGTGTGAAGTTCAGAGATCAAGTCAATCACCAGAGAATCCTCTGTCAGTGGTACAGCAACACCACCTGCGCCTTCAATCAATAATGCCTCATAACGATTGATTAGTGGTTCGCCTGCGGCGATGAGTTCTTTTATCGTGAGGGTTACGCCTGCATGCTTGGCGGCTAGGAAAGGGGTAAGCGATGCTTCAAATGTAAAAGGCGCCACGGCCTCTGGGCATTCATCAATACCCGATCTTTTAAGCAAACATTCCGCATCCGTAACTCCGCTGCCAAGAAGTGCACCAGACTGGACGGGCTTCCAGACTCCGGCATTCAACCCTTCAGCACGAAACGCAGCGGTAAGAGCTGCGGTCACCATCGTCTTTCCGACGCAAGTGTCCGTGCCGGTCACAAATAATCCGCGCACTTTGCTCATATCGGTGATCCACCCTCGGTAACATCAACGATCGATGCTACTAAAATATCCGTCATGGCATTCAGCTCATTTTGCTTGCTGACAAGAGGTGGGATGAATACGATAACATTGCCAAGTGGCCTTGTAAGCATTCCAAGTTCTCTAGCACGCTCGGCTACGCGTACGCCGATACGATCTACCCATTTGTACGGCTCGCGTGACAGCTTATCACGTACGAGTTCGACCCCAATCATTAGGCCCTTTTGCCGAATCTCACCGACATGTGGCCGTTCACTAAGTGGTGCGAGCTTCTGCTCCACGAATGAAGCTTTTGCAATAACTCCTTCTACCATGTTCCGCTCATCCAATAGCTTCAGGCTAGCCAAAGCCACAGCACATCCAAGAGGATTGCCCGTGTAGGAATGACCATGGAAAAAAGTTTTCTGCTCTTGGTAATCAGCATAGAACGCTCCATACACCTCGTCTGTCGCAAGTGTTGCTGCGACGGGCAAGTAACCACCCGTTAGACCTTTACCGACAACCATCAAATCAGGTGACACACCTTCTAGATCGCAGGCAAACATAGCGCCCGTCCGCCCGAATCCTGTCGCTACCTCGTCCGCGATAAGTAGCACACGATGTTTGCGGCACAGTGCGGCCATCTCGTGTAAACAACCTGAAGGCATGACAATTATTCCCCCTGCTCCTTGCACTATCGGCTCCACAATGAGCGCTGCGATCTCATCGCTACGACTCTCGAGCAAAATACGAAGAGCGGTTAATGTTGCAGCCATTGCAGCCTCCACCCCGCCTTCATGGCGATAAGCATAAGGATATGGAATGACATGTGAAGGAAATAACATCGGTCGGAACACATCATGATACAACGGAATAGCACCTACGCTAACCGCGCCAATTGTATCTCCGTGATAAGCTTGATTCATCGTAATAAATGTCTTTTTACCCTTTTGACCACTATTACGCCAATATTGAAATGCCATTTTGATTGCGATTTCAACACCAGTTGCTCCTGAATCAGAGTAAAACACCTTGTTTAAGCCTTTCGGTGCTATCTCTACTAGTTTCTGAGCAAGCTCGATGGCAGGTATATTTGCCATTCCGAGCAGCGTAGAGTGGGCGACTCGTCCTAATTGATCTGTGATCGCCTGATTCAGCTCCGGCACGTTGTGTCCATGTACGTTAAGCCAAACAGACGAGAAACCATCATAGTAGGCACGTCCCTGAACGTCATACAGCTTGACCCCTTCACCACGTTCAATAATTAAAGGGTCTGATGAATTATAGTCTTTCATTTGAGTAAAAGGATGCCAAAGGTGATCTTTATTTATGGCGGCAAGACGTTCAAAATGCGTTGACAAAGATAATCACCATCCATGAACTTTTTATTGTCAACCAAACTTTTGTATTTAGGTTTACAATTAACTTTAGCTATTCTAGCAGAAGACAGACACTGCTGTAAAGACAATTTCCTTCTCCATTGATCAGCGCTCTTTCACCTGTTGAAAAATCAAGTAGGCCCATGCACAGTTGCATAGGCCTCTCACAGAAGGGTACGTGCGACAACTATATGACTACTGTTTTAAAACGGGCGCACTTACATGATCAAGATTGATATGCCCCCATCCGCCTGTCGAATTATCTACCAACTTGACGTAGCAACTTTTTCCGATATACTTCCATGCATCCCACAAATACCTATTATAGGCATCCCAGTTAATTCCTGTTGTCTTTAGCAATTCAGTACCGGTAGAAGCATCGACAAGGGCTGCATACAAGTTGTTACTATCATTTCCTCCGCCTAGCATGAAGCTGATTTGACCGTTACCGCCTAATGTAAAGGTTTCCGATTGGAGCACCCCGACTGGGGAATCGCCCCCTACGCCATTATTAAAGCCCCAAAGATGGTAGGTACCCTGGTGGTTAAAAGGTCCTCCCCAGTAGGCCGCAGCCGATGTAACATCCGCATTATTAAATGCTGTACCGCTCACAATGGTCCATCCAGTCAAGTTTCCAGTTTCAAAGTCATGATTAGTCAAATCCCTTGTGGCTTGATTATAGGTGATGTTTTGGAACAATGCCGTTCCGTTCCATACATTTAATCCCAATCTCCCACTGCCAAATGATGGATCCGTCACATTATGAACAAGGGTTCCATTGAAGTAAACTTTAATGCTGGTACCGTCGGCAACTACACGTAGATTGTAATTCGTATTCAACGATAAGGGGGTTGAATATTGCCCCAGGACCGTTGCACTATTATTTACAAATTTAAACAATTTTACAACCTGATTCTGAACGTCGACATTCGCCAAATACGCATTTGCACCGGTAGCATCAGAACGGAAAACCAAAGCGCCTGCGCCTTCCGAAGTTACTTGAATATTAGCCGAATAGTCAACATATCCTGCGGTCTGTGAGCTTAACGTAAATGCATCACCCTCGAATAAGCCTTGTTTACCGGATGCAGTGTTGCTCCAAGTTCCATTTTTCGGTACCATCGTCGGTAGATTAGATATCAGTCCAGTAACATTAGAAGTATTTACATTCCTGAATTCAGTGCTAGAATTCCAAACATTCAATCCAAAGTAACCGCTCTCATAAGTTGTATCATTAAGATCAAGAGCCAGCGTACTGCCCAAGATGACCTTAATATTAGCTCCCGATGTGATTACTTTCAGATGATAATCGGTACTGGTGTTTAGTTGAGTTGCATATTGACCAATTACAGTTGCACTACCATCGCCATTTAATTTAAAAAGTTTCACGACATCGTTAAGTGTATCGATATTAGCTACATAACCTTGCGTTGCATTATGGTTAGCTCTAAAAACTAGAGCGCCTGCACCCTGGCTGCTGTTCAATAGCTTAATATCAGCTTCGTAGGTGAAATTACCACCCATTTGAGAACTTAGCGTGAAGGCATCTCCACTGCTTCGCCCCCGTTTCCCCCCAACAGTGTCCGCCCATTTGCCGTTTACATGGATCCAGCCTGACAGATTCGATACAAATGGCGTAGTTCCCATACTCTTATTGATCGGATAGATTTTCAGATAATTTAATGTTACATTCCCACCGATAGCATACAATTCCATTCCTTGACTGGAACGATCGGGGAAGATTAGACTTGATATGGCCACCTTCCCATCATTGCCTAGTGCCTCAATCGATTGCCGATCAACAAAAAATTGCATTTTTACTTTTCCATTAGCATCCGGACTTAGGGGCGCTTCATGTTTGTAGGCGAAAGTCGAATTAAACCCCGTTACCCCAGAGAAAGAACGATCCACAAACAACTTTGAATTCGTTTTATTATAACTGACCGAAGTAAATTGATTCCCGCTTTTACGTACTTTGAATCCGAATTCAGTTGCCGTAGCCGTATTTACCTGGAATTCTGCGACCACTTCAAAGGAATCTCCGGACTTCGATGAGAGGATGTTGCTGCCTGGTGAAATCGTTGTTGCTCCCCAAGAACTAACTGTACCGCGAAGCGATTGTAATTGATTGACCGGAACTTGCTGCAGCCGTATACCTTCAGGATATGTCTTAAGCTTTAATTCACGCGGGACGCTCATCGAGCTTCTCCACGTAGATGCCGGAATCGCAGTTGCATAATTCCAATTGTTCATCCAACCGAGCCAAATTCTTCTTCCGTCTGTTGATGGTATATCACTCCAGCTTACAGCCGCATAATAATCAGGGCCGAAATCATTCCAAAGAATAGTCCCTGCTGGATTGCTGTTGATAAAGGTGGTTCCATTAAATTCACCGATAAAATATTGCATACCTGAACCACCTGCTGCTCCACCGTTACCTATACTCACCTCCATAACCCATTTCACATTAGCCAGATTCCCGTCAACCGCTAAAGGAAACAAATCGGGGCACTCCCATACTCCGCCATGCGAGCCTTGATTAACTCCGAAATCGCTGGCAAAAGACCAGTTTTTCAGATTCGGTGACGTATATATTTTGACCCTATCATCTGCTGTCAGCGTCATTACCCACTTGTTAGAAGCTGCATGCCAGAACACCTTAGGATCCCGAAAATTAGCAATCCCCGGATTCGGAATGACTGGATTTCCTGCATACTTGGTCCAAGTTCGACCTTTGTCCGTACTATATGCGATGCTTTGCTGCTGCGAGGCACCATTATGAGTAAAAATTGCAACCATAGCTTCTGCGCCAAACCCTGCTGTATTATTCCAGTCAACGACCGCGCTGCCAGAAAAAATATCTCCCTGCGAATCCGGATACAAAGCAATAGGAAGCGTTGTCCAATTAACTAAATCCGTGCTGATTGCATGTCCCCAATGCATCGGTCCCCATACCTCGCCATCCGGATAGTATTGGTAAAAGAGATGGTATTCACCTGCGTAATAGACCATTCCGTTTGGATCATTCATCCAATTGGCTGGAGGTGTATAATGATATTGAGGGCGGTAGGTTTCATCGTAGTAATTATAGTTGGTATCTGCTGCATAAATGGGTATTGAAAAAACAAGCGCGGAGATCATAAAGAAGCAAGCACCTATTAGCATCTTGAAATAAGTTTTCATCGAGTTCTCCTCCCATAGTTTAAAAATAATTCATAAATTGTATGCGCTTACATTTACTAACAAAAGGAGATCTGAATAGCTATTCCCAGGATAATTTGAGATTTCCCCAAATCGCCTATCAGCTTAAAGCAGACCACCTCATGTTTACTTTCATCACGCAAAGTCAATTAGTCTATTGATCTCTCAATCACATTCGATCTACGATTTACTTGAGTTTAAATGAAGCCACAGATTGTTGTAAGACCTTAGCCATATGGGCTAATTCGTTGGAATAGGAAGCAACTTCTTGGATTGCCGCTGTCTGTTCCTCTGTCGTTGCTGAGATGTGATTGGTTGAACTTGCTGAACTTCCGTATAGATTAGAGACTATCTCCATGTTTTCAACCATTTTATGCGTATTCATTTGAATCATTTTTATTTCATTCGTCATTTCGTCGGATTGGCCAGAAACCCCTTCGACTAATTGAAGGATATTCGTGAAGGAATCACCTGCCTTTTTCGTAAGCAGCTTCCCTTCTTGAACAGCAGAATCTCCATCTTCCATGGCTTTTACTGCTTTCGAGATATCCTCCTGAATCTCAGTTACTAGTGTATCGATCTCCTGATTCGATTTTGTTGAATTTTCAGCAAGAAGACAAATTTCACGAGAAATCACCGAAAATGTTTTTCCATTTGATCCTGCTTCGGCGGCAATAATACCTGCATTTAAAGCAAGCATTTTCGTTTGCTTAGCAATAGTGGATAGTAAGGTCATAATATGATTGATTTTTCTGGACTTCTCTTCTAACTGGCGGACTATTCCAACCGAATCGAGTGAGTTTCGAGAAATCAAATTGATCTGATTTATTGCTTCCGCAATATCCGCTTTTCCTTCAATGGCCGTTTGCAGCGCGTCCTTTGCTGATTGACTTGCAAGTTCTATTCGTTGCGTAATTTTTTTGATATTCACAAACATGTCTGTTGTTTCTTCAACAGCTTCATCGGTTAATGAAAGTTGTGTATGCGTACCACCCGCTACTTCTTGAATCGATTGTGCAATTTCTTCTGTTGCTTTCGCGGATTGTTCCGCATTATTGGTTAAAAGAACTGAAGTTTCAGATACGCTTTTCGCACTTTCAGATACTTGTAATAAAATGGACTTCAAGTTACTCGCCATTGTATTTAGATTTGTGCCCATTTGGCCAAATTCATCGATCGTTTTTATAGGTATAGTTTGGGTTAAATCCCCGCTTGACATCGATTGAGAAAGAATATTTACTTTCTTAATGTTGTTGGTAATGTATAAACTGTAGAAATAAATCACCATGACAATAAAACATAACAATACAATAATAATGATAAGCGAGATGATAAAATAATCGTTTAGCTTCTGGTAAAGCTCCTTCTGCGATATGACGATTGCCAGTTTCCAAGATGTATCTGGAACCGTCTGATAATAAACCTTATTGGAACCTCTATCGTCACTAAAAATGGCATTTCCATTGTTATTCGACAGTATTTCTTGGCCAATTTGCGCCAAGCTAAGATTAGAGTCATTCATGATTTGATGATTCGTGGAGTTCTCGTTATCTTTATTAGCAATAAAGTTCCCATTTCGATCCAACAAAAATGCCCATCCATTTTTACCAACATGAATGTCTGAAATCTTCTGCTGCAAGCTGGTTAAATTGATGTTGGCTGTAACTACCCCTTGAAATTTATTATTGTTATAAAAGGGAACTGCCGTCGTTAAAATCATAGCATTGGAGGTTTTATCAAAAAATGGATCCGTCCATACCATAATTTCCTTTGTATTTTTTCCAAGCAGATACCAATCTTTTTCAGGATAATTATATTCTTTCGTATCATAATCATTGGAAAATAAAATACGACCGTTATCCCGGTAGGCATAGGAACTGTAATATTGCAAATAATTTTTATACTGATAGGGCTCATACCAAATCCCAACTCCAAAGGTATCCGGGTTTGTGGACAACAAACCTTGAATAATTTGAAAATATTTGCCTTTATCAATCTTGTCACCTACAGGTTCAATTGTTCGTGCTAAGCTTTCAGGTATTTTACTGTGCGCTGTTAATATGGTTTGCATATTGTTGATCGTTGCGTTTAATTGATATGCCATTTTATCTTGGATTTCCGCATTGATCATTTGTTTTGAATAGCTATAACTTAACGCAGACAACACAAACATAGATAAAATTAACAAAGGTAGAATCGTGACTAGTGTGCGGGTACGTATGCTTTTGAAGCGAAATTTCACCATATTGACAGCCTCTCCTCTTACTTATCGCTGCGGAGACGATCCAAAAGCACCGCAAGTACGATAACAACACCTGTGATAACGGTTTGCCAAAAGAAGCTAACATTTAAAAGTGTCAATCCATTCCTAATTACACCCAAGATTAACACACCAATAATGGTCATCTGAATTCGGCCAATTCCCCCAGCTAGACTCGTACCGCCGAGAACAACGGCAGCAATGGCATCAAGCTCGGCCATGCTTCCAGCATTCGGCTGACCGGAAATTAAACGCCCTGCAAGAACTACGCCAGCTAATCCCGCACATAAACCACTAATGGCATACACATTAATTAATGTCTTTTCAACCTTAATACCTGTTAATCTCGCTGCCTCTTCATTTCCCCCAATTGCATAAATATGTCTGCCAAACATCGTGTATTTAAGTACGATAAACATCACGATATATACACTCAGCATAATGTATATGGGGGTTGGAACCGATAGGATCTTCCCTGATCCAATAAACTTAAAGGGTTCCGAGGCCAGTATGGTAGGTAATCCCCCGCTAATTACAAAAGCAGCGCCTCTTATATAAGTCATACTGCCTAATGTAACAATAAAGGATGGAAGTTTGGTTCTTGCAGTCAGAAAGCCATTGATCCAGCCTGCTGCATATCCCACCGCAATCCCAGCGAACATGGCAATAAAAGGGTTAATTCCTTGTTTTGAAAGCAATACGGAAATAACGCCCGAAAGTGCGATCGTAGATCCCACAGATAAATCAATCCCGCCAGTCAGAATAACTAATGTCATACCCGCTGCAAGAATTCCGTTGACGGACGATTGTTTTAATATATTGAGAATGTTCCCCGTATCTGTGAAATTAGGTGCAAAAATAGCGAGTATGATACAAATAGCAACTAACACAATTAACATGCCTAGTTGATTCCATATTTTTCTCATGGATAATCCAACATTATGTTTTTTATTAACGATTACTTCCATTCCAGCGCTCATTTGATCTCCCCCGTTGCATAATACATGATCTTTTCTTGTGTCGCGTCTTCGCGCCCAAGGTTTGCCCGTAATTTACCCTCATGCATAACAAGTATGCGATCACTCAGCGCCAAAATTTCTGGCAGCTCAGAAGAAATGACTAACACAGCAAGACCGTTTTTGGCTAATTTACAAATAACTTTATGAATTTCGGTTTTGGCGCCTATGTCGACACCTCTTGTCGGTTCATCTAACAAAAGCACTTTAGGCTGGATGGATAACCAACGCGCAAGCAGCGCTTTTTGCTGATTTCCTCCGCTTAAGCTGACCACCTTTTGCTCTTTGTTTGCCGTTTTAATACCTAATTCTCTTATATACCTGTCAGCTTCATTGCTTATTTGCGACCAATTTAAGAGGGCTGCTTTTCGATATTTATACATTTCAGCCATCATAATGTTTTCTTTGACAGACATATTTAGGAATAATCCTTGCTCCTTACGACTTTCTGGAACATGAGCAATACCATAGCGTATAGCATCCTCAGGAGAAGAGATTTTCACCGATTGACCGTTTATTAGAATTTCACCTGCTGATATTTCCGATAAACCAAAGATCGCTCTGACTAATTCTGTTCTTCCTGCCCCTACCAATCCTGAAATCCCAACAATTTCTCCTGAATGCACCTCGAGCGAAATATTCTTTACGTTTTTGTTATCAGATAAACCTTTAACCTCTAAAACCGGCGTTTTACCTTTAATCCAGCTCGTATGTGAAGGCGGTTTTTGAAATAAATCGTTTAATTCACGACCAACCATGGTCTTAACAAGATGCTCCGGATTGGTTTCGGCGATAGGAATCGATGTAATCCACTCTCCATCACGCAAAATGGTACAGCGATCGGAAATTTTAAAAATTTCATCCATACGATGTGAAATGTAAACAATCGCAACACCTTTTTGCTTTAATTCGTTAATAATAATAAACAGCTTATCAATTTCTTTGTGGGTTAATGAAGCTGTTGGTTCATCCATCACTAGAACTTCCGCTTCTATCGATAAAGCTCTCGCGATTTCCACCATTTGTTGTTGGGCGACACTTAAGGTTGAGACATATGATCTAGGATCTAAATCAGATCCGATTGATTTTAATAGGAAATGGGCTCGTTCGTGAACTTTCTTCCAGTCCACCATACCTAACTTATTCTTCGGGAATTTGGTTCCCATCAATACGTTCTCACCGATGGTTATATTCGGAGAAAGATTAAGCTCTTGATGAATGACACTAATGCCTTTCTCACGCGCTTCCATCGCATTATGCCATGTGATCGATTTGCCTCGATACATAATCTCGCCTTTATCTGGACGGTATATCCCTGCCATAACCTTCATAAGCGTCGACTTACCAGCACCGTTCTCTCCCATTAAAGCATGTACTTCACCTTTATGCAGATCGATATTTATGTTTTTTAATACGGTGACCCCTGAGAAAGACTTGGAGATCGCTCGCATGCTTAACGCTATTGAGGATTCAGAGGAAATGTTCTTTTCAACTTCCGCTTGCACAGCTTCCATGTTCTCACTCACTCCACCAAATTATTTGTTTATATCTATGACTGAAGACTGAAGAACTACGATGCGGTTCCCGTTAACAGGTCCCACATCGTAATAAGGATTCAATATTACCAGCCTTTATAGTCTTTTACGTTTTCTGTCGTAACGAAGTCAGTTGGAAGTTTAATTAATGGTTCCACTTTTTCACCAGCAAGAACTTTAAATGCCGTTTCAACCGCGATTGTAATCATATTAAAAGGATTTTGTGCTGAGCTTCCAACATAGCTTTTGTTTTCTTTAAGTGTCGTCACTGCATCCGGAGATCCATCCACACCAACAATAAACATTTCCTTGTCACGACCGGCTTGCTCTGCAGCAATTTTGGCGCCGATACCTGTTGGATCATTAATAGCAAATACGGCGTCGATTTGCCCTTTACCGTTTGCTTGTAAGATGGTTTCCATCTTAGCAAGCGATGTTTCACGATTACCGTTACCATTTTGATTAGCAACGATTTTGATCCCCGGAGCTCCTTTGATCGCTTCCTTAAATCCAGCAATACGATCTGTTACAGCCGATACTGGCGGACCATCCAATACGGCAATATTTCCTTTTCCATTCAACCGTTTAACCAAATATTCACCTGCTATTTTTCCTGCTTGAACGTTATCCGAAGTTACACTCGCATTTACGCCACCTTCAGAAATTGTATCGACAGAAATGATGGGGATACCTGCTGCTTTAGCTTGACCCACTGCTGCTGCAATACCTTTGGTATCTACGGAACTTAGAATAATCATACTTACTTTTTTAGTAATAAAATCTTCGATTTGAGCGGTTTGTGTAGCCAAATTATCTTCTGCACTAACGGCGATAACTTCACCACCGTGTTTCTTAGCAGCTTCAGCTGCCCCTTTGGACATCGCTACGAAGAAAGGATTGCTTAAGTTTTGTACGGTCAAACCAATAACTACTTTTTTCTTTGGTGCCGGATCTGCTGCTTTAGCTGCGCTGGCTGTTTCTGCTGGCGCCCCAGTTGCTGCTGCGGGTTTTGTTTCCACTGCTTTACCACAAGCAGTAAGTGCAAATACAACAAAGAGTAACAACATAATCTTCATGTTTTTCATTTTTAATTTCCTCCGAATTTTTATAATTTTTTAACAATAAGTTTGGCGCTAAATCCCCCAAGTGAAGATAGGCATAAAGACTTTATTCACTTACCTTAACGAACCCTCACCTCCCTTAAAAGAGTGGATGCTTGTTTTTCCGTGTCTTCATCATACCTTCGATCAAAACTAAAAATAATAGAAAATCTTCTTGCAACTGTTGAAATTTTTCTAATAGGCTGTTTCAGTTGGGTTGAATGACTTTCCCCGGAAGCTGATCCGACTGCTGAAATTTTTTCGGGGAATTGCGTTATTAAAGCCTATTGCTGCGGTACCGCCTTATTGGACCACCAGTTTTGACATCAGGCATCACTTTGCCTTTTTCAACTAGAGACTTAAGATATTTTAGTGCAGTATTTCTGTGGATTCCAACTGCTTGAGCTATCGTAATCGGGGAATAGGCCTCTGTCTTATTTTCGATAAATTTGAAAATAGCAAGTTCCGTTGGACACAAAGGCGGTTCAATTATATTTGATTCAATCCCCCACTTCGCTAACGCATGCATCATCTGTTGTTGGCAGCGGCGAGGCTGCTCCAGTATGCTATGCAGTGAAAAGCGAAGCACCTTCCAATCGTCAATTACAAGGTCATTCTGGCGGAACCGGTCATCTGAAAATTTATACGAATCCGCGTTATAACCATGTGTTCCCTTATCGTCTACTTCGATGCAAATTTTGATGACGGGCGATGGTTTGGCCAAATCCAGGTATCTGAAGCCGTCTTTAAAATCGATCACTTCGTACTCAGCAAGCCAATCGTCAAAACTCCCGACAGCGGGCCAAAACACATGGATAATGAATTTCTTTAGTGAAAAACTCAGGCCCTTTTGCAGCCGCTTACGCCGTTCACCTGTGCACGACTTGATTTGAAATGCCATCCACTTTTCGTATGCAGCACGAAGCTGCAGATTCATTTCACCGTTTATTTTTTCCATCTTCTTCTCCACCTTGAGGAAATAAAATAGCCGCTTGCTCCGGAAATGAATTTCCGGAGCAAGCGGCGTGTACTTCACGACCTGATAATGGATAATTTACTTCAAGTTAAGCAAAATTACAATAGGATTTTTGAAAGAAGCACTACCTTGAGCACTAGCGTGCTGCGGCTGACGGATCTGCCGACCTTGCGCACAATTTTTGTGCGCTAGCGCCCGGTGGCGACGGATCTGCCGACCTTGCGCACAATTTTTGTGCGCTAGCGTCCGGTGGCGACGGATCTGCCGACCTTGCGCACAATTTTTGTGCGCTAGCGCCCGGTGGCGACGGATCTGCCGACCTTGCGCACAATTTTTGTGCGCTAGCGTCCGGTGGCGACAGATCTGCCGACCTTGCGCACAATTTTTGTGCGCTAGCGTGCTGCGGCTGACGGATCGCCGACCTTGCGCACAATTTTTGTGCGCTAGCGCCCGGTGGCGATGGACCTGCCGACCTTGCGTACAATTTTTGTGCGCTAGCGTCCGGTGACGACGGATCTGCCGACCTCGCGCACAATTTTTGTGCGCTAACGTCCGGTGGCGACGGATTTTACTTCTATTCTATGACTGGCAGCCAAATATTAACGGTAGTTCCTTTCCCCAATTCACTCTCGAAATGCAGCCCATAGGGATCGCCAAAATGGAGTTTGATTCTTTGATCCACATTTTGCACGCCGATACCACTCCCTCGCACAGACGTACGATCTTTTTGGTACATGTTATGGATCTCCTCCGGAGACATTCCAATGCCATTATCGATGACCTGAAGAAGAATACGGTCCCCCTTACACATCCCCGTTATTTGAATATGACCTATCCCCGCATTATTTCTTATTCCATGATAAATGGCATTTTCTACTAAAGGCTGTAAAATAATCTTGATCACCTTATAGGAAAGGATACTCTTATCCACATTGATTTCAAAATCCAATTTAGATTTGTACCGCATTTTCTGGATCGTCAAATAGTTTTTGATATGCTCGATTTCGTTGAAAATGGAAAGGAATTCTTGTCCTTTACTAATGCTTAAACGGAATAACTTAGCTAAGGAAGCCGTCATAAGGATTACTTCCTTCGACTTTCCAGTCTCTGCCATCCATATGATTGAATCCAACGTATTATAAAGGAAATGAGGATTTATCTGAGCTTGCAGCACTTGTAACTCGCTCTTTCTTTTTAACTCCTGTTCCTTCACATTTTGCAGCATCAGTTCTTTGATCTCTGTCGTCATTCGATTAAATCGATTACTTAAATGTCCGATTTCATTGGAGCTTTGAATATCAACCTGAATGTCGAAATTCCCCTTCTCTACCTCTTTCATCGAACTTTCAAGATGTTTAATGGGCCTTGAAATACGCAAGGATAGAACAAAAGATAGCAACACAGCGATGATAAGAAACCCTATACCTCCAAAAAAAGTATACGTTTGCAACTCATCTTTATTGGAGACTAATTCTTCCACATAAGTAACCCCGACAATTTTCCATCCGGTACTTTGCGATGTTTTAATCGTGTACATCCGGCTATTTTTACCTTCTGAAGTCACAAAGCTGCTGCCAGGAGTACGCATAACTTCAGAGATCAATTCAATTTTCTGATTGTTATTAATTATTTGCTGCTCCGGGTGATAAACAATGTTTCCCTGTGCATCCACTATGAAAACATATCCCCTATTTCCAAGCTTAATCTTGTTGCAAATATCGTTGATGACACTATAATTTAAGTCTACAAGCAGTACGCCGAGCTTTTCATCTCCGACATCACTGCTTAGTTCACGACTTAAGGATATCACTGAATTATAGTCGTTAAGAATCATATTTTGTACATGTGAAGAAGAGATAACGACTCTCCCCTTCGCTTCAATTGCCTTCTTATACCAGCTTTGTTCCGTTGGATCCACTTGTGGATTTAGTTTAATCTTTTCATTGTAAGGGATAATCTCCCCATTTGTACCAAATATAAGAATCGACGAAATATCTTTTCTTGTATTCAACACGGTATTCAGTTGGAAGGATATTTTCTGTTTCAAGTCTTCCTTACCGATCGCACCAAGATATACCTGCTTCAAGAGGTACTCTTTGATATCATAATTGGAAAGAACCATTCGTGAAATATTGTCCATATAATTGATGTAGCTATCTATATTTGAGCTTACTTGTCCCATGAGCTGATAGGTATAATCGCGTGAATTTTTTTTCACAGCATCTGTGGAAAGATGATAAGACATCCATGCAATCACCGTAATCGTGACCACAATTAAGCATGAAAAAGCGACAGCAATGGTTGACTGGATACTTTTGAAACGAAAAAAGTGTATGATTCGATTTCTTACCATGTTTACGCCCCTTTACACCATTCTGCGATACACAGTCGGGGTCATACCCGTCGCTTTTTTGAAAATTAAATTGAAATAATGGGGGTCCACATAGCCTATACGATTTGCGATTTCGTAAGTCTTCAAATCCGTACATTTAAGCAATTCTTTCGCCTTTTCCACACGAATCCGAGTTAGATAACTTATGAAAGTTTCTCCGGTATGGTTTTTGAAAATAAGGCTAAAGTAACTTGTGCTTAGAACCAGATACTTACACACCATATCCATGGAAATTTTCGCATCTGCATAATTTCCCTTTATATATTCTTCCGCCTTCAAAGCTTGCATCTTGCAAAAGTTGTTTCTTGTTTCGAGGATGGAACCTGTGGTATGCAAACAATAATTTTTCAGCCAATCTTCCACTTCATCAAGTGTTTTTAACCCGTAAATTTCGGTCAATGGGTTTAAAGATGAGCTATGAAGGGTTTCACGAATCTCAAGCTCATCCAAAACATCCAAAATCGAGACGATGATTTGCTGTATGTGAATATAACAGCGATCCATTGGCAGATAGGATTCCTTCAGATTTTCAATGATTTTCTCAATGATCAATTCTATCTCTTGCTGAGTTCCTGACTTTAAGGTAGTAGCGAGCTTCCTTTCCCAATGTTTATCGTAAGGAATGCTCTCACCCAGTCCCCCTTCAATGTCGCCGAAATGTATGATCCGATTTTTCCCAAGAAAAAAGCGATAATCAAGAGCAGATGAAGCCCTTTTATGAGAATGATGAATTTTATTTAGAGAAGAGCAAATATCTCCTACACCAATGGACACTGTAAATTTCAAATACTCTCTTACCGATCGATTGATCTCTTCGAAAATTTGTACTGCCTCTTCACGGAGCTTTTCCATATTCTCGCCAGAGAGGATTACAATAGTTTTTTCATTATTGTTTTGGAACACGAGTCCGTTCTTTTTTCTTGTAATAATTTCTCCGCTAATATTACACACTGCAAAATATAGCAGTTCACTCTCGCTTTCGGGATAAAATCTTTGCAGTTCTCCATGATCATCTACATCAATCACTGCGACTACATAATGGCTTCCCGGTAAATCAATATCCAAATAGGCAAGCTTATCCTCAAGCTTGCTTTCTCGTAGATCTCCTGTAACCAATTGATTCAAGAACCGCTCTCTTACGAGAGGCAAACTCTCTCTAAGCTGCTGCTTAAGCTTGCTTAAATCCTCTAGCTTACGATTCTCATCATCAAGATCTGACTTTACCTTGGAGAGGATTTGACATAATTCATCGGCCGTATTCGGTTTCAAAATATAATCATGTACCTTCAACTTCACTGCTTGCTGTGCATATTCAAAGTCATCGTAACCCGTAAGTATAATGATTTTGGTCTGAGGATAATGTTCATAGAGATAGCGTGACACTTCTAAACCGTCCATCAAAGGCATGTTAATATCCGTTAAAACCACATCGGGTTGAAGCTGTTCGAGGGATTGGAGCACATCACGACCATTTTCAAAATCGCCAACGACCTCAAATCCCAGCTCATCCCAGTTTAGACTATCTCGTATTCCCTCTCTTACGTTGTCTTCGTCATCCGCAATGATAATCTTATACATTTCTCTCACCACTATGCTTTCGAAATTTTATGAGAATATTACCAGCCTTTGTATGTTTCTACATTATCTTGGGTAATCAGGTCCACAGGAATTTTAATTAACGATTCTATTTTTTCACCTTTAAGAACTTTAAAACCCTCATCCATTGCCAATTTAATCATTTCAAACGGGTACTGTGCTGAGGTCGCAACAAAACTTTTCTTTTCTTTCAGCGCTTTAACGGCATCTGGTGCTCCATCTACACCTACAATAAACATTTCTTTATCGCGACCTGCCTGTTCCGCAGCCATTTTAGCACCAACGCCAGAAGGGTCATTCGTTGCAAATACAGCGTCAATTTCCCCTTTATTATATGTTTGCAAAATGGTTTCCACCATGGAAGCCGATATTTCACGGTTGCCATACCCATTTTTTTTAGCAACTACTCTAATTCCTGGAGTAGCTCTAATTGCTTCTTCAAACCCAGCGATACGATCCGTTACAGCAGATACAGGAGGGCCATCAATGACAACAACATTTCCTTTTCCATTTAAGCGCTTAACAATATATTCCCCAGCTAATTTTCCAGCAAGAAAGTTATCTGAGGTTACAACCGTGTTCACGCCTCCATCTGCACCTACGTCAACTGCAATGACGGGGATTCCCGCCGCTCTAGCTTGACTAACAGCACCCGCTATACCTTTGGAATCTACAGCATTTAGAAGAATCACATTTACTTTTCTTGCAATAAAATCCTGGATTTGAGCTGTTTGCTTAGCCAAATCACCCTCTGCACTTACTGTGATTACATCAGCACCATGCAGCATAGCACCTGCAGTAGCGCCTTTGGACATCGCAACAAAGAATGGATTACTTAAATTTTGCAAAGTAAATCCTACCACGACATCTTTCTCTTTATTTGCCGGTTCTGCTTTTTCTGTTACTGCAACCGTTGCTTCAGATGTTTTTGAAGACTCCGGTATTTTACTTGAAAAGCATGCTGTAAGCGCAACCAAAGAAAATGCAACAAATACATATGATAATACTTTTATGCTTTTCATAATAAACTAGCCCCTAATAATTTTTTATTTACTATTCGACATATAAATCTGATTTCCTTTGAGCACTATCTTTGTTGAAGCGCTTGATTACAACATTTTTAAAGATCGCGGTGCCGCCTTCCGAAAAAAGGGTAATTCCTTGATCGTTTAATTCTGGGAAAATTTCATTGGAAAAAACGATGGTTCCATCATCCATAAAGACTTCAATGCTTGTTTTATCGACGAGAATCTTTAAGTGAACGTGCTTCTTACTCACATCAAAGGGTGCCCTGCTTTCACCATATTTTCCACTCTTGTCAGGCTGACCTGTAAAAGCTCTGTTGACATAAGAGTACCCGCCTTCTGCAAAAACACCTACATCTACATGGCGGTTTTTGTCTGTTGATTCTCGAAGTCTTAATCCTACACTCTTGATCTCTGACCATGATATATCTGTCTCAAGCTGGTACGCATCTCCTGTTACATGAAGAGTTTCAGAGCCATTAACCTCTATTTGTTTCAACGAATCCGTTGTATTTGTCAATTGATTCAATGCTTCAATGGGTTGTGAAACCAAACGATACGTATCGCCATCATGTTTTAAGTTAATTTGACGAACAATCGAATCCATTCCGTTAAAGCCCTCTTGCAGTGTTGGACTATTATGTGGATAATCCCAATTATTCATCCATGCCAAAGCATAACGATGGTTGGGTTTATCTCTGTCTTTCCCTTCTTCAAACGTGACAGCACCATACCAATCAAAGCCGTAATCTAACCACTGAGGGTCACTTTGATCAGGGAAAAATTCCTTTCCATTAAAATGTCCAGTCCAATAGGCGTAAGTGTTTGGTTTACCTGTCGATTTACCATTTGCACTGGCACCAAGAACCCATTTCATTGTCCCGTCATTCGCTCTCATCAGATAAAGATCAGGGCACTCTACAATTCCGATATTTTCAGTTAAAAAGCCGCTAGTATAGTGCCAATCTTTTAAATTCTGCGACTCATAAAAACCAATCTTCGTCCCTTCCGCCATTGCCATCACCCACTTACTAGTCTGATGATCCCAGATGATTTTCGGGTCTCTAAAATCTTTTGTGCCCGGATTCGGGATAATGGGATCGTCACGATAAGAAGTAAACGTTTTTCCTTTGTCCGTACTGTACCACAGATATTGTTCCTGCTTCCCGCCTTTTGCAGATGGCTGTGTCACGATCGCGACAAGCGCCTCTTTTCCAAAGCCAGCCGTATTTTTCTCGTCCACAACGACTGATCCGCTCCATGTATCTCCATTTCTGGTTGTATATTTAGGAATGGCCACCCCTTCATCTTTCCAATGCACCAAATCCGTTGATGTCGCATGCCGCCATTCGGTTCCATTTCCGTTCGGATAATCATGATTATAGAGATAATAGTAATGATACTTTCCATCTAAATAAATCGGCCGCTGAGGGTCGTTTTTCCATTTGTCAGGCGTAGTGAAATGATAGCTAGCTCGATACGTTGGCAAAACTGAATCGATGGTTTCGTTCTTCAATCCTATCGTCACCAAAATAATGAAACAAATCATAACTACACCTATTCGTTTTGCTGCTTTCTTATGCTTTGTTGTATAGTTCAAGTTGGCACCTCCTCGCCCAGCTGCTGTTTATTCCTTTTGCAAAAAAAGAAAACGCCGATTTACATCGGCATTTTCTATTGCATTATTGAGGATGTTTTCATTATTTTTTGTTAATCTACTTCGTGTCAGTCGTTAATTGCCCTTGTGCAAGGATACTATCACCCACAACCGAAGTTTTTGAACCATTAATGTTCAACAAGAAACTCGGCGCAAAGGTAGATTTGTGGTCTGCATATAAACCTCTGTTTGTCATGTAACTTGTGATAACCACATTTTTACCGTCAGCTTGCGGTACTGCAAAGTGAGAATAAGTCCAGGTAAGATCTTTAGGATCAAGATTCATGTTTAATACAAGTCCGCTGTCATTTAACGGTTTGTATGTTCCTGTTAAGGAATCGGACACATAGCCTAACATGTAGACATCATTCCCGCCGATTCCATCAATCGTCATTTTGGATCCCCTGGAATCTGTGAATAAATACCATTTATCATTCATTTTAAATACGTTGGCACGTTCGATTTCATCTGTTACTGTGTTCGATGCAATTAACGGTTTCATGACTTTTTTCAACGTATAATCGTCGTTCAATTCAATAATACCTAATGCGCCATTCGCTAACTCAGCAGCACGTTTTTTAGGACCTTGAAGCAATTTATTTTTTTCATCCTGGAAGAATGGCGTGTTTCCGCCGTAGAAAGCTTTGTTGAAGAGCGATGCCTCTCCTTGATAACCAACTTCCGTTCCTGTGTTAGCTTCGAAAACAAGGTATTTATGACCGTTGTCTTCCACATAGTGAGGGTCTCTTAATGTATGATTATCCGAATAGTTCTCCGCTTCGATTCCTTGCATAACATTTTGATAGATTTTGCCGTCTCCGCCATCAAATATCGATTTGAGATCCTGGGCGCCATCAATTTTAAGCGTACTTTTATCTGGTTGAGATACATTGACTTGAGCTGTTGTTAAGGTTTGTTTACCATAAAACCCGTGATTGGGGTCCCAACCCTGACGATCTGTATAGAATAAGCGAACTTTTCCATCCGATGTTAAGGTTGCGGATCCTGACCATTCTTCTGCTTGATATTTGAGAAAAGGATCGTTAGGAACGAATTTATCGCTATCCTTAAATACTCTTCCAGCATTTTTCCAGCTATCAATAGAAGTATCGCCTACTTTTTGATAGAACATGTAGACAAATGTGTCCCATCCTCTTTTAGGATCTCCTGCTAAAGCAAAAACGATATTGTAGCCATTATAATTTGCTACTGTTCCATCAGCGTTTTGCAGTGGCCAGCTATCCCAAACATCGATATCGATCAAGTTGCCCTGCTCATCATAACCTTTTGCCGAAGGAATGTTTTTTATTGTTGATGCATCGAATTGAGGTGCTTGAAATTGTACACTCTTTTGTTGTTCAGGTATTTTCAGCATATCAGAGCGTGTAATGTGGGAAAAACCATAATTTTCTTTGTAATCCGCATTGTCTTTTTCTTTAGCAAATGCTTGAGTACCACCTCCTACCAACATTGCTGTTGTCAAGCTTACTGTTGTTGCCCGTTTAACAAATTTTTTGATGTTCATAATCTTACAACTCCTGTTCTATTGTATGTTTTTTTCTCTCCACAATTTATAGTTTAAGGCAAAGGGAAAGTTATGAACATGTCGTACATTGATAGATTTGCAGGCTTATATTGATTCAGACGGACGGGGACACTCGATCCAAAGCACAAAATAACCCTTACCGCTTTGATACTAAGTATCAGAGGCGAAAGGGTTATGAATCTAAAAAGCCAATTATTTCTGCTCAGCCTTTTTCCAGGATTTTTGGAATTCCTGAAGCAATTGATCGCGGTTAAGCTGTTTGCCTACATAAGCTTGCATAGCATAGCCGAACTCTTCTCTTGCCCTCGTAGGAAATTTAAACCAGTTCCAGGGCAATGTTTTCTTATCCTTTGAGTAACGAATAATATCGTCCACGAGCGGTCCTGAACGGTCCGTCTCTATATTTTTAAACGCAGAAATAAAATGGAATTGTTCCTTCATAAACGTTTTGCCTTGTTCCGATGAAACCATCCAGTTTAAGAATTTCTTTGCTTCTTTCTTTTTCTCCGGCGAAGATTCTTTGTTTACAACCCAGTTATTGGATACGCCCACCGGCAAGGCATCGTTTCTGGCATCATCATTAATCGGAATGGGTAAGAAACCGATACTCATATTCGGCGTTATTTGATCAATCTTAGATTGAGCCCAATTCCCTTGTTTCAGGATCGCAGCTTTGCCGGTTGCAAACAAAGCGACTTCGGCATTATAGTCGGTCGTCAGAAAATCTTTATTGCCGTATTGAACGGTCAAATCCAGCATTCGAGTCAGATCTTCGAACTTTTTGTTCCCTTCGATGGATTGCGTTCCGTCGTTCAAAGCTTGAATAAAAGCGTCTGGGTCATCCTGCTGGGCAAAAGCAATATTCAACATGAGAATGAAAAACCAACTATCTGAATATCCGACCGCAAAAGGGGTAATACCTGCGGAATGCAGCTTTTCCGCCGCTGCCTTTAATTCGGAGAGCGTTTTTGGCAGTGTGTAAATACCAGCCTTTGCGAATAAATCCTTATTATAGATAAAGCCGTAGCCTTCTAAATTTACAGGCATCCCGTAAATTTTCCCGTCCATCTTCATCGGCTCAAGGGCCTCATCAACCACATTTTTCACCCACGGCTGATCGGATAAATCCTCCAGATACCTTCTCCATGCCTTCGCTTCTTCGTAACCGCCATTAGGGAAGATATCGGGACCTTTATTTGCTGCAAATCTTGCTTTCAATTCGGCAAGGTAGTTTGCCCCTCCGCCAAAGGTTAAAATATTCATCTTTACATTCGGATTTTCTTTCTCGTATTCCTTTACCATCTGCTCAAACTCCGTGGAAATTTCCACTTTGGGATTCAGTACCTCCAAAGTGATTTTCTGATCAGCACTCATTGTATCTATTTCTTTCACCGAACGATTGTCCGCCCAGCAAGAAGAAAGCGCTAGGGTTAGCAACCCAGCTAAAATGTATTGAAAAACCTTGATTATCATGATACCCCCTCGTTTCATTTACAACTTTTATGAAGCAATCCCAATTCCGTTATTTCCCGGTTTCCCTCCTTATTCCGATATTCAAGAGGCGTCATGCCAACAATTCGTTTAAACAATTTCGAAAAGTAAGTTTCATCCTGATACCCGAGCTTTAATGCAATCGAGTACATTTTCTCGTCCGTTTGGCTTAACCACTGTTTAGCTTGTTTTATTCTTAATTGAATAACGTAGTTGGAGAGGGTCATCCCGTTTTCTTGCTTGAATCGTCGCGAGATATGTTCGCGGCTCAGGAAGAATCGGTTTGAAAGTTTGTCCAAACTTAACTCTTGCATATAATGTTCATTTACAAAAGCAACAATGTCATGCATGCGCCTGGCATCATCCAAATCCGTCAAACGGTGTATGGCTCTGAAATTTTGCTCAGCCATTGCCCTTTGCGCAGATTGAAAAGATTGCGGGATCTCTTCCATCGATGTCAGTGGGAGGCCGCTAACCAGACGAACGGGAATATCAATATGCTGGGTAATCCATTCCTCTACCGGGAAGAATTGGCCGTGAACAGAAAGTATCACACAGACATTAGGGTCGTTCTGAAGAGCATAGGCATTCCCCCATTCCCGAGTAACCAGCTCATCCGTCAAATGCTGGAGGTAGGGATCCGAATGATGAGTTTGGTAAAAATATATCAATGTAAGATCGTATGCGTCCGCATGCGGAAGAGACAAGGCAATTTCGTCGGAATCAAAAAGTTCCCCGTTACATGCCGAGGTAACCCCCTTGTTTAAGCGAAGCTTCTTAGCCTCTTCATAGACGCCCGACTCTACATTGCTGCGTTCTTCCTCTTCTTTTTTCCAAGATTCTACCGCTCCCGCAAGTGTTTCATTTAGCATTTCATTTTCGATGGGCTTCAACAAATAATCGAAGCTGCCGTGCTTAATCGCTTTACGCATGAAGGAATAGTCGTCAAACCCTGTAATCAAAATCACTTTTCCCGGATAAGAATTGGCATCCAACCACTCGATCAACTCTATCCCGTTCTTTTTTGGCATTTTCACGTCTGTCATGATGATTTCCGGACTTTCCAGATCAATCAACGCTTTTGCCTCTTCACCATTTCTGGCTTCCAAAATGTCGGTAATCCCATGTTTCTGCCACTGTCCCATAAAACGAATAATTTTCCTTACATTGGACTCATCATCCACGATAAGAGCTTTCATTACGTCAATCCTCCTTGAGGTAGAGTGGAATCACCAGCTGAACGGAAAACCCTTGTCCCTGCATCGAATCAAGTAGGATTCCTGCTGTTGGATCATAATTAAGAACCAAGCGGTCATGAATGTTTTTCAAGCCGATATGCTGGGGCGAGTAGTTTCCTTCGTATACCGGCGCGTAGATTTTATTTTTTAATGCCGTCAGCTCATCATCCGTCATACTGCGGCCGTTATTTTCAACAACTAGATCCAAATATTCACTTCGTATTTCACCGTAAATACGCAAGTGGGCATGTTCGAACCCCTCTTCATAACAGTGTTTAAAGAAGTTTTCAACGAGCGGCTGCAAAATCATACTCGGAACTGAAATACCAAGAATGTCCTTGGGTATGTCGATAGAATAGCTAAAATCGGTTTGAAACCGCTCCTCTTGAAGGTTCAAATACGCTCTTACATAATCCACTTCACTCCGAACTGTGGCCTGTTGATCCACACGAATGGAGTACCGCATCATTTTGGATAAGGAGACTACCAATTGATATACTCGCGGAGATTCGTTAAATAGGGCAACCGCACCAATGGATTGGAGAGAGTTGTATAAAAAGTGAGGATTAATCTGGGACTTTAGCGCCCTGTGCTGGTTCTTCCTATTCTCAATCTCCAGCTTGTACTCACGGTCGATGTGACGATTGATCCGGTTCATCATTTCCTTGATATGCCTTTCCAGATTGCCGATTTCATCTTCCCTCTTGTCGTCAAACGGAGCATTCATGTTCCCTCCTTCAATGCTCAGCACTTTTCGGCTAAGCAGCTTGATCGGACGAGTAATCTTGTATGATATGATGGCTATCATGATTAAGCCCAGAACTCCCACGATTACACCAACGATGATGTTCGTGTAGGCGGTTTTCCTCACGTCATTAAATAAAAATTTGCTTGAGGTTATCTTAACAAAGTGCCATTGATTTAAAGGTTCCGACAACGTTTTGGAAAAGATAATATCGCCATTCGAAAACTGTGCGCCTGCAGCCGACTGATTGATTTTCTTTTGTAATTCTGCTGGAACGGCCTTGCCAATCATGGCTGCATCACTTGCATAGACGACATGACCGTCCGAATCGGAAAGCAATACGGACTCTTTATTTTTTTGAAGAAAATGATTAGATATGCGAGCAAATTTGTCCAAATCGATGTCTATCGTGATAATACCGAGAAATTCTTTCGAAAGGGCGTCCAAGATTTTGTGATGAATTGTCAACACCATCGCTTTATCCGATGGGGGCATAATTGCTGTATTGTTATAATTTTCAATCTGATGTGGAGGTTCGATTAGAAAGTTAGAATCAGAGTTTATTAGCTTCTGAATAGAGGCTTGTTTCAACAAATCCGGCTGCCGCTTACGGGAACTTATCATCGCATTATAAACCGTAAACGAGTTTTTTCCTTCCTCGATGTATAACCGAACCTGCCTAATTTCATTTCTCATCAGATAAAAGGTTGTCATGCCTTTATAGATTTCAAGCTGATTGAAATAAAGGGACCTTTCGAAGCCTTTTTCGAAAATCATGAACAGGTCAGGATTTCGGTATAAAATATACGGAAGATTAACGATGTCATCAAAATATTGCTCCAGGTCTTCGGACGCCTGCCCAATTTGCTCGCGGCTGTTCTCAAGCTCATGCCGTTCCACATTCTTTTTCGTTTGCTGATAAATCAACAGCATGGACAGAAAATACGGAAGGATAATAAAAACGAGCAGCATGATTAACAAACGGCTTTGAATGCTTTTCACAAAAAATACTCCTTTTATTTAAAATCACCTAGCTATTATTCTAACCTCTTAGCATTGTGATTTCTTTCACCAATATTTGTAAAGGGATCCTCCAGCTTTATAAGATTCGGTCTTTGATGAAAAAATCAGTCCGTAACCGAACCTTTATTCCCTTTATTTTCAACTTGTATAAACTCCGCCCCCATCGTAAGTTGGACAAGG
Source organism: Paenibacillus sp. V4I3 (assembly GCF_030817215.1). Classification (GTDB taxonomy): domain Bacteria; phylum Bacillota; class Bacilli; order Paenibacillales; family NBRC-103111; genus Paenibacillus_E. The sequence continues at coordinate 6,531,213 of NZ_JAUSZA010000001.1, forward strand.
GGGAGGATTCATTGTGCACAAACTGTTACTTGCTTACAAATGGCGAAAATTACGGATACGCGTTTGGAATAACCGACTTCAGGAACAATTTGTTCTGCTCTCGACCCGATTCGCACCTTCAGTCGTATGTTCACTTCACGTGTCGTGGGGACCTTTTTACGGGGGTTCGGTGATCGCGGATCAGGCAATTAAAAAGATAAAAATCTTCGTGCAAATTCCATACGACGGTTTCCTAACGGAAGACGAACAGAGCATAATGAAGCGTTATCGTCTCCGCCGGAAAGAGCTCCCTTATTTTATCTTGTTCCATGAGTTTTCCCATCTCATGGATGCTTTGTCCCATCTAAAACGTGAAAGCACTAAAGAATACAGGCACTACTTGATCTCTCGCCAACATATGGTGAAAGCTGTTGCGGATTACCGAAAAGTGTCTTTCGAAGAGCAGGCGGATCAATTCGCTTATAAATGCATACTCGAACATTTCAGAAATGCCGGTTAAGTTGTCCCATATGAACGTTGGTCGGACTAACTCATCTTTAGAAATGCAAACAAGCCGGTTATCCCCGGCTTGCTTGCATTTCTTTTTTCTTTGCTTTTTCTTTGATGTAATCAGCCGTGCGCAACGCAAGCGACATGACGGTGTTGGTCGGATTACCGGCACCGGAAGTGACAAAGATACTCGCATCGCAAACGAACAAATTGGGGATGTCGTGACTTTGTCCATAAGAATTGACGACCGAATCTGCCGGGTTGTCCCCCATTCTGCATCCTCCCATCATATGTGCCGTATCCGGAACGATGAACTCCACCTTTCCACTCTCGGCCTCCAATATCGAGCTCATCGTACTTACCGCGTGTTTGATCAGCTTTTGATCGTTCTCCCCGTAACTGAACGTAACCTTTGCCCGCGGCAAACCATATTCATCTTTCTCGTCCGTTAAAGTAACTCGATTATTCGGATTCGGCAATACCTCGCCGACCAGTGTGACTCTTCCGTAATAATTGTAATCCAGGAGCGCATGCCTAAGTCGGTCGCCCCATACTGGGCCACCCTGTGATTTGGAGACCCCATTTGCGAATTCAACCGGTCTTGCGCCATGGGCATGAAGTGTATAGCCGCGAACAAAATCGCGGTTCGGGTCTGTCCGGTAATAATCCAATGTCGTCGCAAGTACCGGTGTCCCTTTATACAGACGGACCTCGTAATCGAATTTCGCGTACACATCATTACTGCTATGCACCATGATGGATTTTCCGACCATGCCGCTGCTGTTCGCAAGTCCATCTGGAAACTGCGCGTTTGCCGAATTGAGCAGCAGCCTCGGAGTCTCTACCACAAATGCGCTCAGGATGACCATTTTGGCCTTTTGCTCATACGTTTTACCGTCATGAACGAATGTCACGCCTTTGGCCAATCCGTCTTTGCCCATCAACACTTGCGTCACCATGCAATCCGGCAATACCTCGGTTCCTGCCTTGATGGCTTTCGGAATGTGCACGATCAGTGTGCTGAATTTGGCATCCGGCATGCAGCCCTGATTGCAAAATCCACGGTTGATGCAAGGGGGACGTCCTTCGAACGGGGCGGACAAAATGGCCAGAGGAGCAACGGAAGAACGGATCCCCAGCTTTTCGCAACCGTTCATGAACATATATGCGTTCGGACTCAGCGGTTCCCGCTCCGGATATGGATAAGGACCATTGAAATGTCCCCAGGGAAAATGTTTGGGTCCGGAGACCGCAATTTCTTTTTCCGTTCGGGTGTAATAGGGTTCAAGATCTTCATAGCTTATCGGCCAATCTTCGCCTATCCCATCCATCGTCCTTGCTTTAAAGTCTAAATCCTGAAATCGCAAAAAAACGGCTGTAAAGTGGGTCGTTCCTCCGCCGATGCCGCGGCCGGAATTGTTATGCCCCATCGTGAGCGGATCGTTGCCGGCTACGATTCGCGTATCTTGCCACGCAAGATTTCTCATGGAGAGTTCATCGCTGGCAAAATCCTTCTGCGGATCACGGAAAGGACCGGCGTCCAGCACGACGACAGATAATCCGGCTTCGCTTAATTCTTTTGCCAATACCCCTCCCGCAGCACCGGCGCCAACGATGACAGCATCTACTTCTTCATTCACATATTTACGCTTCATTTTCCGCCTTCGCCTCCCATGGATCCAATTGTCCGAGCTGTGTACGCACGTATCCCCGCGGATAAGCCGGACCCGCATAACCGATTTCAGACCAAACCCGCGGATGGGAGCAGTATGCTTCAACCGTGAGCCGCATCAGTTTTTCAAATAGTGCCTGCTAAAGCATTCCATTCCAGACCTCCGTCGGTTCCACTCTTGCAGCGCTGATGTCTTGGATTATCTGCTTTTGTTGTTCGGTGTTCAATTCCGTAAAAGAAACGGAGTACTTATGTTGTGATGTTTGTTCTATCGCCTTCAGTCCTTGCCGAATCAATTCTGGCGCGGCTGGCACGCCGGCTCTTCTTTGCCCTTCGCCAGGTGACGAATACAAGATTTGATCGAAATGACCAATGACAAACTCAAGCGAGTCCGGTGAATCGTCGTTCACCAACAAACTGCAAAGGTAGCGTAATATTTCAACTTCCTGTTCGTTTAGAAACTGATAACCCGCAATTGGATGCGTCCGCGAAGTTACGATTTGCTGCGTATGATCATCCCACTCATCCTTTTCGTCCAGGACGTTAAAGGAAGGGTACCGCGTTTTTACGTTCATATCTGCTTCCGTCCTTCATCCGTTTTGTATGCGTTCATGATCACGATCTCCAAAAGACCGCGATAAGTCCAAGCACGCTGATGGCGGTAAACATCATCGGGAGCGTAACTGGCGGTCCGATGAGGAAGTTGCGAAGCGCCCAACCGCCAACACGGACACCGACTCCCCGGACATGAAAATAAAACCCGATTAGTCCGGAGACCACCCCAAACCACATCAGGATCTGAAACAAAGCACTTAACCAAGAAACGTTATAGATCGTAAGAGCGAGTCCAATCACAAAAAAAATCGGCGAAGAAATGACCGGAAGCCACATCGCCTTATGGTGAAAATTTTGCCGGTAATGAAACATCGTCACCTGAATCCCCACCAGCATGAAAGCCAAGCTGACAAACAGAATTAATATTCGTGCAATGGGCCAAGCATGCCAAAACATGGATCTCCCTCATTTCTTATGTAAGGTTTTCGATGACCATAGCATATCCAGCATCCAGAAAATTCATCCAAGAGTGGTCATAATATACAGGGTTGGCAACCATACTAAGATAAAGGCAAGGAGGTCGACAAAATGAATGGGATAACGGAAGAGATGCAAGTCCAGCAACTCCCGAAAGGAACCGGCCAACCTTACGAAATTGTGCCATCTTATGTATTTTTGGCATCGGATGACTCGTCTTATATTTCCGGGCAATTCATTCACGCCACCGGCGGTGTTATTGTGAACGGCTAAATAAATCTGGGAGGTATCACTCCGTGCAGATTCGCAAAATTGAAACATTTCCACTCTTCTACCGTATTCCCAAGCCATATGGCGATGCCAACGGTATCAAATCGTACCGAACGTGCTATCTGATTCGTATAACGACCAATACAGGCGTCGAAGGCTGGGGGGAGTGCGACGATTGGCTGCCAACCTTGCACAAAGGTTTTCATGAGCGAATCATTCCCTATTTGATCGGCGAGTCGATCTTCAACAGAATAAAAATGGTGCAGGTCATAAAAAAATGGCACTCCCGCGCTGCTGCTGCCGTTAGTATGGCATTAACCGAAATTATGGCGAAAATATGCGGGGTATCCGTGTGTAACCTGTGGGGCGGCAAGTTTCGTGATAAAGTGCCTGTATATGCCTCCTTTCAGTCCTATTCGGAAGATATGGACTGGCAAAAGCATTCTCTGACGGCTGTTGAAAAGGCAGTAAATCAAGGATATAAAGAGGTCAAGCTAAAAATAGGCGGAAAATCAATTGTTGAAGATCAACAGCATATCAACTTGGTGCAGTCATTGTTACAAGGAGAAATGAAGCTGGCTTTGGACGCCAATCAAAGCTATGACATAAGTGCTACCCTTCAATGGCGGCCTTTTTTGGAAGCCTGGCCCAATCTGCTTTGGCTTGAAGAACCGCTGGAGATAAAGCAAGTTTCTAATTACGCACTACTAAGAAACCGTTTGGTTGTACCATTGGCCGGCGGTGAGAATATCAAAACAACGAAAGATTTTATTCCCTTGCTTACACAGCGTGTCCTCGATTTCATCACTCCCGATCCTCTCCATATGTCCGGGATCGATGTTTACAGAGAAACATTAAGTCTAGCTAGAAGTTTTGGCATTCGCATAACTCCGCATACTTATGACGGCGCCTTATCGCGTCAATATGCCCTTTTCGCTCAAGCTAGCCTGGAACCGTGGAGTAAAATGAAATCGGACTCCATCGAGCCCGTGGAATGGGATGTAATGGACAACCCTTTTACTGGATTGCTTCCAATTCAACCTTCGAACGGAGAAATAACAATTCCAGACGGTTGTGGAATTGGGCTCGAAATTGATCTTGAAATGCTTTCATTTTATCGATGGGATGGAAGTAGTTATACGTAGGTAAAAGTCCTATTGGTTCCGGCTCCTGTCTGAGATATAACCTCCTTTAATGTTGTTGCTTTTCTTCCACAGTTCCGGGCTGCGTGCTAAGTCCCCACCTTTGGGGTCGGACTTCAGCTGTTAACAGAGCGCGGTGCCAAGCCCACGTAAAGAGACACTTTCGTTGGAAAGTGTCTAGGTCTATTGCCAATCAAATCGGCCAGGAGGCTTTTTCATTTCGTTTTCGGCTGCATACCCGCCTGCCGAATAATATGATCAGCCGTACGAATGGCGAGCGCAATCGTAGTCAAAGTTTGATTTTCGGCTCCGATGTAAGGTAAAGCACTGTTGTCGGCCACATAGAGGCCGGAGACTCCGTGGATTTGCCCGTATTGGTTAGCGACGGAAGTATTGGGATCGTCACCAATTCGGCATGTGCCTGAGTCATGATGCAAATCGCCGAGCGGGGTCAAGCAAATGGGCGGTTTGCCATTCTTGGAAATCAGACGTACGCCCGTATCCTTGGCAATGCGCTTTATCCCTTCTGTCATTTGGCCAACGACGTTCCTATCGGTCTCACTCAAGGAGAAATGAACCTTTATTTCAGGGACACCGTACTCGTCTATTTTGTCAGGATTCAGGGTAATCCGATTTTCGTATCTCGGTTCAACTTTACCATAACCATAGAAGTTGACCGTTGTTTCACCTGTAAACGGTCTTTCAATGGTAACTGGATACCAGTAGAAAGCTTCCGGCCCAGTCATTAGCACGGAGTAAGGAGTATCCGGTTTTTGCGGTATCATAATATTCAAGGGACCCCATGGGAAAGGGAAATCAGTTGTAGATATCGTTCCTGTTGCTTGCACAAAGGTTTGATTCGTCAAGAAGTGTCCCAGCGCTCGGTGTTTAAATCCCGAATATAGCAGCAATCGTGGCGTCTCAAAAGTACTCGCGCTCAAAACAACTGTTTTGGCTTTTAGGGTATAAGCGGTTTTATCCGGGGAAACGACCTTGACTCCCGTGACTTTTCCGTTGTCATGGAGAATCTGCGTGGCACGTGCGTTGATCGCCAAATCGAAAGGCCTATGATGCAGCGCTCTGGCAAGCAAAGAAATGGAACTCGTAAACATGTCGGTATGAAGCTGTCCGAAAGATTGGGGTACGATATCAGCCGCAAGCGGAAGAGGTGCCGCTTTGGAATAACCGCGCAGCCACAACCGTTCCAGTAAAATATCCGTGAACGAAGCCCCTTCCGCAAATGCTCCGGTGACATTCATAACTTGTTCTGCAATGCCGTAATAGCTTTCCATCTCCTGAACAGGTATAGGCCATTTCGCCAGATCCCACGGATGCATCCGGGGAGTAAATGCATACCAGAATAAAGTTCTGCCACCCAGCGCAAAAAGCTGCCTGGCTCCCGGATATTCTGGCATAGCACCCGGCAGCGGCTTGGATAAGTGACTAAAATAAGCTACGAGTCGCTCTTGGTTCAACGTCGTCAGATTTCGGGCATGCGTCGGGATCACCTGGTCTCCACGCTCAATGATGCCAATTCGCTTCTTTTGCTTTTTCCATTGTTCGCATAATCTCCATAGGACAGATCCTCCGCCGGCTCCGGTGCCGATGATCAGAACATCATATTCCTGCTGAGCCATCTGGGAGAGCGGCGTGAGGGGGATCCAGTTATTCAGAGGTTCCGTCGGTACAACCGGGCAAGTCGGAATGGAGCCAGCCGTAGCGGCTCTCGATTGGATTTCACTGTTCGATTCAATTGCAGAAGGAAGATAAACCGATTTGCCGGTGATGTCCAGATCCGGATGTTCAATATGTGGATTAAGCGAAACGAGTTCTTCAACGGGTAAACGGTTTTTAATCGCGATTGCTCTAAGTGTTTCATGCTTGTTTGATACCCATATTTTCAACGGCTTTCACTCTCCATCCTAGATATGATTGCTCATAACGTTTCAAAGTTATAACCACCATACATATACTATAATGTTGAGGCTGAGCCATTATGTATTCTAATAACAATAAGAACAAATCTTTCGGATCATTTATATTTCATTCAGACATAGTCCTTTAATCGATTTGGATAAGCACTTTACCTTCTTCTATTTTGATAGGGTATGTTTTTAAAGCGATGCATACCGGTCGGCGTTTAGCTGCACCGGTAGGGATGTCAAAACGACCGTTATGCTTCGGGCACTCAATAACATCATCCATAACCAAGCCGGTAGCCAAATGAACTCGTTCATGCGTACAGTATCCATCGGAGGCGTAGTAAATACTGTTTGCCGTACGGTAAATGGCAAATGTCCGATCCTCATAATCAAAGCGTATGACATCCTCCACATCGATATCCTCCGCAGCGCATGCTTCGATCCACTGTTCGATACTCATTGTTCTTCTCTCCATTAGCTCGTATTTTAGTTATCGTTTAACTTACCGCTGTTTCATTAGAAACTGCTGCATTTACGTCAGATTCCTGCCTGATACCGAACAAATAAGGACGCGCGGTGTCCGGTAATGGTCGATCGATCACATAGGCTGGGTTTTCCTTTTGTCTGATCAGCGCTGTAATCACTTCTTTCAAAGCAGCCAAAAGACTCGGGCTTGCAGCTGGACAGTCGTGCTTCATCTCTTGATGAAGCTTAGGCAACGCGTGATAGGGAACCATTGGAAACATGTGATGCTCGGTATGATAGTTCATGTTCCAGTACAGAAACCGGAATATCGGATTCATATAGACGGTACGGGTGTTCAGTCGATGGTCGAGAACATCCTCATGCAGTCCCAGATGCTGTGTGATACCAAAGAGAAGGACGACAACGCCTCCATAGAACGACGGCAAAAAGATGTACATAGCTGGCAGTATGCTTTGGGTATATATACTAGCTGCAATGACGCCAAGTATGATGAACACGTATATACGTGCTTCCCAAAACGTTTTCCCATGCTCCGAAGCAGGAATATATTCTCTTTCCTGTTTGTCCAGCAGGCCGAAAAAATGTAAGATAAATCGTTTGATCTCAACAGGACCGCCATACAAATGAAAGATTTGCATGAGGATGATTTTCCAGACTGGAGGTCGCTCTGTAATGATCTCCGGATCACGGCCGACGATGATGGTGTCCGTATGGTGACGGGCATGACTCCATCGCCAAGGCGTTGCCGAACGTAAAACCATGAAGGAAGCGATCTGGTAAATGACCTCGTTCATCCATGGTGTCTTAAAGGCTGTTCCATGTCCGCACTCATGCCACCTGGAATCGCCCGGTGTCGCATAAAGGATGCCATATGCCAGGAAGGCGGGAAACGCCCACCATGTGCCCCATGTTTGATAAGCGATAAAACCCAGTACAGCAAGAGAACCGAACCAGATGAATGTGTCCCTGATTGCAGGACCGTTCTTTCTTTTCATTAACTCTTTCATGCGCTGACGGGGGATTGGACTCGTATACCACTCGGCTGTCGCGAGTCCTCTCTCTTGCGCGCGCTGATTCTCGGGTCCGGTAATGCTGTAGTCTCTTTTTTGCGGATTCGTAGCCATGAATGAGTCCTCCTTTGCCTGTCATATGATTCGACTAATTAACAGCCATTCTTTTTTAATTTGTCATCAAGGAATTTCTTCGCGCGCGGGATGTCCTGCTCATCCAGATGCTCGATAATAATGGGGATATTCGGATGAAGCTTGGAAAGCCTTTGCAGATACAGGTCATAATTCAGAATGCCCAGACCGGGAGCTGGAAGCTCTACCGCCCCAGCGCCTCGGAACGTATGCGATTCAACAGCGTCTATCGTGGCGTGCTTCTCAGAGGTGTCATCAGCGGGTTTGCAATCTTTAGCATGCGCAATTTTGATTTTGTCGCCGAGCATATTGAAAATGCGGTTAAGCTCATCATCTACATGATGAATATTGCTATCTGTAAAGTAGTTAGTTGGGTCCATCAGCAGTCCGAGACCCGGATGATTCACGTCGGAAAACAAGCGGGCCAACTGGTTGACCGATCCGATGACATTGTTCACGTAGTTCTCTACCAGAAAAACTGAACCGTGATCATAAGCGAATTTTGCCAGCTCCTCCAACTGTCTGCACACTTCCTCATACGCTTCCTCGGTGCCATTCTTCTCATCCCACACCCAATCGCTTTCCGTATGGTAGGTACCCGTCTCGCTGATCACGTAGGGGGTGCCTAGATCACGGGCAAACTTTAATAGCGTTTTCAATCCGAATAGATTATGTTCCCGTTTCTTCGGATCCGGATGAATAATGTTGGTGTAGCCTGAGATGCAGACGATTGGCAAGTTAGCGTCTCTGAATGCGTCGCGGATCGTATGACATTTTTCTCGTGTAAGCGACTCAAATGAAAGATCCATATCCTTGAAAGACAGGTCCAGCTGAACGGAGGAGAAACCGTCCCTTTGAATTCTCGAAATCGACTCCGCTAACGTATAAGGATAATACCCATTGAAAATACCTACAGAAATCATGATTTAATGCCTCCTTTATAAGTGTAAGATTGATATTGGCTTTCTATCTCTGTAATTGCAACCGTACGCTGTTCGGCAATGGACTTATAACATGCATCTACAAGAGCCATCGTTTTCAGGTTGTCCCGGCCGCCGATTTCTGGCTCGCTGTCCGTCTCGACCGCGCGCAACAGCTGCGCCATCGTTCCTTGAAACGCGTCCGGGAACCAGACCCCGTCCCATTGGGGTCGATACCATTGATTAGGCGACTGCTTCGTTGTGAATTCAAGTGTACTTGGGGTTCGTTCGGGATACGACGGCCAGCCGATGTACCCTTGGGCGATGCCATCTAGTCCCTCAACTCTCCATTTGATATATTGATCTTTCTCAGCACCCTCACCCGGCCAAGCCCACACATCATCTAAACTGGTGGCTAACAGCTCACTGCCATACTGGAACGTGTATTGGGAAATTCCGTCAATATGTTTAAATGGCGTCCGAGGATCTCTGCGCGTAACGGCGGTGATCTTTTCCGGATCTCCGAATAGATAACGGAAAATATCGATATGATGGATACCCATATTGAGGATTTCAATGTGCTCATACTTATGCAGGAACTCCTGCCAATGAGGAATTGCCCGCATTTCGATCGTTGCGAGGACGGGTTCGCCGAGATATCCCCTGTCTAGTATTGTTTTCAGCGCTCGCATTGACTGGTCGTAACGCATGTTGGAATTGACGGCGATTTGGATGCCGGCCCTTTCACAGAGTTCAACAATTTCATGAGCTTCGTGAGCATTCATAGCCAGCGGCTTTTGGCACAGAATTCCTTTTATGTGTTTCTGCTTAACCGCTTGTTGAACAACTTCCAGCTGCCGATCCGGGGGGATCGCGATATCCAGAATCTCAATCAGCGGATCCTCTATCAGCTCTTCCCATGTTCTGTATACCTGCGGGATTTGTCGCAATTCTGCTACAGCCTTGGCGTTTTCAAACGTTCTTGAGCTAATCGCGTATGGGTTAAATCCAGCATCCCGATAAGCCACTAGATGGCAGTCCCGCATAATGAAACCGGAACCGATGCAGCCAATCCGATAATCTTTGCGCTTTGGCATTTCCGGATCGATATGTAAGTTTAAATCAATTGTCCCCACAAGATATTCCTCCTTCTTAGACCTTTATTTCAATTGAAGCGCTTTCTACTATTCGTTCTGACACCCCCTTATTTAGTGGATTCTATCCATAAGCAGGTCGTAAAACCAATTTCTTCTCCTGCCCGGATGCCCTTAACGCCTGTCAGTTCATGCTCATAGGATAGATTAAACGCATCCGTGACGTATGTGTACGGCTCTAGCGAAAAAGCCGATGCCCAATTTGGACGGAATAACACGACAAAAGGAAATTGACGATCGATCTGGTATGCAATCGCGTACCCGCGATCTTTCATTTCAATGCGGCAAATTCGATCCTCAACCCCGTGATCGAAAGTCAACAGTGAACAACCTGACTGCGGATAGTTTGAGATCTGGACGCCATCGCTCAAGGTTCGGCTGAAATGTGTAATTTCTGGCCTGCCCGTCACGAATGCTTCATTCGTCACAGGCCATTCCTCTGTCACCGGAACCTTCAAAACAAGCTCCTCTCCGTTATCAAAAGGGACTGAAAAATAAGGATGCAGTCCGAAAGCAAAGGGTGCTTCGTCCTCCCCTTCATTCAGAATCGTTCCGTTCAAGTATAAACGCCCCTCATAGAGGCGGTATGTGAGTGTGAAAGAAAGTGGATGAGGGAAATAAGCTAGGATATCCGGATTCAACCCATAACGGAAACGGCTGATCACAAAAGCGCCGTTCTCGTTCGTTGCCCCGTATTCAAGAACTTCCCATGCTCTGGAGCAAATTTCGCCATGCAAATGATTAGAGGGCGGCTCGTTCAAAGGTAAGCTATACGTCCGTCCGCGAAATGAAAACCGACCATTCTTCACCCGATTGGGTGGAAACAAGATCGGAGTGCCGTATTTGAAATCGGCGAATGGCTCACTTTTTAACGAATGCAAACTCACTGGCGGCAAAATGACCGAATGTCCACCGCTTCCGAAATGAAAGAGATTGTTTCCTACCTCCGGTATAATTTCCGCGGTTGCATCGCTTCGTGCATCGTTTAGTACAATGACCTTGAATCCTTCTTTCATTAATGGTACCGCGGAATATCGACTCATGATGCACCACCCTTTCCAATACTCATCATAGAGATCATTTTTGTCTGGCATATGCGATGAGCAGCGCAATATTCGAAGGCAGCTTTTACGCTGAACTGATGTCCAAAATACGATGTGCGTTATAGCTTAACAGCAGCATCCCTCCGAATGCGGCTATTGTTCCGTAAGATATATTTGACAATTGCTGTTACGACGAACATAGAAGTTATTACAATAGTAACATGGCACTTTCTGGAATTATATAGGTGTATCCTACTGTAACTGCTGCCTTTGCTGCACATACAGACTTTGTACAGGTTATGCAGCAGCCAGTGCAGTTACTGCTGGAATTGGGATGTCCATGTTAGAAAACATTACTTATCGACTGATATTTGTGGTTTTGCGTCATGTTTAGTCACATGGTACAACCAAACAACATATATCATATACCAAGCGTTATTTGTTTGAAGGAGGAAGGTAACTATGGCTTGGAAACCGAGGAAAGTCGCTATTGTCGGGATGGGATTAGTTGGTTCAAACTGTGCTTACGCCATAATCAATCAATCCGTTTGCGAAGAATTAATGCTTATTAATCGCACACCAGAATACGCATTGGCTCAAGCATTAGACCTGTCTCACTGCATGGACTTCACTCACTCGCGAACCCAAGTATTTGCGGGCAATTACGATCAATGTGGGGATGTGGACGTTGTGATTCTGACACCCGGGGCAAGCATGAACAAAGTTCAAAACCGTCTTGATCTAATGGAATCTTCCATTCATATCATGAAGGATATCGTTCAACCGATCATGCAAAGCGGGTTTAACGGAATCTTCCTTGTTGCCACAAATCCTGTAGACATCATTACATATACCGTATGGAAATTATCCAGTCTTCCACGAAATCGTGTGATCGGAACAGGCACCTCCATCGATTGTTCACGGCTGAAAATGATCTTATCCGAAATCTTTCCAGTCGAACCGAAGAGCGTACAAGGGTATGTACTCGGTGAACATGGTGACTCCCAGTTCGTGGCTTGGTCACACGTAACCATTGGCGGTAAACCGCTGCATCAGATCATAAGCCAGCATCCGCACCGATTCGGTCTCGTCGATCTTGACCAATTGGAGCAACGGACCAAACTGGCTGGATGGGAAATATTCAACCTTAAAGGATCCACTTCTTTTGGTATCGGCAATGCATTGGCTTTCATCACTCGATCTGTGTTAAATGACGATCACAAGATTATCGCCGTGTCCGCGATCTTAGATGGAGAATACGGTGAGAGAAGCGTATGTGTTGGCGTTCCGGCCATCATATCTCGAGATGGCGTAAAGGAAGTAGTTGAGCTACATCTCGATAATATGGAACAAGAGAAATTTCGTTACTCCTGCAGCGTAATTCGTAAGCACCTTCTTCAAGCGTCTATTATCGACAGTCACTATCAATAAAAGAGATCATCCAATGGTTTTGGCTTCCCTACGCATTAACATGATCATCAAAACGATGCTTACGACGGACGATATGATGATCAAGATGAAAGGCAGCCTGGGATCGATGGTATACGTCCATCCGCCGATTATGCCAGATGGAGAGATGCATAGTAAGACAAGAACTTGCAGAATCGAAAACATTTTGGCACGTTGTTCGTCATCAATGGAATTTGCGACAACCGCCTCCAGATAGGGGCTGGAAATAATACTGCCAGCAGCAGCAAGCATTGTACTGACTATCACCAGGGTAATTTGCCCCGGGGCAACAGCAATTAAAATAATTTTTGACACGATCGCAAGTGAAAATCCCCATATCATGTAACCTTGTGCCTTATTCTCCTTTAAGCGCGGGACAACGAGGAACATTAATGCTAGCATTGCTAAGGAGGATACCGCCGGGAATATTGAAATGAGTGCGTCGCTAATATCCAAAGCTTCAACAAGATAAATCGAGAGATATGTATTTTGCAAAGTCACTTGAAAATTAAAGGAAATGTACACACCAAAGACAATCATTAACGCCCGGTTTGACAGGATGGTCTTAACCGTATCGATATAAGATTGTAAGGTGTCCTTCAGGTTATAAGATGCGCTCTCTTTTCTTTTTCGGATTCCAATCTCCGTCTCATGAGTGGCGAAGTTTCGGGCGAAGAACATCACCGTTAAGCTAACGCAGAAAATGGCGTACATAATGCGCATTGCAGGGATAAGCGTGAAGTGGTTAACTAGCAGTCCACCCAGCGGAGCGAACAATCCCCCGATCACCCCGATGAGTTGCAGAATTCTAAATACATTAGACCGATCATTTTGAGCGGTATCTTCGACCAACAAACAGTACCATGCTGTATTAGGCACCCTAAGGAAACTGTTAAATACGGCGGCACTAAGAAAATACCAGAAATTTTGCGATACAGCCCAGATGAGTGCGGCGGCACTCCAACTTATAAGATCGTAATAGAGAAGAGCCCGGCGCCTACCCATCCGGTCCGTAAGGTATCCACTGATGAAAGAAGTAAAGATCTGCATAATCAGTCCCACCGAAGTAATAAAACCGATTTGTCTCTCACTGACTCCCAATTGGAACATATATACTGTCGCATACGTCGTAAGCATACTGTACGGTAAAATAAACATCGGTTCATAAATTAAGCAGCCTCTAGCATTCCCTTGAATTTTCTTAAACACATGAATCCTCCTAAACATTCCAATGGTAGATTTTAATATTCCTACATTAATTATAAGCATTAACTCAAGAACATCATATATCTTCTATTAAGAAAAAGGAGCACTGCCTCAAAGCAAGCTCCTCCACTACATTCTCTGTTAGCCTAATATTAAAGAAATTAAAGAGGACCTTTTACCGGCTCATCAACCGATAAAGGTCCTTTTTCTACAAAATTAGTAAATCAACGGGAATGCATGAAATTCTAAAGAAGCTTAACAACGAGTTCACTGAGATAATTGCTTGTAGATACTCCTTTGGGAGGTGTAAATTCGAATTCTACAGACTCGGCATATTTGCCGCCGTAATAACTAACCTGCATGGGCATTGGGGTGTGTCCTTCAGGTACCCATCTAGCTGTTGCCTTGTACCGACCAATCGGAACATTATCAATACCTGCGCCGCCTTGAATCGGACCTCCGCGTTTCGTTATTGATTTACCTGCACTGCCGTCAAGCAGCGGACCGACAGGCGTCAGCGTCAATTCCAGATCGCTCATATCAAACTCCGGCAGAGAATCATCAAATGATGAAAAGAACGGATAGATATAGATTTGCCCGTCAAATTTGCTCCAAGTAAAGTCACGAGCGGCTCCAGTACTACCCGTGAGCGGAAGATCACCGTCAGCGCTCAAATGGAAAGTGAAATTTTTTCCGTTAAACGATTTGGTCAAGTCAGCACCCATCCGCCAGGATGTGGCCATTTGGGGCAATTCTCGCCTGTTGGAATATTCCAGTCTCAATCCATTTTACCTCAAAGCCAAGAGTTTCGAATAATTTACGGAAAGGGACCAGCGTAGAACCATCCTTCAGTATTGGCCTTGCATCATCAAACTGAAGCTCTTGTCCTTTGAAAAACACATGGATCATCGGACTATCCACTGGAGCAGGAGCTGGCGCCGGGCTTGGCGTCGGAGTCGGCGATGAAGAAGGTGTTGGTACAGGTGTTGGTGAGGTTGAAGTTCCCCCCGTTGTCATCGGATTTTTATATTTTATCGGTTTGGAAACAACCGTACCTTGCGGCGTCCCAATTTCCAACACATAATACTGAGTCTCCTTGATCGTGCCGTTATCGCTCGCGTACAATTCGAAGGTAAGCTCACCTTCGAATTCACCAACTGGTTCTTTTACATCCTTACGAAAACCCGGGTTGATGATGCTACTTTCATGGTAGATACCACTTGCTGTTGTAGCGGTTTTGTTCTGCACAATGCCGAGCAACCACCCAGTTGTCACGTTGTTTGTTCGCCATACCCCTTGATAATTATCCTTACCATATGCATCCGTTGAACGCAGTACGACGGAATTGATAACCGTCTTCTGAGCAAGGCTTAGAAGCAGCTTGAAGTGACCATTCTTGCTCCCCTCAGGCGTAAAATCCGCCGAACCGACAACGTCAGACGCCGTATCAAGTAGGCTGAATTCCTTAATCTGAACGCCTGTAGGCGGTGTCTCACCAAAAGCGCTAGCGATTCCGCCAAACGCCAAGCAGCCTGCCAACAGAAGAGTTACTACAGAAGTTTGTTTTCGTTTGTTGAATCTTAATATCATTCTTTCAGTTCTCCTTTTCTGAACATATTTCCGTCCCGGTTAAGGTCCCTCCGGTTTTGCCTCCGGCTTAGCTGCAAACATCGCTCCTGATTTCGCGGCTGAAGCCATCTCTGGCTTCGCTTCCGGCTTTGCGCTTACTGTTGTTGGAACAATTGCTGCAAGCAACGCAGCCCCCAACATCCATTTCAGTGCTTTGTTCATTTTGTTCATTGTTATAACCTCCATAAAATGAATTTACTTACTACATTCATCTTACAGCGAGTGCACTCCCGTTTCATGAGACATGGCAGGGAAATGCATAGGGAAGATTATAGAATCAAACGGGAAGTAATCTGGGAATCGCTGACATAGGTGATAAAATGGAAAACACCTCCCGAATCGCTTAGAACGATTTGAGAGGTGTTTGATGTTAAGGCGATCTCCTGGAATCGGTTTTATATCGTCGTTATATTGCTTTTCTTGCTTCCTTTAGTCTCTCAAGCTCCTGCCTTACATCTTCTTTGAAGGCTAGATCCGGAACGCTAATCGTTGAGGCGCTAACCATTTGGTTCACCCTAAGCGTTGCAGCGGCTTTAGCTTCTAACTGCCAGATATGTTCCTCCATTCTAATGAAGTTTTTCCGAATGTTCTCGGCATCAAGCGAGTAAATCGTACTATTCACGTTTTGAATGGCATGAGCTGTATTTGTTCTGGACAAGTAGAATAGCTTTTTGTTTCCCAGCTCGTCATATAGCTCCATCAACTTTTTCAACTGGTCTTCTAAAGCCAAAGTCTGCTGCTTCATAGCCTCATATTGCTCTCGGTACACCTTAAGCTTTCTCTCACTTGTTAGCTTCTCCTCCACTGCCATCTGCGCAATTTCTTCCTCATTCCGGTCGATGGCGATATTCGCTTGGCGGATGCGCTTCTGAACAATATGATCCAGCTCGGTGATCATGACTTCATACTTCCGTTCGGCGATCAGCTGATTCGATAATGCAAGCTTCGCTTCGGCGATCTTTTCTTCCAGTTCCCTAATATATTGCTTAACCATAATAAGCGGGTTTTCCATCTTATCAAGTACCTCATTGATGTTAGCCATAGCGATATCGTTCACACGTTTAAAAATGCCCATTTTCCTTATCCTCCTTAAGTAGGTTTCGTTCCCATTGGTCCAAGGCGAATGCCCGCTGCGCAGATGGCGCATTATACATGACGGAATGCTCGTCCGTAATGAAAGTTGGCAGAACCAAGTGGTTTATATCGGTTCTTCTTTTTTTGATTTTCTTCCAAAATACCCATGCAATGATAATAAGTAAGAGTCCGATTGCAATAACAAGGATAGGTCCACCATGGAATTCGTGGTGATAATGACCATTTGCAAATCCCTCTGAGAACTGGTTACCGGCGTTAAACCGGCCTCCCGGATTTTCATGCCTCATGCCCTCCTCCGCCTTTCCTCTCGTATTTTTCTTACATGTTGAAGTATAGACCCGGTTTCTTAAAAGACAGTTAAAACCAACTGAAAGACGGTTGAACATTGACTGAAAGTCTGCTGAAAAAAAGCCCTTATTTTCTGTTTCCTAGCCTTGAAACAACCTAGCTCCCATGCCGGGCCAACTCATGCAATAAGCTGGCGAACTCGCCAGCTTATTTTTGTCTTCAGTGAACGCACATTACCTTGAGATTCTTTCAGCAAACATTCATTTAATACTCAAGTTAAGTTCAGTTTTGGCTTTTATACTGTCCATGTAAGATAACTTGCTCGAAGAAAGGTGGCACAACAATTTTGAATAACCAAAGGTCCCCGCGGCGTAAACGACTTATCATTGTGACGTTATGTACCGCACTCGTGTGCGGCGTACTATACCAGCTAGCAGATCGTTACCTCATCGAACATGTGGAGGTGGTCGTTACTGCCGTAGAGCCAACTGCTGCAGAATCTGAATCAGTGGAAGCTACTTCGAAATCGAATCAAGCAGCAACAACCGCATCTGGAGTTAAATCTGATGATTGGAATTATAGCAGCGAAGATCTTAACATCTCGATCGAACAAGTGGTAACCGGTTCTAGCAGCAACCAGATTACGTACTACGTAGCCGACGTCGAGACTACGGACGCTTCCTTGCTGCAGTCCGCTTTTGCTAAAAACGTGTTCGGGCGCAACATCACCGAAACCACTTCCGAGATCGCTTCCAACCATCAAGCCGTCTTTGCGATCAACGGTGATTACTATGGCTTTCGAAACGATGGCATTATCATCCGAAACGGTGTTCTGTATCGGAACGATCCTGCACGGGAAGCCGTCGCTTTCTACAAGGACGGTACGATGGCCTCCTACGACGAAAAAAAGGTCACAGCTCAGACATTGCTGGACGCGGGCGTTCTCCAAACGCTTTCGTTCGGTCCGGCATTAATCAAAAATGGTCAACTCATCCAGGGTTTTACTAATGTCAAGATTGATACAAACGTAGGCAATCGATCTATCTCGAATGCAAACCCCCGCACGGGGATCGGTATGATCGCACCGAATCATTACGTGTTTGTTGTCGTGGATGGTAGACAGAACGACAGCCGCGGGATAACGCTGGACGAATTCGCAAAGCTATTTGCCGAGCTTGGCGCCAAGGAAGCGTACAACCTGGACGGCGGCGGTTCATCAACGATGTATTTTATGGGCCGAGTCGTAAATAATCCGCAGGGCAAACAAGAGGAACGCGGCGTAAGCGATATCCTTTATCTAGGGGAGGGTTAACCAACATGACTGTATTGATTCCTTCGTATGAACCCGATCATCGGTTGGTAGAGTTGATTGCACGTCTTCGGGCAATGACGGATGCGCCTATCGTCGTCGTGGACGACGGCAGCGGCGAGAACTTCCGCGAGATATTCGAAGCTGTTAAAACCGCGGGATGTACCGTGCTGACCCATATCTCAAATATGGGCAAAGGTCGAGCCTTAAAGACAGGTTTTCAATATATAATGAAACACGGATTGAGCGAGTGCGTCGTATGTGCTGACAGCGACGGACAACATGCGGTGAAGGACATCGTAACTGTCGCCCAAGCGATTGAAGCTCACGAGGCGACGATGGTTCTTGGCAGCCGAAGATTTACGGGGAAAGTGCCGCTCCGAAGCCGTATCGGGAATCGTCTTACCAGCAAAATTTACGACGCGACAACCGGTATCGACATTAGGGACACACAGACCGGGCTTCGTGGGTACCCGAGCCACATGCTCAGTTGGTTATGTCAAGTGCCGGGCGAACGGTTCGAATATGAGATGAACCTTCTCCTTGAAGCCCCCGCGCGGGGGTATAACATTGCGGAGTTGCCAATTGATACAATTTATTTAAACGACAATCGGTCTTCCCATTTTCGTCCGATTGCAGACTCGCTCAAAGTCTACCTGCCCATCTTGAAATTTTGCGCATCTTCTGTGATTTCTGGACTTATGGACTTTGCGCTCCTCTTAATCCTTCAAATGATATTCTCTAATTTATTAGTTTCCGTTATTGGCGCTAGAGTCGGGAGCTCTGCAGCGAATTACGCTATGAATCGACTTTTTATCTTTTCTCGTCCAGGGAAGGGAACTGTCTTAAAGTCTGTAGCACGATATTATTCACTCGCAGCCGTGATTCTCGCACTCAACTATGGATTCATATACCTTCTTCATATCATATTCGAGGTTCCTTTAGTTCCGGCGAAGCTGGCGACCGAATTCCTTTTGTTTCTACTCAGTTATTGGTGTCAACGGAAGTTTGTTTATTAAACCCTAATATTTTTGTTTCAATAACAATTAGGTTTGCTACCGTTGAAAGACGACTCTTGCCCAATAGCCCACGCGGAAACACCGATCTACTATATTCCCATAATCATCAAAATGCCCGATATAAGGTATAGAACCGAAGTATTTCCAAACAATTTAAAAATACTCGGGGTCATGGCGGTTGACCTAAACATTTTTCAGACTCGTGAGTAATGCCTGTTGATGGGTTAGGAATATGACTTTCATCTGCAATTGTATGCCCATATAAACATTTGTAAATCCTGCAACTCCGCTGCCTATCGTAACGTCTGTTTAGAAAGGGGTGCATAGAATGAAAATGAAATGGACAGCTGTGATGCTAATCTGTCTACTTTTGCTATCAGGATGCCGGTTTGGAACCGTTAGACATACGATCATCGATTGGGTGGATTTTCTTAAAGTGGATGGAATCACCTATACGGGTACTTGGCATTCTGTACTAACTGATCCTGGAAAAATCAGCAAAGAGATCGGGAAGGTACGCTTTAAAGTGAGCGAAAATGTACATGACAGCAAATATAAGACCAAAGACGGAGATGCCGCCTTTTTAGAAAAGGGAACTTCGATCTACGAAGTAGTTGGATACCCGGTTACGGAATTAGTCGCTGTTGCCGATCGGTTTGGGGTAAATGGATACCGTATATTTGTGGAACAAAATAAACAGTTAGATTTAGATCAACCGGCATTTGAAAAAGTTAAAAAGGTCCGAATCGCGCAAGAAGGCCAACAAGGTGAAGAAGTGAAAGTGATAAACGAACTTAGCGGTGGAAGTGCCTCTTTCTTTATGTCCGTATTAAGCCGAGGCATTCAATCCGATTCCTTTACGCCAAGCCGAGTGAACGGAGATCCTAAGAGATTCCGGTTTGTGCTGGATTCAGGAGAATCGATAGGCTACAAGGACTATATCTATTACGATGGAGAGCGTTACTATACTCAGGATGGTAATCCAAGGTTGTTACCAAGTGAGATTGGGTATTACTTTATAGGAGAACGGGATGTTGCTTTTCGAACAAATGGTATGGCATTCACTGTTCCAGGTGAATCGGTAACCGTTGCAAGCGGTGAAACAATTAAGCGCGACGGCTCTATGGATAATATTACGCTCATATCCGCCGATGGCAGTAAGGAAAGGACATTGTTCTCCGCAGTTGAGATTAATAACCTCTGGGATCGGATTCGTAAAGAGAAACCAGGAAGCGGCGAAGCCAAAACGCAATTATTTGCTTCTAGCCGTCCCACGCCTGTAAGCGGTGGACGCTTTATCGCTTTTGAATCAAATAAAAACACAGTCCTGAATGATAAGACTTATTTTGATGTGCTGCTAATCGATTTGGATGGCAAGGAAGAGAAGGTCTTGATTCCAGGATCTACGTATGGTTATTCCATCATCTTGGATGCGTTCGGTGATCGGCTTATTGCTGAGACTGAGAAACGTTCCTTGTTGGATGTGAATGTGCAAACGGGAGCGATTCGGGAATATCCCATTAATGCCCATCTAGTTGCAATGTCCAGTGATGGGCGGTACGTTCTGTATCAGAAAATGGAGAGTGATGCCTTAGTTGGCAAAGAACTATGGGCTTTTGATCTGGAGAAAGAGCAGAAAATCCCGTTAGGCCAGATTCCGGAAGATTTTATTTATAATAAAGGGATTAAATAGCACGTAGACGGGACGCCGTTCCTTGTCTAGATATGTGACGATCTTTTGCGAGGCACAGAGAATTTCCTTTTTATGTAATAAATAACAATGGATCTCATGGAGCAAATCTGCCGTTACTTCAATGAATAAAGCAGGTCGCCCGCAGCGCCTGCTTTATTGGTACGTCTTTATTCTCCACAAATCACTATTTTATCGTTGCAGGACTGCCATGAATCGTTCCGTTTCGGCTGTTGCCGGACTGGTCCAGGGCCCCTACATTAAAAGTCCAATAGCCTGCAAGATCCGTATGGTTTTCGGATACAGTATGGTTGTACATATCCTCTTGGATTTCAACTTCTGTTCTTACCGTCGTCCAGAATCTGACCTCTCCGATCTGACCGTTGAAATAGCGAGGTGATTCCAAAAAATCGGCGCCAATCGTAATCGGGGACGAATTTCTCCCGTAAGTGACGCCCGAACTCATGGAATCGAGTACTCCATTAATGTACAACTTCATGGTTTGAGTCGTACCGTCGTATAAAGCCGCTAAATGATACCATTTATTCAATTCAAGTTTAGTATTTGAATCAAGCTCTCTTCCATCACCGATTTGGAAGTTGATTCTATTAAAATCAGGATAAATCGGCGGTCCGTCACTCAAACGAAGTGTGAAGGAATCTTGACCCGGCGACTGATATTTGGATACAATTCCTGTCTTCCATTCAAAATCCTCCGGTTTAACCCATGCTTCAATCGTAAACGATGATGAATTATAAACAATGTCATTCGCGATTTCTACATAATCGCCGGCACCATTGAAATCCAAAGCTTGATACGGTTCGGCGACCAATGGAACAGGTGGGGTCATAACAGAGACTCTGTTCGATTCCCCTGCCTTAGGTCCTCCTGTTACTATCAATTTAAATTCATAAGATGTGCTTGGTGTAAGTCCGGTTACTGTATAGGTTGCTTCGCTGACGCTGAGAGTCCCTGCATCCATAAACGTTGTTTCCGCAGCAGTCTTCTTTAGCAACTTCACACTTGTCGCCCCAAATGGCTTGCTAAAAGTAAAGGTCGCGTACGTGGCTGACGTAGCAGTTGGTACAACGGTGAAATCATCGATTGGGTATGCAATCGTGTTTGGTTCAATTCGAGAAAGTAAATATTCAATCTCCCCTTTGAGGTCAAACACGCCATCCCCATTCATATCCCACTCGTGGTCAGCCATGTCTAAAGCGATCGGTACGATGTCTTCGATATTGAAGGCTTCGTTATCATCGACAACGATAGGAGGCAAAGAAAAAGTATTCGTTTCATTGTTCGATACGATCTTTGCCGTAAGCATGTGCACTCCTTTACGAAGTGGAGGCAATTCAAGAATTACATTCGAATATGCATTCCCGTCTTTATAAGCAAGCTTCGTTATGCCTTCAAAAATCTCGATCGTTGAGCCCATTGGAGCTCGCATAATAACTTCAGGTGTAGTGTCCATAATAACCGTTCGTATAGGTGAGATTAGTATAGACGGCGTAGGTATGCTGGCGCTGGCAATAGCATGATTCTCATTGCCCAATAACGCGTAGCCGCTGGAAACTAACACGACTGTTACGATCATCAGTCTAGCAAGTGCCCATTTCATAAATGTCCGTTTCATCTTGATCCAGTTCCTCCCCGATCCAATATAGCTTTTATTTATTGCAAAAATCTATGTTTATCCTAAAATATCGACATTAGTATTTTACCAAACAGAGCGGGATACGGATAGGAAAATTCCTCATAATCAGAGCCGTGTGCCTGCCTAACTCACTTGAAATCGCCCAAAATACTCATTCCCTTATATAAAATTTATCAACAATAAATAATTAATCATCCCCAATTCTGTAGTATTATCTATTCGTCGAGATTCTATCGAGAAAATCTAATGAAACTCTTCACATGTTCGCATATAGGACGGTACATCCATACATTGCTAAATTCTTCTCACTAAATATTACCATAAAAACAAAATCATACGTATAGTAACAATCTAATTCTCGCTCTTGTACGGCACTTCGAACAGGATATTATTGTTCTTGTCATAAGCGTTAATTCTCAATTCATTCATTTCAACTAATCCGAAATATACTCTCTTCCAATTAGTCTGAATAATATTTGCCTCGATAACCTGATTGTTCATATCGATTATTTCAATTTTGTTTATTTCGGGATCATTAATAAAACCATATATTAAATGCCTTCTATCATTGTCATTAAAGTTAATTCCTGATTGATCTATTAACAATTTAGTCTCATTATACATTGCATTTGATGAACTCAGTTTTCCATCCTTTAGCATCATCACCCTCAAAAATTGCCAATCCAATACCAATATTTCCATTATCAAAAGGGGCTTTATATAAAATGAACGGTCTTTTCATTACGGAACCTTGATAAATTATTTTCTGTCCTTCTTTTTTATGTGTTTTATAAAACTCTTCTTCAATTGTCTTTCTTTTACATCCAGAAATACCAAGAGAAATAAATAATAGGATTAATATAATTCTATAAACTCTCATGTTCCCTCCATGATTTCATGGTTATTTCAGATAATGTCATTTGGTGGAATTTGTATAATAGCCGGTTTAGACAATTTTATTCAACTAATCTGTCCGTTACTTGAATGAACAAAAAAGGAGCTGCCGCGAGGCAAGCTCCTTCGCTCTCGTACCCGTTATAGCCCCTTAGAAGGTTACAATAACTTTGCCTTGGGAGTGGCCAGTAGAAACTTTTAGTAATGCCTTATTAATGTCATCAAAATTATAAATTGAATCTATTGAAGGCGTAATATTTTCATTTTCAACAAGATTAGTTATTTCTTGTAATTGTCTGCCATTGGCGCGCACAAATAAAAAGCGATATTCATTGTTATGTCTAGAAGCTAAAAAATCTAAACGAGCACCCACTAAACCAAACAATAGTTTTTTCCACATTGGAAAATTATTATCAACAGCAAAGCGATAATTTGGTAAGGCCTTCAATGATACTAATTTCCCTTGAGGTTTTAAAATATCAAGTTCCGTTTTTATCTCTTTTGTACCCAAGGTGTCGATAACATAATCTATATTAGATAGAATGTCAGCATAGTTTTCTTCCTTATAATTAATAAACTTATCAGCCCCAATCGACAGTGTACGTGATCGACCTCTTTCACTGCCACTTGTAATAACATATAACCCCATTGATTTGGCAATGGGGATTGCCATAGCACCGAAGCCGCCGGTTCCGCCAGGAATAAATAGCTTTGCATTAGGCTGAGCATTGAGTACGTCATACAATGCTTGATAAGCAGTTAAAGCAGTGAGGGGGACCGCAGCCGCTTCAATAAAGGATAGATTTTTTGGCATTATGGATATAGCATCTTCGTTGACGGCCACATATTCAGCAAAAGCTCCAATTTTATTAACCGGCAACCTAGTATAAACGTGGTCACCAACCTGAAAATCAACTACATCTTCTCCAACTGCCTCAATAACACCAGATAGTTCATTTCCTAAAGTTAATGGGAAATCATAATCAGCAATCATTCGAATACTGCCATTTAAAATAAGAATATCTAATGGATTTACACCTGCAGCTTTTACTTTAACGAGCACTTCATGGCTGTTGATTTCTGGTATTTTCACATTATTCATTTCCAATTGAACTACTTTTGAATATTTCTGCATTTGAGCAGCTCTCATTTTTTGATTCTCTTCCTTATTCGCCATATAAGTTATACTTACCTCTCTTGAGATTTTGATTCTTTCATCGTAGGATAATCCGTATAACCCACAATTCCGTTACCACCAAAAGAATGTCGCACGGTCTGTATTAAGAGAGATGTGGGTAAATCGCAGATACACCACCGGCAAAATCACTTTGGATCTTTCGGCTCACGTCATCAGCAACTATTTCAAATCTGTCGGATTCTAATCCATCAATAGCAATTTTTGCGATATCCGCGGGGTTGGATTTGGGAGCTTCTACGCTCGATGTCATGTCTGTCTCCATAAAGCCCACATGTAATCCAGCTACTCTCACATTTTGAGGATACAAATTTAAACGTAAGTCGTTCGTCAATGCCCACTCTGCCGCCTTTGCAGCCGTATAAGCGCCAACAGTTCCCGAACTAACCCAAGATAATGCGGAAAGAATATTCAGAATCGATCCTCCCCCGTTATTTGTTAGAATCGGTGCAAAAGTACGAACCATGGAAAGTGTGCCAAAGAAATGCGTATTAAACTCCAAATGTATGTTATCGAGATCACCGTCAATCAAAGAAGCGCCTGTAGACGATCCTGCATTGTTGATCAAAAGCGTAACATCCTTAGCGACCATAGCGGCTGCAGCTACCTCTTGAGGGTTGGTAATATCCAGCTTTACAGGAATTACACCGGTAATGTCAATGGACTCCGGATTTCTTGCGCCAGCATAAACCTTAGCCCCTCTGGATAGAAGTTCAAGGGCTAGATGGCGGCCAAAACCTCGGTTCGCGCCGGTGACAAATGCGACTTGTTCAGAAATTTTCATTTTTATGTGCTCCTTTTATTATTTGATTTTGGAAGCTATACGAGAACGATCATTCTAAAAAATGTATAAGCAATGATATCCTCTTAGGAGTAAGCTTCACTACAGCTCAGACTTACTCATATAGGAACGATAATTCTAAGGATAAAATAATTATTTATCTAAAAGTTTTATGGATAAATTGGCTATACGGTGTAGTTTTTCTTTGGGAATGGAGGTTCTTGTCATTACCCTTAACCCAACACATACAGTATGCAGATGTTCCGCCAGTTCACCGGCATCGTAATCTGAGGGGAATTCTCCATCCTGCTGCCCCCACAGAATAATATCCTTGAGTAGCTGCTCTGATAGAGTGAACGATTCAGTGGACTTTGAATCCACATCTGCATCGCGTATTGCCAATTCCACCGCCGAATTCACCATTAAACAGCCTGAAGGCGAGTCCTCTTCTCCATTTATCATGAAACTAAAAATAAACTGAAGAGCCTCCGCTGCAGTCTTGGAGCGTTTAACTTCTCCCGTAAGCTCAGCACTGACTTTATCGCGAAATCGATCCATAGCTTTCAAAAACAGCGTATGTTTGTCGCCAAATGTGTCATACAAACTTCTGCGATGGATTCCCATATGCTCGACCAGATCGTTCAAGGATGTCTTCTCATAACCTTGTGCCCAAAAGAGCTTCATCGCCTTGTCTAATACTACGTTCTCTTCGAACTCTTTGCTTCTTGCCATTCTATTTCCCTCCTCCCATCGTCAATATAACATATTGGGAACGATCGGTAAATAATATTTTTATGAGTTTGCTCTATTTATTTTTACTTGAATGAACAAGAAAAAGGAGCTGCCGCGATGAAAGCTCCTTCAGTATCGTTCTCCGTCCCTCAGTTGAAAAACATCCACTTATAAATCTTGTGATAGACGTATCATATCCACAACTTGTATCCCATTTTCAAATATTTTTTCACTGTAATGTCTTATAAAGAAGTCCCTATCAACTCCAGTTATTCTGAACCCACATTTCTGATAGAGAGCAAGTTGTCCTACACCTGAATTTCCAGTGCCAATTTCAATCGTTTTAAAACCGAGCAACTTTGCATTTTGAATTGCATGGTTCACCAACTGTTTTCCTATCCCTTTGCCTTGGTTGTTTACATCAACTGCTACATTTACTAACTCAACTGTCTCAGGCCTTGTTCGTAGTAGAACATAGACACCTATTATGCTATCATCCACTTCAGCAACAAAGCATTGACCTCTTTTGATATATTCTTCAACTAGTTTCTGGGAAGGGTCCGCTAATAAAAGTAATTCCAATGGAGGTTGTTCGTCTTCGTTTAACTTTCGTATTTCCATTTTTTCTATCTCCTTGATCATGTAATCGCCCATGGAATCCGCTTGATCAGATTAATACGCTGTCCAACCGCCGTCGGCGGCTATTACGGTCCCGTTTACAAAACGGGAATCCTCGGACGCAAGGAAGAGGGCAACGGTTGCGATTTCAACCGGATCGACCGGTTCCTTCCGTTGTGTTCCTGCTCCCTCCCGGAAGACCTGCATACCGGCCATATCGATATTGGCCATTGAATGAGCAATGTTGGTTCGAACGCCCCCGGGCGCAATGGCGTTACACCGGATACCGGACTTGGCATACATATAACCGACATTCTTGGTCAAGCCTACAAGGCCATGCTTGGAAGACGTATAAGCGACACCCCCCTTGCCTCCAGTGATGCCTGCCGTCGAAACGATATTGACGATCACACCCTCGCCTTTCTCAAGCATGAACGGAAGCGCTTTGCGGATGGCGCGCATAGGGCCGGTCAAGTTGACCGCGAGTACCCGTTCCCAGAGGTCATCCTCCATAGTCCCGATCAGCCGGAAGTCGTCCATGATGCCTGCGTTGTTCACGAGGATGTCCACGCTTCCGAATGCCTCCACAGCCTTGTCCACCATCGCTTGAATATCTTCTTCTTTCGTTACGTTGGCTACGACGCCGACTGCGGTTCCGCCAGCCTGGCTGATTCCGCTAACAACTGTTGAGATTGCGTTCTGATTAAGATCCGCAACTACAACCTTGGCGCCTTCCTTCGCATACAGCTCCGCGATCGCCTTGCCCATGCCGGATGCAGCCCCAGTAACGATTGCCACTTTATTATACAGTTTCATCCATGTCTCCACCTTTCATTCCTTGTAAAGGATAATGCTGCTCTTATCATTTATTCGCATTTCGAATGCTTTCCTCTGTTGTGTAGGTTAATCAAGACGTTGCAAAAGCTTCTCTCAGCTTGTCACTCATGAGGTGCCATGCCTCTTCTGCGACAGCTAAATCGCCAAAATGAGTGAATCCGTGAGGTACTCCCTTATACTGCTTGTACGTTACCTTCACACCGGCTTGTTTCAATCCTTCTGCATATTTCCCCCCTTCTGCAGCAAGCGAATCCCTCTCGGCAGTGATCACTAACGCTTCTGGCAGGCCATGAAGTGATTCTGCAAAAATAGGGGAAGCTAACGGATTACGGGCATCTTCCAAAGTCTCAAGATATAAAGAATTAAACGTTCTTGATATCTCCGCCGGAATAGCTTCCTCGAATTTCGGTTTTAGAGCCGGGTCAGTATCCAAATCCAACGGTGCATAATCGATAATCTGATAGACAATTGGAAGCTCATTACCACGCTGCCGATTCAACAAACAAACAGCTGCAGCCATATTGCCGCCTGCACTGTGACCACCAACAGCTATTTTCTCAGGGTTAATTGACAATTGTTCCGGATGCTCATGAACCCATTTCACAACTTCATAACATTCATGAACAGCAATTGGGAATTTATGCTCTGGCGCAAGCCTGTAATCGACATTGACTACAGCACAACCGGTACGATCGGCAATCACTCCACACCAAACATCATCCATTTCCGCATTTCCAAAGATAAAGCCGCCTCCATGCATATTGACGTATACAGGCAGCGAAGAAGATAAAGCATTGTCCGGTTTATATATCAGCACACGAGTACCGCCATAAGAGGAAGGGATTATTCTTTCTTCCCTTTGAACCGATGGTAGGGAACTCGGTCTAAGCGCAGAGCCCATACCGACGACTCTCTCTCTCAATTTTTGGGCAATTTCCAATTGTTGCTGTTTATCCATTGTTGTTCACTCCATTTCTTATTTTAAGATAAGTCAACAACAACCTTGATAGCCCCTTTTGCTTCGATTGCTACGTTGAATGCTTCTTGGATATCGTCTAATTTATAGACCTGTGTGACGATATTCCCGATATTTGTTTTTTTATTTGTTAGGTGATCGATTACCTTTGTAATATCTTCATGCGTATAACCACTTGCTCCTTGAATAAACAGTTCTTTTGACATAATTTGGGCCAAGCTAACGGGTACATCATTTTTATAAACCGCAATGATTGAAATTTTCGCTTGAGATTTAACAATTTTCATGACATTTTCGAATAGAACGGGTGCACCGGCTGCATCAATAAAAACATCAACATCTGGCACGATATGACCATAAACGTTTACTAAGCCGAAATGTTTTGTTAAACCTTCTGCTAAATCCGTTTTCATTGAGTTCACTGTAACAGCACCTAGTTCTGTCGCTTTTTCTAAACGCCAATCATCAATGTCAACGACACAAACATTCGTAATGCCTTCTGCAATCAAGCTTGCTGCAGCTGAAAGACCAATCGTACCAGCACCTAATACAACGACTTTATCTGCCCGCT
This sequence comes from Paenibacillus sp. V4I3, assembly GCF_030817215.1. Taxonomy (GTDB): domain Bacteria; phylum Bacillota; class Bacilli; order Paenibacillales; family NBRC-103111; genus Paenibacillus_E. Next base: position 6,560,431 of record NZ_JAUSZA010000001.1, read on the forward strand.
GAGGGTTTACCCGGAAAGCGCCATGTCGCCCGACACTTACAGGCTCCATTAATACAGCTGTTTCTAAGGGAATATGTTGATCCATTTCATATAAGTTATAATTTAACGCCGCATCCTCTATTAGGACATATTGAGAAAAACCTGAGCATTCCAGTGATTTGCGACGCCCAACTCGTTTCGCCGTAATAGGGTTAATGCCCACACGCATACCGACTTTAATATCAGCTGGTACGTCTGCTCCTACCTGGGCGACTTCACCGACCATTTCATGTCCAAACTCTGCACCAAAACTAATACCCATATTACCTGCGCCAACTCTCGCGATATTAATATCCGTGCCACAAATACCGCCTCGCAAGTTACGAACTAATACATCTTTACTGCCTACTGTAGGAATTGCTCTTTCCTCTACACGAATATCATTTTTTCCATAATAAATGGCAGCTTTCATCATATCGGTCCACTCCTTTAAGATTATAGTTTTAAAATTTTAAGTAATAACTGATTCATCTCATCAATAGTTTCTTCAAAATTGTGATAGTACCATTCCATGATTACACCTAAGATTGCATTCGCATGATAAGACATTTCAAATTCACTTACCCGCCCAAACGTTGCCATTGAATCCAATGATTTTTTCACAAGTTTTTTTATTTGCATAAAAAACATCTCATAATAAGCAAAATTTGAACCTGCACTGAACATGAAACGATAAAAATCTTGATTATCGTAAACATGTTGGAATAGATGAATCATTTGGGGTTCTAAACGATGATGATCTGCCTCTAGACGATACTTAGAAGTTGCTAATAATGATGCCTCTAAATCAACTAATAATTGCTCAATTTTTTCTTCGAACAATTTAGAAATACTCTCGTAATGTAAATAAAAAGTTTTTCTCGTAATGCCAGATGCATGACACAACTCCGTAACATTAATTTTTTCTAACGGTTTTTCCTTTAATAAAATAATCAATGCATTTTTTAAATTGTTTTTTGTTTTGATGACGCGTAAATCTTGCTCGTTCATCACTCGCCCTCCAAAAACTTTTTTAATTTTATTACACACCTGTAGAATAACTCTAATCTATTTTTTCTGCAACGTCAAATTCCTTTTGAATTGGTGTCGGCATTCGGCTTTATAAACTCCTTAAAAACAAAAGCGCCTCACCCCAGGAAAGTGAAAGCGCTCGTCTTCATTGTCATCCCATACTTCTTGTTGGGAGACAATGAAGTTTTGAAGTGCAAGAAACCAGCAAACATAAGGATTTGCTGGTTTTTTCATGACATATAAAAGACAAATAAAGTTCTCAAGGCATGATTAAAGTCGCGAAGCGCTCGGGAAACAGATTACAACCTTACGATCAATTCCGCGATCAGCTTGTTAATATCGCCTCGTATTAGTCCGCCGTGGTAGCAGACGACGCTTTCGATGTCGAACGGTTTGAATTTCTCCAACGAGCGGATAGCTTTCCCCATGTCAATGGTTGAGTAGGGAGACGAACATTGCAACTCACCATTGTGGATCACCAAGGCGTCCCCGGCGATCAGCGTCTTGCTCGCTTGGTGGTAAAGGCTGACGTGGCCCGGCGTATGACCCGGCGTATGGATGACCGTCAAACCGTCGCCGATCGGAAGCGTCTCGCCGTCCGACATTAGCCGCGTCACATTCGTCTTGGACGGACGGAGGAAGACATTTTCGAACGAAATGCGCACCTCGTCCAGTAAGGTTGCCAGCTCGGCCTGTAATCTGTCCGGAGGGAATTTCAGTAGCGGCGCTTTCCCGTCGATCGTGTCCCTGTCGTCTTCATGGGCGTATACTTCAAACGGTGCTGCGCCCGCTTTCTCCAGAAACTCCGGCAAACTGCCGATGTGGTCGATGTCCTGATGCGTCAAAACGATTGCGCTCAGAGGCCTCCCAGTGATTCCGGCTTGCTCGGCATAGGCGAGGATCTCGCCTGACAAGCCCGGCGTGCCCGTATCGATCAACGTCCAAGAATCCTTGTCTAGGGCGATGACAGGGTGAATCATCATCGAACGTCCGCCAAGCTTCATCTCCAATTCCAACATCTCTAATCCTTCCGCAATGCGCATACTGTCGCCGTGCCGGCACAAGGGCCGAACATCGGCACACCTCCTTATAATAAACATAAAACTCATGAGTTCAATATAGAACTATAGAGTTATAATGTCAATGGAGGAACGTTGACCTCATTCGCATCTCATGTCAAAATAGGGTGGGGTGATCTTCAGTATGGAGTATTCAAAGAAGGATAAAATCCTCGACACGGCCATGGATTTGTTCCGGAAGAAGGGCTTCAGCGCCGCTTCCATGCAGGACATCGCCGAAGCGTGCGGAGTGGCGAAAGCAAGCATTTACAAATTTTATCCGTCCAAAGAGGACTTGTTTACGGCGGCGTTCGTAGCCTGCCATCAAACGCTGCTGGAGCAAGCGTCCGAGCTCGACCGTTCCGGAATGCCGCCTGGCTTGTCCCCGAAGGAGAAGCTGAGCCGCAAGATTGAGTTCTATCTATACTACATCCTTGAGAATCATTCGTTTATGATCGACTTCCATGAGCTTCCCATTATGGAGAACGAACCGTTCATGGAGGCGCAGAAGAAGATGAAGATCGCCGTGCTGACCTGGCGAAAGGAGATGCTGATCGAGACATTCGGCGAGCGGCTCGAGCCGTATGCGTGGGACGCCGTCTTGATCTTCCGGGGCATCCTTCACGAATATATGAACGGCGTCTTACGAAAGGTGATTTCTTTGCCGATCGCTGAGCTTGCGGACTTTATCGTAGATCGAATGGACGCCATCGTTCAGGATTTGATCCGAACGGCGCCCAAGTCGATTGTCGGCGAAAGGATCGTCAGTTCCAATCCCTTGGACCGAAGCGATGAGGCGGCGCGGAAAGGGACAGTTCGCGACTTCCTTGCGGCGATGGAGGAACGGATTCAAACACTCCCCTTGTCGGAAGCCTCTCGCATGGAATTAAGGGACGTCGTCGGTCTGCTTCGCAAGGAAGTGCTTTCGGAGAAGCCGAACCTCACTCTGCTGCGAGTGCTGAAGGCTCATCTAGAGGCCGTTCCGGAGCTGCGCTCGTATCTACGCCAACTCAAGCTGCTGCTGACCTAGATTGCCGTGTTTGACCGCAACACATCAATGCCTTGACAAGGCTGCTGGTTTATCTTCCTGAAGCTTTGTCTTGGTTTTTTTGAGCTATAGTTCTCCGTTAACATAGTGAATAGTCATGCCTACATTTCTTGGATGAATAGAATTAGTTTGTCATTTGATTCCCTTTCCTTTAATCAACATAACGAGAAAAAGAATAGCCGGTATGATCCCAATAAAAGTCTTGTTGACCATGAATTGTTCCGCGACGATTTCCCCAATTTCTAAATGCGACTGCCAGCTTGATGGGAGAAGGGAAGTTATATAAATAATTCCTCCAACAGGAAGAGCAAAACTTCGATACTTTGTATGAAACAACTGAGATAATCCAATTACAGCGGCCAAAAACCATAATGTCGCTTTGATAAATATCCCCGCATAAAAAAGTAAGATAACAAGAGCGTCAAAACGCTCGAATACTTCGGCGATCTGAATCAACTGTACGGATTGTAATAAAGGTACTGTGCTAATGTTAACTAATTGCGGACCCAGAACGATCAGATTCATTATGTTCGAGAGAAGGATAACGAAGCCAGATACAAAATAAGCTCGAATCGATGTTTTTGCTAACTCTTTCTTCTCGTTTAAATAATGCCAGAACATGAGGAAAATCACCATTTGTCCAAATGGAAACCAGACGGAGCTAGATATACTTTCTTTTAATATAGGTTGGATGCCATTTTCCAAAATCGGAAGAAGATGATCAAAATGAACAACACCCGATCCAAAGTGCATGATAATCAAAATAAGATAAAAAATTAGCACTCCCGCCACGATAAATTCGGACAACCGAAAGAAGACTTCTATTCCCTTGTAAATAACATAGATCGACATAGTTAACATAATCAGCATAATGAGGGAAATGGGACCTCGAGGAAGAATGGTCAAGAGGGTAAGATCCCCGAGGTCGCGTACATTTCGCATGGCTTCGTAAGCAAACATCAGAACATAGAGCAATAAGACAAACTTCCCCAAAAATGAACCGAAATAGTGAATCAATAGCTGACTCAAATTTTTTTCTGGTTCCCTTCGTTGGATCATCAATAAAAGAACAAGCAGCATGAATCCTAGCAGCATGCTAGTAATGACCACCAACCAGGCGTCTTGACCAACTTTGATTCCTAATTCAAATAAAGGCGTGCTTCCAATTTGAAATAAGATAATCATCGCACCCAATTGATATTTGCTGATCCGCTCCATACGAAGCCCCTTTTCTCATTCTTTTATACCGGATATCTTGGAAAAGGAATCATCAATCATTCCGGTTCGTTGGATCGTTACATGAACTTTAACGTTCATTCTTATTTCTGCGAATTCATTCTCCCAGCTCTTACTTAGCTTTTTCCAGTCCTGCGGATAAGATTTGTGGAATGCATCTCCGAAGCCCAGAGCGTCTGTTTTCATTTTTTTTAGAGCTTGAAAAGAATTTTCCACATCATTTTTTATTTGCTCCTGGATATATTTTTCTAATTTCTTCAAGGTTTTAGACTGTTTCAGATCCAGATTACATGCCGTTTCAGTCAAGTTTCCTTTGGCTTCAATTTCTACGGACATGACTAAATCACCGTTCGAAATGTTGGGTTTTAATTTTGTGTGGGATTTTTCAACTAAAAAGGAAGATAGGTGTTCTCTTCGGCTCTCCCCTTCACAAGAAAATACGATGGTCGTTGTTTGTAAATGATTTGTTATCCATGGAATGCCGCGGCTTTCTGTTCGGCTTAGCCAACCTGTTAATTTATCCTGCTTAAATACCCCGACTCTATCCAATTTTAATACGGCAGATGTACGGGTTTCTTTGAGTTCATCTTGAGAGTTTTGTCCCTCTGGCTCACCCGTGATTTTGATTTCCGGCAATGTAGAGCTAGCGTAAGGATTGGTTATTGTGGAAATTAAATCATGTAACTTGGACTGAACTAAGTTGGTTTGTTTGTCTCCCTGTCTACTGATCAAATTGGAAATCGCGTTTGCGGGAATGTCTTCTACTGGCGTAAGGATCTCCAATATTTTCTTTGCGTCCCCATCCGAAATGAGAACATTTGTAGTTTCCCTTGATTCGTAGCTTCTCAAGTAAGCGTCCAATATTTGATTGACACCATATTTAGCAACTCGTTGACTGATAACAATAACACGCGTATGAGAAAAGAAGAGGTGGCGCGGGGCTTCTAAATCACTCTTTTGAATCGCCTCCTGTATGGTCTTTCCTTTCGTTGAAAAGACGGTTACCGGAGACTGGGAGCCGCCACCACCGGATTTACTCTGGGTTGACTTCGGTATAATGATTTGAAAGGTCATTACCCATTGATTGCTTTCGTCCAAATCAAAGGCGATTGCGCTGATGATCCCCAATTTGTTTAGTTCGATATGGTTTGAACAACCACTATTAACTACTAACATGATGAAGATCAACAGCAGGATGACCCCTCGCTTCATTTCCTAATCCCCTTCTGATGTCCGTTTCCCTGATGTAAGAATGCAAGACGATTACTTTTCCTTCTCCTTATCGGAAGGTTCAGGACGTAAGTTTACGTTTTGGCGCACATAATTGTTCTTAGCAAAAAGACGCGGTCTGGTTAACATCATCCACCAAGGTACCCTTACAACCGTATCTTTTAAGTTACTAGGTATAAATGGTGCTATTGGTGCCATGTAAGGAACACCGAAAGAGCGCAGCGACAACATGTGGATCAAGAGAAAAAAGAGTCCTGACATAATTCCGAACAATCCTAAGGCTGCCGCAAGAACCATCAGTATGAATCGAATCAATCGGGCAGCAATTGAGATATTAAAGGCCGGAACAACGAAGCTGGAGATCGCCGTAAAGGCTACCACGATCACCATTGCTGCCGATACAAGACCAGCTTCAACTGCTGCCTGTCCCAAAACAAGCGCACCAACGATAGAAATTGCGGAACCAATGGCCCTTGGCATTCGAACCCCTGCTTCCCTTAACACCTCAAACGTGATTTCCATCATTAATGCTTCAAAGAATGCAGGAAAAGGAATCCCTTCCCTTTGTGCTGCAAGACTGACCAGTAAGGTCGTGGGGATCATTTCTTGATGAAAAGTCGTAATTGCAATATATAAGGAAGGGAGAATCATAGAAATGGTAAACGCAAAGAAGCGCAAAAGACGCAAAAACGAAGAGATATCGAATCTCTGGTAATAATCCTCGCTGGCAATGAAGAACTTGAGAAAGGTGATAGGCAGCACAAGAGCAAATGGTGTTCCATCCACCAAGACAGCGACCTGCCCATCCAAGATGGAGGCAGCAACTGTGTCAGGACGTTCCGTGTTTATGATAGTGGGAAACGGGGTAAAGGTTTGGTCTTGAATAAATTCTTCCAAATAACCACTTTCCAGTATGCCGTCTATATCAATGCGATCTAGCCTCTGAAGCACTTCGTTCACGACTACATCATTGGCGGTCCCGTTAAGATACATAACACTAACGTCAGTTTGCGTTACCTGTCCGATCTTCCGATCAATTTTCCATAGATTCGGACTTTTAATTCTACGCCGGAGCAACGCAACATTCGTGCTCATATCCTCGGTAAATCCATCTTTGGGTCCGCGAATAACAGATTGAGACGAGGGCTCCTCTACGCCTCTTTGCATCCATTTGGCCGAACTTGCGGTAATGCCTTGATCCCAGCCCTCTGCGAGAATAATGGTATCTCCATTGTATAAAGCCGACATGAAGTCATCAATTTTACTCACTGTATTTGTGGAACTAACAGTAAGAATCTTATCTTTAATAACCATCAACGAATCGGATAAAGTTCTTTGTTGAGTTGTGTTTACTTCTGCATCGGACATGATCGGATTCATAATGTGATCGTTAATGACTAAGGTATCGGTCAAACCGTTAATATAAACAATAGCCATAGGTAAACTATTGGCCCCTTGAAACGTACGAATGGAAATATCTGAGCTATTCCCAGTTAACGAAGAAATTTTCTTTATATTTTGCTCAAGGCTACTTGAAAGCTTATCGGTTTGTTTGATATTTGCTTGAGAGTCTTGTTGCGAGTCCTCATTATATTTCCGGGCAAAACGCTGTAGAAATTTGTTCATCGATAGCATCCACCTAGTACTATAATGTAATAACATTCATTTTCGCCTTGCCTTTCAAGAGTTATACATGTTTCAAATAGTATCGACAAGTTCGGAAATTTGAAGATATTGGTTCTGGAAGACCATAACTGTGTAAGATCTTTCAGTTACTTGCAACTTTTATAGTCAATCCGCGTCTATTATATGGGTGATTATGGACATTTTCCAATTTTGTTCCAATAAGGGGGAGACGTGGTGAGAAACAAGCGAAGGGCAGGTCTGATTGGTCTTGCGATTTGTGCAAGTTTGATGATGGCCCCTGCCCGAAGTCATGCTGCAGAGTCTAGCGTAAGTGTGACCTTGCCGGATTTTAAGGTGAAGCTAAACGGGAATACGGTCGAAAATCAATACCGGCAATATCCCCTACTCGTTTATAAGGATATCACGTATTTTCCAATGACCTGGTACGATTCCAGGCTTCTGGGATTGGAGACCACATGGACGGCGGACCGCGGTCTTGCCATTAAGAATGTGAACGTGACATCATCGTACCATCCATACCAAAAGAACGATAAAAACTCGGAAAGCTACAAGGCGACGAAAGCGGCATTCGGGATTACAATAAATGGCCAAACTGTGGATACCTCCAAGCAGGAATATCCGCTGCTAAGCTTCAACAACGTGACCTACTTCCCTATGACTTGGGAATTCGCTCATGATCTTTTTGGATGGAACTACGCCTGGGACGATTCGGAAGGCCTTACCATCAACTCTGTTAATCCGCAGTTGAAAACTTTAGATCTGCCGGTAGATGCGGGCGACAATGACGTCGCCATGTTCAACAGCTATTATTACTTCACGGAAACTAAAGGCAGTACGAACGAAATATATCGAGTACCTATAAATGATATGTCAAACAAAGAGCTGGTATATTCTTATGCGGTAGAGACCGGATATGGATTTCAAAAATATATGCATTTTGAAGTAAGAAATAATGAACTCTGGTTTTCTTACCATCTTGGCGGTGCAACTATGGGTTACGATGTCTACTGCAAAATAAACAGCGATGGCAAGGCTTCAATCGAACATAAAGGTTATATTGATTTTGCGGATACATCTCTGGGGACCTTAATTGTCGATTATTCCGTGCCGCCGAGCGGCCATAATTTGTCGTTAGCACCCCCTGGGAAAATCAACCGAAATGATGCCGTCCGTATTGGGGATCCGAATCTAATCTATGGCTGGCATATCACCGGTGGGGGCACAAGCTATGAAAGAAGTTCTTCCGCGATCGTCATTGAAGACGATATCTTTCTGTTGGCCTCCTCAATGTTAAATGCCGAAAGCCCTCGAAATAACATTTACAAAGTTAATCTGACAACCAACCAGACGAACAAGATCATCCAAACGGAAGTGGACAATTTTAAAATTTTGGATAACAAGCTTTATTACGTAAAAGACGAAGATAAGTGCTTATACTCATCCAATATGGATGGAACGAATGAGCAAAAATGGTCCAGAAACAAAGTCGCCAATTGGTATGACAAAATAGACGGCACAGTGTATTACACTTCTGCGGATGAGCAAGGCGCTAAACATCTATACAAGGCCGTTCCATCTGGCGAGGAAACTCTTATTTTGCAGGATGCGTTGGAAAGCGTACAGTTAGTGAACGATAAGCTCATTTGCAAACTTGTCGAGGGAGGAGAATACGGGGTCAAGATCCTAGATAAATCAGGTACTCTTGGTACAGCGGTTGTAGATCAAGTGTCGAATATTTTTGCTTACAATGATACCATTTTGATGGTCTTGCGAGCAGATAAATCGATTACATTGTTGAAATAGAGCCTTGCCCACTTAGAACTTTATTTTAGCGATGACCCGAAACCATAATTTCATCCCTACGTCTAATTGGTAATAAAAGGAGTGAAGATCCGGTTTCGTGTTTTTGTGACAACGTCCCTCATAGGGTGCATGCTGCTTAGCGGCTGCGAATCCAGCTAGGCCGACGATGCGGGGAAGCTGTCACCGCAGCCTTCGGTGGAGGCGACGACGACTCAGCAGCCCAGTCCATCCGGCACGATAGCTGCAACTGCGGCATCATCGTCGACGCCAGTGCCGGCTGTCCAATCCAGCGCGCCAACTACTTTCAGCGCAGCCGCACCGTCACCGGCGTTATCGGCTAACCCATCTCAGCCCGCTGCTGCCAAGCCCGCGCCGTCAAAGCCGCCAGTTTCTCGGCCGAAACCGTCATCGGAGCCGTCGCCTGTCAAAGCTGACGTATCCCGAATAATGGGCATGGAAGGATTTGAAGGCTGGGGTATGGGAAGCGGAAGGCTGCTTTACACCAATAATGCGGGCAAGACGTGGGAGGTTACGACTCCAGACGGTATCGGTGCGAAGGATCGCCTGATCGCCGCCGATTTTCAAAACACTTTCCTTGGCTTCGCCTATTATCTCACTGATGCCAAGCAGCCGAAGCTTCTTGCCACCCACCGGATGCAGGACGGAGCCGGTTTGCCTGCCGGCTGGGAAACCGCAGCACTGCCGACTGTAGAAGCATGGGAAACAGCGCGTGACGTTACGACGCACAGCAGCTTCGGTCTCAGTTACAGTGATGCAAGCTATGTGCCGCTTACCTCATCCCCCGCATTGGGACAAATGAACAAATCACTCTACCGGACGGACGATCGCGGGAAGTCGTGGACCCGCGTCGGGGATATCGCCAGCGGTATAAGCGGATACCCGACAGGCATCACATTTCGCGTTCCGAATGAAGGCTGGATCACAGCGACCTATCACGGGCAGGAATCTTTTCCGTTATTCCGGAACAAGGACGGCGGCAAAACGTGGACGGTTCAGCATGTCGACATCCCTGACGAATTCAAAAACGGATACGCTGACACGCTAACTCCCGTTTTTGATCAGGAAAGCAATAATCACGGGCTGTTTATTGCCCAATTTGTGCAGGATGGCACAAAAACGTACATACCGTACGAAAGCCGTGACAGCGGGGATACGTGGCTTCCGATCAAACACCGGTTAACGGATGTGCAGGCGTCGCCGGTTTATCATTTTGACAATCTGATTACAGGCCGAGCGATATCCACCGACGGGAAGACCATCTATATAATGGATACGTACAACAAAGAGGATTGGCATAAACTCATACCTGTCATCGCGTTGAAAGGCGCTTCGCAATTTTTTCTGCGCATGGACGGGTACGGTTGTGTGCTCCTGAACGGACATACGAAGATTACCCGGGACGGCGGAAAAACATGGACCGATCCGGCGTAATACAGGTAGCGAACATAAAGAAGGCCCCTCAGCGGGGGCCTTCTTTATGTTCGCTATTCAAGATGCAAGAGAGAGGCATATACATCCTGCGAGCTGTCATCCACCGGCTTGAACGAGACGGATTTCAACCGCACCTTCGCTTGGTTTAAGCTGAGCAATTCCTAACTCCACATGGCTGCCTTTCCCTGCAGGCATCATTACAATTACAAGATAGCACCAATATTGCTTCATTCTTCTATTACAAGATCCTTCGCTTCACACCATTCGATAACTAATTCCTTTAATTTTTTTTCTTTGAATTCATACCATTGTTTTTCGACGTCATGTTCTATGATCCCGTCCTTAAATCTTCTGAATGCCCCTCTTCCTTGAATAGCTCCAAACAATTCTTCTCTAACCTCATCTTCGCTTAATGTTCCGATAAATTCTTCTATTATTTCATACTCATGGTACTCGTTTCTTAGTGTGAAATCCAAGTAAGCATCGTTTTCATCTTCAATAATTTTTATGGCTTTTTCAATGTTCTCTCTTTGCCAATCCGGATACTTTTCAAGTGGCTCTTCATCTTCTGCGGCTCTTAACTCTTCTCTTGTTAATGTAATAACTTCTCCCGTATGAGTGTTTATATATGTAAAGGTCTCGTCCATTTGAATATCAATTTCATTAATTAGATCATCTAGTTTCACCGGTGCTTTTTTCTTCATTTTATCCCTGCTCCTTCATTGAATCCCTTTTTACAATATAGTTTATTCAAAATACCAAAAAAAATCAAAGAGGAGCAGCTTTAGAAGATGCAACTCACGAAAAAAAGCTGCCGTGACAGCTCCTTCCCCAGTAATTACCTCATAATGTGATATTTACTCAGTTCCCGTCTCCGATAAGTTTAATGAACTCGCGTGGATTCAGTCATTTGATTTAATCCATACACGAAGGGGGCCAATCGTTGTCCATCCAGATAAGAGGGCTGATGTTAGATCATCGCCGTTTTCATATCCCACCATTGGTATCCCAGGGAAATAGGTCGAAACAATTGGAACAACATCTGACCAAATAATTTTATTACTGTTTGAAAATACATTGGTTATCCCCACTGCATTAGCACTCAAGTTAGCTATAAATCCTGATATTTCACCATTTATCTCTTGCATAAAGATTTTCACATCTTTTTGATCTAATAGTTTTGGTTTTATCACTTTTTGCAATTCGCTTGCAAAGGTCCACTTTGCTAAATCTTTTTCTGACGAAACAACGCCCCATCCCGTTTGAACGTAATTTACGTCGGTAACCGGTGCATGATAAATCCATTTTGCCTCAAATAGTACTTTGAACCCAAATGGCACCATATTTAGATTAGCAAAACTATCTTTTATACTGAATATTTCTCTATTACCTATAAAATCTTTTACTTCTTCACTCGTTGCATGCCTGCTGAAAGTAATGATATCGGGATATAGTTCGGGTGCTTTAGAAAGCAGTCCCCATACACGTTCACTTGAAGTTTGAGTAAGCCCATGCAACTCACAAATAACCCCACACCAAACAATATTATTTAAAACCGCAGTGTCTACGTTAATCAATTTAATTCCCCCCTGACTACAAACTTTCTTGCAGTTAGCTTTATTGGATTATTATACCAAGTATCCATTCGGAATACTGGTAAAGTTCAAGTAAATACCAAACTTTCCTGCCCAGGTACAGTCATTACTATTTATGCATCCTGCCTGTTACTTGAATGAACAAAAAAAGGAGCTGCTACGAGGCAAGCTCCGTCAGTATCGTTCTTCGTCGTTTAATTAAAGCTTCATTTTTAGACTCTCATGAGTCGCTTTAAATCCTAAACCTTCATAGAAACGCAACGCTTCTTCTGAAGACTTATACATTCAAATTTAAGGAAGTTAAGCTTCTCGCTCTATTCATGATTTTGAGAAAGGTTTGAAGATCCTCTGTTGCAACATCTTCATTAGATTTGATTGTATCAAAGTTATTCTTTTGATTTTTCAATGCATTAATTTCAAGCCTAAGCTTCGAATTCTCGATTTTTAACTGTTCAAACTTGTGTGCTTGATCCTTCGCAATTTCTATGATTTGCCTAAATGCTTCATCATATTTTGGCAATGTAATTTCATCCTCAAGTGATAGAACACCAGAGACAGTCACATTATCTTTTCTTTTTTGATCTTTTTGTTTTTTCCTGTACAATTTAGCATCGTTTATCTCTGTTTCGTATTTTTTTCGTAGTTCTTTATTCCATCGAAACCCACAAGCAGCCGCGGTGCGATTCAGTCTACTCGCTGATTCTTCAAATGCCTCAAGTTGAGTACTACCATTTTTAATGTGACTTATAACTGTTTTAGCTAAAGTTAAATCATGAATTTCTGCCCAAGCATCTTCTCGTCTCTTATCTTTCATTCTAGTCCACCTTCTTTACTATGTTATTAGAGATTGTTACCTGTAATACTAAATTTATTCAAAGATAATGCATAAAAGACCCACATAGGGTATATGTGGGTCTCTTTCTAAATCATATTAAATATTACTACACGGAAAGGATTCGTAGTTTTTAGGGTAAAATTTTTTTAGTATTTCTTTTTTCTCATCCGAGCCGGCCGCTCTCGTAAATAGCTTTAAACATTTAAGTTATCGTTTTATTTCATTTTTAATGACATATATTTTATTAAACCATTCTTGGTATCTGCATTGAAAAATACTTGGTAATCTCCAGCCTCATAATACAGATACCATCCGCTTTCAATATCGTTTAATCCTTCATCTTTCGGCTCTCCGATTGCTTTTTTTAATTCATCAACTGTACATTTGACTGTATCTCCACCTATTCTGATTGCACTGACACTTTCGTCTGGATTACCAAAGAAATAATAATAATCAAACCATGAATAATATTGCGTTTGCCAACTTCCTGTTTTTTGGGGCTCTCCCCATTTTTGAATAACATCTTTTTTATTTGACCCAATACCAAATTCGATACCTTTAATTTTCCCTTCCGATGCAGATGTAAGAAAATCTTTGTCTAACACCAACTTTTTACTCAAATTGGTGTCTTCTATAGAAATGATTTTTGTATCATCCTCGTATTTCACGATTTTCCCCATACTTTCAGCTACGAAACGAACAGGTACATATGCGTGACCATTATGATTTAACACTACATATTCGTTCGTGTCCAATTGTTTACTTAAACCATTAAATTCAAATGTAGCAGGAAACAAGTAAGCTTGTATTGTGTCAGACGCGTAGGCAGCAGTCGAAGCGGTCAAAATAATACCACACGTTAAACCAAGGATGAATTTTTTCAAATCCGTTTACCTCCTAATATGAATGTTGTTACTTATAAGACGTGTTGCAAACACAATAAGTTTCTAGGCGTAGATTGGTTGGTTTGCAAAGAACAACTTACGCTACTCAGCCCGTTACTTGAATGAACAAAAGAGGAGCTGCCGCGAGGTAAGCTCCTTCACTATCGTTTTTTCGTCAGCGGAATGACCCACACGATTCATCTGGAGTCCCCTGAAAGCAGTATCATCACTACTTGTTCATTTCTCGCATCAACAACTAAAGTTATACATGGAATATTTCATGTATTCCTTCAATTTCAAGCTCTTTGCCGAATGCGAACCTTTTCACTTTGAAAATATAGTTCGCAACATGCAACGAAATTCGTAACAAAATTAGTAATACTGAAAGTATGTCGTTTTATGTTAATACCCGTTTTTTATCCTGTTGTACTCTTCCATTGTTATTGAAAGCACAGTCCCGTGTTTGAAGCGGTAAGGGAAGCTGAAGCTTTCATCCGATCGGATAAAGAGTCCACTATTAATCTCATCTGCTATAAAAGGAACATAGCCCTGCCCTTCTCCCTCGACACCGAAAAAGTCCAGCATCAGGCACCATTTACCATTTGTCAGCTTATACGCTGTAGGCGCTTCATAGGCGGAGTGGCCGAGCTTTGCCATTTCCCCATTGAAAGCCTCGATTGTTGTGTATTCACCGGTAAGGGTTTCTCCCTTTTGCAGGATAATCCCAGTAGGGTTTGCTTCGCTTTTCAAGAATCGGTAGTACATGCCGTTTTCCTCGTAGATGGCAGAATCAATGACCCCGCTATCTTCCTTCCGGTACAGCAGCTGTGGTTTAGTAAAGCTTTCAAAATCCTTTGTTCGAGAGTAATAGATTGCTTTATGCTCAAAATTAGTGGAAGCATGAGCCGATGACCAGTGAATGACGTAGTCTTTATTGATATGATCGTAAATCACATCCGGCGCCCAAAGACAGCCGAAATCCTCATCGCCTAATTCGATCATTCTTTGTTCCGACCAGTTCAGAAGGTCATCCGATTCCCACAAGGAAAGACTTTTGCTTCCCTCTCTGACGATGTTCTCCCAGCTTCCCTTGTACTTCGTATTCAAACAGTTGGCAAGGCTCAAGTCGGTGGCAAGGATATAAAATTTGCCGTACTTCGTTCGAACGATTGTATGGTCTCGAACTCCCTTATCACCTTTTTCACTCCAGATAACGGGTTGTCCACCGTTTACCTGTTCCCAGTTAAACCCATCCGTACTAAGTGCATAATAGACCTGCTCGCCATCAGGGGTTTTCTTTTCTTTAAAATGTACGAATAAATAAGCTTCCATTAGATTCAATTACTCCTCTCAATATCGATAACAGCCGTCACTCCGAATGACGGCTGTTTCATTAAGCTGCTATGCTTACAGCATTTCACTCGGGTTCGCCGAATTCTGGGACCCCCTCCTCGTTCCAATCCAATACTTTGACACGTGCATGACGATTGGGGTCGTACAGCGGATCGCCGACGATTTCCTTATAGTCTCGGGAATGGTAGACCAGGATATCGGCCGAACCATCTTCCGAGAGGGTGAAGCAGTTGTGGCCTGGGCCGTATTGTCCGGATTCTTCGCTCGTTCGGAAGACGGGTTCCGGAGATTTCGTCCATGATTGCGGGTCTAACAAGTCACTGGTATCCGATGCTGTCAACAGCCCTATGCAGTAATTGCTGTCCGTGGCGCTTGCCGAGTAGCTGATAAATATTTTGCCGTTCTTCTTCAGTACCGCAGGCCCTTCATTCACCCGGTGGCCAATGATTTCCCACGCATATTCCGGTTTCGAAAGCAGGACCTGCTCGCCGCGAATCGTCCACGGCTCGGACATCTCGGCAATATACAGATTGGAATCTGCTTGCTTGTATTGCGCCCAAACCAAATATCTTACGCCCCGATGCTCAAAGGATGTAGCATCCAAAGAGAAGGATTCCCAATTGGTTCGAAGCTGACCTTTTTCAACCCATGTCGGTTCCAACGGGTTGGCCGCATCATTTTCCAGGACGTACATACAGATCTCCCACGCCGTCTCGTACTCATCCGATCCGCCGGCGGCAAAATACATATACCATTTGCCATCGATATAATGGAGTTCAGGCGCCCAAATATGCCCGCTCATTCTGCCCTTCTCGTGTTTTCGCCAAATGACGACCGGTTCGGCGGTACCGAGCTCCTGAATCGTTCTTGCCCTTCTAAGCTCGATGCAGTCGTACGCGGGAACGGAAGCGGTAAAATAATAGTAGCCGTCCGTATGTTTATAAATCCAGGGGTCAGCCCGCTGTTCAACGAGCGGGTTAGGGAATTGGCGTTTGCTTTGAATTTGTTCTTTTGACAGCATAATATACTCCTTATCTCACTCTGAATACAGTGATAGAATGTTTGGGGAAATCGTAATGAAAACTGCAACCTACCGTACTGAATTCCTTCTGCTTCGGCGACACCCGCTCAGGCGATGCAAACGTGTTTTCGTCATCCGGCGCATGGTCGGACATCTCGTTTACTTCTACGGTCAAAGACGTTTTATGCAAATCTGCCAAAGCAATCTGTGCGCTAACGCTATTCTCCTGCACATTGACTACCTTAACGATGACATCCCCTGTGGAACGTTCGTAGCTTGCCGAATAATACAGAGGCTCGATCACCGGAAGCTTGTCTTCCGTGTCATGGAACAGTACGTTGTTAATCCAGGCACGGATCTGTCTTCCCGATACTTCTAATGTTAACTCATATTCCATGTCAGGTTCCACGTTAAATATGCTTTGGGTCAGGCAAGAGGTTCTTCCATTCATGCTGGAACACAGCGCGGAATCCTGATTCTGCCACCCGCCAAAATCCCAGATCAATTGATTGTTATCGTCACGTTTGCCAAAATAAAGGTTGAACCCTTTGGGTCCGCTGATTTTTTGGGCTTTCAGACTCAGCGTATAGTTCTCCCAATCCGTTTCTCCCAAGTCCAGTGTTCGTAGTGACGTTCCGCCCAGCCGGTCTTCATCCGTATCCGACAACTCGGCAGACAAGCCGTTCAGCTCTTTCATTTCTCCGGAATCGTTGTTAACCAGTTTCATGTCCCAAAAGCGGAAGGAACAACGGTCTGTCTCGAGTGCAAACGCTCCGTTAATCGGCTTCATTGTGTTTTCCTGTTTTTCATCTAACCCGTATGCTTCAATTTTTAAGAGTTGATCTCCTTGATGGTGCATAAACAGCTTCTGCACATAATAGTTTGCCGTTCCGTATACTTCATGATTGTTGAACCAAATCATGTCTGGTTTCCAATTGATGTAATCCACATTGCAAAGCATCGGCGCATAGCAGGCCAGTCCTACCGCATGAGCATTTTTTTCCAAGCCCGTCATAAACGCAGCTTCTACAAGGGCATTATAATACGTGTTTCCCCATGAAGCGTATTCGCCCAAAAACACTTTTGGCTCATCGGCTTTGAATGTATCGTAACGGTTATAATTTGCCAGAAACCATTCCGGTGACTGATAATAGTGCTCGTCCACAAGATCCGATTTATTTTCTTTTGCGGATTTCCACCCGCGGTCATATTCACTCCCGGCCGCAAACGGACCGGCGGAGTTGATGATTTTGATATCCGGATATTTCTCTTTGATTGCTCGATGGAAATAGGGATAGCGTTCAAAAAACGGCTCTCCGACTTCTTCGTTTCCGATGCCGACATACTCCAGACCAAACGGTTCCGGGTGACCCAACTGCGCCCGTATTGCCCCCCATTCGGTTGAAGGGTCGCCATTGGCAAATTCGATCAAATCAAGAGCGTCATCAATCCAGGGCTGCAGCTCGTCAATCGGAACGATTCGTTTATGGTGCGGGTCATATCCGCCCGGCAGAATCGGTATCGGCTTGGCGCCAATATCCTCACAGAACAGAAAGTATTCATAATATCCCAATCCGAGTGTCTGATTATAGCTCCAATTATTCCGTCTGGCCGGTCTTTGCGCTATATCGCCTAACGTGTTTTTCCAGCGGTACATCGAATCTCGGTCATCGGGATTCAAAGAACCGTCGTGTATCAGGCAGCCTCCCGGAAACCGCATAAACTTAGGTCTAAGATCCGCGAGCAAGGCGGCAATGTCTTCCCGCATGCCGTTCGGCCGATTGCGAAAGGTCTTTTCCGGAAAAAGGGACACCATATCCAGATAAAGCTTTCCTTTTCCTTTCGTCACAATCACAAGACGGCTGCTGGTATCGGTGGCGTTCGCCGTAATTGTCGCAGCATATTGGGTCCATTCGGACGATTGCACCACGATCGTTGCCTCACCATGAACGGTGCCGTCTGTCCCTTCAATCGTTACGACAACCGGCTCATCGAAGCTTGCATCTCGCCGTGCATAAACCGAAAATAGATAGGTTTCTCCCTGTTTGGCGGGAATGCCGCTGTTAAAGCCCAAGTTCATCATCCCGACACCGCCGCCCTCGGATACAATATCGATGGCAACGTAATGCAGGTTGCGCGGGTTTAAAGGATGACTGTCTTCTACGTTGATTTCCGCCTTTCCGCCACCTCTCTCGATTTTTTCCCAAGCTGTCAAGGCATGGTATTCCGCACGATCGATCGGATCGAATTCAAAAGAACGGTTTTGAACAAGCTCCGCATAAAGCCCTCCATCCGCCGCATGATTCAGATCCTCGAAAAAAATGCCGAACAAATCGCCTAATTCCGCACCCCTCTCTTGTGTATATATAGTTAAGGTTGGTTGAGCTCTCGTCATGAATTCGTCTCCTTTACTCCTTTTCATTCGATTTTAAGTGCTTGTTCATCCGAAAACAATCCATTATAATGGCTTAAAACTGACCTATCGTGCTTTTTAAGGAAATACACAATGATTACAATGATTAGTTGCAGATATCATATTTGACATACATCATTCAAGAAGGAGCATGTGACATTCCGATGAAACACCATCTCCCTTATCAAACACTGGGTTACCGTTTCTGGGATACGCTGAACGATTCCGATTTCTATCATCTCTTCGCCCTTGGCTATGACAAAGTGACTTCTCACACCTACGATTGGGATGGCTTGAAGCGGATTGACGGTCCCCTTTATTTATTCCAATATACGGTTTCCGGCTACGGGAACGTTATCATAGACGGACACACCTATCGAGTAGATCCCGGGTACGCGTTTCTGCTCGATATTCCAAGTCACCATCGCTATTTCCTGCCTAAATCAAGCGATGCTTGGGAATTTTATTTCATCTTATTCCGACCGTCGAATCTGGAGAACCACTGGCAAGAGCTGATACGAAGGCTCTCCCGCGTCGCTTATATCCCGCCAGACAGCTCCGTGATCCATAGCCTGCAGGATGCGTTTTCTGCCGGGGTTAACAGTCGGATTACGGACGGTTATTTAGCTTCTTCTTTGGTCTACCGGTTTGTAATGGAACTATTTCGTTTCAGCACGGGCCGCACCAAGGAAAAGGAACATTGGCCGTCAGCTGTCCGCCAAGCCGCCCAAGAGTTGGAAACCCGCTACCGCTATATCCAAAGCCTCGATGAAATCGCCGCTAATGCCGGACTGTCGAAATATCATTTTGTCAGGGTGTTCCGAAAGTTTACCGGTTTTACGCCTATCGAATACTTAACGAAAATACGGGTGGAACGTTCCATTGACCTGCTTCGCAGCACCAGCTTAAGTATAGATGCGGTAGCTAAGGAAGTCGGTTATGCCGGCGGCAGTTATTTCATCAAAGTGTTCCGGCAGTGGGTCGGCTTTTCTCCTGGTGAATTCCGTTCGGGTCGTGAGCTTGTCGGGCTTCAGCGTATGAAGTTCGATTGAACATAAGTTCGAGGATTCTGAAGAGCAATATTTTACAACTGGAAGCAAAACATTGTTATAGATAAAGGTTATTTCATTCTCTATCATACAAGTAGATGTACTATATACAAGAATGAGAGGGGAAACAAAAATATGAGTTCGAAGCATCATCTATTTGCAGAAACACCTCCTATGGGTTGGAACAGTTGGGATTGTTACGGGGCAAGCGTGACAGAGGAAGAAGTGCTCGGTAACGCTCGGTATATGGCAGAGCATATGAAGCCTTACGGCTGGGAATACGTCGTTGTAGATATCCAGTGGTATGAGCCTGGGGCCAACTCCTCGCAGTACAGGCCATTTGTCCCTTTGGAAATGGACGAATACTCTCGCTTGATTCCTGCAACGAACCGTTTTCCTTCCGCTGCAGAAGGCAAAGGCTTCAAGCCTTTAGCTGACCAGGTTCACGCCCTTGGTCTGAAATTCGGCATTCATATCATGAGAGGTATCCCCCGCCAAGCTGTGCATGCCAACACGCCTATTCTTGGAACGGACCGCCGTGCCCGGGAAATTGCTGACAACAACATCTGCCCTTGGAATACGGATATGTATGGAGTAAATGCGAAGAGTGACGGCGCGCAGGCTTACTACGATTCCCTCTTCAGGCTCTATGCGGAGTGGGAGGTCGATTTCGTCAAGGTGGACGATATCGCAGCTTCCCGTTTATACCACATCCACCAACAAGAGATCGAAATGATACGCACAGCTATAGATCGCTCTGGCCGTGACATGGTGCTTAGCTTATCTCCGGGACCGGCGCCGCTTGAGTTTAACGAGACATTCGCCCAGAATGCCAATATGTGGCGGATGACGGACGATTATTGGGATATTTGGCCTCTTCTCCGTGATATGTTCGAAAGGTGCGAGAAATGGTATCCTCACGTTGGTGCCGGTCATTGGCCCGACTGCGATATGCTCCCCTTGGGTCATATCGGAATTCGTTCCGTAGACGGGGGAAGCAGTGACAGATGGACGCGGTTTACTAAGGAAGAACAGGTTACCATGATGACCCTGTGGACTATCTTCAGATCCCCCCTCATATTCGGCGGTGAACTTCGCGACAATGACGAGTGGACTCTCTCCCTCTTGACCAATGAAGAGGTTCTAGCGGTTCATCGGGCCAGTCACGACAACAAACCTCTGTATCGGGAGGGTGATCACGTCGTATGGACGGCATCCGGTCCCTCGGGCGAGGTGTATATCGCACTTTTTAACACAGGAGATGAGCCTGCGGTAATTCAGGCTTCATGGGAGCAACTCGGTCTGCAGGAGCCCAAACAGGCACGCGACTTGTGGAAGCGCGAGGATCTAGGAACCGTAAGCGAGCTGGCTTATACGCTGCCGCCACACAGCTCCATGTTGGTAAAATTGTGTGGATGAGGCACCAATTTCATACCTTACGGCAGTTTCAACTGAACATATTCGATTTTTGAAGGACCTGAGGCTCTGCCTCAGGTCCTTTGTATACATTGTGTCAAAGCGAATCTAAGGACTAACTAAAGATAATTTTGGAGATGTAAGCTTTCCAATTTCTACCCTTTAACACCGGAAGTGACCACACCATCAATTAAGAACCGTTGACCGATAAAAAACAATAGAATGACCGGCAGCATAAACAAAAGCGATGCAGCTGCCGCAACTTGTTGTATAACAATGGCTGCATTTCCCGGCATTGTATAGCCTACAGTACCTAACGCAGCGGCTAACGGGTAATTGGATTCGTTCAGAAACATGAATGGACCGATAAAATCTCCCCATGAGGCTTGAAAGCTCATAATCGAAACCGTCGCCATCACAGGCAGCGAAAGCGGGAGGAAAATATTCCAATACGTACGGAAGATTGAGCAGCCATCTATCCTTGCCGCTTCTTCCAATTCCTTAGGAATCGCTGAAAAGAATTGTCTGTATAGAAATATAAATAGTGCCGAGCCGCCAAGCCCCCAGATCAACCAAGGATAAAACGTATTGAGCAAACCATATTGATGAAATAAAAGAAAGGTTGGAATTTGCGTCACAATGCCAGGCACCATCATCGTTGATAAGACAATCATAAACAAAAACTTTTTGCCGGGCGCTTGAATCCGCGAAAAAGCATACCCGACTAGCCCGCTTGATAAAGTCGTCGTAGCGACAGAAATAGTGCAAATAATGAACGTGTTTTTCAAATATTTCCAAAAATCAATCATGGTTGTCGCAAGCTTAAAATTTTCGATATGGAATCCTTGCGGCAAAAAACCCGGTATAGAGAACCATGGGCTTAATGAATTGGATGCCGTTAGAAAAAGCGGAATGATAAAAACGATAGAAAATACAAGCAATAAAGCATAAACCAAATACAGACCGAATCGACTTGCCCCTGCGTTCGCCATCTTCTATCCCTCCTGATCCGTTTCGTAATAGACCCAATATTTGCTTGTCGCGAAGACAACAATCGTAAGCAGCAGAATGACGATAAACATGATCCAGAGCAAAGCCATCCCGTAAGCATACCGTTGGAAGGCAAAAACTTGTTGGAAGGCATGTACAGCATACAAGTAATTGGGCCGGATAGGAGCATCTAAAAACTTTAACCCTGTTAAGAGTATGGGTTGAATGTACATTTGAAACGCATTGATGATTCCCGTAACAACATTAAAGAAAATAACCGGAGTCATTAAAGGCATGGTAATGCTTATAAACCGTTTAAAAGCAGAGGCGCCATCAATGGATGAGGCTTCGTACAAGTCTCTCGAGATGCCCTTCAATCCGGCAAGATTGATTAGAATAGAGCCACCCGCTCCCCATAGCATCATAATGACCAAAGAAAGGGTGGCGTGATCATAACCCAGCCAGCTTACGGAGGGAAGGTGGAGGAAACTTAATATATTGTTGATGATGCCATCCTTGTCAGCGTACATAAAACGGAACATTAAACCTATGGAAACGACGGGAACAATAGACGGGAGGTAAAAAATCGTCCGATAAATCCCCATTCCTCTAATTTTTTGATTTAATAACAAAGCCAGCAGCAAGCCAATGAGTGTTGAGATAGGCACATATAGGATGGTAACAAAAAATGTTCGCCCAAGAGCATACATGGCATCCGTATCTGTGAAAACATTTTTATAATTTTGCAGCCCTACTAT
Source organism: Paenibacillus sp. V4I3 (assembly GCF_030817215.1). Classification (GTDB taxonomy): domain Bacteria; phylum Bacillota; class Bacilli; order Paenibacillales; family NBRC-103111; genus Paenibacillus_E. Next base: position 6,583,269 of record NZ_JAUSZA010000001.1, read on the forward strand.
TTTTAAATGGTTAATGTTAAATCCGACAAAGTTGGTAAAGCTTAAATAGAGACCATAGAGTAAAGGATATAAACCAAAAATCAAAAAAACAATGAACCATGGTGAAATCATTAAGTAAAATGCCGCCGTACGGCGTGTCCTTTCACTTATTCCCTTACGAGCTTTGCTCTTTCCAACCGTTGTCGCTCTCAGAGCAGGTGTATGCATGGCAGGTTCTCTCCTCTTTATTTAAGAGGGAGAGCGCAACTAAACTCCCCCTCGGGTATGCATTCTTATTTACTTGCTTGATGATGCACTTTTAGCTTCCTCAATAATTTTGTTCGCATCTTTATTTAAGGCAATCATCGCATCATCCAGTGTTGCTTTACCAAAATAGACTGGCGTTAATTGCTTCTTCAAAAGGGTGTCACCATTTAACAAGTAAGGGTTCATTTCGATAAATTTACCGCTGTATTTCAATTCATCTTGAAGAACTGCGTAGGTTTTTTTATCAAACGCGGTTTCTTGTGGAATCATCGGAAGCATATGTTTATAGGCAGGAACTCCCCAACCGCTTTTCGCGCGATCTTCCGCCGGTTTACCGCCAAAAAACCATTCATATACTTTCCATGCTTCTTTTGGATGTTTCGTTGCCTTATTTATAATGGCGCCTGTTGCTGCGCCAGTAGGAGATACGCGTGTTCCGCCGTCAGCAATTGGAGCAGGAAGCATTACATAGTCGTCTAAATGCGTTTTTGCTTTTTCGTCACCCCGCAGCACCCCTGAAAACCAATAACCGGATTGATACATGGCCAATTTATCAGCCAGAAAGACTTCGCCTCCCCACGCTGCTTTATCTTGGTTGACTAGGTTCGGTCCATAGTTGCCTTTAACCCCGTCTACCCATAGCTGTAAGGCTTGTTTGACTTCCGGTTTTGTAAAGTCAATTTTACCGTAATCATCTGTGGAGAGCCTTACACCTTTACTCAATAAATATTCCATCAAATAGGGTAAATCCGCTTCTCCTTTTCCACCTTCTGATAGACCGTATTGCGTGACCGTATCGCCATTTTTAATCGTTAATTTTTTTGCAAGATCGAAAAGCTGGCTGTATGTCATGGGAACGGTTTCACTCGGGATTGGCACGCCGGCTGCGGCAAATAATTTCTTATTAATCCATATCGTGAAATCCGAAGAAAAATCTTTAGGAATGCCATAGATAGGACCTTGGCCTTGTACCTTGCCGTCAAAGCGATAAACATCAACCGCAGAAACAAAATCATCTTTCTTTATCACTGTACTTGTATCAATGAGTTTGGTTAAATCCATAGCAATGCCGCGAATGACATAAGACGGGAGATCGTTTACGCCAGTCAACCGAATAATGTCCGGTGCTTCGCCAGTTGCTAGTTGAGCAGCTAGTTTCGTAGTATCTCCATCTTCTCTTTGAATTTTAATGGTCGGATTTGCCGTTTCAAATTCTTTGATTTGGTCCTTGGTAATTTCACCGTCATTCATGTTGAAACGTACTGTTACAGGAGCGCCGTTATCCGCCGAAGCTGTAGACGAAGTGCTAGTGCCCCCAGCAGTCGTGTTTTCAGTTGTTGTTTTTGCGCTGCCGCAAGCTGATAAAAACAATGCGGTAGAGAGGATGAGGACGAAAGGCTTAACGAAATTCTTTTTCAATGTAGACCCTCCTAGAAGTTTTTTATATTGAGAGCGTTTTCTTTCTCTCTGATTAAAGTATATTTCTTGCAGGAAGAGACCTCAATCCGGTAAAATTACGACTTCTATGGTATTTTGCGGTTATTCCTGATAGAGAGGAAAAGAAATGGTTACCGTCGTTCCTTTCATTGGACTGCTGCCCACCTTCATGGCCACTTGTTCTTTATAGACCAATTGGAGGCGATGGTACACATTGCTCAATCCGATGCCGCCTTGATTTTCGTATCCGTCGATTTGGTTATCCATGCTCCTCTGAATCTCTGCATTCACCCGTATGACAGTATCCATATCCATGCCAATACCATTATCACTAACTTCAATGAACATCAGCTCATCCTTTTCAAGTACTTTTATTCGTATGATCCCGCCTTCTTCGATGCCGGACAAACCATGCTTCAAGCAATTTTCGACAATCGGCTGAAGGATGAATTTGACCACAGCAAGGTGGTTCAAGTGCTCAGGGACCTCTAATTCATATTTGAATTGATCGCCAAATCGGATTTGTTGAATGGACATATAGTTCTGCACATGGCTCAGCTCCATCTCAAGCGGAACCTTCCCTCCCCCGTTGCTTACACTGTAGCGGAACATTTCGGCCAATGAACTGACAATCAGACTTATTTCACTGTTTCCGTTTTTCATACTGCGCATATTAATTGCTTCAAGCGTATTATATAGAAAATGAGGATTGATCTGCGCTTGCAGCATTTTTAACTCTGCTTGGGTCTTTAAGGACAGTAATTCATTTTCCCTTAGTTTATTGTTTGCATGTTCCTCCATCATTTTCATATTCTCGTGAATCACGCCATTTAATCTTAGAACCATATCATTATGGCTTCGAATAATCTCGCCAATCTCGTTATTCCCGCTATAGCTCATCACTCGACTAAAATCCCCCTCGCCAACGATCCTCATCGTTCGTTTCAGCATTTCGACAGGCTTAAGCAAGAAGGAAGCGATAATAAACGAAATAATAATGGACAATATAAGAATGAGAACGATAATTAGCAATAATCTATAATAATATTGACTGTTTTTAAGAACAATATCTTCATAGGAATATTCAATGCTCAGCTGCCATTGCGTGTCTGGTATGCGGCCTGACCATAACAAAGAATTCAATTGTTCAGTAGAATATGGCTGGAAGGCATATATTTGCTTACCTTGCGAGTCTTTAATACCAACCGTTGACTCCATCGGGCTAACCTCTGTGAGAAATGAATCCCTTGGAACCAGCAACAAATAACTTTGGGTTATGCTGCCCTTATGCCAATAATTAATTCGTTTGATAATCGCCGGTGTGGTGTGATTGAACACATCCGTATATCCGGAAATCCAATAAGGAGCGTCTGTATCCGCCAGATCATCCTTTTCGATATTAAACATTTCGGGATTGTTTGAAAAAATAGATGAATAAAAACTGTGCCCGTTGCTATCAAATAAGACAAAATAGTTGACCTCATTCAACCCGGGGAACATGGATAAATTGATTGTTGATTTTATATTCCTGAAGGCAACCTGTCGCAAAGCATCCAGATCCTGTTGAGTGGTAAGGTATCCTTGCAATTGTCTGCTTACTGATAACTGGTTAATCAACTGATTCATAAAGTCCATACGGTTTTGGATGGATACGTTCATAAACTCTCCTACCTCATGAACCGTTTCTTTCATTTGGTTTTGGACGGCTTGGTTCAAAACTCGCGAATATAAAAACCCGTCCGAAAGGGTTGGAATAATGACGGCAATCGAAAAGATCAAGATTAGCTTGGTACGAAGCGATAGTGCATTTATTCCTTTTTTTATCCACTCGTCTGAGATGTACTTTAAAATCAACTCATCGGACCGCGCCTGATCTTGCATCTTTTTTGTTAGCACCAAGTAAGGATAAAATATTTTTTTTGTATAAAAATAACTAATCAAAAAGGTAACCAGCGCAGTAAGACAAGATAATGCAATAAAAGCAGAAAAAATGGACTTTTTAGAAAAGAGCACAAAATCTGAGGTTTGCTTAAAAATGACACGATACGGGTATGGATTTAATTCCTTTTCTAGCTTTACACATTTTTGACAATTGGTTTGAGTGTTATTATCTACCAACTCTTGCTGATCAGCGGATGACCAGACCAGCTCATCTTTATGGTTTAGAATCGAAAATTGATAGACGTCGGAATAAACATCAGGCAAGCCAGACCGGAATAAATCCTTATTTAGCTCCATAATCACAAGCACGCCGTTCACATTTCCGTTCGAAATGACAAGTTTATTAGTCAAGTCATTAATAAAGCTATACAGTTCTGCTTTGCTTTCAACATTGATATTAAGCTGATTGCTCATTTTGAGATAATCAAAGTCTTTTTGCGAATATCGGGTCAAACGGTTATTATCTTTCAAAAAAACTTGATCCATATTATTTTCTTGAAACATGTCCATTCTCAGGTTAGGGAGCTTAGTTAGGGTTGCAAGGTCCGTATCTTTGCGAAATGATAATTGATTCATATCACTGCCGATAAAATAAATTCGCTGCACCATTTTGGTTGATAAATGAAGATCGTTCAATTTACTTAATAAATCGTTTTTTTGCTGAGTGACCGTTAAAACATCCCGGACATTCATAGAGCTTTTAAAAAAATCACTAAAGTCCGGGGATTGCAGCAGTTGCATCAAATTGCTAAGTTCACCAAGCTGTGTCAATGTATTTTTGTAAAATTGGTTCGATACATTGGTCTCTCTTTTATCCTGAACGGAATGATTTATATTATTCACATAAGACAGCCCAATAGTAAGAAGCACAATTTGCGCCAATACAGTGAGCAATACAGAGACAATAATAATACGTCTGCGTGTGGGACTAAGCTTGTTGAAATACGGGTTTGCCATCCTATCAACAGCCCTTTCTATCCTAATTTGCTGCTTCCCTATATTCCATCGGTGTTTTCCCCGTATGTTTTTTAAATATCTCTGAGAAATAAGCCTGGTCTGAATAACCGACTAACTCAGCAATCTCATATATTTTAAAGCGAACATCCGCTAATAGCTCAATCGCTTTATTCAACCGTTGCGATGTCAGAAATTGCAAATACGATTCCCCGGATTCACGGAAAAGCGCACTCAAATGACCGGGGGTTACATATACTTCATTGGCTACTTGCTTTAAAGTAATACTTTGATGGAAATTTTGCTTCATAAAATGTTTAGCTTGTTGCACGACCACGCTGTCTTTCTTTTTATCTTTGGCATGGCCCACTGAAAGCGATTCTTTAGCAGCAGTATGGTCCAGCTCTTCAGCTTGTGCAGGTTCGCTGTGTTCATGATTGCTGTCTTCTTCAGGTGAGTTTTCCAATAGCTGCTTGGCAGATTGGGCTGAACTCCATATCTCTGTTAGATGCTGTACGGGTTTTCCGATACTTAGCGAGAGAGTTGACTTTAACAAACCCATAAATTTGGATAGCTGCCGCTTGACTTGAATAAAATCGTCTTTAGGCGAAGATTTCGCGGTAAGCAAATAAGATTCTGCATTTTCTTTATTAACAAGATGATAAGCTGATCCTTGCTCATCCCAAATATCACATAAAATATTATCCAAAGAAAACGCTATCAACTTCAGTTCACGATCTGATACCATTTTTGCGTTTAAAGATACTCGGTCAAGCCGAATCAACGCAACTGTATATGCGAGGCCATCGAGTAAAATTTCACTCTCCGAACATCCCAGCTCAATATCATCCCCCGACATCCTGTTCTTGAATAACATGGATAGAAACTCTTCTCGCAAGAGCTTCGACAACAGCATCTCTTTGCGAACAAGAACTGATTTTCTGAGTTCCTCCTGTTTTTCAGCATCCAACTTGCTAACCAATCTCTCAAAAGTTTGAAATAGAATGTCAAATTGAGTAGGTTTCAACAAATAATCAACAGCGCCATTTTTCAATGCTTTTTGAGCATAATCAAAATCGCTGTGGCCTGATAAAATAATGACTCGAATGTACGGTTGTTGCCGCAGCAATACGGTCATCAATTCAATCCCATCCATAAATGGCATTCGAATATCAGTCAATACAATATCTATGGGATGTTCCGAAATAAATTGCAACGCTTCTAGACCATGTTTTGCGCACCCCAATAATTTCACACCCATGGTATGCCATGGGATTGCTGATAAGCCTTCACGAATTTCTATTTCGTCATCGACGATGAGTAAATTATACATGTGATACGTCCCCCTCCTGACACATATGTGCGAAATAACAGGATTGCTGTCTGTACTCTCCGTTTGAAACCGTTTTCATCTTCATTTATCATCCTTTCATTCATTCCATTATGCCAAATCCAATACGGATTGAACAGTATATCAATTATTCCATTTAACTGTTGGAACCAAGCAATATGCTTTTAAAATGACAAAACTTTTATTTTGGCATCCAACAAAAAAAGCCCTCTCGCATTAAACGAAAGAGGGCTTTGATCATTCCGAGTGTGTTTGTTTATATGATACTATTTCAATAAGACTTGGGTTCTAAACAAAATGATTCCTTCTGGTCCAGTCATGTTCTTCTCGTAATTGAAATTATAAGAGCAAAAGTGAACTTATTTTCAGACGCAATTCCCCCCCTAATTCCAATACCTCAGTTTCCAACGTGTTTTGTGGAGACAAGAGTCCCTAGAGACACGGAGAATAACTCTGTTACATTCACATCTATGCCATCTCTTCCGCCCCACGCTCGGCACTTAAGCCATTTTCCTGAACCCATGCCCACATAGCCGCAAAAATAGGCTGCAGATTCCACCCTCGCTCAGTTAGCTCATATTCGACGTGCAGGGGCACACCGGGGTACTGCGTTCGCGTTATAATCCCCTTCTCCTCCAGCACCCGCAGTCGATCCGTTAACGTCTTCGGGCTAATCGGGTATAGCTTTCGCCGCAGCTCTCCAAATCGTTTGGTGCCGACAAACAACTCTAGCAGAAGAGGAAGGGTCCACTTACCATCCAAGATTTCCAGCAAAGGATCAATGGCTTCGATACAAGAGCGATCCAACATTGACGTTTCCTCCATAGTTCATTTTTTGAAACTATTGAACATTATTGTAACTACTTTTCAAATATACCACAGTGTTGTAGTCTTATTAAAGAGCCGAAACACAAAATTCTACTTCATATCGATATCAACCCCTGAGTGGTGCGCGCAACCGTGGCGCTCAATCGATATTAACAGGAGTTTGAATCACATCAGTAATCTGAATATTTAGATAACGGTACATACTCAAGCAGCTGGTAATTTCATTGTCGGAAGACGCACGTTTGAAGCAGGATAAAGGCTATAAAACCGCCCTCATCTCGGGGGGCGCGGACCTTCATAATGCTTTTCTGGGTCAAGAGCTTGTTGACGAGCTTATATTCAATGTCGCGCCGGTACTGGAAGGGAAGGGACTCAATCTATCGAGCCAAACATCTATATCAAAAACATTATTTTGTGATGATGTAATCACACAAACATAAAGGCCCTTATATCCGTTTTCGCTTTTCTTTCGAATGGGAAATTCGATCAAGAAAAAGAAAATGAATTGTAGGGCCTTTTCTATGTGTCTGAAAGGATTTGTTGATGGGCATGTCACAAACTCAGGTGTTTTGTTCAGATGTCCTTGTTATAAGATTTTTGCATAACCTAATGAAGCGATGTCCCCACGTTCCTACCTGATCGGTGAAATTTCACGCATGGAAAATGATCGTTCTTTTCAATTAGACTTGGGGCTGTTCCTCCACCTCGTTTACAGAGGCTTCATCAGTCGTGCCCCTGCCCTCACAAGAATAAATCCATTTCGGCAAGTGCCTTATTGAAACCGTTTCGGGTAACAGCCCTTATTGCAACGTTCCTTGTTTTCCAAGTCCCTTACAACCTAGCTATCTGTTCTGAACTTAGGTGCTTCCTCTAAGCCTGTGAGACCAATGCCGCCATTGTTCGGCATAGCGTATTTCATAGGAAAAATTTTTACTTTACGCCGCTCACTCCATCGTTTGATGGTACATATGTTTCCATATGCTCTAACTTTAGACCTGTACATTCGGAAGTTCGTCAGCTCGCTTCGGTGCGAGCATTTTTTCAATATCCGTTTTTACCCTTCATGTGAGACCGAGTTGCCGCTTGCCAAGATTTACTGCTTCTTCGCTCTCGATGTGCTTTCGAAGCCGATCGACTTGTGCGTGCCGTCGCAGAACGGCTTGTTGCCCGATCCTCCGCACCGGCACAACGAGAACGATTCTTTGTGTTCGAACGGGTTGCCTTCTGCGTCCACCAGCTCGACCGGCCCCGTCACCCGAAGCGATCCGCTGTCGTTCACTTTAATTGTCACTTTGTTTTCGTCTGCCATAAGTTTACCTCCTATGTACGATAGTTAATATACAAGTATATCCAGCGATCACCAGAAAAAGACGAGCAAATCGTTCACTTATGGCAGACTGACACAACAATGCTGCCCGTTTCTTGAATAACGGACTATACTTACACGATACCCCCGTCGGGAATGAGATAATGTTCTTGTCAAAATCGGGAATGGGATAAAGTTCTTGTCAATTGACCGTGACAACAACTTTATCCCATAAATCATAAAAACCGGAATTTACGCAGAATTTAAAATATTCGGTATTAATCCCCAACCATCATGCCAGTTAGCGCGGAAATGTTTCACATTCTCATATAAAGATCGAGCGCTTGCTAAGAGATACTGAGCTCTTTTCTTTCATAAAATTAAAACGTATTATATACATTTTCACATTCTTTCCCGGTCGGCTCATAAAAACAGTGAAGCTTGTATCGTCCTACGTGCGGCTGATTATACCAGGTCGGCGGACATGGCTGGGGAGCTTTGGCCGTTCCCGGTCGAAAATACCAGAGGGCGAATTTGGCCGGCCAATTCCGCTCCCCATTCACAGCCCGTCGCGCCAGACGGCGTTCTTTCTCTCTTGCGCTTTGATAGTACATACCATGAAGCAGCGCTTCGAACGCATGTGGCTGGTTGATCATTTGGGGTATTGTCCGGATTCCTTTAAAATCGGAGCAATTCGCTCTAATTCGGTTAATGCCAACATTTCCAACAAGGAGCATACCCATTTCGCCTTCGCCCACAGCTTCGGCTCTAAGCAACCTTGCCAACATGTCAATATCCCTGTCCCTTGCTTTTACGACTGCCATCGGCTCACCTCTTTAGATTGTTTTCTAGACACATCATATTATAGGTGAAGCGGATGTGTTACTCTGGCATTTTGTTGTGCCTTGTCCGAAGTGATCATTCTCTCGGTAGCGGAAAAAAACACTCTGCTCTCAGCCGTTGGTTTGAAGGTTTGTTAAGCTATTTTTCATAGAGTCACATCATCTAAAAATAGAAATGCTCTATTGATCTATTGTTCTCAGTTAGCTTAACAAGCCTTCTTTTAAATATCTGACTTGACCATTCCGTAAAACACTAAATCTTCGTAGATTCCCCACTTCAATACATGTACAACAGGGTTGACGTTAATCCGATACTCATCAATTAACCCTTTTTGCATGAGGTAGTGGGAAACCCTACCACTACCGATGATAATTATGTCGTTTCCGGGCTGTTGTTTGAGTGTAGAGATATCCTCTGGAATGTTTTCTTTGATCAACCTTGAGTTCTTCCATTCAACCATTTCAAGGCTTTGGGAAAAGACGATTTTCGTAGCTTTCTCCAGCCATCGAGCCTGCTCAACGTGGTACTTCGACTCTAGTAGACTTTCAGGTAGATTTGTCCAAAAGCCTGCCATCATTTGATACGTAACGCGCCCGTATAAAACAGTGTCAACGGTGCCATGTACGTCCGTGGCATAACTCTGCAATGCTTCATCATAAATGATTCAATCCATTTCTCCATTTGGACCGGAAATATAGCCATCAAGTGAAGTATGAATGAATAAAATAACTTTTCTCATTTCGGCCTCCATTTTTAATTCGATTCGTTCCTCAATACCTCCCCGAGAGTGTCGAGCATGGCCTTCGTACCATGTTCACGCTGTTCCGGTGTATCGCGGTCATCGAAATAAGTTCCTTGTTCTGTAAAGATCAACCTCGTGCCTGCATCCGTTGGCTTTAACTCCACTGTCGTCACCGATACCGAAATCCGCGTCTCGCCCATGTCCAAGGTATACGAATAGACGATGCGCTGATTTGGCACGATCTCCTGAAAGCAGGCGTCAAAAGTGTAGATTGGGCCGTCTGGCGGGCCTCCACGACTAAATTCCCGTCCGCCAACCTTGAAGTCGAATTCATCGGCTTTCGAGAACCAACGGGCTTTGGCCTCAGGGTCTGCCCAAGCGGCGAACACTCGCGCGGGTGATGCTTGATAAGTTCGCTCAACGGTAAACGTGGCGTGGTGTACAGATCGTTCGTTCATCATGTGTTCCTCCCTATGTTAAAGTTCGTCAAGATCTTATTCGGCGAGGAAGTCGCCTAGTCGATCGAGACTTTGTTCTACTTTCATCTGTCGCTCAAAGAAATATTTGTCGTGGCTCTTTTTCATCATAACCAGCACTTTTGTGAAATCGTCTACGGTCAACGGTTCCTTCATTTGCATGAGTGTTGACACATGTTCTAACTCTTCAAGAAGCTTCTGCTGAATCTTTATTTTGTCTTTTAGACTGGCGATTTGTATGGATACTATCTCAATTGGACTGCAATGCTCCTGGGCCAGAAGCGACTTGATTTCCTCCAACGCTAAACCCAATTCCTTTAATGAGAGAATTTGGTGCAGTCGCGAAATGTCAGATTCGGTGTACAACCTGTGCCCCGAATCCGTCTGATCGGATGGTGAGAACAAGCCGATTTGATCATAAAATCGTAATGTTCGAATTGTTAACCCTGTCAGTTTGGCAATTTCCCCGACTTTCCAATGTGGCTTCATAATCAACCCCTTCTTCAGCGCCATTCATTTACCTGTAACTAAATGATAAAACATTACGTAACGTAATGTTCAAGACTTTTTTTCTTGGAGGTGTCAGTCCTCCCTCCACCATTCCCCTTCGGGGCAACTTTCCGCAGCCAGAAAGCGGTTAAAACACGTGGTTATCGTCACAGCTACGGTGACGCTCCATTGTTAATTGTTCAGCTACGATGTGTTGGGCTCATATCCTTCAGTTTTAGCGTTTAGGCTTGTAGGCCTGCTCTAACTTCAATGTAACTTCCTCAATCCAACTATTCTCCTCATCTGCAAGGAGAGTTTTCCACCCTAGCTTTTTCGCGGGTTCCAAATTTTTCGCTTGATCGTCTACAAAGAGTATCCATGAACTATTTGCAAAGTTAGATTCCACTGTTTTATAGATTTTTGGATTTGGCTTGCAAAGTCCAACTTCACTTGAGATCGCCACGCTTCTAACAAAAGGATAGATTGGTATTAATAAATCCGATAACCATTCTATTCTATGATTGCTAAGAAGATGGATATCCGCAATTTCACTCCAATACTCAAGGCAGTTAAAAGCAGGCAAATAGGTTAGATCCTCTTTAATTAACTCACGTATTCTTGTCGCATCTACAGATGGATAAGATTTCACAAGCCATAACCAAAATTCATCTTCGGATATTGTTCCAGTCCAAAGAGCTTCGCGTACCTCAATGCTAAATCGAGTTTTAAAAGCCTCGTGTGTGGTCTGAGCGAATTCAGCAAGCTCTCTCCAATAACGAGGAGAGAAGTTTGATATTACTACTCCCGCTAAATCAAGCACCAGCTGAGGTTTGTCCATGGATGAAAACTCCTTATAGGAAAATTTAAGATATTTGTTGATGAAGCCGTGCTCTATATCCTCCTGTAACTAGTTTATCTTAGTCATAGCCTGCCAGCACTTCAGCACCATCTTGCTTCAGTTCTATTTACGTTCATCACATTAAAGCCAAAAGTAAGGATAATTTTTACCGCAGATACTACTTCCCACTCGCTACGCGGCATATCCGCCCACATACCTTTTCTATTAGAATGGCTCCAGCCTTCGTTCTGCCGAATCTACCTGTACTTCACACCACATGACCTGTTAGTCATGACGCGCGCAGGAGTATTGGCGGAATGGTTTCGGGATACATGGTTCCGACATTCCCATCCTCGGTTGTAAAGTTAAGATTACTCATTGTAATCTCCTGCTTTTCACGAAGTTAGTCGCTTATAGCAGAACTTGTCATACTTCTTCGTTAGTTTAATGATTGCTGTCTAAACAGCGGTTTCAGCTTGACTGGTCTTTGTTTTGCTTTTGAGATTAATATTTATTCTAATACTTTTTTAGCTCTAATATTTTCAAATTTCTTTATGAGTTCAGCTACAGGAGTTTTATTTTCTTTCAAATCATTTTCAATTTCAGCAAGATCTATTTTTTTCTGTTCGACAATTTTTATTCCCTTTTTGTACATTTCTCCATGGATGGGATCATCGACTAGTGTCTTGAAATAAGCAGCTTCAGCCAAAACTCCCTTTAAACCTCGAATATTATCCTCTAGCTCTTTTTTGGGATCAGTAGGTGGGGCTAATTCTTCGAAGAGTTTACCGACCTCCAAGCCTATTTCTTTAACCTTAAGACCTTGTTCTACAGTCTTTTCGATTTCTTCTAAAGTCTGATTTGGCATAGATTCCAATTTGGTTTTTTCTTCTTTTTCAGCAACTTGGAGTTGTTTTAGCCTTTCTTCTTTTGGAACAATATCGGCAAAAATATTGTTACCCAATACCCCTCCAATCGTAAAAATTAATACAACGCATACAGAAATAAGAACAAACTTCTTTTTATAATTCACAATCATTTCCTCCCAAGTTGGTTTTATGTGCAAGTTTCTCATCGCAAATATTGACTGACTTAAGCTTATAATCCAAACCTTTTATCGGTCGCTCGACTAGTTCTTCGTACTCTAAGTGACAGGATACAAAATCCCCTGTTTTATACCCCTGTCATGACAGTTCCGCTACTGCACTATTCTGCCCGTCCCTCGGTTTTAAGGGTTTATCTCAGATATACTCACTCATTCGCAGGATTTCATTACCTTGATAATCAGTTTTCTTCAGAAAGTAAGTTCACTTGAACCGGTGTTTTAATTTTTAGGCATGCTATTCTCCCACCAGGAAGTTCAATCCGTCACAGCCCCCTTCTTTTTCTTTCATATTAATTTCTAGATTTCCCCAATAACCCCTCCTTAAAAGCCAATAAATATACTCTCGTTATTACATTAAACTCCCGTTCGTTTAACGTAGTTATCTTCAGAAGAGTTTATTCTTCAATGTTTATGTCGCGGTTATTAAAAAACTGTAAGGGAATTTAATCATTGTTTTAATGTAAACATATTGCTACGGTACAAAGCGTTAATTTCAAATCAAAGAAAAGCCGCCCAACAAAAGGACGACTTTTCATTAATCTTATTGTGTTGACCATAGCTTGATCAATGCATTTGCATCTGCATTCAGAATAGCTTTTACGCTGCTGTCTTCTACATCTTTTCCTAAAGCTGGATTGTTAAGATGTTTCACAAAGTCCTGCATGTGCTTTGCAGCCTGATCTCGTCGGTTTTTATCAAGTTGATGCTGCGCTTGACTGAGGGCATTGCTCAGTTGCGATGTTAATGTGTTGCTAAGCAGTGATTGATAGCGATTAAGCAATGCATTCATAGCATTTATGCTGGTTGTCACATTGAATTGGAAATTCTTTTGAAGCCTATTTCCAGCTATATCCTCAGTGACGATAGCAGCAGAATAACTGCCAACTTTTCCTGTTAAATCTATGACTACGCTTGCTCCCTTTGTCAGATCTACTGCATATACAGCATCACTAACGCTGATCTGTGCAGAAGCTACACCTGACAGATTATCGGATACCTGGAAGGTTAATGAAAGATTGTCATCAAAGGACCCTCCCTCCTTTAACTCATTCCCATTAATCATAAATGTAAAGCTAGGAACTGTCGTGTCGACTTTTACCGTCTGTTGCCTAGCATCTTCAGCATTTCCTGCTCGATCCTCTGAACGATACTGAATGGTAAAGGTTCCGTCTTGTGGCAGTGGAAACGGTCCGGAATAATCCGTCCAATCCCCATTCTCACTTAGTTTGTACTGAGTCTTCTCTACGCCGGACATATCATCCGTTGCATTTAGTGTTACTACATTGCTGGTGTACCAGCCGTTGTTAGTTGTACCTGCCATAACTAGTTCGGTAACCGGCTTCGTTTGATCTAATAATAACGATACGGAATCTGACATTGGTGATTCTACAGTAACGTTTGTATGGCTAACCTTGTAATAATATCTTACAGCAGGATCAATTCCGCTGTCAGTGAAGCTCGTTGTGTTCCCTTGATAAATAGGCGTGTAAGTTCCATCAGCACGATTAGATCTGTATAGCGTATAGGACGTAGCTCCTAAAGCTTTTTGCCAGGAAAGTGCAGCAGAATTTGATGTTGTCGAATCTACCTTAAGCCCCACCAAAGGATTATGAGTCTGCGAATTGTCAACGATCATCATCCAGTTGATCAATGGATCCTGCGACGCAGTATTTCTCACTGTTATCATGATCGTGCCATCCGTTACGTCAACCGTATTGCCATAGACCGTATTGGATATAAAAGTGATGGCATTCTTTTTAACCCCATTAATATACAAGTCTGCTTTTCTGGTGGTATTATTCCAAATATCATTAAAGCCCGTATAAACGGTGTAGGACCCATTTTTTACAGTAAACTTGTAGGTCAGGTCAGTCCCTGCCGGGGAATTACTTACATTTCCACCATTTAGGTATCTGAGTGTTGAAAAAATATCTCCACTGGCTGAACCTGCAGGGTTAGAATTCGTTCCTACATAGCCCCAAGGTACTGTATCAGCTGAATTATACGCCTGTTCAACAACCTCCGTATTAACAAGTGTATCCTGAAGGTATGAGGTCATAAGGCTGTAATCACTCGTCGCATATCCGCCGCTGTTTACGAGATATATGGTCTTATCAGGAACTGCGTAAATTTTAAAGCGTAACGTTTTGTTATTAAACTGCGGAAGTGTGGCCTGTAAAGAATAGACACCCGGAAGTGCAAATGTATTTGCCGTTATTGGCAGAGAATTTACTGACCAAGTCACAGAAGTTGTAGTTGCTGATGCAGCACCACTTGGTATAACTTCTATTTGACTCGGTAATTCCAGTACAGTTCCGGTTGCAACAACCTCGGGTAATTGAATATTTATGTCCATCTTCCCCATACTGTCTAATAAATCTGTGGACCAACTGCTGTACCATCTTATGGATATATCTGTACCTTGCCCAAATTCAATCGGCAGCCAGACATACTTGGCACCGCCATTTGTAGTGAACTGTCCACCATTCCAATCATCCCCCACGTAGATAAATTTTCCTTTCGCCGGGTCAACAGGAATAACAGATGCTGATTGAGATTTAAAAGCTGTCATTGGGTCTGGATCCGATGACGATGTTCGGACAAATGGATTAACCGGAGCTGACCATGGCCCAAACATTTGATCTGCAACGCTGAATTTATTTTCATTCGGAGCCCACCCCGTCGCACCGGAGGTTATTAGATAGTACTTTCCGCTAAATTTAAATACGGCCGGAGCTTCACGCTGTGTGCCTGGGCCAACTCTAACATAATCTATGCCGTGAACTCCCTTATAGCTTGTATCGCGGACAGGATGACCATTTGCATCTACATTGCCGTCCTTATGCCAGCCTGCAACATCTGAATAATCATCCAACAGCTTGGAAATGTAGATGGTCAGGTTTTCTTCACTGGAATAAATGAGATAGGCCGTACCGTCATCATCTTTAAATAGATTCATATCACGTGCCATGCCCGGGTTGCCAGGCTGATAATCGATCTCACCCGGTGGAGCTTGATCCATACGGTAGCTCTTTTGGTAGATGAATGGACCCGTAGGTGAATCACTTAATGCATAACCTGCTTGCGCTTTTCCATAGTTTGCACTGTTATTATAAGGGTCTTTATCTCCGTCAATATGAGCCCACATGACATATTTCTTTGTTTTATCATTATAAATAACTTTTGGTCTTTCAATAATTCTGCCCGCTCTTATATCTGCCCAGACGTTTAACGTATCGGTCCGACCGGCATAAAGTTTTGAAATTAACGGATCGTTAGTAAAATCGTCCATTGATTTCACCATCGTTAATGCCATGCCCTCGTCAGTCCAATTGTAAAGATCCGTGGAAGAGTAAACTCTCACCCCTGCCGCAGGCCACGCACCTGTATGATATTCGCCATACCAGTAGTATTTTTGAGTTTTTTGATCATACATAATACCTGGTCCATGGGCATCAATTGGACTGCCATTGGTACTTGCCCATGTCGTACCAGGCGTAATTGTTGTTCTCACAGTTCCTACACCAAGAGGGTCCGATAAGGACGAGGTGACCCCATCTATCACCGCATTGATTTTATAAAAATATCCTGTACCTTGCGTTAATCCCGTATCTGTAAATTCCAAATCTGTACCGCTGTAAACCTGATTATAGGTTCCGGTAGCGCTCGAGGACCGACTTATCTTATAGGTTGTTGTTGTACCCTGCACTTTGTCCCAAATTAATGTTACGGATGTATCAGAAATTGAAGCTGCTGCAAAGTTTCCTGGAGCATCATATCTAAATGTGGTAGCTTGTACGGAAGCTGAAGTTGATTCTCCGATCGTGTTGTAAGCTCTTATCTGATAACTATATGCTGTGTTTGGTGTTAATCCTGTATCAGAATAGCTTAAGGCGATTCCATCATACACCTTGGTGAACGTATTACCTGCATCAGATGATCTGTATACTCTGTAGCCGGTTGTTTTAGCTGCTGCTGTCCAACTCAAATTGATTTTTGACGAATTTACGGCAATAGCCGTCTGTCCCGTAGGAGCAGGAGGTGGCGCTGGAGTCGTCCGTACACTTAGTTCGGGTGACCACTGAGATTCCGTCAGTCCGCCATATACAAACGCTATTTTATAATAGTATGCTGTGTCAAAGATTAGCCCGGTATCTACAAAACTGTTAGTCGTGCTGTTGGATACAAACGAATATCCTCTGCCAGCTGTCGTTGAACGGTAAATATTGTAACTTGTTGCTCCATCTACCGGAGTCCAATTTAATGAGATAGAGGAATTGCTTTGGGTGTCGGATTGAAGGACTGATGTGTTGACAGCCGGCGTGCCTGTTACCCTAACATCATCGACATAAACGGCCTGCCACTTATTTCGGATTCCTATTTTGCCACTATTGAAGGTAGAGTCAGTTTCATCAAAAACAAGCTTATCGATTCCGTTGTTAACGATGTAGCAGCGAATGGAATTGCCGACCAATACCATTTTTAACGTATACCATGTATTTTTGCTCAATGCATAACTGAGACTTTTTATAACCGTGTCCGTACCGTTGACCCTTTTTGATAGAACCAAAGTACTCGTTGTCTGCATTTGAAAATAATAAAAATTTCTAGAGTCCTGAACACGTGCCAGAATTCCCGGATAAGCCCCGCCTGCTCCTGTGTTGAAACGCATTGTAACGGTTGAATCCGTCCATGTAGAATCTCCTGCGGTTATGATTCCTTCACCTGTGTCCGTCTGATTCAATGCCTTATTACTGGCATCAGTTGGATCAGGATTGACTTTCCATGTTCCGGAGGTCGGTGTCCATATGGGATTAGCCGTATAATCTCCATCCGAAAAATCATCTTGGAAATAAATCGCAGGTGCTGCGGGTGCTGCTGAAACAGATGTGGAATGTCTGAAATTAAGAGATATTACTAATGTCAAGAGCAAAAACCATGCTAATAGTTTGTACTTTGTATTCACCATTTTCCCTCTCCTTTGCTGATTGAGTATTAAGTGTAACAATCCTCCAAGTCATCAAATTTTGTGCAGCGCTTTCATCACAGTTTATATTCTAGAGGCCAAGTGCTCTCAAACATAGTCTACATTCAATAAAATACTGAACATTTCTAACTTCTTAGTGTGAACAAAACATACTTTTATGAACTAATCAAAAAGTAGGTGACTTCTTCCACACTACTGTTCCTGATCATCTTGTTTTACATAATAGTCATGATATGAGAAGAAGAGAAAATTCTTACTTCTCACAAAAATGCGTTGGTACTAAGATTTATCTGACACAGACAAATAGTTTGTCCGCACCCATTTTTCAAAATCAACTGTATTTGGGTTAGTCCATATTCTCACCGTTTCCCCTCCTTTATGACATGTACAATAGAATATGTCCTCTATGATAAGATCATAACAAAGGAGTTGTAACGTTTACTTCCTACTATAATAGCTTTTTCAATCTGAACCCATTGAAGATAACTGCCCTTACTTGAATGAACAAAAATAAGGAGCTGCCGAGAGGCATGCTCCTTCACTATCGTTCTCCGTTAGCGTAGCAGTACATGCAGCAATAATTGCTTATACTCCGTAGAAATCCTTTATATTTAACCAAGTTTCATACCAGAATGTTTTTTGTTTATTTGGTTTCAATATATCGATTTGTTTATCGTTCCTTATTAAAAACACTTTATCATCTATATTTTTTAGGGTATCACCGAACTGAAATACAATATCTAAACAATCCTGTCGATACTGTTTTTCTCTTGTATCTGACCACTCTGCTTTTTCAGTGGAAAAATTTTTTCTAATTTTTTCCTCGTCCCTTCTAAAAAACTTTAAGTTGTTAGACGTTGTCCTAGGCTATCGTATCCGTTAGTTTAATCTCGCAATCATTTAATCCGAAATAAGTTCATTGTTTACAATACGTCCGCCGATAGCGATTTGATAGCCTATAATATCCCGAATTGTAACCTCACTCCGGTGATTAGTGTAATTAGGTCCACTAACGATTTTTCCGGTAGTTGAATAACGATGACGCTCAACAGTTCCGCAATATGAAACAAATATCCTTCCACTACAATCACGCTATTTTATTTCAAACGGTCATCAGACTTGCATATTATTGAAACATTTATACTTTTTTGTAAACAAAAGAGTCCTAAGCAAGCAGATATTTACTATTGTCGGAATATTTCCCATCTATTATGTTAAAAGAGTTACTTCGTGATAATACCATAAACAGGAGGTTCTAAAATTGATACAAAACAAAAGGAAATGGAAGCAAATGATGAAGAAAACTTGTCTATGCCTGTTCGGCTCTCTCCAAGTTGCAGCTTTATGCACTCCTTTGCAAGCGGTTGCAGCCGAATCAGCAGTACCCATGATTGCACACGAGAAGCGCCAGATGGAGTATTTGGATCGGGGACTTGTGGCGGTTAAAGTGGATGGCGGCGTGTTTGTCAGCTGGCGTCTGCTAGGCACCGATCCGTCAGGTGTCTCCTTTTATCTTTACCGTGATGGGAAGAGGGTGAATAATGATCCAATCGTCTCCAGCACGAACTATCTTGATGCCAACGGCACGGCAAACGCCACATACACCGTGCAGGCGGTCGTAAACAACAAAAAGCTTTCTGTGTCCGATAAGGCTAGCGTTTGGGGACAACAATACCTTGATGTTCCCCTGCGCAAGCCGGCAAACGGAGTAAATCCCGACGGTTCTGCCTACACCTACAATGCTAACGATGCTAGCGTCGGTGATGTAGATGGCGACGGACAGTATGAGCTTATTTTGAAGTGGGATCCTTCGAATTCCAAGGACAATTCGCAGAACGGCATTACAGGTGAAGTGTTTGTGGATGCTTACAAGTTGGACGGGACCTTCTTATGGAGAATTTCTTTGGGCCGGAATATTCGCGCTGGGGCTCACTATACACAGATGATGGTCTATGATTTGGATGGCGACGGCAAAGCAGAGGTGGCTTTGAAGACAGCCGACGGCACAGTTGACGGAGCAGGCAAGATGATCGGCGAACCGAATGTCGATTATCGGGATGCCTCCGGACGGGTGCTTTCCGGTCCGGAGTATCTTACCTTGTTTGAAGGCGCTACTGGGAAAGAAATGGTATCGGTGCCTTATGAGCCTGCCCGGGGCAAGGTAACCGATTGGGGTGATGGTTACGGCAACCGTGTCGACCGGTTCCTCGCAACCATCGCCTATCTCGACGGCAAAACACCTAGTCTCGTCATGGCCCGTGGGTACTATGCGAAAACCTCATTAGTGGCATACAACTGGAAAAACGGCCAACTGACCAAGCAGTGGACATTTAACAGCAACGGCAATAAGGCATATGAAGCCCAAGGGAATCATAGTCTGAGTGCGGTCGATGTGGACGGTGATGGAAAAGACGAAATTGTTTACGGGGCGATGACCTTTGACGATAACGGTCAGGTTCTGTACAGCACCGGTTTAGGCCATGGAGATGCGCATCATGTAGGGGATCTGGACCCCGACAGACCGGGGCTGGAAGTTTTTAAAGTCATGGAACATACAGATTCCCCTTACGGCGCAGCGGTTTGGGATGCTGCTACCGGGCAAGTCCTGTGGGGAGTACACACAGGAAAAGATACGGGACGAGGCATGTCAGCCGATATTGACCCCAGATTGAAAGGCGAAGAGCAATGGGCTTCCACCGGAGTGGGTCTATATACCGTCAAAGGTACAAAAATCAGCAGCACAATACCATCGTCCATTAACTTCGGCATTTGGTGGGACGGCGATTTGCTCCGCGAGCTTCTCGATCATAACTACAATTCAGCTATCGGTGCAGGTCCCGGCAAGATCGACAAATGGGATTATATGAACAGCAAAACCGACAATTTACTGACAGCCGAAGGTACATTGTCCGATAACTCGACCAAAGGCAATCCTAGCCTGCAAGCCGATATTTTAGGCGATTGGCGGGAAGAGGCTATCTGGAGAACGGCCGACAGCAGCGCGCTGCGCATATACACAACAACGGCTGTCACCGAACACCGCTTCCCTACTCTCATGCATGATCCGGCTTACCGACTTGGCGTCGCTGCGGAGAACGTGGCTTACAACCAGCCCCCGCATACAAGCTACTATCTAGGCGAAGGGATGGCACAGCCTCCGGCTCCGAACATTTATGTTACATATCCAGCGGAAGTTCGCGTTAATCCGAACTCTTTGAATCTCAAAAGCAATGGTGGAGATCATTCCGTAACAGCAAAAATTGATCTGCCTGAATATGCTGGAGCCACCACTGCCGGAATAACCTCGGTAACCTTGAGTGTATATGGCGGCATAGTGCAGGGGGAAGACGCGAAGGGAGACAGCTCGAATGGATTCACGGTTAAATTTGACCGTCAGCAGCTCATTCAGGTGCTATTGGGGCAAACCGGCGAGGTAGAAGTAAGGATTACCGGACGGCTGGAGGACGGGAGCCAGTTTAGCGGTATTAACCGCATCCGGGTGCAGTAATTTTTAGGGTATCGATAATAAAAGGAACATGGACGGTTATGCCGTCCATGTTCCTTTTTACTTATTAACCTTTGTCATGGACACATTAAGTTCCGTACGCCAGGAGAATTTTATTCATAGATCAGAATCCAACAGCTCGTATTTTTTACCTTCTTTCTTTTCCTCTACAAATCCTCTAAGCCTTGTTTTTTCAAATCCTCAATCACAATTCTGGCAAGCTCTGTAGCTCCTGTACGATTAGGATGCAAAGTATCCCCAGTCATATAAAGCGCGAGTGTAGCTTCCCGCCGATGGATGTAAAGTAGGCCGAACTTATAACATTTAGGTCAATCAATGGAACATTCTCTTCTTGAGCTAAAGCCAGAATAGAATGTCTATACCATCTGTTCATAGAAGAATGTACATTTGCTGAATTAAAGTCCGTTGCTCTGCCTTGTGGAGTTGATAAGACAACTATCGCTCCTTTCGCTTTAACTTATTTAACCATATCACGCATCATTAGGACATTGACTCGTTGAAAATAAATTGCCACATTTGCAAGTAAACTTTTATATAATTCCTACTTTTCTAATCAAGTATTTTTGATATAATGTATTACTTTACAATAATGTCTTAATTTATTTGGACGGAGGCGTAAGCCGGATGCGTGAATGCGGTGTTAACTGATGCCAGTGGCTTCTCCGACCATATTTGTCAAAAGTGTTTAATAACTTTGTTATAATCTTTAAATTAGATTGCTCTTCTTTACCATAGTAAATCCAATTGCAAAATGCACTAGAAATAATGCCGTGTCCACTTTACTCACATAGCCATGCTTTATTGATTGAACTATCGTTCTGCGTTAGTTAATAAGGCAACTGAACACACTTACTGAGCAAAAATAACTACACTGATATATAGAAAAGCTCCAAATAAAACCGAAGTCGCGAATATTAGAACGTCACTTTTATCTTTGTTTAGAATTGCTCGAATTGTAATTAAGAAAAACAACATGAAGAAAAAGGATAATAATAAAGCTAAGGCAATATCCACTTATTTCATCCCTCCGTTCTAAGCAAAGATTCTTAAAAATATCATAGAGTATTCTATTCAAAAAAGCACATGGATATAGAAATAATCTGCCTATTACTTCTACGAAACCAAAAAGGAGCTGCTTCAAAGCAACTCCTGAACTATAGTTCTCCGTTAGCGTGGTTCAAAACATTAAAGCAGCTCTGTCGTATATTTTCGATTCGTTATAGTTGTTTTCAACAAAATCAATTCAATACCAGTGTAGTTGGTATTGTGTAAATCGGTTAAGCAACCGTGTTTTTCTCTTCTAACGAATTGAACCTCTTTGTTGAATAATATTAGCCATTCCTTACTTGTGCGTTTTATAAATCCCTTGCCTAGGTTTGTGAGATCCCTAACATTAAAGTCACTCTCAATTGATAATCCTACCCATTCATTTTCATGATCAAAAAGCAAATAACAGTTCTTATCTGATTCACCACCGTTATTTAATAAAATACAATCTTCACGATCGTAGAAGTACAAATAAACGAATGTATCTTCTTTATTATTCTCTATCGTCATTCTCATTTAATAGCCCCTATCTAAGAGCAATAGTTTTTATATTCAGTGCACATATTCCACCTTCAGAGGTAATCTTCCTCAAATATCTACTACTCATTAATTTCTACAGAATTACCACGTTATCCTGCCCTTTCGGAATGACCCACCGTATATTTATCATGTCAAAAAACGCGTTGTTATCGGGTTTGATACAATGTATCTTCTTTTCCACCGATATTCTTTTTCAATTTTATCCTATGGATCGGAGGTATCTGTTAAGCGAACTTATAAAAACAAAAAACCGCACTTCCCTTTCAGGAAGAACGGTTTATTTTTATTTCTTTATTCCTTCAAGCAAGAGGCCTGTCGCCGATGAGAGTTGTCTAATATCCTCCGCCGTATCCATACCCTGGATAATAAGGATAATATGGGTGGTAGTATGGGTAAGGTCTGAAGAATGGATATATAAAATGAAAAAATGGAAAATGCTGCCGGCGATATCGGCGATATCTCCTTTGACCATATGGTTGTCTGGTTGGATCATTTTCCCTTTCTTCGCCATCAACCTCTTCAGGAACTAACATGGTGACGCCATCATCGTCCATATCATCGATAATTCCCTCAAACTGTGACCCGTCTCTCAGTTGTGCAATAACATGGTACTTCAAATATCTTTGACATAATGTTTTTACATCGCCACCCATAGGGTTAGCTTGAATAGGATTCATTTGATACACGCGCCTATCCCTCCTTTAACTATTGTTAGGATATTCGCCCATTATAAAAAATGTTCACGTATGTATGAAAAAAAACACGGCACTCTACGCCTAAAAATCCCGCTTATCTATTCCTTCCAACAAGCGGCCATACCGATCCAAGCGGGAGCGTTAGGAGTAGGAAAAGACGAAATGAAAAAACGGCCGTTGTTAGCAGCTATTTCGCGATAAGGCCGTCTTTGTTTTTCTCGATATTTTTGTGTTGGATTAAGGAAATTTAAATTACAAAAGCTGATATTATAGAACGATTTTGACAAATTGTAATAGATTCCCCTCCAGGTAACGAAAAATCTGGGTCAGAAAACATCTTCCTTACTAATGGATACAATTCTTTAACAGACAATATTGGCATCTGACTCATTCGTCTCTCTCCCTTTCTGTTACAGCAAATATTTACGAATAAAGTAAGTAGGCGTACAGCTCCATGCATGGCAATAGCTGTTAATCAAATTACTGCCGTAGGGCGATAGCTTTTTATCATTCGGGTTGTAGATTTCCCAGAAACAATCCGCTCCGTCTTTGACCATTTCTCCCCAGTAAGCTCTGATTTGCTCCAAGGCTTTTTCTGGTCTTCCACTTTCAAAAAGCGCCTCAATCAGATGATGATACATATAAGGGGTTGTCATCCCAATTTCCGGAGGGTGCTCGAATAAACGATCCATCAATTTACCATTTCCGGTTGCATTCAGAACGCCAGCCAGGGCCATCCAGACCTGCGATGCCCATGAAATCTGCCTATTCGCACCGCTTACGAAGAAGCTATGTTTCGCATCCCATAAATGAGTGAGTACAGCACTGGTCGCACGATACGTGTGTTCAGAAATGAATGCTGCTTCTTGATCTCTTTCCAGCTCTTCAGCAAGTAGCTGCCCTCTTTTGAGACAATACAACAGGATTGCCTGTGCAGAGGCTGACCGTTAGGACTTGACGCATCCCGAAATAATTTTACTGTAGAAAAAGAATTTTTCGACTCTCCGAGTATATCGTAGCCAAGGAAAACAACTTTCCCTTGATCCTGTAAAGCACTTTGATACCACTCCGATTGCTGAATGAGCTTGGCTTTATCCGGCTTTTCATAGACGCCTGCATCATCGGATCGTCCTGCGCAAAAGGTTTTAAATTCCAAGCTGAATACACAGATAGAGTTTACAAATTTGGTGTCAAATTGATTGTTATTAATCGCCTTTTTCAGCTTATTTGAGGTCCATTCACTGGTCGTGTTGGATTCGCTAATCTGTGGAACGTTGCTGCTGGATAAGACCTCCCGCACCTCGTTGTTCACGACGATGGAGCGGTTCAAATTAATAATGTTTCGAAATAGTAAGTCTGCCACTTCGCTGGACGTTTCCAAATGATTTTCATAAGTTTGCGCATTCGTTTCCATTAATGTGTTCTTGGCAATATTGAAAGAAATAAATCCTAAAATGAAAAGTGGGGGCAAAGATATGACGATCATCGCAACTAGAAACCGACTTCTAAGTCGTTGAAAACGAAAATTGGAAAAGAGAAACCGTATCCGTTTCATCATGTTGTGCCTTCTCCCATCCTTTGCAGTATGCATCATGATACCCTCTTAAGGTTATAAAGGTATTATAGCTAGATTAAGCCCAATTATATAATGTCCTTATTTTTTGGTTGGGTGTCCGTTTTTTTTGGAATGCGAAGGAAATGCCTTGCCCTGCAACTTGTCATGGGGCGGACTTTCTTGTGCCTCGGGCTTCTTGTAGATACGTTGCTATACAGTTCCCTTTCAGAACAGTATGAATATACTGAATGAAGCATCAGCACACTGGAAGGGGAGACAGCATGCAACGAAAATCTTGGCACGTCTTGAAGCCTCGAGTCAATACGCTAATACCCCGTATAATTGCAACTATTCCTGTAAAAAGCCCGGTCTCCAACATCGTCGTTAATCCGGTGACGAACCGCGTATACTTTTTACAAGGCGAAAACGATTTGAGTGTTCTGGATGGGAACACAAACAAAATCATAGCAACATTGAAAACGGAACAATTGCCTTTCCAAATGGCAGTCAATACGAGAACGAACCGTATTTATCTTGTTAACTTCCTTGATGGTACTGTTTCCGTTATTAACGGCCGCACGAACCGGATCATCACAACAGTTAAAGTGGGAGAACGCTGCGATGAAATCGCGCTTAATTCCCGAACGAATCTGATCTATATAGCGACAATATCCTTATCGTCTAACAAGGCCAATGTTGCTGTTCTGAACGGGAGTACCAACAAGATCCAACAAAGAATCCCTTTTATTGGACGTCCCTCAGAAATTTCAATTGATGAAAGAACGAACCGAATTTATGTGACGAACACCAGCAAAGATACAGTATCAGTTATTGACGGAAGTACGAATAACATTCTGACATCTGTCAAAGTGGGGCGAAATCCAGTCATAACTCCGGCCTTAAATACGAGGACAAACCGCCTTTATATTGCTAACAACCTAAGCCGATTCTGTTCCGTATTGGACCTGCGAACGAATCAAATTCACAATATTCAGCTCGGCAGACTTCAAAGTGAAATTACACTTAACCCTGTGACGAACCTAATCTATGTATCAAGCGCACAAATATCAGTAAAGGGGCGGCTATTTGTCATTGATGGCAGACTGGATCGTGTGATCAGAACCTTAACTATTCCTTCTTCAACAAATACGCTGATCAACCCGCGTACAAACCATTTATTCATATCGGAGTTTCGGGAGACCGGAGCAGCTCCGCTTAAGGTCTATAACGGCAGCACTCTGAAGCGTATCGCAATTCTTCGCCCCACCAAGAGATCAGGTGCCACGGTACTTAACCCGCGAACAAACCGAATCTATTCAGGCGGGGAAACTAACATTACCGTCATTCAGGATTAGGTGTAGACCTAACCTCCATCACTTTTTATACGAAAAGGCAGAATAAACAACCCCCACCGATATCCTCCGATATCGGTGGGGGTTGTTTGTTTTACTAATCGGAATTTTTATAGAAACTTAGTAGTCCTGCCAGCATAATCTCTCTGTTTGCTTAACGTCTTAACTATTCGTAATGGTACCACCGTTAACATGAATCATTTGTCCCGTTACATATCTGGAGTCGTCGCTTGCTAGATAAACATAAGCAGGGGCCAACTCCGCTGGTTGGCTGGCCCGTTTCATCGGGGTTTCGTAACCGAATGTCATGATCTCTTCAACTGTATACCCTGCTGATACGTTCAGTGGAGTCCAGACTGGTCCCGGGGCGACACCGTTCACGCGAATGTCCCGATCAACCAGATTCAAAGCAAGCGAACGGATAAATGTTACAATGGCGCCTTTCGTAGCTGCATAGTCAATCGAATCGCTCTTCCCCAGATAGGCGACCCTGGATGTCGTGTTAATAATCGAGCTTCCCGGCTTTAAATAAGGCAGGACGGCTTGTGATATGTAAAAGAAGGAAAAAATGTTCGTTTGAAACGTTCGTACCAACTGTTGAGGATTTATTTGTTCGAAGCTCTTTTGAATATGCATTTCCGCACAATTGTTTACGAGAATGTCGATTGACCCGTATGTGTTCAGCGTCTTATCCACTACAAACCTGCTAAAACTTTCATCGCCCAAATCGCCAGCGATCGCCAAACACTTACGCCCTAATTGTTCAATGCGTTGTTTCGTGTTTTCGGCATCCTGATGTTCATTTAGGTAAACGATGACGAGGTCTGCCCCCTCCTTGGCAAATGCAATGGAGACCGCTTTGCCGATACCGCTGTCCCCGCCGGATACGATGGCTGTTTTTCCCGCCAGCTTCCCGCTTCCTCGATAGTTGGGGTCTTCCGAAACCGGTAGCGGCACCATCATCCATTCCAATCCCGGTTGAAACGGCTGTTGCTGCGGCGGGAATTGGATTGGAATCATCTCGACTTTTTTAATGTATCCATATACTTGGCGCATTTGTTTCTACTCCTTGCATTCGGCATATATCAGTTTATGCTCAGCAAATCACTTAGGCTACACAAATGAAACGGCACCGTCCTGTATTGGACCGTGCCGTTCCTGAATATTTTGAAAAGTTGGAGGTGAACCAAGAAACTGCCATTTCTCACCGCCATCTGTAGAGTATTTTTTGCTTCCATATCGTTAGCTTGGCGAAATTTCACTTAACTCTGCAAAATCGTACGTCATTAATCCTCCATTTGAACGGAATCCGCGAGCAAGTAGTACGCCTCATTATCCGTCCCGTATACGATCACACGTCCTTCAGTGTCAAAGTCCATATCGTTCACTTCCGTGTGAAGTAGTGTTGTTAAACACCCCATTCTCAAGCTGATTACGTGATATTTCATTGCGCTCGCCTCCCCGATTTATCTAACCACGATTATACAGTAAAGGTATCGTTTGTAGAGACGGGAAATGATGGGACCTTACCTCTAATGGCCGCCAATTTTACTTTTTGTTCATTCCCCGATAAATCAAAGGCAACTCCACATGTCATCTAACGCTTAAATCGTTTCCTCGAGATCTTCCTCCGTATTGTCGAATTTTTTGACGATGTGAACACCCGCCATAGACTATAAAAAATCCCTCTTGCGCGGTTAGTTAAGCGTATTTTTACGCTATCCGCTCAAGAGGGATTATACAGACTACGTTCTTCTAAGACTATTGAATGGACAACAAGTATTGGGCATCCCGGAGCAAGTATTTAACGGCTTCCGCAGAAATATGCTTTCCGCTTTGCGCCTTCACTTCGTTCACAAAGGCAACCAGATTGTTCGCATCCAATTTGCTTTGCAAGCTGTTTCCGATACCCGCATTATCAATCCAATGAGTATTTGTAAAGCGTGCTACTAATCCCTTTAAGAAATCGACGCTTGTCGTCGTTTGGAACGATACGATTTGGCTGCCCACGTTCCCTGCCAGATCGCTTGACGTTACGATCAGCGTATGCGAACCGAGCGGCAACGTATACAGGGGAATGGTTATCCCTTGCTGCACCCCATTCGTATCCAGCGTTACCGTAGTTTTGCTGCTGTCAACCCCGGACAAGTCATCGCTCAGCGTAACGATTGGCGTCACATCCCCAGTATCGCTGAACGTACCGTACACCAATCCGGAAACGGTGATTGTCGGCGCTGTCTTATCGAACTTAACCTCTAGAGGCTTCGCCACTTCCACATTTCCCTTCAAGTCTGAGGAACGGTAAAGCAGCTGGTAATTGCCTTCCTGAACCAGTTCAACCGGACCTTTGTAGACGATCCAATTGTTCCCGCCATCCAGACTGTATTCCACCTGTTTTACGACATTCGAACCGCTGCCTTTGGCCGTCAAGGTCAACGTCGGTGCTGCGGTAAACCAACCGTCGTTTACGCTTTGTCCTTGCAGGTCCGCGACGGTAACAGGCGGAGTAACGTTAAGCTCTAACGCATCGATGGCTTGTTGTAAAGCTGTAACCTCAGCATCAAGCACAGCATAGGAGGTAATCGTGCCAAGTGCCGCTTGAGCTTTGTCGATTGCCTGCTGCAAGGCGGTGAAGGAGCTTGCCGTGTAGGATCCATCCTCATTGGTTACGGCTTTTGCTGCTGTGATTACATTTTCCAACTCGCTTTTGTTCACTTCGCTGCTGGCTTTTACTTTAAAAACAATGGTCATTGGCTTGGCCTCAGCTTCACTGTCACTGGCTGCAAATGTAACTTGATACGTTCCAGCCCGTGGATTGCTCCAGGTAAACTTGCCGTCCTTCAGCTCATATCTGGCTCCGGCAGGCAGCGTCGTATTCGAGATCGTTACCGCAACCGGATCTTTGTCCAAATCGACGGTTTTGACCGGGAAGGAGACCGGAGCGCCCTCCGTTACAGGCAAAGGATAATTCGGGAGCGAGAAGTTGTCAAACTGCGCCGACCAATTATTTTTAACCGGGCTGACCCCAGATACCTTGAGTCCCATCATGGCGACACCGGCGTAAACCGCCGAATCGTTCGGGACACCATTGAAAGATATTGTACGAAGCGGAGTCGCGTCGCCTTTACCGTTGCCCCACGAGCCGTCAGCGTTCTGAACGTACCCTTTGATTTGATCGCCGGTGCGCACAATTCGCGCCCAATAAGGCGTTGTTTTTCCTTTAAAGTAAGCCGCGTCTCCTGATCCGTCAAAGATCCCTTTGCTGGAGCCAGCGCCTTTCACGCTGCGGAACGGAACTGCCACTTTATAAGTGCCCCAATCTGCATTAGCGGCGTCCGTCGTGAGGCCAGTCATCAAAAACCGTGGCGCGTCATCATAAACATCCTCCGTAACCGCCACTCCTGCATATCGGGCATTGTCCGCACTTAGAATCCGCGAGATCATTTCGCCGCCGTCATATAAAGGGACGTAGTAGAAGAATGGATGCTGTTCATGCACCAGCGAAGCGCCGGAAAGATCCATGTTTAAGGTAATCGTTCCGGTTGCGTTGTCCAGATTTCCTTGCGATGCGATCGTTCCGCTTGCGCTGCTTGCCGACACGGTATACTGGATTTGTTTGAAATCCACGATCGGCAGGAAGAACGGCGACTTGTTCTGATAGGCCACATAAATATAAAGCGATTTGGTGACGGCAAACAACCCATTGCTTGAAGTCAGGTCGATTCGATACGTATCGTTCGGAGTTCGACTCATCTGACTTTTGGCCGGCGTCCATGTCAATGTGCCGCTGCTGGCGTCAAATGATGCGCCGTCCGGAAGATTGCCGATCGAATAAAGCAGATTAAGGCCGGCGGGATCGACAACATTGAATCGGTAAGTTGCCCGGTCATTCGTTGTAAAGGTAATCGGTTGATCGGGAACGGTAATCATCGGCTTGCCTAAGACGCTAATTATGATCGATTGCGTATCCGCAGCGTTGTTGGTTTGCGCTTTGAAAGTAACCGTGTAGGACCCGCCGCTATCAGCTGACGGCGTCCAGTTGAATACGCCGTTCGCTAGGCTCATGCCAAGAGCTGCCGCGCTCCATGCCGTACCATCCTTCACGACGCTGTCGATGCTGTAACTGATATTAGAAGTTCCATTCGATGCGGCTTCAGCCGATATGCTCGCTACATTTTCCAAGTTAGCTCGGAGCCCGAAGGAAAGCGCGTTGCCACCGACGACGGATTTGTTGCCGATAGGCTCGAGAATCGGAACATTCGTAGCGTCGTTATACACCTTGACGTTGATGCCCAGGCTTCCCGTAAAGCTATTCATGCTCGTTGCATCCTTTGTCGTGAATACAAGTGAATTGTTGCCGATATTGTCCGCCGTCGGCGTGAATACGATATTGCCCGTTGCCGCATCAAATGCCGCTCCCGCCGGCAATTGCGCCCCAATCGCTTGAATATTGCTGCCGCCGAAGGCGTCCGTCGCGGAAACATGGAAGCGTACAGTATCGCCGACTGAAACCGTAAGATCGGTTTTGCCCGTCAAGGTCGTGGGCGTACCCCCGTTTCTCGGCGAAATGGCGATGTCCGGTACCGCGAATATCGGTGACGTATACAAATAGTTGATGCTGTTGTAGACCGTTCTATTGCCTAACACGAGCCCTGCATAAATTTTGTTACGCGTTTGCGTGGCGCCGCTTGCATCTTTGTAAGTAAGATCCAAGGCCTTGGTCGATCCGATTTGCGTCCAGTTCATCGGATAGGCCGTTTCCTGCACTTTAGCCACGCCTAACAATTCATACGTGCCCGCAGGCGCTAATGAATAATAAGCGGAATAATTGCCGCCATTCAATACGATTTTCAGCCAGACGTCTCCCGCAGCAATCTTCGCTGTCGTAGACAGATCAAAAGAGAGACCGGTATCCGACTTGTTTAAGCCGCTTTGTATCCAGGTGTCGCCGCTCGAAATCGCATTGATCGCGTACTTCGAGTAGTTATCCAGCGTGTTGCGGAGCATCAATCCGATTCGTGATCCGACTTTGAGCGAGCTGTTGTAGATGCTGGTCGGAACTTTGGCAATAAAGGTGTAGTTCATCTTCGGATCGATTTCCTGATAAGTGAAATGGTATTTATTATATTCATCCGTCGGACCAATCAAAATACCATTGCCAAGCGACGATAACGTGACTTTGTTGCCGTTAACGGTCGTCGCGCCGTATTGGAACTCGTTCCAGCCCGCTTCTTTCCATGGAGTAGCAATCGGAATAGCGCCAGACGTGTCTGCCGGCGGAACGCCAACGCCGCCGCTGACCTTTACAGGATCGGAATATTCGCCGTTTACCCCGTTGCTATCGAAAGCAACCACTTTATAGTAAATGGTTTTGCCGGTTGAAAGGCCGCTATCCGAATATTTATTGCCGGTAATATGTTGACCGACAAGCCCCCATTTTGAATCCGCCCCTGGGTTAACGTCCGGGTCCGTCTTGCTGGCCGCCTCGTCGAACGTTCGGTAAACGTTGAAATTTACGGCTCCTCGAGGGAACAACCAGGAAAGGTTGACAGTGCCGTTGGCAGCTGTATATGTTGGATAAACCTTGCCCGGGCCAACGAGTGCGCCTGCAGCCGTCAGTTGAATATCACTGAATTGCGCGGCTTTTGCCGAGGCGACCCCAACGTAAAGCGAATCCGCCGTCGGCACCCACGCTGTTTTCAGCTTTTCCCAAGTCGAACCGTCTGCCGAAATGGAAGGATATATATATTGTCCATGGCGCTCGACTTTCAGGTAATAGCTGCCGTCAGCACTTTTGGTCGAAGCGGCTCCGCGAATCGTCGGCGGCATGTAGCTGTCGTAAACGTTGTAGCCATCGGCCAGGAAATCGTATATCGGTATCACATTCGGATATTGTCTGAAAGTGATGTAATAATTCCCATCATGATCGACCGTGAAGATCAAGCCACGCGAATCGGTAACAAGCCCCCCATTCGATGCTTCCTTCACTATAATGCCCGTATTTCCAAGCGCATTGTTGGAAGAAACTTTAGCCGAGAACGCAAAGTCGCCGGTTACCCCGTTCGAGCCTTGCACAAAATTCGTCCGATATGCGAGCGCGTAGTCCGGCAA
Organism: Paenibacillus sp. V4I3; assembly: GCF_030817215.1. Classification (GTDB taxonomy): domain Bacteria; phylum Bacillota; class Bacilli; order Paenibacillales; family NBRC-103111; genus Paenibacillus_E. Next base: position 6,615,638 of record NZ_JAUSZA010000001.1, read on the forward strand.
AGCCTCCAGGACGCTTTTGCTTGAATCTTTTTTGTCGTAGGCGATTTGATCGACCATGTTGATGGTTTTGTTCGTGCCGTCTCCTGTCATCGTAATCGAACCGTCCGCGCCGGCCGAAACGCCGATTCCTGTATCGACGCCGTCCATATTGGCAGCCGACCAGGTTCCATTAATGGCTCCGGATGCAACCTGAACCTTGGTATAGACGGAATCGTATCCGGCTATGCCCGAGCTAGACACACCGCGTACTTTGTAATAGTACGTTTTCCCGTTCTCTACAGCTGTGTCCAAATAATGGTTCGTGTTCTTGTTAACCTCCGCGATTGTGGCATAGGTAGCGCCGCTATCGTCCGAACGAAGGACATCGTAATGTCCCGTTGTTCCGGCAGCGTGCAGCCAACTGAGCGCCGCCTTGCCGTTCGCAGCGGTTGCCGTAACGAATCTTGACGAGTCCGGCACATCGTTCACGACCTGCGAATTCAATCGCAGAACGACCGCAGTCCCCGGCCCAACCGCAACCTTGTTTCCGGGTTTTACGGGCAAAGATTGCCGGGATATCACATCGTAAACGGTGCCAGACATGTACGACGAAGGCAGGATCACATCGTAAACCTTCGCATCCCCAAACTTATCCGCCGTATGGTTCAAAGCGATCATGTAGCTCCCGTACTGCACGGAATAAAATTGTGCGAAGGCGGAATAACCGCTTCCAGTACGGTCCGGATTAATGTTATACTTCAGATCCTTTTCAAAGGCTTGCTGCGGAATCGGCTCAATAGCGCCGGCGACTGCCAGTCTAGCTCCGTCGATCGGAGGGGTGCTGTCATCGTAAGCGATGTCAAACTGAGCCCAGTCCGGCTTGGTGTTCCAATAGCCCGACGGCGCATATTGAACGTTCGGCGCCAAGGATAGCATGATATCGTTGTCCGGCGTCACGACATGCATTCTTGCAAGACCGTTCAGTCCGGGATTCGAACGCCGGGTAAAGCTGACGAACATAACGTTGTTGCCGTCCCGAGCGGCTACCAGACCATTTTCGACGTCAACAAAACCATGCTGCTGAATGCTGTTAATATAGTCTTGCGAATACGTCCCTTGCTGTTTACCGTCGCCTCTCTCACCGGGCAGCAGCCATTCGGCGTTGCTCATCGGCAGCAAGACGCCTTTCCAGTTTGCGGGATCGGATGCATATAAGTAATCCAGCAGAAGACTCTGGTCCCTGACGTTCGTGCTGCTCGCAGATGGATCATTAAGGAAGAAATGATCCAAGAACATCTGCTGCGCATAGCCTACGGCATTGGTGGCATATTGCTTGTATTTGCTCCATTCGCTACCTGCATAGCGGTCGGCATGCGCATTCATATACCTTTCAAATCCGACGTAAATGAGCTGCTTTTCTTCATCCAAGACACTTTGATAAGCAAGTCCGCCCGGATAGTCGGGCCCCCTGGACTCGATGACCCCTTCAACTCTCATTGCCCGGTTCTTATTATCGTCCAGGCCTTGATATCTCATGTTAGCGCGGGCACTGGAGATTTCCAAAGCCTTTTTCAGCAGCTTGTCATCGTAGGTTTCGCGCCATTCCTCTTGAACAAGATCCGTATGCTCGCCATAATGGGCGGCATACTGAGGTTCTCTGGACAGACCGGCTTCCGTAATATTCAAATAACGGTCGCCCCATTGCATGGCCTTCCGGCCGATATAATTCCGGTTGCTATCATATTGGGTTGCATCGTTGAACGCAGCCAAATTATTCACAACAAGATCTGGACCGGAATTGTTGTTGCTTGTTTCCACTAAGCCGTCTACGATATCATGGCCGAGCCATGGCGTAATGCCGGCGCCTTCATAAAGGAATCGCAGCGAGGAATTATAGTTCTCCGCCACTTTCGAGCCCAAGGAAATTAAGCCTAGATTCGATTTGAACATGCCGTACTTTTGAAATCCGTTCTGATTCGTTAAATAGTTACCCAAGGAACTGTGCGTTCTGGCATAGCTCAGGTTCATGAAGAAAAGCTCTTGCCAACCAACAAAACGCGTCGACTTTTTCGTATGGGTAAGTACGTTCAAATCCGAATTGACGCCTGTTTGTGCGAATTGAGCCGTAAAGAAGACGGGATCTGCATTGGTGAATGTGAAAGCTCCATTCTTTGCCGTTCCGCCTGCGTTTACGTTGCTGATTTTCACCGTTGTCCAATCCACTTCCGTATTGCCCTGAAGCCATTTTTGAAAGCTGGATGTCATTCCGTTCGCCCTGTCCGCATCGGTCAACCTATATTTCGGTACGTAGCCCGTTACGTCGTTAGCCAAATACGCGGGGCCGAACAGTCCTTGCCCGCCAGTGGTATCCTCGGACAAGAAAAGGTTATATACAGTCCAGAGCGCTTCGCCGCCGTATTTGAAAAACCCGCCCCATTCCGCCTGATGAGGCTTTCTGATTGAAGCCGGATCATTCAAATAGTAGGTGACATATTGGTCGATGCCTAGTCGAATGCGGTCAAGCATCTTGTCGCGGACCTCATTGGAGGTTTGCGGCGTGAAGCCGTAGCTAGAGTAAGCTCTGTATTCGTCTTTCAAATAATTGGAAAATGTTCGGATCTGCATCGTCTGCAAATCGTTGCCTGAAACATTGGAAAAAAACTTGGTATTATCATTCAAATAACCGTTTACAAAGCTTTGGGAGGAAGCAATAAAATTGTTGGCAAAAGCGACCGCTTCGGATGAACGGCTATCCAAGTCGCTCCCTGCTCGGGGCGCGATCGAGGCCGTATCCAAGGTACCCTTCTCCAGCATGCTATCGGGAAGACTGCTTGTTACGGTTGTATAACCCGCATAGAAAGCTTTCGATTTTTTCCCTGCGAACGTTTGATTGTAAAAAGAGTTGAAACTTCCCATGCCGTAAGTATAAAACTCCGCCGTCGTTCTGATGGTAAGCGTGAGCTCCGTTTTCTCTTTCGTTAGTTCTAGCGGAAGGTTGATCGTGGAGTAGCTAAACCGGTCGGGAATAATCGGATGCAGACCAAAGGCAGGACTGTTCATCGTTTTGTACAGCGGCTGCCAGTCACCTTCATGCTGAATAGCCAGCCTTTCCCCGTTCACATACAGCATGGTGACGCCGTAGCCCAAATCGGACCCCCACGTCTTTAAGGTAAAATAGTTCTGCATATCGGGATCTACCTTCATGTTAAAGGTCAAATCACCGCCTAAATATGGATTATCCAGCGATGCCAAGGCTACCCTCGCCGATTCGCCTTTAGCGCCGGTTATCTCCGATGTATATGTACCGGTAAATCCATGAGCTTGTTCCGAAGTTCCATCACCGAAGGCAATTGTATCGACGATTGGACTTGACCCCGTCTGGGCAGTGCCGCCACTGTCCGCAAATGAAACCGCTGTCATATTGCTGAATGAAAGTATGAATGTTAGTACAAATGCCAGGCTGTTCTTCCATTTCAAACGCATAACCCCATTCCTCCTTGTTCAGTTGATAATTAATGAATACCCGAGAGGGAAAACTGTCGTAAGGAAATCCATTACGACAGTTCTTCTCGTGTTATTTCTTCGAAGCCAGGAATGCGTCGATTTGTTTTTGCATTTCAGTTTGAATTTTCTTCACGGCAGAAGCCGCTTCAGATTTATACTTATCCCAATAAGTTTGGGAATCGGCAACCCCGATATAGATTGGATCCATATATTTGTCGCGGATTGTATTCAGCTGAGCGACTTCATTAGAAACAGGTGCCGGATCAAACGTAAATCCGGCTAATTTGCTTGGCGTGAAGTTGTCGCCATTCGCCGTAAACTTGTTCAGCGCAATCGTATCTGCTCCAAGTCCTTGATCGTAACGGTCCTGAGTCGGGTTCCAGATCCACGCATAAGGAAACCAGGCATAATCGTTATTCAGCTTTTTATACTGATCTTCGCCCACAGGTTCCCAATTTTTTCCTTTAATTCCGTAAGCAAGCAGGTCGTAGTTGTCCTTTTGCTGTGTCCAGTTCAAGAATTGGATGGCGCGTTCTTTGTTTTTGCTGACATGCGTCAAAGCAAGGAAGTTCCAGGCCTGGAAGTCGGAGATGTTCGCGCCCTTTTCCTGTTTGAATAACGTTATCGCTTCTACATCTCCGTTCACGCTTTTCTTCACGGCAGCAGCATCGTCTGCGTTCACACCGAAATCATTTGCATTTAAAATAGCTGCTTTACCGGCTTTGAATTCCGCTTTGTAATCTTTGACGGACAGCACATCCTGATACATCAGCTTATCCTGATAGAGCTTTCTTGCATCTGTAATCCAGCTCCAGACGGTCGGATCCATTTGATCGAACATGTTGTATACCTTACCGTCATTGTTTTTCAAGAAGAGAACGCCGTTGGTTCCGATTTGCGTATCACTGATGTGGGTATCGTAATCAAATACTTTTCGGAAGTTCCCCCAGTCCATCGCTCCTTTGTTCGTGATAATAGGGGCAATATTCGGTTCTTTCTCCTTAATCACTTTTGCAAAAGCAATCATATCATCGTACGTCTTGATCGGAGCGACGCCATACTTCTCTCTCAAATCTTTACGGATGTAAAATACACGGCCTTGATAATAAGAATTGCTAAGAGGTATCGCCATAATTTTGCCGTTGTTTTTGTTGGCGTTCCACATTTGATCGGATCTTGTTTTCAAGATGTCCGATCCGTATTGCTTGAGCAGATCATCCAATGGCTCGTAGTAATTTGCGGCAATCATTTGATTCAGGTGAACCCACGGTGCGTCGAAGACCAGATCCACATCCTCGCCTGATGCCAGCGTCACCTGTGTTTTCTGTCCGATATCGGAGAAAGGAATGAACACGACATTTAATTTCACGTTCAGCGTATCCGCCATCCGCTTCTCCGCTTCCGCAATCACTGCATCAAAGTCTTTCGGACGATCGCCTGGAATCATAATTTTAAGGGTTACCGGATCGTTTTTCTTCGCAGCCGGAGTTTGCTGGGCGCCTGTCGATTGGGGCGAACTTGTCGGCGACTGAGCCGATTTATCTCCAGTACCGCAGCCAGCCAAAAGCGACATAACCGTAACCGCTGTAATTCCTATACTGTACCATTTTTTCATTTTTTTACTTCCTCCCTTTTTTGGTCCTTCCACAACTATATGCTCATCCGGCATTCGAATCCGGGGGAACAACATTAACCTTTAATAGCTCCAACTGTCAGGCCGCTGACAAAATATTTTTGTACGAAAGGGTACACAAGTACGATCGGTCCAATCGTCAAACAGACTGTCGCCAATTGCACGATATTGGTAGGAGCCGACACATTGTAGGACGTACTGCTTCCTGATACGTAGGAAGAAACATTTAAGTTGGAGATCAGTTGGCGGATCATCATTTGCAGCGGGTGCAGTTTGTAATCATCGATGAAGAGTAATGACAACCACCAGTCATTCCAATACTGCAGAGCGTAAAACAGCGTAATTGTAGCAATCGCCGGCGCGGTGACGGGTAAGATAATTTTAAAAAAAATCCGAATTTCTCTTGCTCCATCAATCGTTGCAGATTCATTAATTTCATACGGTAATGTCCGATAGAATGAAACGAGAATAAACGCATAAAACGGATTTAACAAATAGGGTAGAATGAGTGCCCAAACCGAATCCTTCAAATGCAGCCAATTCGCGATCAGCATATAGAATCCGACCAGACCGGCTCCAAAGACCATCGTAAAGTACGTAAGGAATGAAAGGATATTCCGGTATTTGACTTTACGGTTCGCAAGCACATAAGCAAACATCGCAGTGACCATAACGGAAAGCGCGGTTCCTAGGGCAGTGACCAAAATCGAGATTCGGTAGCTGCGGAAGATTTGGTCTCCTTCTAAAATGAATCGATACGCGTCAAAGCTAAGAGTGCTTGGCCACAACTGATATCCATGTGCCAGAAAGCTGGACTCCGAGGCAAAGGAATCAATGAATACCAACCAGAATGGAACCAGACAAAACAAAGTAAATAGCAAGATAATTACGTTCATGCTGAGTCCAAACGTTTTTTCGCTAAGTGATCGGGTTTTCAGTAAAGGCTTCAAACGGGTCTACCTCCTAAAACAAACTTGAATCTTTGTCAATTTTTCGAACCAACCCGTTAAATAGCAGAATACAAATCAGTCCCATGATAGATTGATAAAATACGACTGCGGCAGACATGCTAAAGTTACCCAGTTGGCGGAGCGCGCGGAACGTATACGTATCAATAACATCCGTCGTCGGGAAGAGTATACCGTTGTCTCCGATAATACCGTAAATCATGCCGAAGTCACCGTAAAAAATTCTCCCTACTCCAAGCAGTGCAAGCATGATAATAACAGGCCGAAGCAGCGGGATTGTGATATAGACGATTTGCTGAAGTCGTGAAGCTCCATCGATTTCAGCCGCTTCATAATAATCGGATGAGATCCCGGTAATGGAAGCCAGGAAAATGACCGAATAGTAACCTGCGAATTTCCATACATAGATGATCGTTAAGATGGCCGGCCAAACTTCAGACTTTTGGAACCATGGAATTTGCGTAAGTCCTATGGATTCCAAGAACTTGTTAAGCAAGCCGTTATCCGTATTCAAGATAGCAAACACCATTAAACTGACAACCAGCCATGAGATAAAATACGGCAGAAAAATAATGGATTGTGCCAGCTTCTTGAACAGTTTGGTCCGAATCTCATTGAGCAGGATTGCGAGTCCAGCTGAGATAACCAGACTGAATAGGATGAACAATCCATTTAAAAAGAGTGTGTTGAAGGTTACCAGAATCCAATCATGACCTTGAAAGAAGAATTTAAAATTATCAAATCCAACCCAAGGGCTTCCCCAAATTCCATTCGTCAGCTGATACTTCTTAAAAGCAAGCAGATGACCTGACATTGGGATATAAGCGAAGATAATAAGAAATAAAAGACCGGGTAAAGCCAACAAATAGAGATCGACATTTTTTCTGATTTCTCGAAAGAAACCCATGTTTCATATTCACCTCAAATCTTTCTGACTATGTATTTGCTTTAGTTGATGCGCTCATCATAAATCGATTTACTAGGGCTGGTAAAGTCAAAGTACTGACGATTCGGTCCTTCAAACGGCTATATGCGTCCAAAAAGCCGTAATGAATACTCTTTGGCAGAATAAGTACTTCCATGAGACAACCACCTTTTCTATAATAGAAAATAGATAATAGAGGGGGTTCACTTATGAAAATTTTGAATCAAAAAAAAATACCTCTGCTGTTCCCTATGTTCAGCCTTCTATTTATGATTTTGTTTGCGTTTACACTCTTCATGTCCTACGAATACTCCAAACAAGCTACTGCTGACGTCAATACGTTTACCTTGGCTAAAATGCGGCATTCCTATCAAAATACCCTATTTACTTTTGACAATATCCGCTCTTTCGGAGTGAGCACCTATCAGGACCCTGCCATTAATTATTGGCTTATTACAGACCAACGCGACCCTCTTGGTGATGCAGATGCTTTCAAAGCCGCCAGTCGTTTTGCTTCTTTACAGCCCTTCATCCATTCAATTTATTTAATCAATACGAAAACACGCAAAGTTATTGACACGTCGAGAAGTCTACAAGATTTTAGCGAATTTCAAGATCAAGGTATTATTCGCAAAATTTTGGAGGAACATCCTTCATACATCTCTTACTTCAACCATAATGTCGGCGCTGAGTCTTTCATGGCCATGATGATCCCGAGCACACAATCGACAACGATAAATGCTGGATACTTGGTCATCCTTCTGGACAAAGCAGAACTGCAAAAGTTTTTACTGCAAAACGAAGACACCATCGGTCTGCAAATCAACATCACTAACAATCAAAAGCAACTGATCCTAGGGGAAAGCTTTTCTGATAATGAACTAAACGACCGTTATTATGCTGTGCCAAAAATTCCTTTCGAGACAATTGAATATGCATGGGGGAAGGAAAAAAAGAAAATTTCGTCAGCCGAGCTGCCTAATGTGCAGTGGGTCATGCATTTCATCGTAGACGAAGCTTATTTGACCCAAAATATTAGGCAATTTAAACAAAAAATGACGCTTTGGTGTATGATTCTCATGATCGCCATGTTCCTGCTCTTTATTTGGAGTTCACGTCGGTCCTTGAGTCCGTTTCGCAAGATTTCCAAAGAGCTTCAAAGCAAGTTAGGTACGAATACGATGCAGGAAGCAAATGGAGTTGCCGATATTATTCGAAACGGATTTACGTATCTGATGGATTCGCTTCAAAACATGAATCACTCGCTAAAGGATTATCGCAATATTGCAAAAGAAGAGTTATTGCGACAATGGCTGTTACAGGGAACGATCCATGAGCAAAAAGACAACAGTGAAGTTTCCCTCCTGCTTTCCTCCGAATATTTGCACTTGGCGATCATACGTATCGAAACTTATAAATATTTCGTAGATACGTATAACTACAATTCACGCAAGCTGCTTAAATATGCCATGGGGAATATTGCTCGGGAAATATTTCATGAAGCTGGTTATATTTCTGACAGTGTCGATATGGGAAGCGATCACATCGTTCTGTTGATTGGTGCAGCCTCCCATACAGACGCCCCTCCCGATGTCTACGTCTTGCTCGAAAACGTCGGAACGCAAATCGATAAATGGCTGCAGCTCCGCACCTCAATCGCCTCAAGCGCCAAGGTGCCAACTCAGGATAATTTGCGCCAGCTCTATAATGATGTGTACGAATTGACACTTCTCAAGTTTTTTAACGGCGAAACCAAGGTTTACAGCGATAAGGATTTAGAAGATAGCTTTCAAAGTGAACAAGTGTATCCCGATCAAAGCGTGTTGAACGAGCTCATTCAAGCCATTAAACAAAGTGATAAGAAGCGCTCAACTGAGCTTTTGGATCGACTGCTGGGTCAACTAAAGGGCGTTTCCTATACGGAATGCTTATTCCAATTACAGATGATCGTCTATCAAATCTATAAATCGTTCAACAAAGTAACGACGATGAAAGAATCGGTTTTAGAGGAATTCCGCTCCGACCGCTTCTCCTCCTTAGTCGATGCACGTTCGTGGATTGAAGAGGAAATTGTCCGTATTATGGAAAGCCTCAGCCAATATCAGGTTGGGGGGCGTAAGGGCGAGCTTGTTCAAGAAATTCTGGATTATGTGCATGACCATTTGCAGGATCCGATGCTTTCAGTGGATACAATTGCCGATCATCTTGGCTTCTCTTCCAGCTATTTAAGGCACCTCTTCAAAGAGTCAACACAGGTGACACTGACTGATTTTATTTTGATGCAGCGTATTGAACAAGTGAAATATTGGCTTACCGAGACCGACGAAACGATTACGATCATCGCGTCAAAAACAGGTTTCCAAACAAAAAGCCACTTCTTCAGCGCCTTCAAGAAAGCGACAGGTTTCACGCCAAGTCAATACAGAAACCATGCAGGTGATTTTGGGTAAAGTTAAGAAGAGCATTCTTCGCATAAATAAAAACAGTCGGACAGGATCTGTTCCTGTCCGACTGTTTTTTCCGTTGTATAGAACCTCACTATAGAACCTCAGGACCGTACCATAATCGTTTACTAATTGCATCAACTAAAATAAGCATAATAAAAGTTACTCCAAGGCAATACAAGAAATCCCACCACACGTTACTGTGCAGCAAACCGGTTATTTTTAAAATCATGTTAACACCAAATACAATAGCTACAGAAAGTATGTACTTCAGCCATGCATACTTCCACTTAAGCTTTAGCACCCAGACGATGAAAATGCTGGAAAGCATCCAAAATAATGCCGAAAAAGCGGTTGTATCATGAGATCGATTTTCGAACCAACCAACATTATAATATCTGCTGTTGAAAAACGAGATGGGGATAAAATGCATAGTACTAAGTGCCCAAGTGATGAAATACAGCGTCATAGAGTGTAAGATGCCCTTTAACGGAAGCATAAGCCGCGTAAACCAGGCTCTGGTCAGACCGTAATATACCGGCAGACCGATGGCCATGTTAATTTACGTTGATCAATTAACCCTTAATAACTCTTCAGCATCACGCAGTAAGATAGATGCCGCTTCATTTGAAATATGTTTTCCACTCTGTGCTTTAACTTCCTGCATGAAGCTGTCCAAATTACCCTTTGTCAGCTTGGCCTGCAAGCTATTGGCTATCCCTTGATTATCAATCGAGCCGCTGCTTGTAAATAAGGCAACCAAGGACTGCAAAGATTGCAAACTAGTCTTAACTTGGAACATCGCTTTGACGCTGCTTTCATTCCCTGACTGGTCCGTTGCGGTTACGATTAACGTATGGGAACCTAGCGTAAGCGAATAAAGAGAGATCGTTTTACCCTGCTGCAGAGTCTGACCATCCAGCGTAATTGTGGTTTTGCTCGCGTCGACACCGGAACCGTTATCGTACGTCGTGAATGACGGGATGAAATCGTCGGAATCGTATACAGATTCTGTTACGGATAACGCGATATCAGGAGCGGTTCCGTCCCGTTTCAGATTAAGAACCTTCGTTGTTTCGACGTGTCCTACTGTATCGATCGAACGGTAACTTATTATATATGTGCCATCCTGATCCAAAATGACCGGTGCGGTATACGTATTCCACGTTGTTTCACCATTCAAACTATACCTAGTGCCCGCTATGTCGGAAACAAGGTCTGTGGATGTCAGTGTCACACTCACCGCCCCGACATACCAGCCATTGAGTCCATCAGGTACAGCCGGAGATACAAGCGCTTTCGTAACTGGGGGCTCGGTATCGATCGTGATCAGAGCTTCGCCTTGAACACCCGAACCCTCATCAGCCTTCGCGACTACTTTAACCTTCCCGTCTTTCTTTGCAGATAATAGACCGTTCTCACTGATCGTGGCCATATCCGTAGTGGTTCCGTCTAGGTTCGTTACAGACCAGGTCACCGATTTATTTCCAACATCCGACGGCTCTATAGCTGCCGTCATTTGCATAGTTCCACTTTTTTCTGTAATCGCTTGGCTGCCGCCGCTTCCATGTACAGTAATCGAACTTGCTTGCACGGCTGGACCGTAGAATTCAATCTCGGCTACGTTACCATATCCCCCGTTAGGAGCGACATAGCGCAAATATCGAAAAGCTGTCGGATTCGTAATGGTAACAGCGTTCCATTGAAGCGGAGGATTAGATAAAACGGTATATAAGTCCACGAATCCGGACGTAGTAGAAGTATTCGAACCTTGGAATTTGCCTCCGACCATCCGACTCGTAAAGCCAGAGCGAGGGTAGAAACGAATTTGCTGCACAACTTTCGCCGTTCCTTCGCCGAGGTCAATTCCTGTGTAGCCATTGTTTGCGGTGTAGTAATCATAATAGGTGTTTGTTTTGCCATCAAACGCTTTGTCGTATTCACCACCAGTCGACCAGGCAGGTCCCACGCCAAAGGGGGTACCGGTGATCGGAAGCAACTGGTTTCGGATTGTGATGACTGTTTCTCCTTTGATGTCTGTACCATCCATTGCCTCGGCAGTCACTTTAACTGTACCGTTCTTTCCAGAACCGCTGGCAGTTAATATGCCATCCGGGCTTATAGAAGCGAGATCGGTTGTGGATCCATGTAAATCAGTCACGGTCCAAGTCATGTTTGGATTGGCATTGGCCGGGATCACATTCGCTTTCATTTGCAAGCTTCCCTTATTATCCATTATAGAAGACGCCCCGTTGCTTCCGCTCACGGTTATATTTGAAACATCTGCATAGATGCCAATAGAGCTGAAAGTATCATTCAATTGAACATTCTGATTGCTTGCAGCAATACTGGATACTGTAATTTGGGCCGACAGCTGTTCGGTTGCCTTTGCTTTCCAATGCAGCTTCAATAAATCTCCGGAACTAATGGGGTGTCCTGAAACAGATGACACATTTAAAGCAATTTGACCCGGCTGACCGGGCGGTTCAACGGCAACCTGTAGATCTTGCCCTTCATCCATCGATTCCGCTGAAACATAATCAATGACATTAGGATCATAAGCAACAGTTGTTCTTACACTCTGGATGCTGTCCGGCAAATTAAACAAACTGTATAGCTGATCGAAAGCTCCGTTAATTTTTACTGAATTCGAGATTGAAGCCGAAGCAAACGGAACAGAGGATACCGCTTCGGCAATTTCGATTTTATCGATATTCGGTGCATACGCCGAGCTATTCGAGAATTTGATCGTGTTATTCCCGGCGGCTAAAGTAACATCCATTACAGTCGTACGATAATTCGACCAACCTAAAGTATTTCTGAAGTAAGCCTTCTTGGCGATGCCGCCATTTACACTAATATCTGCCGACCGATCAACAATTATTGGAGTTGTAATTGGTTGCGCCATCTCCAAGCTCACCATTTGCATAAGTGATGGCCATTCTGTAAGTACCCGCAGCAGAAACGGCAACATTATTGATTGTCAGCGTATTGGCAGCACCTAATCCAATGTAACCGACGTACTTCCCACCGGAAGCTGCCAAGTCCGTTGTAATAACGGCTGCACCGCCACGTGTATTTCCACTTGCTTCCGCTTCATAGCTGGTAATGGTTCCCGTTGTAGCCTGAATGTCGATATAGTCAACGTTAATAGCATCACTGTCGTCAGTCGTATAGGCATCAATCCCGATTCGGTTAATACCGGCTTGTAAGAATACTTTTGTAGTGGAGCTTGCCCAGGTATTCCAGTCGGCTGTGCCGGTGAGGGAAATATCTTTTATTGGAGAACCGCCCAGCGTCATCCGGATTTTCCTATTTACAGGAACTTCAGAGAGCGGCCCTGCCGAATAACGGAGGGTCACGTTGTAATAGCCGTTCGTAGGTGCGGTTACAACAAAACTCGTGCTTGCATTCGTACTTGAGCCATAGCCTTCTACAAAAGAGGTTCCAGAATAGCCCGCGTTATTTCCAGATGAAACAAAGGCTGTACCGGAAAGACTTGCGTATTCTGCTTCATAACGTGTCGTACTATTTGCTGAGGACAAATCTTTGTTTGGGGTAATCATCATGTGATAAGCCGATAGAGCTTTCATGCTATTGACAGGAACTGTAATTTGTCCTCCAGCTACGTTATAATCGCCTTCTTGAACGAAATAAGGTCCACTGGAAGGATTAAGGCCGGAGTTGTCCACTCCCCATACAATAATGTGTACCGAATTTCCGAGATAAGGAGTTGCCTCAAACCCCTTCACCACGACGTCGGTATGGAATACATCGGTGCTGGTAGTTGAACCGCCGAAGATGACTCGTGCTTGCCTCTTGTTGCTGTCTAAGGAAGCAAGCCCTTGCAGTGATCCATTTACAGACGGAGGCGTTACAGTTACCGTATTACCCGTCATTTCGCCGTACCACTTATACAGCCACCAGCCCCCAGTCGCTTTGTTATTCTCGGTCACCAGATCGTTCAACGCTCCAGCGGTCGTCCAGTATGCAAGCATCGCATCTACTTTCGTATTCTCAAAACGTGTGATCCATTGAACCAAATTCCCCGGAACGCCGAGATCACCACTCGATCTGGCATACTCATTAATAGCTATGGGACGAGCGGATATGCCTAAAGACGCTTCGATCCCGCGATAGTGATTGTAATGATTATAGTAATCTGTAAAAAAATCGTTCTGGAGCTCATGCCAGGCCATCACATCAGGTAATACATGGTTCGTTTTAGCGTAACTCATAAAATCCAAATGAAATTGCGAATCATAATGCGTCAAATTCGGTCCTGCAATTCGCGCACTGGCATCGATCGAACGAATGCGTTCATAAACCGTCTTCCAATCACTGAAAAACTTTTGTCTTGCTGTACTCCCTGTACTAGACGAATAGTTCAACAAATTTGAGTACCAGTTCCCATTAGGCTCATTAAAAGGAACATAAACGTACATACTGCGGTTCGCGTCGGCCACTACTTTGTTCACCATGACATCAACTTTGCTTAAATAATCATCGATCCCCAGATTGTCGTAAGGCCATTGTTTGTATATATCCTGCATATAGATTTGAATATCTTTGCCGCCATTGCGTTTAAATTGCGGGGCGATCTTCAAAGCATCTCCATTCGGATGCTGAAGGCCGTCGGGAGCCTTTTGCGCTGTACCCTGTGGATTCAATGGAGCAATCATATTATCTGTGGGAATACCTTCGTCGCCCAAACCATACAAAAAGCCTGAAGCTCCATGTTTAACCGCACCGGTATTGGCCGATAAATCGACTGCTAGCTGAGGGTTAGCTGCATAACTTTTACTCGGCTGAAGAAATATCGTACAAACCAGAAACGTGATGACAACGCTTACAAAAAATCTTTTTTTCAAAAATAATACACCTCCAATTTGTTTGTATCCTGAAGTTGGTCATTTTTCATTACGGAATGAGCATCGGAACACCTGGCACCAACTGGGACAGCACTGCTTACATGTTTATTGTACAAAAGACCGGAATACGGCAACATGCGATAATACTCACATAAAAGTGTAATTTATTCAGGTGTAGGTTTAAGGCTTGCTCTAACCTGCTTAGGAAGCAATCCGGTCGTCACCATATTCTTGTCATTTCTCAAGTCAAGAATATAGTCTAAAATTGCCGATGTGGTCAGAAAAAAACGCTCAAGTTTCCTAGGGAAACTTGAGCGTTTACAACATTTCTTTTTTCCACTTGTCTATTTCTCCGGAATAGAACTTAAAAGGACTGATGTTTTAATAGCAGCGCCTTTGCTCTGTTATTGTCCAGACCAGGCGCTGATTAGCGCTTGCGCATCAGCAGTCAGAATAGCTTTGACTTCGGTGGTTACTTTGCTCGCCATGGGTGCGTTATTTAAATGCTTCAGGAAATCCTGCATGAATTTGGCTGCCTGATCCTTGGATCCCTTACTCAAATGATGGTCAGCCTGACTCAAGTCATTAGTCAGTTGATTCACGAGTGGACCGTTCAAATCCCCCTTCGCGATATACCGGTCTAGCAAACTCTTTAACGACGGGAGGCTTGTTTCCACTTTAAAGTTCATCGACATATCCAGTTTATTACCGGCAAAATCGATAGCCGCAATATTCAGGTTATGAACGCCCAGTTTGCCGGTCAAATCGACAGTCGATCCGTTGGTGTAAGGATTTCCGTCAAGCGTCATCGACTCAGAGACCACAGAGGTTTGTTGGTCTTGTGTGGTAAGTTGGAACGATACGCTTTGATTAGCTTGATATCCAGTGCCCTCAACGAAAGGAGCTCCGTTCGCTGTTAGCGTATAGGTTGGCGCGATGTGATCTTTTACCATTGAATAAGTGTCGACCACTGCCATTGTATCTGTTCTGTACGTGTTAATCTTAATGCTGGACGGGGTAACGTTGATGGTCGAGAAGGTCGGAACCTTCAGCTGGCTTCTGACCTCGGAATACACTTCCGGAGTGGTCATTAATTCGTAGTATTTACTTCCGCTCGCCGAGTTGGCTGTGAGGTACGTTGCGCCAGTCGGGTTCACGACTTGTCCCTGGCTGTCAATCAGCTGATTTTTCTGCGGGATATCGCCTTTCATCACATACGTTCTGACATAGGAGTGATCATGGCCCATAAAGATCATGTCGACATCCAGTTCGTCAAACGTCGGGAAGAGTGCAGCTCTTAAGCAGGTAATTGCCGCCTCTGTAGAGTGAGGTCCGGCACCATAAATGTCATGGTGGAACGTAACGAACTTCCATTTCGTGTTAGGAACAGCTGCAACCGTTTCTTTCATGAATTGTACGTGCGAGGCTCCGTCTCTGTTATTAGTATTCAATACCATGAACAGAGCATCGCCAGCTATGCTGCAAGAGTATATTATCCTGAAAATGAACGGAGAAACGAAGACCTGGACGCAAGCGGAAAGCTTTCTCGAACGGCAAGGGGACGGGGCGAAAGTCCTATTGAAAGTACTTTATCCTCCGGAGTCCCCATCTTCGCCTATGTCCTTTACGGATAATTTGTATATGAACAATGTGAAGACGAATTATGTCAATCTGCTGACGATTCAAGAGGGAGGCCAGAAAAGCACAATAGCTTTATCCGGTGAATTCCGTACTTGGGCCAAGATGATGACGGTCGACGATGATAGCGGATCAGAGAGCAAACGAATCCGATATCCGGCTGGCATTCCTTCTTTAGGCTTGGCATGAGCCATATTTTAGGCGGGTTCGACCATTTACTCTTCTTATTTTCTTTGCTCATCGCGCGGCAAACGTTTAAACAATACGCAACAATGATTACCGCCTTTACGATCGCTCACAGCATAACCTTAACTTTGACGGTCTTGGGACTGATCGATATATCCCCGAAGATTGTGGAACCCGCCTCGCGCTAAGCATTTGCTATGTAGCTTTCATTCACGGCATGGGATTTGCTGACATTTTAAAGGAAATGAATATTCCGAGAAGCAACATAGCAGCGGCTTTGCTCAGCTTCAACATCGGGATCGAAGTGGTCCAAATCGCGTTAGTCGGAGTGCTTGTACCGCTCATCTATTTGTTGTACCGTTACAAATATGCGAGACGATTTGTCGTCGCAGGTTCCAGCGCGGCGTTTGTATTAGGCGGAATCTGGTTGTTTGAACGATTGTTTGCTGGTTGATAAATAGTTAGAGTATATTTTTATGTAAAATCAATGGTTCCGCATTACTGCTTTCATCTGCGAACAGTAAGCAAAGAAGCCGCGAGGGTTTTTCCCCGCGGCTTTATTATTATCGGGAAACCGCATCGAGTGGCTTAAGGCTTCACAATCTTCTCCTGCTTCTTGTTTTCCGGGATCGGCGCGGGCTCCGCGCTTTGATCGTTCGCTGTAAGATCGATCCCGTAATCCTTGGCAAATACCATATGGGTATCGATAAGAACGTTCTCGGTGTGTTCATCGAGATGGAATACCCGGGCTCCACGCAGTCTATTCCTATCCGCGCCGGGCAAACCGTAAGCGCCAAAGCCCGTGCTTCCGGAATAGCCGAGCAGTACGCCGTAGTAGTTGCCGTGGTACGTATTGACGTGATCATGACCGCAGAAGACGCCCTTGACATCGCCTCGGGCCAAAATCGCCGAGAACATGCCGCTATTGATCGGACCGGGGCATTCGTCTTCGTTCCGTTCCCCCACAATCTGGTGCTTGCCAACGGCCCTTGCATGGTCGGCCCCGGACCTTCCGTCCACGCTGGCATACCACATGAATCGGTACTCCCAGAGCGGGATATGTATGAACATGAGTGACGGCACTTTATAACCCAGTTTCTCCTCTAGCTTTTTGGAGGTTTCGTAGTACCACGCCACTTGATCGAACCGCAGCCAGTCCCAGGTCGGATATCCTTCGAAGTCTTGATCGGCAATTGTATCCGGCGCATACCTTCCGCTATCCAACAACCAGAGATTGAAGGTCGCCTTCGACCCTTGGGAGGACCGGATCAACAGGTTGGTATTCCCTGTCCCGGTAATCCCTCGTTCTCCGGGCTGGTTCACATTATGCTTGTACGCCATATAAAATTGCAGCATTTCCTCTTCGTATAGACCGGCTTTCGGAGTTGAGTCTTCGTCGTGATTCCCGAAGGTTACGGCCCACTTGATTCCTCGTTGTTCCATTGGCTGGGCAACGTTGTTCATCGCCTGCTTCATCTCCATCGCCGTATCGCAGCCTGAGGTAATGTTGTCGCCGTTAAGTACGACAAAATCCGGATTTTCGGCGTCGAGTACCTTCTCCATCAGCTCCACGGTCCGTCGATCGATATTCTCGTCATCCTGCGTGTCGTTGAACTGTACGATTTTGAACTTTCCGTCAGAGTTAAATTGCAGCTTCACATTGTCGTTGGTTGCGGCCTGTACCTCTCCTCCGCCAAACAATTCGACGGGAACACCCGCTGATCCAAGGGTGAGCGCCAGCGCACTCGCCCCTCCGACTTTAATAAAATCCCTCCTGCTCATACTTTTACTTGCTTCATCATGGCTCATCGAACAAATACCTCCTATGATTTATTGGGATATGCCCCCTCCCCTCAATCTATCGAAGAAATGTAAGGTGAATATAACCTTGATCTAAAGGTTATGTAAATCATAAATGACACGAACTTGATTTCGTTCAAATTCAATTTCATGTCTTATTGGGATTGTTCACGTCATAGACCCTAATTTAGTAAAGACAGTCTTGCATTAACCGTTATTTGAATAAACAAAAAGAAGAGCTGCTGTTAAGCAAACTCCTCTACAAAAGTTTTTCGTTAGCGTAAATTCACAAAAAACGGAGAACCATTCTCCATTTTTTTTGTGAATCTATTTACCTTTCTTCGACATTAAACTATGAACGATCATCCCGGTTACGATACAAAGAATACCTGTCCAAGACAGACTAGAAGGAAATGCCACATCAAGTAGCACTAATTCGCCAATGACTGTAAAAATGATTTCTCCGGCTTGAGTCGCTTCTACAGCAGCTAGTTGATGTGCGGATCTTTTTACCATTTCCGTCGCTTTGAAAAAAAGCACGGTTGCAATGACTCCCGAACAAACGGCTACAAGAGCGGATTGGCCGATTTGCCCTGCGTTCGGCGCGCCGACATGAACAAGAGCATAGAGCGAAAGAAATATCCATAACGGAAGGCTGGCCAGTGTCATGCCTAGAACACGCTGATAGGTATCCAGCCGCTCATTGCAAACTTCCATCATCTTCCGATTGCCAAGCGGATAAGCAAAAGCTGCTAGCAGAACAGGCACCACGCCTAAAAGCGCGTCTTTTATGGAGAGATGGCCGCCATGATCCGCCTGTATAACAATTACCCCAAATAAGATGATGAGAGAAATCAACAGACCTTTTAACGGAGCTTTTTCCTTAATCCGTTTAGGCCCACTCTTTGTTATTATTACCCTGCTGAATAATGGAGCAAGCAATGAACCCGCAATAATGGTTACCTGCCAGGTAGCCGCAATCAACCACCCAGGTCCGTAGGCAGCGGAAAAACACAGCGGCACATAAAATAATCCGAATCCGACCATGCTCCAGCCCATCCATACCCCTAACTGCTTTCTCATATCAAAAAGCAAGGCCCGGAGATTTCCCCTAATCCAGACAATCAACAAAAGGATAGGAAACATGAATAGAAAACGAAGCGAAGCGCTCCATACCCAATATCCACCGGACAGCTCCATGGACCGGTTCATGATGAAAGAAAAGGAGAAAAAAAATGATGCCATAATGCCGTAAAGCATCGGTAGAAATGATTTCATCCTGCCAGATAAGCTTCTTTTACTTGATCGTTGACAAGCAATGTTTTTGCGTCATCCTCCAGAATAATTTCACCGGTCTGTATCACATAACCGCGATGGGCGATTTGCAGTGCTTGGTATGCGTTTTGTTCTACGAGTAGAATCGTCATCCCCGTACGGTTCATCTCCTGAATGATTTCAAAGATTTGATCCACGATGACGGGAGCCAATCCCATCGATGGTTCGTCGAGCAGCAGTAGCTTAGGTTTCATCATGAGCGCACGGGCTATGGCAAGCATTTGTTGTTCGCCTCCACTCATGGTGCCGCCTGCTTGGTACAAGCGTTCTCTCAAACGAGGAAAGTAATCAAAGGACTGTTCCATACGCTCTTTCATCACTTTTTTATCTTTAACTGAAAATCCGCCCATTTCCAGATTTTCCTTAACAGTTAGCCTTGGGAATATGCGCCTGCCCTCCGGGACATGAGCAATGCCTTCCATCGCCGTTTGATGTGGCGGCCAGGCCGAAATGTTGCGCCCATTAAATAGGATGGAGCCTTTCGTTTTCACCTGACCGCAAATGGATTTAAGTGTTGTGGATTTTCCCGCTCCGTTACAACCGATCAACGTGACAATCTCCCCTTCATTCACATGAAGTGAAATTCCCTTTAAAGCTTGAATACCTCCATAGTAAGCCTGGACTTCTTGAAGCTGCAGTATGCTCATGATTTCACCTCTTGACCTAGGGCACTTTTACCTAAATAAGCTTCGATCACACGCGGATTCGAACGAATCTCATAAGGGGATCCTTCAGCTATCTTTTCACCGTGATCCAGAACTAGAATGTGATCAGAAATCTGCATGACGAGTTTCATATCGTGCTCAATCAATATAATCGATACGTCCAGCTCCTGTTGAATACTTCGAATAAGCTCGGTCAGTTCTTTTGTTTCACGCGGATTCATTCCTGCGGCAGGTTCATCCAGCAGTAGTACTTTTGGTTTAACCGCAAGCGCTCTCGCGATTTCAAGCCGCCGTTGCGCTCCGTAAGAAAGGCTGTTTGCATTTTCATTGAGATGAGGCTCGAGACCAACATATTGCAATAATCGGTATGCTTCATCCATCGCATTTTGTTCCTCAATTCGAGTTTTAGTAAGTCCGAGTAAAGTGCTTAATATTCCTCCCTTTAAATGAATATGCATGCCGACCATCACATTTTCAAGAACCGTCATATTTCCAAATAGTCTAATATTTTGAAAAGTACGGGCAATTCCCTTTTCAGTAATTCGATCAGGCTTAACCTTCACAATCGATTTGCCTTCCAATTCAATTTCACCCTCATCAGGCGCATAAATGCCGGTGATCATATTGAAAAAAGTTGTTTTCCCGGCACCATTTGGACCGATAACAGCAGAAATTCTACCTTTTTGAAACTCAAATTGAACACCGTTAACGGCAACCAATCCGCCAAAGCGTTTGACCAAATTATTAACACGCAAAATGGTCATTGGGCGATCCCTCCGCTTTGAGAATTTACTTGCTGCACGGAAGCTGATAAAATTCGGTCCTGAATCAGCTTTTCGTTCACTCTGCGATTTTTCACGGAAATCAATCCGTTTGGCCTAAAGACAGCAAAGAGGATTAGAATGGCTCCAAAAATAAACCTCTGCATCTTGGATGGAGATAAGGCAAATGGAATGTGGACTACGCCTTGCAGTGTTAATTGATTTAACCAATTGGTAAATTCCGTAAGCACCTGCAGGTTGAGAATCGTAATGAGTGCAGCTCCAAGTATAACGCCAGGAACACTCCCCATTCCTCCTAATACAACCATGACCAAAATCGTAATAGACTCAAGCAATGTAAAGCTGGACGGGTCAATAAACGTTTGCTTGGCTGCAAAGACGACTCCCATCATCCCAGAGAAGGAAGCTCCCACAGCGAACGCGGTCAACTTCGTGCGAATTAACGGAACCCCCATGGATTGTGCGGCAATTTCATTCTCCCGAACCGCCTTCCAGGAACGACCCATTCGTGAATGTTCAAATCTCTTTACTCCGAAAATTACAAAAGCCAAGATCGCTATCACAATGAAATAAAATTGATGAGGATGCGTAAATTCAAATCCAAACAGATTTGGAGGCTTGATCGATGATATGCCCTTTGCGCCGTTCGTAATGTTAACCGGCTTCTCCAAGTTGTTGAAGATGATGCGGATCATTTCCCCGAAGCCCAATGTTACGATAGCGAGATAATCTCCTTTCACCCTAAGGACGGGCAGGCCGAGAATGACTCCGAACAGTGCGGCCATAAAGCCGCCTACAAAAATAAACAGCCAAAACGCAGAGCCCGAAAGAGGAAACAAATCACCTGGAATGAAGTGATTCGCCTGAGCCGTAGAGAAGATACCATATGTATAAGCTCCAATCGCGAAAAAAGCGACAAAACCCAGATCCAGAAGCCCTGCAAAACCGACCACGATATTCAGCCCGAGAGCCATTGCGATATAAATCCCGCTCTGCGTTGCAACTTCCATATAAGATTCGTAGGCGGGGCCTCCCGATGAAGCAAACGGAATAACTAGAATTAGCATGACTCCGCCGATAATCCATTTGACTTTATTGGAAAATGAAGTGTAGTAAAGCAAAAGCAAGGATGCCAGCAATAATAAAAAGGCAATGACCGATTTAGCCGTCATATATACACTTAGTGCTGTAACCGAGACAAGAAAGACAAGTATAAGTGCCTGCATTTTCGAGTTTTGCGCTAATGCCTGTTTTATTTTATCCATAATGGGTCACCTACACTTTCTCTTTGACGGCTTTGCCAAACAGACCTTCGGGTTTGAATATCAATACGATGATTAGAATCATAAAAGCAAATACATCTTTATACTCCGAACCGAAGCTGCCGTTCGTCAGTAAGCCAAGATTAGAAGAAGCGAACATCTCTAATATCCCAATGACCAGTCCGCCAAACATGGCACCCCGAATGTTTCCTATACCTCCAAGCACAGCTGCCGTGAATGCTTTCAGCCCTAATATATAGCCGATAAATGGATCGATCGTACCGTACTGCTGCGCAAATAAAACCCCTGTAGCACCGCCTAAAGCTGATCCGATGAAAAAGGTCAGAATAATGATTTTATTCACGTTAATTGACATCAACGAAGCCGTTTCACGGTCTTGCGCTACCGCCCGCATGGCCACTCCCCATTTGGTACGATTGATAAAAAAATCAAGGCTGATCATCAACAATACAGCCACTACGATGATGATGATCGTATTGGTTTTCAAAGAAGCGTCTCCGAGCCATGATCCAAGAGAAGAAGTGCCGATGGTTATATTTTTATCGAATAACGTAATACCGCTTATGATGTAGTTTCCTGTTCTCAATTCGGATATAAAGCGAACGAGGTCTTGAACCACGAAGGAAACACCAATCGCGGAGATAAGTGAAATCAGCTTAGGCGCTTTTCGGAGAGGCTTATAAGCAATTCGTTCAATTCCCACCCCCAACAATCCCGTAAACAGCATGGCGATAGCGAGGATTAGAACGTATGCAACCCATCCCGGCATACCACTAAGCCACCCTGTAGATTGAAAAAGGAACAATACCCCTGTCCCAACGAATGCCCCAGTCATAAAAATTTCGCCGTGTGCAAAATTGATCAATTCAAGAATACCGTATACCATGGTATATCCTAAGGCAACGACCGCATAAATAGCTCCTAAAGCAAGCCCGTCGATCAATACTTGGGGGAGTGAGTGCAGGATGTTTAGGATCATGAAGCTTCTCCTTTCGCAAGTGAATAAACCGTAAAGAGGTATATCAATAAAGCACATACCTCTTTACTTTAAGTTGAATGATGTTGAGATTAGGTTTACTTCCCTACTTCAGAAATCATGGTACCCGGATATTTCGGACCTTCAAATTTGTAGATAAATACTTTAGCGTATGTATTGTCGCCTTTACCATCAAAGGAAACCTTCGTGGCAACACCTTGGAAGTCTTTGGTGGCGCGCACCGCATCACGAACTTTTTCGCGGACAGGCACTTTTCCACCGTCTGCGCTGCTCGCAGTTTTAATGCCATTTAGAATAATGGTCATACAGTCATATGCGTAAGCCGAGTAACCGTCGGGAGCTTTGCCAAATTTAGATTTATACTGATCGGCCCACTTCATGCCATCTGGCGTTTTTGTAATATCAGTTGAGATGGAAGCGTACAAGGCGTCTTTTACTTTATCACCGGCTACATCAACCAGACCTTGCGTATCCCACCCGTCTGCACCCATGAAAGGAGCCGTAATTCCTTTGTCGCGTGCTTGTTTGATAAGCAGACCGCCTTCGGCATATAATCCTCCGAAGAAGACAAAGTCCGGTTTCTTGCTAAGCGCAATGTTAAGCACCCCGTTGAAATCCTTCTCACCTATGGTAATCCCCTCATAACCGACAATGGTTGCCCCTTGCTTCGTTGCCGCGTCTTTAAACGCTTCTGCCAAGCCTTGACCGTAGGCTGTTTTGTCTTGAATGACGAAAATATTTTTGGCTTTTACTGTTTTAAACGCATAATCAGCCGCCGCAGGTCCTTGGAAATCATCCCTTGCAACGATTCGGTTCACGACCTTCAGATTACGGTCGGTTACCTCCGTTGCCGTATTGGACGGCGAAACCATGACAATATTGTTCTTCTCGTAAACGACTGAGGAAGGTATAGCTACACCTGAGTTCATATGTCCGACGATACCGAGAATTGATTGATCAGCACTGATGATCTCGGCATTGGCTACGCCTTTCTTTGGATCTGCTTGGTCGTCATAAGGGACCAGTTGCAGTTCAAAACCCAGCTTGTCAAATTCCGCTTTATGGTCGTCCAAAGACATCTGAGCACCTAGCTTAATAGCTTCTCCTTGAACGGCGCTGCCTCCTGACAAAGGGGACTGGGTCGCAATTTTGATGACGCTCTTAGTGCCTACGCTGCTAGTTTTAGTCGTTTCTGTAGCTGAGCTTGTGCTTGTGCTTGTACTTGTGCTTGTTCCGTTTCCGCACCCTGCTAACAAACCCATGGCAAGCGCCGATACTGAGATCATAAGAGCCGTTTTCTTCAAAATCATGAAACAACCTCCTCAGATAGTTTGATACACAAAAATACCGATATTGCAGCATTCAGAACTTCGGTTAAGAGACGAAATTCATACAAAACTACTCAATCGGCATTTTTAAATAACATGAACCTTACAAGATTATAATAATGAAATCAGAAACTTATGTCAATATACCTTACATAAAATAGATATATTTTAAGAATTCAATTTTGTGTGTTATATTTAATAACATGTTTGGTTATATATTTTTACAACTAGCAGAGTGAATCTATCATCTTTTATACCCGTCCCCAGACATTCCCTCTTTGTCCGTTCCGATGGGATCATGCAAGGACACGTCTTTGCGCGTTTTCTTCAATGAACGCAGATGCATAAGGACCTCGTTCTCGATTAGATCGCGTAATCGTTGGGATGTATGGAAGAGTGGTTGGGGCGGATATCTAGAAAAAAAAGAACATGGCTTCACAAACAAGCCGTGTCCTTCTTTTCAAACCTTATGCAAGATTAATTTCTTTTATCAGTTCGAGTGGTATCTTAGGCTTCCGATCCTCTGTAAGCAATCCGTTGACTTCCTGTTGAACATCGGTTATTTGGGTATAACAATATCCACTAATGTAATCCGTATCTTTAATCGCTTGTGTAATGCTCCTAAAACGCTCGATAAAGGCTTCCTCATTCTCAACCTGATTCCCATAGCCCCAGCCTTTCCCTGTATTAAAAGCAATACCTCCGAATTCAGTGATCATAATCGGTTGGCCACGATAGGCGTATCCTTGGGCCATGGCATATTTCCCGTTATTGAATGAGAATTCGTTGTTCAGGAGTCCATCTTTGTCAGTATAACGCTTTAAAAATGCAGAACCTTTCTCCTCATAATCATGTAATGTCAAGATGTCAGAAACGGTGTGTTCCCAGCCATCATTTACGATAACAGGCCGATGCGGGTCTAGTGATTTGGTCAAGTGATAGATGCTTTCCGTAAACTTTTGTTGTCTCAAGTTGGTGTAAATTTGTGCGATCCCCCATGATTCATTAAAAGGTACCCATGTCACGATACTAGGGTGATTGTACTGCTGGCGGACGATTTCCGTCCATTCCGATGTGAATGTATCAATCGCCTCATCGTTAAACTCAAAAGTTGCCGCCATTTCGGACCAGACCAGCACACCTTTCACATCACACCAGTAAAGGAACCGGGCATCTTCAATCTTCATATGCTTCCTTACCCCGTTATAACCCATAGCCAAGATTGCATCAATATCCTCAATCAACGCCTCCTCCGATGGCGGAGTCAAGTGACTGTCTGGCCAGTAGCCCTGATCAAGAATAAGACGTTGATATATCGGCGTATTGTTAAGGAGTACTTTTCCTTTTTCAATCGAA
This sequence comes from Paenibacillus sp. V4I3, assembly GCF_030817215.1. Taxonomy (GTDB): domain Bacteria; phylum Bacillota; class Bacilli; order Paenibacillales; family NBRC-103111; genus Paenibacillus_E. The sequence continues at coordinate 6,641,332 of NZ_JAUSZA010000001.1, forward strand.
ATTTTTCTCATCCCGAAGTAAGAGTATACATGATCAATGATGATGTCACCTTCATAAAGGATAAATTCCACATCATATAAGTTCGGGTTTTGCGGTGACCATGTTCGAACCTTCCAAGGCCCGTTCGCCTCATGTAATAAATTCATATCCAGTTGGAGCCACGGGCGATCGATAACGAGACTCGTTTGCTTAAGAACTTTGTCCTTCAAGCTAATCCGAGTTTCCAGACGGAGTTGTTTCGATTTGGCAGCCATGTGTGCCTGATAATCAAAGCGAACTGAATAATTATCGAGATCAGGCGTCATCTTAACAGATTTTATATACGAGGCCGCTACATACTCTACCCACACACTTTGCCAAATGCCTGTTGTCTGCACATAAAAGCACTCAAAATTATCATCAACCCAACGCTGCTTGCCTCTTGGCTGTGTGCAGCTTTGTGAGTCCTCCGCTTTCAACACGAGGGTATTGGTTTCGCCAAATAGAAGATGCGGTGTAATGTCAAAAGAAAAAGCAGCGTATCCCCCTTGATGTTGTCCGACCATGGTTCCGTTAACCCATAGCTTAGCTAAATAATCTACGGCCTGAAAATGAAGTATAACACGGTTCCCTTCTTGCTCCTTCGGGATACCCAAAGCACGCTCGTACCACACATTCGGATGAAACTTCTCTTCTCCAATACCACTCGCCTTCGTTTCGTATGTGAACGGAACTGTTATTTTGCGATCTCCGTTAAGCTGTTTATACCATTTTTCTATTTCTCCTACATTATCATCGTCAAAACGGAAATCCCATTCCCCGTTCAAATTGAGCCAAGAATCACGAACGAATTGCGGTCTAGGATAATCTTTGATATACATCTTAGTTGTCATAACTACACTCCTCTATCTTCTCTGTATTACAACTACGCATTTCACTTCGAAACTGAAACTTTATGAAAAATAATATCAGAATGGTTGGAAAGTAGACCGATTTTTCCATGTGTATAAGCTCTCGGATCCTGATAATCAAGAACAGGATCCGTTGATCCGTTCCAATATACACGTATTCGATTGCCGGTAACCTGAACTCTCATTCGATAGCTCGTATCTTTTTGAATCGTTAGTGGCACAGTTTTCAAAATCTCCTGTTTTCCGTAATTCACTTTTTTCAACGAAAGTCCGTCTTGGTTCACAGACGCATAATAACCTGTGAAGGCATCTTGCACTTGATGCGGATAGTAAGATTCATGAACAGATCTGATCAGCAAGCCTGCATCTCTTGTCGGTATCGCGGGGAAATGGAACTCCGCATCCATCCGGTAATCCGTCCAGTCTTCACTTCCCGCGAATGTTTTTATATATTCATGAGAGCGAGTTTCATAACCGCCATCTACAGGAATCCACATGCCCACCATACCTTTAGGCACATTGTCTATTGAAGAGAACGCTTCATCACCTGGATAGAACGTCATCGTCTTGAACGAAAGCGAACCTTGGACAACTTTGATTTTCAGGTTTACGTAGCCTTCTTTCAATGCCATACTCCCAATGCGGGTTCGTTCCCAAGTTTGATCAGCTTTGTTCCGCTTTGGTACGATAAACCGCTGCTTTTCTGCTCCAGCAGCTATTTCTATCGTTGTCTCCGCATCCGATGGAAGCATTTCCAAATCTATGCCGTAAGTTCCTGCCTGCTTCACCTGTATAGGGTACTGAAGCCAATCTCCAGCCTTCGGCAAAACAGCTGCCATACTGCCATCATCCGCTGCAATTCCTCGATGCTCATTGGCTAAGGAATCTGAATAGCCACGGATCTTATCTTTCAAATAATGTACCGCTTCGATACTCCCTGGGACAGGTTTGACGGTTTCATAATCACTGCTTCCACCCGCATCATTGCTATAAGCCGTGAACAACATAGCAGGAGCGGACTTCGATGCAGCAGCATAGATGTAACCAATCTTACCTCCGACACTCTCCATATCTACCTCTAGCTTATGCATATTGTCCCAATAAACCTGAATCTTGCCATCTACACTTGTTACTCGAATCGTATGCAGTTTTGTTAGGTCCGTTTCCTTTGGGATTTGAGCTTTACCCACAAGGACCATCTTACCCTCATTAACCCGCTGTACGATGAGCTCATGACTTTGCGAATCCACGTCCGTAAACATAAAATTTCGCTCATTCTCGTATGCAAATACAACGCCTAAATGGGAAGAGCTTTCGTCAGTCGACAATGCGTGGAAATTATACTCAGCTGTAAATGCCTGTTCCGTTGTAGAGTCGCTCACTACAATCGTTTTATCACGCAATTGCTCTTGTTTCCAACCAACCGTACTTCCGGGAACCACTTCTTTGGCCGAAAAGTCAGGCATTTTGGCAACAGGACGGGCCATCGCGAAGGTAGGACCGAGTAGAGACATACGATCCCCATTAAACTGCAAACGGTCGATATTCAGCTTGCGTACAGGCGGGCCTGACGTCGATGCGCCTACCAGATTGTGATACACCAAATAATAGGAATCCAGATCCGGTCCTAGAACAGTAGAACTGTGACCTAGTCCATTAAATTTATCGTCCGTGCTGATCACGAATGGATTGTTTTCCAGCGTCCGATACGGACCTAAGGGTCCTTGATCAGAAATCGAATATTGAATTCGATAACCTGTGCTGAAGACATGATTACCGGTATAGGTAATTAGGTATTTCCCTTCTCTTTTCCAGATCGATGAGCCCTCTGTCCAGTGCTGCAAATAGGCTTCCGGGATCAGCTTATCGGGGCCAAATGTATAAGGATCTGACATTTCGTTAGCCAAAATGCCTCGACCAGAAGCATGTGTAAAGTACCATTTCCCATCGTCATCAATAAATACAGAGCCATCGATCGACATCCCCAGATTATCCGTTTGGACCGTAAAAGGGCCTGTGGGACTCTGACTGCTGAGCACATAATGACCGCCGCCTCCCGGTGAGGTGTACATGTAGAAGTAACCGTTCCAGTAAACGACCTCCGGCGCATACGCCCCTTTTGTTATTAGCTCCTCAGTAACGAGTCCTTCCGGCTTCCAATTCATTAAATCCGCAGAACTCCACGCTTTTACTCCAATTTGATCATCCTGGGTGCTGCAGTACAAATAGTACATACCGTTGTAACGGAGAACGAATGGATCGCCAATCCCATAATCCTCCCACTCTTCAGCTAACTCCATTGGATTACTATAGGTGGGAACTTGACTCCATTGTTCGAGTTCCATTCTCTTAGGTCCCTCTCCCTGACATGAGGTTAGAAAAACCCCTAAACAGATCGTCACCATTACGCTCACAAACCTCTTCAATGATTTACACCTTCCGATTTCAAAGCGACCTTCGTATTGAATTTAGTACTTATCGTGATTCGAATGAAAAAGCTAATCAGCAGAAGAACACCCATATCAAACCAAAAGCCCTCCAGCGAGCTTAACAAAAGCTGCTCCTGATTGTGTTTTAAAGTAAAAATCATGATATTGCTCAGAAGCAGATAAAGCAGCACGTTTTGACCTAAGACTCGTAAAAAGCTCGTATATTTCATACTAGTAACCAGCATTTTCGCAGCTAGGTAGTACACATACAATAAGAAAGCGGAGCTTAAAATCCAATAGATGGATGGTGGAAATCGTTCAGGAAGCCCCTGTTTCGCTATTACGTACGTGATGAATATGCCAGAAGCAGCTAAGGAACCTACTATAAATTTCCAGTTCCACCCCAGCTTGTAGCGTGCGGCATACATCCCAATCAAGTAGTAGGGAAAATATTGCACTACGGGAAAAGAAGCAAACTTTCTTGTGCCAATCAATAGCCCTAACTGATTCACAGTCACTTTGTCATAAGGGAGATACGTAGTGATTAGCAGCAATAAAACGACCACCCAAAATTTGAACTTTCGCTCAACCAACCAAGTTAATGGCTTAAATAATACCAACCCGACCAACATGATAAGTGAAAAAGAAATCAGAAACTCCGACCAACCAGGAATATCCTGAAGTATCAGAATAGGCTTGATTGTACTCCAATTTAGGGGCTTTCGATCTAAGAACAATCGATAATAAGTACCTGAAATATAAAAAGCAATTAGCATTTTCAACGCGGTTGACAGCATTCTTCCGTATACTGCTTTGAACGGTTTATTGTAATAGGCTAATTGGCCAACGTAACCGAAACTAAATACGAAACCTGTAAACGTGACAATATTAACAACATCGATCACTCGTTGTGCTCCCGTAAAGACCATGGGATCGCTGAAAAACTGCAAAATATGACAGTACACCATCCCTATGACCAATAACCCTTTGAAGATGTCGATGCTGTAATCTCTTTCTTTATTCATGGATTACCCCTTTATACCCGAGAAGCTCAGACCTTTTACTATTTGCCGCTCGAAGAACAAGAACGCAACCATGACAGGAATAGATGCTACCGAGTTAATGGCCATAGGTCTTACATAATCTTCCGAGTACTGGGACATCAGGGTGGGAATCCCCATCGGCAGTGTAAACAATTCTTCTGAAGTAATCGCAATGAACGGCCATAGGAAGTTGTTCCATTGGGCAATAAACGTAAGAATTACAATGGAGGCCAAAGCAGGTTTAGCAAGCGGCATCACGATACTGGCGTAAACCCTTAACTTGCTTCCCCCATCCATCTCAGCGCTTTCCAGTAATTCATTGGGAACCGCGTCAAAAAAACTTTTCAGAACAACAACTGCGAATGGAGAGGCCACAGCCGGTAATATTAATCCTTGATAAGAATCTAACATCCCAAGTTCTTTCACAACCTGATAAAGCGGAATCAGAATCGCTTCGCCTGGGATTAATAGGCCAGCCAAGATCAAGACGAACATGAACTTTTGATATCGGAACTTGATTTTGGACAAGGCGAATGCGCTCAGAGAAGAAATTAACAGCGTAAGCGTTGTAACGGCAATAGCAACAACAAGAGAGTTGAACATCCACCTGACCAGAGAAGTTTCTTGAAAAATATACGCGTATGTCTCAAAGGTGTAAGGTGGTTTATACCAATCCAGCACACCTGTAATCTTCATACCTTCATCTTTAATAGAAACAATCAGCATCCATGAGATGGGAACAAGAAAAAATAGAGCAAGAAGCACCGATAAGGATAAGCGAAGAGCCCGCATCTTAGACCGCCTCCTTCTTCGCACTCATTTTCAATTGGGTCAACGACAAGACAAGGAGTATGGCAAATAGCGCATAGGACATGGTAGCTGCATAACCCATATGGTTGTTTTTGATTCCTTCCTCGTAAATATACTGAATAATTGGCCGTGTATCTGTACCCGGTCCACCCCGCGTAATAATGTAAATTTGCAAAAACACTTTATACGAAGCAATAATTTGAAGCAGTAATATCGTTTTTGTAATGGGACCTAGCAGTGGAAGCGTAATTCGAAAAAACATTTGTCTCTCCGATGCGCCATCGAGTCTCCCAGCTTCATAAATATCATCTGGAATATCCTGCATAGCCGATAAATACAAAATCATGTTAACCCCAACAGTCCACCACAGTGTAATGGCTGTAATGGCAATCCAAGCAAGGGATGATTCCGTCAACCAAAATATCTCTTGATCTACCGAAAGAATACCAACTAATTTAAGTAAATTATTCAGAAAGCCTGTGTAAGGCTGTATAACAAACAGACCTACATATGAAACGACAGAGACAGATAGGACACTTGGCAAGAAAAAGACACTGCGGAAAAATTTCTGAAGTCTCGTTTTTTGGTTGGCAATGACCGCGAGCAGTAAAGCAAATATAAGCATACTAGGCGTAGATAAGATAACAAAGTAAGTTGAGTTCCAGAGCGCTCGCCAAAAATTTGCATCCTGTACCATAGCGATATAATTATTAAGGCCAACAAAATCCATCTTTTTAATTAGCGTCCAGTCGTACAGACTCATCTGCAGCCCTTTGATCATCGGGAATATCGAAAACACGACGTATACGGCAAGAAAGGGCAAAAGAAATAGAAAAGCCAAGATGTCCAGCCGCCACTGCCTTGTTTTCGTTTGAGAACGCGCAGTGACCGATGTTTTATTCAAATCAACTTCATTTGTACGCATGCAGTATCGCACCTCTCTTTCTTGAAAATAACAAGCTTGAAGTATGATACTCCAAGCTTGTTATCCGGTTTAATGGCATTTATTTAGAGAGCAATGTTTTTAACTCACCATCAATCTTCTTAAACACAGCGTCCGATGGCGTTTTATTCAACCAAATTTCATCCAGATATTTTTTCAAAACATCATTCTTAGGCCATGTTTTGTCTGATACCTTAGGGAATACAACATCACCAGCTACACTTGCGTAGTCACTACGGTATTTCAGACCTTTGTATTCTGCTGTATCGAAAACAGTTTTGTTAGCAGGAATGTGACCTGCTTTTGCCCAAACTTGACCGCCTTTTTCAGCAACATAGTTGGCAAACGTCAATGCAGCTTCGCGCTTCTTAGGATCTTCCTTCGCGGTCACTGGCAAGATGATTGTGTGGGAATCTCCCCATGTTTTCGTATTTCCGAAGATATTAGGAATTGGCATAGCACCGAAATCAAGATCTTTGGTCGTTTCCCAAGTTCCTGTAGCCCACACACCTGTCATCATAATTGCGCCTTTGCCGCTTTGGAACGTTTTGTAAAAATCAGGGTCCTGCGGTTTAATTACTTTACTTGTATAATATAAGTCCTTAATATAGTTTGCAGCTTTAATCGCCTTATCCGTATCAATCGCAGGTGTCTTGCCGTCATCCGAAATAACGTCATTCCCGCCTTGTTGGGAATAGAGCGCCCACCATAATCGATATGGATCATCCGCATTATTAGAAAAAGCGAATGGCGTTACATCTTTAGGAAGCTTATCTTTCAGCGTTGTTAAGAATTTGACGAAGCCATCAGCACCTGTCTCCATTGTAGGTTTGCCATCAGCGCCCAGCAATCCAGCTGTTTGTAAATGCTTCTTATTGTAATACATGATGAACGGATGCGTATCGATCGGTACCGCATAATGCTTTCCATTTACTGTAGCGGAACTCAAAATATTGCTGTTATAGTTATCCCAGTTGAGATTAATGGCCTTACCAGTCGTATCTAGCTCAGATACAACCCCCGCCTTAATTAGCTCAGGTAATTTAGATGTATGGGAAATCCCGATATCCGGACCTTTACCGCCTGACACACCAGTCACGAGCTTGGTGTAATATTCTGCCCACTCCAACTTGACGTTCTTGATTGAAATATTGTCCTGCGATTTATTAAAAGAACTAATGATCTGATCCATGTATTCGCCATCGCCGCCCGCAAACAGCGTCCAGAATACAAGCTCTGTTTTCTTGCCCCCGGCACTTTCTGTTTTCGCCGTCTCTGCTGCTTTTTCAGTGGTGGCTGGAGTTGCGTTTGAACCACCGTTACTTGAGCAACCTGCCAATAGGGATACTAACATTGTGGCACCTAGCATTGACGTTAATACTTTTTTTGTTTTCAATTCAATCGCTCCCTTTTTAAATTGAAAGATACAAAACAATAATTTTGTATTATAACCATTTTTATGTATCTTATAAGAGAATAATAACGCTTACATAGCATTTTGTCAACGTTTATTTTAATATTATTGTATTAAAACGGCGTTTTCATTTCATTATTACATTATATTTGTACATAAAGAAAGGTCAACACAACATTATTGTTGGTATGACCTCATTTCCCATCATTTAACCGTATAGAACACTTTCATGACGATCCCTTGTTCATAATCCCCGAATTTGTTACCGAATAAGTTAATACCGCCCTTATGTGTTGCATCATCTTTCACGCCTAATCTTAAATCGATGAAGCTATTATTTCCAAGCACTAATTGATGCAAATTGACCGAAGACACTTGAACGTTATCAATTGCAGTCATGGTACCATCCACACTCAACGTTTTTAGCAATCCAAATTGGGTCGAAAATTCTTGCCACCATCCTGGATTTAACTTCCCTTTTCGCCCTCCGAAATCGCCAGGAGAGGTCCATGTCCCAACGTCAACCCCGTTCACCCAAAACGAAATATCAGATGGCCAGTTGTTATCATAATTTGGAGCTTCTGAGCAGATTTCAAAACTGAACTGGATCGATTGAATTTTAGCACCTTTCGGAAGTTCCAACGGAAAACGGTAATCAACGAATCCTTTGCGGAACCAGATGATTTGTGCAGAAAAGCGATCGGGATGAAAGAATCCGGCAGGCGAATCTTCCTGAATAATCATTTTCTCCGTATTGGCCATCCCACAGGTAGGCGACACCTGGCAATTCGTAAAGTATCCGATGGGCATTTCGATCTCATAGCAGTTTTTATCCGGCTGAACATGATAGAACTGTGAATTTAATATGATATGAATGTCATGGTAAGTTCGTGTACATACTTTCATAGCTCCGCGTGTCGCCGGCAACAGCTCAGTTTCAATGAGACGAGCCTTTTCTAATATCTTCACATTGGAAGCTGCCGTGGATACAGGAATCTGAAGTGCGTCAGCAATTTCATTAATATTCAACTTCTTTGTATTTAAAAGTTGGATGATGTTGACCCTTAAATCAGTGGATAATGCATGAGCCACAAGAACAAGCTCATCTGGATTTTCTATATTTAACTCTAGCATCGAATTCACTCCCGATTTTTTGTATGAATACATATATCATATAATAAATGATGATATACGTCCATGGATGCATATTCATGAAATAAAAAGCATAAAAAAAACCAGTCAGAACACTAGAATAAAGTGTTGACTGGCTTTTTTTAGTTCACCACGCAGCGGAAACCGATGTTTCCTGTAGAACTATCCGGCGTATTTTTGCTTCTTGCCGCTACCCGGTAGCGATTACAGTAAGACTTATGACATAGATAAGATCCCCCGCGAAGCACTCGGTTATCACCAGATGACGGACCGAGCGGGTTAACTTTAGTGCTATTCAGATGATATGTCGGGCTGAACCAATCCGCGCACCATTCCCACACGTTGCCAGATACGTTATACAACCCGTATCCGTTCGGCTCAAACGAATTCACCGGTGCCGTTCCTGCATACCCATCACTTTGATTGTTTTTATCCGGAAATTTCCCCTGCCAAATGTTACAGCGGTGAACACCTCCCGGCTTTAATTCGTCTCCCCATGGATATCGTTTCTGTTCCAGTCCGCCGCGAGCGGCATATTCCCACTCCGCTTCCGTTGGCAAACGCTTTCCCGCCCAGCGGCAGTAAGCCGTCGCGTCATTCCAGGAGACGTGGATAACCGGATGGTTCAGACGCTCTTCGATGCTGGACTCCGGCCCCTCTGGATGCCTCCAATCAGAGCCTTCCACTACCAACCACCAGGGTGTATGCTGCGCTTTGTTTTTCACCTTCGCGGCTGTTTCCGGAGAAACAAACAGATGGAACACAAACGACCAGCCAAATTTCTCCGCTTCAGTAACATACCCAGTAGCTTCGACGAAAGTATGAAATTCTGCATTCGTAACCGCAAACGGATCGATATAGAAGGAACTGATCTCTACTGTACGGATAGGTCCTTCGCCATCCGCAGGAAAGCCTTCCCCATCATCCGTTCCCATCAGAAAAGAGCCGCCCGGCAAATAAATCATGTTATCTTTGGACGTTCTAGCCGTTATATCCAACGCACCGGATTTCTGTTCAAGATTACCAAATTTCACCAAAGCCGTTTCTATCTGATTTCTTCCTGCACCGCAGCAGGATGGTTTGTAAGAAGTATGATCTGACATCCTCTGTGCCTCACTTTCTATTTAAGCGTGCCAAATGCGTGGCATGGGCATCGATTCTTTTCCCAACTCCGCCCAAGCGTATTTCAAGAGCAATTCGGATTTAAGTGCAGCGTACTGTGGCTCATCCCAAAGGTTCTTAAGCTCTCCGGGATCCTCTTGAAGGTCGAAAATTTCACCGTATGTTTGATTATAGTAAACAGTGATTTTATACCGTTCATCGACATACGTCTTCTGATGAATGGTCGTTGGCTCGTGCCGGAACTCGCAAACGGTATGATTTCTGGCCTCCGGTTGTGTACCCAACCAGACACCGCTTTGATCCACCCCTGTCATTACTGGAGGAATCGGAATACCGGAAAGCGATAGGAAGGTGGGCGCAAGGTCGACAAGCGATTGAATCGCCGGGGAAACGCGGCCTTTCGGGACGTGGGCGGGATAACGGACAATAAAGGGTAGCTTGATCAAATCTTCATAGTGAAAGCCGCCTTTGTACTGCAGCCCATGCTGACCAAAGAAGTGCCCATGGTCCGTCGTAAACACGACAATCGTGTTGTCTGCAAGACCAAGCTCATCCAGCTTATTGAGAATTTTGCCGATATATTTGTCCATACAGCTGATCATTCCGTAATAAGTCGCAACCAGTTTTTTACGTTCGTCCGGGGATTGCAGAGAATGAGATTGGTAGCCGTGAATCCCTTGGCCGGTTTCGCGCCATGCGGAGAAATCAGGATTCTCCTCCTGTGTCATCCGGAAGTGCGGCGGATTCCGGTCATGCTCTCCTGGGGTAACCGCCGGTATCGTAAGCTGGTCCGGATCATACATTGTATCCCAAGGCTCAGGCACGAGATAATCCGGATGCGGATCGAAGAAGCTTGACCATAGGAAAAATGGCTCGTTATTCTCCTTGTACTGCTCGAGCAGAGCATTTGACCGTTCAGCGATCCAAGTATTGTAGTGAAACTTTTCCGGTATCGGCCATTTGTGCATAATGCTTTTATCCATTGTACCGGTTGGGGGGAGAAAATAATCACGCCAATTCTTGCAGCCCTTCTCCTCCATCCAAATGGCATAATGCTGGCCTACATGCGCTTCATTTGTATGATTTCGGGCTAACTCCACATGGTCAAAGCCATAGAATGGCCCCGTAAATTTCCTCCATATATCCAAATCCTGGAGTAATGGGTATGCTTCAAGCGAAGGATACTCATCTGTACCGCGCAGGGGTTGAAAGTGAGCCTTACCGATCAAAGCTGTTTGATAACCGTTCTTGTTGAAATCCTCCCCTACGGTATGCCGATCTTCCAGCAGCTTGGTGCCGAGTGTCCACGCCCCGTGTTGACTCGGATACATGCCGGTAATGATCGACGATCGGGTCGGAGTACAGGTCGGATTCGGACAATATGCTCTCGTAAATGTCGTCCCATCCCTAACCAATCGATCCAGATTAGGGGTATGGATTTCCTCGTTAAACGCTCCTATTGTATTCCAATGCTGCTGGTCGCTGGTGATTAGCAGAATGTTGGGTCTGGTCACAAACTTCAGCTCCTTTAACTATCCATATATTTCTTTGTAAACATCCTATACTAAACTTCACGATCTGAAAATAACAAGATGATTTGCTGACTGGTACGGTAAAAGTATGACAAGACAAATCACCTTCTCCTGTGCCAGATAGGCCACAGAAGAGGGTGATTTTGCCGTTTATTCCGCCGGATTCGGCGTGACTATGAAGTTATCGATTAAGCTTTCACTGTTGAAGCTTCTAACTCCTATTTTGCCATGCGTGAAAGCCGTCCCGCTCTGATCCGTGTAATCAATTAGCGATTTTTCCATGTCCCCAACATAAACCTTGATCCTAGTGCCGCTCGCAACTACCTTCATTTGCTGCCAATTCCCAACCGTGCCCGCTAGCGCCGTTCCGGTCAAGTACTGGAAGTTATAATTGAATTTACCCAGATGCACGCCATCTGTGGTCAGGTATGCGATGTAACCCTGAAGGAAATCGTTTCTGTTCTGCCCTAATAACGTTCCGTCAGCGGGATTGTTTACACGGAAAATGATGCCTGCATTACCTCCCGCTTGCGTATTTGCGCCCAACTTGATATCCGTCTCCACGATATAGTCCGACCAGCTGCTGTCGCCGATAATCGATTTCGGATACCCTTTCGGCTGCGATTTGTATACGCCTTGTTTAGGAACGATCGGGTCATTGTGGAAACGGAAGCTGTAAAAGTCGAACTCGCCGGTTACAATTTCCACCTTGATGGTGTGATTGCCTGCGGGAAGGGCAACTCCTTCTTTCGTTACCGTCATCCATTCGTGAAAACCGCTGGTGTTCGGAACATTGATAATACCTGTAAGGTCGGTTGTATCATCAAGCCAAAGTCTGACTTGACTGCCCTCCATGCCTGTAGCCACTCGCAAATCCAGCTTGTATGAACCTGCTTCGGTGACATTCACATTGTATTTCATCCACTCGCCGGTCTGGTTCCAACCCGTCGTGACCCCTTCCGGGAGCATACGGATATCGACGGCATCGGTACGGTATAGACGACCAATGTTGTCCGGCGTGTTGTCATGGTACGCAACCCCTTCCCCTCCATTCATGTAATCCACGGCAAGAACGGTCCCAGGAAGCATCTGGGATTCATGTAACGTATTAAACGAGAGACTAGCGAAATCATATTCGCCCTGGACGATTTCAACCTTGATGGTATGGTCGCCTTCCGGAAGCATTAGGTCTCCAAGCTTGACGTTTCTCCAGTTATTCCATCCTCCGGTATTGGGAATATCCACGACACCAGTTAAATCGATCGTATCATCAAGCCACAGCCGGACTTTCCCGCCGTCAAGCCCCGTTGCGATCCGGACACTGACGTCATAAACAGCGGGCTTGGCAACGCCCACGTTATACTTCAGCCACTCGCCTGTCTGGTTCCAACCGACATTCCAGCCTCCTTTCGGATTGACGCGAATGTCGACCGCATCTTTGCGATATTGGCCGCCGATATTCGTTGACGTATTGTCATGGTAACCGACACCCTCGCCACCTGTGTTATAATGAACGGCTTCTACAACGCCCGGAAGAGATTTGGGTACGTCGAAGGAAACGAACTTCAGCCTTGCGAAGTCATACTCGCCTTTAAGCGTTTCGAAGGTAATCGCATGCCGGCCCTCCGGCAAATAGACGCCTTCGGACACCGTTGTCTGCCAATTGTTCCAGCCCCCGGTACTCGGTATATCAATCGCACCGGTCAGATCCGTATGATCGTCCAGCCATATACGCGCTTGATTATCGTTGAACGTGGTTGCTGCCGTTACTTCGATCTTATACATTCCTGCGCGTTTCACGTCGATGTTGTATTTGAGCCATTCGCCGGCCTGGTTCCAGCCGACATTAAGACTGTTGAAATTATTGTTCGTACGGATATCGACGGAATCGCCTCGATATGCACCGCCGATGTTTTCAGGAGTATTATCATGGTAGGCTATACCTTCACCGCCCGTATTGTAGAAAGGCGCTTCGATGATACCCGGGACCAGTTTCGGAATGTCAAACGGAGTTGCTTCCCCGGTATCTACCCGCCAGCCCTGTTCGAATTTCATCCAGTCGAAATCATTGCCGTCATTGAAATCATCGGATATGGGTGTCGTAGCAGCGGAGCGGCCAAACTTCAAAGAGGCCAAATTGAACGGTCCCCCGACAGTTATCACTTTGATCTTATGCAGCCCTTGCGGAAGCTTGACATCCTGTATCACCAGATTGTTCCATTGATCCGCACCTCCTGTTGAAGGAAGCCGTACCGTATCCGTCAGTTCGGTCGATTCATCAAGTTCAAGCTTCACTCGCGCATCGGTTGCTGCGGCATACCTGATTACGACATCATAGGTTCCCGCTTCGGATACATTTACGTTATATGGCAAATTCCCTTTATTGAACAATGCGACATGATAACCGCCATCCGGATCTTCGGCGATATTGGATTGATCGAACTTTCCATCGGACTTGCCATTTCCATTCGGGTTGAAATGGACGGCCTGGATCTCGCCGGGAATCGGCTTGTAAGCGGCGTTGGCACTGTTTCCGCCAACCTTGTTGCTAAATGCGACATATCCGAAATCCGCTTGCGCATCTGTTGTCGTGTAACCGATCTTGCCCTTGCCAAGGCGTTCGACGGATCGGGTTTGCTTCAGCATGCCGTCTACATGGATGCGATAGTCGGAGCCCTCCTTCTCAACACGGATCTGATGCCATTTCGTATAATCATAGCCATCCGGAAGAGGGGTAGTTACCTGGTCTGTATCCTTGCCGTCCACGCGGAACACGGTCTCCAAACGATTTTGTTTGGGGTTAAGTACGGCAACACCATAATTGTTCTCATTCTTGTAGGAGAATACTGCACCCATCAGCGGGTTCGCGCTGTTCCCCTTCTCTGATTGCTTGAGGTTGAACTCCGCTGTGAAGTTGTCATCCGTCGCTTTCTGGGATAGAAGCTTATGAGATTGTTCCGGTTCACCCATTGCATCTTGATACAATGTACTACCGTCCCGGATTCCCCAATTTCCTCCGCCTACAACCCTCCAATCATCACCCAATCCATTTCTTTGGAACCGGTCGCTGAACTCAGGCATTGCCGGGTCGGGCTGTTCGGATGTCGTGGGACCCAGCACGAGCAACTTATCCCCGTTCCATACAATCCGGTCAAGGTTCAGATTTCGCCCCGGATTGGCATGACTGTGGTATACCATATAATCGGAATCCAGATCGGGACCACGAACAATGGAGTTATGCCCAAGCCCGACATGATCTCCTTCCGCATCGAGAAGAATCGGGTTCTGGGATGCGGCCGACACAAAGCCCGTAACCGGACTCGAGCTGCTTGCATAATCCACCCTATAAGCATCGCTCCATACATGGTTTCCGGTATACGTCATATAGTATTTTCCATTGCGTTTGATTAACGTCGGACCCTCGGTCCAGCCCTTCATCACGGCTCCCGTATTCGCTTTCTCTCCGAACGAATACGGATCGGACATCGGACGAACGTCAATATTGCCATTGCCCGTGCTGTAGAAGTACCATTGTCCGTCATCGTCAATGAATACGTGCCCGTCAATGCCATTTACCTTGTTGCCCGTTTGGTCCGTGAAGGGACCCGTAGGACTGGAGCTCCTCAGCACGCGATGACCGCGCTGCGTGGTACTGTCATCCCGAAGCAGAGCCGTATACATGTAAAAATCGCCGTTCCAGTAAACAACCTCCGGTGCATAGGCTCCTTTCGTAACCGGTTCCGCAGCGCACAGACCGCGATATTCCCAATGCACCAGGTCTTCCGACGACCAAACCTTCACACCTGGCTTATCGTCCACCGTACTGGTGTACAGATAGTAGACTCCGTTAAATTTCAAGATGAACGGATCACCTTCCCCATAAAAATCCCCATTTTCCCAACGCCATGAGTCTGGTACGATTTGCGGATTGCTGTATGCGAATCCTGATGCCGGAAAAGACATGATCAAGACAAAAGCAAGAAGTCCCGTCAACCATTTTTTCATTTATCATCAGCTCCTATTCCTGTTACCGTAACAGTGAGACCTTTACTCCCGTTAGCGAGTGATTTCTAATACATAAACGGATGACGCCCTCAGCTGACAGGTCACTTGAGATTTCATTACTGATAATTCATGAGCTTCGCAGACCACCGCATCCGGATTATTCACACTATTGAAACATTCGTAATCATCCGCCGTTACTTCCAACAGACGAGCTGTGCCCGATTCGGCAAATCCGTCCAACTGCACGTCGGTTAGCGTAGCTTCGAGACTTCGATTCACCATAAAGATCGTCAGTTTATCGCCACTAACATTCGTACAAGCCACGACGTCCAAATTCGGCAGGTTATCAAGCTGGAGTGCAGCAGGCGCAAGGCTACCCACTTGAAAGCTGCCGCAATCGGTATAGCTCTCCACCACATAGAACAAGTCTTGGTTTGCATACATTTTCATGACATAATAGCTTGAAGTGCCATATACGGTTAAGGAATTCTCGCTTCTGCCAGCGGACTTACCGCGAAACTGATCCGCATAGAAATCCCCTACTCGGATACATCCGCCAAGCCAGCCGTTGACGAGGTCGGAGAAGCTGCCTATTTCAATCAAATCGCTATTTCGAATGTATTCATTTAAATTCGCTGCATTTGCAGCTGCAGCTTCTAAGGTGTGTTCATTCGGAAGACCCTTGCGGATGGTATTCGGATAATACATCATATTGTATTCGGTGATCGCCAATTTCAGGTGAGCATAACGGGCGGATGATCCGAACATCTCCCTTAATTGCCTTACGGTTTCCCTCGTCCATTCCGGATAAGAGAGGATGGCCTTATAGCGCTCTTCTTTCGACGTATGAGCATTCATCCCAAAACGATTGTATCCATGATACAAATGCAAGGTTAAGTAATCGATCTGCTCAGCAGCTCGTTCCAGCAAGGTTTTGTTCCAATCCATTTTCTCATAACCGCAAGCGAGCAGCCTAATCCCTGGATCGATTGCTTTCATAGATTCGGCAAATCGCATGTAGCGTTCCGCGAATTGCTCGGCGCTGCAATGTCCGACCTGCCACCCACCCCATACCTCATTGCCGATCTCCCAGTACTTCACGCCATACGGCTCGGCGTGCCCATTAGCAGCCCTCAGTTTTCCCATGGGGGTATTCGCATCGCCATTACAATACTCAACCCACTCGGCCGCTTCCTCCGGAGTACCCGAACCATCGTTTACACAAATCAGAGGCTCCACATTCAGTTCACGGCAAAACCCAATAAACTCATCCGTTCCAAAATACTTATTCGTCCAGCCCCCCCATGCTTCATTGATGACACTGGGGCGCTCATACAAAGGGCCAATCGCCTGCTGCCAATGATAGGCACTAATATAATTCCCTGCAAGCCGCATCATGCCGGCATTCAAGTCCCTAGTCATATCCATAACTTCCTTGCGAACATTGCCTACACTGTCAGAAGGTAGCAGCGAAATATGATCAAGCCAAAGCATCCCCGTGGATACATGATCCAGCCAGCGTTCATGCTCCAAAGGTACATATAATCGGAACTCCGCATGCTCACAAGACCGACTGACCGTCAGTCTCGATTCATAGTGCTTCCAATTATGGCTCACCACATCGATTCGTGTTGAACCAAGCACTTCTTCACTTTTCTTATCTACAATCTCTGCTACAACATACTTGATTTCGATAGAAGCTCGTGCATACAGAGTCAAATAACAGCCATCCGGGTCCTGTTTTACAGCAATTGCTTGGCTTAGACCTGCGTAAGCCTCATCGTCGCTATAGATTCGTACCCGCTGACTATGTCCGGAATGATGCGCAGCAGCGGGTTCGAGCGCATAAAGAGTACTCTTCCCATTCGTATAAGGACGCCAGCGTCCGGAAAGCCCCCTGCATGTCACATCTGCACTTTCAAAATCCATATCCGCAAGCGGATAGGCCAACATCGCATCCATATGATCACGGATATCTTCCACAAAATGTCCGAATATATAAGGATTAATTCTGTCTTTACGGACTTCATTCGTCTTCACCTGGATCTTAGCTCTTGCTTGCATGAACACAACGCTTCCTTCCATCCGTTATCCTTTTAATGAACCAATCATAACGCCCTTCACAAAATGCTTCTGTACAAAAGGATACATCAGCAGTACTGGCAAGCTGGAAATAATAATCACCACATATTTAATACTCTCAGCCAGTAGTATTTTGGATTCCAGACCAACATTGCTGTCAACCGCATCCGCCTGACTGACCATCAGCACTTCGCGCAGCACAAGTTGTAACGGGTACATATCTTTGCTGCGAATATAGATCAAGGCATTGAAGAATGAATTCCAATGACCAACCGCATAAAACAGGATCATGACAGCCAAAATTGGCTTGGATAGCGGCAATATCACATGTGTTAACAGCTTCCAGTTCGAACACCCGTCGATATGGGCTGCTTCCTGAATTTCCCAAGGGATGCTGGATTGAAAATAGGTTCTCATGACAATTAGATTATAGGTGGCAATTGCGCCAGGAATAACTAGCGCCCACATCGTATCCACCATACCTAAATTTTTCACAAGGAGATAAGACGGAATGAGACCACCGCTGAAAAACATCGTAAGCGTTACAAAAAACATAATGATTCCCCGCCCGGGCAGGTCTGGTCTCGACAGCGGATAAGCTGCTAATGTCGTCATGATCAGGTTGATGACCGTACCTACTGCTGTATACAGAACGGTATTTCCATATCCGTTCCAGATTTGATCGTTTTGAAAGACATTCCGATAGGCCTCCAAAGTGATCTGTTTAGGCAGCAAAACCACTTCCCCATTCAGTACCAGTGCAGGATCACTGAAGGAGGCACTAACGATAAATATTAGCGGGTACAACACTACTGCTACGATAAGGACGGCCAATGCGCTTACCACGGCATCGAATATTTTTTCATCCGACTTCCTTTTCTTGAGCGTATGTTCCTTCATCTCATGGCCCTCCTCACCATAAACTTGTCTCCGCCTTTTTACGGGCAAAGCGATTCACGAGTAACAGCAGCGCCAGGTTAATTACAGAGTTAAACAAGCCTATGGCAGCGGTATAGCTGTACTCCCCTTTTAAAATACCTGCCGAATAGACGAAGGTAGATATGACATCGCTTGACTCTAAATTCAAATTATTTTGCATGAGCAAAATTTTCTCAAAACCGACATTCATGAAATGTCCGACATCGAGAATGAGCAAAATGACGATGACCGGGAGAATGCCTGGAATGGATACGTGCCAGATGCGCCGCAACCGGCTTGCTCCATCCATTTTGGCCGCTTCATACAGCTGCGGATTGACTCCGCTGAGCGCTGCAATATAGATAATCGATTGCCATCCCATATTTTGCCATATGTTGGAACCGATAAAGATCGACTTAAACCAGGCCGCCGAATCGAGAAATCGAACCGGAGATCCGCCAAATGCCTCAATGATCGTATTTACAGGACCTCCTCGCGGAGATAAAAACACCATCAGCATCCCTACCATAACGACGATGGAGATAAAATGAGGGATATACGTAATGTTTTGCACAATTTTGCTGAATGCTTTGTTACGAATTTCAGTAATGAGTAAAGCCAGAAGGATGGGAATTGGAAAAGCAAACAATAAAGAGAACAAGTTAATCGAAATGGTGTTCCACAGCAGCCTCCAGAAATAATAAGATTCTATGAAGCGCTGGAAATGATCAAAGCCCACCCACGCGCTGCCGCTGATCCCTTTGGCCGGACTGAAGTTTTTAAACGCGATTTGCAAACCATACAAAGGCCCATAATGGAACACAAGATACCATGTAATAGGAATGAGCAGCATCAGGTAGAGATCGTATCGACTACTCAGTGATTTAAAGAGGCTGGAGCGCCTCGATTTGGATCGAGACGAGGCGCCCGCCGTACTTGCTGTATTGTTCATCTGTAGCCCTCCAGCTCATTGGTGCTTATTTTTGCTGTTTGAGGTTGTCGTAGGCGACCTGGTACAGCTTTTGCAGCTCGTCCATTTTCATTTTCTTCAACGTGTTCTGGAACTCTCCCCACTTATCGAAGCTAAGAGCGCCTGCAATAAATTTTGTGCTCTGCTCTTCGTAATATTTATCAATATCGTTACGCAGCACATTGATTTGTTGGGCTGTTTGCTCGTCAAACATAGGGACTGCATAGCGAATCTTCGGCATGTAAGGATCCAATTTCTTTTGGGCTTCCTGAACCTGCGGCGGATTGATGTAAGAAGCTACATTCTCGCTGATCAGATGCGGCGCCCCACCTCCGGCATAAGGGGTGATTTTGGATTGATTGCCTGTCGCCAGGAAGGCATTCGTATAATAAGGAATCCCATCGCGTAATTCATAATTCTCGCCTTTGCGACCGAATCGGAGTAACGTGGATCCTTCGTCGCCGTAGAAATAATCCACCCAACGCATCGTTGCTTCCGGATTTTTGTTCACCGAGGTGATGGCAAAAGCTCCAAAATCCCTTGGTATCGGAGCGGCCAACTGCAGTCTGTCACCATGCGGGCCTTTGACCGGAGCTATACCGATATATTGATCGGCCACTTTCGTATCCAGCATGGGATTGTTCGTCTGATCAAAGAAGAAGCCGGTATTTCCTGTCCCTTGTTTCGTCAAATATTGAGCTTCCTTCTGGGTAAAAAGCTCCGGATCCAGCAGTTTTTCCGAATACAGCTTATTTAAATACATCAACAATTCTTTATTCCGATCGCTTCCCATCCAAATATTAACTTTGTCATTCTCCAGGTTAATGTTATAACCTAACTGAAAATCCAAACCAAATGATCCGGCCATGATCGGTACGATACTCAAGGCGTTACGTGCAGTCATCGGAAGCTCGTCTTGTTTGCCGTTGCCATTCGGATCTTTATCCCGGAAAGCTTTCAGCACCTCGTACAGATCATCCGTAGTCTCAGGTTCCTTCAGGTTCAGCTTCTTCAGCCATACTTGGTTCATCCAGCGTTTATCGGTTCTGGCAGCGTTTACAGTTACAATACCCGGCAGGGCATAAATATGACCTTCAGGTGTTGTAATGGCGGAACGAATCTCTGGATACGTATCCATTAGCTTCTTGAGGTTAGGCGCGTACGAATCTATCAGTTTCTCTAGCGGGATTAATTGACCGCCAGTGCCATAGCGAATAGCCTCCAAAGGAGTAAGACCTGAGCGGTACATAGCATCAGGGAGCTCATTCGATGCAAACAACAGGTTCTTCTTCTCATTAAAACCGTCCGTTGGTGCCTCGATAAATTCAACTTGAACATTGCTCATTTTTTCGAAATCCTTGAAAACGGGCATATCCTTAAAAGGTCCATTGGTTGGCGCAATTCTTGTGAACATCTTCAGCTTAAGCGGCTCTTTCACAATGGGAAATCCAGCTGAAGACACACTTTTCACATCATCGGCTTGAGTTTTGCCCTCTTTCTCTTTGCTCGGGGTATCCGAGCTGCAGGCGCTTAGTGTCATACTGGATACTACTAAAGTTGAAAGCAGTACCGTCCCCCAATTTCTTTTCATTCTTTCGTTCCTCCGATCAAGTTGTTTTCACCCTTATAAGAAAGCGTTTTCTAAGGGGTGATCTAAGTATAGTTAATTCATTCTTTGGGATGATTCAACATTTATGACTTTCCATTCTACTTTTTTGACGGTTTTAGATGATCCATGTACGCCTGAGGTGTCATTCCTGTTATGCTTTTAAACACTTTAAAAAAGTACGTATAACTCAAAAATCCAACCTCACTGCTAATCTGTTTCAACGCATAGGTGCCGGATTCCATAAGCATGCAGCTCGTTTTAATACGAACCCGGTTCAAATACTCTGTGAAGGTCATAGCCGTTTCCTCTTTGAACAATCTGCTTAAATAGGAAGGATTCAGATTAAGGGCACTCGCCGTAATGTCCAAGGATATGTTGGAGGCATAGTTATCGGTGATAAACTGTATGGCTTTCGAGATATGGCGCGAATAGGATCCCCCTGCATGCTCTTTCTTGATGGCCCCAACAATTCGCGCATAGTAGTTTAACAACCATCTCTCTAGCTCAGCAACGCTTCCCATTCGCCCAAGCTCATTCCTCGAGGGGATGAGCCCGTTATCTTCTAAGGATGAATGAGGAAAATGCCGCTTCCATGCCCTTTCAACAAGATGAAGCATTTCGCTTACAATGATTTGCACTGTCATTGCGTAGACTGGCTGACTACGCAGTGCAGCAAAAATGGTTGAAATGATTTGATTTATTCTTTCCCCATCCAACTGCTCCAGAAAAAGCAGCAATTGCTTCTGTTCATCCATAAAAAGAGAATCTTTCAGGATGGATGCGTTCAAGCCTTGATCGAACATGACGTTTATATCCTGGTTTGCTTTGGTATAGCTGGAGCCAACCAACCGCAAATTTCCGCATAGCGGCCCCATGGCATAGACGCATTTTAAGTTAAGGAATTTCTCGAGAGAATGAGCAAGGGAGCTCGTGGCTTGATTGATTTGGGTTGTAACCGTATGTTCACTTCGATCTTCCGAAGAAAACAGGACAATAAACCGTCCCTCCCCCACATAGCCTACCGTCCGCTTCTGAATGTCGCCAATTGCCATTTGCATGACTTCCGTGGCTTGCTGAACAAACCGATTTTTCTGCACATCGGTAAAGGACTCTGTCAACAACAGAAAAGGTACGATTTGTACAGCTGCGGTTCCATAAGTGATGGAACTGGTATACAGATCATTGTCCCGTGCATAAGACTGCAGCACTTCCCCGGCTTCTTGTACACCTCTAGCCAAATTAGCTACATGCTCGCGAAGAATAACCGGACTTAGACGTTCAATCATTTGGGTTTGAGCACTTCGAGCTTCATGCTCCCGTTCTTCACTCTGCAATTCCTGAACCGCTTTATCCAGAAGCGTCAATAGAGCTCCCGCGTTCAAGCGATGCTTGAGCAAATAATCCATAGCCCCATTCATGAGGCAGGTCCGAACATAATCGTAATCGTCAAAGCTGCTCAGCATGATCATTTTAACCTTGGGAAACCGCTCTCTGATCATACGGCTCAGTTCTACCCCATTCATTAACGGCATGCTCACATCCAAGATAGCGATATGCGGAGGTTGCTGCTCCATCATGGAAAGCGCCATAGATCCGTTATGTGCTTCACCCCATATGGTGAATCCATGCTTTTCCCAATCCAACATACTCTTCACATCGTTACGTGCCAACGCCTCATCATCAACCAATAATACCTGAAACATTCCTCATTCCTCCTGCCCTTTTCGATCCGTACCCGGCACCAATGGAAATCTGATCTGCACAGTGGTATAGGTATCTGGCTCACTATAAAGAAACACGCCGTAAGGCTCCCCGAACAGTCGAACAATGCGTTCGTGCACATTGCGAACTCCCATGCCGCTGAAGCGTGTGTTCGTCTGGACTTTATTCACTTCAAACAGCGCATCGATCTGTTCCTTTGACATCCCTTTGCCGTTATCTCTTACTTCGATTCTCAGTTCTTTGTTTTCCTCGTAGATGCGAATCAACACCAGGCCCTCGTGCTCCGAGGAGGAAAGCCCATGAATGATGGCATTTTCCACAAGAGGCTGCAGCATTAACTTCAATACGCTGAACTGTAAAAGCTCTTCATTTTCGACTTCTATCTTCACATGGATGGGCTCCACATATTTGTATTTTTCAATATTGACGTAGCTGCGGACATACTGCAGCTCTTCTTGCAGGGAAAGAAATTCATTCGTATTCCCCAATACACCGCGCATGAGCTCGATCAAGGACTCCGATACCTCAACAATATTCGGCACTCCGTTAAGTTTGGCCAAATACTTGACCGTATTCAGCGTGTTATACAGAAAATGGGGGCGAATTTGAGCCTGCAAAACAGCCAACTCCGCCTCACGCTTCTCTTTCTCGGTCGTCACGATTCCCTCAAGTAAACGTTTTAATTCCTCTACCATACTTTTGAATACGTGATAGAGTTGACCTATTTCATCCTTGGAATGAATTTCGATAGTCGGTAGCGTCAAATTGCCTTCCATGACATGCATCATCATGGATCTCAGCCTTCGAATATTTCTTGTGATTCTCGAGGAAACCTGTAAAGTGCCGATGACGATAATTATAAACACAATAATGGCTACAGTGGCTAATACATTTCGGATCCGCGTCGTTTCAGTTAAGAGAGACTTCATAGGAACGAGTGCCACCGTGGACCATCCCGTATAATCCGATTTCCGTGTGATGACCAGGTAAGATTTCTGTCCGATGACCCTTTCAACCGAACGATCTGAACCGGACGTCTCCTGATTGAGCCCAATGATCACTGCCTTGTCAAGGGCGCTTGTTTGGGGTTGATAAATAAATTCGTTGTTCCTATCAACCACATACAACATACTGTCCGATGTAGGTTTGACATCATATATTTTCTTAATGAACTCGTCATTTAGATCGAACATCACCATTCCGATTAAGTTACGGTTATATCGGAGCTCGCGCCCGGTAACAATAGAGTCACTTAAACCGGTTTGATGAAAATAAGCATGCCCTGAGCCATTTTGAAGTAAATAATCCATCATCGGTGTGTATAAAATGTTCTTGTCGAGCCATGGGGATCCGACAAAAAACACCTTTTCGTTCAACCCTATGACGGCAACTCGTGAAATATATGGCTTGTAGGCAATCAAAGCGGATAAAAACTCCTCGATCCGCTTTTGCTCCTGGAACCACTCGTAGCTTGGTTCCTCCGTCTTGCTAAGCAGCGTATCCAGCACCGTTTTATTGGTAGCGACCACCGTATTTAATCGACTAACTTCCTCCAACCGGAGATTTAAGGATTCGTCCGCCTGGCGTATGCTTTCCGTAACGGAAGTAATCGCATTATTCTTCACCGTTTCTCTCATGTACAAATAAACAATACTTGTCACAGCAACGATTCCAATCAGAGTAACCAGACTGAATGCGACAAAGATTTTCCCCTGTATGCTTACCGTAGGTGAAACCAACTTTTTTACGGAGAAAAACTTCATGGACCGGCAGCTCCTTTCCATTTCACGAATATTAGAAAAAAACATGAATCCAGCCCGATCAGGGTCATGATTCATGTTTTTATATTACTCACAACAAGGCTCTATGCATAGCCCCTCTCCATCCTCTTCGGCCCCCAGCAGGACAATTCCCACACGAGTCCGAAATGGAGCGGTCCGATCATTACCAAAAAATGTAGACATGAGTCTGCCGTCACGATCGATAAACATCGTTCCGTGGCCTCCATGGGGTACTGCCATCCGTCTTGGGGTATAAGGGCCGTACAACTCATCCGCAACGGCATACATCAAATCATAAGTACCGTCCACTCGTTTATCGCCATTCCATTCCGCAGCACCAAGAATATACTTGCCTTTATACTTCACGATGAATGCACCCTCATAGCCTACGTGCTTTCCATCCGAGCACAGCAACTTGCGGGGGTCCTCCGCAAAGCCTGTCATATCCTTCTTCATCCTGGCAATTTTACCGTCCTGCCATACAAAATATACTTGACCATCATCATCCTGGAACAGGCTGGAGTCAATATCCGTATTCGTCATGCGACCCATATCGATATACGGTCCTTCTGCATTTCCAGATATACTTTTAATCAACCCGGTGCCTCCGCCTTTTAGCGAATAAGTAATCCAGAATGTTCCGTACAAATAGATCATCTCTGGGGCCCAAAGACACGGATTCTCATATATGTTGTTCTCCCATGTGCCATTCTCGGATAAATCCCATACTTTGGCCACATGGTTCCATTCCTTCAGATCATTTGAGCTCCACAAGTGAAGCTGATTATTTCGGTCCCAAAAATTTCGATGCGGCTTGTCTGAAGTCCCCGTCAAATAATACATCCCATCCGGTCCTGTGCTAATATGGGGATCCCGAATCAGGAAATCCCCGACGGGTCTAAGACTTCCCACAGCTCCCTTCTCCAGCACTGTTCCCTCCATCGGTCTGATGAATCCCTGGCCTGCAAAGGACATGGGTACAACGGAAGGATAATGTTCCACCGGTGAATAGCTGCCACAGCCCGTAAAGGATGCACACAGCTGATTTTCCGGTCCGGTAAATAATGAGACTTGTCCGCCATTGGGAAGTGCCAGATACCGTCGGCTGTATGGACCATAGATCGATTGGCTCACCGTTACAAAGGTATCTACTGCATCGCTGCCCATCCTCTCAAGCTCATCTGCACAAAACATATAGTAGTACCCATCCCGCTTGTATAAAAAAGCCCCGTAACTTCCTACCTGCAGATTCCGTATGTACGATGGATGATCCTCCCGCCCCGCGACCTTCCAAGGCTGCACTTCTACCATCCGGGGAATTTCCTCAAGACCGGTCATGTCCTCATTCATTCGGGCGATTTTTCCATTGCTGTAAATCCAATAAACAACTCCGTCTTCATCCTCAAATAAAGAGGCATCCTGCCCGTCGGTTGTTATCTTCCCCATATCCTGGTAAGGGCCCATGACAGAGGCTGACAAGCTTTTGAGCAAACCGGTGCCGCCTTGTTTCAACCCGTATGTGATCCAGAACGTTCCTTTTACATAGTGGATCTCCGGCGCACAAATACCAAAGGGGCCATCGCTCTCCTTTTGCCACGTTCCCTCTTGTTCCAAGCTCCATACGGCGGCTGGCCCCGTCCATGTTTTTAGGTCTGCGGATGTCCATACCTGCAAGCTTGAACCATCTGTCGTACCTGTCAAATAGTATAGATGATCCGGCCCTGAGCAAATACTGGCATCTTTTAGGGAGACATCCAAAATCCGTTCTATCATTACTGCAGATTCAGAATAGCCTGTACAGGCGGACCACTCCGTTTCAGGATGAGGTGGTTGACTAATAAAATCACTGTTCATTGTATTTTTCCCTTCATAAAATAATCTGGATTAAGTATATCGTGGTTTGTACAACTTTTTAATAGAATAAGCAGTACGTCGGGTGAAGATTATGGACATCAATTACTTTTCTATAAAATAAAAACATGCCGTGAAGAATCATTCTCAATTCCTGAACAATTCGCGGCATGTCTATTGAATTTTAATAAATTGCTTTCGGAAGACGCTTGGTCTCACTCCGGTTTTGCTTTGGAACAGGTTCGAAAAATAATGCGGATCGACATATCCAAGCTTATAACCAATATCACTTATGGTCAGATGTGTGTCGAGTAGCATTAGTTTAGCGGATTCTATCTTTTTGGAGATGACATAGTTATAGATGGTCGTTCCGATTTCTCTTTTAAACAAGCGATTTATCTGCTTATTGGAAATGCCCATTTGTGAAGAGAGCTGGGTCGGATCGAAAGGATGAAGGATACTGTTATCCAAAAATTGCTTTATAGCTTGAACCGTTGATGTTAACGCTTCCCCTCTTTTACGTAAAGTTTCGGAGAGGCTGACAATGATTCGCATAAGGATGATCTGCAGCTCACTTTGCATTTCTTCTACTGATTTTTGATTAGCGCTTTCAATAGCCTCATTAAACAAGTGCTCCAATCCGCTACTGGACGTCACGACATGGGAAAGCAGTTGGTAGGCTTCAAGCATCTTCAGAATCCAGCTTCCGCTAATGTTTAGCCATATATAACTCCATTGCTCCTTATGGTCTAGGTCTGAGGCAACTTCATGGTAATAGCCTGCAGGTAGGATGAACATGTCTCCCTGACGAGCAATACAGGCTTGGGGACCGACTTGAACACTGCCTTGCCCTGATAGTACAAAACCGAAAACGGTAATTTGTGCAATCTTTCGAATATTGCGGTAATCCGTATCACAGTAATTAACCCCTAAGAACTGTACGCTCAGAGGAGGAGGCTCTCCTAACGGAGGCAGGTGATATACGGGCCCGTGCTTGCCGGGTTTATTTATCATCGTCATTGGACCTCTCTTAACAACTTGGTTCTTAGTTCCCATGCCTATATTTTAGCACAATTCCAAGTATTGAGACATGGAGTGGGATGGAAGAAAGAGCCATATGAAACTATGAATATACCACTGCCGTTCGCTCTCCGTTAAGATTATCTAATAACAATATTTTTCACCAAGGTAAATCTAATTGGTCAAAGACGTCTGCATTGCCGGTACCATTTTCATTGAATAAATCAAACAAATTATTGAAAATCAAATAACCGAAACCCTTATTTCTCAAGGAGTCCCGGTCTAAACTTCTTTACACAAACGCCCATCCCGAAACCGCATAATTAACGTAATCTCATTCCCCTCTTTGTCCGTTCCAATGGGATCATACATATGACAGTTAGCGCCTCTATTGGAATTAACGATAATCGCAACATTATCCTCGGCGTGAACCTTTATGTAAAGAGGCGCTTCATTTTGACTTTTTGCTCGCTCAGACATATATATGTCCTCCTTATATCATGATCCCGGTCTCACGGATATCATCAGGGTCGGAGTTAACACCAAGCCGATTAATCTCGTTGTAGGCCATCAGCAGCGGTGCTACACCATGCCCATTATTGTCCACGATTTGTTCTGCGAAGAAATAATACGCAAGACTGCCGTCTCGCATTTGTCCGGTTTCCGGCTTTTTGCCAAGGCCGGCACTTCGGCAAATGCCGCCTAGCAGTACTTCACCCTCTTCTTCCCTCAGGTAACGAGCAATCGTTCCGTTAAACGCCTGTATGCCGTATACGGCATACTCCTTTGGCAGATAACCCAATCGCGCACTTTTGAGAATAGCATAAGCTAACATCAGCGTACCGCTGGCTTCGAGATAATTGCCTGGATGCTCCTTCTTATCCACGACCTGATACCACATACCCTCGCTATGCTGGTATGGCAGCATGTCATCTATAAGCTCCTTAATATAGGCTTTGAGGATGCCAGTGTCTGCCGGCTCTCCTTCCAGCAGCTCAAGCACATCCACCAATGCCATCGCGAACCAGCCGACCGCACGCCCCCACACATTCGGTGATTGCCCTGTTGATTTATCGCACCAGAAAATGTGGCGACTCTCATCATAAGCGTGGCTGTACAACCGCTTCTCATGGTTATATATATATTGGCGGACATTTTCGAACTGCTGCAGCGTATCGGAATAATCCTTCGCCTCAACGAATTGCTTCACGTACTGAACATAGAAAGGCTGCCCCATATATAATCCATCCAGCCAAACCTGGTAGGGGTAGTTTTCTTTATGCCAGAACGATCCGGAACTCGTTCTCGGATAAGTAGCCAACTGCTGATATAACATATCCATGATCCTTTTATATTTGGGATCCCGCTCCCTTTGGTATAGCGTAAACATAATTCCAGCCATCCGGATCTGGTCAATATTATAACTGCAGATTTGGATTTCAGGTATATTGCCGCCCGAGTCAAACAGCTGATCTATATAGCTTTTTACAAAGATATAATCACTTTCACTGCCCGTTTGCTCGTAGCTGTCCAAATACGCCTTTAAGATACAGCCCTCGATATAATGCCACCTTACGGAATACCACTTCTCGCTGGACATATAGGCTGCTTTCAGTTTTTCTACCAATTCATAGGTCAACAGGTGCACCTCCATGATGGATAACGCGATTATGATTCATTCACCGAACTGGTGATTACTGTGATCTCGTAAGGGCATCTCGATACTGGCCCGGTGTCATGCCAGTAGCTTTGCGGAAGGTCCGGATAAATCCAGTGGAGTTGGTATAGTTGAGCCGCTCCGAAATTTCCGTAATCTTCATATTGCTGTCCTTTAACCACAGTTTCGCCATATTCATCCGGTAATTCGTCAAATAGTCGATAAACGTCGTTCCAATCTCTTTCTTGAACACTCGGCTCAAATAAACCGGATGAAATCGGAATTGTGCAGCGCACAATTCCAAAGTAAGATCCTGATCGTATTTTTCGTGAATGAGCTCGATCATTTGGTGTGCGATATTGATATATTGCGAATCGATTCGCCCCTGTAAGAAAGCAAGGGTAGGCGGTATCAGCTCTGTCTTAAACCAAGTCATAATTTCCTCCGCCGTATTCAATTTCATGAATCGGATAATGACCGATTTGGCGCCGATTAATCCATCCAGCATGCCACCTTGCTGCCCAACAAGCCGATAAATTTTGGCGATTAATTGAAGCATAAATATTTGAAAATCATTGAACGAAATGCTCTTCTCCAAAATCGCTGACGCATACTGGTTATAATACTCGTAAGCAGAAGCTGCATCGCCTGTTTTAAGCCCATTCATCAAGCTCTCTTCAAGGTGATTCCATGAAGCAGCAGGCTGAACGCTGTTCCGGTAAACCGGTTCGATATCTTCATAGCCCAGGATGAGCTCATTTCCAAGACTAATTCTGCGTTTCAGAGCCTCCAAAGCCTCTGAGTAGGCATCCATCGCATTCGTGTACCTTTGAAACGGCCGACTGATGCCGATACTGATTTTGAGCTGAAGCAGCTCGTGCACCTTCGATTTCATAAGCTCCGCCATTTGATAGAAGTAGCCCTTCAATTCATCCGGATCCTCCGAATCGCCTAGTAGTATGGTTACCTGAGATTGATCCAGCAGCAAAGTACCCAAGATACGGTCTTTAGGAATTAGCTCCCCAACGACATTGTTGATCGCAAATAACAGCAGCTCCTTATCGCTATCCAAGTATCTGGTGTCCTCTAGAGAATCGATCTGCAAGGCGAGCACCCCTAGCGCTTTCCCCTTTTCCCCAAAGCCATAGGTCTCATACTTATAGGAGAATTCGCTCTCAGTGACCTGTCCCATTAACAACTTCAATAGGAAAAATTCCTTCACCTGCCCACTCTGAACCTGCAGCTGCTGCTGAAGCTGCTTTCTCGTGCTAAACAAGGAAGAGAACCGCTCTTCGATTAAAGCGAATTCATCCCGCTTTTTATTCCCTTTGGACTCTCCTCCGAACTGCTCCATCATCATAAATAACCGATGGATCGGCCTATACATGCGGCGCGTTCCATAGAAAGCGGCGAGTCCGATTAGAATAAAAATAATCACACAGGCATTTAACGTAATAAACGCTATTTTCTTAGATTCCTTCGTAATTGCATCAATGGAAACGACCGAAACATAGGACCAGCCGTTATAAGAGGAAACTCTATAGTTGACCCCCATATCGTTTGTTTCAAAGGCCCCCTCTGGTTCTGTCGCGACATTCATCCTTTGCAGGATGGAAGGCTGGATCCCTACAGTGCTGGAACTGGCTAAGAACGGCTCCCTGTTTCGATTAAGCACATAAATATTTCCTAATTGGGTGTTTTGAGCCAAATTGCTCAGTAATGCATCATGCGACATGTCAATAATCAACAACGCTTTAGGAGTGGTCGTAGAGGCAATCATTGGAAGCTTGACGACCAACCGGATCTTATTTTCATCTAAGGAATTACCGATAGTAGCTAACCAAAATAAATTTTGCGGGCGCTTGGCATAATCGCTCAGTAAATCTCGATTCACAAAATCGTCTGTTGTTGTAAAGCCGAGATTGCTGATCATCCAGTCGTGCTCCAAGTTAATCAGCTGCGTGTCGGCCACACCCGCAATCGAATGAAGATTATACAAGCCTTTGGAGAGATTGTTGATCGTTTGAAAATCATCACTCTGTAAATCATGGTATATGAAATCGCTTACCAACGGTGAATTGATGTACTGTACAGCGCCCATTTCGACGTTCTTTAAGATTTGCTCCATGCGCATCTGGTTTTGCAGCAGGATCTGTACATTCCCCTCATTAACCTTCTTCCCAATATCCTTTGAGGCAATATAGTAGGAGATGAGCCCAATGCAAACAACCGGAACTGCGCTGAGCAGAAGAGAGAAGACAAGCATTCGATATAAGTATTTAGGCAACGGAAACCTCACCTTTCTTCGCTTACAAGGATTCGACATTACCATTATATCAGAGGAATCTACGATGCCTATGCTTACAAATGCTAGAACTAGAGCGTCTTACTTCTTCTGCTTCGCATACTCGGCCGTATATTCTTCAATCACCTTGTCACCGCCAGCTTTTCTCCATTTATCCACTTCAGCTTGCCAACCAGCCTCATCAATTTTCCCCATAATAAATTTGGTTTGGGCATCACGAATTAATGTATCCAATTCTCCGCCTTTTTCAGAATACGTCTTGGAATTCATCGTTAACGCCACATTGGGCACCACATTCTTCAGGTTGTCGGCAATGACCTTCCAGCCCTTCGCCTGCAAATCTGATAATTTCAGAGGCAGCCCTGTTCCGGTCACTTCAAATGAAGGTAGACTGTCACGATAAGGCTTAACCTCGAGATTAAATTGGGTCAAGTCTTTAAACTCCGCTTTTCCGTCAGCCGTCTTAGTAAAATGTTTGCCTTCAATCCCTCTAGTCAGAAGTGTCGACATCTCTGGCTCCAGCAGCTTATCGAAGAAACCCAACAGCCGCTTTAATTCCGCTTCTGACTTGACACTCGATTTTGGGAAAACGAAGAAACCATTATTGCCAGGCTCAGCCGGTACTTGATTGCCTGACGGTCCCATATAAGGCGCAATTTCAACTACGCCATTAGGTACAGCCTTTTTCAGGTTATCTTGAGAGGTCGCAGCCGCCGAGGCCACGGTATTGATCCGAATCCCCACCTTGCCAGCATTCCATTTATTATCGGCATCAGCTGTCTGAACAACGGAAAAGTCCTGATTGATTAATTTTTCCTGATATAGTCTGCGAAGCAGCTTCATGGAATCCAGATATGGTTTGGTCATAAATTCAGCTACCAGCTTACCTCCTTCCATACCCCATTTATTCGGCGCACCTTGAGAAACTGCGAGCCGGGTCAGAAAGGCGCTGCTGGCAGCCGGGTCGTTGTAGGACTTGTCAAGAAACATACCGTACGAATCGTTCTGACCATTCTTATCAGGATCCTTCTCCGCGATGGTCTTCATGATGTTATACCAGTCATCTAAGGCTACCGGAGGCTTCAGGCCAAGTCCATCAAACCAATCCTTCCGGTAAGTGATACCGGCACGGCCGATGTCCCGATACAAGGGCAGACTATATAACTTTCCATCAACCTTTATATTGTCATAATACAACGCGTTGACAGCTGATAAGTTTTTATAATCCTTTAACAAAGGGCCAATTTCCCAAAACAAGCCGGATTGGATTGCGCTAAGCGTAGTGGCGTTCGACGTAATTTTAAATGCTTTGGGCATTTCATTAGAGGCAATCATGATGTTTTTCTTATCTTCGAAAGCAGCGGATGGAATCCATTGAATATCGATTTTTGAATTCGTGTATTTCTCGATAGCCTGCTCCACTTCACTACCTTTTTTCGGAGCTTCTCCGATTTGAGGCGTAGCAATAGTAACTTCCAGCGGTGTATTATCCTGCTGTGCAGTTGGCGAGCTCTTCTCACCTGCACACCCCGCTAATGCACTTACAGTCGTCAACAATGAAAGCAGAGTAATAAAGCGCTTACCTACCATACAAAACCCCTCCTGAATGTTTGTTTATGTAAGAGATACTCTTTGAAATAGAGTTATCCTTTTACCGATCCTAATAGCACACCCTTGGCAAAATGCTTCTGTAAGAACGGGTAGACGAGCACAATCGGGACGGTCGCGACTACAATGGAAGCCATTCGAATAGTCTGCGGTAAATAGTCGGTAGGATCTTGCTGTGACGTGGTGTTTCCGATTTGATCCTGAGATAACAAAACAATTTGTCTCAAAATAACCTGGACCGGAAACTTCTCAGCATCGTTCATGTACATCACCGCATTAAAGAATGTATTCCAATGTCCAACGGCATAGAAAAGTCCGAAGGTAGCCATCGCCGGCATCGATAACGGCAATATGATACGGAATAGTATCCCTAGATCATTACAGCCATCGATCTTCGCTGAATCTACCAAGCTGTCGGGAATTTGCTGAAAAAAGTTCTTGAGCACGATTAAATTAAATGCGCTTATAGCGGTCGGAATCATCAGGGACCAGTACGTGTTGATCATACCAAAAGCTTTGACTACAAAGTAGGTTGGGATCAAGCCCCCGCTGAACAGCATCGTAATCAAAACCATGAGAAGTATCGTCCGGCGCCCTCGTAAGGTGGCTTTAGCCAAAGGGTAAGCGGTAAACGAGGTCAACAGTAGGTTGATCAACGTTCCGAACACCGTGATATATATCGAGATAAGAATACTCCGAACCATCGTGTCGGTTGAAAAGATGTATTTATACGCACCCAAGGTAAACTTCGAAGGAAATAAGAGAAGCCCGCCTTTAGCCACCTCCCCTGGGGAAGCAAAAGACATTGAAACGATATATACGAATGGAATGATTGTGATTAGTGATACAAGGGTCAACAACGAATAGTTTACCGTATTAAACAGCCGATTGCTCCAATTCTTATCATCAACTAGCATATTGACAGCCCCCTGACGCTTTTTAATATACGCCTTCTTCGCCGAATTTTTTCGCTATCCAATTGGATCCGAGTACAAGGACGAGCCCTACCAGAGATTTAAACATCCCGACCGCGGCACTGTAGCTGTATTGTCCTTGCGTCAAGCCTTTCATATATACAAAAGTATCAAACACTTCCCCGACTTCTCGGTTCATGGAGTTAAGCATCAGGAAGATGTGCTCGAAACCTGTATCCAAAAAACTGCCCAAGCGTAGAATAAACAAGATGACGATCGTACTACGAATTGCAGGCAGTGTAATATGCCACAGCTGTCGCCAACGCCCAGCTCCATCCATACGAGCCGCTTCATATAACTGAAGATCGACTCCGGACAGTGCCGCGAGGAAAATAATCGTTCCCCAGCCTGCCTCTTTCCAGATCGACTGGCTGATGATCATCGGTCTGAACCAATCCTCACTCAGCATAAAAGGAATCTTCTCGATACCGATTTTCTGGATCAGTTCGTTTACAACTCCACCTTCAGTTGTAAATAAGACATAGAATATGCCAACCGCTACTACCCATGAAACAAAGTGAGGCAAATACAGTAACGTCTGAGCAAAACGTTTGAATATCCCAATACGAACTTCATTCAACATTAGTGCTAGTACGATAGGCAAGGGGAAGAAAAACACCAAATTATAAATCGCTAACAAAATGGTATTACGGAACAGCATCCAAAACTGAGGCTCTGAAAAAAAACGTTCGAAATGCTTCAGCCCTACCCAGGGACTGTTCATAAAACCTAGATGCGGTTTATAGTCTTCAAAAGCCATGAGTAAGCCAAACATAGGAACATATTTAAAAATGATAAAATACAAAACACCTGGTAATAAAATAAAATACAACCATCGATCCCTGACAATATCCCTTATGAACAAAGATTCTTTAAAGAAACGGTAATTGGTTCTTATTTGTAACTGAGCTTCATACTGCTCCTTCATCCGCCGTCCCCCTGACTGAATTCGTGTGTGAATCGATCACAATTCAAATCATAAGTTTCGCGGGTATGACTGGCAATAGTACTGATCGAACCATCTAAATTCTCAATGAAATTACAGTTTTTAAGATAACTTGGACCCCAGTTACCATTCTTTTCAGTTGCATCGTACTTTCTTAACCTCTGCCCTTTATGGAATTGAAGCGTATATACATTCAAATGGCGGATAGAGTTGAACGAAAAAAGTCTGCTTGATCTCTGTATCGCATTTGCGAGAGATTGGGCAGACTTTTTAATTGAACCGTCATGGGCCGCTTATTCGTTATGATATACCTGCAAAAGCTTATTTCGGACATAACTAAGATGGCGGTACATATGAGTAAACGCTTCGTGTGGATCCCGATTAACGAGCGCATTATAGATATCTGTATGAAATTGGACCGTTACATCACGTTCACGTTCCCTAATTTGTCTGTCCATTTTATCATGGGTGATAAGCAGAGGATCTATCATCCCTTCAATGATCGGATTGTTCGCACTCAATGCAATAATCCGATGAAATTCCTTGTCCGATTCCCCATAGTTGTCATCGACACTGCCCGCGATTTCATCAATGGTTTCCTTTAATCGTTCCAACTGCTCGTTCGTAATCTTTTCTGCCGCTATGGCCACAAGTCCCAATTCTAAAGCCATTCGTGCTTCGATGATCGCTGGAAGGTTGCCAATGGACAAAGCCAGCATCACCGAGAACGGATTACTGCCGATTTTATTATTAAAATGGGTGCCGCCACGGGTTTTTCTCGTAATCACTTCAAGTGCTTCGAGCGAACTTAATGCTTCCCGCAGAACTGGCCGACTCACGCCTAACATTTCGATCAGTTCCATCTCGGACGGCAGTTTATCTCCAGGTTTAAGCTGACCGCTGATCAGCAGCTGAACAATGCTGTCAACGACTTGCTTGGGCAGCGTGTTTCGTTTAACAGTCTCCAGTTCTACGCTTCCTTTAAGTTCTACCATATTTACCCTTCTCTCTTAGCTGACTAAAACGCATAATCATATTGTAAGACGAATTAAACAAAATAACAATGCAGCCCTATAGCCATGATATTATTTCATCTTGATTCCAATGCTTATCAATCTGCATATTCTAGCTGTGGCTGCTTGAATAAGCTCTTCAGCTGATTCTATACATTGCTCTAATTCCATGGGCCGGGGCACAATACTCATAAGTCCGTCGATCCCATGTTGAAGTACATCCTCAGCACCTGAACCTAACCCGCCGGACAAGCAGATCGTCGGGATGCCCGCCTCTTTGGCGATCTTAGCCACACCAACAGGGGCTTTACCGTGCGCAGTTTGAAAGTCGGTGGAGCCTTCACCGGTTATGACTAGGTCTGCCTGCTTAAGCTTTTCAGCGAAATCTGCAGCTTCCAGCACAATTTGAATACCTGGGATCAGCTTCGCATTCGTGAAAAACAACAAACCCGCTCCTACACCGCCGGCTGCACCAGCACCCGGAATAAGTGCAACGTCCCTGCGTGTAGCCAATTGGGCAACTGCCGCATAATTCTTAAGCGCATGGTCCAATTGCGCCACCATGTCGGATGTGGCACCTTTTTGCGGACCGTAAACCGCGGATGCACCTAACGGCCCGTACAGCGGGTTATCGACGTCGCATGCGACCTTAATATCCGTTTCGGCAATACGCTTATCTAAATCGGATAAATCGATTCGTGCGAGCTTGGCAAGAGCCCCCCCGCCTTGGGATAGCTCGTTGTCATCCGAATCCAGGAATTTGACGCCTAAGGCCTGTGCCATTCCCGCTCCGCCGTCATTGGTTGCGCTGCCTCCAATACCTATAATTAGCTTGCGCAATCCGTAATCGAGAACCGCCTTGATTAATTGTCCGGTCCCAAAAGTCGTGGTCAACAGCGGGTTCCTTTGCTCCCTCGGCACCAAAGGTAATCCGGAAGCAGCAGCAAGCTCGATCACCCCGGTTTCTCCATCGCCGAGAATCCCCCAATAGGAGTCGATCACTTCACCCAAGGGTCCAACTATTTTCTGTTGGATTATTCGACCACTGGTAGCCGTGATAAGAGCTTCTACCGTGCCTTCACCGCCATCAGCTATAGGTACTTTGCTCACCGCAGCGTCAGGAAATACGTCCCGAATCCCCCTTTCCATCGCATCAGCAACAGCAAGGGCAGATAAGCTCCCTTTATATGAATCGGGTGCCAATATAATACGCATGGTGCTTCTCTCCTCTCTTTCTTGCACACAAAAATCTGATACTTCTATCTTAACAAAGAAAACCCCTTTTAGGTGATAAGAGGTTTTCAACGGAGGCTTACCTATTAACTTCAACCTTTGCCATTTTCTCATAGTAGCGAATCAAGCTGCTGTGGTCGCAATCACCCATTCCATCCACCTTCAAAGCCTGCATCATCTCCATGACGGCAGCCGTCAGCGGTAGAGGCACGCCTACTTCATGGGAGGTTTCCAAGACGTTGCTCAAGTCCTTTATGTGCAGATTGATACGGAATCCCGGGTCAAAATTGCGGTCCATCACCAGCGGCGCTTTTGCATCTAAGACAGTGCTGCCGGCCAAACCGCCGCGAATCGCCTGATAAACGAGCTCTGGTTGAACGCCAACCTTGCTGGCGAGCACGAACGCTTCGGACATCGCGGCAATGTTAATGGCAACCACGATCTGATTGGCCAGCTTGGTCACATTCCCTGCTCCGATGTCTCCTGTGCGTATGACAGAGGCAGCCATTGCTTTTAACACATCATAGCATTGCTCAAATACTTCTTTCTTCCCGCCAACCATCACGGAAAGGGTCCCTTCGATCGCCTTAGGCTCCCCCCCGCTCACTGGAGCGTCAAGCATTTCTATCCCTTTTTCCGCCAGCTTCCGGGCGATTTCCTGGCTGGTCAGAGGCGCGATCGAACTCATATCGATAACGATGGTTCCTGATTTAGCCCCTTCGATGACGCCATTCGGGCCCAAAACCACTTCATTCACCTGCGGTGAATTCGGCAGCATGGTGATAATGACATCCACCTGCTCAGCCAAAGCTTTAGCTGTTGAGGCCGTCTTGGCTCCCGCCGTTGCAAGCTCCGAACCATTCTTACTTGTATCGAGAACAACTAGCTCATAACCCGCTTTCAACAAGTTTTTACTCATGGGCTTACCCATAATACCTAACCCGATGAATCCTACTTTCATTTTCATTTAAGAGCTCCCATCTGCTTCAATATGTCAGCGAGCTTATTTCTATTGATTTCGGAGCAGCTCGTGTTCGGCAAGATCGAGCCTCCCACTTCAAGACCGATGAGGTTCATGGCCTCCTTGGTCACAACCGGAAAACTAGCGAGATTAGAAGCCATGCGAAGAGGAGCCAGCTTAAACTGGGCTTCCAAAGCTCCCTGCAGATCCCCGGCTATGAACTTCTCATAAATTTCAACGACCAATGCCGGCACAATATTCGCCGTCGAAGCGACACATCCTACAGCACCGTAAACCAAGGTGCCTAAGATCATGACATCCCGGCCCGCCATGACCTTAAATCCTTTATCTCGTGTTCTGCGGATATACTCGGAAGTCAAAGTTAGATCGCCGCTGCTATCTTTCACGCCTACAATATTGGGAATATCGGCAAGCCGTTCGATCAAGTTAACGGAAATATTATTCCCCACGCGATCCGGATTGTTATAGAGCAGTACCGGCAAGGCAGTCGCTTCAGCTACTTTTCGGAAATGCTGATACAACTCTTCTTCCGAAGGCGCAAGAAACATAGGAGGCAATATCGTAATCGCCTGAGCATTTAACGATTCACCTAATCTGGCTAACTGAACGCACTCCTTAGTTGTGATAGCTCCTATCCCCATGTAAACCGGCACACGGTCCGCGACCTGCTCAATCGTAATGCGAACTGCCCTCTCCTGCTGCTCATGATCCAGTCCGTAAAATTCGCCATTACTGCCTAAAGAAAGAATGCCGTGAACCCCTCCTGCGATAACGTGCTCAACTACCCTTCGAAGTCCTTGCTCTTCCACGCATTCATTAGCATCAACTGGTGTAACAATAGGCGGAATGACTCCGCGAATAAGACTAATATCCATTGTGATCTCTCCTTCATTCAATTTTTTATCTCGATTACCGTACAAGACAAGGTTGTTTATGATCGAATTTCCAGCCAGGAATCAAATACTGCATAGCCATCGCATCATCACGTGCTCCTAGCCCTTTCTCATTATAAAGCTGGTGCGCTTTCTCAATTTCAACCATATCAATCTCAATGCCCAAACCCGGCTTGTTCGGAACTTCCACCATACCTCCGACAATTTGGAACGGCTCTTTGGTCAGACGCTGCCCGTCCTGCCAAATCCAATGAGTATCGATAGCTGTTATTTTTCCCGGTGCAGCGGCAGCGACATGGGTAAACATGGCCAGCGAAATATCAAAATGATTGTTAGAATGCGATCCCCACGTCAGCCCCCATTCATGACACATTTGAGCTACTCGGACAGAGCCTTGCATCGTCCAGAAGTGCGGATCAGCAAGTGGAATATCAACCGAATTCAGTTGAATCGTGTGTCCCATCTGGCGCCAATCCGTGGCGATCATGTTCGTAGCTGTCGGCAGCCCGGTAGCACGGCGAAACTCTGTCATTACCTCACGTCCAGAATAACCATTTTCAGCTCCGCAAGGATCTTCGGCATAAGCCAGTACATGGTGTTGATCACGGCAAAGGCGAATTGCTTCAGACAAAGACCATGCGCCGTTAGGATCCAGCGTTATTCTTGCTTGCGGAAAACGTTCGGCTAGCGCGGTGACGGCCTCGATCTCCTCTTCTCCGCGAAGCACGCCGCCCTTCAGCTTGAAGTCGTTAAAGCCATATCGCTTGTAAGCCGCTTCAGCCAGCTTAATGACAGCTCCGGGTGTAAGCGCTTCCTCATTACGCAATCGTGTCCAGTCATCCTTGCCATCCTGCCCGCTCAAGTAAGGAAGCTTCGTTTGATTACGGTCGCCGATATAGAACAAGTAACCTAACATCTCTACCCGGTCACGCTGCTGGCCTTCGCCAAGGAGCGCAGCAACAGGAACGCCGAGGAATTTCCCCAGAAGATCTAACAGCGCAGCTTCCAAAGCAGTAACGGCGTGAATCGTGATGCGTAGATCGAAGGTTTGCAAGCCACGTCCTCCAGCATCTCGATCAGCAAACTGCTTGCGTGCTGTGTTCAGAATGTTATTGTATTGACCTATGGATTGACCAATGACGAGCGCCTGTGCATCCTCTAGTGTTTGACGAATCTTTTCACCGCCTGGAACCTCACCAACCCCCGTATGGCCTGCGTTATCTTTAAGAATGATGATGTTGCGTGTAAAGAAAGGAGCATGTGCACCGCTGAGATTAAGCAGCATGCTATCGGTCCCCGCCACAGGGATGACCTGCATTTCCGTAATGATCGGCGTGCCTGAAAAACGGTTATTCAGTTGCTCATGTTTCATTTCCTGCATCAAATTGTTCTCTTCCCTTCATTAAAAAATAATTTAAAATAAGGAAATGGTTATTTATAAGTCATATTGTAAGACAAATTAAATTATACGTCAATTTATTCTTTATGATCTGCGATAGCGGAAGAAATAGCCAGCAGTTCCCCTGTTATGGAGATCCCCTGGCGGTATTTATGCAATGACACATCGTACTTCCACAGAACTAAAAGACACCGATCTCATAATAAAATACTTTGGCACAATGAGGTTCTAAGCTGTAAAGTTTCATCGCGTTCGTGTAGGTACCTACTTCCTCGTCCGTCCAAAAATCATAAACCCGATAGCTCCCATCCAAGCTAA
This sequence comes from Paenibacillus sp. V4I3, assembly GCF_030817215.1. Lineage (GTDB taxonomy): Bacteria > Bacillota > Bacilli > Paenibacillales > NBRC-103111 > Paenibacillus_E. The sequence goes on from NZ_JAUSZA010000001.1 coordinate 6,681,953, forward strand.
TCTCGATATCTTTAGGCTGATCGTCAAAATTGAAGACGCAAATGAGATAACGTTCCTCCAATTTTATTCGTCCAATCGTATACGTATCGTCGTCAAAACGGGCGGCTTTACCAGTTGGAGGCAAGAGCTTCTGCAATACACGAATATTTTCCTCGGACAGAGATGGAATTAAATCTCCGCTTAGGATCATACCTCCGGATGCTAGGATAACGGCTTTATGAAATTCAAACTCTTGATCTGAAATTTCCGATTTCTTCTCAATGATTTCACCGCTAATCGTCTGGTTACGAAACGTTACTCTTTCGAGGACAATGACATCTGGGTCGTTATACCACAAGATGTCGTTTTGCCAGTTCCGAGGAAAGAGCTCCTTCGCATTGCCGCTGACATGCTTCCAGTCCCTTGCAATATCATTGGTCACCCGGTTCCCATGAACTAATCCAAGAAGCGGCCAGAAAGGAGCATTGCACCCAAGAATAAAGCTGTCGTGCCCGACTTCATCGATAATCGCCTTCATTCCACTGCGAAATGCTTCGATTCTTGTTGCCTGTTTGTCGTAACGGCATCCTGGCAAGGCACCGTATTGCAGAAAATCCAGCTTAAAATATCGCCAACCCCATTCATCATGCATAACCCTGACAGCTGACCTCAAATAGTTTTGGGCCTCAGGATGCGTTCCGTCCAGCATATACCATTGCTTTTCCGGCAGCTTCTTTTTCTGGCCGATGCCATTGAACGGTTTGCCTTCCTGATCTTGAACCAGCCACTCCGGATGCTCAAGCATCAGCTTCGACCCCGGTTCTACAATAAAGGGAGATAGGTAGCCGGCAGCTTCAATCCCGGTAGCTCGGATACCTTCACTAATCGTTTTGACGTCTGCTCCAAGCGTGACACTCGGAATTAAGAAGTCGCCGTCGGCTGCTGCATAGCCCCCATCAATTTGAATTCGCTTCAGTTCAGGTATTCGCTGGACCATGCTGCGCGCATTCTCGTAAAGTCCCTCTGCCGTTATTGGACGAAGGCAATAATAGGAACACCATCCCGTAGGAATCTCAGGATAAAGCATGCGCGGGTGGTTCCGATTGAGGCATTCAGCCAATTCTTGAAAGAGCAGATCGCGGTTTGCTCCGGAAGCAAACATGAATTGTTCCAATTCCCACGACTGGCCAGGCCCCAGCTCTAAATCTTCTGTATCCATAATCACTTCTATATAGGATTTTCTGAATCGAAACTCGCCGGAAAAGCGATTGCATGAAGTAAAAGCCATCAGCAGGTGCTCCTCATGAGAGGGAGACAAGGCCATCAGATTGTAAACCGTCCATAAGTTCTCATGAAACGGAGTTTCGGGAATTCGGAAGAAATCCCGATCTTTTCTGTAAGCCCCGATCACATAGGGCAAAGAAAGCGTACCTCCGTATTGTGTAAGCATTTGAAAGCCTTCACCGTAAAATGGCGTATTGGGGGCGAGAGGCATATCACCAGAAAAAAGCACAACCTCTCTTATCCGCAGTGAATGATTGGACCGATTGACAACTCTAGCACTTAAAAGATTATTCGCCCATGATTTCTCTACAGTAACCTCACGGTCTGTAGCTGTTGTGCAATCGGAAAGTCTAACACTAGATTTGATTTTCTTGATATCGTCCAAATTCAGCATTTTAAGACAGCCTCTCTCAGTGCATCTTCCACGGTAAGCATTTTGCCCGTTCTCGACGATACGGCTGCAGCATGCACCAAGCTTTGCGACTTTAAATAATCTCTTCCGTTTGGTCTTGGCTCCCGCTTTTCCTTCAATGCAGTTAGAAATTCATCGATCGACAGCACGTTTCCTACCCCATCGAAGGTGTACACTTCATCGGCCTTTCCTTCCTTCATAAGCTGCACTCGGTTACTCGTTATCGCAATCGCGCCATCCGCTCCTTCGAAACGCCAATCTCCATACCATTCGGTCAGTTTTCCCTTGGCCATCATGCTGCCGTGATAATCCACGACTGTTCCTCCGTCCAGCTCCATCCAAGCGCTAAGGTGGATCGTCGTCGTCTCCGTCCAGCTTCCGGGCGGATTGCTATTCATGGCGAACACTTTCACCGCTTCCTGACCGGTAAAATAACGGATCATATCGAAATGATGAATCGTGACATCTTCCAGCAGTCCGTTTGCCAGCCGGCCAAAATAAGGAACGGGTACGACGTGATAGCGGTCGAATTCGATGTATACCGATGACAAATGTCCGATAACGCCGCTGTCTAAAAGCTCCTTCGCCTTCAGCACCGGGGCGAAGAAACGGTAATTCTCGGAAATCATGAACGGGATGTTTTTCAGTTCAGCCTGACCGACAATATATTGCGCATCCGTAATATCATTCGAAATCGGCTTCTCGCAGAGCACAGGCAGGCCATGCGCGAACGCAATCTCGTTAATCGCAGTGTGAATGTGAGGAGGCGTAACATTAATGACGAAATCGGGGCTCTCGCTGTTGATCGCTTCTTCCAATGACGAATAAAACGGGGTTTCCGGATCGATCGTTTCCCGCAGGTGAGCGTTCGCTTCAACAACGCATACCGCCTGCACGCCCGCATGACGTCTCAGTTTCTTGTACCACCCTGAACCGAAGTTCCCTAAACCGACCAGAACCGCCTTCATATTGCTCATCCTCTCTCGCTTCTCTATATTTGATTTTTGTTGCGGGACGGTCCGGCATGGCACCAAACGACAACTATAGGATCATCCACACTTGAAATGAGATGATGGTCCTCTCCCGGCTCAATAATGACGACATCTCCCGTTTTAACTGGGTACATATGCTCTTTGTTGATTTCAACCTCGCCTTTACCCTGCAGGATAAGGAAAGCTTCGCAATCTTCGTGCACATGATAGTCAATGCCGCCCGGACCGTCGTTCGTATGAGCGCGCGCGCCCGGCTTCTCGAAAGCAAGCCCGCCGTAAGAAAGGTAATCCCCCGGCATAATGTCTTTCAAAATATGTCCTTCTGTAACATCGGCCAACTGCTGTAAACGATAAGTTCTCATTAAATATCACTCCTTCTTTTTATTTAATTACTTCTTGAACAATTCGTCGTATTTTTGTTGGGCTTCCTTCATCACTTGATCGCCGCCCATCTTCTTCCATTCCGCAACGAACGCGTCAAACTCGCTGATTGGCCGTTTCCCGGTAATAAAGTCGATGAAAGCTTTGACAGCAAATTGATCGAGACGATCTTTATTCTCGTTGAACACGGGTCTGGATACGGGCAAGCTCTATGGCTTTCTTCGCATATTCGAATTCGCCGTATGCGCTGGAAATGACGATTTTCAACGATTCGTTATGCTTTCTAAGCGACTTCACCAAGCTTATTCCATCCATGATCGGCATTCTAATATCCGTTATCAGAACATCCACTTCATGATGAAGAAGATAATCAAGCGCTTCTTTACCATTTTGCGCTTCGGTAACGCTAACATTAAAGTTGTATTTGGAGAGCAGAAATTTGATCCCGTCACGTTCAAATTTTTCGTCGTCCACGATCAACACGTTAAACATTGGAATCCTCCCACTCTAAATTAATGTTAGGCCGTTTCAAGTCACAGAGAGCAAAAACATCCGCCAATCCGGGCCGGATGCTTTTGTGCATGTGTTGTACGATGCTGTATTATTTACTTCGCGGACCATTCTGTGATCAAAGCATTGGCGTCCGTTCCGAGGACGGACATCGCGGCTTCGGAGCCATTATCCGCCAGCGGTTCGTTATTCAGGTGCTTCAGGAAATCCTGCAAATCTTTGGCCGCCTTGTACTTGTCGCCTTTGTCCAATTGATGCAAAGCCTGGTTCAAACTGTTGCGCAATTGGTCAACCAATGGCCTCTTCAATTCGCCGGCTTCGACATATCGGTCAATCAAGTTGGATACTCCTTCGAGAGTGGCGGTCATTGTTAAGCCGACAGACTCATCCGTCGTATTGCCGGCCTGGTCGGTGATGACGATCCTCAGGGTATGAAGGCCAAGCTTACCGGCCAAATCAACGGAAGCGCCGTTCGTTAGCCGCTCTCCGTTCAGGGTGAGTTCCTGGCTCGCTATACCGGATAGTGCATCGTTCGCGTTCAGAAAAAGTGCAATCGGGCGATCATCTGAGAAAACTGCACCTTCCGCAAGCGGTTTCCCGTCTGCCGTCAGCACAAAAACCGGCTTCGATTTGTCAATCTGGACGATGAGCTCCTTCGTTTGCTCGATGTTGCCTACGACGTCGATAGAGCGGTACTCCAGTCGGCTTAGGCCGTCATTCGTAAACGCGATCGGCCCGGCATAGGTTTGCCAATTTGCATGATCCCCCAGCCTGTATTCCGTTCTCGCTACACCTGAGAGATCGTCATAAACAGACAGCGTGACGGACGCCTCCTTGTTCAGCCAGCCGTTCTGCGACATCGGATCAATCTGAGCCTCCGTAATCGGTGGAGTCAGATCTCGCAGGGTAACATCGATATATGGCTTAATGTTTTTGGTGTTCATCAAGCTAGTAACGTTAAATCCACCATAAATCCTGTAAGTGCCCATGTTATCAGGGTTATAACCGGCGGAGCTCCATGTAACGTTCACCTTTTCTGTCAACCCCGTACTCAACGTTACATCAAACTGTGAAGGCAAGCTTAAACTTCCAAACGCTGTACCTATGGAAGCTGTAATTTCTTTCGGCCTTGACCACGCTACAATATCCTTAAGTTGTGCTTTTGGATTCCATCCATCATGAAAAATATAGCTGTTTTTATCCCTCTTGATCAAGTATGTATCGGAGAGATACATGGTTGCGGATTGGAATTCATCTGCATAGGCAGCATCTCCTGCGCCATTATACATGCCCCGGTAAAGACCCCATTTGGAACGGTTTTGCTGGCCCGATTCAACAGGCAGGTCGCCTCTTTCGTTTCGGCCGGTAATCGGGTTTTCCACTTCAGGGCGTCTGTAGGTTTCGGCTGTCATACCGCCTTCAAAAAGCACCTTACCTGTTTCCAAATCGATAAGCTTACCGTAGATATAACCGTTATCGGCTGTTAAAATCGTAACATCAAAATCAAGCCAGCGGTCAACGACCTGTTCAAATGGAATCGTGAATAACGGCTTTATTCTGTCCGCATAGCCGCCATCAGGATTGTTCCTGAACTCTAGTTGCCCTTTGCCTTCACTTGAAACCAGAGAAAGGGTGGCCACCGGCTGTCCTGCTGCGTTTCCAGCTATTTCTTTCAGTTGGAAGATGTGCCAAAACCTGTGGGGAGCAATAAAATCTCCGGCATGGTGATCGCCGACATCCTTCTGAAACCTTAAAGTTTCCGACGGGAGCATAAGCCTCCAGTGGTGGGTCAAAATATCGCCGCCCTTACTGTTTGCATCGCTACTTGCAGCGTTGGTGTTGCTTTTAATCTCCAGCCTCTGACGATCGCTGCCCACTGCGCCCCGATCTCCGTCGTCCCGGCTTACGCCGTCCGGGGTAACAAAAGGCATAAATTCGTGATAACGCAAAATGTCGGAGCCTAGTTTGTCGGTTCCTGGAATATTTGCAATCCCGTATTTTGTAAGCGCATTCGAATCATTTCTGCCTATAGTTTGCAAATACATGTTATCCCCCAGCCATGCTTCATTAACTGTCGAAGCCACCGGGTAGTCTCCAGAACGGTCATAGACCGATTGCGACCATGTTTTCCCACTGTAAGATGAGGGTGTGTTCGGGCCTTCTATAGAACCCGTAGTACTGCCATTGCCGATTTTAGATGCGCCCAAAACATCCCATACAAATTCTCCCCCTCGAATATTGAGAGGCAAATACTTGTCATTGGCTCCCATCCCTGTTATCGGGGGCAAAGCCATATCTACAGTAACGGTGATGGTATAGGTTCGGCTGTTATTGCTGTCATTCTTGTCGGCTACCACCAGATAATACAACGTTGTTCCGCTTGTTGAAAATTGGTCCATCTTGGCATCTCCTTTGTTAATGCCGCTGGCAGCGAAAGAGATGGCAGATATTCTGTTACTTCTGAATAGCGTCGCAGTAACGGCCGGGTTTGTCATTACATTCAGCATTTGGTATAAGGCGCCGTAGGGCAATGATATATTAATGGTTGCCTGATTCAAATCAACGACTGCGTTTACCGGCTTGTTCACTTCTATTTCCAAAAAACCTAAGCTGTCTACCGGCGCTGCATGAACCGATGATGCCGGAAAACTGAATAGGCTGATCAGCGAAAGTACAAGGGCAAACGAAAGAACTAAGCTTAATCCCCTTTTAAAAACTTGCTGCTTAGACATTTCGAAGAAGAACATCTAAAAGCCTCCTTTATTTTCGTAAAAAACAGCCTTTAAATAGCAGGCTCAACTTCTTTCCAAATCCAACACCTTCCTCCGTATGATCGTTAATTCGTCAAACGCTTTCAACAATCATTATAATGAATTGATGAGATTTCCTATATAGATTAATTTATGGTCTCCATGTAATTTTTTACGGTTTTAGCCATACTGGAAAAAACCAGAACCCGTAATTCAGAGTTCCGGTCCTATAACTACTAAATGTCTTTATATATTCGCCCAAATCAATAAATCAAAACTAGTGTCCATAACGGTTGCCCTCAAACTCCGCCAATGCGGTCAGCAGAGCCCTTACATAACCGATGGAATAGCCCCAACCGATGCTGGACGATTTCCAACCAATGCCCGAATGCGCCCAATTTTGATCTAAATCGATACTGTCGCCTTCCAACTGCGTAATATGATCCGGATTGATACAGCCCTCGTATCCAACCTTCCGCAGTTCGAGTAAAATTTTGAATACATTCAAATCGCCATCATCCAGAAGCGCTTCTTCAAAAGCTCCCGCTGTTGGAAGGCTGCCCCTCACATTGCGAAGGTGCACCAAACATATTTTTCCTTTACGCCCATAATGATTGATTTCATCCATGACCATCATGCGTAATCAAAATAATCGTCCGACCTTGTGCATGTATTCTCTTTAAAATGTTTAAAATCTCCACACCTGTCTTCGAATCCAACGCTCCCGTAGGTTCATCTGCCAGAATGATCGACGGATCTCCTGCCAATGTTCGCGCAATAGCAACACGCTGTTGCTGCCCGCCAGATAATTCTGATGGAAAATGCTTCTGGCGATCCAGCAAGTCCACCGCTTCCAGTGCATGTAAAACAAGCGGCTCTCTTTCCTTTTTGCTCATCCCCCGATAGATCAAAGGCAACTCCACATTCTCATAGGCACTTAATCTCGGCAGCAGGTTAAAACTCTGAAAAACAAATCCAATCTTCTGATTGCGAATCTCAGCAAGCTGTGAATCCTTAAGCACGTTTATTGCTTGACCATCTAGGTCATAAATACCTTTATCTACCGCTGCGTGCGCTCTTTCCCGCCTAGTTCTAGTCCAAATCGCCCTACAACAACTTCCTTTTCACGATCATCCAATATCTCCAAATCTCATTCCCCTCTTTGTCCGTTCCGATGGGATCATGCAAGGAAACATCTTTGCGCGTTTTCTTCAGCGAGCGCAGATGCATAAGGATCTCGTTCTCAATGCAGCGAGCCGCGAATGTTGCGAGCTTTGTGCCTTTGTTCGGCGAGAACGACTCGATGGCTTTGATCAAACCGATCGTCCCAATCGAGATCAAATCTTCCAAATCTTCGCCTGTATTGTCGAATTTTTTGAGGTTGTGAACACGAAGCAACGTATTTTCCTCGAATAGTACAATGTTAGACTGATTTACCATATTAAAACGAAAACCATGGACAAAAAAAAGGCAATGTGGAAAGATAACATACTCTTTTTACTCCTGCTTTTTTACTTGCCTTAATAATGTCTCCGCATGTTTAAGCTCCTCCCACGGATCTGGGAAAGTAAAATTCGGGTTCACAAAAACACTACCTGGCCCCAAGCTCCAATATCGTAAAAGTACAACGATAAATAGCCCCCACATTATAGCGGGAGCCATTATTTATCAGATCATCCTTGTTATCGGTTCTTCGGAGCGGTTACCGTCAATGTTACTGGTTTCACGTTACCTGCATAATCCGTAGCGACGTAAGTAATGGTGTATACCCGTCCTCCTCCGCTTCCGGATCGCTCAGCCCTCAAATCAAACATATAATCCAGTGTGTCAAAGTCCGCATTTTGAATATCCTGCAAGATGTCTCCGTCTCCAAGACCATCATCTGGTTCGTTGGAGGTGATGGATTTTAAAACAATGGACTGAATGCCGGAAATCGGGTCTATTGCGCCGTAAGTTCCGGCCGTTACGGTCACCATTTTATGATTAGCCGGCCACAGCTCGTTAATATTCTGATTTATTTGCATTTCCGGTGCTGTTTTATCTACTTTCACGACTTCACTCTTTAGCTCTTCCGTGTTTCCTGCATTATCCTTGCTTTGATACTCTACTGTATTCGTTCCTTCAGCTGAAATATCGATGGCGCTATCATAGGTTTGCCATTGGCCGCCATTGATCCGATATTGAACTTTATGGATACCGGATAACGAATCCGACGCATTTAAGGTCAACTTTACATCCGAATGATACCATCCGTTGGCATTGGCCGGAGGTAATTCGGCTTTAGTGACCGGAGCCGTCTTATCTATGTTGATAGACAGGCTCTTCGGTGATTCAGCGTTTCCGGCCTTATCGACGCTCATATACTCCAGAACGGTATTACCCTCAGCGGAAACGGTAATCGGATTCGAATACGGTTGCCACTGCCCGTCATTATTCCGGTATTGCGTGTCTTCGACACCGGATTGATCGTCAGTTGCGTCCAGCGATACCATTACATCCGTATTCTTCCAGCCAGAAGGCGCATCATCGGTCGTAACCGGCGGAATATCATCTTGCACGATATTCCCAGGCTGCGCATATACCTCTAATTCCCACAATGAATATCCGTAACCGATACCTCTTTTTATACCCAGCATTCTTACATACCTTGCGCTAGTTGGCGAGAAAGAGATATCGTCTATTCCTCCATTGCCTGCATAGGTACTGTATACATCAGTCCAGTCTACAGCATTGTCAGAAACCTGTATCTTGTATTCTCTACCAAATGCCGTCTCCCAATTTAGTCTAACCCTACTCACAGTCTTGATTGTGCCGAGGTCCGTATATATCCACTCATTGTCGGTATAGTTCGATCCCCACCTCGTATTTGTCTTCCCATCGAATGCATTCCCGGCAACTAAAGAATCAGTTTTGGATGAACTGGCCGTAACAGGTCTGTCCAATGCGAGGTTAATCCCATAAGCATGTACATTTTCCAAACCGGAGTTGACGATCTTCATGATATTTACCATATCCGTATAAGGCTGATCCTGTTGGTTTACTAAGCCTATATTGAAATTCTCACCGTCTTTACGCCATGTAACCGCTTGATCGAAGTACGAAAACCAGCCTGACCCAATATACAACGGATGCGTTGTTTCGCTTTCCACGAAAGATTTGTAGGCCATACCTCTATCCGCTATACTTGGCACACTTGTAGCCCCATTTACGGGTGACAAACCACGCTGGGTAGTACTAAACGTATATTCCAGATTCAATAGAGGTTTTCCGAAAGCTTCATATCTGGAAATCCAATCAGCATTATTCGTATAATTATCTACAGAAAAAGCATCTACAAACTCCATTGCCGCCGAATCCCAATCCAGACCGGTCCGCCATGTGGGAACTACGGACGAACCCAGGAACAGATGATTCGTATCATGTCTTTTGATTATATTTTTGATCGTTGAGAAATAGGTTCTGGACGCCAACTTGATATATTCCGATATATCCGCAGCAGGCACCTTGGTAATATTGATCGAAATATTCTTTAACTCGTCAAACGATACCGCACTCGTACCCAAAAGCTGGTTGACGGCAGTAATATCATTGTTGTACCTTGGTGCAAGAAAATTCACGAAAGCGCTTTTAGCCGCAGACGACGAATTATATGTCAGTACATCTTTTACGATATCGGTTGTCCATCCGGCCTCATTATCGTAAGTATAACCGATTAGCCACGGGTCATTCTTCGCTTTATCAAGCTGAGGGGTCAATGCGGTTTCTATGATGGCTTCACTCTGCGGGTCAAAAACATCGTAAGTCCATTGAATCCTTTTTAAGCTGCCGGGGTCTTGCAAAACATGAATGTATGGGAACGTTATATTAGTGGGTCTGGTCCACTTGCTGAAGGCGTTAAAGCCCCAATCTATCAAACGTTTCTTTGTGATATCCTCCCATTTCGACTCATAGTTGCTGCCGTATTTTCGCATAATATTGGCGACGACGAAGCTTACTCTTTCGCCATTGCTGTCAGTTACATAGGCAGGAGCATAAGCGATAGGATCAGGAAGTTCCTCAAACACCCGTCTCTGGGTACCGTCAGCTTTTTTAAGCGGCGTTCCGTATCCCCACTCCCACATACTTGTGGCATCCACACCTTTTAGAATAAATTTATATCCATCCGGGGAAACAAACCACCATTTGCTATCGATTTGTTGAAGTCTGAAATAACCGGTGCTTGTGAAATGTCCTCCATTTTTAATCCCGCCGTACGGATCGTATTTTGTAAGATCCAGTGAAACATTTGAAAGTGCATCCGCCTCATTCATATATTCTTGCTGCAGCTGCTCGTCGAATGTTACCTTTCCAGGCCAGGTTTCATAAACCCACTGCCCGTACTTGTCTGCCATTAAGCTGTCTTTGTTCAGTTCGAGAGCCATTTGCTCCGCAGTAAGCGCAGGTCCGGGATTCACGCCTTCCTGTCCGGTCCCTTTATAAATTTGAACTTCAGTGAGGGGGATATGCTGAAAGGCATGAGGACGTTTAATATCAATAACAATAAACCTGGCTGTCTTGTTCGACATCGGTACGTTGACCGAATAGTTCCAGGTTGAGCTTGGGCTCGTTGAGACTATTCCAGGTGTTCTGATGTGTTTGGCAGCAATATAGTAATAATCCGTTACAGCCTCAGGGCGGTATTTTACCGTAAACTCTTTAAATCCCCAAGACGAATTGGGTGAATTCAGGACGACGTTTATACTGTCCAGCGGATAGTCCTTCAGCAGGTCAAACACCACTTGGATAGTCCCTTGGGAAGTCGCGCTTCCCATAAATCCGGCATAGGTTACGGTTGATCCGTCAAGTAATACACCATTGCTTGAGGATACCAGCCCGGTCATTCCTTTATCAGGAAGACTGCCTCCATTCGGAGCGGGGCTGTAGTAATAATTGCCGGTTTTAAGCAAATTTTCTGCCATTAAGCTGTCTTTGTTCAGTTCGAGAGCCATTTGCTCCGCAGTAAGCGCAGGTCCGGGATTCACACCTTCCTGTCCGGTCCCTTTATAAATTTGAACTTCGGTGAGGGGGATATGCTGAAAGGCATGAGGACGCTTAATATCGATAATAATAAATCTGGCCGTTTTGTTCGACATCGGTATGTTGACCGAATAGTTCCAATCTGAGCTTGGGCTCGTTGAGGTTATTCCTGGTGTTCTGGTGTGTTTGTCAGCAATATAGTAATACTCCGCAGCCTCCGGGCGGTATTTTACTGTAAACTCTTTAAATCCCCAAGACGAATTGGGTGAGTTCAGCACGACGTTTATACTGTCCAACGGGTAATCCTTCAACAGGTCAAATACGACCTGTACGTTCCCTGGGGTACCCGTGCCGCTCCCCATGAATCCGGCATACGTTGTGGTTGATCCGTCAAGCAGCACGCCATTGGCTGAGGATACCAACCCGGTCATTCCTTTATCAGGAAGACTACCTCCATTCGGAGCTGTGCTGTAGTAATAATTTCCGGTTTTAAGCAGAGTTCCTGCCCCATGAACATCTCCTGCAGGGATCAACGTTAATCCCATGATGAATGCCAAAAAAAGTGTCAATACACGAGTATGATACCATTTACACATTTTTACCATTAAATATCCCTCCTCTTTTCTTCTAAAAAGGTTTTTGATAAGTTCGCTAGGAAACGAGAAAAACTTACTTCGACAGCATAGAGCTAATCGCGCTACATATAGACCACCTACTCTCATATTTATCATATATTTCCTAAAAATTTAAGCGCTTACATTCAATGGGTTAAACCGGCCATTCATCGAAAATTCTCGATTTCTTGCACCGATTTATTATATGGCTCGTCTAAATTACTCCTCTATCTTCTGTCCATTAGCGTTAAATTGCTGCACATACTCCACCAACTCTGCGAAATTCACCCAAGAAATGCCCACCTTCTGATCTGCAGCGCCATAAGACATAATCAGATCATCTCCTGCAATAATTCCGCCTGTTGTAAACAAGCACGGCGTAGGATAATCGCTCGGCATCTCCCAAGCCTGCTGGGCGTACATTACGCGGTCAGAGCATCGATGCGCCACAATCGGGAAGTCGTTATCCTGCTCGCGTACGATCAGGAAGGATTGGGTGTAACCATAGTGGATATCCTTCTTGCCATGATAAGAAACGAGCCACTCGTTAGCTGAAATCTTGAGCGGTGCCCAGCTTGCTCCGATCCGGTTGTCCTCCCAGTGGAATTGGCTGGTTGCCAGCAGCCGATGGGTTACCCGATCTGTTGCAAAATCCTCTAATTTCTCCGCTGCAGCCAGGTAGATCGACGGTTTCTTTATTTGGGATCCTTGCGGGAAACATGCAGGCGTCATCGGACGGTGAAGCATCACATATTGCAGTCTCCCATCAATCCGCATTTTGTCGGGGAAAAGGAAAACATCGCGGTTGTCGCTTACATGGCCTTCCGTCAATGGGCATACATAGATAAAGGCTTCTTCATAGCGGCCTGCTTTCAGCATGTCCAAATCCAGCTTATACAGGACGGTTACGGTATTGTTGGTCCGAGCTGCAACGGTGAATGCATCATCGCCCTCATTCACCCACTCAGGCACATAGTCGTTGCGAGTATCAATCGAAGGCTCCTGATCAATGAGCCAATACGGGCCCGGCGCAAACATCCGGCATGCCACGGATAGATACAGCTCCCCTTCCACTGGAAATATGCGCGGATCCTCGATGCAGCCGTTGGAATAATCGCGCACCCGGTTACCGTGTATGTCCGTAATGTAGATGTCTTCGAAACCCTCATTCAGAGCAGGAGCAAGTGCAGGCCTGGAAAAATCGGCATCCCACGTCTTGCCCATGTCGCTGCTTACCGCGTACCCCAGAAAGATCGGATACGGGTCGTGCTTACCTTCCTTGCGTTTCTGAGACCATGGACCCGTAGCCCGAAATAGCATATGCAGCTTATCGGAAGCAGGATCTTTTACAATAGCCGGGTTTAGCACCATTTTGCTCGCCCACTCACAGCCGGGAACCGGTTCGAGCACCGGCTGCGGGGAATATCGGAAATGCGGCATCATGAAGTTGTCCCTCCTGTTTTTGAGATTATCAGATCAGATATTTGGCGTCCACGGGTCACATCTACACATCCTCTGCCATAAATGAGACTTCATTATTCCGGAATAGCTGCCCAATTCGTTCCGGCTTCACTGGGATGGTGATGCCCATCTTCCGCCCTTGCTTCTCGCACCAGGCATATAGTGAGCCATCGTTAACTTCGCTGCCGGTTTGCAATTCTTCCACTCGTTCCGACAATGTAAACAAAAACACCCATGCTGCTTGATTCCATTTATGGAAATCGAATTCTTTCCTCAGTCCTTCATAGATAATGTAATCGATGCCTAGGGTGCCTTCTTGCTCTGAGCGGGTGATCGCAATAAGGGGCGCTCCCATGTCCGAAAAGGCGGACAACTGCTTGACCCGCACAGTTTGACTCCCGATGACAACTGCAGCATCGTAATCATGCTTGTTGCCGGATAAATAATCCAACCCTTCGGTATAACCTCCGATTTCGATACGGATCCTGATATCCTCCGCATCCAACACTCCGTTAACAGGATCCAATGCGGGATGCCAATCCCCGAAATCGAGCGCCATATTGATGCCGAACACGATATCACTCTTATCCTGCACCCCTGTGAAGACAGCCGACGAAAAGTCCTTGCCGTCTTTCAAAAAGCGCAGCTGCACATAGGCCGCCTTGCCGTGGTTATCAACATAAGCAATCAGATTTTCTCGTTGGTTCCACATCATGTCCTTTGTGAAAGAGCCTAGACAGTATGCTTCGTGCATGTACGTGGTGGCATAGCTCTGGTACCCCGTCTCCTCTTCGTCGAATATAGGGCAGCGTAAGTGCCGTTCTTCTTCCGAGCTGAAATAAGACAGCAGCTCCTCCGGACAACGGACCGATTGCGGGTCAGGGGCAGGGTCATTTTCCAATACGTGTCTTATTATTTCGTACTCCAAGCTGCTCCTATTAAGCATTGGAGAATAGGAGCGGCTATGCGGACCCGCCCATTCCTTCGTACGCGGGTGGTAACGCTCAGCCGCCATTTTCCAAGCGATGTGCTGCAGCCGCTCTGTCAGCCTTATGGAATCAGGATCCTTGGTCTCCTTATGAATATGGTGGAGCTCCTCAATCGTAATCGGCGTATAGCAGGGGCTATTGAATTCGACAAAAGTTCCCAGCCGCATGGTGTAATCGTAAAGCCGCTGCAGCCGATTCCGGCCGTATTGCACCAGCTTCTCTTGTCCGATTACCTCGCCGCCAACAAGTGTAACGAAAGCCCCCATGACCGCTATATTTGTATAGCCGGGGCCGACATCCCGTTTCACGATCGCTTGACAAGCGCGTCCTATTGCCTCTGTCAATCCTTGTCTGAGCGCTTCGCTTAAACGATTCCCGTAGTGCTTCAGCGCCAAGACCAGCTTCTTGCCGATGAAATCGGCGTAGTTCCAATCCGGAGAGTCCATCTGATCCAAGAGCTCCTCATAATAATAGGACCATAAACCATAAGTAGGACTGTCCTGACGCGTGTCCTGCAATTGCAAAATAACCGATAATATATCTTCCGCCCGTTCCACATAATCAGGCAGCTCACTATCCAACAAATCCAACGCATATACGACAGACAAATAAGTATCATGCACATAAGGATAGGAATCCTTTTTAAGAGCTGTATGGTATGTTTTTGTAATTGGTCCATACTGTAGTTTTACTGCTGGATTGTATGAGGCTTCCCGCTCCGAAAGACTTGCCATAAGATGCTCATTATTGCTGTAAATAGACATCATTTATCCTCCACAAATTAGAAAGTGAACTCATAGAATCAGCCCTTGACCGCGCCAATCGTCATCCCCTTGATGAAATAGCGCTGCAGAAATGGGTACAAGAATATGATCGGCCCAATCGTGATACATACCGTCGATAGCTGAACGCCTGACGCTGAAACAGGAATGTTTACATTCACATTTAAATAATCTAAATTCTGTGCATTGGAAATAATTCTTCTTAACATCATCTGCAGCGGATGATTGTACGGATTATCAATAAACATTAGCGCATTAAACCAGTCATTCCAGTAGGAAAGCGCATAAAACAAGGTGATGGTTGCAATAACAGGCATAGAGATCGGCCAGATGATCCGGAAGAAGATATATAGCTCATGCGCTCCATCCACGGTCGCTGCTTCATTTAATTCGAAAGGAAGCGTACGAAAATAGGAGGTCATCAAGAATGCGTTGAATGCGGAGAACAAGTGCGGCAAGATTAACGCTAATAACGAGTCCCGCAAGTTCAGCCAGTTGGAGATGAGCAAATAATAACCTACCAGACCAGGTGCAAACAGCAACGTGAAATAAATGTAAAAAGAAAGGAAATTCCGATATTTCACCTTAAGATGAGCTGCAACATAGGAGAACATGGAAGTCATGAGCACGGCGCAGACGGTACCGACCACAGTAATAAAAATGGATACAAAGCCGCTTCTGTACACCTGACTGCCCTCAAATAAGAAGCGATAGGAATCAAGTGTAAATTCCTTAGGGAATATTTGAAAGCCTTTGACAATCAGATGCTCCGCTGTGAACGATCCGATATACACAAGCCAGAAGGGAATAAGGCAAATCAGGGCAAACAAACCTATGAATACATATGCCACGGCGGACACGGTCCATTGGGATGTATCTCGTTGTTTCAATAACATACCAAAGCTCCTCTCTAGAATAACTTCGAGTCATTATCAACCCGGCGGACAACCCAATTGAAGAAAAGAATGGTGATAAAACCCATTACCGACTGGAATAATGCTACTGCCGCCGCATTGCTGTAGCTGTTCATGTTTCCGACATCCCTCAAGGATCGGTACGTGTAAGTATCGATGACATCCGTAGCCTTGAAGAGCAGAGAATTGTCTCCTATAATTCCATAAATCAAACCAAAATCACCATAGAAGATACGTCCCAGCGCTAAAAGTGTCAGTACGATAATGGTCGGCCGGAGCAGCGGCAGGGTAATATGCCAGATCTGCTGCCATCTCTTGGCACCATCGATTCTTGCGCTTTCATAATATTCTTCAGAGAACCCGGTTATCGTCGCAAGATAAATAATCGAACCCCACCCGGCTCCCTTCCATACGAATATGAATGTCAAAAGCATAGGCCAGACTGATGGCGTCTGAAACCAATCGACCGTCTGGAAACCGGCATCCTTCAACACCCGATTAATCATGCCATCCTGCCCATTAAAGAAATTCATGACCATCAGGTTAATGACGATAATGGAAATAAAATGCGGCAAAATCACAAGTGATTGGGCTACCTTCTTGAAAAACACTTGTCTAATTTCATTCAGAAGCAGGGCGATTAATAAAGAGCATATGGTACCTGCCGTAATGAATAGAAGATTCAAAAATACAGTATTTAATGTAACCGCCAACCAATCCGGACCTGTAAAAAAAAACGTAAGATTATCGAGTCCCACCCATCGGCTCCCCCAGATCCCCTTAGCAGGTATAAACTGCTTGAAGGCCAATAGATGTGCGGACATTGGTAAATAAGAAAAAATAAATACGTACACAATCACGGGAAGCGCCATAGCATACAGCCACTTGTTCTTCCTGAGTTCCAGTATCATAATGCTCACCTTTCCTTTCGTATCTATTTGAATATTACGCATTCCTGAAGCTGCGCGTATAGTCTTGCTTTTATCAATGAGTTTGAACTGTAACACTCTATAGAGGTTCGAATTCTATCACTCACGGAAGTACGGAGTTTACCAATAAAAAAAAGCCGGAGACCTTGATTTGGTCAAGACCCCGTTTAGTGGACATTGGAAAAAGCCCTATGCAACAAGCTGGCGCCGGTATTCAACCGGTGTCAGCTTGTTTAGTTTTCGTTGAGCACGATCTTCATTGTAAAATTGGATAAATTCCTCGATTCGCCTTTGTGCCTCATCAATAGATCGTATATCATAGGGATAGAGTGCTTCGACTTTAAGATGAGAGAAGAAGCTTTCTATCGAGGCGTTGTCATAACAATTTCCTCGGCGTGACATGCTGATTTGGGCTCCAACCTGTGGCAGCATGTCGTGATAAGCATGAGACGTGTACTGGCTTCCTTGATCACTGTGAATGATCAATCCAGTCACGTCTTTATGTTTTTTGAATGCCTTCTTAAAGGTCTCTAGAACAAGTGGATTGTCGTTGTTCCTACTTATATGGTAGGCAATGATTTCGTTATTCCAGAGATCCTTAACGGCTGACAGATAGATTCTTTCATCCAATACCCGATACTGGGTTACGTCGGTTACCCATTTTAGATTGGGGGCGTCTGCATTGAAATTCCGTTGTAACAGATTCTCTGCGATTCGGCCATCCTCTACGGCTGCTTGCTGACTTGTACGGTGAACATATTTGCGGCGGATAACAGCCTGAATGCCCAGCTCCTGCATTAAACGCAATACCTTCTTATGATTAACCACAAGGCCATGCTGGCGGTACAACTCATCCTGTACGCGTCGGTAGCCGACAGTCTTGTTACGCCGTTCGAATATGGCTGTAATTTGCAGTTTCAGATCTTCGTCAGGATCATGGTTGCTTCTTTTCAGATAGCTATAGTATCCACTACGACTGATGCCAAGGTATTGGCATAATCCTTTTATGCTTTGTCTGTTCTTCATTTGGTCGACAACGATGTGCTTACAGTATGCACCTCCTGATTCAAGATTTGTAACCACTTTTTTAGCACGTCTACCTCCAATTGTAGCCTACGGAGTTCGCGCTCTTGTTCGGTCTCCGTTCGTTTTGGATCTCCCCGACCATCCTTAAATGCGGTGTCTCCAACTTCCCGATACTTCCTCACCCATACCTTAATTCGATCTTTATCCTGAACTCCCAAATGAATAGCAATGGACCTCTGACTCCAGCCCTCCACCGTGTGAAGACGAATTGCCTCCATCTTAAGTGATTCAGGATAATGCTTAAACTTTTGCCCTTTCAAAGCCATAAAAAAACACCCCCTAGAATTTCATCGGTTTAACCCTAGGGTTTTTCCAATGTCTATTCTAAAGGGTGCACTTCAATTCAAGGTCTCCGGCTTATTGGGCCGCTTACTTCTTTTTGCTGGCCAGATATGCATCCAGCTGCTTTTGATACTCCCCTTGGATTTTCTTGACATTGGCATATGCCTTATCCTTAAACTTCGCTAAACCCTCTTTTGGTTCAACCAGACCCAATACAATCGGTTCATAAAGTTCTTTGCCCGCATTGCTCAATTGTGCGACTTCGTTGGATACTGGGCTTGGATCGAAGGTGAATCCCGCGAGAATATCCGTTGTAAAATTATTAGGATCCCGCTGCCACTTGTTCAGCTTGATAACGTCTTCAGGCAAGCTGGCATCGATACGATCCAACTTGGGGTTCCAACCCCAAGCGAAAGGAATGCCGGCATAAGGGCTTGCTTTGATGGGTTTATAAAGGCCTTCGCCCGCATCTTCCCAATTTTTACCTTTTATTCCGTAGGCAAGCAAGTCGTAATTATCCTTCTGGTTCAGCCAATTGATGAATTGAATGGCGCGTTCTTTGTTTTTACTGATAACAGGGACGGCAATAAAGTTTCCTGCTTTGAACGTTGAGGCCAGTTTCATGCTGGGATCAAACAAACTGAATGCTTCCGCAGTTGCTCCCGGAACTGACTTTTCTAGAGAAGTTCGGGTGCTAAGACCTACACCGAAATCAAAGAAGGTTGTTACAGCCGCTTTTCCTTTAGCGAATTCCGCATTTTTGAGCAGAAGGGCATCTTTGGCAAGAATCCCATCCTGATAGAGCTTGTAATTTTGTTCGAAATTTTTCATGATCATAGGGTCCATGTTATCAAAGATATTATAGACCTTTCCATCATTGCCTTTGGTATACAGACTCGGATAATTCAATACTGCGGTAAGATTAGCTTTCGGATCAAGCATACCTGCCATCCTCAATCCAACATGTTCAGAACCGTTAGGGATGTACGGGGTAATCTCAGGAGCCTTTTCTTTCACGGCATACATAAATTTGACCAGATCATCATAGCTCTTGATCGGAGCAATGCCCAGCTTCTCCCGGATGTCCTTGCGTATAACAAACGTCCACGGACGAATGAAATTCACTTCAAGCGGAACCGCGTACAGTTTGCCGTTTACTTTGTTGGCTTCCAGCAGCTGCGCAGAGCGATTGCTCTTAATCTCAGGTCCATACTTGTCAATGAATGAGTCTAATGGTTCGTAGAGTCCGGCGGCAATATTTTGATACGGATTATTGTCCCAGATCAGATCGTAGTCTTCCGCGGAGGACAATGCGACTTGACGTTTTTGAAGAACATCTGCCCATGGAATAAAAACCACATTAAGCTTCACATTGAGTGGATCTGCCAGACGGTTCTCCATCTCCCCCTTGACTTCACTCCAGTTGGCCGGCGGGTCTCCAGGAAACATGATTTTCAATGTAACCGGATTCAATTTTGCAGCCATGGTGGCTGCCGGTTTGCCAGTTTCGGATGGCTCTTCCTGTTTCGAACCGCAACCAGCCAATGTTCCCGCTAGTATAAGCGACACGGCCAATAACATGGATCCTTTACTTCTTAATTTCATCGTTGTAACCCCTCCTATTTAAATGACAAACCGAGCATAGCTCCGTATCGATGGTTTGCATTCTGGCTTCGTGCATCCCGCTTGCTCGGCTTCGTGTTTGTATCATAAACGGATTGTAGATGCTCCGTATAGTCCGGTATCTATCAATCAGTACGAATTGTCACAAATCAGGAGAGTACATAATTTTCAACAAACAAAGTACGAATTTTATGCTTTGCTTATGTTTTTTGCATACGGTATTGGTTCGGCGTCATCCCGGTTGCTCGTTTGAATGTAGAGAAGAAGGTGCTCTTGGTTTGAAATCCGGACTGTTCCGTTATATCTGCTACGGTCCAATCGGTCGTTGTAAGCAGCTTGACGGCATGCTCTATCCGTTGGTTTGTAATAAAATCAGACAATGAGCAATGGAAATGGTCCTTGAATATTTGTCTGGCATAGTTCACCGACATGGACACATGATCAGCGATGTCATCCACGGAGAGCATCGGATTGTGAAGATGGTTCCTCACATATTCGATCATCTCCGCAGCAACATCTTCCTTTCGGCTGGAGACATTCTTCTTGCGGTGCCAGTCTATGATCTGCAGCATCTCCTGATACATCCACAATTTTACTTCCCCAAGGGTTGCAAATTGCTCAAGGAAGGAATGGATATTCTTCATCCCATGAAACGTTGTATGGTTCTTGAAGCTTTTCATGATCGAATAGATGATGTGAGTCAGCTGCAGCTTGCATTCCTCATAGCTTAGCTCCTGCATATGCAAGGTAAGCTCATCAAAATAGCCTTCAAGCGCCTTTTCATTCTTGAGCTGGACAGAGTGAATAACTTGCTTTAGCAAGGCTTCGTCGAGATCACTGTCTTTGCCTCGTTCATACCGCTCCAGATCTTCGGAGGTAAACACCCTGTCCTCATCATTTATGAATCTCATTAACGTTAATTCGTATAGCTGGGTATAAATAATTGGCAGGTTCTCCTCAACATCGAGTACTGAGCTGACAGCTGCATGCACTTCTAGCTTAAGCCATTGCCGTATCTGAACCCGTACGTCCTCAATCGCTCCGATTGCTTGTGCCATGTCGTCCTCTAAAGCAGGTGAGGAAATGAGCGCCACGATGTGATCGGTGCCGAAATCGACCGTTTCCGCTGCATACCCGTGATTCGCTAGGACTTCGGCCATAATGTTTCCCATGGCAAAGCGCAATAATTTTCGCGAAGCGAAATCATAATGCTCTTCGAAGCGTCCGTACGATTCTAGACGAATGATAGCCATTCGGAACCATCCCGTGCTGAGAATTTGGGTTTGGTTTCTAATAAACTCTTCAATCGGTTTGGAAGACTTCGAATTAAGAATCCATTGGCGTAAGAAATCATCTTTCACCAAAGCTTTGCTGCTCTTAATCGATAAATCCAATTGTTCGATCTTATCAACGAGTGAATGGAAACCGGAATGAATCCACGCCATCTCATTATTGGCATTCATTGTCTGCATGATAGGATGCTCTTTCCCTAGCTTGCTTTTTATTTGATGGGCCAAGTCACTAAGAGGCTTCAAGCTGCGATACGATTGCCAAAACAAGTATAACAGCAGGGTTAACAGCAGGAAGATCGAAGAACCAATAATTTCGATCCGGATTTTGGTTACCTTTGCTTGCCATAAAGAGATCGGCGACAAGTGATAAACATTCCATCCTTCGATAGGCAACCGTTCTGTCTGAATGGACCAGGTCTCATTGCCGGACTTCCATTTCCAGTTCTGTACTGCTGCTGATTTATCCATTTCCATTAATTCTTTCGTTAGCGCAGGTTCCGTATTACCCAGAATGAACTCCTTATTCTTGCCTTCAATATAAATTTTGTTCTGATCTTTCTCCGATATCTGCAGCATGTTCACATTTAACAATGGTTTACTGAACAGAATCGCTACAAATCCCTGATAGTTCTGATTAGGCCCGGCTGCCGGTACGACAAGGGCCAGAAACGTTTCTCCTTCCACCTCATGATTAACATACTGCAGATACGGTGTTTTTTGACCCTTAATGTAGTTCAACATGCTTTGGTCATAAAAATCCTGCGTCGTGTAGATACTTGATTCTGAGGTGTAGATTTGGTCAATATTGAAGTTTATTAAATAAATACCGTGAATGAAAGGTTCGCTGCTCATAAATTCCCTTACACTTGTCGCGGCTTTATTCAATGACAATGGGGAATAATCGTTCTTCTCCATGTTCATCCAGAGTGCAATACTTTCATCCGAATAGACTTTCAAAGCAAACTGACGTAATTTCTGCAAGGTAAATTCCGAGGTTTTAACAACTTGTTTCATTTTCTCTTGATTAGACTTGCCCATTTCATCAATTGCGTTTCGAGCGAACTGCTGACTCAGGAACATAGTGAACACTAAGGTGAGCAAGCTCACGGCAATGCAGGAATACAAAAATATGTTTAAATACATCTTCTTCGGCTTTATCCGGCTCCACATGGTACACCCTTCTTTCTCAATGATCCACAAAAACAATATGACAGGATTCCTATTTTGTCCAGTATGAATCTTACCAAAGAAGTGCGAATTTTATTAAATGAGCAGAGTCTATCTTTGCTAATAAAAAAAGACATCCGGTTGTTAGATGGATATATCTTATAAATCAAATAATTTATTGAAAACAAAATAACCGGAACCCTTATTTCTCAAGGAGTTCCGGTCTTATAAACACTAAACAACTTTTTATTGTTTATTACTCACTTCATTTAAATTGATGTTCAACTATCAAGCCAACGTTCGCGCAATAGCAATACGCTGCTGCTGTCCACCAGATAGCTCTGATGGAAAATGCTTCTTACGATCCAGCAAGTCCACCGCTTCCAGTGCATGTAAAATGAGAGGCTCTCTTTCCTTTTTGCTCATTCCCCGATAAATCAAAGGCAACTCCACATTCTCGTAGGCACTTAATCTCGGCAGCAGGTTAAAATTCTGAAAAACAAATCCAATCTTCTGATTATGAATCTCAGGCAAGTTGATAATCCTTAAGCAAGTTTATTGCTTGACCATCAAGGTCATAAACACCTTTATCTACAATATCCAAACACCGGATTATGTTCATCAGTGTGGATTTGCCGGAACCTAATGGCCCCATAATGGCTACGAACTCTCCTTGATCAATATCTAACGAGACATCATCTAATGCTTTAATCGTTTCCTCGCCTATCGTATAGTATTTACTGCGAGCGTCACCAGATGAACCGGATGCTTTCCTATTGTCTAATCGTTCGTCGATCCTCATATATGAACTCAGTATAGTATTTCTATCGTCGATATTTTGTTCAGACCCTCGGATTTCCAAATCCGGTTCATCCTCGATTCTCAATTGTCCAATGATGCATTAAATTAACGATTTGACTTCTTAAGACAACTACTGTATCGGCAATAGCAAAAAAGTTAATCACAACGAGTTCGAACGCGGCGAAAATGCCCAACAATCAACATGACAATAGGAAGCGCTATAATATTGATTGGAAATACATACTTAATCCACACACGATCTGCATATTCCATGACCGAAACTGCATTTAACGGGATAATCGATATGATGAAAAGAAAGGCTGCCACAAATAGGACCAAGCTCTTTGAGTTCTTTATGTTTAAGAGCTGTGCCGTTCCATAGCTATTAATAAAGAGATATAAGGATAATTTCACAAAAACACTGAAAATCCATATAAAAATAATCCAAACATCCATATTTTGTACAAAATCAAGAAATGAAATAAACCGAACCATCGTAAAATACGGGTAAAAAAGCTGTCCGCCCATCTTTGTTCCGAATGTGGTAATAACCATTATTGTCGATACAGTAACAAGAAGAGACGGAAACAGAATCGCCATCAATGCATACTTTAATGAACGTTCCGGCTTCAATAAAAAAGGTGTAATCATCATGATCATGATGGATTCACCGAGAAATGAGGCATTGTGTAAGGAACCCTTTAGTATCGGTAGCAATCCGGTATCTGCATAAACGGGCAAAAGCAGCTTAAGCTTTAAATTGGTCGTGTTCAATAGAAGGGTAAACACAATTCCCAAGACGATCAACGGACCTGCTATTTCACTAAACCTGGCTATACCCTCAATACCTCCTTTGTAATTGACGTAGATCATAGCTGTAATCATAATAATGGAAATGACCCAAGACGGAGTATCGTGAAAAAGCATTTGTTGGAGAAACTCCGACATGACCCGCAAAATTACAGCCGCGACCGTATACCAACCGGCAAAGTAAAGGAGACAGACTGTTCTGCCAACCCATTTACCCAAAATATGTTGACTGAATTGTACAATCGTTAGAGATGGGAAAAGTGAGCTTAGTTTTGTGACTGAATAAGTGATCGCCATACCGACAATTCCGGCCAGAATAAGAGAAATCCAAGCATCCTGGTTGGCTTTTTGAATGGTTGGAGCAATGGTCAACCAAATCGTCATACTAATTTCTACGGTTGCCATCAGCCAAAACAATTGCCAGTTGGATATCTTCATTTCAGCTCTCCTTTTATTGAATCAATCGTTTTCCTAAGTTTCCGACCCGCATAATTTGGATATCTACATGAACGGTTACCCGCAAGTTTGGAAAAATCCGATCCCAGTTGTCCTTTAATGATTTCCACTGATACGGGTGCTCTCTATGCAGCGCTTCCCCAAAACCGAAGATGTCTTGTCCGTACTTTTCCTGCACGATTTTTATCGTTTTTTCGATTTTTTCTTTCTCTTTTTTATTCAATTTTCGGTTGATATCCTTTAAAATTTCGGATTTGGAAAGGTCAGCACTCGATTGGCTCTCTAATAGCCTCCCCTTACCGGATAATTGGACTTCAACAGTAATTTTATCTTGGTTAATGTGAGTGATGATTGTACTTTTCAAGTTAGACACATAGAGTGAATACCTTCCACTTTCAAGCGATTGCGTTAAATACTTATCTTTCAATATCCCTTTAACCCATAACGATTGCATTGTTTCCATGCGCCCCAAAAATCCGGCCATTTTTAAGTCTTTGTTGAATACGGCCAGGGAATCGATAAGAAATATTTTTTCCTGGTTTTGCTTTTGCGGCGATAGCTTAATGACCGGCATAACCGGTCTTATCCCTTGACTGGTAGCATCTAAGAAAAAGTCCCGAAGAGCAACATCCCCAATACGGCAAAACTTATCCTGGTCAACTGCCGCAATAGCTGAAAATTGGCTAAATGGGCTGTTGATTTCCAACGCGTCTTTACCCTCACCGTCCTGTACGACAAAAATATCAGTCCTTAACCGCGTATCGGAATTTCTGGTGTATTGATCCACAATATCCTTAATCCCTCGACGAGCAAGATTCTCCCCGAAGAAAATGGCTCTGCGGTGCCCTATAAAGATCCTGCGCGGCAATTTCTCTTGTAATTTGTTGATGGTTTCAACTATACTCTTCCCAGTTGCCGATATGACAATATTGCCTTTGCCACTGGCCCCTTCCCCCCCTTTCTTTTTAAGAAATTGGGATGGAATTGCGATTTGGGCGCTGACTTGAATAGCTCCGTCTTTAGCCAGATCAGTTCCGCTTCCTATCCAGAATGCATAATCGTTAATCTCATTCCGATCCCAGCAGCCCGATAAAATTACGATTAGGAGGAATGCCGGTACGATCCGTTTGGTTGTTCGCATATGTATGAATCTCCATGTTCTTGGTAGATGGCATGTCTAACCAGGATTCTTCTTTACAAACCTCTTGTGCATCCGGACAAGCGTATCCTTGACCATATTGCCTGTAGAGGGCGCTACTGGCTTTAAATAAGGGACCCCAAACGATTTTAAGGTAACCAGGTGTATCAAAATCATAACAACCCCCATGGCAACACCATAAACTCCAAAAATTCCGCCTGCGAGTAAAAGCGGAAAGCGTATAAGCCTGAACGGAAGTGACATGCTGTATCTTGGGAAAGAGAACGAAGCGATACCGGTACCTGCCACAATCATAACAATCGGGGCTGATATAAATCCGGCTTGGACGGCTGCCTCACCGATGACCAGAGCGCCGACGATGCTAACTGCCGATCCTACGGCCTTGGGCAGGCGGAGTCCTGCTTCGCGTAATCCCTCAAACATCAATTCCATAAGAAACGTTTCCACTACGGTAGGGAAAGGAATCCCTTCTCTGGAGGCCGCTATACTCATCATCAGATTAAGAGGAATCATCTGCGGGTGAAACGTTGTGAGCGCTACATATAAGGAAGGCAGCAGCATGGATATTACGAAAAGCATCAAGCGGATAAACCGGACGGCCGTTACATACAGGAAGCGTTCATAGTGATCTTCCGCCGATTGAAACCCGGACCAGAAGGTCATAGGAACAACAAGCGCATTAGGAGAACCGTCCACTAGAATGGCCACTTTTCCTTCCATCAAGCTTGCGGCAACGGTATCAGGACGCTCTGTATTTAGGATTTGCGGAAATAAAGAAAAGGGATAATCTTCGATATACTCTTCGATATAACTGGCATCAAATATGCGGTCTGTTTTGATGCGGCCTATTCGATTTTTAACTTCTTGCAGCACTTCGTTACTTACATTACCTTCAACATAGGCTAAGACGATCTGTGTATTTGTCGTAGTGCCTATCCGAAACGGTTCGAATTTTAGACTAGGACTTTTAATTTTCCTGCGAATCATGCTGGTATTCGTCCGAAGTACTTCCGTAAAGCCTTCCTTGGGTCCGCGGATCGTAGTTTCATTCGAAGGCTCGTCTACAGTCCGCTGCTTATATTCATTTATATCTGCCAGCAGCGCATGTTCCCAGCCATTAACAAGAATGACCGTCTTCCCCTCCAGGATAGCTTCCGAAGCCTCGTTCAAACAGAATATTTGTTTAAAGCTCGATAACTCAGCCTGATTCAGGGCAACATCTACAGCTGATCCTTTATTTCCGTAAAGATCCGCTCTTAAAGCTGCTAAGGAGGGAATAATAGCTTGCTCCATAAGACTAGTACTTGTAAATCCATCCAAATATATGAGGAGATTTTGAACATTTCCATTCACATGCAAAGGGCGGAATAAGATGTCGGAGCAATTACGGAACACAGCTTTGAGCGCTGCTTCGTTAACAACAAGGCTTTTATGAACGGGACTGATTGGCTCTTCTGGTTTCATTATTGAATTATCACTCCGTATGTAATAATTTGCTTAGTATGAACCCGTTGTTGGAATAGTATACCAATCATATATAATTTCTGGTTATACCCTCTGAAAGCCCGATAAATTGTAAATGCTTGGTTAAGCATAAAAAAAAGAAGCTAAATCAGGTTGCTGCAGCATACCGATTTAACTTCATTTAGCATTGCACAAACACAAAACAATAAAATTCCTTTATTCAAGAAATGAATGCAACATCCAAACATGCTTTTCCAAGGATGTGTGAATCACCAGCAACATATCTGCGGTTGTTTCGTCTTTGAGTGATTCTGCTAAAGCCATTCCTTCCCTTAATTCTACAATCATAATTTCAAAATCATGAGCGATGGTTTTCACCATTTGATCAGCATTTTCTGTTCCGGCTGCTTCTTTCACAGAGGAATGGTTTAAATAGTCTACCATTCTCGCCATCGGCTTCCCTTTAATAGCCAGTACCCGCTCAGCTAAATCATCAAAATGAAGCGCTACTTCGTTATATAATTCTTCAAATTTGAGATGAAGCGTAAAAAACTGATGTCCTTTCACATACCAATGGAAGTTGTGCAGCTTCGTATACAGCACATTCAAGTTTGCGATTTGTTTATTCAATACTTCTTGCAGTGTAACGGTGGTTGTACTCATCCTATCTCGCCTCCAATATTTAATTCATTCACTCAGCATTTGATTTAACATAGTTCACCAACTTAATATACTGAAAATAATCTTCACGAACAATTCTATTTTTTCTATAAAATATATAGCTATAAACTATATTTCCTCTCACATCGATTCATTATGAACGTATAAGCAACGACTATTTGCCCATTGCCTCTAAGCCGGTTACTCAATTCGCAACCGGAAGGTTTTATCCCCAATCGGAACTATCTCCATTTCGTTTTCTTTAGCATATCTGACCTCAGAGAGTAATACATTGTCCTGCAATACATGATCAAATTGCTCCAACGCTTCTTTCAACGGAGCATCGACATCTAGAGTAAGGATCACTCTTTTTTCAATCGGTAAATCCAGCCTCTTGCGGTAATCCTGAATCGCGCGTATGACTTCACGTACAATACCTTCCTGTTCTAATTCCTCTGTTATCGTCGTATTCAAAGCAACATTGATTTGGTAACCGGACGCGGAAGCATAACCCTCTTTCCCTTGTTTTTCCACCAGCAGCTCATCCAATGAGATAAGAATTGATTCACCTGCGAGTGTGACTTCTAAGAAGCCTCTTTCCACCGTTTGTTTGGCCTCAGATGCAGATAGCTGTTTTAAATAGTTTTGAACGGGGCCGACGAATTTCCCGTATTTTTTGCCGGCAACTTTCAAGTTCAGTCTTAAATTGTAGTTGACGAAGCTGCTATCGCTTTGTTCCACTCGGATCGCTTTAACGTTGATTTCATCTTTTATGATATCCTCGAATGGGTTCAGATTAAATTCACGGTCTATCGAGACGATCAGTTCAGATAAAGGCTGGCGAGTCTTGATCCCCATTTCATTCCGGACGCTGCGTGCCAACTCGACAATTTGTCGTACGGTTTCCATGTCTTTTTCCAGCTCCCCATCAATAACATGTCCCATTACCAACGGATAATCAGTTAGATGGACGCTGCCTTCGCCGCCAAGGTTGCTGAAAATATCTTCGGCAATGAGAGGGATATACGGTGCAATCATCTGAGCAAGTGTTAACAGAACTTGGCGCAGTGTTTGGTACGCAAATACCTTGTCTTCTGTCATTTGGCTGCCCCAGAAACGGTCACGTGAGCGACGAATATACCAATTGCTAAGCTCGTCGACGAACGTTTCTATATGCTTTGCCGGGTTCAAAAAGTCATAAACCTCAAGCCCCTTCACTACGTTTTGCAAGGTGGTATTTAATCTCGATAACACCCAACAGTCTAATTCGTTCTTAGAAGTTTGCTGTGGATAGTCTTCGGGATTATATTGATCAATCGTCGCGTACAATGAATAAAAAGCATGCGTGTTGTTGATCGTATCAACCACTTTAGACTTTGCCTCGGCTACAATCTGCTTCGAAAACCTCTTGCTGTTCCACGGTGCGCTGTCAGAGAGCAGGGCCCAGCGAAACGCGTCCGCTCCGTATTCATCGATAATTTCCCATGGGTCAATGACATTCCCTTTGCTTTTGGACATCTTTAGACCATTTTCATCCAACACGTGTCCGGTTGAAATTACCGCTTTGTATGGAGATTTTCCGGTATACAATGTGGATACCGCCATCAGGCTGAAGAACCAGCCTCTCGTTTGGTCGATGCCTTCACAGATCATATCAGCAGGATACTGATCATTGAATAGCTTTTCATCACCGAACGGATGATGGTACTGGGCAAACGGCATTGAACCGCTGTCGAACCACACGTCGATCACTTCAGGCGTTCTTACCATGGTGCCTCCACAAGAGCAGTGTAATTTAACATTGTCCACATAAGGTTTATGCAGCTCCAAGTGCTCACTGATTGCTTCCACAGATTTTTCACGCATATCTTTATGACTTCCAGGCGCATACTCGGATGTGCAATCCGGGCAAATCCAGATGTTCAGCGGAGTACCCCAGTATCGATTCCGACTAATATTCCAATCCACAAGGTCTTCTAGGAATTTGCCGAAACGTCCTTCACGTATATGGGAAGGGTACCAATCGATTGTTTTGTTATTCTCGATCAACTGATCTTTGACTGCGGTCGTTTTGATGAACCAGCTTTCCATCGCATAGTAGAGCAGAGGCGATTTACACCGCCAGCAGAATGGGTAGCTGTGTTCATATCGTTCCTTCGAGAACAGCAGGTTGCGTTCGGACAAGTTTTTCACGATATCGACGTCACAATCTTTGACAAATCGTCCGGCGAAATCGGAGACTTGATCGGTATATCGTCCGGCCAAGTTCACTACGTTCACGAAATCCAATTCGTGCTGGCGGCTCGTACGGTAGTCGTCTTCCCCATACGCCGGTGCCGTATGAACGATGCCGGTACCATTCATATCGCTGACATAGTTGGCATCTACAATAATATGCCCTTTGTTCACGGTGATATAGGCGAAAGGGGGCTCATAAGCAGTTCCTATGAATTCCGAACCTTTGTGAGTAGATAAGATCTCAAAGTCCTCTTTGAAAACCTTTTCTGCAAGTTTTTTTGCAACCACATATACTTCGCCGTTTTGTCTTACTTTAACGTAATCAATGTCCCTGTTTATCGCCAGCGCCACGTTGGCCGGCAGCGTCCAAGGTGTAGTCGTCCATGAAAGGAAGATTTCTTCACCTTTCTTGCTTCTAAATTTCACGGTTGCACTCAAATCTTTTACGTCTTCATAGCCTTGCGCCACTTCATGAGAACTGAGAGTCGTTTGGCAGTCAGGGCAATATGGGCTGACGCGGTGACTTTTATACAACATCTCTTTTTTATGAATTTCAGACAAAATGTGCCAAACGCTCTCGATATAATCATTGGTCAGCGTAACGTAAGGAGCATCCATGTCAGTCCAATAAGCGATTGCTTCTGTAAGTTCGCGCCATTGCTTCTCATATTCGAACACACTACTTTTACATTTTTCAACGAATTCGGCTATTCCGTATTTCTCGATCTCTTTTTTTCCCGAAATACCCAACTGTTTTTCCACACCAAGCTCGACCGGAAGGCCATGTGTGTCCCATCCGGCTTTGCGGATAACACGGTAGCCTGACATTGTTTTATAGCGACCGATGAAATCTTTAATGACGCGTCCGAGTACATGGCCGATATGAGGCTTACCATTTGCGGTGGGAGGCCCTTCATAAAATACGAAGTTTGGGTAAGCTCCCCGGTTATCAATTGATTTGCGAAACGTATCGTTGTGGTTCCATTGATTCAAGATACGCAGCTCACGAGCCCTTGCTTTTTCTTTGACATCAACTTTTCTCATGTCTGCCATCCTTTCTCAATTTAAATATACTTTTGGAAACGCCCCAAAAAACTCAAGTCGTTAATTTTGCGTATACGATAAAAAACACCATCATCTCTCCGATGATTGCATAATTAGGTACATGAAAAACCAAATCCAACGCAATAAAACATCCAACTATCCCCAATAATATCCCCAAATGATAGTACTTCAGGCGTATGTGTTTGTGTCTATATCGGTGGAAAACCAGTGACGTAGAAAAAAAATAAAGCAGAACTGATCCAAAAATAAAACCCAACATGAATGGATAATTGAGTTGTTCCTTAAATAACAATTGGATCGAAGCAGCTATCATACTCATGGATAAATAAATGAATAGATGGCCATAAATTATCGTTTGGCCGGCAGTTTGTATTTCTTTGCTCACTTTCCTTTCAATATTATCAAAATATTGCCACCACAAAGCAATAACTAATATACATGTAAATGAGGCAAACAAAATGGATGGCAAAGTCCAATCACTTGACTGCAAAACAGCAAGTATACTGATTACTGATTCACCAAGAAGAATAAGTGTAAACAATGCAAAGCGTTCCAATAAGTGTTCGGTATGTGTGGGTGTTTTTACCAGGTACCGCCGGCCGATTAACGGCAGCATAATATCTACAGCAATTCCCGCATACAGAATCGCATAACGGATCCATGAGTCAAAGAAAAGCGAGCAGGAAGATATCATTATTCCAATCCAAAAGCGAGTCCCCAAATATCGAGCGGTCATTTGCTGGTGTGTGCCTATTGCTTTGTGTACCGTAAGGTATTGAATAGCTGTCAGTGCTCTCGAACCAATATAGCCTACAAAGAAGGGAATATAGAAGTGATCAAAATTAACGGATAGGCTTGCTGTCATAATTAAAACAAAGAATAGTTGCAAAAACATGAATATCCTTTGAGTAACGATATCTTGGCCAAAACGATTATTAAAGAGAGTTTGTCCTACCCACGCCCACCAGATTGGAATGAAAATTAAAACAAATTTGGTTAAGTATTCAATGGAAATGGTTCCATGATCGGTATGCAGCAAGACGTGGTTCGCTTTTGATACTGCTGCTACAAAGAGTAGATCGTAAAAAAGCTCCAACCAGGTTACCTTTTTCTCAACCATAACTTCAAAACTCCCTTTATTTGACTTCATGCTGTTCACTAAAACAATGAGAGAAAGGACTATCATTAATGTTCGATAGCCCCACGTGTAAAAAAAATTATATTTTCAATTTATTAGCAATTTCACTTATTTACTAGATAAGCCGCAACTTCAGCTAACCGTGAAGCGTAACCCCATTCGTTATCGTACCATGTCGCGACGGATAGGAGTTCCCCCTGTACTTGAGTCAATGGAAGGTCAATGATGGAGGAATGGGAATCACCTACGATACGAGAAGATGCCCATTCGCCTTCTAAAACATCAAGGACTCCCTTCAACTGACCATCTGTAGCGGCACTGCGGAAAATATCATTAACCTGTTGAATCGTACATGGCTTTTCCGTAACAAGGTTTAATTCAGCAATACTTCCGGTACGAGTTGGA
Source organism: Paenibacillus sp. V4I3 (assembly GCF_030817215.1). Classification (GTDB taxonomy): domain Bacteria; phylum Bacillota; class Bacilli; order Paenibacillales; family NBRC-103111; genus Paenibacillus_E. Next base: position 6,714,612 of record NZ_JAUSZA010000001.1, read on the forward strand.
ATTCGGTATGCCTTACCCGTAATCTGTAAATCGTTCCATATGAATTTAAGGGCTCTTGCAGCTCCGGATGAAGAAGGAATGATATTTTCTGCAGCGGCCCATGAATCCCGTCGATCCTTCATAGGCTGATCCGTTAGAGATTGCGTGTTTGTATAGGAATGGACAGTCGAGAATAGACCATACTTGATCCCGAAGTTTTCTCTTACGATTTTGATGACTGGAGCCAATGCATTGGTCGTACAACTCGCCATACTAATGATCTTGTGCTTTTCCGGATCGAAACTATCCAGATTTATCCCTTTAAGCAATACAGCATCACAATCCTCAAGGCTCTTACTGGGTCCACTAACTAGTACTCTATTTGCACCACGATCCAAATGGACTTGAGCAATAGCACGGGTAACGGCACGGCCTGTACAGTCGATTACCAGATCCACATCCAAGGCCTTCCAATCTGGAACTTCTTTAGACGAATTGATAAACTGAATTTCACGTCCGCCAATAACCATAAGACCTTCTCGTCCCGAGACATCTTCTTTCCAGCGTTTATAGTTGGTGTCCACTTCGAAAAGAGCGGCAAGTGTCGCTTCATCTTTAATATCTGAAATAGAAACCGGAACGAAAAGTTGATCCTGCAAAGCGACTCTTAATAATTGCCTTCCAATACGCCCAAATCCGAATATTCCTATTTTTCCCATAGTTAACCTCCATAGATTGTTGAATAAAATTTTCTTAGCCATCCATGATTTAAATGCCAAATTCATCCGGAATATACTCGATCCGAGATTCGGCGAAGATAGTAAGCTGCTTGAGCGGTTCGTCGTATATCACAAGACCTTCTTTAACATAAAACCAAATTTTCATCGCTGGTTGATCACCATATTCCCGAAAAAGAAACACATTCAATTCTTGTTTCCAACGTAGAATCTCATGGATATCCACGTCCTGTGTAATGATTAAAGTAATTCTCCAACCCTGACCCATACGCATCACAGAATATTCCATAGGTTGTTGTTCGGTATGAATAAATGTCCTACCTCCAACCGAATGCCTAACCACAAGTACCTCTTTCATATAAGCCCTCCTATTCGTCTTATGGAAGGTCAATCAGCATTAGAAATGCATCTTCCACCGCCATGATGCTCAACTGAGACAAAGATTCGATTCGAGCCGTATCCCCTTCACCTAACCGAGTATTGTTCACTGTGATTCGTCCCTCAATGACGAAAAGAAATATCCGGCGTCCCTCTCCCTGCTGAAAGGTAATATCTTTATCTTTATCCAACCTGCTTAAATAGAGAGTTAGGTCTTGATGGATTTTAACCGTCTGCTCCGAACCCTGCGGATCAACGATGGGGAGCAAGGCATTCTTTAATTTCTCTGAATGGTATCGGCGGGTTTCATACGAAGGATCTAATCCCCGTTCATTTGGCATGAACCACAATTGAAGAATTCTCATCGGCTCAGTCTGCGAAGCGTTGTATTCAGCATGGACGACTCCGGACCCCGCGCTCATTCGCTGTACTTCCCCAGTTGTTGTTACCTCCATGTTCCCTAAATTGTCTTCATGACGGACGGATCCTGAAAGTACGATTGTCAAGATTTCCATATCGCTGTGCGGGTGGGCACCAAATCCTTTGTCGGGATCTACGTCATCGTCATTGCATACTCGCAAAACTCCAAAACCAGTGTTATTTGGGTCATAGTAATTGCCAAACGAGAAGCTTAATCGGCTCCGCAGCCATCCATGATCTACGTTAAACCGAGAATCAGCCGGGAATACTTGAATCATATTAGAACTCCCCTTTTCAGCTATTTTAATAATACGTCATCATAATCTTTATGTTGGTCAAATTGACTTTTGGCGAAAGGACATAATGGCATAATCTTTATCCCTTCCTTCCGAGCAAATTCGACTACTCGCCTAACTAATTCTTGTCCTACTCCTTGACCTCGCAGACGATCGGAAACAAATGTGTGATCTACGATTATGATTTCATTCCCAGTTGGAACATAATGTAATTCTGCCTCTCTTTTACCCTGCTCTTCTACATAAAAACTGTTCGTATCTTTATTAATTTCAATCATTATTGTTACCCTTTCTTATATATTGCAAAGCGCCACTTGGGCATTTATCAATAAGATCTGCAATTTTGTCTGCCGTTTCTTCATCTGCATGAATCCATGGTTTCTTATTAACGTTGAACACTCCTGGTAACCCTCTCACACAATTTGCCGAATGGAGGCATCTTCCAGAGTGAAAAATAACATCAATATCTTTCCCTTTATATATTTTGAATTCTTCATTCATTCCTATCATGCTCCTTTCGCCCTGTCATTTCATTCCGTAAATTAATTAACTCAACGGTACTTCTGAACCTTCAACGGCAGAACGAAAAAAACTGGTGAGTGATCGTGAGAATATCCGACCAATTACCAGTACTAAGCGAGTTTTAGGCCATGTAATTTTAATCTGGTCGTTTCATCGAAAATATTTCTCCCAACTTTGAGTAGGAGTCTCCTCTTTGGAGAGGGTGGTAACAAACGCGACGGGTCTTGGTATTATACTTCCGATTAGCAGCTTGTAGTTATCCCGCTCACTTTGAGTTGTCGGATCGATCGATATCACTAGGAATCACCTTTCATTTATCTGACACACGTACCTGAATAGGTGGTAATCCTTTTTCGATTTCTGCACGTTTAGCCTCAAACCATTCCGGAAGCATCAGTTTTTCACCTAATGCATCTGATTGCTCATCAACTGCAAAACCAGGTGGATCCGTGGCAATTTCAAACAGGATGCCGCCTTCTTCACGAAAATAAATCGCATTGAAATATTGTCGGTCGATAACGTCTGTGGGATGGAAGCCATGTTGCTCGACATGTGTTCTCCATGAAGCATGATCTTCATAATCCTTTGCGCGCCATGCAATATGATGAACAGTACCGGCTCCACTTATGCCCCACTCCATTGCCGCACTGTTAATATCAATAACATTACCAATACTCCCAGTAGATTTATAGCGGATAAAATCCCCCTCTTGGTCCACCTTTTGAAGACCCAAGACCTGCTCTAGTACATTCATCGTTTTTTCGGGAGCGGTACTATACAGGACAGCACCGCCAAAACCTTTGATAGCTTTATCTATTGAAACACCACCGAACGACCACTGACTCAAATCTCCTTCCTCGCGCTCTACAATCTCTAGCTGTAAACCATCCTGATCTGAAAATGTTAAGTAATTCTCACCAAACCTCGTCTTTATAGAATAAGGGACATTAAAGCTTTCTAGGCGCTCTTCCCAAAAATCGAGTGCACCTAAAGGAACGACATATGTTGTTATACCGACCTGTCCTCCACCAATACGCCCTTTACGACCAAGTTCACATGGAAAGAATGTGATTATGGTACCTGGACTACCTGCTTCATTACCGAAATACAAATGGTAAACATCCGGGGCGTCGAAGTTGATCGTTTTTTTTACAAGTCTCAGACCTAGTACCCCTGCATAAAAGTCCACATTTTTTTGAGCATTCTTTACAAAAGCCGTGATATGGTGAATTCCTTCTGTTTGTTTTTCCATTTTGTAAACACTCCTTGTATGATATTTAACTGTTTATGTCATATCATATTGAAATTATTCTTCATGAACAATTCCTTTATTTCTATATCATGTATAGCCCTAAACTATATCTTCAAGGGCGAAGCTAGTATAAGCACTATCTATACGATATATAGACAAATTCATATTGATAGTTGCCTATCATAGCTAATAAGATAAAGTTGAATAAACTTCCAATTGAAAGAAGTTTAAGTAATTAGGATAATTCCCGGCCGGATGAATTGTTCTTTCTATCATTAACAAGGAGGAAATTCTATGGGAGTACGTTTTTTAAAAATGGCAGTCGTTTATATTTTGGTTGGTATTAGCATCGGTATTTACATGGGTATATCACTTAACTTTGCATTAACGAGCGTACATGCTCATACAAATCTTTTCGGGTGGGCAACATTGGCTCTTTGCGGATTTACGTATCTTCGTTTTCCCAAAGCAGCAGAATCTCCTCTAGCTAAGTGGCACTTCTGGTTGCAAGGCATCGGCCTACCCATCATGCTTATCACCCTAACCTTGATGGCCCATGGCTACGCTCCAAATTGGGTTACAATGCTAAAACGTATTGGTGAATCTGTAGCTGGAACCGGTATCTTGATTTTTGCTATTAATGTTTTTACTAACGTGAATGCAAAGGACATTCCTACTAAACATCAGCATGATGTTTCCATGTAATACTCAAGTACTTTCTTAAAAGGCGGGTGTGAAAATAATGAAGGTAAAATATCTAACTGTTATGATTTCCATCATAACTATGCTTTTCGCAGCTGCTTGCTCTAAACAAGAAACCCCTACTTCAAATTCGAGCGCTTCGAGCACTTCAAGCGCTTCTATTAGTGACGGTGAACTACTGTACAAAAAAAGCTGCATTGCATGTCATGGCAACAACCTGGAAGGTGGAGTTGGACCGAAATTACAAAAAATCGGTTCTAAACTAAGTGTTGATCAGATTAAAAACCAAATTGTAAATGGTCGAGGTGGTATGCCTGCGGGAATCCTCAAAGATGAGGATGCTCAAAAAGTAGCCGTCTGGTTAGCAAAACATAAATAATCAAATGGAAAAAGCAAAAGAACAATCAATAGAACAATCAAAAGAACAAGGGGGATTATTTTGGCTAACGAACCGTTGGACAACTCGTCAAATTTCTCATTAATTACCGGTATCCTTTTCTGGTGTGCATTAGTTGTGGTATCTTGTGTGTATTTAACGATTCCATTAATAACGATTATTTCAGATGTATTCAAGGTGTCGTCTTCTCAAGCCGCTTGGGCCGGCAGTGCTTTTTCGTTTGCCTTTGCAGGTGGAGGTCTATTCTTTGGAGTTTTATCCGATCGTTATGGACGAAAAAAAATGATGTTATCAGGGTTACTATTGCTCACTGTAATAACTCCTCTAATCGGGAGTGTCAGCAGCTTTTCTTGGCTTGTTGCCCTTCGAGCCTTCCAAGGTTTAGCAGCGTCCATGTTCCCTCCGTCTGTCTTGGCTTATGCAATGGAAATGTTTCCGATAAAAAGAAGAGTAACCATTATTGGATTCATCAGTACGGCGTTTTTAATGGCCACTATCGTTGGACAAATATATAGCAGCTTTATTGTTTTGAACTTTAGTTTCTCTTATGTTTTCTATCTTCTTTTTGCAGTTTATTTAATATCCTTTATCTTAATTATCTTTTTTATTCCAAAAGACAAAACAAAGCAACCGGATGGCAGCTTCTTTTCTCCCTTTTTGCGAATAGGCGATATTTTTAAACGGAAGGGCTTGCCTCTTTGCTACATCATTTCTGCTACTCTCTTTATTTCGCTTGTCGGTTTTTTTACGACACTTGGAAGTTATTTAAACAGTTCTCTCTTCGGATTAAGTCATCAAGATATTCTATGGGTCCGTGCGGTTGGTATTATCGGAATGCTAGTAGCACCGTTTGATGGAAGATTGGTTGCGAAATTTGGAGTCAAAAACGTTTTATGGTGTGGATTGATCTTTGCTGGAATCGGCTTGGGTTTGTTAGGCCTCTGGGCGAACCTCATTTTTTTAGTATCGATGAGCGTTGTGTTTATTACGGGAATTGCTTTGGCTCTTCCCGCATTGATTTCACTAATTGGTCACATTGCGGGAGAGATCCGGGCGATCGCGGTTTCGTTCCACATGTTTATGGTGTTCATAGGTGCATCACTTGGGCCGATCCTTTCAATTTATCTGATAAATCACGGAGGCCATTTATTAGCTTTTGAAGTATTAGCTGGATTGTTGTGTTTAAGCTTGATTGTCCCCTTTTTGATTCGTATAGAAGAATAAAAAAAGCGCACCTTTGAATAGACTTCGGATAACCTAATTGGTTCTTCCTTTGTCTATCTGGGTGCCACATTATTGTTCAAAAAACTCGCAGCAAAATCTGCAGGTTACGCTAATTATAAATCTTTAGTGAATTCTGGAATATAATTAATAAAGGATCGGGCTGTATAAGGCATCAATTTATCTTTATGCATGTAAATCTTAACCTCACGAGTAGGTTTAGGATCAATTAATCGGATAATTTTTATATTTGGACAATTGTAGCTTTCAACAAGACGGAGGGACATAATTGTTGCCCCGACTCCAAGATGTACCATATTAAGCAAGGTTGATGTTGACGTTGTTTCTACATTTAAGAAAAGAGAAATACCTGTTTTATTTATATAATCATCAAGTTTTTTCCGGAGTTTGGTATCTTTAACAAACAATACATTTGGTAACTTTTCGAGCTCTCGAAATGGAATCTCTACTTTTTCTGCCCAAGGATGGTCTTTAGAAACCACTAAAGCTAGTTCTTCGTTGAATAAGTGGATGCAATCGATATGTTTGTTCGGTTCCAAATCGGCAGATATTCCGATATCGATTTTATTTTGCAGTAACTGTCCCGATGTATCTTCCATATCAACAAATTTTATTGAAATATTCGGGTACTCTTCATTGAATTGAACAAATCTTGGCATTAAATAGGTCAGATCACTAGGAAAGATACCAATGATCATCTCGAGTTTCTGACCATTTATTAATTCAGATGTTTCTATTCGGGAATCTTTAATAAGCTGCATTACACTAATCCCCTTCTCATAAAGGATTTTTCCAGCCTCATTAATCTCTATCCCTCTTCCGACTCGATCAAATAATGGAGTGCCAAATTCTTGCTCCAACACACGAATTTGTTGACTTAATGTGGGTTGAGAAACCATCAACACTTCTGCAGCTTTAGTGAAGCTTCCTTCTTTGCAGATCTGAATAAAATATTCTAGTTGTCGAAATTCCATTTACTCACCCTGTTCCATGAATATTTGATGTATACAAACTACGAATGACCAAAGTATTCGATAGGATCGTTGACGGAGGTTTTTTATGCCCTTACCTAAAAATCGAATCGTGCCTGATAAGAAAATATACTTCCGCACGGAACTGCAAAATTGCCCTCATTGCGGAGCAACCTTAAAGCGTAGTCATACCGCTTGGAAGAAAAATATCTCTACCTTAACCGGGGTTATTCAAGCTTGGAATATGGCCTATAAATGTACAAATCCACAATGTAATTATCCTAAAGCGTACTACAAATCCGCCGAAGCTGATCTGCTCTGCATGAAGCATACCTCTTATGGATTTGACGTTCTTGCTTTGGTTGGACAATTGCGATTTAAGCATCATATGACGATTGCTGAGATTACAGAGGAGCTAAATAGCCGAGGAATCACAACCTCGGAGCGAAACTCTCAAAGGCTTTACGAACGTTATCTAATGTTACTCAAGTCTAGTGTTACGGAACATGTCAAGAACGTCCTCAATCAAACCGTTAATGATCACGGCGGAATTATAATCTCCATGGATGGTGTCGAACCGGAGAAGGGAAATGAAACCCTCTATGTCATCCGGGAGATTTTTAGTGGCACCATTCTTGTCGCGGAAAATTTGAAAAGCAGATCCGCGGAAGAATTAAAGAAACTGATTCAACCTGTCATTGACCTCGATTTTCCGATCATCGGAATCGTAAGCGATTGCCAACAATCGATCCGAAATGTAATGCAATCCCTTTTACCCGAGGTTCCCTATCAGTACTGCCAATACCACTATCTGAAGGACATCGCCAAGCCTATCGTCGACCTGAACCGGAAACTGAAAACAGGTTTGAAGAAAAGCCTTCGCGGTATACGGGAAGTGGAAAGAAAGATCGAACAAGATGATTCTCCGGAAACCGAAGTGGCCAAGGATTATATTGCGAAAGTCCGATCTTTATAGTTGAGAAACGTTATTGTGAGTTAATTGGTCAGTCGTAGTATATAAATGATATAATATAACTTAAAGTTAATAAAATGAGAGTTAATCATAAGGGGCATACCAATTTTGTTATGACAATGGACATTAAAAAAAGATGACTCCCGACGAATTCAGGAGCCACCTTATGGCAGTATAGCACTGGGTGTTAGTTGTCGAAATTCCACTTACTCACCCAGTTCCATGAATATTTGATGTAATAAATGATATAATATGACATAAAGATAATAAAATGAAAGTTAATACATAAGGGGCATATCAATTTAGTTATGACTAATTGCCAAATACAATTATTTGTAAAAGTCGCTGAATCCGGTAGTTTCACAAAAGCAGGCCAAGAACTTAATATGACCCAACCTGCTGTCAGTCGTGCAATTCTTGCTCTAGAATCAGAGTTGGATGTAACGCTTTTTATCCGTGATCGAAAAAAGGGGCTGATGCTCACCGATATAGGAAATCGGATCCTTATTTTGTTTCGAAACATATTGAAAGAATTCGAGAAAGTTGAACAAGAGGTGGCCGCCGAGAAAGGGCTCGAAGTCGGAATGATCCGAATCGGAATATTTCCGACTGCTTCAGCCGTCATTTTGCCTAAAATCATTCGTGAAATTCGGGATAGATATCCTAATTTGAAGTTTATCCTTCATGAAGGAACAATCATCCAAATTAAAGAATGGTTGGTATCACGTATTATTGATATCGGACTGATTATACCTCCGAACGATGAGCTGAATATAATCCCCTTATACAATGAAGAAATGTTTGTAGTCTTTCGAGATGACCACCCATTACATAGCCGTTCTACAATCCAGCTTCAAGACCTGGATAATGAACCGATGATTTTTTGCAAAGGAGGTTATGACACATTTATTTTTGAACTTTTTGAGAAAGCCAATATAACTATTAATATAAAATATGCGTTCCAAAACGTTAACATCGTACTATACATGATACAAGAAGGACTGGGTTTGGCTATCTTACCAAAGCTTTCATTGTCAACGTTGCCGCCTAATGTTATAACTCGCAGCCTAGATCCTATACTGTTTAGAGAAATTAACCTGGCAGCTCCTTCATTAACAGAATCTTCGATTGCTGTAAAATTGTTTATCAAAACCATAACAGATCTCTTTCCGCATACTGGGGAAATTCAGTAACATGCAGAAGCCAAGAAAGAATAAAGAATAAGCTTAGTCCGGTTAAAGTCAACCGGACTAAGCTTATTCTTTATTCAACATCATTATCGGCTATCGGTTGATATTTCATTACGATTTCTTAAGCACGAGGTGCACTTTCAAACTTGCCTTTGTGCGTCAAATCACAGAAAGGTTTTTGACTTGATAATCCACAACGACAAAGAATGAAAGATTCTGTTGTCTCAAAGCGATTCCCTTCTGTATCCACCATTTCTACCTTACCCATTATTCGTAACGGACCGTTATCAATTACTTTAATCGTTACATCGGACATATATCCCAAACCCTTTCTATCTCGAATCTATTTATTGTCTCCAACAGTTCCATCAAAATACGAAGCAATCCAAGTCGCAGAAACCGGGGCCATGATGATGGTGATTGCAGCTATGATGATGATGTCCCTGTTGCGGCACATGCAGCCCAGTACCACCACCTCCATGATTGTAGGCATTATAGTAACCGCCATAGTAATTGTGTGGCGCCCAATCCGGACTGGCTTTAGGAGCTGGGGGCGACAGTTTTTGAAACTCAAACGTTCCATAAACAATCTTTCCGCCTACGACTGTAAGCACCGATTCGATGCGTTTGATTTCTTCATCTGAAACGCGGAAGAAGTTGTCAGACAAGATCGATAAATCTGCATATTGCCCTTCCTTAATTTGACCCTTCACGTCCTCCTCTTTCGAAAACCAAGCATTTCCGGTCGTATACATACGAAGTGCTTGGTAGCGATCAACTCGATTAGAAGCGGGGTACAAGCTTAGCCCACCAAGAGTTTTTCCAGTCACTAGCCAATAAAGTGCAACCCACGGGTTATAACTAGCTACCCTTGTAGCGTCCGTACCCACACCTACACGCAATCCGGCAGTAAGCATCTTTGTGATAGGTGGCGTGTTTTCGGCTGCTTCAGCTCCGTACCTGTCGACGAAATATTCCCCTTGAAAAGCCATCCGGCTTTGGACTGCAATCGAACCGCCCAATGCGACGACACGTTCCAAATCCTTCTCTCGGATTGTTTCGGCATGATCTAAAATCCAGCGTATATCTTTGAATGGAACTTCTTTATTTACACGTTCAAATACATCAAGAAAGCGCGAGATGGACTCACCATACGTTGCGTGGAGCCGGAATGGCCAACGACTCTGTACCAGATGCCGGGTAACCCCATATAAATCATTTTCTAATACAGCAGGCAATTCCGGACGGGGTTCGACAAAGTCTTCAAAATCAGCCGCGCTGTACACAAGCATTTCACCGGCGCCGTTGTGTCGATAGTAAGGGCTTCCTGTATATGGCTGCGACGTGGACGTCCATGATTTAAAATCGTCCAGTTCGTGATTTGGATGTTGTGTAAACAGGTTGTATGCCGTGCGGACGGTAATCTCCCCACGTTTGTCCAGTTCCTCATAAACTTGATAATCATCGGGGTAATTCTGGAAACCGCCGCCTGCATCAATAACGCTAGTAATTCCAAAGCGATTCAATTCCCTCATGAATAACCGTGTGGAGTTCATTTGATCATCATATGAAAGTTTTGGTCCTTTTGCTAGGGTAGCATACAGGATCGTTGCATTCGGCCGTGCTATAAGCATCCCTGTTGGATTGCCATTGCTATCCCGCTGAATTTCTCCACCTGGCGGATTCGGAGTATCCTTTGTATATCCGACCACACGTAAAGCTGCTTTGTTTAAAAAAGCTTGGCGGTATAAATTAAGTATGAATACGGGAGTATCTGGAGCTATTCGATTAATTTCATCCAATGTTGGCATCCGGCGTTCCCTAAATTGAAACTCTGTCCATCCACCTACAACCCGAACCCAATGTGGTGCAGGCGTACGGTCCACTTGGTTTTTTAACATACGCAAGGCGTCAGCCACCGATGGCACTCCATCCCAACGAAGCTCCAAGTTATAGTTCAATCCACCACGTATTAGATGCATATGAGAATCATTCAAACCTGGAATCAAAAGGCGCTTGTTCCCATCCACAACTTGAGTAGTTGGTCCTTTATGCCGCATAACGTCGGAATCGTTACCTACAGCGATGAAACGGTCTCCTTTAATAGCAACAGCTGTTGCGACGGGATTAATTTCGTCCATCGTCACAATTTCAGCGTTGTGAATCAATAAATCAGCCTCTACAATAGTCTCTTGCGGCATATTTTATTCTCCTTTAATGGTGATGGTATTAAAATAAATGATGATTTAACTATGATTTAACAGTAATTTAACCCACGGGATAAGTCGTTGTCCTAAAAACATACCGAATAGACCTATCAACCCCAACATTGGTGGTGCGGGAGACGGTATGCGGAGGGTCTGAAAAACAATCCCGATAGCGAGTCCAGTACCTAAAGCTAATAATACAGACCACATAAATATGCCTCCTTTCTTGTAGACCTTGGACTAATTCTATTAGCAAAACAAAGTATCTATCAATATGCTTTTCTCTATGTAACATATAGGGAGTACTTATATTTATGTAGACGAACGATATTATAGTTTCAAGCTATAGAACGTATAGAAAAAATAGAATTGATTGATATATCTCGTTTTCAATAATATAAAGGCATACGACGGACTTCATAACTAGTTATCTCGAAATGCCGTCGTAAAACAATAAAAGAAAGTTGGGATTCTATTTGTTTAATGACAAAAGCGATTTGCTGACTGCAGACAACTCTGCCGTCATCCTTATCGACCATCAACCACAAATGCTGTTCGGCGTGCAAAGTGCCGATAGACAGACCGTCATCAATAATACGGTGGGACTGGCTAAAACGGCAAAAGTGTTTAATGCACCCATCATATTAACTACCGTTGCGGCTGATACCTTCTCAGGTCCACTCCACCCGCAGATTCAAGAAGTTTTTCCCGATCAAAAACCTATCGATCGGACAAGTATGAATTCGTGGGAAGACGAAAACTTTTTAGCTGCAGTCAAAAAGACTGGCCGCAGGAAGCTTGTCATTGCTGCACTGTGGACAGAAGTATGCCTAGCTTTCCCCACAATATCCGCAATTAAGGACGGTTACGAAGTTTACATTGTAACCGACGCTTCGGCTGGAACCTCTGTAGAGGCGCATAATATGTCCATTCAACGTATGATTCAAGCAGGTGCGATTCCGGTTACTTGGGAATCTGTTCTTCTCGAATATCAACGCGACTGGGCTCGTCAAGAGACTTACGATGCTGTTATAGAAATTGCCATTCAACATGGCGGTGCTTACGGCGCGGGTGTATTTTATGCCCATACGATGTTTGGCGCGCACGAAGGGGCATAATGTTTGCCAAAATATAGACAAGTTGATAAGGTATCTGTTATTTCCATATAAAAGGAGCTAAAAACCATGAAAAAATTACTTACAAGCCGCACAGTAACAACACTTGCACTTTTAACTGCTGTCGTATCGACAAGCGCATTCGGATCTATGCTCGTTGCAAAGGCGGAAACGCCTGCTGCCACTGCCGCTAGCAAAGACAAAGCTGCCATTAAGGCAAAGGCGGTTCCGTCTCCACGATTGCTGACGCCAACGAACCATACGCTGCTTATGATCGACCACCAACCGCAAATGGCATTTGGTACATCGTCTATTAACATCCAGGAATTGCGCAATAACGTGACTGGTCTTGCCAAAGCAGCTAAAGCTTTCAACGTGCCAACCGTTCTAACTACTGTTGCTGCAAAGTCGTTCAGCGGACCGATTTTCCCTGAAATTCAAGCGGTATTCCCTGATCAAGAGCCAATTGACCGTACGACAATGGATGCCTGGGAAGATCAACGAGTTGTTGATAAAGTGAACAGCTATGGTAATAAAAAGCTCGTCGTTTCTGGTCTATGGACAGAGGTTTGTGACTTATCTGCTGTACTTTCTGCGATCGATCAAGGATATGAAGTATACATCGTAACCGATACTTCAGGCGGCGTATCAAAAGAAGCGCACGACATGGCCATTCAGCGCATGATTCAAGCCGGCGCAACACCAATCACATGGGAACAGTACCTGCTAGAACTGCAACGTGACTGGGCACGCTCCGAAACTTACAAAGCGACAACAGATATCGCCAAAGAACACGGCGGCGCATACGGTCTAGGTATTATTTACTCGCAAGAAATGTTCGGCGGTAAAGAGGGACATTAATCTCTAAGAGACGCGTTAGACAGATATAACGACCTTATAGCTGATATCTTAAATATATTTAATGTAAAGATTAAATTCATTAATAAAAGGAGCTAACTTAACATGAAAAAATTACTTACAGGCCGTACAGTAACAACACTTGCACTTTTAACTGCTGTCGTATCGACAAGCGCATTCGGATCTATGCTCGTTGCAAAGGCGGAAACGCCTGCTGCCACTGCCGCTAGCAAAGACAAACCTGCCATTCAGGCAAAGGCGGTTCCGTCTCCAAGATTGCTGACGCCAACGAACCATACGCTGCTTATGATCGACCACCAACCGCAAATGGCATTTGGTACATCGTCGATTAACATCCAGGAATTGCGCAATAACGTGACTGGACTTGCCAAAGCAGCAAAAGCTTTCAACGTGCCAACCGTTCTAACTACCGTTGCTGCAAAGTCGTTCAGCGGACCGATTTTCCCTGAAATTCAAGCAGTATTCCCTGATCAAGAGCCAATTGACCGTACGACAATGGATGCCTGGGAAGATCAACGAGTTGTTGATAAAGTGAACAGCTATGGTAATAAAAAGCTCGTCGTTTCTGGTCTATGGACAGAGGTTTGTGACTTATCTGCTGTACTTTCTGCGATCGATCAAGGATATGAAGTATACATCGTAACCGATACTTCAGGCGGCGTATCAAAAGAAGCGCACGACATGGCCATTCAGCGCATGATTCAAGCCGGCGCAACACCAATCACATGGGAACAGTACCTGCTAGAATTGCAACGTGACTGGGCACGCTCCGAAACTTACAAAGCGACAACAGATATCGCTAAAGAACACGGCGGTGCATACGGTCTAGGTATTATTTACTCGCAAGAAATGTTCGGCGGTAAAGAGGGACATTAATCGATTAGCAAGAGAAAATTCACGGAGCAAGATATTGCTTCGTGAATTTTTTCATCAATGAAATTGATTGGTTCGAATAAGTGTTAAATTCAAGATATTAGGAGATTACAAACAATATGAAAAAGCGTCTATCACTGCTACTTTCTTCAATAGTTGCACTTTCGATGTTTTCTTCCGTCGCATTCGGTAAAACATCAGATGACTTCACGGATTTGAAAGATCTTGATGCATCGACAAAAGTGAAATTTGATGCAATGTTCAGCGCCGGTATCTTTAACGGCGTAAGCGAGACCACATTTGGTCTAAAAGATGAAATGAACCGTGCGCAGTTTGCTAAAGTAGCAGCATTGATCATGGGTCTTGACATCAACATGGACCTGCATCAATCAAGCTTTACTGACGTTAGCATGAATGATCCGGCTAACGGCTATGCGCTTCCTTACATCGAAGCTTTGAAGGCTGCAGGTGTGACGGACGGCTATAGCGAAGGCACGTACAACCCGGCGGGTAAAGTATCCAAAGAACAGCTGGTGACATTCCTGGTCCGTGTACTTGGCAAGGATGCTGATGCCAAAAGCAAAACCTTCACAGACAAAACCGTTTCTGACTGGGCGCGAGGCTATGTAGCTCTTGCTCTTGAATTGAAACTTTTCCCGATTCCTGAAGGTAGTTTCGGTGGGGCATCCAACGCGACTCGCGATCTGCTTTTGCTTGGCGCCTACGAGGCGAAGCAGCAGCTGATGCCAGCCGGGGAACAAATGATTCACATTAAAGACTTTGCTTTCAATAAAAATGTCTTGACTGTGAAGACTGGCACAAAAGTAACGTTCATGAACGAAGAAGATGTCCCCCATACAATCGTAAGCGATGGGTTATTCGACTCACGCAAAGAAAATAGCGCTGGAATCAAAAAAGGCGAGAGTTATAGCTTCACCTTTGATAAACCAGGTGTATACAAAATCTACTGTTCCTATCATCCTTTTATGACTATCAAG
This sequence comes from Paenibacillus sp. V4I3, assembly GCF_030817215.1. Lineage (GTDB taxonomy): Bacteria > Bacillota > Bacilli > Paenibacillales > NBRC-103111 > Paenibacillus_E. The sequence goes on from NZ_JAUSZA010000001.1 coordinate 6,729,743, forward strand.
ATAACTGTTCAGTGAGGGTGCAATCCTATGAAAAAAATACTAATTGCAGTCGTCTTATTATCAGGCTTTTTACTGACAGGGAATTCATACATGCGGTCACCGGCTACAGTTATGGCGGCCGCACAACTTGAGCCTAACTGGACGTTTGACGATGTCGTTGAACAGATGCATCAGGATTGGATCGGCGGGACTGTGAAACCGGAAGAAATGACTGGACAAGTTCGAGAGTTTAATGTGCACATTGAAGAGATCGAACATGAGTTGACCGATGGCGTCAAGATCAAAGCATGGGCATATGGTTTAGAAGGGCAGCCTGCCACTGTGCCAGGCCCTCAAATCCGCGTCAAAAAAGGCGATCTGGTCCGAATTGTGATCAAAAACAATTCGACACAGCCGCACTCTTTACACCCACACGGTATTACCAGCGTAGATATGCTGAATGATGGTGTTCCTCACATCACAGGTAACTACATTATGCCTGGAAAATCTTATAATTATGAGTTTGTAGCCAAAGAAGCAGGTACTCACTGGTATCATTGCCATGTGCAAACATCCCTTCACCAGGATATGGGAATGTACGGTTCATTAATTATTGAAGATACCGAGAAGCCAAGCTGGGACAAAGAATTTACAATGATGCTGGACGAGTGGGACACTCATCGCGACCCGGCAAATGCAACTGCGAGACCAACCTACAATTACTTTTCCGTCAATGGCAAATCGGGGCAATCTGTTCCCGATATGGTGATTAAAGATGGCGAGATCGCTCGCATTCGCCTGATCAACGCAGGCTTTGAAGCTCATGCTATGCATCTTCATGGAACGCACTTTATCGTCATTGCGAAGGACGGATACAAAGTGCCTGAGCCTTATAATATGGATACTGTGAATATCGCTCCAGGTGAAACTTATGACGTCCTTGTAAAAGGACGGGACGGTGTATGGCCATGGCACGACCATAACTCCTTGGCCGCGACGGATGACGGCGTGTACCCAGGCGGCATGCTGATGCATGTACGCGGTTCAGGCGATAATAAGTTCAACCCAGATACGAAACCGACGTTAGTGTCAGTTGAAGGCCACATTCATGCTTCTGATGAACATGTGCTGACCACACATGGAGATCCTTTATTCATCAAAGAGAAAATGACCTACAACAGTGAAGAATGGCTCAATGCTTCTCCAGAACGAAGAGCACAGCTCCACGAGCAAAACATGGAATGGGGTCAATCTATCGCTGGCGTTTACAATACAGTTTCCGGCACATGGTCATTTCATGGCAATGTCAGTGAAAACACACAGCATATTGACGCCACAAGTGGAGCCCTGCCCTATCATCATCACTGATTAATGGGTGATTGATAAATGAAGCCATGAAAAGGAAGTAAATGAAAAGTGACACCAATTCAGGTAAACGAATGGCTGGACGAATACAATGATTATATGCTGCTCTATAAAATATTCGGTGATCAAACTTATATTGATGAAGCAGAAGAAATATTGAAGAGCATGAAAAAGTATGTTTGTAGAATGCTAATGCTTGAAAACTTTAAACTTACAGCATAGGAGGCATTTTTCATGTCAAAACAGACGACAGGTATCCATCACATAACTGCATTTGCAGGTGATCCTCAAGCAAACGTTGACTTTTACGCCGGAATCCTCGGCCTGCGCTTAGTAAAGAAAACAATTAACTTTGATGCTCCCGATGTATATCACTTATACTTTGGTAATGAAGCAGGGAGCCCAGGCACTATCATCACGTTTTTTCCATCGGCTGGATCACCCAAAGGGAAGATAGGCGGCGGCCAAGTCGGTATTACCACCTATATCGTACCTCAAGGTTCGCTAGACTTCTGGGAAAACCGTCTGATAAATTTTGGAATTACAGTTAAGAGAGTGAGCCGTTTTCAAGAAGATTATCTGCAATTCACGGACAATGAAGGACTGGGCCTTGAATTAGTTGAACGAAATGAGGGACCCAACAGCAAATGGGCATTCAATGGTATACCAGCAGATAAGGCGATTAAAGGGTTCGGAGGAGCTGTGTTGTACAGCGTCAATGCAGAGAGCACTATGGATACGCTGCAAAACATCCTCGGTCTGACTAAAGTCGCAGAAGATGGCGAGTACGCTCGTTTTCAGGCAACCGGAGAAATCGGCAACATCATTGACGTACCTCTTGCTAGCATGGATTGGGGCGAAGGTGGGGCTGGAACGGTTCATCATATTGCTTGGCGTGCAAACAATTTTGATGATCATAAAGAATGGCAAAAGGAAGTAATGCGCAAAGGATTCCGACCAACTCAAATTATTGACCGTCAGTATTTCAATGCCATTTATTTTCGTGAATACGGTGGTATTCTTTTTGAAATTGCTACAGATCCTCCAGGCTTTGCAAAGGATGAGCCTGCTGAATCGTTAGGCGAGAAAATAATGCTGCCAGATTGGTATGAGAAGCATCGTGCTCAAATTGAAGCGAATCTGATACCTATTCAAGTAAGAGAACTGGCGGGGGAACAGTCATGAAACATATATTTGAAAAAGGTACCAGAATGGATGTTCCGACATTAGTTCTTTTTCATGGTACAGGCGGAACCGAACGCAGTTTGCTTACTTTAGCCAAGCGAATTTCTCCGGAATCTTCTGTCCTAAGTCTGAGAGGTAATATATTAGAAAACGGAATGCCGCGTTTCTTTAGACGACTTGCCGAAGGTGTGTTTGATGAGGAGGATTTAATTTTCCGCACAAAGGAAGTCTACGAATTTCTCGATACAGCCGCAGCCGAATATGGATTTGATCGAGGCAATTTAGTGGCTATTGGTTATTCTAACGGAGCCAATATAGCAGGAAGCCTTCTATTCCATTATCAAAATGTATTAAGAGGTGCTATTCTTCATCATCCAATGGTTCCACGAAGAGGCATTAAACTACCGGATTTATCTGATACCCCAATATTTATAGGTGCTGGTACTAATGATCCGATCTGTTCTGCGCAAGAAACCGAAGAGCTTCAAAACCTGCTTCGTGAAGCCGGAGCATCTGTTGATGTACATTGGGAGCATTTTGGACATCAATTGACAACTAGTGAAGTGGATGCAGCCGCGGTTTGGTTTAAGGAAATTTTGTTGTAAATTTGTTTAGAGCATTCGATTTTAATAAAGTCTTATATGTTTTTGAATGGAGCGTTCATACGTTGTCTTCAAAAAGAAAAAGCGCTCCCGGATCGCACCCCTGATATCCCGCTCTGTTGCAATCGTTGTGGGCGTTGCTCGATACATAAACATGGAAACGAGTCTTCGCCTATTTAAAAGCTTTATTTTGGTATGGGTGTAACCCGTCAACGTGAGTCTAGAGCACGTGTCGATTTTAAGCTGTCTGACATACAATTTGTGCAAGCACACCCTCGATAAACTGAACAAACAAATACACATGCCAAGCAAGCTGCTTAATTTTTTTCAAACGTCACTCTATTTTTGGGCTAGTCTCGCCTCGGATAAATTGAATTATGAAATTGAGTCTTGCTTGCATTAGCATTATTTCAATAAAAGTTCGAACCGCAAGTTTTTGAAATGTATTTTTACGATAGCTAAGCTTTATTTCTCTTGTAGGTATAGGATCAGTTACTCGAATAATTTTTACTTTGGGATGGTTATAGCTTTCAACGAGTGGTAAGGATAATAATGCTGCTCCATATCCATGATGCACCATACAAAGAAGGGATGACGATGAAACTGTTACAACCGTTGAGTTTAAGGTCATACCTAATTTCATAGCATAAGAATCAATAATTTCCCGGCACATGGTAGATTGAAAAAACAATAAGGTATCTAATTGTTCTAGCTCGTGAAATGAAATCATCGCTTTTTCTGCCCAGGGATGGTTTTCTGAAACAATAAGTACCTGCTCTTCTTTGGTTAAGTGAATACTATCTATATGCTTGTTTTGTTCCGAACCCGTAGTTATTCCGATATCGATTTTATTTTGCAATAACTGTTCCGAAAAGTCTTCAGTTTCTACAAATTTCAGAGAAATATCTGGATACTGTTCACGAAATTGAGCAAAGTCTGGCATAAGATAGAAAAGATCACCTGGTAATACGCCGATTATAATCTCGCCTCGCTGAATATTTTTTAACTCATAGATTTCTATTCGAGATTCTTCAATAAGTTGCTTCACTGAAAGTCCCTTATCAAGCAGAATTTGCCCTGCCTTCGTAATCTGAATCCCTCTTCCGACTCTATAAAATAAAGGAGTGCAATATTCATCCTCTAACACACGAATTTGTTGACTTAAAGTAGGTTGGGAAACCATCAATACTTCAGCGGCTTTAGTGAAGCTTCCTTCTTTACATATTTGTATAAAATAATCTAGTTGTCTTAATTCCATTTGATACCCCATTTATATGATTATGAAATTACCTGTTAAGTGAAATGAAAGCATGCAAAAAGAACTATAACTTTGGAATGCGTGAACCATTCCCTTAAACTTCAGTACACATCATTCTATAAGTTAGCCTACTATCAATCAATATCAGTTTAACTATGTGACGTATAGGCATTGCTTATGTTTTCCATCTGCTTAGTCCAGTAACGAATGCGGCATTTAAGGATTTCGTAAAGAAAAACTTTCTTTCAACATGATCCCTTGAAACACTGCTTTGGCAATCTCTTCTTTTCTACCCTCGGTACGTTTAAGCGGCCATTCCATATTAGACTGTCCGCCTACTATCCATACTTCTCCTATCAAAATATCATCCAGCACAATCGTGTCTTCACTGCTAGAGATGGTCATTGTAAAAGGCCCGCCAGCTTGTTTAGGAGCAAGCTTAACAAACCATTGCCCCCTACCGCTTCTATCGATATCAACTCTCCGCAAAATTCAACTGAAACCTGAACCTTACCCTAAGCTGTATCCTTAATCTCAAACGTGTAGCTGATTCGTTTATCATTGGAAGACGATCCGACAGTACGGTCATTGCCCCCGCCTCAATTATCCATTTCATATCCACATCCAAAAACGCAAACTGATTCACTTTAATCATGAAATCAACGGTTTTCGTTTGCCCCGCTTCAAGCGCAATTCTCTTAAAGCCGGCCAGTTCCATATTGGGACGCAGCATACTTGAAACTTCATCGGTTACATAAACCTGTACGACTTCCTCACCATCCTCCTAAAGGAATCATTAGTCTGCTACTATAGGGACGAATTCGCTAGTGTGACCTGTCTTTTTTATTTTTTGGATGCTAGCCAGCTGGCCAACGTTTCAATTTCTTGCTTGTTCAGTTTATCTTTGAAACCACATGGCGCCGGAAGAGACAGTAATTGATTCCAGTTCGTTAACTAAGTTTCGTAAACTACGGCTAAAGAACCTGTATTTGTTCGACATGCTGATCAATAAGACCGTTGAAATCGCGATTGAAAAGGGGATTATTCAGAGCAAAGCGATTATGTCGATGCGACCATACGAATGCGCGTTACAATCAGAAATCCCCTCGAGAAATTTTGCAGACCGTTCCCGAAAGCAGAGAAAAGCCATCTACATGGCCAACGAATCCTTGAAAACCAAGTTCGGCGATTCCCTCCCTTTTGTACTTTAATAGGCCAGTCATGATTGGGCAACGCTATTTTAGTGAGGTAAACATGAATTCGAACATAACCTGCCCAAGAGGTAATAAGGCTGCCGCTTGAACCTGCGGCAGCCTCAACACAGCTTTGATGAAACATATACGGATACTTACTTTTTCGTGATCAATTCCAAATCTACCGGAATAAATTTCTCTACTTGTTCCCCTTTAAGCACTTTCAATGCTGTTTTCACAGCTGTATCTCCGATGGATGCCGGTTTTTGAGCTACTGTTGCTGCAAGTTTTCCGTCATTTACGGCTTTAACCGCGTCATCTGTAGCATCGAAACCAACTACTGCAATATTTTTACCAGAGGATTGAATCGCTTGAAGGGCACCTAATGCCATTTCATCATTATGAGCGAATACCGCCTGAATATCTTTATTTCCTTGTAGAATATTTTCCATAACGGAAAGCCCTTTTGCTCGGTCGAAATCAGCAGGTTGAGAAGCAATCACTTTTACGCCAGTTTTTCCGTCAACAGCATCATGGAAACCTTTTCCCCGATCACGTGCTGCCGAAGTTCCTGCAATCCCTTGAAGTTCTACAAGATTACCTTTGTCACCAAGGGTTTTCAAAATAAAGTCGCCTGCCATTTTGCCGCCTTTTACATTATCTGAAGCAATGTGAGTAACGACTGTTCCGCCATTGGCTGCACGGTCAACCGTAATTACAGGAATATTGGCCTTATTTGCAGATTGTACCGCAGTAACAATAGCATCGCTATCTGTCGGATTGATAAGAATTACGCTTACCTTTTTCTGAATTAAATCTTCAATACCGCTTATTTGTTTCGCTGTATCATTTTGAGCATCTACAACGACCAAAGTAGCACCAGCTTCTTTTGCCGCTTTATCCGCACCGTCTTTCAATGTGACAAAGAATGGATTATTTAAAGTGGAAACGGAAAGCCCAATTGTCATTTTGCCTGCAGCTGCTTTGCTATCGGCGGTAGCTGATGGTGCGGCAGTAGCTCCTCCCTCAATTTTAGATTGTGTCGAACAACCAGCCAGTATCAAGAACACCGCTACTACGGCAGATAATACGAGATTCATTTTTTTCATGGTAAACTCCCCTTTGATGTGTTTTATTTTCGAGCTTTTGATCGGTCTAACAATACTGCAATTAAGATGACTACCCCTTTAACCACCTGTTGATAAAAGGATGAAACATTTAATAGGTTAAGACCGTTATCCAATACACCAATAATCATGGCACCAATCAATGTACCGACAATCCAACCTCTTCCCCCAGATAAGCTGGTTCCGCCAAGAACCACAGCTGCAATCGCATCCAACTCAAACGCTCCTCCTGCTGTCGGCTGAGCGGAGTTAAGTCTGGAAGTTAGAATGATACCGCTAATTGCAGCTAATAGACCGCTAATCGAGTAAACCAAGATTTTTACTTTCGATGTGTTAATACCTGAAAGCCAAGTCGCCTCCTCGTTGCTGCCGAGTGCGTAGACACGTCGACCAAAAGTTGTATGTTTTAAAATGATATATAAAACTGCAAAAGCAATGACCATCCATATAATCGGCATTGGAATTTGCAGAAAATACCCCTTCCCTAATAAAGCGAAATCCTCTTTGAAGCCCGTGATTGGCCTTCCCTGCGTATAAACTAAGGTAAGTCCGCGGAATACTGTCATTGTTGCCAGTGTCGCAATAAATGGAGCTACCTTACCTTTCGTGATTAATAAGCCGTTGATCGCCCCCATGACCAAACCGCCAATTAGACCGATTCCTACAGCTAGCCACGTATTCATCCCGCTTGCCATTAAACCAGCCGTAAAAGCACTTGATAAAGCCAGTATGGATCCTACAGAAAGATCGATTCCCCCAGTCAGAATGACGAATGTCATACCGAAGGCAATAAGAGCATTAATCGAAATTTGACGAAGAACGTTAAAAATATTACCAACGGTTAAAAAGTCACCGTTCACTACTGACAAAATGACTACAATTAGAACCAATCCCAATAAAGACCCAAGACTCTGTATCTTACCTATTTTGGGTCTGCTTAAAGCTTTACCGTCAACCTGCATGTCGGTTCCCTCCCCCTGTTGCACTTAACATGATTTTTTCCTGACTTGCATCTTCTTGTGTAAATTCACCGCTTATTTTCCCCTCGTGCATGACGAGTATACGGTCACTCATTCCTAAAACTTCCGGAAGCTCGGAAGAGATCATAAGAATGGCTACACCTTGCGAAACTAGTTCATTCATTAGATCATAGATTTCTTTCTTAGCACCGATATCAACTCCGCGTGTAGGCTCATCCAATATCAATACTTGCGGATTCGTGGCCAACCATTTCCCGATTACCACTTTTTGCTGATTACCTCCGCTTAGAGAGCCGACCTTCTGCTCACTGTTTGGTGTTTTAATCAGCAGTTTTTTTATCATGGAATCCGATAGTTCCCGTTCCTTTGAACGATTCATGAAACCAAATGATGATAATATCTTCAAATTCGGAAGGGCTAGGTTGTCGTTTACTGAGAGGGGAAGGAGCAGTCCCTCATCTTTCCGATCTTCCGTGATTAAGCCAATACCAGCGTGAATGGCATCAATTGGTTTCTTAATTGAGACTGGTTTTCCGTTAATGGAAATCGTTCCACGATCAATAGACGTCACTCCGAACAGTGCTTTCGCCAGTTCTGTTCTTCCAGCACCCATAAGTCCGGCGATGCCTACGATCTCTCCAGCCCTTACAGATAAGGAAATGTCATGGAGCTTCCCTTTTTGAGTCAACCCGTTGACCGTCAGTTTTTCTTCTCCTAGGGTGACTTTTACTTTAGGAAAACGGTCTTTAATTTCCCTGCCAACCATCATTTTGACGAGATGATCCATCGTCGTATTGGCAATGTACTCGGTTCCAATATAATGTCCATCGCGCATCACCGTAACTTGATCGCAAATCCTAAAGATTTCTTCCATCCGATGGGAAATATAAATCATGCCGACACCCTTTTCCTTAAGGGAAGCGATGACCAGGAATAATGCCTCAATTTCACGGTCCGTGAGAGCCGCCGTCGGCTCATCCAAAACAAGAATTTCTGCTTTCATAGATAACGCTTTCGCAATTTCGACCATTTGCTGTTGACCTACAGAAAGCTCATTAACTAACGTACCCGGATCAATATTCAAACCCAATTGAGATAAATAACGATGAGACTCTTGTCTCATCCGTCTCCAGTTAATTAGCTTCGACTTCCCATAAGTGAATTCTCGGCCAAGAAAAATATTTTCCATGACCGTTAAATGGGGAACCATATTTAGCTCCTGATGAATAATAACGATGCCTAAGTTTTGCGCCATGGAAGGTGATGCAATATCGTAAACGTTTCCATTAACAGTAATGGACCCACTATCCTTTGTATAAATTCCACCTAATATTTTCATTAGCGTAGATTTACCAGCCCCATTTTCCCCCATCAACGCATGAACTTCTCCGCGATGCAGGGTAAAATCAACCTGCTCTAGCACCTTAACTCCAGGGAAACTTTTACTGATTCCCTTCATTTCTAACAATTTGGACGTCATTCCAATTCCTCCTTTCAGAAGATAACTCCAGCCTGAAGAATGACATTGGCATATGGAGTAAACTCACCTGTTCGTATGATTGCCTTAGCCTGATGAGTCATTGTCTTCAGTTCTTCATGACTCACCTCGTGCACAGTTACCCCGTTTAAGGAAGTTTCCATTTGCTTCTTTAGCTTTGGAGTTACCTGATCCATTTCACTTGCAATGAAAGCCTGCTCAACTTGCATTTCTAGAAGTACGGTTTCCAAACAATCCATAAAAGAAGGAACACCTTGTTTCAAAGCCAGATCAATTCGCTTTACGTGAGCAGGAATAGGCAACCCGCTATCACAAATGACAATCGTGTCGGTATGCCCAAGTTCACTGATCACCTTGGAAATTTCACTATTTAAAATTCCAATCTTTTTCATGTAGGTTCTCCCTTGGAATTTTTCGCAAACACTTCCACATCCTTCATGCTTGGCATACCAGCTTGAGCACCAAACTTAGTAACGGCTAGTGCTGATACCTTCGCTGCAAATGATACAGATTGTTCCAAGCTGTTTTGCTTGGCAAGCGAAAAAGCTAATCCGGCATTGAATGAATCCCCAGCGCCTGTCGTATCAACAACAGAAACCTTATAACCGGGAACTTTTTGAAGTTTCCCTTTTTCTAAAAAAGCGGATCCATCAGCCCCCAACGTCGTGACAACGTTGTTTGCTCCCCTTTGTATTATGCTTGTCATCGCAGTTTCCAATTCATCACCTTCCGCCTGAATCCCAGTAAGCAAACTCAATTCCGACCGGTTGGGAGTGATGTAATCTACATTCCTCAATAGTTCATCCGGCAAAAACTGAGCGGGAGCCGGATTCAAGACAACAGTCTTCCCAAACGACTTTGCCTTTTTCGCTGCATGAATAACCGTATCTAAAGGAATTTCCAACTGAAGAAGAAGGATGTCCGCATTTTGGATGATTGCATCATATCTATCGATATCGTCTGGCAGCAATTGATAATTAGCACCCGGAACAACCACAATGCTGTTATCCCCATTTGAAATAAAGATGGAAGCTATCCCCCGTTGCAGTGCCATCCACGAGTTTAACCGAGTTTCTACTGATCTTATTATCATCTAAAGCTTTCAGCAGCTCTTGACCAAAACTGTCTGTGCCGACAGCTCCAATCATTGTTGTTTTGGCTCCGAGCCTTGCAGCCGCTACCGCTTGATTTGCACCTTTGCCACCTGGTATGAACCGGGCGTTAGATCCAAGAATCGTTTCTCCCAGTTGTGGGTGTCTATTTGCTTCAATTACGATATCCATGTTTAAGCTTCCGATAACAACGATATGAGGTACCTTCAATTTACCCACTCCTCTTCGTAGATTCTCTTGGAATTAACGTGACATCCAGTTCATAAATTTGATCCTCTTCGATGGTGCCTTCGATCTTCTTAATTAAAATCCTTGAAACCAAAGCTCCCATATCATAGATGGGCTGTGCGATTGTCGTTAATTCAGGTTCTGTAATTTCGGTCATATTTATTCCATCGAATCCACAAACGGCTACTTGTTCAGGAACTTTAATGCCCATTCTATGCAAAGCTTTCAAGGCTCCAACGGCCATCAAATCATTTCCTGCAAATATAGCATCAATATCAGGGTGCCGGCGCATAAGTTCACCTGTAGCTTTTATACCACCGCTAATCCCAAAATCCCCTTGAACCAATAAGCTTGGGCTGAACCAATCAAAAGCTCTTACGGATTCCTCATATCCAATTAATCTCTCTTTGGCAGGGATCAGATCCTGAGGACCATAAATATGCCCGATTTTCTTGCTTCCTAATTCAAGAAGATGCTTTACTGCTAATCTGCCTCCCTCACGATTGTTCGAACGAACAACGCTGCAGGACTTGTTGGTAGGCGCTCGGTCTAAACAAACAAACGGGATGTTAAAAGACGCCAATTTGTCTACATCTTCTTGACCCAATGTATTGGATGCAAAAATAATGCCATCGATATTTTTGCTCTTTAATATGTCAATATAATTTTTTTCTTTACCAATTTGACCGTCAGAATTGCATAAAATGACGGTAAATCCATAAGTAGAAGCAACATCTTCAACCGCCCGGGCTAACTCTGGAAAAAAGGGATTTGAAATGTCGGGTAAGATTAGCGCAAATGTTTGTGTGCTTTTTCCAGCAAGCCCCCTTGCTACAACACTAGGTAAATAATTCAGTTTTTCAATCGCATGTTTTATATTCAGTTCCGTATCTGCGTTTACATATCCACTTTTGTTTAAGTAACGAGAGATAGTGGCAATAGAGACTCCGGCTAACTTGGCTACATCACGAATGGTTGCCATCCTAGTTTCACTTCCAACTTCATATTTATGGTAACGATACCTTATATTCATATTAAAGCCCATAATACCAACGTTTAATCATGTGGTACCGGTTACACACAAAATATATCACAGTTTATTTTCGTCCGCAAGCTAAATATTTTAACTCCCGCAAAAATCGGAAAAGCCGCAATATTACGCGGCTTCAGTTTATGTTTTCACCTTTTAATACCAAAAGGTACACGAAAAATTTATAAAATAAGATCGTGAAATCGTGCCTATAAACAGTAACTATTTCAGATGATCAATAATAGCAGCAATAATCTGCGATAATAAGAACGATGGGAAGTACTATAGCATAAACTGCATAGTAACTAAATAAGTATTTTTGGATCCATTCGATGTTATCTACTATAAAATCGGAGGTGAAATTGTTGATAACATCCGGACCTTCTCCTGCGGCAATCGCAACGTTCACCTTTTGAATGTAACCGGTTAAATCCCCGGGTACCCCCAAGTAGTTAATTGTAATATTCGGATTTTTGGCCATGAAATCTTTTGCGACCCCTTGCCAGAACGTATCTCTCTCCGGCGTTGTAGCTGCCGCCCAAAATGTAATCGTCGATTTCTTGCCTGAATCCTGCCCTGCAGCTGCATTAGTTGGCCCAGCACTGGCGCTGGCGTTTGATCCGGAACCGGAACCGTTGCCCCCGCAAGCTGTCAGTACGATTCCAGAAAGCATGACCGCGGCTATTCCAAGCCCCCACAGTCTTTTCTTCATTTCAATCATCTCTTCATACCCCTTAATTATTTGGCAAATCTGACGAGAAATTTCGTCTTGCCTTTAGTTTAGCGTGGGCACTCAAATTTCGACATAAGTTTTCTTTAACTCTTTGTCTGTGTCAAAGTTGGTTCAATTATAATCTTTCGATACCCTGGTGCTGCCATTCGTATTCCTAATACATAGGTAAGCCACTCTTTTACATGCCCCATCATGGCATGATTTCTTGACCTCACCATCCCTTGCCATAACTCCTCGTAATTCCAGTATTCAGGCAAAGTAGTTAATTTATTATCAACAAAGAACTTATAACTAGGCTGCGTATCATTCATAACCATTTTATACACAATATCGTTCTTCCCATACTTCCCGAGCGAAGCAAACACTTGTTTTAAGCCTACTTCGCCTGACGAAAGGTGATAATCACGGATTTGGACGGCTTCTACAAGTCGATTAACCGCAATCTCATTATTTTCTTCTAAAATGATGCCGCTAAATAGCACACATCCATAGCTTGTTTGACTACCATTACCATAAATGCGGCTTTCCGGTTGGTAGCACTCCGCATGCAGGTGAAATTGCTCCTTTACTTTTTCAGCCTTAGCGGCGAAATTCATTACATCCCCGGAATGCCCTGTCAATGCTGCAATCTTAGCCATCGTGCTCAGTAAGTAATAGTAAGCGCAATTTTCTACCAGTGTTACTGGGGTGTTTTCATGTAACTGCCCCCAGGCGATCAGTTGATCGTCTATAATTGTCTCTTTGATACCCAAATGATAGATCATCTATCTCTCCTACTTCATGATTCTCCAATCAGGGAACATCTCAGTTCTCTTGCGGACGGTACTTCGACCTATTTCTCTATCTTCGATAGCGATAATTCATTTGAAAACATTATAATGAGGCTTTACCGTGAAGTCTCTGCTCCCTGTATGGGTTCTACTACCATGCTTCAAACACTCTTAGCCCAGTTAGTCGTTGCCGTTTACAGACAGAAATTCGGAGAAATAGAAAAGCCGACAACAGAAGCTGCCGACTTTTCTAGAGTACTCCAGTACATTGAGAACCATTTATACGAGCCAATTACGCTTTTAGATTTGGCGTCATTATCACGGTGGAGCAGTCGACATTTGCAGCGCATGTTCATGCGGCATACCGGCCAATCCTTCGGTTCCTATCTGCAAAATTGTCGCGTCCAAAGGAGCTGTTCACTGCTTCGAGACTCCGATTACAAAATCACTGTAATTGCAGAGCAAGTCGGCTACATCGGAAGCTTTATCGTTCATAGATCGATCTTTCGATCTATCCCTTTACTGCGCCACCCACGATGCCTTTAATAAAATGCTTTTGCAAGATCAGAAAAGTAATAATTAACGGTAATGTTCCCAGCAAGATAGCTGCAAAAATCATGTTCCAATTATTATTGTATTGACCCGTGAAGGTGAAAATAGCCATCGGAATCGTACGACTTGTTCTTTCCTGTAAAAAGAGAAGCGGAACTAAAAAGTCATTCCATATCGAAAGACTGTTCGTAATAATAACCGAAGAGGTTACAGGTTTCATCAATGGGAAAATAATATTAAAAAACGTTCCAAAAGGACCACATCCATCAATTAATGCTGCATCTTCCAGTACGTTCGGCATCGCTTTCTTTAACTTAATAAATTTCAACTTCCGCAAATTGCATCCTGTACGTATTGTAGTCACTCGGGTTCAACCATAAATTCGTGCCGGTAACCTTCATATATCTGACTGATTGCAGGGTGAAACTTAAACTTTGAACGTTATACTCTGGTTACGCATCCCCCGTTTTTGATACCACGGTAGTCCAATTTATTGTAATAGAACCAGCGGCAGCCATGGACGAGATAATAAAGTTCTAGACTGCCGCCGTTTTATTGAACTAACGTTCCTTATCTCCGCTTTATCATTGATCTACTTTTTAAGCCTTAGCCTTTTCATGTTTCTGAATATATTTCAAAGTATAATGAGTCCCGCAAATATAGATCCCCATGATAGCTAGGTAATCTATTACAAACCTCAAGGCGGTTTCATCGAAGCCCCAATACCCAAATGGATTATAAATGAGCAACCTAGAACCCATATCTCTTTCAAAGGAAATTTGCACACCATAAACAACAATTAACACCGCCAAGAAACGAAACGCAATTGTGCGTACACGGCTGGTAGTGATGATTCCCGTCATTTTTCTCGCTGCATTAATAATCCTTCCCCACGAGATTCCTATATGAACAGCCATGAGTATAAATCCCCAATAAGCACTCAGAACATGTATCTGCCTTACGGTCATGTCATTATTTATCGGAATAAATGGAAATATGTCACGTGAAATTGGCACGGAACTAATCAGTGCAACAGCGATCGTTAATAGAAATAGCAAATTTACCGCCATGCTAATAATTTGTTGTACCTTGTACTTTCCCCTAAAAATCGTTTTATACCACCGTCGATTCAAGATATTGTGAACCATAAACAATACAAACAAGAAAACACCAACCAGTTCGTGGATCATATTTCCAGTAATATGATAAGCCATCGCTACCAACATGGATACTGTCATAATAAGGTCAATGACCAGCTTAATAAACATATTTGGATTCAAAAGCTTACCTCCATAACTTATTATCTTATGACTTTTTTTCGGATGATAGAGTAGCCATGTAATCTTTTAATGCATTTAACTCCCAATCTTCTAAAGGGATACCTGCAAGCCTCGATTCCGTATTGTTATCCTGCGATCCCATAAAAGTCTCAAGTTTGAAACTCTCCATTTGGTTGGATGTGTACACGAAGTCATCCCGCTCCTGACTTGCATGACAAGAAATGCAGCTCTCGATGTTTCTCTTGGTATTAACTGACTTGTCAGCAGTGAATGCCTGGTATCGCCAATCTCCGTTGCTCTTCTTTGGAGAGTTCTGATCGCCCCACCCAGTGCGCTTTTCCGAAACAAAAATGTCGGATAGTACTCCATCCCTGTATATCTCGAGAGTCAATGCGGTTCCGCTGGGGAACGGTTTGCCTGCTTTCACCGCTTCGATCGTTTCCTTACTCGCGTAAAGCAGCTCTTTGGCATTTCCACGAGTCACAGTCGTATAGAGTACGCCCTTATCGTAGTTCTCAGGGAGTTTAACTTGTTCACTGTCAGTTCCAGGAGGTTCCGCCTGCCGAGTACTGTTTGTCATGTCACTGTCAGTTCCAGACTGTTCAACTTGTCGAGTATTGTTTGCCATGTCGTTATTGTTACTTCCACATGCAGAGAATGTGAAGGCAGTAACTAATCCGAGGGCAAGTAATAATAACTTTTTCAATGTTTTTCCTCCTCCAAAATAAGCAATTACGGCTTCCTCAAAATTCCAAGATGAGCGTCCAGCGTTTTTGACCAGTATGTCCAAAATGATTTAGCGCTTGTTTCATGCGTAACCTTATTATGCAACAATTCAAAAAGGGATCGATATCCCGATTATCTTAAATGATTGCCTATTTCTCTTACATGAACGAACACTCATGAATTTGTGATTTTTATCACTAACTTTCGCAGTTGCATCTTAACCGGCCAAGGATGCCGCTTACCATTTCTTAAATGCTCCACCTATATTTAACTAATAAAAAAAACCAAATAGATTCCCCATCTGACATTGATGAGAGAGTTTCTACTTGGCCTTTTCTAGATATAGCTCGAACTAACTGCTTAAGGATAATCGGAGGAATTTCCGTGCCGTATCAGCAGTGTTACCGAGCGGTGATTTCCAAACCTATAGGCTGATTAAGGTGGATGTCAGAATGCCTCTCACACATTGGATACTTGCTCAGTAATTACCTGTGTCTGATCATATGTTTCCTTCAGACGCTTCATATCAGCTTTGGGAGGAAAACCAAACATGCGAGAATATTCACGGCTAAACTGAGATGCACTTTCGTAGCCTACCCGGTAGGCAACCTCAGAAGCATCCGCCGACTCCGTTAATAATAGGCGCCGAGCTTCTTGCAACCGAAGCTGTTTTTGGAATTGAAGAGGGCTCATAGCAGTGATTTCTTTAAAGTGTCTATGTAACGAAGAAATACTCATATTTGCTATTTCGGCAAGTTCTTCAATCCGTAAGAGACTGTCATAGTTATTCATTATTTGTTCAATAACATCTTTGATTTGATGGGTTGAGCTTCCTTCCATTACAATTTGCTCCAAAATAATCCCATTCTGACCTTGCAGTACCCGATAAAGAATTTCCTTCGTAAACAGTGGAGCAAGCACCGGAATATCTTTTGGATTATCAAGCAAACGAACTAACCTGATAGCCGCATCTAACAAAGATGATTCCATCTGGCTGACAAACATTGCTCGCTTAGGATTTTCTTTCGGATCAACTCGAATTTCAGACTCATGTAAAACCTCTAAGATTTGACTCGGTGTAAATTCAAGTTTGAAACCCAAATATGGAACATCGGGAGTGGCTTCAGTGACTTGGGCGGTAACTGGCAAGTGAACGGATGCAACAAGGTAATCGGCAGGACTGTATGTAAAGCGCTCCTGCGCTAGCCATACCTCCTTCTCCCCTTGAACTACCATACAAAAGGAAGGCTTGTAAACTCCGTGGCTTTGTCCGGCCGCATTCGAGACACGCATGAAAAATAAGGATGGAATAGCAGTTGGGTGAACACCGTCCTTTTCTGAATAGCGTTCAATGATTTTGGCGAGCTCTTTCTGCTGTTTAGTGATTATTTCACACATTTGATTCTCCTTGTTCTATTCTTTATAGTTCGATTATAGTCCATATTCATCTGTTATATAAGTGGTAGTGAGAGGATTAGGCAAACATTTGGCACGAATGGGATAACGGTCGCTTTGTCATCTGGTGAATAATAAGGATGTGAAAAGGAGGAGAATACATGGCAATGAGCAACACCTGGAAAATTTACATGCTGACCCTTATCAGCTTTTTGGTCGGTATGTCACAATTCGTGATCTCAGGCATTTTAGATGAGGTCGCTAATTCCGTCGGCGTATCGTTATCGGCGGCTGGACAGCTTATCACTGTATTCGCGCTTGCCACTGCAATTGGTACCCCTGTAGTCATGGTGACGACAGCGAAGATGGGGCGGCGTAAGCAACTGTTGCTGGCTCTTTATGGGTGTAATGGATAAGATCAAATCGATTTACAAATAATTTTAAAAAACTGGAGGATTTTATATGCAAAAAGTAATTTTGAACAATGGTGTTGAGATGCCTATACTCGGTTTTGGTGTTTTTCAGATTGCAGATCAAAATGAATGTGAACAAAGCGTTTATGACGCTATTATGGCAGGCTATCGGCTGATTGATACCGCTGCTTCTTATCAAAATGAAGAAGCAGTTGGCAGAGCGATCAAACGGAGTGGCGTGGCAAGAGAGGAATTATTTATCACTACGAAACTTTGGGTTCAGGATGCTGGTTATGAGCGCACAAAAAAAGCATTTGAAAAATCAATGGAAAGACTGCAATTGGATTATTTGGATTTGTATTTAATTCATCAGCCATTTGGCGATGTGCATGGCTCTTGGCGCGCTATGGAGGAATTGTATCGTGAAGGGAAGGTCCGTGCAATTGGCGTTAGTAACTTCCAGGCGGATCGTCTGATCGATTTGATTATTCATAATGAAGTAGTTCCTGCCGTAAACCAGGTTGAAACGCACCCTTTCAACCAGCAAATCGAAAGTGCAAAATTCATGAAAGAGAACAACGTTCAGATCCAATCCTGGGCGCCTTTTGCTGAAGGAAAAAATAACTTGTTCCAGAATGAGGTATTGGTATCCATAGCTGAAAAGGTTAATAAATCCGTTGCTCAGGTGGTTTTACGTTGGTTGACACAAAGAGAAGTCGTTGTGATTCCAAAGTCTGTTCGTAAAGAAAGAATTATCGAAAACTTCAATATCTTTGATTTTGAATTAAGACATGAGGATATGGAGTCGATTACTACGTTAGATACGAAACAAAGCCTGTTCTTTTCACATCGCGATCCTGAAATGGTGAAATGGATCGGTACCCGTAAACTTATATAGCAGTAGGAAAACTGCATAAAATTATTACATTTTTTATGTTCCTCGATATAGCCCAATTCATGAATAATTTCAGCTTCATAACCTGTTTCTTCCTTGATTTCACGTAAAAATGCAACATCAGTATTTTCGCCTTCATCTATCCCTCCACCAGGTAACTTGAATTGAATATTTCTGCCCTATAACGAAATAGGGCCGCCAAATTATCGGCAGCCCTACGTTATTGAACTAGGTTTACAATTATGACCCATACGACATTCCCGAAACTCTTTCTTATCTTTTTCTATTAATTCTTTCCAGCGACCTATAATACTCATCTGAATCATTTTGTTTAGATCCTTCGATAAAGTTAAGTATTTTTAAAAAAGCTATACCTGCAAATATTAAAATAAATGGAAGCATATAAAGTGAAAAGCCAAAGACGATTGTATAAGCAATGATTAAAACCACTATCAAAAATATTAGCCAAAACCACTTTTTCATAGGATTACCCCAATCTTGTAATAACTTCAACAACTTTCTAATTTCGTAATTTGATGTTGAATACAATGGTTTCATTAAGTTATATCGCTATCCTATAATACCATATTTAGGAATAAATCAGTGTAAAATTTATCAAGAATATACATATATCTTCACATCACATAACTGCCCGTCCCTCAATCGTTGGACTTTCCAGCTTACGTTTTGAATTTCATCTAATTTAACCTGTTGTTGAGAAAGGTTTTCAATTACGCATAACAATACAAGTTCTTGGCATCATTCGGCAAACGATATATGTTCTTGTCATTGGCTTTTGACAAGAACATATATCGTTAAAACAAAAAAAGCCGCAACTACACGACTTTTAAGCTTATATGTTCTTGTCACCCGAAAGTTGGACAAGAATATATATCCTTAAAAGACAAGAACATATATCCATACCCCTTATAAACCCCTTATATCCATACCCAACCGCAATTTATAAATAGAATAACCGCCGATTGGCGGTTATTCTTAAAACCTTAATTTCATAATTACAAAGCAATCTCAAGCCCCTGGCCGACAGGCTGAACCGTCTCCAGAACACGCTGGGTCATTTCATTCCCCATCAAAGAATCAATCACCCAAGCGGACAATTCTTGTCCGGCCAAACACCCGGCAGCCGTGCTGATGTTACCGTTATTTACAAAGCTCTCGTTAACGACCTCTACGCCAAACGCGGCTAACTGTCCGGCCGCAGTCGGATAAGTGGTAGCCCGCTTTCCTGTCAAATAACCCAAAGCTCCCAAGAGCAAAGCACCCGAACACATGGATCCGATCAATTGCCGATCCGGAGAAAGTTGAAATCGGCTTAGATAAGCCGGGTCCTTGAACAAGGGTTGCACCCCTCTTCCGCTTGCGAACAGGACGGCATCCAATGTATTCGCCTCCTCAACCATCCCATGCATGGGGATTCTTAATCCCGCCATAGACACATGCGAAGATGCGGTCCCCAGCAGCTTTACTTCCCAATCGGCGATACCACCGACCAATCGCACTCTATTCAACAAATCCCAAGGCAGGAACACATCAAGATCCGTAAATTCATCAAAGCAAATGATAGCTATTTTCATTTGTAAACAGCCCCTCTCACCTTTTTTTTGGGAAACGATACCAAATCCCTAGTATAGCGCATCTTTACGAGTTTACAATTCCCAATTTTTTTCTTTTTTTATAACAAAATTTCTATATAATTATCAGATGCTTCAAAACACTAAGGAAAACGGAGATTTTTTAAATGCTTACTGTTTTAAAAGAAAAGAAAAAACCTATGAACTACGCGACTTTTAAAATTTTCTCATGATTGCCGGCTTCATCTATTAACCTCCATTCCCAAGAAAATCAAACTGTGCTTTTGTTGATGATTACTTTACTACAGTTAAATTGATAAGAAAAAGACATATATGTTATTGTAGCAATATGATTTACTTATATCTTGAAAATTAGGTGATCTCGGAAATATGGAGTTTAGACAATTAGCTTACTTCGTTGAAGTCGCGAGATTGAACAATTTAACACGAGCGGCTGAACGGCTGAAAGTCGCCCAACCGGCGCTCTCGCAGCAAATCAGAAACCTGGAACGAGAACTTGGTGTAAGGCTGTTTAACCGCTCTGCCCGCGGTGTAGCGCTTACTGAGGTAGGAAAGATATTTTTTATTGGTGCAGAAAAAACATTAGCTGAGGCGGAACGGGCCAAAGATTCCGCCAAAGGATTCAACAACCAGCTAAGAGGGAAGGTAACTGTAGGTGCGCTAGAATCCGTAGTGCAAACCAGACTACCGCGAATGCTGGCAACCTTCGGGATTGAGTATCCGGGGATTAAAGTATTTATAAGGGAGAATACAACCAGATCGCTTCTTGAGGCACTTAAGAAGGGCGAATTGGATCTCGCTATTGCACATGAATGGGATGATAAATATTTTCCACAGTTGGAAGATTCAAATCCTCCGTCTGGAATTTGTGCGAAATCGCTGTATAATGACGAGTTAGTTCTTGCCGTTGCTAAGGGTCATCCATTGGAGAAACATAAAGCGGTTTCTATCCGGGAATTAAGGGAAGAATCGTTTGTATCTTTTAAAGAGGGATCGAGGTTACGTTCACTTGTATATGCGGCGTGCATCAGAGAGGGTTTTGAGCCAATCATTACCTACGAATGCGCTTCTCCGCGGATACTGGTGGCAGAAGGCCTCGGGATTTCGATACTCCCTAGGCTGATGGCAGAGACGCCAGGGCCATCTATTTCGATTATCCCACTGGATCTTCCTCTATCTCGTTCGGTGGCCATCTTTTCCTTCGAGGGACGTTATCTCTCGCCGGCAGCCGATATTTTTATGCGTTATGCAGAAAAGTATCTAGGTACGGGTATTCCATGAGGGGATAGACTCACACTCTCATCAACACTCCCGCACTTTCCCCAACAAATTTTTTATGGTAGGGTTCACCTTAACGGTCATAACGGCGAAAAAGCTACCTCGGCAGCTCCCTTTTTAGTTGCTATACTTATTACGCTATTGTTTCCGTTAGTTTAATACTCAATATACATGCTTTATGAAACTTTGATTTTAAGAGGCTGTGATTCGATTTCAAATTCATAGTATTTATCAACATGTTTAATTCTGAATTTTGCCTTTGAAACGACATCATAGTTTCCTGCTTGTAATATGAATTCATTATTTTTTGGATTAACATGCCCTTCTCCATCGTAACTATATTTCGCATCTGGCTTCAAAGACATCATTAATCCGATGTCATTAACGACTCGTAGCTTTACATCTTGCAGAGCAGGTTCACCATTATGATAAACAACATAAGTGAACATATCTGCACCATGTTCTACTTCCCATGAACTGTCGGAATTATTAACCAAAGTACCTTTTACAATAAAAAGTTCATCCGCTTGTAAATCTTTAGGTGCATCAACATTAATACTGAAAATCTTAGCATTTGGTATCGTCTCTATATCATTTTGACATCCAACAAGTGTAATTATTATGACTAATAAACTTACTAAAACATAACGTTTCATAAACATAACCTCCTTCTCATGAATATATAAACGAAATCATATTTAGAAAGTTGCTACCGTCCCATTTTCTTTTTTCACTATCCTGCTCGTTACTTCAATAGAAAAGAGGAGCTGCCACATAGCAAACTCCTCCACTATCGGTAACAATAGGTAAGCGTTTGATGCTATCTCCAGCTTTTCCCCTGTCCCACACGGAGCGTGCTAGTTTCCCAGCACTCCGCGTTCCCTCTAACTGAATTTACTAGATCATAAGTTCCTCGTTACTCAAGGATATGGACCGTTAAGTCATCCCAGTAGCTTGCACTGTGGCATCCATTGATGTCCCCACGTTCCTACCTGATCGGTGCAATTCACGCTTGGAAAACAATCTTTCTTTTCAGTTAGACTTGGGGCTGTTCCTCCACTCCCATTACAGGAGATTCATCAGTCGTGCCCCTACCCTCACAAGGATTATTGTATTTCGGCATGCGCCTTATAACAAATGTTTTGGGTAACAGCCCTTGTTGCAACGTCCCTTGCTTTCCAAGTCCCTTACATCCTAGCTATTCTTTCTGGACTTAGGTGCTTCCTCTAAGCCTGTGAGACCAATGCCGCCATTGTTCGGCATAGCGTATTTCATAGAAAAAATTTTTACTTTACGCCGCCCACCCCATCGTTTGATGGTACATATGTTTCCCTATGCTCTAACTTTAGACCTGTACATTCGGAAGTTCGTCAGTTCAGTCTGTTTGAACATTCTCACCATATCCAGTTTTTCAGCCACGCGGCATATCCGTTAGCATACCTTTTCTATTCGAATGGCTCTAGCCTTCGTTCTGCCGAATCTACCTGTACTTCACACCACATGACCTGTTAGTCATGACGCGCGCAGGAGTATTGGCGGAATGGTTTCGGGATACATGGTTCCGTCATTCCCATCCTCGGTTGTAAAGTTAAGATTACTCATTGTAATCTCCTGCTTTTCACGAAGTTAGTCGCTTATAGCAGAACTTGTCATACTTCTTCGTTAGTGCAACCTTCCTGTTCATTACAATCATTCGATAATAATGACTTCTCCATCCCTCAAAGCTTTAAAAAGAATTTTATTATCGATCATATATTCAACTGCTTTATCCATATCTTCAGATTCTCTATGATCTGACTTATAATGTGGGGCAATTACATAATCCAAAATATTTAATCCTTCCCAAATTGTTTGATATTGTGAATGATTCGCTATCTCTACGGTATCGAAGAAACGAAAACAAGGAAAGAAAAAGAGAACAACCGGAACGCAGTTCAGTCGGTTCTCCCTATCCAAACAAAAAGTGAATTTCATCTGTTTGCAATGTAACGAGCAAGAGGAGATTCCGCTTGATGTAGTAATGGATATGGACCGAATGGATGATCGGAACCCGACAGTTCCGCCACAATTCTCATGTGAACAATGTAATGGGGTCATGTATCCGGAGTATTACAAAGGAGTCCGGGGGTACGAGTACAGAATTACCGATATCCGCCCAACTTAAAAAGGACCTAGCGGTGGCTAGGTTTTTCTCATTGTGGCCTCTTGGAAACATTGTTAGCCTGGAGCATAAATACAAAAACTGTCAACGCACCTTGCTGGGCACATTTACATAAGATGATTAAAGCATAAAAACGGAGGTGTGTTGTTCAAAAATGAATTATAACAATTACTATAGAAATAATTCAATCATTACTTATGGGCAATATGTTCCTGTTACGGCCTACTCCGCAGATCATCCCATATATATTAATGGGGTGGATATAAATGGGGGAAGATATCCTGTTCTATTTTTCCACCCCCAACAAACACAGTATCCAATTCCTTATGTACCGATTACAGATGTTAATAGGGTAGGCGCTACCGGACCCTGGAATGCAAACCAAATAGTGGATCCACAATCCAGTGTGTTTGATCCATTAATGTCCGAAACTTATAAATTAAGACAAAGGGCAACGGAAATAGATGCTCTAACCAATACTGGAATCATAAGGGCCAATGAACTAAATTGGCAAATGCATTTTGGCGACCAGGGAAATACAAAATATTCTGATGCCACAGTGCCAGTGCAATTGACCTTAAGTACCAATCCTTTTACCAATGCTTCTTCCTTGTTTAGTGTGGACCAGAATCAACTGTATTCTGTAGAACGCATTGAGAAAAAAATTCTTTCGGCTACCGATTTGGCGACCAATCAAGAGAAATGGGTTTTTTCAACGGACAATAAGGATGCCTTTCTTGATTTGATCGCAAGAGATGGTGTCGTATACGTTTCCACCATGAATACACTTTATGCCATCCAAGATAACGGTACATCAACACAAACACTTTGGACAGTTAATACACTTGCCAACCGTCTGTTAATAGATCAAACCACATTGTACTATTACACCAGAGATACTGTGCAGGGAATCGCTGCAGTAGATACAAAAACAGGTCAATTGAAATGGAAATACAGCCTAAAAACAAACGAGCAGGTCGAGGGAGTTTTCGCTGCTGGCGGAAACCGGCTCTATGCCAATATACGGAATCCGGTTCAAATCACCTCGAAAATGTATGCATACGATGCAGCTTCAGGTACTGTTCTTTGGGCATTTGATGTGCCTGCTGGCAACCCCATCTATGGTAATCCTGTCTATAAGGATGAGAAGCTTTACATCGAAACGATCACAAATGCAGTAAGAACCATTTGGGTACTTGATGCGCCTACAGGACGGACATTATGGAAGTTTAACCCAACGGGGACCTATGTGGTGCAGCCAATTTCTGTAACGAATGATTCCTTAATTGTCCTTGATGAATCCAATGTCATGGCCATTGATAAAAATACAGGAACACAAAAATGGAAGACTATGTATGCGGATCAGGTCACTCTTGGTGGCTCTCAGACGATTTCTGGGTCAAGGGGAATGCTCGTGGCATCTGACAAAATTATTGTGGAAAATGCAAACAAAATCAAATTTTTCAATACTACAACGGGCCAGCTTATTTCTTCGTCACTTCCACTTTCCACTCCTACTGGCGGCATTGGCGTTCGGCCTATCGGTGTGATTCAAGACACCATTTTTGTAACAGAGTCCAATCAAATTCTTTACACCTATGCAGTGCCAAAGCCAACTCAGCCAGATACAGTAAAGCCGACGGCAACGATTAATTTGCCGGCTGTCAGTCCGCTTGCTGAAGATGGGAAACTTACGATTCCAGTGACAATCAGTGAAGATTCGGATATGAATGCAACGATCGTCGATCAAAGCGGTCTTGTGGTTCAAACCATTGGCGCGGGAAGATTTTTGAAGGGTACGGCCAATTTTTATTGGAATGGAAAAAATAGCCGGGGATTTAACGTAACCAGAGGTAATTATCATCCTGTTATAAAGCTTACAGACCTCGCGGGAAATGTGAATGTGTATGATGCGAGTGAAAAGGTGATTCAGGTGACGGCGGGGTTTGGGTTAACTTTAAAAAATTCCAACTTGCGCACAGCAGCAGATCCATCAAGTACCATCCTAAGAGTGATTCCTTTCGGATCCGAAGTGACCATCACAGGTGAAACAGGTGATTGGTATCAGGTAGAGTATCGGATTGTGAGCTCGGTGCTGAAAGGATATATTGCCAAGACGTTGATCAAAGTTCCATCCAACCAAGAGATTCTAAACATTTCAAGTGCCATAACCAGGACGAATGTCAATGTAAGAACATCAGCCGGAACGCAATACGGCACAAAAATAGTGCTCCCGATGAATACCGCTATCAAGATTATTTCTGCTTTAGGAGACTGGTATTTAATCGAATACCAAAAAGATACCATTTATATCGATCAGGGCTATGTGGCAAAATATCTTGTTACGCTTCCAACCGTATCTACTTTCATTTATACCGTTGTTGCCGGCGATACCCTCTGGAAGATTTCCCAAAAATTTGGTGTCACCGTCGACTCCATCGTCAAAGGCAACAACCTTAATATCAATCAGCCGCTTTATATTGGTCAAAAATTGACGATAGTAAAATAAATCCAATCCGTGGGGACAGTTCTAATGGCACAAAAGCCTACAGAACCGTCCCCATGTCTAATATCTTGAAAGATTATTGGCTTTGTTGAGAAGATAATAGTAAATATTCAAATTAAATAATAAGGGTGAGAAGCAAAATGATACGGTTTGGAATAGTTGGAACCAATTGGATTACGGATCGGTTTTTAAAAGGAGCTCTTAAAGTAGAGGGATTTTCATTAAATGCTGTTTATTCACGAAGTGAAGAAAAGGCAGATAATTTTCGCTATGCTCAAGCTAAATCAAAGCTTAATCGGGATAATTTCTAACAATTACAGGTCACGGAATGGCTTTCCGTACCCTAGTAGGCGAGATTGGGGACATTCCTCATGCAGCGCAAAGAACAAGAAGCCCCTGCTGTGTCCTACCGTGCTGTACGGAAGGAGACAGGTCATGTTTGAGACATTCTATGGGCTCCATCATTCCCCATGTCCGATGACGCTTATCTTGGTGGGGCAAAGTGAACTTTGGGATCGGTTAGGACTTCAAGCTTACGCTGCGATCAGGCAACGAATCGACTTGCAATGCAAGCTTCCGCATTATGACCTGGCACAGGTTGGGGATTATATAAAGCGTCATTTGACGTATGCTGGGGCTGAGAATGAGATCTTCTCGGATGGAGCGATTGAGGATATTTATCGGTTTTCTAGCGGTTCAGCTAGGCTCGTCAATAAAGTTTGTACACACAGTTTAATCTACGGTGCTCAGAATGGGCATCGCATCATCGATGATCACATGGTCAAACGCGTCATCCAAGGAGAATGTTCATGATTCCCCCTTTTTTTTAACAATCGACTGGACAGCTTGTCCGTCAGGGTTAGGACAACATACGCCGTCAATTGGCGGACAGTATGCTTTAGCAGTAACAATATTATGAAACGAGTAATCTATAATCTTATTATTTGTTATTGCTAGATGAATTGCATGTGGGTGCCATTTGAAGGATGGACATGTTACCACGCCCCGTTTCATTATGAAAATTATCCTCCTCATTTTACCATATGCTTCATTTAGCGTTAATCATAATCCCTTTAATGACCGTTAACGCGGAGAAGGCTAACGGATCCAATCTGCCGGTAGCCTTAATCTGATGTTATTGAACTTTCGTTCTCCGTCCCTCGGTTTTAAGGGTTTATCTCACGTATGCTCACTCCATGACTCGTTGATGATCCAACATGCCAAACGACAACAATACCGGTATTCAACTATTAACCTCCATGTTCCCTAATTTACGATGTACAATTTTCTTGTTTCGAATTGATGTTCATAAAACCGTTATTACTACTAATAAGGAGCATTGCAAACCATTTAACAGGAACCTCCAATAATATTTTTAAACTAAACTGCCCCTTCGTTGCCTACTATTGAAATTAAGATGCTGACAACTTCGAAATAATTTGATTTACATCTTCATCCTCGAGGTCATACCAATTCTCTCCATTGTTATATTTAATCTGTGCTTTCCCTTTATACAAGTTCAATTGGATTTCTTCGCCGTAATAATAAAATGTCATATTCAGCTCGGCAGCTAAAGTATTCTTTGGTTTTACACTTTCGCGTTTATTCGAATTAAAAAAAGCAAGAGCGACTGATCGTACTCGTCCAGCAATAAAAACATAGAATGTATCTTTTTCTCCAACCTTTATTAGACCGCTGTTTACCATTTTTGCAATTACTGGCTCATTTGACATATATGAAGGTCGATTCATAAACGCCTTTCCGAGCTGATAAGCATTATTATCGACTTCAAAATATATGCCAGGGTAAAGATCTTCAAATGTTACAACACCTTGTTGCACGATATTGACTTTTACTGTTCCATGGGGAGTTGTCAGTAAATACTGAATTGGTTCGATATCAGCTTGAGGTCCACTGCCGAGCAAAGCTTCTTTTTTTATAATAAACAAATTAGAAATGCTATTGAGAAGGACAGGTTCAGTAATTTTTATAGTTCCTTTTGAGTCATTTAATTCGATTTTTATATAATCCTGAGCAGTAGTAAAAACAGCCAATCTAGGATATATAACCGGAATAGGTTGTTCCGCAGATTGCTTAGACTCATTAGAGCTTTGTAATTCTTTGTATTTTACTTCTATCTCCTGGATTTGCGACTGTAATTGGTTGACTTGATCATGTAAAATCTTGTTTTCACTTTCAATGGCAACGTAAGAATTCTTATTGCTATCCGTCACGGCAGGTTTATTTCCTTCCATACAGCCAGTAAGAATCATTACAATTGCCATTATTAATGAAATATATAATGTATTTTTCACGCACTCTTCCCCCCATATATGACTATTCTACATACCATTCAGCGTAATAGATGCCGATTACCTTATTGCTTGGTGAACATAAAATAAACGTTTTCAAAACTCATCACTCCCAAATTTAATTCTAATGAGTTAGACGAAGCGCACTTGTAATAAGTTTCCATTTATAATTTTATTTCACGAAGATTATTTCATTAAACTGCCCATTCGCGAAATAGGCTGCCGCAATTAATTTCTACGGCAGCCTGTATTATTATTATGCTATAGTTTTCCGATAGTTGAATGAATGATCAATGATACTGTCCTGTTATGTGTTCATTCGAATCTTTCAGTAATTTGGAGAGTAGCACAATTTGCCCTGCATGATATCCGTAGTGTGCCGAAACCTGAACAAGAAGCCGACTGATTAATCTCACTTCATAGGTTTCATCTTCTGAAGCATTAACCCGAAGCATTCTGTTCCAATCCTCCAAGTCATAGCGGATTATGACTTCCCTTTTTAAATCCTCCTCAGACAATGCTGATAATATACTTGCCGATTCGGACCGTGTCTTCGAAAGAAGAATAATCAATTCATCCTTCGATATGCCGCCTTCAGAATTAAATTCTCGAGTACGTTCCCGAATGAAAGGTTTGTTTCCGATTGCACTTATGAGGTTTTGATATTCGTTTCCCGCTAAATGTAAGCAAAGATTACCTATGCTGTTCATGGAATCCTTCATTTTTTTCCAAATCAAATCATCATCAAGTTGGTTTATGCTCTTTATAATCCGATCGAGTTGCTTTTCCATGTCTTCGAGTACGTTTCTTGTCAGTTCTAGCATGATTATCCCCTCTTCATATTTTTTTATTTTTTACTTAAGTAAGCAAAATAAGAACCGCTGTTAAAGCGACTCTTTCACAAACGTTATCCTTTAGTTTAATAAAGCGTATTAAATTAAC
The DNA here is from genome assembly GCF_030817215.1 of Paenibacillus sp. V4I3. GTDB lineage: Bacteria > Bacillota > Bacilli > Paenibacillales > NBRC-103111 > Paenibacillus_E. The sequence continues at coordinate 6,758,876 of NZ_JAUSZA010000001.1, forward strand.
TCTTTTTTTTCAAACCATTCATTTTCTAAAATACTCATTTCCCACAGACTCCAGAATTCGTTCTCAATCTTTCTTGCTTCTCGAAGTAATCCTTCTTTTACAAACCCAGCCTTCTCGTAACATGCAATTGCAGAAAGGTTGAAACTAAACACACCAAGACTAACTCTGTGTAATTTTAATTCTTCGAAAGCAATATTTAAAACCTTTTCTATCATCAATTGTCCTATGCCTTGTCCTCTCTTGCTTTTTTCTCCAATCAAAACTTTTCCTATCCTTGCCGATTTATTTATCCGATCAATTTGTAAAGATATATGTCCAATAACCTCATCATTTTCTTCATGCATCACCCTATATATTAGGGTCTGACTAGCATAAGTATTAGCACTTTTAATGTAATTTTCCAATTGTTGTTCATCTAAAGGAAAGCAAAAAGTTTGACCTCCCCATTGAAGTAAAAACTTCGGTGAATCAATCCAATCAATAAGCTTTTTAAAGTCGGTACGTTCGAAATGTACAAGTTTTATCACTAAAATCTTTCCTCCCCATGCGATAATACGATGTATTGCAAGGTTTTCGAACAAGTTATTGAAAATAAATAGATGTTCCCCCGCTTGATATTTATTATACAAGTTAGAGAATAGAACAGATGCAAGATAGCAGAACAGATTACTGGGGCTAAGCTTCCCAAAGCACTTCCTGTGGAAGATTTTTTGAACGAAAGCTTCCGGCAATCTGTGAGCTACGTTGTTCATACATAAATAACAATAGGATCTCCCAACGCTTTTCATAGACGACTTCAACTATGCTGCCCTTTAGTTGAATAAAAACGAGCAGGCTGCGGCAGCACCTGCTCGTTGATGTTTTGTTTAAAAATCGTTCGCCGTTAGCGCAATTCCTTATTTTACGTTTCTCCGAATAGGAAGTTTAAAATAATACTTTGCGGATCCACCCCAATTAATACCCCAGAACTTCCGCGATTTGCGAATCATTCGTCATGGCAGTAAACCAATTTGGATACAAGGAAACTGGTCGCGTTATTTCATCCAGTCTCGTAACATCTTCGGTGCTCAACTGAAGCTCTACCGCGCGCAGATTATCTTCCAATTGGGCTAGTTTACTGGAGCCGACCAATACGCTACTAATGTGGGGCTGGGCCAGAAGCCAAGCCAGCGAAACTTGTGCCGGTGTCGCTCCATATACTCCAGCTATTACGCGAACAGTGTCCAAAATCTTGAAGCCCCATTCTTTGTCATGCGGCAGAAAGTCAAAACCGCTTAAGCGGTTTTGATCGTCATTCAAGTTCTCTTTGGTATATTTTCCGCTCAAGAAGCCGCCAGCGAGCGGACTCCAGACAGTTAATCCGATTTTGTTTCGGACCGCGAATGGAACCGTCTCATGTTCAATGTCACGGCCAACTAAGGAATAATATAACTGACCGTTAATAAAGGTCGCCCATCGGCGCTCACGCTGCATCGATACGGCTTGCGCCGCCTGCCAGGCCGGCCAATTCGAGTACCCGATATAGCGAATTTTCCCTTGCCGTACCAGATCGTTTAGCGCTTCCAATGTTTCCTCGAGCGGTGTGTATGGGTCTGTTTTGTGTACGATATAGAGATCTATGTAATCAGTGTTTAAGCGACGTAGACTAGCTTCGCAAGCTTCGAACAGATGCTTACGGGATAAGCCTGCTTGTACGAGCCCCGGACCGACGCGAAAGCCGCCTTTCGTAGCGATGACGGTTTCCTTGCGCCGGGAACCGAGCAGCCGTCCAAGCATCTCTTCACTTTGCCCGTCCGCATAACCGTCAGCGGTATCAAAGAAATTGATGCCCGCGTCTAAAGCGCGGTCAACAAGCTGCTGCGCGCCGCTTTGGTCCACCTTGTAGACACTGGGATTGTTCCCTGATCCGAAAGTCATCGCCCCGAATGCCAGCCTAGAAACAATCAATCCTGATTGACCCAATATTGCGTATTTCATCCTCTCTCCTCCTCGATCCCCCTAAATTGGAATACAAATCCAGTATATCAATAATGTAAACTGATAGTATGAGACTTAAGTCGATGAGTCGAAAGACACTGTCCATCGACTTATATTGTGCCTTCGATGGAGCCTCTCATTTTATTGATCTATCCTGCCCGGAATAGGCTGCCGTCACCGGAAGCCTTGGTACTAAAATATTATTGAGCTATCGTTGTCCGTTAGCTGAATGAAACGACTGTATTCGTAGAACGATGACCATGACCCAAGGGTTAATAATAGTGTTAGCATAGTTGCACTCGACATTGAGAATCTATATTATTATCCTTCAACTAATTGATAAAATCTAATGTCTCCTCTTTCTGTTTCAGCTATTAGTATGTCATTTCGCTCTTTGACACGAAAGATCTTTGTTCCGACTGCCAGTTTATTTGCTGTTCCGTTTTTAAAAGCTTTACCATTATTACTTTGGTGAGTAATTTCAGTTACTTGTATGTCTTTGGTTAATTTCAACTCGTCTACCCAAGGAATTCCTGCATTATAAATGGTGTCTTTACACATAAAAACATTAGCATTCGGATCCATTCTTAAAACTTCTTGTGCAGTTGGATTTCCAATTGTTTTAGTCTGTTCTGAAGTAATTAATATTTCATCTTTCGTGCACCCTGTTGTAATGAAACACATTAACAAAAGAATAAACACAACTATTCTCACGCACTTCCCTCCTTCAATTAAAATGATGGGGTAATATTCTATACATAAGGACGCTAGACGTTAATTGCAAATAAACGGACTTCTTCATCTGTATCCGCATATCTTATCATGCTTTCAAAATGCAACCCCAGTTTTTCTAATAGTTTGGCCGAAGCATGATTATCTTCAGAGGTAATAGCCACAATGCGTTTTAGTACTAAAACGCATTGTGCATAACTCATCACTGCGGAAGCAGCCTCAAAGGCGTATCCTTTCCCCCAGAACCTAGGAAGCAAAGCAAATCCAATATCTACATCTTCTAAGAAATCTCTTTTTACCAATCCGCAGATGCCGATCGGAATGCCTCCTTCCTTCAACTCCGTCAAATAAAATCCGAAACCCAAACGGGCATACATGTCTAGAGCTCCTTTTAAAATATAGTCCCGCGCATCATCGATGGTTCTCACGCCTCTATCGCCTATGTACTGGATCCAAGAAGGATCATTCAATAGCTCAAGGATAAAAGCGGCATCCTCTATTTTTTGGTGACGAAGAATTAGCCGTTCTGTTTCTAGTACTATCATGATAGATGCCCCCAAACGCTTAAAATAGTCTATGTATATAATTATAACAAAAAAAATCCGCCCAATCCCACAAGAGCGCTCTTTCTTTGCTTGCTGTTAATCTTCTCTTTACAGGTGCTGCTTGACGGCAGGCTCTTATTAAGCAAATCTGCCCGTTCGTTGAGAAAAGGCAGCCGATCATCGGCTGGCTGCCTTCATGCTTTACAGATTGAACTATCGTTTTTTCCGTTAGCGTAATGAGTTACCCTATTAACCGGGTTTTTACCACTTTATGGTCTGACAGTTGGCTAACTGTAGTACGAATATGATGTTATCTGATGTGCTATGAAAATGAACCATTCACTCATTAACAAACGCTCTATATCTAACTAGTACCATATCATCTTCCTCATCAAACCTATAAATAACCCAGTATCTTTCGTAATCCGTTTGCATTTCAGCAATCCTGTTATTGTAACAAATTCGAATATCTTCATTCAGTCTGTCAGTTTCGAGGTTATATCTGTCTAATATCTCTATTAAAATTCTAATGAGAACCTCGTCTTTAGCATTTAATATATCAATACTAAAAAGGGCATGGTCTGGAGTCATCATACATGAAAAACCACTTTGTTCGTTTTTGCTTATTACCCCAAATTCTATTTCCGGGTCTAAATTTGTATCAATCTTATATTCTTTAAAATTGCTAATAATATTCATCAGGCTTTCTATGGTTGGAACTGTTACTCTTTGTTCGTTAAGCATAGTAATCTCCTTTGATTTGACCTACATTTATTTTATTGTGTATTCAATGACCTGCTGTAGAATCCTGCCAGTTAGTTGTCGGGTGACAAGAAGATAGTCCGATTAATATCCGCCTAATTGGCGGTTTTTTTGTTTTATCGGATTATTTTCTTGTCATTTCTCAATGTCAAGAATATGATCCGATTGCCGAACCAGGCCAAGAATATCGTCCGATTGCCGACAAAGGGACATAATAAATATATGCTGGGTCAATCCGAGGAACGGGCAGAGTAGTTGAATCAAGAAAGTTTATAAAAAATGACATACACCAACTTAATTTTTTTGGTAAAATATACATGAAAGCAAGCCTCTCCTCGTCCTTCGGGCTGCGGAGCAGATGCTCATCCTGAACAATTACGGAAATTCTTCGAAAAGATTCTAAAAACTATATGAGGAGAGTGGATCTTGCTCACATCGCTTGAACACATGCAAATTCCTGTGCGTCATATGGACCAGGCCATCTCATGGTACACCGAACAGTTGGGGTTTCAATTGAGCAGCCGCGATGGCGACCGCATCGCTTTCCTCACCTTGCCGGATGGGCCGCTCCTGATGTTATGGCAAACCTTTGAGGATTCGACGTATGCACACTTTACAGTGAATGGGACAGATTTTCCGGTGTTGTTATACCGGACGATCCGGATTCAAGAGCTCTATGAACGCTTGACAAAACTCGATACCCCGATCCAACTGTATCAGGATGAAGGATTCGCCTGGGTGCTCAAATTTTATGATCCAGAGGGGAATTTATGGGGTGTCCTTCAATTTAACCCGTCTTCTGACAAGGACGACAATAACAAGAGTGCAACATAATATCCACGAGGCTGCCGCAGGAAACAATCGGCAGCCTCGTTAAAGCTATGACGGTCATCGGCAAGGATGTCGCGTCACACGGTGTACCGGAGGAGATTTTAGCGGAGCTAAAGGAAGGGGATCGTCGATGACTATCTTGTCAATAATGCCGGCTTCGGTTTGTACGGGACATTTTAATGTGGCTTCATTGGTGGCTTTTTTTCCGGGACCTATGATGTCGGTTTACTACGCGACGAAGCCGTATGTGCTGTCGTTCACTGTAGAACGACAAGAACATATATACTTTTGGATCCGCGCTCTGCGCGGCTTTTTTGTTTTATGGATATATGTTCTTGTCTTTTACCGAGGACAAGAACATATATCCATTGCCGATTCTAGACAAGAACAAATATCCTTAGCCGCTGAAGGTACCCCAAACTGCGGTAGCTTTGCTCGTACCTTTTTTACAGGCGAATTTGTGGACCGGCTAGCTGAACAGTCGCTCAACTGGCTGCTTGATCGGGGTGCTCGTCTTGCAGGCGGTCCCCGGTGGGGTTACGGCCACATACCATTTTGACGGCGATCTCGTCTCGTATGTGACCGATAGCGGGCACGGTTTACTGGTCTGCTTATGACCACGAGGGAACGCCAATCTTCATGAACTATTTAGTTCAGAAAACGGCAGCCATTAATGATACGCTGCCGTTTCTTCGTGTTTATTCAGCTATCGTTCCCGTTAGCCATCCATGCCGCACAAGCGCGGCACCACAGAGAATGAAAGTTCATCCGTTCTTTCATGGTAGTTGAAGAACAGATCCGTTATTTGAGGAGTCCTCTTCCAATTAAATTCGCCGAAACAGGTTCTCTCCCAATTTCCCTTGCCCATACAGATAATTGACCGATGTGATGAATTTCGTGGGCGATAACATGGCGTAGAGCCTCGCCATACTGAAATGTCTGTTCTTTACCTGTCAGCTTAACTGTCACCGTCCTGCGTTCCTGCGTATCGGTCCAGTTTGTAACGAAGTCACGGACTACAGGATGAAGTTTTCTGGATAGTGAGACCACGTTGTCGAGGCTCACTTGTCGTTCCCACCTATCCTCAATATCAGGGTGTCCTGTTAAATCACAAATCCAACTATATTCGACCACAATAACGTGAAACAGTGTCTGTAGAATTCCACCAACCCCACCGACCCGCGGTTTGAGCAATTCTTCTACTGAGATGGTTTCACACCAAGAGAACCATTCATCACGAACCTGCCAATTGTATTGAAACAGCGACTTCATTGAACGCCTCACTCTCCCTTGACGGGTTACTTCGTCACTGACCTGCAATTTCCTCTTTCGCAAATACCCCTTTAGCTTAATAAAACCAAGGAGCAGCTGTTCAGCAACATAACTGCTCCTTGGTTTTTTTCAACTATACTTCTGCGTTAGTTGAACTATCACTCTCATTCTAATCGATACTGTAAAAAGCCCTTAATCCGAGCCAGGCCTCGTACCAAAATGTTTTATGTTTTTGTGGCACCGTCACTTCAATTGCTTCGCCATTTTTAATGACATAGACCTTCTTGTTCTCAATCTGGAGCTTATCTCCAAACCCAAAGACAATCTCAAAACAATACTTTTCAAAACTTTCTTCTCGTGTAACCGACCATTCAGACTTTTCGATTGAAGATCTTTTTTTGATATCTACGTCCTCCTTGTGAGCCTCAGTTTTATAACATAACATAACAGCTCGATAGGTGATATTATGGCATATTCGCTTCTCCCACGATTTCTTTTGTAAGGGGGTCAATTAGGATGTTTCCTTCTACTCCGTTAAGTAGGTATCCAACCTTTCAATAATGAGTTAATTTGAACCAAACTATTTCAGTACCAGTTACAACGTAATTACTTTCTTCACCATGAAACACAACAGAAATAACTTCTTTTTTTGCAGAAGAATAACCCAAACAAGCTATTATAACAATGAGAATGAATATAATTGATAATTTTATTTTCTTTCTCATAAAGACCCCTTTTTTTAATGAACTTGGCAATATGATAATTTAAGAATGTAATTTCAGCCAATCAATGACTATTACCATTGTTATGTAAATGTTTATTTTACTCCGATAGTTGAGCCCAAACTACAAGGTTTACTAAAGTAAACTACCCGTCCCTCGGAGCGAAGGTAGTACCACTAGGCAGCTTTATATATTTAGCTCTCGTTATCCATTAGTTCAATAAACAATCCAACCTTTTCTTATGCTCTTGTTTTTATGAAATACAATTTCGGATAATAAAAGCGATATTGCCGATTGGGTAAGTTTTTAAAAATGACAATGTGTACAGATTTGCAACGTTCAAAATAATCATAACTGTCAAATTGATGGTAATGTACACTTTTGATTTACTCATGTTAGCGAAGATAGTTGATATGATAGCAGTGAGACAAGCTATTGTACCGTTCCAATACAAACTCTCTTTTTTAATCAATTGAATGAGAATTCGACTCTCGCCAAAGCCTCCCGAAAAATTTAGTTTAAAATTGACGACGAACATGTTTCCTGCATATCCTAAGAAAAAACTCATCCTGGGTCTTAAAGGAGAAATACATTTGGATATTGCAGGTAAAAGAAATGAAAGCTAATATTGCATCTAACGTATTTTATGATTTGTTTCCTCAGATCACCTGTCTCGAACAGGCGGCCACCGGATTTATTTTTACCGAGGGTCCAGCTTGGGATAAAACGGACGGCTCGCTTGTATTCAGCGATATTAAGGCAAACACGATTTATCGCTTGAAGGAGCAGGACCATCTCTCCGTAGTGCGGCGTCCAAGTGGAATGTCGAACGGACTGGCGTTTGACGCCGAACAGCGGCTCATTGCTTGCGAACATGCTGGTCGAAGGCTCTCTTTATATTCCCTGTATGATCCGATTGGACCGATCGTTACGCTGGCTGACCGCTATGAGGGAAAACGCTTGAACAGTCCGAACGATGTGATTGTAGCTTCGGACCGCTCCATTTACTTCACAGACCCCAATTACGGTTTAGTGAATGAATTGCAAGCACCGAAAGCGCAAGAGCAGTTGTTTCAGGGAGTCTACAGGTTATCTCCGTCAGGCAAACTGACACTACTGATCAATGACTTTGCTGGTCCTAACGGTTTAGCGTTATCGCCTGATGAACGAAAGCTGTATGTCAGCGACACGGAACGTCAGCATATCAGAGTGTTCGATCTTGATGAGCAAGGCCGATTGGTGTACGGCAGACTGTTCGCCAAGCTGGACGTGAGCAAGGGAGAGGGCGTCGCCGATGGCTTGAAGGTGGACGCAGAGGGGCACGTGTACTGCGCAGGACTGGGAGGAGTATGGGTGTTTGAACCAGACGGAAGCGTTATCGGATTGTTGAAGATTCCTGAATTAACTACCAATTTAACGTGGGGAGGAGTATTAGGACGGACCATGTATATTACCGCCACTTCCTCCGTATACAAGATACCCGTTGGGGTGACTAAAGCAGGATTTTGATCCGAAGCGAATAAGGAGAAGCTAGTACCCTTTCGAACCTGACGAATCCTACTACGGAAAAACGATACGCGTATCTCCTTTTGTTGGAGATACTATCACCTTATAAGGACAAGTTGGACTCCAAGTAAGCCCATTATATACGGTGCATGTTTATGAGAATTCATTATTAGACCTTTGTCAATGTGGGGAATTCCTCCCAAGTTCTACCCATAGTTCTTTAATGTCTCTAGGTAAAATCCCGAAATTCAACACGAATATGAGAAACAGAATCAAAAAAGCTATTAGTCCAACAATAATGCCCATAATAACTCCCATACATATACCCGTCCATAGTTCCCTATTAATTGGTATTCCCCAATTAACATTGAAAGTATCCTGCCAGTTAGTTTAGTCGCCGGGGCGGCCATCACTTTACAATCCCGCCTAACAAAGATTCTTCATCTAGAATAATTATCACTCCCACCCTACTAAAAAAGCGTTCACTCAGTAGAGTGAACGCCTAATTACTTCAAACTTTATTGTTCTTCAACACCTGTTATTTATCAGTGTCTCAATAAAGGAAGGGATTATCTAATTCGATGCTTCTCAGTTTTTGAATCATTTGCTGTGATTATGGCGCCAATGTATTCTCTCGCCACCGTTAACCCCGAACTTAGTCCAATGCCCCGTAAATGGCAGCCCGCAACCGGGGATGAATGAAGGGCTCAAGGCTCGGCAGTAGCTGCTGCATGTACACGACGGACAGTTCTTCCTTCGGATCGATCAACAAGTACGACCCGGCTAGACCGGCCCAGCCAAATTCACCGATCGAGCCGTTGATGCCGCCGGCTGCAGGATCGATCATGACACGGACCCCCAAACCATAGCCATAACCACTCATATGCGGCCAGTTGAAATCCTTGAGCTGCTGCGGACTTAAATGATTGGTTGCCATCAATTGAACCGTCTTGGGGCTAAGAATCCGCACTCCGTCCAGCTCCCCGCCCTTCGCAAGCAACTGCGCAAACCTGCTGTAATCGCCGATCGTCGAAAGCAGGCCGCCTCCGCCGCTTTCATGACGGCTTCCCGGTTGATAGCGGGTGTCCATCCTGGTATTAGGAGTAAGCGTGCCGTCTTCTGCACGATCGTACATGGTGCATAGACGATCCAGCTTGTCCTTCTGTATCCGAAATGAGGTGTCGGTCATCCCCAACGGATCCAAAATTTCCTTCTGCAGAAACTCTCCGAATGTTTGTCCGGACAGCACTTCGATCAATGCAGCCAAAACATCGTGGCTTGTACCATACTTCCAGTGCGTGCCGGGATCAAAAGCCAGCGGAACGGACGCCAACGCATTGGACAAAGCCTGCATGTCCACGGTCGCTGCAGCGTTCTCCATGAATGTACGGGTTTGCCGTTCGGTTTCCGTGCTGTCCCCACCGTATGTAAGCCCGGAGGACATCGTGAAAAGATCCTTGATCCGGATCGGACCCGCCGCAGGAGATAATGACTTGGCGCCATATTCGTTATATCGGTACACCTGCGGATTTTTGAACTCCGTCAGGTATTCCTCCAACGGATCGTTAAGCAGACAAAGTCCTTTCTCATAAAGCATGAGCGCCGCTGCGCAGGTAATCACCTTAGTCATCGAATAGATCCGGTAGATAGTATCCGGAGTGATCTCCTTCTTCTTCTCCAAATCCGCATAACCCAGGGTTTCCTGATAAACAACTTCTCCCCTCCGCACAACGGTACAGGCACAGCCGGCAGGTCCCTTTTCCATGACGCTCTTAAGCAGCGGAGTCAACCGTTCATTCATTCGATTACTTCGGTTCATTTTCCTATCCCCTCCCAGAAAACGTTTTCAACTATAATTATAACATAATCTTCCATAAGGATTAGAGCAATTCCTTTTTTCTCTCGGTATTGGGCGGGAGTCATCCCCATGAGCTTACTGAATGTACGAATAATTCCGGTTGAAGTTACAACATCATTCCGATTTAGAAGCGATCGCTTGTGTAATAATCTGATGCTACCATTAGACGTGATCGTTTGCGCCGATAATGATATGTTGACTGAATCTGCCCGGTAGCTGAGAAGGCCGCCGATCGTTTGAAGTCGGCAGCCTTCTCTTGATGTTATTTAACTAATGGTAACAATAGGTAAGCATTTGATGTCATCTCCAGCTTTTCCCCTGCTCCACACCGGACGTGCCAGTTTCCCGGCATCCGGCGTTCCCTCTAACTGAATTTACTAAATCATAAGTTCCTCGTTACTCAAGGATATTGACGTTTTGTCATCCTAGTAGCTTGCACTGTGGCATCCATTGATGTTCCCACGTTCCTACCTGATCGGTGCAATTCACGCTTGGAAAACAATTTTTCTTTTCAGTTAGACTTGGGGCTGTTCCTCCACTCCCATTACAGGAGATTCACCAGTCGCGCCCCTGCCCTCACAAGGATTAATGTATTTCGGCATGTGCCTTATAACAACCGTTTTGGGTAACAGCCCTTGTTGCAACGTCCCTTGCTTTCCAAGTCCCTTACATCCTAGCTATTCTTTCTGGACTTAGGTGCTTCCTCTAAGCCTGTGAGACCAATGCCGCCATTGTTTGGCATAGCGTATTTCATAGGAAAAATTCTTACTCTACGCCGCTCACCCCATCATTTGATGGTGCATATGTTTCCATATGCTCTAACTTTAGACCTGTACATTCGGAAGTTCGTCAGTTCAGTCTGTTTGAACATTCTCACCATATCCAGTTTTTCAGCCGCGCGGCATATCCGTTAGCATACCTTTTCTATTCGAATGGCTCTAGCCTTCGTTCTGCCGAATCTACCTGTACTTCACACCACATGACCTGTTAGTCATGACGCGCGCAGGAGTATTGGCGGAATGGTTTCGGGATACATGGTTCCGTCATTCCCATCCTCGGTTGTAAAGTTAAGATTACTCATTGCAATCTCCTGCTTTTCACGAAGTTAGTCGCTTATAGCAGAACTTGTCATACTTTTCCGTTAGTTGAATGAATGAGTGCTTATATGGCAGTTCTAAATTGGATTATTTCAATAGGTCAGAAATAGCATTTCTACTTGAATAATTCTGTCAGTTAACGGGGAGAGGTAGCCGTTCTTTCAGCTACCTTTATATTTGTATATAGAGCTATTGTTTCCGTTAGGTTGATGTTCGTCCTTAATCAACCGCGTATGATCATTCAGTTGATCTGCGAATCGATGCAATCCGCTTCATTAATGTTTATTGTATAATTTGCTATTCGCCCAAATCAAATCCCCATCCTTTTCTAGTGTCATGTAATCTATATCCTTGTCTGTGGGGTATAATCGCAAACGATCAAAATTGATTTTATTTTCATTTATGCCCGCAATACGATAAACTACGACTTCTTTACTTTCAATTTTTAATATCAAATCATCCATTATAAATACCGCTCTTTCAGGCATATCTTCAACATGATGCTCGGTAAAGCTCTTGATATCGATCCACGAAATAACAGAACGATGGATACCTGATCCGAATGAATAGGCATAAACGATTTCTAAAACCCCGTCTTTATTGACATCGTATGGCACAGCGCTTGTTACACCGAACCCGCCAAACCCATTGCCAATATGAACAGCCTTTTGATTCGTCACGATAAACGTTTCCGAGTTCTTATAATCATCTACAATTTTATAAAGCTGACACTTTGTTTGATCCCAAATATTAGAGGGAGTAATCTCAATCAGTTCAATATCCGTTTTACTCGATTGAGAAATATCTGGAGTTGCTAAAATCAGTTTTTTTGCTTCTTCAATCGATATCTTTTCTTTGGTTTCTTCAATTATTATCTTTTTGGAATCACATGCCGAAAAAAGAAAGCAAAAAATCAACATAGTAATAAGCCCCATTAGCAGCTTGTTTTTCATTTATATTTTTCCTCCAAATACAAATTATCTTCGTCATAATTATCCCACTACTCTTGACATCAACACAAAAACACTAAACTACCCAAAGCAGCATAATAAGGCTGCCGCTTGATCTCGCGGCAGCCTGTTGTTGTACATAGTTCTCCGATAGCTGAATAACTAATCGAACATCATTCATATAAAAAGACCTTTGGGTTACATTCCGGCAGCAAAAAACTTATAAAACTTCTCTTTCATTAATAAAGAGGCTACCCAATCAGAATAGCCTTTAGATGATTCTATTTAAACAACACCAAAATCTGATTTGGACCTGTACGTTTCATCACCCGATACCCTTGATGGGAAGCAGTCGCGATCCCTTCAGCATTCGGTTTACAATATCCACCTGCTTTGCAAATTCCATCATCACGTACAAGCAATTGCCCTAATAGACCAACTGCAACCCATTCTGGTCTTTCTGAACGCGGAAGGTATTCTTTTGTATGATCCCAATTAGTATTCAAAATAGGTTGCCTTTCCGTTCTTTCTGGAAAGATAACATTTCCTTCTTGATCCTTTTCTTCTGGAATGACGACATCATGATATTGGACCCTCCCCCATTCATCGGTGACGTATTTATGCTTCCATCTTAATTCTCCGCTGTTTCCTAATATTGCAGGAGTAGCGCTTGTAATACCCAAAAGATAATCATCTTTTTCATTCGCTTTTCGTATTTTCTCACTCTCATCATCAAAGGTCACGAAGTACCCAACATCAATCGGCTGTCCGTCCACCGCTTCAAACATTTCCGCATAGTCGGCATTCCCTGTAACCCATCCATTATCAGCAATCCCTGTTCCACTACTTAAAATTTTCGCCGCTAATGATCGATTCGTTGCACTCGTCCCGTTTGCAAGATGCCATGAATAAGCGTCTGTTGCATTTCCGAATTTACCCATGACATGAACACCTTCCAAAAAGTTCGCATCCGTCGATTGTCCCTCCGTGTGGGAGAAAAATCCGGAAGCAATCGTGCTCACTCCCTCCGCGTGCGAAGTGAATCCGCTCGCAATGCTAAGAGCGCCTTCTGCATGAGAGTTTTGGCCGAGCGATTGCGTCTGGTTTCCTTCGGCATGGGAAAGATCGCCGGAAGCGATGGTGCGTTGTCCCTCCGCATGTGAAAAAATGCCGCTAGCCACTGTCAAGTTACCTTCCGCGTGAGACGCTCTTCCGCTGGCTGTCGTCTGGTCACCTTCTGCATGCGAAGATTCTCCTTGAGCCATCGTACCCTGTCCCTCCGCATGGGAAACGAGTCCACTGGCTACCGTATTTTCACCCTCCGCATGGGAGGCAATGCCCGAGGCGGTCGTTAGATTTCCCTCTGCATGGGCATGTGAGTTCATGGCTTGTGTTCTCGAGCCCTCCGCATGAGAGGCGGTTCCACTGGCAATCGTACTAATTCCTTCGGCATGAGAAGCACCTCCGCTGGCAATTGTACTGCTTCCTTCTGCATGGGAAGCTCCTGCACTAGCGGTGGTATTGGCTCCCTCCGCATGGGCAGTAAGAGCATTCAAACCCGTTGTTGTGTTTCTCCCTTCGGTATGGGAAGCCTCCCCATTTGCCGTCGTAGCTTGCCCTTCGGCGTGAGAGGCTCTGCCGATGGCTTGGGTTCGCTTGGGTGTTCCAGCGATTGTGAATTCTTCACCTTCTGCATGAGAGGCCGTTCCACTGGCAATCGTACTAATTCCTTCGGCATGAGAAGCACCTCCGCTGGCGATTGTACTGCTTCCTTCCGCATGGGAAGCTCCTGCACTAGCGGTAGTATTGGCTCCTTCTGCATGAGAGGACGTTCCACTGGCAGTACTAAATCCTTCTGCTACAGAACATCCATTTGCAGGATCAACAACAATACAGTCACTACAACAAGGTGTTAATGCCATAATCCCTACTTCTTGTTCTTGATTCTCTTCCTGCTGATTTTCACTAGACTTCATCTCGTTTTGATCAGACATAAAATCAACCCCTCTTTGATTCAATCAAGATAGTATATGTATTGAAGAGAATCATGCATTGGGAATTTGAATAGATTACTAAAAATTCCATGTATGTTTAGGACCATCTTATTGCCAAGTATTTTATAAAATCACACTATCATAGATTTGAGTTATTCCACAAAACTGCCCGTCCCTCGGTTTTAAGGGTTTATCTCACATTTACTCACTCATTCGCAGGATTTCGTCGCCTTGTATAACAGCTGTACTCCAGAAAGTAAGCTTGTTAGACACCGTCGTTCCATTTTTGGATATGCGGGAACAGAAGAAACGTGTGGAACATTTCTCCAAGTGCTATTCTTCTGCACGCATACTCCACAATTTCCTTGGTGTTTACCATCCCATGGCTCAACGGGTCTTTGCCCTTACATTCCTTCGTTACACCTAACCAAGGCGTGGAGACCGATAGCGTTTAGCGGACGGGTCTGAAGCCCTTGCTGGGCAGTAGCTCGGTTCTCCGTGCTTTCTTTTTGAAATCCTGCGAATGAGTCAATCTATGTGATCTTTTAGTTCATTTTAAGCAGCTTGCTTAACGTTGGGGCAGTTTTCTCAGGAGAAAAAGTTTCTCCTTTTTGAACAATGCTAATGATGATTCGTGCCAGTTTTCCAAGCAGTTTAAATACTGACTGTTGCTTCTTCATATGCTTGATTTGAACATTATTCTCATGCAACTGCCGGAAACTCTCTCTACGCCCCAATTGAAGCGATATATCAGCGTTTACGCACAATCATGAACAATCGGGAGTCCTGGTCGAAGGACCTTGCCCACATAAAAAATCGAATGTTTCGCTGGATAGACATTAACTTCCCAGAATACGGAAAAATATTTAAGGATTGGACAATTCCGCGTTCGATTGCGACACTCAAGTCTTTTCCCTTACCGATAGATCTCAAGGCTCTATCCACTGAGGAGATCATTACAGGTTGGCGGAAGCATATGAAACGTGCCGGCGGTTCCAGCGGTCTACAGAAAGCGGCTCTACTTCTTGCTGTATCCCGTCGTTCCATTGGACGTACCACTTGCGAGCAGGAAGAAAGGCAAAACCTGAAGTACCTCCTTGAAGATTACGAGAAGCTTGCAGCAAGGCTGAAAGAGATTGAGCAGGAGATCCTGAAGTTGCTGGATATGATTCCCGACATCACTACTCCTCTACGCTCCATTAAAGGGCTCAGTACGCTCTTCATCGCCGCCATTTTGGCCGGAACAGGAGACCTACGTAACTATACACACGGCAACCAAATTCTTTCTCATGCCGGTCTAAATCTTGCAGAGGACAGCTCTGGTAAGCAAAAGGGTAAAATCGTTATCTCCAAACGAGGAAGGCGTCAGTTACGCAAGTACCTGTATCTCGCCGTAGTGCACCTAGTTACGAACAATCCGGCTTTCCGGTCATGGCATGACCACAACGTTCAGGTGAAGAAGATGAAGAAGAACCGCTCCATTTTCAAACTCATTGGCAAGCTCTCCCGTATTCTGATTGGGATTTCACGAAGTAAGGGTCATTTTGATCCTACAATTGCGATGCCTCTGCAGGAGGCAGCTTAAAGTCGCTTTAATTGCTAAGTCATCGCAACACATCTTTGTTTTTGCATGTAAGCTCATTCGCAGGATAAACAGCTATAAATAGCGCTGGCAGTACCGAGTGAAACATTCAAAAGGGCACAGACCCGTTGCTTAACAGCATCATCGGCCTCCACCTCTTGGACAGGTATAACGAAGGAATGTAAGGGCATAGACCCGTTGAGACATGGGAGGGTGAACCTCCAAGGGCATCGTGGAGAATAGCGCTCATACTGGATGAACATGGGAGATGGTACTTTCCCTCTGTTCCCGCATGCCTAAATTTCATAGAGTCTAGTAACTATCCCAGAAATTCAATCGGTACCACCATAAAAGGGGCAGATATCCTGCGAATAAGCGAGCATTAGCGAGAAAAACCTTTCATACAGAGGGAGGAATGTTTAGCCACACATGCGGCGCAAGCGCTGCACCACAGATGATGAAAATTGGTCGAAGAATCTGTCAATACTGCTACTATGGCTGGGAGAGGAAGGTCGATAAGCTATGGTGCCATAGAGCCCATCCGTTAGTCTGACTCCAACGACCACGGTGCATCGCAGATTATCGCTCCCTTAAGGGAAGCACCCATGGGAGATTAATCCTACTCTGGTTGCTGCACCAGCCTCATTTTTATATTATGTAACTCTTCTCGGGCACAGCCTTTTTTAAAAAAATCATTTGGCTAGGTCTACTTTATTATTGTCTTTTTGGGGTTTTTAGCGGATTTAATTTTCATGGGAGCTTAATGCCACCACCAGACTAAACGAATCATAATGCAATAGGGCTTAATTTCTAGTCCGTTAAAAACGGACAATGTTTGTGTCGCAAAACGATAATCGGATCAAGTTTGTGTCGCGAGCTGACGACACAAACTTGATCCGATAAATAAAAAAATCCCTAAGTTATAGGTACTTTATAGGACAATGTTTATGTCGTCCGACATGATGTGATGATTTGTCGGTTGACAAGAACTTGATGTCATAAATGACAAGAACATTATCCCATTCCCGACACGCGCGACGGCCCCTTTTTAAAGATGCCGAATTGTTCTTGACTCGCTTGAAGTTGACGAGAATAAGCAGTCCAATGGCGGCTATGCCCCACCCGTAAAAACAGAAGCCGCCCTCAAAGGTTGTTATCGAACTTCCTTTGAGGGCGGCTTTTGGTCATCTATCTACGTTACATCTCTAAGAGTTACAGCATTCCAACACGAACGGATTGCACCGCTGACGCTCTCACTGCTTAACTCGAAGATTCCGTGCAGATGGGCCTTCAGCATGTAAACAAATGTGCCGTAATGCATCTGCACCATCATTTTCGGATTCATCGGGATAAACAGCTTCTCCTGAATGGCTTCTTGATATAACTCGTTCATTGGCCCACACCATCCGCCGGTATAGACTTCTTGCTTTACCTCTTCGTAAATGTAAGGCGAGAACGAATACTGCTCAATAAATTGAAAGCCCTGAGGATATTGTTTCCCCAATTCGATAACCTGATTCCAACCGAATTCAAACTTTTCACGAATCGTTGTGCCCTTCAGCAAGCCTCCTCGCACATACTCTCCGTTAAACGTAACAATGGCTTTGTACAATTCGTTAACGATATCTTCTTTACTTTTGAAATAATGATAAATATTCCCGGTCGATACACCAGACTCCTTGGCGATAAGCGCCATTGAGGTAGCTTGTAATTCCTTTCGGATGATGATGTTAAGTGTTGTTTCAAGGACAGCCTGCTGCACCTTGTTATAGTTCTCAAACATTTGGTTATCCCGCTCCCACCATAAGATCGAATGATCATTCTAATCTAACATACACCTCATACAATCCGTAGTCAAGATTGTCAGATCGACCTGGCGTTATGACGAAGCGTTTCATAATGGGCTTACATATAATTCTTAGCGATCGTCTCCAAATATTCTTCAATGGACACAGAATTTCTAAGTGCCATCAGATCATTGCCTGCTGTTCCGATAACAGTGCGAAATTTATTGCTCTCTCCAGTCGCCAAAGCGGCTATGGCATCCACGATAATCTGAGGATCATCCAATGTTGAGCTGGATTCCGCATGATTCATTAAATTCTGCACTTTCGTCATCAGATTATCGTAATCCTGTATGTTATCATCTCGGTTCCAAGTGATACTGTTCTTGAAATTATTTCCTGTAGAACCTCCTTGCTCGATCAATCTAAGCTCGATATTCAACGGCTTCAGTTCGTAATAAAGACCTTCCGTCAGTCCTTCCAAAGCAAATTTAGACATATTATAGAGAGATCCGAGCGGCACCGCTGTCGTAATTCCCATGAAAGAGCTGATATTGATGAACATGCCTCCGCCATTGGCTCTGAAATGTGGTATAAATTTACGAATGACATTGATCGGTCCTCGCGTATTAACGGCGAATTGCCAGTCGATCGCTTCCTCTTGGGCTAATTCCAACGGACCGTAAGTCCCCATACCGGCATTATTGATTACGACGTCGATCTTACCGAACGCGGCTATGGCTTGATCTACCGATGTTTGAACTTCATGCACATTGGTGACGTCCAGTTTGAAAATTTTGATATTATCGTAACCGGTAAGCTCCGTTTCTTTGTCGGGTGTACGCATGGTTGCAGCTACGTTCCAGCCCATTTCAGCAAATCGAGTCGCCGTAAGTTTTCCCAAGCCTGAACTGGTTCCCGTAATAAAAACTGTTTTACTCATGTTAAAACCTCCAAATTATAAATTGAACATTCATTCTATACCAACTAAATGGTTTAGATCGAATGTTCATTCTATTATGATACAAGATCCGTTTTCTGTCAAATACTTCAGTCGCAAGCCGTTTTGACGACTGGATAAAAACGCATCCTTATTGGAAAAAATATAAAAGCACGTCTTTTCAAGCTGAATGGGATTTTTTGAGTCAGCCTATCATGCTTGTCATCAGGAGCCCCCATCCCGATTAGTTCCATAGGGTCAAATTCATTAACAATTTCTCTGATAGCTAAAAAATCACTCATATACTCCTTGGACAACTTCTTATTATTAATAACTACCAGCCCCCGATGCAAATTTTATGCTGAATTAATGGTACCACATATTGGAACTATTCTGCCCGTTCGTATTATGAGGTCACCAGATATTTCTGGTCGACCTCATTTTTTTGAGGCCGTAAAATATCGGTAGCCGGGGATCGAACGATTCTGCCCGTGGGACTTGGATCCCGAGAGCTATTCAATTCATCCCCCCTACTTGTTCAACCATGGTTAGGCTGGTTGGGACATGAATCCCGTATCACATGCGATAGTGTGGAAGACAAGAAGGTTAGGGGTTGCCGGTGAAAATACTACAGGAGTGATGTTATGAATCCAGTCATTGGTTTGGATGTATCAAAAGGAGAGAGCCATGCACAAGCTTTTTTAGACCGTGGAGTACCTCATGGGAAGATCTTTAGGTTTAATCATGATCTTGAAGGGTTAGCGTCTTTTCTAAATTATGTGAGAGGAGTGGAATCAGCTGCAGGGATGCGTCCCTCCATTGTTATGGAAGCAACAGGCCATTATCATAGCCCCGTTGTTCAGTTTCTGGATGAGCACCAGTATTTGAACATCGTCATTAATCCTCTAATCTCACATAACGCTAAGAAAACCAATTTGCGACGGTTGAAGACGGATGCCGCTGATGCCCATCTATTAGGGACGCTGTTTTATAAAGAAGAGTTTGAACCCTACAAAAAACGGGGTCAGCATCTCATGAACTTACGCTATCTAACTCGCCAGCATGAATCTTTAACGAGTATCTATGTCCAAGTAAAACTACAATTTCAGGCCATTCTGGATCAGGTTTCCCCCGAATATCATGGCGTGTTTGGTGACCTTTATTCAAAGGTTTCTCTTCGATTTCTGGCTTTACACCCAACGTCGAAAGAGGTCCTGGAACTGGATGAGAAGGAGATTGCTGCAACTATCGGGCGTCTTACAGGACGCGGCAAATCAGCTTTATGGTGTCTGGAGCGCGCTCAAATCTTAGTAGCAGCAGCAAAGCGAAATCCCTTTAAGGAGACGGCTTTTCCAAGTCATCTGATCTCCATGCAGCTGCTCATCAAATTGCTTCTTCAATACCAGGACCATCTAGCAGACCTTAATAAATCGATAGAGGCCCTAGCTGAAGCGTTACTTGAATATGATTTAATCCAATCGATACCCGGGATTGGCACTAAAATTGCTGCAACAATTTTAGCTGAGATCGGGGAAATCGATCGGTTTGATCACGCAAAGAAACTGGTGGCATTTGCTGGTATTGATCCAAGTGTTTTTTCTTCAGGCAAGTTTACAGCAACAATAAATAAAATAACTAAACACGGTTCCAGGAGGCTTCGTACTGCCCTATATCAAGCTGTACGATGTGGTATTCGCAGTAATAGAAATAAAAAACTAAGAGATTATTTTGATAAGTAGCGTGCTGAAGGAAAGCTGTTCAAAGTAGCGATAATTGCTTGTGTGAATAAACTCATCCACTGGATTTTTGCCATCTTAACTACTAAAGAAGCGTTCCGTTTAGATTAAGTAGCAAGAAATAGAAATATATGGAACTTTTTTCCGTGCTTTATGGGACGGTTCTTTCCCATGCACTTTTTTAAGTATACCACCTCATGAATCCGCCATTAATAATTAAATATTGACAAGCTATTAGCTGGAATAGCGGAATAGGCTGCCGATCTATTGCTGGCGGCAGCATCGTTGTGTTGAATTTATTAGACAGGTTTTTTAATAATAAAAAGAAACCGGTTACCTCGGCGATCATCGGTCCCTCGGGCTCTCCGATTAAATTGGTTTCGCTACAATGTAGGTAGATTTGTGACTTTTACTTCCTCAATCTCTTCGATATCCAATTTCCTAATGATTGCACGATCTGGACTATAAGAACAAGCAAAAGCACGGAGGTGTACATCACATCCGGTTCCCAACGCTGATATCCGAACCTTATTGCAACGTCCCCTAATCCCCCGGCTCCCATAACTCCGGCCATTGCCGATGCACCTATTAACCCAATCGTGGCAATCGCTAGTCCGAGAATCAAAGCTGGCCGGGCCTCTCTTAAGATAACGCGAAATATAATCTGCTGTTTAGAAGCGCCCATAGCCTGATAAGCCTCTATGATACCAGGATCGACCTCTAATAATGCTGTTTCCATCAAGCGTGAAATATAAGGCGCGGTGTAAAAAACAAGAGGGACGATAGCTCCTTTCACACCAATGGTCGTACCGACAAGCCATTTCGTTAAGGGGATAATGGCAACCATAATAATAATAAATGGTATGGAACGAATGATATTAATGACAGCATTCAGTATATGATAAACACCTGAATTTGCATAAAGATTACCTGGTCTTAGTACCACCAGCAGCACGCCTAGCAATAGTCCAATTACGCTTGAAATCACTAACGAATATCCGACCATGACAGCCGTTTCGTTGATAGACTTCAGATAAAGGTCTGCATCTTCTATTAATTTATTTAACATCTTCGATCACCTCAATCCTTAAGCCCTGCTCCTTCAGAAAACGTATACCGTTCTCAATAACAACCGGATCTCCCGTTAAATGCAATACCAATGTACCGAAAATTGTTTCTTTAATTTGAGTGATATTCCCGTAAATAATACTGGGACGCAAAGTAAATTTTGCTGTTAAGTCTGCCAGAACAGGCTCCGTCACAGAATCGCCGATAAATGAAGCCCGTATTAAGGTGCCTGCTCTCCCCGGATTTCGCAATTGAGTCCAAAGCATTTCCGGAATTTCCGTATCAAAAACACTTTTGATAAACTTGCGTGTTGTATCGGTTTGCGGTGCATAAAACAGATCGATAACCGAACCCTGCTCGACAATGCTGCCATTTTCCATGACGGCAACCCGATCGCAGATTTTTTTGATGACATGCATTTCATGCGTGATAAGGACAATCGTAATCTCGTATTTACGGTTAATATCCAGAAGCAAGTCCAGGATAGAGTCTGTGGTTTGGGGATCCAATGCTGAAGTAGCCTCATCGCAAAGTAAAATCTCCGGATCGTTCGCCAAGGCTCTGGCAATCGCAACACGCTGCTTTTGTCCTCCTGAAAGCTGACGCGGATAAGACTTTTCTTTGTCCTGAAGACCAACCACTTCGAGCAGTTCTCTTACTTTGGCTTCTATTTTCTTTTTTGGAACCTTTGCCAACTCCAGCGGTGCGGCTACGTTCTGATAAACGGTCCCTGATGAAAGCAGGTTAAAATGCTGGAAGATCATCCCTATCTTTCTTCGCATCATCCTCATGTCCTTCTCATTTAATTGCGACATCTCAACACCATGGATCCTGATGCTGCCTGAAGTTGGCTTTTCCAAATAATTGATGCAGCGCAAGAGCGAGCTTTTGCCTGCCCCGCTGTAGCCGATCACACCGAATATTTCACCTTTACGGATTTGAAGGTTGGCCTGTCTAACCGCTTCTACCCGTACTCCCTTTTGTTCAAATGTTTTACTGACATTTATCAAGTCAATCAAGATGTACCTCTCCTCTTATGCAATCATAAAGGCAAAAGGCCTCCTTCAATTGGAAAGAGACCTCTGTTTTTTCCATCAAGCGCATTACTTACCAAGACGGTACTATGTAGCTGCCGTATTTATCTAAAACAAGTTTCTTAACCTCTTCGGAATGGTAGGCTTTAATTAATCTTTGGTATACCGGTTTATCTTTATCGGCTGTTCGCACAGCTATAAGATTTACCCAAGGCGAATCTTTCGGTTCAATAAAGATTGCATCTTTAGTAGGTACAAAACCGTTATCCACAGCATAGTTCGTATTAATTACCGCAGCTGTAAGATCCGGCAGAGCTTTCGGAATGAAAGGAGCTTCCAATTCCTTGAATTTAAGCTTCTTCGGATTGTCTACGATATCGCGAACGGTGGCTTTAACACCAACACCTTCCTTCAGCTTGATCAATCCCGCACGTTCAAACAGAATCAAGGCTCTTGCCCCGTTAGACGGGTCGTTCGGCAATCCCAGCTCATCACCTTCTTTGATCTCCGAAACGTTTTTAATTTTCTTGGAATACAAGCCTATCGGAAAATTTAACGTATTAGCCAGCTTAACGATGTCCAGCTTGTTATCCGCCTTGAATTGATTGAGATAAGGCTCATGCTGGAAGGCATTAGCATCCAATTGGCCATCTGCCAACACTTTGTTCGGTTGAATGTAATCGTTAAACGTTACAATTTCAATTTCCAAATTGTCCTTCGCCGCTACCTCTTTAACCTTCTTCCAAATTTCTTCCTCCACGCCTGCGGAAATGCCGACTTTCAACTTCGCTTTCTCACTTGCCGGACTGGCTGCTGGCGAAGGAGCGGATGAAGGACTAGCGGCTGCTGTCGGCGCTGCGCTTACTGATGTTGCAGTTTTCGTTTCTACTGTTTTTCCACATCCGGTTACCACCAATATTACAATCATGGTAAAAATGGATATTAAATGCGATCTTTTCATACCTTTCCCACTCCCTTTATTCTCTGTTAATAATCATCTAAAAGAATTCCTTGTCGAAACCTGACTTCTCAAGCCTTCACCATTGATCTTTTGGTTCACATACCAGAATTCAGAATGAATATCAGGTTCAAATCCTTCTCATCGAATCCCCAGGTTCCAGAACTGGCACCGCAACCATGACGGTTTCCGGATACTTAATGCCACTGCCCGTGTTCAAAGCGATAACAGTCTCGCCCTCCTGGATCCAACCGTTTGCCCTGAGCTTACGTGCCGCAGAGAAGGTCGCCGCTCCCTCAGGACAAACAAACGCGCCTTCCAGGCGGGCGATGTTCTTTTGCTCCTCGAGCAACTCGGTATCCTCTATCGCAATGGCGCAGCCACCCGTCTTGTATATAGCTTCAAGAACAAGAAAATCCCCGAGTGCTTTCGGCACATTTATCCCAAAGGCAACGGTTGTGGAGTCAGCCCAGAACTGCGAGTCCGGCATCCCTCTCTCCCATGCCTTTACAATCGGAGCACAACCTGCCGCCTGAACAGCAACCAAACGCGGGAGCTTATCTTCGATCCATCCTAGTTCTACGAGCTCCCGAAAAGCTTTATAAATGCCAATGAGACCCACACCTCCACCTGTCGGGTACAAGATGACGTCGGGAAGCTTCCAATCCAACTGTTCTGCGATCTCAAGACCCATTGTTTTCTTCCCTTCGATGCGATAAGGCTCTTTCAGGGTCGAGGCATCGAATAAATCATAGTCATTCACCGCTTGAGCAACGATCTTTCCCGCATCGCTGATTAACCCGTTCACCAAATTCAGGTTCGCTCCTGAGACTGCGCATTCATTTCTGGTAATTACAGGTGCGCCGACCGGCATAACAATCGAAGAACGTAGTCCAGCTCTAGCAGCGTACAAAGCCCAAGCTGCACCGGCATTTCCATTGGTGGGCATAGCCAGCTCCTGTACGCCAAGCTCTTTCGCCTTCGAAACACCGACGGCAGCTCCGCGAGCCTTGAAGCTGCCTGTAGGGATTATCCCTTCGTCCTTCATCCAAAGACTGCCGATTCCCATGTCTAAGCCCAGACGGTTCATCGGTAGTAGCGGCGTCATCCCTTCTCCCAGCGTTACGACGTTTTCCGGTGATGTGACGGGCAGCAGTTCATGGTAACGCCATAAATTTGAAGGTCTGACTGACAAATCCTTGGATGTCAGTTGATTTCTCAAGCTTTCCAAGTCGTAGTCCACCAATAATGGAGAGCCGCACACACATAATTGATGAACTTCATCCGGACGATAAATCTTTTGACATTTAGGGCAATGCAGATGGGTTAAGTAGCTGAATGGCATTCAATATCACATTCTCTTTTCTTTGTAAAATATTAAAATCTGTTTTTGACCCCGAAAAATCTACGGAAGACAATTTTTCATTTTTTCTCCGATTTCAATTCCTGCAAAGCTTTTTCAATATAGCTGTTATCCACTACTTTGGACGCTTCGACTTTCCCTTTTAATCCTCCGACTGACTGAAGCAGCTCCGCTGTATTCTGCTGGGTTTTTATAACTTCCTGAGTGATCGGAACATTTGCAGGCTCGGAGTTCTCCAATACCCGGCGAATCGTTTCTTTATCCTGTTTTTTCAATTTGGCGTATAATTCAATGGCTTCATCGACATGTTCTAGTTGCCACTTCGTTGCTTTTTCCGTGACTTTCAGATACAACACGACAAGTTCCGGATGTTCCTCAGCAAAATTGGTGCGAACGATTTGAAACCCTGGACTGTATGACTTGACCGCATTTCCGTTAGCAAGAACTCTGGCGCCGTTTTTCAACACTTGAACGGATTGAAAAGGTTCCCAAATGGCCCATGCATCCACCTTCCCGGTTTCAAATGCTGGCTGAGCCTCATCAGGCTGTAATTGAATGATTTTCACATCATCAGGTTTAAGTCCGCCAAATTCCAATGCTTTATACAGCAAACCATAAGAGCTGCTTGCCTTGGCTACAGCGATTTGTTTACCTTTCAAGTCCTGGATCGTATTAATTGGGCTGTCTTTCGGGACAAGTATGGAATCTCCCTTTTCACCAAAACTGGCTGTTGCTATCTCCTTGAATTTTATATCTGCTGCTTGCCCTGCTAATACAGGTATATTCCCTACGCGTCCAAAATCCAGCCTGTCTGATGCAATAGCTTCAAAATAAGCAGGCCCGCTTTGAAACTCTACCCAGTTAACTTGTGCGCCAACTTTTTTAAACTCTTCCTCAAACCAGCCCTTTTCTTTAGCAGCAAGAATTGGCCAAATACTTTGCTGAATACCGATGTTTACAACCAGTTGATTTTTGGCTTCATTGTTCTTGGCGACTTCTTTCGGCGCTGCGCTTTCCAAATTTTTCGTCGTTGGTTTACCAGCTCCACAGCCAGCAAGAATTCCCAATCCTATCGTAAGTACTGTCGTAAGTACGAGCCCTCTGAAATTTCTCATTCTGTAGCCCTCCTGAGTTGTTTAGTAACAATAAAGCTGATCTTATTTTACAACCAACTCCGGTTGAACACCGTTCGTGATCGCATCGATATCTCTCAATTCATCTGGACTAAGCTTCTCACCGATCGCAGACAATGTTTCTGTAATGTGATGAGACTTGGAAGCCCCCAAAATCGCGGATGTAATACCTTCTCTGCTGAGCACCCAATTCAGCGCAAGCTGAGCAAGTGTCCAGCCTCTGCGTTCCGCAATAGGCTTTAACTGCTCTACGATGCGGAAATTCCGCTCCTTTTCGAGCAATGTGTGAAGCCGCTGTTCGCCTGCTGCTCCGCGCGATCCGGCAGGCGGCTGCGCGCCGAAGCTATACTTGCCGGTCAGCAATCCGCGTCCAAGCGGACTATACACGATAACGCCTACGCCTTCGGAAACGGCAAAAGGCAGCAAGTCCTGTTCGATACCGCGAGCGATCAGGCTGTATTCCGGCTGTACGCTTTCAAAGCGCTCAAGCCGCAACTGTCCTGAAATACCGTGCGCCTTAGCAATTTGCCATGCGGCATAATTCGAGCACCCGATATAGCGCACTTTCCCTTGACGAACAAGGTCTTCTAACGCACGTAGCGTTTCTTCAAGTGGCGTCTGTTCATCAAATCGATGCACTTGATACAAATCAATATAGTCTGTTTGCAGCCTTTTCAAACTATTTTCCACCGCGCGAAAAATGTGATACCTGCTTTGGCCCGCATCATTAGGACCGAGACCCACTCGGCCATGAACTTTGGTCGCCAGCACGATTCGGTGCCTGCGCTCGCCAAGCAGATGACCGAGAATCGTCTCCGACTCACCGGTTTCAAGCGGGTTGCCTTTATCCATACCCGAACCGTAAACATCAGCCGTGTCAATCAGCGTAATGCCCGCTTCAAGCGCAGCATCAAGCACATCAGCTGACTCTTTTTGGTCGATCCAGCGACCGAATGCCATCGTTCCAAGGCTCACTTCGGAGACATTTAGTCCTGTCCTGCCTAATTTTCTTTGTCCAATTGTCATTGTTATCTCTCCTTATCCATTAAAGCTATCGCGCCATTTCAACAGTTTTTTCTCCAAAATGCGAACCAAAGAATCCGAGCCTTTTCCAACGAATGCAAAAATCATGATACCCACAAATACGACGGCCGTCTGAGAAAACTGTCTGGCATCCATAATTAAATACCCTACACCTTCGCTGGATCCCATTATCTCTGCGACGACTAATCCCAGCCAGGCTACGCCGATTGATAAGCGCAACCCGAGCAATATATTGGGCAGTGCCGCAGGAAGCACCAGTTTGGTGATTTGCTTGAACTTGCTAAACTCCAGAACCCTTGCCACATCAAACAGCTTGGAATCGACATTGCGGATCCCTAGAAACGTCTGCACATAAAGCGGGAAAAAAGCACCTTTGGCAATAAGCAAAACTTTGGAGAATTCGCCAAAACCGAACCATAAAATGAAAAGCGGAGTTATAGCCAAATGGGGAATGGTTCGAAGCATTTGTACGGTTGGATCAACCGAATGCTCAAACCTACGGAATAAACCAACGAGTAATCCGAAAATAAGCCCCAGACTTCCTCCGAGCAAAAATCCGACTGCGGCGCGCCAAATGCTGATTTTCAAATGTTTGAACAGTTCACCGCTGATCAGCAAATCGTAAAATGCCAGCCATATTTCAATTGGAGTCGGCAGCAGCGTCTTCGAGATCATGCCTGTAGAACCAAAAATCTGCCAAATGATCAAAACGGTAACCGGAAGGACAGCCCCTCTCGCGATAAGCTGCCATTTGGTTTCTGTTTTATTCGTTTTCAAATTTCTTTCAACTTGCGGAGACGCAGGAACTTCTTTTGATGTTTGCTGGACGAGACTGTTACCGGTTCCCGCTGCTAGCTCTGCTTGATTCATATCCGGATCCCTCTCTTTCGTGAAATGATTTAAATGCCGGAGCTGTCGATCAGCTCCAATTCCTCGATTCGTTCGAACTCGTTCAGCACCAATTTCCGAAGCTCTTGAAAAGAACTGGACGCTTTCTTCCTTGGGTAAGGGAGGTCGACAGGAATAATTGTTCGAATCGTCCCAGGTCTTGCATTCATTACAACGACGCGTGTAGCAAGGAAAACAGCTTCATCGATATCATGTGTGACAAGCACCATAGTCGTTCGATTAGCCTCCCAAATGTTCAGGGTAACCTCCTGGAGATGAGAGCGGGTAAAAGCATCCAGTGCGCCGAAGGGCTCATCCAATAACAATACCTTGGGATTACGGAGTAGCGCCCTGGCGATCGCCACGCGTTGCAACATTCCTCCTGACAGTTCACGAGGGTACGCCTTCTCAAATCCTTTCAGCTTAACCAATTCAATGAGCTCATCCACCCTTTTGCGGACTGCAGCGTCATTCAAAGATAAATCTGCTGCGATGTTTGCTTCGACCGTTAACCATGGAAACAAGCGATGTTCCTGGAAAATAAACCCTTTATCAATACCAGGCTTGGTGACTTGCTTTTGTTCCAAAAGAACTTGACCTCCGTGATCCGTGTCCAATCCAGCAATAATTTTAAGCAGTGTGCTTTTCCCACAACCGCTCGGTCCGATAATGGTAATAAATTCTCCTTGTTTTACAGTCAACTTGATGTTGTTGAGCGCTTCTAATCTTGTGCCTTGAGGCGTATGAAACCATTTTTGCGGTAAATCGATATCTAACGAAATTACACTCATAGAAGTTTCCTCCTTAAATTTGGCGTAAATGGCTCACCTGGCTAACACATTTCTCCTTCAGGGATTAAGGAAATAAAAAAAGACCCCCCTGCTCCATTCAAAATGAACGAGACGGAGTCTCCAGTGGTCTGGTAGACTTTGATTTCATTTTAATACTTTAATTCATATCGTTTTACTTGGATTTAAAGCGATCATATCACCAGTCGTTCAAGTTGGTCAACAACAATTTCCAAAAACTTGTTATATTAAAATCCTTATATTTCCTACTTGTATAATCGGATTAAACCTGCTAACATGACTTTTAACAGCCCATTAAGCCTATTGGTCCACCAAAGGCTCCCTTGCTGCCAGCGTTATTAACTGGTATGCAGGCGGAGTCTTTTTTATTTATTCAACTTGTAAAAAAGGGAGGGAACGGGATGACAAAACAAACTCGTCAAATGCATTTGAATCTTTTTCTTTCCAGTATGGGGCATCACGAAGCCGCCTGGCGACATCCAAGCTCTAATCTGAAAGGAGTCCATGATTTCAATCATTATCAGGAGCTCGCGCGTAAAGCCGAAGCTGCCAAGCTGGACTCGCTTTTTCTCGCTGACCGCTACGCAACTTCACCAACGGCGGTCCAATACGGCGCTCTTGGCGGTTTTGAGCCGCTCACACTATTGTCGGCTTTAGCCGTCGTGACGAAACGAATCGGTTTAATTGCCACCGTTTCCACGAGTTTCAATGAACCCTACAATGTCGCCCGCCGGTTCGCATCATTGGACCACCTTAGCCAAGGCCGGGCCGGATGGAATATCATCACCTCGGGTACGGATAGCGAAGCGCAAAATTTTAATCTCGAGCACATTGCCGGTCACCAAGAACGATATGAACGAGCCACAGAATTTGTGGAAGTCACGGCAAAGCTTTGGGATAGCTGGGAGGAGGAGGCCCTGATCCGGGACAAGAAAGCCGGTATTTATGCGGACAGAAATAAGGTGCATGAACTGCATCATAAGGGAAAATTCTTCTCGGTTCGGGGGCCATTGAATACAGCGCGTTCACCGCAAGGCCGCCCGATTCTCGTGCAAGCAGGCTCATCGGAGGACGGCAAGGATTTTGCCTCTCAATGGGCTGAGGCCATCTTTACCGCACAGCAAACATTAGAGGATGCGCAGACATTCTATGCTGATGTCAAAGCCCGTGTGCTTCAGCACGGAAGAGAAACGGAGCATGTGAAAATTTTGCCCGGTATCTGCCCGATTATCGGCAAAACCGAAGCCGAGGCGAAAGAGAAAGAAGCCGAACTGCACGAACTGACGAATCCGGCATACAGTCTGCTCCAACTCTCGAATCGGATCGGCATTGACCTTACCGCTCATCCTCTGGACGCACCGCTGCCGGAACTTCCCGACTCCAGCAAAATCCCCGGCCATCAAAGCCGCACGAAGCTGATCCAAGAACTGGCCGGTAGAGAGAAGCTGACGATCAGGCAGCTGCTGCTGAGACTGGCGGGAGGACGCGGTCATAAGACGATCGCCGGTACGCCGAAGCAAATTACGGATGAGCTGGAGGCATGGTTTGTCAGCTATGCGGCTGATGGCTTCAATATTATGCCGCAGCTGATGAACGGCGGACTGGATGATTTCCTGGAACAAGTCGTCCCCGAACTGCAGCGGAGAGGCCTGTTCCGCACTTCTTATACAGGCACCACCCTTCGTGATCATTATGGCCTGCCTTTACCTGCCAATTCATTCGCGAAGGCGAGAGTATACCATTGAACCAATCAACCTACTTGTAAATGGAGGCTATTACATGAGTAACAATCCTCAGCGTCAACTGCATCTCGGTGCATTTTTATTTCAGGTCGGACATCATGTAGCCGCATGGCGTTACCCCGATACGGATGCACACGGCATTCTAAATCATGACTTTTATGAGAACTTTGCGAAAACGGCAGAACGAGGCAAGTTCGACATGATCTTTCTCGCCGATACATTAGCGGTTATCGACCGGTACCGAACCAGTATCAAACATACCGTCACAGTGAGGCCTGAACCGCTCACCTTGCTTGCTTATTTGTCCGGTGTGACGGAACGAATCGGGCTTGCTGCCACAGTATCAACAACCTACCACGAGCCCTACAATCTGGCACGGGAATTTTCTACGCTCGACCATTTAAGCGGAGGACGCGCTGCGTGGAATGTGGTGACTTCGGGACGAGATGAAGAAGCCCATAATTTCAGCAAATTGAAGCACCCGGATCATGATCAGCGATATGAGCGGGCGCGCGAGTTCGTCGATGTCGTCACTGCGCTGTGGGACAGCTGGGAAGACGACGCCATTATCTCCGATCGCGACGCCGGCTTGTTTGGCAATCCGCAAAAGGTTCATGAGCTCCATCATCGGGGTCCTGAATTCTCTGTACGTGGTCCCTTAAATCTGCCCCGCTCTCCACAAGGAAGACCGGTTATTATTCAGGCGGGAGCGTCGGATACCGGACAGCATCTCGCCGCCCAAACGGCGGAGGTCGTCTTTACGGCTTGGCAGACACTCGAAGAAGCGCAGCGTTTCTATGCCAGCGTCAAATCACTTGCCGTTCAGTACGGCCGATCTCCGGATGAAGTGAAAATTATGCCTGGGATCTTCCCTATCATAGGCGCGACGGAAGAGGAAGCCAGAGAAAAAGAAGCGCTGCTTCAGCAGCAAGTGTTACCTGCAGTCGGATTATCGATGCTGTCCGCATCGCTGGGTGTCGACCTGACCGGCTACCCGCTTGACGGACCGCTGCCCGAGCTTCCCGAGCTGGAGCAAATTAACGGAGGCAAAAGCCGCTTCCAGCTCGTGGCGGACATGGCCCGGAGGGAAAACTTGACCATCCGGCAGCTCATGTACCGGGTGACGGGGGCGCGCGGGCATCGAACCATATCTGGTACTCCGGTGCAAATCGCCGATCAATTGGAGGAATGGTTCACACAGGGAGCCTGCGACGGTTTCAATATTATGCCGCCCTATTTGCCTGGAGGCCTTGAGGAATTCGTAGAGAAGATCATTCCCGAGCTTCAAAAACGCGGGCTATTTCGTACCGAATACACCGGTACTACGCTGCGTGAGCATCTGGGTTTAGTTCGTCCCCCAAGCCGTTTCGAAAGCAATGCCGCTTCCGGGCAATAACACATAACAAATTGGAGGAATCATTCATGGGGAATAAACAGAGACAGCTTCATCTGGGGGCATTCATTTTCGGAGTCGGTCATCATGTCGCTGCATGGAGATACCCGCACACCGATACCGCAGGTTTGTTGAAGTTTGACTTTTACCGAAAATTTGCGCAAACGGCCGAGCGCGGTAAGTTCGACATGATTTTTATCGAAGACATTCCTGCCTTACCGGAGCATTTGGACACAGCGGTTAAACACACCGTGCCGGTCCGGGCTGAGCCGCTCATGCTTTTGTCTGCACTCGCTTCCGTCACCAAGCATATCGGCCTTGCCGGCACCGTATCTACCACTTACAGCGAGCCCTTTCATGTCGCGAGGAAATTTGCGTCACTTGATCATTTAAGCAGAGGAAGAGCGGCATGGAACGCGGTAACCACCAGTATGGAAGTGACCGCGCATAACTTTGGCCGCGACCAGCATTTGGATCATTCGCTTCGTTATGAACGCGCGAAAGAATTCGTCGATGTGGTCACTGCACTGTGGGACAGCTGGGAAGATGAAGCTCTAATCATTGACAAAGCTTCCGGCATTTTCGCCAACCCGGACAAAGTGCACAGCATCGATCATCACGGAACGCATTTTTCCGTCCGCGGTCCTCTGAATGTGCATCGCTCCCCGCAAGGACGCCCCGTTATCGTGCAGGCCGGGTCCTCGACAACCGGTCAGGCTTTTGCTGCACAGACAGCGGAAGTTGTATTCACGGCTTGGCAAACGTTGGATGAGGCACTAAGCTTCTATTCCAGTTTAAAAAGCCAACTCCCCTTATATGGCCGTACAGAGAGTGAGTTGAAGATTTTGCCGGGGATACTCCCTATTATCGGAGCTACGGAAGAAGAAGCCAAGGAGAAGGAGGCCGCTCTGCAAGAGCTCGTTCACCCGGCGGTTGGTCTCTCGATGATATCCGGGATTCTGCGGCATGATCTTTCCACTTATCATCTGGACGGAACGCTCCCCGATCTGGTGGACTCCACGGGTATTAACGGGGCAAAAAGCCGATATCAGCTTATTCTCGATATGGCGAGGAGGGAGCAGCTATCCATTCGGCAATTAATCGCCCGAGTAACCGGCGCACGCGGGCACCGTACGATTGCCGGGACACCTGAACAGATCGCCGATCAACTCGAAGCATGGTTTTTGCAAGGGGCCTGCGATGGATTCAACATTATGCCGCCTTATTTACCGGGAGGTTTGGAAGAATTCGTCGATCTGGTCGTTCCTGAACTCCAGCGACGCGGATTGTATCGTACCGAATATACGGGCCGGACGCTGCGCGAACACCTTGACTTAGCTAAACCGATCAATCGTTTTCAGAAAGCCTCAGTCTCCTCTTAAAATAACTAATTAAAAATTTCAAAAGGGGGTTCTTCATCATGAAAAAGCAAACATGGTTTTTCAAAAGCTTATCCGTCTTAACCATTCTCTATTTGGGGCTGGTACTAACAGCATGCGGAAAAACAGCGAACACATCCGCCGGTTCGAATACGCCTGCTCCTTCACTTGCAGCATCTTCCACACCCAGCAGTCAAACTGCAGCGGATGCTAAGCCCAAAGAAAAAGTAACCGTCAATATCGGTGTACAGGGCAAAACCGGCATCCTCGTCTACGCCCGGGAAAACAGATTTTTCGAAAAAGCCTTTGCAGCTGTTGGAGCCGAAGTAAAATGGAACGAATTTGCCAGTGGCCCTCCCCATTTTGAAGGATTGGCTTCAGGAAGACTCGATTTCGGAAGCGTCGGAGGAACGCCGGTCATTTCCGGCCAAGTCGGCGGCTTAGATTTCAAAGCCATTGGCGTCACGGGAGACGGTAAAAAAGGCAATATGATCATCATTCCGAAAAATAGTCCGATCAAAGAACTAAAGGATTTGAAGGGCAAGAAAATCGCAGTAGCCAAAGGCAGCAGCGCTTATAATTTCTTATATATGGCTATCGATAAGGTCGGTTTGAAAGGCGACGACATTAAAGTGATTCAGCTTCAACCCGATGAAGCCAGACCTGCTTTGGATAGCGGCGCGATTGATGCTTGGTCGATTTGGGATCCATATGCGACCACTGCCGTCTTTCAAACCGGCGCTAAAATATTGGTATCCGGTCAAGATTTGAATATCAATGCTCCCGGCTTCTTGATTGCAAGAACCAAGTTTACCCAGGAACACCCCGATCTCACAGTGCTCTTCCTGAAAACTTACGAGCAAGCCCGCAAATATTACTTAGATCATCAAGACGAAGTTGCAGACGAATTTGTCAAAACGCAAAAGCTTGACAAAGAGATCATCGTCACTGTTTTGAAAAACTCAACACCTTTGCTATCACCGATCACTGCCGAATACGCCAAAGCCCATCAAGAGCAGGCCGACTTCCTTTATTCAGTAGGGGCGATAAACAAAAAACTTGATACTTCGCATGTATTGGAAAGTAAGTTTGTTGAGCAAGCGCTCAAAGAGCTGGGCACGCAGAAATGAGAATCGGCTCCGCATTTAGAAGCAGAGAGTTTCAATGTAAGAAAGAACCGTCAGGGAAGATCTCCCGACGGTTCTTTTGGTTATATCCATCAATCCACTTAATATTCATTCCGATTATTTCAAATCAAATCATTGATCATGCAGAAATGACCGCAAATGATCTCTTTTTCTGGAACGAAGCCGTGCGGCCATTTCTTTGGACCAATCGGAATCCCGATTTCCCCCTGTCCGCGTTAGTAAAAATTCCCGAATGGCTTGGTTGTAGGATTCAATTCCAGCCGCATACGATTCCGTTGAGTACCTTTCATGATGAACAATCGTTTCAACCGGCAGACGAGGTCTTTGTGTCAGATGCTGAGCCGGGTATCCGACGCACATTCCATATACGGGATAGACACACTTGGGCAGTAACAGCAACTCGGATATCTCCTTTGGTTTATCCCGTATTCCGCCGATATAGACGATACCAAGGCCTAGCGATTCTACTGTAACCGCTCCGTTTTGCGCTGCCAAAGCGGCATCGATCGTTGAAATCAGGAAGATCTCCGTCGAATCGGGCAGCGTTAGTTCCTCTACATCATATAAACTGGCGGCAATCTGCAGACGTCTAATGTCAGCGCACCATACGAGGAATACCGGACATTCATCGATATAGGGTTGATTATTAGCATGCCCTTTTTCCCCTTTCTGTTCTTAGAACTGGTTTGTCAATTCCGATTGTCATACCCTGACATAAATAAACCGAAACCCTGATTTAAGGATTCCGGTCTATTTAGCCCAAGTAGAATATACTCAATCCTTCATCTGTTATGGCTTTCTTTTATACGAATATGCAGTACTGTTATCAAACTGTTCCTGCCAATCCGGAGCGGCAATTCCCGAAACGCTTCCTTTCAACAAAGGGTCTTTCGTACGGCTCATCCAAGCATCAACCTTAGACCTTAGCTCTATAAGAACTTCCGCATACTCTGGAAGGTTGGCAACGTTACATTTTTCAATCGGATCCTTCTCCAAATCGTACAACTCCTCCGGAACGTTAGGAGCGTAATACTCATCTCTTACGACAACTCCCGAAAGATTCGATGAATATCAAGCGGCAAGTAAACCGACGGGCCATCCTCAAAGTTACGGATATATTTAAATTTCCCTGTCCATACACTCCGCATAGGGTGATATTGGTCATGCCAGGTAAGCTCAGAAAAGGAATGATCGCGGGTTGGCAGATTACTTTCCGCAGGTTTCAATAGGTTCAAAAAGCTGTTTCTATCAATCCCTTGCGGGACATCTGCTCCAATAAATTCGAGGAGAGTCGGCATTAAGTCTACGTTGCATAACAGTTGATTTACAACCTTACCTCCATCCATACGCCCAGGATAATACATGACTAGCGCTGTTTCCAAACCAGCATCCATCAAAGTACCTTTGGCTCTCGGGAAAGCGATACCGTGATCGCTACTCGCTGCCGCTGTCCACCAGACAGCTCC
The DNA here is from genome assembly GCF_030817215.1 of Paenibacillus sp. V4I3. Lineage (GTDB taxonomy): Bacteria > Bacillota > Bacilli > Paenibacillales > NBRC-103111 > Paenibacillus_E. The sequence goes on from NZ_JAUSZA010000001.1 coordinate 6,794,589, forward strand.
GAAGGAAAGTGCTTCCTGCGGTCCAGTAAATCCACCGCTTCCAATGCATGAAATACAAGCGGCTCCCGCTCTTTCTTGCTCATTCCCCGATAAATCAAAGGCAGCTCCACATTCTCATAAGCACTTAATCTCGGCAGCAAGTTAAAACTCTGAAAAACGAAGCCAATCTTCTGATTACGAATCTCAGCAAGCCCAGAATCCTTAAGACATTTATTGCATGACCATCCAGATCATAGATACCTTTATCTACAACATCCAAACACCCGATGATGTTCATCAGTGTTGATTTGCCGGAACCTGACGGTCCCATGATTGCCACGAACTCTCCATAATCAATATCTAACGAGACATCGTCTAACGCTTTAATCGTTTCCTCGCCCATCGTATAATACTTACTGGCATTTTCAATATGAATTAATGTCATAACCTTCACCTCCATTACTTGCACATCGTCCAAATAAATGAAGTATCCGATTCGTAACCCTTATCGTTTCGCCTTATAAAACTCATGATACAGTTTCATCAGCGCCCTCTTCTCAATCCGCGACACATAGGAGCGGCTAATGCCCAGCTCCTTCGCAATCTCTCGCTGCGTCCGCTCTTCACCGCCAAGCTCCAGCCCAAACCGGCCAACGACGACTTCCTTCTCGCGATCGTCCAAGATTTCCAAGTTCCGATATATTTTACTCTTCTCTATCTTGAGCTGAACCTTATCCACGACATCATCGGCCTCCGTGCCGAGAATATCGATCAACGTGATTTCATTCCCCTCTTTGTCCGTTCCGATGGGATCATGCAAGGAAACATCTTTGCGCGTTTTCTTCAGCGAGCGCAGATGCATTAAGATCTCTATTTAAATGTCATAAGTGTTCATTTGACACTTCTTAGATACATTTGGAGCATTACTTTTCATAGAACCTTTGAATTGATTAAATTTTTAGATGCTTAACATTAATTTTAAAGAAATTGAAGAAAATACTTCTTACCTAACCTTTAGTTTTTGAATAACTCAAACCAAATTAAAATAGATGTAAAAGAAATCTTTCTCCCCCGACACAGTAACACTGGAAACCTATTTTTCTCCGCAACTTTATATACGAACAGCCGCTGAACTCTACTAACGTTGCAAGCGGAACAAGCAACGGTAAGAGTACATCATTTATTGGGAAAAGAACACCTCCCTGCATCCTATCAAAGAAGTATTTAAGGATTAATAACCCTATCCTCAAAGAGAATGGGGATTATTTTTTATTTAGCATTTGTTTATTCTTACTTTGATGAGATTTTATTCAAATTTATGGAAGCGTTGCTTGGTGTACACAACCTTTTGACGTCCCGAACGGGTGCTCCGTTAACCATGAGCAGGTGTCAGACGAGAGGCTTAATCCGAAGGAAGCTGATTGCAGTTGAAGAACGGCTTGATTAGCGAAAACTGCCAGTCAATGCTCAAACCAAAACTTATACATTTTCACTATCATGGAGGTAACCGGGCTGACGAAAGAGGAGATTGAAAAATTAAATATAAGCACTGTTGATTTATAGCAAAAAAAGGGACTATCCTCCGGCAATCATTCATGCCTGCGGATAGTCCCTTTTCCATTCGTTCATCTGAATTTTTTGCTGCCGATCAATTTGGCGCTCAGCGATAGCAGCCCCGCATCAGAACCACTACGGTTTCGCTTGTAAAGCTCTGAGAATGACCGTGACCGCTTCTGCGCGGGTCGTGTTCACTTTCGGTTTCACTGTGCCGTCTTCATAACCGTTGATCAAGCCTTTGGCTGTCGCCGTTGCAAGAGCCGTGCGTGCCCAGTCGGATATTTCGGCGCTATCCGGGAAGTTGACGCTCTTGTCCGTCGCAGCCAGCTTGGCGGCGCGAACGACGATCGCCGCCATTTGCTCGCGGGTAATGAGATCGTCCGGCCCGAAACTGTTATCGCTATACCCGGCAATAATGCCTGTCGCTGCGGCAGTCGCAATCGCGCTCTTGGCCCAGTGGGTTTCCGTATCGGCAAAGGTTTTGCCATCTTGCGCCCCAAGATGGAACGCTTTGACGATGACGGTCACGAATTCCGCTCTTGTGATGTTCGCATTCGGCTTAAACGTGTTGTCTGGATAGCCTTTAATCGCGCTGAGCTTTACCAGTTCCAGCACGTTCGCTTCGGACCAATGTCCTTTGATATCGGCAAAGTCCGCTTCGTTCGTTTGCGGCTGCGCGGTCTTCGCTTTATCCGATACCAGAACGGCAAATTTCGTAAAATGGCTCACCGATCCGGATGCCGTCCCGTTCGCTTCGTCGACTTTCAGGATTTCCAATGTCACCCATTTATGGGTTTGTTCATTCAGCCAATATACGCCTGCCGTCGACTTCGCAAAGTCCGCCTTCGTCTTGTCGAAAGGTAGTGTAATAACGACCGGCTTGCTAAAGTCGCCATCCTTATCTTTCTTGATCTCGTACACCTCGCTGACCAATTGCAAAGCGCTGTCTACGGGCAGGATCGAGATGTCGTTCACTTTATCTACCGTAACTTGAATGTTGCTAGCCATCGCTCCGGCCGGAACTTCGATTGTGACTCCGTTCAGCGTTATCGTTCCCCCGCTGGCAGCCGCAATCGTTGCGGAGTTAGTTGCGGCACCGTCGCCGCCACCACTTGTTGCGGTTGTGCCTGTGGTCGTAACCGTCGTATAGATGACAAATTGGGTAAAGTGTTTCGTCCAAACCACTAGGTCATTACCCACCGTAATTTTCTTGTCTCCGCCTGCGGCAATTTCGCTGTCTGCCGCTGCTTGGGTGTCTGCGGATACCGTGCCCGTGATCTCGGTAAATACGCCATTTCGTACAAAACCGACCTGTTTGCCCTTTTGGTTCGGGAAGAGCAAACGCACCGCCTTATCGAACGTTAACGATACATCCGTCGATCCGATTTCAATGACGGTGCTCACGGTGCCGCTATTGACCGTTACGCTGCTGTTGCTTTGCACTTGCGGCAGCTTGATTGTGCCGTCCCAATTGGCGGGAGCCGTAATTTTCGTTCCGTCTGGAATCGTTACACTCACATTGCCCAGAGTGGTAGCCGCTTGCACTTCCACTAACGGGAGCGTCGCTTCTTTGTTCGATCCTGCCGTTGTCGTTGCGACCGCAATCTCGGCATTCGTTACGCTCGCAGGGACGGTAATGGATACAGGTTCAGTCGTCACCTGAATCGGTGCAGTAGAACTGGCCGTTATCGCTTCGGCTCTAGTCACGTTCACGGTGTACGTCTGCGTGGTCTTTCCGTCTTGAGCCGTTACTGCCACGGTGATCGGATTGTTACCCACGCTCAGGCTGATCGCCCCCGACGCTTGCCCGCTCGTCACTGCCGTTCCGTTCACCGTCATCGTCGCATTGCTATCCGATATTGTTGGCGTCACTGTCACCAACGTTACACCGTTCGCCACGCTCGCTTTGTAGGAAAATGTACCCGGATCAAACGACGGACTCAACGTTTTTCCTGATACTGCCATACTGCTCAGATTCGCATTACTGGATGCGCTCGGTGTTGCGGATTTCGGTGTTGCGCTGACTTCGTTGGAGAAGTTGCTATTTCCTCCCGCGTTGCTCGCCTTTACTGCGAAATAATAGGTCGCGCCGTTCGTCAGCCCCGTTACCGTGTAGCTGTAGGTCGCGCCGCTCACTGTCGCTATGGGGGATAAGCCATAGGAGCCGGAAGCTGTTCCCTCATATACACTATAGGCGACTGTTTCTGATACGCCGTTCCAAGTTAACGCAATTTGCCCATTCCCAGCTATTGCTGTAAGCCCCGTAGGCGCCAAAGGTGCTGAGGATGGTGCTGAAGACACTGCCGCATTGACGGTCAACTTGGCTACGTTGCTTGTTGCTGTTGCTGTTTTGCTACCTGTCGCACTAGTGTCGGTGTTGGTCACCACGCAGTAGTAGTACGTCGTCCCGGCAGTTGTGGTCGGTACTGCATATGATGCGCTCGTCGCCCCGCTGATGAGCGTGCCTCCGCTGGTGCTGTTCGTGGTGCTGCTGTACCACTGATAGCTAAGCGAGGCTCCACCGCTAGCTGCAACAGTCAGGGTGGCGCTGCCTCCCATGTTTACCTTTTGATCCGTCGGCTGGGTGCCGATGCTCGGCGTGGCCGCGTTGGTCAGCGCGTTCACCGTTACCGTGGCTACGCTGCTCGTTGCCGTGGCCGTTTGGCTGCCCGTCGCGCTGCTGTTCGTGTTCGTCACTACGACGTAGTAGTACGTCGTTCCCGTCGTTGTTGTTGGCGCTGCATACGATGTGCTCGTTGCGCCGCTGATCGATGTGCCGCCGCCATTGCTGCTGGTCGTGTTGCTGTACCACTGGTAGCTCAGCGTTCCGCTGTCGCTCACCGTCGCCGCTACGCTCAGAAGCGCGCTGGCGCCTTCGTTCACCGTTGCTCCCGTCGGCTGCGTGCCGATGCTCGGCGTTGCCACGTCGGTCAGCGCGTTCACCATTACCGACGCCGCACTGCTTGTCGCCGTCGCCGTTTGGCTGCCCGTCGCGTTGCTGTTCGTGTTGGTCACAACGACGTAGTAGTATGTCGTTCCCGCCGTTGCCGTCGGCGCTGCATACGATGTGCTCGTTGCCCCGCTGATTGCTGCGCCGCCGCTATTGCTGCTGGTCGTGTTGCTGTACCACTGATAGCTCATCATTCCGCTATCGCTCACCGTCGCTGCTACGCTCAAGGTCGGGCTGCTCGCCCCTTCGTTCACCGTTGCTCCCGTCGGCTGCGTGCCGATGCTCGGCGTGGCCGCGTTGGTCAGCGCGTTCACCGTTACCGACACCGCGCTACTCGTCGCCGTCGCCGTTTGGCTGCCCGTCGCGCTGCTGTTCGTGTTCGTCACCACGACGTAGTAGTATGTCGTTCCCGTCGTTGTCGTCGGCGCTCCATACGATGCGCTCGTTGCCCCGCTGATTGCTGCGCCGCCGCTATTGCTGCTGGTCGTGTTGCTGTACCACTGGTAGCTCAGCGTTCCGCTATCGCTCACCGTCGCTGCTACGCTCAGAGGCGCGCTATCGCCTACGCTCACCGTTGCGCCCGTCGGCTGCGTGCCAATGCTCGGCGTGACCGCGTTCGTCAGCGCGTTCACAACAACTGCCACCGCATTGCTCGTTGCCGTCGCTGTTTGGCTGCCCGTTGCGCTGCTGTTCGTGTTCGTCACCACGACGTAGTAGTATGTCATTCCCGCCGTTGTCGTCGGCGCTGCATACGACGCACTCGTTGCGCCGCTGATTGCTGTGCCGCCGCTATTGCTGCTGGTCGTGTTGCTGTACCACTGGTAGCTCAGCGTTCCGCTGTCGCTCACCGTCGCTGCTACGCTCAAGCTCGGACTGCTGTCACCTTCGTTCACCGTTGCGCCCGTCGGTTGTGTGCCGATGCTCGGCGTGGCCGCGTTCGTCAGTGCGTTCACCGTTACCGCCACTACGCTGCTCGTTGCCGTGGCCGTTTGGCTGCCCGTCGCGCTGCTGTTCGTGTTCGTCACTACGACATAGTAGTATGTCGTTCCCGCCGTTGCCGTCGGCGCTGCATACGATGCGCTCTTTGCACCGCTGATCGCTGCGCCGCCGCTATTGCTGCTGATCGTGTTGCTGTACCACTGGTAGCTCAGCGTCCCCCCGTCACTCACCGTCGCTACTACGCTCAAGGCCGGGCTGCTCACGCCTTCGCTCACCGTTGCTCCCGTCGTCTGTGTGCCGATGCTCGGCGTGGCCGCGTTCGTCAGCGCGTTCACCGTTACCATCGCCGCGCTGCTCGTCGCCGTCGCCCTTTGGATGCCCGTCGCGCCGAAGTTCGTGTTCGTCACCACGACGTAGTAGTACGTCGTTCCCGCCGTTGACGTCGGCGCTGCATACGATGAGCTCCTTGCGCCGCTGATCAATGTGCCGCCGCTATTGCTGCTGCTCGTGTTCCTGTACCACTGGTAGCTCAGAAATCCGCTGTCGCTCACCGTCGCCGCTACGCTCAAGATCGGGCTGCTGGCGCCTTCGTTCACCGTTGCTCCCGTCGGCTGCGAGTAGATGCTCGGCGTTGCCGCATTCGTCAGCGGGATCGCCGTAACCGTGGCTACGCTGCTCGTTGCTGTTGCTGTCTTGCTGCCTGTAGCTCCGCTGTTCGTGTTCGTCACCACGACGTAGTAGTACGTCGTTCCCACCGTTGACTGATACGCTACAAGTGATGCGCTCGTTCCTATGAAGATAATCGGTGTGCCTCCGCTATTACTGTTGCTCGTGTTCTTGTACCACTGGTAGCTCAGCGTTCCGCCGTCGCTCACCGTCGCCGCTACGCTCAGATTCGCGCTGGAGCTGACGTTCACTGTTCGGTTCGCAGGCTGCGTGCCGATGCTCGGCGTGGCCGCGTTGGTTACCGCGTTCACCGTAACCGTGGCTACGCTGCTCGTTGCCGTTGCCGTTTGGCTGCCCGTTGCGTCGCTGTTCGTGTTCGTCACCACGACATAGTAGTACGTCGTTCCCGTCGTTGTCGTTGTCGTTGGCGCTGCATACGATGCACTCGTTGCGCCGCTGATTGCTGTTCCACCGCTATTGCTGCTGGTCGTGTTGCTGTACCACTGGTAGCTCAGCGTCCCCCCATCACTCACCATAGCTGCTACGCTCAGAGACGCGCTGTCGCCTTCGTTCACCGTTTGGTTCGCAGGCTGCGTGGTAATGTTTGGCGTTACCGCATTTGTCATTGTCCACTTCGCGTACAGCGTCGTATCCGCCGTAATCGGAGTATTGAAATCGAATGCTGTGTTCAAACCGCTGTCGCTGTACCATCCGCCGAACGTGTACCCGGTCTTCGTCGGGTCGGCAGGCCGGGTCGCCTTGCTGTTATAGTTCACCGTCTGGCTGCTCACAGGCGTACCGCCATTACTGTTGAAGCTTACTTTCTGTGCAACAACAATAAAGCATGCTTTGACAGAACCAGGCGCAGGATCGCTGAACGTACCATTACCACAAGTGAAAGCACTGCTAAAATCCCCATATGTATAGTTCACATTCGAGCCGTAACGCACATGCACTGTGCTGGAACTCGCAACACTGCAGGCATCCTGCTCAAAAGCGCAAAATGCAAGATTAGCCGAGCTCACTGCAACCGCACTTGCCGCCCCGTAACTTCCGTCCTTCGTCGTTACTGTGATGAAAGTTATTCCGGCGCCCACCGGCGTCACAACGCCACTGCTGTCCACCGTCACTACCGACGTATCGCTGCTCGACCATATCACATTTTGGTTCGCTGCGTTGCTCGGCGATACGGTTGCCGTCAGCGTAGCCGTGCCGCCCCCCACCATCAGCGTCAGCGTGCTCTTATCCAGCGTCACTCCTGTCACCGGCACCGCCGTCCACTTCGCGTACAGCGCCGTATCCACCGTAATCGGAGTATTGAAATCGAAGGACGTGGTCAGACCGCTGTCGCTGTACCATCCGCCGAACGTGTACCCGGTCTTCGTCGGGTCGGCAGGCTGGGTCGCCGTGCTGTTATAGTTCACCGTCTGGCTGCTCACAGGCGTACCGCCGTTACTGTTGAAGCTTACTGTCTGTACAAGGATAAAGCATGCTTTGCGAGAACCAGGCGCAGGATCGCCGAACCTTTTATTATCACAAGTGAAAGCACTACTAAAATCCCCATATGTATAGTTCTCATTCGAGCCGTAACGCACATGCACTGTGCTAGAACTCGTAAAACTGCAGGTATCCTGCTCAAAAGCGCAAAATAAAAGATTAGCCGAGCTCACTGCAACCGCACTTGTCGCCGTGTAACTTCCGTCCTTCGTCGTCACCGTGATGAAAGTTATTCCGGCGCCTACCGGCGTCACCACGCCGCTGCTGTCCACCGTCGCTACCGACGTATCGCTGCTCGTCCATGTCACATTTTGGTTCGCTGCGTTGCTCGGCGATACGGTCGCCGTCAACGTAGCCGTACCGCCTCCCACCATCAGCGTCAGCGTGCTCCTATCCAGCGTCACTCCTGTCACTGTCACCGCCGTCCACTTCGCGTACAGTGTCACGTCGACTGAACCTATACTGATCGGGGCACCTGCCACGTAATCCGTTCCGGTTCCGTCCGCCTTCGTATTCCAACCCGCGAACGTGTAGCCCGTCTTCACTAGGCCTCCCGTGTTGCCCAGAACCGGGGCCGTATCTCCCGACTGATAAGTGGTGCTGTTCGTCGGCGCGCTTCCGGACGTAGCGACGTTGCCGTCATACTTCACAGTGTATATCATTGTAAGTTTCATGACGGTTGCTTTATTGCTGTTACCCCCATCCCTATACACAACATAGGGCGTGCCTCTGCTGTCTATCGCTATCGATGTATAAGTAACCTTGCCTGCCGAGAAGCCCTCACTGCCTACGGTCACCCAATTGCTCCCATTGTATTTCTTCACGGTCGCTTTATTGGAGTTCTCATTATCATTATATACAACATAAGGGGTGCCGCTGCTGTCTATCGCTATCGATGTATCAGTAACTAAGCTTGTAGAAATACCCCCACTGCCTACGGTCACCCAACTGCTCCCATCGTATTTCATCACGGTCGCTTTAAAGGATTGCCCATTTTTATATGCAACATAAGGGGTGCCGCTACTGTCTATCGCTATCGATGTATGAACACCGTTACCTGCCGTGTAGCCCGCATTGCCTACGGTCACCCAACTGCTCCCATTATATTTCATCACGGTCTGTTGAAAGACGTACATCACAGGACCACTATATGCAACATAAGGGGTGCCGCTGCTGTCTACCGCTATCGATGTAAACTGAGCTATATCTGCCGAGAAGCCCGCACTGCCTACGGTCACCCAACTGCTCCCATTGTATTTCATCACAGTCGCTTTAGAGGAGATCCCATCCTGATATACAACATAAGGGGTGCCGCTGCTGTCTATCGCTATCGATGTATAATAAGCCGCACTTGCCGAGAAGCCCGCACTGCCTACGGTCACCCAACTGCTCCCATTGTATTTCATCACAGTCGCTTTATTGTAGTTGTTCCCAGCATCGCTATATACAACATAAGGGGTGCCGCTACTGTCGATGGCTATACTTGTATACATTGCTTCACCTGCCGAAAAACCGGCGGAGCCTACATTCACCCACGAGCTTCCGTTATATTTCATGACGGTTGCTTTATTGCCGTAAGCATAATCCCTATACACAACATAAGGGGTGCCGCTGCTGTCGATGGCTATACTTGTATAATCTGCATTACCTGCCGAAAAACCGGCGGAGCCTACATCGAACCATTCTTCAGCCGCCGCTTGGGCAACCATTGGCGCGCCCATATAGTAGGCTACGCCTGACAAAAAAATCAGCATCCCCAGCATGAAACTTAATAAGTTACGATTAGTCTGCTTTACTTTTCGATTCATTTTCCTCTCACTCCCCATCTATAATAAATCAATATTAATATTCTGGTATCCAACACCACCGACGCCCCCTATTATATCCTTTATAAGTCTACTAAAGCCAACTAAAAGAATAATGAAAGATTCGGCCATAAATAGAAAAAAAACGCGTAGCATCAAGCCTTCGCGTTTTTTTAATTGACGTCATTATTTATTTTTTGTCGGAAAATCGGCTTACCAACAACTCGTATAGATGAATCATTTCCTCGGACGGACGAATGCCGAGCTCCCGGCTGAGTAGCCGAACATAATCGGTATACAGAGCGGTCAATCCTTTTTTGTCCCCGGTCTGCTCGCGTATCGTCATAAGATGACGTACAACAGATTCGTCCAGCGGATTGCGCTCGTTCAGCTTGAGCAGCAGCTTGGACGCAGCGTTCATATCCCGCAAGGAAATAAGCGCTGCGGCAAGCTTTACTGAAAACGACGCATACAACCTTGCATAGCGCTCCATCTCGTAAGTGGCCCACACATAGGCTTTGTCCCCGAACAGATCGCCTGTATACATCCGTTCGATTGCAGCGCCCTCTCCACATTCAAGGCGTCAATGGATTGCAGCTTCTCCGCCTGCTTTTCAAATTCCACGTAATCGATAACGGGATCCTTCAATTCGAGCGCGTAGCCGTCGTTCTCCGAGCGTAAAGCCTCGCGCATGCCAAACGGTTCCAAAGACTTACGAAGTTGATACACAGTCGTATTCAGATAATTCTCCGCATTGACTTGATCCATGCCTCCAAAAAAGTCTTTAATTAGCCTCGAACGAGAAATACGGCTGCCACGGTAAAACAGTAAATAGGCGAACAGCTCTGTGCATTTTCGCGAGATCCACTTCACTCGTCCCGCTTCATTGCTCACAACAATGTCTCCGAGCGCTGTTATGACGATCCTCCCTTGGTTCTGGGAAGCTGGAGCCTGTAGTGATGGCGAATGGAGAGCCCTCCAGTTCGTGAACCCACGATGTACCGTCCGCTTCAGCCTTTCCTGGGAAACCGGCTTAACCAAATAATCCATCACGGACAGTTCATAAGCTTCCAGGGCGAAATCCTTGTGGGAAGTGACGAAAACAACATGCATGAGAGAGTCAGAAGCACCCAACTTTGCGGCGAACTCCATCCCGTTCTCGCCTTTCATCGAAATGTCTACGAAAGCCAGGCCGATATCGGCGTTCTCACTTAAGAAGGAGGCTGCGGACAACGCATCCGTAAAAGCGCCCGCAACGTGGACCCCGGGTAGCTTATCCAGCATTTTGTGCAAAATCAAATGCATCGCCGGCTCATCGTCCACCAAAATTCACTTTCATGCGTCTCAGCCTCCATTCCATCGTCTAATGAGTTTCTCCCGCCAGTCGATCTGGGCAGAGTGAAGGAGAAGGTCGTCCCAACTCCGGGTACGCTGTCAAACCAAAGGCTGCCGCCATGAATGCTAACAAACTCACTGGCAAGTACCAGTCCGAATCTCGCATTCCCCGGATCGTCTCCGGTGGCTGACACCTTGAAGAACGGCTCGTCCAGACGCAGCACTTCCGCCGTCTTCTCGTCGATTCCCGCTCCATTGTCGCTTACGGACACGACGATCCGATCGCCTTCCAGAACGGCTCCGATCTCAATCACCCCGCCGATTCCAGTAAACTTGATCGCATTTGAGAGCAAATTTCGCAGAATGAGATCCAGCATCTCTTTATCCGCGCTAACCGTAAGCTTCTCGTCAATTCGCTCGGTCATCCGAATTTGCTTCATGACTGCCTTCGCTCCCGCAAGCGACAAAGACTGACGGACGACCTGCTGCAAATTCCAGCCTAATGGTCGAAACACGACTTTCCCTTTCTGGCTGCGATACCAGTCGAGCAAATTCTCGACGAGATGGTACGTGCCTTGCACTTGTCCCTGGAGCTCTCGGAACAATTCGGCATGCTCATCTTCGGTGGAAGCAAGCTCCTCACCCAGAAGTTCGGTTAGGCTGACGAGGAGAGCGATCGGATCGCGAATGTCGTGCGCAACGAGGGTGAACATCTTGTCCTTGAACGAGTTCAACTCCGATAGCTGTCTTGCGCTCTCGCGCAATCGTGCCTCGTTGTCCTTCAATTCTGTAATATCATTGAACATCAACATTTTTCCGATCGGAGTGCCCGAATCGTAGATGAACGATAAGCTGCAGTTATAGTGCTTGTTGCGGTTTGCATGGAATCTATGGAACGGGAAGCGTTCGTCTCCGGTGCTTGCAGCGCGAATGCGTTCAATCAGTTCCGGACTGGAGGGCAGAACCTCCCCGACATAAGCGGGGGTAATGCTTTGTTAAACCGAGTTCCGGAAGCACCTCTTCGGCCGCACTGTTGTAACTGACGATTTGATCCTCATAATCAAGCAGAATAACTCCATCCCGAATCGTGTCGAACACTTGAGTCAGCGCAAGCGGTGTGAACCGAAGCAGATTAAACCGCAAAATCCCCCACACGTAGATGACACCCGACACAGCGGGTTTTGGTGCAACAATTAAAATCGATCAAAGATATCCGCGATTTCGTTGTTTGATTATGCTGTCAAACCAACCAATTTGTTGATTAATTCAACTGAAGAAAGGACAGACGAATGAATGCATTCGACCTGCCCTTTCCTTAGCATATGCATGACTTCGATTCCCGCGATTGTATATTCTGCAGTTTCAAAAGACTTGAATCCCAGCATTGGTTTTATGATTTTCTTTATAAATCGATGATCTTGTTCAATAATATTGTTAAGATATTTCTTTTGTCGTAGTAATGTTTCTTGTTTCATAGCCTTCTCGTCCTTTAATTGCTGAACTGTGATTGGGTACGCTGGGTTTTTATCGACGGTGATCACGCGTGGCAATTGATTGTGTGTTGAAGTCAATGCTTTCTTGAAAAATCGCTTACCTGCGGGAGCATCTCGATTTTCAGACAACATGAAGTCAATCGTGTTTCCTTTTGAATCTACTGCTCTATAAAGATACTTCCACTTTCCTTTGACTTTAATATAGGTTTCATCAGTCCGGAAGGAATCGTTTGTTGGCTTTAAATAGGGCCGAATTCGTTTGTCAATTTCCGGCCCAAACTCATGGACCCATCTCATGATGGTTGTATGAGCCATCCCAAGACCTCGTTCTTCCATCATCTCCACTAGATCACGATAACTTAGGCTATATTTCAAATACCATCTTACTGTTAGCAAGATAACTTCAGATTCATACTGCTTCCACTTAAACAAATCTAATTCAGTTTCCAACGTAATTGCCCCATCCCATGAAATCATTTCAATCATGTTATCATGTATTAGAGCTTTGCACCACAACCATAGATTTTGCTCTTCTCTATCTTCAACTGCACTTTATCCACGACATCGTCCGCTTCCGTCCCGAGGATGTCGATCAACGTAATTTCATTCCCCTCTTTGTCCGTGCCGATGGGATCATGCAAGGACACATCCTTGCGCGTTTTCTTCAACGAACGCAGATCCATAAGGATCTCGTTCTCGATACATCGAGCCGCAAATGTCGCCAGCTTCGTTCCTTTGTTCGGCGAGAATGACTCAATCGCTTTGATCAGGCCGATGGTCCCGATTGAGATCAAATCCTCGAGATCTTCCCCTGTATTGTCGAATTTTTTGACATTGTGGACACGAAGCAACGTAGATTTCTATCGATAGAGGGACTTCCATCAAATAAAAACGACAGTTCATTAATTACGGCCAGTAGACAGCACAAAAGCCCCGATCCTGCAGAAGCAGGATAGGGGCTTGAATAGCTGGTATACCAATACCTAGCTTAGCTTCTGTATAGTACTTGGTCTTCTTACCGTGCGTTATTATCCACCTTGGTAAACCGAAAAAAATCAAAGTCAGCATGCCCACCAATATGTCTGGAAGCATAATTAAACAACCCAATCCGGTATCCCATAAAATGGTCCAGCGTATATTTCATTTTAAGCGAGCTGCCGATTTGATTCCATTCTTCACCGTTTGCTGAATAGTAAAAGCTTGCAGTATCCATGCTATTTTCAAAATCGAAGTGAATTTTCAAATAAATCAGGTTGTCTTCATATTGAAGCCACTCGACCGATTTTTCAACGCCGTCGCCTTGATTGATACACATCACAACATAGCGGTTGCCGTTCGCTTCAACTTGAATGCCGACTGTTCCAAAGTTGTTTTGGAGCGCAACCATACCCGCGTGATCTCCCGACCTCATTTGAGTTACATCCATCACTGTAATTCCGATACACCCAGGTCCTTCCGTCCGTTGCGTCAATGTATTGCGGGCTAATAAGACACTACGGGTTATATTCCCCGTCACTAAACGCAACCAGCCTCGCCGCGCGGTCACCGACCATAGCCCATTATCCGGATTATGATTCCACTGCCAACTTAATGCCAATTTATTTTCTTCATACTCGAACTCATCGCTGATCACCAAAGAATTAGAGCCCGAGCTTGGCAACTGCGCTTCAAATTTCATTGGCGCCTTTCCATCCTTCCCGATGACCGGCCAATCGTCCACCCAAGAAACTGGCAGTACAAAGGGAATTCTACCCACAGCATCATGATCTTGAAATAATACGGCATACCACTCATTAGCCGGCGTGTCGACAATGCCTCCTTGAGCGATACCATTATTGAGGTAGCCCATGTCGTCATCTAGAATTACTTTATGTTCATAAGGCCCCAAAAGCTCCCGTGAACGATAACAAAGCTGTCTGCGCCGCCGGTTTCCGGTATTGGGCCACTCTATGAAGAACAAGTAATAATAACCGTTCAGCTTATACGCATGGCATCCCTCGCACCGCAGCCCGATACCGTCTCGCTCCGTCTCGAAGAGCCGTTGATTGATGCCGTCAGATTTTACCGCCATCACATCAGATGTCAACTCAGTAATATGGACATTCCCGTTTCCGTGAATGATGTAAACGCGGCCTTCGTCAAACAGCAGACTCGGATCATGATGGATTCCTGCAATTACAGAGCGGTCCCATCCCCCGTTCTCAATATCTGCCGTCCTGTAAATGTAAAACTGGTTCATATCATTACTTGAGAAGCACACATAAAACATGTCCTTATGATAACGCAAACTTGCGGCCCATGATCCTTTGCCGTAAATGCCTCTTCCGTCCAGCAAATTGTGCGCATCGTTATTCTCTATGGTATCGTAAACGTAGTTCACGATTCTCCAATCCATCAAATTCTCAGACCTCATAATCGGGCATCCGGGCATCGCATGCATGCTTGTGCTAACCATATAGTAAGCGGTTCCCACTCTAATAACACAAGGGTCCGGAACATCCGCCCAGATGATCGGATTCGTTATCGTCACATTCCCCATCGCCGCATTCTCTCCTTATGCGCCATATCAGTTGGCGTGATTGCTCTTATTTCCTTGCAGTCTCACGATATTCCACAGGAGTCACACCGGTAGATTTCTTGAAAAACCGAGTAAAAGAGTGCGGGGTTTCATACCCTACCTGCGCGCCTACCTCCGCAATCTTCAGCTCGTCCCTCTTGAGCAAAATTTTGGCTTTCTCTATTCTAATTTCATCAATATACTCGGATAAATTGACTCCACTTTCCTGTTTAAAAAGCCGCGATAAATAGGACGGATTGAAGTGAATCACGCTAGCTAAACGTACGAGAGACAAGTCCTCACCAAGATGCTCCTCAATATACGAGCGTACCTTCTCTATCACCTCAGCTGCTCTGTTACGTTCTACACTCAAACGAAGATCGAACAAGGATTCTGCGATCTGTTTCAAAAATTCGAAACTATCTTGCCAAGATGAGTGCCTATCTCTTTGCATGAGCCCGATTGTTCCCACTTTATCGTGCAGCTCCCAACGATTAACGTAGGACAAGAAGAAGAGAGCAATCGTATAATACAACTCCAAGGCAAACGGTCCCCCATTCCCGCGTTCATCGAAAGCCGTTTCCGTGAGTTCCTTGAACAGATGGAGAAATCCTTCTCTATTTCCACTTTCAAGATAAATCGCCAATGACTCCGCCTTTTCCCTCAGCGTCCTAGAGTTGGCCGATGTTTCAATCGTTTCCAAGTTGACCGTTTGTATCATCTGGGAGCCGTCTCCCGCTCGCCAATACTGCTCACTTCTAATTCGATCGTACATCTCTGAAAGCTGCTTCCATTCACATGTATCGGCGCAGAGTGTAATGGCAAAAGTGATTCCCAGAGATTCATGACAAGCACGCTGCATAAGCTCGAACTGTCCTTCTAGAAAGTTTACCGTACGAGCATACGCCTCAACCGTTCCATCGGCATACTTCGGTTGAACGAGCCAGACGAGGCTGCCGTAATGATCAATGATTCCAAGACTATCTGTGCGTTCAGCCAGAAATTTCTCTGCCAAGAATTTGACTGCAAGTGCTGCTTCCTGACTTTCAGCAAAGGAATAGTGCATGTTCGTACGCTGCAGGTCACCAACCGCTACGAGGATGGGCAAAGCTGGATCAAGAGCAATACCCAATTTACGGAAGTCAATTTCCAAAGCCTCCGCTGCTCGCGTCCCCTGAAGCAAATAGCGGAAATAGTTGCCTTGAGCAAGCGTTTCGAGTGTGCTAAGTTTCTCACTCGATTGCTTGATGAGATCATGGAACTTTAAACTATTCTCCAATTCATGTATTGCATCTGTAACCGCCTTAATAATCTTATCGTACTCTTCACTTTTCAGGAGATAGCTAACCCCGGGAGTTTGAATCGCCTGGTAGACATAATCAAAGTCATTATATCCGGTCAAAAAAATGATTTTGCAATGCGTCCAACTACTACGTATGTTTCTCATTAGCTCCAGGCCGTCCATCCCGGGCATACGGATATCGGACAACACAATGTCCACTCTCGTAGTGTTCATCCAATCCAGCGCTTCTTCACCGGAATAGGCTTTATACAAATCAAGATTCAAATTCAGTTGGCTAAATACGTCAAAAAGCCCATCTGTAATGATTTCCTCATCATCAACGATCAGCATTCTGATCATAGATCTCACCCCCTTTTAAGGGAATACTAATGGTTGCTTGCAATCCGCCGAGCTCACTTCGACTTATTCGCAGACCATATGCTTCACCGAATGTGAGTTTTACCCTGCGGTGAATATTCACCAAACCTGTCGTCTCCGTTTGCTCATCATCGTTATCCAAGGTATCCGATATACGCTGCAAAGCTTCATCCGTCAAACTTTCACCGTTATCTTCCACCACAATGCGGATTTCGGACTCTGCCGTCTCGAAGCGTATGACAACACATCCGCTGCGTTTCATTTGTTCCAAGCTGTGTTCAAACGCATTTTCAATGATGGGCTGTACAATTAAACGTGGCACTGACACCTGCTCTATTTCCGGTGGGAGAGAGTCGAATTGCACCCGGATACGTCGCGAGAAGCGTAGTTCCTGAATCTCTGTGTACATCCTGGCATGGTGAATTTCTTGTCTCAACAATACTTCGTCAGAAGCATTCCGCGTAACGAATTGGAAATACTCGCCTAGCTGCGTTGCGAACTGTCCGATACGTTCGACGTCTCCAATCTTTGCCATCGTTCTCAGAATAAAGAAGCTATTGTATAGAAAATGTGGATTAATTTGCGATTGGAGTTGCTTCAACTCTGCCCGTTGCGTCATAATTTTCTGCCTGTAGACTTGATCGATCAAAGAACGAAGATTTGTGACCATCTGGTTAAATCTGCCATACAAGTATCCGAGCTCATCCTTAGACTCATGCTGAATGTTAACGTCAAGATCACCATTCTCCATACGCCGAAAGCTTTTTACAAGCGTTAACAACGGTTTGTGAATAAATTTATAAGTGGAGAAAGCATAAATCGCAATGATGAAAAAGCAACGAGAATAAATAACCATGCCCATATATAAAATTTGTCCAGCGGCTTTTTAATCATCTGTTCTGGAATAAACCGGTAGATAGACATGCTTAAATAACCAGAGCTTGCAATTGCGGTATAATAGCGGTTCCCCGAAATAGTGAAGGTTTCCGTACTTTGAAGGGGGGTTTCTCTTATTTGCTCAATGGTTGCAGTTACATCCTGCTCTAAGTGCTTTAATGACCCACTCGTGAGAATGACACCGGATTTGTTCGTTGTCAGCAGAGTTCCGCTACCGGGATATGTGTTGAACTGGCTTAGCGCCTCCTGCAATCTCTCTTGATCAAGTTCGATTTCAATGATAAACAACGGTTGATTCCCATTGGTCACACTTTGCTTTGCCGCACTTAAAAATAATCCACCCTTCCACTCAACAATCTGGTTATTCCTGCTGCTTAATTCCGAGCGAAAGCCATTATACCGCTCGGTATTAAATTCACTTGGACCATATGCGGAAGAGATCGTTTTGGATAGCAGATAAATATGAGCACTTACATTTTTAATATATGGACTGCTGTTTTGAATCGCGTAGAGCCGTTTTCGAAGTGAGTTAATTTTCTCAGTACGTTTAAAAACATCCATCGTATCCCAAGTCAACGTCAGTTCGTTGAGATCCTCATCCTCAATTACGCCATACTGCAGCAGCTTCATCCGTTCAACTTCTTTCTCAAGATCGGTTATATAGAAGGTTAGCTGGGAAACCGCCGTTTTGGAGATGTCTTCGCTTGCCGTCTGCACGATCCAGTGATAGAGGTAGACACCAAATAAAATGATTGGCAGCATGATAAGCAAAAAAGTACTGAGCAGCCGAAGGAAAATCGTATTTCGTATAGAGAACGGTTGACGGTTGATCAAGGCACAAGCCCCCAACTTTTTTCTTCCATTATAGCCTGAACCCTATAAGTTTCGTAAGCATTTTCGTTAGGAAGCAAGCCACCCTTCACCCTTTAACACTTCCAAGTACAATCCCTTTAACAAAATACTTTTGCAGGAATGGGTACGCCAAAATGATGGGAAGGGAGCCAAGGAATATCTGCGACGCTTTCAGCGTTCGATCGGAGATGAGTGCCAAATTCATCGCCTCGTCGCGAGACAGGTTAGTTAAATTTTGTTGAATGACAATTGTCTGAATATAACTTTGCAGCGGGTAATGGCTAGGGTCTCCCATAAGAAGAAGTCCATCAAACCAACTGTTCCAATGCTCCACCATGGAGAATAGAGCAAGGGTTGCAAGTGCGGGCTTGGATATCGGAACATATATTTTCCAAAGTGTTGTCCAGTAGCTAGCGCCGTCCATGACAGCCGCCTCCTCGAGCTCTTTGGGCACCTCGCGAAAAAAGTTCAGCAATAATACAACACTGAAAACGGGAACTGCTCCCGGAAGGACAAGCGCCCAAATCGTATCAAGAAGATTGTACTCTTTAAGCGTAGAGTACCAAGGAATTAAGCCCCCGTGGAAAAGCATCGTTAAAAAGAAAACCCAAGCGTAAACCATACGCAGGCTAAACGCCTTCGTTTCTTTGGATAAAGGAAATGCAACCAGGATGGTTAAAATCAAATTTAGTGGTGTACCGATCGCAATACGCTCCAAAGACACCAGCATGGATTGCCAGAACGCTTCCCGGCTAGCTGTATATGTATAGGAGGCCAATGTAAAATCAACCGGCCACAATTTCACATAACCTGCTGCTGCAGCAGTACTTGAACTAAACGAAACGGCGACGATATGGACTAACGGCAGTACACATATTATGGATACCAGTATGAGGAAGGTAGTATTCAGAACGGAAAACCATTCGAGCCGCCTTCGACTCGTAGATACCCGCATATATGCGTCAGACGCAGATCTTGATGATGGCTGTACCATTGTTTTCCCTCCTCTTAGAAAATTCGATATTTCGCAAATCGATAAGCAACAAAATAAGAGCCCGATATCAGGATAAGCGAAACCAATGATTTAAATAATCCAACCGCAGTTGCGACACCGTATTGGGCATCTAATAATCCGATCCGATACACAAAAGTATCCAGAATATCGCCGCTTTGATACACTTGCGGACTATACAAGTTAAACACTTGATCGAATCCAGCATTTAACAGCTGCCCAAGGCTTAAAACAGACAACAGAACGATGACCATGCGCATTCCGGGAAGGGTGATATGCCAAATCTTATGCCAACGGTTAGCACCATCAATCGTAGCAGATTCGTACAAACCGGGATCTATGCCGGTTATAGCCGCTAAATAAATGATGGTTCCATAGCCAAAGTTTTTCCAGATATCGGATGACACCAGAGTAAATGGAAACCAATGATTGTCCCCAAGGAAAAATATTCTCTTAAGTCCGAGCGAATCAAGCAATTCGTTAACAATACCGCTGGAGGGCGATAAAATATCGATGAGTATGCCGCCAAGAACGACCCACGAGAGAAAATATGGTAAATAAATGGTCGTTTGTACACTTCTTTTGATGACTTCATTCTTCAATTCGTTGAGAAGAATGGCAAAAATAATTGGTACGATTAAGCCTAGAATAAGCTTTAGACTCGAAATAAAAAGGGTATTCCACAAGACCTGATTAAAGCTAGGCAGGTTCATGACATATTTGAAATTATCCAAACCGATCCACCGCTGATCACCGAAAAGACCTTTTGCAGGAATGAACTTCTGAAATGCGATAATGATTCCTGCCATGGGGACATAGGAGAATAGAATAATCAGTACCAGTCCCGGTAATATCATCAGATGCAACGGAAGCTCTCTCCATATTTTCCTGGTTCCCATATCCATCCTCCATCATTTGAAGCAAAATAAGCAGAGGAAGGAAGACCACACCTCCTCTGCCCATTGCTACTTCTTCGTTTTTACATACCAGTCATTTACTTCTTTCGTAATCTGATCTCCGCCCAACTTCGCCCAATCTTTCACAAATTTATCAAATTCATCGACAGATCCACCCATAATGATTTTGGTGTACGTCTCATTCATTAACTTTTCCAAAGTAGACTTACGCTCAACCATGGTAGGCGTAGGTGCTCCGACAAATTTATCCATAAGGAACTGATTGTTTTTATCGTACTGATCAACGATCCCCTCGGAGCCTTCCGGACCGTAAATCCGCTCCCATCCCCATAATGCAAATCCTTCCTTCGTTGCTGACTTGTAGGCATCTAGTTTACTTTGAATGGTTTTGGCTTCCCCTTTCAAAGTCGAGAAGTCTCCGGCTTTACGAGCTGCATCGATCGCTCTGTATGCTTCTACGTTCTTTTTAACCGGAGCTGGAGTGACCGGAGACAGCTGCCACACACTTTCCGCTTCCGGAGGTGCGTAATACTTGTCAAATTCCGCCGTTGCGCCAAAGTTTTTCTCCAGATGAAGATTAAACAATTTGATGACCGCTTCAGGATGCTTGAATCCCTTTTTTACCGCAAAAAATTTGGTCGTACTGAATTTCAGAGGAACTTTCGGAGTATCTCCGGATTCCGAAACAATCGGAAATGCGCGCCATTGTGAATTAGGCTCATTGTTCTTATTTAATTGTAATGGCCAAATGGAATTCCACTGTTCGCCGTATTCCATTCCGATCTTTCCGGAGGCGATTTGCTCGGATACTTTGCCTCCATCTTTTGTACCGAACTCCTGGTCCAATTCACCGTTTTTGAACATGTTCTGAAGAGATTGAAGCGCTTTCTTGACTTCCGGCTGAATGCCGCCAAAAACCAGATTACCGGAAGCATCCGCCAACCACATATTCGGATAAGCCTTGTAGCCGGCCATGAACCCTTCCAATCCCATGGCTCCGCCCCATAAGGTCTTGGTTAACCCCAGTCCAAAAGTATCTTTTTTCCCATTGCCATCCGGATCGTTTTCCGCAAATGCTTTCGATATCGCCTGCACATCTGCCATCGTCTTCGGAGGCTGTAAGCCTAATTTTTGAAGCCAATCCGTACGAATCCAAATAAACATAGCGCGTTCGAGCGAAGAATCGACCTGCGGGATTGCCATCAGTTTGCCGTCAATTGTAACTGCATCGAATGGACCGCTCCCCTCCTGCGATAAAATTTGTTTGGTTAACGGAGAAGCATACTTCTCATATAAGGCCGTCATATCTTCAATTTGATCGGAGTCAGCTAATTGCTTCAATTGCGTTGCGTTAACTGGAATTACGTCAGGCAGATCACCGGAAGCTAACGTTACATTTAACTTCTGTAGATATTGTTCCGAGGTATCGTTACCCTTTACGACCCAACTGTTTTTAATGTTGATGCCCAACTGATCCTTATATAAGCGACTCCAGCGGTTATCTTCGAATGTCTCGCCTTTAAGCACGCCAAGCACATTATTTTCTACAACATCACTGAGATTTCGTACGAAAGATACATCGATTGGCGGATCATACTTGCCAAGAGGGTCTGCATTTGTAACTTTCACATCACTTGCACCAGCAGTGCTTACCGCTTCTTTTGCAGCCTCTTTCTGTCCGGCCGCCGGTCCGTCTTGGTTACTGCATGCAGCTAAGAAAGTAGAAATGACTAAGAACGAAATGGATAACGCTTTCACTTTATGCTTTTTTTGTTTCATGAACATCCCCCAGTTCCTGGTTTTAAAATGCCTCACAGCGATGTTGCTGTGTTATGTACTCATTATAAAATCCATAAAAGAAGCGAGCAATGTGCAACTCTTTACTTTACTTACCTGTTGTTGTCATCTTGTAAGCGCAAACATCATGTGGCAGACCAACGCAGATTCTTTAATATTTCCTCCTTTTTAATGGATTAAGGTCTGTCCCCAAACTGAGACAGACCTCTCATTTGCAAGGATACCTCGGATGATACGGTGGTATATCACTAAGCACTGCATTATAATTCGAATTTCCCCTTGGTTCGTATAAATCATCCACCATTCCTTGGTCTGACGATTCCAAATGACTACAGGATCTGCCGCACCGTCATAGAATGGATCCCTAAATAATGGCGATTTCATTCCTTCTCCACTCCCAATATAAAGTATGTTCGAACGTCATGTGCACTTACTTTGCTCCTGCAACCTCATAACAAAATTGGTCTACATCAATATAACCCTGTTCACTCTCGCAGTTATCTCCGACTCGAATGACATCCGGATCGCTATAATCTCCTGGCAAGACAGGATTGACATAGGTGCCGTCCCCCTGATCTCCCCAAGCTCCCTTCTTCGATAACAGATTGTAGTTATCTTCCATAACAGGGTCATCCTTTCCGTTCTAAAAGAATATTATATTTTTCCGATGAGATACTCTTGTTTTCCGTCCCGTAAAAATACCGGAATCGTGCTTAGTTGAGCTTCAACATAGATGGTTTGTCCGCCTTCGAAGAACCTTCCTGTACGTGCATCCGTCCATCTTGCACCTTCAGGCAGATACACCTCTCTCGATACGGTGCCTTCATAAAGGATTGGGGCAACCAGCAGATCCGGACCATACAGGTATTCATCTTTAATATCCCAAACCTTATCGTCCTTCTGGAATTCATAGAAGAGCGGCCTCATAACCGGCGCACCTTTTTCATGAGCTTCTTTCATCAACTCACGGGTATAATCCCTTAAGGTCTCCCGCAATTCAATATATTTAACCAATATAGCGTAAGCCTCATCCCCAAAACTCCATATTTCGTTGTTTCCGCCGGTATTTAATGCTTTGCTGCCGTCTTTTCTGAATACTTCCTTGCCTCCACTGCGATCGCCATGCAATCTCATAACAGGACAGAAAGTCCCCCATTGGAACCATCGGATCAGCAGTTCACGGAATTTGGGATTGTCCGGGTTATCTCCTGAAAAGCCTCCGATATCCGTCGTCCACCAAGGGATCCCCGCCATGCCCATATGAAGGCCTGCAACGATTTGTTTTCTGAAATCTTCAAATGAAGAATGAATATCTCCCGACCACACTAATGCGCCATATCGTTGGCTGCCTGCCCAAGCGCAGCGAACCGTGTTTACGATTTTGTCCTGTCCTTCCGCCTGCATGCCGTCGAAAAAGGACTCAGCCGACTGTGTCGTCCGCGCTTTGTACGCGAGACTTTACGAGTTCCATTTGTAAATCTCGATCTGTACATTTCAGCCCCGCCAGAAATTGAAAACGTTTACTAATTCCATTATGCTGTCGGATTTAGCTCCGGTCTTTAGACCTCTTCGGAAATTGTTGTGCTTCTTCAAATACAAATAGGGGCTTTCCAAGAGATAGCCCCGTTAAAGAACTTGTTTTTACACCTTTTAGAAATGCCGCGGGTTTGCATTGCCTACGCTGACCGCCATCTGCTCCGATGGCATGGACGGGGACGGCTTGCAAACCGGGGTCCCAACGTTACATATATGAAGGCTTAACCGTATAAATAAACCCGGGCTCCGTATCGAAAGCGATCGTCCCGTATGCGTTGCTTTCGAACGCAACGGTTCTGCCGTCCGCTTCCACCTTCAGCGGAACTGAAGCCGTAACACGGCAAGGACCGCCGAGAAGCGAACGAATCTCTGCCTTTACGAGCGCGTTGTTCTCCCAGGCAAGACCGATCTCAAAGCCCCCTCTTGCTCGAAGTCCTTTGACTGAGCCGGTTTCCCATGCATTTGGAAGAGCAGGCAGCAGACGGATGGCGCCGGTATGAGACTGCATCAGCATTTCGGCTACGCCGGCCGTTAAGCCGAAATTCCCGTCGATCTGAAACGGCGGATGCGCGCCGAACAAGTTCGGATAGACGCCGCCGCCTGTGACGCTGCCCACATCGGTGTGAACGAGATTCAGCACGTTCCCGATTAGCTGCAAGGTGCGGTTTCCGTCGCCGAATCGTGCCCACAGGCTGATTTTCCACGCGAGGCTCCAGCCGGTGCCGATATCGCTGCGCCGTTCGAGCGAGCGCTGCGCCGCTTCGAACAGCTCCGGCGTTGCCTCCGCGGTCAACTGACAGCCCGGATAAACGCCGAACAGATGCGACACATGGCGATGCTGCACATCCTGATCCTCGAAATCAAGAAACCATTCCTGAAGCTGACCGTATTTGCCGATCTGATACGGAAGCAGCCTGGACCTAGCCTCCGCCAGCTCCTCCCGGAAGCTATCGTCCATTCCAAGTATATTCGCCGCCTTGATGCAGTTCGTGAACAAGTCCCAGATCAGTGCATGATCCATCGTCGCCCCTTTGCTGACGGCAGCCATTTGGCCGTTCGGTAATACAAACTTATGCTCGGGGGAGGTGGATGGCGATGTGGCCAGCCGACCGTCCGGTTCCTCCTGCAGCCAATCCAGGCAGAAGAGAGCCGCTTCCTTCATGATCGGATAGGCGTTGTCACGAAGGAACGACGTATCTCCACCGAATGCATAATGCTCCCACAGATGCTGGCTTAGCCAAGGACCGGCCATGAACCAGCTCGCCCAAACGGGGTCCCCGTTGCCGAAGTCTCCTACCGGCGCGGAATGGCACCAGATATCGCTGTTGTGATGCGCGACCCAGCCGCGGGCGCCATAATTGATGCGCGCGGTTTCCGCCCCTGCCTTGGCCAAATTGCCGATGAAATCAAGCAACGGCCCATGGCATTCGGCCAAGTTGCACGTCTCCGCGAGCCAATAATTCATTTCCGCGTTTATATTTAACGTATAATTGCTGCTCCAGGGCGGCCGTGTTTCCTTATTCCAAATTCCCTGTAAATTCGCCGCCTGCGTGCCGGGCCGGGAACTCGCGATCAGCAGGTACCTGCCGAATTGAAACAGGAGTTCCACCAGTTTCTTGTCCTTCACTCCGTATTCGGCAACGCGTATGTCTGTCGGTACGTCGCCAGGAATGTCGGATGACCCCAAATCAAGGGTAACTCGATCGTATAAAACGCGATAATCGGCAATGTGAGAGGCATAAAGCTTTGAATAAGTCTTATTAAGAGCCGCGTTCAAGTGTCTCTCTGCGATTTGGGAAGGGTCGACACCCTCCGCTGCCGGATTACGGTCAAAACCATGAAAGCTCGTTGCTGCGCTAAAAATGATGGTCGCGGTTGTAGCTGATTCGACATGCAGTCCGTCATGATCGGCATAAGCGCGGCCATCTTCGGTCTGAATAGCAAGCCTTCCATCGAAGCGTGTGCCGGATTCGCCGTAGCGAATCGGATTGTTGGTCTGATAGTAATTCGGGTCGACATGGACCGGAGCCCTACCTCTCATCACGATGTGTTCGCCCTCGGGACCGGTTTGATGCCGGAGCGGACTCCATAGCTTGGCCGTAAAGTTCAGCATGCCGGGACGGTCCGCCTCGATCCGCATAACAAGAGTTTGATCCGGGAAGGAAATGAAGCAGGTTCGGGTGTATGTGACTTCCCCGATCCTATACCGAACCGATGCGGCCGCAGTCTCCAGATCCAGCAAACGTTCGTACTGTGTGACATTATCGCCGTGATAAAAGTGTACGGTCAAATCCCCAAAAGGCATATATGATTGCGTATAAGGACCCATCGCTTTTTTGCAAAGAGCGTCCGCTTCCTCATTATTCCCTTCATTAATTAGACGGCGAATTTCAGGAAGCGCCTTCCGGGCGTTCGGGTTCGTCCCATCCTTCGGTTCCCCCGACCATAGCGTATCCTCATTCAGTTGCAAGCGTTCGGTCTCGATCCCTCCGAATACCATCGCTCCGATACGGCCGTTTCCTAACGGAAGCGCCTCTGTCCAATAGGATGCAGGTTTCGTGTAATTCAGCTTCAAATGATTCGCTCCTCTTCACAAAAAAGTTGCCGCTAACTCCTTCCCATACAGAGCCTGTAGCGGTACATACTTCAATTTATTCTCAACCCTACTTCCTCATGGAGTTCGAGAAAGATATCGCGGGGCTCCTCCGTCAATATGTTAAGGAAAAAAGCCTCAATGAACCTTTATCTTCTGACCCCGCCATGCAATCTTTATTTTAACATTATATTTTATTCATCCTATATCGTAATCTAGCATTGATATACTGTTTTTTGATATTTACATATATTCAACCCTCTAAACGCCGAATCCCACGCTCAATTCTCTGTAAGACAGCTTCAGCGGAAGCCAATTTCCCCTCTAAGCTGGAATCCCCAACCACTGACTCTTTTCCTGAGAGAATTCCCCCAAGGACAGGTCTCGCATCCCCTTCCGTAACTCTTCCATCCTGAAAAAAGAAGAGGTTTCCCCCACAGATTTCTTAATATATCCTTTTCATTTCCAATACATTAAAAATAAGCAAACTAATTAAAAATGACGAATCTGGCCACAATAAGTTCCATTTCTTCAACATCAAGGAAGCAGGCCGGACAGAAAAAGAGGCCGTCCTATGCTAGCAAAATGGTGTTGGAGAACACCGAAATGATTTCATTATTCATTAGGATCATCGATAAGTCGTCATTCGTACTCAGGAAGGTTTGAACCGTCGGACTGTATAGCAGTGATGTCGAGATTCCATCCATGTCTGAATAGAAGCTCTCCATTTTATCTTCAACCTGAAGCAATATTTTACTAACGGAGTCCGTAACCTTCTTCTCGATAATGCGCTTTGCAATCGTGTTCGAAATGACAAATAAAATCAAAAGAATGACCAGCATTATCAAGATCAAAAAAAGGACTTGCTTGATAAGGCTAAGCTTGCGAAATCGACCCATGATTTTCATTTCCTCTTGTATTCTTTTACCACTCGGCAACCACTTTCTTCCGCCATTGCCCTGCGGTTTGCGTAAATCTTCCACCATTCCTTGGCTTCTCTGTTCCAAATAACGACCGGATCCGCTGCTCCGTCATAAATAGGGTCTCGATACAATGGCGTTTTCATCATAGCCTCCAGTGTGTGTTCGTCATTTTTAGGATATAACAGGTTTGAAGGAGGGGATTCCAAGCAGGTTTTATTCTGATTGGAATGACCTTGTTTCCTTCCAATCATTTGTTCACTAAACTTTAACGGTGATCGTCACGCCTGCCGAGTTAACCAGCACGGCGCGGTACTCGTACACTCCCGGCACCTTGCCGCTCACATCATCTTTTACCGTATATTTGAACCAATCCGTGGTATAAAGAGAAATATCATCGGAAATTCGTACCCAGTTCGTATAGTGTTGGATGCTATTTGAGCCCCATCAAAATGCGGGCCATTGTATAGACGCAAATAGCCGGGCCTTTCCGTTAACGACCATTTGTCGGCTCGCGGCTGGTTCCATTCTCAATGCAGCTCAAGCACCGCCCGGTCAAAATCGTCATTCGTGGAAAGAACCGTCACGGAATGTCCGTTTATGGGCTTCCTGTCTCCCCATACCATCTCCCCGGAATCCGTCTGGACAAGTCCGCCCTGATTCGGCTCCCGTTCTACTTCCATGCCGTGCGTATGTCGATTGTAATTGTATTCCAAGCCAATGCTTGTCAAATCATTCACAACTTGGCCGATCATTCTCCAATTCACCAGATCTTTGGAATGCAGTATTGCCACCGAAAGTCCGGACACGCCGTTCTTGTTCCGGACTCCCGTTGGTTCATTCACTTCCGCTGCATTCTATTTGTTCATCTCTTAACATTGACATCCCGGATAGTCCATTATCTTTTGACTACAGTATAAAGCAAGCGCTTTCTCGGAGGTATGTCGGCGGCTCGCATCTCTTGAATAGCAGAAAGCTTCCGAATGTATATAGGTTCGGAAGCTTCCTCTCATTATCATGGCCTTTCGTCTTTTCCTATTCGAATATTAGATTTTTCCGATGAGATGCTCTTGTTTTCCATTCCGTAAAAAAACCGGAATCGTGCTTAGAGGAGCTTCAACATGAATGGTTTGTCCGCCTTCGAAGATCCTTCCTGTACGTGCATCCGTCCAGCTTGCACCTTCAGGCAGATATACCTCTCTGGATACGGCGCCTTCATAAAGGATGGGGGCGATCAACAGATCCGGACCATACAGGTATTCGTCTTTCATATCCCAAACCTTATCGTCATTCTGGAATTCGTAGAAGAGCGGCCTCATAACCGGCGCCCCCTTTTCATGGGCTTCTTTCATCAACTCACGGGTATAATCCCTTAAGGTCTCCCGCAATTCAAGATATTTAACTAATATCTCGTATGCCTCGTCCCCAAAACTCCATACCTCGTTGTTTCCGCCGGTATTTAATGCTTTGCTGCCGTCTTTTTTGAATACTTCCTTGCCACCCCTGCGATCGCCATGCAATCGCATAACAGGGCAGAAAGCCCCCCATTGGAACCAGCGGATCAGGAGCTCACGAAACTTGGGATCGTCCGGGTTACCTCCTGCAAAGCCTCCGATATCCGTCGTCCACCAAGGGATCCCCGCAATTCCCATATGAAGGCCTGCAACGATTTGTTTTCTGAAATCTTCAAACGAAGAATGAATATCTCCCGACCACACCAAAGCGCCATAGCGTTGGCTGCCTGCCCAAGCGCAGCGAACCAGGTTTACGATATTCTCCTGTCCTTCCGCCTGCATGCCGTCATAAAAGGTTTTGGAATAGCGCTGCGGATAGATATTTCCGATTTGAACATTAGGTCCCATAGCGTAGCGGTAATTATCAAAGTCATACACATCGTATTCAGGTTCTGCTTCATCCAGCCAGAAGATCTTGATTCCATGATCATAATAATTCTTCTTGCATTTGGACCATACATACTCCCTGGCTTTCGGATTTGTAGCATCGAAATAAATATTGGCGGGGAACCATTCCATCATGGCAACCTGGACTCCCCGTTCCGCTTTAATCAAATAACCCTTTTGCCGCATTTCCTCAAAATTTTCGCTATAGCGGTCAATCTGCGGCCAAACCGAAACCATCAGTTCGATTCCCATGGATTTCAGCTCATCCATCATGGCCTTCGGATCAGGGAAAAATTCTTCCTCAAATCTGAAGTCCCCCTGTTTGGGCCAGTGGAAAAAGTCAACGACAATGACATCGATCGGCAGCTTTCTTCTCTTATATTCCCTTGCAACCTCCAACAGCTGTTCCTGATTATAATATCGCAGTTTGCACTGCCAGAAGCCAAGTCCATATTCTGGCATCATGGGGACGGTACCCGCCGCTTTTCCGTACGCGGCTTCGATTTCTGCCGGCGAATCGCCTGCCGTTATCCAATAATCCAACTGTTTTGTGCTTTCTGCAACCCATTCAGTCCGATTATTGGCGAAGTTCACTTTTCCGATCGCAGGATTATGCCATAAGAAGCCATACCCTTTGCTGGAATATAAAAACGGAATACTTGCTTGGGAATTACGATGAGCCAACTCAAGCGTGGAGCCTTTCAAATCAAAGGTTTCCTGTTGGTATTGACCCATACCGTAGATTCTCTCACCATCATTTCCGGCAAAGGAAACCGTTAATTGATGATCCCCACCGATAATCGGCTTGAATGCTCTTGACCGAAGCTTCAGCGCTCCGCCGACGCCTATTTCTTGAAGCAATAATTCACCTTTATCATTGTAAAAGGAAATTCGTCCCGGGGTATCCCACCATGACTGTCTGACCACCGCTTTTATCTTACCGTTTTGAATGGAAGCCGTTTCAGCTTCATGATCGATCTTTATTGTTGCTTCCACTTCGCCACCAACAGGCAGCAAGGCATAGTCCGTATCCAGGATTTCGCCCATCATTCGGGAGCGGATCCGTAAACTGTTTTCACCCCAAGCTTCAATTTGTAAGGTTTCTCCGTTGTACTCAAAAATCAGCTTCCCATTCCCTGCAGTAAAAAATTCCATGCTTATCCCCTTCCGCAAAAGCGTTTTTATGTTTTTCATCTGTCTTTTATATGCAGCGCCCTGAATGATAGGACAAGAAATATTATTATATAGGCGGGAAATCAGAAGGCTGGGGTAAAATTCATCATTATGTAACTGCTGTCATTGAAACGTGTCACCCCAAGGGTTTCGGGTGCGAGCTTCTGATCACCTCACCACGGCGAATCGGGAGGCCACTTGACTGCCGGACGGACGCGCAGTCAGGGATAGACACAAGTCTTCAAACGGCCGATACTACGTACCGTTTTCCAGCTTCAGCATGGAATCCGATACAACCGTTCTCTTCTTGAGAATAATGTGCTTCTTCGCCATCCTGCGTAATCCTGACCTTTTGCTTGGCGAGGACTTTGCAGGTCTGTGTTATGGAAACGGCGATTTCCGCCTTTGACAATACGCCATTCTCCCACTCAAGATCGACCTCATACCCCCCTCTGCCCCGCAAGCCTTTGACATATCCGTCTTTCCAGGCATCGGGCAACGCCGGCAGGAGTTCCAAGCAGCCTTGATGCGATTGCAGCAGCATCTCTGCAATCCCCGCTGTGGCGGCAAAGTTACCGTCGATTTGGAAAGGAGGATGCGCGTCGAACAGATTGGCGTAAACACCGCCTCGGCCACGATGAATCGAATCTTCTCCCTTAACGAGCGACAGTAAAATCGAGATTAACCGCTCAGCGCGGTTGCCGTCCTTGAATCTTGCCCATAGGCCGATTTTCCAGCCCAGACTCCAGCCCGTTCCCCCGTCTCCCCTTATTTCAAGCGATGTCTTCGCAGCTCGGAACAGATCGGGAGCAGACTGCTCCGTAATCAGACGCCCCGGATAAACTCCGACAAGATGAGAGACGTGACGATGATGGACATCTTCCTCCTCGAAATCTTGGAACCATTCCTGCAATCGACCGTGCTTGCCGATTTGAAGTGGCAGCAGCTTTTGCTTCTTCTCTGCCAGTGTCTTTGCAAAATCTTCATCAATCCCAAGCAGGTTCGCAGACATGATGCAGTTATCGAAACATTCGCCGATCAGAGACAGATCCATGGTCGTCGCCGCGCTTACGGCATGGCGCTTATCGCCAACCACGAACTTCATCTCGGGAGAGGTGGAAGGCGAAGTAATGAGATAACCATTTTGATCTTCGATGAGCCAATCCAGACAGAATAACGCCGCTTCCTTCATGATGGGGTACGCCGTATCCCTTAAAAACCTTTCATCCCCGCTGAAGGCATAATGTTCCCATAAGTGCTGGGTCAACCATACGCCTCCCATCGGCCAGTACGCCCATACCGGGTCTCCATCGCCATAATCGCCAATCGGTGCCGTTTGGGCCCAAAGATCCGAATTATGGTGCGCCACCCACCCTCTTGCGCCATAATTCGTTTCGGCCGTCTTCCTTCCATTCACTGCCAATCTGCGGATAAAATCAATCAACGGCTCGTGCAATTCCGCCATATTGCAAGACTCTGCCGGCCAGTAGTTCATCTCGGCATTGATATTAAGCGTATAGTTGCTGCTCCACGGCGCACGCGTTTCCTCATTCCATATGCCTTGCAGATTGGCAGGCTGGGTTCCCGGACGGGAGCTTGCGATCATCAAGTACCTTCCATAATGGAACAAAAGCTCCACCAGCCCCGGATCGCTGCTACCAAATTCGGCAATTCGCCGATCGGTCGGCATATCGGAGGAAGCTTTGGTCTCCCCGAGAGACAAGGCAACTCTGCCAAACAGCTTGTGATGATCCTCAAGATGCCGGTTTCGAATCTCCTCATACGGCTTAACGCGAACAGCCTGGATGGCATCCGTTGTGATTTGCCTCGGATCCCGTTCGGAATTGCTCGCGCCAATGCTTGCGTCAAAGGAGGTGGCCGCGCTGAAAACCAAGGTCGCGCTGGTCGCTCCGACAACGTGCAAACCGTCCGTATTAACCTTGAACGTCCCGCCTTCATGCACCACAGCCAATCCGCCGTGGAACTTCAAAGCTTTTGATGACTCAGGCGCGCCGTAAACAATGGGATTTTCCGAGTTGTAGTAGCTGGGCCATACTTGCTCAGGAGCTGTACCGGATATCATATATTGTTTTTGATCGGCATCAAAGGACGATGCATAATGAATGGGACTGTCCAGCCAGGCCCGAAAATCGAGCATCCCTTCCTTGCTCGACGTCAGACGCACGACAATGGATTGATCGGGATAAGAAGCGAATGTTTCTCGGGTATACTGAACGCCGCCAACGTTATAGGTAACCGTCACGAAGCCGGTTGACAGATCAAGCTTCCGGCTGTATTGGTGTTTCACATCGCCATGATGCATCACGAAACGCAAGTCTCCGAAAGGCAAATAGGATTGCGTATAGGGACCCATCATTTCCTTGCAGAGACGATCCGCTTCCTCATAGTTCTCTTGGGCAATAAGCTCTCTCACCTTCGGCAACACTTCTTTGGCCCCCGGATTATTCCAATCTTTAGGGTAACCGGACCAAAGCGTGTCCTCATTCAATGCAATGCGTTCTTTCTCAACTCCGCCAAATATCATCGCGCCAAGTCTTCCGTTTCCAACGGGAAGGGCTTCCGTCCAATAAACGGCGGGGGACTGAAATTGTATTTTCATGGTGATTTCCTTTCCTTCTATTTCAGAATTTTACTCGTTGTTCATACCGAATAATCGAAACGATCTCAGGTTTGCAGGCACCTTTGCCAGTAAAGCTGTGAATAAGATTCTCGCATAACGGCAAGCATTCGGGGCGAGCAACTCGTACACGTGCCGCCAATTCCCCAGAAGGTCGCTTCCGACCAGAATAGAATGCCTTACTCGTCGCAAGCGCGGGTAAAAACCGGATCCCAGAAAGGCAGCTCGGGCTGCATATATATGCATTCCCGGTCTGCCGCTTCGAATTCAGCTTCAGTCGGGCACCAGGAGTGGAAGCGGTAATGGTGGTTAATGCCATACTGCTTTGCCGTACGGAATAGCTGCACCTTGGCACTGCCTGTCCGGCTTACTCGCAGGTCGGAGGCATAAGCTTCAGTTCAAACGGCCGGTCTCGGTCGCATACCAGCTTACCGTCAACAACGTCCAATTGGGCTACTTGTATGGAGGAACGCCGTGTACCGTAGGTGTAGGAAGGAGGCTCTTGCCCGGTTAATCTCTCCGGATGGGTGAAATAAAAGATATATGCTTCGTCCCCTGAGCAGACTACATCCGCATGCAAGCCAATCGTGCCGTCATCTTCCCTCGAGCTTGGCTGATCGAGAATGAGGCCGTTCCGTTCCCAGTTGATCAAATCATCCGATCGGTATACACCTTGCCCTCTCCACTCGTCCACGATTAACCAATAATATTCTTTGAACCGAAAGACATTAGGCCCTTCATGTCCCCGTCCCTCGATAATCAGCCCTACACGTTCCCAATGGTATAGATCCTTGCTGTCGGCGGCGTAGGTGTTGTTGTCTTCTTTGAACCACATTCTGAACAGGCCGTTAGGGAGACGGTAAATACAAGCATCTATAATATTTCTCTCGCTGATATCCAGCCTGGACTGAAACGTCCAATTGAGGAGATCCGGACTTGTATAATGGAGCATGTCCGCCCGACCTACCCAATCCTCAGGTACCCCTTGAATATAAGAGACATATATATGGTAAATGCCTTCATGCCAGTAAATCTCAGGCGCCCAGAACGTATTTCTTCCCCATTCGATGTCCAGCCCCGGGAGCGTTCCCCGGTAAACCCAATCGTTCCCGTCTTTGGATGAAGCAACGCCGAGATCAGTGCCGTGCACCCAGGCAAACCGGCGATCTTCCGCCGTTGCCCTGCGGTTTGTGTAAATCATCCACCATTCCTTGGCTTCTCTGTTCCAAATAACGACCGGATCCGCTGCTCCGTCATAAATAGGGTCTCGATACAATGGCGTTTTCATCATAGCCTCCAGTGTGTGCTCGTCATGTTTAGGATATGCTTATATTACTTAATCAAAAACCGTTGTTGCTCTAACGTCATGTGCCGTAATACTTCAAGCCGAAATGCAGTCGGCCAAGCCACCAGCCATTGGGACACTTGGAACGTATTCTACCATCGGGTATGATAGAACCCCTCGTCTTGACTGTCTCTTTCCATACTGGATTGCCGGTCAATTCGGCGAGCGCAAACCAATCTACCACGAATGCGAGTCCCTACGGATCGATGTGATGATGCTGCACGGATACCGCCGTTGGTCATGGTCGACGAGCCGCCGCTGGGGCTATTGTGGCTTATATTGCTCCTGCGACCTCATAACAAAATTGGTCTACATCAATATAACCCTGTTCACTCTCGCAGTTATAGCTGTATACCCCGATCCGATCTCCCCTATAATTCCCCCACCCCAACTGATAGGCGTCTCCAAAGCTCGTGAAATGTACCCCATCGACGCTATATTCGAAACGGTTGATTCCGTCTAAGTTCCACACAGACCTTAACCATAGGGTGCAACCTGATAATTCCGGCCCCCACGCAATCGTCCCCGAATGGTTAAACTTCAGAACCCTTGTTCCATTCTGTTGTTGTACGCCAATCTTGCAATAGGTTTGTGCAAAATGGCAAAGCCCCGCTTCTTGCCCGTCTGCCATGCCGCTGATCTCTATTTTTACGGTTGCTGTATTGTGAACGGTTCTAAACGCTCTTTGCGAAATGATGTTGCTTACGGTAAAGAAACTGTCCTTATCGATGGGTTGGCATGCGTATAGACGCAAATAGCCGGGCCGTTCCGCTAACGACCATTTGTCGGCTTTCGGCTGATGGTTCCATTCCCAATACGGCTCGAGCACCGCCCGGTCAAAATCGTCAGTTGTGGCAAGAACCGTCGCGGGATGTCCGTTTATGGGCTTCCTGCCTCCCCATACCATCTCTCCGATTCCGTCGCCGTCCGTATCGTTTCCGATAATCGGCCATCCGTCAACCCACGTTACGGGCAGCAAGTGAAGCGGTCTCCCCTCGTACTCGCCCGTTCCTTGATGCGAAATGAAATACCAATCACCGGAAACGGTCTGGACAAGTCCGCCTTGATTCGGCTCCCGGTCTACATCCTTGCCGTGCGTATGGATAATCTCCTTCTCCTCGTAGGGCCCATAAATATGTTCGGCCCTTAACATCATAACAATTCTGACTTCAATGCCTTCCCTACGGTGAACCTCGCTGTGGAAAAAATAGTAGGTTCCGTTTATTTTGTAGAGCTTATTGGCTTCGCTCCCTTTGTGCTGATGAATAATCGTATCGCTGTCATGCAATAGTTCTTTGCCGTCTTCACTTAATTTAAATAAATGGATATTATAGTTATCGGCAAAATTAGTGGCAACAAAGTAGCCTTGTCCGTCATCGTCCCAAAACGGACAGCAGTCGTCCCAGCCGCTAACCTCCCAAACTTGATGAAGCGGTTCCCAAGGTCCCGCCGGATCGGCAGCCGTGCTCATAAACAATCCTTCATCGGGCGTGAAAAAATACACCCAATATTTATCTTTGTGGAATCGGATGGCGCCTGCCCATACTCCTCTGCCATAACGGTTCATCCGATTGTAATTGTATTCCGGGCCGATGCTTGTCAAATCGTCCACAACATGCCCGATCATTCTCCAATTCACAAGATCTTTGGAATGCAGTACCGCCATCCCCGGAGAGCAATGCAATGTAGAGGAGATGCAGTAATAATCATCTCCGACTCGAATGACATCCGGATCGCTATAATCTCCCGGCAAGACAGGATTGACATAGGTGCCGTCCCCCTGATCTCCCCAAGCTCCCTTCTTCGATAACAGATTGTAGTTATCTTCCATAACAGGGTCATCCTTTCCGTTCTAAAAGAATATTATATTTTTCCGATGAGATACTCTTGTTTTCCGTCCCGTAAAAATACCGGAATCGTGCTTAGTTGAGCTTCAACATAGATGGTTTGTCCGCCTTCGAAGAACCTTCCTGTACGTGCATCCGTCCATCTTGATGTTCGCCTCAGGCGATTCAGTCAATAATTACCTGATCGTACGTGCTCTCCATGTCTTTGTTTAGAGAGTACAGCAGATAATAACGTCCATTCACAACCCCGCGAAATGACTGTGGGTAAGCTTGTTCATCGTACAAACAGAATCTCACATCTTAGCCCCCTTACTCTTGATGTGCTGGAACTTCTCACGTAACTCTAATCACTCTCGGTTCCCGGTAGGGAAAGTTGAACAATATATATCGAAAAATAATGGTAACCGAATACAGCGGTCCTGACGTATAGGTATTGGCGTAATTTTCCTTTTTCGTACATACGCACAATTTCCGACACATTAGTCATAAGTATCATTCAACGGATCAGAATAAAGCTCCACCGCCGAACCAATGACGGAAAGTCCGGAACACGACGTGCATGTTCCGGACTTCCTCTGGTTCATTCACTGTCGCTGCATTCTACTCGTTCATTACAGCCGCTATTTCCTGATCGGTTAAAGCAACGTTATAGATGCGGAAGTCGTCCACCCGTCCGTCGAGGTACGGATTTGCGGAGAATTGCGAGCGGCCGATCCAGTTCTGCGTGGTAACGCCAAGTTGGGAAGGTCTGATGTTGATGTTGCTGCTGCCTACCTTCTGGCCATCGACGTAAAGCGTTCCCGTAGCGCCGTCCAGGGTTACGGCCACATGATGCCAGCCGCCGGTTGGCATCGCCGCAATGCCGTCGATGACTTGCTCGCCACCGCCGTTTTTGATCCCGACACGGATGACGCCGGTTGTCCCGTTTTGCGGCGTCAGGTAGAAGTAGTTGTTCGTTCCGAGACCGAAGTCGAAGATGCGGCTCCAGTTGCTCACGGTGTCCAAATTCACCCAGGCTGCTACAGTAATTGCCTTAGCGCTGGAAACAACGCCTGCTGGCAATGCAACATATTGGCTTGTTCCGCTCAGGTCCACCGCGTTGCCCTTAATGCCGGTTGTCCAGCTGGCGCCGCCTGTCAGGGTGCCGTTCCAGCCGTTGCCGGTCACATCGGAGGCCGTCGTTCCGCTCGCTTCGTTAAGCGGAAGCTCTGCCATCGGCAGCACCGTTTGCCCATTCGCGAGATGCATGATTTGCGATGCGGACATAGCGCTATTATAGATCCGGAAGTCGTCCACACGTCCGTCGAGATACGGATCGGTGGCGTATTGGGAGCGCCCGATCCAGTTTTGCGTGGTGGCTCCCATATCGGACGGTTTCAGGGTCATGCCGGTATTGGTGCCTACTTGAACTCCGTCAACGTAGAGGATGCCTGTCGAGCCGTTCAAGGTGACAGCTACATGATGCCAGCCTCCGGTCGGCAGCGCCGCCTGCCCGTCAATGATTTGTTCGCTTGAATTATTGTTCTTGATCGCAAAGCGGATTTTGCCGTTTGCTCCGTTTTTCGGCGAGAGGAACATATAGGTAGACGATCCGGAACCGAAATCGAAGATCCGATTCCAGTTGCTCACCGTATCCAGATTCACCCAAGCCGCTACGGTGATCTTGTCATCGCCGGAAACGACGCCCGTAGGAAGAGCGACATATTGGCTCGTTCCGCTCAGGTCTACGGCATTGCCGCTCTTGCCGGCCACCCGGCTCGCGCCGCCAACCAATGTGCCGTTCCAGCCATTGCCGGTTGCATCAATTGCCGTCGTTCCGCTAGTCTCGTCAAACGGCAGCTGCGCCATAGTCAGGGTATCGCCTGTCTCTCCGAATACCTTGAACTCTTTAATGCTGGCCGTTACGCCGCTCGGCAGTCCAGTCACGGTAACTCGGACATAGCGGGCGGTTGCAACAAAGTAATCGTATTGAACCTGGCTAAAGTTGCTATTACCGGTCTTGTTGATTTTTGTAGTCCAGTTGACATTATCATTGGACACATCAATGGTATACTTATATGCTTGACCGTCCTGTGCCCACATCACCTGGGTACCGTTATTGATCGTCAAGCCTCTGCCAAGGTCTACCGTCCACGTATGGCCGGTTAACGCATCAGCGGCGGTCCAACTCGTCGATGTGTCCCCGTCGTTTCCGCTCGAAGCCGGATTTCCTGCCGCCGAGCTATCCGCCGTTGCGGTCTTGCCAAACGCCAGATCGGTCGGGTCTCCGAATACCTTGAAATCGCTTATACCGGCGCTAACGCCGCTTGGCAGTCCGGTAACCGTAATTCTGAAATGGCTACCAGAAACGCCATCAGAAGAGACAAGACTCTGGACCGTTTTTTTCTAAACTGACTTTTAACCATATGATCACCCCTTCTTTGATGAAAAACTAATTTTAAAACGCATACAAAAAATCCGGTTTGATAATCCCCCTTTCCCTTATGCTTATCAGGAACAAGAGAAGCTTCACGAACATGATGCGTATGGTTCGGAAGCTTCTTCGTGTCACTGAACTGTCATGAAAAAGGAGTTGTTACTTGATACCTCTCTTGGCTACCTCATCGTTCACTTCTTTGATGGCTTCAGGCACACCTTTGGAGTCGTAACTCTTAACAATTTCTTTCCACTGGGCAATCGGATCCCCTTTGCCCAAAATCACTTTAATGATGTCATTCTGGATATCGGGGTCTAGAGCCGCAAACTTGTTTTTAGCTGGAGTCGATATCGCATTGAAATCAAAGTTGACAGGCATCAGCGTATTTTCCTGTTTATAGCGATTCCACGTTTCAATTTGCAGCTTCAGCAGTGCGGCTCCTTCAGGATCGGAGCTTACCACTTTTTTGCCCTTATACAGGAGGGGGTCCCATGCGGCAAGCCAAACCAGTTTTGACGTGATCGGGTATTTGTCGGCGAGCGTTTCACCGGCTTTCAACAGGGAAACGTATTGTCCATTTTCCACTTTATAATCGATATTCTCGATTCCGTTAATCCCCAGGATCCTATACTCGTCAGACAGCATGTAATCCAACACTTGGAGAGAACGTTTGAATTTATCATCGCTAATGGTACTTGCGAAAAACGTATTGGACCAGAAAGGCGCTCCCGCAGTCGAATAGCGCTTTCCGTCGGCCGCAGGCCAGATGTTCAAGTAACCCATTGCTTTCGAAGGGCTGACGCCAGGATTCGCTTTTTTGAATGCGGATACTTGTTCATCAGTCACGCCTTCCATGCCATAAAGCGCAAAGCTTTGGCCGGACAAAAACTTGTTGGTGCCGTCGGCGTCTTTCTGGATGGCAAAGTCCTTGTCAAGAATACCTTCCGAATAGAGCGTGCGAAGCTGCTTGATACCCGGATAGGCTTTCTCGGACGTAAAAGCGGGAATCCACTTGCCGTTTTCCTGGGTCCAGTTATTGCTAAACACCATTTCGGGGAAGCTTCCCAAGAATTGCGTTAACAGATAGCCTTTCGAATTAATCGTCAAACC
Organism: Paenibacillus sp. V4I3; assembly: GCF_030817215.1. Taxonomy (GTDB): domain Bacteria; phylum Bacillota; class Bacilli; order Paenibacillales; family NBRC-103111; genus Paenibacillus_E. Next base: position 6,833,981 of record NZ_JAUSZA010000001.1, read on the forward strand.
GGTGACACCGGGGTGTTTCTGTATGACTGCTTTGGTCATGGCCAAGAATTCGTCAAAGCTTGCCGGTTCCTTGGTAAATCCGGCTTCCTCCGCCCAATCCTTCCGATAACGGATGGGCCTGCCCAGCCTGCCATCGCCGATATCCTCACCGCCAAAACGCGGAACCGCATAATATTTCCCATCCACTTTTAACGGCTGCAAGGCCGGTTCCACAGCCGGACTGGAAAAGAGCTTTTTCAAATTCGGATACGGGCTCAGATCGTCGGGGAGCGGCTTGATGACGCCTTGCTTGGCCCAGGTTTGGTACAACCCCATATCAACCTCGTTGGCGAACATGTCGGGAAGCTGCTTGGACGCTGCCCATACCTTTGCTTTCTCCTGCCAGTCGTTCCAGGTAATCTGCACCGGTTTGATCGTGATGTTGAATTTCTTGGTCAAATCGTTGTAAACGGTGTCATTTTTTGCATTTGAAGCGTTAAAGCCTGTCTCAATGTCCCATACTGCAACGCTGAGCTCCAATGGCTTGCTCATTGCCGTATCATCTGGCTTCTGTGATGCGTTTGACGTTACGCTTGGGGTATTTGTCTTGCTCTCCTCTTTGCTGCAGGCGGATAGCGCCGTACCTGCAAGCAAAATCAAAGCCGAACATGCTAATGCTCTTTGTTTGGACATCATTTTTATAAACCCTCCTTGTATTTTTGAAGCTCAGGATGTATATAATAACGGCCGAAGCCACTATTATCATTCTTTGACGGAGCCAATCATAACTCCCGCATTGAAGTGTTTCTGCACGAATGGATAAACCATTAATATGGGAATGGCGGAGACGATGATCATCGCTGACTTTACCGATTCCGGGTAAACGTTTTGCATTTGTGCGGCTAACTGTTGGCCTGCCGGGTTGTTGATCGACTGACTCAGATTGGTTATCGTGTCTCTTAATACAAGCTGCAAGGGATGCAAGTTTATATCGTTGATAAACAACATAGGAAGCCACCATTCATTCCAGCGATCAACCGCATAAAACAAGGACATGGTCGCCATGATCGGCAACGAAACGGGTATGACGACGCGAATGAGGATACTAAGATCGTTAGCCCCGTCAATTTTGGCCGACTCCTCAAGAGCAGGATTGACGCTTCCGAAGAAGTTCTTCATCAGGATGAGGTTGAACGCGTTTACAGCCGCCGGCAAAATCATGACAAGTAAATTATTCTGCAAGTGCAGACCTTGAATCGTCAAATAATAGGGAATAAGACCGCCTGAAAAAAACATCGTAAAGATGATGCAAGTAAGGATCACGTTTCGGCCAGGCATCGAATTCTTGGATAACGCGTAAGCGCCTGTCGTCGTTACTACCAAATTTACCAATGTGCCTAACACGGTCACGAAGACCGATATAAGCAAACCTTTGACCACCTTGCCTTCATGAAAAATATATTGATACGAAGAGAGATCAATGGATCTCGGAAACAACATGACCCCTCCCGCTTTCCTGTCTAATATGGTAGACAAGGACAGAACGAGCGTTTGATAAAACGGGAATACAGCCGCGATCGCGCACAGCCCCAGGATGATCGCGATCAGCGCATTAGTAACCGATAAGCGCTTCAATAGAGGCCCCCCTCCTTCATAACATTCTTCACAAAAAAGTTTGATCCGAAAAGCAACAAGCAACTGATGACGGATTTCAGTAAACCAACCGTAGTGGAATAGCCGAACCCCGTTGCGTCTACAAAAGCGCTGCGATACACGTAGGTATCGAGAATATCGGCGCGTTCATAAACGGCCGGGTTATACAAATTGAAGATCTGGTCGAACCCGCCATTCATAATACCGCCGACGGCCAGAATAAGCAGAATAGCTGCCGTGGTACGAATCACTGGCCATGTAATGGCCTTCATTTGTTGATAACGGTTTGCGCCGTCTATGGCCGCCGCCTCATAAAGCTCGGGATTGATACCCGCGATGGCTGCCAGATAAATAATGGAGGACCAGCCTGCTTCTTTCCATATGTTCGACGTGAACAGCAGCGCCAGAAAACTTCCGTCGTGGATCAGGATCGTGTTTTTTCCCCATCCGAATAGCTGCAGGATCTGATTGAGCACGCCCTGATCGCTCAGGATACTCGTTATGATTCCGCTTAACACGACCCAGCTGATGAAATGCGGAAATGTAAATACGGTTTGATAGATCCGCTTTAATTTACCGTGTCGCATTTCATTCAGCAGGATCGCCAGCAGGATCGGGATCGGAAATTCGATAAGCAAACGCCCGAAGCTGATCAACAAGGTGTTGTTGAACGCATGCAGGAATTTCGGATCGCCCAGCACATCCCGAAAGTTTTGAAAGTTATTCCAGGGACTGTTCATGATGCCCAGAGAATAATTGAAGTCCTTAAAAGCCAAGATCACGCCGTACATAGGCACATACGCGAAGATCAGAAAGAACAGCACGGTTGGAAATACCATCAAGTAGAAGTACTTATGACGGACGATTTCCTGCCATTTGCGATTGGTTTTTCCCTTCAAACGCCCCTTGTATTTCGCGTGACTTACTGTATTTTGCATACCCCTCTCGCCTCCTATCTCGTCTATAAATCTATTGTAAAGGAAACGCTTCCATAGGGGTATGTCGTTAAATTAGTGTTATTCTTGTATTTTTCATGTAACTTTATGTCGAATTGGAGGAGAAATTGTCTTGCACCTAATTCAAGTACAAGTTTTCGATAAGGAATACAAAAAAAAAAAAAAACGGCCTCCGTTAATTAGGAGCCGGAAATATAGCCGTTCTGACTTTGGTCGTAACGATAGCTTCTTGGCGGACTGCCCATCATTTTTTTGAACATTTTACTGAAATAAAAATAATCCTGGTATCCTACCTGATCCGCTATATCGTTGATCGGAATGGACGTAGTTCTGAGCAACACCGAAGCGCGGTTCATTCTAAGACCGGTTAAGTGCTCGGTAAAGGTTTTATCCAGTTCTTTTCTGAATAATTGCGAGATATAATTCGAGTTTAAGTTGAATTGTTTACTTAAGCCCTGAATTGTAATGTCCTCGCCAAAGTGCTCGTTGATGTATTCCAGTATGGCAGAGAATGTATGAATGCGTCCAGACTGCATGGAAACATGCTGTTGATCAGTCTGCTCCCCCCGGAACAATCCCTTTAAATAATCGATCATATCCCGGACATCCTCAAACTGATCTGCCAAGTGTTCGAAAGAATAGAGGTATAAATCGTCCGAATCCATACCTTTTCGACTTAACTGCGTAATGCAATCGTTATACAACAACAGGGCATGCCGGATATTCAGAAGACCGCTCTGGAACATGGATAACAAGGAATCCATATGTGCGTTGAACGTCTGGTTATTTCCGTCTGTCGGCACTGCAAATGCCGACTTCGTGTCATTGGTTTTCCATGATTCTTCCCATGTGAAGATTTCGGCTAAAGTGAAATATTGATAGGCTTGAAGCTCTGCATCTTGGATAGCCTGTGTAAATCCTTCCGTATCGACACCCCGTTTGCTGAACCCGATTCCTTTTAAGAAATGACGACTTTCAGAAGCAAATTGGGTCATTAATTCGGTCGCATCACTGTCAGCCATCACGTATATAAACTTGCGATAACCGATACGCAACGTAATGCAAGGTGTTTTTTCATTGATCGGAAACTTGTCCCTTCTCACTGTAAGCATGATACGCAAATCTTCTTTTCCGGAACTTGTCATGCCGGCCAAAGCTAACTCACGCTGCAATCTGCTGGTTGCTTCTGGCGTACCGTTCTCGATCAAATCAAGTATTTCGCCTTCAGGCAACAGACGAAGGGTGTCTAATTCACGCTTGATCTTTTTAAGATACCCCATGATTTCCATCTCGTCGAAAGGTTTAAGGCAATAACCGGATATGTTATTCTGGATTGCTTTCTGCACAAGAGCAAATTCCGCCAGTCCGCTCACGATTATAAATTTGGCGGATATACCCGCATCGTCCAATCGTTTTTTCAGTTCCAGCCCGTTCATTCCGGGCATCCGGATATCGGAAAAAATCACGTCCGGTTGAATATGTTTGACAGCTTCCACTGCCTCCTCCCCGCTAAGCGCATATCCGACAACTTCATAGCCGCAGCCCTTCCAATCCACCGTCGCTATCAAGCTTTCTATAACCAGTTCCTCGTCATCCACAATAAAGACTTTATACATGACCTTCACCCCTAACCGGTATTGTAAGCGAGACCGTTGTTCCGCCTTCAAGCTCGCTCGTCATCCTGATGCCGTATGGTTCTCCGAAAATCATGCGGATTCTTTTATGGACATTTGCCAGTCCGATGCCGGATACGGAATCGCCATCAAGGCCATCTGTTGGCGATAAGCATTCCATTGTATTATTAATTTCCTCTAACTGTTCCAAACTTATTCCTGTACCGTTATCATTAACGGAGAGATACAGGTTCTCCCTGTCCCTATAGCCTTTTATCACCAACACACCAGTTTGTCTGAGCGGCTCAATGCCATGTTTGATGGCGTTTTCCACGATGGGCTGCAAGATCATTTTAGGGACAAGACATGCGAGGCATTCCGTAGGAATATCGTATTCCACATGCAAGCGTTCGCCAAATCGGATTTGATGAATGAAGATATAGTTTTTTATGATGATCCATTCTCTTTCCAAGGAAATCATATCAGGTCCCTTGATACTGTAACGGAAAAACATAGCTAGCGCCTTTGTCAGTTCGAATATTTTCGAAGAACCCTCTCTAGCGGCAAGACCTTTGATCGATTCCAGCGTATTGTATAAAAAATGCGGATTGATTTGGCTTTGCAAAAAGCTGAGTTCCGCTCTCCGTTTAATCAACTCCGACTCGTAGAGGACACGCTTGCTTTCCAGCAAATGATCCGTCAATTTCTCAATTTCCGCCAACATTTCATTGAAACGTGAAGCCATAATAATCATTTCCGCATAACCATCTACATCGATTCGTTTGCTGAGATGGTTTTTTTCCCCGAGACTCACTTCTCCCATCAACCTCATAAACTTCTTCAAAGGCAGCAGAATGTTATTGCTCACGAACAGAAGAGGTATAATCATCAATACGAGTGCAATTGCAACCATGATAAGCTGCTGTTGACGGATCACATTAAGACCTTGAAGGAGCACATGATTCGGCATGGCAATAACAATTTCACCGTCCATATCCGGAATAGCTTCCCTCTGAATCATATATAGACTGTTATGATTCAACAATCTATCTTTGGGAATCGGCTCCCCAAGTTTACTTGAATCATCATTCGTATAGAAGAGCCTTCCGTTACGATCAGCCATGTAGATTAAGGCACCCTCGGGTAAATTGACAGGGTTGCCGTCGCCAAAGAGCAGTCGATTGTCGATTATCAAAAGCAGAGTTCCAAGTTCACTATTGACGGCCTCAAAATCAGTTGTTGAATAGATTGGCACTCCCGCAACCAACACCGGCGTTGTAGTATAAGGTAAATCGATCATTTTAAGCCCCAAAAAATAGGACAAGTTATCTCTCGGAATTTCCCTGGAAATTGCTTCAATTTGAGCCGAATTGGCCAGGAAGTTGAATACGGCGCCGTTATTTTCAACCAGTGCAATATCCAAAATAGCCTTTTTCATTTTCCTCATATCTGACAAATAAGCTTTTAACTGGTTGAACATTTCTAACTTTTGGACTGGATTTTTTTCAGACAAAAAATTTTGTACGGTTTGTCCGTTATAGGCAATCGTTTCCATAATTCTTTTAACATCATTACTATTCGAAGAAATGGACTGGTTCAGTTGCGAAATAACACCTTTGATGTAATCGCTGTTATTCTTCTTTACGACATTGACGGCACGGTAATAATTCACAGCCATAATCGAAATCATAACCATAACAATTAATAAACCCAGTAAAGATAACTGCATCGTGATGGGAAGTTTTTTCAAATATGATCGTTTCATGTGATATGTCCTTTTTTTTCATTCTGTATTTGGAAAAAATTGAAAAAGTGCGCCAAACCAAGGATAATGGTATCTGCGAAGAAACCCATAAACCTTGAGAGGAGCACCTATATGTTGAATAGTAAACGATAATAATCCTCAAGTAAAGAGATACCAGAATTTTCACCGTAGTGGTAGCCGACCCTCTTCAAAAACCTTTTATGACGGAATGCAGGCGCAAGGACAGGACAATATCGTAAACCTAGTTCGCTGCGCTTGGGCAGTCAGCCAACGATATGGCGCATTAGTGTGGTCGGGAGATATTCATTCTTCATTTGAAGATTTCAGAGAACAAATCGTTGCAGGCCTTCATATGGGAATGGCAGGGATCTCTTGGTGGACGACGGATATCGGAGGCTTTGCAGGAGGTAACTCGGACAATCCCAAATTCCGTGAACTGCTGATCCGATGGTTCCAATGGGGGACTTTCTGTCCTGTTATGAGTTTGCATGGCGATCGCAGTGGAGGCAAGGATGTATTAAGAAAAGACGGCAGCAAAGCATTAAGTACCGGCGGAAACAACGAGGTATGGAGTTTTGGGGATGAGGGTGAAGGTGCAAGTTGGACGGATGCACGTACAGGAAGTATCTTCGAAGGCGGACAAACCATTCATGTTGAAGCTCTTCTAAGCAAGATTCCGGTATTTTTACGGGACGGAATGCAAGTAATTCCAGACGTTAAAGCAGTTTACGCAGCATTACATTGAACTATGTGCGACCTTCAGCAGTGATGCTTACCGCTCTTTCAATGCGCTCTCCAAGCAGGGATATGAGCAGTTTCAGTTTTTTTAATATTTTCTTCAACTTTCCGCCGATGAATTTGGTGTTGAATCATTTCAATAAATTCAGTGTCTAATTTTAGTTTCGTAGCTTCATTTAACATATTTAACAATTCTTCATTCGATAATGACCACACAACTTGTCATCTCTATTTGAAATCGCCTTCAAATAATATTATTCTTTGTTCTTTTAATGCTCCTGCGGTGAGTCCACTAACAAATTGTTTCTGAGCTAACAGGTAGGCGGCTACAACAGGAAAAGTTCCGAAAAACACGAAGGCAAACATATGACCCCAATTGGAAGAATGAGGACCTATTGCGGTATAAATGCCTAATGTAATGGTATGAACCTGCCCGATCAGGAGCGGTGTCAGGAAGTCATTCCACATCGAAAGCCCGATAAAGATTGCTGTTGTTGTACATGGTTTAAGTAGAGGAAATATGATTTGCCAAAACGTTCTGAGTTGTCCAGCCCCGTCAAGTGCTGCCGATTCTTCCAATTCTCTTGGTACTGACTGAAAAGATATCTTCCCCCTCATCTTTTCGATAAACGCCAGTCAAGATCTTCATGAGAGTTTATTTCCTGCTCCGTTTTCTCCAACCAGAGCATGAACCTCGCCGGGGAGCAATTCAAATTTGCAGTTGTTTTATGCATGCACACCGGGAAAATGCTTTTCAATTCCTTCCATTAGCATTAGCGGTTTACTCATCTTATCTCTCCCCCATTGCTTTATACTTGCATTTTAATTGTCTTTCCGATTAGTTGAAATTGATTATTTTATTAAAAAATATTCTCTGAAAAAAAGAAACCGTTCCTTCCGCAAATGGTAGATCGTACTCCCATTTTAGTTAAGAACGGTCTCTTACAATTATTTCACTACTCAACCTTTACAATTTGCTATTGCTGATTATACCCGGGGCCTGCTGTTCAATCCATGATCTCTAAAGTGATCTTGTAAACATAGATGCCCTTTTCGATTTTATATTCATCGTGAATATTTTTGGTCCAACCGTTGTCTCCGCCAAGACCTGCATGTTTGTAATCGATATGAAGGAAAACGGAATCGGATGTGCCAAGCTCATCTTCATAGGCGGCATTGTCATATTGTCCGATGCTGTATGGATGAATATCAAAATGGAAGTGACCCGCCGAGGTAACTTTTACCTTGCGATCATCCGCAGAAACATATAGATAACGGACATCTTCCTTGCCTCCGCATTCAACCGGTACGATGTAGGGAACATGTTGTTCTTCAACAGAGCTTTCATATATACCAACGAAGGCAGACGTTTTACGGTCCGCATAGTTTTCCCATGGCCCGCGACCATACCATCTGATATTCTTCCAGGCAGCAGAGAAGTTAAAGTTTAGGCCGATTCTCGGAATCGTATCGACATTGGCATTATTCACGACAGTGTTGGTAATTTCAATCCCTTTGCCGCCAATTGCATAGTCAGTTCGTGTTTCAATGCACCCATGATACAGAGCATGAACCTGAATGATAACGGAGGCAGGCGCAGCATATACCCGGATACGCATGATCTCTTTCTGATTGGAGTCCAGCCCAAGGCTTCTCCAATCATCCGCATAGTTCAGCGTCTCACCAGGTATACCAGCGTCTATCCCCGTTGGCGGGCGATAGAAATTGTTAGCTCCGCCCGTAAAGTAGTCCCGGTTCTTGTATCTCACAGAAATGAACTCTGCCGTTTCTTTCGAGAAGACTACGTTCGTATTTTCATTATGAATATGAATTCGATCTGCAGCTTCTTCATATACCAGGCTTCCACTTTCAATATCTCCGGTATGAATTTCATAAACGGAATCATTCAACTCGATCTGGCATGCATACATACAGGTTCCCTTATTTGCATAATAGGTGTCCTCGTTCAGATAAGAATAGAAATTCAGGTACGCTTCTCCAGAGACCTTGGTTGGATCATATGGTGCCTGAACACTGTCCATAGATCCGGCCGGCGTATTCAATTTGGGTAATGTACCGTTTTCGACAACCTCCCCGTCGCAAACAAGTTCCCAACCGATGTCAAGGTGGCTTAAGTCTCGATGCGTATAATGATTATATATTCGATAACTTTTGTTGCCATGAATAGGATAAGGCCGTTCAAAGTAATCGATCTGGACGGGAGACTGAACATATTTGATTTCATAGGCAGCCGGTTTCGGTGTTAAATCCGGAAATACAATACCGTTCAGGCACATATCGGGCGCAGCATCCATAATCTCTTCTTGGAATGCGCCGCCATAAACATATTTTTTGTTCCCGGATTCATCAGTCCTAACAAGCGCTTTATCCTGGAAATCCCAAATAAAACCGCCCTGAAACCGTGGGAATTTATGAATAAGGTCCCAAAATTCCTTGAAATTCCCGTTGCTGTTGCTTTTCGCGTACGCATATTCGCACATAATAAACGGCCGCAAATCTTCGCAGTTGGCCATGCAATCCAGGATCCAATCCTTCTGAGGATACATAGGTGCCACGATATCTGAAATATTGGCCGGAGGATTCAAGGACTCATACTGAACATATCTTGTTTTATCATATTCCTTCATCCAGCCGTACATTGCGGCATGGTTCGCTCCGTAACCGGATTCATTTCCCAGGGACCACAGAATGATCGAGGGATGATTCTTATCTCTTAGCACCATCCGTGCTGCACGTTCCATATAAGCATGCGTCCATTCGGGAGATGCGCTCAACTGGCCGCCGATGCCATGAGTTTCGATATTGGCCTCATCCACTACATAAATGCCCAATTCATCACAGAGGTCGTACCATTCGACTGCATGCGGATAGTGACTCGTTCTTACCGCATTGATATTAAGCGATTTCATGATCTTAATCTGCTCACGCATATACGCCGTTGACACCACGCGCCCGGTTTCGGGACAAAACGCATGAAGATTCGTTCCACGGATGATGAGACGTTTGCCGTTTATTTTCAATATCCCGTTCTTATCGATGCTAACTTCGCGAAAGCCGACATTTGAACTCTCGATGTCAACGACATTTCCGTCAGGGTCGATCATTTCCAATACCAATCTATAGAGGTAAGGAATTTCGTCGCTCCACAATTGGGGACTATTAATGGTTTGTTTGGCCTTCGCCGCATAGTTGTCTTGCAGGTAGGATCTGCAATCCGCAAACTTCGGCGTTTCAAATTGCGCGACCAATTTTTGATCGTGATCGTATAGAGACAGGCGCGTATGAGCTTCCCCGTAACAGCTTGCTTGATGATTAGGGTAAACCGTTACGGCTAATTCGGCATTGTCGTATTGACCCGAAAAGAGCGTTTCGATTTTATAATCATGAATGCGCATTCGCGGTTTGGCATAAATCAGAACATCTCTGTAGATCCCCGATAGATGCCAGTAGTCCTGATCCTCCAGATAAGTACCGGCTCCAAATCGCATCACCTGAACGGCTAAATGGTTCTGTCCCATTTGGATGTAATCCGTAATATCGAAAGAAGCGTTAAGCTTGCTGTCCTGCGAATAACCGACGAGCTTCCCGTTTAACCACAGATAAAAGCAAGATTCCACGCCGGCAAAATCGATAAATAGATCTCGGTCTTTAAAATGTTCGAGAATTTCGAACGTGCGAACATAGCATCCGGTAAGGTTATCCTCTGGCACATAAGGCGGATTCAAAACAAATTCATCTTTCTTCAGTTGAATTTCATGATGAGAGTCCGCCCCCTTCTGTGCAAAGGGATACTTGATATTGGTGTACACTGGTTTTCCATATTCGAAAAGCTCCCAGTTGGAAGGAACCGGAATATCATCCCAACGGGACACGTCATATTCAGGATGATAGAACTCATCGGTTACCACGCCTGGAGACGAAAACAATTTAAATTTCCACGAGCCGTTTAAGCATTTTACATATTTGGACGTTCTGCGATTGCCGCTTAGCGCCTGTTCTACAGTTTCGTATACTCCGTACGGCTCATGCATGGGGTAACGGTTCTTTTGAGTGATATGCGGATTCTCCCAGTCTCTGTTCGGCTTCATACGTTTTAAATAATCCCCCCATCAATTGTTCTAATTGGTTGTACTATAAAATCGATATCCTTATAATATAAGGATAAGTCTTCATATGAAATGTTAAGTCTGGTAATTCATTTATCCATTTTGGTAGGTGTAGCGACGATATGAATTACGACGATATAAAGGAAAATGATGTTGTATACCGGTGTATCGGCGACGATTTCGACCAAGGCATTTTGTCATGCGGCTTTATGAGAAAATTAACGGCAGAGCGTTCCCAATATGACTTTAAGATCGGATATTACAGCTGTTTTTTGATTCTGCAAGGCAGTGGACGATATATCTCAGAGGACGGTACCGTTATTCCGATGCAAGCGGGGGATCTGGTTCAGCGTTTGCCCGAACGTTTGCACTCCACCGAAATCGAGCCAAATGGGGAATGGATAGAGTTTTATATTAGCGTAGGTTATCCTGTCTATCATTACCTAATAACACTTGGAATTATTAATTCCGATAAAGAGGTGCAAGCAACGCAGGTTACGAGCGATTTTGTTATTGATTTTGCTGCCTTGCTAAACAACCTTAAAGGCGCTGCAGATGAAAGGCTTCCCTATTTGCTGATGAAAACACAAGAGCTCATTATCCGATTACATGGCAGCGTTCATTATACGCAGAGAGAGCACAATGATCCTAAAATGTCGAAGGCTTGCCAACTAATCGGCGGCTCTAATGATATCCATTATGATATGAAGGAAACTGCAGCAGCCGTAAATATGGGCTATGAGAATTTCAGGAAGTTATTTAAAGCCACGACCGGGATTTCCCCTCAGCGATACCACATCGAACATTTAATGAAACAGGCAAAAATGATGCTCCTCTCCGGACTCCCCATCAAACATGTAGCCGTTAGTCTTGGTTATGGGGATATTTACTCCTTTACCAAACAATTTACTAAATCGGAAGGAATGCCTCCAGGACGTTATATTCGTAACCGCCACAGGTGACAATACTTTACAGCCAATATAGGCATTTCGCTCAGAAAAAAAACAAATAACAAAGTCCCGAGAAACCGGGGCTTTGCCAACAATCTGAAACCGCTCCGAAGAGCGGTTTATGTTTCTTATCTGGTCACCGATCCAGGATTCTAATTAACTTTGGATAATTGCCACATTTGGTTATTGGTGTTATTATCCGACCATTCGATGATTTGCGCTCCATCTGTTGTGGAGGCGCCGTTTACATTAGCCAAGAGCAAGGGCGTCCGTCGCGATGCGGAGTCTGGAGGAAACGGGAGGCAAGGAGAAAGTCCCCCTATTTATGAGCAATTTTCATTCCGGAAGTAATGATAAAACAGCAGGCTGATCGTAAAAATTCCGTGAGCCAGTTATGCTCACGGAATTCAGATTTCACGAAGCTTAATCGTTTCAAGTAATTTCGATGGAACATTCGACAGAATAGTCGCATTCCATCTTTGTTGATTACTTTTTCAACGCCGCACCGACCGTTTTTTCGTATTTGTCGACTTGCCACTTGACAACGTCGTCGTAGCCCAAACCTTTGGCTTTCGTGATCAATTGCTGTTTCAGGCTGTTAAACTCGTTATCATCCTTCGCGAACATCAACTTCCAGGAATATTCCTTGATGACTTTGCCCACTTCGCTGTTCTTCTGCTTGATGTCGGCCGGTTGCTCCGCCGGCGCTTCGCTGCTGGAGTACTCAGGTGCCACGGCAACTTGGTTGTTCTTGACGACGTAATCTCTCACCGTCAGCGCACCCATAGCGTCCCGCCAACTCTTCGTGACCGGATCCGGATTATGATTCAAATACGAGGTCCACATCGTGTAATCATACGGTTCCCCAGTTTCCGGATTGATCATAGACTTGGAGATCGTCGCGTTGTTGATTTGGTTGACGCCGTCCTTGTACAGCCCGCCGCCATATTCGTCAGGCATATTGACGGAGTTGGTGATCGCTTTGTACCCGAAATCGGTCAAAGTCGGCTTGCCGTCCTTGATATCCCAAATCAAGCCCTTCGGTCCATAGCTGGATACCATGACGCCCTCCGGCGTATACAGCCAGTTAAGGAATTGCATCACGCGCTCCGGATACTTCGTCTTCGCGCCAATGGACCAATACCACGTGCCGCCCTGTGGTTTAAACCCGACGGATGACATTTTCTCATCGCCGAATGGCACGAACGCGAAACCTTTGCCTGCAGACGTGTGCTCCGTGGTGTTGTAATTGCTGCTTACCCAAGGAAATTGCGCGAATAGAATTTGCCCGTCCTTGTACTTATTGGACACGTCGGAGAACTTCTGCGTCAAGGAGTCCGGATCAAGCAGTCCCATCTTATTGGCATCAAAGAAGAATTTCACGCCTTTCAAGTAGTAACCGTCGTCATCGAGCAAGCCTTGCCATTTCGCTTCATCGGCCTTCGTCAGGATCAAATCAGCTTTGTTGAATCCGTCCCCTGTCCCATAGCCGTATAATGCAGTTATAGACCCTACGTTCATTGAACCGGACCCGTCCCAGTCCGACCACAGCGAAAATCCGTACGTAGGCTTGCCACTATCGCTCTTCGGACTGAGCTGCTGCATTTGCTTGAGGACGGTCAGATAGTCGTCCAACGTTTTGATTTGCGGACTGCCCAGCTTCTGGTACAAGTCCCAGCGGATCTCGGGGCCGAATGTCATATCGGCCGTTTTCGCTCGGGCCGCTGCCGCTGCCTACGTTATGCCCTATACTGTAGATCGCCGTGCCGCCGCCGAATTGCTTGCTGCTGGCTTCAAGCGCTTGGCCGGCATATTTTTGAATGTCTTGGCCGTATTTGTCAAGCAGCCCGTTTTTCTTCCAATCCAACAGCAGGTCAGCTTTGATCGCATCTTTGACGTTGATTGCGACCTGGATATCGCCCACATCGCCCGAGGCCAACATCGTAGCCTCTTTTTGCTGGCCGCCGCCGATAATGTTTAATTTGATATTAAATTTGTCCTTGATCACCTTCGCAAACCAACCCGGTTGATTCCCGGCATAATTGGCCAGGTTCGAGAATACCGTCAACGTGATTTCCTGCTGCTTCGAAGGATCTGTGCTTGCGCTCGATTGCGCCGGTGAATCTACCGCGGTTTTGCCGCCGCTGCATGCGGACAATAATACAAGCACGGCGCTCATCGAGACCGCGGCCGCTATCCATTTTTTCCCTCTAATCATTTGTTTGTTAACCTCCTTGTCATGTACCTGCATAGTCGTACTTTTTCATTGCGGTCAAGAAATGATTGCTGACATCCCCTTGACAAATACAATACAAGCCAACAACGTCCCGCCTCACCTCCTTTGCTAGTTTCAAATTCAGCCCTTTACGGCCCCGATTAAGATGCCTTTGACAAAGTATCGTTGGAAGAAAGGATAGACGAGCAATATCGGGATGACGACAACCATAGAAACCGTCGTCCGAATCGAAGTGGCAGTCTGCATATTGGTCAAATCCGCATTGATTGCCCCTCCGGTGGATTTCATCAGAGTTGCCAGCGATGTCGCTTCGTTTAAATAGCGATACAGGAGAAATTGCAGCGTAAACAGCTTCGAGTTCGTGATTAGGAACAACGTGTCCTGGAACGAGTTCCACTGACCGATGGCCGAGAAGATGGCGATCGTGGCCAGAATCGGTGTGATCAAAGGCATGACGATCTTCAAGAAGATCGTGAAAAAGCCCGCTCCGTCGATTTGCGCCGATTCCTGCAGGGCGATCGGCGTCGACTCGATGAACGTTTTGACAAGGATGATATTGAACGGAGCAACGATCCCGGGTATGACATAGGCCAGGAAATTGTTTACCAAGCCAAGCTTGAGCATGATAAGGTACCATGGAATCAAACCGGCATTAAAATACATGGTCACGATGAGGAACCTGTACCAGAATTTGCGTCCCCACATTGCGTTTTTCGTAAACAAGTATCCGAGAAATCCCGATGCAGCCACGGTCAACAATGTGCCAATTACAGTGCGTCCTATAGATACGAGCGCGGCTGTACCCAGTCCGGGAATTCTGAATACATCAATATAGTTGTTTATATGAAGCCCTCGCGGGTAAAACATGATGAGGCCTCTGCTGCTCAAGTCGTTGTTGCTAATCGTATTGATGAGCAAATAATAGAACGGAAAGAAACAAACAAGAGTGAAAAGGGCAAACCACGTATAATTCAGGATGTCAAATATCGTAATCTTTCTCATCTTTCCCATGTCGATACTCCTCTCTACTCAAGATGACTTAGATGACGCCTTCGCCGCGAACCAGCTTCGACAAGCCATTGGCTACATACAGCAGGAACAAGCTGATAATCGATTTGAGAATGCTGACCGCCGTCGCGAACCCGAAGTTGGAATTCACCACCCCGATGTTGTATACGTACAGATCAAGCACCTCAATATGATTCATGTTTATCGCGTTAGAGAACACATAATATTGCTCGAGTCCATTATTGATGAAGTTCGCGATTCCCAATATGAGCAGCACGAAGAATGTTGGTATAATCCCGGGAATCGTCACGTGCCACATCAGCTGGAAACGGTTTGCTCCATCCACTCTCGCCGCCTCATACAATTCCTGATCAATCCCGGCAATCGCAGCAATGTACAAGATCGCACCCCAACCGAGACCTTTCCATATGCCCCACAAGGTCATGGCCAGCCAGGTATGGTTGTCCGATGCCAGCAAACTCAGCGGGCGTTCTATCAGATGCATGCTCTTCAGCAAGTTGTTCAGGAAGCCGTTGTCGACAGAAAACAACATGAATGCGAAGGAGTACACCAATACCCAACTGATAAAGTTCGGCAGCGTTGTAAGCGTCTGCACGATTTTCTTAAACGTCGGGCTCTTTATTTCCGCCAGGAAAATCGCGAAGATGACCGGCAGAACCGAAGTCAGAATGCCAAGCGAACTGATCACGAGCGTGTTGCGCAGAACCCTGAGGATTTCCTGAACCTGAGTCGGATTCGACACCAACGCTTTAAACCAGCCCAGGCCCACGAACTCGGTTTTGGACAGTGGAATACCGGGCCTGTAGTCGTAAAAGGCATAGACCCAGCCGTACAGCGGCAAATATGAGAACAAAAAGACAAGAACAAGAAAAGGAAGAGCCATAAGAAATAATTTATACTTATCTTTAAGTTGGAAGCGCTTTCTTGAAACTGGGGAATAGGTTTGTTTAGACAAGTTTGCGTTCATGTTTCTCCTCCCGCTATTAAATAATTTTTCTATCATTTGCTCACTTTTACTTGGATTTTCAAATCGGCTATCTTAGGAGGTCTAGAACTCCTGCTGGTATGACATTTCCTATCAACTCTCTCTCAGCGGTGGAACCTGCTTCAGGTTTTGTTCCACAGATTCATTATGCGGGCAAACTCTCAACCTCTTTGTTTCGATTATAACGAAATCGTTTTCATCATAATACCCGATAAATTTCACTTAAAATCCAGCCATAATTAGTGTTTTTCCGTGCCGGAAAATATTGAATCATGCCGATCCTGATAGATTGTATATCTGCGCGGCAGGGTAAACACTCTGGCATGAAGTTCCTGCTCAGAAAAGGGCTTGGTCAGGTACTCATCACCGCCAGCCAGCAAGTCCTCGGTCTTATCCATGGTACTGGATTTAAAGTAAGGCAATTCTATAGCGCATATTTTTCTGCGCGTGGAATTCCGCGCTTCCGTAATCTGTCAAAGCTGTCTCTATAGGAGCTCCATCCTGCCCGTATACGACATGCTTCGCCGCATGCGGAACGCGGAGCCTGCAAACGCCGGCATGGCTTGTCACAAGCTCGGCTTCCCGCAGCTTCCCAACCGCCCAGCGCAGATCTGCGGTATACCCGCCCCGCCCACGCAGGCCTCGGACCGTGCCGTCCGCCCACGCTTTGGGAAGCGCAGGCAACAGATGCAATTCGCCGACATGGCTTTGCAACAGCATCTCCGCCGGTATGTCCAAACACCATTCCGCCAAGACGGCCATTGCAGATCGGGAGCGCCTCATTCCAATCGGCTGCGGGCTTCCGATATCACAAGCTCATCGCGTTCATTCCAATGTCTCCTCTCGTATAACTCCGGTTTGCGGAAGGAAACGGAAGCGGCTCAGTCCGATATCCCCGACCAAACACAGATAGACAGTGCGAACTCCCGACGCCTCGTCCACCTTGCAGGCAATTGTCTCCCACAATTGCTGCCCCCCCGTATCAGGAACAGTGCATGTTCCGATAAGCGAACCGTTTGGTGCATCCAGTCTAAGCTCGATTCTGCCGCCTTCCTTGCCGGACATACAACGGGCTTCGAAGCCGCTGATCCCAACGCTGAAATCGGCATCGTCAAATCGCAGCCAGCCTGACTCGCCCGACAACCGGATGCAGCTCCCGCCTTCCCGGCATTCGTCAAGGTAGACGCCATCGTAATCATCATAGTTCACTGCCGGTGTTTCCTTGATTAAATCGCGCGGAGGCACGGTTTCGCCGTCTACCGCCAGCTTCTTCTGCACGCGAATATCTCCCGACGAGCCCCCGATCATGAGCGTATAAGTACCGGACTCGATGCAATAAGCGTCTCTGGTCACATCCCAGAACGCCAGCTCGGAAACCGGCACCGTAAAGCAGATGGTCCGCTTCTCTCCGGGAGCCAGATGGATGCGCCGGAAGCCCTTCAGCTCTTTGAGCGGCCTCTGCACGCGGGACGTATCGGCGCGCACATACAGCTGGACGACCTCTTCTCCGGCCATATCGCCCGCATTCTCGACCTGCACACTGACCGAGATGTCCTTGTGTGAGCCGGCACGCTCCAGATTCACTTTCAGCTCATAGTAACGGAAGGTCGTATACGACAACCCGTAACCGAACGGATACAACGGCTCTCCATCAAAATATTGATAGGTGCGCTTCCCTTTCCTAATATCATAATCCATGATATCGGGCAGCTGCTCTACGGAACTGTACCAGGTCATATTGAGCCGTCCCGCCGGGTTATAATCGCCGAACAATACGTCCGCCAAGGCGTTCCCAAGCTCTTGGCCGGCATGTGAGGAATACAAGACGGCCGGAATGTGCTTATCGACCCAGTTCAGGGCAAACGGGTAGCTCCCAATGACGACGACAATCGTGTTGGGATTTACCTTGTATACCTCCCGAATCAGCCTCTCCTGGGAAGCGGCTAGCGTCAAGTCCGGGCGGTCGATCTCTTCCTTCCCGTTGATAAGCGGGTGGTTCCCGACGATAACAATCGCTGCATCCGACGCTTCAGCCACCGCAACCGCCTCCTTCAGACCGTCCTCGATAACCTCTTTGCGCAAAGCCCCGCCTTCATCGCCGGGCAGCGACACAGGGCTCCCGTTCCAGCTTGCGAGCGACATCGTCCCATCCTGCCCCTCGACAGGTTGAAACACCTCTTTGACGAACCAGCCCCAAATGTCTTCAGTCGAAGCGGTCACGGTCCTATCGTCGGTCGTCACATATTTGCCGTTCGAGAGCGCCTTCAGCGTGGCGCTGCCGAAGCCCCAGTCGGTCATCAAGAACGTCTCGGCGGAATCGGCAGCTGTCCGGTCCGCCTTCAATGCACCGTTCTCGTCCGGCGCAATCCCTACATATTTTCCCGTCACAGCGGAACGAAGGCGCACACGGTCGCATCCGTCGGCGAAGACGACGGAACCTTTGCTCATTTTGGCCCGAATGCCTTGCAGCGGAGTGACCTTATACGGATGGCTGCCGGAATACCAATCTCGGCATACCGCATCTCCGAGCGGCCCTATCACGGCGACTCGCTGTACGGCATCCCGGTCGAGGGGAAGCAGTTGATGCTTGTTCTTGAGCAGTACGACGGATTCACGGGCCGCTTCCAGGGAGAGAGTCGCATGCTCCGGCTTGCAAACCGTGTCATCCGGCATGCCGGCATACGGATTGCGCTCGTCTGGATCGAATTCGCCAAGCAGGAAGCGCACCCGGAACGTGTTGGTCAAAGCCTGGACCAGGTCGCCATCCTCAAGCAGCCCCTCGGCGAGCGCCTCCCGTATGGCGGCGCAGGTAATCTCGGCATCGTCCGTGATGCTGTCGATGCCGTTCTTGATCGACGCCACGACAGCTTCTTTATACGTCTCAAAATAATGGTGATCCTTCACGAGGCCGATCAGATCTCCTGCATCGCTGACGATAAAGCCGTTCATCTCCCACTCGCCTTTGACGACCCGGAGCACATCGGGATGGAGAATGGCGGGCGTCCCGTTGATCGAGTTATATGCAGTCATCATCGACAGAGCCCCCCCATCGCGGAAGGCCGGCTCAAACGCTTTCAAATAATATTCCCGCATATTGCGCGGGTCGATGCTGGCGGAGCAGTGCCCCCGATCCTTCTCGTTGTTGTTGCCGAGAAAATGCTTCAAGGTCGCAATCGCTTTGCGGTAAACGGGATGCGAACCCTGAATGCCCTTGACGAGCGCGGACGTGAGCTCACCCGTCAAGTGCGGGTCTTCCCCGTACGCCTCCTCTGTCCGGCCCCACCGCGGGTCCCGCTCCATATCGACAGTCGGCGCCCATAGTGTCAGGCCGTTGCGCGCGGGGTCCCGCTGATAAAACACTCTGGCCTCATCGCCGATAACGGAACCGATCCGTTCCAGCAGTTCCGGGTTCCAAGTGCAGGCAAGGCCGATCGGTTGCGGAAATGAGGTCGCCTCCCCCAGCCAAGCGATGCCGTGGGCAGCTTCGGTACCGTGCTTGTATGGTTTCACCCCCAGCCTCTCGACTGCGGGTTGATTTTGGCACATGAGCCCAATTTTCTCCTCGAGGGTGAAACGGGACACCAGATCGGCAACACGGTCTTCGATTGCCAGATCTTGATTCTGAAACGGTAAAGCTACTCCCTTAGCACTTGTCATCGTCGCCAAACCTCCATTTTAAGGTATTTAGAAATCATCTTAGCTCAATCTGCCGTGGTTGCCGTGGCATGGAAATGGCCCAATTGCTCGGGCCTTTAATCGCGACCGATCCCAAGGAGACGTTCCCAGCCTTCCGCAAGATTGTTGCGGGCCCAATTCCAGTGGTCTTTGTTTTCATATTGCCGGAAGGTACATTCAATCCATAAGATCAGATCCAGATAAAAATCGTACATCACTCTGCGCCGTTGCTGATTTTGGGTTGCGACGGCCAGCCCATAGCCCCTTGAGAACCCAACGGATCGGTTGAAGCGGCCGAAATAAACCTCCATCAGCGGGTCGCCCCAAAGCGCTCTTTCGAAATCGATCAGCCCTGTTATTTCCCCATTCTCGACAAACACATTTCCATCCCATAAATCCCAATGCACGAGACGGGGCTGTACGACTTCGTGCAAAGCATCCAGATGCCGTTCAATTTCCGATTCGATAACCGCATCGCCCGCAGGCAGCTCGACCCCAGCATCTCTGGCATCAGCCAGCACGCCCCGGATCATCTGTTGAAAAGCTTCCGCCCATGAGTCATTCCACGATTCTTGCTGCAGGAAATATCCGAATTTCTCCCCTTGCACTTCATTGATCATGCGACTATAGACGCCAAGCTCGAATTCGATCGCGTCCTTCTCTTCCTGGGAAAGCGTCTCTTTGATTTTGTTGTAAGGAACCCCCGAAAGTCGCTCCATAATAAAATACTCCGCATTAATCAAGGTGCATGTATCGTCGTGTGCGAGCACCTTGGGTACAGGCAGCGTTCCGCTGTTGTCAAACAAGCGTAGCGCCTCAACTTCCGTGCGCATCAAGTTTGCCTCATAGCGCATCATTTTTGTTCCCTTGAACGGCGCCACTTTTAGGATAACGTCGCGGTCGTCGCTTGTGATGATCGCGTATGCGCTGTTTGCCCACCCATCCGTTAATTCTTTCGTTTCAACGACCCGGCATCCGAAGGCTTGGTGAATTATTCGTTCCATATCACTGTCTATCAGCTTGGGTTTAATATTACTTTCCATATTATTTGTCCAACCCTTTCATAAATCTAAAATCATTCCTTAATGTTTCAAATCGACCATCACTTCACTTACATTCCTTGATAGTTTTTCAACATCCACGAGAATGACCCTATGCAAGAGAAGCCCCTTTTCCTGCATAATCTAAGAATAGGAAAGGACGCTCCCAAGCCGACTCTTGGGCTAAATCCTCCATATTTCCACCCAAACAGACCTATTCGATATGAATCACCGGCTTATAATCAAACCAATCAAAAAGTGCCGGCGTACTCTGTCCTGTTTCGCAAACGGCATACATCGCAATGACTACTCCCGTAAAGCCGCCTGCTACCTCAGTTGAGAGCAGATGCGTTTCTCCCGAGCCCAACTCAAGGACATCGGATTGATTTGGCTGAATGGAGAAAACAAACCATTCCGGCCTAGCCTCAATCTTTAGCACGACCGGGCCCGCTGCGCATTCGTGCGTATGCTCCGTTCTCAATGATCCCACGGTCCGCCGTAATACGATCAACTTGCGTCCTTCCTTGAACTTTACGGCAAGATCATAATGATACTTTTCGTTCATAAATACGGTAAGTCCGGCTTCCTCACCTTCGCTTTTCGGTTCGAAATCTAGTAGAGCGGCTATGTTGCATGACAAATGGCGCAGACGCCGGCCCACAAAGGCGGGGGCGCCGGCATCGTCGAGCGACACCATATTCCCACGCAGCACCAAATTTCCCGGACTTTCGTGGAGCGACCAGCTTTCCGGAGTCGGATTCCGCAGAAACACCCAGTCAAAGCCTAGCGTTGTTTCATCAAAATCATCTCTGATTGCCTTATGCGGCCACCGGACTTCCTGCAGCTGAGGAGCCTCCATAACGGACTCGATACGCCCGCCGTTACCGATGATCGGCCAGCCGTCATCCGTCCATGACACGGGCGCCAAAAAAGTCTCTCTGCCCAGATGATGCCGCATCGGATAAGAAACAGGCCTGATTCCCAAGAAAACCGCCCACCAGCTGCCGTCATGCGCCTGTACCAGATCCGCATGCCCGGTTGCGTGTATGCTGGTCTTCAAGCTTCTATGAGACAAAATCGGATTATGGGGACACGCTTCATACGGTCCATAGGGGGCGCTGCTTCTCGCTATCGTCGCCATATGGCCGTATTCAGTTCCGCCTTCGGCGATCAGCAAATAGTAAAATCCGTTGATCTTGTAAAGATGGGGAGCTTCCGGGTACGCTCCGCCCGTTCCCCTCCAGATCAGACGGCTCTCAGTCAGCATGCTTCCGGTCAATATGTCAATCTCGCATTGATAAATGCCATAACCTTCATTGCCGTCGCAAGTGGATTGAAAGTATACACTGCCGTCTTCATCGAATAATAGAGAAGGATCGATGCCCTTCTGCGCGACAGGTATTTGATCGGACCAATGACCGTCCGGCTGCCTGCTTCGAACAAAAAAATTGCCGACCCCGCTCACATTCGTCGTTACCATATAGAACCAGCCGTCGTGATGGCGGATCGTTGGGGCGTAGATTCCTCCCGAGAGCCAAGTGTTTCCCAATGGCAACTGCTGCTCGGTTGTGAGGCAATGTCCGATCTGGCGCCAATTGACAAGATCCTTGCTGTGAAATAGGGGGACTCCGGGAAAATATGCAAAAGAGCTTGTCACCAGGTAATAATCATCCCCGTTCCGGCAGATGCTCGGATCGGGATAAAAGCCGGGAATAACCGGATTCGTATACTGCATTTGGATTTCTCTCCTTGTTGTGGGTCTGATGTAAAAGCATATTCATCATTATTTATATAAAAAAATGAAGTTTTGAGATACCTACGAAATTTGTGAATTTTTCATAGAATAATTAGATATTACAACTGAGGTAACATCTACATCACTCGCTCCGCAAAGCACCTTACTCCCTCGCGTTCGCAGCCTATGAAATCCGGCAGCACCAGACTGTTTGCGGATATGGTTTACTTTCACTCTGAGAGCAAGCATCATAAAAGATAATCGCTGTATGCCAAATACTTAAAACTCCAGAAAATAATAGTGTTAGCATCATCATTGCGTCAGAATCTACATCGATTTTCTCATTTCCCTTCTGAATTGTCCGGGTGAAACCTTGTATCGCCTTTGGAACAACCGATAAAATGATCTAGACTCCATACCAATATTTTCTGCCACCTGCTCAACAGTCATTTCTTCGGTTTCAAGCAAACATGCCGCCTGTTCTAATTGAACTTTCAAAATATATTGATAAATAGAGTGACCCAGTTCGTTCTTAAATAATTTATTTAAGTGCTGCGATGTATAACCAACCATTCGAGAAATCTCGTCTACCTTAAGTTTACTTGAGTAATGATCGTAGATAAAATTCACTACTTTCTGAATTGTTAAATTTGGATTAATCGTAAATACGTGTAATCCTATGGTTTGAAGTTTAGCTTCTACTAACAAAGAATAAATGATCTCAGAAGTCTTTAACGATCTGTCTCTGTAATCTTCTGACATACATAGCGCATCTATCAACTCTAATATTCTATCTGAAGAATTCACAATTACTGGCCTGTTCATTTTTAATCGAAATTGCAATAGGAGCATAAGGTTACAATCAAATCGTACTGTCGCAATCTCCCACTTTTCATCTAATGACTTATATTCAAAACTTATACTAGGCGTAATAATGACCAACTGATTAGCTTGAATTACAAATTCAGGCTGGCTATTTATTCGAAATAGTCCTTTCCCCCTTAAACAGAATATAATCTCACAATGACTACTCTCCTCAGTAAAATAACCAACTGGGTTGCGAATATAGCCTGCTGCGCTTAGTCGAAATGGAAGTGACAAATTTGTTTGAGCTATCTTTGAGAATAAGTCTTGTGAAATCAAATGGCCCCCCCCTTTATGAACTTCACTCTATCTGCTACACAACATGCTGACTCCCATAAATTTTTTCTTTATTGTTAATTCCCTAAGACAATTGATAACGCTTACATTTCACCAGATTCATATACAGCATTTGGATTTCTCTCCTTGTTGTGGGTCAGATGTAAAAGCGTATTCATCATTATTTATATAAAAAAATGAAGATCTGAGATACCTACGAAATTCGTGAATTTTTCATAGAATAATTAGATATTACAACTGAGGTACATCACTCGCTCCGCAAAGCGCCTTGCTCCCTCGCGTTCGCAGCCTATGAAATCCGGCAGCACCATGTTTGCGGATATTCGGACGGATGACGTTTGGCCGGCGGCATGCCCGGGCGCATCGTAGGCAGGCACTAATGTCGCATCCATATTATTGGGGAAGCTGTCGCCCGCAGCGAGTGTCGTGATCGTCCACG
Organism: Paenibacillus sp. V4I3; assembly: GCF_030817215.1. Taxonomy (GTDB): domain Bacteria; phylum Bacillota; class Bacilli; order Paenibacillales; family NBRC-103111; genus Paenibacillus_E. Next base: position 6,858,062 of record NZ_JAUSZA010000001.1, read on the forward strand.
AAAATACCAGATAATGCTCTTCCGGATTGTGATCTCGGCGGCATCGCTCCAGAACGTTTCTCCCGGTAAAACCATCCTGGACATAGACGAATCGAACATTACCGGGATGCTTCCGTCGGGCAATTTCCCGCCGTCAGCGATGTAAGCCGCCTCGATTCGGAGCGGTCTGCCCATGTAGATAATGCGCTTCTAACATTTTACAGCCAGTCCCGCAAGCCTCTAACAAAGCGTCAAGCTTCAATATCCCTCAATGGAATAAAAATCCAATCTTGGAATCCCGCCACCATTCCATATCTTCATCGCTCTGGTAGACATGTTTAATCACCCCCTTTAAAGAGATAAAGAGCAGGACTTCACAGTCGCTGCTCTTCCGTTCCTCCCGTTTTTCAGGGATTCACAAACTGCCACTGCAGGTTGGTACTGGCATCGCTGCTCCACTGCTTCAAGTCGGAGCCGTTAGCCGTATTGCCGCCGCCATCCAAAATAAAGACCGGTTGAAGCATTCTTGATCCTGTAATTGCCTCCGTATGCTTCCAAATTCCATCGCTGGTTGTAGCTGTCGCTGCTGCTCCACTGCCCGCAAATGGAGCCGTTAGCGGTACGGTACATACCGTCAAGATACAAACCTGTTGCAACATTTTTTATTTTGTAATAGCTTCCGTAGAATTCCATCACCCATTGCTGGTTGCTACTGGCGCTGGTACTCCATTGGCCTGCATTTGAACCATCTGCGGTACGGCCCATGCCGTCAATATACAAACCTGTGGTCACGTTCTTCATTTTAGAAGTTTTCATGACACTCATGATCGCATCAATAATTCCTTGCTGTGTGATCGTATAGGTAGACCTGTTAAACAATCCAAAACCATAATTTCCATTCCATCCATTATCCCAAATAATCGGTACCGAACCGTATTTCCTGGCTGTTGCGCTTACCGCTTTTGCAAATGCCGCACGATACGTATTATTCGTTGAATCATAGGCCATTTTATCTATGGAACCGAATTCACCGACGACCACAGGATATCCTTGGGTTACGAATTTATCATACGTAGACTTCAGTTGCGAATCCAAATAATCTTCCTGTCCCCAAGTGGATTTTTTCGACGTGTTGGTAGCTGTTGCTCCCCATTGGGTTATGGTACCGGATTCCTCACCGCAGAAGTCCCAAGGCGAGTAATAATGAACGGATATCATGATTCTTTTTTCAGAACTCGGAATCGCAGTTGATCTGTAATTGTCTGTAGGAAGCGCAAAGCCATAATTGCCTACTGTATAATCAATGCTGGTATTCCAGCCGGGAATCAGAAGCCATCTTGCGCTATTGTTTCCTCCGGTTTGTCTTACGGTATCTACAAAGATTTGATTATAAGCATTAAGATTTGAATAGTATGTGGTGTTAGGCGTTTCCCACGTCCCATCAAATTCTTCGTTCATGGATTCAAAGATCAAATGCTCATCATAATTGACAAACGTATTAGCAATCTGCTGCCAGACTTTTTGATATTTGGCCCTGATCGTTGTTTGATCGTTTGAATTGACTAGCAGCCAAGAACCGGGGACTGAATTGTACCCGTCTCCATGAATGTTAGTAATGACATACAAGCCTTCGTTGTAGGCATAGTCCACGACTGTTTTCACTCTGTTCAGCCATGCAGAATCAATCGTATAATTCGGTGCACTCCCTATCTTATTCAAATACGAAACAGGGATACGGATTGTTTTAAATCCTGCTGCTTTTACCCTTTGAATGAACGCCTGCGTGACATTAGGAGTGCTTTCGCTGGGTGTACCGTTGGAACTGAGCTCAAGCTGGTTTCCCAGATTCCAGCCCGCCCCCATTTCAAAAACAATTTGCGAAGCATTCAATTGCGTGAAATCGGCTGTTTCTGCAGATGCTGACGGAATCCGACCGGAAATGACAGTTGTAAACACCAATACCATGGCTAACAAAAAGATCCTGAAAGACTTTACTTTTGACGACATAAATAACACCTCCGTCTCTTATTTTTGGTTCATTTTAAACGAGTTCAACCAAAAAACTCCCAACCGGTAACAACCTTGTTCATCACCTCCGTTCCATTAAGGTACACTTTCAGCGAATGGCAAACGGGCTGTTCTGAACGATGGATAGCCATTCGCGGGCAATGAGTTCATGGCCGACAGCCGTTGGGTGAACGCCGTCCCATATCCAATAGGCGGCATCCTTGCCGGACGAAGCCTTGTCGAACGCCTCTTGTAATGGAACGAATACCGCATCGTATTCCTCGGCCAACTGACGAACGATACGGCCGTAGTCATCGATCCGTTTTCGCCACTCCTCCCATTTTTCCTCCGTACACCCGACTTTCAATATAAACGGCTCGCACAGCACTAATCCTGCGGAAGGCAACATCTCCTTCGTTTCCGCCAGCAAATGCCTGTACGCTCTTTCGAAACGGTCGCCTGAACAACCCGAAAGGATCCGCCAGGCGTCGTTGACGCCGATCAGGATGCTGATCAGATCCGGCTTTAAGCTGATCGCATCATCGTCCCAGCGGGCGTATAAATCCGAAACCCGGTTTCCGCTGACACCCCGGTTGATGAAATGCGGTTGGTTGCGGGCCAATTCGAAGCCGAGCTTGCTAGCAATGATAAAAGCGTAGCCGTGTCCCAAAATGTGATTGGGATCCTCGTTGCTGTCCCGGTTGCCATCGGTTATGGAATCGCCTTGAAACAGAATCGTTTGTCGTGTTGGATTCATGATTGATTTTCCCTTCATTCTCGGATAAGGTTCTATTTCCCTGACCTAGCAGCTGGTTTCGGCAAGCTCTACAATCTCTACGGCGTATGGCTCCATGTCAAGCTCCGGTCCGATCCGTCTCTCGCTGAGAATACTTGGATAAGCTTGACTTAGCGTTACAGTTTGCCGCTTCCGCGAAAGATTCAATAGGAACAAATATCGCTTCTCTCTCTTCTTGCGAACCGAAATTTGAACGCCCTCCGGCAGATCGGGGAACAGGCTCGCACCCGCTTCTGCAGCGGCCTCCCGGAAAAAGTCCAAATAAAAGCTCTCCTCGGCAACCGTCCCCAAATAATACACCTTGCCGCTTCCAAGAGAATGAACCGCAGCGGCCGGTTTGCCGGCGAAGAAATCGTCTTCGTACCAAGCGATCGGTTCCGCGTCGGAAAGCTCCAAAATATCGCACCATTGCATGCATGTGTAGGTCTTCCCATTCTTCGACCGAATGGTGTGGACGTCTTTGCCTATCGGGTCGTATTCCGACACATACACTCCGGCCGCTTCAGCCAGCGGACCGGGCAGCGGCTCCATCCGGCAAACATTGTTCATGTTTTTAACGCCAGTGCGATTCGTTACAATCAAGGTAGCCCCGTTCCGGACACAATCCTCGAGATGGCCTGCCACGCTGTCATCCAACAAATAGAGAGATGGGGCGACAATTAGCCGATATTCGCTTAAATCGGCTGTCGTATTCACCACATCGGTCTGAACGCCCAGCTTCGTCAATGCGCGGTGATACAGCTTCAGATTGTCGAAATAATCCATTCCCTCCGCCTGCGGCTGAATCTGAAGCGCATTGTATTGATCGTGCGAATGGAGAATGGCCGCTTCGCCATGCACCTCCGATCCGGTCAGCAGCGGAGAGAGACGGTTCACTTCCCCGCACAGCTTGCTATACTCCTCGAACCGGCGGCCCGGAATGTTGCTATGGTCGATCAAGCCATGCCAGAATTGCTCGGCGCCTACGGAAGCGCTTCTCCACCGGAAATGCACGAGGGCATCGGCACCGCGCGATATGCACTGCCAGGCGAACGCACGTATAAACCCCGGCTGCGGCGTTCGCCACATCGGGAACCAACAGCCTGGCGGGCCGCTGATCGTTTCCATGATCCAGAAGTTCCCCCTCTTAATCCCCCGGGTTAAGTCCAGCGTCAACGCCCCGCCGTATCCGCTCGTATCCGACTTTTCCGGACTTGTGTTCGGATAATAGTCAAGGGAGGCAAAGTCCAGCGAGTCGCACAGTTTGTAATAGTCGAGGGACATCGGGTAGCTCCAAATATTATGGGTCACGAAATGATCCGGACACAGCTTCCTCAGAAGATTCACTTGCAGTTGTTGAAAATCGACGACAGAATCCGTTTCGAACCTTTTCCAGTCCAGTAAATAAGACGGGTTTTTGAAGGAGGTACCGCCCAGCGGGGGCTTGATTTGCGGCCAACTGCTGTACTCCCCGCTCCAGACGACGGTGCCCCATGCGCGGTTCAGATCCTCCAAAGATCCGTACTTGTCCGACAGCCATTCTCGGAACCGCTCGCTGCAATTGTCGCAATGACACTCGTTCAGAGCAAATTCGTTATCAATCTGCCATCCGGTTACAGCCGGATGCTTCGAATAATGCGAGGCAAGCTTATCCACGATTTTCTCCGAGTAAAGGCGCATGGAGGGACTGTTGTAGCAACGATGTCCGCGCACACCGGGATATCGCGGATGCAGCAAGGCATCAACCGGAAGCACGTCCGGGTACCGCTCCACCAGCCAATTCGGCGGCGTGTTGGTCGGAGTTCCGATCACGACCTCGATGCCGCGTTGATGGAAAACCTCTATCGCATCGTCCAACCATGCGAAATCGTATCGCCCTTCCTCCGGCTCCAGACGCGACCATGCAAATTCGGCTAACCGAACCAGACGGACTCCCGTCTGCCGCATCAGATCCGCATCCTGATCCCACATGGCGCGCTCCCAGTGCTCCGGATAATAATCTACACCCATTTTCATCATAAGCTGCCCTCCACCGATTGCTAAGCTAAGCAATGTTTCATTGTAAACCGTTGTTTCCCGATTTCCGCACAAATCCTTATTTCGGCAGCAGAGAGTCCTGTCCCTGCGCACGGGCGCAAGGCAGGACTCCTTTTATCCCGAAACGATCGATTCTTGCTCTACGATGCTGTGCCCGTAATGCTCGTGCCGTTCTTCGTAATCGTGTACTCGATGATGGCGCCGCTCCAGAAGTGAAACTTCAGAATCACCGTTCCATCGTTCACTTCATTGAAGAAGCCCTGTGTAAGAGAGATTTCATTTGTAGCATAAGATGGTTTGAATGTCCGGTTGAACTCCTTGAACGAAGTCCAGTTATGCGGACCGGCGTTGCCCCCTGCAGCGTAAGTGGCCTCCATCGTGGCAAGACGGTCGCCGTTGAAGGCAGTCGGAATCGCAAAATTTGAAGTGGTGCCTTCCACATTTTGCAGCACCGGCGTGTCATTGTATAAAACATGGAAAGTCCAATCGGCGCCTTTGTTGAACCCAGCTTTCAATACGGCAACCTCGCCTGGTTCAGCCGATGCGGTCAGCTTGGCGACATAACTTGCTTTGAGAGTCAGGACTTCGCCATTCAGCTCATAGTCCACGCCATTGACCAATTCGTATTTTCCATTTTTGATGCTGGTTAGAACATTGCCGTTCAAGTTCAGATGGACTACGGCGTCCTGTTCCTGAGCACCTTTCTTGACAAAAATCAGATCGGATTCGCCAGTGGAAGAACGGCTCTTCAAGCTGGCCATGATCTGATTGTAAAGCTCAGGATCGTTCCACTGAAGCGTTCTGCGGTCAAAACGCCCGCCGTTGTCCCACAGCATAAGTGCAAATTTGTTCTCTACGGATTTAGAGGTGAAATACTCGATAAACTTTAACATCTCGCCATGCTCGGGCACACCTTCTCCGGCATCCCAGCCGAGCAGTCCGTATTCGCCTACGATAACGGGAATTCCTTTCGATACGAACGCATTAGATACATTGTCAATCAATGTATCGACATCCTTAATCGTGTCGGCCTCGAGCTTCGGGTAGCCCGCAATATTCACACTGAACGGCCAGAAGCCGTAAAAATGAACGGTCACGATCAAATTCGGATCGTTCAGCTTGGCAATCGTGCTTGCAAGCGAATCCACACGCACTTTCTCGTGATTGCAGTATAACGTCGGCAGCACAAGCGGACGATCGGCATTTGCGCCTCCCGACGCTCTTACAAGATGGACGAAGGTTGTGTTGATCTCATCAAGAAATGCGAGCTGCGTCGTTATATCAACGTTTAAAAATTCCGGTTCGTTGATGCTTTCGAACATCAGTTTGTTGGAACGATTCTTGAAGCGGTCGGCGATTTGCGTCCATACCGCGGTATATCGGGCCAATACTTCGTCATGATTCGTAGGCATCGTTCTGGCCCACATCCAAGCGTCATGGTGAACATTGATCATGACATACAGTCCCTCTTCCAGCGACCAGTCGACGACTTGCTGAACTCGGTCCATCCAGGCCGGATCGATCTTATAATCCGGTGCGTCGCCCATCCGCCCGTTCCATGTAATCGGAATACGGATACTTTTGAAGCCCTGCTTCTTAATTTCCTTAATGAATTCTTTGGTTACGCGCGGGTTACCCCAAGCCGTCTCATCATTTTTTGTTGGATCAGTCGTATTAAATGCATCAAATGTATTGCCCAGGTTCCATCCGGGCTGCATTGCGCTGACATAAGACTGCATTTTGGTTTCTTTCGGGGAAGCAGCGGCCGAGCTGACGGGTGAAAACAACGCCAGCAGCAGGGCAACGATCATTGCGACCGACAGATATGATCTTTTTGAGCGCATAGAAATTCTCCTTTGGTTTCATAATTTAGGCTTCCACTGTACACGTGTTGCTTGGCGGACGTTACTTGGGTGTGCCAGTGATTCGGCCACCTTTGGACGTAAGCTGATAATAGTCAAGTAAGCTCTGCCGCAGCGCGCAGGCGCTGGACAGGACTCCCTTTTTCCCCAATCAATTCCGGTTCTACGAAGCTGTGCCCGTAATGCTCGTGCCGTTCTTCGTAATCGTGTACTCGATGATGGCGCCGCTCCAGAAGTGGAACTTCAGAATCACCGTACCATCATTCACTTCTTTGAAGAAGCTTTCTGTAAGAGCGATTTCATTTGTAGCATAAGAAGGTTTGAATGTCCGGGCGAACTCCTTGAACGAAGTCCAGTTATGCGGACCTGCATTGCCCCCTGCAGCGTACACGGCTTCCATCGTGGCTAGACGATCGCCGTTGAAGGCAGTCGGAATCACAAAATTTGCGGTGTTGCCTTCCACGTTTTGCAGCACCGGCGTGTCATTGTACAAGACATGGAACGTCCAATCGGCGCCCTTGTTAAATTGGGCTTTCAATACGGCTACCTCGCCAAGTGAGGCCGATTCAGTCAGCTTGGCGATAAAACTTGCTTTGAGGGTCAGCTCTTCGCCGTTCAACTCATAATCTTTGCCTATTTTCAACTTATTGTCTCCGGCACGGATACCGGTCAAAATATTGCCGTTCAAGTTCACATGGACTACGGCGTCTTGGGCCGGCGCACCTTTCCTGACAAAGATCAGATCGGATTCGCCAGTGGAAGAGCGGCCTTTAAAGCTAGCCATGATCAGGTTGTAAAGCTCCGGATCTCTCCACTGAAGCGTATTGCGGTCAAAACGCCCTCCGTTGTCCCATAGCATCAGGGTAAGTTTGTTCTCTATGGATTTAGCGGTAAAAAACTCCAAAAATTTCAACATCTCGCCATGCTCGGGCACACCTTCTCCGGCATCCCAGCCGAGCAGTCCAAATTCGCCTATGACTACGGGAATTCCTTTCGATACGAACGTATTATATACATTGTTAGCCATTGTATCGATATCCTTAATCGTGTCGGCTTCAAGCTTCGGGTAGCCCGCAATGTTTACACTGAACGGCCAGAAGCCGTAAAAATGAACGGTAGCGATCAAATTCGTATCGTTCAGCTTGGCAATCGTGCTTGCAAGCGAATCCACATGCTCTTGCGAGTTATTCGTAAATAACGTCGGCAGCACTAGCGGACGAACGTCATTTTTGCCTCCTGACGCTCTTACAATATGGACGAAGGATGTGTTGAACTCATCGAGAAACGTGTGCTGCGTAGCCACATCAACGTTATCAAATAACGGTTCGTTGACGCTCTCGAACATCAGTTTATCGGAATGATTCTTGAATCGGTCTGCGGTTTGCTTCCAAATCGCATTATATTGAGCCAATACGGCGTCATGATTCGCCGGCGCCTTGCTGACCCACATCCATGAGTCGTGGTGAATGTTGATCATGACATACAGTCCCTCTTCCAGCGACCAGTCGACGACTTGCTGAACCCGGTCCATCCAGGCCGGATTGATCGTATAATCCGGTGCGCCTTCCATCCGCCCGCTCCATGTAATTGGAATACGGATGCTTTTGAAGCCCTGCTTCCTAATTTCCTTAATGAATTCTTTGGTTACGCGCGGGTTGCCCCAAGCCGTCTCATCATTTTTCGTCGGATCAGTTGTATCAAATGCATCAAATGTATTGCCCAGGTTCCATCCGGGCTGCATTGCGCTGACATAAGACTGCATTTTGGTTTCTTTCGGGGAAGCAGCGGCCGAACTGATGGGTGAAAACAACGTCAGCAGCAAGGCAACGATCATTGCGACCGACAGATATGATCTTTTTGTGCGCATAGAAATTCTCCTTTGGTGTCATATATTTGGATTGATTCTGTAGATGTTTTGCTTGCCGCGTATTTACTGATGCACGCCTGAATATCCTCCTCTGCTTGGAATAATGGGCACTGCTGTCTTTTGAGGAAATCAATTCTCAGAGACACTTGTGACTGCACTTCGATGTTGTGTTTTTCATGCACCTCCTCATTGAACGCTTTATGTAAGCGGTGACATTTTTATTTTAACGATATGGCGTTTGTAATAATACTTCATAAAATCATCTAAAAATCATGTGGAAATTCAATATTTTGGATGCTTTCCTGTAAAATAATGCGCCGATATGAGATAAGGGACCGCCCTCCATGGCGGCCCCTTATCAATCGGTCGGTTCAACAAGCCGACGTTACTTAATGCCGCTGTCGGCTTTCAGCTTGACTTTGTCAGCTTTTACTCATTCCAAAGCTTCACACGGTCTTTCACCAGCTTGGTGAATTCCTGATTCAGCTTGTTAACGCCGGCTTTTTCCAGATCCTTCATGAAGTTGTCCCATACGGCATCGAATTGGTCCGGCTTCGCCAAAATCGCTTCTGGAATGCGCTTCTTCATAATGTCTTCGCACTTCTGGAAGAGGACGTTCACTTCGGAGCCGCTTTCCATGTTGATGTTCCATGCCGCGCCCCACGGTCTAACCGGGAATTCCTTCTCGGACGGCCACAGATCCTTAAAGTTCTTGATTTTGTAAGCAGCCAATGTCTCTTTGTCCGCTTGGGTGTATTCCTTCTCGATTTGTTCCGGGAAGACAGTGGTGTAATAGTTACCCGTTGGGTCCTTCACGCCGTCACCGTAGCTCGGTCCCATTCGGTACATATCTATACCGGTAGTTTTCTTGAAATTTTTGTTGTCATTGATCTTCATCTTCAGAATGTCGTCCAGGATGACGCGCTTGCCGTTCTCCACCTTGTAATGCTTGCCTTCAATCCCCCAGTTGACCAACACTTGCCCTTCATCAGACGCCAGAAAATCCAGGAACTTGATGATGCGAACCGGGTCTTTGGCGCTCTTTGTGATCGAGATGCCGGTACCAGCCAAGTACCCGGTATCTTGGAAGTCATATCTCTTGTAAGTTTCATTCAAGGTAACCGGAAAGTGGGCGTAGGTTTGATCAAACTTGCCCTCTTTCTTCAGCAATGCTTCTTCATTGGCGTAGTCCCAATCCGCATCGATGAGTCCCAGAACGCGGCCGCTGGCAACCTTCGCCTTGTACTGGTCATACTTCTGCACGAAGCTCTCCGGGTCAAGCAAGCCGATGTCGTTCATATGGTTCAGCCATCGGAAGTATTCCTTCTCCTCCGGACGCAAGTAGTGGAACTTCGTCTCATAGGTTTTCGGATCAATGTAAAATTCACCTTCATCCGGCGCGCCTGTCGTGGCAACAGCGGGGTTGGTGGTGGTAATTAAAATTTGCCATTCCCCTGCGTTCAGGGACAAGGGGATGATCGGCTTGCCGTCGGCTGTGGTCGGGTACTTGTCTTTGTAGGCTTTGAGCGCGTTCTCGAAATCCTTCACCGTCTTGATTGGCGGATAGCCAAGCTCCTTCACCACGGCATGCTGCAGCTCGAAGCCGGCGCCTGCCTTGAAGTACTGGTTGTTTACCCCAGCGGTCGGCAGGACATAAATGCCATGGTCATCATTGCTCCAACGCAGACGCTTCATGTATTCTCCATATAGCTTCTTGAGGTTCGGCGCATACTGGTCAATGAGCGGCGCCAGATCGATCAAAGCGTCGGCGTCCTTCAGCTTGCCCGCACTGCCCTTGGCCGCAACCATATCCGGATAGTCGTTGCTTGCCACCATCAGGGAAAACATATCATCATTGCCGCCTACCGGGAATTGCGCCTTGACGGAGATGCCGGTTTTTTGCGTAATGAGTTTGCCGACTTCGCTCTGCATGTCGTCCCAGAGCGGATTGTTGTCGCCAGCAGCGAAACGGATCGTCATGGGGGTAAGAGCTTCTTTGGACGATTCGGATACCGATGGTTTGGACGATGCCGCAGGACTGCTTGTACCATCGGAATTCGGCTTGCTGCAGCCGGTGGCCGCCAACAAGGCGACGACCATCAGAACGCTTGCCACTTTCGTTGTGTTGACTTTCATGAAATACTGCCTCCCTTTTATTCGTTGATAATTGAGGTAATGATTATATGGGACAGGTTTCCCTGGACTTACCGATGTCAGTTAACTCTTGACCGCTCCCAGCGTTATGCCTTTCACGAAGTACTTTTGCAGGAATGGATATACCAAAAGGATCGGAGCGGTGACGACCATGGTGATGGCCATCTGGATCGATTCCGGCGAAACTTCCGCCAAGGACTGCTGCTTGTTCGGGTCGTAGATATTGCCGCCGTTGTCCGTCGTGAGCAGAACCTTGCGGAGCTCGTATTGCAAGGTCGTATACTCCGGCTTTTGTCCGTTATACAGATAAGTGTCGAACCAAGAGTTCCAATGGTTGACAGCGATGAACAGCGCGATGGTAGCCAGCACCGGCTGGCACAAGGGAAGAATGACTCTCCAGAAGATGGTCCAGTCGTTCGCGCCGTCCATCTTCGCGGATTCCAGCAAGGCATAAGGCAGACCATTAATGTAGGAGCGAACGATGAGCACGTTCCATACGCTCAAGATGCCAGGGATAATATAAACCCAGAATGTGCCTAGCAGGTGCAAGTCGCGAATCAGCATATAGCCGGGAATCAAGCCGCCGGAGATGTACAGGGTCATCACGAAGATGGCGGTGAACAACCGCCTCGCCTGAAACTCCGTCTTGCTCAGGACGTAAGCGACCATGGAGGCGGACAAGACGCCGACCATCGTACCCAAGACCGTTCGGATGGTCGAGTTGCGAAATCCGGTCAGCAGTCCCTCATATTGAAAGATCGTCTCGTAATTCCGGATAGTTAACACTCGCGGCCATACGTGGATGCTTCCTTTGACGGTATCCGCGGAATCGTTGAAGGAAATGGCCAACACGTTAATGAACGGATATAAGGTTGCAATCCCGATCAGGATCAGGATGACATACAGGGAGATGTCGAATAAGCGGTCGGCTGTTTTTTTCTGCACAAGCCCTTGCACTGTGATTCCTCCTAAATGATCGTTTCTTTGGTGAATTTTTTATAGATGGCATTGGCCGTAAACACCAGGAAAATACTGACAACGGAATTGAACATCCCGATTGCGGTGCCGTAGGAATAACGGGACATCTGGATACCGTATTTCAAAGCGTAAATATCAAGCACCTCGGAGTAATCATTGACCAGCGGATTCCCAAGCAAGAACTGCTTCTCGAAGCCGATGCTGATCAGGTTGCCGATGGACAGAATCAGCAGTACCATGAAGGTGGGGCGGATTCCCGGCAGCGTAATGTACCACATCCGACGGAATCTTCCCGCGCCGTCCACAGTCGCCGCTTCGTACAACTCCGGGCTAATCCCGGCCATGGCCGCAAGATAGATGATGGAATTCCAGCCGGTTTCCTTCCACATATCCGCCGATGTGACGATTCCCCAGAACCAGGTGGGCTTCGCCATGAACTGGATCGGATGGTCCGTAATGTGAAGCATCATCAGCAGTTGGTTCACCGCACCTCCGTCGGTGGAGAGCATCTTGCTGACCAAACCGGCGACAACCACCCATGAAACAAAGTGGGGCAAATACGAAACCGTCTGAATGGTCCGCTTGAACAACTGCCCCCGCAATTCATTGATCAGCAGTGCAAAGATAATAGGAACGGTAAATCCGACAATAAGCCCCATAATACTCATTGCAAGCGTATTCCGCAAAACCAGATAGAACCGTTCGTCCGAGAACAATTCGTGGAAGTTGCTCAATCCCACCCACTTCTGTTGCAAAATATTCTTGCCAGGCTTATAGTTCTGGAATGCCATCAACCAGCCCCATAATGGAACGTAGTTGAATATAAGCAACCAGATGATGAAAGGCAATGACATGAAATACAAGTATTTCTGTTCCAACATGGTGTGAATGAAGCTTTTCTTTCGTTTTATCGCCGGAAGAGTAATGACAGTTTTTGTTGTTAGCGGTTGCATCCCGGTTCCTCCTCCTTCTCCTTCTCCTTCTCCTTCTCTCTCTTGAACTTATTTTAACGCACCCGGCCTGACGCCAAAACCCGAGAAATTCGACAATAAATCATGTTAAAATATGCGTTTTCAATGCATTCAAAAAAAGAAGGAGGCCCCTGGCCCTCCTCCGGAACATCTATGGCTATTCGTGCGAAAACATCTTGAAGGGAGTGCCTTTGAACGAAGATGGGGACGCTGTATCCTATCAAAAATCGACATGCAGAACATGGCTGCACGGTTTCACCCCGAAGTGGTTTTGGTCGGCTTCATCTTATAGCGGGACGGCGATTCGCCTATATACTTTTTGAATTTCAAATGGAAATAATCGGCGCTGGCATACCCGACACGCGTCGCTACCTGGTGCACCTTGAGCCCGCCGGCCAACAGATGTTTGGCGTTCCGGATTCGGACTTTGTCCAAATAGTTGTGAAAGGTCTCGCCCGTGAAGCTTTTGAACATCTTCCCCAAGTACCCGCTATTGTAATTGAATAACCCGGCGAGTGTCTCAAGCTTTAAGTTCTCAGCGTAATGACGCTCCACGAAATCAAGAATTTGCTTGATGGCAGACTCGCTGCTGAACGTGCTTATACGCTCCGTCAGTCCGAGCAACCTGTCCTCAAGCATCTGACGCAACGACCGAAGATCAGGCTGCTCATAAATTTCTGTGACTATCGAAAGGGCATCTTGTGCGGCGGTGAAGGCGGTATCACTTGTCTTCGACAGCTTGGTCAATGCGAGCGATATCCATTGCGAGACAGCTGTTTTCATCGCTTGCTCCGCGCCGTCGTACGCGGCGATCGACTGCCCCCCTTCATCCAGAATGCGCCGAACTGCGTCCTTGCTGCCGATATCGAGCGCATAAAATAGCTTATCCGCCAAAGCGTTTATATCGGGTCCAGTCGGCTCGCCATCTCTTGCGCCATTAGCGGCAAGGTTGAGCGGTGGACGCTTAAGGATGACCCTCCGTTCTCCGCGGAACAGGAACTCTTCCTTCAGCAGCCTGACAGCCTGCGAATAGGATAGACCGATGTCGGCGAGCTGATGCACCGGTTCTCCCGCCGCTGCGGAGAAGCCGCCGTTCAGTTCCAGAAGCGATTCCTCCAAATCCAGATACATCGAATTGGCCTGTAGCTTATTTGGCGCCCTCTCATTCAGCAGAACGCCTACAAAGGGCTCTGCGGCGAATACGATGCCTGTACCCGACGACTCAAAACGCTCTGCCAGCTTTCTCTTGACTTCCGCCCGACCGTTTACATGACTGCCAAGCGGCGGATGCAGCTTCAAGAGCATTACCCGATACGAACACCAATCGAGTTCCGGCTCCTTCAGCTGTTCCATCGCCGTACGGTGTCCCTCCTCATCATACATTAGCAGCGATACGATCTGATCCTCGAGCTGCTGCGCCGACGTCTGTTCCTTTTTTTGCAGCGATCCGGAGGCCTCTCTCAGCACTCCGCCGATCCTGTCAAGCTCATCTTCGAATTCATCCGTATCTACTGGCTTGAGCAAATAGGCGTTCACTCCCCATGAAATCGCGCGCTTGGCGTACGAGAAATCAGCATGGCCGCTTAAAATGATAAATTGGCATTCCTTATCGGACTTGCGAATTTCTTCGATAACTTGCAGCCCGTCCATCCCAGGCATGCGGACATCCATGACCATAAGGTCGGGCTTCAACTCCTGGTGCCGGAGCATCGCTTCCCGGCCGTTGCCCGCCTCCCCGATCACCTCGAAGCCGTGCCGCTGCCAGTCGATAATCGCCTTCAAGCCTTGGCGTATCGCTTTTTCATCGTCTACGAGAATAACTTTATACATGTGAATCTCCTCCAATCGGTATCATGAAATTAATTTCCGTCCCTTCATTTTCCCGGCTGACGATGCGGAGTCCGTATTGCTCTCCATAAGTAAGGATAAGCCGCTGATGCACGTTGCGCAGGCCAATGCGGTGATTCTTTCCATCTTCGGGGTCGTCCAGCGAGTAGATCAGCGCATTCAACCTTGCTTCCGGAATTCCGGCGCCATCGTCGGCAACAGTCACATACAAGGCGTCATTCTTAAGCTCCGTACGAATCCGTACGAAGCCCGCCTCTTCTTTATTCTCGATCCCGTGAATCACTGCGTTCTCCACCAGGGGCTGCACGACGAGCGGCAGAATCTGGATTTCGCTTGATGTCGGGTCGAGCTCAAGCTCGTAGACAAGGCGGTCATCGTAACGGAATCGTTGTATGGCCAAGTAACATCGGACCATATCCAGCTCTTCACCAAGTTTAATCGTACCGCTTCCGATCTCGAGGCTCTTTCGCATCAGTTTCCCAAGCACCCTGACGATGTCGGCAATATCCGCACTCCCCCGCAAATGAATCTTCATCCGCAGCGACTCAAGGGCGTTAAACAAGAAATGGGGATTGATCTGGCTGGCCATCATTTTCAGTTTGATTTCTTTCTGCTTGAGCTCCAGCTGCGCTTTTTGTCGGTTCGATTCGGTCACTTCCTCCATCAACTCGCGGATATTGCCGACCATATAATTGAATTGCCGTGACAGCTGCCCGATTTCGTCGTCACCATCAATCACTGAGCTGGCACGCAAATCGCCTAGAGCCACCTTATTGATTTGCTTGCTCAAACGAAAGATGCGCTTCGACAACAGGGAGGAAAAAATATAGATGAACACCAAGGCGATTAACAAGCTCATGATGATAATGAATAGTCCGAACATGCTGATCCGGTTCGCTCCCTTAACGATGCTTTGCACCGAAAACACGGATATGATTTTCAAGCCGTTACTACTCACGTCCGGAATGAGGGACTCTATAATGAGCTTCGACGTTTTCCCGTTGTAATCGATTTGGTACGTGCCACTCGGTTTCTCCAGCATTTCCTGGGTGATGTGAAAGTCGCGAATATGCTTGCCCACGAGGTCCGTGTTTTTGGCAGCATCGATATATCCGTTCCCATCGATGACCATCGTATCGAACTGCTCTTGCCTCAGAATTCCGTTCAGCTGCGTTGGGCTGATATCGATGACGAGCACGCAGGTCGTTCTGTAATTCGGAAAATAGACGCGACGCACGAGGCTCAGGTAAGCACTATCGCCTTTCGTTTCGTCTCCGATGTAATACCATCCGATTTTATCCGAGTTCTTTATCGTCGCTTTGTACCATTCCGAATTCGCAATCGACGGCTCTGGCTGTAAATAGTACCAGTTATTCAGCAGCGTCGGATTATCCACGTACAACCGGATGTTGGCGATTTCTTTATACAGCCGCACGTATTGCTCGAACTCCCGATATTCTCTATAGGCCTCTACAACAGAATAGTTCGATTCGTAACGCTTATTGACGAGAACTTCCAATCGCGGGTCCGTCGCCAACTTATTAGAAATCTCGATCGACAGTTTCAATATCTCGCCGATGCGTGTCTTCACCTTCTCCACGTCGTTCGACGTTTGCTGGACCGCATCGTTAAGTGCCGTCTGGCGGAGCGATTGGGTCAGCAAAGCGCCCACGATCCCGACCGGAATAAAGACGACAAGGATGAATGAAATGATCAACTTCTTTTTCATGTGAATGTTGTTTGTTTTGTCTATCCACTTCATAAGCACCTCGCCCCCCTTTTTTTTGATAGCGTTTTCAATTTGTGAAATATATTAGTTTCATGCTTCTGCTATAGGGCTATATAATTATAAAAAAACTTTCGAAAGCATCCCACCCGGTGGATTCATCGAAATTTCATGTGAAAATTAGATATTTTTATCCTAACACAAAAAAATCGACGTTGCATTATGGCCCGCCTGCTTACAGTACAATAAATACTTTTGGTTGGATGACAAATAAGTTTTAAAGTGCAAGAAAACAAAGCTGCCGCACATGGAATCCACATGCGGCAGCCTTCCTTCTATTCCTTGCAAATGAAGCGCCGAACTGCAGTCGTCCCTCGAAGCGGTGATGGCCATCATCCGCCCTTGAAGGATTCCACGCCTGCCTATAAGTTCTGCTTAGGGGAACGGCCCTGCCCCAGATCAAGACCTCCCTGTATATGTTCAGTTAAAATGAATGGAGTGTCAACCTGACAACAGATGGCTTTTCATGCTCTTCACATTTCCCAAAAGATAACCGGATAAAATTATATGCACCGTTGTTCCATACATTGAAATCATGAACACCATTCTTTAGAAGGACCTGGTAATAATCACCTACAAAATCACCCGCAGTGTCCGTGAGCCCCTCAACCGATTTGGCATAGCTGCCATTTGCTACTCCGTCTGAATCGCCACAGGTGGTATATAGCAAATGAAGATTATGGACGCATGATGTGAGACTGACTCCAAGAGTTATGCCATCACTCGACGTAGGAGCGTTTGAAAAAGCTCCGACATAAGCGAACAAATCTATCATGCCTGGCGCGAGCACAGTCTTATCCAACCCGTTGTTCCAGGGACTCTCTGTGCAGGTGATTCGCGTCGAATCATGTCGGTAACCGCCGAGGATCAGATTCAAGGCTTGCATTCCCCCCATCGAAAGCCCGGCGATCGCTCTGCGCGTGCGGTTATATATGATTCCCTCACGTGAAGTGACTGTTATATCTGCGTAGGTTTTGTAGTTTGATTCTATAAATGGAATCAGATCGTATCTCAACTCATAATCGAAGTAATAGAATCCCAGCATATTGGTTCCTTCGGAATTGAAGGAGCTATCCGTCCAGTCGTACGCGCTTCTTCCGTTGGGAAATACGACGATCAGCGGATCGATATCGCCGTTTACAATAAGATTGTCAAGTATATTGCAAATGATAAATCGTCCGTCAACCTTACCGTTACTACTTAACCATTCAAATTGATCCCCGCCTACTCCATGAAGCAAATACAATACATTATATCTAACAGTAGTGTCGTTTGGGTCATAACCCGCAGGCAAGTAGACGTTGCATTTCTTCAATATGGCATCTCCCGCAACGGTTTCTCTTCCTGCTTCACTGATCTCGATGTTCCGATCCGTTACCAGCTGTCGAGAAAAATGAATATAGTTGCCTACCTTATAGGAAACCTCCTGAACCGTACCTTGAAGCTCTTCATTAACTGACATAAGATATTTGGAAGGCACTGCCGTCACATTCATGCTTTTCATGGATCATTATTGTCCCTTCGGATATATATTTTTTCCACATTAAGATTAAGGAATCCCTTAGAATTATAAAAACGGCTTAATTTACGCCACAAGGTTACCCCCTCTCCGGAAGCCCCAAAACAAAGCTGCCGCACATGAAATCCACGTGCGGACAGCCTTCCTTCTATTCCTTGCTGGCGTTATTGCACCTGTTGAGCATCCAAAATCCTAATGATGATAACCGCCGCTTCTGCGCGGGTGCTGAAAGCCTTCGGCTTCAGCGTACCGTCTTCGTAGCCGTTCAGCACACCTTTGGCTGTCAAAGCCGCAAGCAATCCTTTGGCCCAGGCGGAGACGTCGCCGCTGTCCTTATAGTCCAAACCGCTGTTGGCAGATGCCAATTGTGCGGCACGAGCCAGGATTGCGGCCATTTGTTCCCGGGTGATGTTGTCATACGGGCCGAAGGTTCCGTCCTCATAGCCGACTACAATCCCTAGGGCGGATGCTATTGCAATTGCATCCTTCGCCCAGTGGCTGACGGTATCGGAGAACCCAGCTCCGCCTGTTGCCGTCAGGTGGAAAGCTCTGACGATTATGGATACGAACTCGGCTCTTGTTACAGCTGCTTCAGGCCGGAATGAACCGTCTTGGTAACCGTCGATCACACCGGCCTTCACAAGGGCTTGGATCCCTGCTTCGGCCCAGTGTCCTTTAATATCGGTCAAGGCCGGAACCTTGAACGATGCGGACTTTTCTGCCGCCAATACTGCAAACTTGGTGAAGTGTGTCACGCTGCCGGAAACGGTGCCTTTCTCCCGGTCGACCTTAATGTCGTCCAGTTTGACCCACTTGTCGGTTTCTTCATTGTACCAGTACAATGCCACCTCATGTTCATCATCCAACAAGCCAGTCTTGAACGGCAGGGTAATAGTGACTGGTTTCTGGAACGCTCCTGCCACGTCCTTAGTAATCTCGTACACATCTCCGGCTAGCTTCAATTGCGGGTCGTTATTCAGCTTCGAAGGATCACTCAGCTTTTTGACGACCACGATAACGTCTTTGCCAATGGCTCCGGCCGGCAAATCAATGGTCGCCCCATTTTGTTCGACCTTGCCGCCCTTTTGGACGTCCACTTTAAAGAATTCGTCCGGTGTGGGGCTCGAGGTAGAACCGGTCTGGGACGGTGCAAGCTTCGGCTCAAACGTCAGAACGCCGAATCTCGAGGTATTCTGATAGGATTGACCTGACGGGTCGCTCCATGAAAATACGCTTTCCCGGCTTCCACTGTCCTGAGCATTATTGACTTGGAGGTCGAATCCGATCATGGTTCCTGCAGCAGGAGTGATCGTATCCAGCGCGATTGCCGTTTCTACAACGTAGCCTCCATCAATGAGTTTGGTGGCCGATGTATAGTTGTCTTGGGTTGCATGACCGCCAACGGTCTTCACATTCTTGAAGTTGATTCGGTATTGGCCGTCGTCGATTTGGTAGCTATCCGTTTTTCCGTTGTTTTGGTCAACGAAGATTTCAATCGAATCCTGCTCCCATGGGTTCGCGTTAGCATCGTTCAATTTGCTATCTTGCACGACGGCATAAACATAAAGGTTATGTTCATCCCACATCGTACGGATTTGAGCTTTGGCGACTGCGTTGTTATGTTGTTCTACCATGACGTTGGTGGAATAAACCGGTGCGTTCGCCCACGTGCTGTCCAGTTCACCGTCGATGGTGGGGGTTCCGTAAACAGCTTTTCCCGCCTTGGTAGCATCCATATAAGTCAAGACCCCGTAACCTGCTGTATCGCTGTCTTGGACGTTCCGTGGATCGCTCCAGGAAACGATGACGCCGTTGCTGCCATGCTCCGTACCGTCATTAGTTCCCATGTCGGTCACTCTTACGTCAAACTTCACTTGCTTGCCTAAGGTGCCTGCCAATGGGATCGATGCTTGCAGTACATAACCGTCGGTGGTTTCCGTAATATGAGCATCATTTCGTGCGAATGTATACTTCTGGATTCCATTGTTATCTACGAAGAGATCGATTTTATCCGTTGCGGTTTTGGTACTGTCTTTGACTGCTACACGGGCATATAGGTTATGGTCATCCCACAACGTTTTCACTTGAGCCTGCAGCGTACCTGCTTGTTGGGTCTTGATTGTCGGAATCGTATTCCAAACCGAATCTGAAGCGTTTACAGGTGTACCTTGAGCTGTGAGTGCTGTTTCTGGAGTAATGGGAAGATGAGTAGGCGTTACCGTCTTTACTGCCTCGATCATTCCCCAATACGCGTATTTCGCTTGATGCTTCACGTCAAACGGAAGTGGGGCATCTTTACGGATGATATTATTGAAGTTGTCCAGCCAAGTATGATCGTCTGCAATCCCCCATAGCGTAACATTGCTGATCCATCCGTCAGGATTATATGCTGGAGTGTTCGGGTCGGCATGTTTGCCCTCGTTGTCCAGTCGAACCAGCTCTTGGAACAATTGTTTGTAGCGGTACCCTTGTTTAATAAGCATGTTCTCGTCAAAGCTGGTTGTTGAGCTACCCGTATAAACGGAAACGTCAAGCTCTGTGATCTGATTGTCGAATCCGGCTTCTCCGAATTTCCGGATGGAATCGGAAATTTGTTCGATAGAGGGGCCGCCGATGCTGATGTGCGTTTGATGGCCTACACCGTCAATCGGAATTCCCTCTTTTCTCAGCTTCGTTACCAAATTAAACAAGAAATCGCGTTTGACCGGATCCTGCGTACCATAATCGTTGATATACAGCTTAGAGTTCGGGAACTCTTGCCGAGCAACTGTGAAAGCTGTTCGGATGAAGTCCAGGCCAGTCAGATTATACCACTCGCTCTTCCGCATGCCGTCCGCCTGTCCCGGATCAATGACTTCGTTTACAACATCGATGGCATTGATCGGTACTTCCATGTCAGTGAAGTGACGCGCAACGGTTTGGATATAAGTCGTGAGACGCTCCAGCACCAGCTGTTTATTCTCAGGTGTTGCTGCAAGCGGCTGGCCTTGGGCGTCCTTAAACATCCATTCCGCAGCCTGTGAATGCCAAGCAAGAGTATGCAACCGGAAATTCATATTGTGATCCTTGGCATACTGTGCAGTCTTGTCTGCTTCCGTCCAGTTCCATTGCCCTTCTGTCGGTTCCAGAGAGCCCGGCTTTGTGGCGTTCTCGGCGACGATGGAACTGTAGTGATAATCCAGAAGTGTGTGGACATCGGAAGTAAGCTGGTCGCCGGTCACCGCAGCACCGATCTTGAAGTTGTCCGCATAGACGTCCTTCAAATGATCAATATCCGTTTGAATCGGCTTTGGTCCGGCTACTTGGCCCACATTGGACAAATCGAAATCGTCCATATAGAAGGATCTTGCATCGCTATACTGGTCGGCTACTTCCACGTATGCATTCAAAACAGTCGGAGTGCTTGTTAACGTGAACGTGCCGGTCAACTGTACCCATTGATCAGATGTCACCGTCACGTTAGATGAAACATTGGCATAAGAACTGTCACCGCTTTGTACAGAGAGCCGCAATACAGTGGGGGACTGCCCCGAAGCCATTTTTACCCATGCGGACAAATTGTATTTGTTGCCCGCAGACATATCCCCCAGGACGTTAAGCAATGGTCCGTCATATTGCTTTGTTACCATAGTCAGCAAGCTCGCGGAGCCGCCTACGGTGTGATTGTCAACCGACGATATGCCAATATTGCCGGATCCGTTCCTACGTACCCATTCCCCCTGCCCGTCTTCAAAAGTAGATTGGATCCCCGGTTGATCAATCGACGTGACGTCCGTTAGCGAGACTTCATCAATATAGAGATCCTCCGTCGTGGTGGAATTATTCGACTCAACCCATATTTTGAACCCCGTGGTATCGCTCGGGAGCTGGTACCCCTTCCATTCAAAGGTGGTCCATTCTGTGGAACTAACCGATTTATCCCCTACCAGCCAAGGATATTGGTTAGTCAGCGAGACGGCGGCGACATTAGAAGCGATATGAAAGGTGTCGGTTCCTGCTCCGAGTTTAAGCTTCAGCGATAAATCGTACGTATGCCCGGGTTTCGTCAACGAAGTCAAATCCAAGAACGGGCTGCTGCTACTTGCAGCACGGTTCGTCATCACCAAGGACTTGGATCCTTCGGAATATGTTGCCGACGTTATGGCAACGCTTCCGTCCCCCTTCCAAGGCACCTTTACCCAGCCGCCTGTTTGGCCATCCTCAAAGCTTTGGGACAAAACCACCGATCCGCTGGCTGCTGCCTCCAAAGGTGCTAGCAGCTGGGGGGCGATCATCCCAAACAGCAGCACGATTGCCATCCATACATTCATTTTCTTTCTCACAAGCATCCTCCTCTTTCTTGCAATCGCTTACAATCTATTCCAATTTCATTTTACAACTTAGGTAATTGGCTTCACATACTCAAAATAAAGAATAATCCCCCCTCAATTATGGCGTAGAATGTATTAAACATTAGCCCTCTTACTAATAAAAAGAAATCGTCCCAAAAGGTCATAAATTGACCTACGGGACGACCCCTTTGTCGATGACTTCCTGCTCCGTCTTGCTTAATTCCACCAGCCGGCTGACCGTCACAAGCTCATAGCCCTGGCCTTGGCCCCCGGAGCGGCGATGACGCTTCAGATCCAAAATTGCTTATCTGATTACACGCCAGAATGCTTGTTTAGGCTGAAATTCCCCATCGAACAGAAACGGCCAATTCTTTCGGCCGCGAACTGGGAAGTTGTCCAACCAGGTATAGTTGTCAGCCGCTCCCCAGAACGTTACCGACGTAATGACATCCCGATATTCCTTAAAAAGCCCGAAGATTTCCTCGTACCGCTGCAGCTGCAGCTGCACCATTTGCTCGGTGGGCACCGTCAGATCGGTCCTTCTGTCGTCAAAGTGGAACATGGAAAGATCCAACTCGGTGATGTGAAGCTCCAGATCGAGGGATGCGTAAAGCTCGATCGCTTGCCGGATTTCATCCAGGGAAGGACCATGGATGTTCCAATGTCCCTGCATGCCGATTCCGTGGATCGGAACCCCCTTCTCCTTCAAGGAACGGACGAGATTATAAATCTTATCCCGCTTGACCGGCTCTGTCTCGTTGTAGTCGTTATAGAACAGAAGCGCATTCGGATCGGCTTCATGTGCTGCCTCGAAGGCATAGCGGATATAATCCTCACCGAGAATCTCCAGCCATTTGGTACTCCGCATCACCAGTTCCGCCTTATCTTCGATCGCCTCATTGACCACGTCCCACGCATAAACCCTCCCCTTGTAACGACTGGCTACCGTACGGATATGCTCCTGCATCCGTAAGAGTACCAGTTCTCTGCTGGCTGGACCGCCGGAAGGGCTTTCAAACACCCAATCGGAGGTTTGATTATGCCAGACCATCGTATGCCCCCGGACGGCAATCCTGTTCTGCCAAGCAAAATCCATTATTTCATCCGCCGCCTCAAACGTATACCGATCTTCCTCAGGATGGATCTCCTCGAACTTCATCTGGTTTTCCGCGGTAATGCTGTTATAATGCCGGGCGATGAAATCCCCCTCGGATCGGATGGTCTTCGTGCTAACGGCGGCCCCGATTCTGAATATTCCGTTAAAAGCCTCGTGCAAGTTCGGTACCTTGTTGTTCATGGATTGGCAAGCCTCCTCATCATATCCTGTTTAAACAGGCCATCTATGTTATATGATATAGAATCTGAATACTCTTACCATTCACAGATTAAAGGTCTCTCCCCCCTATTCTTAAAAAGCATTAACAATTGGATGCGATGTTTCCAGTCACACTCATACAAGGATAAACGACTCCGTCGTCCTTCTAGGACGAGCGCGTTTGTCAAGACTGATGACGCGAAGTGTAATAAAACTTATAGTTTCTTATCTACGCAAATAGACGTGTATCTCTTAGAAAAGAAATACACGTCCTTCGTAGAAACGGCACAGACTGTAGGATTCACTCCCTGTTCTTTTACGCTTTGCTTAATTGTCTATACACGGCGGGCTTGTCGGACACACGTTTTTCAAACTCTTTGAGGAAATGATGATAGTTAGCGTATCCGATCTGCTCCGCGATCACGCGAATCGTTTCATCCGATTCACAGAGCATTCGCTTCGCCTCATGAATGCGCAGGTCATGAATATACTCAATCATGCCTACGCCGCACCTCTTCATGAACGCTTGGCCTAAGTAAACCGGGTTCATAAAGAACCGTTCTCCGATATCTTTAATCGTTAGCGTTTCCCGATAATGTTCTTGGATATAACGCTCAATAACCCGAAGGGGATGGCCCGAGAATTTGTCTTTATGCTGCTTCAACTGGCTCAAATACTGCTGCATATATACCTGCAGGGATTCCTCCACTTCTTTTAAGGAACGATGCTCCCTTCTCAAAAAATCGCGAACACGAGGCAGTGCCTCTGAATCGATGCCCATTTCCCGCATGACGGCAGCGCTCTTCAGAACAATGCGGATGACCAACAAATGGACGACTTCCCGAGCCGTTTTGTTAGCAGACAGCATCACAAACATTTGTTTAATCAGCTCGCCAATCCGTTTCACCTGAAGCGCCTCGATCGCAATGTGAATGTCGTCTACGATAGAAACCGCATGGAGGTCATAGCTAATTTGCCTGAGATGAATCGTTTCGTAATCGAGTGGACCCCCTGATACATGAAAGAAATGATGCACGGATGCCTCTAGAGCACCTGCATACGAATCTGCAATATGTCGGAGGGAGTCCACCCGTGGTCCTATCGAAAGACAGCATTCGATACCGCGCTGACGAAGATCTTCATATACATGTTGAGCCCACTCCTTGATATCAGGGACAGACGGCATGACAAGCCCCTCCTGATTCCCAAATAAATCAATGGGATAAACTTTCTGCGACTGTAAGTACCTCGCATCCAGTTCATGCTCTGTGCCGCTCAACCATTCGAAATGGATATACCTCCATCCCTGATCTCCTAGTACCAAAGGATTCAGTATCTCACCTACGGTCTCGTCCGTTGCCGAAATTTCTCCCCTAATTATCTGAGCAAGCATAGTCGGTACAAGACGATTAGCAACAAGGTCATTTCGTACCTTTTGCTGTTCTCGGTGCTGCAGCTCCTGAATAACAAGTTGAATGATAGCATCCCATTCCCTATCTAAAGCTGGTTTAAGCAAATAATGCTTAACCCCGTACCTCAGGGCAGATCGAGCGTATTCGAAATCGTTGTACCCGCTTAAAATAATGAATACCGGATCACTGCCTGCTTTTTGCACCCTTTCAATCAATTCTAAACCGTCAATCACCGGCATCCGAATATCTGTTACCACGAGATCGGGCTTGCAGGCTTCAATACAGGCCAATGCTTCTTCGCCATTCTCGCACATTCCCACAATTTCAAAGCCAAGCTCTTCCCACTCCATCATGAGTCTTATCCCTTCCAAGGCAAAAGGCTCGTCATCAGCAAAAATAACTTTATACATGTCCAATAGCCTCCTCCTGGTTCTTGATGAGACTCAAAGGGATTTGAATCGTAACACTTGTCTTTTCGAAGGGGATACTTTCAATATGGAAGAGAGAACGTTCTGCGTAAAACAGATTTAAGCGGCGGTACACGTTGCGAAGTCCGATGTTCTTGCCGTTGTCTTCTCCCTTAAATAGACTCTGAACAATCTCATCCAGCTTCGCACTGTTCATACCGATTCCGTTATCTTCGACCTTCATGAGCAAGTTCATTCCTGCTCTCTCTACAGATATTCGAATCCTGCGATTCCCTTTAACCGATTGAAGACCATGCTTGCAAGAGTTCTCTACGAGCGATTGAATACTCATCTTTGGGATCCGATACGCGAGAACAGATTCGTCAACGGACAATTCATAGTGAAACCGATCTTGGAATCGGAATTTCTCGATCTGGAGGTACATTTCGGTAAAGCTTAACTCTTCTTCTACGGTTACCAAGTCCTCTTTCCAGCTTAGCAGCCTTCTCAGAATTTGGGACAAGTTTTGTATGATTTCCGTCACATGCTCATAGCGATATTTCTTACAGACTACGAGAATCGCGTTTAACGTATTGAACAGGAAATGAGGATCTACCTGACTTTGCAAATATTTCAGCTCTGCCTGCACGCGTTCGAGCTCCAAATCTTTTTTTTGAATTTCGAGTTTGTATACGTCAGTGATTAAATTGCGTATTTTGCCTGTCATCAGATTAAAGCTGCGAAGAAGATTGCCGATCTCATCTTTCCCTTCATACATCGTGATGGGTTCAAACCTCTCGTTTTTCACCAATTGCATATGTTTGGAGAGCTTTCTTACCCGGAAATTAAAGGAATGCATAATGATATAAATCAATATCGTCGGAATAATCGTAGAGATGAGTGTCAGCCATATAAAAAAGTGGATAACCCCTTTCCTCTCCTCCGCGATTCGACTTCCCTCCGGAATCCCGATCAGCCGCCAGTTAAGCATGTAACTGGCGGTACTGAGAGGACTGACGAAGCTATTCCCAGGTAAGCCTGCCAGCTGATTATCGCTAGATACAGGCAGGATCTGCAACAGAGGGTCAACACCTTTAAATGTACCTGCTGATTCCAAAACAAGCTGATTTTCCTCATCCACGAGCTTGATTTGCAAGTAGTCGTGTTCTTTATCAAACAGCTCCAGCAGCTTATCCATCCGAATATCGATGCGCAGATATTTGGAGAATGCCATAAGGTCAGGGAAATTGTCCAGCTTCCGACTAATGCTGACATATACCAATTTCTCCTCGGGATTCATGGGATTCGTATCCAAATAAGCGGTCACTGTCACCTTATCTTTCTTTTCGTTCATCTTCTGGTACCATTTACTCTGCAGATCACTGGGCTTAAGCACAAAGTAACTTCCACCATTGGATAGCGTTGGGTTAGAGGTATACACGCCAATCCAAGATATATATGGGTAAATATTCGGATACTGACCCAATTTATCTCGGAGGTAACGATCGTATTCTTCGTAATAGGCGACATTATCAGAGTACGTATATTCAAGCATTTCATTAAAGACACGGTCAGCGGATACGGCGTTGCCAATCACGACACCTTCGTTCACCATTTGCATGATTTCACTTCCGACCCGATTCAGGGAAATTCGCAAGTTGTCCATCTCTCTACGTTCCGTGTTTTTGCTATCCTGCATGTAAAATAAACCGTTTATACACAAAATGGGAAGCAGCACACACATCAAGTAAATGATCAGAAACTTGAATTTCAGCGGAATATCATTAACTATACTTAACAGCTTCCATCTCCGGCTCATATGCGATCTCCTTGTCAGTTGTAGGTCATCCCTTTTTGTAGGCAGAGGGTAACAGGCCGGTAAGTGCCTTGAACTTGGTTACGAACTGTTCAGAATCTGAGTAGCCGACACGATTAGCGACATCGGATATTTTCAGTTCTTCACGACGAAGTAATTTTTTGGCCTCGTCAATTCGTACGACATGTAAATATTCATTGAAGGTGAGGCCAACTTGTTTCTTGAACCTCTGGCCAAAGTAGGCCGGATTCAGCCGAAAATGCTCTGCGACATGCTGGAGTTGCAGCTTTTCGCTGTAATGCGATTTGACGTAGTCTTCCGCTGCGGATATGACCGCATCTTGCCCTATGCCTTTCTTCAGGCCAATCCACTCTGCAGCTTGCAGGAATTCCCGCATGACCTTGCGTTCCAAGAGGCCAAGATCCGTTGGCACGTATGAAGTGAACCAATCCGGGGCCCACACATGCTCACCTCCGGATTGGGTAACAACCTTAAAAATTTCGAGCTTAATGTTGCCTAAATAAGCGCTCAGCCAAGATCCGGAGACGGACTGCCTCGAAAGAGCGATGAATAAGTGGTGCACGTGGGCTCGCACCGTTTCTGGACACCCACTCCCGACGGCAGCTAGGATGGATTCCGTCATTCCAACAAAGGCAGGCAGCGTCTCCGCTGACCACTCTCCTTGATAGATGTAAATCCCTTCCGTTCCAGAAGGGAACTTGCACATTTCGGCCAAAAGTCCCTCACGGAATGCTTCTTTTAACGCATGTGGTCCCTTGTGTTCGCCGCTTACCGAAAACGAGAGCGCTCTGCCCCAGTTATTTCGTATACTGGCAATTAACTCTGTAATCATTGCGGGAGAAAGATCGCGCTGCTCTGGCCCCGAGACCAGCAAGAATCCATGCCGTTCTTTGCCTACCCCAAATGGAAGTAATGTCGCTTGAGGAAGCTTGATCCTATCCACAATAACCTGTATCAGGTCCGATTGGACATGAGCCTGAACGTCAGGTTCAAGTAAGATGCAGCGGAAGCTTGAACATTCATGAAGATCTAACAAGGCGTTTGCTTGCTCAATCCATTTCTGCCTGATTTCTCCCTGCAATAACCTTGAAATCGTTTCCAATCGTAAGCAACCCAAGACAGCGCTTTCGTACTGGCTGTGAGCTTCACGCTCCTGGATCGTATTCGCGACCGCTTCAACCGCAGTTATAAGCTCCGCTTCAATTAAAGGCTTCATCAAATAATTGGCCACACCATGTCGCATAGCTCTTTTGGCATATTCGAAATCCGCGTATCCGCTCAAAATAATAAATTTCATTTCAGGATACAGGCAGGAAGCTTGTTCAATCAATTCCAAACCATCTATGACAGGCATTCGAACATCCGTCAGCACCAAATGAGGCAGGGTCGACGCCATCATGGCTAATGCGTCTTCGCCATCCGGCGCTTCCCCGCATATTTCAAAGCCTAGCTTATTCCAATCAATCATTGACCGCAATCCCTCTAGCATGTAGGGCTCGTCATCGGCAAACATGACCCTTAACATGGGAAACACCTCATTTCAGGGAGTAGATATGTCTATTATAAAGGAAAGGATCTGCCTAAATAAAGCAAAAACCGTCCCAGCTCCGAGCTGAAACGGGAAATGATTATCCTCATGGTTTATTCCTTCTTACTCTTTGACGCTTCCAAGGTTCATGCCGACGATAAAATACTTTTGCAGGAAAGGATATACGAATAGAATCGGAACCGCCGCCACAATCGTGATCGCCGAACGTATGGAAGCAGGCGTAACCATGGCCTTCGTTTGATTTGTGTTTGCCCCTGCCATCAGACCGGGATCGTTGTTGCTGCTCATCGTTGATCCAAGCAGCTTCATCATTTCGTACTGAAGTGTACTCAGCTTCAAATCAGACGAAGCATACAGGAACGTATCGAACCAGGAATTCCAAGAGCCAACTGCAATAAACAAGGCGATGGTCGCTAGTACAGGCGTACACAGCGGGAATATGATGCGTATAAATATGGTGAAATCACCGGCTCCGTCCATTTTCGCAGACTCAACCAAGCCTGATGGAAGCGTTCGAATATACGTCCGAATGACAATGAGATTAAACGCATTCACCATTCCTGGGAGTACATACACCCAGAAGTTATTCAGAAGCCCCAGGCTTTTGATCAGAAAGTAGTTAGGAATAAGACCTGCATTAAAATACATCGTCAACACAAAAATTAAACCGATGATTTTACGAAAGATATAGTGGGGCTGTGCTAGTGTATACGCTAGCATGGTGGTAAGGAATACACCTATAACCGTCGCTGTAATCGTACGAGCGACTGAAATCCACGCCGCATGGTAAATCGTACCGGAAAGGAAAATCGCCTTATAATTTTGCAATGACCATGAACGAGGCCATATATAGATGCCTCCCCGAAGCGCATCATTTCCCTCATTGAATGAAATCGTTAGTGTATGAAGGAACGGATATAAGGTTACTATAGCAAGAACGAGCATGAAGATGCCGTTAATCGTATGGAACAGAATCGGCTCCATCCGAATTCTGCGCGCAGTTGTTGTTCCCATCGTCATCTCTCCTTTATATCAACCGCTCTTCACCAAGGCGCTTGGCGGTAGAATTTGCAATTAGAATAAGGATTATGCTTACAACTGTTTTGAAAATACCTGCCGCAGTGGCCAGCGAATAGTTGCCTTGAGCAATCCCGTACTTTAGAACGAAAATATCAATCGTTTGCGACCAGTCGACGACCAATCCATTGCCGAGCAGGTACTGAATTTCAAAGCCTGCATCCAGAATATGCCCGATGTTCATGATTAATAAAATGATAAATGTCGACTTGATCCCAGGCAGTGTGACGTAAAGGATCTTCTGGTAACGGTTTGCACCGTCGATCCCAGCAGACTCATACAGCGACGGATCGATCGAGGTGATAGCTGCAAGGTAAATGATGGTATTCCATCCCACCTCTTTCCACACATTAGACAAGCCCACAATCCCCCAAAAATATTTGCCCTGACTAAGCCACATCACAGGTTCATTAATGAGGTGCAGCTTCATCAACAACTGATTAATGATACCATCGTCGACGGATAGCGAAGTCGATACAATACCCGCAGCAATGATCCATGACAGAAAATGAGGTAGATAAGAAATCGTTTGGATGGACCGTTTCCAGAAACGAACTTTAATTTCATTCAGTAATAGAGCTAAAATAATGGCTGTTGCAAAGCTAAGAACCAAATTGATCATACTCATAGCAAGCGTGTTGCGAAGCACGGTCAAGAACGTATCATCTTGAAAGAGAAATTTAAACTGCTTCAACCCCACCCACTGCTGTTTGGAAAATTTCAAAGCCGGACGATAATTCTGGAACGCCATCAACCAGCCCCAAATCGGTACATAATTGAAAATCAGAATATAAATCACGATGGGAAACGACATCAGCATTAACTGTTTTTGATTTTTGAGCGTCTTCCAACTTAAACCGACGCCGATTTCCGGATCAATTTTTTGCTTTTTCGTTGGTCTTTTGGACAGTATGGTCTCGGCCATCGACATTCCCTCCTAGGAAGTAAAGCGGAGAAGACCCTGAGTCTCCCCCACTCTACTACATGTTCTATTTTCTTATTTGCTGCCCCAATTCTGAATACGCCAGTTAATTTGTTCATTGATACGATCTTCGTAGGCTTTGAAATTGCTTTTGGAAATCTGTTCCACATATTCCTTCCATACACCTTCAAAGTCATCCGGTTTGGCCATAATAGCTTTCGGCAAATATTTTATGGCAAGGTCGTTCAGCTTCGTATTGGCCACTTTGGCTGGTGAACCATCCACCAGATCAATGCTCCACGCTGGGTAGTATACGGGATTTTCTACAGGTGATTTGAAGAACTCTGCCCATGTCTTATGGTTGTATGCCTTCAGCACTTCCTGATCCTGCGGCTTTAAGCTGTCAAAGAATTCCTGTGGCTGTGATCCCGGATCTGTTGCATTTCCGTCACTATACGTCCCTTGCATCTTAGGCAGGCCACCAAAGAACCCATCCGCTTTATTCGCTAGCTTCCATGTATTATCGTCTGCTTTCGCGCGCTGTTCAGGCGTACGGTAGAACTTACCATCCTTTACCTCATAATCCTCGCCTTGAATACCCCATTGGAGTGTCTTCTGCCAATCTTCGGTCATTAGTGAGTCAAGGAATTTGATGATTTGAACCGGATCCTTGGCTTTCGTCGAAATCCCGAATCCGCGGTTGATGTTCAAAACTGGACGGTCACGATAGTACTCTTTGGCACCTGGATATAAGAGCGGGAACCCTACGTATGTGCTGCCGAATTTACCTTGTGATTTCAAAGAATTTTCTCCATCGCCAAAGTTCCAGTGCTGGTCGAACATCCCAATGACGCGGCCACTGGCAATTTTAGCTAAGTACTGATCGTAGTTCTGTACCAGTGCCTCTCTATCCATCAAGCCTTGCGCATTGATCTCATTCAGCTTCTTGTAATAGGTCTTGGCAATATCCTTGTCCGCAAAAATTTGCGCTTTCCCGTTTTCGACGATAACACCACCGTCATTTGGGTGACCAGCTAAATGCTCAGGCGGATTAAGCAGCGGGAAGTTTCTCCAGTCGAAGCTCAACGTCTCGAACCCGATCATATCTGGATGTTTCGCTTTGTATTTCGCAATGATATCGAAATAATCGTCCAACGTTTTAGGAGTTGGATAACCCATTTCCTTCAGGACATCCTTTTGCAGGTAAAAGCCTGGTCCTTCATACGAGGTATCGTTAACCTGACCACTGAACACGCCGTAAGCTGGCAGAACATAAAGGTGACCACTTGCAGGATCCTTGGCCTGATTCAACACGGAGGCATAGTGCTTCTTCAGATTCGGTGCGTACTTGTCAATCAGGTCCTCGAGGGGAATAAAAGCACCGGCCGCAATTAGTTTATCATCCCCGGACATAATATCCGCATAATCACCGCCGGCAATCATAACGCCCATCTTCTGCTGCAGGTCACCGACAAGAAACTCCATTTTTAGGCTAACGCCAGTTTTATCTTTAATCATCTTGTAGATCTTGTTGTCAGGAGTCGGCTGTTGACCAGGGCCACCAATGAACACAGATAATGTAACTGGCTTGATCGCGTCGTTTTTCGTTGCTGCCGGACTTGTCTGACTACCGCTAGGTGATGCGGTGCTATTCGCAGCATCACCATCCTTCGAGTTGCTGCAGGCTGATAGTGTCAGTCCTAGTGCCAGAACGGGTACCAATGCTGCTAAAGCGTGCCGTTTTACTTGTTTAACCATTTTCTAGTCCTCCCTTATTGTCTCCATGAAGATGCATGATCCTTTTAGGCCAAACACTTATTTACTTACACTATTTATTATACCTCTCAAGAATGCGCTTACAATTCACAGAATATAGGTCTTACCCCTACGAATTACAGTCATGTAAATCTAATGTTCGACTAAATAAGTCAACCCATCTACGGCTGTTTACTTCAAGCAAGGTTGTCCTTCCGCACCCACAAGGATCGGCCTCCCACCATTTTGAGCCTATTTAAATCATTCGTCAACAAAGGCAATGATTAAGCATTTCCCTACAGCATCGACGAAGTTATTGACAATAAGGAAAACCTAGCGGAAGATCATCGCTAGGTCCTTTGTTGTGCTATGCGATACGTTTTGTGCATGGGGAGGGAATTGGACATGGGGTTCCAACCGTTAATCAACATGATAAGTACCCCTTCAATTTCGCGACTTCAGTTCCGGCCAGCATCATAATGCCAATTCCATGATTATCATTAGTTACCGTACGAAGATCCTCATTGTAATATTCGGGATGAAACGCATATCTAGAGCCGCTGCACACACCGTGTACGTTGCCTTGGCGGTCTATGGCGATTCGGCTTAGACCGTTCCAAGCTAAAATGGCAGCCTCCGCATAACGATTTGGTTCGCGAAGCCAAGAAAAACGGACGCCACGAGCAAAAGCATAGGCAAACATCGCAGTGCACGACGCTTCCAAATAGGTTTCGGAAGCATTCAACACCTGATGCCATAGACCACTGTCCGATTGCAGGACTAAATAGCCTTCACACAGCTCATTAAAAAATTCGAGCAGCGCCGGTCGGTTTTCGTGCGTCTCCGGCAAAACTTCCAAAACCTCCGTCAAGGAGAACAACACCCAACCGTTTCCACGACCCCATGGTATGCCTGTTGCACGCCCATACTTAAAATCATAAACATGGGACATAATCTGCTGCTCCGGCATGAATAAATAATTTCTAAATTGTAAAAACTGCTTTGCCGCTTCATCCAGCGCACGGGCATCACCCGATATTTCAGCGTAACGGCGCAAGAACGGCGTACTCATGTATAAATCATCGGCCCACATGGTATCGTCTGAATATTCCCCCAGACACGTTCGGTAAAATGCTCCGTCCTCACGACGTTCCAGCTTATTCAGCATAAAGTCCGCGATCCGGGAGGCCACAGGTAAAAAGGCGTTATCGCCGCATTCCCGGTAGGCTTCGAGCATAGCTGAGCCGAAGGAACCGCAGTTGTCGAGCATTTTCATCATAACCAGCTGCTGGTTGATAGCGGGAAAGCCATATTGCTCAGCGTCCCAGAGAGAATACTCGAACATATCCGTACATGCTTGAACGTGTTCCGTGGCATAACGAATCATGTCCGGTCTATGGAGAAAACGTCCTGTTTGAAGCAACCCGTAAATCGTAACACCGAGCGGATAATCCCAACGGGCATAATTGGTCATTGTGCCTACTGTCCATTTGTTGCTCAGCATAGAGTTCTCATAATAAGGGCGAATCCAAGCATGAGGAAGGTCCAACCGCCAGTAAGCGTAATCTGCCTTTTCCTTCACTTCTCTTGTTGTAGCATACAAACGGTCAGTTCGCTGCAAATCGCTTAGCTCGGGTTCCGCCTCCGCTTGGAACGGTCCGACATACAGCCAAGCCGCATCTCCTGATCCATGCACTTGATGGGGAGCATATAGATCAATGGGAGCGCCGCCTATGGAAGCCGTTAACGTATAACCCCAAACGCCTTCACCGCAAATGCTTTTCACAAGCAAATCGTATACTCCGTTAGATAACGGAAACTCAAATGCATAGTGGCCGGCCTTATTTTCTTTCACCGTCTCTTTTCCGTTAATCCATACAGTAATGGGTCCCGAAGAGGTGATAACCATATTCACAGGATGACTTCCGGCTAAATGCTGACGAAAACGGGTCCAAGCAAAAGCAAGCTTGCCCGACTGGCGGCCATACATTCTTTCCAAAGAAGGAAGCTCACGTTCTTCCTCGTTCCACTGGGACTCGGGAAACCAGCTTAAACCACTGTTTTGTTCATAAGAAAGCAGGTCAGGCAGCGCGGTTTCATCCGGCACAACATCCTTGTCCACAGGAGCGGAGAATACCCATCCCGCCTTTCCTTGTCTTTCCTTAAACGGAGCCAGTACGTTCAGTATGCGGACCTTGGCTTCGTCCGATCCAATCAAACAGCCAAAGCCGGCTGGCGTATGCTTCATTTTGATGAACAAGGTGTTCCAGCCTTTTGCAAAGGTGACATTCAGCTTCACACTTGCGTCTGGACTCATCTCGTCTATGACATTGGAGCGATAGGTTAGACTGCCGTTAAAAAAGAAGCGGACCGGACCCAGGCATCGGATGATGATATCCAGATTCCGCTCCTCATCGCTCCAAACAACGCCTGCACCATAGGCCCATTGCCCTGGCTTGGCGCTTGGAAACCGCTGGCTAAGGTCGATCTCATACAGACCTTCCTTATTTTGCAGCACGCCTGATTGATGAAATGTACGGTAGACAAACCCGGCCTGGGGATTGGCCCCGATGTACCGCTGCGCCAGAACCTTCAGGATTTCGGCGTCATTGTCGCCAAAGCGGAAATGGGCGCTTTCTTGTTCTTGAAAATAAACAGTCATGTTATCTCTCCTAACCATTCGAAGCAGCGTTTGGTGAAAGCCGAATATTGAATGTATGATCGATCGGTGTAATCAGATTTACCAGAAGCATCTGACAGCCCCTCGGATAAACCATATTGCGGATGGCTGTTGACGAATGCTCAGAAGCAGCACCATCTATTTCAATCCAATATCCATTATTCTCGTATCTGACACGTCCATTGCGCCATATGATTTTGTCTTCCCCGACAAGCTCACAGCCATCGGTATGCAGCGTCCCTTCCGCTCCGAAGAGAAAGACAACCTGTGTTAACACATCCGCCGGCTTGTCTGACCGAACACGCAGAGTCCACCCTTCCTTGGTCTCTGCCGCTTCAACGAAGGTCTCATGCGTCTGTTCATGGGTCATGGACCGTTTGTGATGCGGAAGCAGGTACCACGGGCTTAGAGATTCCGATGCAGCTTCCGGAAGCTCCGCCTTCGGGACTGGGCCATAATAGCCCTTTTTCCCTTGCGCATTCAAAAGGTATGCGCCATTCTGTTCCCGCAGCTCCTTGAACTTGATCGGGCCCGGCTCAAAGTTGGAGCCTAATTGAACGCCTAACAGCCTGGCATGGCCGTGCCTTAACGCAAAGAAAGAGGTTGCCTCCGTCATGACGGTCGCACTGGTTTTGCCACTCCGGTGTCTAGCCACCGGGGCGCCGAATTCCGGGTGAAAGCTGCTGTGCGAGATTTTACCGTTATGACCGGCTTGCTCCATTTTGGATAAGTACAGGGAGCGATTGAAATCGCCATTGATGATTTTACGGTACTCGGTAGGAAGCTCCACCGGTTGCACTGAGCTCTCCCGCAAAGCCGGATGAAGCAAAAGGTTTAGCATGGCGTTGTTCGGAAGGGCGCCCGGATGGGTAATCGCTTCGCCCGCCAAGCTGGCCATGGCCGCAAACAAAGGATCCCGGTCATGGACCGCCATGAGCTGATAAATGGAATAATAGTCGGCAAGCGTGAACTTTTGACCAAAATCTTGACGGCCCGAATAGTCCGTCACGATCTCGCCGTCAGGGTGAACCAAATACATCATCATCCTCAGATTAGCACGCACACTCTCGAGCAGCTCCGGCCGCTCCAGATACCGAGCGGCATAGTAAAGATTA
Source organism: Paenibacillus sp. V4I3 (assembly GCF_030817215.1). Taxonomy (GTDB): domain Bacteria; phylum Bacillota; class Bacilli; order Paenibacillales; family NBRC-103111; genus Paenibacillus_E. The sequence goes on from NZ_JAUSZA010000001.1 coordinate 6,894,245, forward strand.
ATGTCGCTGACCGCGTTATAAATACCGTTGCTGCGCTCCGTCCATTCTCCGTCCGGAGTGATGTCCAACCCTTCGGACAACCATTCCGAGGCGCGTTCCTTGAGCGCTTCGATGCCATAGATATCGTATAAGGAACCGAGGGCTGAGCAGATCACCCAACGATGATTAGGCGTATGAATGCCGCCTGTCAGCAGGGCAGGAATCGTCCGCTCCAGAAAACGATGAACATCAGCTGCAACGGACTCGGCCGGCTGCCATTCACTTGACGAGAGCAGCTTATAGATTTGGGATAGCCCTACCACGTTGAAGGCTGTATCAGGCGGCGAATGATAATTGGTCCAGCCCGGTGAGATGGTGCCGTCATCATGCTGGAAGTTCAACATAAAACGCGACAGTTTTTTCAGTCGTTCCAACAGGATGCTGTCGTGATAATAAGCGGAATCCGGATTGATTAGGGCAGCTGCCCATAAACCCATAATCATTAGAGAATTCGTATGACTGGGCCAAGGGATCCCTGTTGCCGGATCAACAACGCCTCCGAAATAGCGGCTTTCGTTATCCAGCACCTGACGATCGAACGCCTCTTGCACCCATTGATCGTTAATCTTCACTAGCTTATGATAGACCATACGTTTTACCCTCTTTCTCCATGGACGCCAATCCAGTTTGCACTTCAAGTTTATCCAGCAATATCCGATGACTCTGTTCAATATCGTCTGGTGTGCAAGCGGCTTTCAGCTCATAAACTTTAATAGGAGCTGCAGCTATGATAGGAAGGAACCTATCAAAATACGTCATATCCCCGCTATGCAAGTACGGGCACCAGTGATCCGATAGTTCGATCGTCTCATGGATATGGATGCCTACAATTTTACCAATCATCTCATTAGCTTCGCGTGCGTTATCGTAAAGTCCCATTCGTTCCATCATGATGCCATGCCCAATGTCGTACCAGAGTCCAAGCGGCGCTCCAGCCAGCGCATCTATGATAGTATTTGCCTCTTGAAGTGTCGGTATTTGATTGCAGCGTGATCTGGTTTCAATACCGAATTGAACCTTATATCCACGTTTAACAGACTCGTCACATACTTCTTCCATACTTCTCTGAATGTTGCGTATATAAAATTCGCTCAGCGCTTCCCGCCGCTCGATCATTTTCTTCCACAACCCGCGATAAGCGGGAGAATCCGGACCTTCCGTCTTATAAATGGCCTTCAGCTCGTGATCAATATTATACTCAAAGGGAACTTCACCCGGATGAACGACAACGGCTTCTGCACCGTACCTATGGGCATATTCAGCGGAACGAAGGAGCAATTGAATAGCACGTTGGCGCCGTTCCTCGTCTTCGAAGCCGAGAAGGACCGAATCCGTTCCATAATCCGGATCGGCCACATGCGGAAACGTATTATGGACACTGGAAATGCCTATCTCACCGCGTTCGATCATGGGCTCGATCGTCGTAAGCATGTCCTTCGTCACGTTATAATTCAGTTCTACCTTCGAAAAGCCAAGAGAACGAATCTCCTCGATCATTGAACGGCCGATTGCATGTTTCTTGATATTCCAACAGGTAGAGAATGAAAAAGGTGATTTATTTATCCGATTCATGCTATTCTCCCCCTTTACTCTTTAACCGCGCCCAACATAACTCCGGAAACAAAATAGCGCTGCAGCCAAGGGTATACGATGAGAATCGGAACTGTAGAGAATATAACAGTAGCGGCTTTTAGACTCTCAGGCACAACAGCCTGTACTTGACTTCCTTCCATTCTCATCATATCGTTGACCTGGCTGTTTTGAATCATTTGAAAGAGCTTCAATTGGAGCGGATAAAGCTCGGGTTTTGTAATATACATTAACGCATCTTGAAATCCGTTCCATCTTCCCACCGCGTAAAAAAGACTCAGTGTGGCCAGCGCCGGCATGGACAAGCGCAAGGTAATCCGCCACAGCATGCCGAAGTAGCTGCATCCGTCTATTTCCGCAGATTCTTCCAATGCCTTAGGGATGCTATTAAAGAAAGAAATGAGAATGATTAGATTAAATGCACTGACTAAACCGGGCAGCACCATAGACCATACGGTGTTCAGCAGATTCAAGCTGCGCATTAAAATATATTCCGGTATCATGCCTCCGCTAAAAAACATGGTAAAAATGATGATCACCATAAGGATTTGACGACCCTTAAGCTCTTTCTTCGATAATGGGTACGCGGCGGCGATGGTCATGATCATACACAATACCGTACTTAGCGCCGTCAAGAAGATCGTAAAGCCCAAGGAACGAATCATCGCCATATTCGTAAACACTTTCTTGTACGCTTCCAAGTTCGCTTCAAGCGGCCATAAGGAAACTTTACCGGATGTAATAGGTGTTGTTCCGCTCAAAGATACCGCAATAATATGGATAAAAGGAATAAGACAGAGCACTACGCTCACTGCTATACATGCAATAAAAACTGTATCATAAACCCGGTTTACTGCCCGTTCATTCATCGTACTGACTCCCTTCTACAGCTCACTTAAATAATGCCGTCACCAGTCAACTTTTTGGAAGCGAAGTTAGCTCCAATCAAGAAAATCAACCCTACGATGGCCTGGAATAATCCGACCACGGTCGCCAGTGTATACTGTCCGGATTCAAGTCCGACTCGATACACGAACGTACTTAAAACTTCCGAATAATCACGGACGATCAGATTTCCGATAATATACGGTCGGTCAAAGCCGATGGATACCATATGGCCTAGATTAAGAATCAGCAGCGTTGCCACGGTTGTTTTGATTCCCGGCAGCGTGATATGCCAGATGCGCTTCATCCTTCCCGCTCCGTCAACCTCGGCTGCTTCAAATAATTCCTTGTTGATTCCCGTTAGGGCTGCCAGATACAGGATCGTTCCCCACCCCGCGCTTTGCCATACCCCCGTTAATAAATAGGTGAGCAGCCAGTAATTTTTATCCGATAGAAACGGGATGGATGGATAGCCCATACCGGTGAGTATGTTGTTAATCATGCCGGAGTCATTGCCGAAAACTTGGTAAACGATGCCGCCGATAATGACCCAGGATATAAAATGGGGAATATATAAAATCGTTTGGGAAAGCTTCTTAAACCATACGACCTTTATTTCGAACAGGATAATAGCCAAAATAATCGGTGCCGGAAAAGATACCAGAAGATCAAGAAAATTCAGCATAAACGTATTTCGCAGCGCCTTAACAAAATCAGGATTTTTGAATACTTCCCGAAATGCCTCAAAACCTATCCAATCACTTCCGTTAATCCCTTTGAAAAAATTGAAATCCTTAAATGCAATTTGCACGCCATACATCGGTCCATATTTAAAGATGAAAAAGTAAACAATCGGCAATGCGACTAAGGCATACAGCTGCCAGTATCGTCGAAGGTATACGTTCATATTAGCTGCTTCCTCCCCTAACACCCAATCTATTAAAATCAAAGGAGCGCCTACTTCACGCTCCTTTGATTTGGTGCAACCGCGGGCTTAACCTCCGGTTACTTTGTTTGAATTTCCTTCCATGCAGCTTTACGTTCGTCAAGAACCGCTTGGCCCCCGCTGGACATATAGCCCTTCATCATCGAGTCGAATACGGCTTCGAATTCATTTGGCTTCGCCATCGTTGCTTTTACGATCAGTTCTTCCGCCTTCGTTAGCAAGGTTGTTCCGTATTTGCTTTCCGCATCAATCGGGCGAGGCGTGTTGACTTGTGCAACCCCATCCGTATTGGAGATTTCAAGCGCTTTTCTAGTGTCCGCTTGGTATCTTTCCGGGAAGTTCTTCACAAAAGCTTCATCGCTTTTCTTTTGAGTATCCAGAACCAATCCGTTTGCAAGGATACCAAGGTCGCCACCGCTAAACGTGTTATTTTTTGCTGCTGGAGCTGGGTTATCGATAATTACAGGAATTCCATTGCTGTCAAGATTATAGTTTTGGCCTTTAACACCTTTCAGAATCGTCAACAGGTTGTCGCCGGTTGACATCCAGTCCAAGTATTTAACGGCTTCGACAGCATTTTTGCTGGACTGTGGAATCATGATATACATCCCGTTTGGAGCAGAGATCGGCTTCGTATGTTTTCCATCTTTATTGGTGTAGGAATCAACAGGAGTCAGTACTGCTGTCGGAACGTTCTTTTTCAGGGAATCATAGGTTCCATCGTTATAGAAGATGTTAATGTTATCCTCGCTGAAAAAGCCTACTTTACCGTTCGCGATATCTTTAACCAACGTTTCCTTCTTTTTATCCAATGCGAAATCCTGGCTCATCAATCCTTCATTGTACAACTTGTTCATAAACTTGACAGCTTCCTTAAAGCCCGGCAGAAGAATTGGATAATCACGGGATGCCAGGGTTTGCGTTTGTTCGAAACGGGTTTGATCGCTGACATTATCGATAAAGGACCAGATGAGCGGCTCATACTGGGCTGGAGCAATGCTCATGCCAAGAGGAACCACTTTGCCGCCTGTTGCTCCAGGGTCCTTTTCTTTAAATGCCTTTAACACGTTATACAGCTCATCCGTCGTATTTGGAGCCTTCAGATTCAGTTTATCCAACCAGTCTTGGCGGATGAACGAAGCATACTTGCCTGTTGTCGCACGTTTGGCCGGAATCGCATATTGCTTCCCTTTGAACTGGCCGATCTTCATAATATCATCGCCAAGGAACTTGGAGAGATTCGGGCCGTATTGCTTCACCAAGTCCGTGACCTCTGTCAAACCGCCTTGGGAGGCATACTTGTTGAAAGTAGCTTTATCATAAGTAATCACGATATCGGGTACATCCGTGTTGCTGGCCATCAAGATGTTCAGCTTTGGTACTTCTTCACTTCGCGGAACCGGAACGAAATCCACGTTAATGTTGTTCGGCTTACCGAAATTATCCTTAATATAATTGGTAAGAAATGAATTCGTGATCGTTACACCTTCCGGTGGATTGCCACGATCCCAAAGCTCTACTTTCAGGTTGCCGGCTTTGGCTGGCGCACTGCTGCTTGCCGGAGCTGCGCTCTGGCCTGCCTGCTCTTTCTTATCAGAAGAACAAGCGGTCAATACGGTCATGCCTGCAAATAACATGGAAAGACTTAGTACGGCGAACTTCTTCGTTTTTCTTTTTTGCATGAATGCCTCACCTTACCCACTTTTTAAATTTGTTTTAGAGCTCCGAAGCCGATCCCGTTTGTGGAACTGCCTCTGGAACACATTATTGCGCTTTTATGCTGACTTCGACAATAAACTAGTTTCACATGATAAACTTCAACCGTTGGAAACTCAAAGAAGGCGTGAATAAACTTTTTTCCCGATAAACCAAAAAGCCATTCGCGGTCAAAAAAAAACTTATTCCGCTCAGAATGAACCATCACTCTGGGGAATAAGCACCTTTTTTTACTTTTTCTCTGTATTTTTCAGTTTACGGAAATCCCCAGGCGTTACACCAACAACCTTCTTGAAAACTCTGCCGAAAGTAATAGCGTTGGCATATCCCACGTTCATGGCGATATCCTGGATCGTGTCGTTGGTGTTTTCAAGTAACGACTCTGCCCTATTCATCCGGAGATGTACAAGAAAATCAACGAATTTCGTATTGAATTCTTCTTTGAATAAGTAGCTGGCATACTTTCCGGAAATTTGGAACTGGTCGCTCAGATGCTTCAATGACAGATCTGGGTTGGCATAATTATTCTCAATGTACTTTTTGATTTCCTCAATCAAGGCCCTGTAGCTCTTGGATTCGTTCACCGATACATAAGTCTGAAATAACTCCGTCAACCAATCCGATACAATCTTCTGAACTTCATGAAGACTGGAGGCCTGCACGACGGATGTCCACATCTCATCCCACTGCTGCCCCTTAAACCTGTTTGCTAAGGTGTCAGATAACTCTCCGACCTCCCGCTCCAGTATCTTCATCAAGGTTTCAAGCTGCAGGTGAATTTCTTCATTTCTTAAATTATCATTAACAAAAGACTGAAAAATGGCATCCAGTCTTAACCGCCAGCCATCTCCCGCCAATCGGAACTCCCGAACGAACTGAGACATGGACTGAAAATATTGATAGCTATGAAAGTGTGATTGTTCAGGCAGCTCCTCGCTCATGACTACGGCTTCTTGCCCAAGAGACAGCTTATGACGGAGGGCGGAGTCGGCAGCCTGATACGATAAGTAAATCTCTGCCGGTTCCGTCACGACAGATCCGATCCCCATCGTTAATGAAATGCGCAAATGTTCATTTATCCAACTATGACACTTTTCACCAACGGCTCTGAGTACAGTTTTGTCGGGAATATCCTCTTTCATACTAACTATCGTTCCCAGCTTATCACTGCTTATCCACTCGAACCAGCCGCTCATATGATAGTCATTGATGATTTCATTCAATACGTTCATCACTGCGTATTTCAGAATATTTTGATCAGAGAGGGAGAAATTCTGTTGAAATTGACCATAGCGGTTCAATTCGACGATAAACACCGTGAATCCTTTAGGCTTTGCATCGCCGGCGAAGGGCCTCATTCTCTCGATACGTTCGCTTAGGTCCTCCATACGTTCGCCTTCAATTAAACCGCGGAATAGCTGTCTGCGAAGGACATGTTCATTATTCCGGCGCTCCTTCTCATAATCAGTGGTCTGCTCAATCAGATTATCCAATGCATAACTGATCACTGTAAGGTCGTCCTTTAAAGTGAGCTTCGCGTCTGTAATTGGTAGTTGGAGAAATTGCAACCGGTTCATCATCTTCGTAATAGGCCGATAATTTCGCCTTGTCATATAAAAGATAAACACCATAGCACCAATAATGGTAATGATTCCAATTACAATCCATATATAAGAGATCAAGGATACCCAAGAAAATAATTGCCCAGCCTGAATACCGCTTTGAAATGTCCAGTTCAGGTGTTTCGAATGAATGGTAGTTAGCACTTTGTCCTTTTTCAGATAACCGCTACCCAAGAATTCAAACACCTGATTACCGCTTTCATCATATACGTCGAGATAAGAAACGTTCCCGCTTAGGAGGCCGTTGATCATTCTTTCTAGTCTGTACTTGCTAATATTAATAACCATCATCCCGTCCTGGCCAAATGGAATTGGCAAGGATCTGCTGAGGGAAAAAACGGGCACTTGACTTTGCGTATTCGCTTCCGGATACTTGCGGACCTTACTCCAGCCACGGCTTTCGGGCTCCTTCAGCCTTTGGCGAAGGAAGTTCGCGTCAGCGAAAGCGTTAAGCTCGACAAGTCCGCTCTGTGTAAGCACACTGTCTCCTTGCTTACGATAAATATAAATGGAATCAATTAAGCTGTAATTGTTTATTAAGGTATTCATGTTGTTTACTACATCATAATAACGTTCGTTCGACCTTGCATCAGTGGACGGATAAAGAAAATCGTTATAGGAGTTCTCCAGTTCCAGCTCTTGCAAAACCTTCATCTCCATTTCACTCATCGTGCGATCAACGGTGTCCACAATATAGCTTGTCGATATACGATTGGCTTTGGAAGTTTCACTTCTAGAGATATCATTAACAATAAGAAATGACATGAAAATGAGCACCGTTACCGTCAGAAGGAAGATCGGCATGTATATTAACAAAAATTTTCTCGAAAACGTATTCATTTAAGTCGTCCTCCTTCTGACTCCGTAATAGGTAATAACTAAAGTGATCGGATTATTGACAGATTAACGGTAGAACAACAAGTATGGAACGATGTCACGGTTTGTTAACATTCAACAATTAAACCTAACAACATCGTTTCCTCCGGTACGCTCTGAGAGAGCTCTCGAATTTATTTATAATACTATAAACTTAACGAGATTGAAATGTCACGTTTTGGCAAGTTCGTTTGTTTGATTGGGCATAATATTTACAAAATCCAGAGAGTGCGAATGCAAGAAGCAACTTATGGAGATCACCCCTAATACCCTGCTGGAGTTTGGGAAGGACATTTCGCAATTATTATGATGCTTTTACAGAAAAAATTGAAGCGAGGGTATTATTCCTCGTCACAAATGTTTTATACAATGCGAACACGAACACGTTCTGGGAACCGAACATCATGGCTTTAGCCATCTCGACCGGTTCACTCGGCACCGGAGAGCTGATCAAATACGCATGGCAGCAGCATGAGCCCAGTAGCGAACGCGGATAGTTTCAAACCGTTCTGCAGATACATCGGCAAAATAATCATACTTGATAAGATGATCATCATACACGAAAGCACAAGAAGCAGCCCCACGATAAACATAGGGTACTTCAAGACGCGCAAGTTCATCATCGACAACCCTGATTTTATACTTTCTGATATATTAAGAAAAAAAACCGTCAGGGCATCCTGACGGTCCTTTTGCGTGAAAACCCATACTTTTGTGCATGGGGAGAGATGGATGTGGGGTTCCAACCGCTGTTGAAGTCGTGTTCTTTGAATTTATTATGCGGTATAAACACGACTTCAAAGGCGGTCCACCGCAAAGCGCCTTTCCACCCTCACACCCATCCCTCTTCTGTTCTACTTTGAACTGCCTTCAACTTCTTTTTTCCCCATTCGGGTTTCAATCCCAATCACAAGGGGAAGATGCGTGTTGCCGTGCAGATTGTCAAGCACATCCTTCCCCACCGCCAGAGGATTATTAAAATAAATCTCTGTCGAAAAGTTTGGCCAGTTCGAGTATGCTCGTATCGCCTGTAATCTTATATAAGCTGCAGAGGGAATCAGCGATCCCTCCAAACTCATTCACCGGATTTACCTTCGTACAGCGGAGAATCCCGTTTTCCTCGAATTCCAACGTATTGAGCGTAGTATTGGTTGAACGATAATAACGAAACCTCAATTCGCGGGCTTGGATTCTGCCTTAGCAAGTACATGAACCGCAGTCCCTGCCTCCGCCTCAAACGAATAGGTTGATGCGTCGAGTTGCGTTGGCTCATAAATCTCCCCTTCAATCCATAATTGGATGGGCAGATTGCAACGAATACGATACACCCCTTTATAATCTGGCTTCAGATCAGCATGCTGTAATTGACCGTCCTTCCATGCCATATCTACCGTTACCGCACCGCGGGCGCGAAGCCCCGTTACTTCACCATTGGACCATGCATTAGGGAGAGCTGGTAACAAATGAATGGCGTCAGCATGGCTTTGCAGCAGCATTTCCGCGATACCCGCAGTCCCGCCAAAATTGCCGTCTATCTGAAACGGCGGATGGTTATCGAGAAGGTTGGGCAATGTGGAGTGCTTCAAAAGGGCAGTTACATTTTCGTATGCTTCTTCCGCATCTCCCAGCCGAGCCCAAAAATTCACAATCCAGGCGCGACTCCAGCCTGTATGTCCGCCTCCGTTTGCAAGTCGTCTCTCAAGTGTCCGGCGAGCAGCAGCACTTAGGCTTGGTGTCTTCTCTGGAGTGATCTGTGTTCCCGGGTGTAAAGCGAACAAGTGTGAGATATGACGATGTCCTGGCTCCACTTCCTCATAATCTTCAATCCACTCCTGTATTTGTCCATGACGCCCAATCTGGGGCTGTGGCAGCTTATCCATTGTAAGTTTAAGCGTTGTCAAGAAGTCCATATCCGTCTCTAACTGTTCACCTGCCGCTAGACATGCGAGAAACAATTCGCGAGCAATCTGGCTATCCATGGATGGCCCATAGCAAAGCACGCCCGTTTCCCCATTCGGCAATCTATATGTGTTTTCAGGTGAGACAGAGGGGCAAGTGACAAGCACTCCACTAGGAAGTTCGACCATATAACCAACAAGAAAAGCAGCCGCTTCTTTCATCATCGGGTAAGCACGTTTCAGAAATGCCTCATTCCGCTCGAATTGATAATGTTCCCAAAGATGCAGACATAACCATGCAAGACCTAGGGGCCAATATGTCGAGGGTAGATAAAGATCCTGCGGTGCGGTATCCGCCCAAATATCAGTATTATGATGGGCAGCACTGCCACCGCAACCATACATGACTTGAGCGGTTCGGCGACCGTTTGGAATCATCCGTTCGATCAATTCAAAGAGAGGCTCATGGCATTCGGATAAATTGCAGATCTCAGCCGGCCAATAGTTCATTTGCGCATTAATGTTAATGGTAAATTTGCTGTCCCAGGCCGGTAACATATCCTTATTCCAAATCCCTTGCAAATTCGCAGGTAAAGATCCTGGTCTGCTTGAAGCAATAAGCAGATAACGGCCATACTGAAAATATAAAGCTAGAAGTTCGGGGTCTTCAGCTCCAGCTTTCATCCGTTCCAATCGTTTCGAGGTGTCTTGTTCCACAGCTTTGAATGCAGCATCAAGCCTTAACGACGTCCGCTGAAACAGTTTACAATAATCTTCAATGTGGGCTGTTAATAAGTCGATATACGTCCGTGAAGCAGCACGCTTGGCATTTGCAAACGATGCGGATTCAGGATCGGACTCTCGAAAATCCGTGGCGGCGGAAATGACCAATGTGACGGCATCGGCATTGGTCACGACCAAGTGCTCCCCAATCGTACGCATTTGGCCTCCCTCTGGTTTGCACATCAACACACCGCAATAGTTAACACCTCCGCCACTATTGCCGCTCATTATGATCGAATTACCTTCTTCTGTGCGGATATGGTCTACGTATCGGAACCTTTCCCTTCCCATCCTTGCCGTAAAGGAAATTTGGCCCGGCGTATCAGCCGTCAATCGAATCACAATCGCGCCGTCCGGATAGCTCGCAAAGATCTTGCGACGATAATGAACCTTACCCGCCTTAAAGGAAATACTGACCACTGCTTCTGATAAATCGAGCTCCCGTTCATAATTGATGACTTGGTTATCGTCTAATGTTTGGAAATGAAGAAACAGATCGCCGAGCGGCACATAATGACGCTGGGTTTCAGGGATCGCAGTTAAGGCAAGCGAAGCGAGGGACTCGGCTTCTTTGAGCTTCCCCTCAAAAATGAGGTGGCGAATTTCCGGAAGATGTGCCAAAGCATCCGGGTTATGCCGATCCCTTGGCCCTCCATACCATAAGGAATCTTCATTAAGCTGCAATCGTTCGGAGCATGGCCCTCCGAAAATCATAGCTCCCAGCCTTCCGTTGCCAATCGGAAATGCTTCGTCCCAATGCTTGGCTGGGGAGCGAAAAAATAGTCTTTCTTTGTACTCTAAACGTGCTTCACTCATGATGATTGCCCCTTCACTTTACAATCGTATTCTATTTTTAATCAGCGCCTCTCAACAGACGCGCCTTCCATCTGCTTGTGAAACTTTCTTGGTGTAAAGCCCGTAATCTGCTTGAATTGACGGCAGAAGTGCTCCACATTGTTATACCCGCAGCGTAAAGCGACCTCCGCGATGGATAGAGAGCCGTGCAACAAATATTCCTTGGCTTGGCGGATGCGGCTTGTAATCACGTCATCCATACAAGAAATCCCGAAAGTCTTCTTGTAAATTGTCTGCAAATACCCAGGACTGATGCGGATAGAGTCGGCCATTCTAGGAACCGCCCAGTCCTGGCTAGGATTACTGTAAATGGCGGTCCGAAGCGATAACAAGTTGTAGTATTTGGGCGTAATTACTTCTTGAAAGTAAGATTCCAGCAGCTTGTTAAACAGGGTTCTCAGTAAGCAGTCAATGGATGATTCTTTATAATCTTTTTGAAAAGAGTGTTCGCTGACGAGAAGTTGGAATATTTTGTGGCAGTATTCAGGGTCATTCAATGAAAATGGCACTCCGAATGGAAGCGATGTTTCCGTAACATACGATTCGTTGGATTCGAAACGAATCCAGTCGTTCTTATATTGTTCCGCGCAGGCCCGGTAATAAATTTTTTGATGGGGATGGTATAAAACTCCACTGTGTGCTGGGTACTCCTTCAATTCTTCATTGACCCAGAACAGGGCAGGTGTATGGGTCACGACAAGCAGCCAACAGTTATGGCCCTCAGGGATATCGAACACAAAATTGCTTGCGTGCGCGGCATCATATTCAACATAGAAAATGTTGGTCATCATGATCCTCCAGTATCAAAAAAATGACAATACATCAATTATTTTTATTAGCATATATGACTGTTTGAAAACAGTCAACGAAGCAACACCATCATCGTGAGCGTCCAAAGCAGTGATAGTAATGAAACGTCATCCGATTCCGCAATCGTTAAAGAGACCTTGGTTGAAAACCAAGGTCGTCTCGTAAGCTTGGTCGTAAACCTCGTTAACGCCAAAGGCGGTCTTTACCTTCACGAACATCGACCGCTTATTGAAATGAGAAGTTTGCCGTTTTTTTGAACCTCAATGTCACCCTCTTTGGAGATCAGGATATAGCTGCCGAATTCCAGTTTCATGGAACTTCCTCCCCTAGTCAATCTATCCTACCGTATACGAATTCAACGGATTTTCTCTTGAAATATTGTCTCACGAGAAGCTGCATCATATCGCTGGGTTGTTCCCTGGAAAACTCGGCTTGATCCACGAATCGCATGCCGTACGGTGCCTTTGGCGTATAAGGCTCCCACCGTGGCAAGTCCTCTCCCGTAGAATCTTTGCCGTTCGGATCTCCACAACGAATGAAGTTCGCCCAGTAATTGCACATTTGGCGGGCAAGATCGTAATGTTTGCCGACGAACGGCCTCCAGCATTTGGCGAGGGTCTCGAAGAAGAACCAGAGATCCACCGAGTGGAACGTTCCAGGGTTATCCCAACCCGGGATTCCTGCATCGAAATTGTAATAGTAAAGCGGGAGATTGGCGCCGGTATCCGCATTGGCCTGTCCGGCAATCCGTATCGCGTATTCGATGCCACTTACCGAAGCTTTTTTCAAGACCTCATCGAAGTTGCCTGACGGAAATCCGCAAACCTCAAGAAATTCATTAGCATCGTCGCCGAATAAGTTGACGGCCAAGTTCTTGATTTCGTCCAGCGAATCGGCCTCCGGAGCACTGAAAAACTCGGATGACGTATGGCCGAACATCACCGGTACCTGCAAGCGCTTGTTTTGAAGGAACAATTCGAACGCGCCGCCAACACTGAACTTATTGTCGACGACGGTGCCCCAGAACGCCTTGTACTTCAGCATCTTGTCTCGGAGAGAAACCGCATCCAGCTTCCGGGCTTCCGCAAGCGAGGAAATGCCGAGAAATTCGAAGAATTGAACGCCTTCCTGTTCGGCTTCCGTGATATCGCGCAGAAACCTGGGCGTGCGGACTCCTGGGTAGAGCTCCGTGAATACCCCGCTCTGCACGATCGCTCTCTGAAAGAGGCCGTTGTTCTGCGGTGAAGTAAGCTGGCTCATGACGCTTCCGCCGCCGGCAGATTGTCCGCCGATGGTGATGTTCTCCGGATCGCCGCCGAAAGCAGCGATATTGCGTTTGACCCATCTTGTAGCAGCTTGTTGGTCGAGGTGGCCGAAGTTCGCGGGAGTTTCCGGCGATTCCGCCGTGATTTCAGGGTGGCATAGAAATCCGAACACGTTCAGACGATAGTTGATCGTAACCACGACGATGCCTCTTCGGGCGATGCGTTCCCCGTCAAACTCCATCTCGGCCGTATGACCGACCTGCAGGCCTCCTCCGAAATACCATACGTACACCGGCAGCTTTTCATCGGCACGGTTAGCCGGGGTCCACACGTTAAGGTAGAGGCAGTCCTCGTCCATGGCGATGTCCGGTTCCACGGCCCATTCCCGGGTATAAATATTGTTGTCGTCGATTTCTTGTCTGGCCTGCATCGAGACAGGCGCGAATTCGTACGCGTTGAGCACGCCCTCCCAGTCTTTGACGGGCTGCGGAGCACGCCAGCGGTTCTCTCCTACGGGCGGAGCGGCAAACGGGATCCCTTTGAAACTTGTGATCCTGGGGTCGGCTGCCGGCAACCCTTGTACCAATCCGTTTTCAACGTTTACGACTCTAAGCATGCTTGATTTCTCCTTTCATTAAGCAAACTCGTTCCACGAAAGCGTTCAACAAGGGTCTGTAATAGATCATCGACAGACTGTGTATTTGTCTAGAATCAGAAAATGAATGAGGGATATATAAGATCATACATATCCCTCATTCATAAAAAAATTATTATTTTTACTTTTTAGCTAATGCATCGGCACGCATTTTAATAATCTTTTGCGCTTTTTCCGTATCCACAGCAACTACATCATTCCAGCCGAGGCCTATCACATCTTTCTTCATCATTTCCCAAAGCTTGTCGAACTCTGCTTGATTCTTTGCGAATACCATTTTCCAGAGATGTGTTCTTTACATAGTCAGAAATCTGGCTGCGTTTATTTTTAATATCTGATGAATCGCTTCCTAAACTTGTATTGATATTGGGGACGATATCGATCATCTTATGTTTCAAGTAGTAATCTGTTGCGTTTTCTGCATTATAAGTGTTCTGCCAATCCGTCGTTAGCGCTGTCTTGTTCGCTTCAATTGTTGGGCTCCAGTAATTGCTGTTATAGAACTCCCCTGTCTTTGGATCTTTGGCAAAATCGCTAATGATCATCGTGTTGAGCTTACTTTGTCCGTCCTGGTATCCGCCGCCTCCGTACTCTTCCGGAACAGGTGTATTTTTCTGGAATGCGGTTTGACCCACTTCGGTCAGCTTAAACTTGCCGTCTGCCGTCTTTTCGTAGTTGAAGCCTTCAAATCCATTCACATAGTAACGCAGGCCTTCAGGAGAAGTAGTCCAATCCATGAATTCCATGATCCGATCGGGATCATTGGCTTTGGAACCGATAGCAAAAACTCTTCCATTGCCGTAATAAGCATCGCTTGCCTGAATAATGTGCGTGTCAGCGATCGGAACAGCAACATTCCCGTCACCTTTTTTACCTCTTTCAATTGAATTGTAGAACCCTGTTTCCCATGAATACCACAAGAGAAGTACCTGCTTGTTGGTCAGCTTTTCGGAAACTTTGTTCCAATCCTGGGTTGGTGAGTCAGGGTCAACCAAACCCATCTGATTTGCTTTAAAATAGAATTGCAGAATCTTCTTGTACATACTGTTGTCATCGATGAGCGGAACGATGTCGCCTTTTGCATTCAACTGGATGGTGGTGGTTCCTTCTGGCTGCTCATAACCGTACCAATTGCCTAACCAGCGTGCATTTTCCATAGTGCCTCTGCTGTCCCAATCCTTCCACAAGGTGATCGGAGCGATCGGTTTACCGTCCGGAGTCTTGGGATATTTCTCATGCATTTGCTTCAGTACATTTAAAAGATCATCCAAATTGTTCAGCTTGGGAGCCCCAACTCCCTTGAAATAATCCCAAGGCATTATTGGGCTTGAGTAAGGGGTTTGTTCCGAGAATGTCGTTGGAGAAGTATCTGCCTCAAAAGTCGGCAAAGCATAAATCTTGCCATCCGGATTTACTTTTTGAAATGCTGCATTGAAAGGTTTGAAATGATTATCCACATATTTGGACAGGTTCTGCGTATTCTTGATCTTATCCGTGAGATCCATAATCAGACCGGCTGGAATTAATTCTTCTAACTGACTGTTATTGACGATCAGGAGATCGCCCAAATTTCCTGCTGCCGATCTTGTCTTGTATAGCTGATCGCCGGCAACCTGCGGAGCAAGAATGTTCAATGTGATATTGAACTTATCCTTAATAAGCTTTCCATACCACCCTTTCTGCTCGCCTTGATAATTTGCTGCATTGTCAAAAACGGTAATGGTCAGCGGTTTACTGTGATCTATCGCTGTACTAGCCTTGGATATAGCTCCAGTACCGGAGTCTGGTGACTTACTTGGTGCCGTTGATGCAGCCTTATTGTTAGATTCGCCTCCACAGCCGGTCAATGCTACAGAAACCATGAAGAGGCAAGCAAACAACATCAACATCGATTTTTTCACTGCTTTACTCCGCTTACTCATGTTCAACCCCCCATATTCTTTCAATTTATTATAACGGTGTAAGTTATCCCTTCACTGCACCGATCATAATCCCCTTTACAAAAAATCTTTGGAAAATCGGATAAACCAACAAAATAGGCGCTACAACAATAATGGTCACCGTCATTCGAATTGAAGTAGTGGTTTGCTTTGTTGCCAGACTTGTTATGGCTGTCGAACCGGCATTCTGCAGGTTTACCATGCTGGATATGGAACTTGCCTGATTAATATAGTTATATAGAATAAACTGCAAGCTATATAGTTTGCTCTCCGTAACCAACAACAACGTATCCTGGAAGGAATTCCACTGATCCACTGCCGCGAATATGGCAACCGTAGCCAATATGGGCTTACAGATGGGCAACATGATTTTGAAAAAAAGGGTCATGGTCCCGGCCCCGTCGATACTTGCCGCATGTTGCAATTCCTTCGGCGTTGATTCCACGAAAGTCTTTACAAGAATGATGAAAAACGGAGCTACGATTGTCGGCAGAATATAGGCCAAAAAATTGTTTGTCAGATGCAAAGACCTCATTGTCAAATACCACGGAATAACCCCGGCATTAAAAAACATGGTTAAAACCGTATAGCGATACCAAAATTTTCTCCTCCACATATCCTCCTGGGTAAACATGAATCCCAAAAAGGCGGAAGCCCCTACCGTTAAAGTGGTTCCGATCACGGTCCTTCCTACAGATACAACGGCTGCATCCCACAACCCCGGTATTTTAACCACATCCACGTAGTTATGGAATTGGATTTGCATCGGGTAAAAGATAACATCACCTTTGGCACTGATATCGTTTGCACTTATCGTATTAATAATGATCGAGTAAAATGGATATACACAAATAAGCGCATACAGGGAAAACAGGAAATATATTAAAACAGTCATCATTTTGTCTGTTGGGCTGACCTGGACTTTAATTTTTCTAGTGAGATGGCTGCCAGGCACTTTATCATTCGGCGCCAGACCTACTGCTGTATCACTCATACAATACTCTCTCCTCTTAGTCTTTTTGATAGTCCGTTTACAGAAAAGAGAAGTACAACACTAATCAAGCTCTTTAGCATACTGATCGCGACGGACACGGAATAGCTGCCGCCCCCCATTGCCAGGTTGTAAACATATAAGTCTAAAGCCTGTATGGAATCCTTGTTAAATGCATTTTGAAATACGAAATATTGCTCCAAGCCATTATTCAGAAAACTCGCAATTTGCAGCATCAACAAAACAAAATAGGTCGGCACCATACTCGGCAATACGACATGCCAGATCACCCGCATTCTTGTCGCGCCGTCTACATAGGCCGCTTCATATAGAGAATCATCTATACTCATAATCGCCGCTATATACAATATGGCTGACCAACCCAATGTTTTCCAAGTCGTCCACATCCACATCATAATCCAAACATGGTCGGAGTTTTGAAGAAGTAATACCGGGGAATCGATAAATCCAAGTTGTTTCAAAAGGCCGTTGACTATACCTTCACTAGAGAACATTGAAAATGCCAGTGAATAGACCAATACCCAGCTGATGAAGTTCGGCAAGGTTGTTACCGTCTGTATAAACCTCCGGAAACGTACGGATTTGATCTCAGTCAGGAATATGGCAAAAATCATTGGAAGCCAGGAAAATAGCAGATTCAAGCCACTCATCCCAAACGTGTTCTTGAGTATTTGAAGCGTTTGATCGATCTTTACTTGGTTTTCGACCAAGGTATGAAACCACTTCAGACCAACAAACGGCGATTGGGACAGCGGAATCGGCGGCGTATAGTCAAAGAATGCATAAACCCAACCATATAGCGGGTAATATGCAAAGATACCAAGTAAAACCATAAAAGGCATAATAAAGAGGAATTTCATTATTGAGATGCTTTTCTTGCTATATTTTTCTATTCGTACCATGTCATGCCCCCTATTTTATATTCAACGTATTTATTGACAAATAACGATATCCCAAAAAAATATGAAGTGCCGAAATGGCAGTTTCACTCTACTCCAGCGCAAAAGGTCATGGATGAATTTGAGGACGTCCCTTGTGTTGATAGCGTTTTCATTCGGTTTCATTAAAACTATTATAAGATATCATTTTTTTCAAAACAATGACCTATTCTCATCGATTATTGATCTATTCTCATATTGCTCGGTGAATCACGATGATGGCATCCGGTGTATCCTAGTTCTTTCTTGAATATTCGGTTAAAATGTTGTGACGTGTATCCGAACCGTTTAGAAATCTCGTCAATCGTTAATTTGGCCGCATAATTCTCATGAATATAGTCGAGCACCTTTTGCATCATCTTGACTGAATATTGCTGCAGGTACTGAAGCGAATTGCTTTGCATTTTGAGCTCCAAAAGCAGCGAAAAAATGATTTCCGAGCTGCTATAGACGGTTTCTTCTTCTCCCCACTCCCTCCACAACAGCTCAATGAGCTCCATGATTCGTCTTGAGGAACGTAAAGCCAGTGGTTGGTGATGACGCAATTGGAATAGGTTCAAAGCTGAGTGGCTGCAATAGAAGCGGAGAACCGCCGCATCCCATTCTTCATCTAAAGCTTGAAACTCTAGCATATGTCCTGGCTTGACAATAACGGCTTGATCCGGATGCAGTTGAAAAGATTGTTCGTCTTGAATGCGGATAACCGCTTTACCGACTCTTCCGATCATCAATTCATAGAACTGCGGTACAGCCGACCCATCTGTAACAAATTGCTTATTTAAACCGATTGCGCACAGTCTGAACGGATGATAAATACGTTGGTTGTTGCAAAAAGCGTACATACGATTCCCCCCAGATGATTTTCTAAGCCCCTGTAACAACTTTCAGAACACACATGTAAGTGCTTACATTTCGGAGTACGTCTGAGTGATGATAAGCTTTCCAAATGCAAGCGCTTCAACCCCTACTGTATTTGGCATGCAGCCTCTCGTATTCGGAGCGCGTAACCGGCAATACGGCCCCATGCCTCGGCTTGGTTGGCAGCGCGAAATCCGCAGGCATCGTCCATTCGCCCGAATCTAGATCGGTCGTCTCCAGCGGTATATACCCTCTTAATCCATACTCGTCAATAAATAAGTACCATTTATCCCCTTGGGGCGAACGGATCATGAACGGATCGCGCACGCCTCTCTCCCCTAATTGAGAAGCTCGTTCCCGATAAAGGAGAGAAGCGGAACGAAAGCGAACCTTTCCTATTACGCCTGAATACTTGGGTTGGGGCTACATAGCATCCTCTACAGTTTCACCTGTTGCATCAACCCGTCTTCGCCAAAGTTGAGGGGGTCTATGCAAACTTCGCGGTGATAGCCTTTTCCTTGTGTAAACCTTGTCAGTGGCGTGACGAACCGGTGATAAGCAATCAAATACTTATCTGTGCCGGGCTCCTGCAGAATCGAATGATGAGCGGTGCCGAGCATGTCCTTGTCCTTGTTTTTGAGAAGTACTGGGTAGCGGTAAGTTACTGGACCGTAAAGATGCTCCGCCGTGCCATAGTTCACGTGGTAATCCTCGCTGCCGGTGTCATCGCAGGACCACGTGAAGTGATACTGCCCGCCGCGCCTCAGAACGGTGACCGCCTCCCGGAAGTCGTGCAGTCCGACAAGATTCTTCATCGTATCCTCGATGACGCTTACCATATCTTCGCCGAACTGTACGATTGCAGGGTGTGCATTTCCAAACAGCATGTAAGCCGTACCGTCATCCTCAATAAAGACGGATGGGTCAATGGTCTGGCCCATGGCGATACCAAGACGCTTCATCTGTTCCATGGTAATAAGCGGCTGCGGCTGCGCGCGAAATGGGCCTGCCGGAGTCTCGGCAACTGCAACACCTATGGCGCACTCTCCGCTTTCCATTTTTCCGCAGAAATAATAGTAATATTTATCATTTTTGCTGGCAATGGCCGGAGCCCATGCGCTGCCGACAGCCCAGGGTACATCTTCCGTCGCAAGATCCAAAATCACGCCTTCGTCTTTCCAAATCCGCATGTCAGCCGAAGAAAACGCATGAAATTGCGTGCCCGACCAGCCCGTGAAGCCGTCGGTTGTGGGATAAAGGTAATAGCAGTCGCCGAACTTCACAAGATCCGGGTCAGCGAATTGTCCGGGCAGCACCTGATGGCCGTCGCCAAACGCCACCAGAAGGCGGCTGCATTCATCAGCGGTAATAGGGAGGACTCCGCCATGGCGTTTCTTAGTTTTCCCCAAATCGAACGACCCTTCCGGCAGAACCCGGAATTCTCCGCTTTCAAGGTCGGAGGTCAGCAAGGGGAGGTAGCCCTTTCCTTCCGCAAAGCGATCCACAATAAGGCACCACTCCTCGCGGTCGTTCAACTTGAAAATTTGCGGGCCTTCCACACCTAACAATTCCTCCAAAGCCGGAGCGGACAGATTGGTAAAGGAGTCTTTTTCCAGTGATGTGCCTTTTTCGACCCGGATATTCTTAGTCGTTTCATCCTTGGAATAACGGTAGTAGGTACCATTTTGGGCAATGATCGTGGTATCAATGATGTGGTTATCCCGTTCAATATACTTTTCAGGCGCTGTGAAGCTGCAGAAATCCCTGGTACGGGCGCTATAGATCTTTTGTTTCCGCTCTATTTCCTGCGGCTCCTGCGTCGCGGAGGCCCAGAACACGAGGAATTCGTCCGCGGCTTCGTCATAAATGGCCTCCGGCGCCCAGACGCAGCCGGCACCTGGTACGCCAAGCGTGACTGCCCACGGTGAAGACCAGTGCACCAGATCGGCGGATTCCCATACGATAATGTCGCGGCTTCCGGCATTCACCGCAGTGTCCCAGCCCTTTCCGTTTGCAATGCGGAGATCCGTGGCAATTAGATAAAACTTGTCCTCCTTAGGCGAGCGCACGATAAACGGATCCCTCACGCCCTTTTCCCCTAGTTCCGAACGTAGAACCGGTAAGCTCGCGTTCAGGTCTTTCCAATGCAAGCCATCCTCACTATAAGAGAAATAGACCTGTTCACCCTCAAGCTGCTCCCCGATAAAGTGTACCAAAAGGTAACCTGAATATTTGCTGTTATATACTGTCAAAATAAAGTCCTCCCCTTTATGGAATTTTCGATTCGTTCCATTTTCCTCTCCGCCGCCTCAACCTCCATTTTGGCACGAAAGTGGATCATTCATATGATGTCTGTCTGCGAGGGTTTAAAGACAAAAGTCTTCAAACGGTCGATACCACGTAACGTTTTCCGCTTTCAGCATGGAACCCGATACAGCCGTTCCCCACTTGAGAATAAGTAATTACTTCGCCATCTTGCGTAATCCTTACGTTCTGCCTGGCGAGCACTTTGCAAGTCTGCGTTTTTGAAGCTGCGATTTCCGCCTTTGACAATGCGCCGCCCTTCCACTCCATATCGACTTCATAGCCTCCTCGGCCCCGCAATCCTTTGACAAAGCCATCTTTCCAGGCATCGGGCAGCGCCGGCAGGAGTTCCAAGTATCCTTGATGCGATTGCAGCAGCAGCTCTGCGATCCCCGCTGTGGCTGCAAAGTTTCCATCGATTTGGAAAGGAGGATGCGCATCGAACAGATTGGCATAAACGCCGCCTCTGTCATGATTAATCGGTTCGTCACCCTTAATGAGAGTCAACAAATTCGAGATTAACCGCTCTGCGCGATTGCCGTCCTTGAATCTTGCCCATAAGCCGATTTTCCAGCCCAGACTCCATCCCGTTCCCCCGTCCCCCCTTATTTCAAGCGATGTCTTCGCAGCTTGGAACAGATCGGGAGCAGAATGCTCCGTAATCAGCCGCCCCGGATAGACCCCGACAAGATGAGAGACGTGACGATGATGGACATCCTCGCCTTCGAAATCCTGCGACCATTCCTGCAATTGACCCTCCTTGCCGATTTGGAGCGGCAGCAGCCTTTGCTTCGTTTCCAACAGTGTCTTCGCAAAATCTTCATCGATCTTCAGTTGTTCCGCCGCCTGGATACAGTTTTCGAAACATTCACCGATCAAAGATAAGTCCATGGTCGACGCCTCGCTTACGGCATAGTGCTTGTCGCCGATCACAAATTTCTGCTCCGGAGAGGTCGAAGGCGATGTAATGAAATGTGCATCTTTATCTTCAATGAGCCAATCCAAACAGAATAACGCTGCTTCCTTCATGATGGGGTACGCCGTTTCCCGTAAAAACACCTCATCCCCGCTGAAGGCATAATGCTCCCATAAATGCTGGGTCAACCAGGTGCCGCCCATCGGCCAAAACGCCCATACCGGGTCTCCAATTCCAAAATCGCCGACCGGCGCCGTCTGGGCCCACAAATCCGAGTTATGGTGCGCCACCCACCCTCTTGCGCCATAATTCGTTTCCGCCGTCTTCTTGCCGTTCCGTGCCAACCTGCCAATAAAATCAATCAAAGGCTCATGCATTTCCGCCATATTGCAAGACTCTGCGGGCCAGTAGTTCATCTCTGCATTAATATTAAGCGTATAGTTGCTGCTCCACGGCGCCCGCGTTTCCTCATTCCATATGCCTTGAAGATTGGCAGGCTGAGTTCCCGGGCGGGAGCTTGCAATCAACAGATACCGTCCGTAATGGAACAGAAGCTCGACCAGACCGGGGTCGCTGCTGCCAAATTCGGCAATTCGCCGATCGGTCGGCATATCGGAGGGGGCTATGCTCTCCCCCAGAGACAAGGCAACTCTGCCGAACAGCTTGTTATGATCGTCAAGATGCCGGTTTCGAATCACCTCATACGGCTTACCGCTAACGGCGTGGATGGCATCCGTTGTAATTTGCTTCAGATTCAGTTCGGAACTGCTCGCGCCAATGCTTGGATCAAAGGAGGTCGACGCGTTGAAATACAATATCGCGCTAGTCGCTCCAATCACGTGCAAGCCGTCCGCATCAACCTTCATCGTTCCGCCTTCATGCACCGCAGCCAACCGCCCCTGGAACTTCAATGCTTGCGTGGTCTCCGAGTCTCCGTAACGAACGGGATCTTCTATATGGTGATAACTTGGGGAGACGTACTCCGGCGCATGGCCGGATATGACGTAGTGTTCGGACTCATAGGACGAAGTGAATCTTAGCGGACTATCTAATTGGGCCCGAAAACTGAGCTGTCCCGCCTTGCTCGATTGTAACCGCACGATAATGGCTTGGTCGGGATAAGAGGCAAATATTTCACGGGAATACTGAACGCCTCCAACGGAATAATCGACTGTAGCGATTCCCGCAGACAGATCAAGCTTTCGGCGGTATTGCCCGTATACATTGCCATGATCCATAACCAGATGCAAGTCGCCGAATGGCAAATAAGATTGCGTAAAGGGACCCATCATTTCCTTGCAAAGCCGATCTGCTTCCTCATACTTGCCTTGCGCGATTTGCTCTCTCACCTTCAGCAAGACTTCTTTCGCCCCCAGATTATTCCAATCACTAGGGTAACCGGACCAAAGTGTATCTTCATTTAAAGCAATGCGTTCTTTCTCGACACCGCCAAAAACCATCGCGCCAAGTTTGCCATTTCCAACAGGAAGGGCTTCCGTCCAATAAACGGCGGGGGAATGAAACTGTATATTCATGGTGATTTCCTTTCCTTCATCTCAGAATAAATGTTGGTGTTTACTCGTTGTTCATACCCAATAATCCAAACGATTTCAGATTTGCAGGCACTCCTGCCGGCAAAGCCGTGTATAAAATTTTCACGTAACGGCAAGCATTCGGGGCGAGTAACTCGATCACGCTATCAATCTCTTCTCTATTATTGCGATAATCAAGCAATGTACTCCATCTATTTCCGTCGCTGGACCCTTCAAGTACAAACTGATATAACCCTCCGCAATCAAACTCCAGCTCGACCCGTTTCGGATACTTGACCCCCTCCAAATCGAGCGTCCAACATTCCCCGGGGTTTATGCTGCTAGCTCTCCATGAAGTGCTCGGGTCGGCATTGTTAGCATTGCTCTTAGCAAATCCTTTGGCTTCGCTGCTTGCTCGAGTTGGCCGATGCGTAGCGAGATCGAGCATTTCTATGCTGAACCTGGATTTATCCTGATTGCCCGTCTGAATCCGAGGTATCGTCATGTCCGGCTCCATTTCAGTGCCATCACCAACCGTTGTGACAAGCAATGCCGCTCCTTGCAAACCGGGCGAAGTCGCCGCTATGACCGTTTCGCCCGCATAATAAGAACGGAACGTAATAGCCCCTAGTCCTTCAATGATGGTGAGTCCCGATTCGGCGTTTATGAATTTAGGATCGTAAGACGGGAATTGGCCGGGACCGGATATGATCGTAAGCGTTACATCGGCAGTTGCATCCACCCGCTTCCCATTTATATCTACCAGTTCTACAACGAGCTGAGTATCGTCGGTGCCATCGTTCTTTATCGTTGTTTTGCTTCCTACACCAACATATAATTTGATCTTATTAGGCGTTCCCGGTTTTGGCCATTCCGGTTCGGAGCTGCCGGGAGCAGGCGGCCGGATTCCTAAATAGGCAAGGTTATGATCACCTGCGCCCGCTTGTTTGGCTAAATAATTAAACCGGTACCAATACCAACTGCGCAAAGGGAGCCGATTGTAGTCGATAATTCCCATATGCCCCATATCGTTTGCCAGACTGCCATGATGGAATCCGCACCACACGGCTTGACCGCTGCGCCATTTGGGAGCGGCAAAACGATACGGAGCGGCTTGACTTGCCGAGACGTGATCGTAGAACGGACGATATTTTCCGGGCCGATCCATCACTTCGCTTCCATATTCGGAAATGACTTGCGGGCATTCCGGACGATCCGATTCCGGATCATCGACCCGCTCATCGCCATCCCACTTCAGATAGAAGCCTCCGCCGTCCCCGTTCAAACCAGCAACATCCGAAATCTCCGGCTGGTCCAAATTCCACCTTTGCCCGCCGCCGGCTGCCGCTTTACGTGTCGGGTCTTCCTCGTGCGATACTTTCACCATTTTCTTAATGAGATCAATCGCCTTCTCCTTGACGGATTCATGGCTGAAGAACGGCTCATTGCACATGCTCCATACGATAATGCTTGGACGATTTCGATTGATGCGGATCATTTCGCTCAATTGCTGAATGGCGCTTTGTTCGAAGCCCTTTTGGTGCGCTTCCAGTACCGGATAAGCGCTGCACTTCCCCCAATGTGTCTGCTCTCCCGTGTCGCCAGCCGTTCCGCCAATTCCCCAGAAGGTCGCTTCAGACCAGAATAGAATGCCGTAGTAGTCGCAAGCGCGGGCAAAAGCCGGATGATGGGGGTAATGGCTGCCCCGAATGAAGTTCATTCCCGCATCCTTGATCATTTTGACATCGCGGTAAATGGCTGCTTGGGTAACCGCATCTCCCCAGCCGGCCTGATCCTGATGAACGTTCGCCCCGTTTAAATACACATGCTTGCCATTCAAATAAAATCCTTCGTGAGCCGTCCACTCCATCCATCGGAAGCCCATCTTATCCTCATAAACATCGGTAACGGCTCCATCAGCGACTACTTCGGTTGAAATACGGTAAAGGTACGGATCTTCCGGACACCAAAGTCGCGGATTCAGAATCGGTTCGCTAACGGAATCAAACTGCTGCACCCCGCCGGCCCTCACGTTATGCGTACTTTCCATTTCGGTCAGCACTTGACCTTGATGATCTGTAACGATCGTGCGAACCGTGGCCAATTTGTCTGTGCCCGAATGGTTGATGACCTCCGTTTGCATCCGCACCTTCATTTGCACATCATCATCGCCGGAAGCGAGCAAGGGAGTGGAAACAAACGTACCGTTCCAAGCGACATGAAGAGGCTCCGTTACGGTTAAGCTTACATCCCGATAAATGCCGCCGGAGAAAGTATGCTCCCCGGAACGCGGCGCAATTTGACCGTTCCATTCGTTATTCACGCGAACGGCAATGACATTGTCTCCTGGGCGCAGAAACTCGGTGATATGGATACTGAACCCGGTATATCCGCCTTCATGCATACCGGCCAAGCTGCCGTTGACATATACTTCCGCTATCTGGAACACGCCTTCAAACTCTAAGTGAACGATCTTGTTGTTGTCCCAGTCCGAATCCATCTCCACATGTTTACGGTACCAACCGTATCCGACATACCATTCGTTTTCCATAAAGTAAGGGATGCTGAAAGAATGGGGCAGCCCGATATGACTCCATGCGGCATCGTCATAATCCACTTGTTCCGGCCCATGATCGCTAAATCCTTCCCAGTCTCCGCGAATGAACTTCCATTCCCTGTTGACATTGATTATTGTCCGAAGATCTTTGTGTCCCAATCTTATCACTCACTCTCAAGATGATTAAAACGTATATCCAATAAAACAAAATTACTTTCCATGTTGAAATTATATCCCACAAAATCTATATTAGAAATAATAGAATATTACGGACAATATAACTAAACTACTTTTTGGGAGTGCTTCTGTTATGAAACGCGAATATTTTTTGCCCCAATTCGATGAGCTAAACTTTTTCTGTTTTCCTCATTCCGTCGGTCGGTATACATGCCCCGATCATCATAACGTCCGTCGAGAGGCTGGAGTAAGAGATATCAGCTTGCATTTAATAGTAGGCGGCAAGGGATATATCGAATTGAACGATACGGTCTATACGCTAAAACATGGGGATGCATTTCTTCATGTGCCGTTTCAAAGGATGCGCTACTATACTTCGGAAGATGATCGGTGGGACATCTATTGGATGCAATTTAACGGAAGCAAGCTGACGGATTTTTTATTGGAGAGAGGCTTTCACGATTCGGCAATTTGGTTTATAAAAGATATTGAGCCGTTGGAACAATCCTTTCTTGAATTGCTGGAAGAGATTGAAAGGAATAATTTTTCGCGACCAACCAAGCTCTCTTCGTTAACCTATTCGGTGCTTGCAGAATTTACAAGCAACGCCATTCCATTCTCCAATAGAAGGGGAAAAGAAAAAATCGACCGAATCATTGGGCTCCTTCCTATCATGCAAAAAAACTCGCATCTCCCTTTTGTCATGGAAGAGTGGGCGGAACAAGCTGGACTGACTCCCAATTATTTCTGCAGCCTTTTCAAAAAGGTAACCAAGATGACTCCTCTTGCCTATATAACGAAATGCAGGATTCTAAACAGCAAACAAATGCTGCTAAGCAGCCCGAATATGCCAATCAATCAAATTGCAATGGCATCTGGCTATCCCAGCGCAAGTTATTTCAACAAAATATTTATGATGATGGAAGGCATCACGCCAAGTGAGTTTCGAAAGAATCATTCGTATCACGAAGTGGATTCTTAAAAACCGTGATTCCCGTCACATTGCGAATCAATTCATAAGAACTGCCCCTGAAATCATTTCAATCTCAGGGTCAGTTTTGTTGCTATTGTTTTCGAAATCGCCGCTTTACTTAGGCCGGATTCAAGATGAAATTATCAAACGCAATTCTTGTGACCGTACAGTAACCGCCGATCGTTGCGGATGTAGAGTTTGGTCCAGTCGTAAAGGTAATCGTCATGCTGTGAAAATTATTATCGGAAGTGATATTTTGGTTGATCTGGGTGCCGCCGTAATCCTTCACATAAGCGTAGCCTTGACCTGTACCCGATACGCCTTTGCCATCCACCGTCAACGTGTACGTCGTATTAGGAGAAAGCCCGGTTATCGTTTGCTCTACGTAGTTGCCCGGGTTCAAGAGCTCAACGCCGTAACCGCTGTTGTTTGCAGCCCACCTGTCGGAACAGCCGGAACTACCGAATTCTACTCGTTCATCACAGCCGTTACTTCCGCAGCGGATAAAGCACGATTATAGATGCGGAAGTCATCCACTCGTCCGTCGAGATAGGGATCGCTGGACCATTGCGAGCGTCCGATCCAATTCTGTGTGGTGGCGCCGAGTTGTGATGGTCTAATGTTTACGGCATTGCTGCCTACCTGCTGGCCATCGACGTAAAGCGTTCCCGTAGTGCCGTCCAGGGTAACGGCCACATGATGCCATCCGCCTGTCGCGATCGCAGCGGCTCCGTCAATGGTTCTCACTGCTGAACCGTTCTTGATCTCAAAACGGATGCCGTTGGTCGCGTTTAGCGGCGTCAGGAACATATATTTGGATGTTCCGGAACCGAAGTCGAAGATCCTCGACCAGGTGCTCACGGTATCCAGATTGACCCAGGCCTGTGTCGGGCTACCTATTTATAGGTTGCGCCGCCTTCTATTGATTGGAAGTAATGATGACAGACGAAATGATATCGTTGTTGCCGGTGTCACCCATGGCTGGATTGTCCGATGTAATCGTCCAGGATGTGCCGCTGAATCCGTCATCACTGTAAGCGACGACCGTAAACCCAGCAGGTACACGGATGGACGAGATGCTGTTATCGGCGATTCCTGCCGCCTGCATTTGGGCAAGTGTATATTGACCAGGGTGAAGCGTTACGGCATTTCCTACATAGTTATAGTGCTCATAAAACGTCGGTCCGGCGGACATTACCTTGATAGACGAAATCATATCGTTGTTGCCACTGGCAATCATACTTGGATTGTCCGATGTAATCGTCCAGGATGTGCCGCTGAATCCGTCATCACTGTAAGCGACGACCTTATACTCGGCAGGTACGTGGATGGACGAGATGTTGTCATTTGCGATTCCTGCCGCCTGCATTTGGGCTAGCGTGTAGTTGCCCAAGTCCAGCGTTACGGCCTTTCCTCCATATTGAATGTCCTCATAAACGGTCGGTCCATTAAACGTTCCAAAAACCTTGAAATCGTAGAAACTGGCAGTAGCACCGCTTGGTACTCCAGCAACGGTAATCCTGACATACTGGGCGGTTGCAACAAAGTAATCGGATTGGACTTGAGCAGTATTTCCATACCAGGTCTTGTCAACTTTCGTGGTCCAGTTGACATTATCATTCGATGTTTCAATCTTATATCTGTAATAGGAGTCAAGCTTCTCCCACATCACTTGAGTATCGGTAATCCACTTGCTTGATCCAAGATCTACCGTCCACCAGTGGCCCGTATTCCCATCATTCGCACTCCAACGGGTCGTCATAATCCCATCGTTCCCATTGGAAGCCGGATTGGTCGACTGCGAACTGTCCGAACTTACGGTCTTACCCAACGCCAAGTTGACCGGGTCTCCAAAGACTTTGAGATCGTAGAAACTGGCCGAAGTACCGCTTGGCAACCCGGTGACGGTTATCCTGACATAGCGGGCATTATCCGTAAAATAATCGGTTTGAACCTTTTCCGTATTTGTATTATTGGTCTTGTCAACTTTTAAGGTCCAATTGGTATTGTCCTTTGATGTTTCGATCTTATACTGGTAAGCGACACCGCTCTTTTCAAAGCTCACCTGGGTTCCATAGGTAATATTCTTGATGTAGCCAAGGTCCACCTTCACCCAATGACCAGCAGCTCCATCAGCAGCAATCCAACGAGTTATCGAGTTACCGTCGACTGCTCTAGAAACTGGAATTCCTGTAAGTGTGCTATCCGAACTGGCGGCCTTGTTCTCCGCCAGATTAACTGTTTCTCCAAGCACCTTAAAATCGTAGAAGCTGGCCCAATTACCGCTTGGCAATCCGGTCACGGTAATTCTGACATACCGGGCAGTACCCACAAAGACATCGTTCTGGATTTGATCCGTGCTGGTATTATCGGTCTTGTCAACCTTTAAGGTCCAATTGACATTGTCATTGGATGTTTCAATCTTGTATTTATAGGCTTTGCCGATCTGTTCCCACATCACCTGGGTACCACGGGTAATATCCTTGCTTGCGCCCAGGTCCACCGTCCACCAATGGCCGGTATTTCCATCATTGGCGGTCCAACGGGTCGTTGTGCTGCCGTCGTTCCCGCTGGAAGCCGGGTGTCCTGACTGCGAACTAGACGCACTGGCGCTCCTGTTCAACGCCAGATTGATTGGAGCCGGCGATGGAAATTGCGGTATTGCTTCGGGTACAGGATCTCCGGAAGCAATAAAGTTAATGTTGCTGGTATTGCCGTTCGTAGTAAAATTCCCTTGAGCGGCATTCGTAATGACCGTTCCGTTCATTTTTAAATTTTCAAATGTTATATTTTGAATCTTACGGGTGGAATCGTAGCCTTCAATCGGATTACCGCCTGTACCACTGCCGGTATAGGAGAGATTCTTGAAATGAACATTGTTAATTCCACGCCCAGGGCCATAATCCCAACTTTTGGTCTGCATAACTAAAAATCGGCCTTCTCTGGTATCATCGATCCGAATGTCATTGAAGTTAACATTCTGGATCAGATTCCCATCCGCGGAAATAAACTGTATCCGCTGTCCACCATTGTATATCCAGAGGTCCAGATTGGAGAAAGTAACATTTTCTATTGTTTGCCCGCCGCCAGGCGCCCATGTAAAACCATGAGTACCCATATTGATTGGACGAGCAAAATCGGGCATCAGAATAGAGTTCGTTACCGTAATATTTTTGGTATCGCCATACCAGATTCTTCCGCCATTAGCGCGCGCATTATAGATCGCGACCGAATCATCATGACTGCGTATAAATGAATCATTGATGGTCATATTGGTAGAGGCAAATGTATCTATCCCATCCCCCCATTTATTAGAGCCATAGGCTTTAAAGTTATTGATTAGAACATTGGATGAATTTCCGGCATTTATCGCGCAACCGCCGCCATCCGCACTGCCGTAATTACTCACGATGATCCCATCAACCGTGATTTGGTTCGAATAGTCAATAGATATAGCTCTTCCCGCAGGACGGTCAAGTACACCGCGGCCTATAACTTTGGCATTGGTGGCATTATCCAAAATAATGCCGCCTTGGACGACCGCTCCGCCAGCAATATAAAGCGTCTTGCCGCTAGGCACGGTATAGTCCTGTTGATAAAGACCGGGACCAAGATAAATGACATTCGGGTCACTAGGGCTTGGAGGATTGACTTCCAATGGATTTGCAAAGATCATTAAATGCTTATTTACATTCCCGTTCACTTCTACAGAGAGCTTCATTGGACCAGATATGGAAAATGTCATCGTATTGCCGTTGATGTTAGGGGTAATCTCCGTGTTTAAACCACGAATTCGAGACGATGTAATCGTTCCTATGTTATAGGTCACTGACATCTCGACCTGACCGTCCGTATCGAAATAAACAAAGGAAGCATTTGTTTTCGTAGGATACCCGACAGTGTTTCTATACTCATCCAGATCCTGCCAGACTCCGCCCGTTTCCCGTACTTTCACCGTATAATCGGCGTTAAGGGGGACACCCGCTGGGGCAGGGTATACCGTTAATGTCGTAGCCGCCTCAACTTTTGTCGGAAAGTTAAACGTCATTGGAATGAATGCGATTACAAACGCAAGCATAAAAGAAAACAACCTGGACATTTTATTACTACTGTTAAAAAACAAACTTTTACCCATGCTTTCAACCCTTTCTCTTTTTGAGTGTTCTATTCGGCAAATATATAAAAAACCTAAATCCATTAATCACCCCTTTCACATGAGCATTGAACCTTATAAGCGCCGCTCCGTCTGGAGGGTTTGGATAGGTAACCAATGTCGTGCAGGTGGCATGTACTTCTGCGGGAAGACTAAACGATAGCGAACCCGAATACTGTAAGCGATGCCAAAAGAATGGATAACTAACTTGATTTTTGCCCTCACCTCCAGACGTAGTATAAAATCAAACGACATATCCGCCTTGTATGCCGTTTGTTTTTTATACTTCAAACCTGTTATCTGTCAGACCAAAGTAAATTCGATTGTGACTTCTGTACCGGAATTCAGCTTCAAGAGGATATACTTGTCATTCCCATCCTCCAGTACCGCCGCTTCTTCTCCGTTGACCAGTGCTTTCGTCCAAGGAATACCCGCTTTGAATTTGATTTCATTATCATCTGCAGCCGATATTAAAGTAACGCATAGGATGTTGGATGTCAGGTTCCAGGATAAGTCTCTGACCTCCGCCCGGGTTCTTGCCATCAGCCCTTGAATGGACCCCGCTTTCCAATCGGCGGGCAGCGCCGGAAGAACCTCGATTTCCCCGGTATTCGAGAAAAGCAGCGCTTCATTAACGGCTCCCACTGTGCCGAATAACGTATCCGTGCAATAGCTTCTGTTTCTTCGGTTTGTGTCGTGGTCTGTCATCAAGGAAGTGTAGTAACCGGAATCCGTCATCATCGGCAGCAGGGAAGAGACGACCTCGTTGCCGTTTTTTAATCGGGCGCAGACCAGTGCCTTGTGCATCCAGCCGTGCCCCGCTGTGGCGTCGTGCGTATTGTATTTATTTCTGTTCTCGAGAGCGATATTCGCAGCTTGAGTCAGCTCCATATTATTCTGCGTTTCATACGCAGGCCATGCCGGGTAGAGATGGCTCAAATGACGATGGTTGTTATTCTCGGTGTATTCATTCATCGCCCATTCGCGTAATGCGCCATCCTGATCCAGCTTATAAGCCGGCAGCAGCTCCAGCAACGTCTCCCACCTGGCTACTGCGGCGGCAAACCCTTCGCGCTTTACTGCTTTCTCTATGGCGATGACCATATTCAATCCGTCCCGTGCCGCAGAAATGTCCATGGTGGCATTGGCCGTAATCGTGCTGTTGTAACCGATCGGGTTATTCTCCGGCGAATAGGTGGGGATGAGCAAATATTTCTCGCCCGGATTCAGCGCCGTCTTGCCTTCCTCATAGCGGGCATTGCCGTGTATGTCCGTAAAGTACTCCGGCGTACATAGCTGCTCCCAGAAGTTTGCCTGTTTTGTCAGCAGCGGAAGCAAAATATCCTGCTCCAAATCCAGGTATCCCTGTTCAATCAACCGACTGAATTCCTCATCCATCATCCCCCCATCCCTTACATGGAGCAGCGGCTTCAGATCGTGGATCCTCATTTTCTCATGGATGGGAATCTGGCGGTTGCCGTAACACTGCCAATACTCGAATATGGGAAGCAGGCACCAGCTTGCCCCTGCATTCCAATATTGAAACGGGAAGTCATTGTCGTATTCCACATGCATTGCGCGGTCGATGTCCGAGTTGACCGACACCTGCAGCGCATCATGCATGCCGTAAGACATTCGCGCATTGTATTCGAAGTCCGGCGTGTTTCTCAGGAAGAATGTAATGTATCCGAGCTGCGCCAGCGTCAAGTGGCCCGTATTCATGGCTGATACCTGCAAATTCACGTTCGCGTCGAGCGTATAGATAGCACGCCAGCCAGGGTTCCACTCTCCGGTCCACATCCCGTACAGCCGCGGTGCGCTTGAACCGCTGCAGCATATCATGGCATTTCGTCCCTGATTGTACACCTGCTCCATAAAAGCATGATTGATTCTGGTTGGGGATGCCTTTTGCGTGTTTATTAACGCTTCGTTGTCTGCGCCCTTGTCATCCTCATCCCCCGAAAGAGAAAAACGTACAGCGTTAAACTCCTCGGCATGTTTCGCAGCATGCGGCGCAAGAGCAGCGTTATAATCGAAATGACCGGAAGGGTCTTTATATTTTTCCGCTGCGGAATTCGTGTTTTCGATGAGTTCGTCAAGGAGGGCATATTGCGCCGTTCCGGCAAAATCCTCAAAATCCCCCATGTCGAAGGTCCGGTTCGATTGCGTGATGAGATAAACAGCGTCGGCTTCGATGACTTGAATGCCGGGATTTTGCACGTCCCCGACGTTCATCGGTTCATTCGTATCGGCGAGCTGCACGATTTTTTTGCTTCCGTTTATGACGATTATACGCGTCAGGCCTGCATATCCTCCGTCAATCAGCTCGCTGCCCGGATAAGAAGGATAATGGGCAATCTGGGCGATATAGTCGGCATTTGGGTCCACCAGCTTTTTGTATCGGAGAGCCCTTGTCTCGTCATTGACCCTGTTCATACCCGAAATGTCATCAATAGAGAACAGCATATTGATTTTTGCGCCCGCAGTGGATTGTTCGATCTTCGTAATCGACACATTGTCTTCTCTGGATGTAAACGAGGTTCGGATCCACTCACCCCATTCATCGGTATAATGCACGCCGGTTTCGGCCGTCTCATAATTGGTCCATCTTGTATAATCGGATACGGTTCCCTTATTCGTCATGCTTAGCCTGAGCTGGTGACCTGGATGGTAGCCGTAAAAAAAGGTTCGCTCTCTCCTGGTACCGTCCGGAAATGTAATGATCCATTGATCATTTTGGTTAAAAACATTCCGTCTGGCATCCTCAAGCTGTCCCGTTAATTCTTCCGGAATCTCTCTTGGATCCGGGGACGGAAAGTTGTACCACATGTATTGGAAAATAAAGCTGTCCGTATACGGCGATCCGGACGTGACGTACCCGTTCTCACCGTTTCCGCTAACCATACCGTCCCGCCACGCCTCTACGGGATTGGACGCTGGAACCTCCGTATAGGTATTGGCGTAATTTCCTTTCAGGTACAGGCGCGCTGTTTTCGATTCTTTCGTCATTATGATTCTCCTTGTGCTTGATTTAATTATAGGTCCCTGCCGTAATGGGTAAGCAATCGCTTGTAATCGGAGCACGTAAGCGGCATAACAGACCCATGACGCGGCTTGGTTGGCAACGAGAATTCCGCAGGCATCGTCCATACGCCCGAATTCAGATCCGTCGTTACCAGCGGCAGATATCCTCTGAATCCGTACTCATCAATGAATAAGTACCACTTGTCTTCCTCATTGGACTTAAACACGATCGGACCTTCGCCGCGTTTCATCCATTCCTGCCCGATATTTTCCCGGATCGGGGTAAAGTTCGGATCAAAGAACGAATTCCCCGTCTCCTGGAACACACTGGTAAGACCTTCTTTCTTGGAGAAGCGGAATATCCTTCCGCCTTCCTGAATCATCGTCGTATCAATAACAGAAACCCCGTAGTCGATATAGACCTCTGGCTCCGAAAAATTCACGAAATCCTTGGTCCTTGCAACCAGCATGCGGTGATACCGGCCTTTGTCGCGTTCTGCTTCCTTATCTCCAAGCATGGAGGCCCAATAGACGAAATATTGCTCCGAATCGGCATCGTAGAACGCTTCCGGCGCCCACACGCAGCCCGCATCCGGAGGCGCGACTTGGGCCATCCTCTGCTCGGACCAGTGTATCAGATCCTGCGATTCCCATATCAGGATGGATCGGCTGCCTTCGTTTACGGCGCGAGACCAATCCCCTCCTCCTCCGTGCGCCTTGAGATCCGTCCCCAGCAAGAAGAACTTGTCTCCATGAGGCGACCTGATGATGAACGGATCTCGCACGCCCTTTTCTCCCAGTTGCGAGACAAGAACAGGCTTACCGCCATTCAGTTCCTGCCAATGCAGCGGATCGTTCCCCTGACTTAAAGCAAAATAGATTTCCTCTCCACCGCCTTGGCCCTCATCGTCGGTAAAATAGACGAACAGATACCCGGCGTATATTTCCTTAATGGTCATAGAAAATCCCTCCAAATTAACCTTTCACCGACCCGAGCAGAACGCCTTTGGCAAAATACCGTTGCGCAAATGGGTACATAATAATCATGGGAATTGATGCGATGACCATCGCCGACAGTTCGATCGTCTGCGCCGTCACCAATCCTGAACCTTTAGCGGAGTTCAGCAACTCGGCCACTCGCATATTGGTGACTGAAAGTGTGTTTTGCATTTGCTCGGCCGCAGAGGAAGTCTGCAGCAATCTCAATATCACATACTGCAGCGTTTGCAAACTGTTGGATTGCGTGAAGTATAACGTTGTCCCGTAGTCATTCCATACACCTACTGCCGCGAAAACGGATAATGCGGCCAAAACCGGCTTCGATAGAGGTACAACAATTTGGAGAAAGATTCTAAATTCACTGGCGCCATCCATTTTTGCCGACTCGAACAGGGAATCGGGAATCCCCTTGTAATTCGCGTTGAGAATGATTACATTGAAAAAACCGGCAAACAACGAAGGGATAATATATACCCAATAGCTATCGTACAGCCCCAACCAATTGATCAGCATAAAGGAAGGAATCAGCCCGCCGCTAAAATACATGCTGGTAAATCCAATGACCGCATACCACTTCTTCCCTTTCAAATAAGGCCTAGAGAAGGCGTAGGCGAACAGCGCTGTGTACAAGATGGACACGGACGTAACGATGACTGTCCGCGACACGGTGATCCATGTCGCCAGAAGCATTCCACGATCCGCCAAAACGGTTTGCCAGCTTGCCCATGTAAATTGCCGGGGCCAAAAAAATACGGGTCCCCGAATCAAATCCGCCCCCCCGTTCAAGGAACTGATGACCGCATACCAAAACGGATAGATGGTCAAAAACATCAGGACAATCATGATCAAGATATTCGATATATTAAAAGCACGTTCTCCTAGAGACTTGCCTCCAACCATAATGCACGCCCCCTTAGAAAAGACCCGACTGTGTCAATTTTTTTGATGCAACATTGGCTCCGAGCAGCAGCAACAACGCAAGCACCGACTTCATCAAGCCGATAGCCGTCGCCATAGCAAATTGGAAATTCAAAAGACCCGTTTGATACAAGTACGTATCGATCACTTGGCTGGCGTCTATGTTAAGCGTATTTTGGAAAACGTATATCTGGGTAAAGTTGTTGTTCAGCATGCCGCTTACAGCGAAGATAAGCAATATTGCAACCGTCGGCATAATCTCGGGAATCGTTATGTGCAGCATGCGTTTAAAACGGCTCGCGCCATCAATTGCGGCAGCCTCGTACAAGGACTGGTCGACGCCTGCGATAGCAGCCAAATACAGGATCGCTCCCCAGCCTATATCCTTCAACAGACCTGTCACAATCGTAAGGCCCCAGAAATAACTCGGATCGCCCAAAAATTGAATCGGCTTATGCACCAGGTGGAACTCCATCAGCAAATAATTGACGATGCCGTCTTGGGGATTCAGCAAAGAAATAAATAACCCGCCGTAGATAACCCATGATAAAAAATGCGGCAAGTAAGTGACGGATTGAATCAGCGATTTGAATTTGGTGCTCGTGATCTCGTTCAGCAGCAAAGCGAATAAGAGCGTTGCCGGCAGCCCCACCAAGGAGCCGAGCAGGTTGATTCCGATCGTATTCTTTAACATCGGCCAAAACTGGAAATTGTCGAAAATCATTGTAAAATTTTCAAAATTGTTCCACTCGCTTGTAAAAATCCCTTTAAGACCGGTAAACGGGTCGTATTCCTTGAATGCCATCAATAGACCGAATAACGGAAAAAAATTAAATATAGCAATAAAGAGAACTCCCGGCCAAAGCATTAACTTCAACTCTAGCTGTGTTCGCAGATCGTGCCCTAGAACATGCGCTTTTCTTTTTTTTACGCCATCCAATCCGACGCGTACAGTGACAGTCTTCATCCGTATGTTCCTCCTCCTAGCCTGTTAAATGCGGATAATGCCAAAGTGCGGGCACTTTGGCACTATCCATTGATTCATATATTACGAATTGACGCCTTTAAGCGTTCTGCCACTTTCTTGTTGACTCTTATGGAACTGCTCATTATACTTGGCATCAATTTCGGTCTGACCCATCTGCTTGAGCTTGCTGATCATCTCGTCGTAGGCTTTATTAAACGAAGCCTCATCCTTGGCCAATACCATTTTGGAAATTTGGGCATGTTTGTAAATATCGATTTGCGCCAGATCGTTCGCCATTTTGCTGCCGGCCGGTATTAAATCGCCAGGCCACACCAAATCTGAAGCATCAAACAGAACCGCCTCTCTCCCCATCGACTGAGTAATCTGCAAGCTCATCAATTCATCGGCATTAGGAGGCGCTGCCACGTGGTCATTAAAAGCACCATTGGCGAATGGCCAGAACATACCAACCCCCGTTTTCGGTCCATCCTTGGCATCTTGAATCCCTTTCTCGGTTTTGATAACAAGACCGTCCTTCAGGGTATAGTGCTCGCCTTCAAAACCGAAATTCCAGAGCAATTGACCTTCATCGCTACTCATAAAATCAAGAAACTTGGCAAGGCGTTCCGGATTCGCGGCCGTCTTGGAAACGTAGGTTTGCATCCAGCCAGTACCTACTAATGAAAATGTTTGATGAACAGGTTTCGTGTTCTGATTCGAATGGATCGCTCCAGCCGACACCCATTTCGTACCTTTGGGATCACCGAGTCCTGCATTCGCAACATTCCCGATAAAGCAGAACACGCGCCCCGACATTGTATTCGTCGACATAGCCTTATCATCCATCGTCATTTGCCCCGGATCAAAGTAGCCTCCCTTAGCTGCCTTGAACAGAAATTCCAGCGCATGCTTCGTTTCCGGAGCAAAATATGAATCCCGGTAATTGCCATCCTTATCTACCAACATGGTGCCAAAGCTGTCCTGAAGTGTAGGCAACGTACCACCCCACCAGGTCTTGCCGTTGATTTGCAGCGGAATAACAGGCACGCCATCGACCTTCATGCTCTTGACTTTTTCAAATGCAGCAAGCACGCCATCTTCGGTTTTGAGATCATTAACGGTCAGACCGGCCTCTTTCATAAGCGTCTCATTGAACATCACATTATTGTTTTGGCCGTATTTAGCTCCATCGGTTCTAACATCGCTTGACGCCGGGTACGTTTTTACTAGGTCAGGAGAGCTAACATGGCTCGGTATCGCATACCAGGCGCCATCCCGTTTAATCTGCGCCTTCATGAGGTCTTGCGGATATTTCGTCAGCAGCGGCAAAGAGGGAGCATACTTCTTCAGAAACTCATCCAATTTCCAGACTTTCCCTGAACTAATCAGTTTCTTTTCCAAAGTGTCGTCCGTGAGCGTAATGAGATCTGGAAGAGGATCTGACGTCGCGAGCATCAAGCTGAGCTTCGTGCCGCCATCCTGCGCCGGAATGTTGAAGTCAAACGTAAGTCCGGTCTTTTGAGTAATGGCCCCTTCGACGCTTTTCGGATCGGTGTTCCATGGCGTAGGCGCATTCCAGAAGCTTGCATCCGAAAACCAGGTTGCCTTAACCGGCGCTGCCTGAGCCGTTGTTGCTGCTGACGACTCTTTCGGCGTGTTGCTGCTGTTGTCGCCCGATTTGGAGGAACTGCAGCCTGACAGCGCTATAACGCCTGACAACGATAAAACTGTAAGCATTTTCAACTTCTTCATACTTGCTGATCACCCCTGTAATGTATCTTGGTTGGTACATGTTTATCATAGCCTGAACTTCCGAACTGGCATATGTTCAACTTTTTTTTTATTTTGGTGCAGATTTTTGTGAGGCCACTGAAAAACATCTGTTTTTAATTTGTGAAGAGGACCTACATAGAAAAAGGCGAATTTCCATTCAATAGCTGAATGAGAACTCGCCTTTATTATAGTTTTCTTCATGCTTTTTATTTATTCTTTTGCTATACTTTTCGGTGTTTGCTCGGTGTGATGCCAAAGTGCTTTTTGAACAGCTTGTTAAAATGAAAATAATCTTTGTACCCTACCCGTTCTACGATTTCCTGTATCGATAGCGAAATGTCGCTCAGCAGTTCCTTGGCCAAATTCAATCTCTTGGTCACCACGTAATCCGAATAATTTGTACCAGTCTCCTTCTTGATCAAGGCGCTTAAATAACCGAGGCTGATATTGAATTGTCTGGATAACATGCTGAGCGAAATATCTTCCGTATAGCTGGAATCGATATATTGGATGATTTTCTTCACCGTCTCTTTTGAAATGAGCAGCTCTTCGTCGGGCTGCTGTTCAAAGATGACTCTGATTCTTTCAAAGAGCTGCTGAACCGACTCGCAGGTTCGGACGATTTGGGAATAAGTCAAATATTCAATACCGTGAACAAGATCGTTGTTGCCGTAATATTTGTAAACGAACAAAACGATCTGATTGTAGACCGTGGAGATTTGGTCGATTGGCATGCGCAGTGCTACACATTCCTCGCTTAGCTCGTCCAGCCCTTGCTCA
Organism: Paenibacillus sp. V4I3; assembly: GCF_030817215.1. GTDB lineage: Bacteria > Bacillota > Bacilli > Paenibacillales > NBRC-103111 > Paenibacillus_E. Next base: position 6,934,006 of record NZ_JAUSZA010000001.1, read on the forward strand.
ATAAGGTCCCGTTTATATCCTTTAATTGCCAGCTCGATCTTAAGGACCAGCTTGCTTAGCGCTGCTGCGTGGTCTGTCGCTTTATATTCGGTTATCCGCTGTTCCGGCAGGAAGCAGGAGCTGGACAGGGCGATATCCGATTCCTGATACAGTTTGCCGATTGGCGTCGAGTAAACCCCGATGCCGCTGATTCCAATGTACTGAGCGCCGGCAAGGCTTCCTGAGATGAAATCGAGCAGGCCAACCGAATTTTTTTGTTCGTCATAATTCACCAGATACGACATTTTATTTTGCCCCGTGCGAAAGCGAATCCATCGGATATCGTTCTGCGCCGTTTGCTCGCCGACAGAATCCCCAGCCGACGAATGCGGAAACAAACAGCTGATGACACGACAGTGAGGAAACTCCAGTTCAATTCCCCTGTTCGTTAAGAAATTGCTGATTTTGATATTGTTGTCGGGCTCGGAGCAATTCGAACAGATCCTCAAGGAGCAAATCCAGCTCATTATTTGCTTTATGCTTGTCTGCCAGCTTGGTTTTTAACCGCAGCAAGGTCTCGGTCAGCTTGTTTCTGTCGACCGGCTTCAGTAAATAATCGAAGGCGCCGAGCCGGAGCGCTTTTTGCGCATATTCGAACTCAGCATAGCCGCTGATTAAGATGACTTTCGTTTGTAGCCCTTGAAGGCGAATTCTTTCAAGCAGCTGGATCCCGTTAAATCCGGGCATGCGGATATCCGAGATAACGACATCGGGTTCCTTTTCCTCAATCGCCGCCATAGCCTGAACTCCATCGTGAGCTTCTCCAATTACGGTGTAGCCCAAGTTTTCCCAATCGATCAATGCTTTCAGCCCGTTTGCAACCCAAGGCTCATCGTCAACAATCAATACGCTGTACACGACTCGTATCCTCCACTTGTTCCGACTCATCATGCACGGGAATGGAAATGCTGATGATCGTTCCTACGTTTAATTGACTTTGGATTTGCAGCTCGGCTTCATCACCGTAAAACAGCTTGATTCTTCGATAAATATTGGCGAGCCCGATTCCTTGCTTATCATCCGTCACCGCCTGTACGAGCACATCAGATTTCTTCAAACGTTGAAGCAGTTCCTGGATCTGTCTCTCATCCATTCCGCAACCATTATCCTGGATGATATAACGAACCCGGTTGTCTGCCAACGATTGTACCATAATGCGAACGATTCCGTTGCCGATTTTTTGCTCCAAGCCATGAAAGACGGCATTCTCGACAATCGGCTGCAGCAGCATTTTAAGCGTCTTCATGCCGAGCAGGCCTTCGTCGGCTTCGATTTCCACACGGATTCTCTGCATAAAGCGGAACCCAATAATTTGGGCATACTCCTGGACATGCGAGATTTCGTCCCGGATCGTCACGATGTCGTTTCCTTTCACCGAATATCGGAACATATTGGCTAAGGAAGCCGATATATCTACAATATCCTCGACTTTTTTGTATAATGCCAAGGCGCGGATACAATCCAGTGTATTGTACAAAAAGTGCGGGTTGATCTGATTGCGAAATGCCGAGATTTCCATCTGTTTTTTTGCAATTTCTATTTCATACATCCGCCTTTGCCCAAGCTGAACCTCTTGGCCTAGGGAATCGATTTCGTCCAGCATCTTATTCATATTGGCGGCGAGCACGCCGATTTCGTTATGGTACACGATGGTAAAGCGCGCTCCCCCCCTTTTTTTCGGATAGGACCTCATGAAATCCATCAAGTCTTTAATCGGTCTCAAGATTCGGGTGAAGAAGAGCAGCAGGAACAAACCGAGCATGCCGAGCATGACCAGGTAGGTCGCGATATTAAGTCTTTGCACCGTATCCAGATCCCGCAACAGCTCGTCCTTCGGGATGGCGCTGACCAGCTTCCAGCCGGTACGGGACAAAGTAACGGTTTGCACGATATAACGCTTATCGCGCATCCATTCGGCGACGTCGATCTTATCGATTTTGGGCGCTGCTCCTTCGCTCGCCATGACATTGTTTTGTTGATCGAGGAGTAGAAATCGGGAATTCGGTGTGATTTTCGCATTTTTAAATATACTGTTAAAATTGCTTACATCCATGATAAATATGCATGTTCCCCTATATTCTCGGATCTGGGCGCTCTGCAGGTTATAGATCGGAATGGTAATGATATATTGGGAATCGTTAGCCGACAATAAGCCGGAATACTCGGTCGTTTGAACCGGATGCTGAAGGGAATCGGCGATTCCCGCCCCGGTACTGGCTACCAGCGTCCCTCCCTTGTTATAAAGCCGGATGCCTCTGATACTTTCCTTCAGCGACATCGTGTTGGCGAACATCGATATCACTTCAGGATTCATGAGAACCATGGTCAACTTATCTTCCACAGTCAACGCGGTTTGAATGGTCGGACTGTAAATCAGCGATGTCGAGATTCCTCCCATATCTGCATAAAAGCTGGTCATCTTCTCTTCTACCTGAAGCAAAATTTTATCGGCGGAGTCCGAGACCTTTCTCTCGACAATCCGCTCCGCGATTTTATTCGAGATGACGAATGAAACCAGAAGAATGACCAGCATGGTCAAAATCAAATACAGGATTTTTCTGCTTAGACTGTGCTTGCGAAATCGGTCCATGTTGTCTTTCCCCTTTATTCTTCGATTTACATCAGAATCGCACAAAATACGGGGACTGTCCAATTACTAAGGTTTCCATTGGCTCTGTTGAATAAGCCAAGACCCGCTATCGCTGGATAACGGGTCTTCAGGGTAAAGCTCGGATCAAACCTCAAACGGTCGATACGACGTAACGTTTTCCGCATTCAACATGGAACCCGATACATCCGTCCACCGAACACGCACTCTTTGCCAAGTTCGATTCCGCGGAAATCAACAGCTCGGGCCACATGCGTCATCTTGGCAATATCCGCTCCAGCTGCCAGAGTCGGATCGGTAATTAGTTCAATTCGTTCCTGCGCTGGGATTTGTTCTTTGGACGATGTAGTGTACCAGAGAAAACGTAAAAATCAAAACTGCGGATCATATTGTCCCCTAAGGCCTACAGACTGAAACAGTAAGCAAAATAGAGCAAGGCTTGTTCGCCTTGCTCCGTGTCGATCAGGATCCCGATGCCGATGCCGATCCTAATCCATTTCCGGACAGTTCATATCCAATCATTAGTTTAAAGGGAAAACTTCACCCAAAGAGAGGAACATCTTTAAGGTGAAGTCTACCAAAGACATACTGAATACCAAATTGAAATTTTTGGTATTGTTAAGTACGAGCTTGCGTTAAGCTTTTTGAATACACATAATGAAATTAAAGGGCTGTTTGAGATCTTCTTACGAAACAACATAAAGAATCTGCAAATGGGGGGATTGGCCAAGTGGAGTTCCCAAAAGTTAATGTCGAAAATATGAACGTCAAGATTTCGTTAGGCGGTTTATTATTAAACGTTCTGTATATCAGATTCGGGGTCTTTTATCAATCCTTTCTCGAACACAGCCATAGCATGAAAAGCTACGAACTGCATTATATTCCCCTGGGACAGGGAATCTTGGTAGCAAACGGCCGCAAATATCCGATACATCCCGGCACGCTTTACATGACTGGCCCGGATATTGTGCACGAGCAAATTACGGTCCTCGCCGACCCTATGGCGGAATACTGCATATGCTTTGAAGTGTTGGCCAATAACATTAACGATGATCCGGATCTTTCCTTCATTGCAGACCAATTCGTTCAAACAACTTTTTGGTTCGGTCAGGACAAGCAGAATTTGTTGCCATTGTTCGAGCAACTCTCCTATGAAACGACCAACCAATATATCGGCTACTACCTGACGGTTCAACATATTATCGAGCAGATCGTCATCAAGCTGGTCAGAAACTACACAAACAATGTTCCGACCTCCTTTGTTATGCCGCTTAAAACCTTAGACGACGATAGAGTCGTTATCATTGAAAATAGTTTTTTATACAACTATGATGATTTAACTATACAGAAGCTCGCTCAAAAACTGGGACTAAGTGTCAGACAGACGGAGAGAACCATTCAACAGTATTTTGGCCTATCGTTTACTCAAAAAAAGACCCAAGCAAGAATGAAGGCTGCCGTTCACCTTCTTACTACGACCTCAATGACCATTAGTGAAATAGCGCGACATGTCGGTTTTTCTTCATTGGAACGTTTTTGTACCACCTTTAAGAAATACTACAAGGTCCCGGCAGGTGAATTTCGCTCCTTGCGTAAGCCCTTTGATCACAATGTGACATGTTATTGAAGACAAACGGTAAAAAATTGTACAACTCGAACATCGCATCAATTGGACAAAATAAATACAACTGTAACGTCTATATCGGAATTAAGCGTTAAGTGAATGTATTTACCAAATCCATCGTCAAGCGCCTCTACTTCTTGGGCGTTAACCATTGCTTTTATCCAAGGAATACCCACTTTTACTTTTACTTCATTTTGATTTACAACTGATTTTAATGTAACACTTGCATTGTTAGTGTCCCAAAATAACTCTCTAACCTCTACCCGGGTCCTTGCCATCAGTCCCTTTATTGAACCCGATTTCCATTCAGAGGGCAGCGCCGGAAGTATTTCAATTTCGCCTGTATTGGAAAATAGCAGCGCTTCATTTACTGCCCCCACAGTACCAAATAATGTATCCGTACAATAGCAGTCGTTTCTTCTGTTTGTGTCATGGTCTGTCATCAAGGAAGTGTAATAACCGGAATCCATCATCATCGGCAGAAGGGACGAGACGACCCCGTCGCCGTTTTTTAACCTGGCATAGACCAGCGCCTTATGCATCCAGCCGTGCCCCGCCGTCGCGTCTCCTGTATTGTATTTATTTCTGTTTTCAACCGCGATAATTGCTGCTTCCGTCAACTCCGTATTGTTCTGCGTTTCGTACGCAGGCCATGCCGGATAGAGATGGCTCAAATGGCGGTGGTTGTTGTTTTCCGAATATTCACTCATCGCCCATTCGCGTAAAGCGCCGTCTTTGTCAACCTTATAATTCGGCAATAGTCCTAACAAGTCTTCCCATTTGGCGACAGCAGTTTCATATCCGTCGCGCTTTACTGCCTTTTCCATGGTTATGACCATATGCAGTCCATCCCGCGCCGCAGCAATATCCATCGTGGCATTTGCCGTAATCGTACTGTTGTAACCGATCGGGTTATTCTCTGGAGAGTAGGTAGGGATAAGCAAATATTTCTCGCCTGGATTTAACGCAGTTTTACTTTTCTCATAGCACGCAATACCGTTTATATCTGTATAGTATTCCGGCGTACATAGCTGCTCCCAGAAATTAGCCTGCTTTGTCAGCAGCGGAAGTAAAATATCCTTTTCCAAATCCAGATATCCCTTATCGATCAATTGATTGAATTCTTCGTCCGTCAGCCCCCCGTCCTTTATACTGAGAAGCGGTTTCAGACCATGGATTCTCATGCTGTCGTTGATCGGAATCTGCCCATTGCCGTAACACTGCCAATATTCGAAGATCGGGAGCAGACACCAGCTTGCTCCGGCATTCCAATATTGAAACGGATAGTCATTGTCGTATTCCACATGCATTGCACGGTCGATGTCCGAGTTTACCGACACTTGCAGCGCATCATGCATTCCATAGGACATTCTTGCGTTGTATTCGAAGTCCGGCGTGTTTCTCAAGAAGAATGTGATGTACCCAAGCTGCGCTTGCGTGAAATGGCCTGTATTCATCGGAGAAACCTGTAAATTCACATTTGCGTCAAGCGTATAGATACCTCGCCAGCCGGGATTCCACTCTCCGGTCCACATTCCGTACAAGCGCGGTGCGCTTGTACCGCTGCAGCATAGTAAGGCATATCGTCCCTGGTTGTACACCTGCTCCATAAAAGCATGATTGATTCTAGTTTTTGATGCCTTTTGCGCGTTGATTAGCGTTACGTTGTCAGCGCTCTTGTCATCCTCGTCGCCTGTAAGAGTAAATTGTGCAGCGTTAAATTCTGCGGAATGCTTTAGGGCGTGAGGCGTGAGGGCAGCTTGATAATCGAATTTACCATAGGCATCTTTATATTTTTCAGCGACCGCATTCGTGTTCTGAAATAAATTGTCTACGATAGCGTATTGCGTCATTCCGGCAAAATCTTCGATTTTGCCCATATCAAATGTCCTGTTCGATTGCGTAATTAAATATACGGCGTCGGCGTCGATCACTTGGATCGCAGGATTCTGTTCCATTCCTACATTCATCGGTTCATTCGTGTCAGCGAGCAGTACTCTCTTCTTGGTTCCATTAACAACAATAATCTGCGTCAGACCTGCATACCCACCATTGCTCAGCTCGCTGTCCTGATAGGATGGGTAATGGGCAACCTGCGCGATATATGCCGCACTCGGTTCCACAAGCTTTTTGTATTGAAGCGCCGTTAGCTCAGACATACCATCCCTCGATTTGTACATGCTAGAAATGTCATCAATGGAGATGATCATATTGATCTTAGCGCCTTCAGAGGATTGTGAGATCTTCGTAATCGAAACATTGTCTTCTCTGGATGTAAACGAGGTTCGGATCCACTCGCCAAATTCATCGGTGTATCGTACTCCGGTTTCGGCTGTTTCATAATTCGTCCATCTCTCATAATCAGACACGGCTCCCTTATCAGTCACGCCTAATCTGAGCTGGTGTCCCGGATGATAACAATAAAAATAGGTTCTTACCCTCGTTTTACCGTCCGGAAAAGTAATCTTCCATTGATCGTTTTGTTTAAAAACATTCCATCTGGCATCAGCAAGCTGCCCCGTTAATTCTCCTGGAATCGCTCTTGGATCTCGAGACGGATAGTTGAACCACATATTTTGAAAAATAAAGCTGTCCGTATAAGGCGATCCTGACGTGATATACCCATTTTCGCCATTTCCACTAATCATGCCTTCCCGCCACGCCAATCCGGGATTTGTTGTTGCCACTTCTTTATAGGTGTTAGCGTAATTGCCTTTTTCGTACATTCGTGTAATTTCCGATATTTTAGTCATGCTATTCCCCCCTGATCTGCTCGCTATGGTATTTATTATATCTAGCAGGGGAAGGTTCATGAATCGTTCAGAGCGACGTAAAAGAAAGCAAATATGTCGCAATTTAGCAGGCAGTGGGGTCAATGCCACACATTCTCCTTTAATTTATGAGGAAGAACGCCGACATCAGCTACTTAGGTTACCAGAGCAAGCACTCTATAAGATGGGAGAAGATCTTTCCTTCATACGTGAATTAGCAGATCAGCGAACGTTTTTTCTGGAATTTGATGTTCAAGAAGAGGGTGGCGCCAAGCGAAAAAAGCGTGTCATTAAGGAAAAACATTTAGCTGAACCTATTATTGCGAAAATTGTTGAAGTTGTTAATTCATATCGCACATCTCAAAATTATGAATACATATAAGTCCTCCACATTGGAAAACTACCGAAGCTCTGACTAATCGTCTCCGTCAAGGTGAAACTTTCTTTAAAGGAACTACCAGGACATTAAAACCAGTAGATGATTATCATTATTCGATTATGAAACAACTCCGCACTTTTATTGAAGCACCTGAAGCGGATAAGAGTAATTAATCAAGAGAAAAAAGAACTCCGAAATCAGACTGGACAGAAGCTTATCTTTATAATGGGAATGGTTCAGACTCAAAACGCCGTCGTAAGCAGGTTATGCGACTGAGTCTTCTTTCTCGCGCGTATACTCATCCGAATTTTCCCCTCCAGACTGTTACCAGCCTTCATCAGCTCGGACTTACTCGCTACTACGGAACGATCCGCCATCTCGAAGCACATCGATTCGACTTCCCCTTTAAGGTTATACCTCCCTACCTTGTCTACGTTTGCGTCAAGGAGACTACGAGACTTCCCTCGGTTATCTGCACATTCTATTCCATCCATCCTGATCCTAATCACGTCGATGAGCCTGGCAGGTCATATCCCTTTGTTTGTTTCCCTGCAAGATATACATATTTGCATAAGTTTCCCCGTTTGTTTGGCGGGTCACCCAACATCGCCGCCACCTCTGGTTCACCGCATTCCGGGCTGGATTTTGCCTGCCCTTCAGATTCCTTCTCACGAGAGACACCCTGCCAATCCTAACCCTGCTGGATTAGGACCTCTAATTCGGCTACGGTACTTTAAAAGATAAGTTACCGAGTGGATTTGAACCACTTAGATTGTGCCTGTGAGGCGCACAAACAAACCGGAACCCCTAATTGGTGTTCCGGCCTTATAAACACTAAACAACTTCATTCAACCGCCCATCCCGAAACCGCACAATCCGCTTCGCCTGCTGCGCAATCAATAAGTCATGCGTAATCAAAATAATCGTCCGACCTTGTGCATTTAATCTCTTTAAAATGTTTAAGATCTCCACACCCGTCTTCGAATCCAGCGCACCTGTAGGCTCATCCGCCAAAATGATCGACGGATCTCCTGCCAACGTTCGCGCAATAGCAACACGCTGCTGCTGTCCGCCGGATAGCTCTGATGGAAAATGCTTCTTACGATCTAGCAAGTCTACCGATTCTAGTGCATGTAAAACGAGCGGCTCTCTTTCCTTTTTGCTCATTCCCCGATAGATTAAAGGCAACTCCACATTCTCATAGGCACTTAATCTCGGCAGTAGGTTAAAACTCTGAAAAACAAATCCAATCTTCCGATTTCGAATCTCCGCAAGCTGTGAATCCTTAAGCAAGTTTATTGCTTGACCATCCAGGTCATAGTTACCTTTATCTACAACATCCAAACACCCGATGATGTTCATCAGCGTGGATTTGCCGGAACCTGACGGTCCCATGATGGCTACGAACTCTCCATGATCAATATCTAATGAGACGTCATCTAATGCTTTAATCGTTTCCTCTCCCATCGTATAGTATTTACTGGCTTTCTCGATATGGATTAACGACATGCCCTTCGCCTCCATTACTTGCACAGTGTCCAAATAAATGAAGTATCCGATTCGTAACCTTACCTCTTTGCTTTATAAAACTCATGATAAAGCTTCATGAGTGCCCTTTTTTCAATCCTCAAACATAACTCCGCGATATCCCCAGCTCCTTCGCAATCTCCCGCTGCGTCCGCTCTTCCCCGCCAAGCTCCAACCCAAACCGTCCGACGACAACTTCCTTCTCACGATCATCTAAAATTTCCAAATTGCGGTAAATTTTACTCTTCTCTATCTTCAACTGCACCTTATCCACGACATCATCCGCTTCTGTCCCGAGGATGTCGATCAATGTAATTTCGTTCCCCTCTTTGTCCGTTCCGATGGGATCATGCAAGGATACATCTTTGCGCGTTTTCTTCAACGATCGAAGATGCATAAGTATTTCATTTTCTATACAACGTGCTGCGAAAGTCGCCAGCTTCGTCCCTTTGTTCGGCGAAAACGACTCGATGGCTTTGATCAATCCAATCGTCCCGATCGAGATTAAATCCTCCAAATCTTCGCCTGTGTTGTCGAATTTTTTGACAATGTGAACACGAAGCAACGTAAATTCCATTAATTAAAAACCATGTAGTGATTGCTCTATACCAATAATTACGGGGATTGGAATACCACTTGCTTCAGTCAACCGGCAACTGTTTCTGCAACACATCTACACTTTGATAAGTTATCTCGTTTAGAAGTTGTTAATCACATCACGCCAATCTCCTACGCCTATGGAAAGCTCTAAATGCCATTCAAACGATGCTTTTGCCGGTATCATTTGTGCTGTTCCATTACCTACTGCCATTTCAAGTGAATCGTAATAGCCGATACTAGGCTCCAAAGCACAGGTCACCCGATCATTGAACATACCTTCGTCCATCCAAACACCTATGTAAGGAACCTTGTCTTGTGGGACAGATACGATCAAATAGTTGCCGCTTTCTTCGCCATATAACCCAGACCAACCTATCGACACTTGACCTTTGTAATAAAACTTTCTCGCATCTCCGGTAACCGCAGGGGAAAGCTGCGGTACTTCATCCCACGAATACAACTTTCCAGCCTTCAGGGTATGACCTTCGTACACGCACAGCATCTCCCTAAGGGATTCCGGAAGAAGAATACGGGTTGGTTCCGTGACTGAGAATTGTGGATGTGGCACCCATAAAAATGGTAACGGTTTCTCACTATCATTGTCAGCACGGTAATCTAGCCGTACCCGATCCGTAGAAGGGAATGAGATTCGTCTCGTGAAACGATATGGAAGCTGCGGACTCCTAACCGAGCAAACTACCTCGTTCTCTTCGAACCTATACGCCCATGGAAGCATGTCCAAATCGGTGAAGGTGGAGCCGTATTTCGGCTGTTGTAAAGAACGATGACCCGAATCCAGCAGCCATTCCTTCCTTGTAGGCTTATAAACGATAGATACCAATTTCCCTCCGAGTTCTGGTACCATTTCCATGCTGATGTGTTTACTTTCGATGGTTATGGAAATAAAGCCTTTGTAGGTTCCCATTGTCACGTGTACCATACTCTTTTCCTTCATGAGCACATGACCCGATGAATTCGCGAACCAGTATGATTAGCCTCCAAACGAAGCGCTTGCTCAAACTGCTCCTTTGCCAGTTCAGTATGACCCAGACCGAGATGCCCGAGTCCCATCATGTATCGGCAGTGAACTTCATTCCGTACGTTCAGGTCGTCCTCGAACACGAGGAAGTCCGGCAAGGAAACCGCGAAATAATCGAACTTCACTTCGTCGAACAAGTGCTTCTCCGCGTAATCAATCAGCTTATTGAAGCGACGCTTGGCTTCCTTGTCATTGCCCAGTGCAAGCCAAGCCATCCCTTGATAGAAAATCATATCTGGCGGTTGGTCGTTGTAATACATCGCGCTGGCCGGCTCCTCCAATCCTTGGGAAGCAATAATGAAACATTCTTGTGCTTGTTTAGCCTCCTTCAAACCGTCATGAGCGAGTCCGAGATAGTAAAAGACATTATTCTCTTGCGCACCTGACAGCTTACCTTCTCCTAGATTATCAGGATAGAGGAGTGCTCGATTCAATAAGGTGACTGCCTCTTCAAATCGTTTTTCGGCCAAAGCTCGCTTGGCCAGTTCGATATGGGCAAAAACATGCTGACCTGTTACTTTACCCTCGCCACCTTCCCAAGGGTGGAAATTGTGTGCATCCAGTGCTTGAATTGCTTTCTCGTGATAACCTTGCGCATTCAGCAGGGTAATGTACTCCACGTAGAGATCGTCACGTTTGTTAACCAAAGCTTGATGCTCCTCCAGCTTGCTGCAGCGAGTCTCTGGTGTATATCCAAGCTTTTTATACAATTGATCAAGCTCGTAGAAAACTCGCGCATCATCAGGTCTGCAAGCAAAAGCCTTCTCCATGGCAATAAGAGCGGATGCTGCATCCCCGCGTTTGTTGAAATAAGCGAGAGACAGATTCCGATGTACCGTAGCGAAATCATTTCGAATGGAACGAGATGCTTCCCAATGGGTGATCGCATCGTCGTGTCTTCTTTTGTCATAATACCAATTTCCCAGGTAATAATGTGCTTTGTCATCCATAGCATCAACCGATATAACACTAGACAGCACTTGCAAATCGAATAAACTATTCGGGAAAAAGTAATCCGGTTTTGCCGTATTTCCAGCTTTCCTATGAAGATGAGACAGTTCTGATTGCCCTGTTTTCTCATGCAGATAGCCAAGTGTGTAATGAAGCATTGGGTACGCCTTTGAATTGTGACCTTGTACGATCCCATCAAGCAATTCGATCGCCTCCTCGTACAAGCCGCAATTCGCATAATCAGATGCCAGATTCAAATAATTATGAGCATCTCCGCGCATGAGGCGCATAAGCTCAGCTTTCACTTCGCTGGCAAGCGTTTGCTCACCTTGAATAGAAAGCAAAAGATAACGTTCGTTGGCTGAACCAAAATCCGCGATATCTAGCGCAAGTGTCTCCTGCGTATAGGTGATCGCATCCTGAATCTGACCCAGTTTGCGGAGAAGCGCGGCTTTAAGGTGACGTGCTTTGTAATTGCGGGAGTTGCGTACGAGTGAACGCTCAACCAGTTCCAACGCTTCGGCGTAAGCCTTTTTCTCGCAAGCTATTTGTGCAAGGGAGAAGTATCCGGCATCTTGCCATGCCGCTGACCAAGTCGATTTGTAGAGCGCCGCGAAGGCTTCTTCCAACCGTCCTTGCATTTTAAGCGCAACACCTAATTGATAAAGGGCTTCACTGTCATAAGGGTTCGGATTACGCCAGGTGAGAGACTTCACCGCTGTCCGGAAGTGACCTTCCGCATCGTTGAACAATCCACGGCGCAGTAAAAGTGTACCGTATGCCACATTAATGCGGCTATCGCTTGGGTCGCGCTTTAAACCTTCTAGATAGTAAGCTTCAGGTTCGAATGTTGCATGGCGATATTGCTCTAGATGCAAGCCAGCGAAATACAGCTGCTCATTCGTTTCAGTTCCGCGGGCTCCTGCAGCGGCTTGGCTGCATCCGGTACCTGCTCGATCGACGGCTTGGCAGGCTGATAGGCAATGAGCAAGGTGCCTTTTGCATCCCGCACAGTCAGCTTCAGGTCGTACGGATGATCGTTCTCGTCCAGCGTAATCACAGACTTGAACGTATGATTTGGAGACAACTCGACGACTTCCTTCAAATACGTTCGGTGGATTCCCTTTAATTCCACTATAGCGCTCTGGAACAAGGAGGTTGCATACGCTAACACGACGGCTTCGCGAGTCTTCTCGTCGACTTCTAGATTGACTGCTGCATCGATCGAAGCATTTTTTACGATACCGATATTTTTATAAGGCATGAAATACTGTTTAAATGATTTCTCTTCATACGGCTGCAACCACGTGAAATCCGGTTGGTTGTCTGTGTAGACGCCGGTCATTAGCTCGATATAAGATCCATCCTCATCAGTCAAGTTGCGATCCCATGCTTGCCCGAATTCGCCATTCCCCCAAGTCCATTGTTTCTTACCTGGAGATACATGATGGTTCGCGACGTGAAGCAAGCCAGCTTGAACACCATGATCATAACCACCTACGAAATTATAATCCGATTTATATGCCATATAGGATGTAGGAACCGGAATATTTCTGTAACGTGAAATATCAACTCCTGCGGAATAATCCATTTTATAATACGTTCCAGTCGCGATTGGGAACCTAGAAACGTCTCGTTTGCCGTGGTCGAAGACTGCTGTTACATCAGGCGGAAATACGGATTGCGTATCATCGTTAACAGCAACCGCAGGGTTCGCCCACCACAAGAATGTTTGTGGTTCCGGTGTCCGATTATACAGCTGTGCAGAAATTTCCAGATAAGCTTTGCCCGGATATAGCGTGAAACCGGCTGTTACTTTCGTTCCATACATCCGGTCGATTTCGCTTACCCAAACCGTAGCGCTTCCATCTTCATTTTCGCTTAGCTTATATTCAACTGGACCATACGTATTCGGACGGTGATGCTGAGGCCAGTTGAACTCGATGCCGCCGGAAATCCAAGGACCTGCTAGGCCAACCAGCGCTGGTTTAATAACACGATTGTAATAAACGAAGTCGTAATCATTCGTTTTGTCCAGCGCACGGTAAATCCGTCCGCCAAGCTCGGGCATGATCTCGATCCGAACATATTCATTCTCCAGAATCACGAGACGGTAGGACTGCATTTTTTTCTCATCTTCAATTTTATCGATAACCGGATGGGGGTATACCTTGCCTGAACTTCCTTGATATACACGCTTCTCTAAAAACATCGGATTGCGATCCGGCTCTCCGATGCCATAAGTCGGAATCGAAGTCTCTTCTTCCCATACACGAACTTTCTGACCCAACATCATCACTCCCTTATCATATTGTCTCTACTTTACCTCGCCGGAAGGCAATCGCCAATTGACAAAATGCTTAATGTAATGGATTATATTCTTATTTAGAAGGGAGGATCAGCCTTGGATTATACTAGGAAACCAGAGGGCTTTGAAGAACAAAAATTGTTCGTCCTGCCCGACTATATGCAGACGGAACTATCCAGTTCGGAGCTGACACGGGATTTATTTATAAGCGACATTGGATTTTTCCCCAATGCCCGTCATCATTATCGGGAACGCCGCGAGGGGAGTAGTTCCTATATTTTCATCTTTTGCTCAGATGGAGAAGGCTGGATAGAACTGGGTCAACAAAAAGCGTTCGCTCTGACCCAAAATCACCTAGCCGTCATACCCGCCAAAACGCCACATCGATATGGGGCATCTTCCCATGCACCATGGAGTATTTACTGGTTTCATCTTCAAGGCGACCATGTAGCTGCTTTTATACGTTTGTATGGGATGGATACCGGCCCCGTTCATCTTCCGATCGGCGCGCTGTCTGAGTTCAAGTATGTTTTCGATAAGTGTTATGTACTGCTATCCGACAAAACCTATTCGCTGCCCATCCACACACACGTATCCCAGTCTATCCGGCATCTTATCAGCGGCATCGGTATTAGCGCAGGAGGTACAGCCAAAGACAAAAAAAGGGAGCAATATCTAGAACTCGCCATCCGATACATGAATGATCGTTTGGAGGATTCTATTAAGCTCCCTGAATTGGCCAAGCACACTGGCTTGTCTAAACAGCATTTAATTTTGTTATTTAAAGAAGAAACGGGATTCCCTCCGATTGAATACTTTTTGCGTATGAAAATTCAAAAGGCAGCCCAAATGCTCAGTTTAACGGGTCAGTCCATCAAGGAAGTTGCCGCAAACATTGGGATAACCGATCCTTATTATTTCTCAAGACTGTTTAAGAAAATGACCGGTTCCTCCCCTACCGCCTATCGGAGCGTTCCGAAAGGGTAATGTGAATCTTCCTACCATCATGAAAGTCGTTTTAGTCGGATCAATTTACTGTCGAAATCGCCTGTTAGCTTTAGGGGCAAACCGACGTTCATCAAGTTTCTGCCCTTGAATCGTATTGGTTGATTCTCGAGGTCATTCACTTGATAATCTGCATGCCGATCTAACCCTTGAAGACATAATCTCGGCAATTCGTTGGCAAAGCGTTGCGCGTGCAAAAAAATAAATACAACGGCTTCACAGCCATCTTGACTTAAATATTGGAATGCGGCAAATTGGGATTCACGAAGTGTTTGTAATCGGAATAAATATCCTGTCGCTATAACCGGCCTGATTTCTTTGTATAATTGGATAAAGGAAGATGCCTCTTCGAACTCCTCATCCGACCAATGCTTTAAATTAGCTCCTATTCCTAATCCGCCCATCATCGCACTATGAAACCGGAAGGATAAGGGCAACTTTCTTCCATTTAAACTGTGAGGCGAATCTGTAACCCAACACATCATGATTTGAGGACTGTATACGTAAGCAAAGCCCTCCTGTATGCTCAACCGATCGAAGGCGTCGGTATTGTCGCTTGGCCATACCTGATCCGCATACCTCAACATGCCAAGGTCGATTCGCGATCCACCGCCAGCGCATGCTTCGAACTCAACCTCTGGGAACCTTATTCTTAATTCAGCCCATATCTCATATAAGCTTTGTATATGCCTAATCCATATGGCGTTATGGGGTTTTAGGAAATCGTCACCTGTCCCTGGCTCTGTAATTGTACGATTCATGTCCCATTTAATAAACGAAATCTGATAAGTACTTAACAGCGTTGTCATAAAATCTAAGATAAATTGTTTTACTTCCGTTTTACCCAAATTCAACATAAATTCATTTCTAAGCTGTGTGCCCTCACGTGTAGGGAATTGATAGATCCAATCCGGGTGTTCCCTGAAAAGGTCGCTATCGGGATTCACGGCCTCTGGCTCTACCCATATGCCAAAATCCATCCCTAAGCTCAAAACTTCATCAATCAATTCCTGCAGGCCGTTTGGAAATTTTTCAGGGTTTACATACCAGTCTCCAAGTCCCCTCTTGTCGCTATCTCTGCTGCCAAACCACCCATCATCCACCACAAACAGCTCTGCTCCAAGTTTGGCGGCAGCTCTTGCCAGCTCCTTTTGCCCACTGGCATTCACATCAAAATAGGTTGCTTCCCATGAATTATATAAAACCCTCCGATGACCATGGGATGGAAATATAAATTCCCTTTGATAACTATGCAGGATTCGACTCATCTCACCAAAACCATTCGAGGTGTAACCTCCTATAAAAGTAGGAGAAGTTAACGCTTCTCCGCCTTGCAGCAAAACCGAACAATCAAAATCGTTCATTCCCCCGACAACTCTCAGGTTATTAAAATTCGTCTTCTCGGCAACAATTTTCCAATTCCCGCTCCAACCCAACATACCGAACCAAACCTTGCCAGAAAACTCATCCGATTTTCCATTATCGATCGCAAACCAGGGGTTCGCGTGCGGCCCTGTGAAGCCTCTTCTCGATTCAAGAATTTTCTTGCCTTCCGTCAATCTCGCTTCTCTCAACTGGAACTCCCCGGCCCATCTTCCTGTAACGTGTGTCAGGCGATAATCGGAGAGAACGGGCAAAGACCATGCAGCGGACATCATTTGCTCGATAACCAGATCATCTTTGCTTTGATTCAATACTTCTGCATATCGCTCAATTAAATCATGATCAGCAATAACGCTATAATAAATTTTCACCCATAAATCATAATGCACGTCTTTGAAAGTAATAACCAATGTCTCCGTGGAACGGTTTGGCACTTTTTCCGATGCGTCATCCCGTTCTTTACTTTGTATAGCATAACCGATGTATGTCATTTTCAAATCTCTAACGCCGTCATGAAACCGAACTTTCAAACAAGGTTCGACATAGCTGCATCCACCTGCATAGCTATATTCCTCCTTTTCCCTTTCAACCTCAGCATCAAATGAGCTGTGGTGGCTGCTTTTCAGAAGAAACGAGCATTCCCTCGCATCAACAGTTTCTCCCCAATAGGCCTGCTGCAATATCCCCTTTTCATTGATGCCGAAGAGATAGGAGGTGCGTTTCGTTTGAATTTCGAACAATTGCAAATCTTCGTGAAATGTTATCGGCAAGACAGACACCCTCATCTTTGTATTTTTTAGATCCTCATTTTACTTACCCTTTAATTGCACCCGCAGTAATTCCTTTTACGATAAATTTCTGCATCAGCAGGAAGAAGGCAATGATTGGAATCATCCCCATCACGGCGTAGGCAAAAGCCAAATTCAGGTCACTACTATACTGGCCGAAAAAATAATACTGCTGTAAAGGGATTGTACGAAATTTATCTTTTTGGAGAAAAAGCAATGGAAGCATGAAATCATTCCATATATAAAGGGTATTTAATACCATTACTGTGGCCGTTACCGGCTTTAATAGGGGGAAAATAATTCGAAAAAATATACCAGGAACAGAACAACCGTCAATTTTGGCAGCTTCTTCAAGCTCCCTCGAAATCGCTTTAATAAATCCGGTATAAAAGAAAACGCCAGTTTGTACGCCTGCGCCACCATAAAGAAGAATGATGCCCCAATGCGTATTAATCAGATTCAAAATTTTCCCCAGTTTATAAAGCGGAAGCATAGTGACCTGAAAAGGAACCATGATCCCCGCTAAAAATAAGAGAAAAATCAATTGATAGAATATACTTGATCTACGTGCGATCGAATATCCGGCAAGAGACGAGACGGCAATGATGAGAAGAACGGATCCTGAGGTGATGATTAAACTATTCAGGAATGCCTTAGGGTAATGAGAAGTATTCCATGCATGAATATAATTCCCAAGGTGTAATCCCGCAGGAAGGGAATAAAAGGATAGGAAAGTTTCCTGGCTTGTTTTCAATGACATTAATAAAGCAACATATAAAGGAAAAAGTACGACCAACGACAGTATCAAAATAATTGTAAATACAATAGCATGGGCCTGTTTCACTATAATTCCACTTCCTTTTTTCTAAAAATCCGAAGTTGGATCATCGTAACCAGAACCAGCAATATGAAAAAAATCATGGATAAAGCCGTACCGTATCCACCCTTATGAGAGGCAAAGGATGCCCTGTAAATATAGGTCGATAGCACGTCAGTGGAAAAACCGGGGCCCCCGTTGGTTGTCACATACACTAAATCGAACACCTTGAGTGCTCCTGTTAACACCAGTACCATATTAATTGTTATGGATGGTGCGATTAGCGGCAGTGTCACATGCCAGAATGTGTGTAAGATCCCTGCACCATCTATTTTAGCGCTTTCTACTAATTCACTAGGGATATTTTGTAACCCGGCAATATAAATAATCATCGGTGTGCCAATACCTTGCCAAACAGCAATTACAATAATTCCCCAAAGCGCATAGTTAGGGTTCCCTAACGGACTCGTTACACTTTCAACTCCAAACAGTTTAAATAAATTAGGTACACCTTTGCTGTAGTTATAACTCCAAACAAATCCGGATAAAACGATGGAAATTACGCTCGGCAAAAAGAAAATCGTTCTAAATATGTTTCTGAACTTGAGGAACGAATCCAGAACAAGCGCGAGTAATAAAGATATGAGATTGACCAGAAAGGTCAAAATGATTGCATATTTGAAAGTGTTCGTTAACGCCCTCCAGAAATCACTATCCTTAATAGCATGAACATAATTGTCCCAGCCTATATAATGGAGCGTTTGGGAGACACCATCCCAATTGGTAAAGGAATATTTGACTCCCATGACTAGTGGAATTACAACGGCAAATAGAAATAAACACAATCCCGGAATTACAAACAAAATGTACCAAGACTCAGCTCGCCAAGTGCGTTTCAAAGCTTTCATGATCCAGTCCTTTCTTGAAGATAACAGCAAATAGAAAAATTGAAGAGTCTGTCAGACGAAGGAAATCATTGAACGTCTAACAGACTCCTATGCCATCACATCAAAGTTACTTAAGCTTATTTATGATTCTTTTGTACCCAATCGTCCATATCTTTAATAATTTCATCCGCGGTCATCTTATTAAAAAAATATTTTTGCAAGTCTTGACTGAATTGACCGCCCCAATCAATGGTCGTTTTTGCCAAATAAGCCTGAGAATTATAGATATTGCCTGCTTCGATATAAGGCTTTAAATCGTCGACCGCCGGAGCAATATTGGTGCTCGAGCCTTTGACATAGCTGAGCGATTTAACATTACTGACCCAAGCATCTCCACCTACTTTACTTCCCATGAAGGCCAGGAATTTCAAAGCCGCTTCTTTATGCTCCGTTTTGCTGCTAACAGCCAGAGAAGCATCCGGGTTAAATTCAAGTTTGTTTTTGCTTGTATCGTTGCTAAACGGATAAGGGAAATAACCTACGTCATTTTTGTAGAAGTCTGGATTCTTTTTCTCAATGTCCTGCAGCGGCCATGTCCCCATGTACATCATCGCCGCATCACCCTTGGCAAACAAATCGACTGCGCCGTTATAATCCACACCAAGCTGATCTTTGTTTCCATATTCAAAATATTGTTTGGCATGATCGATAGTAACTTTCACCGCAGGGTTATCCGCGAATTTAACCTGACCCTTCTCGATTTTCTCGAAAAAGTCAGGTTGATTGGCGATAAGTGCCGTATTGCTAGGAAGATCACGAGTACTCCACATGGCAAGCGGCCAACCATCCTTCCAACCGAGGGCAAATGGAGTTTTACCTGAATCCTTGATTTTTTTTGCTACTGCCATAAGAGCATCCCAGGTTTTAGGAATCTCTAAGCCCAGATCTTTGAAAATTTTCTTATTATAAAATACGGCAATAGGGCCGCTATTTACCGGCATGATGTAATTTTTCCCATCAGTTGCTTGATCTTTGAGAACAGACGGTTCAAAGTTTTTCATAAACGGTTGATCTGTAAGGTCAAGCAAGTATCCGCCATCCACAAGCGATTTGGTATTGCTCCCGGAATTGAGTGAAAATACGTCGATTACATCCCCGCTAGCTACTTTTGTTTTTAACAGCGTATAGTAATCATCATACTTCACCGGCTGTACTTCAACCTTAATGTTCGGATTTTCTTTCTCGAATTGGTCGACAATTTTCTGAACGCCATCGGTGACGTCACTCTTGAAGTGCATGAAAGAAATTGTAACCGGAGCTTCCTTTTTCTCGGTCTTGTTTGAACTTGAAGAAGTCGCCGTAGCGCTCCCCGCTAGAGAGGATTCGGAAGAATTCTTGGTATCCGTGTTTCCGCACCCCGCCAATAAGCTTGTAAAAAGGAGGGTACATAATGTAATGCGGATTTGTTTTTCCATGCCAGTTCCCCTTTTCTTCATTCATGTATAGATGAACGTATCGTTCATCTGTTTCTGATTGTATCGAAATGCTCTTGATGCAGTAATACAAAATCTTGTGAAGCAGATGTTCATTATTTTGTAATTCCTATACGCTTTCACTCGATTCCCGGTATTCCGTGGGCGTTTGACCTGTGAATTTCTTAAACACTTGACTAAAATACCTTTGGTTTTCATAACCGATTAATTCAGCAATTTCATTAACCTTTCGGTCGGATGAACTGAGCAGTTCACATGCTTTCTCCATACGAAGCCTGGTCAAATATTCGATAAAGTTCTCATTGGTGAATGCCTTGAACAACTTACTAAAGTAGCTAGGATCAAGGTGAAACCTCATGGCCACATCGACCAAGCTTAATTCTTCAAAATAATGCTTGCTTAGAAAATTGGTAATCTCATGCACCGGAAACGAGGAATCTTGATCGCCCAAATGCAAGAAAGCTTCTGAAATCAGAGTACTCAACTTATGAATGCATATCGTTAATTCTTCTATATCCAGCACATGCTGAAGGACTTGAAAATCAGAAATTGCCTGATTGGAATAAGAAATTTCCTTCATACCACTAGCTATGATTTCCGACAATTGTATATACTCAAAATGAACCTCTTGGATAAGAATATCCTTGCAAAGAGCAATTTTTCGCAAGAAATGCTCAAGCATACTTTGGATTACCTTCTCATTTTTGTTAACGAATGCCTGCTTCATCGTCTTCAAATCAAAGATAGTCAGGATCTCTGCATGGGAGGGCGCAATCATTGAGTCTGCCGTAGAAACGAACAAGCTGGATATATGGAATTTATTATTCCACAGCGCTGTAAGCGCTTCATCATATGCGGCAGGCAGTGTTTCTAACCTTTCATACGCACGACTGATTCCTGCAACAATGTTCACCTTTAGCATATCGAGCACAGCATGTTGAAACTCGCCTAATATATCCCCGATACCCGCGGCCTCCAAGTAAGCCGAAGGCATAATTACACACAATTTCATCCTGTCGTCGGCCGTAAACATTAACGGAACATCACTTTTGAGAATGTCAGACAAAATATTTTCCAGACTAAACATTAGTAAATCGGCGTTGCCGTGAAATTTACTTACTGCCACTTCATTAAACTGTCGAAATGTCAACATGACCATACGGTATTTTTCAAAAGCATGGACGATTTTAAAACCTTGCAATTGCTTCGCCATATCAGACTGATTCGAAATTCGCTTTTGGGAAACATGCTGCAAAAAAACCTCCCGCTTTAATTTCCAAGCCGAGTTCGCATGATACTGCTGCTGAAGATCATCCACATCTTTTTGTATAGTCTCTATAGCCTTAGTGATGGCGTTCTTCAAATCCAGAATTGATACGGGCTTAAGGACATAATCGCACACCTGGTACGTTAAGGCTGCCTTTAAATATTCAAATTCCGAATACCCGCTGATAACAATGACCTTGATCTCCTTATGCAGCCTAAAGAGATTTTCCAAAAATTGTTTACCATCCATAACCGGCATATTCATATCCGTCACAACAATATGAGGCTTGCTGTACTGTAGCAGCTGTAGCGCTTCTTCCCCATGCTTGGCTTCTGCGACAACTTCAACATTTGCAGAAAGCTCTTCAATTAATTTGCAAATCGCTTTTCTTCCCCACTGTTCGTCATCGACAACCATCACTTTATACATGATTATTCCCTCTCTTTGCATATGGAATGGTGATATAGACGCTAGTTCCTTGGCCCAAGATGCTCTCAACATGGATGCCATACATTGACCCATATACCATTTGCAGTCGCTCATGTACATTTTTCAAGCCAATCGAAACGCCTGAATAAACAGACAATGATTTTTGATCTAATACATCTTGCATTTCAGCGAGTAGATTTGCTTCAATGCCAGGACCGTCGTCTTTAACCAATATTATGATGTTATTGGTATCCCTGATCGCAGATATGTGAAGATGAAGCTCTCTTTTAACTGTCTTCCCTAAAGAATGGATAATTGCGTTTTCAATAATGGGTTGCAGGACAAAGCGTATCATAGGATAATCCCTAAACTCTTCCGCCACATCGATCTCTGTTTGCAAAAGCTCCTCAAACCGAAACTTTTGGATATACAAATAATTATTAATATGAAGCAATTCAGCGCCTAAGGTCGATTCCTTATTCCCTTCATAGAAGCTGTATCGAAACATATCTCCTAGCGCTCTGCACATTTCGTGAATTTCATATTCTCCGTTCAGCACCGCTTTTCCGCCAATGGTCTGCAGCGTGTTAAACAGAAAATGAGGATTGATCTGGGTTTGAAGAGCAATGATTTGCGCTTCTTTATTGCGTAATTTCATTTCATACTCCGATTCGATCAAATCGCTAATTTTTCGGGTCATGAAATTAAAATTTCTTGATAACTGCGAAATATCATCGCTCCAATCATTCACTTTTAACGAAACGGCAAAATTTCCATTCCGCAGGGCGCTCATAGCCCTACCTAACAATTGAATCGGTTTGGTAATATAGTGCTGCGACATTAATGAGAATAAATAGATAATCAAGATCACTACAAATAGAATTAATAAAGTAAGGTTAAAAATATATTTACGGTTTTTATTCAATTCTGTGCTGGGGTAAACAATATCCAGCTTCATGTTACCGTGATCCAGATAGGATGTACCGATCAATAATTCGCGCTGGTCATTAAATTTCAACTCACGTTTAACTTTGCTGATTGGTGTGGCGGGAATCGAAAAACCTTTTATATCCTGATCATACTTCGTATTGGTTTGATAAAAAATGTCCCCCCGCGAGTTTTGCAGGACAATCGCATTCGAAGCTCGATTATACTTTTCGACTATCTTCTGAACATCTTTATTTTGTATGATAAAAAGAATGGTACCGATTTTATACTTGTAATAAGGATCGTAAACGGTAATCGCATAAACAAAAAAAGACTGCTCTAAGACAGAATCTTTGTAAGTCGTCATAAAGGTATGTTGAAACGGCAAATTCAACAGATCTGCCGAATGCGGGATTTCTTTTACCGGTTGAATTGAATCGTAAATACTTGCTCTGGACCAGCTTTCTTCGAGTGTATTCTTTTTCCCGTAAAGCATGATTTTAATAATGTCTTCGTTCTGGCTCTGCAGCAGCCTGAAATAATTGCTTAGGGAGTCTCTAACGTTGATGATGTCTGCGTTGTTATAATCGTTTCCATTTTCCATAAGATTCATAATATTTTTAAAACCGTATACCTGAAGGGCCGAATAAGAAAAATTACTGAAATACTTATCCAGATATTCGCTCAAATAATCAGCGTTCTGATCTGCGTTGCGATACATCGTAGTCTCCAATAATTCTGTACTGGTTTTATAAAATAACATGGCTAACAAAAGTAACGGAATCATTGAAATAACCACACTGATCCAGACAATTTTCGTTTTGATGCTTCGATTCAAGAATAGCTTAATCATGCTGCTAGCCCCCTATAATTCTTCTCTTATTCTAACTTAGGGAATCTGATATACAATCCAACAATTTGTATTTTTGATGTTCATTATATTGTTTCACAAAAATTTTAACATAGAAAGCACAAAATCTTTTATTCCTCCCTCCCCCTCCATTATCTAAAATAAATTCATGGCTAACGAATTGATGAGCCGTAATACAATTAGAGAGGTGCGTTGGAAAT
The DNA here is from genome assembly GCF_030817215.1 of Paenibacillus sp. V4I3. Lineage (GTDB taxonomy): Bacteria > Bacillota > Bacilli > Paenibacillales > NBRC-103111 > Paenibacillus_E. The sequence continues at coordinate 6,957,919 of NZ_JAUSZA010000001.1, forward strand.
ATCATGGGAATACGTTGGATAACCGGTGCGTTGATTTTATGTCTAACCTTTACTTCGTTCGTTGTCTTTCCGGCGGAATCAAAAGCAAGTGAATACGTATCCATCACGAAATCGCATCAACTGGTTAAAGCCACAAACGGCCAGTACACAATCTCCTACAATTTACAGACAGGGATTGGAGACATTGCTTTTAGCGGGAGTACGATGGTTACTCAATTCCATTCCGACTTTAAAGCTGCTGGCCGTGATCAACGTTATGCTTCGACAGATAATGCGAAAAGAAAAGCAACATGGAAAAAGATTAAGCAAGATAATTACGGTTCTAACGGGCAACTACTGACAATATCCAATGAACTGGATGAAGGGCCGACAGTCATCCAAAACTTTTATCTGTACCCCGATAATTCCTACATTATGACGGATATAGAAATACAAAGCGGAAATCCGCTTACGGTCGAAATTATGGAACCCATTTCCGCTTCAAAACTGGATATAGGTGAGGGATCGGATAAACGGATTTTCACTACGCCTTATTCTAACAATTTTGATTTTGGCGTTGCACCTGTTCATAATTTTGGTAACAGCCAAAATGAGACGGATCGAGTTTATGGCGCAAATGAACCCTGGGGACCTTTTAACGGAGTTAGCCATTGGGTTACCGCTGTGTTTGACCAAGGGAATAATCGTGGGATAGTAGCAGGCGCAGCCACCACTAAGAATTGGAAAAGCAGTCAAAAACTCATTCAAGCACCAGCTCCTAATGCGTCCCTCGACGGCTTCTCATTATATAACTGGGGTGGGTCTCAGAGCGGTAAGGACATCGTCTCCGATAAATTCTTCTTGGGATATTTCAATGATTATCGTACCGGCCTAGAGACATTCGGTACAGTTTATGAAAAAGGCGAGCCCAGATTAAAATGGGATGGGAATGTTCCCGTCGGATATAACACTTGGTATTCCCACTATTACGATTATTTGACCGCTGACGCAATGTACCCGCTCGTTGATTATGTAGCGGAGAATTTGAAGCAGAAGGGGTACCAATATTTCAATCTTGATGCGGGATGGGAGAAAGCCGACGGCGATTGGACGGCGGACCCTAAAAAATGGCCGGTACGCGTTCCCGGTGAAGATCCTATGAAAAGCTTCGCAAACTACATACACTCCAAAGGGCTGAAGGCGGGCATATATTTCAATCCGTTTAGTGTTCAGGAAAGCTACCTGGATAATCAAATTCCTAACACTACGTATAAGTTCCGGGATACTGTCCTAAAAGATTCATCGGGAAAATTGATCAAAACCTATATCGGTACTTACGCGTTAGACCCGACTCATCCGGGTACTCAGACTTATATACGTAATACCATACAACGCTACGTCGACTGGGGTTACGATTACGTAAAAATCGATTTCCTTGATGTAGGTATGCAGGAAGGCGCCCACTACGACGCATCCCAAAATGGTATGCAGGCCTACAGAGCAGGTTTGGGAATTATCCGGGACACGATTCTTGCGGCAGGACGGCCTATCTTTATAGATGAATCTATAGCTCCTTTATTGCCGGGCGGTTTTGCCCATGGCCGCAGATCGGGCTGTGATACCACGATTGGCATCCAAAACTATTCGGGCTTTGAAAGGCAAGCTTTCAATACGCAGGCTTCTTGGTTCTCCAACGGAACCATATATTCGTACAACGATCCAGACATGATCATGCCTGAAAATTTTGCAAACGGATTTTGGTATAAATACAGCCAAGCGGATGGTAAACTTCTTGCAACTACGGTGGCAATGGGTGGTGGCAGCTGGCTTGCTGGCGATAATGTACCTTTTTTGACAGAGGAACGATATGGAATTTTGCGTAACAGCGGTTTGTTGGATCTTGTCCAAAAAGGAAAAGCAGCGAAACCTGTGAAGATGTCCAACTTCTATCACTTAGAGGATCATGCCCCATCTGTTACCTTTCTTGAGGATGGAGAAGGAACTCGTTATGTTGGAATGAATAATTGGAGTGATGCACCGGCCGAAATTTCGGTTTCCTTTCACGACCTTGGGCTTCAGGAGGGCAAAACTTACGCCGTGGAAGATGTCTATGATGGTACTAGACTTGGGACATTTAAGGATAAGTTTACGAAACATTTTGACGTAAAAGATTCAACGATCCTAAAAATAAGCAGTGAAACCGGAGTAACCCCAACTCCGCTTCCTAAAAATCTCGCGCTGGGGCAAACAATTACCGTGTCTACTTATGGAGACACTTCCGGCTCGGCTGTTGTCGATGGAAATCCGCAAACCAGTTGGAGTCCCAATACTACGAACAATCAATGGATAGAAATAAATTTTGCAACCGATACTCCTTTAAACCAAGTCGTCATTAAAGAGCTTAGAAAGAATACAACCTTCGGAATTGCGAATTATTCCTTAGAATATTGGGACGGCTCAGCTTATATCAATATGACGAAAGGTTATACGGTGGGTGATTTAAAGATGATCGACTTCCCTGACATTACCACATCAAAGATTCGTCTATCCATTCTTTCCGCGAATCGTTTGCCAGTTATCGGGGAAATAGAAGCGTATCATAACAATGCTACAAATACTGAACGGCTCCGTATTGATCAGGATAATAGTAAAGCTCCATTTAGTAAATACAGCGATATCCGTTCTAATACGCAGCGAATGCAGGTGTTTGACATAACAAAATCAGATTTACCCAAATTGGACATTTATCTGTATGAGAGTTATGTCAACCAAGTCCCAAATGATAATTTGTACATTGACATCGTGCAATTAAACGACCAATTTAATCCAGTCAAAACTCTTTTTAGTGCATCTTTGCCACCTTATAATATTCCGGGAGATTTGACGCCGTATTCCATCTATCCCCGTTTGAGCAATCTGGATACGAATACGCATTATGCCTTCATCCTACGTTCACCAAATTCAGTTGATGACGGTTCTATCAACAACAAATATGGGTTTGGATATAATGACAGCGATCCGTATTCGAAGGGCTTTGAACGGCTTTCTTCTGACGGCGGTCTAACATGGGTGACGGAAAACGGCGGAAAACGAGACCTTATGTTCAATATTTATTAATAAACATATAAATATCCAAGCTCCTGAACCCGGTTAGTACCGATGAAAGGTAACGGAAATTATATGATTGCCGATTCTTCCTGAAAGTAGGGAGATCGGCTTTTTACTCCCAGCGGCCAGACGCTTTTTCAAACCGGCCTACGACGACTTCCTTCTTCTGTCGTTCATCAGCAGTGGCTCATTCATAAAAAAATGCAAATTTTTCATATATAGAACTTTATCGAAACACCCCCTTTGATATAATTTCTATTGTCACGCTTGACTACTTCGACAGAACGAACATAATTTGCCGCCATGATCGAAACCATTGTGATAACAATTAACGATATAAGTAAAGATCCATCTTCCCCTTTCTTCCACATTCACACTTATGAAAGGACGCATTAATTTATTGGTTTAAAATTTTCTTCACATGCATGAATAAAGAAGATATACTAATTTTCTTGATGCCATTCAAGAAGATTATTTTTGTTCAACTGCACGTTGGTGTAATTCCAATGCCCAAGTATATTAACAAATTTAAACCGGCACTCCATCGGAGTCCCGGTCCATACATCCACCTATCCAACCTCACTCACGCCCACCAAAAGACCATCATGTTGCTCATCGAATCTTTAAATCTTTATAATTGATTTTTGTTTCGAGTCGCTCCGGCATGGCACCAGACAACGACAATAGGATCCTCTACGCTTGAAATGAGATGGTGGTCCTCTCCCGGCTCAATAACTAACCAATCTTTAAATTCGTGGATTTTCCACTCATTCTCTTTGATTTGATTTTCATCATCATTGTAATCCTGAAAAGCAATGAAGCTCGCCGCTAATGGCAAATACTTAAACACGAATACGATGGTTGACCGCTCTACAACCGACTCATTCAGAGTAGCGGATTTCATATGCTCACACCTACACTATCTATTTGTCTTCTGTGTTAATTATAGGTTTTAGTGAGAGGTACCAACAATGAGGGCACATTTCTATTTACTGTAGTAATAATCTTTTTCTGGACTCAAAATGGAGGCAGTTATAAAAAAAGAGCTGTGCTTCAAGCAGCCTATAGCTACTTTGGGACAACTCTTTGATTTGAACTTAATTACCAATAAATAGTACTTATTATATGCAATCATACGATCGAGCCACCGTTTACAAAAAGAATTTGACCTATATAGGAACATTTGTTTGTGTTATTATATATCAGCGACGTATTGGTTATGCAAGCTGAATTTTCGAAACTAAAACAAAATAAACCGGAACCCCTTGTTTGGAGTTCCGGCCTTATAAACACTAAACAACTTCATTCAACCGCCCATCCCGAAACCTCACAACCCGCTTCGCCTGCTGCGCAATCGAAATGTCATGCGTAATCAAGATTATCGTACGACCTTGTGAATTCAATCTCTTTAAAATGTTTAAAATCTCCACACCTGTCTTCGAATCTAACGCTCCTGTAGGTTCATCCGCCAAAATGATGGCTGGATCTCCTGCCAACGTTCGCGCAATAGCAACACGCTGCTGCTGCCCACCAGATAACTCTGATGGAAAATGCTTCTTGCGATCCAGCAAGTCCACCGATTCAAGTGCATCTAAAACCAGTGGCTCTCTTTCCTTTTTGCTCATTCCCCGATAAATCAAAGGCAACTCCACATTCTCATAGGCACTTAATCTCGGCAGCAGGTTAAAATTCTGAAAAACAAATCCAATCTTCTGATTACGAATCTCAGCAAGTTGAAAATCCTTAAGCAAGTTTATTGCTTGACCATCAAGGTCATAAACACCTTTATCTACAATATCCAAACACCCGATGATGTTCATCAGCGTGGATTTGCCGGAACCTGACGGTCCCATGATTGCTACGAACTCTCCATGATCAATATCTAACGAGACGTCATCTAACGCTCTAATGGTTTCCTCGCCCATCGTATAATACTTACTGGCATTTTCGATATGAATTAACGTCATAATCTTCACCTCCATTACTTGCACAATGTCCAAATAAATGAAGTATCTGATTCATAACCCTTACCGTTTCGCCTTATAAAACTCATGATACAGCTTCATCAGCGCCCGCTTCTCAATCCTCGACACATAGGAGCGACTAATGCCGAGCTCCTTCGCAATCTCCCGCTGCGTCCTCTCTTCCCCGCCAAGCTCCAACCCAAACCGACCGACAACGACTTCCTTCTCGCGATCGTCCAAAATCTCTAAGTTCCGATATATTTTGCTCTTCTCTATCTTGAGCTGCACCTTATCCACGACATCATCGGCCTCCGTGCCAAGTATGTCGATCAACGTAATTTCATTCCCCTCTTTGTCCGTTCCGATGGGATCATGCAAGGACACATCTTTACGTGTTTTCTTCAACGAGCGAAGATGCATAAGTATTTCATTTTCGATACAACGCGCTGCGAAAGTCGCCAGCTTCGTCCCTTAGTTTGGCGAAAACGACTCGATTGCTTTGATCAATCCGATCGTACCGATCGAGATTAAATCTTCGAGATCTTCCCCTGTGTTATCGAATTTTTTGAGGATGTGAACACAAAGCGATGTACTCCCTTATAACACTTCGATTATTTGCACCGTAAAACAACAAATGTTCATGGAATTTATTAAAAAGGACTAGATAGGATTTTTGTCGAATAATGGAATATGTGCGCCGCTTTGACCTCTATCCCAAACGTGGCCAATTTATTGGACCCTAGAGGATTTGTGAAGAAAAGTGGTAGGTACCCAAGCAGTTACCTTATTGGGCTGATTCTCAACCACGCTTGGACGGGTGAGACTTGTTAAAAATAATGCAAATGGAGTGAGAAAAAAGCAATGAAAATGACAGTGGCTAAAAAACTTTATAGTGGCTTTATTGTAGTTTTAATTTTATTAGGCATCGTCACGGGAATCAGTTTTTTTCAATTGAAGTCTGTTAATACGTCTTACAGCCTCTTAATTAATGACAGGGCTAAAAAAGTAATTCTTACGAAAGATCTTGTTCAAAGAGTTACAAATGAACAGTTGAATGTGCGCTCGTATTTGCTGCTAGGAGAAGATAATAACCTGCAAAAATTTCAACAGGCAAAAGAAGAGTATAAACAAATAAGCAAAGCCTACGAGCAGATTATAAATACGACAAAAGCAAGAGAATACCTGAGCCAGTTAAATCAGTTGGAATCCCAATATACTCAATTGGGAGATCAAATGATTCAGTTGAAAAAGCAAAATAAATTAGAAGAAGCAATGAAATTGGCTTCTTCACAGGGAACACCTATTGTCCGACAAGTTAATCAAATAGGAAGTGACTTGGCTCAATTTCAACAAGAATTATTGGATCAGGGTAATATTGACACCACCAAAAAAGTTAATTTTTCTATAACCTTGTTGTTAATCGTTGCTTTCCTTGCATTATTTGCTGGAATCGCGATTGCATTTTACATCAGCCGCCTGATTTCCAAACCTGTACTGCAGGTTGCCGGCGCTATGGAGAAGATTGCTAACGGGGATTTAACAGGAAGGATTACAGTTAATAACCGTGATGAAATCGGTGATATGGTCGGTTCCCTTAATAAAATGGCGGGTTCACTGCGATCCGTTCTGGTTGAAGTCAGCAATTCATCTAACCAATTAGCAGCTTCCTCGGAACAATTGTCTGCAAGCGCTGAGCAAACAACCCAAGCTACCGAACACATTGCGAGTGCTGCTCAAGAAATGGCGGACGGCGCTAATCAGCAAGTTCGCACTGTTGAGGAGAGCACACAAACGATTCAAGAAGTTTCCACAAAAATTCAACAAATTACTGCAAATGCTAAGTTAGTTGCCGAGACAACAACAAAAGCAGCGGAAAAATCATCGGAAGGTGGAAAAGCGATCCACACCGCAGCGGGGCAAATGGGTTCCATCAGTGGTTCTGTTGATGGTTTGGCAGAGGTCATTACCCATCTGGCAAATACGTCTTTAGAAATTGGGCAAATTACGGAAGCCATTACTCAAATCGCTCAGCAAACCAACCTCCTTTCCCTCAACGCAGCTATTGAAGCGGCTCGCTCGGGAGAGCATGGACGCGGATTTGCCGTAGTAGCGGGTGAAGTGAAGAAGCTCGCCGAACAATCTTTCAAATCGGCGGAACAAATAGCGAGGCTCGTCCATACTATTCAGAGTGAGATCGATAAGGCTCAAAATTCCATGCAGTCGGCAACCAAGGAAGTTAGCTTAGGAATGGAAGTCGTGCAGACGGCTGGCAGTTTATTTGCCGAGATTGAACGCTTTGTCAATGATGTGAACATCCAAGTACGGGAAGTATCTGCGGCTTCGCAGCATATCTCGGAAGGCACCAAGCAAGTTGTTCTAGCCATCGAAGGGATCTCAGGGGTTGCACAAGCGGCTGCATCTGGTACGGAAAATGTATCCTCAGCTGCGGAGGAGCAACTGGCTTCTATGCAAGAAATATCGTCCTCTTCATCTTCCCTTACCCACATGGCAGGAGAATTGCAAGAAATAGTTGACAAGTTCAAACTGTAAGAAAAATTAGATTCCAAGGATGCCTTTAATTTCGTGGATCGCGAGGGCATCTTTTTCTTGTACAGATGCTTTAAATAATTCATATTCTATTGTTTGTACTTTCATAAAAAGAACCACTCCGTTAACAAACACCTTTATTATAAAATAAACAACTTTAATCTCAGACAACACTTCTCATGGTGTTCATTGAACTATAGTTTCCGTTAGCTTAATAACACAGGCTGAACTAAATATTATTTCCAACCCGCACGTTGTAGTATCTCTCTCACAAAGTCGCCTTTGGCATTCGTGTAAGCCAAACGGTCATTCTGGTATCGTTGTGCAAGTTCTAACTTTAAATCACCATATTGTTTGGCATCCTCTGGATGACTTCTTAAATAGTCTCGAAATAGGATATGACGCTTATACTCGGCATTATCTATGGTGCAGACGTATAGGTGATGCCAGGTTACATTTACGGGTGGAATAAAAGCCTCTCGTCCAGTAACTCCTAAGTCCCCTTCATGAACGTAGCCAAGGGTGGCTAGCCCTTGAACAGCCTTAAGGACATCCGATTGTTTAGGCACGACCACGTCGATATCAACAATCGGTTTCGCTGCCAAGCCTGGAACGGATGTACTGCCAACATGTTCTATTGTGACTACGAAATCGCTTAAAACAGGAATTACAAAGCCTCGTAACTGTTGAAACAATTGAACCCAACTAGGGTCATATTCACGTACTATTAGACTGGCACCCATCAAGCCCCTCCTGCCTGCTACTTTAACAGATAAGACAGCCGATCATGTGCATTATGATTGAACTATAGTTATCCGTTAGCGTAATTAAATTGTTTGTAATCCTTTCCTTAAATCTCTTATAAATTCATCTGCAAATTCTTGCATCTCCAAGTATATCGCCTGGGCTTCTGGCAAGTAACACTCACCTTGCTTAAGTACATAATTCTCGAAGTAATCAAGTGTCTGTTCCAGGCTTTGTCCCCTTGCAGTACCTGTACATAATGATTTTACGATTAGATACGTCTTTCCTCCCTCAATCATGTGAGCATCATGTAGCAGCTTTCCTTCTAGCGTTTCTGGAATCTCATCCTTCTGAGATTCCCAAGAGGTTTTGACGATTTTTTCGATTCTATCCTCGCCCAATCCTTGCTTCTCTAAATAATCTCTTATTAAATCTTCTCGCAAATAAATAAACCCATGAAAATAACATCCATAATAAATCAAATCTGAGTCCGTAATCTCTGGATAGTATTTCAACAGTTTATTTGTGGAATTAATTATCCTTTCGATATGGCTCAAATCGTGCATAATGTCTTTATTTGTATAGAATGGTCTGACAAATTCAATAAGATCAGCTAAATTAATCATGTAATCCCCTCCATCAATACATATTTTACCATATTCTTGTGGGTATTTGTTATTAAAGAATCCTGCCCGTTAGTTCAATGCCCAGCGGTACATCTGAACAAAAATCTTTCTTTTGTTCAGATGTCTACACATAGAGTTGGCACAGCTTTATTGGGCTTCCATATTTGAAATGTTATATACAGGGAGCCATATTAAAAACGAAGTTCCTTTACCTCTACCGCTAATTACATCGACTGTCCCCTTATGTTCTTCCAAGATCCACTTTGCTATTGATAATCCTAAACCAGTACCCGGCGTTTTCCCTCTTGAGGAATCAGCTCGATAAAATCTATCAAATATGTGAGGGAGTTCGTTAGGATCCATTCCAATACCGGTATCTCTAATCGTTAATCCAACTTTATCTACTTCTCTTAAGGCGTTAATCTCAACATAGCCTTCTGCAGTAAATTTAAAAGCGTTATCGATAAAAATAAAAAGCAATTGTTGTAGGTAATCCTTATCTCCTAATACGATGGTATTCTCCAGAACATCTAAGCCTTCAGTTTTCAATTCAGTAACCTTGGGAATTAATTGTGCCTTTCTCACTACCGAATCGACAATAGATTTAAGGTCGACTACTTCACTTTTCATTCGAAAACCTGCATCCGCTCTGGCGAGTGCTAGGAGATCATTAACCAATCTCCCCATTCTTGTTGCTTCATCCGTAATGTCATTAAGAGCCTCCACAGATATTCGAATTTCCTTTTCTTCGGGTAATCTACTAGGCCGATTATCCAGAGATGTCCATATTTTCTTAAGGAATTCGGCATTCCCCGTAATTGTGGTAAGAGGTGTTCGCAGTTCGTGAGAAGCATCAGCTACAAAACGTCGTTGAGATGCATATGAATTATCTAATTCTACATAAATCGTTTGAATACGTTCAAGCATTCCATTGATGGTTTTACCGAGCAGACCAATTTCATCTTGTGCGCCATTATGTTGTATCCTAGTTCCAAAATCCTCACTGTTTCGAATTTGTTCAGTAGCACTAATTAAAGAATACACCGGTTTTAAAGCCTTTTTCGATAACAACCATCCCATATACGTTGCAATAAATATTACAATAAGCGATAAAATTAGGAGCACTAGACGCAAAATTGAAAAAAACATACTTATAACACTAGTATTATAGGCGGATTGTAGCACCCCAACCAGCTCACCGTTTAGCATTAAAGGGGCGTTATATATTAAAAAAGGTGAATGTTGAATTGTTGGGGTATCATAATATCCAGCTTTCTTATCTGCAAGAATTTTTGTGGAAAATGGCAATTGAACATTTCTTAAGTTAGCTGACTTTGTCTTATATCCACTAACTAAGTTATTTATTTGCAAGTACATACCTGACTGAACTGAATCGAAATCGTCAAGTTGAATGAGTAAATTCCATCCCATAGGGTATAGTTCAAGCTGATACTGTACATTCCTTTGAAGCACATCAGTTTGTTCCTTTAGCGTATTTTTTAGGTCACTAAAAATGTAAAATTGTAAAAAAACATATAAGACAATACCGAACAACAATAAGGTTATAGATAAAATGCCTGAGTATAATAAGGTCATCCTTAAACGGATAGTCATTAGATTAGTTCCGCCTTTGCTATACAATTTACCTTTATTATCCATATCAGTGATTAATTTAAAATTAAAATAAGATAAATTATTGGTTGTTAGTTTAGTACATATGTATAAAAACCCTCATTTTATACATATGTAAAAGGAGCTGCCGCGGCAGCTCCTTCATCGTTTGTATAGAGTCATTCATTGAACTAACGGTTGCAATAGGTAAGCATTTGAAGTCATCTCCAGCTTTTCCCCTGCTCCACACCGGACGTGCCAGTTTCCCGGCATCCGGCGTTCCCTCTAACTGAATTTACTAAATCATAAGTTCCTCGTTACTCAAGGATATTTCATCCTAGTAGCTTGCACTGTGGCATCCATTGATGTCCCCACGTTCCTACCTGATCGGTGCAATTCACGCTTGGAAAACAATTTTTCTTTTCAGTTAGACTTGGGGCTGTTCCTCCACTCCCATTACAGGAGATTCATCAGTCGTGCCCCTGCCCTCGCAAGGATTAATGTATTTCGGCATGCGCCTTATAACAACCGTTTCGGGTAACAGCCCTTGTTGCAACGTCCCTTGCTTTCCAAGTCCCTTACATCCTAGCTATTCTTTCTGGACTTAGGTGCTTCCTCTAGGCCTGTGAGACCAATGCCGCCATAGTTCGGCATAGCGTATTTCATAGGAAAAATTTTTACTTTACGCCGCCCACCCCATCGTTTGATGGTACATATGTTTCCATATGTTCTAACTTTAGACCTGTACATTCGGAAGTTCGTCAGTTCAGTCTGTTTGAACATTCTCACCATATCCAGTTTTTCAGCCACGCGGCATATCCGTTAGCATACCTTTTCTATTCGAATGGCTCCAGCCTTCGTTCTGCCGAATCTACCTGTACTTCACACCACATGACCTGTTAGTCATGACGCGCGCAGGAGTATTGGCGGAATGGTTTCGGGATACATGGTTCCGTCATTCCCATCCTCGGTTGTAAAGTTAAGATTACTCATTGCAATCTCCTGCTTTTCACGAAGTTAGTCGCTTATAGCAGAACTTGTCATACTCTCCCGTTAGTTCAATGATCTGATTAGAACAACTTGGCAAGTTTGATATCTTCAAAAGGTACGTTTTTTTTGATATCAAATACCCGCACGAATGTTACATCGAAGCTTGGAAAAGGAGATAATGCTTCTCTCGCAGCCAATTTCATTTCTATAATTTCTGCTTCATTCATGCCCCATTTTGTTTGACCCAAAGTCAAATGTGGAATGAAGTGATCCAACTCTATATACCTTTCAATAAGTTCGGGCGGTGGGGAAACCGCATCTACCAAGTTCTTGTGTAGATTATATATCTCTTTCGATTCAACGCTAAGGAATGTAACCGCTGTTCCGAATGTTGCTGGTTCAGACAAAGTTAACTGGAAGATTGGAAATGAAGAACAAGTTTCTCTTACTTTTTCAAGCCAATTCATATCCTCCGTAAGTCCACCTTTGGGCTTTAACAGTAATATGAGGCTCCACAAGATCCCTAAAGCAGTTATTAGCCCATCGATTTCGAAATGTCTTAGCCCATTTATTACGAAATACCGAAATTTGTTCTTTATAATCTTCAGGTGGAACGATTCCTATGAAAAAATGCATTTTTACACCCCTTTATAAATGATATGTATTTTTCTCGGAGCATTCCTATTCATTTCAAATCATCAACTTTCCGAACATTTATGTTTTTACAAAGTATTCCTCAAGTATTTTCCAAATCCTGCTTTAGTGTTAAACTGCCCGTTAGCGTTGCGAAGGGCTGCCACGCGGCAGCCCTTAACTGTTTAGCTATCGTTCTTCATTAGTTTAATGAACCAATTTAACTTATTTATCAGATGTGCCTGGCTTCCAGCCCACTTCTTGAGACCAGCTATGAGCTTTTTGGATGATATCCCAAACGATCGGACCTTTTCCTTCAACATATTTTGAGCGTTCATTTTTAAATAGTTCCATTAACCGATGTTTTTCCTCAGCATACCTTAAGCAATCTTGAGGGTGCTCACGTAAATAATCTCTAAAGAGCAAAGTCATTTGCTCAGAGAAACTACCGATTTGTCTTACATGAATATGAGTTCTTCGAGTGCCCGGTAGTTCTCGAAAATACCTCTTAGTTTTGTCTGGATTTTCTTCGCGAAATACAAAACCGACACTCTCAATTTTGGTCTTATAGTATTTTATGTCATCGTAATTTAGAACAGATATCTGGATATCAATGATTGGTTTAGCATCCAGACCAAAGATCGATGTAGAACCAACATGATCAATACGAATGGCCAAATCTCCTAATGAATATCTCAATTTTAAAGCAATATCATAAAACAGATCCTTCCATCCACTATCATGTTTGGATATCCTCCATTGATCTTCCATTTAATCTAATCTCCTTCATAACAGTTGTTTTATATATTCGTCCTAATTTACCATATCTAGATTTCCAGTTTGATATCAATATTTGCCTCCTTTAAGCATAACTCCAGTTACTTCAATGAAACAGGAAATTGTAATAGGTGTAATCCTGCATTAAACTGCCAGTTACTTGAATGAACTAAAAAGAAGATGCCGCGATTTGAATAAATGGATAAAGTAATCCAAAACAAGTCCTACAATAAGGAAAGAACAGAAATGGATTAAATATGCTGCGAAACGAAAGGTAACTAAAATACTGCTACCCCGAAATATACTTTTATCTATCATCCAGTCTCTGTATGGCTCTGCTCTTATTAACCAAGTAATTGGAGGAAATTGACTAAGAATAATATTGGCTAATCCACTCCCAAAATAGTCAATTAGACATATTATTATGCTAATTGCTGAGAACCAAAAAGTGAATTTTTTCAGAAGAAACATAACGCCTACCCCCCTCCAACACAATAAGATAACTTTAAATATTTGATTCTTTTTGTTATCCTTTCACTCTTTATGTTAGACGCTAATTGTTGGGGATAGTTCCACGAATCCCCTTGTAGTTGTTACTTTAATAATCAAAAAATGAGCTGCCACGAAGCAAGCTCTCGCAATAAGTCTGGATAGCCATGCACAACTGTATCGTTCTCTATATTATTTTCTGTCAATATTTATCCAAAATTAAATAGGAGCGCTGCCGGTGCTATCTTCACAGCGATGTAATACGGAAAGAGCCTGTCACGTTGTGGCTGGCTCTTTTGGTTGTACGGCGTGCCCAGAGGCACCCTTTTCGTCTGGATTATTGAACTCTCGTTCCTCGTTAGCCATCCATGCCCTCGCAGGGCACCACAGAAGAATGAAAATTAGATTCTTGGTCGACTACTTTCAGGGTAGTTTAATGTTTTTTTACATTTATCTTTAATCTAAGCTTGTAAAGAAACCAAGATGTAAAAAGTGACTCATTTGCCTTATGACATGAAACTTTATCTATAAAGTAAAAATCATGAGGTTCCACTGTAATTCTTGTAATTGGTGTAACTGGTGTTCTGCTAATCCATTCATCAAACGAAACAATTGAACTATTTGTATTTTCAAAAGATTCTTGGGGTAGAAAATATACAATACCGTTCGTCCAAGGGTTTTTGTTCATTGTGTTCTGAGTCAAAGAGAAGAAATAATATCTATTTTTGTTTTTGCGTATTTTGAAACAAGCGTTTCTAAAATTATCAACTAACTTTCGCCGATCAAATACAGCATAAAATAAAGACCAAGCTCCATCTTTTGTTGCAAACACCGCCTCAACGTATTGTCCATTATAAAGCGTCTGTCTTCTGGTTTCGAATTCTAGAATTCCCTCATTGTTTGATCCGTGCATTATTACTGGCTTGGATGAGGAAATGTATTGGATAAAACGATATTTTGGATAACTGCTTGAATATATAATTTCAGAATGTTCACTAATAGCATCCGAGTAGATTTTGTCGTATTCCACGACTTCATGAGGTGAAAACTTTAGTGAAAAAGACCGATAAAATAAAAGTCCCATAAGCATTGAAACGAATTTATTTATCATTTTTTCTCTCCTCAAGATTAATGAAAAAGGGTTCACTTCACTCTGTGTTATAGGTATTCAACGTCTTTAATAATTCCCCTTTATTCTTAGTATCCTGCCCATTCACAATAGGCCACCGAGTTTATCACCGGCAGCCTGTTTGATCTTTGTTATGAAGCTATCGTTCGCCGTTAATTCAATAATCAGTCTTCTAATATTTCGGGGTCAAACCAAATATCCTCATAATAATCTCCCGCAATTAAAAATCTCCAGCCAGCAGGTAATCCGAGAAATTTTTTAATATTTGGAACCCATTCGTCAATATGTTCGACGTGTATAGGAACAAAGAAGTCTGGGTCTTGTGAAAGTTCTTCACCTGACCAAATATACCATCCAGTAGTATCACCTTCTGGATAAATACGAAGACCATTAATAGGTAATATATCCTCTTTTACATTTAATGAGATACCTAACTTTAAATCCTTAGGCGATTCAAGAAAATCAGCCTCATATTTTCTACAAACAGCTTTTTGCTCGTCCATTTTTTCTCCCCTTTATTAACCTCTCACTTCAAGTATCCTGCCCTTTAGCGTAATGAAGGCGACCGAACGTTTCCTCGGCAGCCTTATCGTTTTCTTATTCAACTCTCTTACTAAGTTTGCTGAAGTAATGTGGAAATGAAAACCAATTATCATAATCAACAGAAGGGCCTTTTATTTCCATTAAGTAGAACATGAACCGATAGACATCACGGACGGGAGTTAAGTCAGGGAAAGGTAGTGCCGAGCGGTACCCAGTCATAAAGTTATCCGCACCGAATTGATCTAGAGAACATTCCAAAGCCGAGAGTTCGAATTCTCTCGGTCCTATTACATAGGCTTCAGTATCAACTATTGCTCTCACTCGCTCTTCTTCTGCAAGAAACTGTCGTGGATCCATATCCAACATTATATATGAGGCACTTTTGGGGACGGGCAATTTAGAGGCTAATGAACAGTAATACTCTGTCATTTTGGCAACAGCATCATTGGACAAGTAATATCGTGAGGACAGGTTACGTATAGTGTTTGTAAGTTTTTGAGGGAAATCCCTTAAGGTATATCGAAAAGTACCGTTCGGGGCACCGCATTCATAAAATTCACGTGCATGAATTTCACCAATGGTTCTACCAAATTCTTTCATCATCTCTGCCGGCTTATTTAAGAAATCGAGCGGTGAGCCATTCATTTTTTCTACAATTACAAATTGTCTTCCGTCAATTAATCCCTTTGAAAGAACATTAGGTACACAAATTTTAGTTGTTGTTTGCTGTAAGAAAAGGTTGATTCCTTCAATATCATATGTGCGACTTAATTCAATTCCGAATAAGTTCCTACAAACCCACAGAAATGGAGCATCCACACTTTCATCCACTCCCGATGATCTTACAACGTATTCACCGGAAATTGTATTTACAAGCCATACATCACTTGCATGGCCACCTAATGAAGACTGTGAAAGGATCTGTTCTAGGAAAAGTGTCTGTAAGTTCATGCTATCACCCACTTTATAGTTCGAGTCAATAGCTTTTTATTATTCAAGAAAGGCACTAATAATCCTCTTTTTTCCAGCCACTATTGTTGATATAATCTACCCGTTTGAAAAGCAACCGATTCGTCGGCTGCATTTTTCATTTAGTTGATTGAGCTAACGTTTTGTGTTAGTTCAATAATATCAGCAATTTCAGGTGTTCAAAACTCGTCGATCAACGAAATTCCTTTTGTAATCCGCATGCGACTATCTTGCAAAAAATCGCGTGTCCAATCGTCTGGTTGACTTAAATCCCAGCTCCGGTGCATACCGACGAATACGATAATTTCTCGTAATCTAAGGAAGAGCCCAAGCTGTTCCTTCCAGCCGTCAGGCATTTGACGGCCATCCTCTGTATAACCTTGCTCAAAATGTTTAATGAAAAGTTCGTACTGTAACTTCCGTTCCGACTTCGAATCTTCCCCGAATACATACAGCAAGTAATAGAGCTGGATGGCAATGTCTTCGGTATACCAACTGTACTGGCATTCGTCGAAGTCGAAGAGCGTCATTTTCCCTGATTCATCAACTGTGAAATTTCCTACATTGATATCCCCGTGAATTAAACCGAAATTATCAGCAGTTACAGGCAGGCTAGCCAAATGTGATTTAAGTTCATCAAGGGCAAGAAGAATTGGTTGCTGCTCTGACGGTATATAATTTCTGGCCCGTAAGAGGTATTCATTATTCTCCCACGTATGTCTTTTGGCCGTAGGTTTGTACTCCTTAGCAAGTTCATGGAGACGGCCGGTCATGCGTCCGCATTGTTCATAAAGTATGGAATTACCTAGGCATTCTGGGTATCCAATTTTACGACCGGGTGCGTGTCTGAAGGAGGTCACGTAGAAATCAATCATATTTCCCTGGATTCGTTCGAAGTCCTTTCCATCAACCGAATATACCGAATCCGAGACCGACAAACCATTCTCAGAAAGATAACGAATCCATTCTATTTCAGCTGCAAGTCCGTCCCAAGTGCGAAGAGTGCTCGGGGTAAAACGGAGAATATATTTCAATTCATCGCGATTATAGGAATAAATAAAGTTCTGAAAGCCTCCAATGAAAGTCAACTCCTTTGGGCTGATGCCAAACCGCGCAGCGCCTTCTACGGTATGTTCGTCCAGGAACATTGATTTTATTTTTGGGTCCATGAGTTCTCCTTGGTATTTGAGTCGTGATTGAACAATCGAATGAACTTTTCCCAAACTCCGGTTGCTACCTCAATTTAATAAAATGAATGCCTAGTGACATGTGAAGCCTCACTTTCGGGAAATCATTATTCCATAACAATCATACTAATCCAGCTTTTTACAGTCAACGAAAATTGATTGAACCACTACGTTAACCTGCCCGTCCCTCAATAAACAAAAAAGGAGCTGCCGCGAAGCAAGCCCCTCAACTATCGTTCACCGTTAGTTCAATGGCCAGCATTCATTAAATCCTCTCAGATACAAGCCATGTTTTTGCATCTTCAGTTTATCGAACCGGAGGATTGGGGCCGAAGGCATCTGCTTGGATGCAGAAGGTGCAGTGTGGACGCCAATCAGAGAACAGGACTGCGTCCGAATCAGAGAAGGAGGCTGGATTTTGGGGCAGGTCCAACTTGATCGAAGTTTCTTTTCTGTACGATCGGCGGACGTTGTTCATTATGCCAGCCGAGTGGCGTGGATTTGAAAAAGTCGATGAAGCAGTCGCAGCTCGTACAGGCTAGGTACTCTTTGCCTAGATAATGGCGTTGGCGGCGAATTTGTATGGAATGTTCGCCGAACTATCCGCCTTGTCTACAATCTTATCAACCAAACGATGAAGCAAATCGGGTGTGAATTCTTTCAGTCCCTTGCGCAGAATACAGCGATGCGCTCGCACCATTGTAACGGGGTTGTTCTTTCATAGGCATACAGGCAACCTCCTCGACTGGATTGCCTCTATGTTCTCATGTGAACGCGCGGTTGAAGGCGGGTTGGATGTGACGTTTACTGTTAAAGTGTTGGCAGGACCTCTTTCTGCTATAATCTCGCTGGCTTAAAGGTTTGAAAATTGCCCCAGAGCATCTAATTATCTAGTAGACGTCCATTATCATTCCATTGACCGTACATTTTGTTTTCTCTAGTATTTGTTATGAATTTGTCTAATCTGCTCCTGAACAATTCTGGCTGATTCTTATTGCTTTGTATCGTGTCGATCCGAACTCTTTTATAAAGATCTGGAAGTGCCATGAAATTATCGTATACTTGCTTTTCCTCTTTTAGCCTTTGCTCTATATCTTCATCTATTCTAAAAGAATTGTGATCCATATCAGGAAGAACCCTTCTTCCTTCGTCTCTCATTAACCCCCACTTTTCGAGGCGACGGACACGTTCTTTATTTAATTCAGTCCATGAACTTTTTTTACTTCTAGGGGATAGTCTCTGAGCCAGCTCCGTTTCTGAAATTTTCTTCTTGACTCCATCGATCCATCCAAAGCACAAAGCTTCCTCGACCGCGTCCAAATATAACAACACATCGGGGGTGGGCGTCATACTAACCAAGACCCAGCAACACTTTTCAGTCTTGCAATTGTTCTGCAGCCAATTTCTTAAATCTTCTCTCGATTTTACTGGAATTAAATTTTCAATTTCCATAGATAAAATACATTTTCCTTTCTAAATTGATTCATACTCCCATAGTATATTTTATACATAAGAAAATATTAAAAAAATGGTCTTCAATTGCAAGACCATTTTTTTAATGAGTTACCGTTTGTTGGAAATAACTTTATCAAGGAACTTATCTGCGTCACTATTAAATTTCCAAACAACACCAAATTTATCAACCAACATTCCGAAGCAGGAAGACCAAGGCATTTCTGATAACGGCATGATAACATAACCACCTACAGACAAATTAGAAAAGTAATTTTCCAGTGTCTGCATATCATCAATAACGATACTAATCAGTATATTGTTGCCTTTAACCAACTCGCCCGTTACACTCTTCATCGAAGGTAGAATATCCGACATCATGATTTTCCCGCCTGCAAATTCGATTGAAGACTCCATGATCATATTTAATTCATTTTCTGGCAATGGATAGTTTGGATCTTGCGGAAAATCGCTGAATCTTACTTTTTTTACCTCATTTGCATTTAAAGCCTCCGAATAAAATTTAATCGCTTGTTCTGCGATTCCATCAAAATTTAAATATGCAATAGCTGACATAAAGTCATACCTCCTTCTTGTGATAAATGAAGTATAATATATAAGCGGTGACATATGTATGTCACCTTTTTCAATTAAAGTACAAAAAAACAGAGGGGAAAATATGGAGAAGGTTGAGAGATTAATATCCATCATCATGATATTGCTCAAAAAAGATATCGTTTCAACAAAAGAATTTGCACAATTATTTAACGTTTCCAAAAGAACGATTCTTCGTGATATGGAAACACTGAGTTTATCAAACATACCGATCTATTCTATCCACGGAATTAATGGCGGCTACGGCATTATGGATGAATACAAGGTTGATAAACGTCTTTTAAGCAGCTCCGACTTGGAGAATATATTAACTGCACTCGGCGGATTGGGACAAATTCTAATTAGCGAAGAAGTTGAAGTGACCATAAAAAAAATAGAAGCCATGGTTAGCCCATTGTCTCCGAAAGGTTCAATCCGACTGTCATTTTATTGGGAGGGACGGTCTGATATTCTTCAAACCTTGAAGATATGCCAAGAATCGATATTAAAGAGAAGGTTAGTTTCATTTAACTACATGGATAAAAATGGATTCGCTACGAATAGAATTGTCGAGCCTTATCAGCTTCATTTTAGTGAATCGAGTTGGTATTTGAAGGGATTCTGTTTACATCGTCAGAGATATAGAACATTTAAATTATTCAGGATCGATCATCTTGTTATGGATGAAAACACATTTAACCCTAGAGATTATTTATTGGAACAAGAACATGAAGCAAGTTATCAACCGCAACTAGTCGCTATTAAGGCGTTGATTTCGCCTAGCATAAAAGATCAATTCATTGAAAGGTACGGTCGAAAGAGTATTGAAAACTATAGTTCTGAATATCTCTTAGCCACCATCTATGTTCCTCAAAACAGTATTGGCTTTCAATTTTTAGCGAGCTTCGGGACAAATCTGGAAATAGTAGAGCCGAAAACCTATGTTGAAGAATTTCGAGATTATTTGAATAAAATGGTGGAGAAGTATACTTTAAAAGGCTCCCATTAACATCAAAATGTGGCGCATATTCTTAAACTATCCTGCCCGGTAGTTTAATGCTGCTACCGCCGCGCGCCCCTCCTCCTCCATTTTACCATGTATCTCCTTTTTCTTGCGATAAAACAAAACCCGCGGTGATTCTAAATCACTACGGATCGCCACTCCCAGAACACCACCGCCTCCGCAACTACCTGCCTGGAGGTCTGTCTGTGTTCAGTTCACTAAAGAACTTTATTTTCAATTAAAGAACTTTATTTTCTTTCACCAACAGATAATTTGCATATCCCCGCCCCATGCATTACAATCTTTACATCGACAAATTTGTAGGTCTATACAAGGAGGTTCACGCGCCTATGTGCCCCCGTACCAAAGAACAAAATGAGCTCATCCGCGTGCAGCGCAGAGAACAGATCCTGGACGCCGCCGCGCACGCCTACTTCCGCACGGGCGGCAGCTTTGATATTCGCGACGTCGCCCGCGAGGCCGAGCTCGGTTACGGCACGGTGTACCATTATTACCCCAACCGGCATTTATTGATAGAAGATGTGCTGGGCAGCGGCTTCGAGCGATGCGAGCAAGCCCTGGCAGAATGGGCGAACATCCGCGGCGGCAGCCCGGATGACAGGCAGCTGTTGACGTATTGCAAGGCGCTGCTCCGGCTGTGGCAGTCGGACGCCCGCGCATATCTCGTCTACAAGATGGCGGCGGAGCATTATGCAGGCTTGCCTGAGAAGGATCGGCACGCCGCCAAGAGACGATTCATAGAACGGCTGTACGTTCCGCTCCAATCGATCGCCCAACGCGAAGACGACAGCGTCGACCATATGCTTGCCGTGCTGGTCGGCTGCTGCGGGCTGCACTACTATGCGGGCACTTCCGAGCTGGACGTCGATCGAATCGCCCAGCTCGCGATGCAAGCCATTACGAAGGAGTCCTGATACGAACATGGTCATCTTAAAAAGCAAGCATGAAATCGAGGCCATCCGCAAGGCATGCCAAGTGGTGGCCGAATGCCATCGCACAATCGCCCCGCTCATCCAACCGGGCATCACGACGAACGAGATTGAGCGCATCTTCGAGGACATTATCTTGAAGCACGGCGCCAAGCCCTACACGAAGGGCTACAAGGGCTATCAATATGCGACCTGCGCCTCCGTCAACGATGTGATCGCGCATGGCTTCCCTAGCGATAAGCCACTTGAGGAAGGCGATATCGTGACGATCGACACGGTCGCGGATCTCGACGGCTGGCTCGGCGATTCGGCCTGGAGCTATGCGGTCGGGAAGATCTCGCCGACGGCCGAGAAGCTGATGCGCGTCACGAAGGAATGCCTTGACCTCGGCATCGCGCAAGCGCAGCCCGGCAATCGGCTCGGCGACGTGACGAGCGCGATCCAGCGGCATGCCGAATCGAACGGCTTCGGCGTCGTGCGCGACCTTCTCGCGCATGGCATCGGCCGGGACCTGCACGAGGCGCCGAACTATATGCATGTCGGCAAGCCCGGCAAAGGCCTCCGCATCAAGGAAGGCATGGTGTTCACGATCGAGCCCATGATCACCGAAGGCACCTACTACATGACAATCGATGCGGACGGCTGGACCGCGCGGACGCTGGACCGCAAGCTCGCCGCCCAATATGAGCATACGATCGCCATCACGGCTGAAGGTCCACAGATCCTGACCGCGCAATAGAATAATTAGAGGCCGACCAACGAGATGGTCGACTTCTTTTTTACGTATTCGGCATAGCATCTTTCTTCATCCGATACATGCGTTCATCCGCTCTCTAATAGAGCTCATCGGCATTTGCACCGTCTTCCGGATAATGGATGGCTCCGATACTTACGGTAATCGACAGCTCGTTCCCGTCTTCAAGCCGAAGCAGGTTCGCGGACAGCGTATCCTCAAGGATCGTGATGAGGCTTCTCGCCTGGGCGCGATCACATGCCAGTACGACGAATTCATCTCCGGCGAACCGCGCGACAAAATCGGAAACGCCGACTGACTCGGATAATAATCGGGCCAGATGACGCAATGCAAGGTCTCCCGCATGATGGCCATGGGTGTCGTTAATCGAGTAATTCTGTCCTTTATTTCGACTACGGTCCCATTGCGTTATTCTGCCCGTAGCGTAACGAAAAAGCAGCCGATCCATGCCCAGTTGCCGCGGTTACATTAAAGTAAATAAAGCAGGTTTTGTTGTCGATATTTCAAAAAACATCGGTATTGGACCATGATGTATTTCCCTTTCCAAATCAACAATAACCCAAATTTCATAAATTTTTGCCACGATGTAACCTACAACTAAGCCAACAAGTCCACCTAAATAGTAATAGGGATGAATCCTTTCTGCCATTGAGCACCTTCTTCCCAAAGATTGGTTAAATAGATAAATTCTCCGTCAGTTCTTTTCCTCATACTACCACAATTGGAACTAAACTGCCCGTTAGCGGAATAGGCCACCGAATTTATCACCGGCAGCCTGCTAGATCTTGTTTTGAAGCTATCGTATCCATTAGAATTCCTGTAGATGGATTATTTTCGGCTTTGTAAAAAAACGAGCGCCTCAGTACGATGGAAGTACACAACGGGTCAAAAGCCCTTTAATCCCATCGTCCTGGAGGTCGCTCTACTATGAATTTTAAATCCCATTCTAAGCAAAATCAACTCATTGAAAACATTACCTCATAGCATCTTGTTGTAGGTGTGGACATCGCACAAGAAGAAGTACATGTGGCTCGTGCAATGAACTTTCGCGGTGTTGTCGTCGGTGAACCACTCTCTTTCTTTAATAACGAGGAAGGATTTAACTGTCTTTTACATTGGATTCAGAAGTTACAGGCATCCTATCAATTTAGCGAAGCCATTATCGGTATGGAGCCGACCAGACATTACTGGTTAGCCTTATCACGCTGGCTATTCAACAATAAGTTCCAAGCAGTGCTAGTAAACCCATATCTGGTTAAAAAAAACAAAGAAAACCGAGATAATACCCGTTCCAAAAGTGATATAAAAGATGCCTTAGTCATCGCAGATATGATCAAAAATGGGTACTACTCATGGATTCGTACCACAGCCGAAGAATTCGAGGAGCTGCGTGTTGTCTTGTCTAACCGTGATGCCATCGTTAAGCGTTTGGTTAGCACCGTAAATCAGTTACACCGCTGGGTCGATCTTGTTTTCCCAGAAATGCGACAAGTATATAAACACCTTACCTGCACGGGAGCTATAGCAACACTTCGCCTGTTTCCAACGCCATCCGAGCTTCGTAACATGCAGCCACAAGATGTCATTGACGGTTGGCGGACGCTAATGAAACGGCATTCTGGAAAGCGAAGAGCACATATGCTTGTGGCTCTAGCAAGTTCCTCGGTAGGCTCTACTCAGGCTCATAAAGCCTATAAATTGCATTTGAAGCAACTGCTCGAAGAATACGACTTAGCTACTATTCAGCTGCAAGCCGTGGAACAAGAAGTCATTGCTGTGCTTCATCGCATTCCTTATGCCAAGCAGATGCTTGCCATTAAAGGGATTAACGCCATTTCATTAGCTGGTATTTTAGGAGAATCCGGGGATTTAAGCGGCTTTGCTCATGGTAACGCCTTGCTTCGTCATGCAGGGCTTAACCTTACGGAAGCTAGTTCGGGGAAGTGGCGAGGACAAATCGTTCTTTCAAAGCGCGGTAGATCTCGGCTCCGAAGGTTCTTGTTTATGGCAACCATGAGTTTGTTGATGAACAACAGTGAGTTTAAAACGATGCATAAACATAATGTCAGCATGAAGAAGATGAAAAAGATGAAATCTGACATGAAACTCTGTGGTAAACTTGCACGCATTTTAGTTGGAATGGCACGAAACGGATCCACCTATATTGCTCAAAAAACATTACCATTAACACAAGCTGCGTAAGATTGTAGTCACCGTCATGCACGTAAATTGGCTTATTCGCAGGATTTCAAAGAAAGCACGGAGTACCGGATGCATTAAGCAAAAGGGCTTTGCCCCGTTCCGTTAGAAAGACCGGCCTCCACCCCTTGGATAGGTGTGACGAAGGAATGAGAGGGCTTAGACCCGTTGAGATATGGGAGCGAAAACCTCCAAGGGCGGCGTGGAGAATGCGTGCAGTAGATGGAATAAATTGGGGCAGCTATCTCCCCCTCTATTCCCGCATGCCTTCATGTAGCCGAAGTCAATCTAACGTCCCCTTCTCTTCTAGACTCCTCCCACAATGGGATGAAATCCTGCGAATAAGCGAGTATTCGCGAGAAAATTAAATCGTACCGAGGGAGCATAATGAGTGTAGAACTTGAATGGCTGACTGTTCATCTTCAAGAAAGAAAACCTGTTCCCCTTTGTTGCATTCGTAAATAAAATCCTTAAGACTCTTATACACTTCCAAATTGCCTACAACCGCCAACTTTATATGATAGTTCACGTATTTCTGTAGAATATCACCCGCTAATCTTGTCTTTAATTCGAAAAAATCCTCCGTAATGTTGGATTGGCGAATAACGATCTTATAGCTATCATGATTAAATTTAATGGACGCCATTAAGTCCAAAGCATCCTGGACATTTCGGATTAATATATCGAAACTTTCTACAATGGCTACCTTAGAATCATTTTGCTGATCAACCCTTATATTCATTATACGTCTCCCCTATACTATCGTAGATTTCTGTCCCATTGCTTTCAGCTTCACGGACATCGGTTCGGTAAGGTCTGTACCAGGTCAAGACTAAGTCACGTACCGTGATACGATCTGCAGAAGCCACACGGCTATAGTCGTACGTCTGTGACCGTTCATGTTCAGCAGCCGCTAGTGACTTTTCAGCTTGGGCTATCTTGGCGTTCAGTTTCTTCTTCTCAGTGGCAGATCTGTCTTAAGGATGATAAAACCATAATAAAAAAAGAGCCTCTAGAATCGCTTCTAGGGCTCGTTTCGCATTTAGGTTTTTCCAAAACCAATACTTTTGCAGCGGTCTCCATAAAAGTGGCTTGTTTGGATAGTTCTCTATTTTTAAACCTAACCTCGCAGCTTCAAAATGAATTAACCTTGAGCAAAATTCTTCCTCGGCCATGTCTTGATTCACTTTTCTCATGAGCCTTCTTCGTTTCGCTTAATGGAAATATTGAATCAATCTCTGCTTTTAATGTTCCGTTGGCAAGTAATTGAGCAATGACTTGCAAATCCTCGGAGGTTGGAAACTTCGAATTAAACTTAGCTGTGACTCCATACTGTTCGGCCTTTTCAGCAGATGGGGGCTGCGTCAAGGAGACCAGTTTTCCGCCACGTTTCAGAACAGACCATGATCGATCCTCATTATTTCCCCCAACCGATTCGATGACTAAATCTACGTCCTTGACTTTCTCCTCAAATGGTGTGGTCGTGTAATCAATGACCAGGTCCGCACCCAATGACTTTACAAAATCCAGATTGGCGGTTGAGGCAGTAGCAATAACCTTAGCGCCTTTCCACTTAGCCAACTGTACAGCAAATTGTCCTACGCCGCCAGCGGCAGCGTGAATGAGTACCGTTTGACCTGCTTCTAATTCGCCTTCCGAAAATAATACCTTCCAAGCCGATTCTGCACCGCCTTTAATAGTTGCCGCATCCTCAAAGTTCAAGTTTTCCGGCATGTGAACCAAATCATTTGCCGGGGCAATGCCATATTCTGAGTAGCCTCCATTTACATTTCCAAAAACGCGATCGCCTTGCTGAAAACCGGTTACGCCTTCGCCGACGGCTTCAACGATACCCGAAACAGCTGTTCCAGGAGTATAAGGCAATGTTTTAATAAATATCTCTTTCAGCCAACCGTTACGGATCTTCCAGTCTAGAGGAATAGCTGCAGCGTAAGCAACTTTGACAAGAACTTCTCCAGCAAGCGGTTGAGGGCGTTTAATTTCTTCGAGTTTCAAAACATCCGGTCCGCCGTACTTACCGACTTGAATAGCTTTCATTAAGGATTCAGTCATTTGTATCTCTCCCAAAGATTATTTTAAAGCAGTGTCTATTTGAGCAGCTACTTTTCTTGATAAATTTATTAATAGTTCTTTTTCTTGTTCTGAAAGGTTCTCTATCGTGACTCTCTCCAGTATACTCCAAGCTTCTAGAACTTTAGATTCAAATCCACGACCAGCCTCGGTAAGGGACACAATAGTAACTCGGCCATCTTCGTCTGAACGGTTGCGGGTAATCAATCCCGCCTCTTCCAGCCTGCGGACAGATTTTGCAATGGTTGAGTGATCCAGACGCAAGGTCCTGCCAAGGGAGTTCTGCGACTGACCGTCCTGCTGGAACAGCTGCATGAGAATGATTTCTTGTCCCGGAAAGAGGCCAGTCTCGCGAATCAATTGGGAAGCCAGTGCGCGATGCGAACGCGCAAGAGCAAAGATCGAGAAGCTAATCGGAAATTGCTTCTCTGCGCCAAACTCTACTTCGGGTAATTCATTATCGGGAAGTTTCTTTTCTCGTTTCATAGATATCCACAACTTTCTTAAGCTTTGTCCTGTTCAGCAAGCGTCGGATAATCGGTGTACCCTAGGCTGCCTCCTGCATAGAGCGTAGCACGTTCCGGTTCATTTAGCGAGGCACCGGCTTTAAATCGTTCAATGAAATCAGGATTAGCCAAAGCCCAAGACCCGATAGGCGCAATATCAGCAAGTCCTTCGTCGATGTCGATTGTAATATTTTCAAGCAGTCTGCCAGCACGGTTTACCAACAGAGCCGTTGGCCATGCCGATCGGATTTTGCGCAAAAGATCTTCGTTTCCGACATGTACGATGTGAAGATATGCTAGATTTAGTGTTGCCAGCTCAGATACCAGGTATTCATATAACTCAGTACCATTCGGACCTTCATCAAGACCACCCAACGGTACGCCAGGAGAGATGCGGAACCCTGTACGGTCTGCGCCGATTTCTTCCACCACTGCTTTTGCCACCTCTATGGCAAACCGGGCGCGGTTTTCAATGGACCCTCCGTATCCATCAGTCCGTATGTTCGCATTCTCCGCAATAAATTGTTGAATGAGATATCCGTTCGCCCCATGAATCTCTACTCCGTCAGCACCCGCCTGAATGGCTGCGGCAGCTGCTTTGCGAAAATCCTCGACGGTTGCTTTGATATCTTCAATGCTCAACTCACGAGGAACTGGAATTTCCTGAAGTCCTGCTAAAGTATACATTTGAACATCAGGTGCAGGTGCAATTGCAGAAGGAGCAACAGGCTGCCGATGATGAGGAGTGTTGTCCGGGTGTGACATACGACCCACATGCATCAATTGAATGAATAGATGACCGCCTGCATCATGTACTTGATTAGCGACTTCACGCCACCCGGCAATGTGTGCATCTGTGTAAATGCCAGGGGTAAACAAATACCCTTGCCCATCATCAGATGGCTGCGTACCTTCGCTGATTAACAAACCCAATGAGGCGCGCTGCTTGTAATAAAGGGGTGTGAACTCTCCTGGTGTCCCGTCAGGCAGAGCCCGTCCCCGAGTCATTGGTGCCATTGCTAGACGATGAGAAAGCTCCATACGTCCAATTTTAATAGGATTCCATATTTTTTCCATTGCTAACACTCCTCGTAAATAATATATTGCCGGCAACAAACTTTATGTGGTCGGCAACATAAATATATCATAACTTTATGTGGTTGGCAACATATAATTGGATGTTAAGCGAATAATCTTATCGCTTCGGGGGAAAATTAATTCCGGTCATTGCGAGAACCGTTAACGCCAATACCCTAATTAGCCGTCCGATATCTCAATAAACGGCTCACGAAGACTGTGAATATGAGCAAGGAGATCGCTACTGAAGCGGCAGCGACAAGGAACAAGACCTGATACCCCGTGTATTGAGACACCCATCCGAGCATGATCGCGCCAAGCCCGATTCCCAGGTCAAATGCCGTCATGAAAGAAGCATTTGCTGCCCCTGCCCGGTTAGGATGTGCAAGGCTCAAGGTTGCTGATTGAAGAGCTGGTTGTGCTGAGCCGATTCCAATTCCAAATAAAACAGATGAAGCAATCATGCCGTATAAACCATTTGACAAGCTTAATACCAGCAAGGCTGCAATTGTAACCGCAAGAGCCGGTACAACCACAAATACCTCGCCATAGCGATCTGAAAGTTTTCCCGTAATCGGCCGGATTACAGTAAGCGTTGCTGCGTAAACCAAAAAGAAAGTGCCTGGATTAACCTTGACCGATTCCGCAAAGAGCGGCAAAAATGTAATAATCCCGCCATAAGCGACGGCCATAAAAAAGATCACAGCCATGATGGATAAAACCGATTTTTCAATAAAATCGATTCGCCCTGCGGCAGCTTTCGGTTGAAACGGCGTTTTTGTCATAAATGCCAAAAGCATTGCTGCGGCAGAAAGGATCGTACCGAAAAGGAACAGGCCGTTGAAAGAATAGTTCCGCAGGACCCAGATTCCCAGCAATGGGCCAATCGCCATCGCCACGGTCATCGCCATACCAAACCAACCCATGCCTTCTCCACGGCGCGAGGGCGGAATAATGTCCGTAATCGCCGTTCCTACAGCTGTTGTGGAGAAAGCCCAGCTTGCTCCATGAAGCACCCGTAATGCCATCAAAACCACGATGCCGCCTACCCAGCCATATAAATACATCGACAAAGCAAAGAATAGCAGCCCCGAGACAATAAACGGACGCCTGCCGTACCGATCCAGCAATCCTCCGACAATCGGACGAAAAATAACGGCAGACAGCGTAAACATTCCCACGGCCAGTCCAATCTGCGATTCGCTACCGCCTAACTGTTTAATAAAAAGAGGCAGTGTCGGAACCAGCAAATAAAAACTGGTAAACAGAAAAAGCATTCCTATAGTCATAAGAAAAAATGGCT
This sequence comes from Paenibacillus sp. V4I3, assembly GCF_030817215.1. Taxonomy (GTDB): domain Bacteria; phylum Bacillota; class Bacilli; order Paenibacillales; family NBRC-103111; genus Paenibacillus_E. The sequence continues at coordinate 6,987,144 of NZ_JAUSZA010000001.1, forward strand.
TTGTCCACAAGCGGTCCATAATTACCTCCCCCCGCTGATCGTACCTGATTTCGAGGCTGCTGCATTTAAATCCGACAAGAAAACGACGATTATCGCTTGACTTAAGGTTCTCATTATGGGCATTTCAAGTTCTGTAACCGTAAAAGCATCCCCTTTCTGAAGGGTAGTATTACCCACTTGAACCGTTCCGTTCATCACATATACAAAGGGGCTCATTCCTTCAGCAACGGGCACTTCAAGTTCTGCACCTGCATCCGCGTGGATATCGAATACCAGGACTTGATTACGAAATTTAAGAGGGGCATCGGAAGATTCCGGTCCAGCCACCAGCTGCCATGTGCCATTGGTATAATCAACCGGACGATCGTAGAATTGAACACCCGGCGGTAAATCCTTATCTCTAGGCCTGACAAAAATTTGCAAACCTTCAAGGTCTTCGCCCGAATTCGTTTCTTCGTGGGAAAAGCCGCTTCCGGCATTCATCAACATTAAGCGTCTGCGTGTAATGTTCTCCGTAACACCGATTGAATCTTCATGAGTGACCTTGCCGCTGATAAGATAGGTCAGGATTTCATCGTTGAGGTGTTCATGCATAGGGACCATGTTATTTGCTCTAAGAGTGGCATGGTCAATAACGCTAAGCGGCCCGAAAGCAGGATCAAATGCCGGTACCCCATATACCTTGCCTGGTCTCATACGTCTAATTTGAAAGGGGCCGCCTCTTCCCATTGTTGGACTTTGATGAGATTTTAATATTTTAATCATAACTGTCCGCTCCTTCATGATTCTAATTGGAATTCAGTCCTAACAACCATATTTTGTTGCCAGCCACGTAAATATAGCATAAATCAATGTGGTCGACAACATAAATTAACGTAAGTCATGCGCCCCATTCACATCACCACGTACTTCAGTGATGTTTAGAAGATCATTTCGTCTGTCCTATCTGCTGTTGAATGGCTCAATATAATATTTGGTATAGTGGCATAGTTAAATCACAATTTCTCGATATTTGCTATCCATTTATATTCTTGCACCACAACCATTTTGTTTCTGTTTCATCTTATGCTTCATACTGAGTGCCTCTTTTCGTATGTGGGTTTAGTTCTTGCCGGAACGTTTCCCAGTATACTAGAGGCGCTTTTTTCTTTAAAAGCTCAAATTACTTCATTAAAGGAATGGCTCCTTTATAGTAATGTAAGTGCAAGCTGGAATAGCTAAATATCTTCACTATTTTCTCTGAACACCACGAACCGTTCATTGAAAATAAAATAAACCGGAACCCCCTATTTGGAGTTCCGGTCTCATAAACACTAAACAACTTCATTCAACCGCCCATCCCGAAACCGCACAATCCGCTTCGCCTGCTGCGCAATCAATAAGTCATGCGTAATCAAAATAATCGTCCGACCTTGTTCATTTAATCTCTTTAAAATGTTTAAGATCTCCACACCCGTCTTCGAATCTAATGCTCCCGTAGGCTCATCCGCCAAAATGATCGGAGGATCTCCTGCCAACGTTCTCGCAATCGCAACACGCTGCTGCTGTCCGCCAGATAACTCTGATGGAAAATGCTTCTTACGATCCAGCAAGTCCACCGCTTCCAGTGCATGTAAAACGAGCGGCTCTCTTTCCTTTTTGCTCATTCCCCGATAGATCAAAGGCAACTCCACATTCTCATAGGCACTTAATCTAGGCAGCAAGTTGAAGCTTTGAAAAACGAAACCAATCTTCTGATTACGAATCTCAGCAAGCTGAGAATCCTTAAGCACGTTTATTGCTTGACCATCCAGGTCATAAATTCCTTTATCTACAACATCCAAACACCCGATGATGTTCATCAGCGTGGATTTGCCGGAACCTGATGGTCCCATGATGGCCACGAACTCTCCATGATCAATATCTAACGAGACATCATCTAATGCTTTAATCGTTTCCTCGCCCATCGTATAATACTTACTGGCATTTTCGATATGAATTAACGTCATAATCTTCACCTCCATTACTTGCACAATGTCCAAATAAATGAAGTATCTGATTCATAACCCTTACCGTTTCGCCTTATAAAACTCATGATACAGCTTCATCAGCGCCCGCTTCTCAATCCTCGACACATAGGACCGGCTGATGCCGAGCTCCTTAGCAATCTCCCGCTGCGTCCGCTCTTCCCCGCCAAGCTCCAGCCCAAACCGGCCAACGACGACTTCCTTCTCGCGATCGTCCAATATCTCCAGATTGCGATAGATTTTGCTCTTCTCTATCTTGAGCTGCACCTTATCCACGACATCATCCGCTTCCGTGCCGAGGATGTCGATCAATGTAATTTCGTTCCCCTCTTTGTCCGTTCCGATGGGATCATGCAAGGACACATCTTTACGCGTTTTCTTCAATGAGCGAAGATGCATAAGTATTTCGTTCTCGATACAGCGAGCGGCGAACGTCGCGAGCTTGGTCCCTTTGTTCGGCGAGAACGACTCGATAGCCTTGATCAATCCAATCGTTCCTATGGAGATCAAATCCTCGAGATCTTCCCCCGTATTGTCGAATTTTTTGAGGTTGTGAACACGAAGCAACGTAAATCCTGTCCACAAATATCCGGCTATGGGGAAAACCATTGATTTCATGTTATCTATAAATCGTGATACACCTGCAGCTAAGCGTTTCTTTACAAAGGCTTTGTCCTCCCCACATATTCAGATCCCACGTGTAATCACCTTGGATAAAAACCCGGCATATCCACCAGCAATACAAGAATTAATAAATGAAAAAGCCTTATCAAAAAAAACTTGATTAGACAGACAAAGTATTTAAACACCATTGTGGAGCAAGATCACCGGTACATAAAAAAATTAACAAAACCGATGCTTGGTTTCAAATCTTTTCTAACTGCAGAACAGACATTAAAAGGAATAGAGGCCAAGAATTCTTTATTTCCAATTGTTTTTTTCACTTAAATTAAATTGCGTACATTAATTTTTGTTGATTCAAATACAACAAAAAATGCGAGGGCAAGCCTCATAAGGTAGTTGTGATCACTTGCGTCAACAAGTTAATCCATCACAATTACGACTAAAAGAAAGGCTTACCCTACACTTTATAAACACTATATAACTTAAACTTCCATAAATAATTAAATTCGCATTATGGAACCTGGATAAGCTGCCATTTCTGCGCAGCAGAACCGTTATCAAATATCAACATTCGTTCCATTAGCGGTTCCACTAGAAGTTACATCAAGTGCCTTACCACTATTCGGATTAACCAGTTTATAATTCCCTTAAAATCCACTAAACGTTCAGTTTTTATGGAGCCTCAAAAGCGCCAATATCTGGTAAGCCGTTATAGAGGTTATTGCCAAAAAAATCTTTACCTCCATTGTCGGCGACAACTTTACCCTTATTGAGTGCTGGAGACCCAGCCTGAAGCTTGTAACCGTCAAGCGTATTGATACCAGTGCCACCGCTTCCCGGATTCACAAATTTAGGATCGCTTGTTACCTTGAAGGAATCGGACGGTTCTTTATTCGAATGGACACCGCCTTTTTCGTAGAAGAGATTGTTGCTGAACGTGGAATTCCTAAAGCTGGTGCTTCCCCAGTTCGTCTTTACGCTTACATTGTAGTTGTAAAAAATATTATTGTAAAAACTCAAACCCGATTTCATGGTCGTCTCGTTGCTAATTTTAAATTTTGCGGCATCATAATAATAAATATTGTTATAAATATAGCTGGCCGTTATCTCGCTAGCCGGCATCCACTTAATAAAGTAACCGTCATTTTGGCTGATGTTGTACCGGAACACATCATGCTGGTTATTGCCCATGATCAGGAGAGAACCCATCGGATTATCGTGGCTGTAGTTGTACTGGTAAACATTATCGATGCCGTAATAGTCAAAATCGAACGCCATGCCGTCCTGATTGCTCGCCGGCCCCCCGGTTACCTCATTAAACTGGAATACCGTATGATTGGCGTTCCATAACCAAATTCCAGCCACGGCCGTAGTGTATAAAGCTCTTGTTCCAAAACTGTTCAGCAAGTTATGCTCGACTATCGCATCCTTGGTTTCCCGCATGAGAATTCCGTCTCCGCCCATATCACTCATTGTATTGTAAGCAACGTACACGTTCGTGCTCCATTGATTGTTGTTCCGGACGCCATCCCTGAAACATGTATCCGTGCCGGGGCAGGTGAAAATGTTCAACTTCACCGGCTGGGTCGCTAGCCGGTCTACTTTGACGAAAGTGTTATTGACAATGCGAATGTCGTTAAATTTAGCAAGAGAAGCCGTGCTCGGCCCAATAATTTCACCCGATATGCCTGCCCCAGCCGCAGATCCGTTTTCGTTCCCATCCACATCATGGATGTAACAGTTTTGGATATAGATATGGTTAAAAACGTGGTTGTTACCACTAATATTTGCATCGATTTTATAGTAAATGCCCATTCTTACGTCCGTCGTGTTGTTGACGCTAAAGTTATCGTCGTTCGTGATTTCCAGATTGTTGATCTCCCAATACTCCTGATTCACCAGATAAACCGTTCCGGTGGTGTTTAATCCCCCGCCATTGATGACCGGTTTGCTACCGGTGCCGTACATATCTATCACGATTGGACTGCCGCCTACTCCGGATCCCTTTGGAGATAACTGACCGTTCCATATTCCCCCGGTTTTAAACAAGATTATGTCCCCTGGATTAAAAACAGTCGCATTTATTTTGCTAAGTGATTTCCACGCAACCGATGTGCTCGTACCTGAATTTGCATCATTGCCATTCACGGAATCCACATAGTATGTCGTTCCTGCAGCACTGGCTGGTGACGGTAAGCGCAGCGTCGTAATCATGCATAACGCTACAAAAAGAACGAACCATTTTTTCATGAACAATTTCTTCATTAAGATTCCCTCCCGAATAAAATGGTATTGTTAACGCTTACATCATTCTCCTTAAAATGCTCTTTTATTTTCCTGTTGATCCATTCCCGCTTCGATAATAGCCATGAGTCCTCGATCGGATAGCAATGGAATGAAATCGGTCGCTCAAGCCCCTCCTCTAGGGCAGCCAGAACGTACTCTCTGCCGAAAATTTCGTCCAGAAGCTGCAGCGCCCGTAAAAAATAACCGGAGACATTATACTTATAGAGCCGGACTCCCAAAATCCCGCTGAGCGTGGACGGCATATTAAAGAAACGGTTGGATACCGCTTTATACTGTACGCAGCAATAATAAGTCCATAAAGGTGACACCCCATGCTCAAGAAATGGCTCCATATGATCATTTGCCGGAGCCGGATTTTTCACAAGACCTTTCTCGTCATAATCATAATCAGACAAGGCATAAATAATCGGAAAGTCTTCAAAATATTCTCGAACCATTCGGCTTGCATTTCCATAAGATTCAAGATGATCGATATTGGGCTCATCTGAGATGTGAAAGAAGCTTTGTTTCGCGAGGCCATTTTCATGAATCCATTTCGTCAAGGACTGCAGCATTGTGTGAGAAACAATCTGATGCTTCTCCCGATGCATCTGTTTCCCAACCGAAAATTTGTTTCTACTCTCCTTTCTCCATTGCCATTATTGTGATTTCCAATTCAAAGGTCTCTCTCCCTAGCATCCCCCCCCCTCCTCAGATTCCAAGCAAATACCGATTATTTATAGACCTGGTTTCATCTTTCCTTCCAGCTCCACTGTTATCCAAACCGATCACCATTGCCCCGGAGGCACGCTTATCCCCTCCGTTTCAAATAATGGAAATAACGGATCAGGATATAAACCAGGTAAGACACGAAGCACATTATCGTCATGATCATGATAAGTCGGCAACTCCTAACGCATGACTCCGACGCTTCGAACCGAAATAAATGGGTCTATTGTGGATTCAATCTTAACGATTATCCCTTTCAGTATCCGCTCCGAGCGGAACGCTACTTGAAAGGAATAGGTTTCGTTCAGCAGCATGGATCCTTTCACATACGCTGCTTCCACTAATTCTTCATCAGAGAACTGGCTAATGAACTCAGTACAGAGTCTCGAATCTGTTGAGTTAATGTGCCATATCTTACTCTCTCTTTTGTCTTGTCGCGTACCGAAACGCCTCATAAATTCCTGTAAATGGACGATGTTCCCCTCGATTCGAGATTCCTCGGCTGCGAATGCCATGAGATGGCTTTGAACAGAACGGTATTGAACACGCTCCTCCCTTTTTCTATTAACTGTGATAAATCTATTTCTAAGTTAATTATGATATCGGATAAACACGCTTTCAATTTTGAGTTTTTTACATTCCCTTTCACTTTCTTTACTCATTTGTTACTCCGATATTCTTGGGGGGAGATGCCCTTCTTTCTCTTGAATTATGCTGGGAATCAAGTCTTTCAGTACTGGAGAGAACAATTGCCGGGATAGAATTCATGCAAGTTAAGATAAAGAAAGGGCAGGTTGAATGCAATCATTCGTCTGTCCTTTCTACAGTAGAATTAATCAATAAAATGTTTGGTTTGACAGCATAATCAAGCAACAATATGGAGAGCTATTTTTGATATATTAGTCGCACCAAAACTGCGTCCGTGCTGAGTGAACTAAAAAACGGAGCCACATTTGCGTTCAAATGCCGGACTCCGTTTTTTATTATATTAATTAATGAATTGTTCGTACTGCAGCAAACGCTTCAGCATAACCGCCGCTTCGGCACGGCTTGCTTTCGCGCTCGGTACGAAGGTCTGATTGGTCACGCCATTGATGATTCCCGCATTCACAGATTGCGTTACGGCATCCTTAGCCCATTCACTGATGGACCCGGCATCTGTGAATCCGGCTAAGCCCTTCACATCCACTGCTGCTTTCTTGCCAGCAAAGTTCATTGCGCGTGTGATCATCACAGCCATTTGCTCACGAGTAATGTTCGCATCTGGCTGAAATGTGCCGTTCTCAAAGCCATCCACTAACCCGGCTTTGCTTGCAGCTCCGATGGCTCCTGCAAACCAATCATTCGTTTTCACGTCTGTAAAATGCGCTGCGTTCGTTTCAGACAGCCCCAGGGAGCGTACGAGAAGCGTTGCGAATTGTGCACGTGTAATTTCGTTTTGTGGAGCGAAGCTGCTCTCTGTCATTCCATTAATAACAAGCTTAGACGCCAACAATTCAACGTCGGCTTGAGACCAATGACCTTTCAAGTCCTCAAAGGTTTTGACAGACTCTACAACCGTATAGATACTGTTACCCGGACGTTTTATGCTTGCTGTCGTCATTCCATCCGACGTCGAGAAGGTCGCAGGCACGAAGCTCATAGTACCTGTTACCGGGTTATATAGAACCACGGTTGTTTTCTTCGCATCTACCTCTTTTGTTATCTCAATCGTTCTGGAAACATAGGTTTTTCCGAAATCATTCAGTGATACCTTTTTCCCGTTAGCTTCCGCCGTTACGCTAAAGTCTATTGCCGAGGTTAAAGGTTTCAGACCTGCTTGTTTGGCTTTCGTTTCAATATCAACGGAAGTTGTACCACTGACTTTCTCGATAGCAATGCTGACTTTTACATCTTTCGTTGCGGACCCTAACGCTGTCGCAAAGCTAGATATGTCCACTACCTTCAACGGAAGGTCATAGGTTGCCCCGTTATTTTTCAAGGACAACACTGCTGCCGGTGCTTTGGATAATAGTTCCACCAAGGATGCGGCCGGAAGCTCGACCTTGCCAATGGTTTCACTGCCTTTGATTTCGATGTTAATTCGCTGATCTGCCGTTCCTGTCGATGCTTTGAGCAGCTCCATCACTTGAGCTAACGTAGCCTCTTCGACGGTTACTCTTGCGACCGATGTCCCGTCAGCGGTTTTGTCGCTTACCGGCTGGACATTAATTTGCACACCGTCTTTGGTCGGCACTACCGACGGGCCGGCTGTTGTAGTTGTAGAAGTACTGCTGCTACTACTATCATCGTTGTTGCTGCTGGAAAACGGAGTTGCAACAGTTTCCGTCGAATTCGCGCTCTCTCCACCTGCATTCGCAGCTGTCATAACATAGTAGTAAGTAATACCGTTGGTTAATCCGGTATCCATATACAAGGTTGTCGTCACATTCGATGCAATCGTCGTATACGGCCCACCGCTGCTCGTACTGCGCTTCACGTTATAGTACGTTGCGCCAGTGACTGTGCTCCATGTCAAGCTTACTTGAGCGTTGCCCTCTGTTGCATTCAGGTTGGTCGGTGGTGTCGGTGCTTGTACCGGAGTTAAAGGCGCTGCCGGAATCGCACTTGCTGCGTTAGAGTTTGTGCTCTCGCCTCCGGTGTTTGCCGCAGTTACTACATAGTAATAGGTTGTTCCGTTAACTAAGCCCGCATCCGAATAAGTTGCTCCTGTTACGTTGGCGGCAATCGTCGTATACTGCCCACCGCTGCTCATACTGCGCTTCACGTTGTAGTACGTTGCGCCGGTGACTGTGCTCCATGTCAAGCTTACTTGAGCGTTGCCCTCTGTTACTTTCAGGTTGGTTGGTGGTGTCGGTGCTTGTACCGGAGTTAATGGCACTGCCGGAGTCGCACTTGCTGCGATAGAGTTTGAACTCTCACCTCCGCTGTTTACCGCAGTTACTACATAGTAATAGCCTGTTCCGTTAGTTAGGCCCGAATCCGAATAAGTTGCTCCAGTTACGCTGGCGGCAATCGTCGTATACGGTCCGCCACTGGTCGAACTGCGCTTCACATTGTAGTATGTCGCATCCGTTACAGTCGACCACATCAGGTTCACTTGTGAATCAACCGGCGTAGCTGCCAGATGGGTCGGTTGAGCCGGAACCGGCACCGAATTATCTGGGGAATACAGATTTAGTTCTAAAACCGCAGGACTACTGCCTCCTGTTGCAGTCATTTCGAACTTAAACGCTGTCGCTTCTACCGGATCAAAGGTAGCTACCTTCGTGCTTGAATCTGCTGCCCATGTGCCCGGGTTGCCAGTACCGGTTGGGATTGCCGTGAAATTGACACCGTCCGTACTGACGTACAATTTATACGCTGTAACCGCGTATGCCCCTGAATAAGGTTTATAGTCGAATTTTGAAATGGTGCTCTTTTGGGCTAAAGTAAGGATTATATACTGAGGGCTCGCAGTTGTTGGACGACTAGATGGATACCAATAAGTCGAAGTACTTCCATCAATCGCCAATGCTGCAGCATACGAACTACTATAAATACTTGAAGCTGTAGCGGTCATAGATGATTGCGATATTTTCGTATAAAGCCCCGTTCCATTTGTTCCTGTACCGATTCCGACCTGTACTTCCGCAGCGGAAGTATGTCCCGATGAATGCACTGCTATAATTTTAATATAGGAAGCTGAAACGGACGGGAACACCGCTCTTTTCCGATAAGTATTGTTTGCCCACGTGCCGGTAGCAACTTTTGTAAAGCCTACGCCATCGGTACTTGTATACACCTGGTAATTTGTAATGACTCCGGCCGCATCATCTGCTGAAGGAACGTAGATGACACGATCGATGTTGTATGTTCCTCCCAAAGCTATCGTCAAGGTCGGATTCGATCCGTCTTCCGATTGCCAATAGGTTTGATCCTGACCGTCTACTGCACTCATATGGCTATGGCCTGTCGTGCTGCTTGTCGCAACGGCGCTCATCTGCTGCTGCGGTACATAGCGCAATGTCGAATTCGATGCGGAAGGAGTTCCCGTCAATTCCTGACCACCAATATCGGGACTTACGGCATTGATCATATTTCCATAAAAGTCCTTGATTCCTTGAGCATGCGGACTTTCGATACCGGCGTCAATAGCAGGTGAGTCCGTTTGCAACTGATACCCTTGCAGCGTATTAAGACCAATACTTCCCGAACCAGGATTCATAAACTTCGGATCATCCGTCATCCCATAAGGATCGAAAGGCTCCTGCTGTGTATGTTGTCCGCTGGCTTCGTAAAAAATGTTATGGCTGAACGTCAGCTGATCCCAGTTGCCATTTCCCCATTTCGTTGGTGTTGTCGTGCTCGTGTTATAAAAAATATTGTTATAGAAATGATAGCCTAATTTTGTTTCATCCTTGCTGTCTCCGTTAATCTTATGATTAGCGCCATCATAATAAAAGATATTGTTGTAGAGATACGCCGACGTCGTCTCATTATAAGCAAAATGGCGGAAAGCCAAGCCGTCGTTTTGGCTGATGTTGTAACGGAATATATCATTTTCATTCGCTCCCATAAGCAAAACAGTGCCCATCGGATTGTCATGACTATAGTTGTACTGGTATACAGTATCGATGCCGTAATAATCGAAGTCAAATGCGCAGCCGTCTTGGTTCGAAGCAGGGCCTCCGTATACTTCATTAAACTGGAATACGGTATGATTGGCATTCCACAACCATATTCCAGCTACAGCCGTGGTCGTTAACGCTCTTGTTCCAAAGCTAGACAACACGTTATGCTCGACGATCGCATCCTTCGTCTCCCGCATCAGAATCCCGTCTCCGCCTATATCATTCATGGTGTTATAAGCGACATAGACGCCCGTGCTCCATTGGTTGTTGTTGCGGACTCCGTCGCGGAAACAAGTATCGCCGGTACAAGTGAAGATGTTCAGCTTCACGGGCTGGATCGCCGTCCGGTCCACTTTCGTAAAGGTGTTATGTTCAATCCGGATGTCATCGAATCTCGCCGATGAAGCTGTGCTTGGCCCGACAATCTCGCCGGAGATCCCAGCACTGGAGGCAGAGCCGTTCTCGTTGCCATCGACATCGTGGATGTTACAATTTCGAATGTAGATGTGATGAAACACATGGTTGCTTCCCGATATATTGGCATCAATCTTATAATAGATGCCCATTCTAACGTCTGTCGTATCATTGGTGTTCAAGTTATCATCATTCGTAACTTCCAGATTGTTAATCTCCCAATATTCCTGATTTACCAAATAGACCGTCCCGGTGTTGTTCAACCCACCACCGTTAATGACAGGCTTGCTGCCGGTACCATACCTATCGATCACGATTGGACTGCCGTCTACTCCGGATCCCTTTGGAGATAGCTGTCCGTTCCATATTCCTCCGGTTTTAAACAAGATAGTGTCACCCGGATTAAAAACAGTTGCATTGATTTTGGTGAGCGATTTCCACGCAGCCGATGTGTCGGTACCGGAATTAGCATCATTGCCATTCACGGAATCAACATAGTATGTCGTTCCTGCTGCGCTGGCCGGTGACGGAATGCGCATAGTTGCAATCATGCATAGCATTACAAATAGAACGAACCATTTCTTCATAAACAACTTCTTCAGCATGATTCCCTCCCGAATAAAATGGTATTGTTAACGCTTACTTATTCTACTGTAAATGCTCTTTTATTTTCCTGTTGATCCATTCCCGCTTCGATAACAGCCATGTGGCCTCGACCGGATAGCAATGGAATGAAATCGGACGCTCAAGCCCGTCCTCCAAGGCATCCAGCACGTACTTCCTGCCATGAATCTCCTCCAGGAGCTGCAGCGCCCGTAAATCTTGTAACGCTTCTTGCAGTACTTCAAGACGAATCGATTCGATCGGCCCTTGTTCACCGGGATATACCAAGTAGGCATCTCCAGATGCAAAGGCATGATCTGCATCCGTTACGCGATACGGATCGACGGCCCGGCGTGAAAACTGCGAATACCAAAAATTGTAGCCCCAATGCAAAAAACCGGAAACATTGTACTTATAAAGCTGAATACCCAAGATCCTATTGCGCGCGGACGGCATATTATAGAAACGGTTTGAAACCGCTTTATACTGTACGCAGCAATAATAAGTCCATAAAGGAGACACCCCGTTCTCAAGAAACGACTCCATATGATCATTTGCCGGAACTGGATTTTTCACCAGGCCTTTCTCATAAAAATCGTAATCAGACAAGGCGTCAATGATCGGAAAGTCAATAAGGTGTTCTCGAACCATTCGGCTTGCGTTCCCATAAGATTCAAGATGATCGATAGTAGGCTCATCTGAAATGTGAAAGAAGCTTTTTTCCGCGATGCCATTTTCATGGATCCATTTCGTCAAGGACGGCAGCATTTGCGTGAGAAACAATCTGTACGCTTCTCCCGACGCATCTGTTTCCCAACCAAAAATTTGTTTCCACTCCCCTTGCTCCATTGCCATTATTTTCGGCGCATGTTTGGCTCCCCATTGCGTGAAGAGATGAGAAAACTCAAAGTATTCGACACCACGGCTTTGGCACATTTCAACCCATCTCTTCAAACGATCGAAGCCGAATTGATACGAATGCGGCGCGGTCACTTCAATATCGAGAAGTTGAACCGTTGGTCTTTCTCCGCCGACATCGGTATCAAGCGGCGGCGTGAACAAAGGCGTCAATATCATGTTAATACCGTGTTTAACCGCCGTTTGCACATAACAATCCATCAATTCCCAATGCTTCTCCGAGAAAATTTCCGTCTCGTACTGCGTCGCAAGACAGTCTGCATGCAACCATTCCGTATGAATCAGCCGCTGTTTGGGGAGAGAGGTGTTTATGATTTCCAATTCAAAGGACTCCCGCCCTAGCATCATCCCCTCCTCCGATTCCAAACAAATGCAGATGCTATATAGACCTGGCTCCACATTTCCTTCCAACTCCACTGTTATCCAAATCGACCGCCATTGCCCCGGAGGCGCGCTTATCCCCCACGTTTCAAATAATGGAAATAACGGATCAGGATATAAACCGGGTAAGACACGAAGCACTTTATCGTCATGGTCATGATAAGCCGGCAATTCCGAAGGTACGACTCCGACGCTTCGGACCGCAATATATTTCTCTATTGCTGATTCAATCTTAACGTTAATCCCTTTCAGAAGCCGCTCCGAGCGGAACGCTACTTGAAAGGAATAGGTTTCGTTCAGCAGCATGGATCCTTTCCCATACGCTGCTTCCACTAATTCTTCATCAGAGAACACTTTGGCTAATGAACTCAGAACACGAGTCTCAAATCTGTTGAGCGAATGTGTCATATCTCATCCCCTCTTTTGTCTTGTCGCGTACCGAAACGCTGCATAAACTCCTGTAAATGAACGGTATTACCCTCGATTCGGGACTCCTCAGCTGCGAATGCCGTAAGGTGGCTTTGGACAGAACGGTTGACCGAGGTTAACCCTTGAATACTGCCGTTTGTCCGAACCAGTTTCAGAAAATCCTGGATCAGCTTCACATCGCCCCCTCCATGGCCAACATGACCGCTCACATTCTCAAAATCGATCCGTTCGACTTTCCCGCTCCCAAAATGGAGAATCTCAATTTCATTCTTCTCCATGGCACCTCGGATCTCCCCGCGGGTTCCCATTAATTTAATCGTTCGGCTGACATCTCTCGTGAATGCGCTCATCGTGAATGACGCTGTAACCTCATTGGCAAATTCCAAATTAACGACCTGATGGTCTACAACGTCATTATCGCAATGGTAAACACATCTGCCGTAAGGCCCTTCAAGTAAGGCCTTGTAACGGGAACTATAGCTATTGTCATCGCTGATAGCGGAAGTCGGCCAATCGGTATCGTCTGTCAAATATTGCTTCGGCGCATAATAGAGACATTTATCCGAAACCGGGCAACCGTCCAAACAGCGGGCAGGGGCTCCTTTTGGTGCTTGACTAACCGTAAAATGACTAAGTGAACCGAACGAGGATACTCTGACGCAATCCGAGTTTGCCAGCCAGAGAAGAATATCAAGATCGTGGCAAGACTTTGCCAGAATCATCGGACTGGACTCGTCCTTGCGGCGCCAATTCCCACGCACATAGCTGTGCGCTTGGTGCCAGTAGCCCACATTCTCATTATGTTGGATCGACATTAGTTGGCCAATTGTATCCTTATCAAGCAATTCTTTCAGCGCCGTGAAAAACGGAGTATATCGAAGTACGTGGCAGATTGAAAACACCAAACCAGACTGGGAAGCCATTTCCCCCATCAGAATGCATTCTTCAGGGTCCGGCGATATCGGCTTCTCTAAAAGCACATGATAACCCGCCTTCAAAGCCTTCATGGCCGGCTCAAAATGCTGTTTATCCTGAGTGCATATCAAGACAGCATCAGCCAGCTTGGGAACAGCGAATAAATCATCCCAACTCTCAAAGCACTTCGAATCGGCAACACCGTGTCTGGCTTTAAAGCTCTCTCTCCGCTCTCGAACAGGTTCCGCAACCGCAACAACTTCAACTTCATGTGGATGCTGCAAAGCGTATTCCAGATAGTTAACTCCGCGTTGACCTGCACCGATTAATGCAACCTTAATTTTGCTCATCCTATATCTTCTCCAATAAAATTATTCTTTTACGCTTCCTACCGTCATTCCTTTGATAAAATACTTCTGCGAGAAGGGATACACAAGCATGATTGGCAGCGCCCCCATGAAAATTTGGGCTGCCCTAAGCGTTTTCTCGCTCATATTCCCCATCGCCTTGATCTGTTCAACCGAGAGCGATGCCATCTGAGAACTACTCGACATGATGAGTGAGGACAGATAGGTCTGAAGAGGATACTTGTCCGGGGAGTTCAAGTACAGAATGCCGTCGAACCATGAATTCCAGTGTCCCACAATCGTAAACAAACCAATAGTTGCGATCGACGGTAGTGAGACTGGCAAGTAAATTTGAAATAATATTCTCCAATGTCCTGCTCCGTCAATCGTTGCTGCCTCATCCAGTTCCTTCGGAATCGATCTAAAAAAATTCAGCATCAGGACCATGTTCCAAACACTGAGTGCTCCAGGCAAAATCAGAGCCCAAATGGAATTTATCAAGCCGGTGCTCAATACGATCATATAGGTTGGGATTAACCCGCCACCGAAGAACATCGTAATCGCAAAGAACCAAACATATTTGGTTCGGAGCCTAAATGCTTCAGTAGATTTTGATAACGGATAAGCCGTAATAAATACAAGAAACAAATTGATCGCTGTACCCAAAATTACCCTCTCAATGGACACCCATAGCGAACGAAAAAACTCAACCTTTTGAGCCAGATAGCTGTACGCATCCAGATTAAAACCGACCGGCCACAGCTTCACCTCGCCTGCAATTGCCGCTATGTTCGAACTAAGCGAGATCGAGAGCAAATGAAGGAACGGAAAAATGCCCAGTAAAGTGATAACCGTTAGAAGCAGTGAATTGAATAGTACGAAAAGCGTTCTTCCAATTGTTCGATTATGCATCTCTCCACCTCTATGTTAAAAAATTCTGTAATTGTTATATTTATAGGCCGCATAGTAGGTCAAAGACACGAGCACAAGGGAAATCACGGACTTGAACAATCCAACAGCGGCGGCGGGTCCGAATTGTTGACTAAACATCCCGAGCCGGTAAACGAATGTGTCGATTACATCCGCACCTGTGTAGACCGTCGGGTTATACAGAATCAGGATTTGCTCAAAGCCCGCATTGAGAATGCCTCCAAGGCTTAATACGCCCAGCAAAATCAGAATCGGCGCCATGCCCGGAAGCGTAATATGCAGCATTTGTTTCCATCTTCCGGCCCCATCCACTTCTGCTGCCTCATACAGAGTCGCATTGATTCCGGTAATAGCCGCTAGCATCACAATCATATTGTAGCCCATCCCTTTCCAGACATCGGAAGCGACGATAATCCCCCGAAACCACTGGTTGTCCAGCATAAACATGATTGGCTTTATTTGCAAGGCGGCGATCAGGCCGTTTATTGGGCCGTTCAGAGCGAATAATTCAATAATGACGCCGCCAAGTACGGTCCAGGACAAAAAGAACGGCAAAAAAATAGCAGATTGAATGATACGCGAGAACCATCTTTTGGTTACCTCGTTAAGAAGCAATGCCAGAATCAATGGAACAAGCAAGAACAGCATCATTTTAAAAACCGAGATGAGAATGGTGTTCCAGAGTACCTGTTTGAAATCGGGCAGTTCGAATACATACCTGAAATTATCTAATCCGATGAACTTGGAGTGAAAAAAACCGGATAGCGGCTCAAACTGCTGAAATGCCATCACAAGGCCGGCCATCGGGCCGTAGGCATAGATCAGCGTGACGATCAAACCGGGCACCAGCATCAAATGAAGCGGATATTCTGTTTTGAGAGTCCTCACCGACGGACCTCCTTTCGTTTGAAATGGGAGGGATTTGCCAATTGCTCGGGCCAAACCCTCCCGTTATTACTACAAATACAATTATTTTACAGCCAGCTTGCCGTACCAGTCGTTGACCTCATTGGTGATTTGTTCGCCGCCAAGGGATTTCCAACTGGATACAAATTTGTCGAAATCATCGAGAGATCCGCCCATAATAATCTTGGTGAAGCTCTCCGACATTAATTTATCCATCTGAGCTCCCTTTTCCGCTTGGGATTTCGTAGGAAGAGCGTAGAGCTCATTATAGACATAAGCTTTACTCTGTTTGATCTGGCGCGTAATTCCCCAGCCGCCGTCTTTAGCCGCACGGCTGAAATATTGTCCCCAGTTCACGCCTTTGGTCGCTTCCGAAGTATTCCCTGCAAGATATTGGTTTGTTGCTTTGAAGACATCCGCTACGTTCTTGTAATTTTCATCATCCAGCGTAACTTCATTTTGTTTCGCTTCCAGCGCTTTATTGACTTCGGTATAGATCGTTTCGATTTGAGCCGGATTGTAAATCCGGGGATAGAACCAATTGTACACGTAACCGTTCTCAGCTTTATTCTGATCTATATATTTCTTATTGCCCATTTCAATGTAGAAGTTGATCATCTTGATGGCCGCTTCCGGGTTTGCCGCATTTTTGTTCACGGCCATGAGTTTGTTTGCACGAAGCTTCGGAACGAGCGATTTCCCGGGTCCATTCAAGCCCGGAATTTGCAGTGCAATCCAGTCCGCCTTCGGATCCTTGTCCACATTCAGGTTCAAGGGCCAGTTCGGATACCACCATTCCCCATAGGAAATCCCTACTTTTCCTGCAGTAAGATCTTCAACCGCTTTGTTCTCATCCTTCAACGCAAATTCTTTATCCAAAATCCCTTCCTTGTACCAGGACTGCAGCTTCCCGAGCGCCATCTTCACCTCAGGCTGGATGAGCCCGGGAATCAACTTGCCGCTTCCATCCTTAATCCAGGCGGATTGGTTATTGCCGACCGACGGATAAGCGCCAAATCCGTTAAAGAACCCCCGGAGATCAAATCCCCAGTAGAACAGATTTTTTTGGGCTGCGATCCCATAGGTGTCATTTTTCCCATTCTGATCCGGGTCATTTTGTACAAAAGACAGTGCTACTTTTTCCAATTCATCCATTGTTTTAGGCGGCTGCAAATGTTGGGTGTCGAGCCAATCCTTTCGAATCCAGAGCAGTTGTGTGGACAAGAAAGGATCCTCAAAGCCCGGAAGTCCGAATAATTTCCCATCCTCGCTGAATGCCTTCAGCGCAAAGCCGCCATCGGACTCCATATATTTCTTAAGCGCCGGAGAGGCGTATTTATTATAGGCTTCAGTCAGATCGGCAAGCATTCCCGCTTTTTTCAATTTCTCATAATTTGTCTGATCCAGTTCCATAATATCCGGCAAGTCATTGGATGCAATGGCCAGTGAAAATTTTTGGTCGTATTGGTTTGTCGGAACTGTCCATTTATACTTCAGTTCAATATTCAGCATATCTTTGAGACTTTTAATATAAGCGTTCTGTTCCGGAGTGATTCCTTTGGGAATCCGCGGATCTTCCGGAGCAATGTAGCCAAGCACTTCCGTTACCGTTACCGTATTGGGATACTTGCCAAACGGATCATTTGACGCGTTACTCCCCTTATCCCCCCCATTGGTAGAGGTCTGAGGCGTTGAATTAGTTGTCTCTTTTCCTTGATTTGAGCATGCTGATAATACCGAAAGCGTCATCGTCGCAATCAAAATCATCTTCCATGTTGCAATCCGTTTCATATTGAACACGTTCCTCCCTTTTTCTATTAACTGTGATGAATCTATTTCTAAGTTAATTATGATACCAAGTGAACGTGCTTTCAATTTTGAGTTTTTTACATTCCCTTTCACTTTCTTTACTCATTTGTTTTGTTATTCCGATATTCTTGGGGGGAGATGCCCTTCTTTCTCTTGAAGAATGTCGTGAAATAGGAATGCGAATCAAACCCGACTCGTACAGCAATTTCATTTAACTTCAGGTTGGTATGTTCCATGAGGCGAATCGCCTCCTCCAGCCTCATCGTATGGATATATTCAAGTAAATTACTCCCTGTCATTTGTTTATAAAAGCGAGATAAGTACGACGGGTTAAAATGCACTTTCTCCGCAATGGAGGTCAGCGAGATATCTCCGGATAAATGCTCATGTATATACGTATGAATCTGGTCAATGACCAACGATTTTACGTCTTCCTGCCTCATCCCACCTCGCTCATATAAAGATTCCTCATCCATACTGGATCCTTCGAGGTCGATCATGACCATATTTTGGCCTGCTGACACCCTGTTTTTCAGCATGGACCGTAAGGATTCATATTGATCCCGGATTGTGTCCCATATGCATATAGGATTATCGGATATGCCGAATGATACGAAAACACCCAACCTTAGTTCACAATCATTTTGTACTTGTTCCAAAATGCCTTTCATATAGACTTTGACAGCATTCCACTGCGATTCAATCGCCGTTTCAGCGGCCTGAAAACGACTTAGCAGCACTTCTTCAGGCTGCAGAAGCCAGACAAGTAGATCATTACCTAAAATAGCCTGCTCTCTTGCAATTGTCGCGGGCAGGTAATTGTCAAATGTCCTTTGAACAGATTCAAGAATCCCCCTGGAAGTCACATCCTCCAAGCGGTCGATGCTTCCAATCAGAAAAAATGCTGGCTGATCAATCGAAATGCAAAAGTCCACATCTTCATAACGAGACTCGTTTCTCAGTGAACGCATAGGCTCGCCTTCCAGAACCCTTCTCACTAG
Source organism: Paenibacillus sp. V4I3 (assembly GCF_030817215.1). Taxonomy (GTDB): domain Bacteria; phylum Bacillota; class Bacilli; order Paenibacillales; family NBRC-103111; genus Paenibacillus_E. The sequence continues at coordinate 7,006,055 of NZ_JAUSZA010000001.1, forward strand.
CTCGTCTTTCAAAAAAGGCTCGACGATTTGAAAATGCATCCTAGCCTTCTCTTCTTGAATTCTACGGCGGTTCTCTTCATCGAGTTTTTTGGAAGCCTGCTTCACGGCTTCGAAAATGGGGCCAACTCCTTCTGTTTTCAGGATATAATCGTCCACATTTTTGCGCAGAGCTTCATGAATGTAATCAAAATCACTGTATCCGCTCAGAAATATGATGCGGCATAACGGCCAATAGAAGGTAATTTCATCAATGAGCTGAAGTCCGTTCTTTTGGGGCATACGTATATCGCTGAGTAGAATATCCAGCTTCTTTTTCTTGGCGATCTCGACAGCCTCTTTGGCGGAATAGGCTTTGCATACATCCAGTTCGAACTGAGTATTCTCCTGAAAAAGCTGAACTAGGCCATTTACGATGCCGGGCTCGTCGTCTACAATCAAAAGTCGGTACATAGTCAAGCCTCCTTATCCAAAGATTATAACTAAATCAACCTTTAATCCCCCATACGGACTGCGCGAGACGATGAGTCCGCTGCCCGATGCATACTTTAGCTGAAGCCGGTTATTCACGTTAATTAATCCCGTTTTTTCAATATGTTTCGAATCCATTGCGAGTTTTTTTCGCAATTGTTCCACATGTTCGTCGGTTAGCATGTTTCCGTTATCCTCAACCGTTACTTGCAATCTTCCTTCGTGATAATCCGTACTAATATAAACGATCCCTTCTTCTGTACCGTCTTCAAAGGCGTGTTCGAATACATTTTCGACAATAGGCTGAATAATGAGCCACGGCACGGGGATAAACTGCGGGATATTCGATATTTCTTGATATTCGTAAGCAATCCGGTTTGAGAAACGAATACATTGAATTTCACAATAATCGAGTGCATGGCGGTATTCTTTATAAAACGGAACCTCATCCGATCCGCTTCTTGTGATGTACTGGTAGTAGCTCCCTAGTTTCTGGGAAAGCGTAGCGGCTCCGTCCGTGTCCCCCACTTGGCACATCACATGAATATTGAAAAAGCAATTGTAAAGAAAATGCGGATTAATTTGAGATTGGAGCTGCTTGAACTGGGAGTGCTGCAACGCGATCTTCTGCTCATAGATTTCTTCAATCGATTTTTTCAGTTTGTGGGCCATGTTATTGAAGCCGTTGAAGACATAATGAAATTCATCATTTGACTTGGACTCGATGATGATATTGAGGCTATCGGCTTCAATCATATGGAAGGCTTTGACCAGCTTGGATATCGGTCTGTGGATCATCAAATGAACAGAAAATGAGTACAGCACCATAACGATAACAGCCATAAAGAATAGAGAATAGAACCATGAACTGAAATGGACTAAAGGACGCGTGATTTCATTCTGGTTTACGTACATCATTAAGGACAAGTGCATGGAACTGACCTCATCCCGGATGATAAAGTAGCTAATACCATTGAGCTTTCTTATCACCGACCCATTCGAGTCTTTAACGCTTGGCTCGCTTGTCAAGTTCAATATCTCGACTGAATCCTTGACTTCTTTCGCAGTCGTCAAGACAACACCAGATTCTTGATTTCCCAGAAAGACATTGGACTCCGGATACAAGTTTGTAATTTCTCTTAAAGCGTTTAGCAGCTTAGGTATCGAGATTTCGATATAGGACCAGATGCCGCCGTAATTTTCAACTTCAATGAAAAAGATCCTTTCCCCGATCTGATAAAACGAGGGCTTTGGCGTAATTGGGATAAGGGACTTAATCAATTCCATTTCCGGATTCGGTGTAACGGTAACGTCGTTTGTCGTGGAAATCGTTTTTCCGATGGCCTCAACATACACGCCGGCGTTCACCACATATTCACTGGATTCGGTAAGAGTCGCTAGTCGATCTATGACCCGATTAATGAGCTCGACCTTTTCATAATCCTCCAGTGTCCTGCCCCGGAAACTCAGCTTCTGCAGATTATCATCGTTTAGCAGTTGAAGCTGTAATTTTCGAATTAAATACAGTTCGTTATCCAACTGCTTTGAATAAAAGTCCGCACCAGCCACAGCGGAATTCAGAATTGTTTGTCTCGTTAGGGACATTCCTTTGTAATTCAACCAAATGTTCATGGAAATAAGAGGGAGAAAAAATAGGATGAAAACGATGATCATTTTCTGATAGACAAACCATTTCGATGTTTTCCTTGCAACCTGTAATTTCAATAATCTTCCTCCTTGAACTGATGTATTATAAGGTAAAGCTATATATCCGAAAAAAGGAACGGTTTCGGTGGATTTGTACCGATTTTCCAATATAACCAATTAATTGCAAATCGTTGGCAGCATTTTGGCTTGAAGCCCCGGGGTGGTATTGCACGCGTCATCATCACCATTTGTTTGAATTGCTATGTTGTTTGGAAGGGGAGGGAAAGCTTGAACTAAACCGTGAATCGGTCACATTGCAGGAAGGAGACTGGGTGCCGATCAAATCCGGTGTTCGACAACGACAGTATCTCTCCTTTAGCCGGGACTGTCAACTGCAGGCCCTGCGGATTCCAACGTTCAACGGTTCCTTGATATATGCCGTCCAGAAACACCTGGGCCCGATCATGAACATCTTGCAGGTATAAATTCTCGCAATCAGGGGACCCGTAACTTTAGTCGAATAGATGATAAATCCATAGCTCTGGCATAAAATCATTGTTACAATTGTCCATGAGTACAGTCCATTCCTACTCCGTACACTTGAGATTTTTTCACCATCTACTTCCTCCAAATATTTCAAGAACTTATGATATGCCTCATTCTGACGTTTGGTAATATCTTAATCCTATCAGATTGAAAATTCTTCTGGAAAAAATACGCTTTCATCTTTGCTGTCTGTATTAACGAATTCTGCCCGTTACTTCAATGAAAAACAGGGAGCAGCTGCCATAGCAGTCCACTCCCTGTTTAATCCACTTTTTTCTTCAATGTAGGTAGGCATGGATGGCCAATATTTCGTCATGTGTAAACAATGCAGGCCGGCCAATAATCGCTTATAAATTCTCCTTTTGGTCGGTAACGATGCGAAGATGGTTGCCTTATGAATGTCATTCAGCACTCCTGAATTTTCGAAACTAAAAATAATTCCCTCTGTATTTCAATATTGGTTTTATGGTGCGTCCGAACGTTCATTTTCTCAAGTCAGCTCATTTTTCGAAATTTTTCATTGAGTAACTCAAAGAAAATAAAACAAACCGGACCCCCTTATTTGGAGTTCCGGTCCTATAAACACTAAACAACTTCATTCAATCGCCCATCCCGAAACCGCACAATCCGTTTCGCCTGTTGCGCAATCAATAAGTCATGCGTAATCAAAATAATCGTCCGACCTTGTGCATTTAATCTCTTTAAAATGTTTAAAATCTCCACACCTGTCTTCGAATCTAACGCTCCCGTAGGTTCATCCGCCAAAATGATTGGAGGATCTCCTGCCAACGTTCGCGCTATAGCAACACGTTGCTGCTGTCCACCAGATAACTCTGATGGAAAGTGCCTCTTACGATCCAGCAAGTCCACCGATTCTAGAGCATGCAAAACGAGAGGCTCTCTTTCCTTTTTACTCATTCCCCGATAGATCAAAGGCAACTCCACATTCTCATAGGCACTTAATCTCGGCAGCAAGTTGAAGCTTTGAAAAACGAAACCAATCTTCTGATTACGAATCTCAGCAAGCCCAGAATCCTTTAGCAATTTTATTGCTTGACCATCCAGGTCATAGATACCTTTATCTACAACATCCAAACACCCGATGATGTTCATCAGTGTGGATTTGCCGGAACCTGATGGTCCCATGATTGCCACGAACTCTCCGTGATCAATATCTAACGAGACATCATCTAATGCTTTAATCGTTTCCTCGCCCATCGTGTAGTATTTACTGGCATTCTCGATATGGATTAACGTCATAACCTTCACCTCCATTACTTGCACAGGGTCCAAATAAATGAAGTATCCAATTCGTAACCTTACCGTTTCGCCTTATAAAACTCATGATAAAGCTTCATGAGCGCCCTTTTCTCTATCCTTGACACATACGACCGCGAAATCCCCAGCTCCTTCGCAATCTCCCGCTGCGTCCGCTCTTCTCCACCTAATTCCAACCCAAACCGTCCAACGACGACTTCCTTCTCGCGATCGTCCAAGATTTCCAAGTTCCGATATATTTTGCTCTTCTCTATCTTGAGCTGAACCTTATCTACGACATCATCGGCTTCTGTACCGAGAATGTCGATGAGCGTAATTTCATTCCCCTCTTTGTCCGTTCCGATGGGATCATGCAAAGACACATCCTTGCGTGTTTTCTTTAGCGAGCGAAGATGCATAAGTATCTCGTTCTCGATACAACGTGCTGCAAAAGTCGCCAGCTTCGTCCCTTTGTTGGGAGAGAACGACTCGATGGCTTTGATCAATCCGATCGTCCCGATCGAAATCAAATCCTCTAAATCTTCTCCTGTATTGTCGAATTTTTTGACTATATGCGCGACAAGTCTTAAATTATGTTCAATCAACTTATTTCTGGAATGGTCATTACCTTCAGCCATGAGCCTAAGATGTTTTTCTTCTTCTTCCTCGGTAAGAGGTTGTGGAAACGCATTGTTTTTGACATAGGATACAAGCAAAGTTAACTGTTTGATTAATAAAGCAATTGCACTAAACAATCCAGGCATTCCAGCCACCCCCTTCAGTGTAGCGGATCATAGCTGTTTAGGAAGCCTCCGCTTATAGATTAGTATTAGTCTATGTGGGTGTAAGCCTAGAAGTGCATGTACGCAAAAGATTACCACTGCTCCGATCGTTTGAATTCACTCAAGATACATGTGTTTATCTTATATCTTATTGAGGATAATCCATCTAAGTTTCTTTATGCTATAAACATAGCATATATATCGTATAATTTAATTAGCCTTTTAAGATTATAGCATTATACATCTATTTCTCGTCATAAAACAAAAAAAGCGCCTCTTTATGACCTTTCGGGTCTAAAAAGAGTTCGCTATATTATGCTTATCACTTTTTTAACGGTCCTGTCGATTTACCCACCACTAACTTCGGTTGAAGGATAATCTTATGATATTTACCATCACCTTCACCATCACTATCCAACAAGCCAATCAATACTTCAGCTGCTTGTCTGCCTATCTCTGCCTCGGATTGAGCCACATGTGTAAAGGCTCTTGTTTCACCTTCCCCCGAGGATGGGTCATCGAAGGTGAGAATAGAAAGCTCATCAGGAACACTAAGCTCTAATCGTTGTGCAATGGCAGCAATATGAAGACCAAGCTTAGCATTTAATGTTATATATGCCGTAGCCAATTTATTACGGATATATCTATACAAAGGATGCTGATCGTCGACGCCTTTATTATAATCAATTCTGAATTCAGTTAAAATGAACGCTGGATTGATCAAAGCATTTTTCTGCTTTAAAGCTTCCATATAACCAGCAATCCGCCCTTCAACTGTAGTTGTAGAAAGCGGAGAATCCGTTACGATGGCGATATCCCGATGACCCAGATCCCAAAGGTGAGAGACCGCTAGTTGGATGCCCATAAAATTATCCGAGCTTACCACATGTGTTTCTACGCCAGGTAAATTTCGATCAATCAATACAAACGGATAATTTCTTATCTTCATTGCGAGGATTTCTTCATTATAGGTTTCCGCATCAATTGGAAAAATAATCAAGCCCTCTGCGCCTTTATGGATGAGCTCCATAATCGCTTCTTTTTCTCTATCCTTGTTATCTTTCGTGAGTACAATAGCTAAATAATAACGGCTCTCATCCAATATCGAATTAATGCCTTGAATCAATCTTAGTGCAAAGTAATCCTCTAACGACGGAATTAAGAAGCCAATCATTCGGCGACGGTTCGTTGATAGTGGTTGATAGCTTTCCCCGGAAACCACATTAGATTCAAGCCCAATCACTTTAGGCTGATCCTGATATTGTACAACAGGTTGAGGCATAGACTTGCTTTGGACGAAGCTTCCTCTTCCTGGTATTCTGTAAATCCAACCATCCTTGGCTAGCTGAGTGAGGGCATTAGCAACCGTGATTCGGCTAACGTGAAACTCCTCCATCAATTCTTTCTCTGTTGGAATTTTGTCATCAGCTGCCAGCTGCCCTGTTGTAATCAAGCGCTTAAAATGCTCCTGAATCACCATATATAATGGTTGTCTTTCATTATTCATTGTTTTTGCCCCTATTTGCTAAATTCTCTTATATCAATTATAGCAAATTGACCTACTTAGTCAATCCCCCTCAACTGGCCGACTCGCTAAACCTAATTCGATCCCATATTCTTACCCTCACGGTATTCTGTAGGGGTTCGATTCGTAAGCGTTTTGAACACGCGATTGAAATGACGAATATTCGTAAAGCCCGTTGAATCCGAGATCACTTGAATTTTTTCATCCGAGTAGAGCAGCATCGTTTTCGCTTTTTCTATTCGCTTTTCCGTAAGAAAATCGATAAAAGACTGACCTTGCTTGCTTTTAAACAAGCTGCTTAAATAAGATGGATTCAGATAAACGATTTCCGCCATCATGTTTAGGGTGATCGATTCAGCATAGTGTTCTTCGACATATCGCACAACCAATTCAACTGGACTGGTTACAAACTTTTTCTTGCGGTTCGAAATGCAAACACTTAAATCACCTAACAGCTTCTGGCAGCGTTCGATCAATTCTTTACTGGACGAAATGGAGTAAATATCCATTAACACCTGCTTCACATCGGTAGCCTTCAGCCACTGTTTAACCACAGCCAAATTGACTGCCAGTTCGTAGAAGTGAAGCAGCATTTTGCAAATTTGCTGTTGAATGATTTCTGGGTCATGCCATTGTTGACAAAGCTTGGTTACAAATTGACTTGCCTGGTATTGTACATTAGTCAAATCGCCTTCTTGGACAAATTGATTGAGCAGGTTCCAATCGGAGGAATGCCATTCGAACTTCTCCATTTTCATCTCGGCTATGGTCTCACTAGAAAGCAAGCGGTCTCCGCCAATAACCAATCGGTACAATAAAGCTAATCCCGCTTCCTTGTAGGATTTAGAAATTGATTCCAAGTCCTTGGCAGGACTGCCTAGTCCAAACGTGATTGTAAAATTGGATTGCCCGCGGATTTCCTTGCGGATTCGGTTTGTTAATTTCTCAATTTCCGAATACGAGGATTCCCCTTCCTCATGATTGATTAAAGCGACAACCTCATTATCATGTAAAATAAAGACATGCCCAAGTAAGGATTTGTCGATGCTCTCCTGAATAAATTGCTGCATGTAGACGGAAAACAAAGATGGATTCAATTGGTAATATCTTTCATCCGTTACTGAATCTCGGTCTAGCTTAGCAACCAAACAGCTAGTATTAGGATGTGGAAATAGAATTCCTACATTCTCAAGCAGCTCTGTCTCCGCATGATGAATGCTCCCCGTTAGTAGACCGGCTAATATATGGTGACGCATTTGATTCTGTACTTGTCTATCTTTGGCATTTACTTTACTTTGCTGCTTTTCTAGCGCCAACTCTTCCTGCAGCTTGCCAAGCAAATCATATAACTCTTCTCTTTCGAATGGTTTCATTAAATAGTCTTTTGCCCCTAATCTTAGGGATTCACGAGCGTATTGGAAATCGTTATACCCGCTCATCACAACACATGCAATCTGCGGGTAGCGTTCCTTCACGATATACTGCAGCTGGATACCATCCATCCGTGGCATTTTGATATCTGTAATAATCAAATCGGGCTGTAGTTCCTCTATTTTTTCTAAGGCTTCCACGCCATCCATGGCTTCCCCAATAACAATCCATTCAGATTGCATCTCTGCAATCATTAGTCGAATGCCTTTACGAAAAATCGCTTCGTCATCTACGATTAGTATATTAGGCATCCCTTATACCCCCTTCAAGATTATCTTCTATGAGCGGTAAAGTAAGGAATATGATTGTTCCTTGTTGAAGGCTGCTCTCTATCTTAATGCCATACTGATTACCATAGCGCAAGGCTATTCTTCGATGTACATTCATTAAACCGTGACCGCCTGTGCCTTCCTCAGATGAGGCCAAATCGAATTTTTTATCAAGTAAATTTTGCAATTGCACCGCGCTCATACCTGCTCCATCATCTTGAATGGTGATCAGCATATTATCTTCCTGTTTCTTTCCTGTAAGGATAATGTTGCCATATCCATTCCCCTTATCAATTCCGTGCACAATACTATTCTCAATGATCGGCTGTAAAATAAACCGAATAACGGAATAGGAAAGCAGTTCAGGCTCAATATTTACATGGAATTGAATTTTTTCCTCAAAACGAATTTGCTGTATTGCCATATAGCCTTTTACATGCTCTAGTTCCATATTAAGCGGCACTTGGCTTTTGTGACTATTGATGCTGTAACGCAGCAGCTTGCTTAAATTATTGGTCATTTTAACCACTTCACGGTTGCCTTGTATTTCTGCGTACATGCTAATTGAACCTAATGTATTATATAAAAAATGAGGGTTAATTTGGCTTTGCAATGCAGATATTTGCGCATTCTTCTCTCTAATTTCCGATTCATAAAGACGATAACCTAAATCACTGAGCTTTGACACCATGATATTAAACGATTGACTAAGCTGCCCAATCTCATCACGGCTGCTGATGGGAATCGATACATGTAAGTCTCCGACAACAACCTTTTTCATTAAATTGCGCAATTCACTAATCGGATTCGTAATACGCAGGGCGAAAATAGTGAAAATGATGAACGCAAGGAGCAAACAAACAGCTCCGATCAGGATAATATAGTTCCTAACATAAACGGTGTCCTGAAGCAGAGTGGCAAGCGGTACCATTTCGATCATCGTCCAGCCCGTGAAGGGTGAAGTATAGTAGGATAAAAGCTCTGTATCATTGTTTTGCTTATAAACAACAGTCCCTGCACCTTTATATGGCAGTAATTTATCAGAATCAATCCCATATTCCATGCTTTTATAGATCATCGATCCCTCGTTATCGACGATCATAATGTTCTTCTTTTCGTTGGAAATAGCTTCAATTTTGTTACGAATCACATTCTTATCCACATCCAGCACTAGATAACCTAGAACCTTACCCGTATCTACACTGCGGATTTTTCTGGCAAAGGAATACACTTGGTTATTTGTGTCTAAGGCAGTTTTGTTGAAGGTACCGATATAAACGATTTTTCCTGTTTTGGATACTTTTTCATACCATGGTTCATCTTCTACACTTTTTATTGAATAATTGGCTTGCTCCTCCAACATGGCTGAGTAAGTACCGCCAGAAACTCGATAAAGGGTTACCCCTGAAATATCCAATCTTCCATTCGCAAATACACGCTTCGTGAAATCCTCAATCGTCACCCTTTCATTAAATGAAAGATTCGAAGCCGACTGCCCGCCCGCCTCCAAATATTTCAATATTTGCTGCGATTGGTAAGGCAACAGAGTTAACAAATTGAGTTCATTCATATAGGTATCAATATTAGCTGTTAATTCCTTCACGACGTCCATTTGATATTTGCCGGTGTTTTTTTGAATGGATGCTGAATAGCTCGTGTAAGTCAAATAGCTGGCAATCCCGAGCGGAACGGCAATAAGTATAAAGCTAATAACAATAAGCTTAACGGCAATAGGCAGGTTTTTAATCCACTGCAGCCTATTTTTGAGCTGTATTCTGCTGAATCTGAAGATTGGTATTAATAATCTTTTGCGCATTATGCAGCACCTCTTGTGGTGTTGACTGACCCACCATCATCTTTTCAAACTCACGCACAAGTTCATCATTAATCGTTCCCTGTCGCGGTTGACTTGGAAAATATTTCACATCATCCGCCGAGCTGGCATAGTCAGGGCGATATTTAAGCTGCTGAAACTCTTTCGATTCTACGGCTTTCTTAACAGCCGGAATATGTCCGGCTTTCGCCCAGCTTGCACCGTGAGCCGCAACCCAATTGGCAAATTTGATGGCTGCAATCTGCTTTTGCTTATCCGGCTTCTCATGATAGGGAAGAGAAAACGTGTGGGAGTCGCCCCAAACCGCTGGATGATCGTAGATCTGAGGTATTTTTGTAACACCAAAATTCAAATCTGCAGCTTTCTCAAAAGTACCTGTTGCCCAAACGCCTGTAATTAATATGGCTGCGTTGCCTTTAGCAAAGTTTTGAACCGTATCGTTAATATTAGGATGGATGAGCTTACTGGTATAAAGAGAGTTCACAAATTTCAAGGATTGCAGCGCAGAAGTATTATCAATGGCTGCCGCTTTTCCATCGTTGGTATAGAAACGTCCCCCATCCATGCTCATCTGATTATAGAAGGAATACCACAACCAGAAGGAGTCAATTCGCACATTAGGCTCAGCCAGAGGAGATATATGTTCCGGTACACTCGCGCGGATTTTTTGTAGAAATTGAATGAATCCTTCTTCACCATTGGATAAAATAGGCTTTTCTTTCTCATCTAGAAGGCCAGCTAGCTTCAGCCAAGTTTTGTTATAGTACATGACTTCTAGATGCGTATCTAGTGGAATTCCCAAATGCTTATCATCGGCAACCGTGCTTTTCAAAATCGTCGGATTAAAATCGTTCCAATTAACGCCGGCCTCGACAGCCAGTTCATTCAAATCTGTCAAGAAGCCCGCAGGCGCATATTGTGAATATTTGGCTGAGTGAACAATCGCGATATCAGGCGCTTCTTCTGTCACGATTGCCGTTGAGAGCTTTGGATAATAATCACTTGAATTATTGTTGATCTGTTCTATTTTAACGTGATCATTATTCTCGTTATTATATTGCTGGATTAATTCGGCCATAAATTGTCCATCGCCTCCACTAAACGGAGACCAAAAGGTGATTCTCAGCTTATTAGAGCTGGCTTCTTCTGTATGGGTATTCAGCTGTGGACTGCAGCTTATTGTGAAAGAACTCATTAGGATAAGGATTAATGTGGCGCTTAATCTTGATCGCTGCTTACCGCTCACTTGAATCCCCCGATTTAAGATATAGTATCTCTTAATTATACAAAGTAGGGCATGTGAATCCAATGACCTAATTACTCCAGTAATGGACATATTTTTAGGTTCGGTATTATTGGCAGATATTCGCACATTTAGCAGAAAACAAAATAAGGCTATCCCAAAAGGTCATAGACCTTGAGGACAACCTTGTTTTATCAAATTCTATTCACCGCTAGGTACAGCAATTGGAATCCCTTCCGCAATCGGAGTCCCAAAATTCGGCGATCCATCTTGATTCCACTTAAATGGCTGCATACGCACGTTGCGATTCCAGCCAGAGCCTTGGGTTTTCGCGCCATGATACAGAATCCAATCCTCTTTCCCATCTGGTGATTTCGCAAAAGAGTTATGACCGGGTCCGAATACTTGATCTGTTTTTGAAAATACGGCTTTATCATGTTTTTACCATGAGGCAGGATTCAACAAGTCACTTTTCATCTGTGCACTCAGCATCCCTAGACAATAGTCATCGGTCCAGCTGCCGCTTGCCGAATAAATAACAAAAATTTGATCCTTATGCATCAATACCTGTGGACCTTCATTAATGGTAGGATTCCCGACCAATTCCCAGTCATAGGTGGGTCTTGAGATTTCTACTGGTTTTCCGCTAATCGTATACGGATTACTCATCCGTGCAATGTACAAATGTTGACTTACATTCACCGTACCTTCCCAGCCCGACCAAATGAAATATAACGATCCATCCTCTTTTTGCAGCGTTGTTCCATCAATAGCCCATCTGCCAGAAGTGTCCATCATTCCCCTGTCTATATATTTCCCTAGAGGATCCTCTGTCTCCGATTCAAGCACAAACATCCGATGGTTCTCATTCTGACCGTCATCTGCTGCATAGTAGATATACCATTTTCCTTTGAGAAAATGTAATTCAGGTGCCCAAATGTTTGAAGTATTAGGTCCTGAAACAGGTGGAAACCAGACGTCCTTATATTCAGCATTTGAAAGCCCTGTTAACGTTTGCGACTTCCAAATTCGAATCGAATTTCCCGTTGTATGTGTATAATAATAGGTCCCATCCTTCGAAGTGACCCATGGATCGGCTCCGTTGTCTAGTATGGGATTCGTAAATGTTTTCGCTTCCTTTGATGGCGATACCGTACTATTGGTTTCCTTCACAGCTTCCTCTACAACCCCTTTCGAACATCCCGCCAATAGCAGGATACAACCTAATAAAGCAATCAACATGCGCATATGAAAAACCACCTTTGACAGCGTTCCTTTTTACTGTTTAACCCCTGTGGCTGTAATGGATTGAATGAATTGCTTCTGACCAATTAAAAATATAATTAATGTTGGGATCGTTGATAATGTAGCTAGAGCCATTAATTTACCATAGGATGCCGTAAAGCTTCCTGTTGCCATAACGGCAACTCCCGCTGTAAGGGTTCGCATTTCCAAATCAGTGACCGTGAAGAACGGCCATACGTAATCATTGAAAACACTCATAAATGTGAAAATAGCGAGTGTTGTAACAATTGAAACAGAAGAAGGCAGCAGTACGGACGTGAACACGTGCCATTTATTAGCCCCGTCGATTCTCGCAGCTTCAATAATTTCATGAGGAAAGGATTGGAAAAATTGTATTAACAAAAATACACCGAGAGCTCCGCCGGAATACGGTAAAATGAGTACATAATACGTATTAATTAAATTCAAATTACTGAAACTCAAATATTGAGGAAGGAATGAAATAATCCCTGGAACCATTAATGAGCCTATGAATAAAGCAAACAATGTTTTTTTGAAAGGAATGTCCAGCTTTGTTAATGCATAAGCGGCCATAGTATCCAGCAATAGAATCAGGACCGTTGCGGCAAAGCCCACAAAAAATGAATTGAATATCCAGCGAAAAATAGGAACCTCTACATCGCCACCCACAAAAATCGTATGGAAATTATCCCATGTAAATTCTTGAGGCAGCAAATGAAACACAGGCGCCATCACTTCAGCATCTGTTTTAAACGAATTTGAAAACATCCATAGCATTGGAAGGATAAAAATGATGCCTAGCAGCGAAGCCAACAGCACATAAAAAATCTTCGAAGGTTTCATCGTCCTCTACTCCTTTCTATTTGTGACTTTAAATTGAATAATAGAAACAATCATAATCATTAATCCCATTAAAATAGCCATGGCAGAAGCAGAACCAATTTCTCTGGCTGTGTAAGCCGTTTGCAGAATACCTATTAATAAAACCTTCGTCTCTTCAACCTTATCCCCCATCATTAAATTGGGCTGGGCGAAGACGTTATAGGATGCAATGGTCGAAGTAATGAGTACAAAGATAATTACAGGTCTAATAAACGGGACTGTGATGCTTTTAAGTCTATCCCAGCCATTCGCTCCATCTATTTTGGCTGCTTCATAAAGATCCTCAGGTACGCCATTAAGTGCATTCACAAAAATGATCATGTTAAAGCCAATAGTCCACCAAAGCGTAGCAATAACCAATGCGAACCATACGAAGGGGCTATCCAGCAGCCATGGAACCGGGTCGAACTCACGAATTCCCAGCTTTGCTATAAACATATTGATAAATCCGCCGGTAACATCGAACATTCGCTTCCAAATCACGGCCATGACCGTTGCTGAAACGGCATAGGGAATAAAATAAATCGACCGAAAAAGTGACCGAAGTTTTGCGGGAAGTGCATTTAGCAGCAAAGCAAAGCCTAAACCTACAATAACTAAAAATGGAACCGAAAAGACGACAAACTTCAAAGTCGCTTTCATCCCAATGAAGAAGAGGTCATTTGGTTGCGTACCCTTCGTAAAAATTTGCTTATAATTGTCTAATCCAACAAACGGATGTACAGGATCCAGTAAATTATATTGCTTTAAACTAATGATAAAGCCATAAATGATTGGAAAGAGCGTAAACAATAAAAAGGCTAGAAAATACGGCAATATGAATAAGCTTGAAGTCAGCTTTGATTTCCAATTTGATGTTGTTGACAACGGATTCCCTCCTATACTTAGAATTGAAGACGGGTAAACGATACCCGTCTTCCTTCCTTTCACTATGACTTACTTTTTCATCGCTTGTGTAGATTTGGCTGCTGCATCATCAAGCGCAGCTTTCGGATCCTTCTTACCTTGCAAAGCATTCGCTAACTCCGTCCAAATACTGTCGGAAATTGGACCCCAATTTAATACTTTAGGTGCAAATTGAACATAATCAAAAGACTTAGCAACTTCTGTTTGTTGCTGTGTCATGGCTTTAAATGCCGCGCTGTCACGTACGACTTTAGAAGCAACTGCTTGACCGGACTCTGCCCAATCAATCGAATTGGCAGATACGAATTTCAAGAAATCTCCGGCACCTGCAAGAACATTGGCATCTGTCGTTGATTTAGGAATGACAAAGTTGTGTGATCCGCCGAAAACAGCCTGTTTGACGGTTCCTAGTTGTGGAACGGGTGCAACACCATAGTTGATCTTGGCTTTATCGAAAGCATCCTTGGACCAAGGACCATTGAAGTGCATGGCACTTTTCCCTTGTTGGAACAAGTTGAAGTCACCATCTTGCGCAACTGTAGGAGGGGATACTTTCATCGTCGTTAAGCTTCTCATAAATGTAACGGCTTCTACACCAGCCGGTGAGTTATAAGCAATATTCCCTTTATCATCTAAAAAGCTTCCGCCATTTTGGAATAGGATGGTCGGGAACAAGAAATTTTGAATCCAGAAAGTTGGCATTGCCGCTCCCCAAACACCTTTGGAAGGATCGGTAAGCTTTTTCGCAGCATCTACAAATTCTTGACGATTGGTTGGAGGCGCTGTAATACCGGCAGCTTTGAACAAATCTTTATTGTAATACATGATTAATGGATGAACATCCAAAGGAATGCTGTACCATTTGCCATCTTTTGTAGAGTAATCTACCGTTGCAGCAGGGAAGTTGCTTTTTTCAACACCAACGGATTTTGCTACTTCGTCCAATGGCTGCAGCAAATCTTTAGCAATATACGTAGGCGTTTGGTCAAGATGCATGATCGCTACATCAGGAACTCCTTTTTTCGTTGCGATCGCTGTATCCAGCAGTTTATAGTAATCGGCATTTGGCTGAATCGTCATTTTCACGGTATATTTTTCTTGTGATTTATTGTAATTGTCGACGATTTTTTTCATAAATGGACCATCATTACCTGAGAATGGCGTCCAGAAGTTTACCGTAACTTTTTCCGCGCTTTTCGCAGGTTCTGGCGCTTTGGTAGCTGCCGCTGAAGCAGCTGGTGTTGCCGCAGCTGGAGACGAAGTCGCCGTTTTAGTTGAAGAACAACCTGATAGCACCATTGCCAAGGATAGCCCGGTTAAACCCAACATTTGAAAACTTTTCATCTTAACCATGTATATAATCTCCCTTCAATTTGAACACAGAATAATGGACTTGCTTCTCTAGCTCGATTTGTGTCAAAATTGTAGTGACGATTGAATTTCGCAAGAATTCAGTCTCACTACCGACGAGCGATCAAAAGGAAAACCCACGCCAATGGAGCCTTTTATCGCTCTTTTATTAACTCCCCGTACCATTAGAACATTTATTAACCTTACAATTCCTTATACCTCATCACCCCGTTGCTCTATTGTTTACCACAACCTAACTATAATGACTTTGAGAAAGCGTTACCATGACGATATTCAAGGACCATTGGACATATTTTCAGATAACATAGAAATTGCAACGCAACCTCAGCTCCGCCTGAGAGCGCCAAAAAGGCGCTTTCGGCACGCTTTTCGGCTCCTCAAACGCACAAAACATCAAAACTTACAGCTTTAAGCGCCGTTTCGGCGTCTCACGAGTATCATAATTCCCTATACAATAGCAAAGAAGCGAAAACCGCTCTTTCGGCTTCCGCTTCTTCTTTATTAATTATCTATATACAGCGCGGCAATTAAGGACCAATCAACACGCCCTGTATGAATTTCTCCAACACGGTAACATCGGTTATATTCTTGTTGCAAGCCTCGCTGTTCACACACATGTAATTGCCGATTGCTCTGTAGTAATCAGGCGTAGCGCTTGCCGGCTTCCATTTGGTCACCGCCATAAATAACGCAACCTCTTCATGCCGATTACACACAAAGCAAATGCCTTTCTTATTCGTCGGCGTATATTTCCCTTCAATTCCAACGAGCTTCCCGTTCAGATGATAAACGAGGAACAATTTATTCGTCGCGATATCGGACCAGCCGAGATACGTCACGTACCGATAGTCGATGGCCGTTAAATCGGGCACCTTTAATTTTTTGATTTTGGGAAAAAGCTTCTTCAGCTGATTTTCCGTCACTTGCGCAAATTCCGCCAAATAAGGCTCCAAAGAACGCAAATAGCGCTGAAACTCTTCTGCTGTTTGCAGCAGCGTTATATTCCCCAGTGCTTGCTTTTGCAGCTCATTTGCTTCCGGAAACACCTCGTTCAGTTTGTCTTGCGCGTTATATCGCACCGACTCTACCACTTTCCGATCGGAAACGGAATTACAGGTACTTTGCAGCAGACCGACCTGCTTCTTGATATCATTATATTGATGGTTTCTAATGAATGGTTGATTCATTGCTTTTCAGCCCCTTATTTTTGATAAAAATAAAATAAGTTGCAAAGCCCCATTATTAGAAACGATTTAAGCTTTCTCGGGCGATCACGACTTCCAAATCACCCCATGCAAAGATCGCCCTAATGAAAGGCTTTGCATGAGTCGTTACTTATTCCGGCAAATTGATTTGCCATATTTACCGCCTCCCTTGTAAGAACTATTATAAGGGAGGTCCTTCAATTGCTGCAAGCTATACACCGCTTGAGGCTTATCGGCGTGACACTCTACATATACCCAAGCAAAGGCTCAGCCAACCGAAACTTATACACCTGATGAAACTTCTCCCGCCGATCCGTCTGCACATAATCATCCACGTAATGCATAAGAATCATCTTCGCTTGAATGGATTCCGGCAGACTCAGCAGTTCATCGAGTGACGTATGCGACGGCAGCTGATCATCCTGCATATGACATTCGTGATAAATGGTTTGCACCTCATCGGCGATACTCCGAATGTAGCTTTCATCCATTCTGGTATCCCCGCTAAAGTAAAAATACGGATTGCATAGAAGACCGTAACTAAGCATGTCCGGCACATGCAAGGTAGGGACAAGTTCGAATTTCACACCCGCTACCGTAAACGCATTGTCCACACATTTGACGTCAAAATAGTCCTCAAGCACGCGCTTGCCCCGCGTTGTCAGCTCCAATCCGTGGCGCAAGATTTGCCACAAATCGTCTTTTAAACCGGTAGGTACATAAAGCTTCGGCTTCATTCTGTTCGGGTACACCCGGTGATACAAAGCCAGTTTCTGCAAGCCATTCACGTGATCCTCATGCAGATGAGTGATAAAAATATGCTCGATCTGATTGAGCTTCATTCCCAATTGATGCAGCCCAAGGTGATTAGACTCAGGGAAATCTATACATAAATTCGTATTTTCAAAGGTAAGAAGAGCACTATTATGCCCTTGCTCGATACTAAAACCGTCCCCGCAACCCAGAAATGTTACTTTCATAAAAACCTCCATTTTTCGTGTGTGATTCTATGTATTTTTATACTATGATAGTTGATAGATATGGCCATATTAGGAGGATAACATGAACAAACTACATAAACCGAAGCCAAAAATCCACCTGCGCTCTTCCATCTTTATCCTAATGATTTCCTTAATTATTGTACTACTTACGGATAGCGTATTCTACTATTATACCAAAAGGATGCTAACTTCCGAACTTGAAACCAAGCTGCAGCTTATCGCAGATAACGTCACCATCTCGATTAAACACTCCAAAACTGGTGAGAAATACGTAGAGAACCTAATCGGCCAAAATCTGCGTACAGCCTCGTTAGCAGCACAATACCGACTCGATCCCGACATTGAGAAAGTGACGAATGAAGAGCTTACTGTTCTAAGTAAGGAGTTAATGATCGATCATATTACACTAATGAAACGAAGCGGTGATGATATTATTGGCTACAAATCCTCCGAGCCCAAGGAGATTAACATGAGCACCAAAACATGGTCCAGAGATTGGTTTCAAGCGTTCAATCAGCTTTTAGACACCAAAGAAACTAATGTACAAAGCGGCCAAGCGCTGCCTCATTATTGGTCAGGACCCATGAATACATCTATGACAAACCCCCAGTTTGTTGACAAATGGGGCTATTACTATGATGGCCGCACGAATTATATTCTCGATCCCTACGTGCATGATACGTTCTTCCGAGATTATCAACGGGAAACGGGTGTGGATGCTGTTATTAATGAAATGATTCATGGCTACACCAACCATGGAGCCAAAGAAATTGCCGTTTACAATCCGCCGATCTTCCTGAAGCAGCAGGAACAGTATAAAAAGGAAGGCTACATCTGGTTCACAGATCGGGAAATATTGTTCGGATCCTATACGATGAAAGATAATCGGGATCAAGAGATGGTTCAAGCCGTCATGCAATCGAAGCAAACAAAGCAGCTTATCACCACGATCGACGGAAAAACCTATCTCAAAATGTTCATTCCGCTTCAACTGGATTCCCCTGTTGTTATCGGTTTGACAGCTGATTATGAAACCGTACAAAAATCAATTCAACAACAGCAAGTGAACCTGCTCATTTTGATCGGATCAACCGCACTTATCGCATTCATCCTAGTTATTCTGAGCATCCGCTTCATCAATCGGAATCGAGAAGCAACCGCGGAAAGCATCCAAGAAGTTTACGTTGATCATATCGGCTCACTGTTCCGTTCCATGAAAGAACAGCGTCATGATTTCAATAATCATGTTGCTACAATACATTCCCTCGTTCATTTGAAAGAATATACGGAATTAGATCGTTACACCACCGAGATTATTGGTGAAACGACAGCTTTGAATGACATTATTCAAATTAACGTGCCTGCTTTATGCGCGATTGTTCAGTCTAAGGCTATACAGGCCGTTGAGCGCAAAATTACATTCTTTCATGAAGTCAGTAATTTAAATCAGATCAACCTTGGTGCTGTCAAAGCGACAGATTTGGTTCGAATCATCAGCAATTTAATCGATAACGCATTTGATGCCGTTACTGTTTCCAAAAAGGCAGAGGACAAAGAAGTCAACTTAATTGGTGTTTTGGAAGGAAATTTACTTACATTCAAGGTGATCAACAACGGTGAACCTATCCCAAGCGATCGTCTAAAAAGTATATTCGATCCTGGCTTTTCTACGAAACAAGAATCCGGACTCCACGCCGGCTTAGGTTTGAGCATTGTCAAAAAACTAGTGGACAAGTATAACGGAACCGTTCATGTCAGCAGCTCAGAAGCCGAAACCAGCTTTACGATTTCCATTGTTGTATAAAGAAGATTACACGAACATTATCTAATTGACATCATTTAATGTTCGTATTATGATAGTCAAGTCGGTAAGTAATAGCCACATACGTATAAATCGTTCGTATATCCTTGAGGATTGGCTTAAGGGTCTCTAGAGGGAGCCATAACTTCCTAGCTACGACGGGTACTTGCTTTCGCATACCCGTGTGGCTGGGTTTTTTTGTGTCCAAAAATGAATAATCCAGAGGAGATTGCAATGAAAACATATGATTTTATCGTTGTTGGTGCAGGACCTGCCGGTATTTTTGCCTGTTATGAAATGACACTGCTTCACCCTAAAGCTAAAGTATTGCTCGTAGACAAAGGCCATGATATATACCATCGCAGTTGTCCGATCCTGGAAAGTAAAATCAAGCTATGTCCTCCCCCGGCAGGCAAAAAGGACTTCTCTGGCTGTCTTCCTGCTTGTTCCATTACGGCTGGCTTCGGAGGTGCGGGCGCTTATAGCGATGGCAAATTCAACATCACTACCGAATTCGGCGGCTGGATGACGGATTATTTGGCACCAACCAAAGTGATCGATCTGATTCGTTATGTGGATGGCATTAATCTACAGCATGGTGCAACCGAGAACATTACGGACCCTACGACTGAGGCCGTAAAAGATATTGAACAGCGCTCCTATGCTGCAGGTTTAAAGCTGCTTCGCGCTCAGGTTAGACATCTGGGAACCGAACAAAACTTAATGATTTTGAAATCCATCTATGAATATTTGAAAACACGTATCGATATGCAGTTCAAAGCTGAAGTTGAAGATATTCTAACTTTCAAACGGGAAGACAAGCATGTTATCCAAGGCATTCGTATGAAGGATGGTACAGATATTCATAGTAAACAAGTAATGTTAGGGCCGGGTAGAGACGGTTCTGCGTGGTTAACGCAAGTGCTCAAAAAGCGCCGACTCAAAATGTATAACAATCAAGTCGACGTAGGCGTCCGCGTAGAAACCTCGGATGTCGTTATGCGCGAAATCAACGAGCATCTTTATGAAGGTAAGTTTATTTATAATACATCAGTGGGGACACGAGTACGTACATTCTGTAGCAATCCATCCGGTCATGTTGTGGTCGAGAATCACAGCGGCGTCATGGCAGCGAACGGCCACTCTTACAAGGATCCAGCACTAGGTTCTAGTAATACGAACTTCGCCCTGCTCGTTTCTCATAAATTTACTGAGCCTTTCGATAAGCCGAATGAATATGCGCGTGAAATATGTAAACATGCGAATGACTTATCCAGCGGCGGTGTGATCGTGCAGAAATTTGGGGACATCATGCGTGGACGCAGGTCAACGGCTGATCGGATTCGCGAAGGCTTCCTTGAGGCGACTTTATCAGAAGCTGTTCCTGGTGATCTAGGACTTGTACTTCCCTACAATACAATGAAAAGTTTAATTGAAATGATTCATGCACTTGAAAAGGTAACGCCAGGTATAGCTTCAGAGCATACTCTTTTCTATGGGGTTGAAGCGAAATTCTATTCCGCTCGACCTAAACTTAGTGAAAGCTTCGAAACCGAGATACAAGGCTTGTTCTGTGGCGGTGACGGGGCTGGAATTACACGAGGCTTGGCTCAAGCTGGGGCTGCTGGTGTCTGGGTGGCGCGCAACGTAGTCGTCTAATTATTTCCGGGGAAATACGATTTCTTTCGTCAAAATCTGCTGTTAACTATTGGATCTAACTCATTATAGTTAGGTCCTTTGGTAATTTTACCTTTAAAACTACTTTAAATCTCTTTTAAAATATGGTAAGATGAAAACGTTCTCAATGTAAGCGTTATCATTTTAAAAGGGGGATTACAAAATGAATGTAGCGCTCGAAACAAGAAACACCTATGAGGAATTCGCACTGGAGAAGGATATTATGTACTTCCGAGTCGGAGAACATGGGCTAGTCTCTTTCCATGGGAAAAACTATCACATTAAAAAACGCATGACCACTGAGCAAATTCAAGAAATTACTACAAATAGCTCCTTTTTCAAGGTCAATACGGATTGCTATGTGAACACAAGAAAAATTCTACAGATTCAGGATGGCAAAGTATTTTTCGAAATCAAGGGTGCTGATTCCAAATTTGCATCGATTACGAAGCTTCGCCAATTCCGACTGAAAGAAATCGTGCAGCAGCACAAAACGGAAGCAGCTGCAGGTGAATCAGCAAAATAAAGAAACATTCCTTGAGGCGCAGTGTTATACCAATACCAAACTACAGCGGCCCACGAGGTTATACAGAAAAGGAGCTAACGAGAATCACGCTAGCTCCTTTTTGGTTGAATCCTATGAAATTTTTGCGAGTGTTTCTTGTTGATGCTCACGGATAAGAAAGCGTATGTAGTCGACTGTTGTATCTTTCACCTTTTTGGCTTCTTCCAAAGTCGCAAAGCTGTACTCAGCATGATCTGTGCTTTCGTACTTCTTCAGCTCTTCATAGTTCATTCCAAGTGTGGAGAAGTTATAAACCAGTTCGTAGGGTGTCTTAATATCCACATTTTTCACGAAAATATCTTTGGAAAAGAATGAGCCTTGTTTCTCCACTTTAAAAATCACACGAAACGGCTTGTCTTTATCCGACACAAAGCACTTGATAACAACGTCGATTTCCATCGTTTTATAATCCACAGCGTTCGTAGGTTCCTGCTTTGGTGTATGCATCCATTTTTTCAAAAAACCCAGCACAAGATTCCCTCCCCAATAACGACATGAATATAACTCATATTGTAGCGGATACACCAACAATTGACAATCCAAAAAATGGTTATTTTTGCAATAAAAAATAACATTCCCTCTCATTTATGATGCAGTTCCTATCTCCCCAAGAGATTTTTTAGCAGATTTCTTCCTATAATTCCAAATAATAATCAGACATAGCACACCAGTTAACACGCCACAACAGACAAAAGCCCCATTCGCACCATATCGATCAGCTACAAAACCAGCAAATATACTTCCTATCGGCGTGGAACCCGCAAATACAAGTGAATACACACTCATTACGCGTGCGCGATACTCCTCTTTAGCATGCATCTGAAGGGAAGAATTACTGTTCGTTGCAAATATGATGTTGAAAAATCCGGTTAAAGCTAACAATCCACCGCACACCCAAACGGAAGTGCTTAGTCCATTTAAAACCAAACAAACCGCAACTACCAAACTGGCTACAATACTTAATTTCATCATTGGCCCTTGCTTACTGCGAAATGACATCGTAAGAGCCCCCGCGAAAGAACCCACACCCAGACATGACATTAACGTGCCATACGTCGTTTCTCCCATATGCAGCACACTTTTAGTAAAAACCGGAATGAGTACATTAAAGTTAAAAGCAAGCGTGCCGATCACCGTTACGAGAAGCACAGTCTGTGCTAGCAAAGGATCTCTCGCAATGTAGACAATTCCATCTTTAATTTCCTTCATTATTCCATCGCGTGAGTTCTTCTTCCGAACATAGGGCGCGGCTTGAATATGAAACAATCCATACAGGACAGCCAGAAAGCTAACCCCATTGAGCAAGAAGCACCAGCCTGCACCTAGCCAAGCCATCATCACTGCACCAATCGCAGGACCAACGATTCTTGCCATGTTAAATGTCGTTGAATTGAGAGCTATGGCATTCATCAGATCTTCTTTTCCCACGATTTCTATATTAAACGATTGTCTCGTTGGCATATCCAGCGTGTTATTAAGCCCCAGCAGCAGCGCTAGCACAATGATATAGCTGTACTTTACCGTATCCGTCAGGACGAGTATAGCCAATGTAAAGGCTAGAATCATCGCGACCGTTTGCGTTACAAGCAGGATGTTCTTCTTTGGAAACTTATCGACGATAATGCCTGCAAACAAGGAAAATAAGAGAATTGGGAGGAACTGACATGCCGCAACAATCCCAAGTTTAAGAGGCGAGCCAGTGATCGTAAGAACGAGCCAAGACTGCCCAATATTTTGCATCCAAGTTCCAATAAGCGATACACACTGACCTAACCAAAGATACCGATAATTACGATGCGTTAATGCATGAAAATGCTTATCGATAAACAGCGAACTTGCAAGCTTCATATTCATGGCTCCACCTGCTCCTCTGCGAAACGGGACGCATTATCCCCCATCTTCTCCAAAATCGTCAAAGCCAGTTGTTTCTCCTCATCCGTTAAACCGAACGTTAGACGTTCTCGCCAGTCCGTCAGCACCTTCCGCACATCACCCTTAATCAGCAGCGCCTTCTCGGTCAGATGAACTTCGTTGCATCTCTTATCTTTTTTACTGACCGTGCGGGTTATGTAGCCTTGCTCTTCTAACTTTTTAAGCGCTTTAGCAGTCGTACCTTTATCAATCTTCAAATAATCCGCCAACTCTTCTTGCGTGAGACCATCTTCTTTATACAGCGCGTTAATGAAAATATGCTGCCCTCTGCCGATGTCGTATTTCTTCAAATGCTCACCAATATACATTTGCCCGTAACGGTAAATGAGTGAGACCCACCTTGGTATCGAATTCCTGTTTTCGATCATAAACATGTCTCCTCTGTTTGAGCAAAATAGTAGTGATCTTCCGAATCGTTGCACTTGCTACTATTTTAGTATATGCCTGATTAGTTGCATGTGCAACTAATTTTTGGTTTGTTACGGCTGCTTACTAAATTTGCTGCTATATCAGTGAGTATTGTTTGAGTAGGAGTTTTCGAGTCATTAAGCATGTTTTTCAGGAATTGGCAGGCTGAGAAGTCGATTTCCGAGCCTATCGTACTCGAAAACCTTAGCAAGTCAGGAATTGGCACTCTGCAAGCAGGACAAAAAAAGAGCGAACACCCAAACAGCTTACGCTGCATGGGTACTCGCTCTCTATGTCCTAAAGAAACTTGATGCAAACCGGTCGCGATACCGCTACCGTTTGCCCTGTTTCAAGCAGCATTCCAGTTTCCCCATCAATGCGGAATACTGTAATGCTGTTCGAGTCCTGGTTCGCCGCTAGGAGGAACTCCCCCTGCGGCGATAGGGCAAAGTTCCGCGGCGTCCGCCCGAGCGTCGACTGCCAACCGACGACCGAAAGCGTGCCGCTTTGTCGGTCAACCCCATAAACCGCGATACTATCGTGTCCGCGGTTGGATGCATACACATAGCGGCCATCCTCGGAGAGATGGATGTCCGCGCATGTGCTCTCGTCGCTGAAGCCTTCCGGCAGCGTCGAAATGCTCTGCAGCGCGGTCAGAACTCCCGCGTTTGCCTCATAGCCCAGCACGGTAACCGTGCTGTCCAGCTCATTGATCGCGTACACGTACCGACTGTCCGCGCTATAAACCAAATGCCGCGGGCCTGCGCCCGGCTTCATCGCCGCATCGCCATGCGGCAGAAGCAAGCCGCTCTCCGCGTCTATCTTGCTAACCACCAGCCGATCGAGGCCCAGATCGGCTGAAATCGCATACCGATTGTTCGGTGCCGGAACAATCGAATGCGCATGCGGAGCCTCTTGGCGATCCGCTCGCGGCCCCAATAGGCCTTCGTGCTTCACCAATTGCGTATGCTCGCCAAGCCGCCCGTCCGCTTCACCCGGATAAACGGTCACGCTGCCGCTTGAGTAATTCGCTACATACACCGTTCGGTTAGTATGGTCCAAGCTAATATAACAAGGAGCAGCTCCGTCCGTAGGCTGCTGATTCAACTTCTCCAGTCTCCCCGTGCCGGCTTCTATCGCATAAGCTGCCGCGGAGCCTCCAAAACGACCGTTGTACGTTTCTGTTTCACTCACCGCATACAAAATCGTCCGCGCATCATTCAGAGCAAGGAACGAAGCATTTGGCAAATCCGTATACGATTCCACCAACCTCATTTCTCCGTTCAAAGGATTGAACGCATACAATGAAATCCCATTTGCATTGCGCTCATCTGTATAGGAACCCACATAGACATACAATTCGTTCTGTTCTCCTACTGACATTGGCAACCAGCCTCCATGATAGCGATTTCTGCTATAAATAGTGTCTCATCAACTGAACTCATTTCCAATTTCATCTCATAAATCCTGTTTTCTCTCTCGTACTTAATCTCATAAACCTGCTCTCACATTTCCCTACTTAATCTCATAATCCTGCTTTCTTTACTTTACTTACTACCCACCCGCACTTTACGCCAAACCGCAGTAACAACCATAGCAATCACCGCTCCATACAGAGCAAGCTCCATATCGTGGTGCGTATCCCAGGGATCACCTTGTGTTCCGAGGAACAACGTTCCAATCTCAGGAGCCACAAGCAGCGCAACCCACATTTCAATAAGCTCATAAAAAGCCCCCATCGCCAAAACGATGACACAGGTAATCACATAAAGCCATTTTCTGCCTAGCCGCGTCCATGCGCTCATCGCTTCCCGAATCGGATAGGCGAGGAGCAATCCAAAGCTAAAATGTACCAAGCGATCATAATGATCACGTTCCGAGTGAAGAATTAGCTTCAACCAAACATCTACCCAATTCTCGTTATACGAATAGTGAGCCCCAAACGTATGCAGCACCAGGAATAAAGCAATCCATGCATAAGACAGATTTGTAAATGAAAAAAACTTATACGTACTTACAAGTCCAATTAGCGCTGCCCATATCAGCAGGTTTTCCAGTACCCAGTCATACCTGCTGTAAGGCTCCACCGCCAGCCAAATCCATATCCCTACGTACAGAATGATCATCATTTGCAAAAACCGATTTTTAGAGAATGAAATGGTCTGCATGGTTTAGTCCCCCTTGTTATTACCTATAAACTCAGGTTACCTCGCCATTATCTTTTCCAAAAGTACTAACTTCAACTAGTACCTTCTTAAGACGTATTGAACAAGTCATACTTCACTTCCGAGAAGTTATGTATCATTTGTTCCTCCGCTGCAGTCTTTCCTGTTCTTTTATCAATCACTTTGCGCCAAATCTCATTTTCACGATACTTCCGGCCATCTTTTTCAAGAAAACGGTGGTTTCTCTCTTCCATATGGTAGGCATGCGGTAAAAGCACGTCACAATGTACAGAGCCTTTCAAATGCTCATCAGTCAGCCACAACCGGAACTGGAAAGCATGCTGGGTAGGATTATAAATGCGCAGGTCTATATAATTGTAAAATACACTCGCTCCGCTCCCAAAAGGCAGAACCCGATGATCATCCGGAAATGGATCAAAGCTATGGTGATGCCGCTCCACGACTTGAAGTGGGGTATGCAAAGCCATCCAAAACAGTAAATTGCCCAACTGGCATATCCCGCCTCCGACACCTCGCTTCACACCGCCTTGCGATAATAGCAGACCTTCAATGTAGCCTTTAGCCGACGTTGTTTTCCCAACTAATTTCCAGAAGGAAAAGGTTTCACCCGGTCGAATCACAATGCCATCCATACGTCCAACGCTAATCCTTAGATTTGTAATTTTGTTTTCTTGTAAAATGGGATCGGAAGAACCGAGCTTTCTTCGCAGTAAGGATTGGTGTTTTTTGCAAGTATAGGGAAACGAATGGTCAACTCTATGCTTAGCATAAGTAATCGATGGATTCAAATTTAAGAAATGCCGTTTAAGTCTTAACTGAGCAATTCGCAAGCGATAAAGCACGGGAAACAAGCTAAGTAACTTTTGCTTCATCCCATTCACCTTCCTTTTTCAACCAAAAATAGGATCATCCTGCAAGCAAATAGATCACTAATTAAGATGTTCCATCCATCGATTTGGTTCAATGACTTTAGGTGTAATTTTTAAGGACGAAGCTCGTAAAAGATCGGCGTTACCCCACTACCCTGATATACACGCAAAATATGGTTCTTATATTCCTTCATATCAGATAACGTCGCGATCAAGAAAGTGTGAGGGGCAGTTCCTGTCTCATCTTCAATCCCCCCATCCCTCACCTGTTCCAAAGTAACATAAGCAAACCGCCCCCAAGGCGCCGCATCCAATCCCACAAGCGGATCAATCCAGTAACGAATCTGAAGACCATGAAACCAAGCCATCTTCAAGGCCTGCTCGGCAAAAGCCCCCGTTCCATAAAGATGAATAGCCACTAAGCCATCCTCTTTCACCCTTTGGATCGTCTCAAACAACATCACCTGGCTGCCGAACCCATCTTGAAGCCGCAAATAGAATTTATATAAATAATAAGGAAATCGTCTAGTCACAAGGCCCTGCGGCCAATTCGCATTCAAGATCGAGGGCCCATAGTTACAGCAATTCAAAAATGCTTCTGGCCCTTGCACGAACCATTCTTCCGCCACATCTTCACAAATCGGTGCAATGTACTCCGTACAGAAATTGTCCTGATGCGTCAAATCTCCCAACAATCTCGCTTCCTCGGGCCTCGGCATATCGAGAACACGGTGCAGCGGCTTGCTCCACTCTACTGGCTGTAAGGATGCGCGCTGCAATCGCCCCTCTTTTTGCTGCAGCAGATAGGCATAATAACTTTGGAACACCATTGCCCCTTCTTGACACGCTCGTTTCATCGCGTACTCTTCGTCAGAACGTTTCAGCTCTGCCGTAAACGGTCTGATTTGACCGAGCTCACCTTCAGCATAACGCAGCGTCGAACCGAAATCGCCCATCATGAGCTCCTCCAGAAAGGCAGGCGTCCTTGCGATACGTTTTCCCTCTTCACTTCCTCCGCTACCCGAGCGCAGCATACCACGTATATCCATACCACGCATGCTCAGCTCATCCAGCCGATTAGCACCAACAGCAAGCAAATGCGTCATTTGCGGCTTATGTCCCGCTAGGCTCACGATTTTTTCCAGTGATTTCTGAATGGTTCCATGAAAGCCAATATCGACCGTTACCAACCGTTCAGGCGAACCGAATTCTTGCTTCAAATAACTTACAAAAAGCTGCCTATGCCGCTGCACAGATGCCAAAATTTTATTTTGTATGGATGCACTTCGTAGAAAAGCCCCCACTTGATCATTGATTGAGCTTCCATTTTCACCTATTATATACTTGCAATTCTCAATTCTTTCCTCCAAAAATGCTTCAAAATGAACGCCTTCCTCGCTGATATCAAGCACCTCGAATAGCTCGCCTAATTTCAAACCGTGAATACCTAGCAAAGACGCTAGCTCTTCATCACCAAAGCTCTCCAATCCTGCCAAAAAAGTAGCTTGTCTGGAAACATAGATCGGCTTAATTTGGAGGTCAATACCTCGAATACGCGCAGCATTTTCAAGCATCGGAGCTAACAAATAGGCTTCTCTCATCAAAGGATGTACTGTCCGGATGCCTTCATCCACGCATTGATCAATGACCCATTCGCACAGGGCTTGCAAGAATGGTCCTATTACACTGGTACCCAAATTATAAAATACCCGGCCCAGCTCGCCCATTCCTACCGTCATATCCGAGGCTTCCGCTAACTTCCGCAAGGATTTCCATTCCGGCAGTACATGTCCATGTCTAACATATTCCCAGTGATGCAAGCTCTCGAAATATTCAGGAACGACATTGTAATGTACGCTCCTTATCCCTTCTTTGGAGGCACCTTCCACATCTGCGGCTATATTGTCACCAATATGCACAATAGCGTGACTCTCGATCTGTGGGTAAAGTTCCTTCAACCGAGCGAATAAATGTCCCGATGACTTCCCTTCATGCTCCTCCGAAGAAACAAGCAGCGTATCCACACTTGATAAATCTAGACCTGCTGATGCAAGAATCCAGCGCAGCTGCTCTGAGGATAAATACATATCCGATAGCAAGGCTATCGGGATCTGTTTGCTTTTACAAGCAGCTAACAATGACGCCACATGCGGGTTTACATAGCAAACTTCCGCTTCGATCTCGACTTCTATTTGAGCCATCTTATCCTTGATACAGATTCCTTCAGGCATCTCAGCATAAATGATTTCCAATGTGACCTCGCCAAAGCCCGTTAAAACAGATTGCCGATCTCGTGCATTGTTCTCAGCACGAATCCGCATCTCTTTGAAAGCAGCTGGCGATAAGGACGCTTTCAGGCAGCCAATACGGTGTGCTTTTTCAGCAACAAGAACAAAAACGTCTGAGGGACTCGCACATGTACGAAATAATAGCGTATCGAAAATATCCAAACTGAGCAGCGCAACGGCGTCGATATCACCAATCAAAGCGCTTAGAAAGCGATCTTTTTTCCATAAATGAAGATCGGTAAAGCTTATAATTGTATACGGTACTTCAAGCATTAGGAACCTCCTTAAAGTTTTCGAAGAAAACTGGCTTCGTAAGCGTAATCTTAATTATTCTTTATCACTTATATTTGAGAAGTACACCGAAATTGAGGTAAGCTTAAAATACCATAATTCGGAGGTGCGCTTTTTCATGTCCTATCAGCCATTAGTGTCCATCATTATCCCTACGTATAATCGCCAAATTGAACTCGCTGAGCTCGCAGAATCATTATACCGCCAAACGTATAAAAACCTGCAAATCATCATCGTTAACGATTGCGGCCCCTCTGTCGATTTCATTCAGGAATTATATCCGGAACTGGCTATTCAGATCGTCAATATGCCGCAAAACTTGAAGCACGTTCATGCGCGCAACCGCGGATTGCAAGAGGTGAAAGGCGATTACATCATGCTCTGTGATGATGATGATCTGCTGCTCCCGATCCATATCGAGCGCATGCTGCAAGAAATTGAAGGCTATGACCTCGTCTATCCAGACGTAGAAATTTTCGATTATGTTTATGAAAATAACGCCCGTTCCATCACAGATCGGTTCGTATTTGCTTATGAATTCGATGTGCCTGCGATGCGCAGGTTTTCCACCTTCTTCTCTTCCGGTTGTATATTTCGTCCCGAGGTTATCAAGGCTTTGGGCGCTTTTGACACGAACGTATTTCATTATTGGGACTGGGATTTCTTCTTACGGGCTGCCGAACAATTCCGCGTGAAACGTGCGCCAATAGCTAGTGTACTCTATGCATTCTCCCAGCAAGGCAGCAGCAATATGTCGGGTCAATTAGACAATATGCGTCCTTACTTGGACATGCTCTCAGCCAAGCATCAACTCGGTGAATTACCTACGAAGAACTTCTTCCTCCTGCTGGAAGAACCGGAAGTGAAAGCGCGCCAAGCGGTTACCGAACTCATTTGGGACGGGAAACCAATTCGTTCTCGCCTATCCAAATAAGCTTTTGGCATAGAAGCTTCGAAACTCGCTTGGCGTCATTCCTTCATGTTCTTGAAACCGCTGGTTGAAATAACTCGCGCTGGCATAACCTGACTCCTTGGCGATGTCTTTGATCGGCCAGTTCTCCTTTTCAATTAAACGCTGCTTAGCGAATTGAATACGGCAAAGAGTAATGAAGGAGAGCGGTGTCATCGACATGGCTTTACGAAACAATTTGCAGAAATAGTATGTGCTTACGCCTGTGAGCTCCGCCCACTCTTCCAAGATGAACGGTTCACAGGCTTTTTGCTGCATCGAGGGAAGTAAGGCGAGAATGCGATCCACAGATTCCATCCCGCGATTTCCCGTTAAAGGCGCCGCATAGCTCATGAATTCGCACAATATCTTATACGTCAGCGTCGAGAGATTCGTTGTCCGAAGAATGCTATTCGTCTCCGCCTCCAGCAGCAGTTCGTGAAACGCTACTTCAAGCTCATTCCATCGCTTTAACGTCCACAAGGTACGCAGAAATCCTCTTTCCAGCATAAACTCCTTGATATGATTTCCATCAAAATGAACCCATAGGACATCCCAAGGATCTTCCTTCGAGCTGTAGTATTTTTGTTCTTGGTACGGAAAATACAGAAAAGCATCCCCTTTTTGAATGGGATACTGTTCCCCCTCAATTTCGACGTACCCTTTACCTGAAACGATGAAATGCAAGCTAAAAGTCTCGCATAACCTTTCGGATCGATAGACAGAATGATTGGGAAGATCCCGATACCAGCCAACTGATTCTGGAAAAATGAAATGAGAAGATTGCTGCAGCCTTGGCAGCATGACATGCCTTTGCATCCTTAACGTCTCCTCTTCTAATGACAATATTCCGATACTAGGTGCAATATATTATCATATTCATTTTAAATAACTCGTTTTATAATAACAATATACCGTTATTATATATTTTATAAAAGGAGAAGTGCTGTAATGACAAAGCTTCGTTGGGGGATTTTAGGTTGCGCCAATATTGCCATTAAGGCTTGTATTCCTGGTATCAAGCAGTCTCAAACTGGTATTGTAAGCGCTATTGCCAGCCGCAATTTGCAGAAGTCACAGGAAACTGCTGCTAAGCTAGATATTCCTAAGGCTTACGGCAGTTATGAAGAATTGATCGAGGATCCGGATATTGATGCCTTATACATACCGCTTCCGAACCATCTGCACAAAGAGTGGACGATTCGTGCTGCCCAGGCTGGTAAGCATGTACTTTGCGAGAAGCCAGCTTCTCTTACGGCAGATGATGTTCAAGAAATGGTCACGGCTTGCGAACAAGCCGGGGTGCTGTTTGCTGAAGCCTTCATGTATAGACACCACCCGCGGTACGAGCGGATCAAAGCCATTATGGACTCGGGTGAAATCGGTGATATTCGCGGAATTCATGGTGTTTTTACCTTCTGTAATCCGGGTGATAGCAAAAATGTTCGCTTCGTACGCGAGTGGGGGGGCGGCGCGGTCTATGACGTAGGCTGTTACCCATTAAGTGCAGCAAGAATGCTGTTAGGCAGAGAACCTGAGGCTGTAACCACCCATGCTTTCTTCTCACCTGAGCATGATGATGTCGATATGATGATGTCCGGCTTAGTTGAATTTAGCGGCAATGTTGCGCTAACCTTTGATTGCGGGATGTGGGCCGCTTTCCGAAATAAAATTGAAGTGTTAGGTACGCTGGGACGCATTGAAATCCCTTCGGCTTTTATAACGCCAACTGAAGAATCTGGTCACTTTAAAGTATTTGTAGGAAATGATCAACGTGAAGAAGAGGTTCCCTTCCTGAACCAATATTCACTGCAAGCGGACGACATGGCTTATGCTGCTTGGGGTGAGAAAGCACCTCGCTTCCCAGCGAGTGATGCTATTAGCAACATGAAAGTGATTGATGCGTGTCTGAAGTCAGCTAGAGAGCGCTCGCGAATTGTGATTAATCAATAATCATTTAAAAAGAAAGCAGGGATGTTTTCATATGAAACACATTCAGATTAAAGGATTAAATAAACCCGTATCTAAACTGATCATGGGATCGGACTTTTTTAGACTGGACAATGGTCAAGAAGTCAGTGATATCCTTGGGCATTATCTGTCTATCGGCGGAAATACGATTGACACTGCGTTCATCTATTGTGGCGGCCAAAGCGAACAAGCTCTTGGGATTTGGCTGGATGAGATGGGCAATCGCGATGACATCAATATCTTTACCAAGGGCGCACATCATGATGCTAACGGGCCCCGAGTGAATCCGGAAGCGATTCGCAGTGACCTGTTCACTAGTCTTGAGAGACTGCGTACTGACTACATTGATCTTTATGCGCTTCATCGCGATGACCCGGCAACACCGGTCGGCGTAATTCTCGAAGCGCTGAATGAACATGTGGAAGCTGGAAGAATCCGCGCGTTTGGCGGGTCTAACTGGACACATGAACGTCTGCAAGAAGCAGCAGATTATGCTGAGCAGCATGGTCTAATTGGTTTCAGCTTTAGCAGCCCTAACCTTAGCCTCGCCAAAGCGAACGAGCCATTCTGGGCCGGCTGCGTCTCAACCGATGAAGGGGCGCTGCGCTGGCATGAAGCCAAGCAGTTTCCACTGCTGTCCTGGTCTTCGCAGGCACGCGGATTTTTCACTGGACGGTTCACACCGGAGAACCGCGAAAACGCCGACCTCGTCCGTGTCTTCTATAGCGACGAGAACTGGACGCGGCTGCGCCGCGCCGAACAGCTGGCGCAGGAAAAAGGCGTCAGCGCGATCCAAATCGCGCTCGCCTATGTACTGAGCCAGCCGTTCCCGGCATGCGCGCTCATTGGCCCGCGCAGCGAAGCCGAAATGCTCTCATGCCGTGACGGCGCGCAGCTTGTGCTGTCTGCGCAGGAGCTGGCATGGCTTGATTTAACCGCAGCGACGGTGTAGCAGCTGCGCAACCTTTGCGGCACCGTTTGTGTGCCGTTTGAAGCCCCCCGGCCGATATTGGGCCGGGGGGCTTTGTGTGTTTGCGGATAATCACCTGCCGGATTTTACTTTTCTAACACTTTCCACTCAAATAAGAGTCTCTGAAGACTCTTATTTGGCAGATTGAGCTTAAATTGGTTTAAATCTGAGCAGATAAGAGCCTCTAGAGACTGCTATTTTTGCTTTTCTGGCACTTTCCACTCAAATAAGAGTCTCTGAAGACTCTTATTTGGCAGATTGAGCTTAAATTGGATAAAATCTGAGCAGATAAGAGCCTCTAGAGACTGCTATTTTTGCTTTTCTGGCACTTTCCACTCAAATAAGAGTCTCTGAAGACTCTTATTTGGCAGATTGAGCTTAAATTGGTTTAAATCTGAGCAGATAAAGAGCCTCTAGAGACTGCTATTTTTGCTTTTCAGGTACTTTCCACTCAAATAGGAGTCTCTAGCAACCCTTATGTGACGGATCACGGCTCCGCACCTCCATTCTTCCGCGCCATCCGATGGACGGCTTATCCATTGAATGATAAGATATACGTAAGCGTTATCTACAGGAAGAATAAGGATCTGCTCTTAGGAGGTACCATGGGAAAGACAGACATTCGCCGCGATGCGATTATGCAAGCCATTAAAGATAAAGGCTCCATTGCCCTAAACGATATCGTTAAGCAGTTTGCTGTATCGGAAGCAACGGCTCGACGTGATCTAGAGATACTCGAACAAGAAAAGCGCTGCATCCGCACCTTCGGAGGCGCTGTGCTTGAAAGCTTGAAGGTCGAAGTCCCTTTTTTCAACAAAATGGACCTCTACACCGATGAGAAGAAAGAAATCGCCGACAAGGCGCTGCGCTACATCGAGGATGGCGATATTATCGGTTTAACCGGTGGTACAACGACGACATTTATCGCTAAAAAGCTTAACCAATTCAAGAACCTTACCGTAATCACGAATGCGGTTAATATCGCCTATGAACTGATCGGAACGCCGGGACTGCAGCTTATCCTTACTGGTGGGGTAATTCGCACCCAAACCTTCGAGCTGTCGGGACCACTCGCCAATGCAACGTTAGAAAATCTCAGCATTCGCAAAACATTCATGGGTGTGGACGGTGTCTCGTTATCTCGTGGCATGATGATTTATAATGAGCTGGAAGCCGAGACCAATCGACGCATGATGAAGCAGTCCATGGAAACTTACCTGGTTGCCGATCATTCTAAGTTCAGCCGAAGCTCCCTGTTTGTGATAGGGGAAGTCCAAGAAACCATCGGTATTATCAGCGATTCAGCCATAACACCGGAAATGAAGCATGCTTTCAAGGAAGCCGGAGCTCCATTTCTATAAAAAAATAAAAACGGAGCATCTCGGGTTCATTCCTCCCGTAATGCTCCGTTTCTCTTTAGCAGCAGCGATTAATTTTACCGCTTTCATAACGTTCATGAAGGGAAAGCATGTAAAACTCCTTTTCAGTCAAAGGTGTATCATTGGAATGATGCTCCTGTTGATGCTTTAAGTATCTTTCATAGTCAGGGATATTGAAAATAACCTTGATTGTCGCACTGACCTTGTTTGTAAAGCTTGTTATTTTTTTCATGGCATCAGGCTCCAAATGTGGATTGTACAAAAGGTGCTTCATTTAATCTAGGTTTTTGTTTTTGAATTATGATCGTATACCATACCCGTAAAGAGATGATAATCATCAGAATGACTACAATGCCGAAGAAGATCGTCAGCCCTGCATCGATATAATTATTCGTCACAATCTGGTGCATAACTTCCATATTTTTAGCAGGCGCGATGACTTGGCCTTTGTCAATTCCTGCTTGGTATTTCTTCGCTGCCGCTAAAAATCCAATAGCTGCATTATCGGAAAATGCTTTTTGGAAGCCGGCGGTCAATGTCGTCACGGAGAGGAACGCAAAGGGAAGGATACCTACCCATGCGTACCGGGCTTTGCCCATTTTTATCATAATCGTTACGGCTACGGCTAAGGCGATGGCAGCTAGCATTTGATTCGCGATTCCGAATAACGCCCATAAGGAATTGATACCTCCGAACGGATCGATCGCCCCTTGATACAAGAAGTATCCCCAAGCCGAGCAAACAAGCAGCGAAGCAATGAAATTGTATTTGAATACTTTCGTTTGGCCAAATGGCTTGTAGAAGTTTCCGATCAAATCCTGCAGCATAAAACGTCCAACGCGCGTCCCGGCATCCACAGCTGTTAAGATAAAGACAGCTTCAAACAATATGGCGAAATGGTACCAGAATGCCTTGGCTCCATTAAGGAACGTTGAAAAAATCTCGGCCATACCTACGGCAAGCGTCGGTGCCCCGCCAGTTCTCGAAAGGATCGTTTTTTCACCGATTGCTTTGGCTGTGCTTGTAATCT
Organism: Paenibacillus sp. V4I3; assembly: GCF_030817215.1. Classification (GTDB taxonomy): domain Bacteria; phylum Bacillota; class Bacilli; order Paenibacillales; family NBRC-103111; genus Paenibacillus_E. Next base: position 7,042,004 of record NZ_JAUSZA010000001.1, read on the forward strand.
GATCAGGAGTCAGCGTGAAGCCCCATGATGAGATTTTGGCTGCGACGGCAGCTGAATCGGTTCCAATCACAGCCGGTGAAGAGTTCATCGCGAAGTAAATGCCGGGCTCTAAGGCGCATGCCGCGATCAATGCCATAACGGCGACGAAGGATTCTGCGGCCATACCGGCAAAGCCGATAAAAGGCGCATGACTTTCTCTATCAATCATTTTCGGAGTCGTACCGGAAGAAATCAAAGAATGAAATCCGGAAACCGCTCCACAAGCTATTGTAATGAATAAAAATGGGAATAAATTGCCGGAAAATACGGGACCTGTTCCATCAATAAATTTGGTCACAGCCGGCATTTTCAGCTCCGGTAAAAGGACCATGATGCCACCAGCAAGTAAGATGATAACACCGATTTTCAGAAAAGAACTCAAATAGTCACGCGGTGCAAGAAGGACCCAAACCGGCAAAATGGAAGCAATCAGGCCATAGACGACCATTAAGATAGCGATTTGCGGAGCGGTGAAGGTGAACATATGGGACAGCATCGGACTTTCCGCTACGTACTGTCCTGACCATAAAGCAATCATCAATAAGACGAAACCAATGATGGAGCCCTCGATCACTTTACCAGGTCGAATATAACGCATATAAAAGCCCATAAATATGGCAATCGGCATGGTCATGGCAATCGTAAACATGCCCCATGGTGATTCAGCTAACGCTTTCACTACGACGAGTCCAAGAACTGCGACGATAATAATGAGGATCGCTAATGTTGCAATGGACGCTAACGTACCGCTGAATCGACCGACTTCGTCTTTGGCCATTTGACCGAGTGACTTTCCATCCCGACGCATGGATCCGACAAGGGTCACAAAGTCTTGTACGCAGCCAGCAAGAACGGCCCCGATAATAATCCAGAGAATACTGGGCAAATACCCCATTTGCGCGGCTAATATCGGACCAACAAGCGGTCCTGCTCCGGCGATAGCCGCGAAATGATGGCCAAAAAGTACATATTTATTGGTCGGGACGTAGTCTTTGGAATCGTTATGCACATGGGCTGGGGTTGCTCGTTTGTCAGTTAACTCGTAAATTTTCTTAGCAATGAACCGACTGTAAAAACGGTAACCAAAAGCATACGTACAGATAGCGGCAATGATTAACCAAACTGCAGAAATTTTCTCGCCATTCGATAGCGCGAGCATAGCGAAACCAGCTGCACCTAACGCTGCAATCGCACCCCAGATCACATACGAAGTAAATTTGTTTTTCATAACTATCACTCCTAGTAAGTGTTTTTTTCTTCAATCGACTTGGTTGATAACGCTTACAAGGAGTATAACTTGTTTGATTTCCGAGCGAAACATCTGGAGCGCATCATGCCATACTGGAGCCTTATGATGTTAAATTTCGAGTTTCAAACGCAGCATCTTCACATAATTTCGGCTAACAGGTATGCTGCTTCGCAGCGCGTCATCCATCCGCAGATTGTAAGCTCCGTTGACCCAGGTCTTCATCTCAACAATGGATGCCAGGTTGACAAGATAGCTTTTGTGGCAGCGAAAAAAACCGAATGGCTCCAACTTTTGTTCCAGCTCTACTAATGTATAGGAAACGTTATAGGCTTTATCGTGAAGATGAACCTGTACATGTTTGACTTCTTTACTAATATACGTGATGTCTTTTGGGGGCACATAGATAATGCCATCATCCAATTCTAGAGCTAGTTTTGCACTGGTCATTCCAGAGGAAGGTTGGAACAAGGCACCCAGTCCGTTCTGCATTCGAATTTTACTCAGCTCTCGGAAGACGATAGCTATATCTTCTTCGTCGTACGGCTTGAGCATATAGTGAAAAGCACGAAGCTTAAATGCATGGACGGCATATTGATCGTACGCAGTGGAGAATACAATCTTCACTTGCGGATTGATCTCCCCTACGATTTCCGCCACTTGAAGCCCGTTAAGATCCGGCATGTCCATATCGAGAAATAAGACATCCGGCGCTTGTTCTTTTACCTTCTTAATTGCATCCATTCCGCTGGTCGCCGGTGTCACTCTGTCTACACATTTGAACTGCTCTAAGAGATATACTAATTCTTCCCTTGCTGGCGCTTCATCATCAGCAATCACGATATTCCAGCCCACCAACCATCACCTCACCCAAAAACTAATTGTTGTACCTTCGCCTGACTTACTCGCAATTTCGAGTGGATGCTCTCTTCCGTAATGGTAAATTAGCCGCTGTTCGATATTCCGCAAAGCCATACCGGCATGTTCCCCTTGACTGTGAAGCCGGGCGATTTCTAGGCCAACTCCATTGTCCTCGACAGTAATACGCGCATGCCGCTTTCCGTTGTCCAGTTCCTCCTTCACCATAAGCTTGATCACACCGATTCCCTTCCTATTTTTGATGCCATGAACAATAGCGTTCTCGACAAGAGGTTGAATCGTAAACGGAGGGATCTGATGATCCAGTAACCCTTCATCGATTTCTGCATAAAATTCCAATTGATCCCCAAGACGTGATTTAATCAAGCTAAGGTAAGACATGACCAATTCATATTCGTCACGTATCGTAATCATCCGCTGGTTACTATGGCTCATGTTTTTGCGCAAAAACTTAGACAAGTGCATCACCATCTGACGAGCCTCTTCCGGTTTAGTACGAATAAATGATTTGACTGTGTTCAGCACATTAAATAGGAAGTGAGGATTCATCTGCGCCTGCAGTGAACGAATCTCCGCATCGGCCAGCAGCTGCGATTGTCTCTCGGACTCGACAAACGCATACTGCTGAGAAAGCAGACCGGCAAGCGAGGACAACATTCGTCTACGAGATGGATTATCATCCTGCTCTCGTTCGAAATACAAGCGAAATTGTCCAATAGGACGCTGATTCGGAATATGAATAAACAGGTCGATCCAATGCTTTGTTTTTCTTCCCTCAGCTACCCATTCCGAGCCGTTCTTGCTGAAAAATGCACCAACGGCCTTCATTTCCTCATTCAAAACTTTCGCGATTTCACGTACCGCCTTCTCGAATTCCATTCGCCAAAGTGGCATCGTCATATCCGCGATTTGCAGTGCTTTATGAGCATGCTCTGCGCCGATGCGATCCTCTTCGCGCTCCATTGTGTTGTACAGCACGAAATAAAGGGCCACCCCGATGCTGTTAGCGAGAGTCTGAGGTAAACCAATGAGCGAAACCAGGTTTACAGCGTCCCCCCAGGGCTTGGCGAGCGCAAGAATGAGTGCCATTTGCAGAGCTTCAGCCATGAAGCCAACAAGAAAGGCGAGTTGAATGGATGACACCTTACGGAAGCGTTTCTTGAACGCTTTGCGGCAAAGTCCAGCCAAGACACCTTGTAGAATAGGCGCAATCATACAGGCTACGGCAACAAATCCACCCAAGCTATAACGATGCAGGCCGGCTGCGACACCAACGATGAGCCCGCTTTTCACACCGCCAAGCAACCCGGCAATGACGACGCCAACAGTTCGTGCATTGGCAATAGCCGCTGTTGGGGAAACTTCGCCGATCCATGGAGCCGGTCGATACGTATAGTCGGAAACCGTCACACCTGAGTAGGTGGCCAGAATCGCATAAGCAGTGAAAAAGAAAAGAAAACGCCATTGATAGGTCCTGTTACCTTGATAACTCATATAACTGCGCATCCAGCGGCTGCGAGAAAAGGCAAATGCAAGCGCTATCAAGAATCCAACCCTTTCAATCATATCGACGAACAAATGAAGCATCGTTCACACACCTTTTAATATCTTTTAGAATAATCCTAGCAGAAATCGAGTGTCCTTGCAGTAAAAAAACCATGGTTTCTACGTTTGTAGAAACCATGTTCTTATGTGCCCTCTCGATAATCGGGAGGGTTCGTACATCACTCACTACTCGGCTGCGGCCACAGTTTGCTTATATTTTAACGAAGGCACCATAATGAAGACCCCAACTAAAAATAAAGCAGCACTCACTAGATAAATGGTTTCAAGCGAGAAGGAAGCCTTGATACTTCCGGCCAAACTCATCGTGATGACCATAGCTCCCATAAACAATGGATTCAGAATACCGTTCACGCGACCCACGAACGATTCTTCCGTGTTGCCAAGTATCATTGTATTGATACCAATTTGGATTGCAGGCATGACGAGCCCTGACAGAAATTGCATCAAAAGTGCTACCCATAAGAGATGTGTCATGCCAATGACTGCAAACGCCACGACACTTACGGACATCCCGAGTATAAGCAGCGCTTGCGACGACATTTTTTTGGAAAAGCCCATCGTCACGCCTCCGCCAATAATCATCGCGACACCATTTGTGGCCATAAACCATTGCAAGTTCTCTTTAGGCAAGCCTAGATTTTCCGTAACAAGAAAGATACCAAGCGGACTGATTAGACCAATCGCAAGACCGGCAACGGCAAAGCAGCCTCCCAAAGTGACCAGCATTTTATTCTTGAGCACATACCGGAAACCTTCGCCCATCTCAGCAAAAATATGCGTGGATGGTCCTTCTGATCCTTTTTCAGCTTTACGGTCAGATGGTAGAAACGTTAGGACAAGAGCTGAAAGCACGAAGCAAATTCCCATGATCGCTATAGCGACTTCGATTCCAAAGGTATAGTACACGAAAGTCCCCATAATTGGTCCCAAAATCATAAAGATAGCCATCATCGATTGAAACAATGACATCCCCATTTGCATTTGGGATTCATGCACATGAACCTTGAACAGCTTCATCCCGGACGGTTGAGAGAATTGAGACAGGATGGACGACACTAATGTGGCAAAAAAGATCGCCTTCCATGAACCATAATACAGGGTAACCATAATGACAAACACTGATGCAGCGCTGAGAATATCGCACCAGACCATCGTGAGCTTAGGTCTCCATCGATCTGCAAAGGCACCGCCAATGAAAGAGAAAATAAATATCGGCGCAAACTCGGCAACGGAAATCAAGGAAACCGAGTAAGGATCGTTATTCGTCATGTCGGTTACGTAGAGGAGAATTGCGAAGTTACGAATCCAAATCCCGATTTGGAGAAAAAGACCCGATAACATAATAGACTGCACGAAACGATTTGCAAAAAAAGAACGCATCGTTGGCGCAGAATTAGATACGGTTTGAGACATAGAAAAAAAACACCCCTTCGACAATAGATTGGTCAATAAAACGTCAACTTCATTCCGACGTAATCGGAACCAAGAAAGTTTCATAAACCTCATTTAATGTATCGAAAAAGGTGCCTAACGTCTAGTGCAATTTGTCATATGACCAGTCATAAACTGAAATGACTCAGTGCCCATCCCTCGACATGAGCAGGGCGGCGCCTACAGCTCCTGCGGAGGATCCAAGAGCAGATGTTACGAACCGGACCGGGCTTAGAATCGAAGGCAGGCAGCGATCCTCGATGATCTCACGCATCGGTCCTAGGAGCGGCTCGCCGATGTGCGAAGCCCCCGCCGCCAAGAATGACCACCTGCGGATTGAGCAGGTGGAGGATGCTCACGAGCCCGATGCCGAGGGCTCGTCCCGCTTCACGCAGGATGCCGCTTGCTTCGGCATCCCCTTCCGCGGCTGCGGCCGCGACCAACCGCGCATCCACGCGGTCAGGGTCGCCTCCCGCGAGCCTCGTGAGGGCGCCGGCAGCGTCGCCGTCGCCTCCCGCAACGCGGCGTACATACTCGGCGCCGCGGCGGCCAATGGCGGTGCCTGACGCGTAGAGCTCCAGGCACCCCACATTCCCGCAGAGGCAGCGCGGCCCATTTCCATCAATGGAAATGTGGCCGAGCTCCCCTGCGTTATGGTTGACTCCGGCGATCAAGCGGCCGCCGGAGATGATGCCCCCGCCGATCCCCGTGGAGATCGTCACGAATATACAGTCCGGCGCGCCCTCGCCCGCGCCGGCCAGCCATTCGCCGACCGCTGCGGCGGTGGCGTCGTTTTCGAGCCGGACCTCGCAAGCGAAGCGGTCCGACAACACCGCGGCGACGGCAACGTCGCGCCAGCCGAGATTCGTGGCGAAGGTGACGACACCGTTCGCCGTATCGAGCGTGCCCGCGGTGGCGACGCCAATACCGCGGAGAGCACTGCGGCTGCCGGGCACAGCCGCGAGAATTCCCTCGATCAGGTTACCCAGCCGATCGAGCACAGCTACCTCCCCCTGCTGCGCAAGGGTGGGGATCTCTTCTCTTGCGATGATGCTGCCATCGTACGCAACCAAGGCGGCCAACATCTTCGTGCCTCCCAGATCTACCCCAACAAAATACTCCCGAACGAAGACATCTTGTTCCATGCTATTACCCTTTACAAAAACATCCTGCTTATTGTCTTGCTCCAATGTCATCTCTTTTTCCCCTTTCCCCATCAATCCAGCCTCCAACCTAGCGGATACTCCTCCGACAATGTCACAGGCAGCCTTCCAACCGCTTTCTCTTTCCCAAGCAGCACATTCGCAAGAGAAACCATCGCAAGCGGACGGTTTTCATAACAAGCATAATAAGTCTTTACCTCAGGAAATTCAAGTAAATCATAAGGATTTCTCCCGGCAGCCACGATAACATACGGCTCTTTCCTTTGAACTAATTCTTTAACCAACCTGGTTTGTCCTGCTGAGAATGTTGCATTATATGTGACAATGACAACTTGCTTGTTACCCTCACAAGCTTCCAGAACCGATGCTATCTCCGTATCCGAAGGATATAGCCCCAAGTAAACCTCCTTAATAGGCTTTCCGGCTATCTCAGATAAGACACTGCCCAGTGTCCCGCTCCGTTCCACAACTTCATCAATCTCAGTTCCCGTTTGTACTTCCGTCCAAATGACCAAGGTCGGCTCGTTCAGATCCAGCACTTTACCTACTTCATCCTTAACCCGTGTAATACTTTTACGGCTCAGTTCTTTGGCAAGCAGTTGATGCTCGGGTGTAGAGATAGGTACGGTCGGGATGGGTTCTAACGTATCATATCGAATCCCTCGCTTATATTTATAGGTCATAATCCGCAGCACGGACTCATCAATTCGCGACTCCGGAATCCGTCCACTTTCCACCGCAGCAATAACCGCTTCAATGGCAGACACTTGGCGATCCAGTGAATGACTAACCAGAATAAGATCCGATCCGGCCTCAATGGCCTGAACAGCACCTTCCGCCACACCAATCCCTTCTGAGATCGCCTTCATCTCCAGGCAGTCTGTTACAATTAACCCTTTGAAACGAAGCTTCTCACGAAGCAACTCCGTTAAAATGCGATACGACAACGTCGATGGAACGCCATTCTCTTCTAGTGCCGCAAATACGACATGCGCAGTCATAATAGCGTCTACACCGCCTTCAATCGCTTTAATGAAAGGGGCTAGCTCAAGCTCCATCAATCGCTCCATACTATGCGGAACAACGGGAAGGTCATGATGAGAATCCTCTGACGTATCACCGTGCCCTGGGAAATGCTTGACTGTGGCTATAACGCCCATATCCTGCAAACCTTTCACCGCATGTGTACCCATATCACCCACTAGCACAGCTGTTTCACCATAAGAGCGTACGCCGATAACAGGGTTTAATCGATTATTATTGATATCTAAACAAGGGGCGAAGTTCATGTTCACGCCCATTTGGCGTAGTTCTTTACCCATCACTTTTGAACTGGCATAAACACCTGCGGGGGCAAAAGCAGCCCCTAAAGCCATGTTCCCTGGCAGCAGAGTTGTTCCTTTTTCAATACGGGAAACCATACCTCCCTCTTGATCTACGGCAATGAATAACGGCTATCCGCCGCTGCGTTGACTCATCGCTTGCAATTCAGCCGACAAATGAGCCAATTGGTGAGCATCTATTACATTTCGACGAAAATAGATGACACCGCCAAGTCCGTAATCCTCAATTAATTGGGTAATGGACGCATTTGGTTCCAAAGATTCAAAGCCGCAAATAAACATTTGACCCACTTTTTGACGCAAAGTTAAAGGATGTTGGTTATTGCGCGATGAAGATGACATGAATACACGCTCCTTGAATGAGTAAGTTAAGATTTAATGCTTTCAATGATACGTTTCTGCAAAATAAAATAGATCAGCACGACTGGAATAACACTAAACATGATTGCCGCACATAGCGAACCGTAGTTCATATTCAATTGGTCGTAAAAGGCTACCATACTTACAGGAAGCGTCCTAAACTTTTCCTTCGTTAGAAACAGATTCGCCATCATAAACTCATTCCAATTACTGAGGAAATTAAGCATAAAAACTGTGACGAGCGAAGGTATCGTTATTGGAAGAATGACTCGCCACAAAAGTCCATAGATAGATAATCCATCCATGATTCCCGCTTCTTCTAACTCACTTGGTATAGATTTCAAAAAAGCACTAAAAATAAACACAGTCAAAGGTAAACCCATCGTTACATAGGGCAGGATCAAGGCTAGCGGCGTGTTGTATACGTGCATGCTGCGAAGCAGCATATATAAAGGAACAAGCAAGGAACCTGCGGGAACAAGCAATGCGAGCATCAATATACGCTTCAAGAACTTGCTTAATCGTGGAAATTCCATTCGTGTTAGTGCGTACGCCGTTGCCGTACCAAGAAACAGCGTTGCTATGGCAGATATCACAGAAATCACCAAACTGTTCGTAAAATAATGACTTACATGTGCTCCAGTCCAGGCATTCCAATAATTCGAAAACGAGAGTTGCTCCGGAAGGGACCATGGCGAGGCAATGATTTCTTTATTTGTTTTAAAAGAGGAGTTCAACACCCAAAGAAGAGGAAACAAAATCATGCCTATGTACAACATGAGTACAACATGCAGGAAGACACGGCGATAGGGAAATCCCTTCAATATCGCACCTCCTCCTGCTTCCTTGTGAACCAGCCAAACAAGGATGTTAACATACCGGTTAAAAGGAGAATAAGTACGGCAATTCCATTTGCATAGCCATATTCACCAATGCGATAAGCTTTTTTATACATATACGTGGCCATCACTTCTGTAATCCCATACGGATTGCCGCCAGTCATCACATAGACGATGTCTAAGGCCTTCATAGCTCCTGTAATCGATAGCAAAATCATGACCATGATGACGGGACGCAGCAGCGGAAGCGTAATCGACCAAGCCTCTCGCAGGCTTGTCGCCCCGTCTAACTCAGCCGCTTCCAAGATATTTTTGGGGATAGCATAGATCGCCGATAAAACCAGCACGACATAGAATCCAATCCATTGCCATGCGTTGGTAACAAGCACAGAGACCATCGCTGTCGCTTCCTCTGCTAACCAAACATGCTGCCAAGTCATTAACCCTACAGCTTCTAATGCTTGATTGAGCAGCCCCGCCTGCGGGTGATAGATGAACCCCCATAGTACACCAACCACAGCTGTAGAAAGAATAGTCGGGAGGAAAATCATCGTTTTGTAGAAGCTAGTCCATCGCCTAACTTTGCTTACCAAAAGCGCTAAACCGAGTATAAAGGGGATTTGCAATCCAACAGAAAAACTAATGAAATACAGGTTATTCCGCACAGCCATCCAGAAATATTTGTCCTGAAAAGCAGTAACGAAATTATCCAAACCATTAAATCTCGCCGTCGACACTCCGTTCCATTCCGTGAATCCGTAGCGCAGCGACATGATCATGGGATATAAGAAAAAGATCACGAATAGCAGTAGTGTCGGTAACGTAAAAAGCGCATAAGCAAATGGGTTTCTTCCTATCTTTTTCATGTCTCATCCTACTATTTGGTATGGGTTTCTTCCTCATTCGAAGCCTCTTGCTGCTTCTGTATGTCTGCCATTAAGGAGGCCGGATCTGTTCTTCCGCCTATTAATTCTTGCATACCGCGCTCCAATTTTTCTCGAACTTTCGTTTGAATGCGTGAGTCGAATGCGGGGAAAGCACCTTTACTCCTAGCAAATACATTCAAAATTTCCGTAATCAGCGGGTTTACATTGCTCGTATCCTGCAGCTTCATGGCAGGTGGCATACCTTCTTCGACGAGCTGTCTTTTTTGCATGGATTCGTTATACATTTGCCTGATAAACTCCTTAATAGCCACCAGCTGATTTGGCGTCACTTTTTTAGAGAATCCATAGGCATTAGACCATCCTCCATTGATATAACCATCTCCTAGCCCTCCCATAGCTGGGAAACTCATGAAGCCTACATCCTTTACGATGGATGACTTCTCAGGGTCAAGCAACGGCGTATTCGCCCAACTGCCATCGAACATGAAAGCCGCTTCGCCGCTGCTAAATTTATTTTGCTGCTCGGCATATGCCAGTGCTAAGCTGCCCTCCTGGAGATACCCCTTTTGAATCAACGTATGATATTTCTCAAAAGCATCCACAACATCCGGATCCGTCCATCGCTTGCTTCCATCCAAAAAGCCCATAACAGAATTTGGACCGGCCGTACGCACCCACATAGTATTGATCATCATGTTAATGACCCAGGAATCTTTAGCCGCCAATGCAAATGGCGTTATTTTCTGAGCCTTTAGTATCGCGGCAGCTGCGAGCAGTTCCTCCCACGTTTGAGGTGGTTTTATTTGATGATCCGCCAAAATCCTTTTGTTATAGTACAAGCCCTCGACGTACCCTGCCATTGGAATGCCATAAATGTTACCGTTAACCGTAAACTCCTCGAAGCTATAAAACTTATTGATTAATCCAAGCTCATTCAGTATGGGCGTAAGATCAAGCAGCCTACCCGCTTTGACGTAATCCTTCGTATCCGTTCCGCCAAACAAGTCGAATATTTCTGGTGGATTCCCAGCCGCCATCTCCGCTCTCAGCTTCTCGAAGCGATTGACCTTATCCTCCACCCCATCTAATGTAATCGATAAGCCAGGCACCTTCAACTCCGTTGCTTTCACTACATCCTGCAGCATCGCGAAGCGCTTCTTCTGCGTATCTTTCACTTGCGTATGACGAAGTGTCAGTAAGATCGGCTCTCCTTTTGTCCCCGCGGGGTCGGGAGTTTGTTCATTGTTCGAAGTTAAGCCGTTGCAAGCAGACACGATGAACGTCATAGCCGCTACCGCTGCTACCGAAATCAACGTTCCTTTTCTCATCTTGATTGATCTCCTTTATGCTTGCCATCTAAGTATAAAATAACGGTAGTTTGTCCTAAAGACCCACAAATTCCTTATAAAGGGGCAAAATCCTCTACTTCGCTTCTTTGCGCTTTTCGCGAAACTCTGATGGAATCTCGCCAGTAAACTTTTGAAATACTTTGGTAAAATATCGCCGTTCGATGTATCCCACTGATTTTCCGATGTCCGTAATACTTTTATCACTATGGAGCAGCATCGACTTCGCCAATTCCATCCGATGTTTCGTGACATATTCTACGAAGGTTTCTCCAAAATACTGCTTAAATAATAAACTAAAATAGCTGGAGCTTATGCCTAAAGAGCTCGATATATCCTCGATCCCGAAATCATTCGAATAGTGAGTTCTTATATATTCTTTCGCCGCTGTCATGAGGAGTTCGCTGTTTTTCTTCTTATTCGTCCCCTCCAGCCCAAGTGCTACAAGCTGTACCATAACCTGAAGCAAATGTTGAATGCTCTCGCTCTTATCCAGTTGACACCATATCTGTTCTTCCTCCTGAAAATCAAGGGAATTCATTTCTCGCAATTCGCGGAGCAAATGAAGAATGAGGAAATGCAGCATCTGATAGGCCCTGGCAAAGGAGCTGTCAGACAGACCTTCAAGCAATAATTTTAAGCGCTTTAAGGCATCCTCCGTTTTGAGACGGTTTAGCTGTTTAAGTCCTGTTACAATCTCCTCCACCAAATACCATAAGGAGCTGTTCGCATCAGCTGGCTCTTTGGACTCTTTATACAACAGCACGGATTCCTGCTTCCCCAGATTAAGCTGCATGAATCGCTGAAGCTTCCGATAGGCCTCAGAGAGCTGACGAAGTCCAACAGCTGCCGGAAAGATGCCTACACTAATGCCTAATTTAACCGATTGGGAAACGTTATGCTGAAGTTGAGCAGCTATTTCATTTAACTTCACCAATGCGGCGCTTTCGCCGGTTTCATCCCATTGTATGATTACACACCACTCGCCTTCGCGGATCTGGAGTACGGTGAACTTCAATTTCTCATCCGTTAACGAATCTTGAAATACATTTCGTACTGCGAAATTCCATAGTTTCCGCTCCTGCTCGGTCCAAGGCAGTGATTTCTGTGAGTAATCATCCACATCGATCATCGCAAATAAATAGGTCAACGTTTCAAGGTCCATTTCATCAATCGGAAGCAGCGTATTCGGCGTAATTTCCGTATAATTCATCAAAACGTCCTGCAAGATCTTCTCATAGGCCAAATTTCTCATTTTGCCCCACTTTTGCTGCTCTTCTTGCTCACTTCGCTTCTTAACCCTAATTTCTTTCGACAATTTGCTTATCGAATTCTCTAACTCTTCATAGTTAATAGGCTTCAATATGTAATCGCTCACGCCAACTCGCATCAACGAACGTACATATTCAAAATCCTGATAACCTGTCACCATAAGCACTGTGCAATCTTCATTAATATCACGCAGCTTCTGAACGAACGTAATGCCATCCATTAGCGGCATACGAATATCACTCATGACCAGATCCGGCACATGCTGGCAGCTAAGTTCCAGCGCCTCCACTCCGTTTTTGGCCGTTCCAACAATATCAATCCCCAGTTCATCCCAAGGAATAACCGCCTGCAAATTACGCAGAATGTTAGGCTCATCATCTGCCAATATCGCTTTTAGCCTCATAAGCCTTCCCCCTTATTTTTTGGGATTACGATCTTCATCGTCGTACCTTGACCTTCTTGACTGCAGATGAACATGCCATAGTGTGCGCCATATTGGATCCGTATCCGGTCAGCTACATTGCTGACACCAAGTCCTCTTCGTTCTTCATTCGCGCCCAATATTTCGTGAAATGGCGTCTCTAGCTCTGTTTTATAATGGAATTTAGCTAATTTCTCCGTACTTATACCGATGCCGTTATCCGTCACATAAAGAGCAATCCGTTCTCCTTCATCCACAACCTTTATGGCGATCATGCCCATATAATCAATGGGTTCAAAACCATGCTGCAAACTATTCTCTACCAATGGTTGGAGAGTAAGCTTGAGAATGCAATAATCCAAAAGCTCAGGCGGAGCTTGAATGTCATATTGAAATTGATCTTCAAATCGGAATTCCTGAATTTCGAGGTAGCTTTTCAGATGCTCGAGCTCTTGCTTTAGTGAAATCTCTTCTCTGTTTTCCATTCCAATGCGCAGCAGATTCCCAAGCCGATACACCATTTGGCTGACTTTCTTCCCTTGGTTTTGGATCGCTAGCACATTGATGGATTCTAGTGTATTAAAAAGAAAATGCGGCTTGATCTGGGCTTGCAGCAGCATTAGCTCGGCCTTATTTTTACGGTCCTGCTGACGTTTGACTTCTTCCAGAAGATCCTCTACACGCACAACCAAACTGTTGAATCCTCTAGCGAGAGCAGACGTTTCATCCTTACCGCTTTCCTCCATACGAGTCGTCAGATCACCGCGTTCAACCTTTTTCATTGAGGAAAGCATACGCAGAATCAACTGAACAATTCGTCTTACGAAAACCAGATTGTACACAAGGGCAAAAAATAAACAGACGAACGTAATCCCAGCGACCAGCTTCATAATCGTCTCAATTTCCCCGGCCACATACTTCCATGAGGTGATCGACACGACGCTCCAATCCTGAACCCCCATCTGATTAATATTTAAATGGTAGAGTGAAATTAAGCTTTTTTCATTCTGAAAATTCGCCTGGAAACTGTTATTGTTTAGCTGCAGATCCAATTTACCAGGCAACAGCTGCAGCACATTGGCACCTTCTAAATTTTGCTTATTATCATAAAAAATAAGTCCGCTTTTGTTGACGAGCAAATAACGCTTAGAGCTTTCCTCATTCGTATTGAATGATTTGAAAATTTGATCAAGCTCATTGAATTTGAACTTCAGCAGCATGAACCCCAAGTTGTCCATCGTCCAGAAGTCTTTGACCAATCTCGCTTGATAAAATTCCCCGCGCCCCGTCCCGAACTCCTTATATTCGGAAGGTCCAATCCAGAGTGGACTTCCGTTCAATTCCTGTATGTGCTGGAATGCGGTGCTTTGTGTCAGCGCTGTCCACGGCAAAGCGCTTCCACCCCCGCGCCCCGCACTAAACGATTTGCCGGTATTATTATAAATCGCGACGGATTGCACAGGTGAATAGGTCAATATGGAGCCGCGCAGCAAGGTATCAAAGGTATTCAAGTCATAAGACGAGAGCGTGTTTTCATTCGGCTTCACCTCATCGATCGTTCGATAGATACCCTGAATGCTCTCTTTTACCATCCAAAAGTCCGAAAAGTAATTGGCTTCCTTGAACATGTAATAAATATTACGGGAAATCGCCTGCAAAGTGACCTCGGTCAAATCGCCGTACTTCTTCTCAATTAGCTGCTGAGATACTGTATAAACAGCGGAGCCTAGTACGAACAAAGGAATAATAATGAACATTAAAAAACCGATAAACACTTTTTTGTTCAAATTCATCGACGATGGCAGACTCCTTCCAAACTGAATCACGCACCATCCTAGTGTTGGCGCCTTTGCACTGCTTACTTTTGATTATAAATGACCCACATTTTGTGATCCTAGGGATAGGTTTGGATGCTATAGGGATAAAATCGTCTACTCCTTCAATAGAAGGATGTCAGGTTCCACGATGACCTCAACATTCCCTTTTAATGCTTTACTGATCATACAAGTCTGTTCAGCACGATAGGCGGCTTTGCTTATTTTATCCGTTATCTCTTGTGAAGTATGAGCTGGGATACAGATTCGCGGCCGGTGAATGATTTTATCCACCTTCATCGCCGGACTGCTATGGACGAATATCTCTGAGTTCAGCTCGATCGATGCAATACCTAGACGCTTCAGCAGCATGCTGAGTGTGATTAAATAGCAGGTCGCTGCCGCGCCAAGCAGCATCTCCTCCGGATTCGTCCCTATGCCAGGACCATCTAATTGGCTTGGCACTGAAATCCCCGAGACTAGGTTACCTGCTCGGATATGACCTGTGCCGTCCAAGCCTCCGGACCACTCCGCTTTTAGTTCAAAACGATGCTCGCTCATAGGTTTTTCCGCCTCACTTTCATCTAATCCTTCGTGTCTGAGTTTATTGCCTTTGAAGAATTTTGCGCTTGCAAGACCTTCGATTGACCTTCGTCCCCACTGCTGCTTATATGTAGACCAATAACCCCTAAGATGATGAGAACAATGGAAACCACCTTCAGTGTGGAAACCGATTCATTGAACCACCATATGCCGATGATCGTGATGAGTGCTGTCCCTACTCCAGACCATATGGCGTAGGCCAAACTGACATCGAGCTGCTTTAAAGCCAGCGTCAGTAAGGTGAAGCATAGAATATAGCAGATACCCATAACAATAGCCGGACCTAATCTTGTAAAGCCTGACGACATCTTCATAGCCGTCGTTCCCACGGTTTCAAATATGATTGCCAGCAGTAAAAATGTCCAATTCATATTCCAAATCATAGCTACCATCCTTTACGTGTAAACTGTTAATTATAATTGTAAAGGAATGCGCTGGGTTTCACCAGTAAGCAAAAAATCGTTCTCACTCCTGGTGTCAGGGCGGGAACGATTTTGTTTTTTTGCAATAGAAAAAGGCCATCCTTATCCCTAAAATAGATAAAAACAGCCTTATACTTGCTATCATTGATATCTATGAAAATGCATAATTAATGTGTTGGAATCAAAACAATGAAAGCCCTACCTCTCTTCCATCCTTGCGGCTCCAATGACCGCGCCAGTACGAATTGCTTAACAAACACCTGCTGCCGAAACACTTGACGTTGCCTCGGGTTTACCATAAATGAGCTGATTTTTACTGCACATTGGGAGAAAAACAAACAAGGAGAGGGGGTTACTTTCTTCTCGCTAATCGTTCGTGTGGGGTAAATGAGGTTTGGTTTTAAGTGTTTATATGGTTCATTTCAATCAATTCATAAATTATATATGAAAATCAGTGAAATGTCAACATGTAAATATACTTGTTTTTCAACACTTTTTTCTTTTAGCATTCGTACACGTCTATCTATAACCCTACGCTTTTGATTAGCCCATACAAAACGTATAAACCTAACATCATCATTCATAATTTTCAAACCAACACACCCTTCAAAAAGCCAAACCTCACCATTCAGTATTTTCAAACCAAACACAATCTTTCAAAAACGTAAAAAGCCGAACATCAACATTCAAAAATTTTCAAACCAAACATACCTTTCAAAACGTTAAAGCAAACCTCACCATTCAGTTACGAGCCATCGTCAACGTGAATTCAAAGTTAGGGCTGCTATTATCTCTTTAAAGGTTCTTATGATATTATCTGTTAAAGACAGTAGACATTGAGCACATAGAACAAATGGCTGCACAAGACACATACTCTTACAAATAAACACTAAAATACGGCCGTGAAGCACACGCCGCTTTTCTGGTTCAGCAATTGCTGAACTAGAAAAGCGGCTTATTTATTTCTATGGGGAGGTCACGTAAATGAACAAACTTATGCACACTGAACATGATAATTACCTGTCTCAACATCTAGCTATTAGAAAAGGGGAACGATTACGAAGGCTGAAAGAAGGCCATGGCCATGCCGAAAAAACATTTCTTTATCAGGTTTGGTGGCCAGCATTCGGTAACTTTAACGACCTGCACCCTGAGTATGAAGTGAAAGACTTTCGCGACGGTACCCGCTTCCTAGACTTCGCTTTTCTACGTCATTCCCTCAAACTCGCCATCGAAATTGATGGTTACGGTACACATTCTTCCCAAGTAAGCCGCACTCAATTTGCCGATCAATGCAATCGCCAAAATCACCTCGTTATTGATGGATGGAAGATTTTACGCTTTTCCTATGATGATGTCAAAGATCGCCCTCGCATGTGTGAACAAACCCTGCAGCAGTTTATGGGGCGTTACCTTGGCGGGATGTATTTATCAGAATTTAAAATCGATTACATAGAGAAGGAAATAATTCGTTTGGCTTTGACGATTGGAAGAGCTCTTAAGCCAAGTAACGTAAGCCAGTTGCTTCATTTCAACTCAAGAAAAGCCAGCCGAATTCTTAAATCGATGTCTGAAAGATCACTCCTTAAGCCAGCTGGTGAGGGTATAAAATGCGTTAGAGGTTACAATATTCACAAGAATACACAGGCGATTTGGGAAGCTAATAACCAAGTTAAATATTAACTCTTAAACATTGTAATACTGTTCAAATCAAAAATCCTGCTGCTTTGCCTGCTCTCAGCAGCTGAGAAGTCTTTTTCAGACGTCTCGAACCACTTTCGCTCTATTTGGGCCTACGAGACAGCCTTTTCTGCCTTCTCAGGCCGCAAACCCGCTAACTTGCCTGATCTCAGCTGCTGAGAGGTCCTCTTCAGACGTCTCGCGCTACCTTCGCTCCATTCGAGCCTTCGAGACGCCCCTTTATGCCTTCTCAGGTCGTAAACCCGCTAACTCGCCTGCTCTCAGCAGCTGAGAGGTCTTCTTCAGACGTCTCGCGCCACTTTCGCTCCATTTGGGCCTCCGAGACAGCCTTTTCTGCCTTCTCAGGCCGCAAACCCGCTAACTTTCCTGCTCTCAGCAGCTGAGAAGTCTTTTTCAGACGTCTCGAATCACTTTCGCTCCATTCGAGCCTTCGAGACGCCCCTTTATGCCTTCTCAGGACGCAAACCTGCTAACTTGCCTGCTCTCAGCAGCTGAGAAGTCTTTCTCAGACGTCACGCACCACTTTCGCTCCATTCGAGCCTCCGAGACAGCCGGAGTTTCCGGACGGATACTCCGATTTTAAGCGTGTTTTTCTCACTATCAAGTCACTTCCCTGCGCTCCCGCACTTTAGCGATGAATACATCCGTTTCCGCGGCGGCCCAAACAAAAAAAACCGCAGGCAAACCGCCCGCGGTCATCACTCTACACTGTAAATTTCTGCAAAGAAATTTGTAATTCCTCAGCCAGTCCGGCCAAGGACTTGGCCGAATTCTCAATTTCCTCGGTCGTCGACATTTGCTGTTGACTGGCCGCCGATGTCTCTTGACTGACGCAAATCCCTGTTTCCGAAACAGCACTCACGATACCCATCACTTGTTCTATGCGTAAATTAGCATCAACAAGTTGGTGAATATTCAGGTTCACACTTTCCACTTTCGCATTTACTTTTTCAACGGATGATTCAATATGGACGAAGGATTCTTGCGCCTTCCCCGAAATCGATAATCCAACTTCCACTTTGCCTGCTCCCGCATGCATGGAGCTTACAGCGTGATTGATCTGTCTTTGAATCGTGGAAACAAGCTCCGTAATGTTGCGTGCCGACGAAGATGATTGCTCAGCAAGCTTACGCACTTCTCCTGCTACAACAGCAAATCCGCGACCCGCTTCTCCAGCACGAGCTGCTTCAATAGCAGCATTCAAAGAGAGAAGATTCGTTTGTGTGGAAATTTCATTGATGACATTGACAATCTCGCCAATTTTGTAAGCATTTTTACCTAATGCTTCAATCACATCGTTGACTTCACGAACAGCATCGGAGATTTCCGTCATTTGACCGGCAATCGACACCACGGATTGTTTGCCGTTTTGTGCTGCTTGGGTTGCTTGTTCTGCAAGTTCAGCAACCTCTTGGGCTGACACATCAATGAGCTTCGTACTTGTAAGCATTTGCTGAACAGCCTCGTTCGCTTGATTCACGCCAGCAAACTGCTTCTCGAAATCCTCGGATAGCTGCTGACTAGATGTCGCTACCTGTTTCGCAGCCATGGAACTTTGCTCCGAACTCGCCAGAAGTTCTTCCGAGCTCGCCGAGAGTGTCAACGCATTGTCTGCAATCTGTTTGACTAAGCT
The DNA here is from genome assembly GCF_030817215.1 of Paenibacillus sp. V4I3. Taxonomy (GTDB): domain Bacteria; phylum Bacillota; class Bacilli; order Paenibacillales; family NBRC-103111; genus Paenibacillus_E. Next base: position 7,060,969 of record NZ_JAUSZA010000001.1, read on the forward strand.
GCGCAAGCTTTCGGTCATGACATTAAAGGAGCCTGTCAATTTACCGACCTCATCCTCATAAGGATAGTCCCCTTTAACTGAGAGATCACCGCTAGCCGCTTTCTCCATATGCTCCTGCAATCTGCGAATTGGCGTCGTAATAATCATATTTAATGCTAGTGCATTTGCCGTCATTACGATGATTGCGATAACAATGGTAAGGATAATAACCCAGTGTGACGTTTTAGAATCTGCGCTGCTCGAACGCTCAAATTGTTCAGCAGCAAACTCTTTGAGCAGTACCAATTTATCAAGTGCTTCAATCGTTTTATCACCTTGAGGTGAAACCTCATTGTTATACACTTGGTAGGCTACTTGATTATTTTGGGTAGCATGGTCTATTGTTCTGACTATAACATCGCGGTACTTCAGATTCAGTTCCTCAAAGCTTTTAAAAGCGACAGTTTCCTCTTGATTTAAGGCAATTCCCTCTATTTTAGTAACCAGCTCTTTATTCTTGGCACTGTTTTCATCTAATTTAACTTTTAATTTGACCTTGTATTTCACATCAGTCGAAAGCATCATCTCTAGCAGATTGGCTTCAGTTTCATTAAAATTTGATTTCAATTGATTAATCCATTTGACAGATAGCAGACTTTCCTCGTACATTCTAGTAGAATTACTAGACATCTTATCCATATAATAATAACCCGTAATACCTACAATTAGTAGGAACAAAATAGCGATAGCGTTCATAAGCAGCAGTTTAAAACGTAGTTTAAGGTTTCGAAGGATGGACAGGTTAGCTCTCATATTTCTTACGTTCTTCAAGTTACTCACATTCAATTTCGTTTTGAATTTCAAAGTCTCCCGTTCTCCTCCCGAGTGATAGATCTTGTAGTCTTACTTTCTTGTCCAGTACACTACTAAAACCATTTCATTTGCTGATGTGATAAAACCTTACATGAAAGATTACTAATTAACCTACGGTTTATTCTACAAAACAGCGTTCACGATGTAAAGACAAAATTAGGTAAAAAGTAGACATAAATCAAGAAATTTTGTATACAATTTATTCCATTTTCATGATAGTTAGGAGGTAATAGAAATGAAGTTGATTGGAATTATCGTGAATCCTCTTTCGGGGGATGGTAGAGGAGCTAGCATTTGGAAAGAAATAGAGACTTATCTACAGTTAAACCATATCTCTTATATGGCAAAAATAACGACAAAGGCAGGAGAAGCCACTAAGTACGCCATCAGACTTGTTCAAGAGCACCGTATCGATAAGCTGATCGTGATCGGTGGGGATGGAACGATTCATGAGACTGCCGGAGGGTTATGGCAATTACAAAATACCGGATTAAACTGTCCACTTGCGGTCATTCCTGCAGGAACAGGTAACGATTTTGCCAAGGCCTATGGCATTCCAACCCATTCTATACAAGCCCTAGAAGCCGCGATATCGGAGACTAAGAAAGTCCAAATTGATCTTCTGTGTACAAGGAACGGAATTATTGCGGTGAATAGCATTGGGGCAGGTTTCGATGGTATGGTGGCCAAATTGACAAATGAGGCTAGTTACAAAAAATTACTCAATCGCATTGGACTCGGTAAGCTGTCCTACTTTATCTCGATCCTAAGAGTGTTCGCCACTTACCAACCGTGTACAGCATGGTTAGAAGTTGACGGCACGGTTCATGAATTGCCTAACATGTGGCTTACAGCTGTTGCCAATATCCCCTTTTACGGTGGCTCCATACAAATATGCCCTGCTGCCTCTCCTCACGACGGCGCAGCCGATGTTATCGTGATTCAAAGCAGAGGGCGATACCGATTGCTGCCCATTCTTTTCACCGTTTATCAAGGCAAGCATATTCATCATCCCGCTGTTTCTTTCTATAAAGGGACGTCGATTTCACTTCGTACACAAATTCCTTTACTCATCCAAGCGGACGGAGAATTTGCCGGATCAACACCGCTCCAAATCGAGATTGTACCTTCTGCGTTAACCGTTATCGGGTCATCTCTGAATGAAGGTTAACTTATACGACGATTTTCAAGCGTTGACGCTGTATAATCAGATATCCTACGAAGCCAGCGAGTATAACAGCAATTCCCGTGATCGAGATATCAGGTGATAATCCATCCTTGGATATTTGTGTATATATGCCTACACCTGCGAGCATCATTGAATTTTCAAGGAAATTTTGTACAGCAATTGTTTTGCCAGCCCCCACCATTCCCTGGCCTTTATCTTGAAGCACGGTATTCATCGGTACGATAAATACGCCGCCGCTGAAGCCAACTAGAAGCAGAAGACCTATGGTGACATATAAGTTAGTAATAAGAGGGAACAGTAATATACTGATAATCATTACAATCCCAAATACATAGGAATTATAATATTTGCGTGCCGGAACCAATTTGGGCGTCATGAGCGCTCCGACCATAATACCTATGCCCGTGACGGCAACAAGCATCGAAATCTGATCGACAGACTGTATGCCTAGATGCGCCGGCACCCATGCAATAATCGCAAGACGGACGACGGAGGAAGTCATCCAGAATGAGCCCGTACCTACTAGAGAAAAGCGAGTCGTACGATCTTTTAACAAGAGCTTCATATCCGTTAGGAATGCCTTGGCCTCTTTGACGTAGCGTATGCTCGAATTGCCTGAAATTCTAGGAATTTGCAGCGTTAAAAGTAATGAAATCAAGTATAGCGCGAAGCAAGCAACAATAGACCCGGTAAGCGAGATTTTCGCCAAAACACCGCCACACACAGAGCCAATGAGAATAGCCATAATCGTGTAGCCCTCAATACGTGCATTAGCTCTCAGCAGCTCGCTTTCCGAATGCGTAAGCGAAGGCAGGATGCCATATTTGGCCGGTGAATATACCGCGGCTCCTATCCCGACAATTCCGTAGCTGACAGCAGGATCAAGATGCAGGAACAGAGCTATAATACCAAAGGCTTTGATGGCGTTTCCGACGAGAAGGACCTGGGATTTCGCATTTTTATCTGCAAAGGCCCCAACGAATGGTGCGAAAATGACGAAGGCAATAAGAAAGCAGGCTTGCACAACGCCAATATAATAATCAGGGAATGCATTTTGTTTAATGATCGCCAAGGTAATGAAGAGAATCATATTATCGGCAAAAGCGGAAAGAAATTGCGTCACATACAGCGTCTGAAGTGGATTCATTTTCATAACATTTCGCTCCTTAGGTTTCATGATCATCCTTTAGCGCCGATCGTTTGAGCGTCACATAGTCTACTTTCCCGCTTCCTAGAAGCGGCAATTTTTCGGCATAACGAAGCTCCGAAGGCATATAGAAGGAGGGATGACCCTGCTGTTTCATCGACTCCCTGATTTGCTGAAGCTGGACACCGGGGATATTATGATAGACAACAATCCGCTCCCCTTTACGCATATCCGGCGCACTAACCGCTGCGCATATCGCCTGAGGCGGCAAGCTTGCAGTTACAAGCTCCTCCACCATCGGCAGTGACACTTTCTCCCCACCAATTTTGGCAAAAGACTGCAACCTTGCTTGAATCGAGATATACCCTTGATCATCCATCAGAACAACATCTCCGCAGCTATACCACTCCGGGCAAGGGACGAAGCCTTGACCATGAATGAGATAACCTTTCATCACATTCGGCCCCTTCACCAACAAGTTACCGCCAAGCTCAATTCCTTCCACCTTTTCCAAACGGTAATCCATACCTGGCAGCAATCGCCCCACAGTACCCTTCTTTGCATACATCGGTGTGTTAAGCGAAATGACGGGCGCTGTCTCCGTTGTGCCATACCCCTCCAGAATACGAATCCCGAATTTATCGGACCAGGTTTGCCGGACTTCCTCCTTCAACTTCTCAGCACCAGCCACGACATATTTGAGGGAGTGGGCAAAATCATACGGATGCGCTGTTCTCGCATAGGCCGAAAGAAAAGTTGAAGTCCCAAACAGAATCGTAATATTTCGATCGTAGACTAGCTCCGGAATGACTTTATAATGTAAGGGATTAGGGTAGAGCACCAGTTTCATACCGGAAAGTATGGGCAGCATCGTTCCCGCGGTCAATCCAAAGGAATGAAACATCGGCATCGTGCCCAGCACAATGTCCGATCCGTTAAAGGCAATTACAGCCTTTGCCTGCTGTATATTAGCAAATATATTACGGTGTGTAAGGACGACACCCTTCGGTTTACTCTCACTGCCTGATGTAAAAAGAACAACCTCGTTCTTTCCTGAGCCAACCGGTCCGTGAACTTTCCGTATATAGTGATAAATACCGGCACATTTATGTTTAAAAGTGATACTTTGTTTAACATCTTCTAGATAAACAATCTTGAAAGCGCCGCTAGCGGTATCGATAAAATCGGCAAGTCCTGCTTTATCGATGAACGCTTTGGACGTAATTACCGTCTTTACAGCGGCTGTTTCGCAAGCATCCAACATCGTCTGCTTTCCAGCAGAATAATTCAATACCGCCGGTGTTACTCCTAATCGGAATAATGAAAACAAGGTAACTACATGTGCCGCAGCATTAGGCAATAACACTGCAGTACGGTTCTGTTCCTTAAGAAGCTGCTTTAGAAGCCCCGCCATCGTATACGTTGTGAGCAGTAATTTGCGGTATGTTAATGCGGAATCACTTATGATATCTTCACAAATTAACGTAGATTTGCCATGAAGTTTGGCAGCTATTAGCAACTCGTTGAATAAATTAAACTCAGGCTTCATTCGGCTTTCCAGCAAATGATTCTGCATGCGGCTGCGAATGATATCCGTTGCCCGCTCCTTCTGAATTCGCCTCGAGATATGTTCACTCATGGGTACTTGAAAAGCTTCGCCAAACGTAATGCTTACTGCCGGAAACCAGATCTGCTTCAATTTGCCGCGAAGATATGATAATTTCGAATGCTCAAGTCCATTTATCGCAATTGGCAGCATGCGTGCCTGTGATCTCAGAGCAATGTAACCAATCCCGCCATACACCTTCATCATGCCCCCAGTTGTTGTGATTCGTCCTTCTGGAAAAACAACAAGCGGTGTTCCATTTTGCACGGTTTTCAGCATCTTTCGTACGGAGTAGGGGTTCAACGGATCTACCGAGATATGCGTCCGAAAAAGGAGCAGCCAAGCAAAACGCTTTGCAATCCTTGTGTTTACAACAAATGCTACTTCCTTCGGCAGTATCAGAGCTAAAAGCACTGCATCCAGCAAAGATACGTGATTAGGAATAAGCACCGTTTTCTCCGTCAAATCGAGCCGCTCCATCCCCCTGACTTTAACCTTAAAGCTTATCATCAAAACTGGACGCAATAGGGGAAGCAACAGCTTTAACAGAGCAACAAACAACCATTTGAACATTGGGACTCCTCCTAAGAGCTTTGCTTTAGCAAAGCTATCTTCGTAAGCAACGGCTGAGCTGAGCTTTGGCTAAACTGGATTCGTACACATAAGCTTTTGGGCTTCTCTTAATACCTGATCATAATTCCATTGTATGCATTTGCCTGGAATCTGATAGTACTAACTTTGCGTAGTACCCGCTCTTGGAGGAATTTTTTCTTTGACGCTAACGCCTTGAAAATAAGACGTTATTTGCTTATTTCCATGCAAACTTCTCTCTTGGAAGGAACGAAGGTTTTTCGTCCTTCATTCACCGCCGCTCCCGCATACTTTAAGCGCGGATTCCGCGCTTATCTTTACCACCTCAAGCCGAAAGCGCGAAATCCGAGCCTATTCGCCCACTCAGCTTCTCCCTCTTCAGCTGAGACCTCACAAATCGACCTCTCAGCTCACTTTCTCCAACTTCACCGCCGCTCCCGCATACTTTAAGCGCGGATTCCGCGCTTATCTTTACCACCTCTAGCCGAAAGCGCGAAATCTGAGCCTATTCGCCCACTCAGCTTCTCCCTCTTCAGCTGAGACCTCGAAAATCGGCTTCTCAGCTCACTTCCTCCAACCTCACCGCCGTTCCCGCATACTTTAAGCGCGGATTCCGCGCTTATCTTTATCACCTCTAGCCGAAAGCGCGAAATCTGAGCCTATTCGCCCACTCAGCTTCTCCTTCTTCAGCTGAGACCTCGAAAATCGACTTCTCAGCTCACTTTCTCCAACTTTACCGCCGCTCCCGCATACTTTAAGCGCGGATTCCGCCCTTATCTTTACCACCTCAAGCCGAAAGCGCGAAACCCGAGCCTATTCGCCCACTCAGCTTCTCCCTCTTCAGCTGAGACCTCGAAAATCGACCTCACAGCTCACTTTCTCCAACCTCACCGCCGCTCCCGCATACTTTAAGCGCGGATTCCGCCCTCATCGTCAAAAGGCATCGAAATAGCGAACACCAGTTCACTGACGGACGATCTTTATAAAAAAAGACCCATGCATCCAACTGCAAAGGTCTCTCTCTATTAACATTTTAATTTCCATTAGGGACTTCACTGGTAATCGCCAAGGTATTTCCCTCTGTATCCTGAAAGAAAGCCATCCAAATATCGAAGCTGCCCATATTGGCTACCACATGCGGCTCACTAATAAAAGACACTCCTCGTTCTAGAAAAGCCTCATAGACCTGCCTAATGTCCCCAACCTTATAATAAATGACAGAGCCAGGATGATTAAATTCAGGTTTTTCAGGAAGGCTTAGCATCAATCGAATGCCATTGCAATCAAAAAAAGCCATTTGAGGAGCTTGAAACAAAAACTTCATGCCTAATGTGTCGCGGTAAAAAGCAACGGCTCTAGGAATGTCAGCTGCATTTACTGAGATTTGCCCAATTTGAGTTAAACTGTTTTCGCTCATACGTCTCCCCTTCCAAACTGTGATACCCATATTCTACCATACTATAGGTTTATTAGCTCCCTTAGCCTAGCTGGGTAATCAGTAATTATTCCTGAAACACCGGAAGCAATCATCCTATGATAATCGGCCAAGTCATTTACCGTATAAGGATAAACAGCAAGCCCAGAGGATACTGCCGCTGCAACATCTCCTTGTTCAATGCATTGGTGATGAGGATGCAACGAAAACACATCTACACCCATTTGGCCTGTATAAGCAGTATGATCAATAAGGTTTGCAGCGTATAACAACCCTACCTTCGCCCCAGGCTCAGCCTGCTTAATTCGGCGAATCACCTTGTGATCGAAAGAAGAAATGACCACATCCTCCATTCGGCTGCTTTCACGTAAAAATGCTAGAAGCGCCTTCTCCATTCGTCCTTCATAAGCATGCTTCACTTCCACATTGATGAAGAACCCTCGCGGCAATAAATCGAATACTTCACGCAAAAGTGGTAACCGTTCCCCAGTGAACGCCTCTGAGAACCAAGACCCAGCATCCAACGACTTCAACTCACTCCATTTGTGTTCGCAAATAAATCCGGAACCATTCGTCGTTCGATCGAGCGTAGCATCATGACAGACGACAATCTCTCCGTCCTTCGTTATATGTACATCTAGTTCGATACCTTCTGCCCCTTGCTCCATAGCTAATGAAAAAGAAGCCAGCGTATTTTCCGGCGCTTCCCCAGCCGCTCCGCGATGTCCAATTACAATCGGTTGATGTTTGTTCATTGTTTGTCACTCCCAACTTGTAAGCTTCTACTATGCTCAAATTATAGATGAAACGGCTCGCTCTTGCCCAGTATTTATTCGTAAAGGTTACGTAAATAAGTTGGATAAATACACAATAAATTAATCTGTATTTAACATGGGTCAAATAAAGCATCGTTAAGCTAATAGCATAGTACTAGTCTAATAACGTTCGTGAAGGAGCAACGCATGAATACGATGGATAGAGATTTACCACTATCAACAACAACCAAAACAAACGTAAAAGCCGGGCAACCTCCCCGTGCGCTTATCAATCAGAAATTAGCGGAAACGCTGCTTGGTTATGTTTTCTTACTCCCTTCGCTTTTGCTGTTTGCTATCTTTCTTTTTTACCCCCTGCTTCAAACTTTTTATTTGAGCTTTCACGAGACTGATCCGCGAGGAAGGGTTGCTTCTTACGTTGGTTTCGATAACTTCATTGCTATCTTTACTTCCGAGCGATTTTATAAAAGTTTGGAAGTCACAGGTCTTTTTACACTTCTTACCGTGCCAACCGGCATTGCTCTTGCGCTTTTGCTCGCCGCACTTACACACAATCATTTGAAGGGCATGAGGATCTTCCAATTCATCTTCTCGCTGCCTGTTGTTCTGTCCGTAGGAACCTCTGCGGTGATCTGGATCATGCTATTTCACCCAAGTGTCGGAATGTTGAATTACTTGCTGAGCATTGTTGGCTTAGAGCCAGTGGCTTGGTTAACAGATCCAAGTTGGGCACTGTTTTCCGTTTCTATGATGACGGTCTGGATGAATCTTGGCTTTACTTACATCGTTCTTCTAAGTGGCCTACAAGGAATTCCAGAAGAGATCTATGATAGCGCCAAAATCGACGGATCAGGTCCATTCCGTACCTTTATCCAAATCATATTCCCCTTGCTTTCACCGACGGTGTTCTTCGTCACCATTGTGTCGATTATAGGTGCATTTCAGTCCTTCGGACAGATTCACATTTTGACCAAAGGCGGTCCTGTTAATTCCACAGATGTCCTTGTATACAGCTTGTATCAGGATGCTTTCATTAACTTCCGATTCGGGACGGGTAGTGCTCAAGCACTTGTCCTGTTCACTATCATCCTAATTTTCACCGTTGTGCAATTTAAAGTTTTTGAAAGGAATGTGCACTATCAATGACCCATCGATTACAAAATACCTTCGTTTATGTTCTGCTGATCATATCCGCTGCACTCGTGCTGTACCCTATTTTTTATACGTTTACTGCAGCATTCATGACACCTGAGGAAGCTTCTGCCTATCCGCCCCGCTTCTGGCCGAGCAGCTTTTATATCGGCAGTATAGTCGCCGTGTTCCAATTAGTCCCCATCGGCAAATTTATAGCCAACAGTTTGGTCGTCTCGATCATCATTACGGCTGGACAGCTCATTACTTCCAGTATGGCCGCTTACGCCTTTGCTAACATTCGATTCAAGGGTAAAGCCGCCATCTTCGCGATATTCATGGCCACCATGATGATTCCATGGGAAGTCACCATCATTCCCAACTATTTGACAGTCAAAAAATGGGACTGGCTCGATAGCATTCAGGGCTTAACCGTTCCATTCCTGGCGACTGCTTTCGGCACCTTCCTGTTGCGCCAATTTTTCTTACAGCTGCCTAAGGAGCTGTTTGAAGCAGCGCGGATTGATGGCTGTGGACACTTTCGCTGCTTTTTCCGAATTGTACTGCCCTTAGGTCGCCCAGCACTTGCAACGCTTGCCGTCTATGCGTTCCTTAGCTCGTGGAACATGTACTTATGGCCACTTCTCATCACGAACAGCGAGGCAATGCGAACGGTTCAAATTGGTATCGCCATGCTTCAATTCGAAGAATTAACTGTTTGGAACTTGGTCTTAGCAGGTGTAACTATCGTCTTGCTGCCTTCTCTATTGCTTTTAGTACTCGGATTGAAGCAGCTCGTTCGAGGACTTACGGCTGGTGCTGTAAAAGGTTAGTCCCATGCGAGATGGCTGCTCTGCTCAGCAATAAGCTGACCCAGATTTCCATAAATATAGAAATGATAAGGGAGAGAAACAAAAAAAATGAAGACATTGAAAATGAGAAGTTCTGCTATCGCAATAACAGCACTCATGGTGCTATTGACTAGCGCATGCGGCAAGGCTGAAACGACTACATCTGGCAGTACAGCAGATGTCAAATCATCCGCTTCTCCTGCTGCCGCAGAAACAAAAAAATCGGCTGAACCGGTTAAAGTTATCTGGTGGCACTCGATGAGCGGTGAGCTCGGCAAAGCTGTAGATAAACTTGTAACAGACTTCAACTCTTCCCAGAAAGATGTTCAAGTTGAAGCTGTTTTTCAAGGCACATACGATGAAAGCTTAAATAAAATGAAAGCTTCTATGGATAGCAAAAGCGGTCCTTCTCTTATTCAAGTATACGAAATCGGCTCCCGTTTCATGATCGACTCCAAAGCCATTACGCCAGTTCAAAAGTATGTCGATGCTGATCAATTCGATCTCTCCCAACTTGAAGATAATATTCTGAATTACTATAAATTCGATGGTAAACTGTATTCCATGCCTTTCAACACATCGAATCCAATCCTCTATTACAACAAAGACATGTTTAAAGCTGCCGGTCTTGATCCCGAAAAGCCGCCAACGACCTTTGAAGATGTCACCAAAGCTTCTCAAGCATTAAGCAAAGACGGTAAAGCAGGCGCATCCTTCGCTATCTATGGTTGGTTCATGGAGCAGTTCTTTGCTGGACAAGGTGCCGAATACCTTAACAATGGTAACGGTCGTACAGCCGCAGCTACGGAATCCATGGTCAATAGTGAATCAGGCGTGAAGACTTTGACGTGGTGGAAGCAAATGGTTGACAGCAAAACAGCTACTAACCTTGGTCGCAAAACGGATGATACGAAGAAAGCATTCTTGGCTGGCCAAGTCGCTATGACTTTAGATTCCACAGCCTCACTACGCGGGATCGTGAGCGGTGCTGACGGTAAATTCCAAGTCGGAACCAGCACCCTGCCTAAACCAGCTGATGCAAAAGATGGCGGTGTTGTTGTCGGTGGTGCAAGTCTCTACATCTTAAATAACAAATCCGAAGCTGAGCAAAAAGGCGCATGGGAGTTCATTAAATTCCTGGTAAAACCACAAACACAAGCTTGGTGGCACGTCAACACTGGCTACTTCCCAATTACGAAGAAAGCTTACGACGAGCAGTTGGTGAAGGATAACCTTGCTAAATACCCGCAATTCCAAACCGCAATTGATCAACTGCACAATACAAAAGCTAATAAAGCCACACAAGGTGCAGTAATGGGTGTATTCCCAGAAGCGCGTCAGCTTGTAGAAACCGCGATCGAAGAAGCTCTTACAGGTAAGAAGGCGCCGAAAGAAGCCCTGGACGCTGCTGCGAAGAACATCTCGGAGAAAATTGCCGCTTATAATAAGACAGTGAAGTAATTTGCAAACAACCAGCAGAAATAGCAATTAGGGAGATAACTGGCGTCGGTACTACCGACGCCAGTTTTCGCACAAAAAAAAGACCTAACTATTAACAGTTAGATCTTAGACACTTTTAGCACAAGTAATCACAGCTTGAACTTGAGGATCAAGTGCTTCAAACTTTCAGCCATACCAGACAAATGTGAGGCGGATGAGGAAATACCTTCCATGGAAACCAACTGCAGATCAGATGCGCTGGCTACTGACTGGGTATTATCATTAGCATTTCTGGCAATCGATGCAGTTGAGATAATAGATGCAGTGATTTGCTCGGATGAGGCGGCCATTTGCTCTGAGATCGCTGAAACCTCTTGAATTTCGTTGTTGATATGCTGAATAGAATCGAGTATGGAACCGAACTTTTCACTAGTCGTTTCAGCCACAGAGATACCTATCGTAACTTCACGAGTAACGGATTGTATCGCTTCTACAGCGTGCCTTGTTTCTGTTTGAATTTCATGGATTAACGCAGCAATTTCGTTAGCGGATGAACTGGATTGTGCAGATAATTTTTTCACTTCATTCGCGACAACCGCAAACCCTCTTCCTCCTGCACCCGCTCTTGCTGCTTCGATGGAGGCATTCAGTGCCAATAAGTTTGTCTGGGTTGCAATGTCAGATATCATCGATACAATCGCACCAATTTCCTCCGATCGCCGCCCCAGTCGCCCAACAAAGTCTGCCGTTGTAGTTGCTGAATCTTGGATTAATCCCATCTGAGCAACGACTTGACGGATAGCTTCATTTCCTTGCTCGGCCTGCGTTGAGGTTTCAACGGACTTTTCCGAAACGACGGATGACGTTTCTGCAATTCGTCCGATTCCTGTCGCCATTTCTTCCATCGCCTTCGCTGCTTCTTCCGTACTGATGAGCTGATCAGCAGCCCCTCCAGCAACTTCTTGTACGGCAGTAGCAACTTGTCTCGAAGAGGCGGCTGTTAGATTAGCACTTGCTGCAAGCTCTTCGGATAAAACAGCGACCTGAGCAGAAGTTGCTGCCGTTTGCTGCAGAGTTTCCCTCAAATGAACAACCATGTCGTTGGCTGCCTTGGCCAATTGCCCCAACTCGTCCTTGCTTCTTACTTTTAAAGGCTGGACATCTAGTTCCCCTTTGGCTACTTGAACGATATGGGAAGTAACCTTATGTAAGGTTTTGGAAACTAGAAGATGAACACTCACAATGACTGCTGCCGCTGTAAGCAAGCTAAAGATCAACAATAAGGTCAGACCCGTCTTGGCGGAAGAAAAAGCACCGATGGCTTCATTAGTCGCATGAACGGCCTCGCCTTTATTATATATTTTCATTTTGTCAAAAATGGCCTGGACGCTCACATTTAGCCCTTCTGCTTCTGCAAGCAATTGTGCAGCTTTGGCGCCATTCTTATTTTGACTTACTTCTAAAATCTGTTTGTTGATGTCTTTATATTCGTTCCATTTAAGTTTAAAATCATCGATATTTTTTCGATCTTCTTCCAAGACGGCCTTTTTATCATACTCGGTCATGGTTAGATCAATTTTTCGGTATACTTGAGCAATACTGCTTTCCTGTCTGTCTTTACCGGTCTTGAGCGTTTCTTCTAGATGCATCATTGTCAACCGCATGACATGCTCCACCTCGAAATTCAACTCATTGATTAACTCTACGCCGGGCAAAGAGACAGCCGTTATGGAATCAATTCGTTCCTTCATGATATTCATTCGATTGATTGAAAATAGAGCCATGATAAGCATTAACACAAAAATGATGGCAATCCCAAGCATGATTTTTTTTCCGACAGATAATCTCATATATCAACTACTTTCTATTAATAAAATGGCTGCTTACTCTATTCAAATTGAATCCATATCCCTGTCTTATCATCCGATACCTTGAAACGAGGGTAACGCAGGCAATCCTTATCATCTGATTCAAGATTGAACAACCAATCCGCATAACCGGCCAATGTGCTATTTGTAATAGAAGTGGTCAACTCCTGAATGACGTCAATCGGTTCGCCTCCGCGTTCCGTATGCGGGAAAAGACCGTCGGTAACAAGCAGCAATGACTTCAATTGAATGCGGTTGATTCTACCGTATTCGATGAATTCAGCCAGATGCGGTTCACCGCTCATAACAGAGTAGCCGGCCATCGTATTCATCTTCGATTTATTTTGTAAAATGATCGGTTTAACGAGTTCCCAAAGGTCCTCTCGCTTCACAATGCCATTCTCGATGCCTTGCTCCCAAATGTGTTTGGATTCAAGATCAATATGCGCGACCTGATCACGCGAAATCGTCCGAAGCGACCCGTCCTGATAAACTGCCACGATCATACAATCTCCAACCTGTGCATAATCGATATAGTTATCCTCAATTCGGATGAGAGCGAGCGAACTCGTCCATAAAGCAGCTTTATCCGATGTATGGATGCCGGCTGCTTCCATTTTCTCCCTTAATCGGATATTCGCCTGGACAACCAGTTGCTTGAGATCCAAATCAGCGACATCCTCCGCTTGAAGCGACTCCAAATACTGTCTGATCACTTGTGAGGCCAAGTACCCCCCCGTTTCTTTGTTAGGACCACGAAAGGGATGCAGAGAAGTTGCACCGTCCAGTACCCCAAATAAATGTAACTGTTCATTGTCAACGAGTGCATCTTCATTCCATTCACCGCTACCCGGTAAGGATATTTTTTCTACATGCATAGTTGTACGCCACCTTCATCTCATGTCTGTATATTCTTCGTCTATTTGCGAAGCCAAGTCTCGTATTCTTCCTCAAAATACTTTTCCTTCGCATGGTTTGTATCTTGCTCTAATTGCTCCAGCATGGATTGCGTGTAGCTCCACCGTTCGAAGTCCATCTTTGCGGGTTTCTTGGCCGAGAACATACGCACCGAATCAAGAATCATCTTTTGACTCGCATTCCACTGCCCTTCTTCTTGCAGCTTCAGTAGGACATCGGAACGCGAAGGAATTAAACCATTGCTGCGCCATAAAGCATTTTGCGTGGTATCACTGATCATATAGGAAATAAAGCTGTTAGCCGCTTTCACTTTGGTTGGTGTTGGATTTAAAACAATCATCCCATCGATACTCGGCACAATTCCCTGTTGTTCCAGGCCCGGTAACAACTGGGCATTATATTGGAACTTACCTCCAATATATCGTTCTACCGTCATCAGCTGTTCAGAAGTACTTAGGAATAAACCGATTTTTCCATTAATAAAATCACTCGCAGCCCGACGGTGAGTGATTGGCTTCATAATGTTCAAGTTATGAACCCACTCTCCCCACATCGATATCGCAGAGTTGAACTTACCATATTCCTCAGTTTCGCCATGGTTTTCCTTTACATTTAAGCTATCTAGATACCAAGGCAATTCCTTGTCGATGGCAATCCCCCAATGCCCCTTAATACCTCCGTCGTTCCCAACCAAGTTTGTTTCCATTGCAGCATTCGACACTTCACCCCATCCGGTAAACGAACCCTTTTGAGAGTTCTTGGGCAGTTCCTCCCGGTAATAAAGCATAGGTATGCTTCCACCGATCGGCACCGCCCAATCTAGGTCCGAATAATGGAAAGGCTCGGTAAACGTTGGCTGCAGCTTCTTCCATTCCGGTATGGATAAATTATCTACGGGAAGCACCGCTCCGGCATCCACTAGCTGGGCAATCCCATAAAAGCTTTTAATTTCAGCAAGCTGCGGCGCTGCATTAGCGGATATTGCCGCCATTAACTCCGTAAATAAATGATCACTCGAGCGGAAGTATCTCACATCCACATCAATATTCGGATACGTTTGATGAAACTCATTAATAGAGGTTTCCAAGCCTTCACTATATACCCAGATGGATAGAGCCGTTCCACGAACAGATTCTTCACTTGTAGTCGTCGATTTCTTATTATTAAACATAAATGAGGTAGCAATTATAAGGATCAGTTGTAACGCTATGGCCCAAATTATCCATCTATTTAGCTTCATGGTTCCTCCTGGTAAGCTCATCATGACAATCATTTTCATTGTAGCACGACAGGTTCCCGAAATCATGAGCCTTCATGAAAGACGCTTTTCACTCAAGCCGTTACAACTGCAGCCCCTTCTTGCTAAGCTTATTAGCTATGATCAAGGAAATTAACGTGGTGAGGGACAGGATTGATGCCAGCGCTGCACCTGTACCGTAGTTAGCGGTAAATACCTCACTGTAAATCGTCACGGTAATGGTTGCTGTCGCCCCGTAATAAAGAACAATCGTTGAACTTAATTCATTAATGGTCGTGACCCAGCTCAGAATCGCTCCGGACAAAACACCGGGTGCCATCAAACGTCCCGTTGTCTTGAAGAATGTCTTCATCGGTGGAACGCCAAGGCTGATCGAAGCTTCTTCTACGCTGCGATCCAATTGATACAAGATCGCCGTACTGGAACGAATCGTGTATGGCAGCTTGCGTACCACATAAGCAATGACCAGAATGACCCATGTCCCCGTTAGCACTACAGGAGGTTTATTAAAAGCAATGATCATGCTGATCCCCAGAACAGTTCCCGGCATGACATAAGGTATCATGATTAAGGAATCGAGCATCGCCGTTAACTTCGATTTCCTGCGCACCAACACGTAGGCTACGAGCATCCCCATCACGACCATGATCACGATGGATATTAAGGAGTAGGTGTACGTATTCAAAATCGCCTTTGGTACGCGGAATAAAATTTCTTTATAACTATCTAGACTAAATCCAGTTTGAAATACCGGTCCTTTTGTTTTGATGAAGGAGGTCACAATGACCGTCGCCTGAGGAATAATCGATACACATGCGACCAACAAAGCAAAGCCAGTAAACAGCCATTTCTTCAGCGGCGCCAGTATTTCTACTTTCGGTGTACGCATACCCGTCATCGTATAATTTTTGCGGGAGACAAAGTATCGTTGAAGAAACAAAATACTCGTAGAACAAATGATAAGGATCACGCTTAACGTACTAGCCATGGCGGGGTTTCCACCCATCTCACTGATGAACTGCTCATAGGCTAAGATTGGCAATACCTTGAAACCTTGGCCCAGCAGCATCGGCGTACCAAAATCTGCGAACGACGCCATGAACACCATTAATGCGCCAGCTGACAGTGTAGGAAAAATCAACGGAATTGTAACGGTACGAAGCCTGTGGAAGCTTGAACGTCCCAAGCTTTCTGCCGCTTCTTCGAGCGAAGTATCAATCGTTTTTAGTGCACCAGAAACATATAAATAAATATGCGGATAGAACTGAAGTGTAAAGACGAATACAATGCCCTTCCATCCATATATAGAGGAAAATGGAATCCCAATATCATGCAGGAAGCGTGTTAGAAAGCCGTTATTCCCTAACATCAAAATCCAAGAATACGCTCCGATAAAAGGAGGGGAAAGTAGGGACATAATTACAAGAATTTGAATAATGCCTTTAAATTTCACATTGTAGCGAGTCGTGATATACGCGAGAGGAACACCTATTAGGATAGAGAACACCGTTGTAAGTACGGATACCTTCAAACTGTTCCATAGCGCACTGTAATAATACTTCAGCTTGATGAAATTCGCGTAATTGGCTAATGAGAACATCCCTTGGTCATTAAAAAAGCTGTTGAACAGCAAGGAGAATAAAGGGTATACGATAAAAGCGAGTAGAAAGAGATACACAAACAATGTCACCCAAGACCAGAAGTCCCATTGTTTGAAGGAGAACCACCGGCTTCTCTTAACGGCTTGCACGGTAGACCGCCTCCTTGCCGCTTTCATCAAACATCGTTGCTTTATCTAGCTGTAAATTCACATATACAACCTGTTTCACTTTACGCAGCTGATGCGGTTCTACAGCATGCTCTTGAACGTCGATCACAAAGCCATTTGGAAGTTCAATTAAATAGCTTACTTTTTCACCAAGGAAAGTAACAGATTCGACAGTACCTCGAATCAAATTCTCGCCTGTGTTCTCGGATTCTAGCCGAATACGCTCGGGACGCAGCGAAAACAGCGATTTCCCTTCGTATGGCTTCAAGAGAGGCAGTAGGAAGGACGTTCCAAGCAGTTGAATCTCCGCTTCGCCTTGATCGCTTTTACTGCCGCGGCACTCAGCCTCGATAAAGTTCGATGTACCAATAAAGTTAGCTACAAATTGGTTAGCTGGATAGGCATAAATGTCCTCTGGAGGCGCAATTTGTTGAATGATACCTTCACTCATTACGGCAATGCGGTCGGAAACAGCCAAAGCTTCTTCCTGATCATGCGTTACATAAATCGTTGTAATGTTCAGTTCCTTTTGCAGCCTCCGGATGTCCGATCTCATCTTGATGCGTAATTTGGCGTCAAGGTTGGATAAAGGTTCGTCCATTAACAGCAAGCCTGGACGAATAACGATAGCTCGTGCCAAAGCAATCCGCTGCTGCTGACCGCCGCTCATATTAGAAGGAACACGATCTCGCAAGTGCTGCAGCTGAACCATCTCCAACGCTTCCATTACGCGCTGTTCCATTTCTTTCTTATTCACATTCCGAGCCTTTAATCCATAAGCCACATTTTCAAACACGGTCATATGTGGAAAAATCGCATAGTTTTGAAAAACCATCCCAATGTTTCTTTCATGTGTCGGCACATCATTAATCTTACGATCACCGAAGTAAATATCGCCTTCTTCTTGGCGGTAGAAGCCGGCAATTGTCCGCAGCAGCGTTGTTTTTCCGCATCCACTTGGTCCAAGTAAGGTGAAGAATTCCCCTTCTTGGATTGTTAAGTGAGCATCATTGACCGCCTTGGCGGTTCCGAAATATTTAGTCACGTGGTCAAAGACGATTTTTTGCATGTTATTTACCTCCGATGTCTAAAAAAAGGTGCCTAGACCGTTACAGTAAGGCACCGCTCATTTGATCAACTCTTTATTCTTGTCCAGATACAATTTTACCAAAACGTTTAATATTTTCGTCTTTCTTGCTGGAAGCCCAATCAAAATCATAGTCGACGAGCTTGATATCCTTGGCTTGTGCGATCCCTTGAATCACTTCCGCATCCTTACGAACGGAACGGCGTTTGAATTCCTTTTGAATGAGAGACTGCACGTCTTTACTTACTAGGAAATCGATAAATTTCTTCGCATCTTCCATATTTTTAGCACCTTTGATGATTGCAGCTCCATCAGGTACAGCCGAAGTTCCTTCGGATGGATAAATAATGCCAACTTTGGCGCCGCCTTCCACATAACGATAAGCTG
Organism: Paenibacillus sp. V4I3; assembly: GCF_030817215.1. GTDB lineage: Bacteria > Bacillota > Bacilli > Paenibacillales > NBRC-103111 > Paenibacillus_E. Next base: position 7,079,273 of record NZ_JAUSZA010000001.1, read on the forward strand.
CTTCCTCGAGCGTAACTCCAAGTGCAAACTCTTTGTCAGCTACTCCTTTATATACCTGGCCGGAGCCTGACAATACTTTACCATCCAGGTTGGTTACAAACTTCTTAATAAAACCCCAACCTTGGTCTTTCCCGTTTGCTGTCAGCATCGTGATTAATTGCGTATAGGAAGAACCGGACTTTGCAGGATCCGCATAGGCAATCTTCCCTTTCCATTTCGGATCCAGCAGATCCGTCCAGCCCTTAGGCTCTTCGCCTGCTTTAACCAGTTCTTTGTTGTACATGATAATCATTGGCAGTGCGGCAAATGGTGTCCACACATTGTTTTTGTCTACATATTGCGGAGAAATATTGTCGTATTCCTTTGTTTTATAAGGTTCAAAATATTTTTTATAGGCTTCAAGAGAATCAGCACCGCCAGCCCAAAATACATCGCCCAGCGGGTTGGTAGCCTCGGCTTGTACACGTTTCAAGAGATCACCTGTACCGCCGGAAATCAACTGTACCTCAATGCCTGTACGATCCTGAAACTCCTTAATTATCGGGTTATTAAGCTCAGCTGCATTCGGGGAATACAAGGTAAGCTTACCGCCTGTTTTTGGTGAGGGTTGACTAGTCGCAGGTTGTCCAGAAGATTCGGCCGGTTTCGCCGTTGGGGTCTCTTTTGCACCGCATCCGATCAGAGAACCGACAAGCAGTAGGGATAAAAGACTGGTTAGTGATTTTTTCATTTTGTTAACCCTCCATATGATTTGTGTCTTTATCTTTCTAGTTTTACTATACGTTCAGATGAAAGCACTCTCAATGTGACGAATTTTCGTATTTGTTGAAATTTTTGCTCAAAATAAAAACTCCACCAAGTCATGAAGTGGAGAATTCAATATTATGCCTATAGCGGAAGGCTCTCAATCCCGAGCCGTTTGCGAAACTCTGTAGGAGTTTCCCCCGTATATTTGCGAAATAGTTGGCTGAAATATCGCGGATCCTGGTAACCGACTTGTACGGAGACCTCATAAATTTTAAGACGGGGATTCGTCAGAAGCTCCTTTGCTTGTCGTACGCGAATCAAAGTCATGTATTCGAGAAAGCTGGTTCCAACCTGCTTTTTAAACAGTCTACTGAAGTAGCTTTCACTCATATGATAGCGCTCCGCGATACCTTGAAGTGAGATATCCTCAGCGTAATGCTCTCGGATAAACAGCTCGATCTCCTCGAACCCGCTCTTCTTTTGAGGATCGGACTGCTCCGCATATTGCCGATTCCACTCAAATAACGTATCGTTCAAGCGAATCAGCCATTGTTCAAGCGAGTCATCCACTCGTTCAGCTGAAGTTAGGAGAAACCCGCTATCGATGACGATGTTATGCAATTCGTTATCTCGCAGCAGGAGGGAATTTAACGTAACGATAAATTCGAAAAAGCTTCTTCTTGCCGTAAGTCCATCTGCATGGAGGTGTATGAGATGTGAATACCACAACCGAGTTTGGGCTTCGATGGACGAAGGACCTCCCCATTTGACCAATTCGATTAGTTCCCTCAGCACGGTATGATTTACACTTACCGTTTCTTGCTGCCGTTCGATATCTTCAAACCAAATCATTTGCTCGCCACCTAAAAAGACAGTTTGATACAAGGCACGCGTGGCTTGAATATAGGCAGCCGGAATCAAATCGATCGTTGAAAACGAATGGCTGACCGTTAGAACGCATCTTTGCGCAAAGGAAGATAATAACAGCATTAGGTTATCAAAAAAGATCGCCAGATCGCCTCGTTCGACTTGACGATTGGCCAAAAGCGCATATCGCGTCTCGTTTATTCGTACTAAAGTAAGGGTGGACAGCTCTTTGATTCGTTCCTTGATCCGATCCCGAAACTGGCTGCTATCCGCCCCCATGTCCTTAAGACCGTCCATTTGCAGCAATAAAACGCGATATGGAGGGATAACAACTCCGCCTTCTGTGTTTTCTATCCCCGTGCCAAACTCTACAAACCATTCTTTTTCAAGCGTCCCCGCATAATCCAGCATAAGATCATAGAGAACCTTTTCTTCAATCAGCGGCTGCTCCCATCCATACTTAAGCTTCAATCGCTCCTGCTGTGACTGCAATCGGCGTTCCTCATCAAGCTTTGATATAATACGTCCAATAACTTGGATAAGCTCATCTGGATTGGTAGGCTTCAGCACAAAATCAGCAGCCCCTAGCTTAACTGCCTTCTGGGCATATATAAAATCATCGAAACCGGTAAGAAATACTATTTTCACTTGTGGCAGCAGCTCCGCCACTTTCTCAGCAAGCTGAATACCGTCCATCGCAGGCATCCGAATATCCGTCAGTAGGATGTCTGGCGGGTTAGCTATAATTCCTTCTAAACCTGCTTGTCCATCTCTTGCTTCGCCTATCACGGTGCAGCGCATTTCTTCCCAAGGAATTGTCAGTTTCAGCCCCTGCAAGACGAGCCACTCATCCTCCACTATGAATAGTTTATACACGATGATCCTCTCCTGAGCGCATAATGGGAATTTCGATAAGAATAGTCGTTCCTTGCATGATCTCACTCTCGATTTCAAAGCGATAGTTCGAGCCGAAGTATAGCTGAAGCCGTTTGATCGAGTTTTCCAGTCCAATACCCGTATTCTGCTCACTATCCGATACGTATTTACCGCTAAGGATACGCTCCACCATATCTGATGTCATGCCTACACCGTTGTCTCGGATTTCGAAGCGTACACATTCCTGGGCCCGACATCCCCTAATGGAAAGCAGCCCTTTTCCCGGTTTGATCTCTAATCCATGTGTGATAGCATTTTCCACGATCGGCTGAATCAACAGCTTAAGCGTGTATAAGGATTCGATTTCTTCATCGATATGAATCTCGACTTCCAACTTATCCCCATAACGCATCTGTTGAATGAATAGAAAATTGCGGATTTGATGCATGTCTTCCTTCACTTTGATGAAGGGTTGTCCTTTGCGGATACTAAACCGCAGCAGCTCTCCGAGCGAAATAACCGTTTGACTAATATCCGTCATTTTATTAATACGTGCCATCCAATTGATCGAATCTAGTGCATTATAGAGGAAATGTGGGTTGAATTGGGCATGAATCGCCTTAATCTCCGCCTCTTTCAACATTAACTGCTTCTTGTAAACTTCATCAATCAACTGCTTGATCCGCTGTACCATTTTATTAAAACTGAGACCTAGCTGCCCGACTTCATCCCTATATTTGGAAGAAAATGCTACGTCCATGTTGCCGTTTTCTACCAGATACATCAGTGATTTCAGCTTCCGCAGCGGATTCGTAATCGTCACCGATAACACATAGGCGACCCAGCAGGACACAACACCGAACAAGATCATAATAAATAACATCAAATTACGGATGCTGCTGCTCTCCTTTGTCAAAACAGCAACCGGCACAATACTAACCAGCTTGAATCCCGTAATCTCAGAAGTATCGTAAACGACCATAACAGGCGCAGAATCTTTGCTGGCTGGTTCGAAAAACCCTTTGCTACCTGATAATACTTTATCTAAATAAGGTTCGTTTAACTTCGTGCCTACGATATGCTTGGATGGCGTACTCGAAATAACATACCCATTGCGATCCAACAGCAGCATTTGTCCACCAGGCAGTAAATGGGCCTTGTTATACTTGTCAGCCAAAGCGTTTTCCGTAATATCCACAATCATGAAACCAAGCGGTTTGTTCGTTTCAATCTTCTTCAGCAGCCTGCCACTGCTTAAAACAATGCCAAAATCCTCTGTCTTCTTCATGCTGTAATGCGTATCCCAGATGATATTGCCGCCTGCTATCCGCATTTTACGAAACAATCCCCAATTCAAGTTATAATCGTCGTACTGATTAGGAAGAAGGTTCCCTGTAAAATAACGATCCCCATTCTCCCCAAGCAGGTAAATGGCGATATTCCAGTTTTTGAATCCCAGGAAAGTATCGAGAATATCATTGACCCTTTTCTCATCCTGCTGCTTCTCCGCTAACGTTCTGCCCTGATCTTTAGACAGTACATCTTGTATTTCTCTGTTACTATAAATGTACATGGTCAACTGTTCGATATCTTTAACGAAATAATTCAAGCTGTAATTCACCTGAGACAAGCTTTCAAGAATCGTCTTGCTCACTTGCGTTTGTACGACCTGTGACGATTTGTAATAGGAGAAGGTTCCAAGAATGGATAAGGGGATTATAGCCAACGGAAGGAATAGGATAATGAGCTTTTTCTGAAGGCTTGTTCCAAGTAAATAGTTCTGTAGGCGATTTCGTAAATTGGACATAACCTCACTCCTTCCGTTTATGTCATTATCTTTATCCAATGAATTCTCTTCAATGACAAGAGTACAGGACAATAGTATGAACTTCAACCCCTGCATGAAAAACGGAACGTAAGGAAACTCTCCAAAAGGATTGACCTTTTCTGCGAATAGGCTTATACTTCTACTCAATATACATACCTGACCGTGCCTATGATGAGATTCCAACTCGGAGGCGTTTTCGCCAAGAACAACCCTTTGCGCTCAGCAAAGTCAGTCATTCTAAGTTAACCGGCACCGCCCGTTACCGCGGAACCAAGTGGAGAAGCATTCACCAGAATGTTTCTTAAATTGGGTGGCACCGCGAGCAAACGCTCCTCGTCCCAATCGGATGAGGGCGTTTTTTGTTATTTTCGGGGCCCCCGCAAAGTAATGTCTAAACCTCTTTCGATGTAATTCTAGGATGAATGACCGCTTTTATTGGAAGGTTTAGACGCCGATCGAGCCTCGCTCGAAGCGGAAGGAATAAACTTCGAAGGGTACACATCACTTTGTGGGGTAATTTTGTTCGTTTAACCACTTACATTCGGGAGGTAACTAAAATGACGAAACGACGGTACAATTTTAACCCAGGACCCGCTGCACTGCCTTTGGAGGTACTTGATGAGGCACAAGAGCAATTTGTGGATTATCAAGGGACAGGTATTTCACTGCTTGAAATGTCTCATCGAAGTCACACGGTTGAGGATCTGAATCAAGAAACCCAGCAGCTTCTTCTGAACTTGCTTAGCCTGCCTAGCGGGTATGAGGTGCTTTTTATGGGTGGAGGGGCAAGTACACAGTTCGCTCTCCTTCCATTAAACTTTTTAAATACGAATCAGACGGCCAACTATGCATTGACGGGGAGCTTTTCGGAAAAAGCTTATAAAGAAGCTTCTTATGTTGGGCGCACACATGTCGCGGCAAGCTCCAAAGATCAGCACTGGCGCAGTATCCCTGTGTTATCTGCAAACCAACTAGCACCTGATCCGGCATACATTCACATCACCATGAACAATACGATTGAAGGCTCACGTTACAATGGCATTCCAGAGGTAGGAAGCACGCCCCTAGTTGCCGATTTAACGAGTGAAATCCTAAGCAGAAAGCTGGATCTAGAGAGGTTTTCGATGATTTATGCCGGCGCTCAGAAAAATCTGGGACCAGCAGGTGTCACAGTTGCCATCATCCGCGAAGACTGGCTGGAGAAAGCATCCAAGAAGATCCCTGAGATCATGCGCTATGAAACATTCGCCAAAAACAAGTCACTGTTCAATACGCCGCCTGTTCACGCTATTTACATGATGAATTTAGTGCTAAAATGGGCAGTGAACAAAGGCGGCGTAGAGCAATTAGAACAACTTAATCGCATAAAGTCTGGCCTAATTTATGATGTTATTGATAATAGCGGCGGATTTTACAAGGGAATCATCGAAGTTAGCGATCGCTCGCATATGAATATCACTTGGCGTATGGCCAATGAAGAAATCGAGCGTCAGTTTATCAAAGAATCAGAGGCTAACGGCTTTGAAGGTTTGGCCGGCCATCGAAGCGTAGGCGGTCTGCGTGCGTCAGCATACAATGCAGTTCCATTAGAAGCCTGTCAGGCTTTAGCCGATTACATGGTAGATTTTGCTCGAAGAAATGGTTAGATCATTAATCGCGACTCTGGCTGGCAAACGGTCACCGATTTGCAGTTTGAAGGCGTGAGTCTGGTGTCCATTGATGAGACGTGGTCAGCTATGCGTTTCCGCCTGCAGGGTATCAATAATCCCAGATTCAAAGAATAAAAATGAGAAAACCCCTATCGAGGTCATTCAAAGATGAGCGACCGCGTTTAGAGGTAGGTTTTATCGCCAATAAGAAAGCTTTTTTTCGAGAACCGAAAACTTATACTTTCTTATGTGGAAAAAGAGTCCCGTAGAGCGGCTAATGCCAAACTCTCGGGACTTTTTATCTAAAGGTAAGGGAAACTAAAGGAATAAAGCTACTTATTTACCAAGTTGGTGAATCGGGTGACCAAGCGCACCTTCTGCGGCATCCATGATCATTTCTGTCAATGTTGGATGAGCATGAATGGTAAGTGCGATGTCCTCCAAGTTAGCGCCCATCTCAACCGCAAGAGCAAGCTCCCCAATCAAGTTGGATGCTTCTGGACCTACGATTTGACCACCAAGCAATTGGCCTGTTTCTTTGTCGCCGACTAGCTTCACAAAGCCTTGGCCAGCATTCAAAGAATTAGCGCGACCGTTAGCGGCATAAGGGAATTTACCAATCGTTACATTGATGCCTTGTGCTTTGGCTTCTGTTTCACTTAGACCTACTCCAGCAATTTCCGGATCAGAGAATACAACAGCAGGCATTGCTTTGTAATCTACGATGCTGGAGTGACCCGCGATCGCTTCAGCAGCCACTTTAGCTTCATAGGAAGCTTTGTGTGCCAATGAAAGACCAGGTACAACATCACCAATCGCGAAAATATGCGGAATGCTCGTTCTACCTTGGTTATCCACTTCGATCAAACCGCGGTCTGTCAGTTTCAAGTTGATGAGATCAAGACCAAGCTCGCCATCTGTGTTGGGACGACGACCAACGGTTACTAATACATAATCCGCTGTTACTTGCTTCTCTTCGCCTTTTACTGTGAACGTTACAGTAACGTCATTTTCTGTCTTTGTGCAGGATTGTGCAAGTGCTTCGGTATGAACCTCTACGCCGACTTTCTCCAGATTGCGCGCTACAAGCTTCGTCAATTCTTTCTCGAAGCCTGGAAGTACGTGATCGGAGCCTTCAAGCACAGTTACTTTTGTACCGAATTTCGCGTACGTTTGACCTAGCTCGATTCCGATGTAGCCGCCGCCGATAACGACCATGCTTTTCGGAATTTCAGGCAAGTTCAACGCTTCCGTGGAAGAAATGATTCTTCCGCCGTAAGGGAATGCTTTCAGCTCGATCGGACGGGAACCCGTCGCGATAATGCAGTGTTTGAAGCGGTAGCGAGGAGCTTCTGCATCATTGAACACACGTGCTTCATGCTCATTGATGAACATCACTTCGCCTTGGAACGTTTGGATCTTGTTGCCTTTGAGCAGCGCGCTAACGCCGCCCGTTTGTTTGGCAACAATGCTATTTTTCCATGCTTGTACTTTTGCAAAGTCCACTTTCACGTTCTGGGCAGAGATACCCATGCTGTCAGCGTGCTGTGCATGCTCATACGTGTGAGCTGCAGAAATCAAAGCTTTGGATGGGATACAGCCGCGGTTTAAGCACACGCCGCCCCATTCCGCTTTATCAACAATCAGAACGCTTTGCCCAAGCTGAGCAGCACGGATGGCAGCTACGTAACCGCCGGGACCTGCACCAATGACCAACAAATCAATATCTAAAGAAGCATCTCCTACTACCATGCTGTTACACCTCCAAGACGAGAAGCTCTGGATCAGCCAGAAGCTGTTTGATGTAGTTCAGGAAGCTTTGTGCTGTCGCTCCATCCACGATACGGTGGTCGAAGCTCAAGGAAAGCGCCATAACCGATGCTGCAACGATTTGTCCGTTTTTCACAACTGGTTTTTCTGTGATACGGCCTGCACCTAGGATTGCAACTTCAGGGAAGTTGATAACCGGTGTGAAGAACATACCGCCTACGGAACCAATGTTCGTAATGGAGATCGTGCCGCCTTTCATTTCGTTCGGAGCCAATTTGCCTTCGCGTCCGCGAACGGCAAGATCTTTAATCGAAGAAGCGATCGACCATATGTTTTTGCGGTCTGCATCATGGATAACAGGAACGAGCAATCCGTTGTCTGTATCTGTTGCAATCCCGATGTTGTAGTACTTTTTGTAGACGATTTCTTGTTTCTCTTCGTCGATCATCGCATTCAACGCTGGGAATTGACGGCAAGCCGCAACCAATGCTTTCACGATGAATGGCAGGTAAGTCAGCTTCACGCCTTTTTTCTCGGCGAGTGGCTTCGTGCGCTCACGCAGTGCGACTAGTGCCGATACGTCGATTTCGTCCATCAGTGTCACGTGCGGAGCCGTGTACACGGATTTCACCATAGCGTTCGCGATAATTTTACGGATTCCTTTGAACGGAACCCGCTCCTCAACGCGATCGCCCATGACAACCTGCTGCGCAGCAGCCGCAGGTGCTGCTGCACCAGCTGCTGCATCTGTAGCTGGTTCTGCTGCTTCCGGAGCCGCGGCAGCGCCCGCTCCGTTAAAGCCGAGCACGTCCTCGCGTGTTACGCGGCCGTGCTTACCTGTAGGCGTCACCTCTGCGAGTGTGATGCCTTGCTCTCTTGCCAGCTTCCGTACGCTAGGCGTCGCAAGCACTTCGCGGCCCGCGCCAGCGCTTGGCGCGGCTGCTACAGGAACTGATGACGCGGCAGGCGCTGCTGTAGGTACCGGTGCTGCCGCCGCTGGGGCCGCGGCAGCTGCAGGCGCAGCTTGGCTGTCGGTCTTGTGATGCATCGATTCAGCAGGCAGCTCGCCTGTCACTTCAATCGTCATAACAAGCTCGCCAATATTACAAACTTGTCCTTCTTTAACGGCAACAGCAACAACCTTACCTTCAACTGGACAAGGAACTTCAACGACCGCTTTATCGTTCTGTACTTCCATAAGAATCGTTTCGTCTGTCACGGTGTCACCCGCTTTAACCAACAGCTTTACGATCTCGCCTTCATGAATGCCTTCACCAAGCTCTGGGAACTTGTATTCAAACAAAGCCACGTGCACAACCTCCTATTACCTTCGACTGTGATTAGAATTCGAGTACTTGATTAATGCCTGCAATGACACTTGCTGGACTAGGCAACCAAGCGTCTTCGATTTGTGCGAACGGATAGATTGTATCTGGCGGAGCAATACGCAAAACAGGAGCTTCCAGATGCAGAATCGCTTTTTCATTAATCTGTGCTATTACTTCTGCGGCTACACCGGATGTTTTTTGCGCTTCTTGTACGATAATCGCACGGTTTGTTTTCTTAATTGAAGTTACAATAGTTTCGATATCAAGCGGAATTAAAGTACGAAGATCAATAACTTCAACTTTCACGCCTTGTGTTTTCTCGATCTCTTCAGCGGCTTTCACGGATGTGTGAACCATAGCCCCGTAAGTAATAATCGTCACATCGGAGCCTTCGCGAACAACGTTCGCTTTACCAAGCTCAATGGTGTATTCGCCTTCCGGTACTTCTGCACGGAATGCGCGGTATAAGTTCAGATGCTCCATGAAGAAGACAGGGTCATTATCGCGAATCGCGGAAATGAGCAGTCCCTTCGCATCATAAGGGTTGGAAGGAACAACAACTTTAATACCTGGCGTTTGAACAAGTAAACCTTCGAGGGCATCCGTGTGAAGCTCAGCTGCTTTTACACCGCCGCCAAATGGTGTACGGAATACGATTGGTGAGTTGTAACGGCCGCCGGAACGGTAACGCATACGAGCTGCTTGCACGCAAATTTGGTCAAGCGCTTCATAAATAAAGCCTACGAATTGAATTTCAGCGATCGGACGAAAGCCTTGAATACCAAGACCAACAGCAAGTCCGCCAATTGCAGATTCAGCAAGAGGCGTATCAAATACGCGATCTTCGCCGAATTCTTTTTGTAAACCTTCCGTAGCACGGAATACGCCACCAACATGGCCAACGTCTTCGCCGAACAAAATTACATTAGGATCTCTTTCCAGTTCAACGCGCATTGCGTCTTTTATCGCTTGAATCATCGTCATTTGTGCCATGACTTCTCCGTGCCTCCTAATTGTTTTCGTGAGAAAACTTGCTTCGTAAGCTTAAGCCTAATTTATTTAAACGCTTGCTTCTGTTCTTCGAGATGTGCCGGTGTTACTTCGAACATAGAGTCAATTAGGCCTGGAACCGTCATTTTCTCTGTTTCTTCCGCTTTTTTGATATGCTCAGCAACAGTTGCTTTCGCTTCTTCTTTCACTTGAGCTTCTTCTTCTTCACTCCAAAGACCTTTTTTAGTCAAGAACAGACGCATACGCGTAAGCGGATCCTTAGGCTCCCAGTCGCTCTCTTCATCTTTGGTCCGATATTTCGTCGTATCATCCGCCAAGGAATGCGGACGGTAACGATAGGTTAATGCTTCAATCAACGTAGCGCCTTCGCCTCTGCGTCCTCTTTCAGCAGCTTCGGTAACAGCTTGAACAACAGCTAATACGTCCATTCCATCAACTTGCACACCCTTGATACCTGCAGCAAGTGCTTTATGCGCAACAGAAAGTGCACCAGTTTGCTTCGAATAAGGAGTCGTAATTGCGTAACCGTTGTTTTGTACAAAATAAATGACAGGCAGCTTGAATGCTCCTGCAAAGTTCATGCCTTCGTAGAAATCGCCCTCAGAGCTTCCTCCGTCGCCTGTGTACGTAATCGCTACACGCGGTTGGTTGCGTTTCTTGAATGCCATAGCCACACCGGTAGCATGTAAAATTTGAGCCCCGATGATGATTTGCGGCATAAGTACGTGTACATCCTGCGGAATTTGTCCGCCATGCTGATGACCACGGGAATACAAAAATGCTTGATAGAGCGGAAGTCCGTGCCAAACGAGCTGCGGCATATCGCGGTAACCCGGGCAAATGAAATCGTCTTTATTTAATGCAAATTCACTACCGATCATCGAAGCTTCTTGTCCGGATACCGGAGCATAGAAACCAAGACGTCCTTGGCGACCGAGATTAACTGCTCTTTCGTCCCATACGCGGGTGAATACCATTCTTCTCATTAATTCTTTTAATTGGTCGTCACTAAGTTTAGGCATTTTGTCGGAATTAACAATTGTGCCGTCTGGAGCTAGAACCTGTAAAGGCTCAACCTTCTCTGTGGTCACTTCATAATTCGCTTGGCTGACAAGTGGCTTACTCATACCATTTCACCTCTTATATGATTTTGATGCCTGCTAGCTTCACTTCTGTTATAGTATTATTATAAACCTGTTTTTGTGAATTGTACACCAGCATCCCTGTGTTATATGACCTTTTTTCGCCAGAGTGAATAGTACAGTTACCGAAAATATATAATACAGTTAACACAAAATTCACAACTGCTATAATACACATTACCCTCTAAACGACAAGCTTACACTTGCTACACCAAATTAGGTCTAAAGAGAAAGTTAAAGGAGCACAACCATGTCGGATGACTCTCGCTTTTATAAAAGAACGATTGTGAAAGATGAACTCACCTCTGTCCTTCTCGGAGAAAATCGCTCCCTGCGAATTTATCTCCCTCCCGGTTACAATGAACTGCTCTCCTATCCGGTCATTTATTGCCAAGATGGTGAACAATTCTTTAATTTCGGCCGAATTGCGACGACGATCACTCGCTGTATTCTGGATGAAGGCTTAGAGCCCGCCATTGTTGTCGGTGTCGATGTGAATAACAGTAACCGCACTTCGGAATATGCGCCTGAGGGTGAACGCCATGATACGTACTGCCGTTTCTTTGCAGAGGAACTCCTCCCTTATGTAGAAAGCCGATATCCGATTCGATCCGAACGGAACGAACGCATTGTGGCGGGTGATTCCCTTGGTGGGACCGTGTCCTTGCATCTCGCCTTAGATTATCCTAGCCTTTTTTGCCGTGTTATATCCTTATCGGGCGCATTTTTCGACATTACCAGAGAACGTATCAAAGCGGAGGACGACTTGTCGTGGCTGGAGCTGTATATGTTAATTGGCTTGGATGAAACGGATGTAAAAACGGAACGAGGGACTTTTGATTTCGTAAGAGAAAACCGACTGGCCAAAGCTGAGATGGAAAATAAGAATGTTACCCTTCACTATATCGAGAAGCCCGGGAAACATTTATGGGGATTTTGGCAAGGAGAATTGGACGCGGCTCTGCATTATTTTCTAGCATGATGACGATGAGAAAAGCGGTCCACTTTCCGTCTTCTGACGCGAAGTTGGGCCGCTTTTATTCATTGTTTAATCGCATAACGCTGCTTCAAAAGCTCCATCATACCCTGTATCTCTTCTTCACTCGGATAGCCTGGGATATTCCTGGGACTCTGCACTTTCACACCTTTGGCGGCCATCACCTGAACGAAACTGTCTGTGAAACGCTTCGCACTTAACTCAATATGTAAGCATTCCGATAAACTCGCCATACTCCCTGGCGCCACTAACGGATAGTCGTTTGGCGATGCTGAACCCGCCGCGCGCTCGTAAAAGCCTCTGGCCAAAGATGCTTTTGCTTCACCTAGACCTTCCACGATAATGAACGCTTGAACCGATAAGGCAAGCTGTTGTCTTCGCTGTGCAATGCCGCAAAACTTACGCCCACCGACACTTAAATCGAATTCCCCTGGACAAAATGAACCCATCACCTCACCCTGATCGATACGGTTAGTAATTGTGCTCATAACATCTCTTATCAAGGCTACCATTAGATCGAAATCCTTGCGATGCTCCATGTCACCCGCGCTTTTTGGTAACAACAGGGATACATTTACGACACCCAAATCGAGAGGTACCGCTGCACCTCCAGAGTTTCTTACAGCCGTATCATAGCCTTGACTTAGCAACCATTCGTTAGCTTCGGCCGCTTTGGGGAGGCGACTATCTCTGAGTCCCATCACAAAGGCTCGTGGATGCCTCCATATGTGCAGAATCGGTGGTGCTGCTTTACCTATTGCTCGGCATAAAAGCTCTTCCAGAGCAAAAGCATATAAGATCGGTTGCATTGCGGTTTCACCGGATCGATCATGAATGACCATTGAAGAGGGTAGTTCTAAAGTCGTCATTTGCTTAATCTCCTGGGCCTACGATTTGTATCCATGTACAGAATTGTAAGCGATACAAGCCTAAGCTGCAATAAAGAGCATGCACAGGAGAGGAGTATTTCGCCTGAAAAATGGATATGCAGTAAGTTTCCGTCAGAACTTGTCAAAAAACATCAAAATTTTGGAAAGAAATCAAAGGAATTTCAAGTTTTCTGTCGAAATAAAAATAAACCCAAATTTTTAATTAAGTAGGCGAGATCCTTGAATGTAATTGACGACTTACTACTCAATATATTAGCTTTAACACTCCCCATCTTGCTTTGTCATATTTTAGTGCTGGATCGACCCGGTCCCTTCCGCTTTAATGTTTCAAACCAAGCATTTATTGGGCTCATTTGTTCACTAGCAGCCATATTCAGCATGTCTCATCCCTTTTTCACGACAACAGGCAACAATTTTGATCTGCGCACGATCCCTTTACTGATTGCTTTCCTTTATAGCGGCATACGTTCAGGACTTGTAGTCTCCGCAATTATTCTAGCGTATAGCTACTATGTCGACGGTTCCGATTTTTTATGGATTGTTACCTTGTCCGCTCTACTTGTGCCCTTCATCTTGGCTTTCATTGCGCTTAGCAATTGGAAGCACCTAACCCCCAAAGTGATGTTTCCAAGTCTTCTGGCTTTTATTAGCGCTCTAGCAACCTTCTGTATGACGATGCTTTATCGCATTGTTTCGAATGTCCCCGTGGATAGAAGCTTACTACTATATGGCTTATTGTTCTGTATGGTTCAAATGCTGACAATGTGGATGTTAACCTATTTAATTGTTCGTATCAGTGAAAATGTAGCGATGCGCCAAGAAGTCCAGCGTTCAGAGAAGCTTAATGTACTAAGCGAATTAGCTGCTTCTGTCGCCCATGAAATTCGCAACCCAATGACAGTTGCCCGCGGCTTTATGCAAATACTTAGCCAGTCTGAAGTGACAGAAGAGAAGAAACGCATCTATACGACCATGGTTATTGAAGAAATCGACCGAGCACAAAGCATTATTACGGATTACTTATCCTTCGCAAAACCGCAAGCCGAGAAGCTTGAAGAGGTGGATGTGTCCACCTTATCTCTCAAATTAAGCAATCTCATAAATCCTTATGCGTCAATGCGCGGTGTAGAAATTCTTATCGATATGGAGTCTTCTCTTCTGGTAAAAGCCAACAGCGAGAAAATGATTCAATGCTTAGTTAATTTAACGAAAAACGGCATCGAGGCTATGCCCAGCGGAGGCACTCTGCAAATAACTGGCTTCAAGAAAAGCGCTAAGGTTATTTTACAAATTAAAGATAACGGTATTGGCATGACTCCAGAGCAGGTTAACCGTCTCGGAACACCCTTTTACTCTACGAAAAATAAAGGCACCGGTCTTGGCATGATGGTCTCCTATAGAATCATCAAAACATTTGGCGGACTCATTGAAGTAACAAGCCAGCCAGACCAGGGAACTTGCTTCACGATTTCATTACCTACCGTCTGAATCACTTGCTAAAATATCCATAATCCCTTTGAACAACGGAATGGACTTATTGCTCTCGGTTGGATCCATGTTCTTAATAACAACAGAAACGGCATATTTCGGTGAATCAACAGGTCCATAACCAATAAACCACTGATTCACCTTTTCTTGCTTACCGGTCTCGATTTGTGCCGTACCGGATTTCCCAGCCAGCTTCCACTTGGCATCCTTTAAGCCTTGTCCCGTTCCATCGGTTACCACTTCTCTCATCCAGTTTACTAATGTGTGACTGGTCGCCGCAGAAACCCTCCCCGCCTCAGAATCTAATAATTGAACAGGAAACTTCTCCATCACACGATCCGTCTGATACCGAATTTCTTGAACAACTCTTGGTGAATAACCCTTTCCATTATGCAGCAAGGTAACAATCATATTAGACGCCTGCAAAGGGGTCATCCTGACATCTCTTTGACCAATGGCCGTTTGCATAAGCACTCCTTCATCATTATGCGGGGTATGGGCTCCAAATAGCTGTCCGGTCTCTTCTGCATCCAGTTGACGGAGCATTTGCTCACTGTCCGTCTTCCCCCTCCAACCCACTTCATCCAATACACCAAGCTTATGTGCATAGCTTTCCAACTCAGCAGGTGTCAACCGCTGCATTACTCTGGCAAACACAATATTACAGGATTGCGCATAGCCCTGTTCTAAAGTTAATGGCCCGTGTCCATCTCTTCTCCAGCACGTAAAGCCATATTTCCCAAGGGCACCTTCACAATTGAAAGTTTCTTTGGGATCAACGATCCCTTTATCCAATGCGGCTGCAGCTACGATTGTTTTGAAAATCGAGCCAGGCGCCGTCGCCTTGAGCGCATAATTGCTCCAGTTATTACTAGCTAGATCGACTTCTGTCTGATCAAAGTTGGGTCTGCTCGCCATCGCAACGATATCGCCTTGTGCCACTTCCTGAACAACAGCCGCACCTTCGCGAATATTTAGCTTATCCATAAGGATTTCAATTCGCTGCTGCACGCTTAAATCCAGAGTCGTCACTAGTTTGACTGGATAGAAGGTATTGTCTGGTGCAATCATTCGGGCATCTAAGCCAGCTAACGGTCTTTTTCCTGCGTCTGTAAAATAAGAGATTGACGTCTCACCAACACCCCGAAGCCACAGATCGAAGGTTTTCTCCAGTCCAGCACCTCCAATTCTCGAAGTTAGCGTAACCTTTCCTTTCTCTAAATCAGCACCATAGATACTCATCACTCTATCCGGATTTTGCCCAATAAACCCGATCAATTGACGCGCTGTCATGCCTGACGGATAGCGATCCTCCATCTTCACAACTTTCAAAAAGGGTAAACCGAGGGCATTAATTTGCTCCTCCTGTTGATCGCTTAACATTACCGGTTTCCCACCCTCAGCAGTGCGCCAAACTTGCGGCTCTTTCAAATCCCGATAGAAAGCAAGCCACTGATCTTTATTCGTCAACAAAATGCGAGCCAACTGATTCACTTGTTGAGGCTCACCTTGGTATTCGCTATTAATCGGAAATGCTACTAAGGCTTTAATGATTTTTCCCGTCATCGGCTTTAGATCACGATCTAAGATTTCCCCACGTCCGCTTTCCAGCACAAGGGCACGCTGCCTCTGTACGACTGAATTTTTGACCAAATTAACTCCTCGTGATGAGTAGCTTTCCGTTGTCGCAATTTGTATCCAAAAAAGCTTACCAACGATCCCTATAAACAAAAGTAAGATCGTGAGGAGAACAAGAAAGATTCGACGTTTTTCAAAAGACGATAATTGTTTAATCCTCATGACTACTGACTCCTTTTAACTAACAATGACTGCTGTTGCTTTCAGTATCGTCATTCCTGATCTTGTACAAACTTTCAGATCACGTTAAAGCTCAATAAAACAAAAAAATCCACCCTCCAAAATGGAGAGTGGACAGCGTATTCTATGATACTAAACTTCGAATTTGGATAAAGTGTCGTTAAGCGATTTGGACAGCTGATCCAGCTTGTCCGACAGTTTAACTAAACCATCGCTAATGCTAAGCTGTTCTGAGCTCAACGAAGCAACTTCCTCCGATGTAGCTAGGGATTCCTCAGCTACCGCGCTGACATTCGTCATTGCATCGGAAAGTACAACTTGTGATTGCTCCAGTGTAGAGATCGAATCACTTACCGTGCTTAGCTGTGTAATGAATCCACCCATATGATTCGTTACTTGTTTGAAGATGGTGTCGGCTTCTTTAACAGCTAATATTTGTTCTTGGAAAATTGGTGTTGCCGTCGAAAGCACTTTCACCGTCTCATCGATTTCTTTCGTAATGGTTTCTGTAATTTGACCTACAACATCAATGGATTGTCTGGATTGATCCGCTAGTTTACGAATCTCATCTGCAACCACCATAAAGCCTTTGCCGGCTGCGCCAGCACGTGCGGCTTCAATTGTCGCATTCAAAGACAAAATGTTCGTTTGCTTCGTCATATTATTAAGAACATCCAGGATCTTACGGATAGAACGGGTACTGTCTTTCAAATTATCGACTTTATCAACCATCGAGCGGATCATTTCCTCTGTCAGGTTCGTTTTCGAAATAAGTTCAGTCATATACTTCGTACCTTGTTCACTGGAACTTTGAACATCCGCAGCAGCCGTCCCCATCTCGAGGTTGGCTACAATTACCTGCTTCATTTGCTCGCCAATATGATAAGTCAACTCATTGCCTCTCTCAGACTCCGTCGCCAATCCTCCGGCACCATTGGAAATCTCATCCGTCGCCACAGCAATTTCTCTTGCAGCTGTTGCCGTTACCTTCGAGGAATTCGTTAACTCTTGTGCTGTTTCAAAAACGGCTTGAGCAGAAGTGCTTGTTTGTTGTACCAAGGTTGTAATCTGCTGCATCATCACATCAAAGCTGGCGCCTAGCTGTCCTATTTCATCTTGCGTTTTGTAGTTCGCACGCACGGTAAGTTTCCCTTTAGCACCTTGCTGCATCAAATTACGTAGATTAATCAGGGGACGTCCGATCATTCTAGCTACGAATAATCCGATTAGTACGGCAGCAATAGCCGCGAACAAGGCAATTAGAAGCGTATAATTAAAGATTTTCTTAGCATCCTTCACAAGGGCGCTAACAGGTATATCACCAACGAGATTCCAACCGGATATGGACGACTTATAATAGGCTACCAAATGATCATCGCTCGTTATAAAAGAACCGTGTTCTTCTTCTAATTGTTCTTTCGTCAATTTGACGGCAGAATCTTTTTCTAATTCCGAGATTTCTTTATTAGCTATGTATTTGTTCTCTGTATTCGTAATGACAACCTTACTATCATCACCTAATGACATCCCAGTAATCTCTTTAGTGAGTAAATCTGTATTAAGCTCTATCAGCAGAATGGCTGATGTGGTATTCGTAAGTGTATTTCTCATCACTCGACCAATGGCAAATGTATTGGACGAGCCGCTGGAATACCCTTTGACTTTACTATCTAACCAAGCCACTTTTCCACCGTTCTCAACTGTCTTCTTAAACCAATCATTCTCGCTTGAATTTTCGCTAAATGATGTACCACCCGAACCTGTAATGACAATCAGTTTACCATCCGGTCTGTAAAGATGAAGCGTTTTAATTGCTTTGTTCGAGAAAGTCACGACATTCAATTTGTCTGTCAATTGGCGAGTAACATCAAGAGCTTCATAAGAGGATGGATCTAATGTGGGGATTGACGCAAGCAAATCCTGCAGATCCTTGTTAAGCATAATTTGTAGAGATACTTCATCAAAAGTTTGATAAAGGAAATCTAGTTTTTGTCCGGCCTGTGTTACGGTTTGAAGACTGGATTCAGACACTTTGTTCTTAATCACATTTTTCGATACCGTGTAAGAAATCAGACCCACAGTGAGGACGAAAAAAAGAATACTTACAAAAAACATTAAAAACAGCTTCATGCCTACCGATTTTACTGGGTTTTCTACCTTGACTTGCTTCATTTCTTTAAAAGCGGTCGAACCCATTTGCTTAGATTTCTTGCTGGCCACGCCTACTATACGCCCCCATGGAACATTACGAATTGCTTGAACTGCTTTGTCTAAAATACTTTGAAGTTTCTCTTTCATTTTGTTCACCGCCATTAGTTTCTACTTCCTACAAATACCATACTTTTGAACTAGAATGTAAAGGGTTCACTTTACGTTTTTTAATAATTTCGACATAGTTTACCATTATCCTTCAAAATCCGATCTAAAATAATAAAAAAAGAAACTTTCTCCAATATACTCGAGTTTGGAGAAAGTTTCCATGGTTTTATTTTCCTGTTTTCTTACGCATCATATCCCATTTTTTTACAGGTTTGTCCGTTTGTAATTTGATCATTTGAAGTGGATGTCTGGCTGCATCTAATTCTAGGCCATCTTCATTTCGTATAGTACCAACCTTTTGCTTAAAATGCGTACCATCCGGCCCGAAAAATTCAATTTCTTGGCCAGGCTTGAAATGATTTCTTTGCTGTATGAGTGCTGTTCCCGATTCAGCATCATACCCCATAACCAGACCAACAAAATCAAATCCAACGACTTTATCTTCTGGCTCAAAAATATGATCCTCATGCCCAGGCGCTTCATAGAAGAAACCGGAGTTCAAAGGTCGGTTTGCCGCTTTATATATTTCATCTTGCCACACAGGGTTGACTTCAAAATGCTCAGGATCAGCAAAGTAGGAATCAATAGCTTGGCGGTAAGCATTAACAACCGTAGCTACATAATGAATGCTCTTCATCCTGCCCTCAATCTTGAAGCTGTCTACGCCAGATTCGATCATCTCCGCAATATGTTCAATCATGCTCAGATCCTTCGAACCCATCGTGAAAGCATCGTCTTCCTCGCCAAACATAGGCAAATCCGTGGCCAATGGAGCAGAAAGAGGTTGATCCTTGGCAAATAAATCGTACTTCCAACGGCATGATTGCGAGCAGCCGCCACGATTGGAATCTCGATCAGTGAAATGATTAGAAAGCACGCATCGGCCAGAGTACGAGCTGCACATTGCCCCATGTATAAAGGCTTCAATTTCTACATCGACATGAGCTTTAATCTCATCGATTTCTTCCATGCTGACTTCACGGGCAAGAACAACTCGCTCAATACCCTGGTCTTTCCAAAACTTCACGGTTTGCCAGTTCATAACGGATTGCTGAGTACTCACATGAACTTCCAGCTTAGGGGCTACTCTTCTGCACGTCTCCATAATAATTGGATCAGCTGCAATAATAGCAGAAATCCCAACCTCTTGAAGTCCTCTCAAATAATCATCAAGACCTTCTATATCTTCATTATGAGCATAAATATTCGTTGCAACGAATACTTTAGCCCCATATTGATTGGCAAACTCTACGGCTTCGCGCATTTCCTCCAGCGAAAAGTTATCCGCGTTGGATCGGAGACCATACTTCTGACCACCGATGTAAACCGCATCCGCTCCGTAATGGATCGCAAATTTCAGCTTCTCTAAACTACCTGCCGGAGCTAGTAATTCCGGCTTGTTAAGCCTAACACGCTTTCCCCTTGCTCGGGCTTCTATGGCTGTCGTCGTCACGATAACGCACCTTCTTTCATCTATCAATATACCTGTTCTTTGTAGAAAAACCCATATGACAATTCACGTTCAGGATCTTGCAGCTTAACTATCGCATCCAACCACTCCTGTTGAAAGCTATATCCTTCAGGATCAGCTGCATAAGCATCGATTACAGCCCGATAGCTTCTCACAACCGTCTCGTTATACAGAGAAGATTTCAAAAGACCTTCGATTTTCAAGCTATCTATTTGACCGTCCATAAGCTCTGGTAAATTTTCCAACATACATATATCTTCGGAACTCATAATGTGCGTGCCATTACTATCTTCATATACAGGGTATCGCTGATCACGGCGTTCATGTTCAATGAGGAATAGCCCTCGCTCAATGGAACGATCCTGGTCTGCTGCATCTTTCCCTTGGTGCTCAATATAATTCTTCACTAGCTCACGCTTAGAGTGATAAATATTGGTGATGCCATGTACTTGTACTTCAACAGCCAACTCCGCGTGCTCTTTAAAAGCCAAAACCTGCTCCATATTCAGTTCTCTAGCCAGGACCACACGGGTAGCTCCTTGTTTAGCCCAATAGTTCGCAGTCGCATAATTGGTTGAGGTCATCTCTGCATTCCAGTGCAGCGCTAGCGGCTTAGGTAAACTACGTGCATTCATGAGTACAGCTGGATCACCGAAAATGATTGCATCTACACCGTATTCCTGTAATTTAGCTAAATAATCAAACAGCCCTTCAAGGGCATTATTGTCAAAAATATTGTTTACTGCAACATATACACTGGCCTTCTGTTCATGTGCCCAGGACACAGCTTCCTGCATCTCATCCAGTTTCACTTCTCCCGGCAGACGCATGCCGTAGCGCGCTTCACCAATAATAACCGCATCTGCGCCTGCTTCGATCAACCTTTTCAGTTCTGCCACAGTGCTGCAGCTTACTACTAACTCTGGTTTTTTCAATTGCTTACCCTACCTTCTGTCAGCTTCCTATCATAAGTTCGTATTACTAATTCGCAGCCTTCTTGCTTTCTGTAATATTCTTCTTATGCTCTTCAAAAGTTTCTGCGAATAAATGCCCTTTGGTCCCATCCTTCTTAGTTACGTAGAATAAATACTTCGTCTCTTCCGGATAAATAGCTGCTTTCATCGAAGCAAGGCTCGGACTCGCGATCGGTCCCGGAGGTAAACCTGTGTTTAAATACGTATTATAAGGACTTTGTATTTGAAGATCCTTCTCCAGCAATCTCTCTTTGGACTTATCAAATAAATATTGCACGGTTGCATCAATTTGCAGGGGCATATTCTTCTTCAACCGGTTCTGGATAACGCCGGATACAAGTGCACGCTCTTCATTTACAACCACTTCACGTTCAATTAAAGAGGCAATCGTCAACATCTGGTGAACGTTAAGTCCGCGATCCTTGAGCTTGTCCTTCCAGTCTGGGGGAAGTGTCGCCAGCTTCTTATCCAGCTGCTGCAGGGTTCGCTCAATGAAATCTTGTTCCGTGGAGTCCTTCTTAAACTCATACGTTTCTGGGAACAGATACCCTTCGAGACGGTGTTTGATGCTTTTATTATCAGGAATCGTTGCGATCGTTTCCCCCTTGAACCCAGCAGGCGTATCCGCCATCTGTAGAAAAACTTCCTTTTTCCAAGGAGTCTGCTCACTTAATTTGGCTGCAATCTGATCAATGGTATAGCCCTCAGGGATCGTAATACGGATGACTTCTTCCTTCACGGTCTCCCCTTTATTCAGCTTATTAATCATTTCTTCGAAAGTCATGCCCGGCTTCATACTGTACTCGCCTGCTTGAAGTCTGGAGCCCTGTTTCTTCATCTTTAAATAATACGTAAAAATCGAAGAATTTTTAATAAGTCCCTTCGTTTCAAGCTCCTTGGCGATTTGCAAAGACCCGGCGCCTTGTGGAATTGAAACTCTTACTTCTTGATCTGAAGCCTCTACAGGCTGGAGCGCATTCGCGATATACAATCCGATGCCGCCTGCAGTTCCAATGATAATGAGCAGCAATAGTCCAACAATAAGAAGGATGAGCTTAAGCTTACTTCTTCTAGGCTTATTCTGTTCATTCTCTTGTCCAAGCATGTTGTTCACAATAATCCTCCTAAAAGTTTTGCTTTAGCAAAACTGACTTCGTAAGCATTGGCTTTAGAGTTTTCGTAAGAAAACTGGCTTCGTAAGCATTTGTATACCCCAAAGCAAACAAAAAAGAGCGGATGTGCTCCGCTCGGTTGTATGCTTCTTACGATTCATCCTGTTCTGGAAATACCATCTCGTCGTAGAGCTCTGAAACGGTTTCCCATTCCTCGTCATCCTCGATGGTTTCCAATTCATACTGTCCGTCGCTATCTGTCGTCACTCGGAAAACAGCAACCTCGTCTTCCTTCTTGAGTTCATCGGATTGCAGAACAGCATACGTATAACTTCCATAAACGAATTCTTTAAGAAGATGATACACCGTTGATTCATTTTGCTCATCAAACAAAATAATATCATCCCCGTAAGTTTTGCGCAATACGTCAGAAGGCGTCGTACTCATGCTTCTTCTTCCTCATCGAATTCTGCCATTAATGTATTGAATGTTTCTTCAACAATATTCCATTCTTCTTCATCCTCGATGGTGAACAGCTTCAAATCCTCGCCGTCATCATCCTCTTCATAGCGAAATGCGTACACTTCATCGGATTCTTCATCTCCGCCGTCTGTAGGAACTACCATCATGTACTTCTTGTCTGAACCGTCCACTTCGAATTTCATGATAACCTCGAACTCTTCTTCGTTGCCTTCATCGTCCGGGATGTAAATGATTTCTGGTTGTTCTTCATGCAATTCTTCTTTGGACATATTCGTTCACCTCTTCATATTAGCATCCATGTACCCTTGCAGAATGAGTTGTGCGGCCATTTTATCAATAACCAACTTGCGTTTCTTCCGACTCACATCAGCTTCTAGCAGTGTGCGTGTCGCAGCTACGGTCGTTAACCGCTCATCCCACAGGTTTACAGGTACACTTAGTTTTTGCTCTAATTCTTGCGAAAATGCGATTGCAAGCTCGCCGCGCGGCCCTATTGTATTGTTCATATTCTTGGGTAAGCCTACAACGATTTGAGTAACACCATACTCTTTGACAATGGCCTCCAGCCGAGCGATGTCTTCCCCAGGCTTACGACGATGTATGACTTCAAGCCCTTGAGCCGTCCAACCAAGCTCATCGCTCATCGCTACACCAATCGTTTTGTCCCCATAATCCAAGCCTATCCATCTCATGCCGGTTCTCTTTTCCTTCTATTTGTGTTGACCCAGATAAGCACGAACTAATTCTTCAATGAGTTCGTCCCGTTCCCGTTTACGAATGAGGCTCCGAGCATTATTATGCCGTGGAATATAGGCAGGATCTCCGGAAAGCAAGTACCCGACAATCTGGTTGATCGGATTATACCCTTTTTCCTGAAGAGCATCATACACCGCTAATAACACATCTTTGGGCGATGTCTCTATTTCTTCTGCCTTTACGTTGAACTTCATCGTTTTATCCATGGAACTCATCAGGAGCACCTCACTTTCCTTGTGATACCTTTGTAAAATATTTGAAAATCAATCCATGTATACTGGTTATATTCTCTATGGGTTTAAAAATTCCTGTCCCACAGAAAAATAATTATGCAAATTGGGAAAGAAGTCCTTCAACTCCGTACAAAGCAGCTTGTAATTTGGATGCATCCTTGCCGCCTGCTTGCGCCATATCCGGGCGACCGCCTCCGCTACCGCCAACAGCCTGAGCCACTTCTTTAATGATTTTACCTGCATGGAAGCCTTTAGCCACAAGATCTGGCGTGACAGCAGCAACCAAATTGACTTTGTCATCTGCAACTGCGCCGAGTACGATAACTGCGGAACCTAGCTTTGTCTTCATCTCATCCACAATATTGCGAAGTGAATCCATATCCGCTGCATTGACTTGTGCAGCCAGCACTGAAACCCCCGCTATTTGCTTCACTTGGTCTGTAAGAGAACCCGCTTCGATTCGCCCAAGCTTGCTGCGCAGCGACTCGTTTTCACGTGTCAGTTCCTTCACTTGCTGAAGCGCAGCTTCAACACGTTTGGGTACATCTTGAACATTTGATTTGAGCAAGCCCGCGGATTCTTTCAGTAATTGTAACTGCTGATCAAGGTATTCATACGCACTGCGGCCAGACACCGCTTCGATCCGACGAACACCTGAACCGATACCGGACTCGCTGACAATTTTGAATAAGCCAATTTGACCCGTATTCTGAACATGGCAACCGCCGCACAGCTCTAAGCTGTAATCGCCAACTTGCACAACGCGCACGATATCACCGTACTTCTCGCCGAACAAAGCCATAGCTCCCATTGCTTTCGCGTCAGCGATTGCTTTGAGTGAAATATCCACATTCGTGTTATTCCAGATTTGACGGTTCACACGCTGTTCTACGTCCTGCAGCTCTTCGCTGCTAATGCTTCCGAAATGCGAGAAGTCAAACCGTAAACGGTCAGGTTCAACCAAAGAACCCGCTTGGTTAACATGTGTTCCTAGTACTTCTTTAAGCGCCTTGTGCAGCAAATGTGTAGCTGTATGGTTCTTAATGATATCCCCACGCTCTGCAGCAGCAACAATAGCTTCTACCGAATCACCATTGCGAAGAACACCCGACACAACAAGTACTTTGTGAACGTGCTGGCCATGAGGCGCTTTGATAACATCTTCAACCTTCAATGACACTTGGTTACTTCGAATTATACCATAGTCACTTACCTGACCGCCGCTTTCAGCGTAGAAAGGAGTTCGATCCAATACGACCTGACAGGTCTCACCAACTCCGACGAGGTCAACGAGTTCATTCTCATGAACGATCGCCACGATACTTGCAGTAACTACCAATTCATTATATCCAACAAATTCGCTTTTAATCGTTAATTCAGACAGCGGTCCACCTTGTACCTTCATACCGCCTTCTTTATGACTGGCCGCTCTAGCACGGTCGCGCTGTTCCTGCATGGAAGTATCAAATCCTTCACGGTCAACCGTTAAGCCCTTCTCAGAAGCGAAATCTTCGGTCAAATCGAAAGGGAAGCCATACGTATCATACAGCTTAAAAGCATCCGGTCCGCTAATCTGCTTCGTCCCCGCTTGACGTGTCTTTTCTACCATTTCGGCTAAAATGATCAAGCCATCGCTTAACGTTTCATGGAAACGTTCCTCTTCGGTTCGGATGACCTTCTCGATAAATTCTCGTTTATCTACAACTTCCGTGTAGTAAACGCCCATTATCTCACCAACTGTTGGTACGAGCTTATGAAGGAATGGCTTATCAAGTCCAAGTACTTTGCCGTATCGTACAGCGCGGCGCAGCAATCGCCGGATAACATAACCGCGTCCTTCATTAGAAGGCAGAACGCCATCACCAACGGAGAAAGCAACGGTGCGTATGTGGTCAGCGATGACTTTGAGTGCAACATCATGCTCTCCGTTCACGTGATATTTCACACCCGTAAGCTCACATGTTTTATCAATAATCGGCTTAAACAAATCCGTGTCAAAGTTTGAGTCCACATCTTGCAGAATCGAAGCAAAACGTTCTAATCCTGCCCCGGTATCAATATTTTTGTTAGGGAGCGGTGTATAGCTGCCGTCTTTATTATGGTTGAATTGCGTAAACACGAGGTTCCAAACTTCTAGGAAACGCTCATTTTCCCCACCTGGCCAGCATTCTGGATCAGACAAATCACCGTATTTATCGCCGCGATCATAGAAAATCTCTGTACAAGGACCACATGGACCCTCGCCAATATCCCAGAAATTATCTTCTTTGAGCTTATAAATACGCTCTTCGGGTATACCAATTTGTTTGTTCCAAATTTCAAAAGCTTCCTCATCATCTTCATGCACAGTGACAGAAATACGATTCGGATCAAAGCCGATCCATTGCGGATCAGTCAAAAACTCCCAAGCCCAAGGAATGACTTCTTTTTTAAAGTAGTCTCCGATGGAGAAATTCCCCAGCATCTCAAAGAACGTATGATGTCGGCGTGTTTTACCCACATTTTCAATATCATTCGTACGAATACATTTCTGGGCATTCGTAATCCGCGGATTCTCAGGAATTTCGCGTCCATCCAAATACGGCTTTAAAGGAGCAATTCCCGCATTTATCCACAAGAGTGAAGGGTCATTATGTGGGACGAGTGATGAGCTTGGCTCTACCTTATGCCCTTTACTTGCAAAGAACTGCAACCACTTGGAACGTATTTCACTTGCTTTCATCTTTTTCAAGCCTCCATATTTATCAATTGTTCGAAAAACAAACAAAAAACGCCCCTGTAACATACAGGGACGAATAATCGCGGTACCACCCTGGTTATTGTGTTCGGCTCACCCTTGTATATAGCAAGAGGAAACAAACGCAATCTCCTTGTGCGGATCTGTAACGGGTCCAACCGGTGGAGTTCATCCACACTCCGAAACGAGCTTTGGGCCATCCTAGCACCGAAAGGTTCTCACAGCCGCTACTGGCAGTAATACTGCTCTAGCGGAACCTTCTCTCTGACGATGGACTATGGCTTACTAAAGTTTCATCAACGCTTTCAATTCAGATATAGATAAGGCAAATTATAACTATATGCTAGTACCCTGTCAATATTCATGTAAAGCTTTGGGCTCTACTTCCATTCAATGTAACAAATGTTAATGAAACCAAACCTTTAAGGGGATCGTATGCAAACTCGGATCCAATTTCAAGAACAAAAAGAGCAAAAAGAAGAAAAGGACGACAAAGGGGACGACATAGATAAAAATTTAAAAAATCACGGTTGACAATCATTCTCAATGAACGTATACTAAGTTTAATGATAATGATTTTCATTATCGCACTAAGACATATCGCAAGAATTCGTATACTTATTCCGTAGCCCATTCGATGGTTTACGCATGGCCACACCTTTCATATCCTCAACCCTCGTGCAGAACCCCTCTGAACCATGATCCCGCAAGTCATGGCTCAGAGGGGTTCTGTGCGTCCACACAAATGAAACCTCATGTCGTGGGCTTATGAACATAGTGAAGGAAAACATGTTGTATGATAACCTTCATGACCGCAAAGAAAGGTACAGCCAATATTAACCCCACAATACCTGCGACTTCCCCACCTACAAGTAACGCGAAAATAATAAACAACGGATGCATATGAAGCGTTCTTCCTACCACCTGAGGGGAAATGACGTTGCCTTCGAGAATTTGCACAGCTAAATTAACGAGTGCGACGAACAATAACATTTTCAAAGAGATCGTTGAAGCCATAATGATTGCGGGAGCTGCTCCAAAAAAAGGCCCCAAGTAAGGAATAATATTAAATACCGCCACAACGCTGGCGAGCAGCAAGGCATATGGCATCCCAATAAGCCAATACCCCAAATAGGCAAGAACTCCTATAATCACGCAGACTAACAGTTGGCCCCGGATATAATTGCCAAGAGCAGTGTCAATATCAATGAGCAATTTGATTGTTCTTTTACGATGCTCACGCGGCACAATAGCCAGTGCTGTTTTCTCAATAATTTGAAAATCCTTTAAGATATAAAATGCAACGAACGGTACGATAAAAGCGATGAACAGCATATTTATGGTATTTCCAATCTGATTCATGTAGTTCGAGATAGCCATGGAAATGCTGTTTTCCAGCTTCGTAAGTGAATGATTAAATCCATTGCGCACGCTGTCGGGCAGCAGTTGATTTTGATTAAAGCCGTCTACTATCGACTGTGCACGCATAGCCATTTGCGGCATATGCTCATTCAGTTCCGCAATTTGGGACACAAACATCGGTGTCATATTCATGATAATAACGGTCAGAGAGGAGAGAAAGACACTATAAATAAGCAGTACTGCAATGGTTCTTGGTACTTTCCGTTGGTTAAGAATATTCACGATCGGGTTTAAAATGTACGAAATAATCACAGCTATAAAAAATGGCGTTAAAATGGCTTTGATAAAGGTAAATACACTAAACATTATAGGCTTTATTTTCAGCAGCATATACAAGCTGGCCAGGACAAGTAGGAGGTATACCAACCCGACAAACCATTTATTTTTCCAAAAACGTTCCATTCTCTTCACCTCTGTTAATCCTTATAAACATATGCTCATACAGTATATGTACAACCCGTCCAAATTAACCCGTTAAATCATGAGCTAAACAATAAAAAAACGCTACTTTTTAAGCGCCGCTGCGCTCAAAAAATAACGTTTCGTAATGTGTATTAACGATTAATTTGCATGTTCGTGGACATGAGGAATTTCTTCCTCAAAAAATAAATCATCCAGAGAACTCAACGTACCGTCTTCCTCTACTTGATACACGGACATTTTGTCTCCGTTAACACTGAGTTCAATAAAGCAACCCCAGCAGTAGAATTGATGGGAACCGATTTTTCCAATATCTTTGGAATTACAGTTTGGACAACGCATAATGTTCACCCTATTCTTCTTTGGATACGAAGAGTTCTTCTACTTCCTGAGCGCAATGTACAGGCACTATGATGGCATCTTCCCCTTTGGTTGCCGCCACCGGCATGGGAAGCCATCTACGCCCTTCCTTTAAATCAGAAATAAACCCTTCGGACAATTCATAACCTACTATTTGTTTACCCCAATTCTGGTTTAAATAAACATCTTCTACCACGCCTAATTTGTGCCCTCCCACCGTAATGACGGGAAGACCTTTGATTTTGCGGCTTCCTTCAAGAAAAGCATGGCACTCTTCCACATGCTCAAACTCGCGAATGACACTTTCGTTCGGTATGGTAATGGCATCTTCTCCGGCAGCAACGATTCCCTCCCATGGTATGTAACGTAAGGAGGAGAACCAATTCTTCACTTCGAGCATGATACCTCGTATGTTCCAATCAGGGCCTACCAACAAATCTTTAACTTGACCTATTTGTTTACCGGAATCTACCGTTAGAACGGGAAGTCCGATCAAATCATGCGCTTTGCGCAAGTTTAATTCCTCCTAGAACCACCCGGTACTATGTAGTACGCAACCGCTTGACAATGGTTGCAATTTTCTGGGCAGCTGTTTCGATTTGTTCTTTAGAATTCCCCATTCCAAAACTAAATCGAACCGCGGAGGCTGTAACATTTTCTGGGAGCTTCATGGCTTGTAATACGTGCGATACTTCAAGTGAACCTGACGTACATGCAGAACCGCTTGCAGCAGCCACTTCTTCTAAATCAAGATTCATGAGAAGTGTTTCTGTTGAGATACCTGGGAAGCTGATGTTCAGAATATGCGGGATACACTGTTCCTTGTGGCCATTAATCATAAAGCTATCACAGCCTAATTGCTGCTCCAGTATACTTATCATAAGCCCGCGAAACTCTGTGACTTTGGATTGCATGTTGTCCATCATCGGGAGAGTTACTTCCACAGCTTTGGCAAAGCCTGCGATTGCTGCTACATTCTCCGTACCTGCGCGGCGCTTTCTCTCCTGAGCACCGCCAAAGACGTGAGGTGTTAACCTCGTGTTCTTCGATACAAATAATGCGCCTGCACCTTTGGGTCCGTATATCTTATGAGCTGAGAAACTCATTAAATCAACAGGAAGTTCACGAATATTCAGCGGTAATTTACCTAAAGCCTGCACAGCATCTACATGAAAAGGAATTTGCCGACTCCGCGCTAAATGACCTACTTGCTCGATCGGTTGAATCGTACCCACTTCATTATTTACATACATGATGGAAATGAGAGCAGTGTCAGGACGAATAGCCGCTTCCACATCTTCTATTTGAATAAGACCGGTCGGACCTACTGGAAGGTAGGTCACCTCAAATCCGAGGCTCTCCAATCGCTCACAGGGATGCAAAACAGCATGATGTTCGATTTCCGTCGTAATGATATGCTTCTTGCCATCCTTGTTCGCATTCATGATCCCAAAGATCGCCATGTTATTGCTTTCGGTCCCTCCGCTTGTAAAAATAAGCTCAGCAGGTAAACAGCCTAGCGACTTCGCCATAGCGTCACGAAACCGATTGAGTGCTGTTCTAGTGGCTCTGCCGAAGCTGTGTGTACTCGAAGGATTACCAAAAAAGGCTGTATAGAATGGAAGCATCGCTTCCATTACTTCAGGATGCACGGGTGTTGTTGCTGCATGATCAAGATAAATAGGATTCATAGGACACCCTTAAATGTAAAACATATAGTTGTCGTTCTTGCCTTGGTCTTCGAAAGAAATCAAGTTCGCAAGTGTAGTAGAATCTAGCACATCCGCAATACTATCGCGAATACGAATCCACAGATCACGCTTAGCCGGATCATCTTCCTCCGTAAAGTCGACAGGACTAATCGGTCCTTCTAATACACGAATAACCTCGCCTGCTGTTACTGTTTCAGCGGATTTTGAGAGAATATATCCACCGTAAGCACCACGAATACTTTTGACCAATCCTGCATTGCGAAGCGGAGCTACAAGTTGTTCCAGATAATGCTCGGAAAGCTGATGCTTTTCGGCAATACTTTTGAGTGAAGTCGGTCCTTCACCAAATCGATTGGCCAGCTCCATCATGATCGTCAAACCATAGCGGCCTTTTGTAGAAATTTTCAAAGTTACACCTCATTCAACATTATATGCCATCAAGGAGTCTGATCGATATTGCTAAAACTTCTGTTTGCCTACCATCTATTTTATCCACGTTCAGACACTATGGTCTTCCCTATCTTGGTACACAGCGTTTCCATTTTTCGCAAAAACATTCCTAAACATCCGTATATCGTATATATGGTATCATAAATTCCTTGTTCTGTGGGGGAAAAACAATGACATTCTCATGAAATATTTTAATTTTGAACAATAGAGAGGTATAATAGTAAGAGTTTTAAAAAAAGTCTCACAAGATAGAAAAGAGGTTCACAGCTATGAGTAAAAAAACACGTGTCATTTTGGGAATGTCCGGAGGTGTCGATTCTTCGGTTGCTGCGCTGTTGCTTAAGGAACAGGGCTACGAGGTTATTGGCATTTTCATGAAAAATTGGGACGATACCGATGAGTTTGGCCATTGCACCGCAGAAGAAGATGCAGAGGATGTTAGAAGAGTGTGCGATCAGCTCGACATCCCTTTCTATACAGTTAATTTCGAAAAGCAATATTACGACAAAGTTTTCGCCTATTTCTTGGACGAGTACACCAAGGGCCGCACGCCGAATCCGGATGTGATGTGTAACCGAGAAATTAAATTCGGGGAATTGCTTCAAAAGGTCATAGACTTAGGTGGGGATTATATTGCAACAGGTCACTACGCACAAGTAAAAGAGCAAGATGGTGAATATGTACTATTGCGTGGTAATGATGCCAACAAAGATCAAACGTACTTCCTTAATGTGCTCAATCAGCAGCAGTTGTCCAAAGCCATGTTCCCGATTGGCCACCTACCGAAACCAAAGGTTCGTGAAATTGCTGAAGCAGCTGGTCTTGCCACTGCTAAGAAGAAAGACAGTACCGGAATTTGCTTCATCGGCGAGCGAGACTTTAAACAGTTCCTCAGCCAATACTTGCCTGCAAAGCCCGGCAATATGGTCGATATTCGTAACGGTGAAGTCAAAGGACGTCACGACGGTTTGATGTACTATACCCTGGGTCAAAGACAAGGACTTGGTATTGGCGGTTCAGGCTCTGGCGAGCCGTGGTTCGTTGTTGATAAAGATTTGGAAAACAATCAATTGCTTGTTGTTCAAGGTGAGCAGTATCCAGGACTATATTCTAAGGGCTTAACAGCCACAGATGTGAACTGGATCTCATCGAGCAAACCGGTGGGCGCGTATGCCTGTACAGCCAAATTCCGTTACCGTCAGCCAGACCAAGGCGTAGTTCTTACTTTTATGGAGGATGGGACATGTGAAGTTGTCTTCGACAAACCGCAAAAAGCCGTGACGCCAGGGCAATCTGTCGTTTTCTATGATGGAGACGTGTGTTTAGGCGGCGGAGTTATTGATAAGGTTCATAAGTAAGTTTAATTCGCGGATATTGGAACAGGAAGGATGAACGTTTTGGTCAAAGTGAATGATATTAGTAGGAAAGCTGCTGCTTATGAGGATGTTACGAAAATCGTGAAAGAGGTCGGTATTCTCCCACTCTCTTCGTTCATACCAGATCATCCTTCCCTTGAATCTATAACTGTGCACGAACAATGGCATACGGGGCTAGAGACAGATCCTTGGTTATGGCGAGATCGTCTGCCTGGCGACGGCATTGCCGCTTATGGGCGCTTTTTTGCAAAGAAGCCTCTATTGATTTCTGCTGAGCTCTTTCCATTGATTAAGAATTTGTTAGACGAGCCTTATTCTGTAGAAGAGCGTTATGCTGATGGAGAGCTTCCAAAATCCGCTGTCGAGCTTTTTCAAGCTGTTGAAGAGAACGAAGGCATTGATGTTAAGGAGCTTCGCTCCAAAATCGGGATGAAAGCCAAGGAGTCGAAAAACGAATTCGACCGTGCACTGATAGAACTACAAAGTAAGACAGATATCGTCATAGCTGGTATAAGCGAACGCCTGAATGCCAATGGCACCAAGAACGGCTGGAACAGCACCTGCTATATGACCGCCAAGCATTGGATGGAGCTTCATGGGATTAAGGCGAATACACTTCCAACCCTGGAAGCGAAGAGTCAACTCAGAATGCTGCTTCAAGAACGATTTAGTGCTGCCGCGGGTGTTTATTTAGGGAAGGTTTTTAAATTATAGAAATGAACAAAAATAGGAGCCCTGAGGTCTCCTATTTTTGTTTTCAGCACTGTCGCCAGCTAACATATAATCCGGTATCTTGTAGAAATTTACCGTTTACCTTTCAAGTATGCAGGCTTAATTCTAAGCACAGGATAATCGCGAAAGGTGTGATCGAATGGGTAGAATCTTAGCCGTGCTTCTCATTATTTGTTTTGGTTGGTCCGGAAGTTTGCAAGCATGGGCAGAGGCAAGTACAGCAGAAATTATAGTAGAATATATGCCAGAACAAGACCCCGAGTATGCCAAATGGAGCCGTCTTGCCTTTCAGGAGGCCGGGAAACTATACACTTTATTAGATTATAAATATTTAGGGCGTTCAACTATCGCGCCAGGCGTTGTACAGCAGCAGTTTCGCTTCTGGGTAAGACATCATGGTGTCGAATTTCCGCTGATTGTTTCGATTCGATACGATCCTGTTACAGAGAAGGTTTTCACAATCGATATGGAGCAAGAAAAAAGAGGGAACCTACCGATTTTATAAACCTGTAGGTGTCCCTCTTCTTTTATGTTGATTGAGCTTCATCTTTTCTTCTGTTCCCTGTTCACTAGCTGTGAAAATAATCTCATTTCGAATTTCGTCAGGTAAGTACTGCTGCTTCACATAGTGTCCCGGATAATTATGTGGATACATATAGCCTTTATGTCCGAGCTGTTCAGCACCTTTATAGTGCGTATCACGCAGATGAAGCGGTACATTCGCAGATTTCACTTGATCCATCAACTGTTCCGCACGTGAGATGGCCATCGGTATCGAATTTGACTTTGGACTCTCCACAGCGAATAAAATTGCCTGGGAAATGATGTACTTTGATTCCGGCCAACCAATCTTATGATAGGCGTCCATGGCCGTCACGGACTGCACCATCGCCTGCGGATTGGCGAGGCCGATATCTTCGCTGCAGGCGACGATTAGACGCCGCAGGAACGTCATGGGATCCATGCCGAGCTTCTCGACGGCATACAGGAACCAGAACAGCGCGGCGTCACTGGAGCCGCGTACACTCTTGTGAAAAGCGGACAAGACGTCGTATTGCGTCGACTCGTCCGCTTTCACGATGGGGCGGCGGATCGACTCTTCCGCCACCTCGAGCGTTATCTGAACCGTTCCATCCGGTTCAGGTGAAGTCGTTAGCGCTGCAAGCTCCAGCGCATTAAGTGAACGGCGGATGTCGCCACCCGCCATCCGCGCGATGTGCTCCAGCGCCTCCTCGTCTACGTGGAGGCGCATGAAGCCGAGCCCCTTCACGGGGTCGGCGATGGCTCTTCGCATGGCGATGAGCGCATGCTCCGCCATGAGGGGCTCGAGCTGAAACAGCGTCGAGCGCGACAGCAGAGCCCCGTTCACATGGTGAAACGGGTTCTCTGTCGTCGCACCGATGAAGATGAGGATGCCCTGCTCTACCGCAGGGAGCAGCGCATCCTGCCGCGAGGTGTTAAAGCGATGCACCTCGTCCAAGAACAAGGTCGTCTTACGACCGTACATCGCTTTATTGGTCTTCGCTAGCTCGATAATCTCTCGCACATCTTTGACCGAAGCATCTACGGCGTTCAGCTTCATGAACTCACCCTGTGTTCGGTTCGCTATAATGTTGGCCAGTGTTGTTTTGCCTGTGCCCGGAGGTCCATAGAGCAAGATTGAGGTCACTTGATCGGCCTCAATCGCTCGTCTGAGCAGCTTGCCTTTTCCTACGATTTGCTCCTGACCAATATATTCATCCAACGTTGTTGGCCGCATACGATCAGCTAGAAGCTTTCCTGTTGGTTCTTGTGAAGAAGCATATGTAAACAAGTCCATAAGTGGGTTATCCTTTACTTTGCATTGAAAGATATAAACTCTATTATAACCCGCATACGAAATCATGTCATGTTTTGTCAGTAAAAGATCCCCCTGATACGAAACCAGGAGGATCATTCTTGATACCATTTATACAGACTGAGGAGTTGCATTGTCATTCTGCGGCTCTGGATGCTGGACAGGTACTGTGAAGCGAAGCGGCCCTGCGATAAATGTAGCTGTTAATCCGATAATACCGAACATGATACTTAAGATAAAACCGTGGTTAATCGCTGTTCCAAGTGAATCTCGGAGAAAATCCATCGTTTCCTTGGGTACTGCAGCACTCGCACGGATCAATTGATCAGGATTTGCTACGGTTGCTAGCTGATTGAGAGGCAAATTGTGCTCTGCTGCGCCAGCTTGAATAAGCCTGTTATAGTTATTATTGACGATAGTCGCCATAATCGAAGCCCCGAGAACCCCTCCTATATTACGCCAAAAACCAATGATGGAGGAGCTGACTCCTATATATTTGTGATCTACGCTGAGAGCAACGGCATTCTGAGCAACACTCATTAACGGACCAATCGCCCCTACGCCAAGTATAACCATCAGGGTAATCATATACAGATTACTTGCGTCATGACTGACTACACTCAACAAATAGCTAATGACAATACCCGTAATCATACTGGACGCGATAACCGCACGGAAGCTAAAGAAACGTTGAAGAATACCGAACAAAACAGCTCCAACCATTAATGAAAACATCATCGGGGTCAAAAGCACATTTGAATTCGCCCGACCGAGCACGGCAGTTGAGAAAATAGGCAAGTAAGCAATTGCCGAGAACATGATTGCTCCTTGGCAAAGACAAGCTAACATCATGCCGAGAACCATTCGGTTTTTGAATAAGGGTAAAGGCAGCATGGGTTCTTGAGCCCTGCGTTCAACCCTAATGAACAGAAAGCCTACAACAACGGCAACAGCTATCAGACTAATAATTTGCCAGGACGCCCAAGTATAATCTTTACCACCGAACTCTAATGCGAGCATGAGTGAGACGGTAGAGATAACGAGTAACAGTGTCCCTAAATAATCAATTTTCGGACGACGAGTCGATCGAGTTTCCTTAAGAGCAAAAAGCAAAACAAAGAATGAGAGTATACCCAGCGGTAAATTAACATAGAAACACCAGCGCCAACCCCAAGATTCGGCGAGTAATGTACCGATTTGCGGTCCCGCTACGGATGATAGACCGAATATCCCTGCGAATACCCCTGACAGCTTAGCCCCCTGTTTGGGATCTGAAAAAAGCGTATAAATAATGGTGAAACTAATGGGGAAAATAGCTCCTGAACCTATCCCCTGAATCGCTCTATATATGATCAGCTGTGTCATATCCTGGGCTGTACCACAGAGTGCCGAACCGATCAAAAATATAGAAATTCCAATCAAATAAAAGAGCTTTCTGCCAAACATATCCGACAGCTTTCCGAAAACAAGCATCGTGCTCGTAGATGCAAGCATATACGCTGTGAATACCCAACTGATTTTATCAAAACCATTAATGTCGCCTATTATGTGACTTATTGCAGCAGCCGTAATTGTATTATCTAACGCAGACATCAATAGCCCTAGAGCCATTGCCAGTATTATAAAACCTGTTTTTTTATTACCCACTATCGTTTTGCCCCTTTTCCATTTTCAAATTACTCAAACGTTCTATTCCGGCCATTAATGTTCGCAGCGTACTTTCCATATTTTCGATACCAATCTGAATACAAATTTCCTGTGTCTGAGACATTAATGAATTTGACTTACCGTTCTCATACATTTTCCTCAAACGTTCAAGATCATCTTTCGTACTCGATACGCCATATTCCAAATATTCAATAATGACCTCGACCTCAATAAATTCACCAAAAAACAAGCGAGTCATCGCATCAGACTTGAACTCATTGGCTTGCATGGGACTATACATGTAGGCTTTGAAATGCTTTTGGCCTTCCTCCGTTATGGAATAGACATTCTTATTCGGTCTTCCCTCCTGAATCACACTTTCTTTCGTGATGAGACCTTCCTTCTCCATCTTGCTAAGCGTAGGATAAATCGTGCCAAAACTTGCATTGTAAAAATAAGAAAATACCGTCTCAAACATATGCTTGATGTCGTATCCCGATAGACTGCGCTTCATTAAAATACCTAAAATGACATCCTGACTAGTCATGCTGTAAATCCTCCTTTTTCTTGATTGTGCTTCTTAATTAACAATTTATCAGATTATATATATCGAATCAATATATATATAAACGATATATACTTTTTCGATATATGGACAGGTTCATCGTGTTTGATTAACCCTCATAAACAAGGACTTTATAAGGTGTGGGTTTCTTACCAACCATCTAGAAGCCTGAAAGGGAACAACGATGCCTTATTTCCTCTAAAACTGCATATTTCACGTTTTCGCTGAACGTGGATCCTCTATTTCCCAGTTTCGAGGTCTATAAACTGCCAAAAAACACCCAAATAGCGCACACATGTTCCGCATACTGGCCCAACACTGACATATTAGCCGAAATAGCGAATCCTCGTTCCCTCTAGCCTTAAATTAGCAGCAAATTTTGCCGATTCCACTCCTGTGAATCCTTTTGCTTCGTCCGTACTCGTAGGAAGTGCATAAATAGGATGCTCCAACCATTAGGCAAATAAAAAACGGATGCCCGCTTTCGAGGGCATCCGTTGTTCTATTTCTTCTTCAAACCAATTTCCAATAGTTCTTTCACAGCCACACTCACCATGATCAATCCTGCCACAGGCGGAACGAAGGCATTGCTCGCCGGTGGTTGTTTTGCCTTGCGAATTTCAGGTGCGTTCGCGGGAACGATTTGCTGCGTTACATCTTCGCGTGGTTTCATCGGCTCTTCGGTCGAAAATACGACCTTCACGCCTTTTTTGATCCCTTCCTTGCGCAATTTTTGACGCACTACACGTGCAATAGGATCCATGCTCGTTTTGGAGATATCCGCTACTTTGAACTGTGACGGATCCATTTTGTTGGCTGCTCCCATGCTGGAAACGATTGGAATCTTCCGTTCTAGACACTGCTTGATCAGATGGATTTTATAGGAGATGGTATCACTTGCATCCAACACGTAATCAATTGGATATGAGAATACTTCCTCGTACGTTTCCTCTGTGTAAAACATCCGGAGGGCGATGACATCGCATTCTGGATTAATTAATTTGATTCGATCGCGCATCAGATCAGCCTTTGGCTGACCAACCGTTGTCGTGAGCGCATGAATCTGACGGTTAATATTCGTGATGTCGACAACATCTTTGTCGATCAGAATAAGACGTCCAACCCCTGTACGTGCTAGTGCTTCAGCAGCGATTGAACCTACACCGCCGATGCCTAGTACGGCAACCGTGCTATTCTTCATGATTTCAAGCCCCTCAGGGCCAATCGCTAGTTCAGTTCGTGAAAATTGGTGAAGCATAGAAACACTTCCTCTTCTATGTTCTTAGGCTTTAGCAGCGGGCTGCTTAAGCGCTAAGCGAATCGACAGTTGTTCAAGCTGTTTGTCATCTACGGTACCCGGTGCGTCGGTTAACAAGTCTGTTGCACTTGCCGTTTTCGGGAATGCAATCGTTTCTCTGAGGTTCGTGCGGCCTGTGATCAGCATCACCAAACGGTCGAAACCAAAAGCGAATCCGCCATGCGGAGGTGTTCCATATTCAAAGGCTTCAAGTAGAAAGCCGAATTTCTCAGCAGCTTCTTCTTTGGAGAAGCCAAGCGCACCGAACATTTTCTCCTGTACTTCACGTTGGTAAATACGCATCGAGCCGCCGCCCACTTCATATCCGTTCAAGACAAGATCGTATGCTTGTGCACGAATTTGACCTGGGTCTGTATCGAAGTAATGAACATCTTCTTCATTAGGACGCGTGAACGGATGATGCTCAGCTACATAACGTTTGGCTTCTTCGTCGTACCCAAGAAGTGGGAAGTCCACAACCCAAGCATATTTGAACTTCGAGTCATCGATAAGGCCAAGCTCACGACCGATTTTCAGACGAAGGTTACCAAGTACATCAGCAACAACTTTTTTCTTATCAGCAGAGAATAGAAGCAAATCCCCTTCTTCTGCGCCTAAACGCTCTGTTAATGCAGCGATTTCGGCCTCATTGAAGAATTTCACGATAGGCCCTTTGAATTCGCCGTCTTTCACTTGAATCCAAGCTAAGCCTTTGGCGCCGTAACGTGCTGCGAACGGTAAGAGGTCATCGATCTCTTTACGACTCCATGTGCCGCAACCTTTAGCATTCAAAGCTTTTACTTGACCGCCGCCTTTAACGACGTTTGCAAACACTTGAACACCAGAAGTTTCAACGATATCAGAAACATCTTCGAGTTCTAGACCAAAACGTAGATCCGGTTTATCCGAACCATATTTCGCCATGGCATCCGCATACGTAATACGTTGGAATGGACGCGGGATTTCAACTTGAGCTGTTTCTTGCATTAATTTGACTACGAGTTCTTCCAAGATCTCAAGCAGTTGATCCTGAGAAATGAAGGAAGTCTCAATGTCGACTTGTGTAAATTCAGGTTGACGGTCTGCACGAAGATCCTCATCGCGGAAACAGCGTGCGATTTGGTAGTAACGCTCCAAACCACTAACCATCAACAATTGTTTAAAGATTTGCGGTGACTGCGGAAGCGCGAAAAATTCGCCCGGATGCACGCGGCTTGGCACCAAATAATCGCGAGCGCCTTCCGGTGTGCTTTTCGTCAAAATCGGTGTTTCAACTTCAACAAATCCTTGATCATCTAAGAAATTACGGAATACTTTGGACGCTTTGGAGCGAAGCATTAATGTTTTTTGCATTTCCGGACGACGCAGATCCAGATAACGATATTTCAAACGAACGGCTTCATCCACATCTACGCCGTCTTCGATGAAGAACGGAGGTGTTTTGGCTGCATTCATAATTTCGATTTCAGTTACCTGAATCTCTATTTCACCCGTTGTAATATTTTTGTTAACCGTTTCGGCATCACGTTCTACAACTTTCCCTTTAACAGCAAGCACGTACTCATTACGAGCGCGGTCAGCAATGGCAAGTGCATCCCCTGAGAAGTCTGGGTTAAATACAGTCTGCACAAGCCCGCTGCGGTCCCGCAGATCGATGAATAGAACGCCACCTAAGTCACGTCTTCTTTGCACCCAACCGTTTAGTGTTACTGTCTGTCCTACCTGAGCTTTAGTAAGCTGCCCACAATGATGTGTTTTGAGCATCATGATTATATTTCCTCCTAATATAGGGATCTTTGAGCGGAGCTCAAAATCTCTCCTTTGTTGGGATCTTTGAGCGGAGCTCAAAGTCTCTCCTTTGTTGGGATCTTTGAGCGGAGCTCAAAGTCTCTCCTTTGTTGGGATCTTTGAGCGGAGCTCAAAGTCTCTCCTTTGTTGGGATCTTTGAGCGGAGCTCAAAGTCTCTCCTTTGTTGGGATCTTTGAGCGGAGCTCAAAGTCTCTCCTTTGTTGGGATCTTTGAGCGGAGCTCAAAGTCTCTCCTTTGTTGGGATCTTTGAGCGGAGCTCAAAGTCTCTCCTTTGTTGGGATCTTTGAGCGGAGCTCAAAGTCTCTCCTTTGTTGGGATCTTTGAGCGGAGCTCAAAGTCTCT
The DNA here is from genome assembly GCF_030817215.1 of Paenibacillus sp. V4I3. Taxonomy (GTDB): domain Bacteria; phylum Bacillota; class Bacilli; order Paenibacillales; family NBRC-103111; genus Paenibacillus_E. The sequence goes on from NZ_JAUSZA010000001.1 coordinate 7,119,738, forward strand.
CCTTTGTTGGGATCTTTGAGCGGAGCTCAAAGTCTCTCCTTGTTGTCTATCTATTCGAAAAGTGTCTTTGCAGCGTTCGAGGCAAGATCGGCTAAACTCACAGTCAATTGACTGCCTGTATCCATCTTCTTCAAAGTAATTTCGCCACGCACCAATTCGTCATCTCCAAGAATCGCCACATAGGTGGCCTGAAAGCGGTCAGCTGATTTCATTTGAGCTTTCATTTTACGGCTTTGGTAATCCTTCTCCGCCTTCAACCCTTGAACTCTAAGCTGGTGCAGCAGCTTCGTTACTTCCTTCTCCGCCGCGTCTCCTAGACCGATCAAATATACATCGAGCGGCTCTGGCTTCGGAATTTCGACACCTTGTGCCTGCAATACGAGCAGAATACGCTCAAGGCCAAGCCCCAAACCAACTCCCGGCTGATCGGTGCCACGGCCGCCAATCTGCTCAACTAGACCATTGTACCGTCCGCCTCCGCCAATCGTATCAATAGCGCCGATTCCGGCTGCTTTGTACTCAAAAGCAGTATGCGTGTAGTAATCAAGACCGCGAACGAGGCGCGGATTAATCCGATACGGGATTTCCATCGCTGTTAAATGCTCTTGAACTAGAGCGAAATGCGATGTACACTCCTCATCCAAGTAATCTAAAATTTCTGGAGCTCCTTCGCCATACTTTTGGTCCACTTTGCAATCAAGAATACGCATCGGATTACGATCAAATCGGGACTGACAATCCTTACAAAGCAAATGCTTCACAGGTGCGAAAAACTCCTGCAGTTTCTCACGGTAAACCGTTCTAACCGCTGGTGTACCAACGGAATTAATTTCAACGGTTACTTCCTTAAGACCAATTTCTTTATAAAACGTATAACCAAGCGCAATCACTTCAGCATCAATGCTTGGATCAACGGACCCGAAAGCTTCAATACCGAATTGATGGAACTGGCGATATCTCCCAGCTTGCGGCTGCTCATAGCGGAACATTGGTCCTACGTAATAAAGCTTCGTTAAATCGGGAATCCCGTAAAGCTTATTCTCTACATAAGCCCTAACAACACCGGCTGTGCCTTCGGGACGAAGCGTCATGCTGCGGTCACCTTTGTCGAGAAAGGTGTACATTTCTTTACCCACGATATCTGTCGTTTCACCGACGCCTCTAATGAACAGATCGGTTTCCTCAAATATCGGCGTACGAATCTCTTTGTAATTAAACCTTTGGCACAAGTCTCTCGCTTTGCTCTCTAGGTACTGCCACTTCTCCACCTCACCGGGAAGAAGATCTTGTGTGCCTTTTGGCTTTTGTATGCTCATGCGCTCAACCTCCTATTATCTGTCGTTCCAGTCAAATAACAACAAAAAAATCTCTCACCCCCGACTGACGTCAGGGACGAGAGATTTGATTAACAAATTCACCCGTGGTACCACCCACATTTCAGAAATGCTGCTATCGTTTGCCAGTGGCAACGAAACAGAATTCTGCTCTTTACGGATAACGCCCGCTACACGCACAGCTGCTACTAGGCAAGTTGACATCAGCCAATATGCATTTCCCAGCCGGTCCTCGGGGAGGTCTTTTCGTTCGCTCATCATTAGGAAGCTTGCAGCCTAGACTTCCTTCTCTGCTTATGTGGGGGCGACTTACTTTGTCCCTTCAACGGATCACAAAAGTATCGAATTACATTATTGTTTATTGTAAACATTGGTAGATACAAAGTCAAGAGACAGAGGTACTAATCCTCCTATATCTCCACTATATTAGTTAATGTAAGTCCGCCCATTTTTGCAACTCGTCCATAACGGGTTTTAGCCCTTTTCCTTTGGGGGTTAATTCATACTCAATCCGAACTGGCGTTTCTGGGTATACATGACGGATGATGATCTCTGCAGCCTCGAGCTCCTTGAATCTCTCCGAAAGCATGCGATCACTCATACTCGGGATGAGAACTGATATATCTTTAAAGCGCTTCGGTCCAGAAAGCAAGACATGAACAATAAGTCCTGTCCAACGCTTTCCTAGAAGTTCAAAAGCATTCTCGAATTTGGGACACAGTTGATAGTCTTCCATATAAATCATCTCCTTATAAACAATTTTAGCATAGTCGCTTGACAAAAGTAAGTGCTTCGTAATAATATACTAACATAAAGTAAGTTATTAAACAAAATATATTAAAAGAGGAGTTATTAGTAATGGCATTGGGTCTACTTATTATTCGTTTAGTGATCGGTTTATCATTCGCTGCGCACGGTTCACAAAAAGTATTTGGATGGTTCGGTGGCTATGGTCCCAAAGGTACGGGAGGTTTCTTCGATTCTATTGGAATCAAACCAGGTGTGCTCATGGCTGTTCTTGCAGGTTTAGCGGAAATTGTAGGTGGCCTGCTCTTCGCCGCGGGTCTTTGGACACCATTTGGTGCTGCTCTTATCGCACTGATTATGCTTGGTGCTATTATTAAAGTTCATGGCAAAAATGGTTACTGGGTAACTTCCAATGGTTATGAATACAATTTAACGCTGCTCGCTATCGCTGTTGGTGTTGCACTTATCGGAGCCGGTGAATTTTCCTTAGATGCTTTGATGTAAAAATGATGTTAAGCCGTCCAGCCCAAGCTGAGACGGTTTTTTTGTGTAAAGAAAATAGCCTGCAGCACAATGGCTGCAGGCCTCAAGTAAATATATTTTAAAGGGGGTCGACTATTATTATATCCGCTCTTGATTAAAGGGATATGAAAAATAAATTACAATTTCATTACAGCATTTTCTCCGTATTTTCAATCATTTTCATTTATTTTCACCGTATATTCAGACCATTTTCACATATACATGTACAACAAGGCAAATGGCCTTGAATTTATCATCAGGAGGCTGTAACAATGACAATACAAAACGAGTTTCAAGAGGAACGGCAAGATCTAGTGGTGCTCTTCTCTGAAGATTCCGAAACCGAAGCCGAAGTTGAAGATGAAGTAGCTGAAGAAACAGCCGAAGAAGAGGCCATTGAAGAGTCGGACGAAGCTGACGAAGCGGAAGAAGAAGCATCTGAGGAGGAAGAAATAGAAGCTGAGGATGTGTCCGAGGAGGATGCCGAAGCGGAAAGTGAAGAATCAGCCGAAGAAGATTCGGAAGATTCCGTGCAAGCAGAAGAGGATGCTGCTGACGCAGACTGATCCAAGTAAGAATGTAAGCGTAGTCACAAAAACTTCTTTAGCTTCGAGAAGTTAAGAGCCTTAATGCCACATCTACAAGCGGCACTAAGGCTCTTATTTGTTGTTCTATGGCTTACCTGTAACGCCAACTTTTAAATCTTTAATAAGCAAATACGTGTCGGCATTCGTTAACTTTTGCTTGTCGGCAATAAGTTTAACGGTCGTTTCTGTGAGCAGCTTATTCTCCAATAATTTGGATTGCGCTTCCGCAGATGCAGCTTTCAACCCTAAAGCTTGTGTGATTGTATAACTGGCCTGTTCTAGTGTCAGCGGTATTTTATCTGCGTTTTGCAGATTCGCAATAGCCTGATTGACATCGCCAACCCAGGCATCAGGTTTCATCTTCTTCGCTCCACCGACTAGATTAACCATCCGCTTGGGATTAGCCGCGTCATCCAAGTGAAAGTTATTGTCATAAGCACCTGAAGCTAAGCCCAGCATCAGAGCGGATTTCAAACCTTCATAGGATTTATGCTCCATAAAAGGTTGAGGCTTGAGCGCAATAGGCTGAAGCTCCATGCCTTGTTTAATCAAATGATCCTGCAATTTAGCAATAACTTCTTTTGATCCAGCTAACTGACGATATGTCATTTTTTCTTGCTTAGCGAACATAGCAGCAGCCCCTGCCGCTTCGCCTTCCGCCATCCCAGTTGGCATTACTCGAGCACTTCCATGCGGAAGCGTATCGTAACTAGCCGCTCTCCCGACAACAAGTAATCCATCCACTTTTTGTGGGACGATACTGCGGAAAGGAATAGCGTACTGCTTCGGTTTACAGACCACATTACCAGAGTCCGTAGGTGCTATCCTTTGAATATCTACGGGATAAGAACCAAATCCAATGCGGTCCCACTGATCATTGTTCGTACAAACATCAACAATGTTCAAGCGGTACTCCCCTTGCATATGGCGCGTTTCTCTCACATATAGTTCTGGTGCTGTTCCAGCAAGTTCGAGGCTCGCGAACTCTGGAAACGTCTTTTGCATATAGGCAACGACGTTGGGCAGTTCCTTTTTGCCGATCTCAAATGCTTCTTTCACAGATTCAGGATCAAACGTATCCACACCAAAAATTTGCAAGGAATTTATAAGTACCGTATTATCATTTTCTCTTCCCATATTGAGGCCTCTCATTTTGGCTCTATCTTTGTTCAGAGGTGGATAATTGCTCATTTCTTTATACCCGTACACGCTTACTTCGGTGACACCTGAACCATCATCATTATCGCCATTCAATCTTTTGGCCATTAAGTTCCACACTTCTGGTGTTACGTTTTTAAGACGAAACGCGAGTGTCACAGCCATTTTAGATTTTGGATCACCAATATCTTCATGCCCCATTGTGAACGGAACGCCCGCTGCTGCTGCGAAGTCTCCATCCTGAGTAGCGTCTATCACAGAGGTAGCCTTGACCACTTGCGTGCTGCCATTTTCAAGTGTAATCGTGGCACCTTGTACAACATTTTGACCTTGTGCAAGTAGTGGATCTATCTTTTTAGTTTTAAGCAATACGTCAATATTCTTCTCATTTTTAACTAGGTCATTGAAAACATTCGCAGCCGTATTGACATCGAACGAATCACCTTCAACTTTGGCATACCACTCTGAGAAAATTCCTTTATTAAACACATCGTCTTTCCCTAGGAGGTTTTTATTTGGCGAATAGTTCATATCAAGGGAATTAATCCAACCAAGCGTCATCAGCCCCCCTAGGATCTGACGATTCCGGCCGTCAACGAGCAACGTACTGAGTCCATTACGAGCAGCCGAAACAGCAGCAGCAACCCCTTCAGGGTCCGTACCCACTACAATGACATCGTATGCCTCTTTGGCTTTCTTTACTGATTTCACTTCTTGAATAGCTTGCTTAACTAAGCTATGTTCACCATGTGAAAGGTGTTTATATTGATAATACAGGGATGCTGCAGCTGCCAGCACCGCGAGTAGAATCAAAGTCACCATCAACCAAATCCATCCTTTGGATGTGGAGTTGTTACGATTCAAATTTGCCATTAGAACGAAAGCACCCACCTTGTCTTCTACTTTTCATACGGCTTACCGAATACAGGTTTTGATAAGCTTCTTTGAACCGATAATTAATTTCTAGCCAAAAAACATCACTTGTTAGTTTATCACATTTTAAACGTGTAGAGAAATATTGCGGCATTAACAAATAAAGCCGCGCATGGCTGAACGAACAGCACGCGTGGCTTTATGGTTACCGATAGGATTTTTTGGGAATGCTTTTCATCTTTTCTTGTTCGGATGTGAATTCTGCACTAATTTCTACATCAGCGAGCGCAGGTGCTTGACTCATCCGCTCAGCAAGTGTGGTATGGAGCAGTTGCTGCTCCGGTGCCGTCATGGCTCTGTGTTTGATCGATTGACGCATCTGGGTGCTCCTAACCGCTAGTATATACGCAATTAGTATAACCAGACAGCTAGTTTATTATCCTTCAGAGCAACCTATTTGCTGTCGATAACCAACGTAACAGGTCCCCAATTCGTCAAAGATACATCCATCATTTCACCAAAAGCACCCGTTTCCACATGTATGCCTCGAGACCTTAGCAGCTCATTAAACTTATCATATAGCGGCTCAGCAAGTTCTGGTCTTGCCGCTGACATGAAATTGGGGCGCTTCCCTTTACGGCAATCGCCATATAAAGTAAACTGCGAAACGGATAAAATTTGTCCTCCCGTCTCCAGGACGGAAAGATTCATTTTACCGGTTTCATCTTCAAAAATACGCAGCCCAGCCACTTTATCCGCCAAATACTTCGCATCCTGCTCTGTATCGTCATGGGTAATCCCGACTAGGAGCATCAACCCATGTTCAATACGACCAATGGTTACATCATTCACAGTTACATCGGAACGTTTACAACGTTGAACAACTACTCTCATTGCCTTCTGGATCTCCTTAGCATTGTAACATTGGCTAGCTTTGCATAATGCGCTGAACGGAATAAACATCTTTGACACGTTTAATTTTCTCAACAACGGACTGCAGATGGTCTATATTTTTGATTAAAATGGTCATATGAATCGTAGCCATCTTGTTCTTATCAGATCGCCCGGATACAGCTGAAATCATCGTTTTGCTTTCTGAAACAGCCTGGAGTACTTCGTTTAAGAATCCACGGCGGTCATGACCTGTGATTTCAATCTCTACATTGAAATTGGATTCTACAGCTTCTGCCCAATCGACCTCAATGACCCGTTCCTCTTCGCCCATACTCGAAGGAATGTTCGTGCAATCAGAACGATGCACAGACACGCCGCGCCCTCTCGTGATGTACCCAATAATCAGATCGCCTGGTACCGGATTACAGCAGCGTGCGAAGCGGACAAGCAGATTGTCGACGCCTTTAACACGGACACCGTTGGTTGGACGGCTTTTGCGCTCGGATGATGTCGGAGCTTTGACCTCCTTGACCTCACTAGTAAGCTTCAGCACCTGAGCTTCTTCGGCTTCCTTACGCAGCTTCTCTGTTAACTTCGTACATATTTGTGCAGCTGTAATACCGCCAAATCCGACGGCTGACAGCATATCTTCTATATCGCTAAAATTAAATTTCTTCGCGGCTTCAAGCATTTTATCGTCACTCATCAATGTCGGTGGATCGATCGCCAATCGTTTGAGCTCGCGCTCAATCATGTCTTTCCCTTTTTCGACGTTTTCTTCGCGCTTCTCTTTCTTAAACCACTGCTTGATCTTACTTCGAGCATGGGAGGACTGTGCGATTTTAATCCAATCCTGACTAGGTCCGTAAGAATGTTTAGAAGTCAGAATTTCAATAATATCCCCTGTTTTCAACTTGTGGTCCAAGGGAACGATCCGGGAATTTACTTTGGCACCAATTGTGCGATTACCGACTTCAGTGTGAATCCGATAAGCAAAATCTAGAGGCACAGAACCGGCAGGAAGCTCGATAACTTCCCCTTTTGGCGTAAAGACGAAAACAAGGTCTGAGAAGAAATCCATCTTCATGGATTCCATAAATTCTGAAGCGTCATTGGTCTCGTGCTGAAGCTCCAGAATTTCCCGGAACCAGCTCATTTTGTCCTCGAAAGTGCCTGAAGGTACAACAGAACCGCCTTCTTTGTAGGCCCAATGCGCAGCGATACCAAACTCTGACGTCCTGTGCATCTCCCATGTACGAATCTGTACTTCTAACGGCTCTCCCTTAGGACCTATTACCGTCGTGTGCAAAGACTGATACATATTCGGCTTCGGCATCGCAATATAATCTTTGAAACGTCCAGGCATTGGTTTCCACAAGGTATGAATAATACCTAAAGAAGCGTAACAGTCCTTGATGCCATCGACAATAACACGAAGCGCCATGAGATCGTAAATCTCATTGAATTGCTTACCGCGGGAGCTCATTTTTTTATAAATACTGTATAGGTGCTTAGGTCTTCCGGAAATATCTCCCTGAATGCCCATTTCATCCAGTTTTTCTTTAATGCTGTGAATAACGTCTTCAATATATTGCTCACGCTCTGTACGCTTCTTCTGCATGAGGTTAACGATCCGGTAATACTGCTGCGGATTCAAATAACGGAGAGCAATATCCTCCATTTCCCACTTAATCGTGGAAATACCGAGCCGGTGCGCAATAGGACAGAAAATCTCCAGCGTTTCCTCCGCAATACGGCGCTGGCTCTCTTCGGATTGGTACTTTAATGTACGCATATTGTGCAACCGGTCCGCCAGTTTAATGAGAATAACGCGAATATCCTGCGCCATCGCCACAAACATTTTGCGGTAATTCTCGTTCTGCTGCTCCTCTTTGGACTTGAACTTGATCCGTTCCAGCTTCGTCAAGCCATCCACAAGCATCGCGCAAGTTTTCCCGAATTTATCTAGAACAGTTTCCAGTGAAACTGTTGTATCTTCAACGACATCATGCAGAAGCGCAGCAATGATGGATGTGACATCCATCTGCATATTCACCAATATATCTGCAACAGCGAGTGGATGCAGAATATAGGGCTCACCCGATTTGCGTACTTGGCCATGATGGGCTTCATCCGCGAATTCATAGGCCTCCCGAATCCTCTGCAAATCATTCTCTTTCAGATAGGTGGCGGCCTTCTCCAGCAGCTGCTCTATACCCATGCATCTACCCATTCCCTTTAATCGATTTTTATTCATTATGCCTGCAAGGCAGGCTCCACGTCAACTGTTCGCTCCATGCATTCGACAAAAAGCAGCATTTTCTCTCAATTCACTTGAAAGTATTCCTGAAATTGTTAGCTTTCATTGTATAAAAAAGAATCGAACACTAACATTCGATTCTGGGTTTTTAATTTTAATATTGAACTAAGGAAACCACGTCAATCCCATTAAACTTACTTCTACCGTCTAAGTAGGATAACTCAATCAAGAATGCAGCCCCTACAACTTCTCCACCAAGCTGCGTAATCAAGTCAATCGATGTTTGTATCGTTCCGCCTGTTGCAAGTAAATCATCCGCAATCAGTACCTTTTGACCTGGTTTAATAGCATCTTTATGCATAGCTAACTTATCCTTGCCATATTCAAGAGCATAGTCAGCCTCAATCGTCTCACCAGGCAATTTGCCACTTTTACGAATTGGAATAAAGCCTACTCCAAGTGAATAAGCGAGCGGAGCGCCAATTACGAAGCCACGTGCTTCAGGACCCGCAATAACATCGATTTGTTTCTCTTTTATTAATGCTTTCATCTGATCGATAGCTTCTCTATAAACCGGCCCATTTTGTAATAACGTTGTGATGTCCTTGAAACGAATGCCTGGTTGTGGAAAGTCCGGGATGACGCGAATGTGTTCTTTGAAATTCATATAATTTCCTCCATAATGTGATTTTCTTGTTTTATTTGATCGGAAATCCATTCCTCCAGCTCTTTGGCCGAGGAGTACATGACAATGGATTCAACTTCCTGACGATGCAATCTATGTTGATACAAGCGGGATGCTGTTAGATCTCTCTTTGCCGGTGATGCATGCAGTTTAACGAGGCCGCCTTGTTTCTCAACAAAACCTAGCTCCTCAAAAACAGATAAAATAAATTGAATCATTGCAGGAGAAAGACCCGATCTTTTACTAAAAGAGGTCATTAATCGTACATCCTGAACATTCAGCGATCCTTCTTTTTGCAAAGTGCCATACAGCATTTTAAACATGTCTCGAGATGGCAGAGTACTGCCGCTGTCAGGCCCTAGCTCTGCAAATACTGGATAACAGCGCATCATTCCACTGGCTTGATGTAGCACACTCTGCAAGCTCGCAACGCTGCGTGGAATCGTGTACAAGATAATGTCCTGCATGTTAGCAAATTCCAATTGCTTGGCTGATTCATTACCCGGCCGTAATTGTTCACTATCTTGAATAACCCAGTAAGGCACTGAGCCACCTAACTGAAACGCTGTTGAAGTGAACAAGGCTGCATCTGCTTCGTCGAACAGAACGATAGCAGGAGTGAGTGTGCGGTTTCCATTCCCCGCAGCAATCGTGTTCTGAAGTACGCTAAGCTTAGTGCTCAATTGTCCCGCTCCACGCCAATCAAACAGCTGCATATGCGTTATACGAAGATCCTGCATCATGATTTGAGGCTTCCTTACACCGTTCCACTCGTTAATTGAAAGCTCTCCTAGCACATCTACCTTAGCGGCAGGCGCGATCAGACCAGCCAAGCTTCCTTTGCCGAAACCGACAGCTTCCACGGAGCAGCTTACTTCTTCTTTCATCTGGGAAAGGGCTAGCTTGAGATGCTGTTTATCCTTGCCCATCGTCCGGATATCGCCGAGCGATAAGTCGGTGAACATGAACCTCGGCGCAGGATTACCCATACCGAAGGGCGCGAGCTTCTCTAACTGCTCAATACTTGCAATCGGAACATCTGATAAGCTGCACGCCGCATCGGCTTTCAGAAGAGGAATGAAATCCTGTTCCGTTAGTGCAGCAGCTGCTAGTTCGTTCAGCTTATGAGCGAATGCCTCTAAATGACTGCTATTCAAACTCATACCCGCAGCCGCTTGATGGCCACCATAGTGGTCGAGCATCTCTTCACAAGCCGTCAGAGCTTTGTGTAAATCAAAGCCGGTAATCGAGCGAGCAGAACCTTTGGCCATACCCGTCTGTGGATCTATGCTTAACACTAAGGTCGGTCGGTAAAATTTCTCTACGATCTTAGATGCAACAATACCGACAACACCGACGTTCCATTGTTCCTTAGCGACAACTATCACTTTATCTAGACCTTTGGCTTGCTGCTGTTCGGCTAGAACAAAAGCTTCTTTCACCATGTCTTCTACGATAAGTTGACGTTCTTTATTCAGCATATCCAGTTCAAAGGCAATTTGCTCCGCTTCTTTTTCATCCGATGTTGTGAGCAGCTTCACCGCAATATCCGCAGCTTCCAATCGCCCGCTTGCATTAATTCTGGGTGCTAACGAGAAACCAATATGAGATGCGGTCACTTCCTTATTTTCAATACCGGATACACCAATGAGTGAACGAAATCCTGCGTAAGTAGAATCCTGCATTCGCAGCAGCCCCTGCTTCACGATTAAACGATTCTCCCCCGTGAGAGGCATTAAATCAGCAACCGTACCGAGCGCTGCAAACTCTAACAGTTCTTCAGGTAATCGATCAAGTATTGCATGTGCCAATTTAAAAGCAACGCCAACGCCTGCAAGATGTTTATAAGGGTAATGGCAACCTGGCTTCTTCGGATTAATGACGGCTAAAGCTTGAGGCAGTATCTCAGGAGGCTCATGATGATCCGTTACGATAACATCTAGGCCTAATTCCTGACAATAGGCTACTTCTTGAACGGCACTAATGCCTGTATCAACGGTGATTAATAGCGTGACGCCTTGCTCTTTGGCTAATTTGATCGCAGAGCGATTCAGCCCATAGCCTTCTCGAATGCGATGAGGGATATACGTATCGAAACGAGCGCCTAGGCCTTTTAACAAATGAGCCATCAATGAAGTGCTGCTTACACCATCTGCATCGTAATCACCATATACACGAATTAATTCATCGTTCTGAAGAGCCTTTCGGATGCGTTCTACAGCTGGGAGCATACCGTCAAGCAGATACGGGTCATTATAATAGTGGACTCCGCCATGCAAGAATTGTTCAGCATCTGGCACGGTGCGTATATCTCGAAGAACAAGCATCCTAGCAACGAGCGGGTCGATCTGCAGCTCGCGCACAAACGTTTCAACGAGCATTTCATCCGCATTTCCTATGCTCCATCTTGCCTTCGGTGCTAGCACTCGGTGTGTCCTCCTTAGAGTTTTGCTGTGCAAAACTTTCTTCGTAAGCATAGTCTTAGAGTTTTCCGTAGGGAAAACTTTCTTCGTAAGCATAGTTATTGCGGCTTATTTAATGAATAACGGATGGAAATTCATTTAACTCGGTATCCGTATTATTTTTGTAAGGATATCCTGCATCATAAGGGTTTACTTGAACAAAAACATCGGAAACATGATGGAATCGTTTCATCAACTGCTGCTTGATCTTTTTAGAGACTTCATGCCCTTCCCATACAGATACCCTTGGATTCACGCTAATTTTGATATCAACAACGACATAATGGCCATGTTCCCTTGCCTGCAAGTCATCGACGGTAATTACACCTTTTATCATCTGTACGGCAGCAATCAATTCAGCGGCATCTTCCTGCAGCAGGACATAATCCATTTTCGTATGTAAGGTTTCCTTAAGTAACGAATACCCCATCTTCAGCACCATTAGAGATATAAATAATCCCGCAAGTGAATCCAAATAATAAAGAAAAGATAGGTTTAGGTAATTGCCCATTAAAGCTCCTAGCACACCAAAAAGAGCTACAATAGAAGAGTATATATCGGAACGGTGTCCCCAGCTATTGGAAATTAATTCCTGTGATCCTAAACGCTTGCCCATCCTGTATGTATATTGAAACATAATCTCTTTTACCAAGAGAGAAATCACAATTGCAACAAGTGCGTACACCTTAGGAGCATGCTCGACGTCAACCCATATGGATTTGATGGTAGAGATGCCCAATTCAACACCTATGACTAGAATAACAATCGACAACAGAATAGATGTAATAGATACCTTCTTATCTTGACGATTGGGATAAGCTTCTTGAGGCGCTGCTTCAGCTGTTCTTAGTTTAATTAATGCATTAGCAGAACTTACTGCCTCAGATGCTGAATGTACCGCGTCAGCGAGAAGTGCTTTACTCTGCGACAGAAACCCAACAATAACCTTGAGACAGGCAAGAGCTACATTGCCGGCAATACCTACCCAGACAGTGAGTTCTGTCTTTTGAAAACGCTCATCATTCACGTTGACACTCCCCCTGAACGGATACAAAGGCCGCGCAACATTCACGCGGCCGGTTATTATGGTTATTACGCTGCAGCTTTCTTTTTAGAACTACGTAAAGATTTTCTTTTCAATAAATACCAGAGTGAACATGCAATGAAAATAGACGAATAAGCTCCACTTGTTAAACCGATTAATTTCGCAAGAGCGAAAAGTTTAATGGACTCACTACCGAAAATATACAAACAACCTGCGGCTAACAATACCACTAATACGGTATTGATATTACGCGCCATTGTCTGCCAGATACTATCGTTGACCAATGCAACGAGATCTTCGTCCGTTTTGAGTTTAGCAAATCGCAGATTTTCACGAATTCGGTCAAAAATAACGATTTTATCATTGATAGAATAACCGATTGTCGTCAAAACTGCCGCTAGAAACGGTAAGTTTACTTCAAAGCGGAAAATCGCAAACATAGCAATAACCATAAAAGCATCATGAAGTATAGCAATAATCGCTGCTAAGGCAAAGCGCCACTCGAAACGAATACTGACATACAAACAAATCAACACGCTGGAAATGGCAACAGCATATACCGCTTTCAGCAACAATTCCTTCGCTAATTGTGGATCAACTGTGTTGATTTCTTTGGAAACCTCAGTACCATAAGCGGTTGCGAATGCTTTTTGGATCTTATTTACCGTATCATCATTAAGAACATCATCGAATCGAATGGAGACACGATCACTGTTATTGCCGCCGATTGTTGGATCCGCAAAGTTCGATTTTACATCGCCATTCGTTGTAAGAGTATGCAATATCTCTTCAACCTTGGCCTTGTCTAGCTGTTTGCCAACGACAAGATCAATATTCGTTCCTGCTTTGAAATCAACACCGAAATTCATGCCAGAAAACAGCATAACGGACAGACCAATAACAAGAAGAGCAATCGAAATAATGAAAAACTTATTGCGATTTTTCACAAAATCATACTGTTTCTTAAAGCCCACGGATATCTGCCTCCTTCACACCGAAATAACTTGGCTTTTTCAGCAAGTTGCCCCGTATGATAAGATGCAGCAGCCATCTGGAGAACAATACGTTCGTTAAGATACTGATAATAATACTCATCATCGTAATAACCGCGAATCCGCGAATAGCGCCGTTTCCGACGTAGTACAGAACAATACCAGCAATTAAATTCGTTACGTTAGCATCCATAATCGTACGGAAAGAATGTTTCGAGCCTGATTTCAAAGATGAAAGAATGCTCTTACCGGCACGTATTTCCTCACGGATTCTTTCATAAGTAATAATGTTCGCATCGACCGCCATACCTGCTCCTAAGACGAGGGCCGCAATACCTGGCAGCGTAAGTGTTGCATTCATAAAGTCGAATATGGCCAACAATACCCATACATAAGTAATCAGTGTAAAGGCAGCCACAAGACCCGGTGCGCGGTAGTATAGTACCATGAAGATAAAGATTAAGATCGAAGCAATCAAACCAGCTCTAGCTGTTTGGTGCAGCGATGCTTTACCTAAAGTGGCATCCACACGCTGAATATATTTCTCTGTTAATTTCAATGGCATTGCACCCAAGTTAATCATCTTGGCTACTTTAGTTGCTTCCGTTACACTTGTTTGTGTAATGATTGCTGAATCACTGTCAATTGGGAAATTAACCGATGCTGTCGACTGCACTTCATCATCTAAGAAAATGGACAAGGTACTGCCAACTAGCTTAGTCGTAACTTCTTTAAATTTCTCTCTGCTTTTCATCTTGATTTCGACAATCGGTTGCTTCGTATTCGGATCGTAGCTTAATTTAGCCGCGTTTTCTACGAAATCTGTTCCGTTCATATAAACCGTTCCATCCGGACCTCTAAAGGTAAGAACTGAAGGCTTAGACATTAAGGCCCTAACTTCTTCCTCATTTTCCACACCCGCAAGTCGCACACGAATGCGATCAGATCCTTCTGTATAAACCTCAGGTTCGGTTACACCAAGGGAGTCAGCTCGTTTCGCAAGACTTTCTGCTGCTTGCGTAAGCGTTTCCTTCGTCAATGGTTGACCTGCTGCCAAGGGCTCTGCGGTGTACAAAATTTCAAACCCGCCTTTTAAATCCAATCCAAGCTTAATTCGTTCTACAAGACTAGGGCTTGTTGCTCCGATTGCTCCGAGAACAATAACTACCGTTAGAAAAAAGAACGATATTCTTTTCCAATCCACCATCTCTTGCTTGTCTCCCTTCCATACTCAATATGCCTATTATACTCAGGTCTGAAAATCGAGTCAATTTAAGTCGTTTCATGAAAAATAAGCCCATTCTTAGAATTGGGCTCCTTTATACATACTAATCGTCATCCAGTTCATGAATGCCGTTGATTTGAGCGACAAAATGTCATTTACAATTTGATGAAGCGAAGGGACACCCGTTTTGCGGTATTTGTCGCTAACACAATCCCATATATCTTTACCACTCACGTGTTCGTAGCCAAGCATAACAAATTCTTCAACTTTGCTTAAACATAAACTTTCGATAAGATCGTTAAGTTCTATATCCGTAAGGGAAACCTCTTCTTCCTCAGAGTCTATGGATGCTGTCTCGCTAGCCTCTGCCTGTTCATTCTTCTTGTCCTCAGGATGATGAGGTACTTGATCGTTATCTTCTCCGTTCATTGGGAGAACCTCCTAAGGTGTGATTTACCTTTACTCATTAGAATAATTCGATGTACATCCACCATTTTCCTGCCAAACTGTGACCTGTCCACAAAATGTTAGCATGAGCTTGGCCAGCCTTCGCATAGTCATAGGATATGACACGTATCGGAAGAGGGAATGGCAGTGACCAAGCAGTCGTTTATTAGAGGCACGATGATCCTGTTAGCCGCAGGCATTTTGAACCGTATTCTTGGCTTCATACCTAGAATTACTTTACCGCGTGTCATCGGTGCTGAAGGTATCGGTATTTATCATATGGGCTGGCCATTCTTGTCCGTCATCTTAACCATTATAACAGGCGGAATACCTGTCGCCATTGCCAAGTTGATAGCAGAAGCAGAAGCTGAACACAACGAAACGAGAATCCGCAGCATTCTAAAAATTTCGTTAGCCATTACCATCTGTCTCAGTGTCGTATTTACGATCGCTTGTGTCGTAGGAGCTTCGTGGATTACATCACATTTATTAACAGACTCACGAGTTTACTACACTTTTCTGTGTATGAGTCCAATGATCCCGATCATCGGAATCTCTGCTGTTTATCGCGGCTATTTTCAAGGAAGACAGAATATGATCCCTACCGCTACATCTCAAATTATGGAGACACTCATCCGAATTGTCATGGTTCTCGTTTGTTCGTATGTAATGATCCCTTATGGGATCGAATATGCAGCAGCCGGTGCAATGATGGGTGTCCTAGCGGGAGAAATTGGCGGCCTGGTCGTCTTAGCCATTCATTTTAAGTACGACAAAAAAACATCTCCAAAAGCCCCTATCGCACAAATTGGTACGAATAAAACGAATGGCAGACTTTCTAATTTTCGTAGAATTATGCGAATAGCAATCCCTATAACAGGAAGTAAATTGATTGGGGCAAGCTCCTACCTGCTGGAATCCATTCTGATTGCACAAAGTCTAGCGATAGCGGGTATCTCAACTTCATTGGCTACAGCCCAATACGGCGCCTTACAAGGGATGATTATCCCCATCATACTTCTGCCTAGTGCTCTTACGATGTCATTGTCGGTCTCGCTCGTACCCTCCTTAAGCGAAGCCCTTGCCCGCAAAGATATCAAAACGATTCACATGCGGCTGCATCAATCCTTGAAGTTGGCTTTAGTAACCGGTGCTCCGTTCGCTGTCCTTATGTTCGTTCTTGCTGAACCGATTTGTACTTACATGTACAATCAACCAGATGTAGGGGTCATGCTGAAAATGATGGCTCCTATCGCCATATTTATTTACTTTCAAGCTCCGTTGCAGTCCGCCTTGCAGGCTTTGAATAAACCAGGAGCCGCTTTAATCAATACCTTGATTGGCTCATCTGTTAAGCTTATTCTCATATATTGGCTAGCCAGCAAGCCGGAAATGGGTATTCACGGAGCTGTTTTCGCAATCAATGTGAACATCGTCTTAGTAACGCTTCTGCATTGGAATAGTGTTGTACGCCTGCTAAAATTCCGTATGGAAGGCAGTGATTTTGGTAAAATAGGAGCGGCTATGGCGCTTTCCGGGCTTTGCAGTTATTTCGTCATGTATACGTCTTGGACTTCAACCGATTGGCTTCGTTTTGTAACCTCTTTTCTCATTGGATTTATTGTATATTTATTGTTCATTACTGTATTTCGTCTGATTAGCTTAAAGGATATAACCCGGCTTATGAACATGGGCAAAAAAATCATACGCTGATGAGCAGCTTATCTTTTACGATCCAAAAACATTCGCCCTCTATGATCAATAGAGCAATAAAACACCTCTTTAAAATCGCGGGCTCCTTTAACTTGAAGTTGATTTTTCAGCCAAAATCTAGTTTTTCCTATTTTCTCCAAATTCTCATCCTGTACTTTACCATCCATAATGAGAGGCAGCGGAAGACCTTCATAGCGAATCGTCCCCTTCATTCCATCATTGACTTCGGCTGTCTCTTTGACTTCTCTCTCCACTACACTTAATTTCCCTGAAGGTTCTAACACTGCGAACTCCACGTCTGCCACATTCATAATCTTATTTTGTCTCAGCTGCAGCATCAAATCATCTAAATTATATCGATGTTTCTTCATTTCCTCTCGGTCAATCATTCCCTTGTTGATTAAGACGCTCGGCTTTCCGTCAAAGAGAATTCGAACCGCTCTACTTTTTAACGTAATAAACGCAATGAAGATTTGGATCAATACCAGCGTTACCATCGGGACAAGCCCATCCATAAGTGGTTTGTTGGAATCCTCAAGAACAAAGACCGCAATTTCTGCAATCATAATTGAGATCACAAGATCAAACAGCGAAAGTTTACCAATTTCACGTTTCCCCATGATCCTTAACATGAGAAAAACGACAAAGTAGATCAGCACAGTACGTAAAAAAATGGTCAGAATATCCATTGTTAGCCTCCCCTGATCTAAGCTCTTGCTTGTTCTCGGAGTTCAATGGTATTCTGACCGCTCATGCACTTCATCATGCAGAATTTACGTATTCAATTGTTGCCAATTCCTACAGAAATAACTTGAAATAAATTGTAGCTGCTATGAATAAAAGCAGGGATATCGGAGCTGCCACGATAATATATCCACGTTGAGTTAGCCCTCCCCCCTCCTGATCAGAAAGGCCAGCTGCATACATGCTAGTCATAGAACTAAGTAGAGTTACCCCGCTGCCAATGGCAGTTCCAACGATTAAGGACCACCATAATGTAGAAACTGTTGAGATACCGGCTGTATTTTGCAGCGTGCTACCCATATGCTCTACGACTGGAATCATGGCAGCTGTATAAGGAATGTAGTCCATCATGGCAGAGCCAAAGCCAGTAAGCCATAGCAGAAGAATGGATAAGAAAGGGATGTTTCCTTGACTGATTTCTAAACCTTTGACTGCAATAAATCCGCTAATCCCGGCATATGTTAAACCACCAGTCATGATGAATAATCCAAAGAAAAATAGCAATTGTGTTTCTCTTACGCCTTGCCATACAGAAAGATAGTCTCTTCGTTTCACCAGTTGGACTAGTTCTTTGTAGTTTATTGCCAATAATGTCACTGCCCCACATACAGCAATATACGAGGCTTTCCATCCAAGAACACCTTGAAGCAACAACGCCAACAGCGTAAGTCCGGTGATTAAACAGCTCCCAGTAAGAAATCCTCGATCTGAAGCTAAATAGGAGGCGGGTTGTAAAGTAAGCAGCTCTCTTTTATACGATTCTGCTACGATCATCTTCTTCCCGTAAATTAACCATATCACGAGATATACAATGACCAGCAAGATGATTACAAGAGGCCCAAGCTTTATTAGCATTTCCCCAATTGATATGTTCTCTGCAACTCCAATCATTCGGTTAGGCAAATTCCCCATGAGCGTTGCAGCTCCGCCAATATTCACGGATAAGAGAATGCTAATCAGAAAAGGAACTGGAGATAATTTCATCATTTTTGTCGTCTTCAGCAAGATGGGTACCAGCACAGCTATTGCTAGCAAACCGTCCAGAAGCGCTGATACTATCGCTGCAAGGACTGACAAACTAAGTAGAATCGTAATTGGTTGTATTCGAAATTTCCGAAGGATATGAGCAGCCGAATAAGCGATAATTCCTGTTTTCTGAAAAACGCCAGAAATAACAAATAAGCTAGTGATTAGTAAAAGAACATGCCAGTTCGCGTAACTTGTAACTGCCTTGCCAAGAGGAACAATCCCCATAATGATCATCAGAAGGGCTCCACCTAATGCTGTATATATCCGATCCCATTTCTCAATCAAGATACAAACATAAGCCGCGGCAAAAATGATCAAGGCAACGATAGCTTGCCATAAAGCTGGACCTTGAGAAAATTCCGTCATAATTATCCCCTTCCCTTTGAACAGTCTGTACTAATTCTATGTGCTTGGCCATACAATGATGTTAATGAAAAGAACGAATATACGAAAGGATTGGTGGCCTGTGAACCCTATGAAAACGGTCAGTCAGGTTCGAATAACGTCTCCTTTATTTTCCGGACTTGTTTATTCATTAAGTATGATGACAATTGGAACAATAGTGACGTCATTATTTCTTCTTTTAACCAGCACACAAGAAAGCTCTCTGCATATGTTAACTACGATTATTCATGCAGTTTCTCTATTTATTGGAGGCTGGGTTTCAGGCAAGAGAGCTGGAAACCGCGGCTGGTATCACGGGGGTATTGTAGGCTTAGTCTATTTTATCCTCATTTTTTTGGTTGGTTTTCTTGCTTTCGATGCAGGTTTGAATCTTCAATCCCTTCAATTACTTAGCATTCTATTCGTGTCAGGAGCATTGGGCGGAATACTCGGCGTTAACACGCAAAAATAAGACGTTTCCGTGAAGATATCACTTTCCCCCTTTGATTGTGGTATAATATCATAGTTATTGCCGCAAATAATTTCCAATATTAGGGGGAAAACACCATGAGCCCTTTTCATTCTATGACACATGCAACGGTCTATATAGTCATTACTGTTTTATTTTTTCTGATCGCTGCGACACGTAAAAGTCCATTTAATATTGCTGGAAGCTTTGTTCAAGAAATATTTACTTCTCGTAAGTATCTCCTTCACTTTGTGGCACTGATTACCATCCTATTTTTTAATAAAGTCGAAATGTGGGTTGAAAAAGGGATCGATATCAAAACCGATTTCACCAAGTCAATCTATGGCATTGAAGGCAACTTTGTTTCAGCCATTCAGCACTTTTTCCATAATGATACTTTGACTTTAGTTAGCAGTTATTTTTATGTGGTCGTTTTTCCTGCTGTAATGATAACATCGATTGCGCTTTATACGTACCAGAAAAATTATAGACTCTTTTACGCCATTTGCTACGCACTCATGTTCAACTATATGATCGCTATTCCATTCTATCTGTTTTTCCCAGTTAACGAGGTTTGGTCGTTTCATCCTAATGTTAAGCTTTTGATACTAGATGTGTTCCCAACCTTTGAGCAAGATTATCGACCACTTTCCGGACTTGATAATTGTTTCCCAAGCTTGCATACATCGATCTCGGTTTCGATGGCTGTAATTGCAGTGAAGAGCCGCAGTACGTTTTGGAAAATATTTGTACCCTGTTCTTCGGCCTTCATCATCTTCACGATCTTTTATCTGGGCATCCACTGGTTATCTGACATGTGCGCAGGTGTTGTGCTTGGTGTAGTAGCAGCCAGAGTGGGCTTACGTATTTCCGATGGCCGTCTCGTTCTTGGCGAACAAGTTCTGCTGAAACGGTTAAAGAATAATGAACTATAATCCTAGCTTTATCTCCTTGTAGAAAACCAAATAAAAAGCGAGAACCTGATTGAAGGATCTCGCTTTTTTATTTATTCTTTTGCTGTAGTTTGAGAAACAGCATTGATAGCAGAACGATCAAATGTCATTTTCGTCGCATCGTTGACACGAAGTACACAAATGTCATCTGTGATTTCCATAATCGTTCCGTGAAGCCCACCAATCGTAACGACCTTATCCCCTTTTTTCAATCCTCCAAGCATTTGATTACGGTTTTTCTGTCTTTTCTGCTGTGGACGAATAAGTAGGAAGTAAAGAACGACAAACATGAGCACTAAAGGTCCGTATGTATACAAATACCCAACTGCACCTGTATTCGTAGTGTCTGCTGATAGTAACATAGGTATCCTCCTTTCTTAAAATCCTCTTTCATTATCATTCAGCCCATAAGCGGCAAAGAATTCATCACGGAAATCAAGTAAACGATCTTCCTGGATGGCTCCTCTTACATCACGCATGAGCTGTAGTAGAAAGTGAAGGTTATGAATCGTAGTCAATCTGATTCCGAAGGTCTCATCCGCTTTTATTAAATGACGAATATAAGCCCGGCTGTAGTTTGTACAAGTATAACAGGTACATTTGGGATCCAGCGGACCAAAGTCGGTCGCATGCTTAGCATTACGAATAACAAGCCGGCCTTCGCTAGTCATACATGTCCCATTCCTGGCTATCCTTGTTGGTAGTACGCAATCGAACATATCGATACCGCGGATAGAACCTTCAATTAGAGCATCCGGGGAACCTACACCCATCAAATAGCGAGGTTTGTTCGCAGGCATCAGAGGTGTTGTGTAATCAAGCACATCATACATCAAATGCTTAGGCTCTCCAACACTCAGTCCACCAATAGCATACCCCGGGAAATCCATGGAAGTCAACTGCTCGGCACTCAACCTCCGAAGATCTTCATGCATGCCTCCTTGAATAATGGCGAACAATCCTTGATCATTCGGTCTACTATGACTTTGCAGACAGCGCTCAGCCCAGCGCGTCGTACGCTCCAGTGATTTCTTCACATAATCGTACTCTGCCGGGAAAGGCGGACATTCGTCAAAAGCCATCATAATATCAGAACCAAGCGCATTCTGAATCTCCATTGCCTTCTCTGGGGAGAGAAACAGCTTGTCCCCATTCAAGTGGGATTTAAACTGGACGCCTTCTTCTGTAATCTTACGCATGTTACTTAGACTGAATACTTGAAACCCGCCGCTGTCTGTCAAAATAGGTCGGTCCCAATTCATGAATTTGTGCAAACCGCCAGCGGCTTTCACAATATCATGACCCGGCCTGATGAAGAGATGATAAGTATTACTTAAAATAATATGAGCATCCATCGTTTTTAATTCTTCAGGGCTCATCGTCTTCACTGTCGCTTGTGTGCCAACTGGCATAAAGGCAGGCGTCTCAATGACACCGTGAGGTGTGTGAACGCGTCCAAGACGTGCTCCGGATTGTTTACATGTTTTGATTGGTTCGTAAGTAACTGCTGCTGCCAATACATCCACTTCCTATTCTAAGCGTCTTTCTGACTACTGATCTTAGTAAATTAACATAGCATCTCCAAAACTAAAAAAGCGATATTGCTCTCGAACAGCTTCTTCATAAGCTTGCAACACATTCGTTCGCCCAGCCATTGCGCTTATGAGCATAAGCAGGGTTGACTTAGGTAAGTGGAAATTGGTTAACAAGGAATCCACCACACCAAACGTATACCCCGGATAAATAAAAATTGAAGTCCAGCCCTGGGAAGGCTGAATAACTAATTTTTCGTTAGCGTCGTTACCTGCGTGCTTACGGCTCAAGCCCGCTGCCGTTTCTAACGTACGTGCAGATGTAGTCCCCACAGCAATCACACGCTTACCATTCATTTTGGTTTCATTAATTAGTGCTGCCGTTTCAGCTGACAGCATGTAATACTCCTCGTGCATTTGGTGTTCTTCAATGGTGTCCACAGATACAGGACGGAATGTCCCGAGCCCGACATGCAAGGTGACAAATGCAAGACGAACACCCTTAGCTTGCAGTTTATCCAAGTAGGCTTCGGTAAAGTGCAGCCCTGCCGTTGGTGCAGCAGCTGAGCCTTCATGCTTTGCATATACGGTTTGATAGCGTTCCCGCTCGGACAACTGCTCCTTAATATAAGGAGGAAGCGGCATCTCGCCCAATCGGTCTAGAATCTCATTGAAAATGCCTGTATAACTAAATTGGAGTACACGACCACCCATATCTCCAACTTCCACAACTTCCGCCGTCAACAAAGGTTGTTCACCACCGGTTGAGTTTGCGTTCACGCCGAAAACCGCCACGGCACCTAATTGCATGCGTTTCCCAGGTTTTACCAAGGCCTCCCAGCGATCCTCGCCCAGGGGTTTCAGGAGCAAAATCTCCACTTTGGCGCCGGTGTCTTTCTTCGCACCAAAAAGCCGCGCTGGAATGACTCGTGTGTCATTCATCACGAGTAAATCCCCGGCTTCTACATAATCAATTAGCTGCTCAAAAGTCCGGTGATGTATCTCACCTGATTCTTTGTTCAGCGTAAGCAGTCTAGACGCCGTGCGATCAAGCAGCGGCGTCTGGGCAATCAATGATTCAGGTAGTTCAAAATCGAAAGCTTGTACATCCATGTTGTGTATTCATTCCTTAGTTATGTTGACTCCAGCATAATAAGACTGAAGTATTTTCTTATAATCGTAACCTAATTCGGCATAGCCTCTTGCACCCCATTGAGACATGCCAAGTCCGTGTCCAAAGCCTGTTCCACGGAAAATGAACTGATTGCCTTGACCTGATGTTTGTGGATTAGGAGGAGTCACAGGGGTTACTAGAGAAGACGTCGGCTTCGACTGTCCCGCTGTGCCTAGAGCAGTTAAATCGGTTATCTTCAAGGCTGTAGGCTGTGATTGACCACCCGACAGCACATAGACCGAATCAGAGCCAGCGTTACTTGTCTCACTACTTCCTGCACCAGCAATCGCTAGGCCAATAGGATTTGGGGTATTACCAGTATAACTTCCTGCTTGTACAATTTCAAACCGGGTGCTGGGTAATCCTCCGAGTGCCGCACGTAATGCATCGGGATAAGGCACCTTCACCACAACTCCGTTCGCTTTAAGTTCGGTCACCCTCCCCGAAGGTCCTCGCTTCGATATTTCAAGTGATTGCAGATCTCCGCTTACAATTACATTTGCTGCCGCTAATTTACTTTTGATCTCATTACCTGTGTAAGGACCTCTAATCCAAGAATAGGCATTCGATTCTTTTTCTTGGCCCAGCACTAACACTTTCTCTTTATTGGAAAGCTGAGCGATCGAAGGATTAGCTGTATTATCTACATAAGGTGCTGTCCGGACATTTACACCTTGTTCCGTTGCCTCGTAGTAGGAAGCGCCCTCTTTACCCTTCTGTCCACTGTCTTTGAGATACATGCTGTGTACGTAGCCCGTTCGACCATCGGTTAACTGAATGCGATACCAGATGGCTTTCCCTTTTTCAGCACCATCATCCGGACTTGGTACACTACGCAAATAAGCTAATGGATTCCCCCACACTTCAGAGGGATCCGCAGTCATCCCGCCTGAATTCGAAGAAAATACAGGTGAAATCAGTCCATTTTTATCTGATAATACTTCATCTTTCGTCGCATCAACAGCTTGTATTCCAGCAGCAAATTCCTTTTGTATCCCAAAGTAAACCTGATCTAACGTTGTATCCGTAACTTGTGCTATCTCATACTTATTTCCCTGTTTGATTGCAAACGTACGGGCAGCTACAGCTTGTGCCTTCAACGCTTCTGTTGGCCAACCGGAACTAAGTTCAGAGCCTACGACAGCATATAAATATTGCTCCATCGGTACTTCATTCACCAAGGCTAACTTACCATGATACGTACTTATTTCCATGTCTCCGCGGTAACTGAGGTTAGCCCGCTCCTTGATTGCAATTCCCTGACTCTTCGGATGGATCACCGTCTTTTGATCACCTGCTGCCGCGGCATAATGAAGCACCGAAGCGGAGCCATTCGAGGAAGCCGTCACATCCGACCTGCGAAGTAAATAGGATGATTTCGTATTCACGGGTTGTAAAGGCAAGTTGGGGGCTGCGCGTAACGCCGCCTGTTTTACTGCTTCTAACTGTCCTGTAGTAGCTTCATTACCTACCCATACGCTATAGGTTAGTTTACCTGCCACATCTTCTTGCAGCGCAATATCTGCCTCGAGTCCCGTTTGGTTAAACACAAGCAACTGCTGCAAAGCAGAAGCCTCATCAGCAAACGTACCCGCATTCCAATGCAGTGGACCTTTAGATACAGGAAGAGCCGATTTCGTTAACGTCGAAACAGTTGTATCTTTAAGCGCCTGCGCCGCAGCGCCCTCGGCTTCTTCCTTAGAAGGGAAGCTGCCGTAATAAACTTGGTACACCGTTCTGCCTTGTTTCACTCTACTTAACACATAGCTATCTTCGGGCATCGCAGCTAATTTAGCATATAAGGCTTTGGCTGCTATATAGTCTATCGTTTCGAGCATAATTACACTAAACTGATCAATTGATAGTCGAATCGAAGCATCCGGAATCGAGGCCCACGGTTTAGCAGCAGTCCCGGCTGAATTACGCACAGCAATATCCAGACCGCCAGATGCAGTAAGGGTAACTACGGGTTCTACTTTCTTATATTTGGTTGAATCTATCAAAAGTGCAACACGAATCTGATCCAAATGTTTGATCCCCTCTGCATTTGCATGGGGCACCAGCGCAGGGAATGTTCCAAAAATCAAAGCAGCCGTCGTTATCAAAGCAATTCTCTTAGGGATAAGCAGCTTATTTTTCCAATTCATTCGACACAATTTCCTTTCTTTCGCAGCATTCTACTAAGTTAGACTCTAGAAATTGGAAGAAGTTTTGGTTGATAGAATTTTACATAGGCAAAAAACAATCATGATCCAAACTATCTTATGTATTTAAACTCCTATGCGATAAAATCTATAGCTACGCCTTAGAGGACCTCGATTGTTGCAGAAAGTACAACATTTCGTCCGGATTTCCGCCATTCTCCTCCTCATGTTGTAAAAAATACAACAATTTTCACTGTTGAAGACTAAATGGGGAGGTGTTGGCCTTAAACTATTGTACTTTGTACAACAATCGCTGAGTAAAACCATATTAAGCCCCGAAATTGTTGCAGAATGTACAACATAGCTCTAAATTGCGCTTGGGCTTCAGAGATTCCCTCTCTTACACCTCCAATTTGTGGAAAGGGCAATCAGCTTTCTAGTACCAGAACACTCTAATGAAACAAAAAACTTTCTTGTACTGCAATGCTCAACTGAACACAAAAAACTTTCTAGTACCAGCAAAGCTCTACTGAGAACAAAAAACTTTCTTGTACCTCTACTCTCGAGTAATTCAAAGAAACTACTTGTATCACTAAGCTCGACTGAAAAAAACACTCACTAGCACCAACTAGACCGAAACAAAAAAATCTTTTGCCCGCCTTACAGCTGCGGCAAAAGATCGCGAATTACCGTTGTTCCGGCACCGGTAAACCTAAATGATGATAGGCCTGAGGCGTTACCATCCGGCCTCTTGGGGTACGCTGCAAGAATCCAATTTGCAGCAAATAAGGCTCGTAGACGTCTTCGATCGTCTGACTCTCTTCGCCGATGGTGGCGGCAATCGTTTCGAGCCCTACTGGGCCGCCCTGGAAGCTTTGAATGATGGCGCGCAGCATCTTATGATCAATCTCATCAAGCCCTAGGTCATCGACCTGTATAAGCTTGAGTGCCTCTTTGGCGATGTTCAGCGTGATAATGCCATCGCCCTTCACTTGCGCGAAGTCGCGCACCCGCTTCAGCAAGCGGTTCGCGATTCGCGGTGTTCCCCGTGAGCGCATGCCGATCTCGCGCGCAGCTTCACCGACGATGCCGACCTGTAGGATGTCGGCCGTTCGGCTGACGATGTAGGTGAGCTCCTCCACCGTATAAAACTCCAGCCGACTGACGACCCCGAAACGGTCGCGCAGCGGCGCAGAAAGCAATCCGACGCGTGTCGTCGCGCCGATCAAGGTAAACGCCGGCAAGTCTAGACGCACCGAGCGTGCGCTCGGCCCCTTGCCGATGATAATATCAAGGGCAAAGTCCTCCATCGCCGGATACAGCACCTCTTCCACCGTACGGTGGAGGCGGTGAATTTCGTCGATGAAGAGCACATCGCCCTCCTGCAAATTCGTCAGGATGGCAGCTAAATCGCCCGGCCGCTCGATAGCAGGGCCGGAGGTTGTTCTTATGTTCACGCCAAGCTCGTTGGCGATGATGTTGGACAGCGTCGTTTTGCCGAGCCCAGGCGGTCCATACAGCAGCACATGATCAAGCGCTTCCTTACGCAGCTTGGCAGCTTCAATATAGATCTTGAGGTTCTCCTTCGCCTGCTTCTGGCCGATATATTCGGCCAAATAACGAGGACGTAGGCTGTACTCAATCGTGTTGTCCTCCATCATTAAATTAGCCGATATAATCCGGTCATTGTCCATGTTGATCCTCCTAAGAGTTTTGCTTTAGCAAAACTGACTTCGTAAGCATTCGCTGAGTTTTGCTTTAGTAAAACTGACTTCGTAAGCATTAGCTGAGTTTTGTTCTTCCACTACATCGAATACAAAGCTTGCAGCGCAAGCTTCATCAACACATCAACAGAGTCCGACACATTCGCTTTTGGCTTCACTTGCAACCAAGCACGATCAGCTTCAGCTTCCGTATAGCCAAGCGTCATCAATGCTTCCTTCGCTTCGCTCCAGGCATGACCGCCATCGCTCAGCTGAGCCGATCCAACCACGCTTAAAGCTACCGCAGCTTCCGGGCTTGAGAAGCTTACCGAGCCCAATTTGTCCTTCAGATCCAATATAATACGCTGCGCTGTCTTCTTTCCGATGCCGGGGAGCTTCGTCAAGAACGCTAGATTCTCCTGGCTAATTGCCAGAATCACAGCCTCCGGTCTTCCGCCCGCAGCAAGAATGCCCAGCGCCACCTTTGGCCCAATACCCGTTACATCAAGCAATAAGCGGAACAAGGACTGCTCATCCCGTGAAATAAAACCAAATAGCAAATGAGCATCTTCACGCACATGATAATGAATGAACATCGTCACTGCTTCATCTTCCTTATGCGGCAGCGCATAGGGATTCGGGCAGAATACACGATACCCTACGCCATTCACATCCAGCACAGCATAATCGCTCTCACGCTGTGCAACTTTTCCTCTTAAGAAATCTATCATCGTTTCACGACCTCGTTTATCCTGGATTGTAGAGAGGAGGAATGGGCATGGCAAATAGCAATAGCAAGCGCATCGGCCACATCATCAGGCTTAGGCACTTGGGACAGTTTAAGTAATATTTTGACCATTTCCTGTACTTGGTGTTTCTCAGCTTTCCCGTAGCCAACAACGGATTGTTTGACTTGAAGCGGAGTATATTCAGCAATCGACAACCCAGCCTGAACACCCGCAAGAATCATGACACCCCGCGCTTGTCCTACTGTAAATGCCGTCGTCACATTCCGATTAAAGAACAATTTCTCTATCGACATCGCGTCCGGTTTATACTTCTCTATTAATTGCGTCGTAGCATCATAGACATCTTTCAGCCTGATCCCAGGGTCCGTATGCGCTTCGGTTTGAATTGAACCATACTGCACAGGAATGAGCTTACTTCCGATCTTATCAATAAAGCCAAAACCAACAATCGCGATCCCCGGATCAATACCCAGAATACGCACAGCAATCTTCTCCCATCTTTAAAAAAGCGAACATATGTAGTCATTTCATTATAGCAGATAACAAAAAAAAGAGATAGACTCAGGAATCTCCCGATCTACCTCTTCATCCTGCTATCACTTAATTAAGGTCTTGTCATTGCCCGTTCAGTCTCTTGTGGCGGCATGGCATAATCGCTGAAAGTTGATAATACGCTATTATACTCCTCTAAATCAGTGACGCGGATCCCCTCATGGAGCTGCTCCACCGTTTCGCGTGGAAGACTGCTTTCTAAATGCTTAATATTCAATTGAAAAAATGTTCGAATCACATTATCCTTGGCCGGCGTTCCATTAAATAGGGACAGATTGCTGCTGCCGTCGATGCCGAATACCGCCTTTTCCTTGCATGCCGGCGACAAATCATCAATATTTTCGGTAAAAGTGACCTCTCCATTCGCCCCTATGCTCAGCAACCAGTTAGGGTGCTTCATTTGCATTTTCAATAATTCTTGAGGGGGCTGCAGGCCCAACTGACTGCGCTCTTCGCCACAAACATAAGTCTTAAGCAAATAGCTCTCCCTGCTATCCGTTATACTTTTCAGCGTTGTCGTCGCTTCTTGAAGACGTTGATCGTCTACCGGTGTAAGACCAGCAAAGGTCGATCTAACCGCTCCTCCTGGGCTATCACCAGCACTTGGAAGGCTCCCAGTTGCATATAATATATAGCTAACTAGAACGACGGCAAAGAACATTCCTAAAGTCAACCAACTACGTTTCCAACGCAGCTTTCTTTTCAAATGCTTCAAAAATAGTTGTACATTCACCGATATCCCCTTCTATTCTCGTTTTTCCGTATTGTTTCCATTTGCATGAGACACTATACATCATTTACCATAGAGGGAGAGTATGAAACCAATCAAGACGGACGGTGAAGCCCAATCATGAACGGTAGAAAACGAATCAAACGTACAACACTCCTAATTATAGGAGTTGTCCTGTTATGGGGGGCAGTCGCTATTTGGAATGAAGTACAAAAAAGTGAATCAGGTGTAACCTCACCGCGTTCAACTTCAGCCTCATATCCATCTCCAGCTCAGAAAAGTCACCAAACATCCATGAATTCGGTAACAAATGGGTATAAATTGAGCTCTCCCTAGCTTTAAAATTTGACTGTAGCCACAGAAATGATATAGTCAGAAGTAGATGAAATATTCTCATACTTATCCAGGGAAACCGATATATATTTGAAAAGGCAAATGCTAAAGTTTGATACCAGTTTTCTTACGAAAACTATAACGGTGAGACTTTGAGCTACGCTCAAAGATCCCAAAGCAGAGAGACTTTGAGCTACGCTCAAAGATCCCAAAGCAGAGAGACTTTGAGCTACGCTCAAAGATCCCAAAGCAGAGAGACTTTGAGCTACGCTCAAAGATCCCTATATTAGGAGGGGAACAGCATGAATGTGGCAGAACTTCAATTAATTCAATTATCCAGACGGGGCGACCGCAACGCTTTCGTGGAGCTAGTCGAGTTATACCGTAACAAAATACAGAAACTTGCTTTTCGTATGCTGCATAACAGACCTGATTCAGAGGACATTGTTCAAGAAACATTTATTCGTGTTTATTTGAACTTAAACCACTTTGATGAAAGTCAGAACTTCTCTACTTGGATTTATCGAATTGGTAAAAATGTCGCCATCGACTTGCTGCGCAAAAAAAGACCCGTACAATCCTTAGATGCCGAGCTGAACGATTATGACGATGACTACAGCTATTACAGTAAGCTTGCAAGTCAAGATCAATCGCCTGAGCACGTTGTTCTCCAAACAGAAGTTCAAGAGCATATGCATACATCCATTAATAAATTAGCTGATAAATATAGAAGTATCATTACGCTATACTATCTGGAAGAGCTCTCTCTTCAGGAAATAAGTGATAAACTGAATTTACCGATTACAACGGTGAAAACTCGTTTACACCGCGGTCGTGAACTGCTTCGCAAAAAATGGGGCATGAATTTCGTTGTCGGCTTAATGACCTTTTTCACGCTGGGTATGATTGCCTAATCCTTAGCATATCGAAACTAAGAAGCCTCCTATTCCACAAATCCTGTGGTTTAGGAGGCTTCTTATTCATTTTCAGAAGTTAATCCAAGGTGCATTTTGCTTGGCATCCTGCTTTTCAGCAGCCCTCTGCTGCCGTTTCAAGAAAGCATTGAGTGCTGCTGTTCCTGACAATCTCGCTTTTTTTGAAGAACTGCCGCTACTTGACCTATCTGCCTTTTTATCCGAACGGATGTCAATTTCAACAATTTCTTCTGTATCAGTCTCTTTCGTAAGCTCATGCGTGTGGACTTGTGGCATCATAGGCGACTCATAAGGAGCTTGGTAATGAGCTCCAGCATAAGGAATCCCATAAGGTGCCTGCTGGTAGTCATATGGATTATGTGAAGTCTGTTGCATATCATAAGGAACCTGCTGATAGTCATACGGATTATGTGCAGTCTGTTGCATATCATAGGGAGAAGTTGGTGGATATAACCCTGGAATTGTAGGAAATCCATGCTGATATCCATCCCACGGACTTTCAACGGTTCCGGTTGGATAACCCGCCGGGAATGTCGTCCACGGCTGTTCGATCATCGAATGGCCTCCACAGCCACAGCCATCTTGACTCATCGGATAGGAGGTTGGCTCTGCATGATACGGAAATTGCTCATAGGGAGACTGCTGATACGGTGAAAAAGCTGGATATGTTGGCACCTCTTGTTGCTCAGAACCTGGATAGGCAAATACCTCAGTCGCTGAAATGTGAAACTGTTGGAAGGGATGAACCGCTTGCTGCTCATACGGTGCATTGAGACCAATAACCCCAGGCTCAGGTGCAGGAATGACTGGCGCAGAGGCCATCGGCGAAGGTACAAACGGTTGTTCAGCCAACGGCATTGATTCTACATAAGGCGCGGGCTGCACTTGACTTATCGGTTCTTCTGCAATGGGCATAAATGGTTGCTGATACGATTCTGCAACAGTCCATGGCTGATCTGAAGGGACTGGAGCAAATGGTTCTGTCGATGGTTTAGACATCGATAATGGCTTAACTCCTACGTGCTCATGATGCATCTTGGGCACATAAACAATTTCTCCCGTCATAAGGACATTGGGATTCTTCAGATGAGGATTCGCTTTAATCATCTCTTGAAGGGGGACATCCCAAGCTTTACCGAGCTTCCATAAGCTATCCCCCTGCTCCACAACGTGTTTATAGACGTAATCTGAAGCAGGTGGATCAACTGGCTTCGGTTTGGAAGGTATTTTCACCTTCATCCCGATGTCAAGATGATCCGGTTGTGCAATTTGCGGATTAAGTGCGATGACTTCGTCCAACGTAGTTTGATATTTTTTTGCAAGCTCGTACAGGGTGTCGCCCTTTTTGACAATGTGGATTTTCAACACCATACCTCCTTAGAGTTTTCGTTAGAGAACTTACTTCGTAAGCACAAACTCGAGTTTTCGTTAGAAAACTTGCTTTGTAAGCATAATCTCGAGTTCTCGCAAGAAAACTTGCTTCGTAAGCATTCGCTTAGTCACAATGATATTACAGTTTATGCAGGTTCCTAGGCTTTTGCCCCTTTTGGACAAAAAAAATCCCTCGCGTTATGAACGCAAGGGAAGAATGGTATTAACTCGTGTACGAATAACTCGGATAACAACCCAAAATTCGAACCTGACAACCAATCGCCTCAATCTCTTGAATGGCAGATGGCAGGAGAACGGAATCCAGGGAACCAGCAATATCGATATAGAAATAATAAGTACCAAGTTTCTTCTTCGTCGGCTTAGATTCAATCTTCGAAAGATTAATTCTGCGCCACGCGAAGGCAGAGAGCACCTGATGCAGGGCACCTGGGTAATCTTCAGGCAGTGTGACAAGAATAGTTGTTTTCATGTCTTCCGAGGACTTCAGTTCTGACGCCTCAGTACCAACCAGCAAAAACCGGGTCATGTTGTCTTTATGATCCTGTATTTCCCTTTGCAGCATAGGAACACCATAGTTTGTAGATGCAATTGCCGTTCCGATAGCAGCCACGGTCTGATCCTGAAGCGTCGATACAATACGTACTCCCTCTGCCGTGGAGCTTACTTGCTCAAACTCTGCTTCGCTCAAATACTGCTTCATAAATCTACTGCACTGTGCAGGGACGACCTGATGAGATAATACCTTACGAATATGTCCATATGGATTCGAAGCATCTGTTTGTCCGGCAGGATTCGGATACCCTATGAGATTCATATCAATGGGAAAAACCCACTCTGCCCGAATGGGCAGATCAACCTCGTGAACGAGCCAGTCGACATGCAAATGAACGGAACCTTCAAGCGTATTTTCAATGGGAATAACACCTAATTCTGTTTCGCCTGACGCTGTCGCATTGAACACTTCAGAAATTAGCTTATATGAAACGTAAGTAAAGTCTTCACCCAAAAAATGACGGGTGGCTTCTTCCGAAAAGGTACTTGGTCCTAGGATGGCAACCCGCTTCATGCAAGAACCTCCCCTTCAACGAAGGATAACAGATCCCCGTCACCTTCTTGCAGCAGAATGGCCGCCACGCCTTCTCCACTCGGCCTTAACCATAGCGTCTGCGCTTCAATTCCTTCCTTAGCAAGCGTGTCTTTCAGGAATGACTCCAGCTCCTCTTTCTGGCTGCTTCGTGCATCCACTAGCGCAAGCATCGTCGGTCCGGCTCCGCTGAGTGCAACCCCTAGCGCACCATGGTTCTCCGCTTGCTCGAGCAGCGTCTTCATGCCCGGAATGAGCTCTGCACGGTAAGGCTGATGCAGCGCGTCCTTCATGGCATGGCGGATCATTCCCAGGTTGCCTGTGCTTAGCGCGGCAACAAGCAAAGATGAATGGCTGAGGTTGAACACCGCATCCTTCATGGCTACTTGCTTCGGCATGACGCTTCTCGCCTTCTCTGTAGAAAGCTGGAACGCTGGTATCGCCACCAGCACTTCCAAATTAGCGTCCGGCTCTATTCGAATAGATTCGGCTTTCTCGCCGTCCCAGAACGCAACCACGATCCCTCCGAACAAGCTGGCCCCGACATTGTCCGGGTGCTTCTCGAGGCGGCTCGCGATTTGGAACAGCTCATATTGCGTGAGCTTGTTCCCGATTAAGGCATTGGCGCCAGCAAGCGCACCTACAATGGCTGACGCGCTGCTGCCTAGACCGCGTGTGAGAGGAATATCGCTGTACATAGTAATGTCCAGTTCAGGGTGAGAAACGTCCGCCTGTTCAAATACCATTTGCGCGACTTTATAAATTAAATTGGACTTGTCCGTTGGAATTCCATTCATCTGATCACCGATTAAATGAATCGTCGTTTGATCCGAGATCGCCATGTCAATCCAGGCATATAAGTTCAAGGCCATCCCCAGTGAGTCAAAGCCAGGACCTAAGTTTGCCGTGCTTGCCGGCACTTTCACTCTTACCTTTTGCACTGCCTTATAACTCATTTCGAAATTGCGCCTCTTTTCAATAATTTAGCCTTCTACGCGATAAACGCTTTTGATGGCGTGAATAACATCCATAGATTCGAATTGTCTCAGCACATTTTTCATACTGGCTTGGTTCGCATCATGTGTGATAATAATAATTTCAGCCTTCGGATTGGACTGGTTCGGGTGCTGGAACACAGACTCCAAACTAACTTCGTGCTGAGCAAAAATTTGCGTAATTTGTGCAAGTACACCCGCTTTATCTTCAACGTGCAGAAGAATAAAGTTTTTGGAAGCAATCTGTTCGTCCGTCTTCAGCTTCATTTCTTTATAAGGTGCTAGCACCGTACGTCCATTCACGCCCAGCCTCAAGTTGCGCACAACGGCAACCAAATCTGCTACGACGGACGTTGCCGTCGGCAGCTCGCCTGCTCCAGCACCGTAGAACATCGTTTCACCTACCGCTTCGCCTGTTACATACACAGCATTGAATACACCATTCACAGAAGCAAGCGGATGCGAGTTTTTCACCATAGTAGGCTGTACACTCACAGAGATATGACCATCATGATTTTCAGCAATACCAAGCAGCTTCACTTCGTAGCCTAATTTTTTGCCATATTGAATATCTTCTTTGGATACTTTCGAAATGCCCTTCACTTCAACATCACTCAGAGCAACATTGGCGTGGAAGCCAAGTGTTGATAAAATGGTCATTTTACGAGCAGCATCCAGCCCCTCAACATCAGATGTTGGGTCTGCTTCTGCGTAGCCAAGATCCTGTGCTTCTTTCAAAACATCGGCATAAGCAGCGCCTTCTTGACTCATTTTAGTCAAAATGTAATTGGTTGTACCGTTCACGATGCCCATAATCTTCGTAATGCGGTCAGAGGAGAAGCCCTCCACGAGTGCACGAATGATCGGAATGCCGCCGGCAACACTAGCTTCGTAAAATACGTCGCAGCCATGTTCAGCTGCTTTTGCCAAGATTTCAGCGCCATGCATCGCCATAAGATCCTTATTCGCCGTCACAATGTGCTTGCCGTTGCCTAGCGCAGTTAATATATGCTCTTTGGTAGCCGCAACGCCGCCCATAACTTCAACGACAACATCTATCTCACTATCACCAATAACGTCCCATACTTGTTCAGTCAGTTTATTTGCGTCTACTGAGATGTTACGAAGCTTAGATTTATCTTGTACTAAAATTTTTGAGATTTCAATGGACGAGCCTGTTTGACGCTGTAAATCCTCTTGATGTCCTTCAATAATGCGGACTACACCTGTTCCTACTGTACCTAATCCGAGCAAACCAACCTTGATGGGTTTCATGTATTGTTACCTCCTGAATATTTTTTCTATCTTAACTGCCTTGACCGATGACCATGGCACGCTTAACTCCTTCTTGCGCTTGAAGTCGATTAATCATTTGACGGATCTCTTCCCCCATTGAGGAGGTCTCTACCGAAATGACGACATTTGCCATACCCTGCAGAGGGATTGTCTGATGTATCGTTAATACATTCCCATCCAAATTAGCAATGAGTGCCAGTACACGAGACAGAATCCCGGACCGATGCTCCAAATCCATGGATATTGTGATAATGCGCTCTCGTTCCAATTTGCTGAGCGGGTGAATACCATCCTTATACTTATAGAAAGCGCTGCGGCTGAGTCCGACTTGTTCAACGGCATCGTGAATCGTTTTCACTTCACCCCGTGCAAGCAGCTCCTTAGCTTGAGCTGTCTTGAGTACTCCTTCTGGCAATATATCTTCCCGGACTAAGTAGTACCTCTCAGGACCGGTGTGCTTGATCGTTTGTAAAAACTCTTTGCTTTCCGGCACTTCACCACCGTCCTCTCTGGAAAGACCAATGTTCCTCTATAGAGGACATTATATCGAATCGCAAGGTTTGAAGCAATAGGCAATTCACATCTTATTCTTTTCATCTTTTGCAGCACCTAACTTCACTATGATAAGCTGATAGTACTAGATTAGAAAGGGATCGCCTCCATGATTACATTACGCATGATGTCTACGGCTCTCCTATGGAATAGCCAGAACGAATTACTAATGATGAAACGCTCCTTAACGCGTTCGCTATCACCAGGATTATGGGCAGCTATTGGCGGTCACCTG
Source organism: Paenibacillus sp. V4I3 (assembly GCF_030817215.1). Classification (GTDB taxonomy): domain Bacteria; phylum Bacillota; class Bacilli; order Paenibacillales; family NBRC-103111; genus Paenibacillus_E. The sequence goes on from NZ_JAUSZA010000001.1 coordinate 7,155,667, forward strand.
GAGCCAAGTGAATTGAATAACCCGCGGGCAGCCTGTTTGCGCGAAGTGTGGGAGGAGACTGGCATTGAGCATGATGAAATCCAAGGGCTGCGCATGCAGTATGTTTTACTTCGATTGAATGGACATGAAGTTCGCCAGCAATTTTTTTATATCGGAACGACGGATGTGAACCCGCGAATCGTCACACCTGAAGGGGATCTACATTGGATTCCTAAAGAGCTTGTGTTAGAGCGCCCAATCCCTTATATTTTCCACAGCTTGCTTGAACATTATTTCACCGTAGGCCTTACTGAGCACCCATGGGTAGGCTCAGCAGGAATTCACATGGACACAGGTAAACCTACTATTCACTGGAACCCATTAGTAGATCCCCTGCAAATTTAATAAGAATAGCAAAAAAAGGCAGACATCGATTTCTCGAGTTCTGCCTTTTTGAACTGCTAGTTATAACGCACTGCCTCCAAATAAGAAACGATACTCCCAATGGCGATTGTCGATGGAATCAATTCGAACACCACCACTGTCTTTGGAGTATGTTGACAAGATTTGTCCATTTCCTAAGTACATCGCCACGTGCGTAATGGTCTGTGTAGACTTATTAATACCGCTGTAATTCGATTGGCTTGTCCCTTTGTAAGACATGAAGAACATAAGATCGCCAGGCTTCAGATCGTGCCAATTTGTTTTGGCATGCCCGAGAGATTTCACATAACTCCCTTGGCCTCTAGAGTCACTTGGCAGCTTCTTTCCAATGCCATCCAAGAAAGCTTGTCGGACAAAGTCTGAACAATCAAACGTTCTTGTATTATCACGACTTGATCCATATTCATAAGGCGTGCCTATATACTTTTTACCCGCAGCAATAATTTTTTGAACATTGGCACTTGTTGAACCTCCAGAACCACTGCCGGAACCACCATTCGTGTTGGAATCGCCAGGCGATGTAACACCTGATGCTTGTATGTATTTCGCGCTTGTGCTTATGTAACCCTCACGGCCGTCAGAAGCTTTCACTTTGTACCACCAACTATTCACTTTGGACAGGATGGTAACTTTCTCGCCTTCCTTCAAGTACCGGATACGCGCAGAATTCTCATCTGCACTTTGGCGAAGACTGACACTGTTTATAATTCGACCTGTTGATGCAGCCGAAGCTTCTTTAGGTAAAGGAATTGTCACAGCGCCAAAGATAAGGGCTGGAACAAGAACGAGGGTCAGCAGTTGTTTTTTCATGATGTTGGCCTCCTAGCATTTTTGTGTTGCAGAACGAGAATCATTAGCATCTTCTTCCATTACGCAGACTATCTGGTTCGAAAGCTGCTATCCTTCATATCCATTCGTAATATAGGCCTTCTTTTAGTGGGTAGGAGCACAATTAATTGGCAATATACCTCTAACTTCTCAAGTTGATGGAAATAAAAAAGCCTTCCCTTAGCTGAAAATACAGCACACAGGAAAGACTTTATCCAATTTTGGCGGAGGAATCACGGATTTTCGGATGATCTTGAAGCGTAAAGTGATGACTCTGATCCACCCATCGCTGCATGACTTTGTGGGCTTCTTTCCTTTGCAGCAGCGATTCCGCTAGTTGAAAGCCTTCTTCATAACTGCCCACTTTATCAAACCAAGTCAATCGAAGTCCCGTATTAAAAATGACATGATCGCGTTCCCGTTTCAATTCCTCTGTATCTTCTCCAGCAATAATGCGCCGTACCATGGCAACCTGATCATCTTTACTTAAAGGCAGCAAGGGCTCACTCAGAAAGCCAAACTTTTGCGGTTCAACCACTCGCGACTCATCTCCCCAAGGGGTTACGATCCTTATTGTACTGTTCTGGTAGATCGGCAAATCCTCAGATCCTTCAATCCCATTGACAATATACACATTTTGAAAGCCAGATCGGATAGATATAGGAATCAGAGATTCCATCGCTTTTCGCTGATTGACGCCTATAATCATATTCATTGAACGTACGGGATTTATGACTTTCTCAACGATATTCATCACTGTTCGCAATCCTAACTGCTCGCGAACCTGTTTCAGCTTCCCTAGCGGCGGACAAAGCTGTTCGGTGTGAAGAAATCCAATATGCAGGTGAAACAACATCGTTTCCCATGCTTTAACTGACAAATCTATCGCAACACCGAAGCTTTCTAATAGTTCTTTCATTGCGGTCCCCTGTCTCGGCGGAAGCGAATCACCTCCATGCAGTACCTGGGAGAAACCCACTGAAGCAAGAAGGAGGCTAACTGGCAGTGTGATAGGAAAATATTGGCGGCCTTCCGTTGGTCCCGCACAATTGAGTGAATCCGCAAAAGTGTGATAATTCAAAGAGTAGCTGCGGAAAACATCAATAAATGCCATCAGCTCTTCGTCAGCTTCCCCTTTCATACATAGGGCCATTAAGAAAGCTGCACATTGAGCATCTGTGGAATCTCCTCTGGCCATCTCATGTGCTGCTTCCACAGCTTCCTCATAAGATAAATCACGTGATCCTTGCATTCCGGTTCCCATCGCTTGAATCCATCTTTTCATCAAAATTCCTCCTTCCTCATCTCGTTACACTTCATTTAGTGTTATATTTATTGACATAAAATTATGTTTATTAGTAAAATCGTAATCTTTTTCTTTATATGTGTCAAGTTTTATGACATTAATCAGCGTTTGAACGCAAAAAGAACGACTTACGCCGTCCTTAGGTGATAGTATTTATACAGGTTGAAGCCCACAAACCAGAAACCAGAAAACAGAAATCAAAACACATAATAACCGAATACAGAAAAACATAGTTATTTACCGAAACATTATGCAACTATCCTTAATCTCATCAGCTCAGCAAAATCTATAACCATGCTAAATAAGGAGTAAGCCCTGCCCCCCTAACCCCCCCAAAAAAAATTTAACTTCTTAAACGCAAAAAAACACTCATCCTTAGGACAAGTGTTTCTATCGTTCTAATGCTTCTCATCAAATTCGAAGTCAAAATCACCAATTTGGATCGTCTGCCCATGGACAGCTCCACGTTTACGCAATTCGTCATCGATTCCTATACTACGCAAAATACGAGCAAAACGAGCGATGCCGTCCTGTGTGCTGAAGTTCGTTCGTTTGATCAACTTCTCAATGGAAGGACTTTCAACAATGAATACATCGTTCTCTCGACGAATCGTGTAATCATTCTCCTCGCGCTTCTCGAAGCGATACACTTTTCGTTCTTCTTTATCAGCTACACCCTCTACTTCAGGAGCATTCGGGATACTTTCTACAATATCCGAGATCTTGTAGAGAAGCTCCTGTACGCCACCTCGCGTCAAAGCAGAGATTGGATAAACCTCAAACTCTTTGCCATCTGCCGCCATCTGCTCCTTGAATAAAGTCAGATTGTCCTCTGATTCCGGCATGTCCATCTTGTTGGCAACAACAATTTGCGGACGCTGTTCCAGCTTGGCATTATAGAGCTTAATTTCCTCATTAATCTTGAGGAAATCTTCGTAAGGATCACGGCCGTCTGCAGCAGACATGTCCACGACATGCACAATCACTCGCGTCCGTTCTACGTGACGCAGGAACTCATGACCGAGTCCCACGCCCTCGTGGGCCCCTTCAATAAGACCGGGAAGGTCCGCCATAACGAAGCTGCGTCCATCACCAACATCCACAACCCCGAGGTTCGGGGTAAGGGTTGTAAAGTGGTACGCCGCAATTTTTGGTTTTGCGGCAGAAACAACCGACAATAGCGTGGATTTCCCAACGCTTGGGAAGCCTACTAAACCGACGTCGGCCATGACCTTCATCTCTAGCACAACCCAACGCTCCACGCCTTCTTCGCCGTTCTCAGCAATTTCTGGCGCTGTTACGCGTGCTGTTGCGAAGCGTGTGTTGCCTCGGCCGCCTCGGCCACCCTTAGCCACAACAACCTCTTGACCATGACGCGTCAAATCGGCGATAACCTCTTGCGTATCATCATCGATGATGGTTGTGCCCGGCGGGATGCGAACAACCATGTCCTCTGCGTTAGCGCCATGCATCGACTTGTTACGACCCTTCTCGCCGCGCTCCGCTTTAAAGTGCTTCTGATAACGGAAATCCATCAATGTACGCAGACCCTCGTCTACACGGAATACAACATCGCCGCCGTTTCCACCGTCGCCACCTGCTGGACCGCCCTCTGGTACATATTTCTCACGGCGGAAAGCAACTAAACCGTCGCCACCGTCGCCACCTTTAACAAATATCTTCGCTTTATCAACAAACATTTCTACACCTCAACTAAGGAGAGACTTTGGTCTTGGACCAAAGAGCCCTTTATTATGTACGAAACGGTAACCGCAATGTGATGACCGCTTCTTCCTCTTGCCAATCATTATGCTCCAGTGAATAAGAATTTACTTTCGAAAGGAGGGTTTCCTTCACGGATTTTTCAAGTTGCTCCCGGTTATAGGGGCCTTGATATACAAAATCAAGCAGTAAGCCATCTTCTTGAACATCAAATTCCAAGCTGAGTGTACCACTTTCACCGTCACTTGCCGCAGCATGCTCTTGAACGCATTCCACGGTTTGACGTACCAATCTTTCGATGAGGCCGTCATGCAGAGGAAGTTGTCCAAGATTGATTTCTTGATCTAATTCAACCTCCAGCTCTAATGATTTCGACTGGACGCGAAACAGCAGTAAGAAAGCAATTAACGATGGAATACCTAACTTGGAGAGATTACTTTCCTGCTGCATAGTCATTTTTATTTTTTCCATATAGGGCTGTAAATTATCAAACTTCTTTAATTGAATATAACCAAACAAAATTTGGGTATCGTTCATCCAATCGTGACGTAGGCGATTTATGACCTGAATTAACTTCAGTTGAGACAGTTGTTCCTGTTGACGGAGCTCTTGGCTCCATTTCTCTTCCAATCTACTCGCTTCCAACTTGAAGGCGGTATAACCGCAAAAGACTATGATCAATAGTAATGCGCCCCTGACAATCCAGGGTTCCACAAACATCATTCCCGTTAATCCTATGAGCACAAGTGCTAATAAATAAACTTGCGTACTGCCCGCTCGCTTCATTCCCCGTTCGCTCCGTTCTCCCTGCTTTGTAACCGTTCATCCAGTATATCATGATGTACTAGCAAACTTCACCAAACAAATGAGAAAACCTCTGCCCTCGGCCATTCGAGATGAGTGACCGCGTTTAGAGGTTTGTTCGTACTAGGAAAAAAATCCCTGGGCGGGCTTATCGCTCGCCAGGGATTCAAATTATGCTTCTAAAGCTGCAGCCACAGGAGCTACATCAACTGGGTATACGCTCACTTTTTTGCGATCGCGGCCCCAACGCTCGAATTTCACTACGCCTTGTACCAAAGCGAAAAGCGTATCATCCGAACCGATGCCTACATTCGTTCCTGGGTGAATTTTCGTACCGCGTTGGCGGTAGAGAATGCTTCCAGCAGTAACGGTTTGACCGTCAGCACGTTTAGCGCCAAGGCGCTTAGAGTGTGAGTCACGTCCGTTCTTTGTGGAACCCACCCCTTTTTTGGAAGCGAAAAACTGGAGATCCAATTTCAACATGGTGTTATCCTCCTTTGTGATAGATTGTTTCAATCGTTATATAGTCACCGTAATTGTCTGCAATGGTTTGTAGCATGACGACCATTGATTCTAGAATCAATTGGACCTTATTCCATGTCTCCGGAACAGATCGTGTACTTTCTGGGATTGTAACATCCATCAAGCCTCGTTCCATCTCGTGAATGGGAATCACGCCCGTCAGTGATTCAATCGAATTATAAGTACCAAACGTTACCGCCGATACTGCAGCGCAGACTAGGTCTTTGCCGGGTACGTCATATTCAGCATGGCCTTCCACTACAAAAGATGAGATCTGAGGTGAATCCGGTGCAAGACGCTCTATGGTCACATAGATCATAAGGCTGCCTCTTACGCTTGGATTTTCTCAACTACTACTCTTGTATACGGTTGACGATGACCTTGCTTTTTGTGATAGTTCTTTTTCGGCTTGTACTTATAAACGATGACTTTAGCGCCTTTGCCGTGTTTCTCCACTTTCGCGGAAACTGTAGCACCAGCAACCAACGGAGCACCTACTACTAAGCCACTCTCTTTGGAAACCAAGAACACACGATCAAAAGAAACAACTTCACCTTCAGCTGCGTTCAATTTCTCGATGTAAAGAACATCGCCCTCTTGAACTTTGTACTGTTTACCACCTGTTTCAATAATTGCGTACATTTTCATTACCTCCTCATGTCTCAGACTCGCCTTGTCCAGGTGACGGTTAGGATAAAATCCAAATCCGTGCTTAGACCCGATTCGTGCGGTTACAGCATGCCTAAACAACACACTCCGAGTATTATATCACAGAAACATTTTGTAATGCAATTGTTATTTCCGTTTACGCGTCATCTCAAGCAGGCCTAGCTTGGTCCAACCGACAATGATCGTTTTGGAGCGATCCTTACGCACGGCTTGTGTGATGTTCTCCATCACGGCTGTTCGATTCATTTCCGAACTCATGTCTATAAAATCAACAATAATAATGCCTCTAATATTACGTAGACGCAGCAGCCTTGGAATTTCACTCGCCGCTTCTCGATTGATATCAGTGACTGTCTGTTCTAAATCAATGGATCCAGTGTACCTTCCCGTATTCACATCAATCACGGTAAGTGCTTCGGTTTGATCAAATATTAAATATCCGCCGCTAGGCAGCCAAATTTTACGCCTAAAGCTCTGATTCAGCTCTTCCGTAACACCAAATTGATCAAACAACGGTATCTTGCGGTCATAATAAGCTACGCGTCCACGCCAACTCGGCTGCTGCTTACGGAGTAACTGTTTCATCTCTTCATACACTTTGGCGTCATTTAGCCAAACTTCATGAACGTCATCCGTGATGACATCTCGGGCTAATCTAGGCAGGAGATCAAGATCCTGATATAGCTGCGCTGGCGCATGTGCCTCTTCCATTTTTGACACAATGGCACTCCATAATTCTCGTAAATTTTGCAAATCATCACGAATGGCTTCTTCGCTTTGACCAATAGCACCCGTTCTTACAATAACACCTTCACCAGGAAGCAAGCTGCCTTCAGCAAGCTGTTTGAGGCGCTGCCGTTCTGCGTCTAAATCAATTTTACGGGATATAGCAATATAATCGGCGTCTGGCATATAAACAATCCAGCGGCCAGGAATGGAAACATGCGTTGTTACTCTTGCGCCTTTAGTACCTTGCGGATCCTTCGTCACCTGCACCATCAGCGTCTGACCGACTTCGGCGAGCTCCGTTATTGAGGGTTTAATCTTAGGCTGTTTATCCAAGTGGACGGGTAGGAGGTCGTCTATATATAGAAAGGCATTCTTCGCAAGACCGATATCGACGAATGCCGCCTGCATGCCGGGAAGGACGTTGACGATGCGACCCATGTAGATGCTGCCTGCTCTCTGAGAATCAAGCGGATACTGCGTATCATACTCAACAAGACGACTTTCTTCAAGCAATGCCGCTTGTGTAAGATCAGGTGCGCAGTGAATTATAAGTTGCTTCATACACGTTCACCTCAACAGTTATTTTACATGAAAAGATCGGAAACTGCACTCCCCGGTTTTTTCCCATCCAAATAACCGCTGACTAATTGTTGCTCCGGCAATACGGCTTGTATGCGCCCTGTTTCTCCTACGACATAGATTAAATGATATTTTTCCCGCATAAAAAGTTTCAGTGTTTCCGCCATTGTGCGGTGTCTTGTAATGACAATTGGCTGTGCTAATGTCCCGCGGCTCAATAGCTGACTCATTCGGTTCCCGCGACCAATAAGAAAGCGAAAAAAGTGGTAGGGCAGCTGCCGATAGGCAAACCAATTGGATACAAGTAAGAAAATACCAATGACCAATATATTGAGCGGGAGGTGTCCGCTGATCAGTTGGATAATGGCTATTACAATAATAGCCAGACTTAAGATCATACTGATCCATGCTGTATATAAAATCGTGTTATGGTAGGACAATAAATACCCTAACAATGACTGCATCACTTTGCCGCCATCGAGCGGCATGACGGGAATGAGATTAAATAAACCAATCATCAAATTAGCTTCAATGAAGTAATCCCACCAGCTGCTTGCGCCCACATCCACCCATTTCATCAGCAGCGCAACGAGAATCATCCATACGTGCTGAAGCGGCCCAGCTAGGGAGACAATGAGCTCTTCACGCGTCGGAGCCGTTCCAAGCTCATCAACGATCAAGACTCCGCCAAAAGGCAGAAACTGCACTTCCCGCACCCTCCACCCAAAGCCGTTGGCAGCAGCCAAATGACCAAATTCGTGAACCAGTACGATGCCAAATAACGTAACGGCCTCCAGGAAGTAGCCTGTAATGGCAGAGCCAATCATAATGAGCGTAAATAAGGGGTGGAATCGATACGTAGTTCCGGCCCATTTAATCAAAGCTAATCACATCCGATGGATTGACGGGATGCCCGTCCTTCGTAACGGCAAAGTAAAGCGTTCCCTTCGCAGGATCCTTCTTGGATGCCTTACCGATGGGTTCACCGACTTTCATCCAGTCACCTACCTCAACATTGGCCTCACTCAATCCGCCGTACAAAGATTGAAGACCTCCTGGATGGCGTATCACAATCGTTAGGCCCGTTTCTGCAGCTGCACCGGAGAAAATGACTTGACCTGTATCCAGCGCATATACTGGTGCAAATTCAATGGTGTTCAAATTAACTCCTATGTGGGAAGTTCCATCATATCGCGTAAGAATACTTCCCTTTGCAGGAGAAAAAAAGGTACGCTTAGAGGCATTCACTCTTATGGCCTCATTCCCTTCACGGTTGAAACTGGGAATGAACGAAGGTGACCCACCAAACTTATCGCTATACCAAGCTGACAATGACGAGAAATCATATGACTGTGTAAGAGAAGCAGTCACGATTTGCTTCCCTTTATTAGCCCAAGGCTGATTAAGCTGGAACATCCCGTATAGCGCTGCAAACAAAACACAGCTAATGAATAGCTTGACCGCAATCTTACGAGGCGAAGGCGGCGCTAATAGCCCTCTTTCACCATCCCTCAGATAATCTCGCCCGACTAATGCTGTATCCATTAATAATTTTTGCTGCCATGCATACTCAGGATCCTCCATTCGCCGTTTCCATTCGGAATCCACATAAAGAGGTGCTTCGGAATGCTGATGTATGGGCAACGAATTACCCCTAATTCGAGAGGATCTCACCGGACTTCCACTCCCGTTAGATGGATCTGACGTTTCACGCAAATTGCGAAGTCGTTCTATCCTTCGCTGTTTCACTTTATCTTTGACTTCCATGGAAGCCCCTCCCCATCCTTTACCTTTGTACAGCCTATGAGAAGAGGGACAAGATTATGTGGACAAAAAGAGCCCCTGACCAAGGTCAAGGGCTCAAAATTTCATATACGTTTAGAAAAATTCTGGCTCACGTTCCTGATGCAGCCTTACGCTCATCACGAGGCCTAATGAAAGCATGTTAATCAGTAGAGAAGTTCCCCCATAACTGACGAAAGGAAGTGTGATTCCTGTTAACGGCATGATACCAATCATCATCCCGACATTTTCAAAAATCTGAAAGACGAACATGGAAACCACACCGACCACAATATATGCTCCGCTAAGCTGAGTACTCTGGATCGAGATGAGAATCATGCGGTAAATGAGTAAAAAATAGATCAACAATAGAACCGCTGACCCGCGGAAACCGAATTCCTCACCAACTACGACGAAAATCGAATCGGAATACGCGAATGGAATGAAATTACTATGAACAGAAGTACCTTTCAGAAAACCTTCGCCTTCCAAACCTCCTGAACCGATCGCCCTTACCGCATTACGGACCTGATAATTATCATCATCAGACACATCTTGCGGATAAAGGAACGTATCAATACGATCCATCCAATGACTAAAACCATAACCCTTAAGCATATCAAACAGGGATTGATGGAAATACTTATATAACGTCAACAGCAAGAATCCAGCGCCTATGATTACGACTGTGCTAAGTAAGACATGCGAATATTTAATATTACCAATCCAAATCATACCCAAAAGTATGATCACAAAAATGATCGCATTCCCTAGATCAGGTTGAATGAGGACCAAGAAAAACGGGATCAACACGGCTACGCCGACTGGAATAATATCATTCTTAATTTGCAGTAAATCACCTTTGCGCCTTGCCAACAGTGCAGTAACAGCAACGATTAGAATTAATTTCACTAACTCAGCCGGTTGAAAGGTTAAGCCGCCCGGGAGCTCAAACCAGCCACGCGCCCCATGAATTTTCGTCCCAAAAAAGTAGACAGCGACCAAAGAAAAGATCCCGATACCATAAAGATAGGGAGCGATTCTGATTAGTATTCGATAATCAAATAAACTGCTTGCAACAAATGCTGCTAGACCAACGCCATATAAAATCAGTATTTTTGTGATACTAACGTTAATTTTAGGATGATCGATAGATGCACTATATACAAGCATCGTACTAATGACCATAAAGGCAATCAAAATGACAACAATAGGAATATCTATGTTTTTCAGTTTGGCAAGCACAGATCTATCATCCTATTCCGATAAACTTTTTCATTCGTTTGACCCAGCCGCTTTTGTCCTCCAATTGCATGAGCGGCACCGTGTCACCCAAAATACGACGAGCGATATTGCGGTAAGCAATAGCAGCGCGTGACGACGGGTTCATCACGGTGGGTTCCCCTAAGTTGGCTGCTTTGATCACATGCTCGTCATCTGGAACTATCCCTAACAAATCTATGGCGAGTACCGAGCATATTTCATCAATATCCAGCATCTCGCCTTTTTTCATCATCAATGGACGAATGCGGTTAATGACTAACTTAGGCGAGGAAATTTTCTCATTTTCCAGCAAACCGATAATGCGGTCAGCATCACGTACAGCCGCGTTCTCCGGGGTAGTAACAACGATCGCTTTGTCTGCTCCGGCTACGGCATTCTTGAAGCCTTGTTCGATGCCAGCTGGACAGTCGATAATGACAAATTCAAAATCTTTTTTGAGCTCCAAAATAATATCCCTTACTTGCTCTGGCGATACGGCATGCTTATCCTTCGTTTGAGCAGCTGGCAAAAGATAAAGCTCATCAAAGCGCTTATCCTTAATTAAGGCTTGGGGCAAACGGCAGCGGCCTTCTGCAACATCGACAAGATCATAAATAATACGGTTTTCCAGACCCATGACCACATCAAGATTGCGCAGTCCAATGTCGGTATCTACCATGCAAACTTTTTTCCCTAAAAGCGCTAGTGCCGTTCCAAGATTCGCAGATGTCGTTGTTTTACCAACGCCACCTTTTCCTGAAGTGACGACGATTGCCTCTCCCATATTTTCTCACCCCACACGCTATTTTCACATATACAAACGATTATTTTACATTCGATTCTGGCCAAATACGATGAAGTTGGTGCAGCTTGTCGATTTCCATTTTACCTTCTTTGACATAAGCAAATTCCATGAATGCCTCGTCGATTCCCCATTCATCTGGTGGACGACTAATGATTCCGGCAATCCTCAGTTGCGTGGGACGCATATGAGAAGCAGCAATAATCGCTTTCTCATCGCCATCCACCCCCGCATGCGCCATGCCGCGAAGAGACCCCATTATATAAATGTTCCCTGTAGATGTAATCGTTCCGCCAGGATTAACATCGCCTAAATATAATAAATCACCCTCGTTGTGTAGGGTTTGTCCCGATCGAATCATTCCTTTGAGCGTTGTCATAGAAACCGCAGATTCTTCTGCAGCTTCCTCTTTAGGCGACTCACTTTCGATTGATTGGATAAGCAGGTTGCCTTTTTGTCTGATGACGGACCGAATTTCTTCCTTCTGTTCATCGGTCGCTTCTCGGGTGCCTAATTTAACGTGCACATGAATAATCGGTCCAGTCAATATTTGCTGATGCGTTTTCTCAAGCTTGTGCTGCAGCTCTTGCAGCAAAATTTGCCATTCGCATGCGTCGTTTAGCAAAAAAACAAGGCCATCCTTGACCCCTTTTATCATCACATGGTGCTTTGTTACAGACATAATTGCGCTACGACCTCCCAACCTATACATTTCGGTTCATGTCCCGGATTCTCCTGCCTAGAGCCTGGAAAATTAATCTTCGTTTCCGGACGTCACATTCCGCTTTCCTTCAAGCAGCTTGCGGATGGGAACGTAGCAAATCAAGGCGATTAGCAGATTAAATAGAACACTTGGAAGCATGTAATGGGTGAGAGCAAACTTCAAATCAATATCAATAAGCTTGAACAACCGATTGATACCATAATTAATAAACTCAAACAAGAGTAAACCAACGCCTGTTATGAGTAAGTTATAAAAAATCAAATTAGGCTGCCTTCGCTGCGCCAATCCGGCCAAATAGCCAGTAAGCCCCATGCCGAAGGAGTATACACCTAGCATCGATCCATAATAATTAAAGTCGTGCAATAGTCCGAACAATAGCCCATAAATTAATGCGGTATGACGATGATGAAAAAGTCCGATAAACAAAATGAATACAAGTGTTAAATGGGGTGTAACATTAACGCTAGATTGCCATGCTGAAGGGATCAGCCAAATAAGCAAGGTTCCTTGCAAGATAAACAAACCGAGTAGAATGAGCCACAACAGATGTCGAGTCACTTAAAGGCTCACCTCATTTCACTTCCGGGACTTCGACAACAAACACTTCACGAATATGGTTGAACGAAGCTTTGGGCTTCACCATAACCTTGTATGTAATGCCGAATTCCCCTGGACCGATGGAAGAGATTGTCCCAACCTCAATGCCCTTAGGAAATACTTGCCCCATGCCTGATGTGATGATTGTGTCTCCGACCTTCATATCGTCAGCATTTTCGACCTTATTCATCACAAACTCGCCCGTTTTGGAATAGGACTCAATCACCCCGAAAGGTGGATTCGCACTTCCTTTCACAGTAACAGCAATCGCCTTAGAGTTATTGTCGGTATCATTCATTTCGGTGAGTAATTGAACATTAGAGTGAAAACCAAACACCTTACTTACCCTGCCGACCAACCCATCTACGGTCATGACCGCCATATTCTCCTTGATACCATCTTTATCGCCTAAATTAATCGTAACCGTGCTATTATACGGATCCGGATCAATGGTTACAACCTCAGCAATACGATACGTATACACGTTAGCCTGACGCTGTCTTTCTGTAAAGCCAAGAGCCTCCATTAACCGCTTGTTTTGTGATTCTAGCTCATTCAGCCGCTGTGTATCTCGTGCATACTGCGTAAGAGTCAGTTTCAGCGTCTTATTTTCCTCGTAGATGACTCTTAGCTGCCGGATATCTTCGAAGAAACCCGCTACCTGCGCAGCGGGCTTGTAGAAGAGTCCTTGTGTCCATGATACCGAGTCTTTAACAAATTTCTCCGGCCACGTCATGGGTGCCCGGTTCCCGAGTGTCAGTCCCATCAATATAAAGAAGCAGACTAGACCGAACATCAGAAAAATCAACCTCTTGTTGCCCATAAATTTAAACAAATTAGCACCTTCTAACGAATATTAACGCTTATATCTCGAACTGGATCCTGATCTGTTCTTGAACAAATGGATATTTTCCAAAGCGCGACCCGTTCCAATCGCCACACAATCTAGCGGATTATCAGCGACGAGTACTGGCATTCCGGTTTCTCTGGCAAGCAGACGGTCAAGATTACGCAATAAGCCGCCGCCGCCCGTAAGAACAATCCCCCGATCCATGATATCCGCTGATAATTCAGGCGGGCACTTCTCGAGAGTAACCTTCACAGCCTCAACGATCGCATTCACCGTGTCCATCAACGATTCCGTAATTTCATGCGAAGTAACGCTTAGCGTTTTCGGTAATCCGGAAACAAGATCGCGTCCTCGTATTTCGAGAGACTCTGGCTTGTCCATCGGAAGTGCCGACCCGATTTCCATCTTAAGCGTTTCGGATGTACGTTCCCCGATCATCAAATTATACGTTCGTTTAATGTATTGAATGATGGCTTCGTCCATTTCATCGCCTGCGATACGGATGGAACGGCTCGTTACAATCCCTCCAAGAGAGATGACAGCAACCTCCGTTGTTCCTCCTCCAATGTCGACAACCATGCTTCCAGTTGGTTCCCAGACGGGAAGGTCGGCACCAATCGCTGCTGCGAAAGGTTCTTCAATCGTGTAAGCTTCGCGTGCTCCAGCCTGCTTCGTCGCATCTTCAACAGCACGCTTCTCAACAGCCTGTGATGCCCGAAGGCACACAAACCATAACATTGGGGTGACGCGGGAACAACCAACGCTGCTTCTGTGCTTGTCTTAAGAAGTAACGAATCATCGTCGCGGTCGTCTCGAAATCAGCGATAACCCCATCCTTCATCGGGCGAATTGCACGAATGTTGCCTGGTGTACGACCGATCATTTTTTTAGCGGCGTCTCCGACAGCCTCGATTGTTTTTGTATCAGTACGTAGAGCAACCACGGACGGCTCCCTAACGACAATTCCTCTGCCTTTTACATAAACCAGTGTATTCGCTGTACCTAAATCAATTCCTAAGTCTTTCGTAAAACCACCGAACATGGCAGTTGCTCCTTTCCTATTGCGTTATCTATTATATTACATAAAGCCTTGTTCCTTCAAACTTATGAATCTCTGATCACCAATGATAACATGATCAAGCACTTCAATACCAATTATAGTTCCTGCCTCCATAAGACGATGCGTGAGCTGAATATCCTCCGGACTTGGAGTTGGATCACCGCTAGGATGATTGTGTACACAAATGATCGAAGCACTGCTGCGCTTGATTGCCGCGCGAAACACTTCACGAGGATGAACAATGGACGCATTTAGGCTGCCCATCGATAATGTTTCCTGTGCAAGCAAATGGTTCTTCGTATTGAGAAATAAGCAAACGAAATGTTCTTTCTGCAAATAGCGAAGATCTTCACTTACCAAATCTGCGATATCCTTGGGAGATCGAATCGTAACTCGCTCCGCAAATGTACTCTTAGCCAGTCTGCGTCCGAGCTCAATCCCGGCTTGAATTTGTAAAGCCTTCGCATCGCCGATTCCCTTGATTTGCGTAAGCTGGTCTTTGCTCATGTCAACAAGGCTGCGCAGCCCGCCGCTTTCACTTAATATACGACCTGCTAGACGCAGTGCTGACTCCGACACCGTCCCTGTTCGAAGTAAAATGGCTAGGAGTTCTGCATGACTTAATGCACCTGCTCCATATTGGAGCATTCGCTCTCTAGGTCTTTCCTCCTGCGGTACTTCTCGTAGCATCAAGCTTGTGACTTCCATGAATTCCCCTCTTTCGTTATGTAGGTTGTGTTACTTAAACGCATCCCATTCATATGGATAAGTGCTCATAAAACAAAATAAAGCCCGCAGATTTGTAAGATCCGAGGGCTTCTAGGACAATTGCTCTTTATTCGATTGTGGACACTCGAACGCTCTGATTTGTTCCAGCATACTGCCGATGGTATGTCCATCAAAGTATATTTCCATCTGCTTCTCTGCGTCAATGAAAACCTTCCCCATCAATAGATCCATTTTGGATGATATGACGCAGGGCTTATTCTCATCACCAGAGCACCAGCTCGGTTTCAAGGAACCTTGACAAGTTAATCGGTAAATTTCGCCGAGTGTCACCTCGTTCGGGTTGCAGCTAAGTATGAATCCGCCACCGATTCCTTCTTTGGTCGAAACGTAACCTGCTTTTCGTAGAAAGCCCATAACTTTACGTATACGAGCAGAATGGGTAGATACATTCACAGCAATTTCTTCGCTGGTTGCCATATGATCCGGTAAATGAGCCAGAAATACGAGACTGTGGACGGCTATTGTAAATTCGCTGTTCATGGCCAATACCTCCCTGAAGAATGCGAAGTCATGTCGCTTACTGTCATTGTAACCGTTACAGATTACACAGTCAATGTATGAGTCCTACTTTGGACATAAATTCCAGCTAGGATCTGATAACTATAGAACTTGAATTTCAAAGCTTAGTAACAGATCACTGAGCAGAGAAAGCGGCAATCCAACAACAGTAAAGTAATCACCTTCAATAGATTCTACGATCGTTGCTCCGATCCCTTGAATCGCATAGGAGCCTGCTTTATCCTTAGGTTCGCCTGTGGCAATATAACGTAGAATTTGTGCGTCAGACATGATCTTCATCTTCACATGTGTCACACGATGAGAGACAACCTGCTTACCTGTAGCCGCATCCACACAAGCAACTCCACTGTAAACCTGATGCGTACTGCCTTGCAATGCTTTAAGCATCCTGAAAGAATCCTGTTCATCCACCGGTTTACCTAAAACTTCATCTTGATAGACAACAACGGTGTCAGATCCGATGATGATTCCTTCTTTTTCACTGGCTTCAAGCATTTCAAGAACAGTTAAGGCTTTACGCAAAGAGAGCACTTCTACGAGCTCAGCAGGCGATATTTTTTCTTCGACGGTCTCATCTGCGTCACTCACTCGAATGATATAGGGTAAACCAAGTGATTGAATAAGTTCCTGCCTCCGCGGTGAAGACGAAGCAAGAATAAGTCTTTGTTTAGGGGAATGACTCAAAAGAAACAACTCCTAGCTGATTGTAATATTTAATAAGGCTTTCCAAATGCAATCCAGTTACACCTTACGATACAGGAGGTACGCCCCCACTAATCCAAGAATACTGCACAGGTTTAGTTTCACCAAAAGATGGAACTCATATTTCACGACTTGTAAATCCGCTTTGGGCTCCCATGAAATTTGCGCCGTTTTGGTCAAAAATGCGAGAGCAGGCACTGCAGCCAGCAGCTGGCCTATGATAATCCCGGTAATTAAACCGACGATTAAAAATACGATCAATGTGAAGGTACCTTTTTTCATTCCAGTCATCCTCTCTTTATGTACAAGCCCTATTATACGGGTAGACTCTTCTTTTTTCCAAGTAAAAATAGGATAGGTTGGTGATTCTTACCAGATTACAACGTAAGCCGATCCTAGTAAGATAGTTAGCGGAGGTATTTCAACTTATGACTCTACTTAAAAGACTTATCCTTTTATCCTTCATACTTACATTTGCATTTCCTTATCAAGCATTCGCTTACAAAGTTGTCCTGGATGCCGGACATGGTGGTAGTGATCCTGGCGCAACCGGTGTAAACGGTCTTCGTGAAAAAGATGTCAATTGGGACATCACCCAGAAGGTACGGGACGAGCTAGTCGCAAAAGGTTACGAAGTCGTCTTAACAAGAACAGATGACTCCTATTGGTCACTCGCACAGCGCGTCGAATTTACAAATACGCTGCAAGCGGATTTATTCGTATCTATCCACGCCAATGCGCATCCGGACGGCAAAACGAAAGGAACTATGGTTCTCTACTACGACAATGATTATCCACAAGAAGATTATCCAGCAAGTGATACGATGAAACAATTAACTCCGTATAATAAAGACCTCGCACAGCATGTTTTGGATTCTCTACTAGCTGCTGCCGGCACCAAAAACTTAGGTCTCATTCCAAGTGCCGTTTATGTAGCCCGAATGGGAACGATTCCGAGTATTCTCGTGGAGACGGCCTTTCTTAGCCAAACAAGCGACGCTGCTTTGCTTGCAAGCGATTCCGTTCGGTCTAAAATGGCTGCAGGTATTGCTGATGGTATCGCTGCCTACTCGCCGCCCCTGTTCACAGATTCACTTGATCATTGGGCAAGAGAAGCGATCATGCGGATGAAAAAATAAAGGTATTATTGAAGGTATTGCTAATCGTTATGAACCGGAACGTGCGTTAACAAGAGCAGAATTTCTCACATTAATGGATCGGGTATTTACGTTCAGCAAGTTGAAAGCCGTCTGTGAGCCGAGCAATACTGTGACATCCATCGTTTACGGCTGCCAATCTCCGGCTGAGCAAAGTTACATAGACTTGCCGTCTTCCCATTGGGCGAGCCCTGTATTTACTAAAGCCAAAAACTTAAACCTCCTGCAGGGCTACTCCGATGGAACGATTCGACCGAATCAATCGATTACGAGAGGTGAAGTCGCTTTTCTCTTCGATCGTCTTTTACAAATGTCGTCTTCCACAACAAATAACCAGCCTGCTGTAGTATCATCCGCATCATTCAATGATGTACCTGAGACATTATGGAGTGCTAAGGCCATTTATGCGCTAAGAAATAAGGGCATCATTGATGGTATAACGGATACCGCGTTTAAACCTAGTCAAACCATTACCCGTGCAGAGATTGCGGCTATGCTCAATCGCTACTACAAATAAAAAGCAGTGTGTCCAAACTCCTGAGAGTTTTGGTCACACTGCTTTTTTATTAGGATACGCTGATTTTCTTAAGCAGCTCTCTTTGAGCAATAATGTACTGCATCATGGATGATTGAGCTTGCCAAAGCATAGCCGTAGAAGGACTCTTCTTGTACTCTTCCATCGATTGAACCGCGCTGTTGATCGATGTAGTCATTTTTTGCACGAATAGCTTCGTGTCATCACCTACCCCCTCGCCCATCGAGGCCGACAATGTCGTAAGCAGCTGATGCGAAGAGCGAATCGATTGCAGCGACGTTTCAGCAAGCGGGGTTGGCTTCGTCTCAGCCAAATGAACAAGCGCTAATCCATTGATCGTATTCACTAATTTATCACCTTCGGCAATGAAGGTTGGAACCGACTCCGGTTTCGGGCCGCTCCAACGAATGCCTGTAGCCGCGGGGATATCCACATTTTTCATATAAACCTCAATGGTTTTATCTGTTGTTTGCAGTTGTTCTCTTAATGCGAGAGCGTCATCTCGGTTTTTGGCAAATCCGACGAATACGGTTAGCTTATCTGTCGTGTCAAGGGCAGTGGCTAACCCTTTCTTCTTCAGGGTTTCTTGGATAGCTTGAGCTCCCTGTAAGGTACTATATACACCATTTTGAAGGAAAGTATACGATTTTGCAGGAATTTGAACCGCTGTGACAGCTGAGGCAGAAGCCGGAATGGCAGGCGCTTGATCTGCAGTCGTTTTAGTTGCTCCTGTTGGCGCTTTCGATGGGACTGCTGCTTGTACATTGGGCGAAGGAACTGTTATCGTATTTTTAATCGATGCCGTATCTTTGGTATCACGATCGCTTGAAAACATGGAGAGAACAAAGAAACCAAACGCAATACCCGTCACCACCGCTCCTGCCACTGATGTTGCAATTCGAATCCACGGTGTACCAGATGATTTCGCGTATCTGGCACCTGTCCCCGGTTCCTTATAGGGTTCCTTAGACGTCCAGGTTGACCACTCATCCCGATGTCTGTCAGAAGTAGGCTCTGCTCTCTCTGTTGACGGATTTCTAACAGCTGAATTCTCACGGGCTTCCTGTGACTCACGAATGATCCGTTCCACTCGCTCACCTTCCGACTCAATCGGACTGTTCCAGCTTCCAAAATCCGTCGTGAACGTATTTAAAGCATGAGGTTCAAATAAATGTTCGACTTGCTCCCTCTCCGCTTGATGATAAGGAGTAACCTCATCCGACGTATGACGGTCTATCGTAGAATCTATAACCTTAAACTCTTCCTGATAGAGTGGTATCACTTTCTCCTCTTGATCGGGTACTCGCGATGCTCTACGGTTTGATTCCGACCTTTCCTGTAGATCGAAACGGTAGGTTATTCTTGCTTTATTCTTGTTCATCTCTCAATCACTCCTCGTAATATTTATTTGGAAACGGGCATAGCGCCGCGTCGTCTTGTCCAAATCTTCTGTTACTAGATTATGATAGAGAGAACCCCATTATGTTTCTTTCATCAAAAAAAGACCGCCTCCAGCCGTTTGGCTTGCAGCGATCTTTTTTCTAACTAGTCGGTTCGTACTTTTTACGCAGCGATTTCGCTAAACCATCAGCTGCTTTCCAGATGTCGCCCGCTCCCATGGTTAATACCAAGTCACCAGGCTGCACATGCTGAATCAAATAAGCGAGTACCTCATCCCGAGTTGCAATATGCTGAACATTCGGGTTGCTGTTACTGCGGATCAAATCAACCAGTTTGGCTGAATCTATGCCCTCAATTCGCTGCTCGCCGGCAGGTGAGTAAATATCGGTAATAATAACCTCATCAGCTTCATCGAATGAGCGGCTGAATTGTTCAAATAAATAATAGGTTCGCGTATAGCGTTGCGGTTGGAATACAGCTATGATGCGTTTCCCTGTTGCTTTTGCTGCAGAAATAGTTGCTTGAATCTCCGTAGGATGATGTGCGTAGTCATCAATAACCAATATGTTCGCAACTTCTCCCAGCACTTGGAACCTACGCTTTGCACCGCGGAATTCCTGAATAGCTTCTGCAATTTTCTCGAAAGTGAGCCCTGCTTCCAAACAGGTGATAAGTGTTGCTAGTGCATTATATACGTTGTGTTTACCAGGTACGGACAAGCTAACCTGACCGAGTGCCGCCCCTTTGAACTGTACAGTAAACGTAACCTTACGATCACCTAACGTAATATCGCTTGCGACATAATCAGCCTCAGTATCTATGCCATACGTAATAACTTCGCTTTGAATATGCGGAATCATTTCACGTAAGAACGTATCATCATGACAAACAATAGCTCTCCCGCCAGGTCTAACTTGACTGAGGAATTGCTTGTAAGCCTTCTTCAAATTCTCGAAATCACCATTGTAATTCTCCAAGTGATCCGCTTCGATATTGTTCACAAGTGCGAGGGTTGGGTGATATTGAAGAAAGGTTCCATCACTCTCGTCCGCTTCTGCCACGACGAATTCACCCTTGCCTGCTTTGGCATTACTGCCCACATTCATGATCTCGCCACCAATGATATAGGTCGGATCTATTCCACAAATCTCCATGACTAAAGCAATCATTGATGATGTTGTTGTTTTGCCGTGTGCACCAGCTACCGCAATGCCTTTACGCTCATTCATGAGCCGAGCAAGCATTTGTGAGCGATGAATAATCGGAATATTCAATTGTTCCGCAGCTTGCATTTCTACATTGTCTTTGGCCAAAGCGGTTGAATACACAACCAAATCAGCCCCTGAAACATTCCTAGCTTCATGTCCGATGAAAACTTGCGCACCCTTCGCTTTCAGCTTTTCAGTAAGCTCTTGCTGTGCCAGATCGGAACCAGATATCCGGTATCCCATTTCCAGCATGACTTTGGCAATGGCACTCATGCCGTATCCGCCGATGCCTATAAAATGTACGTGTTCTGCTTGACTCACGCCGTTCTCACCATCCTTTTTCAGAATCGGTTTGATAGGTAATCCAAGAACGAACATCAGAGATTAAATACAGCGTGCCGGATACGACCGCCAGATCATCCTGCTCAGTTCTACTTGTTAGTGCTTCCAAAGCTCGCTTCCAGTCTCGCTCGACAATGATATCTATCTCACGGTTCATCTCGCGCAGCAGCTCTCTTGCAATCTCAGCAAGCATAGAAGCGTCGCCTTTTTTATGAAAATCGGGTTCCGTAATAACAAGAGTATCCACCAATGGTAGTATATGCCTCAGGTAGCCTGTATGATTCTTCGTCGAAAGCATTCCTACCATCATATGAAGCTTACGGTAAGTATATACATTTTGAAGCGCGGCAGCCAACGTTGCGGCCCCTTCTGGGTTGTGAGCGCCATCAAGTAATATACGAGGCTCGCTCGAAACCATCTCAAGCCTGCCTGGCCAACGTGTCTCCTTGAGTCCTTTGAACAGATCTTCATCATCTACGATGCAGGCATAATATTGACGAAGAACTTCAAGCGTCATTACGGCCACAGCTGCATTCTTCAATTGGTGCTCTCCGTTTAACGTAATCGGCACACCCTTAATATTTCGAAACGGCCCACTAAAATCAAAAGTTTGGCTATCTAGCTCACTTTTCACATTCGTGAAATTAAATTGTCCACCAAGTGAGTAGAGTGTTGCTTTTTTGGCCTTGGCTGTTTGATCGATCACACTCCAAACCTCATGCGGCTCAACAGCGGTAATGACGGGTACTCCCGCTTTAATAATACCTGCTTTATCTGCTGCTACTAATTCGAGTGTATCCCCCAAGATTTCCATATGGTCATGGCCAACATTCGTAATGATGGTTACGACAGGATTCACGATATTCGTGCTATCCAGCCTTCCCCCGAGACCAGTTTCCCATACTACGTAATCTGGATATGCTACTTTGCCAAAATACATTATCGCGAGCGTAGTCGAAATTTCAAACATAGACGGAGGACCGACCTCAGTCTCCGCAATTTCGTCAACCATTGGCTTCATTTCATTCACCAGTCTGAGCAGCACGTCATCTGGAATGTCGGCTCCGTTCACTTGGATACGATTCGTATACTTCTCCAAATAAGGAGAAGTGAATGTACCCACGTCATATCCACAAGCCTGCAAAACAGAAGATAGATAGGCACATGTAGAACCTTTGCCATTCGTCCCAGCCACATGAATGAACTTCAGCCTACGTTCGGGGTGACCTAGTTTCTCCATTAGCATCTGCATACGTTGAAGTCCCGGTTTCATGCCGAGCTTCTCCATCCGGCCGACAATCCAGGCAATGGCTTCTTGCGCTGTCTGGAATTCAGCCGAAGGGGTGTCTTTGATTTTATCCATTGATCTCATCCTCATTTACTATATGAATCAGCTTGTTTTCGTAACTAGGCAATCGTTTGATTTTCTGCGATTATCCTTTTAACTCCGCCAATCGAACAATCACTTTGTCTCGCTTGTCGGCATAATCGGCAAGCTTTGCTTTTTCTTCCTCGATGACCTTGGCAGGCGCCTTGGCCACAAAGCCCTCATTGCCCAATTTCTTCTCGATACGCTCTACTTCACCGTGCAAAGATTGTAATTCTTTATCCAAGCGCGTGAGCTCTTGCGCAATATCAATAAGACCAGCCAGCGGCAAGAAAAGTTCAGCTCCTGTAATGATAGCTGTCATGGCTTTCTCCGGAGCTGCCATCTCTGCGTCGATTTGGAGCAGGGATGTGTTACAGAAACGCTTCAGGTATTCCTCATTGTTGCTGAGAATACTCAGCGTATCGCTGCTAGCCGGTTTTACAAGCAGTTCAACTTTCTTACTCATTGGCACATTCACTTCGGCCCGAATATTACGAACGGAGCGAATAACGTCCATCAAGAGTTCCATCTCACGAACAGCGTCAGGCGATTCGAAAGCCTGATTCTCTACGGGCCAAGAGGCAAGCGTAATCGTCTCACCCACATGCGGCAGATGCTGCCAAATCTCTTCCGAAATGAACGGCATGAATGGATGAATCAAACGTTGGGTTTGGTCAAGTACATACGCAAGTACGGACTGCGTTTTACTTTTCGCAGCAGCATCTGTCCCGTATAAGCTTAATTTACTGAACTCAATGTACCAATCACAGAGATCATCCCAGATGAAATTGTACAGTAATCGGCCAGTTTCACCGAATTCATAGCTGTCTATTAGACGAGTCACGTCACGAACAGTTTCGTTCAGACGGTGTAGAATCCAGCGGTCTGCCGTACCTAGTTGACCCGTAAGATCAATATCTGCTGCGGTTACACCTTCGAGATTCATTAAAGCAAAGCGAGATGCATTCCAGATCTTATTCGCAAAATTCCGAGCTTGCTCCACACGTTCCCAACGGAAACGTAGATCTTGCCCAGGTGTGCTGCTCGTCGAAATCATATAGCGCATAGCATCAGCGCCGTACTTCTCAATTACTTCAAGCGGGTCGACGCCATTGCCAAGGGATTTTGACATTTTGCGGCCTTCGGAATCCCGTACAAGACCATGCATCAATACATCTTTAAACGGAATTTGATCCGTAAATTCAAGAGCGGTGAAGATCATCCGAGCTACCCAGAAATAAATGATGTCGTAACCCGTAACCAGTACATTCGTCGAATAGAAACGCTTCATATCCTCAGTCTCATTCGGCCAGCCAAGTGTAGAGAACGGCCACAATGCGGAACTAAACCATGTATCAAGCACATCGTTGTCTTGGTTCAAATTCGTGCTTTGGCAGTGCGAGCAAGCCGTAGCGTCCTCACGCGTTACCGTGATTTGGCCACAATCCGCGCAGTGCCAGGCAGGAATGCGATGTCCCCACCACAACTGACGGGAAATAACCCAATCACGCACGTTTTCAATCCAGTTTAAGTATATTTTCTCGAAACGATCCGGAACGAAGTTAACACCTTTGCCTGTTTTTTGTGCATCAATCGCTTGATCAGCAAGCGGCTGCATTTTCACAAACCATTGTGTTGATAAATAAGGCTCGATCACTGCGCCGCTGCGCTCGCTATGACCTACTTGATGAACGTGTTCCTCTATTTTGATAAGAACACCTTGCTCCTTCAAGTCAGCGACAATTTGCTTGCGGCATTCAAAACGATCTTTCCCCTGGTAAGGACCCGCATTCGCGTTCATCTTGCCGGTTTCGTCCATAACCAGAACTTGCGGTAGGTCGTGACGCTTCCCAACTTCGAAGTCATTCGGATCGTGAGCCGGTGTAATTTTTACGGCGCCGCTTCCGAACTCTTTTTCAACATACTCATCCGCAATGATCGGAATCTCGCGATTCACGATAGGGAGAAGCAGCGTTTTGCCGATGAGATGCTTATAGCGCTCATCCTTCGGATGAACAGCAACCGCTGTATCGCCAAGCATCGTCTCAGGACGAGTCGTGGCAACAACGATTGAATCTGTTCCATCCGTCGTTTTGTATTCTAAGTGATAGAGAGCGCCTTGCACCTCTTTATATTCTACTTCAATGTCAGAAAGCGCTGTACGAGCCGCTGGATCCCAGTTAATAATATAATTCCCGCGATAAATCAGGCCTTTCTCATAAAGGCTTACGAATACTTCACGAACGGCTTGTGATAGGCCCTCATCCAAGGTGAAGCGTTCACGTGAATAATCCAACGAGAAACCCATTTTGGCCCATTGCTCACGAATCGTGTTTGCATATAGTTCCTTCCACTCCCATACCTTCTCCAAGAACTTCTCGCGTCCAAGATCATAACGTGATTGTCCTTGCTCGCGGAGCTTTTGCTCTACCCTAGTTTGGGTGGCAATACCTGCGTGGTCAGATCCAGGCAGCCAAAGTGCGTCATAACCCTGCATCCGTTTGGTACGAATTAAAATATCCTGCAGTGTAAAATCAAGCGCGTGCCCAATATGCAGCATACCTGTAACGTTCGGAGGTGGAATCACAATGGTGTAAGTTTCCGCATCAGGACGTGTGCCCGCTTTGAAAAACTCATTTTTAATCCAGTAATCATACCACTTGCGCTCGGCATCTTTAGGATCGTACGTAGTAGGCATTTGCAATTGTTCTTTGGTTTCATTAGCTTCTGTCATAAGATTACCTCCATTACTATTATCTCTGTTAAACAGGCTTATGAGGCCTGTAAGTCATCTCACATCGGCGGCCATTCAAACAAAAAAAGCCCTCCGCCCGCAAAGGACGAAAGGCTTGCTTCCGTGGTACCACCTTCATTCCGCGCAGCTTCAAAAGAAGCGCGTGGCTCTCAAACAGATAACGGCTGCGGCCGGCGAATGCTAATGCTGCTCACCGCATAAACGGGCGCATACAATCACATTCACAACTCCAGGGCGACTTCGTTCGGTTGCTTCCTATGGAACCTTTCAGCGCTACCAGTTCCACTCTCTGAAGGGCTTACCGCCTACTACTCCCTATCAACGTTTCCAATATTACTCAAAATGGTTTACATCATATGATATCGAACATTTGAAATAGAGTCAATATATCATTCCAGTATTACCGTTTATGCATATATTATGCTTGCTTCCGAAAGATGTTACGAAAACGAATAAGAGCCCTCAGCCGCTATAAGCAGCCAAAGGCTCTTGCCTATGTATCTGTTATTTATCTAGGCAGATAAATAACCTGCCCAACTGAAATTTCTTGATCACTCATACGATTCAAGAGTTGAAGCTCACGCGGGTTGAGTTGATAGCGTTTGGCAATCGATTCCAACGTATCTTCTTTTTGAACAATGCAAAGTTTTAGTTTCCTAAACTCTTGCGTTCCTGCGTTGCTTTGAAGAAAGAGTCGCTTCCACTCCACAGCATCTATTCGCGTCTCTTCCGCAAGCGCAGCTTGCGCTTCTGCTTCTGCATTCCTCTTATCGGTAAGATACGAGCCCGCCTTAGAAAGAAGCGATTTAATACCATACGGGTTGATGTCCACAGCCTCAGCCGCCTTTTTGCCAAAGGCGACTTTGAGCTCTTTCTTGTCTTCCGTAACCACCGTGCTTTCTTGATGGGGTGTCACCTTTAATTCGGTTTGTTCAATCTCCACTACAACTACACCATCGTCAGAACCAACCTCATCTTGAATGGGAGCCACATAAGGAGTAACAGCTGCATAAGAAGCTACATTTACGGGTTCTCGTATGGTTGGAACTGCCTGAGGTTCCTGTACGGGCTGTGGTTGATAGGGCATAGGCGGCTCGAAACTTGGGATGTTAACCTCATGAACGAAAGTAACTTCCTCTTCTTCCCGCCAGCTCTCCAGCGGAGCCGACACAATTTCGACGCCTTGTAGGGAAAGAACACCTGTAACGTTCAAGCTTCTGGCTGATAAAAGATCAATATCAAAATTTTCAATCTCGACCTGAATATCTTCGACACGATGAATGCGATTTAAAGGTAATGTGATCTCGACTGGAATCAGGTGCTCAAGTGATCTGGGTGTACTCCCTTCCTCACTGAAATAATTGCCCGTGAGCAGCAAGTTTCCTTTCAGGATTGCCTGATCATCCAAAGTAATTACCTGAATATGAGGAAGCAATTCTACATCATTTAATTCTTGTATCCCCGCCAAATCTTCTTGCAAATGAACGCGTTCATAGATATCGAATCTTAAACCTGGTTGTTGTTCAGACACCGAATTAATCCTCCCTTCCATCAAATCCAAATGCTGGACAGCATTCGGATTGTTTGGCCATTTACTTGTTTGTCTCTAAAAGTATATGGGTGGGAAGGGCTAGGCATGACTACATTTTTACAGGGCTGAAACTTCTTCTAGCAAAAGTTTGAAATCTTGCGGCAGCGGAGCATGCACGATGACTTGCTTTTGAGTAACAGGATGATCGAACAAAAGCCTCTCTCCATGCAGGGCTTGTCGATGAAACAATCGCGATGAACCCCCATAAAGGGAATCCCCTACTAAGGGGTGGCCTAAATGACTGAGATGGACCCGAATTTGATGGGTTCTCCCTGTTTCTAGCTCCAATTCTATGAAAGCCGCTTTCTTCATTTGCCGTAAAACCCGATAATGTGTTACCGCTTGATCACCGCTAGGCGAAACTCTTCGCTTACCTGAGATATAACGATCTTTACCGATAGGTTCATCTATCGATCCTTGTTTTATTCGGAATACGCCTTCAGCTAGCGCTACATAGCGTCTATCAATTCGTTTGTCACGCATTGTTTCATCAAGAAGCACATGCGCCCACTCATTTTTGGCATATAGTACAGCTCCGGTCGTATCTTGATCTAAACGATGTATATGCCGAACCCCGCAAGCCTGGCCTGTCGATTCAAAATAGAAGGCTACCGCAGAAGCCAACGTACCGCTTTGCCCTGCTTCTGCTGGATGAACAGACATCCCTGCCGGTTTATTAACGACAAGGCAAAAGTCGTCCTCATATAAAATGCCAAGATCATAAGACTCAGGTTTGAAAGCAGCCTTCTCTTCAGGAAACGCATGAAGTCGAATTTTATCATCCTGAATCTTAATAAGGCCTTGAGAGGCTAGTCGAAGAAAATACTTTCTAGGAACTGGCAGTATAGCTGTTAATTCTTCTATAGCCCCTGGTTTAAGAGGTTTCCATAACGGATTTGGAACGGGGAGCTCCAACCATTCACCGCTGCGTTTCCACTCTGTCATATTCGAGTACCTTTACGAAAGGATAGATAGATTACGAGCAGAATGACTAGAAATACCAAAACAACCGCCATTAAATCTATTGGAAAATCAAAAAAGTAATATCGTTTCATAGAATTCATTACTCCTCATGAAAATAGGGATTATGTACACTTTATTTTAACAATTACCAATAACAATTGCATGCTAAAATATGATAATATAAGTCTTGTATTGTTTTTTTTCGACATTACTAATCAAATATTAAATACCAAATAGAATAATAGAGCAGGAGAGGAACAACCTTGGGTAGTTCAATATTAGAACATTTTCGGAGTTATAGTTGGCTGAAACGCACTTTTCTCGTTATAGCTGTTTGTACTTTTCTTAGTTCAAGCTTCTTATTTCTAACCCCACCTGGAGAATATATACGCGAATATTTGGCTAAAACGGTTATTACGACGCAGCATCGTGACTGGGCCTGGATTTTCGTTGGTGCTGAGCGTAGAGATCAGATGGTTCTCGAAATGCAAAATTTGACCGAAATCAACTCTGTTGAAAAACAAGATTTGCGGGCGGTTCAATTCAATAAAAATCGTTCTACGGAAAGTCTTGTGAAAGTCGAGGATATTTCTGGCCAGTTTTGGAAGGGCAAGAAAATGTATGTATATGACCCACGAACGATTCGTGTCGTTGTCCCCGCAAAGCAAGGTGAAGGGGAAAGAATTACATCCATGGTAGAGCGTACTGGCGCTGTCGCAGGCGTAAATGGCGGAGGCTTCAACGATCCAGACGGACTTGGAAACGGATTTGCGCCAATTGGTGCTATTATGTCCGGTGGAGAAATTCTTTATACAGACCAAGAAGGCAGCATTCCTCAACATATTGTTGGATTCACAAAAGAAGGCACACTCATTATCGGGAAGTATACGATTGACGAACTTCTTAAACTTGGTGTCACTGACGCCGTATCCTTCTATCCGCGTGTTATTGCTAACGGAAAACCGCTCATTACTAGCGGTGACGGAGGCTGGGGACGCGCACCTCGTACAGCTGTGGGACAAAAAGCCGACGGAACGGTTATTTTCATCGTGATCGACGGCCGACAAACGCACAGTGTAGGCGCAACACTTAAAGAGGTTCAGGATCTGTTTCTCGCAGATGGCGTCATTAATGCTGGCTTCTTGGATGGCGGAGCTTCCTCCGAGATGGTATACAACGATGAGCTGATTACGAAGCCCTCAAGTCGTTACGGGGAGCGTCGCTTACCTTCTGCTTTCCTAGTTTTTGATCATCCTGACCAAGTAAAGGTGAAGAATGTTTGGGAAGGACTTAAGACTATCGATCCAGGTGGTGCTTATGACCACCCTGATTTCCTGAGAGAACAAGCGACTAAAAAAGCGAACCCGCCTAAAGCAACACCTACACCGAAATCAACAACGTCAACCAAGCCTGAATCCAGCAGTGAAGCAGGTAAGAATGGCACGTCTAATCCACCTTCAGGATCAGATAATGGTACTGTCAAACCAAGTCCGTCAGTGAAGCCAGAAACTTCACCGACACCTTCTACGAAGCCAAGTCCTTCACCGAGTACAGGTACAGGCAATGGCAATAC
The DNA here is from genome assembly GCF_030817215.1 of Paenibacillus sp. V4I3. Taxonomy (GTDB): domain Bacteria; phylum Bacillota; class Bacilli; order Paenibacillales; family NBRC-103111; genus Paenibacillus_E. The sequence goes on from NZ_JAUSZA010000001.1 coordinate 7,185,231, forward strand.
CGGCACAGGTTCTGGCACAGGCACAGGAAGCTCCTCACCAGGAGCTTCCACATCATCAAAGCCAAGCCCGACGCCTACACCGAGTACAAGCCCTATCCAAGGGCAAACAAACAATGGGAATAGTGCACTGCCATCTTCAAGTGTTGCTCCAACCATAAAAACAAACTAAAACTTACATAAGTAAGCAAAAGACCTGGCCACGTTGGCCAGGTCTTTATATATTACAAACTTATAATCGCTTCAACGCTTCACGATGAGCATCGATTGTTGCAGCGATATCTTCATCGGAATGAACCGTAGATATAAACATCCCTTCGAATTGCGAAGGTGCAACTGAAACTCCCAAATCGAGCAAATGGCCAAAATAAGCATTAAACTTAGCTAAATCAGACGTTTTGGCTGTATCGTAATTCGTGACAGCCTGCTCAGTGAAAAATGGACATATCATGGACCCTACTCGGTTAATTGTGCTTGCCACGCCAAATTCAGCGGCATTCCCAGCAAATCCAGCTTCCAGCTTCGCGGATTTGCGTTCCAGTTCCTCATAGACATTGGGCTCGCCCAATAAGGATAACGTTGCGAAGCCTGCTGCCATCGCTAGTGGATTACCGGATAAGGTTCCTGCTTGATAGATTGGACCTGCAGGAGCAATCTGCTCCATGATGTCCAGTCGGCCTCCATAAGCGCCAACAGGGAGTCCTCCGCCAATGACCTTACCTAGACATGTTAAGTCAGGTGTAACGCCGTACAAGCCCTGTGCGCAGTGTTTATGCACGCGAAAACCAGTCATCACCTCATCGAAGATTAGCAAAGAACCATATTGTTGAGTAATGGAACGTAATCCTTGTAAAAACCCTTCAGCTGGAGGCACAACTCCCATATTCCCTGCAATCGGCTCAACGATTAAAGCCGCAATTTCTTCCCCAAACTTTTCAAACACTAATTTAACGAATGCCAAATCATTGTAAGGCACGGTGATCGTATTCGAGGCCACGCTACTCGGGACCCCTGGACTATCTGGAAGGCCAAGTGTGGCTACACCGGAGCCAGCTTTGATCAGTAAGGCATCTGCATGGCCATGGTAGCTTCCTTCGAATTTCACGATCTTGTCGCGCTTCGTAAAACCGCGGGCTAACCGTAGGGCGCTCATAGTCGCTTCTGTCCCTGAATTCACCATGCGAACCATATCAATGGACGGCACCCGTTCAATGACCAGCTTTGCCATTTCCGTTTCTAGAAGTGTCGGCGCACCGAAGCTTGTCCCTTTTTCGGCCGCTCCTCTAATAGCTTCCAGCACGACAGGGTGAGCATGTCCTACGATTAATGGACCCCAGGATCCTACATAATCGATAAAGGTATTCCCGTCAATATCCGTTACGCGAGAACCTGAGCCTTTCTCCATGAACAAAGGTGTTAAACCAACTGATTTAAAGGCGCGAACAGGACTGTTCACTCCACCGGGAATGATCTTCTTAGCTTCTAGAAAGGCGGCCGAAGAGCGCGTGTCGATTCTACTCGAATTTCCCATAATTTCATACCCCCAGTAGTCTATCTATGATTAAATTTTTCCGAAAAAGAAGTCGGCTCCGTTTTTTATATGGTCCTCAGCGGTTCTGTATTTCAGCATCAGATTTCAAATTAGATCTGGCCAAGATTCGTTAAATCGAACTGGCTGTTTCAGCGGCTTCCTGTGACTGGTTTTGGATCAGGTCCGCAAGCTGCCACGCAGCCTCTTTACCTTGCCTTATACAATCAGGCAGACCCACTCCATGGAACCCCGCCCCCACGATAAGGACTTGAGGCATAGCTGCAGCAAGCTCTTCACGGAACTGCGCAATCTGCTCCAGATGACCCACAGGATATTGCGGCATAGAATGCATGAGACGAGTTACATCCGTAAAAAGCGGTTCCGCCTTTAGTCCTAATAATTCCCGCAGATCATGGCGGGCTTTGCTAATTAGTTGTTCATCCGACCACTTCGGCCACTCTTGCTCACCTGCACGACCGATATAACAACGCAGAAGCACCTTCCCGTCTGGGGCTGTATGCAGCCATTTAGCAGATGTTAAGGTACACGCAGTAATCGTCCTGCCTTCGGTTTTCGGCACTAGAAAGCCCGAGGCATCCAGTGCAAAAGGGATGTCTTTGCGATCGAAAGCCATAATAACATTCGCCACGGAAATGTAATCAATCTTCTTAAGCTGATTTGCTGCAGGTAAATCTGCTAGCATCTGCGCTGCCTGATAAGCAGGCGTAGTTAGGATAACGCCATCTACCATTTCACTATGTCCATCCTCAAAGATAACCTCAGTTTGCTGCTGACCCATTTTACGAACGGATATAACCCCGACGCCATTTCGTAGATCCACAGTCTTCAAGGCGTCTTCTAAGCCCGAAACCAACGTCTGAAGCCCCTTCTTGAACGTCACAAAAACCGAGTTACGTACCGCAGAAGGTAAGTGAGCACTCTCTTCACTCACGTTTTTGCGACTGACCATCATCCCTAGAATTAAACTGCGATGCTTCTGCTCCATCGCTCGAAACTGTGGGAACGTTGCTTTTAAACTAAGCTTAAACGTATCACCAGCATAAATCCCCGCTAGAAGCGGTTCCACGATACGTTGAAGCACTTCTTTCCCTAAGCGGCGCTCCAGAAAATGCCCAAGAGATTCATCCGTTGATAAATCACGCTTCGGCAGGATCAAATCAAGTGCAGCTCGCATTTTACCTAATGGGGAAATGAGGCCCGTCTTCATGAACGGTGTCATTTGTGTTGGTATGCCGAGCACTAAGCCAGGTGGCATGCGGTGCAGCTTACCTTGACGCACAATATAGGTCTTTTTCGCCCCAGGATTCGTTCCTGTAAGCTCATCTTCTAGCCCAAGATCATAAGCCAGATCAATAATAGGGCGCTTCCGTGCAAGGAAGGAATCCGGCCCTTTTTCAATGACGAAACCCTCTCGTTCTATGGTATGAATTTTCCCGCCAAATGTCGGGGACTTCTCCACCACAGAAAGACGAAAAGGAGCTCCCGCTGACTCCAACCTATTCTTTAAGTAAAAAGCTGCGCTAAGCCCCGTAATCCCCCCGCCAACAATCATGTAGTGAGGAATCCTAGTACTCATGATAAACGGGTGACCTCTTTCCATTTCTTGTATACAACATCACTCAATGTTTCCAGATACAGAGGGTCTGTATTTAGCGATTCTGTTCGTTCCAAATGCAGTCCAAGCTCCTTGGCTAGGGCCTGTGCTTCTATATCGATATCGTAGAGAACCTCCAGATGATCCGAAACAAAGCCGATCGGACATAGGAGAACATTCTTGACGCTTTCCTCTTGATTGATCTTACGTAAAACATCCAAGATATCCGGACCAAGCCACGGCATCGCTGTTTGCCCTGCGCTTTGCCAACCGAACTGCCAATTCGTCAGACCTACACGCTCAGCAATGACTTTGGAAGTGGCAAGCAATTGATCTGGGTATGGGTCTTTCAATTCAAGTATTTTCTCAGGCAAGCTATGCGCAGTAAAGATAACACGTACATCATTTCGATTCACACCGGAGAATTTCTCTAAGGCTTTGTCAACACGTGTGCTAAGGGCATCAAGCAGTTTAGGATGAAGATGATAGTCAAGAACGAAATCAATCTTCAGACCAAGTGCCTCTGCCTTATCTTTCGCTCTTTTCACGTACCCGCCAACGCTCATAGTTGAGTAGTGAGGGGCTAGAACGACTCCCACAGCCTCAGTAATACCGTCCTTAACCATTTGCTCCACACCGTCTTCTACGTAAGGCTGAGCATGCTTCAGACCTTGATAACAGACGAATTCAACTTCTGGGTGTTCTTGACGAAGTGTATTTTCCAGGCCCTTAACCTGCTTGTTCGTATTTTCACGCAGCGGGAAGAACCCTCCTACAATTGCCTCATAACGAGCAGTTAATTCATGCAGCTGCTCAGGCGTTGGAGGATGCCCACGTCTAATATGTGTGTAATAAGCTTCAACTTGATCCAAACTTTCCGGAGTACCATAAGACATGACTAAAACACCAATACGCTGATTCGCCATGCTAAACACCACTCTTTTCTGCTTGCTGCGTTAGTACGGAATGTGAGTAAGTATGAATGAATGTAGTCAAATCCTTTAACTTCTCAAGCGATGCTTCCGGGAATAGCCCATGACCAAGGTTAAAGATATATCCTGGTTGCTGGATCCCCTCATCTATAATGGCTTTCGCCTGTTGCTCAATAACGCTCATCGGAGCTGTTAAAATATAGGGATCCAAGTTTCCTTGCACGGCAAAGCGCTCGCCAATTCTTCCACGGCCTACAGAAATTGGAATCCGCCAATCTAGACCAATAACATCCGCTTGGATGTCTTTGAGATAAGGAAGTAACTCCCCTGAACTCACGCCTGGGAAATAAATCTTTGGTTCCTTCAAGTCCGCAAGTTCTTTGAATATTCGCGTCATTGTCGGCAGCACATACATTTGAAAATCCGCAGGAGAAAGTGCGCCAACCCAGCTATCAAATACTTGAACAGCCTTAGCACCCGCTGCGATATGCGCTCTCAAGTACGTAATGACCATATCACCAAGCTTCTCCATTAAGGCAAACCAAACGGTTGGTTCGGAGTACATAAGCTGCTTCGTGCGAATATAGCTTTTGGATGGCTTACCTTCAATCAAGTAGCTCGCAATCGTAAATGGCGCACCCGCAAATGAGATGAGGGGAACCTCAAGCTCCTTGTCTAAGATACGGATCGTTTGAATAATATGCGATAAATCTTTCTCCACGTCTATAGGACGCAGGCGCTCAACATCTTGCGCTGTCCTAACTGGCGTATGAATCACAGGACCCACATCTTTGACAATATCAAAATCGATTCCAAGTGAAGCAACGGGATTCATAATGTCCGAATATAAAATGGCTGCATCAACACCCAACTTTTTAATGGGCATCATGGTAACTTCCGCGGCTAGCTCTGGTTGCTGACAAATTTCAAGCAGTGAGTACTTTTCTTTGATTTTGCGATAATCCGGATCATAACGTCCAGCTTGGCGCATATACCAAACGGGCAGCGTATCCACCTGTTCTTTTCGGCATGCTTTAATAAAATTATCGTTGTAGGTCATGAGGCACCTTCCTCTGGGTTTCCATCTATTCTCATTCATTATGCCCTAATTATACCCCTGTCACAACTGAGGTAAGCTTATGTTTTGCGACAAAAGTATGACAAAAGAACCATCCGCACTAAGATTACATGCTGATCGTTTCCTCCGGAAACTGCTCGCCTTTGCATCTTAGGTGAATGGCTCTATTTGGAAATTTGCTATTTTTTTAAATAACGAGCAATATCTTTGGCAAAATAAGTCAAGATGATATCCGCACCGGCACGTTTGAAGCTTGTCATTGTTTCCATCACGATAGCCTCTTCATTAACCCATCCCTGCATGGCTGCAGCCTTAATCATCGAATATTCCGCACTCACATTATAGGCAACTATCGGCAAATCGAAGTTATCTTTCAGCATCCGAATGATGTCCATGTAAGCAAGAGCCGGTTTCACCATGAGGAAATCAGCGCCCTCTGCAACGTCACTTTCCGCTTCACGCAAAGCTTCGCGCCCGTTAGCTGGATCCATCTGATACGTTTTGCGGTCACCGAATTGCGGTGTTGAATCCACAGCATCTCGAAATGGACCGTAATAGGCTGATGCATATTTAACGGAATAAGCCATAATCGGTGTATTCTCGTAGCCAGCTTCATCTAAACCTGAACGAATAGCATGTACATAACCGTCCATCATGTTTGAAGGAGCGATAATATCAGCACCCGCTTTGGCTTGCGATACAGCCGTACGAACCAACAGCTCCAAGGAGGCATCATTTGCCACATCCGCCTGTCCCGTAACCGGATGATGATGAATAACACCACAATGACCTGTATCCGTAAACTGACATAGACATGTATCGGCAATTACAAGCAAATTCGGGTTCAATTCTTTAATAAGACGAGCCGCTTGCTGCACAATGCCATCATCCATAAAAGCGGAAGTTCCTGTCGCATCTTTATGATCCGGAACACCAAATAAAAGAATAGCTTGAATGCCAAGCTTTGTAATTTCTTCGATTTCTTCTTGCACTCTGTCTAAAGAAAAATGATAAACACCTGGCATCGAAGCAATTTCTGACTTGATGTTCGTACCATGTGTAACAAAAATCGGTTGTACAACATCGTAAACGGTCACTTGATTTTCACGTACCAGATTACGAATAGCTGCATTGCCGCGTAAGCGGCGATTACGAACGATAGGGAAACTCATGAAGAATTCCGCCTCCTTATTGGCGATCAGATGCAGCTCCTTAAGAAGCTGCATCTGATTATTTAGGTTGAGTAATACTTTGGACTAATGAAGCAACGGTAGCCTCTTTAGCCATATACGTAACCGGCAGTCCACATTGACTTGCTGTCTCTGCCGTTTTGGGTCCAATACAGGCAATTTCAACCCCTTGCAGCAAGGATAGCGGATCTTCCACACCCAGTTGACGCAAGGCTTCAAGTAAATTTGTAACCGTAGATGAACTTGTAAAAGTTATGATATGAATGCTTTGATTTTGCAGAAGATGAATGATTTCATCCCCATCGTCTGTTATGAGTACATTTTCGTAGACGTCAACTTCGGTTACTTCAAGACCGAGCTCTTTGAGCTTACCAGGCAAATAATCACGTGCCAAGTCAGCCGTAGGTAATAGAACCTTCTGGCCGGCTTTCAAATCTGCTTGAATAGCTTCCAGGATACCCTCGCCTTGATATTTAGCCGGGAGTACATCCGCAATGATGCCACGCTCAGCTAGCGCTTCGGCTGTCTTCGGGCCTACAGCTGCAATGCGAGCTTTCCCCATTTTGCGAACATCAATCCCTTTTTCACGCAGCCTACGGAAAAAATACTCAACACCGTTTACGCTTGTCAGCAACACCCAGTCAAATTCATGAAGCTTGTCTAGGGCCAGGTCCAGTGCTTGAATGGCCTCTGGGCGACTTGGCGGTTGTAATCGAATCACAGGGAATTCAACCGCTTCTCCACCCATGTCATCGATTAAATCCACAAGCTCACTTGCTTGACTTCTAGCTCTTGTTACCAGCACTCGACGCCCGAAGAGCGGCTTCTTCTCAATCCAGGCCAGCTTCTCACGCAGCTTAACAACTTCACCAATAATAATAACGGCTGGTGATTTGAAATTAGCCTCTCTTACCTTCTCCGTAATATCGGCCAAGGTTCCCGTAATGGTTTGTTGATCCGCCCATGTTCCCCATCTGACGAGCGCAACAGGCATTTCCGGCGGTTTGCCGCACCGAATCAATTCACGACAAATTTGTTCAAGATTCGCCACACCCATCAAGAAGACCATGGTGCCGATCGCCTTAGCCAAATGCTCCCAGTCCAAACTGGAATAAGTCTTATTCGGGTATTCATGACCAGTAATAATCGCAAATGACGAAGTGAAGTCGCGGTGGGTGACTGGAATACCCGCATAGGCAGGAACAGCAATCGAGGATGTGATACCTGGAATAATATCGAAGATCACATCGTTATCTGCGAGCAGCTCCGCTTCCTCGCCCACTCGACCGAAGACACTGGGATCGCCGCCTTTGAGACGAGTCACAACTTTCCCCTGAAGGGCCAGATCTACGAGCAATTGATTAATTTCTTCTTGCTTTAGTATATGTTTATCCGGAAGCTTACCGACAAAGATCAGCTCAGCTTCCGGTCTACGATGCTTGAGTAGACGAGGGTTGGCCAGCCGGTCATAAACGATGACATCGGCTTTCTGAATGGCTTCCATACCGCGAACCGATATGAGTTTAGGATCTCCGGGACCCGCACCAACGAGATAGACTCTTCCTTTGTTCACGATGCTCACTTCCTTACCTCAGCCAGGATACGTTCTGCGCCTTGCGCGATAAGTTTATCGGCGACAAGCAAACCTAATGCTTCCGGATCGCTCCCGGAAGCTGTTTCCTTGAGCATGGTGACGCCGTCCGGCGTACCAACCATGCCCGTTAAAGTGAGCAGCGGCACCTCTGATTCGCTGCTGTCTTCGCTTATGCTCGCGTAAGCGCCTAGCGGCACTTGGCAGCCTCCATTGAGTCTGCCAAGGAAAGCCCGCTCCGCTCGCACCGCGAGCGCGGTTGGCTCATGCTGGAACCTGCTCAGCAGGTCCAGCATGAAGGCGTCGCCGCCCCGGCACTCGATGCACAGCGCCCCCTGCCCTACGGCAGGGAGGCAGATCTCGGGCGGCAGGTACGCGCTGATGCGATCCTGCCAGCCGATCCGGTGCAAACCGGCCGCGGCAAGCAGAATCGCATCGAAGTTCTCATCATCGAGCTTGCGCAGCCTCGAATCAATGTTCCCGCGGACCGACTCGATTCGGAGGTCCGGGCGGAGGTGCTGCAGCTGGCTGGCGCGCCGCAGCGAGCTGGTACCGACGAGCGCGCCTTGCGGCAGCTCGTCCAGGGAGCGGTGCCCGCGTGTGATCAGCGCATCGCGCGGATCCTCACGTTTCGGCACCGCTCCAACGACCAGCCCTTCGGGTAGCTCGAAGGGCATATCTTTCATGCTGTGAACGGCCATGTCGATGTCGCCGTCCACCAGTGCCTGTTCGATTTCCTTGACGAACAGCCCCTTACCGCCTACCTTGGACAAGGTGACGTCCAAAATGCGGTCGCCCTTCGTGACAATTTTCTTTATTTCAAATTGACAAGCGATCCCATGTTCAGCTGCAAGCTGTTTTAAAAGCTCCACAACTTGCCCCGTCTGAGTTAGTGCCAATGCGCTTTGCCTAGTTCCTACTATGATTGTTCTCATCTCTACCCGCCTCCCTGTACTTGCTGCCCGATATCCTTGATAGCTGCTAACCAAGCAGATAGATCCGTACCTCTATCTCGAACTTGCCCCTGCATCCAAGGTTCTTTCTCTAAGGTTATGTAGAGCTTCTCTTTCCAACTCTCGAATGTGCCGCTCCGTATTTTGGCAAGCACGTCCCATTCAAGCATCTCTTTAAAAACACGTTGTCTAGCTTGTTTATCGGCCACTCTACTCTGAATCAATAACCGCAAATCACTAAGGAAATCGAGGTACGTTTCATACTCTTCACCATATGCGTTGTCTAATTCTTGAGCAATTTTACGAGCAGCTGAAGGACTTGCTCCACCTGTTGAAACGGCAATAACTAACTTCCCTCTTCGAACAACAGAAGGCGCGATGAAGGAGCTCAATTGAGGTTGATCAACAACGTTGATTAGTTGACCCTGCCGTGATGCTATCTCATGCACGTGAGCATTCACTTCCGCATCATTCGTTGCAGCTACAACCAAGGTGTAAGGCGCAAAATCTGAACTTTCATCGATCATGATTGATGGATGAAACGTTTGCCTATACAGAACCACTTCAGACTTGTTCTCCATCTCCATAAGTCCCTCAGTAAATTCTGTGCCTACGATCGTTACACGGGCACCTGCTTGCAGCAGTGATTTCACCTTTCGTTCAGCCACAGCCCCTCCGCCGATAACTAAACATCGGCGTCCAGACAGATTCAGCATAATTGGATAGGGATGATTTATCGTCGTTAGCTCCATATCCACCCATGAAAACCTGAAACCAGATTAGAAACCACGAAATTGAGAACTACAATTAAGAATGCTGCGAGGTTCCATGCTGCCAGCTTATTTCCCGAAATACGCATAGAATGCTGCTGAAATAAATAGAAAGCGTACGCTGCTAACACAAAAAATGAATTAATCACCTTAGGATCATAAAGTAAATTACGATCTCCCTCCAGTACAACCCAGACCACACCCAGACTTAAAGCCATAAGAAGCAATGGTGCTCCGATAATAACGGAGAGATAGGTATAATGCTCAATTTTCTCAAGTGAAGGTAATCTCATAACCGTTTGAGAAAATTTCTTCGCTTTCAACATTTTGTGTAAAAACACATACATGCCTGAGAAAATAGCTGCAATCGAGAATGCCACGTAACTGCCAATCGCCAGGGTAATATGGATAAATAATAGCTCATCATTGATGTCCCAATCGGGCTTAATTGGCGTTACATTCGGATTACCGAATACATTCAAAGCCAAAATGGCAAAACCAAGCACATTCACAAAAAATACAAACAATTCAATCCGGATAAATCGATTAATCAACAGTGAAATCGTGACAATCAACCACGAAAACATAAAAAGTACATCCGATCGGGCAAACGCCCATTCCGTCAAATGACCATACAAATTAATTCCTAAGTAAGCGGTTTGCAGAACCCATACAAACAAAAGCAGCCCCGTCCCCATCCGTTTCGCGCTTCGGTTCGCATTAGCGAAATCCGAAAAGTAAAACAATAGGCTCAGGGCATACATATAAATCATCGCATCAAACAACCAGCTACGTGTTACCATGGCACCTCTCCTAGGCGATTAGCGCCCTTTTCTTCAAGATTGGGCTAGAATATCAGCGTTCTGTAAATTAAGCACGGACAACTTATCATCCAGCATCTGCTTAGCTTCAACTGCTTTATGCCCGGCTTCTAGTTCTTGTGCTAACTGATTGGCTTGCTCTTGTTGTTCAAGGGTCTCTTCTAGGGCAAACAGTTTCGTGAATAACTCAAGCGCTTCATCACCATGACGCTCTCCCGCCATTTCCTTAATGCGAAGGATCGGGTCTCGCAGCACTTGATTCACAATGCTTTTCGTTAATTTACGAATAACTTTAATTTCACGTTCATCAAGGTCAGGCAGCTTCTTTAACATGTTATCCATCGTCTCTTCGTGGATCTGACTCGCTTTTGTTTGAAGAGCGCTAATGACTGGACTTACACCTAGCGTCTTCGTCCATTGTTCGAAAACACCCATTTCAGACTCAATCATTGTTTCAATCTTCGCTGCTTCTTTCTTTCTCTCTTGTAAATGTTTATCTACGATATTCTCCAGATCATCGATATCATAAAGAAAAACATTAGGTAAGCCGCTAATTTGTGGATCTAGATCACGAGGGACAGCAATGTCCATCATGAAAAGCGGACGTGACTTTCTCTTTTGAACATAGGACTGAATATCATTCTTCGTAAGAACATATCCCGGAGCGCCCGTCGAGCTAATAATAATATCCACTTCCGCTAAATGCTCCAGCATGTTATCCATGGTACATGGAATGCCGTTAAATTTCTCCGCCAATTCCACAGCACGTTCAAACGTACGATTAACCACGATAACTTTGTTAGCTCCATTCGCGTAAAGATGCTTAACGGTCAGTTCGCTCATCTTACCAGCACCAATAATCATAACCGTTTTGTTCATGTAAGAGCCGAATATTCGTTTACCAAGTTCCACCGCGGCGTAGCTGACGGAAACTGGATTATTGCTAATGCCTGTTTCGGAGTGTGCTTTTTTGGCAAGTGTCACGGATTGCTTAAACAACGTATTGAAATAAGCCCCGGTTGCTTTCATATTTTGAGATGATAAAAAAGCATCCCGCACTTGTCCTAGAATTTGGGTTTCCCCAATGACCATGGAATCTAAACCGCTTGTTACGCGGAATAAATGTTCAATCGCTTTTTCATTTTCATACATATATAAATGCTTTTGGAATTGATCCTTGCCGACTTGGAACCAACGTTCAATGAAGTGTGTCAAGTAATGACTGCACATCTGCGGTCGATCCACAACAGCGTAGATTTCCGTGCGATTGCAGGTGGCGACAATTACACACTCCAATATACTTTTCGTTTCTTTCAATTCTGCCAATGCCTTAGGTAAATCCTGATCGGAGAAAGCGAACTTCTCCCGAATTTCTACCGGGGCCGTACGATAGTTCAAGCCTAGTGCGATAATATGCAAAGGTACCACCTGCCTTTCCGTCTAATTCTATGTACCATTATAGCACAGCAAAACATGCAATCCGACAAATTTTTTGTATAATTTATGAATGCTACATTCTGCTCGTTAGTTTTAACAGCATTTCGTTCCTATATACCTAATATAGCGATCTTTGAGCTCCACTCAAGAAAAGATCCCTATATTGACCATTTTATTGAAGTGCTTTTTTTCGTATAAAAGAGGTTAAATTTCGATCTAGTTCCGCCAGCTTCGTATTTTGGGACGAAACAATATCGCCATTCGAAGCCATGATTTTCTCATACAGATCGTACAGACTCTTGTACTGAAGCCAAACTTCCTTCAAAACCTGGCTCTCATCAGGCTTTAATGTTCGCTCTCCCCCCACCTGCAGACGCTTCAAGTACTGCGTTAGCTGGGTCATACTGTCCAGTGAAGTCAGATATTCGCTTCCTCCCGCAGCAAGCACCAGGCGTTCATGCGTATAACTTGCCGAGTAAAGGGCTTGTTGGACAGCATTCAATCCTTCGGTATCTTTGCTTTGAGCAGCTTCTTCCAGATAGCTCTTCAGAAGTTCCATCTGAAACAGAGAAACTTGATACAGTAGATGGGTAGCATCATGCTCTTCTTTATGAGGACCTAATATTTGAATGAGTTGATAAATAGGCCAGATGATGAGAAAGAGAACAATACTATAAATCACAGCTTTTCTAACTATTTTCTGTTTCAAATCTGTTCCCCCATTTCATGTTTGCTTCATGTTTGGACATGTGTCGCAATAACATTGTATGGGTATCTGGACAAACAAATAACCACGGATTTCTCCGTGGTTATCGTTATTGTTATGCGCAGATTCTTATTTAACAAGCTCTGCATGCTTTATTTCAGGAGTTTCTACTTGTAGTTCACCCATTCCGCGAACTAATTTCTTCGCATAGAATGTTTCTGGTTTCAATACGGATACCATAAAGTCGATCGCTAATTGAGGGTCCACTGTCTCACCGCATGTATAACAGTCAAGCGCGGCAAAACCTCTCTCAGGATAAGTATGAATGGAGAGATGACTCTCGGACAACATAACAAGTACAGTTGCTCCTTGTGGTTCAAATTGCTTGGATTGTACAGATAGTACGGTTGCTCCGCATACCTCGGCAGCTTCTACCATCTGAGCTTGCAGCCAATCTGCATTGTTCAGAAGTTCGAAATCTACCCCCCAAGTATCTACAGCAACGTGTCTTCCGAAAGTTGAGTATTCTGTTTCCATCTTTCGGTTCCCCCTTCCTAGGAATAAAATGTCTGAAAAAAAATTTCATCCGCTAGGACCTACGTCATTCACTTCCCGAGGGTATTTATCTCTCGCAACATTCAATGTCCTGAGTGAATCCTGGTTCCTATATTGTTTTCAACGAGAATAAAAATAACATCTATCGACGAGAAATGCAATAGTTTTTTTTGCTAAATGCCTTAAAACAAAAAAGACCCTAAAAAGGGTCTATTATAATTGTAGGTATATGTGTAGTTAAGCCTCCAATATAAACAAACGATGCGTTAGCTCATTGAGGCGAGTGTCGATCTGTTGATGTTCTTCCTGTTGCTGCAGCATATTACGCAAATCTAGAAGATGGTTAATTTGATCGTAGATCATTTCAATCTCTTGCTCGACTTCTCTCTTTTGGAACATTTGCTGCATGAGACCAATGGTGTCTTTGTACTCATAGATAACGGTCAACAATTGCCCTTTGACTTCCTCGATTTTAACGACGGTTCCACGTTCATAGTAGTAAACCATTGTATAACTAGGGTAAATTCGGTTTACTGTTGCGCTTCCTTTAAACTCTGACACTGCTTTACGCATCAAATTAGCAAGTAAGGTGTTACTTAATCTGCAGGATCCTGTGCATTCATATAGGCCCGATTTCTTCTCAAATGAAAGGACGATTTCCTGACCTGCTCCATCTTGAAAAACAACCTCTTGGTTGCCATTTTCTAAGACTTTCACTTGCAATGTCACTTGATGATCCACAAACATTTGAAAAAACTTGAACATCTCGGCTTCTGTTAACTGGAGGCAGGTTTTGACATATTCAGTCGCTAACCTTTGTGCCATAAAAATCCCTCGATTCTTTGTTTTCAAGCCATTAACTATTACCTTGTTTATTATTATACTACATGCGTCTCTAATATTCCTGCGTGCATTTCATTATAATCAGCCAAATATTCTGAAAAAACCAAGGAATTACGGAATGCCAGCAAATTTTCCCCAGTAAACCTCGCTTTCCCGTGTGCTTCTTCTTGATTTTCTCTGTCTTTTGACGTCCTTCTTATCCTTACACAAAAAACCGCCCTATGAATCAGGACGGTTCTTGTTCTTTATCTTGTTCTTGCTGGGTCACGAGTTCATTTGCTTCTTCAGGCTCTGGTTCTCCATAAGCGATGGCTTGCTCTAAAATCCCCCACAGCTCGTCCTTGCCGAGCCCAAGCTCCGAGGAAAACATCAACGGTTGGACACCCTTATCCATACCCAGTGTTTCTCGAACAATCTTGATATGCTTCGGCCATCTGCTTTTCGGGATCTTATCGGCCTTGGTTGCAACGACGATGACTGGGACATCATTATGTCTTAGCCACTCGTACATAGCTTGATCATCTTTGGAAGGAGGATGCCGCAAATCAACTAATTGCATAACAAGGCGCAGTGTTTCTCGATTCATTAAGTAGCTCTCAATGAATTTCCCCCACTGCTCCCGTTTCGTTTTGGAAACTTTGGCGTAGCCATAACCTGGAAGATCTACGAAATATAAGTCCTGATTGATCTTATAATAATTAAGCGTTTGGGTTTTGCCGGGCTGTGAGCTGGTTCTGGCCAAATTTTTGCGGGAGATCAAACAGTTAATGAGTGATGATTTCCCGACATTAGAACGCCCTGCCAGAGCAATCTCTGGCAAGGCATCCTCTGGATATTGGCTAGGTCCAACCGCACTGATAATAAACTCAGCTTGATTGACTTTCATGGATGTTCAACTACTTTCTATCGTTATCCGACTTGCACGGGAGGCTTATTTTTGACAAGTGCATGTTCAAGCACTTGATCCATATGGCTAACTGGAATGAAGGTCATCTCGGCGCGGACACTTTCTGGAATTTCGATGATGTCTTTCTCATTATCCTGAGGCAGCAGGATGGTACGGATACCAGCTCGATGTGCAGCGAGCGCCTTTTCTTTGAGTCCTCCGATTGGAAGTACCCGGCCGCGCAATGTAATTTCACCTGTCATAGCAACCACACGAGAAACAGGAATATTCGTCAAAGCTGAAATTAATGCCGTTGCCATCGTAATTCCTGCGGATGGACCATCTTTTGGAATGGCGCCTTCAGGGATATGAATATGGATATCGTTCTTCTCATGAAAGTCAGGTGCAATGCCGAGCACGTCAGCCCGTGAGCGTGTATAACTGAAAGCAGCTTGAGCGGACTCCTTCATCACATCACCGAGTTTACCCGTCAAAGTCAATTTGCCTGTTCCAGGCATTACGGTGACCTCAATGACTAAGGTATCCCCGCCAACTTCTGTCCAAGCAAGGCCTGTCACTGCACCTATTTGATCTTTCTCTTCAGCTACATTATAGCGGAACTTGCTCGGTCCTAGATAGTCCTTCAAGTTTTCTTCCGTAACATGTACCGGTGTAGTTGGGTCAGATACGATCTTTTTAGCCGCTTTTCGATTCATACCTGCGACCTGCTGCTCTAAATTACGAACGCCCGCTTCACGTGTATATTCACGAACGATTTTCATTAAGGCATCTTCATCCACAACAAGTTGGTCTTCTTCTAGACCATGGTCACGCTTCTGCTTAGGCAGCAAATACTTTTTCGCAATTTGAAGCTTCTCAATCTCTGTGTAGCCAGGAATGTAGAGAACCTCCATCCGATCTAGCAGAGGGCGAGGAATATTGTGAACAGCATTCGCCGTTGTCACGAACATGACATTGGACAAGTCAAAGGGAACTTCAATGAAATGATCACTAAAAGTGCTATTCTGCTCGGGATCAAGAACTTCAAGCAATGCCGAAGCCGGATCGCCGCGGAAATCCATTGCCATTTTATCAATTTCGTCTAGTAAGAAAACAGGATTATTCGTTCCAGCATTCTTCATCCCCTGGATAATCCGTCCCGGCATAGCCCCAACATACGTACGACGATGACCGCGAATCTCAGCTTCATCCCTAACCCCGCCAAGCGAGATACGAATGAACTGTCTTCCCATGGATCTAGCAATCGAACGAGCAATGGAGGTTTTACCAACGCCCGGAGGACCAACTAAACAAAGGATAGGTCCTTTCAGCTTCTTAACAAGCTTCTGTACCGCTAGGTACTCGAGTACGCGTTCTTTTGGCTTATCGAGACCGAAGTGATCCTCATTCAAGATTTCCTCGGCTTTATCCAAATCCAAGTCATCATCCGTATTTTTGGACCAAGGCAATCCAAGCAGCCAATCAATATAGTTGCGGATGACGCCTCCCTCGGCAGAAGTCGCTGGCATCTTCTCTAGTCGGTCGATTTCCTTCTCAACCTTCTCGCGGACTTTATCTGGCAATTCGGCTTCCGTCAACTGGCTGCGTAGATCATCCACTTCGCCAGCGCGGCCTTCCTTATCGCCGAGTTCCTTCTGGATTGCTTTCATTTGTTCGCGAAGGTAGTACTCCTTCTGCGTTTTCTCCATTTGTTTCTTAACACGTTGACTAATTTTACGTTCAAGTTCAAGCACTTCTCGCTCATTGTTCAAGATATTGAGCATTTTCTCGAGACGCTCACGCACATCTACGGTCTCCAGAATCTCTTGTTTATCCTTAATTTTGAGCGATAAATGGCTGCATATGACATCTGCTAAACGGCCTGGTTCATCAATGTCCGATACCGCAGCAAGCGTTTCTGGTGTAACTTTTTTCGACAAATTAATGTAATGCTCGAATTGGCTTAGTACACTTCGCATGAGTGCATCGATCTCAGGATCGGTGATTTCTTGCTCCGGTAATTCCTTAGCCGTGACTTCATAATATTCATCATTCATAAGGTATTCAACAATCTCAGCACGCAAAACGCCTTCTACCAATACACGAATGGTTCCATTCGGTAGTTTCAGCATTTGCCGTACCTTAGCAATTGTCCCGATGCGATAAATATCCTCTTTGGCAGGTTCTTCTATGTTGATCTCTGATTGAGAGCAGAGGAGAATCATGCTGTCATCCACCATTGCCCGCTCGAGTGCTTTAACCGACTTTTCTCGCCCTACATCCAGATGTAGAACCATGCTCGGATAAACCAGCAGTCCCCTTAGAGGCAATAGCGGCAATCTGCGCACCTTGATTTTTCCGGGTCCCATCCTCTGCACCTCCTAATATATGGATCTTTGAACGGAGTTCAAAGTCTCTCCGCTTCATGGATCTTTGAACGGAGTTCAAAGTCTCTCCGTTTCATGGATCTTTGAACGGAGTTCAAAGTCTCTCCGCTTCATGGATCTTTGAACGGAGTTCGAAATCACACCGTCTCGGATCTCTGTACGATATTCAATGTCATTTATTTCTGTACCCTCGTTGCCCTTTACATTTTATCAAAACTGCAAACAAAACACCAACTGGCACTCTGACGCGTCATGTGAGGTCTTCTTTACTCTGATTTAGGAGTCAATTGTATGTTGTGAATTTGCATGTAAAATGGGTAAAGACGAAGCTGGAATCGTCCTTTCCGTGGCAAAAGGCAAGTGAATCACATTATCATGGAGTTCTAAGCCTAATGCAACTTCCAGCACTTCTTCGATTGAGTCAGCAGCAAGCACCTCTACTCCCGGCAAATTAGCAAACATTTCTTGCCAGTTTTCTTTAGGGATAATAACTTTGGTAGCTCCCGCTTGGAATGCAGCTTCGACCTTCGCTACAACGCCGCCAACGGGTTTAACTTTACCATGGATACTCATTTCCCCCGTCATTGCCAATTTATTATCCACAGGTATTTTATGTATCGCAGATGCAATAGCTGTCGCCATGGAAATGCCTGCAGAAGGTCCATCGATAGGCACTCCGCCAGGGAAATTAATGTGTAGATCATAATCTGACGTATTAAATCCAAGTTTGCGAAGGACTGTCAGCACATTTTCCACTGAGCCACGCGCCATACTCTTTCTGCGAATGGTTCGAGAGCCTCCTCCCATTTCCTCTTCATCTACAACACCCGTAATATTAAATTTCCCAGTACCCGCAGTTGCAATTGGTATTGCGGTCACTTCGATCTCAAGTAGTGTACCCAAATTAGGTCCATAAACAGCTAATCCATTGACGAATCCAATTTGCGGTTGTGCAGGTATTTTTCGTTCTGGTCTAGGTGGGATCTGCGATGAATTGACAACCCACTCAATGTCGGCTGCGGTAATCTCATCTCGTTTATCCGTTAAGGCAATACCCGCGGCAAGCTGAATCACATTCACAGCCTCTCTGCCATTGGTTGCATATTTCGTTACCACTTGAACCGCTGCTTCACATTTCTTGAAGCCAATCTTATCCAGAGCTTTCCGAGCAATTTCTCCTACCTCACTCGGTAAAAGAGGACGGAAATAAATTTCCAAGCAGCGCGAACGGATAGCTGGAGGAATCTCGCTAGGTGTACGTGTTGTAGCCCCTACTAAACGGAAATCAGCAGGGAGACCATTTTGAAATATATCATGAATATAGCCTGGAATATTCGTATCCTCGGAGCTATAATATGCGCTCTCTAGAAATACTTTGCGATCTTCCAGCACCTTTAATAATTTGTTCATTTGTGTGGGGTGTAATTCACCGATTTCATCGATAAATAAAATACCGCCATGCGCCTTCGTTACGGCACCTGGTTTAGGCTGTGGAATCCCCGCAACCCCCATTGCACCTGCACCTTGATAAATAGGATCATGAACCGAACCTATCAACGGATCGGCAATTCCTCTTTCGTCAAAGCGTGCAGTCGTGGCATCGATCTCTGTAAATTTGGAATCCGGCCGGAAGGGTGAATCCTGATTTTTCTTAGCTTCTTCTAAAACAACACGAGCAGCAGCCGTTTTACCAACCCCAGGCGGACCATAAATAATGACATGCTGCGGATTGGGACCGCATAGCGCTGCTTTTAGGGCTTTCAATCCTTCAACTTGGCCAACGATATCCTGCATGGAGGACGGTCTTGTTTTCTCTGAGAGCGGTTTTGTTAGCGAAATGGATCTCAGCTTTCTTAATTTCTCCAATTCTTTCCTGGACTCTCTATCGACAGCAGACCGATTCGTCTGTTGATTACGCAGCAAATTCCAGAAATACAACCCAATCACAACAGCAAAGAAAACTTGAATTACCATAAGAATAATACTTAAACTCATTTGTCATACCTCCTAGGAGCTTTGCTTTGGCAAAACTGTCGTCGTAATCATAAGCTTCGGTTTCGAAATAAAACTAATTTTTTCGCTCAAACTTTTGTCATAGCTTCCATTATTCCCGTGAAAAAGAAGGTTAATCCAATACATGCAAACTTTTGCGTGACGTATGATAGCCCTCTTACAGAAGAAGGATAAGAGTAGATATTCATGCAAAAGGACGTGATTCGTTTGAAGCAAAGCTTGATGATTTTACTTGTTTTCCTCTGTCTTTGTAAGACCTCTGATGCATCCGCTTTAGCTGATGATCCCTTACTGCCTAATGCTGATATCATTATCGACGTAGGACATGGAGGCATAGATAGCGGTGCTTTACATGGTAAATATCAAGAAAAAGATATGAACCTAGCCATATCCAAAAAAACGTACAAGCTCCTTAAGAAAAAGGGTTATCGCGTCATTATCAACCGAACGGAAGACTACGCATTAAGTGAAGACAATAAGTGGTCGTTCGGTGGAAGACACCGCAAGGATTTAGCCCAGCGTTCCGGACTCGCCAACACCATTAAGCCCAAAATGATGCTAAGCATGCATATTAATTGGTCCGGCAAATCCGATCGAAGAGGCCCACTTGTCATTTATCAAAATCAATCGGATAGCATTTTGCTTGCTCAACTTTTGCAGGAATCCCTAAATCGTATCTATGGTACGGAAGAAAAGCCTGTTCTCGGTAAAAAGTATTATGTGCTTAGGCACACAAAATGCCCAGCTGTCATTGTTGAACTTGGATTTATTTCAAATAAAACAGACCGCAAGCTGCTGAATGATTCTCATCATCAGGCCAAGCTAGCAAAAGCCATTACTCAAGCGGTAGATCAATACTTTGCCATGATTCATCCTAATTAGTATTTAGCTTCATTGTTTGTGAAATCGGAACAAAAGTAGCTTCCTTTTGAATGATCGGAATAGCCTCTTTGATAACTTGAGCTGTCTTTTTCCCTGGTGGACCCACATGTCCGATCGCGATGACCATGTCTCGTTGATGGATTAATTTTTTAAACTTTACCATTTGCTTGCTGATGTGACTGTACGTATAAAGATCATCGAAGAAAAGTTGATTCTCGGAATAAGGAACTCCATTTTGCCCCGCTAGCTTGCCGATTAGGCTTTTTGAAGTCGTACGGCTATCTAATAAAATGAGATTTTTCTCTTTGCAGATTTCAACGAGAATTTTCATCACTCTCTCATCTGCGGTAGCCTTGGATCCCATATGATTATTAATTCCTATTACATAGGGAATATCTTCGATTGCCGCTACGATCCTTTTGTGAATCTCATCATTCGATAAGTCCGTAGTAATGGCCCCTGGGCCTAACCAGCTCTTCTTACCCCTCACAGGCTCCATCGGCAGGTGTAGAATGACTTCATGTCCCTTATCGTGTGCTAATTGAGCATCTTGTTTGGAAGAGGGCAGGAATGGCATGACAGCGACAGTTAAAGGGATGGGGAGATCCATCATCTCTTTGGTGCCGTCCATATTGTTGCCAAAGTCATCAATGACAATGGCCACCTTCTTCGTCTTGATCTCAGCTGCAAGCTGTGAAGGCATTGCCACATTTGTGGCACCGGTATGCATGGGTAAAAGAAGCAAAAAAATCCCTGCGATTACCGAAAGGGTAATGTGACGAGCAGTCCTATACTTGCTTAGCAAATTCATAGCATCTCCTTGTTTGCATGTAAGCGTTAGAAAAACTTACTTCAAATGAACAAGCTTTCCAGTTTTACTCATTATGCTTCTCTTGTGCTACAAATATGCGTGAAAGGAATTAAATGGCGCACATACGTTGCTCTAATTCAAATTTTTACCGCATATTTCAAAAATAGAGCCCTGTAGTTACCAATTCCGTACAGTCATAGGCTCTGAATTCCAACAGACAACACAAAAAAGCCGTTAAAAGCACCTCACTCGAGGCACATTTAACGGCTTTCTTTTTTAACATATATGCTATTAGTGCTTACGTCCTGGAATAACACCCGTTTTTTCATAAGAATCTACGATGATATCAATTTCTTTCTTCAACTCATTGAGCAGTTCTGCTTCAGGAACCTTACGGATCATTTCTCCATAACGGAAAAGCATGCCTTCACCACGAGCTCCTGCAATCCCAATATCAGCTTCACGCGCTTCCCCTGGACCATTTACTGCACAGCCAAGTACAGATACCTTAATCGGCACTTTGATCTTTGCAATATAATCCTCGACTTCGTTGGCTATCGAGAACAAATCAATATCTAACCGCCCACAGGTAGGGCAGGAAACGAGAGTTGCAGCATTGGTAATCAAGCCAAATGTTTTGAGCAATTCGCGAGCTACTTTAATCTCTTCTACTGGGTCCGCGCTAAGCGAAATACGCAGGGTGTTACCGAGTCCCATATTGAGCAGAGTTCCGATACCTGCCGCACTCTTTACGGCCCCTGTAAAGAGCGTTCCAGCCTCTGTAATCCCGAGGTGAAGTGGGTAGTTGAATGCTTTAGCTGCCTGGGAATAAGCTGCAATCGCCATAGGAACATCGGAAGCTTTGAGTGAAACGATAATATCGTGGAAATCAAGCTCTTCCAGAACGTTAATGTGGAACAAGGCACTTTCTACCATAGCCTCAGGCGTTGGGTATCCATACTTTTCAAGAAGATGATTCTCTAGTGAGCCAGCATTGACCCCAATACGAATTGGAATACCACGTTCTTTACAAGCTTTAACGACCGCTTCTACCTTCTCGCGGCGGCCGATATTACCTGGATTAATACGCACTTTATCGATGCCATTCTCAATAGCAGCAAGCGCTAAGCGATGGTCAAAATGAATATCCGCAACAAGTGGAATATGAATTTGTTTTTTGATTTCTTTGATTGCCTCAGCGGCTTCTTTGTTATTAACCGTAACACGAACGATTTGGCAGCCTGCTTCTTCCAAACGAAGGATTTCTGCTACTGTCGCCTTCACATCCGCTGTCTTGGTTGTGCACATACTTTGCATGATGACTTCATTACTGCCACCGATCGTCAAATCGCCTACACGAACGGCCCGCGTATCTTTTCTATGGAACATTATGGTTTCTCTCCCCATGACACCAAACATCCTCCGCTCCAATGCCCTTTAGCAGGGTATCGGATTGGAGGCTGTGTGTAATTTGTGAAATTATGGGTTACGCGCTTTCTTCTTTTTTCTTACCAGTCGCCTGCGCGCCATCTTTGGTCGTTAAAACAGGAGTGATCTTGTTTTGAACCGTCTCCTTAGATACCACACATGTCGTGACGTCTGTTCTCGAAGGGACCTCGAACATCACATCAAGCATAATGCTTTCAATAATAGCTCTCAGGCCGCGCGCGCCAGTATTACGTTTGATTGCTTCTTTGGCAATGGCATCAAGCGCCTCTGCGTCAAATTCGAGTGAGACATTATCCATCTCAAGCATCTTCTGGTATTGCTTCACGAGCGCATTTTTAGGCTCCGAAAGAATACGCACAAGGGCTGGTTCATCCAGCGGCTCTAGTGTAGAGATGACCGGTAAACGACCAACGAATTCCGGGATTAAACCGAATCGTAAGAGATCTTCCGGAAGCACCATGGATAAGTACTCGCCTGGTTTCAAATCAACTTTTGCACCATCCGTGCTAAAGCCAATCACTTTTTTACCGATTCTGCGTTTGATAATTTGCTCAAGGCCATCAAAAGCCCCGCCGCAAATAAACAGAATGTTGGTTGTATCAATTTGAATGAATTCTTGATGCGGATGCTTACGTCCACCTTGAGGAGGAACAGAGGCAACTGTACCTTCAAGAATTTTGAGTAAAGCTTGTTGAACACCTTCGCCGGAAACGTCTCTAGTAATAGACGGGTTCTCGGATTTACGTGCCACTTTATCGATCTCGTCAATATAGATAATGCCGCGTTCGGCTTTTTCTACATCATAATCTGCAGCTTGAATCAGCTTGAGCAAAATATTCTCGACGTCTTCGCCCACATAACCAGCTTCTGTTAATGAAGTGGCATCCGCGATTGCAAAAGGAACATTCAGAATTTTAGCAAGCGTTTGCGCTAGCAACGTTTTACCGCTTCCTGTAGGTCCTAGTAGCACGATGTTACTTTTTTGAAGCTCAACATCTTCCAATTTGTTTTGCGAATTAATACGCTTATAGTGGTTATAAACCGCTACAGCCAGCGATTTTTTCGCTTGATCCTGCCCGATCACGTACTGATCCAAAATATTGCGAATTTCCTTTGGTTTCGGAACATCTTTCAGATCTAGCTCTTCTTCATGCCCTAATTCTTCTTCCACAATCTCCGTGCAAAGCTCTATACATTCATCACAAATGTAAACTCCCGGACCTGCAACAAGTTTGCGAACTTGGTCTTGGGATTTTCCACAAAAGGAACATTTGAGTTGGCCTTTTTCATCGTTAAATTTAAACATGGGATCACTCCTTTATTTCAAGTCGTTTCGAGTGATAACCTCGTCGATTAACCCGTATGTCTTCGCTTCATAAGCGCTCATAAAGTTATCCCGGTCGGTGTCTCTTTCGATCTTTTCAAGCGGCTGTCCCGTACGGTCCACATAGATCTGGTTGAGTTTTTGTTTCGTTTTGATAATCCAATCCGCGTGGATTTTGATATCGGTTGCTTGACCTCTTACACCGCCGAGCGGTTGGTGAATCATGACTTCTGCATTCGGCAGCGCGTATCGCTTACCTTTGGCACCTGCGGTTAATAGCAGAGAGCCCATACTTGCAGCCATACCCACACAAATCGTAGATACATCTGGTTTAATAAACTGCATGGTATCGAAGATACCCATTCCAGCTGTTACAGATCCACCTGGTGAATTGATATATAAGTGGATATCCTTATCGGGATCCTGAGCTGATAAAAAGAGCAGCTGGGCAATGACCAAATTAGCCACATCGTCATCAATAGCGCTCCCAATGAAGATAATGCGGTCCTTTAATAAACGCGAGTAGATATCGTAAGAACGTTCCCCACGAGCCTCTTGTTCAACAACCATAGGAATAAGACTCATTGTACCAACTCCTTTTGCGGCAATAGCCAAGTTCTCTCAATTGAGATTCAGATACAGTTTAACACGTTTGAACAGCAAAGTCATTTTTTCAGAGAACTGCTATGTATGAGGGTATTTCTTATGGTCTTGGGCAGTTTGGGGGCTAAAATAGGGTAAAAGAAAGGCACGTTGCTTACGTACGTGCCTTTACTTACCTTATTTATACTGCTGCGGAAACATGCTTGCTATTTTCAAGCAAGAAATCAACCGTTTTTCTAATCACAAGATCGTTGCTCAGACCTTCTAGGCTGCCGTTAGAAGCAAACAGTTCACGAAGTTCTGCCGTTGTTTTTTGGTAGGATTGTGCATATTTCTCAAGCTCCGTGTCAACTTCCTCATCGGAAACTGTGATTTTTTCTGCAGCTGCGATGGCTTCAAGAACAAGGTTGTTACGAACACGCTTATCAGCATCTTCTCTCATTTGTTCTTTCAGCACGCTCTCGTTTTGACCGGAGAACTGGAAGTAGATCTCAAGTGTCATGCCTTGGGAGCGAAGACGTCTTTCGAATTCCTTCACCATAACATCTAGCTCTGCTTCTACCATGGAAGCTGGAATTTCAACTTCAGCGTTAGCTGCAGCTTTTTCAACAACAGCTGTTTCCAGAGCAGCCTCTGAATCTTTTTCTTTGCGCTCTTGAAGACGTTTTTTTAGTTCTTCTTTGTACTCTACAAGTGTATCGTACTCACTCACATCTTTTGCAAATTCATCATCAAGCTCTGGCAAATTTTTGCGTTTAATGTCGTGAATCAGCACTTTAAACACAGCTGCTTTGCCTTTCAGATCTTCGGAGTGGTAGTTTTCAGGGAAGCTAACGCTAACTTCTTTCTCTTCGCCTTTACCAAGACCTACGAGCTGCTCTTCGAAACCTGGAATGAAGGAGTTGGAACCAAGCTCAAGGGAATACTTCTCCGCTTTACCGCCTTCGAACGCTTCTCCATCAACGAATCCTTCGAAATCAAGGACAACGACGTCACCATTTGCTGCTTGTCCTTCTTCAAGGACAACCAATTCAGCATGACGCTGTTGCAAACGTGTAAGCTCTTCATTCAATTCTTCATCCGTAACATCTGCGCTTACCGCTTCAACTTCGATACCTTTGTACTCGCCAAGTGTTACTTCAGGCTTAACAGTTACTTTAGCTTTGAACTTCAGTACTTGTCCTTTGCCGAATTGCTCAACGTCTACTTCAGGACGATCGACAGGCTCGATTTTAACCTCTTCAATTGCTTCCACATAAACTTCTGGCAAAATGATATCTAAAGCATCTTGATACAAGCTTTCTACACCAAATTTAGCTTCAAAGATAGAACGAGGTACTTTCCCTTTACGGAAACCTGGAACATTTACTTTCGCGGATACCTTTTTAAATGCTTTATCCAAAGCATCTGCGACGCGCTCTGCGCCAACTTCCACTTCAAGAACGCCTACGTTCTTCTCTATTTTTTCCCAACTTGCTTTCATTTTATGCTTTCCCCTCCAAAAATGTACGATGACATATTTTCACGTTACGCTCATTACAACCATTCTATTATACCATATAAGATTTTCATTTCAAGGCAGCCTTTCTTACCTTATGATGGGTCTGGATTAAACTGCTTCACAAACGCTTGCAGCACAAGGTTAGCTCGCTTCCACTGAAGCTTCATGGAATCAACAATCCCGTAATTGTCTAGTAATTCTTCACGATTCACCGAGCCAAATAATTTCTCTTGAAGTATAGCATGAAGGGCAGATGCCCACACATCAACAGCGCCTTCTTCCGCTTTCTGTAAATCTGTATAGATCGATGTCCCATAGGCATAGGCTAGAAATTCCTGCCAAGTCTGCTTGGCAAAATAAACAAAATCAGGTTGGCTTATTTCACTAATGTCCCCGACTCTGCGAATCATATCACGAATGCGTGATGGAAAGTCCTCTGGACACATCGGTGTCTCCTCGATCTCGACTAGGATCTTTTCCCCATTCTTGGGGAACTCGATAAATCCACGCTCACCCATCTGTTTAAGCGCCTGCAAAGCTTTGAATTGAATGTGAGGGTGCCGCGGTTTCTCACACAGCCACTCCTTTACACGTTGGCTTACGTCAGATTGATCGATGAACGCCAATTGTTCAAGGGCATTGACTTGCTGCTCCAACGTACCGTCTCTTAACATATTCAGAAGCTTAAGTGCAAAAGCGCCATCATCGGCTGTCTTTTCTTGTATATACTGCCGTAAAAGATCCGTTTCTTCCTCTGGGTCCTCTTCCAATGGAGACGTCATTGGGAACATGGTTTCCGGAAACATGGTATACAGCCAGTTCCTCAGAGCTTCCCATTGTTCGGTCTTGTGATGGTCTACTGTCGGAAATTGCAGTAGAAAGGTTAGCAATTGGAGTGCATCACTATACTGCTCTGTTTTTAGAAACCGAGTCAGCTCCTCTTCGTAATATTGCTCTGTTTTCGGAAAAAGAATTAAGTTATTGATGGATGGGTCCGTTATGATGATCACCTCAGAAATCTTGGTCTCGCTGGTGACAGTTTACTTGATTGTCAAAGTGATTGCAAAATAAACATTTAAAATAGGGTTGACTTCACTTGAAACTATATGATAATATAACTCTTGCTTCGCTAAACGGATCACATCCGCAAGGTAAGAAGAGGTCTATGTCTCAGTAGCTCAGCTGGATAGAGCACACGCCTTCTAAGCGTGCGGTCGGGGGTTCGAATCCCTCCTGGGACGTTCATGTACGGCAAAGGATCGCGAGAAATCGCGATCTTTTTTTGTTTATCTACATTTGTTAAAATAAAAAAATCACTACGCTACGAATCTTTCATATTGTGTTATACTCTTTTCAATTACATATTTTTTCGAATAAATGAGGTGCCCTTGCGTAGCAAGCAAGGGGTAACAGGGAATCGGGTGCAAATCCCGAGCGGTCCCGCCACTGTATTCGGGGAGTTTCTTTCTATCATGTCACTTGATGCATATTCAGGGAATGCTGAAAGAATACGATAATCCGAGAGCCAGGAGACCTACCTTCATTTATGCACCCAGAAACCTTCGCGGAAAGGAGAGGTGTACGTCAAGTCTTTCGACATCTAGCTTATATTTATCGTTTATTCGTACATACCCACGACCAATCCATTAGGATTGGTCTTTTTTGTTCGATAATCAAACTTTAATTAGGAGGAATAAAAAAAGACCATGCAAACAAAAACACGAAAGACAAAGGTTACTAGCTTCTTACTTGTGGTCATAGGGTTAGCCCTCTATCTATTCATTAATGAGCCGCAAACCGTCTACGGCATGCACATTATGGAAGGATTTCTCCCCGTAGGTTGGGCTATATTCTGGTGGGCAGCCTTCCTTCCGTTCTTCTTTCTAGGTGTCCGAGCACTTATCAAAATTACGAAGGAACATCCAGAGCTCAAAATTATGCTCGGCCTTGCTGGTGCATTCACCTTCGTACTTTCAGCATTGAAGATCCCTTCTGTAACCGGAAGCAGTTCTCACCCAACAGGTACAGGTATAGGAGCTGTAATGTTCGGACCGCTCCCTATGAGCGTCTTAGGATCGATTGTTTGTTATTTCAAGCAGTTTTACTTGCTCATGGAGGACTTACGACTCTCGGGGCAAATGCTTTCTCAATGGCCCTCTCCGGTCCAGTAGTTGGTTACTTCATATATAAGTCCGTGATGAAAACAACCGGCAAACAAAAATGGTCGATATTTTTGGCGGCATCTCTTGCCGACTTATCCACATACATTGTTACTTCTGTCCAATTAGCTCTTGCATTCCCCGCTGAACAAGGTGGATTTATAGCATCCTTCTTGAAATTCGGCGGCATTTTTGCCATTACGCAAATCCCTCTTGCCATTAGCGAAGGCATTTTAACCGTATTAATATGGAATTGGTTACAATCTTAAAGCCCTAAAGAGCTATCCATTCTACAACATAAAATGAAAGGAGCTTCTGAGCAATGAAAACTCGTACCGTGAATACCCTGATGCTAATTGCCGTTGTACTATTGGCAGTCTTACCCCTTATTTTCGCAAAAGGCGAATTTGGTGGATCGGATGATGCCGCTGAACAATTGATCCAAAGTATTGAGTCTTCCTATACGCCATTGTTCTCTTCTTTATTTGAGCTCCCAGCTGAGACGGAAAGTATGCTGTTCGCCTTACAAGCTGCCATCGGGGTTGGCTTCATTGGGTATGCCTTTGGCTTTTTCAAAGGGAAAGCATCTAAATCCAAAAACCAATGATGAAACGGATCAATTCACTCTCCTATAAAAATGCCTTACGCCCCCTATCACCGATGTGGAAGTGCGGTTTTGCAGTTACTATGCTGTTGTTTTCATATCTAACGCATCCAGCCGTCCAGATAGTGATCGCTATATGGATGGCCATATGGACGGTAGGCTACGCTCGTGTTCCATTCAAATATTATGTAACGATCATCGGTGCTGCATGTCTTTTTTTTGTAAGTAGTGTACCCGCATTAGTCGTAGAGATCCGTCCTCTGCAAGCCTTGCCGGATATTCATGTGGTGGCGGCTTTTGCATTCATGGACTGGAAGTTGTCCGTTACTTCAACAGGTCTTTTGCTAATTGGCAAATTATTCGTTCGTATTATAGCGAGCCTAAGCTGCGTGTCCTTAATAATGTTCAGCACTCCTTTTTCCGAATTGCTGCAAGTCTTACAAAAAGTTCGTGTTCCCAAGCTGGTTCTGGAAATTATGCTTA
The DNA here is from genome assembly GCF_030817215.1 of Paenibacillus sp. V4I3. Classification (GTDB taxonomy): domain Bacteria; phylum Bacillota; class Bacilli; order Paenibacillales; family NBRC-103111; genus Paenibacillus_E. The sequence continues at coordinate 7,214,352 of NZ_JAUSZA010000001.1, forward strand.
TCATGTATCGGTTTCTGTTCATCCTATTTGAAATTGCTAATAACATGTATGTAGCTCAGCAATCAAGAGGCGGTCAAACCGGTTTCCAAAATAGACTAAAGGATACAGCCATTATTATTGTTCAAATGTTTATCAAAACGATGCAGCGGTATAAATCATTGTCAAATGGCCTTGTCTCCCGAGGTTTTACGGATGACATTCACATGGCGCCTTACCGAGCTAATCCTGTACCTTTTCGATATAAATTGGAAAGTTATGTAGGGTTCACGCTGCTGCTGCTGCTCGAAATTTGGCTGCGTTGGAATTGGAGGAGTATCCGATGAGCACGATTTTAGAAACCTTAGAAGTGAGTTTCAGCTATCCCGCTTCACAGACTATAGCTTTGAACAAGTTAAAGCTCCGCATCCCCGAGGGAAAATTAACGGCCATTTGTGGTCATAACTGTTCTGGAAAATCAACTTTATTTCTTCATGCTATTGGCATTCATTCACCTTCATCGGGTCAAGTTTTATGCGAGAACGAACCTTTGACTTACACTCGCAAAGAACTTAAACAATTACGTCAAGACATTGGACTTGTCTTTCAAGATTTGGAACAGCAGATCATTCTGAATACTCCTTATGAGGATGTCACCTACGGTCTGCGGAATGCTGCCATTCCTGAGCCTGAGATTACTCGCCGAGCAGAAGCTATTTTACGAACGATGGGACTCGAACACTTGGCACATACACCCATTCACCACTTGAGCCTCGGTCAAAAGAAACGAGTAGCCCAAGCCGGCGTGCTTGTGCTTGAACAAAAAGCTGCTACTTCTGGATGAACCAACGGCCTATCTGGATCGCATATCGGAACAACAGCTTGTCGAGGAACTTGACCGTATACATAGTCGTGGTATCACGTTAGTCATCTTTTGCATAAATGATAATCAACGACTCTACAATAAAGTTAAAACCCCATCCAGTTTGGATGGGGTTTTTGGTATTAGGACGGTATGTATGATAATTATTTATTACTTTGTATGCGGCTAATGCCCTTATTTCCTATGCCGGTTGGCACAAAACGTTCCTCAAAGCTATAAATCATATGTTCCTGGAGTGGTTTCCCCTCTAGTAAATGCTCTCTAACAAGCCTTCTCCCAGTCTCTGGTGTCATTTCCTTGTACCAAATCCCTTGCGGATACACCGTAACAACACCTGCGTCCTGACAGCGGCCATTACATCTAGTCCGAGTTGTATGTATAAGATGCTCGGCTCCGTGCTTCGAAATTTCATCTCGGATGGCTAGTGTTGTTTCATCTCCTGAATTTTTCAGGCAAGATCCCCCGTTACAGATAAGTACATGATGTTGGACTGTTGATAGATCCCACGTACTCATAAGAACACCTCCCTATCTCCCGTAGGCATATAACTGTGCTGCTGAAATAGGCAGGTCTCCTGGCTTCAGGATCTTCATCAAACGTCAGCCTTCCCAATCGGTCGATCAGTGGCATAGAGATAGAGACGTTGACTCCTCTGTTACAGTGGCGGGACCGCGTCGGCTTCTAACCGATCTTCCCTTTTAAGCTTACCCTGCGCTTGGAAAGCGGAACGTAAGCACCTATTTCGAATATGAAATTGTGTCCAAGTTTATTTAAATCTTTTAAACTTAAATCTCATCTTACCTCATAGTCTACTTACAAACAAGGAAAAAGCCCTACCAAATGGCAGGGGCTTCATCGAATGCTGTATTTACGAATTCAAATCACTCATTTAAACGGAAGGACGATTCGGTTGGTGATGTCCAGGCTCTGTTGAATCCAGATTGGCCTGTATGCGAGAAGATTGCTTCGAATGATCGATTGTGCTTTGAGTCCGCTGGTCCATACTTTTCTTTTTGCCCATAATGGATTAATCCTCCTGTAAATTGAAATAATGATCACTTGATTAGTATGGAGAAATATCGTATCAAATATGCTGTTTAAAATACCCATTAAAGCCGAAGGACGAAGGAAAAGCAAAAGCCTGTAAGGAGATCTCCTTACAGGCTCTTGATGGTGCCATTAGACTTTAGTGCTTCTTGTGCGGCAAATTACTGCCTGGCTGACCGTCACCTTGGGTCCTCAAATTCTTCGCGGCTTTCTTCTGCTTGTCGTGCAGCTTGCTAATGAAATGACTATCCATGAGCATTCGCCTCCTGAAGAAAGAATGGCACTACCTCTTTAGAATGTCACACAAGCTCTAAATTTAAACGCATGGCAAGATTAAGAATCGCGCCTCTTGCTTCTGCATCTGTTTTGACTTTTTCGTACAATTCCTCAAAATTAGTGCGGTTTTGAATAAATTCCGGTTCGGTTTTGATAGCCGTTTGTGTCCAGTTAATTAAGACATTCTCAGCTTGGGTAAGTTCATTGTAAGCACGATGCAAGCCTACACGCTCAATAATTTCTTCCATTTCTGCTTGCCCAACTTCTTTACCTTCCTCTTTTAATTCCGCAATTCGTTTATCCGCTTGGTTACTAATTTGCAGAAAATGCTCTCTTGAGGCCAGATAATCAATTTGTGCTTTGGAGTGTTTCTTTTTCATTGTCATCACCTTTGTCATTTAGTAAGTAAGAATTGGGTTTATTGTATCAGGCCTGTCAACAAAACACAAAATCCGTCCAGCGACTGCGCCCATCCACTTCTGGACAGACATTATATACCTTGAGTTTGCATACCTTTTATCATCATGCTCTCTTTATAAGGAAAGGAAGGAACGTCTATGTGCGGAATAACGGGTTGGATAGATTGGCGGAAAGACTTGACCGGGTACCCGTCCATTCTAGAAAATATGACGGAAACGCTCCATTTGCGTGGACCTGATGCTTCTGGTACTTGGATTTCACAGCATTGTGCCCTCGGCCATCGACGTCTTAGTGTAATGGATCCGGAAAACGGCGCTCAGCCTATGGTACGGAAACAAGGAGACTACACGTATACGATCGTATATAATGGCGAACTCTATAACGCACCTGAACTCAAAAAGGAGCTCGAACTTCGTGGACATCATTTCCGCACGACCTGTGATACAGAGGTGCTGCTTGTTGCCTTTATTGAGTGGGGGAGAGCTTGTGTAGATCGACTTAATGGCATTTTCGCTTTCGCGGCCTGGAATGATCAAGAACAATCTCTTTATTTGGTCAGAGATCGGCTTGGCGTAAAGCCGCTTTTTTATTCTCATCAAAATAGTGTGCTTCTATTCGGCTCTGAGCCGAAGGCCATACTCGCGCACCCCGACTTCCAAGCAGAGGTTGGTGCGGAAGGCTTGGCTGAAATCTTCGCAGTAGGTCCGGCTCGCACACCTGGTCAAGGGATTTATCGCAATATGTCAGAACTCAAACCAGGACAATGCGCTGTATTTGACCGCAACGGCTTATCCATTCGTACGTACTGGAAGCTCGAAAGCCACCAGCACTCCGACGATATCGCTGCTACTGCATTACAAGTTCAACAACTGCTCAGAGATACATCCCAGCGCCAACTTGTGTCTGATGTACCCATTTGTACTCTTCTATCGGGTGGTCTTGATTCTAGTGCGCTTACTGCACTTGCCTCTGCTCATTACAAGGAAAGCGGGCAAGGCGCTCTGCATACTTTTTCCGTTGATTACAAAGATAATGACAAACATTTTAAAGCAAACATATTTCAGCCAAATTCAGATGCACCTTGGATTAAACGGATGACAGAGCATCTAGGAACTGAGCATCACTATATTGAATTCGACACACCCGAGCTTGTGGAATCTCTGAAAACAGCGGTATTTGCCCGTGATACGCCAGGGATGGCTGATGTTGATGGGTCTCTTTATTTATTTTGCCGTGAGATCAAAAAAGAAGCGACGGTTGCCATTTCCGGGGAAGCAGCTGACGAAATATTCGGTGGATATCCTTGGTTCCACAACGAAGAAGCTTTGGCTGCGGGTACGTTCCCTTGGTCTTTAAAACTGAACAATCGCATCGACCTGCTGGCTCCCGATCTTGTGGATTGGATCAAACCAGTCGAGTATGTCAACAATCGATATCAGCAAGCACTCAGCGAAGTGCCGCGGTTAGCTGGGGAAACACAGCAGCAAAACCGTATGCGAGAAATGTCTTACTTAAACATTACTCGGTTCATGCCTACACTTCTGGATCGAAAGGATCGTATGAGTATGGCCGTCGGACTTGAAGTTCGCGTCCCTTTCTGCGATCACCGTCTTGTCGAGTATGTTTGGAATATTCCCTGGGAAATCAAAACATCGGGTGATCGGGAGAAAGGCATTTTGCGCAAAGCGCTCAAAGGTGTTCTTCCTGAGGATGTGCTAACTCGCAAGAAAAGTCCTTATCCAAAGACACACAATCCTAATTACTTGGCAGCTGTGAGAAAATGGGTGTTGGAAATTCTTGATGACCCCAGCTCACCCTTGCTCCCCTTCATTGATGTTAAAAAAATCCGTGCACTCGCCAGCTCAGAGACGAATGATTTCGATCTCCCATGGTTTGGTCAGTTGATGACAGGTCCTCAACTATTCGCCTATTTGGCGCAAGTAGATACTTGGTTACGTTCCTATAAAATTTCCATCCGATAAATCAAAAAAGCCTGCTACCCACCGATGAAGTGGAAGCAGGTTTCTTCATGAAATTAGCCGTTCTGATCAGGAAGTCTATCCAAAAACATGCGCAAAGCTTTGGCTCGATGGCTCATCTCATTCTTCTCTTCCATCGTTAATTCAGCCATCGTTCTCCCAAGAGCAGGGATATAAAATAACGGATCATAGCCGAAGCCGCTTTCGCCACGTTCTTCGCCAATGATGTAACCACGGCAAGAGTCCTCCGCTTCAATCACTTCATTCGCTACAGGATCGATGAGGGTAAGCGCACAGACAAAGGAAGCTTCACTAAGAAGCTTGGGGTGCTCTGCGTCGGCAGGCAATCCGTCTACTGAACCTACCTCGCTCAATGCTTGCAGCAGCTTAGCATTATTGTCTGCATCCGTAGCATTCTCTCCAGCGTACCTGGCTGAATAAACACCCGGTTCACCGTTCAAAACCGCCACACACAAACCTGAATCATCGGCAAGAACCGGCACATGGAGGTGTGCCGAAATAATCTGTGCTTTAATCCGTGCATTTTCTGCAAACGTCGTTCCGCTCTCCACGATTTCCGGAAGATCCGTGTAATCCGTTAAGCAGCGAACTTTGTAGCCTTTTGCTCCAAAAAGCTTTTCAAACTCTTTTACTTTTCCTTCGTTACGCGTCGCAATGACGACGAAATTACTTTGTAGCAGCATGATGTACACCTCGAATGCGATCAGCGATCGGGCCTAATACTTTGGACTGCTCTTCAATCATCGTATGGATGCCTGTTTCAGCAAGAGCGAGCAATTCATCGAGTTCCTTACGGGAAAAAGGAGCATCCTCGCCCGTTCCTTGGATTTCTACGAATTGCCCCTGCCCCGTCATCACGACGTTCATATCTACTTTAGCATGTGAATCTTCTTCATAATTCAGATCCAGCCGTGGTGTTTGGCCAATAACACCAACACTCACAGAAGCCAGAAAGTCGTTAATCGGGAATTTAGCTAATTTTTTGTCAGTCGCCAGCTTATCGATGGCAAATGCCATAGCAACAAAAGCGCCGGTAATTGACGTAGTACGAGTACCGCCATCCGCTTGAATAACGTCGCAATCCAGTGTGATGGATCTTTCGCCTAATGCTTCCAAATTCACCACGGAACGAAGCGCACGGCCAATAAGACGCTGAATCTCCATCGTACGTCCACCAAGCTTACCTTTGGCAGCTTCACGCTGATTTCTAACCTGCGTAGCACGAGGCAGCATTGAATATTCGGCTGTAACCCATCCTTTCCCTTGACCCTTCATAAAAGGTGGGACGCGCTCTTCAATCGTCGCTGTACAAATCACTTTGGTATCCCCGACCTCAATAAGCACCGAGCCTTCCGCGTGTTTTATATAATGAGGGGTTATTTTCATAGGTCGCAGTTCTTGATTCGTTCTTCCGCCAATTCTCATAAATGTTGTTCTCCTCCTGTTGCTTCCATCAGAAGCTTTGTTCCTACGCCCCATTGTAACAAAGTAGCCAGCGAAAAGCATCCCAAGCCAAAAACAATGATGCGGAACATTGATTATAATGCTGAGAAAACCCCTATGCAAGCGCCTTGTTGAAGACAGCGTTTTTGCATAGAGGTCGTTAGAACCGGGCAAGCTTCTTAAAGCTTAGCCGGATTAATATGAGCTGTTTTAGTTACAGGCTTCACAGCGCCATCCACTTTAATTTGGACTTGTTTAAAGCTTGTATTCTCGGTCAATGAAAGAATAACGGACTGCATAGCCTCAGCGGATGCCTTCTGATCGGCACCAAGGAATTTATTGGAGAAGTCAACCGTTATAACGCCATCCGCCGGCTTAATGCTCTTCACTTCCGTTGTAGCATTCAGAACAGCAGCCAGACCCTTCTTCTGATCAGGCCCTTTGATCAACTGTTCGACAACCGCTTTCGCAACATCATCCGTCCTTTTGACGAGCCTTGTAACAGGTACATAATATTTGTAATTTTGATCATTTTGATTCAAGAAATAGAGTGTAACCGGTGTGGATTGACCAAATTTCAGCGTCCTCAGCCTTCTCAATGTTGATCCCCATAGAGCGTGCAAGAGGAGTATCCAGCGGTGTCTTCCCTTTCGGCATCTCCTTCAGATCTTTCCCATCTACACGCAGCTGCACTTTCTCTACGGTTGGGAAGCTCGTCAGGTTCCAAGTGATAGCCTCCAAAATCTTTCTCTCATTCGGCCCATCATAATTGAGGAACTCCTTAGAGAAATCAACAATGGCACGCTTGTCTGAAGTAACATTCAAGCTTACGACTTTCGTACCTTTAGGCAACAGAGCTTGGAAACCAGATGGAAGCAAACTTGCAACTGGTCCTCCGTCCACCATGTACTCGAGAGTCGTTTTGGCGACAGACACCGTCTTTGGTAATCCAAGACTAAGTGGAGCTACGAAGCCTTTTGCATCTTTTACATATACCGTCATCTGTGATGAATTGTCTTCGATCATATCGATCGTAACGGCTGCTGATGTCGTCTTCGCGTCAGCTTCCGCACCCGTTGTCGGAGGTGCATCGATGTCACTTTTCTTCCCAGTGCCAAGAACCGAACATCCCGTGGTCAGCAAGGCAATTACCCCCGCGATAGCGGCTGAACGAATCCAATGTTGATGTTTCATTAGCTTATTTCCTCCTCCAAGTTTTTGCAGAAGCTTGCTCAAGAAGCATCTGCCCTGTATTTTCTTTGCATGGCCTGTACACTGCTTTTTCGTATTATTATGTATACGAGGCTTTGTCCGATTTATAACTACTTTTTGTCCCAATTTGAAAAAAAGTCATGCACCTGGATTTAAACCCTGCGCCCGTTGGACATAGCAACAAGTAAAATCTTGGGAGTTAACTTCCTTCGGCATCTTTTAAAGATATGCTATACTCAAAAATAAAGAATTGACCTAATTTGGAGGCGCTTCAATGAGAACATTCCTTAAAGAAAAAGCAAACATTTTCAACGAATTCCGTGAAGAGGTTTTCAGTCACTATTCCCAAGCCGTCATCGAAGAAGCCGTTGCTCGCTTACTCGTCGAAATCAAAGGAATTAAGAAAATTCCCTATGAAACGATCACAACGACTCTACTTGGTGTATTAAGTAAAACAGAAACCTATAACGTTATGTCCACGCTCATGGAGCTCCAAAAGAAGGTCAAACATGATTCCGAGCTTCTAGCTAGCATGAAGGACCCAGCCTATAATGTTCATCGCACCATTGCTATGTCCATCTGCGGACTATATGGCAGCGGGGCGATTTCTCTTTTTGGATTTATGGATTGTAAATTCCGTTTCTTCTTTCCGACCAAACGTCCTAAATCTTTTATTTCCAAAGGGATCTGTGCCATTGTTGCATCAACTGCAAGTTCAATCATTTCTGAAAATGTGAAAGAGGACTATACAGCGCGTAACCTGGCTCTGTTCGAGTCGAGAGGCGTGGCTTTGGAGGATATGGTGGATATTCTGGATCAGCTTCAACGCCCCTACAATCCGGATATGGAGCGCAGCCTTTGTGAAGAGCATGTGCTTGCCGTATTACGAAAACAACAAACGTTCCACGCCCTTCAATTGGCGATCAAAATTGATACAGCCGTCGAAGCAGGAGAATTCAACCCCCAATATAATCATATTGTCGGACAAGACGAAGGGCTTTTTGGGGTTGATGAAAGTATAGCAACAGCTGTCCCACTCATGTATGGGACCATTGCACTCACGAATTTCGGATACCTTGACAAAGAGAAAATCGGGATTATTAAAGACCTCGATAGCGATCATTCCGAGGGAAAATGCAATACATTTATCGATGATATGGTATGTGGAATCGTAGCTGCCGCCTGTGGCCGTTTGGCGCATAATAATATTCCTACCTATAGTAAGCCTTTGAAGTGAGTAAAATGCTTTATTGAAGAGTTGCCGTAGAGTGGTGAGTTGTTGGGAGAATTGAATTTAGTTTTGTAAGGAATCGAGCGACGGGCTTCAGCAATAGCCAAGGATACTGACTAGTGTTAGTCGGAACTCTATTAACGGAACGTGAAAGCCTTATTTGCCGTAAAACGCCTATTTTTATGAGTAAGAGGAACGAGGATTCGCTAATTCACTGTTTTTCATCCGAACAGCCTAATTTTCTTGGAAATAGCGTCCTCTAGTTCCGTTAGCCATCGAGATACGTAGAATTTCCTAAAAATAGCGGATTCTGGTTCCGCTAGAATAGAAATACGTGCGTTTCTCCAAATATAACGGATGCTAGTTCCCCAAAATGTAGTGGACTGGACGATGCACTTCCCCTGAAAGTAATAAAGCCTCCAACCACTAAATCTGTGGTTGGAGGCTTTTCGGCTGCTACTTCGATATCGCGATATATTGAATGAGCTCCGCGGTTGGGTCTACCTGCTGGATCCGGCCTTCTACTTCTAACAGGATGAGGTGAGCGATCGTCTCCGACAGCGCGAACCTCATCTGATGTATGCTCAGCCGGTCGCCGAACGTCGCCCGGCACACCTCATAAGCGCTAAGCGGCGCGCTTAGCTGCCCCTCCATGAGCGCAAGCCGCTCATGATGATGGCGCACAAGCTCCTCTGCGCGTGCGCCAAAGCCGGACCATGGCTCCCGGTGCCCCGGGTAAGCCATCTTCACAGGCAGCCTGCCAATCTCCTGCAGGCTGCTGAGGTACGCGCCGAGCGGGTTTTCTTCCACCTGCGGGAGGAAGGAAACGTTCGGCGATATTTGCGGCAGCACATGGTCGCCGCAAAAGATCACCTCCGCCGCGGCGTCATAGAAGCACAGATGACCCGCGGCATGGCCGGGGGTATCGATGGCTTCGTACACGCGGTCCCCGAGGCGCACAGGCCCTTCACGCAGCACCGTCGTCATCAGTGGCTGCGGCGACACCAGCGAGACGAAGCTCACCATGTGCTTCGTCATCTCGATCAGCCCGGCTTCCGGGAAGCCGTGCCGGGCAAAGAGCGTCAGGAGCAGCGCCGACATCGGCTGCTCCGGGCCCCACAGGAGCTGCACCTGCGCTAGTCCGGTCTCCGAGAGGAGAACCGGCGCGCCCGTGCGCTCCTGGAACCAACCTGCCATCCCATAGTGGTCAGGATGGTGGTGGGTGAGCACGATCTGTTCCACGTGCTTGAAACCGATCCCGCGCTCCTGCAGCACCTGCTCCCAGAGCGCTTCCGCATCCGGGGTATGAAGCCCCGGATCAATCACGGTATACCCGTCGCTACCTCGAACGAGGTAAGCATTCACCCACCGCAGAGGAAAGGGCAGCGGAACTTTCACTTGCGTGATCTCATCCGTATGTTCAGTCACGATGTTCATCTCCGAGTACTCATCCTTCCTTATGCCCCACAAAAATTAACCGGCTAGATGCTTCAGCATCATAAGCCTGTCCATCATATTCACCGTATACATGGTCAATATGTAAACCAGTTTTTAACAGCATAGCTTCAAACGCCGTTCGATCATACAACTTAACCTGCTCCAGATAATGCCGATCAGCCGTACCCTTTTGCGAAATCACAATCCGTTTACGCACACAACCATCTTCAATGGTTCTTGCTTCACGAATCAATAGATCTTCTTCCGTTCGCTCCGATTGAGGAACGAGATTCGACTGAACGTAAACCGGATTCAAGAAATCGATGATGAAACGGCCGCCCTCTTTTAGAAGCCGATGAATTTCATGAAGCACCTTCTCATTTTGTTCATCCTCATCAAAATAGCCAAACGAAGTAAACAAATTCACGACAGCATCGTATTGCCGGTCGAGAGGTACCTCACGCATATCTCCGCGCAGCCATGTTACTTGCTTTCCTTCATCTAGCTTAACCGCCTCATTCAAAAGCACCTCGGACAAATCCACGCCCGTTACATCGTAACCGAACTCAGCCAGCGCCATCGAGTGGCGGCCCATCCCGCAGCATAAATCAAGCACTTCGGCCCCTTGCTTCAGTCCCAACCAATCAATCATCTTCTTCACTTCATGGTAAGCACCTTGCAAATCTCTGTGTTTATAAACAATTAAATAATCATTCCCAAAACTTTCCTGATACCAAGCCATTTCTTCACACCTTCAATTTCTACGATTTATACAGGTTAGGAATATCAAATGATTGCAATTTTTGCTTCACAATACGCAAACCATCGAACACTTCTTCTTTGCTAAAATTGCCTGCTTGCAGGAGTTCTTCTTCCATATCCATTAATTTCTCGTAAAAGATTACACCTTGTTCGAGTATTACGGATCGGCCCGGATGGTCTTCCATATAGTGGAATAAAACATCCTCTACTTTGGCGTAATTGCCCTGTTTTTCATAATGCGCGAAAAGAAGCCTCTTGATCTCCTCCGGGATGATCCATCCTTGAAGACGTTCCAAGCTCTGATTCAAACGGGACTTGATCTCATCGTTCACTTCATCCATAGGTTCAACTTCGGATGAGAGCGAAAGGTGAAGCAGCAAATCAACGGATTTCAGATAAGCATGATAAGCTTCATCAGTCTGGTCATGCCGCTGAAGCAGGTCACCTTGTCCTACAAACATATCGCTAAGCACCAGTGCTTTGGCGGTATCCAAGCTGCCATGATAGGACAATAATTCAAGGATATCCTTACTCGATAATGCTTGCAAAGAGCGAATATTCAACCCCAATAGATGGCGACTTGCTTCATCCAGCTGCTGCTGGGCATCTTCTAAAGGGATGTGTTCCTTATTAAAAAGTATGCGATGCAGCACCACGGTCATTTGCTCAATCTGCCGCATAAAATAATCACGCTTGAACATCTTTTGAGCCTCCTTTGTTCAAAGAAATGCTTCATTTTAGCTTACCACGCCTCGGAAAGAAACTCAAAAGCGGATATCGCCTATTTTTAAGCATATACCGCACCATTGACAACAGCCCTTCATAAACTAATTTTGACTGTATCCCTAAACCTTGTATTTCCCAATACCCGAGCAAGGAGGGGTGACACACATCCATGGGCAGCGACCACAAAAACAAATTTCTACTTACTAACCGCGAAAGAGAAGTATTCGAACTCTTAGTACAAGACAAAACCACGAAAGATATCGCGCAGCAGCTTTTCATAAGCGAAAAGACTGTGAGAAATCACATTTCTAACGTCATGCAAAAGCTGAACGTAAAGGGTCGTTCACAAGCGGTTGTAGAACTGATCAAGCTTGGGGAATTAAAGATCTGATTCCATCAGCAGAGGGATCCATGTAAGCCTTTGAGCCTCCTTATGGAGGATTCAAGGGCTTTTATGTTTGGCAGAATGGTTAAAAGCCATATATAGCACCAAATATTGAAATTTTTGTTAACCCGACATTTCGACAACAAGTGACTTCAAGCATGTACTATGATACATATACAATTCACTCTAAGGAGGTAATTATGCTAAATGGTTGAAGCAACCAATGATCAAAAAAACATTTTTTCACTTTCAACGCTTTTGAACATAGATCCCAAAATTCTGCTTAGACTCTGTAATTATATTGAATCTAGAGGATATTTCTTTACGAAAACAGAAGAAGGTACCCTTCAATTTAATGATAGAGATATCGCTGTTATCTTAGCCCATTATTGAAGGGCTTTTTTCGTTGTGCTTCCATGTAAAAAGAATATCGTAATCTTAATAGTCCTTCTTAAGGGCCAATTAGTTTCGCAATATATAGATTGAACATTCCAATCTAATAAAACTTATAGCACGAGCTGAAGCTCGTCGACAGAGTCTGAGAAGCCGGAAATCGGCTTCTCGGCAGACTGTCTCGCGCGTCCATGCAGATTAAGCTCGGAAAACGCGCTTAATCTGGAGCGCCCGAACAATTAAGCGCGAAAACCGCGCTTAGAGTGAGAGCTCTGCGAGCCGAAGCCCGCCCACAGAGTCCGAGAAGCCCGAAATCGACTTCTCAGCAGATCATCCTGCGCGTCCATGCTGATTAAGCTCGGAAAACGCGCTTAATCTGGTTCGCCCGAACAATTAAGCGCGAAAACCGCGCTTAGAGTGAGAGCTCTGCGGAGCCGAAGCCCGCCCACAGAGTCGAGAAGCCGGAAATTGACTTCTCGGCAGACCGTCTCGCGTGCCCTTGCTGATTAAGCTCGGAAAACGAGCTTAATCAGGTGCGCCTGAATAAATAAGGGGTAAGCTTTGCTTACCCCAAACCCAAAACATTAAATTCTTATATGTTAAAAAAAGAAGCCCCATTATGATGTGGGCTTCTTTTGTGCATATTATTTGATCGTAATGGAGGTTACGAGCCTATTAACACCTTTAAGCTGTATTAGATTCCCTTCCTTAAATAAGGCCAAGTTGCCGGAAAGCGTGACACCTGAGGATACCTGATAGATCGTTGTTTGTTCCCTACCATTAATGGTTTGAGTGATGGAAATCGTTGCAAGTTCACCTTGGGCATTGAGGGTAGTTCCTTTTAACTTTCCTAAAAGCTCAAATGGTAAATTCGCATCGATCATTTTGGTCACTTCAATGTAAATGACTTTATTATCAGAGGTGCGAATATCAACTTCATCGCCTACTTTTAAATCAACAGCTCTGACCTTCACGCCATTTCGATAGACAACGACATCCGGATGAAGTGTGAATACGGTTGTAACTCCCGACTTCGTGAGTTTCAGTTCATTGTTGCTCACCAGAGAGCTTACCGTACCGTTGTTTGTAATGGGTTGAACCATTTTGGTCACTTCAATATAAATGACTTTATTTTCGGTCGTGCGAATATTGACTTCGTCTCCAACTTTCAGATCTGATGCATTGACTTTCAACCCATTGCGATAGACGATAACATCCGCGTGAAGTGTTAACTCAAATGTAACACCTGACTTCTGCAGCTTAAGCACGTTATTGCTAACAACTGCGCTAACTGTACCGCTATTTGTAATGGCTTGTGCCGTTTGTGTTACTTCAATGAAAATGACTTTATTGTCGGATGTGCGAACATTCACCTCATCGCCAACCAGCAGGGAGGAAGCATTGACTTTCACGCCATTCCGATAAATGACCACATCTGGGTGTAGGGTGTATGAAGTTGTAACTCCCGATTTCGTAAGCTTCAGCACATTGTTACTAACGGTCGCGCTAACTGTTCCGCTGCTTGAAATAGGTACAATCGATTTGGTGACTTCGATGTAGATGACCTTATTATCCGAAGTGCGAATGTTAACTTCGTCACCAACTTTTAGGTCATACGCACTCACTTTAATGCCGTTACGATAAACGACGACATCCGGATGAAGCGGTAGTGTAGAGGTAGCTCCAGATTTGGTTAGCGTCAATGTATTATTCGTAACTGCCGCACTTACAGTGCCGCTGTAGATAATCGATTGCACGGCATTGGTCACTTCGATGAATACAATTTGACCATTAAATGTGCGTACTTTCACTACGTCCCCAACTTGCAAAGCAGATGCGTTTACTTTGGCCCCGTTCCGATAAATGAAAACGTCTGGATGCAGCGGATAGGTTGATGTTGTGCCTGAACTCGTGATACTAAGCGTATTGTTGGTAACAACCCTGCTTACAGTTCCATTCATCGTGTTATTCCCTTGGTCTGGCAATTGACCGCCCGTACGATCAAGCAAAGCTGCGAGCTGAGCCCGTGTTACCGGTTGATTAGGCCTAAACGTGTTGTCTTCGAAACCATCGACCAAACCTTTCTCGATGGCAACCGCTACATAACCCACAGCGCCAGCAGGAATTTGTTTCGCATCTTTAAATGGCAGCGTCGTGTTCATTTTCGCCTTCGCCTGAGCATCCAACTTCAACGCTTTAACTAAAAGTGTCGTCGCCCAAAGCCGGTCACCTTCCTTTTGAGGCTGAACCATGTCGTCATTTTCCGAAAACAAATCATTTTCTAATGCTACAGCTACATAACCGACAGCCCAAGAAGGAACTTTATCCGCATCTTTAAAATTCAGATGAGTGCTCATTTCTGCTGATGATTCTGCTTGGCTGCGAAGTCCCATCAGACGAACGGCAGCCGTAATCGCTTCAATGCGGGAAACCGTATTATGAGGTTTAAAGGTACCATCCTCGTACCCTTCAAACACACGCTTCGATGCTAAGCTCGCGATATAGCGTATTGCCCATTCTGCCGTTTGCAAATCGTCAAAGGTAAGATGAATCTCAACCTTACTGTCATCTTTTTTATTTCCATTGTCTTTGGCTAGAACGGCTGTGCCGCTTCCCATGATCATAATGAAAGCAAGACCTGTCGCGATTATTTTTTTGAACGTCACGCTTTTACACACTCTCCTTTTTCACTTGAATTCTATATGTATCAGAAGAATTCGTTTGAATGGTTATTTTTAGGAGGGTGCGCTTTTATTTTCCAACATTTTTTCTTTATCAAAAGAAACAGGATAAAGAAGCCCCCCCCCGAGAAAAGAAGTGCTTAGGCATTATTTTTTTATTATCTTACTTAGATCATTGTTAATCTGATTGAAAATAAGGCGGTGAATATGAGCATCATCGTCAATCGTAACATGTGAAGCACGAAGGCGAACTCGGCCTTGACCTAAACAATTCACCGTTCTTATTGTCCCACCAGCAGTTCGCAGAAACTCTACAGGTTTACGTACCGCTCCCGGGACGTCTTGAAAACCACAGGAAATCCCATTTACTAGAGGCGTGCACGGTCTAGTCTTATCAAGACACATGCTAGGGATACTGATGCCATTATCTTGAAACCAATTCGTAATTACGCTCCCTCGGGGCACATCCCTAGGTTTCATCAAAGTATTACTAATACCAAATACAGGATCAACGAGTCCTATAAAATTTGGAGTTTTATTTGTTACTTTCGATAATCTACAAGCGGCCCAACCACCAAAGGAATGACCAATGATAGCCAAATAGCTTGGGTTCGAATTTCTTCTATTGATTTCCCAAATCAGATCGTTAACCAAAGGAAAAAACAGAGGATCATTACTATGATTGATATTCCAACTTCTATGAAATATGTTATCAGGATTAACTCCATAAGCTGATCTAAGCCTGTTTCTCAATGTATCCCGTAATCTGGTCATACCATTTTTAGTACCACCACGAAAACCACTAATGCAGACGATAATTACATCATTATTAGGGACTGGGAATTTCCTTGCAGCAGCGACTCGTGGATTTAGTAACGGCTTCCTTACACCCATGCGCCTTCGTCTAGCGATTAATTTTTTCAAAGAGCTTGCACCCCCCTTAATAATTGGATGCTGTATAATATGGGACATCCAAAAAGGGGGAACGGGGTACATGCGGAAAATACGTATGAAAAACAGAGGTCCATTGCTATTCATAACTGTCATATTCTGTATCGCTGGCGGTGACCCTCACAATATGCTATGTTGGAAGAAATTGTGAGCAAGGGAGCGAAGGTAATGACGGAAATAGCGCTGGATCTATCTCATTTTCATCCCATTCTGAGGGCTTGGTTTGCTTCTCGTTTCGGTGAACCTACGGATGTTCAGAAGCAGGCGTGGAAACAAATACGTTCTGGCACACACACTCTCATCTCTTCCCCGACAGGCTCAGGTAAAACACTGGCAGCTTTACTGCCTTGTTTGGACGGAGTTCTTAAAAAGAAGCAAGAACTTGAGGAAATTTACTCAGCAGGTGTTCGCGTGCTTGTCGTGACACCACTCAAAGCGCTGAATAACGATATTCATGATCATTTGATTCATTTTATGGCAGAAATAGAGGAGACAGCTTCCTCATTCGAAAAGGAAAACGCCTGGAGGGGACTCACGATTGGGGTTCGTACCGGCGATACCAAACAAAGCACTCGGGCATCGATGCTGAAGCACCCGCCAGATCTGCTGGTGACCACACCAGAATCGTTGTATTTGCTGCTTACTTCCCCGCGTGCGAGAGAAATGCTAAAGAGCGTGGAACAGATCGTCGTCGACGAAATCCACGATCTGGCAGCGGACAAGCGCGGTATGCACTTGTCGCTCACGCTGGAACGGCTGAACGCGTGGTGCGGCCGATCTGTCCAGCGGATCGGCGTGTCAGCCACGCAAAAGCCTATCGAGCGGGTCGCTCGGTATCTTGGCGGCTGGGAAGCTGACCAGCCGCGGCATGTAGCTATTATCGAGAGTAAAGCCGAGAAACAGTACGCACTTCAGGTGACGATGCCGGAACCTGCGCAGGCTGGGGCTGATCAAGAGGCGATATGGACGCCTCTTGTCGAGCGCCTGCTGCAGCTCATGGAAGGCTGCAGCACAGTGCTTATCTTCGCAAATAGCCGTAGGCTTTGCGAACGCCTGACCTTGCGACTCAATGACTATGTCGGTCATGAGATCGCGAGTAGCCACCACGGCAGCGTTGCCCGCGAGAAGCGGCTCGAGGTCGAGCGCTTACTCAAGGCCGGCGAGCTTCGCTGCCTGGTTGCCACGTCGTCGCTGGAGCTCGGCATCGACGTCGGCCATGTCGATCTGGTGATCCAGATCGACTCGCCTTTCACCGCTGCCGCAGGCATCCAGCGGATCGGCCGGGCCGGCCACGCCGTCGGCAGCGTCAGCCGCGGCGTGCTGCTAGCGCGCAGCCGCAGTCTGCTGCCGGAGCTGGCCGTGCTCAGCCGGCGGATCGCGGCGCGCGACATCGAGGCCATCCGCATCCCGCGGGGCAGCCTGGATGTTCTCGCACAGCAGCTCGTCGCCATGGCAGCCATGGGCGACGAGCTGGATGTGCCGCGCCTAGAGCGCCTGCTCGCGCAGAGCGACTCCTTCCGCGAGATGCCGCGCGAGCGCTGGCTCGCAATGCTCGAGGTGCTCGCAGGGCTATACCCCTTCGTGCGTCCGCTCATCGCATGGGATCGTGAAACCGGCCGCTTAGAACGGTTGGCGGCCACACAGATGGCCGCGCTCACTGGCGCGGGCACAATCCCTCAGAGCACGGCATATCCCGTGCATCATAACGAAACCGGACTTCACCTTGGTGAGCTGGATGAAGAGTTCATCCACGAATCGTCCGTCGGCGACGTGTTTCAATTGGGCACGGCTTCTTGGCGCATCGTCCGCAAGCGTCCAGAGCGCATTTATGTCCAGGAAGCCGACAACCGTTACAGCGAAGTCCCCTTCTGGCGTGGGGAAACCGGCGGAAAGTCGTTTGAGCTCGGCGTTCAAACGGGTCAATTATGGCGAGAGCTGCGCGATCGTTTGCAGCCATTTCCTCACACTCAAGCTGATCTTGACGTCCAAGACTGGCTCATGGATCATTTTCACTTTGATTCGGAGGCTAGCCAAGCTCTCATCGGTATCGTTCGCAATCAAATCGCTGTAAATACAGTCCCAACAGATACAACGGTTGTCATAGAAACCTTTGCCGATGAAAACAATCAAACACACTATATTTTGCACAGCCTATTCGGTCGCAAACTGAACCGTACTTGGTTAATGGCCATTGATCGGCACCTTAAACAAAAAGGGCTAACCGCTATCTATACCAATGCGAAAGACAATGGCATCGAGCTCATTTTCCCCAGCTTCCAGGAATCGATTTTGCATGCCATCATGTCCATCTCTTCTATAGAAGCAGAACAGTTCATCATTGAAGCTGTAGCCGAATCCGGTATGTTTGGTGCTGCTTTCCAACGTCTGGCAGAAACATCCTTGCTTCTTTCCCGCAGCTTCACACGTATCCCCGCTTGGATTAAGCGACTGCGTGGACAAGAACTCATGAAGGAAGCTCTTCCATTCAAAGAACGCTTTCCTTTGTTTCAGGAAGCTATGCGAGAATGCCTGGAGGAGCATGTCGATATCCAGCATCTTCAGCGCATTTTAGAAGCTATTCATTCAGGAAATATCCAATTTGCCGTTCATCGCAACCATTTCCCATCGCCGCTCGCTGCGCAATTCAAGTTCGACTACGTGTCGCAGAAATTATATGAATCCGATGCGTTAACGCAGGATTTACAGGTTGAATTACTTGGCTTTAGCCGTCAAATGGCAGCCGATATTTTCGGATCTGAGGCAATCCGCAGCGCCGTTAGTCCTCAAGTCATCGAGGCAGAGAAACATAAACTCGCCCTGACGGATGAACCGCTAGCCTCTGCACAAGAGTTGTTTCGTTATTTGAAAGAACGTGGTGATTCCTCTTTGGATGAACTCGTCAAGGCTAGTTCAGCCTCCCCTACAATCGTTACAGCATGGATCAATGATCTCCTTGGGCAAGGCAAGACAGCAACAGCCTTCTTTACGAAAGAGACCCGATATATCTGCAGTGATGAATTAGAGTTCTATTCTTCACTCTCGGATTCTATGGTTGCCAAATCGTTTGTATTTCAAAGATTTGCTGACGGGAAGCTCTCTTTCACAACAGAAGAGTTGGCAGCCCGCTTTGAGGTGGAACCTGCAATTGCAGCCGTTTGGGTTCAAAGCGCTGTTCAATCCAATACGTTAACTATCGCACCTTTTGCCGATCCAGAAATCGAAGAGCTGTGGACGAGCAGTAAGGTAGCTTCCCGATTAATTCGTCTGTCCCTTCAGTCCTATCGACGTAGTGGCGAGGCCGTATCCCCTTTCACTTATATGACGCATATGCCGCTTAGGCGCAAACTCGCAGATAGAACTGACGATCCTGGAATGGAACATCTTCGCGAAATTATTGAAGATTTGCAAGGCTTCTTCCTGCCCGTCTCACTTTGGGAGTCTGTCTTATTTCCGACGCGTCAGCTATCGTACCGCAAACAGGACCTAGACACCCTATGCTCCTCAGGTCAAATCGTCTGGATAGGCCGCAAAGAGCCCGACGAAAAAGAAGGCCGCATTGCCTTCTTTCTGGCAGAAAGCAGTTCGCTATATGAGCCCTGCCTCGCTGTAGCCAACCAAAGACCAGCCTCACACCCTGAGCTCCTTAGCCTTTTGCAGGAAAAAGGGGCCATCTTTCTGAGCAAGCTGGGTATTGAAACAGGGCGAGCTCCATCTTCCTTGTTAGAGGAGCTGCTGCATTTAGTGTGGGATGGACAGGTCGCCAACGACCAATTCGCTCCGCTTCGACTACATGCCGCAGGAGCTTCTAAGAAACCGGATAAGTTCCAGTCAGGCCTTGGTCGTTGGTATCCTCTCGATTCGCTGCTTAGCCCTGCCTTCGATAGGCAATCGTCCGCCATGCAGTGGACGCATCATCTGCTCGAGCGTTTTGGCATCATCACCAAAGATCTCGTCTCTGCTCTGTGTCCGTTTCCATGGGAAGCCATTCAGACAGCGCTCCGTCAGTTGGAAGAGTGGGGTCTTGTTGTCCGCGGGCTATTCATTACCGATTTACATGCTCTGCAGTTCGCATCCAAAGAATTCATCACTCTCTTGTACCAACAAACAGGTAACGCTTCTGCGAGTCAACATAAATTCACGCTATTAAGTGCTGTTGATCCGGCGAATCCCTTTGGACTGATTGTCCCATGGCCAGAGGTTTCAAACATTTCATTTTCACGCAAAAGCGGCAATTACTTAGCCCTGAAAAGCAGTGAATGGTTGTATTGGATCGAGAATAATGGCAAGCGGATTTATCATATTGCACCAACAACGAACCAAAACGACGATCAGATGACCATCGTCCACGAGTTAAAAAGTATGTTTCGCCAGTTCCTTAAACAACATCAACTACGAAAAATCGTCATCGAAACCTGGAACGGTGTACGCATCTCAGAAGCGCCCGAACAGGAATATTTAAAACTTCTAGGCGCAGAAAAAGACCGCACCAGCTTAGTTCTTTGGCCAAGCCAACTAAGCTGAGTGCGGCCTACTCTTACCTTCTGCTTTAACTGTGGTTGAAGAATTCTCGATTGACCATTCACATGGTATATTATAAGAAGAAACCTTATATCGATGAAGGGTTACAGCTGCAAATTATCCATTTCCATACAGGTTTAAAAGAAGAAATCAGGGGGAATTAAACGTGTTCAGAAGTAAGCGCTTCCGAGACAATTGGATTTTAATTCTGATCATCTCCAGTATTCCCGGACTTATCTTCGGCGGCGTGATTTATTGGCTTGCCGGCGAGCGTCTTGAGAACGAGCTGCTTCAGATGCACAATAAGCAGATTCAACTAAGAGCAGCCAATATTGACGAGCAGTTCTCTTACTTGGAGACGTCGGTTATGCATTGGGCATTCGATGCAAATTTCGGTTACTCATTGTCGAACATAAGCTTATCGCGCGATTTCGAGATTGCTCGCAACATCACACAAACGTTAAGCATTATGCAGGGTTCCAATCCACTGGCTAAGAAAGTTGAGCTGTTCTTGGAAGGGCCAGCCCCTGTGAGGTTCCATCCACAATACGAGGCATTAACGAATGCTGTGCAGATCGACGGATACAGGCAATTGCTCGCGCATGATAAGAAAGTGTTTTGGTCGCAGCATACGTCTGAGTCCGGTTCTCCCAGTGATAATTCATTATCTTTAATGATAAAAATACCTGAAGCCGATGAGAACCCTTTTGGCATCATTGCCGTTCGGATTGACACGACGAAGGTCGCCAAACTGCTGCAAACGTTGGCCCCTTACGGCGACGGGGGTACGTTCCTGTTGGAGGAAAATGGGGATCTACTGCTGTCTAGCTCAGGGAAAAAGCCAGCGTCGCAGCTTGATGAAGCTATTACGAGAGAGGTTCTTGCCAGCAAGACCAGATCAGGCTCATTCCTATTCGATTGGAACCAAACGACATACACCGTATCCTTCGGCACGATGTCTCGCATCGATACCGAATGGACATACGTCTCTGCATCGCCGATCAGCGCGATTACAAGGCCGGTCGTTTTTATTTCTCAATTGATCTTGACGTTAAGCATTGGGATGCTGCTGCTCGCGTTCGTGTTATCTTGGCTGGCTTCACGGCGTATCTATTCACCTATCGCCCAGTTAGTCAGCTTGCTGACGGGAAATACGGCTTTATCGGCATTGGGGAAAGAACAAAATGATGATTTTAAGATTATTGAGAAAGAATGGCTGCATCTGACTAGAGAAAGCATGACGCTTCAGAATAAGTTGGAGCAGCAGCTTCCTCACCTCAAGGAGGGCTTCTTGCTTCAACTTGTCCAAGGGTATCTCTATTCCTACTCTGAGCAAGCTCTTCTTGAGAGGATGCGCAATTTCGGCTGGTCGGTGGATAATCGGCAATACGCCGTGTTGTACATCCAATTAAGCGGATTTGAAAACTTGGAAGGACGCTTCTCGTCTGGCGATGAAGGACTCGTCACTTTCGTTGCTGCCAATATTACGATGGAGCTCGCATCGAGCCATTTCGAGCAATCAGAAGTGATGAATTTCCACGATTTGTCTGTCGGTCTCCTCATCATCGTTCCGGAAGAAACCGAACAGAAGGAAGCGATCAGAGCCTTTAGTCAAGAACTGACTCATGGGATTCATCACGTGCTCAACATGTACGTATCAGTCACGATAGGCAGTCTCGCTTTGTCCGTCGTTCATGTGCCCTCCCGCTTCGAAGAAGCGATGCAGGCGTCAAGCTTGCGCCGTTTCGAAAGCCGGAACCAAATTATCGATCTGGAATCTCTGGATGAGTATGATAAAGAGAACCACGAGATTCATTATCCATTTGCACTCGAAAGAGAGATCATTCAAGCGATTCGAACCGGGCAGATTGAAGAAGCAAAGCAGCTCATTCAGGCTTTCTTGGAAGAACTGCTTGAACGCGGAGCCAAGGTGATCGACATTCAGCAAGGAATGCTCCAATTGCTCGGCAGCATCCTGCATGCCATTCGGCTTACAGGTATGGATCCGAATCGCATTTTCAAATCGGCAAATTTGTACGAGCAATTGATGCAGTTCGGAGAGCCACAGAAAATGATTGCTTGGTTCCACGACAAAGTAGTAGGCCCCTTCATGCAAGAACTGGAGTCACGTTCCGACGTGGAAGTGAAAAGGACTGTGGAAACTGCGATGATTTATCTGCAGAACAATTACATGAAAGAAATATCTCTGGACAGCTGCGCCGACTACGCAGGCACGAATACGGTTGCGTTAAGCAAAGCGTTCAAGCAGGTCAGCGGTAAAAATTTTATTGACTATTTAACCGAGCTGCGCATTGAAAAGGCGAAGGAGCTTTTGCGTGATACGGATATGAAAATCAACGATATCGCCGAAAAGGCTGGATATCAGCCCAGCTATTTTAACCGGATCTTTAAGAAACAAGAAGGCATAACGCCAAGCCAATATCGGGAATTAAACCGGAATTAATAGCCCCATGCCCCAAACCGCCAGTAATGGCGGTTTGGTTTTTTTGCAGTTGCAAAAAAGTCCTATTCCCTGAAAAAAGTGAATTCTCCCCTCATAATATAGAATTTAAAAGTGTGGTTGAAGGAAATTCCCATAGATACTAATCTTGAACCAAGACCTAAACAATTCGGAGAGGGGTAAAGAAAACATGGGAGAGAAAAAGCAACTCCGCGTGCATTGGTTGGAGGAAGAACTTCCAAACTCTTGCGGTGTTACATGGGGAGTACCTTGGCACATAGGTGAATTGAATCGGTCGCAAGCTGGCACTTTCACCCTTATTGATCCGTCAGGAAACCCGCTCGCGCTTCAAAGCTGGCCAACCGCTTATTGGCCTGACGGCAGCGTGAAATGGACAGCGCACGCCGCATCGTTCGATAAGCCTGAAAGTGAAGGCTATATACTACAAGCCGCCGATGAACAGTCTCTAGCGATCCACGCGAAATCCCCTATGAAGGTTACTCAATCGGCTGATGAAGTGACCGTCGATACCGGAGTCATCCGGTGTATCGTCGGAAAACAAGGAAAGTCATTCATCCGCGCTCTATATCACGGGGAGAAGCTGATCAGCTCGAATGGTTCACTCGTCTGTATTCGCGAAGAACGACGAACGACATCGAGAGGGCGTCTTTACCAGGAAGAATCGTTTTGTGGCGAGGTTACATCCGTAACGATCGAACAGGATGGCCCCTCACGGGTCGTACTCATGGTGGAGGGCGAGCATATCTCCAAGGAGGCCGATCGTTCTTGGCTCCCCTTCCGGCTGCGTCTGTATTTCTATGCAAGCCAAGCATCGATTCGGATTGTCCACACCTCATTGTTCAATGGAGATCCACAGGAGGACTTCGTGAAAGGGCTTGGCATCTCTTTTGCTTTG
This sequence comes from Paenibacillus sp. V4I3, assembly GCF_030817215.1. Lineage (GTDB taxonomy): Bacteria > Bacillota > Bacilli > Paenibacillales > NBRC-103111 > Paenibacillus_E. Next base: position 7,238,070 of record NZ_JAUSZA010000001.1, read on the forward strand.
CCGCTGAAAGCCCCCCTTTATAACAGGTACGTTCGTTTTGCGGGCGATACTGGCTTTTTCAGTGAATCGCCCCGGCATTTGTCGACATGGCGGACGAAGGGCATCTACATGGACATGTTCTGGCGTCAGCAAGCTGGAGAAGCGATTACATTTGATCATGAGAAAGATGCGAAATTCAAAGCGCTGCTTGATGATTCCGCTGCCTGGGACAGCTTTAAGTTGACGCAGCTTTCCGCCGACTCCTATTCTGTCGTCAAGCAAACATATGAGGAATGCAGCCCCGTAAAGGCCGTCAGCGGTAACCGTGCGAAAGGGCTCGTATATGCCGGAGACACTCACGGCGGGCTTGCAGCAGGGCTGCGCAATTTTTGGCAGAAGCATCCATCGTCTTTGGAAGTAACCGGTATGACGAAAAATGAAGCCAAGCTCACACTCTGGTTCTGGTCGCCGGACGCGGCAGCTATGGATATGCGTCATTACGATACGACAACATACGTGGAATCCGCCTATGAGGGATCGGAAGAGCTGCGCAGTACACCATACGGAATCGGAAATACGAACGAGCTTATGCTGTGGTGCTGCGATGGGACACCCCCTGCTGCCGACCTTGCAAACATGGTTAGCCATGTTCAAACCCCGCCGCAGCTCTTATGTGAGCCTGCACGTTATCATGATACGAACGTATTCGGTATCTGGAGCTTGCCTGACCGCAGCACGCCTGCTAAAGTTTGGATCGAAGATCAACTCGACGCCTGTTTGAGCTTCTACAAGCAAGAGGTTGAGGAGCGGCGGTGGTACGGTTTCTGGGATTATGGAGATTTCATGCATACGTACGATGCCGTACGTCATGAATGGAGGTACGACGTAGGCGGGTTTGCCTGGCAGAACACCGAGCTTGTGCCGAACATCTGGCTTTGGCTCTCGTTCTTGCGGTCGGGGCGTGCAGATTTGTTCCGTATGGCGGAGGCCATGACGCGTCATACGAGTGAAGTGGATGTCTATCATTCCGGAGAATATGCCGGGCTCGGGTCTAGGCATAATGTTGTGCACTGGGGTTGCGGATGCAAGGAAGCTCGCATCGCAATGGCGGGTTTGCACCGTTACTATTACTTCTTGACTGCAGATGAACGTATTGGAGATATTTTGGCGGAAGTGGCCGATGCTGATTTCGCCACTGTCGGAATCGATCCGATGAGAGCCTATTTCCCTAAGGACGAGCATCCTACCCACGTGAGGAGCGGTCCGGACTGGGCAGCCTTCAGCTCGAATTGGATGTCGCAATGGGAACGCTTTGAGAATTCGAAATACCGAGATAAGATCCTGCAAGGGATTAAGAATTTGAAGGCTGCACCGTTCCGGCTCTTATCAGGCACGACATTCGGATACGATCCGAACACTGGGATTCTTACCCATATCGGCGACGGTAACTACGGATATCATATGGTCATTTCCTTCGGCGCGCCGCAAGTGTGGATAGAGCTTTCACAACTGCTTTCCGATCCTGAATGGGATGACATGCTCGTAGAGTTTGGGGAATTTTATTACCTAGAACCTGAGGAAAAGTTAACCCGAACGAATGGGGTCATCGATCATAATAAATTCAGCTGGCCGATGTTTGCGGCATCGATGGCGGCTTACGCAGCCAACCGACGCAGTAATGCTGCTCTGGCTGCGATAACATGGCGGATCATGCTGGAGAATCGTCTGCCGGGGGGCAGCGAGGACGCGACGCGAACCTATCGAGTGCCAGAGCACGCATATGTCCGACCTATTCAAGAGCTGCCGAGCATCACAACAAATGTAACGTCGCAATGGTCCTTGAATGCGATCATGTGCCTGGAGCTAATTGGGAACGAGCTGCCGACGGAGCTGAATGCTGAATATCTGAGCGCTTCCTATGCCGCGAATCAGAAAAAATAATCGATGCAGTCTAAGATTTCAAATTTCAATGTTCGAGGAGGAACTGTTTTGAAATACGTAACGATCAATGAAACGGATATTAAACAAGCCATCGACCAACTAGTAACCAGAACGTTTCAGATGGATATGACATGGGATTGGCCTGCCGGAGTCGCTTTCTACGGCGTAGGCCAAGCTTATCTGGCTACTGGCGAATCAAAGTATTTGGATCAATTGCAAGCGTGGATCGATGAGCAGTTGGAGGACGGTATTCCTAGGCTAACCGTCAACGCTGTATCCATTGGTCATACATTACTTACACTGTACGATCAAACCAAATCGGAACGTTATCTGGATATTGCGGTCCAAATGGCGGAGTTCTTGAGAACGGATGCGATACGATTCGCGGATGGCGTGTTTCAGCACACCGTATCGCAAAATTACGATTTCCCACAGCAGGCTTGGGTTGATACGATGTTTATGGCCGGATATTTTCTGATCCGCATTGGCACTTTACTTGAAAGAAACGATTGGCTGGAGGATGGCTTACTGCAGTACCATGCACATGAGCGCTTCTTGCAGGATCGTGAAACAAATCTATATGTTCACGGTTGGGATCATATCGCCCAGAACAACATGTCCGCTGTCTATTGGGCGCGTGGCAATTCATGGGCAGCTTATACGATGTCGGAAGCGTTACATATCGTAGAAGTCACACATCCGTCATATATGAAAATGTACGATTCGCTGCGTGATCAACTTAGCAGCATCGTCCGACTCCAATCTGATCATGGGCTCTGGCACACCGTGTTAAACGATCCGACCTCTTATGAGGAAACATCGGGCTCTGCGGGTCTTGCCGCCGGATTGATTCGATATAACGAAGCCATCGGCGCCCCTATGTACAATAAGTATATTCAGAAGGCCGTGCCTGCCGTATTATCGAAAATTTCGAATAACGGTACAGTTCTGGACGTTTCGGCTGGAACGGCTGTAATGAAAGACGCTAATGGCTACAAAGGGGTCGCCAATGAACGGATTCAAGGCTGGGGACAGGGGCTGGCATTAGTATTCCTCTCTTCGCTTCTAAAGTACAAATGGTTGAAAGACATTTCACAAACCCCGTAAAGGAATGTTCAAACAATTCATACTGCAATAGAACCGGCTGCCGTGGCATCCGGTTTTCTATTTACCTACGGTGATAGCACTTTTTTTCTAAGTTCATACTTTTCTAAGAAAGCGGTTTCAAAATAGTGTTATTGTCAGAAATATTTGAATCTTATAGTGTTTAACTTACAAAGCCATAAGCTAAAATTTCAATTCAATTGCGAAGGAGTGAAAATATGATCAAAACATCAGGTACTGAACAGCACATAGCACCTGTCGCCGTAAGAACTTCCAAGCGCAATACGCTAATAGGCAAAGTTCTAAGAGATAAATATTTATTGCTGCTGCTTCTGCCGGGATTGGCCTACTTTATTATTTTTAAATATGTTCCGATGTGGGGGGTCCTCCTTGCCTTCAAAAACTATCAGCCTTACGTCGGTTTTTTTAAAAGCGAGTGGGTCGGACTAGATAATTTTAAGCAATTTTTTCAAGATCCCGTATTTTTCAGATTGATACGCAATACGCTTTTGCTTGGTTTGTACGATATGGTGTTTTTCTTCCCGGCCCCAATTATACTGGCCATATTGTTAAACGAAGTCCGCAAATCTTTTTACAAACGCTTTATCCAATCACTGATTTATATCCCGCATTTTATTTCGATGGTTATTGTTGCAAGTATTTCCTATCTTCTTTTGACGACAGAAGGTGGAGTCATCAATGAAATGATGCTTAAGTTATTCGGGTATAAAATCGACTTTCTGACAAATGAAAACTGGTTTCGTCCCATGATTATCACTCAGAGTATTTGGAAAGAGATGGGTTGGGGAACGATCATCTTCCTTGCAGCGCTTGCGGGGGTGGATCAAGAGCAGTATGAAGCGGCCATCGTCGATGGAGCAAACCGGTTTCGCCAGCTTTGGCACATTACGCTGCCAGCTATTCAGGGAACGATCATTGTCGTGCTGATTTTGCGAATGGGTCACTTTATGGACCGTGGATTTGAACAAGTTTTATTAATGATTAACCCGCTAAATAGGCCGGTTGCTGAGGTGTTTGACACTTATGTTTACACAGCGGGGATCATTCAGGGCGCTTTCAGCTACAGTGCGGCAGTTGGGCTGTTTAAAGCCATCATCGGTGTCATTCTCGTTTTTACAACCAATTATATAGCAAAAAGGGCTGGGCATTCCGGCATATTCTGATTGAAAGGAGGAGAGCACGATGAACACGCGTCATTCATCTGTAGGCGAAAAATTGTTTGATATCGCCAATTATCTGTTTCTTGCTGCCGTTGCACTTACCATGATCCTTCCGGTTATGTATATCGTGGCGGGATCGTTCGCAAGCGATCTGGAGATAGGAAGCAGATCCTTTTTCCTTATTCCCAAAGACATCACATTTGATGCCTATAAATTTGTTTTTAAAGATAATACGTTACCGCGAAGTTTGTTAGTATCCGTATTTATAACCGTTGGGGGTACTCTTGTAAATCTATTCTTTACCTTTACGATGGCCTATGCTTTATCGCGGCGGCATATGATTGGTCGAAATGTCGTCTTGAACATTATTATCTTCACGATGGTATTTAGCGGCGGGATTATTCCTACGTACCTGGTTGTTAAAGGCTTAGGACTATTGAACTCCTACTGGGCGGTCATGCTGCCAGTCGCTATCAACTCCTTTAACTTGATTGTCGTGAAATCATTTTTTCAAGAAATTCCTAACGAACTGATTGAATCGGCCCGAATTGATGGGAGTAACGATATTGGCATACTGTGGCGAATTGTTCTTCCACTCTCTAAACCGGTTATCGCAACATTTGCTCTTTTCTACGCCGTTGCCCATTGGAACGATTTTTTTAATGCTTTGATCTATTTATCTGACGCCAAAAAGTGGCCGATGCAGGTTCTTTTGCGGCAAATTGTACTTCTGGCAACGGGTGCGCTTGAAATGGGAACTTATGACCCCACTTATGTAAAACCACCTGATCAATCGATTAAAATGGCGATTATCGTGGTAGGTACATTACCGATTTTGATGGTTTACCCGTTTATTCAAAAGTATTTTGCCAAAGGGGTTTTAATTGGTGCGGTAAAAGGGTGATCGATTTCAAAGTGTCAGAGGACTATTTTCGGATTGTCGCAGCATCGGTTCAAGACCGGTAAGGGGACGACAGGTGCATGCTTCATCATAAACAAGTACATTTTTGATAAGACAAAGGGAGGAAAAAGAATATGAATTGGGAAAAAAAGAAAAAACCATTGCTTGCCACTACTAGCATCATAGTAGCTGTTACAGTTATAGCGGGGTGCAGTTCGGGAACTGACGGTTCTAAAGCGACAGACACACCTAAGGCGAGCGCAGGAGCGACGACGGCTGCAAAAGAGAAGCCATTACCTATCAGTATCATGTTGAAGAGCTACTACAATGATACGGCTACCCCGGAAAGTAAAGTATGGAAAAAAGTAGAAGAATATACGAACACGAAGTTGGACTTCCAATTTGTTCCTGATGCAAGCTATAACGATAAACTGAACATAACGCTTGCTTCCGGCTCTATTCCCTCTCTTCTATTTGTTAATAATGCGAAATTGCCCGCTGTTGCCAACGCCATCAAAGGAGGCGCATTCTGGGAAATAGGCCCGTATCTCAAAGATTATCCGAATCTTAAACAAGCGAACCCAACTGTTCTTAACAATACGTCGGTGAATGGTAAATTCTACGGCCTCTATGTATCCCGCCCGATCGGACGGATGGGGATAAGCTACCGTAAGGACTGGCTTGATAATTTAGGCATGAAGGAACCGAAGACGATTGATGAATTTTACAATATGTTAAAGGCATTCGCCAAAAACGATCCAGATAAGAATGGCAAAGACGACACTTACGGCATGGTCGTAACGAAATACGCGGGACCCTTTGATATTATGCAAACTTGGTTCGGGGCTCCGAATAAGTGGACTGAGAAAGACGGCAAGTTGATACCCGCCCATTTGACTACGGAATACATGGAGGCACTCAAATTTTTCAAAAAACTGTATGACGAGAAGTTAATCAATCAAGATTTTGCGGTATATGATTCAGCGAAATGGAATGATCCGATTATTAACGGACAGGCGGGTGTAGCGGTCGACGTTACGGAACGCTCCTATCAAATTGAAGAGAAAATGAAACAAGTCAATCCGAAGGGCAGTATAGATTTAATAGGAGCTGTAAGCGGCCCTACCGGCCTTCATAATCAACCGACAGCTGGACACAACGGCATGTTCCTCATCTCTAAATCTAGCGTTAAAACAGAAGCCGACCTGAAGAAAGTGCTTACTTTCTTAGATAAGACCAACGATAAAGATATGCAAGCGTTACTCAACTTTGGTATTGAAGGTGTTCATTATAAAGTGGAAGACGGTAAACAGGTTATTCTTATCGTTCCAACTGACCCCATGGCTCCTGACATTAATAACAAGAATATGAACCAGATCTTATCTTCGATTCCGTACATTATAAATGACATGTTCAAACCATCTACACCGCTTCGCACGAAGTCTATCGAAGTTCAAAAGGCAAATGAGAAAATCATTGTTACAAATCCTGGAGAACCATTTACAACTGCGACCTATACGCAAAAAGGCGCGCAGTTGGATCAGATGGTGGAAGACGCACGAATTAAATTTATTGTCGGCAAAATTGATGAAGCCGGCTTTAAAGCCGACATGGATTTGTGGAAAAAGAGCGGTGGCGATGACTATACAAAAGAAATAAGTGAAGCCTACGCTGCAAGCAAGGCTAAGTAAGTTAAGAAGAATAGAACTTTTGAAGATAAGGTCCAGTCGCTCAGTAGGACTGGACTTTATCTCTAAAAAGTTACGGTTGGAATTTATAACGGTATAACGAAAGGAGCGATTGCGATGACAATGGCAAGATCAAGAGGCAGTAAAGGAACGGTTTGGCCTTCGGAACGGCGCAGTTATTCAGATTTGATAACAGGCGTAACCGTAACTCAGTTAACGAATCACTGCTCGCACAGTCACCATATTTATTTTACGAATAACGGCTTCTATGGGAATGGGAAATTAATCTTCGGATCGGATCGCGAGAATGTTACCAATCTGTACAGCATGGATCTTCACGATGGAATCATTACCCAATTAACGGATTTGGAACGCGGCCGTGAATCTCGGATTCAAGGGACCTTTCTTCACCCTGACGGACATGAGGCCTATTTCTACTATGACAATTCGATTATGGCAATCGACCTGGGAACGATGGAAGAACGGATTCTCTATACGATTCCAGAATCATATAAATTCGGCAGCTTGAGCTGCTCCGCGGACGGGCAATGGTTATGCTTCGGCCTGAACAAGGATTTAACTCAAAGCATCGCGATGGACACTAAGAATGGTTACTTGGGTTTTGAGGAGTATTTCCGAGCGAAGCCGCACAGTATGATTATGGCGGTTTCCCCGTCAAACGGAAAAGTGAAAAAGCTTCATGAAGACCAGCTGTGGATCGGCCACGTCAATACGTCACCAACGCAAGCTCATCTGTTAACATTTTGCCATGAAGGGCCTTGGGAACAGATTGATCATCGGATTTGGGTGCTGGATATCGCCACCGGACATTCTTGGAAGGTTAAGGATAAGAAGCCCAATGAATATGTCGGTCACGAATATTGGCTGTCAGACGGTATTCATATCGGTTACCACGGTTTTACCAACTCTCTTGAAGATCATACTAGGAAAATTATCGGAGCCGTCCTTTTTGATAATAGTCATGTGGAACAATACGAGTTTCCTTTTCAAAATATGCATGTTCATTCCAATGATCTATCGCTTGTCATCGGTGACGGCCAGCAAACGAGTGCTTATCATGGGCAGCAATTTCAAGATACGCTGCAGGTATGGCGGAATGATGGATCCGGGTTTAAAGGTCCACGTATACTATGTAAGCATCGAGGAAGTTTCCATTCGCAAATTCTGCATGTTCATCCGAGGCTAAGCCCGGACGGTAAGCATGTGCTATTTACGAGTGATATGTCGGGATATGGTAACTTGTACATGGTCGACATGCCGGAATTCGAGTCCTTGCCGGAGATGCCAGTTACATGAAGACACAACCGAATCTACTTCTCATCTTTACGGACCAGCAGCGATGGGATACGTTGGGGGTTTACGGAAATAAAACGATTCAAACGCCGCATTTGGATCGATTGGCGCAGGAAGGGGCCGTATTCGAAAATGCGATTACCCCTTACCCTCTCTGTGCTCCTGCCAGAGCCTGCACGATGACGGGGTTTGCCGCGGGAAAGACGAATGTGTTCAACAACGAATCAGCCCCTGCTATTGCCGCCGATGAATCAATTGCGGCTTATTTGTCCAAAGCAGGATATCACAATCAGGCGATCGGAAAGATGCATTTTACACCGGATGAGCAAACGTATGGCATGGATCATCTCATTTTATCGGAAGAAATGAGGGGCGTACGTACGGCTGAACGGATACAGGATATCCGTTTTGATGATTATGACCGATACCTGATGGCCCATGATGCCTGGGGGTGGGAGAAACCTCCGGAGATCGGTTATAACGAACTAAAGCCGCTTGTGAACGGACTGCCCAAAGAGCTTCATATCACACAATGGTGCGGGGACCGAACGGTTGAGTGGCTTAAAACGGAAAGACCCTCTAACAAACCTTTTTTCTTATGGACGTCGTTCGTCAAGCCTCATGCTCCTTTCGATTGTCCTTCACACTTGACGGATTTATATACGCCGGAAGAAATGCCGAGGCCTTGGGTGTCCGATAAGGATGGAACGTCGAAAAATCCTTATTTGAAATCACATCGTCAAGCAATGGAAGCCGATCTGTACTCGGAACACGCTAATCTCACAAACAGGGCTTATTATTATGCCAATATTACGTTTATCGATGAACAAATAGGTCGGATTATGCAAACGCTGGAGGAAGAGGGACTTGCGGACAATACACTCGTTATTTTCACATCGGATCACGGAGAACTGCTTGGCGACCACCGATTATGGTTTAAAAACTTAGGGCACGAGGGCAGTTTGCACATCCCGATGTTAGCATGGTGGCCCGGCGTTATTCATCCGGGTACCCGCTGTGATGAATTGACTACCCTGCTTGATATTTTCCCTACTCTCGTTAATCGGTCCAGTGAAAATTGCAATTACGACGGAAGGCCCGGTTTGGATCTATTGGAACTGCTCACGGAACCATCCTTGGTACGCCGAGATGTAGTCTGTTCTGAATTCTATGTGGCCCCCAACTATATGCTCCATGTCCGCAGCAAAGAGTGGAAATACCTCTTTTATCAGAATGGCGGTTACGAAGAGCTGTATAATCTCCTGAGCGATCCACACGAGCTTGTTGACTTGGCAGATGATCCAGATTTTCAGCATGTTAAAAAAGAGCATCAGACGGCAGCCGTTGGTTGGGTCAAAAACTATGGAAATCCTAAAATTGCCCTCGATGAAACAGGCTGCAAGTTGAAAGTAATTCCTTTTCAGCCTCAGGAAGCCAAAACTAACCCTAGGCCGTTCTCGCGAATGCCTTGGGATTCCAGAGTTCCGCCTTCGATGCTTCCTGAACAGCAGCGCTCCTGGTTTTGGAAGGCGTTGGGTGGAGATTGGAGCAGCCTTATAACCTTGTTTGGATCAAAAGATAAGTAATCCACCAATTGATGAGTGAGGGTGACGTACAACATGGATTGGAATAAAATATTCATGCTAGATGAGCTTTTATATCAAAATCCTTTAGCCGTCGAAAGCGATGTGCTTGATTTCAAAATGGAAGGGCAGGCTGTTGCCAGTTTTCCACTGAATCGAATGCGGATGGAAAATAAGCTTGACCCAAAGCTTGGGCAAAAATCGAATTTCGTTTATTGGTGTCCGGTTGAATTTCCAGACAACATCGCGATCACTTGGGATTTTTGGCCGATTCATGAGCCGGGGCTTTGCATCTTGTTTTTTGCCGCAAAAGGGAGCCGCGGTGAAGATTTGTTTGACAGCCGGCTTTCCGTAAGATCAGGTGCTTACGACCAATATCACCATGGAGATATCGATGCTTTCCATGTATCCTACTTCAGACGCAAAGAAGAAGAGGAGCGGAGTTTTCATACGTGCAATCTGCGTAAAAGCTATGGCTTTCACCTGGTTTCGCAGGGCGGAGATCCGATCCCGTCCGTTACTGATGCCAAAGGTCCATACCGGATGAAATTGTTTAAATGGGGAAGTGAAATTTTATTCGCCATCAACGATCTAACTGTCTTGCATTGGACCGATGACGGAAAAACATTTGGAGAGCCCCTAACTGGCGGAAAAATGGGCTTTCGCCAGATGGCCCCTCTTATCGCCGAATACGCCAATCTTACTGTATATTCACTTTCAAGAAAGCATTCTTTGTAATATCTCATCCAACTATATTACCCGCAAATAAAAGACCGCACCAGCTTAGTTCTTTGGCCAAGCCAACTAAGCTGAGTACGGTCTACTCGACACGTTCTACTTTTACTGCGCAAATTTTAAACTCCGGCATCCGACTCGTGGGATCCAGCGCATCATTCGTTAATTGATTAATCGAATGCTCATCGCCCCAATGAAAGGGCACAAAAACCGTACGAGGCTGAATGCCTTCCGTCACTTTGACATCGAAAACCAAGGATCCACGGCGGCTTGTAATGCGGACTTTGTTATCCATACTCAGTCCAATTCTCTTAGCGAGCCATGGATGAATCTCGGCAACGGGAACGGGAGCCTTCTTATTCAACGCTTCCGTTCGGCGTGTTTGTGCGCCGCTTAAATAATGGTTCGCAAGCCTCCCCGTTGTCAACACGAAGGGATAATCCGAATCGATTGGTTCTGCCGGCATTTTGGGCTTAATGCCGAACAATCTGGCTTTGCCATCGGAATGATTAAAATGATTCTCAAATAATAGCGGTGTACCCGGATGATCAGGAGCAGGACACGGCCAGAATATGCCTTTCTCCTCCTGAAGCCGCCCATACGTAATACCGCTGTAATCCGCTTTCCCTCCAGCCGTAGCAGCTGCTAACTCGCGAAACACATCTTCAATACCCGCATATTGAAAATAGGCGCCCCTACCCAATGCTTCCGCTAGCTGACAAATAATGTGGAAATCAAGTCTGCTGTTTCCCGGAAGCTCCATCGCTTTCTGGCGGTGAAACACGCGTCCTTCCAGATTGGTCATCGTTCCTTCTGCTTCCGCAAAGGATGACCCTGGCAACAAATAATGGGCATAACGAGCCGTTTCGGTTTCGAACATGTCAACGACAACAAGCAACTCCAGCTTCTGCAGTGCCCGCTCCACCATTCGGTTATTAGGGCTGGATACGAGCGGATTCGATCCGAGGACGATCAAGGCTTTGATTTCACCTTCATCTATCTTTTGCAGCAGCTCATAGGCAGAAACCCCTTTACCCGGCAGTTCACTCGGATCGATTCCCCATACCTTGGCAACATGCTCACGCGCAGCTGGGTCTTCGATCAAGCGATAGCCCGGCAGTTGGTCCGCCTTTTGCCCATGCTCGCGTCCGCCTTGCCCGTTTGCTTGGCCAGTTACGGCGCCATAACCGCAGCCTTTGCGCCCTATTTTGCCAGTGATCAAGGCTAAATTAATGTAATTCAGCGTGTTCTCTACACCGTTCACTTGCTGTTCCAAGCCGCGTGCTGTAAGCACAATCCCCGTCTCCGCCTTCGCGAATCCACGAGCAATCGTACGAATTACGGCTTCTAGAACGCCGGTTAGCTCCTCCACTCTCGCTGGGGTGAAAGACTTAACAGCCTCCTTCAATTGCTCAAACCCAACCGTACGATCTTCAATGAATCGGTTATGGACGAGTTTCTCTTCCACCATGACATGTAGGAGTCCGTTTATAAATACAGAGTCAAATCCCGGTTGTAGACGAACATGGATATCCGCTACCTTCGAAGTCATGGTATTACGCGGATCAATCGTAACGATCACTGCGCCTTTTTTCTTCGCTTCAAGTAAATAAGGCATCATCGTCGGCTGGCATTCCGCAATATTCGTTCCTGCGAGAATGATATATTTCGCATTTGGAATTTCGGTTAGGGGCATTGTCATCCCGCGATCGATCCCGAAAGCCTGATTACTGGCTGCGGCCGCTGAGGACATACAGTATCTACCATTATAATCAATGTATTTAGACTTGAGTGCTACTCGGGTAAACTTGCCAAGTAAGTAACTAACTTCATTGGTAAGTGAGCCCCCACCATACACGCCAATGGCATCGGGTCCATACGTCGCTTGCAGTCTTTGGATCCGCTCAGCAATATCTGCAAACGCATGGTCCCAAGTCACGTTTTGCCACCGCCTTGGCTCCCCACTCGCCCTAACCAATGGCTCAAGAATCCGATCGGGATGAAGCACATGATCCAGTGCATTCAATCCTTTCTGACAGAGACGGCTAGTCGCCACAGGAAAGTTTGGACTTGGTTTAATCGTGAGACCTGACGTCTTCTCACTCGGCATAATCTCCAATCCGCATTGCATGCTGCAGAAGCAACAATGGGAGGAGGGTTGTTCATTAGGTAATGTCAGTAGTGCAGATTTCAACGCACTCCACCCCCGATGATAAAGCTCTCTCTAAAATTTCAATGTATCTTATCATGCCTTTGTGGCCAACAGAAGCGTTAGCAGGCTAATTCTTTGTTTATTGGAAACCCAATAAACACCGTTCCTTCATGTATTTTCGTTGAATACGTTTGTACACATCCTGTATCCGGTGCTTGAACCAAACCGGAAGGAAGATGAATCTTGCGATCATGCATCGGACAGAAGACGTGGTCATCACAAACAATTCCTTCTGCCAGAACGCCCTCTTTATGCGGACAGCGGTTCTGAATCGCATGAAGCTTGCCGCTTTTCAGCTTGAACAGTGCAACCTCTTCCCCTTGATAACGAATCGTTTTCCCTGTGTTTACAGCTAAATCCTCATAAGATACGGCCTGCACCCATACCATTTGCTCTTCTTGTGTTTTCATTGGTTTGCTCCTCCCGGGCTTATCTTCTTTGTCTAATTAAGCTCTACGACTTCATACAGATCACGCTGAATTTTTTTGCTATCAATCGCTTGTTTCCAAGGGTCTTTCGTCACTGAAAGTGCTTGATCCATCCGAGCACACAATTGTTTGCGCTCTTCTTCATTTTCTACGACTTCGCGAATATGCTCGATACCAAGTCGGTGTACCCACTCACTTGTGCGCTCACCATATTTACCGGATTCACGATAGTATTGCAGATAAGCTTCCGTATATTCGATAATTTCTTGTTCCGTTTTGACAGTGGTCAAGAGATCACCAACACGTACCTTGACACCGCCGTTTCCTCCGGCGTAAAGCTCCCAACCGCCATCCACTGAAACCACTCCTAAGTCTTTAATCCCTGACTCGGCACAATTTCGCGGACATCCGGATACGGCCAGCTTCACCTTGGCAGGCGTGTTCAAGCGTTCAAAACGTTTCTCCAGCTCGATACCTACGCCCATCGCATCCCCCGTACCGAATCGGCAGAAGGTTTCTCCCACACATGTTTTTACCGTACGTAAGGCTTTTCCGTAAGCATAACCTGAAGGCATATCCAGGGCTTCCCACATCGCGGTAAGATCTTCTTTCTTCACACCTAGTAAATCTAGACGTTGTCCGCCTGTAAACTTCACAGTAGGGACATTAAATTTCTCAGCTACTTCTGCAATGCGTTTCAATTCAGTAGGATTCGTTACACCGCCATAAATCCGTGGAACAACCGAATACGTACCATCCTTCTGAATGTTGGCGTGCATACGCTCATTAACAAAGCGTGAGGTACTATCGTCCTTATAAGTCTCAGGGCTTACCATGCCTAAGTAATAATTGAGCGCAGGGCGGCATTTCGAGCAGCCTTCTTCATTTTTCCAACCAAGCACGTTCATCACTTCACGCACATGGGATAACCCTTTTTCACGAATCGCTGCAACGACTTCATCCCGCGTATGGTCTGTACAAGCACAAATCGTCTCTTTCGCAGCGTTTTTATCATAAGAAGCTCCTAGTGTAAATGCCAACAAATCACTAACGAGTGGTTTACAACCACCGCAAGAACGAGAAGCTGTCGTACAATTTTTCACTTCATCAACGGTCGTTAATCCTTGATCCTTGATCGCTGAACAAATCGTTCCTTTTGTAACACCGTTACAACCGCATATGATGGCATCGTCTTTCATGTCGGCAACACCAGATGCCGCTCCGCCTCCTGATGAATCCGTCAAAATGGCTGTTTTTTCCAAGCCGCTAACATCAGTTTCTTCCCGAATCATTTGCATAAGTCTCGTACCATCCGCCGTATCTCCGAAGAGAACCGCACCGATGATTTTATTGTCTTTAATCACAACTTTCTTATAAACACCAGTGAACTCATCATGAATACGGATGGCTTTCGATCCTTCCTCATCGCCGAACTGTCCGCCTGAGAATACATCAACACCAGATACTTTAAGCTTCGTATAAAGGATAGATCCTTCATAAGGACTCGTTTCCACGCCTGCCAAATGTTTAGCAAGTACAGCCCCTTGCTCGTAGAGCGGCGCTACCAATCCGTAAGCAATCCCTCGATGCATGGCGCATTCCCCTACTGCATAGACATTTGGAACACTCGTTTGCAAATAATCATTCACGATGATACCGGGATTACACTCAACTCCGGACTTCTTCGCAAGCTCTACATTGGGACGAATACCTACAGCCATAACGATAAGATCTGCCTCTGCAACGGTACCATCTTTGAATTTCAAGCCGGTTACCCGCTTGTCGCCCACGATCTCAGCGGATTGCTTCTCGAGCAGGAAGTTGATGCCTTGTTCTTCAAGTGCCGCTTGCAGCATTTTGGAAGCCGTACGATCGAGTTGACGCTCCATAATTGTATCTAAGATATGAACAACATCGACTTTCATCCCTAAGTTGAGGAAGCCCCTAGCTGCCTCTAATCCAAGCAAACCGCCACCGATCACGATCGCTTTTTTATACTTCTTAGCGGACTCGATCATAATTTCACAATCACGAATGGTCCGGTACGCCATAACCCCTTCTTTATCAGCTCCAGGCAAAGGAATCATGAAAGGATTGGACCCTGTAGCCAAAATTAATTTATCGTAGGAAACCGTTAGCCCTTTATCGCTCGTTACCGTTTGGGCGACCGTATCGATGTCAGTAACCGTTTGGTTTGTGTGCAAGGTAATGTGGTTATTCGCATACCACTCATAAGGATGAATGACGATATCCTCTACTTTGGAATCTCCGGCAAGTACATAGGACAACAAGATTCTGTTATAGTTCGGATGCGGTTCACTTCCAAAAATTGTAACCTCATATTTGTCAGGTGTAAGTTTAAGCAAATGTTCAACAGCGTTAACACCCGCCATTCCATTTCCTACTAATACCAATTTTTCTTTTTGAGTCATTGCCATCTTCCTCTCTAATATATCTATCTCTATATCCCATTTTTCTTATCCACATCCGATTAAAAAGGGCCATTCGGGAGCTACGATTAAAACATGCGCCCCCAAATGACAAAATTGGGATATGGAGCTTGAGTAGTCCAATCTGAACTACCAAAGACGGTAAGTCGTAAACGTCTTTGCGCATGCAGCCTGACAATCAAGCTGCATGCGCAAAAGCATTTAATTATATGCCGCTGGCCATAAGACCAGCGGCTTGAACTTTTACTTAAGCATGGATACTATCCATTGAAGCTGGAGCTACCTTCACTTTGCCGCCTTCGCCGATCCAAGTTCGCTTCCATTGACCTTGTACTATGGCAATCAACAAGAGACATGTAATCGCAATTGCACTTAGAATTAGGAACCCTGGAGTGAATGAGCCTGTCGATAGTTTCAGATTACCGAGAATCTTGGGTAAGAAGTAACCGCCCAAACCACCTGCGGCTCCTACGATTCCAGTTATAACACCAAGTTCCGTCTTGAAACGCTGCGGAACGAGTTGGAAAACGGATCCGTTCCCCATACCGAAAGCCATCATAGCAATGAATAGCATGACTGTTGTCAAAGAAAGTGATGGAAGTGTGGAAATACCAGCCATCATCAAAGCCACCACGCCGTATAAACCCATTAACATCCGAATGCCGCCTACTTTGTCTGCAAGCCATCCGCCTACCGGACGGAAGAAGCTCCCGCCAATCACGCATATTGTTGTAAAGTCCGCGGCTTTAACTGGAGCTAAGCCGTATTGTGTATTAAAGAAGATGGTCAAGTACGATGCCATTCCAACGAAACCACCAAAGGTTACACTGTACAAAATACAGAACAACCAGGAATCTTTCTGTTTCAATACCTTGCCGTACTCCTTAATCGTTTTCGGTGCTGGTTTATTCGGGCTATCCTTTGCCAGTACACTAAAGACGATTAATGTTAATGCAATCGGAATCATCGCAATGCCGAAAACAACATGCCAATCTCCATAATGCTGCGCTATTCGGTTTGCAAATAAGGTAGCAAAGATCGTTCCGCTGTTACCTGCCCCTGCAATCCCCATCGCTAAACCTTGATACTGTGGCGGGTACCAACTGCTGGCAAGTGGTAATGCTGCCGCAAAACTTGCCCCTGCAATACCAAGCATCAGAGCAACGAAGTACATATCACCCATTGTGTCTGCAAACTGCCATCCCCAGAATAATGGTACTAAAGTTAACGTTAGTCCGATTTGTCCTGTAAGCTTAGGACCTATCTTATCTGTCAAAACACCCAACACCAGTCGAAGCACCGCTCCCCCTAAGGTAGGTAAAGCAACGAGATTCGCCTTTTCAGCAGCATCCAGATGAAAATCATTCGCGAGAATAACCGCCAGCGGCCCAAGAAGTACCCAAACCATGAAGCTCATGTCGAAATACAAGAATGAACTGAACAATGACCCTTTGTGCCCCACTTGCATGAAACTTTTCCGATCAACCATGATTTCCCTCTCCTTTTGTGAGGCTTTTCGCCTTCTTTTTTCCTACCCAGATGTGTTGCTCTTTGACAGAAAAGGCCGATAAACATACCCCAACATGTGTGGGATGCTTATCGGCCTCTTTGCCACTGCTGTCACATCATCGTGAACAGCATGTTAGATGATTTTCAGTAAATAGAACATAAATAGCCTATCCGATTACGTATTTGTAAGGGGATAGGCGCCATTGCCTTCGTTAGTGGCACATCATTGTGCCGATTTCTAACTTGATTATAGTACCACAATTGATAGATGTCAATAAACATAACACAAAAAAATTTCATGTGAGATTTCTATAATATATCGACAAATTTTAGATACATATGCTATAGTAATGCCGTATAATAAATCATTTTACCAAGAAAACCTTACATGAAGTTGCCATTGGAAAAAAGCTACCCACGATAGGAGGTATTCAAATGTTACAATCATTTATACTGATCGACGAGTTTAAACAAACTCGCTCAGCTACCTCCTCCTCGTCGTCGACTACCGCACTGAATGTTACGGATAATGAAAAGGAATCCTTGCCTGAAGAGATACTGAAGGATTTGGGATTTCGTATATATGTAGCATCTAATGTAAAAGAAATTTCATTTATGATTCCCAAAGTCGATGCGGTATTATTATCAGTAGGCCCTGATCAAGTAGAGCCATGGCGCTCGCGTGTGCTTGCTCATCGCAGCCTTCCCCTATTCTGGTGGTGTGATGCTCGCACTTTTCCTTCTAATGAATGTAAAATGGACGCGGGTATTGATGGTTTAATCGGTTCTGCGATGAGTCCTCTAGAAATTCACTGTGCGCTGCTCCTTGGTGTGAATCATTATTTCCAACGAACCGAATGGCAGCAAGAGCGCGAACAGCTTCACTCTAAACTTGAAGAGCGCAAATGGGTCGATCAGGCTAAGCGGATCTTATGTGAAATCAAGGGTATCTCTGAAGCAGAGGCTTACGATTTCTTGCGTAAACAAGCCATGAATGAACGTAAACGTATGGTAGACGTCGCTACCTCCATCGTCAAGGTGTATCAAATACTAAAGGATCAGAACCAAGGAGGCCGCAAACGATGATATCCTTATTAAAAGAAGTAGGCCGCGGAAAGCGCGGAGCCAGAGATCTTACTTATGAAGAGGCTTCCCAAGCAGCGGAGCTCATACTAACCGGAGCGGCTACACAAGCTCAAATGGGTGCTTTTCTCGTTGCAGAACGCATCAAAATGGAATCCCCCGAAGAGATAAAGGCCTTCATCGATGCCTTGCGCCAGCGTATCCATACCTATCCAATACCCGGCAGCATGGATTGCGCCGGACCTTATGATGGACGCACCCGCTCGTTCATCGCGACTTTACCGACCGCTTTCGTTCTCGCGGCCTGCGGACTTCCCACTACGCTGCACGGCAGTCCGAGCATGCCGCCCAAATGGGGCATCACGCTGTCTGATGTGCTAGCGGCACTTGATGTACCCGCGCTTGACGCGTCACGTGAAGCGCTCGTATCAGCTGCAGCGCGAACAGGCTTCCTGTTCGCACCAACGGAGAGCTGGTGTGTACCGCTCGGCGAGCTGCGCGAACTTCGCAAGGAACTAGGTCTGCGGACCGTGTTCAACACAGCAGAGAAACTGCTGCGCTTTACGGAAGCACCCTTCATGGCTGTCGGTGTGTTTCACGGTACTGTGTTCGAGAAAATCACCAATTTATTAATGGAATTGGGCGTCTCTCGCGGCATTGTTGTGCAGGGCATGGAAGGCTCCGAAGACCTTTCCGTAAACAAGCGCACACGGACATACCTAATTAAAGAAGGCGCCAGTGAATTATTCATTGTTGATCCTGAGATTTACGAATTAATGGTCGAGGTGCCGGAGATTGAATGGACCGCTCAGCTGCAAGGAGAAACTGCATTAGCCGTTCTTCGCGGAGAAGCCGAACTTCCTTACTTGAATATGGTACTACTCAACAGTGCCGTACGATTGTGGGTTTCTCAGAAAGCTGGGTCCATAGAGGAAGGTATTTATTTAGCCCGGCACGCCATTGAACGAGGCGCTGCTCTGCAGAAATATACGGAGTGGACAGAAGCGATTAAGCCGGTATCTGCCACCTAATATAAAAGAGCCCTTGGGGGCTCTTTTTTTTATGTACTCATTTTATAACCGTCAAACGTTCGCTGGCCGGTATGCGTTTTTGTCCAGGCGGAATTTTTCCAGGGTAGCCGACATGCAAACTGCCAATAATTTTCTCCCCAGGCTTTACGCCGAAAGCTTCGCGGAACGCTTCCATATGCAGCAGTGGATAGGTGTCCCACACCATGCCAATCCCATGCTCCCAGGCAAGCAGGCTGAAATTGTGAATCAGACAGCTCGTCGATGCATAGTCTCATAGTCCTCATATTCGATAATGATTATCATTGTCAATTATGATAGGGGCGTTTTCTAGTAATTATTCGTTTAACCCACGTTTCATCCTTCTCATTATTAATGAATGACAAAAACGTTCGTGTACTTAAAATACCTAACCAAGTAAAGAATAAGCCGAAAACAAGTGTAGCTGTGATGTAACCGAAAAGACTTAAATAATGATGTTTCAATATAAATTCAAAATTGTTTAAACCCCTTAACCAACCGCTAAGGGGTTTCGTCATTAACCATTGTAATTCGTCAGTCGAAATTTTCTTAATATCCTAGTTGTCTCTAGGTACCTTGCTTATTTAAGTTCCATCAAAAAAATGACTCAAGTACAGAAGCCCTTGAATCAAACTGATTTCGTCCAGGTTTCTAGTTCCATTTTCGATTTTCTATCTAAAGTCTTTAAGCGATTTTCGAAATTTTCTTTTGCCCATTCATATAGTTGTGTATCTAGATCATTCGCTTTTACTATTTGTTTAATGGTTTCCTTCGATATAGTTTCTTTTTTTGATTTTTTGGTATTTACATTTTCTTTTGTGTAATGAATGTTTTCAAATACTCTTTCGTTAATATCAGTCTTGATGGGGACGATACAATGATTCCAAGTATCATACTCGTTAACCAATACGCCCTAGAAATGCATTAATGTAAGAGACAAGTTGTTGTGCTCTTATCGCAGTAGTATGATTGCTTCTTATAAAATGATAACCGTTTGTTGCTATTCGATTACGCTCTATTTCATTGTTTACATAGTATATAAACTTCTCATAAAAATTGTGTTCGTTAATCTCGACGAAGTGCTCACCAGGATTAAAACCTAGTTCCGTTAAATCTGAGCATGTGTCTGCTAGAAGTAAAGTTCGACTACCTAATGTTTCAAAATATTTTAAAAGTGGATATTTGAGCAAGGAGCAACAATTAAAAAATATTTTTGATTGATTAATTAATCTGGAGTATTCTTCACCTTCTATCCATGAAACTTTGGAAGAATTTTGGTCATATGGATGAACAAAGTAGACGAAGCCAGGATGACCATTCATTTTTTGTAATATTTTTTTGCGTAAAGAATAATAAGGCTGATTAACACGACCAATTAATAACGCATCTGTATCTTTAACCAAATTATAATCCTTAAATATTTCTGTATTTACATGGTGTGGGAGCCAGCGTAGTTTATCCGTAAATTCAGGATAGAGTCTTAGAAAACTATTTTTATATAATGGGAATATCAAGCTTATTTTGTTTTGATGCAAGTATTTCCTCCTAATATCTACATACGAATCTACATCGTGTGGCAAATAGCCAATAGGAATATTTACTTTTTCTAGACCTTTCATGCTCCATTGATGATGATCATTAACGAACTCGTTTATTATAATAAAATCCGGCTTGAATGGACACATATCTACTATATCATCTAGCTTTATGGTCGGATTATACTGTGTAGGAGTTAAGAGCACACAATTGGTTAGTTTTTTTAATTCATTCCATAGATATACCGAATTCTTATAATAGGAGTGTGAGAAATCATAGTCTAAAACTAATATATTTAACATCAATATGCCTCCTTATAGGCTGTAATGGAGAGGTAATTAATACAGCATAAATCTACTATACTGTATTCAAAATAAAACAATAAGTGCTACGCATTTTCTCTATCTTTCCACCAATAACAGCCTGAGAAATAACCAATCCATATGGGACTCTGGATGTACATGAAAAAAGCCTCTCACCCTTCGTTCAGGCAGAGGCTTGTATTGATTCTCTTCTTATTTCCCGATAAACTGCTGGGTAAACATTTTACCGCAAGGACCGCCGTTCACGATGCCAATCCCAATATGGGTGTAATCTTTGCTTAATATATTCGCTTTGTGGCCCGGAGAATTCATCAGTGCCTCATGAGCGGCTTGCACGCTTTGATTGCAGGCAATATTCTCCCCCGCCGCATTATACGTAATGCCGAATTTCTCCATCATATCGAATGGTGAGCCATACGTCGGTGAATCATGGGAGAAGTAGTTGTTATCGACCATATCTTGGCTTTTTAGTCGAGCCGTTTTGGTAAGCTGTAGGTCAACAGCCAGTGGGGAAAGTCCTACTGCAGCACGCTCCTTATTAACCAACTCCAGCATTTGCTGCTCCTCCACCGTTAATTCCGTAGTCGGTGGGACTTGCGGTTTAGGTGTAGGCTTAGGTGTAGTTGGTGTTGGTATTGGTGTCTGCTTCTTGGCAATTTTTAAATTACCGTAAGCCCACAGGATGGATTGCAGCGTTTGATCATCTACATTCCCGGTCACAGGAAGACCATATCTGCTTTGAAACGCTTTAACACCAGATTGTGTTTGATTACCATAGTAGCCTGTAATAGGTCCGCTATAGTAGCCAAGGGACTTCAGCATCCCTTGCACCGCATAGACATCAGGTCCCTTAGCCCCTTTACCATAGGCAAAAGCGGTGGTTGTGGATGAGCAGAACAATGCGATACAGATTAGAATAATCCAGACATGCTTTTTTTTACCCTGTAACATGCGTTTACGTTCACTCCCCGTCATCAGCATCATTCGTCGCACAGTGGACGATAGCATTAGAATGACCAAATTCACGACTATTATCCATAATAATGAAATATGCTTTGGATGCCGTTTCAAGGTAATGGGAGAACCAACTCAAAGCCCGGCAAACCCGCGTGGTTATGCCTTTCGCGCATTAAAAAGGGGTAACCTCTCGGTCACCCCAAAACTTATAAATGCATATATGTCAAAATAAACGGCTTAGGCATCACTCCAAAATTCAATTTTAGAGTCATTCAGCTTTCGTGAGGTAGATGGGCTAAGCGAGAATAGGAATTCATTCATCCGGAACCTGAAAAGAGCCTATATGACGATGGATTCCGATTTAAGAAGGCGTATTAATTCGCAGCGGAATCGGGCCGTTCGTTCCCTCAATGTTCTTGTAAGCGTTCGCAATTTCAGTCTGAGTGATTTCCTCGTTCTTCCATCCCATCATGGCCCTCATCGTTTTAACGAAATTCGGTATATCGGAAGGATCGAGATTCGGCCTCTTAGCCGATGCCATAGCCCCCGCCTGTTGCTGCTGACACGGTACACTCGCGGGTCTAATTGGCCCGCGGCATCCGAATCGGGAATCGGTTTGATGGAACAGTAATTTGAAAACAATAATCGGAGAGGGGCTTACATCAACTCGTGCCGAATACAAATCCGCAAATACGAAGGGTTTGTCTTCCAAGATCCAATCACTCATAAATACAGGCTCGGTCAGCGAATCGTTTCGCTTTACCACGTTACGGTCACATCCTATTGGGACTTATCGGAAGCGGCAAGCCCTATTATACAACGTCTCGCCCGCGAAACTTCTGAAGCACTCCGTGTAGCCGTTTTAGAAGAAAACGAAATCGCATACATCCATCAAGTAGAGGGTACAAAAAAGGAAGATGTCGGCTCCTACGTAGGAGGAAGAAATCCCGTCCATTGTACGAGTTCCGGTAAAATGCTGTTGGCCTTTCAAAATGAGCTTGAACAGAACAAAATAGTGAACAGCCCCCTTATCAAATATACACCCAGGACCATTACCGACCCGACCGAGTTGAAAGAGCAGCTTAAACATATACGTAAACAAGATTATTGCATCTGTATCGGGGAATTCATCGAAAATATGGTCTCCATCTCATCTCCCATTCGGGACTCGGCCGGTCAGGTCATATCCGCACTTACTTTAATTGCTCCGACGCATCGTATAGATGAGAACCAAATCGTCTCGTATACCAATAAAGTCGTAAAGACAGCGAAAGAGATATCGCGTCAGTTCGGTTTTCTGAAATGATCTGGTAAATGTCCTATATTATGAAGAGTTATCTCCTGCTGCGTTTTTTTATCCCGCTCATCATTGACTTTACCCTGAGTATCCGATAAAGTATACTTATATTTAGTACCTAGTACTAACATCAGATACTAATAAGGAGTGAATCATTGATGTCAACCGCTTCCCCTTTGCAAGCTAGAGTCACAGCAATCGGCAGCTACGTGCCGGATCGCATACTAAGCAACGCGGATCTCCAAGGTATGGTAGATACGAATGATGAATGGATCGTTCAACGCACAGGGATTCGGGAACGTAGAATTGCAGCCGCGAATGAGTTCACAAGTCATTTATGTATAGCAGCCGTACAAAATATGCTCACTAGATATCAGACATCACTGAGCGATGTTGATTTAATCATTGTCGCTACCCATACACCGGATCTGCCTTCCACTCCAGTCGCTTGCCAGATTCAAGCCCATTTCGACATCCCTGAATCTGGCGCCTATGACCTCAATGCCACCTGCTCCGGGTTCGCTTATGCCCTGCATACAGCAAGCAGCCTTGTCGCTGCGGGGGTACACCGTAAGGTTCTCGTCGTCGGCGGGGATTCCGTATCCAAAATCACAGACTACACGGACCGTTCCACCTGCATTCTTTTTGGTGATGGTGCCGGAGCCGTGATGGTTGAAAGAGAGGAAGAAAATCCTGCTTTCCTTGCTCACCATCTTGGATCGGACGGTACAGGCGGCAAGCACGTATACCGAACCGGACTTGCCTCAGAATTGAACGGAACGCCATTAACGGGTGAAGGCAAGCTCGTCCAGAACGGCCGCGAGGTGTACAAATATGCCGTAACGACTGTTCCGCAAGGAATCGATAAGCTGCTCACAAAAAGCCGTTTACCACATACGGCAATTGATTGGTTCATTCCTCATAGCGCTAACCTTCGGATTATTGAGTCTATCTGTGAAAAGAGCGGTATCCCATTCGAAAAAGCGCTGTACAGCCTGGAATACTACGGCAATACATCCGCGGCTTCCATTCCTCTTGCTCTGGATTTGGGCATAAAAGCGGGTAAGGTAAAGGTCGGTGATACGCTGCTGCTTTTTGGTTTTGGCGGAGGTCTTACTCACGCGGGTTTAATCATGCGTTGGGGATGATCCGCGAGCGACATTCTTGCTGATCCACGGCTTGCCGGGTGTTCCTAACCGGCGTTGACGTGGACTTTGTCTCGTTATTTTCTGAATCATCGAACGCTGGTATTCACTTATCGTCTTGAGATTCTCAGCCATATGGACAGCAAGCTGCTCGGAGACCGCTACTTGATCCGCGATCGTCTCTATGATTCGGCATAAGGCTCGCTGGCTTCTAGCCAGCGAGGTTAACATATGCAATTCAATTCTCTCACGATTCGATGCTTTCATTATTTCTCATCCTCACCAAACGAAAATAAGTTACCCATTCCGTTCGAACCGTCTCCCCCCGCTCCTGCTCCCGATTCATTTTGTCTAAGAAGAGCCTGCATATGTCGGTTTAAGGAGTTCTCCATCTTCGTCAAGCCATCGATGAGCTCAATCACATACTCATGAATCTCTCCGGATTGTTTCATCTGATGTTCATGCCCCTCTAAATTCGTTGAGTTAATATGATGGCAAATCCAGTTGCGCGATTTCTCTGCTTCTACAACTCTAGCTTCCAACATCAAAGCTATTTCTTGCTGCAGCTTTGCTGTAGCATCCAACATTTTCAAATACAGATCATTTCTATTCAAGGCGTATCCCTCTATTCTTCATCTTCAGGGTCTTTCATTTCTTTCATGACAATTTCCGTTTGCTGCGCGATTGCCTCTTCCAAATTAGCTAAGCTATTTAAATAAGCCGTTATATTCTTAGTTAGTTGTAATGCTTGCTCCTGCAGCATGCCTATGCCATCGAAATTAGGATGCGAGTCAGGTATATCGTTGGCAATGGTGGCCATTTGTGTCGAAACACTTCGATGCGTCTCCAAGATTCTAGACATCTCACGATGCGATGCTGCAATGTGAGAAATAATCTTTGTCACTCGCTGTTCCAATCTCTTTCGCCTCCAACTCCACTTTTTCACTCTAAGTTATGCAGCAATGCAGAGAACGGTGACTCCAGAAGCTTCACGCCCGGCCTTATATGAAGCTGTGCGGGTCAACGCCCCATTTATCAATAAACTTCTGGCGATTTTGCTGCAGCAGCCCTTGCACAGCCTCTTGACCCTTTTTGCTAAAGCTTGAACTGCCATGATGGAAGATGAAGCAATCCCCTGTTATAAGCAATCGATATCCTGCAAGCCGAGCCCGATAGCATAAATCATCGTCTTCGAAGTGCCCCGGGGAGAATCTTTCGTCCATAAAGCCGACTTTATCTAACAATTCCCTTTTGAAAAGTAAGCAAATCCCGACCAAGCGTTCTGTTTCCTGCCATAAAGAAGTATCCACATTGTTATATTTCGCTGCCATGTCGGCTATGTTCGTAAATGGTTCCTGAATCTGCTGTTTACCGCTCGCATAATTCGTCACAGGACCTACCATACCTATGTCCTCACTGCTGTATAAACAGCTCAGCAGGTTATCCAACCAATTCGGAGTCACGATGGTATCGTTATTGAGCAGCATCAAGGTATTTCCAGTCGCAATTTGAAGGCCATAATTACAAGCAGCGGGGAAGCCGCGATTCGTTGGAATTGAAACCAGCTTCAATCGCTCTCTATAGCAGTACTCCAGGGTTCCATCCTGTGATCCATTATCAACTACGATAATTTCAAATGGAACAGAAGTATGGCTGCGAATTGATGCTACACACTCTTTTAGCAAGGTAAGGCCATTGAAAGTTGGAATCACGATACTGGTTACCTGCATGCCCCTTCACCTCTCCAGAAATCCCCTTTTTCTAATGATATCAGGAAACACGATTCGCTCACCTTTCAACTTCATCGCAAGCTGCAGCGCCTCTACATGATCGCCAATAATCAAACGGGCAACCGGGTTGTTTTCCCCTTTATTGTGACTTCGGATTTTGTTCATAGATATGACGTTAACACTTGTTGGCGCAGTAATTCGTAATCCAATCAGAATCGCGTTTACCTGTGCTTTGGGTGGAACCATTAACTCGGAACATCCGATCTGCTTCAGCGCATTCCTTGATAGAGCATGAGGAACTGCCGTGAGCGAGTTCGCATTCAATTCTGGTCTATTCAACGTTATGTTAAGAAACCGCTTCATCACGGTTACGGAATCCCAGAGTGAAAATGTAGGTAAATATGGTGTTATGTTGTTTAGAGCAAGATCTGAGCCACGTTCAACATCATAGATAAAAGGAATAAGTTTCTCGGCCTGCACGACAAAATCTCCATCCAAAAAGAGCAAAATATCCGAATGCGACAGTTTGGCACCTATCGATCTCCCGACATCATGGCCCAATGGATCGGGGAAGTGAACGATGAGAGCATGCGAGTGCGCTCTTACTTTCTCTAAGGTGCGATCACTCGAGCCATTCACAATAATAATGATCTCATCTAATGGTAATCGATTCAGCTGCTCTATCACCTTCACGATGGTGTGCTCTTCATTCATCACACTCACAATAACGCCAACGGAACGGGCTGTTGGCATGAGTACCCAATTGGGTACATGCAATTTAGCAGCTTTACAGTAGCCATGCACATACCCTTTTGACGCTGCTTCATAGCTTAGTTCGTTGGTAGCGAGCAATTGAGAATTAGCCCTGTGCACCCAAAGGTTATTGAGTGCTTTCTTTTGGTAAGCCTCCTTCGTAATATCGTGTTCGCGTGCATCTTGTTTACCCGCCCGCGATCCCCAATTTCTCCAGTATAATTGGGTTCTTGTTAGGGAAGGAGTGTGTTTAGCGGGGGAACGGAGCACGGATTTCTTAAGCTGGGTTCGTTCTTTTTTCACTACCAGTGACAAGGGTTGAGGGTTTGGTTTCTTGATGCTTAGCTTCATGTGATCACCTCATCATTTCTCTAATACGCAATTGGTCATGCATACTCGCTCTTTCATCAGAGGCTTGGATCAGCCACCCAATGGCTTCCAAATGATCGCCGATAATTAGATCACCTACAGGATCTACATCTTTAACCCTACTTCGGATGCGATTTCTGAGCCCGACTTGGATAAGCTGCGCTGCCTTTATATGAAGTCCGCGTTGTACAGCTATTGCCTGAGCCAGAGGTGGAACAGCTAAATTCTCAGCTCCAATGATGTCGAGCGCTTTGCGACTAATTGCGTGTGGGATCGTCGTCATGGAGGCGCCTTGTAAGTCTGGTCGGCCTAGTATCGCGTTAAGTGCGTGTTTGGCTAGAACGACCCTATGAACATTCGCTTTTGTTACGATTCCGTTATATTTATTTAATGCTACATCCACGCCTTGCTGCACAGCTCGGATCAGTGGGATCGTTTCCTTGGCAGATACAACAAAATCGGCATCAAGAAATAATAGAATATCCCCTTTAGCTTCCATCGCACCAATGCTTCTCCCAACATCATGTCCTAGCCGTTGACTAAACGAGATAACCCTTGCCCCTAATTGCGTCGCTACACGCTTACTACCATCCGTTGAACCATTATCAACCACTATAACTTCTGTTTGTGGATGCACGCGGAAAGCTTCCCGAATGACTTTGGCCAAGGTACGAGCTTCGTTGCAAACCGGAATGATGACCGATACTTTTGGCTGATGCTGATGCAAGGTGACGGAGGAGATTAGCTGCTTCCGTTTCCGCTGAATACGCTGGTTACTCAATTCGTCCTCAACTCCTGTCCATGGCGGAATGCCTGCTTTATATATTCTATGATTGCAACAGAAAGGGGACAGGGCAGAAGCCGTACTAGTAGAAAACAGGCATTTGTACAGCCTATCCCTGACTAGTCCCAAGTAGAATAAATAGAAGATGAAGTAAGCCCATTTGTTCAACCTTGAATCCAGTTTATAATTTGTACGAATGAACAGGGGTAAATGTCGTGCCGATACGATTGCCCCACTAATATATTATAGTGACCTATGACATTGAATTAAAACGGAGGTTAGCACCCCTCCCTGTCCGTTAGCAGGCGGGCAAGCGATGTGTCATCCGAAGAGCATGCTATTTTCCCTGTATATAGTAAACAAAAAATAACAAGTGTGTAGAAATATTATTCCCACATCCTCAATACCTCATGGAAATATGAAATGGACTTGATTATGGTAGCGGGGTATCTCAACCGCCGCATCATCTACAGCATTCATCCCCGTATGAAATCCCGTACCGCCCAAATGAAAGCTTCGGCATAGTATCATCATTGGAATTCCATGAACCTTTCGGCTCTTTCGACTTTGTTCAGTTGGAGAAGCACGCTTTGCGCGCTCAACCGACAACGGAACTGGAAAGGAGAAATGCTGTATTTTTCACGTTTCTACTATACTCCGAAACAGCACGAAAAGACCGAAGTCGATCGATTGCAGCAACGTTGTTATCGGTCAGAGGCGCAGCCCTTGCCGATGCTTGAAGTTTCATGTTGCATATGCCGAGCCTTACTCGGCAATACCCTCAAGGGATTTGGGTAAGGATATGTCGATCAAAGTCATTAAATATGTACTGGGAGGTAAATGACTATGTATAAAAATAGCACGATTTTAGTGACGGGAGGCACGGGGTCTTGGGGGCATGAGTTGGTCACGCAGCTTCTGAAGCATGACCCGAAGAAAATCATCATATATTCACGGAACGAGTCTGCACAAGTCGCTATGAAACGGGCTTTCGAGGATCAGCGGCTCAGCTTTTGCATTGGAGAAGTGCGTGATAAGGAAGCGTTAAGCCGGGCTTGCCGAGGCGTCGATTATTTGTTCCATCTGGCGGCGCTTAAGCACGTTCCAGTCTGTGAGGACCAGCCTTACGAGGCGCTGAAAACCAACGTGCTAGGTACGCAAAATGTCATTGAAGCCGCCATTGAAAATGGCGTTAAAAAAGTCATCAACATTTCTACAGACAAAGCAGCCAATCCTTCAAACTTCTACGGGATGACCAAATCGATCGGCGAGAAGCTGATCATTTATGCGAATTTGCTTAAGACTCCGACCAGATTCGTGTGCGTACGCGGGGGGAATGTTCTAGGTACGAACGGTAGTGTAATCCACTTGTTCAAGCAGCAAATTCGGGAAAAAGGCCAAATCGGTCTAACGCATAAAGATATGACTCGATTTTTCCTTACGCTTCAAGAAGCGATCGCCATGCTGCTGAGAGCGACAGCCGAGGGAAGCGGCGGAGAAACGTTCGTGATGAAAATGCCAACCTGCCGTATCCTAGATTTGGCTGAGGTTCTGATGGAATCCATGGGTAAAACCGAGGTAGAGGTGGTAGAGCTGGGGGTACGGCCTGGAGAGAAAATTCATGAGATTCTCTACTCAGAGTACGAAGCTCAAAACACGGTTGTTTTCAATGAAGAGTACTTAATTATCCTGCCGACGCTGGATATTCCTGGACTGAAGGAGAAGTATGCTGGATTCCCGCGGGTGGCCGCAGATGAATACACATCCGCCGAGGATTTGATGAACAAACAGCAAATTCGGGATCTTTTGGAAAAAGGCGGTTTTTTGACATGAGAATACTCGTTATCGGTGGAAACGGAATGGCCGGGCATATGCTTCTGCAGTATTTAACCAAACGTACAGATTATGAGGTATTCTATACGGTTCGTTCGACATCGGCCTCGGTATGTGAAGTTGTAAAGGCAGGCCGTGCTACACAGCTTTATTTGGATACGTTGGACGTTCCTGCGGTGAAAGAGACAATTCGACTTGTAAAACCTGATGTAATCGTGAACTGCGTGGGCATTCTTAATGATTTTGCCAGAGAGCATGCATTAGAAGCCTACCAGATCAACGGTAAGCTTCCGCATGAGCTTGCCAAGACCGTCGAAGCGTACGGAGGCCGGCTTGTGCATATCAGTTCGGACTGCGTCTATTCCGGGAATCGGGGAAACTACGAGGAACACCACATACCGGATGGGACTTCCGTATATGCCAAGACAAAGGCGCTCGGGGAAGTGAAGGCATATCCGCACATCACGGTGCGGACCTCTATTATAGGGCCGGAAATCCGCAAGGATGGCATTGGTCTTATGCATTGGTTTTTCCGTCAGCAAGGAGCGGTCAAAGGCTTTACTAAGGTACCATGGAACGGTGTAACGACCTTGGAACTTGTTAAATTTATTCATCATGCAATAGAACGGGGCCCGGAACTGCACGGTCTTGTGCATTTGACAGCCGCTGAGACGGTGAGCAAGTGCGAGCTGCTGCAGCTGTTTCAGCAAGTTTTCGGGAAGAAAGATGTCGTGATTGAGCCTGACGATGCAATTGTGTTAGACCGTACGCTGATATGCACGCGCAACGATCTCGGTTACCAAGCGCCGGGTTACGAGGCTATGCTCGGAGAGCTGCGCGATTGGATGTGTGCAGTACCATGACAAAGGGTCGGATCTTAATAACCGGTGCGAGCGGATTTACCGGCCGCCACGCATGCACGCACTTCGCTCGCCTTGGCTACGAGGTAGTTGCAGTGGTACGGCGGCCCGGCTCTCTCGAGCAGGACTTGGTGCGCGAGGTTGTCTGTAATCTCGCGCAACAAGCTGAAGTGCAACGGCTTCTTATGACGGAACGTCCACAGCTACTGCTGCACCTGGCCGGCCTTAACGCGGTGGCAGACTCGTGGGCGGAGCCGCTCGCGTACATGAGCGGCAATGTCATGTCGACCCTGTACCTCATCGACAGCTTGCGTGAACTCAGCCTGCATAGCTGCCGAGTGCTGGTGGCAGGCTCGATGCTGGGCCCCCGCTTCCAAGAGGATGATCAGCCACAGCCCTTGCATCCCTACAGCCTGAGCAAAACCGTACAGACGCTGGTCGCCCGTGCTTGGGGTCATCTTTTCCGACTACCTGTCATGATTGCCCAGCCTTCTAACTTGATCGGCCCAGGGCGGTCGAACGGCCTCTGCGGTCTCATCGGCGCGCACTTAGCTCATTTGGAGGTATCCGCAGCCGACGCGGGAACCGATTCTCTGGAACTAGCTCCCGCACCGTTTCGGCTCTCTTCCCTTACCGAAGCGCGCGATTTCATAGATGTGCGCGATGCGGTGCACGCCTACGAGCATATCCTTCACCTCGGAGAGCCAGGCCATGTCTACCCGATCGGCTCCGGACGGCTGCGCTCGCTAGGTGAGACGGCCGCCTGCTTCGAGTCGCGGGTAGCGGCTCCTGTCCGCTGGCTTATCGGTGCTGACGTACAAAATCCGGTGTCCTTGGTCCAGGAAATGGATGACGGGCTGATCATCGATCCACCGCCACCAGAAAAGCAGTCATCCGTCAATACGGCACCAATGCAGACGCTAGGCTGGTATCCATCCATCCCGTTCGAACAATCGGTCGAGGACATCTTGAATTACTTTCGGCGTAATAGTTGAATTTAAATAGAGGAGTGGGACCCTATGATGCCTAAAGTCTCGATCGTCATTCCGTTTTATAACGACTCCTATGTCGATCAAGCCATTACCAGCGCACTAGCACAAACTTATCCGAATGTGGAGATCATTGTGGTCGACGATGGCTCGACCCGATACGCAGAGAAGATAACCCCTTTCACAGGTCATGGTCGAAATGTCCATTACTTGGGCAAAGCCAATGGCGGGACAGCCAGCGCACTGAACCACGGCATTCGCATGGCATCAGGGGAATATATCGCATGGCTAAGCTCGGATGATTTGTTCTATCCGCATAAATTGATGATGCAAATGCAATACATGCTGGCAGCCAAAGCGAAAATAAGCTTTACGGCCTTTGATATGATTGATGAACATAACCGGATTACACAATCCGGCATAGCCGGACGGTTTCCGACGGTTCAGGCATTTTACAGAGCGATGCTTACTACGAATCCTATCAACGGATGTACGGTTATAGCGAGCCGTAATTTGTATCTGCAGATGGGACTATTTAACGAAGGTCTGACATACACGCACGATTACGACTTGTGGTTACGGATTATTTTGGCCAGGCACGATGTCGTCTTCCTGGATCAAGCGCTCATTAAATACCGCTGGCATTCCCAGATGGGAACGGTTAAGTATCGACCTGCGATCGATAACGAAATCCGTATGGTACAAAATGCACATACGCCGGCCATGCTGTCTTACTTATCTGAGCTTGGTGTTTAAGCTATGAAAGGCGGAGAATAAATCGAATGATACAAGAATCTGACCGTAAAGATGTTATGAATATCCTGTATCAGCTCGTCAACGGGCAGGCTTACAGCCTGCTTGATGTGGGCTGTGGGTTATTTTCCCACGTCGAAGGCTTCGAATGCCCGGTTATTGTCGGTGTTGATGCTCATAGACCTTATCTAGCCAACCGGGTCAACCGCTCACCGCACTTGATTCCGATTTGGGCGGACGCAACGCAATTGAACGCTTTTCTGATGCCCAAATCATTCTCGATGGCGCTGTTCAATGATTCGCTTGAGCATTTCTCCAAGCAGAACGGTTTGAAGCTCTTAGCCATGGCTGAGGAAATTGCCGTAAAACGGGTCATTGTCTTTACACCCCGAGGTTACTTTAAGCAGGCCGGGTACGATTACTACAACATGCAAGGGGAAACCCACCAGGAACATCGCAGCGGGTGGGAAGCGGAAGAGCTGGAGGAGCTCGGCTATCAAGTGCTTATTTTGAAGGGGCTGCACGATCGGACCAATCTATCTTTCGTTAAATCTTACGGGGTGGATCATCCGCCCATCGATGCCTTGATTGCTTGGAAAGATCTATGAATTATTATGCCTTTGAGTGACTTCAAAGTCCTTTGCCTGCAAGAAGGAGAGGTCCAACGGATGCTGGCGAAGCCGATAGGCTGCTAACATCCGGCTGGATCCATTCTTTTTCCCAGAAAGATCTGATCGATAACCGTACTTGGACGAGGTTGTAGTTCGGTTTCCATTTTTCTCATCGATACATAAAACGGAAGGAAATACAAAAATACTACCGAGAGCTGCAGCCAAAAAGGAGGTTCCGTATAGTTGGCATATCCCTTGCTATCAGCCCAGACGAACTGGAATGCTCCCGGCTCTAAATCATATAAACCCTAGAATTAGACGAATAGTCGGGGTACATCTACCGAGTCCAACAGGGTACCCACGCATAGAATAATATAAGTTAAATCTATTAAGGAGGTGTATGCACTTGTGCTTGCAAAAGTGACCATCGTAATTCCCTTTTACAATTGTAATTATGTTGGGCAAGCCGTACGCAGCGCTCTTAAGCAATCATATCCGAACAAAGAGGTTCTTGTTGTGGATGACGGCTCTGACAACAGGTATTTCAAAGAGCTTCGGCCTTTTTTAGGGGAAATCACATATATTCAAAAAAAAAACGGGGGTACAGCCAGCGCGTTAAACTTAGGTATTAAAAAGGCTTCCGGAAATTATATCACTTGGCTCAGTTCTGATGATTTATATGCCCCGGAGAAAGTCGAAAAACAAGTTTCATTTATGCAAAAGCATGGCGCGTTGTTCAGTTTTAGTAACTATTGTCTCATCAATGAGACTAATGAAGTCATAGCACGCGTTGTAGGACCCCGCTATCGTACAGTAATCGAGTTTTACCGTGACTTTTTAAAGGGAAATACCATCAACGGATGCACAGTCATGATGCATAAGCAAATTTTCAACGATGTGGGACTTTTTGACGAAGCTCTTCCTTTTACGCATGATTATGATCTGTGGCTTCGCATCATGCTTGCAAGACACGATTTGTATTATTTAGACGAATCATTAACGATGTACCGCTATCACTCCGAAATGGGTACACGTAAATATGGTGACAAGATTGCTAAAGAAATTGAAATCACCCGAGGCAAATATCAGCTTCGTTTGTCCAAGCTTATCGATCAAATCATCGGGGGTGAATAAGGATGAAATTTACAATTCCCGTATTAACGTTATGTCACGGCGGGGCCCAGCGGATGCTGGTCGAACTGGCGAACGGATTAACCCGCAGGGGCCATCAAGTTTGTCTGTTGATGCCATCCGGCAGTATCGTGGAGTACGAGATAGAGGCTCAGGTTCTGCATACCAACCAACACCGTTTTACGTGAAAGTGACTATCCCTACTCGGATGTTATTGTATCCAATTATTATTTAACTGTACCCTCGGCTCAAGCGGCCAGCAAGCTGGGGAAAGGCAAGCACATCCGGCTAAGCCTCTGTTACGAACCGGCCTTTCTTCCAGATAATCATATTTCTTTCCCTACCTATCATTTAACGGATTGTCTGATCGTTCTATCCTCGTGGCAGCACCGCTTAATTCAATTGCTGCATGGCATACAAAGTACCATTGTCCCTGTAGGTGTCGATCCTTTCTTCACAAATCTGCATATCCGTGAAAATAACCACAAACTCCGAATCGCAGCAATTCTTCGAGAGCCGGAGGGCTTCGCCTTTCACCGCAATCAAGAGCATCTAATTTCCCAGCTTCAAGAGATTACCAAGCGTTACCCGAACGTGGAAGTTTCTCTTATCTCCCCCCCTGGTGAAATGGCTCGATCCCCAGAGCTGAACCGATTAAGGGCAGTGACGGGGTTCATATTCTACACCCCCGCTAATGATTACGAGCTTAGATATCATTTCAATCAAGCGGATATATTCGTAACCTCCTCCTTATACGAAGCAGCTAATTTACCTGGTCTGGAGGCTATGAAGTGCGGCGCTGCTCTTGTCGCGGTCAATTCAGGCGGTAATGAGGATTATTGCAATCATCTAAGCAATTGTTTAATCTCCTATCACTATCAAGATCTGATGGGGGAACACCTTAGCCGATTAATCGAAAATCCGGGATTACGCCATCGCTTGGCAAAGGAAGGCGAGCTGGAAGCAGCAAAGTGGACCTGGACACGATGCCTGAATCTGTTTGAACAAGCCGTTTACACTTTCACCAGAAAAAATTGAAGGAAGATTCTCTTGACCAATAAATGGCCGGAGCATCCCCTCAGCCTGCCTTTTCGAACTCGTTATTTTATGTTTAAAGACCGAGCCCGGTTTTTTTCTCATTCGAGCAATTAATCGCTTCAGATGAAACACGCCGTATGAGCGTGCCGGGCAATTAATACGAGATACGAAATATGTGTAACCGGTATCCCTGATAGCATAAGCCTTTATTGCTTTCTGCAGTATATTGGTCCAAACCAAATCTATCATTCTCTCATAAGATATTAATATGGGAAATGAAAAAATCCCGTTATTTTAATAGAAGGAGGAATTTTCAAATGGCTATCATCATTATGGACATTGGTTCAAGCATTCCCTCAAGCGGAAGCGAAACACTAAACCGCGAAATTACGACGGGTGGTATCACTCTAGCCTTGTTTGGGCTGGCCACAACCGCTTCAAATCGGGTCATATTAAACGCGACGGTCTCTTTCGCCTCCCTGTTGGGTGCACCAGAGATTTTGTTTACTATGATGCGGGACACGGCAGTGATCTTCACTGCCCGAGGGGGTACTCTGGCTGTGAACGAGAACCGGACTACTACGCTTCATATGATTGACACGAATGTGCCGACAGGGTACCACGCCTATAGACTTCTGGCCCAAGAAGTATCCGGCAGCCCCCTCAATCAAGCACAGGTTACCGGACCGGTTACGTACTCAGGTGTCAGTTACGAAATCTCGTAAACGAGATAAGGAGCACCAGTGAGGGCAAGTTTAAAAGCCAGATTTCTACGACTGCAACCTTCGGTACACGAGGAGGGGATAAACATTTTGCAAAAAGGTGTTACACTATGGTTTACCGGTTTATCCGGATCCGGAAAATCGACGGTTAGCCGGGCCGTAGAAGCCAATCTAAGACAATGCAATATAAAGGTAGAAGTACTTGACGGGGATATTCTTAGGGAAGAAGTGTTTCAAGGGCTTGGTTTCTCTAAAGAGGACCGCTCTATGAATGTGAGAGCTGCGACTTATTTAGCCCATGTGCTGACGCGAAATGATATTATTGTACTGGCGACCTTTATATCCCCTTATCGCGGGATGCGGGAAGAAAGCCGTAAAAAGATTGGTTCCTTCCTCGAGGTTTATGTTCATTGCTCCCTCGAAGAATGCATCAGAAGGGATGTTAAGGGGTTGTATCGCAAGGCGCTGAACGGTGAAATCAAACAGTTTACCGGCATCACGGATCCTTATGAAACTCCGGAATATCCAGATCTGATTCTGGAAACGGACCAGGAAACCGTCGAGCAATGTACAGAGCAGGTGGTCGAATATTTAATCCGACACAGATATATCACTTTATTATAATAAAGCCCGCTCCATTCAAGGAGCGGGCTCTTTTCGTACACTCTGCATCGAATAGATCTAGGGCTAATTGCCTACCAATTCCCTGATCATCTTGTTTAAATTCCATCCATATGCATCGAGTGTAAATATGGACTTGACATGCTGTTCCGCCTGCAGAATCAAATCAGCGCGTAAGGCATTGTTATAAAGCACCTCTTTTGCTTCAGACACGGCCTGATTGAGTTCATACTGGTCGATGAGCTTACCTGTTACATTATGAATTACCATACTACGGATCCCGTCCGAATCTGTTACAACTACAGGGCAACGGCAGCACATCGCCTCAGCAACAGCGTATCCAAACCCTTCACAGATAGAGGTCGAACATAAAAAGCCTCCTGAATCCCCAATCATAGAATAATAGTGGTCCATCTCATGATACGGCACGTTGGCGTGCCACGTCACCCTTGATTGAAACGGAGAATTGACCATCAGCTGGTTGAAAACTTGTCTATCCTTTTCAGATCCTAAATTCTGTTCTCCGATCATCCAAATGTTGATTAGCGGATTTTCCTCCAGCAAATGCCTTGCAATCTGAAGAAAATATTGCCAATTTTTATTTGGCTCGATGCGGCCAACCCAGCCGATCAGCGGATTCATTTTTCGGGGCAATGTACGGTATTTAAACTGCTCCGTATCCAACCCATTATGAAAGCAATACCTCTTCAACCCCGGGAATATGGAATTAAATAATGCGACCAAGTGTGATGTTACCGGATAAAGCGCAGCATTACAATGAGCATGTATGAAGGGTATCGCTTGATGTAATATCTCCCTAGCTTCATCCCAAGTACCTAATCCTTGGACTTCATAAACTACCGGCCCTGCAAACCCAAACTCCCTTATGAGCCTCAGCATATAAAAGTTGGAGCAAACAATCACGAGGTCAAAATTTTCTCTCCTCAACAAATTCTGAATATATTCATAATCTTCAGATACATGTACCGGAATATCATACGCATTCGATATTCCGCCGCCTGTCCATTGGTAAAGGAAATGGCAATCGATGCCGTATTTCTGTAAAGCTTTATATTTCATTCGGTTTAATGTTTCAACACCACCACTGGCAATATAATAAGTGACGAGGATTTTCATATCAATTCCCCTCTCTTCGGATCGATCCGCCTGCTTATTATTATATGAAAAGCAAAAATAAGAGTTTGGACTAGAATATATAAAATCGCCTTTTTTTATAACATAAAATAAATTTGTCCAAGCATTTATTTGGCGGCAGCATATAAAAAATTATACGTTCATATCGAAGCGAAGGAGGTTGGATGAGAAATGAGATTAGATTATAAACATCATTTGTTGGTCACCTGTTGTAATCAACTCGGCGGTCTATTTCGGCTTAACCTTATACCGGGGAATACGTTAAGCTGTTGGATGAAGATTGCCGAGGTCTGACTGCATATAGATCAGGTATAATCGTGGCCACAAATAGCTCTGGTATTATGATTCTCGATCATCAGGGAAGCGTACTCCAATGCAATAAGCTGCTTGGGAAGGATTAACACGGGATTGCACCGATCATTTAGGATAAAGGGCCAAAAGTAACACAATCTTTAACTGTGAACCGAATCGATGTTGTAATTTTTAAATGCTGCCATATCCGCTGTTGCTGTTTTGCCAAGGAATTCGGCCCATCCTTCTTGTTGTTCTTGCTCGGATGCAAAATGATAAAGTATCAATTCTTCGCCGTGACGATCATTTTAGCCTATACCGATCTATTTTTGCTGCATACATTGATAGAAAAAACGATTGTTTTCTTGTTTTGGTATTGGAAATTTCTAAAAAGAGGTGGTCTTCTGAATGAGTGGTGATTCAACTCAAACCAAAAAACTATTGATATTTATGCATATCCCCAAAACTGCCGGCAGTACATTGGGAGAACTGATTAATCAACAATACACTAAGAATATAAGCTGTTATAGAGGGGATGAATCGGAAAACGAAAAGGACGTAATACGCTTAAAGGATGAAATTGAAAAATCCGATTCCTTAAAAGGTCACTTTTACTT
The DNA here is from genome assembly GCF_030817215.1 of Paenibacillus sp. V4I3. Classification (GTDB taxonomy): domain Bacteria; phylum Bacillota; class Bacilli; order Paenibacillales; family NBRC-103111; genus Paenibacillus_E. The sequence continues at coordinate 7,276,742 of NZ_JAUSZA010000001.1, forward strand.
TGGCGTACATCATTATCTTTCGAAACCGTCCATCTATATAACGATGTTTCGAAATCCGATAGAGCGCATAATTTCGTTATATTACTATATTCTTAGAGAAAAAAATAATAGATTGTATGAGAAAGTAAAAAACATGAGTCTTGACGAATTTGTAAAAAGTGAAGAGCTGGCAATTGAAAACGTCAATCAGCAAACTCGTTACCTCTGTGGAGGACGGACTCCTGACTTGGAGACGGCTAAAAAAAATCTTTCCGCACACTTTTCTTTCGGCATTATGGAATTATTTGACGATTCCATCAGACTAATGAGCAAAGAGTTAGGTTGGAAAAATATTCATTACATCAAGAGAAATGTTAACGGCAACAGCCCACCGATTACTTCTATAGCAGAAAAAACCATCCATAAAATAATAGAAAATAACACACTGGATATTGAATTATATCATTATGCGCGACAATTGCTCATAAATAAAAAAAAAACGAAATGAAATTGTAACATCCGCCTGCACGCCAATATCCCCGTGGTCTGGCCTTTAAGGACAGTTGGCTCTATGTTGGCAACAGCACCAGAGTCCCAGATCAACATAACCCGTGTGCCGGAGTGTACGCCCTTTCGTTGAAGGACAAAACTTCAAGTTTTTTTCCACTCCCCGCGTTAGAAGTCTATGGCATTATTTGCTGTTAACAATAAAAGGCTGTCCCCCAAACAGATCTCTGCTTGGGGATTCAGCCTCTTTTTTTATTCTCTAACCCTTCAATCCGGCGCTACTATGTAGCTCCGCATCTCCCAGAAAACCTCCTTTAACGAGCATTTTTTTAATTTCCGCTTTTGTCATCAGCGGTCCTTCCGAGCTGAAGCTCTCGTACGGCACTTTCAGGTAATGTGCATATGTCTCTTTAAGTCCGGGGATGTCAATGGTAGGCAGAATGACCAAATGCTCATCGTCAAAAGTAACAGTAAATTGGCTTTCAAACTCAGAAAGTAAAATTTCATGGATTTTTTCCCCCGGTCGCACACCGAGCTCAACTACTTCCACATCCTGTTTCCCGAGCTCTTGTATAAGAACTTCAGCTAAATCAATAATTTTACATGTAGGCATGGTAATGACGAATATTTCCCCCCCACGCCCTACTTCCGCTCCCCGAAGCATTAGCTTGATCGCTTCCTGCTTGGTCATAAAAAAACGAGTCATATTTTTATCTGTGATCCCAACCTGATTCTTTTCCTGAATTTGCTTTATAAACAAGTGAATGACACTCCCGTTCGTTCCTAGCACATTGCCTCCGCGAACGTTCACGAATTTCGTATGCGGGCTCAGCAGGTTGCCATACACAATCAATTTCTCCCCGATCGCTTTCGTAATTCCGTAGAAGTTGGATGGGTTCGCAGCCTTATCGGTCGAAATGTTAATCACTTTCTTCACTTTGTTCTCAATAGCTGCCTCGATGACGTTTTGTGTGCCAATCACATTCGTTTTCAATGCTTCGAATGGCTGATCCTCACATACGGGAACATGTTTGAGTGCCGCCAAATGAAACAAGTAATCGACTTGTTCGCAGGCTTTCATCAGAGCCTCTTTATCTCTTACATCCCCGATACAGAAGCTTAGCCTAGGGTCATTGAATGCTCTTTTCATCGCTACCTGTGTCGATTCATTACGGGAGAATACAATAATCTTCTTGGGATTTTCCCGAAGCAGCTGTTCTATGAGTTCATAACCCCAGGACCCCGTCCCACCGGTTACTAAGATTGTCGCTTTAGCAAACATTCTCTTTACCTCCTAATAAATATTGAACGACTTTCTGCGATACATTTGTATCCAAATAGCCATCCGGGCAATGCCATCCTGTTGGGAATCTCACCATAACTTTAACCGCGTTCAATATTTGCTCAGCTCGGAGACCAGAAACTACATTGCTTCCGCAATCTACGGTTTCTGGCCGTTCTGTCGTCGTTCGAATGGTCACCGTTGGCACATGGAAAATACAGCATTCCTCTTGAACGGTGCCGCTGTCTGTTAAAACACAGAGAGCATGCTTCTCCAGGTGCACAAAGTCGAAAAATCCAAATGGCTCATGAAATTGCACGAGTGGATGCATTGTGACCTTGCCATCCTTCTCGAGTCGCGATTTGGTTCGGGGATGAATGCTGCAAATGACTTTATGTCCAAAGGTTTCAGCTACCAGATTAAGTCCTTTGAGAATTTGCTGGAGTCGTTCAGGATGATCCACATTTTCAGCACGATGCGTTGTAACCAGAAAATAAGGTTCACCTTTCAGATCTAGCTTTTCCAGAATGTCGCTTTGCTCAATGCGTATTTCATAATGAGTCAGCACTTCATAAATGGGATTCCCTGTGACGATAATGCGATGACTTGGTACGCCCTCCCTAAGCAGATTGTCTCGGCTGTAACGGGTGTAAGGCATATTAATGCTAGAAATCGCATCGATCACTTTTCGGTTCTTCTCTTCAGGTACAGCGAGATCGAAACAGCGGTTACCCGCTTCCATGTGGATCACGGGAATACCCATTCGCTCAGCAAGTATGCTGCTGAGTGCACTGTTCGTGTCACCCAGAACAAGTACTTTATCCGGGCGTTCAAGTGTAAATATGCGTTCTAGCTCTGCGAAAAGGACCGAGAGCTGTCCTCCTAACGTACGCTGCTGATTCTGCAGCATATAATCGGGTTGGCGCAGCCCCAGCTCCTCGAAAAACACATCGCTAAGCGTAGAGGTGAAATTCTGTCCTGTGTGAATGAGCACATGTTGTTCCGCCAGCTCATCCAGCTTCTGAATAATGAGACTCAGCCTGATAATTTCGGGGCGAGTCCCCAAAACAGTCGCGATTTTCATCTTTTTCCTCCTACTTTTACGATGCCTTTATGCCCCAGTTGCCGTTTTGCAGTTGCCCTTTTCGCACGAAGGCTCTTTCGCCTGCGCACCCTCGTCGGCTTTTTCTTCGCGGTCGCTTTCCGAGCAGCTGCTTTTCGTTTGCGCACGTTAATTCCGCCCTTGGCAAACCTTTTTGCACCTTTTCTAAGCTTTGTTCCTTGTTTTAGCTTTTTTCGACTTCTCAACTTTTTCCTTATGATCAGCTTAGTTTTACGCTTGCTTCTTAGCCCCTTCTCCTCCCCGCCAACAATAGGCAGACCGAGCGTATAAGTCGCTATAACGCTCTCTGGCAGTAAGGCAACTTGTGATGGGTTGTACCCATGGCCCCGAAGGGCTCCTTCTGAGACAAAGGGATACCTCACACCATGCTGCATGAGGTACACCGTTGGCCCCTGACCTTTCGCTACATAGATCGCAGGGGCATACTTCAGAAAAGGCTCTTCAGCACGAATCGGAATACCTGTCGGAAGCATCGCAAGCTGTTGATCGCCTACAATCCCAACTCGGTGCCAATCATATTTATAGAAATGGAAGTCCTCACCCGTAGAAATCGGGCGCTTCATACCTTGCTCAATGACGAATACAGTATGTGAGGATTCGCCTTTTAACAGCAAATAATCGGGAAATTTAAGCGCACGCTGTTTCTCTAACGATCTTGCTTCCAAGTGAGGCGAAAGAAGAGAAAGAAATTGTCCCAATCGGGAACGGTAAGCATCAATTCCAAATAATTGATGAATCGTTTGACAATTCCGACTGCCAATTTCCTGACGTATTCGGTGATCCGATAGTAGATACTGAACCTTGTTTGTAAGATCCTGAACATCTCCTTTTTGTGCCAGAAAGAGTTCATTTCCCGTAGCAGTTAATATTTCGACCAATCCGCCAGAGCGATAAGCAACAACGGGTTTACCGAAGATATGACCTTCAAGTGCAGTTAATCCAAAACCCTCGTTTAATAGACTTGGGACAACAACGACATCCATTGCAGGGTAAACCGATTGAATATCAGGCTCAAAAGAGAGGAGGGAGAATTGAGATGAATAGCCGGAAAGCAAGATCATTTGTACGCAGGAATCCGTATAAACGGGATCAGTAGGTTTACCTGTAATCATAAAATGGGCCTTAGGATTCGTTTCGCAAATGCATATCCCCATCTGAATGAAATGGTCCAGCCCTTTATTCGCATAGATGTCCGAAGAAATGTAACCTATGACAGGACGTTCATCATGGATGCCGATTTCTGCACGTTTGCTTTGTCTTTTAATCGGCCATTGGCCAGGGTCATAATGCTCCGTATGCCATGAAGGAGGAAGTACGAACATTTTATGATCATGCACAAGTCCTTGAAGCGGCTGCAGTGTTGTATCGGATATGCCCACGATCCAGTCCGCATATTGATCCATGAGCCTTGCACTGAGAGGCGTGAATTCATTCATTTGAATCGTCTCCGCAACAATCCATGTGACAGGAATCCCTAATTTCTTAGCAGCTGCTGCCGGTAGAAGGTTGACGCAAGTATTCGTGATAACAAGGTCCGGTTCGTGGATGAGAAGAAGGTCGAGTAAACCGGGCATTTCTGAATGGACAAGCAGGTCCTGAAACAGTTGTGGTATTGCGGCTGTTGGATGATACATGTCAAATAAAAGAGGGAACGATTGAACGACAGTTTCAATGCCATGGCGTCTAGCCTCTGCGGCTAAAAGTCCTTCTTTCGGTACCACCAATGTACAGGCATAATGACGTCCCAGTTCCAAAGTCACAAAGAGCAGCATTTTTTCCGCCCCGGTAATATGATCTGGATTACAGAAATGGGAAAATAATAGGACTCTTGGTTTTTGTGGAGTCGACATGTGTAACATACCCGTTACGACAACCAGGTATGGAATTCACCTCCTTTTTTGAATACACTGGCGATAGCTCATGGACTAAACCACCGGCTGCTCTTGCTCCAAAGCATATCCTTGCGCAAAGCCTAATTTGTAGCCCTTATTGTAGGCTTTATCGAAGGCCTTATTGTATGCACGGACCTCATGCGATTTCCTTCGTTTCTTGATCAATTTACGTCTTCGTTTAAGTCTGGCCGATTTCGCTAGACGACTGGGGCGAGGCTTTTTTTTGACAATCAGCTTCTTCTTTAAGCGAGATTTGGTCTGCGTAGCGGGTTTCTTTTTTCGAATATTTATCTTAGACCTAAGCTTTCGAACTTTTATCTTTTTGATCAATGCCATACACCTCAGCTTCCTTCACCGTAGGACTAGCGTTCTCATCCTTATGTCCAAAAATAATCGCGAGCATGCTAGATAGCCTATTCGCATAGGTGTGATCTCGCATCGTACGATATAATCCTCGCATAGCTATTTGTTTACGTTCCTCTTCATGCGTCAAGTAATAGTTCATTTTCTCCATCAGTTCTTCTGGCGAAGCATAGGTCACAATATCGTAATCCGGTGTATAGAAGTTAACCAGGTCATCGCGTATATCTGTTATTTGAAGCGTGCCGCAGCCAGAAATCTCAAAGGTTCGCGGATTGGGTGAAGCCCCTATTATGCCTCGGCTATTATTGTTATAAGCCTGATCATCGTAGGCTCTATGCATATTAATGACCAGTTTGGCTCTGTTATAGGCATTCGCTGTATGCTCCGGATGCATCCAAGTATTAAGTTGAATTTGTGACGCCAGCAGCTTAAATTGCTTCAGACGCTCCCACCAATTGCCAGAGATGAAGATCCGTTTGGTTGCTAAATAGGGAGCAAGCTTATCGAACATCGCCACCCTGTTCCAATAGGCTGATCCAATAAAACAAATATCTTGCTGTTTTCTTATAGGAGCAGGCTTTGGCCGAAACATTTCCGGATTAAATCCGAGGGGTAAGTAGTGAACCTGAGCACAACCCATTTCCTGATATAAAGAAACGCAATTCACTTCCAACGTGAACATGAAATCGTAGTGGGGCGCATAAGAGGCAGTATAGTCCGTGTAATAGGGGTCATCAGTAAGCCATACGGCTGTGCGGATACCCATACTACGAATGCGATCTACCACATCTAGAGATAAATTCATTCCATCTAGAATGATCATTAGATTAGGTTGATAGACAGCAGCAAGCGTTTCAAGGTTTGCCTCTGGGCTCCCGATGCGGAACTGATCATCATCGCAGTTTCCTATAATCAATTCGCGAACCAAAGGACGCAAGCTGCCAATTATCGCATGATCCAAGGGCACATAAGGATAGCCTTTTCCCGACGTAACGTACAACACGCGCACATCCCATACGGGATTTGGTGCCCGATCCCGAATCGCTTTTTGAATAACTGCTTCACATTGACCCAACCGGACTCCGTTGTTATAGCCAGCTTCATAACCCTTCTTACATCCCCGTTTCCTGGCACGGCGCTTATCGACTGAGGCCATCTATTCGACTCCTTTCTAGGCAAATACAATTTCCATCAGCTTCACTAACCGATCTGCAAACGTATGTTCGTTTATCGTTCTTCGCAAGCCTCTTATCGCAATTCGCAGCCTATCCTCTTCATGACTCAAGTAATGCTTCATCTTCTGGATAAGCTCAGCCGAATTAAGAAAGGTCTCGATATCTTGACCTGGTGTGTAATAAAGATCCAAATCGTGACGGTAGTCCGTTATTTGCAGCGTGCCGCATGCAGCAATCTCATACGTTCTAGGATTAATCGAATGACCAGGAATGTTTCTACTATTTTTGCTGTACGTTTCGTGATAGGATAGGCGATGTACGTTAATGACAATTTTAGCGCCGCTATAATATTTCACAGACTCCTCGATAGGAATCCAATGCAGCTTAATCCCTTGCTTTAAGAGCTCATACTGACTTAACTGGTCCCATAAAACACCGGCCAGCAGCACCTTTTTATTTACTAAGAAGGGCGTTAACTGGTTGAATAGGTCGATCCGGTTGGGAAAGCCGTTTCCAATGAAGCAAATATCACTGTGATACGCAGGATCAACCTGTAAGGGTTTAAATACCGTTGTATTGACCGCCAAGGGTAAGTAATGGACCTGCCTACAACCAACTTCCCGATAAAACGCTACACAGCTCATTTCATGGGTAAACACGTAATCATAGTGAGGAGCAAGTGAGGCCGTAAGATCGGTAAAATAGGGATCATCAGCAAACCAAATCGCTGTGCGTATGCCCATCTGTCTCACTTGATCGACATGGTCCGTATGATCAGCCGGAAAGACATGGAGACCATTCATGACTAGAACGAGGTTCGGTTGAAGCTCCCCCGCCAAACGAAGCATATCCGCAGCAGATCCGACAAACACTTCTCGAACCGTCTCATTTAGCCCTTGAATAATCCCTTGATCTATTGCATCGAATCCTTGAACAATAAATAACACTCTTGCTTCTCTGAGCGGTATAAGGGCAGGTATTACCCTATCAAGAACAGACTGGCACCTCCCCATCCGGAGTCCATGCTCATGACCTGCTCGGAATCCTCGTTCTCTCCCCATTGCCGAACTGTCAGCGTTCCTCCTACTCATATCACACCTACTTATCTATTGCGGCTGGATAATAATGGTCAACTTGCAGAAAAAAGTTCAACGCCGATTTCCAATCTCTCATGGGGGTAAACCCATTGTTTGAAATCGCTTTATGATGAAAGGCCGAATACATCGGTCTTACAGCGGGCATCGGAAATAGATCCGAATGAATAGGAATTAATGGAACATGCGCCATTTGCGCTACTTTCAAAATGTGTATGGCGAATTCATATCTAGAACAAACCCCTTGATTCGAAGCGTGATAGATCCCGTACCTGTCCGTTTCAACGAGTTCTCGAAGAAAGATCGCCAGATCCAAGCAATAAGTAGGCGAACCGAATTGATCATCCACGATAGAAAGCGGCCCTCCTGATCTTGCCTTTTCTAATACCTTGGTAACAAAGTTAGCTCCCTTGGTTCCGTATAACCAGGAAGTTCGCACGACAAAATGCTTCGAGCAGGTCATTCTGACGAATTTCTCTCCAAGAAGCTTGGAATGGCCATACACATTGTTTGGATTGGTGATATCCTTTTCATCGTAAGGTGTTCCCTTCGTTCCATCGAACACATAGTCGGTGCTGACATATATAAGCTTGGCACCGATTTGTTCGCAAGCCTTTGCTATATGCAGGGCTCCCATCGCATTCACTTCATAGGCTAGCTCCGTCTCCATTTCCGCCTTATCTACGTTCGTGTAAGCAGCCGCATGAATCACAACGTCAGGGTGTTCCTGAAGAAGAATATCCATGACTCTCTTCTCATCACTGACGTCTAATTGGTCTCTTCGCCAAGCTGTTACATCATGAACAGGTCGGAAAACGCGGATGAGATCATACCCTAGCTGTCCTCCGGCACCGGTAATTAATATTTTCATGTGAGATCAGCTTCTTTGACTTGACGATAAGATCTGTCTGCAATACGTGAGAACCACTCGTGTTCCTGCACGTACCAATCAATCGTTTTTTTGAGTCCCGTTTCAAATGAATAGGACGGTTCCCAACCTAGCTGACAACGAATTTTAGTACTATCAATCGCATATCGCCGATCATGTCCAAGTCGATCCGCTACGAATTGGATCAAATCCTCTGATTTGTTTAGCTCTTTCAAAATGCTCTTTACGACATTCACATTGGAGCGTTCGTTTTGTCCGCCGATATTGTAAACCTCCCCAGGAACACCATTCATGATCACCCGCTCAATCGCGGAGCAATGATCATCCACATACAACCAGTCTCGTATATTCATGCCATCACCGTAGATCGGAATAGACTCATTGCGAAGGGCACGGGTAATAATCATCGGAATGAGCTTTTCAGGAAACTGCCTTGGACCATAGTTATTAGAACAGCGAGTAATCACAGCCGGAAAACCATAGGTTTCATAATAGGCTCTAACTAGCAGATCCGAACCAGCCTTACTTGCGGAATAAGGAGAATTAGGGGCTAGCGGTGTCGTTTCAGTGAAAGCACCTTCCTCACCTAGTGATCCGTAAACTTCATCCGTCGAAATATGAATGAACTTCTTGACCTGATGCTGTCTAGCTGCCTCCAATAAGCATTGTGTCCCTGCTACATTCGTAAGCACAAAGCTGCGCGGGTTATGAATGCTTCGATCCACATGGGATTCGGCGGCAAAATGTACAACCACATCGACCCCTTGCTTCATTAGCTCGTTCATGAAGGCTTCATTTCCAATATCGCCGTATACAAACTGATAACCTGCTTGCCCATCTAAAGAAGCAACGTTGTCCTTATTTCCCGCATAAGTAAGCAAATCTACATTTATCAAATGATCTTGCGGATGCTGCCTTTTCCAGTAATGAATAAAATTACTTCCAATAAACCCCATACCACCCGTAATAAGAATCACCGACATTATCTGTCCTCCTTCCTCACAAAAAGAGTGGCCTGAAAGAGAGATTCATGTGTCCCGGCATCAATCCACCATCCTGTAAAGTACCCATGAGTAAGCGTGCCAGCAGCTGCGTACACATTGTTCACATCGGTGATTTCCAGCTCGCCTCGTTTGGAAGGTCTTTGGTTTTTAATAATGTCAAACACCGTAGAATCAAATAAATAAATACCCGTAACCGCATAAGATGAGCTCGGATGCTCCGGCTTTTCTTCAATCCGTTCAATGATGTCACCCTTCATTTTTGCAACACCATATCTTCTAGGATCAGCCACTTTCTTTAGAATGACCATCGCTCCCTCTTCCTGCTTCTCGAAGGTGTCAATCATCGGAATTAATGAATCTTCAAACAAGTTATCACCAAGAAGAACGACGAATTTCTCACCAGTCAGCACGAATTCCTTCGCAAGCGCCAGTGCCTGAGCGATCCCTCCTGCTTTCTCTTGGAGCTTATAGGTAAGACGGACACCAAACGTTTCTCCACTGCCCAAGTACTCCAAATACAACCCTGCAGACTGTTTCCCCGTGATTAATAAAATATCTTGAACGCCAGCTTTTCTTAATTTCTCAATGGCATATTGAATCATGGGCAAATCACCGACTGGAAGCAAATGTTTATTGATGATGTTCGTCAGAGGACGCAAGCGGCTTCCCGTTCCTCCCGCCAGTACAACACCCTTCACAAGACATCCCCCTCTCCAAGCATTATAATGGTGCGTAGCCACATCCACTTCTTTAATCATATGCTTTCGTGATATATGGAAATTGGACGAATACCCCTGATTCAAAAATTGGTCATTCAACCACACGAAAACAACGCCGCTAAACAACAAAAAACGGCTAGCTCGCAGTATCTGCGACACAAGCCGTTTTATTAATCAACTGAACCCTCTTCATTTACAACTTCTTGCCGATCGCAATCCAATTCACGATACCTTGTTGATCCGGTGAAAACTTGGCACGTATAACCGATATTACCGCGTTTTCCATCGATTTTTGTTTCACAGATACATAACAAGCCTGGTGATTGGTCATCGCCGTCAACACATAATTTTCATCCGCAAACTTCTCATCGAAGTATACTTCCACGTCGATCATTTCATCCTGAATTTTCATTTCGAAAGGAACGAGTCCAAACTGCTGCGTAATATTTTTTTGTGTACTTGGCGTTTGCACAACATTTTCCTTTAACTTCGTTACGGAAAGCGTTCCATCTGCAATGTGCTCACTGCTTACAGCACTTGGTTTCAGCTTTGATCCGTCAATGCTGCCACTCGCAATATGAAAGTTGCTAATAGCCGCATAGGCCAGTTTGCTGCCATCAATACTGCCAACCGTCAGCTTCGATCCTTCCAACGCACCGTCTGCCAGATGGCTGCTATTCACTGCGCCGGCAACCAACTTGCTGCCATCTATGCTGCCTGCAGCCAGCTTCGATCCGTCTACGGAACCGGGTGCCAAATGACTGCTGTCCACTGCTCCAAACGCCAACTTACTGCTATCTACACTTCCTACTGCAAGCTTCGCTGCATCCACAGCGCCGTCCATCAGGTGCTCATTCCTTACCGCGCTCTCTACCAATTTACTGCTATCCACACTGCCTGCCGTCAGCTTGTTACCATCTACCGCGGCTTCAGCCAGATGCTCCTTAGTTACTGCGCCAACTGTAATCTTACTGCCATCTACACTGCCTGGGGCCAACTTCGAACCTGAAACAGCATGATCGACAAGATGTTCACCACTCACCGAGCCATTGGCCAATTTACTACCATTCACACTGCCAGCAGCCAGTTTCGCCTCATCCACTGCACCGTCCGCCAGATGTCCATTCGTAACCGAACCCGCGATGAGCTTACTTCCATCCACGCTGCCAATGCTCAAATGATAGTTGCTGATAATGCCAGAGGCCAACTTGCTGCCATCAATACTTCCTGCTGCTAGCTTCGCGCCATACAATGCGCCATCAGCAAGATGATCGCCGCTTACAGCACCTGCCGTTAACTTACTGCCATCTACACTGCCTGCGGCCAGCTTAGCCCCATCTACAGCTCCGTCGATAAGGTGAGCATTGTTGACGGATGCAGCTGTCAACTTGCTGCCATCTACACTGCCTGCGGCTAGCTTCGTATTATCCACAGCACCTTCTGAGAGATGAAAACCACTAACTGCGCCAGACACCAGCTTGCTGCCATCCACACTGAATGGCGCCAGCTTGCTGCTTGTGATGATTCCGTCTCCCAAATGCTCATTCGTAACCGCACCTGCCATTAACTTGCTGCTGTCCACACTGTTTGCGGCTAGCTTCGTAGCATTGATGGATCCAATAGCGATGTGATCACTGTTCACGGCACCAGTGACTAACTTACTGCTGTCAACAGTACCTGCAGCCAGCTTCGCACTCGTAACAGAGCCATCAATGAGGTGACCGCTGCCAACTGTTCCTTGAGCTAATTTACTACTTCCTACACTGCTGTCTGCGAGCTTAGACCCATCCACTATGCCATTCGCTAAGTGCTCATTATTTACAGCGCCTGCCGCCAGCTTCGATCCATCTACAACGCTATCAATGAGATGTTCCCGATGAACCGAACCAACCATTAACTTAGTCCCATCCACACTGCCTGCTGCCAACTTCACACCATCTACAACACCGTCTGACAGATGCTCATTCCTTATCAGGCCCGTTGTCAACTTACTGCCGTCTACGCTGCCTGTCGCCAGCTTCGCTCCATATACCGCATTATCCGCTAGGTGATAATTACTAACAGCGCCAAGTATCAATTTGCTCCCATCTACCGAATTCGCAGCAAGCTTATCATTATCAACCGCACCGTTAGCCAGGTGTTCCGTATCAACAACCCCAAGACCTAGCTTTGCACCATCCACAGCGCCATCAGACAGATGTTTGCTCGCAACTGATCCTAGAGACAGCTTCGTACTGTCTACGCTGCCCAATGCCAACTTCGAACTACTTACAGCACCATCCACTAAGTGCTCACTATTTACAGCAAGCGTTGAAATTTTGGAACTCGTGACAGCACCGTCTGCCAAATGTCTTCCACTTAGCGCGCCGCTCACTAGCTTGCTGCCATGAATACTTTCATTAGCCAGCTTAGCCGCTGTAATCGCCCCGTCAGCGATATGCTCACTATTGATAGCTTTCACTGTAATTTTGCGACTAGTCACACTCGCATCTGCTAGATTGGCTTCCATCACCGCTTGGTCTTCTAGTTTCCTCGTTGTAACTGCTCGATCCTGGAGTACACGGGACGATACGGATTCAGCTTGCAGATGCTGGGTTCCAACCGCTCCCTTTGCTAGCTTCTCTTCTGTAACGGCTCCTTGAGCAAGTGTTTCAGAAGTAATCGATTGTTCGACAAGTTTGCTTCCTTCCAGACTTCGGTCAGCGAAGATTCCAATATTGATTGAGCCTTGGGCTAAATGTTCGGACGTTATTGCACCTGGTTTAATGTGCAGTCCATTAATAGTTTTTTCTTGTAAATGGCGAGTTTCTACAGACATTGAGGCCATTTTGCTGCTTGTTACAGCCTCTTCCGCGATTTTACTCGTTGTAATTGTTTCATCTTGCATATGAAGGGTTGTAATGGCTTCCTCAGCTATGTGTTCGCGCCGAACCGCTAACCAAGCAATTTGTTTCTCACCAATTGCTTGATCTACGACGTGCTCCGAACGAATCACATTTAGCCCTAACTTATCCCCGGTAACAATCCCATTCTGAAGATGCTCTTTACCAATTGCCTGATGGGTAATGTGCTGACCTAGTACGGCTACATCCTTCAAATGGATACTGCTAATAATGCCTTCTTGCAAATGTCCTGTTTTGATCGAACTCGGAGAGATTTTATCTGAAGTAACACTGTCTTCCTTCAACTTCGAAGTATCTACGCTGCCCTCCGCTAATTTCTCACTCGTCACAGAACCCGCTTCGAGCTTAGCCGTAGAAATGATATGATCTGCCAAATGTGCATTCTGTATGGATTGTGCGTTAATATGTCTTCCCTCAACCGAGCCTTCGGCTAATTTAGAAGATGTGATGGTTCCATCTTGAAGCTTTGAAGGTGTTATTTCACCATCAATCAAATGTCTATTACCAATCGTTTGACTGCGAATATGCTTTCCTTCAACAAGATCCTCTACCAATTTAGCTGATGTAATAGACCCATCTTGCAGTTTCGAGTTCGCAATGATAGCGTCCGCAAGATGCTGGCTTTGAATAGCGTTAGGATGAATATGTTTATCCGTAATGAGCTTTTCTGCCAACTTATCCGATGTTATGCTTCCATCCGAAAGCAAACTTGCATATATAGCGCCATTCGCAATATGCTCCGCATGAATCGAGCTTGCAGCGATATGACGACTGGTAATTGCTTCATCGGTAATATGTTCACCATAAATAGAGGATTCCTGCAAATGTTTCGTCTCAATCGCTAGTGGAGCAATCTTCCCGCTCGATACAGCCATATCCGCAAGCTGATCCTGATTGACGGATTCCCACGCCAGCTTCTCTGTTGTGATCGACTCATTTTGCAAATGAAAGCTCTCAATAGCAAAATCAGCAATATGCGTTGCTTCAATTTGACGCGGAGCAATGTTCTGGCTCTGAACACTGCCATTAGCCAAGTGTTCTCCATAAATACTTTGTGGTTGAAAATGAACAGAGGTAATGCTCGCATTGGCGATTTTCTCTTCGGTCACAGCCTGATCTCTTAACTTATCCGTTGTGACGGAAGCATCCGTCAGCTTGGCGGTATCAATAATATAATTGGACAAGTGCTTTGCTTGCACGGCGCCACTATGAATTTTCTCACCAGTGATAGCTTGATTATCAATGAGTTCGCTCGTAATGATCAACTCAGACAAATGTTGTGGAAGAATGGAACCGTGAGCAATTTTTAAAGAATCAATGGTTTGATCGGCCAGTTTATCGGCTGTGATACTATTGTCCAGCAGTTTACTGCCCGGAATGGATTCATCCTGAATTTTATCACCCAAGATACTATGCGGAGCAATATGTTCATCGTTGATCGCTTGATTAGCGATCTTATCTCTTGTTACACTTCCCGGAGCAAGCTTCGAATTCTCGATCGCAAAATCCTTCAGCGCCTTAGTGCCGATACTGAGTGGTTTGATCTTACTCTCATCGACAGAACGATTAGCAATTTTCTCCCATGTTATCGCTTCTTCGACAATATCATCTGTATAAACGACAGGGTTTACAAATTTCCCCGTTTTCCTTTCAGAGAGCATTAACAGCGGCGGTGGGGGAGCGGTGGAAGTAGTGGAAACCTTCATTTGATTGGATTGCTTGCTAATTTTGCTCGTTTCTACTGGGGATTTTACATTCCCTTTGACAGGCGGATGTGGATCACTCGTTACCGTTTTATGAACGGGTTCCACTTTCTCGACTTTCTCGACTTTCTCGGCTTTCTCTTGCTTGACTGGAGCTGATGCTGGTTCAATTTCATCTATCCAATCAAGTTCGTTCACCCTGCTGGAGTTCACTTTTTGCACATAAGGTCTTACTCTGCTGCTCTTACGCTTACTCATAGACTCCTCTCCATTCTCCAAGAATTAGTCACTTGTAACATATTCAGTCTCCGCCCGATAGGTACGCTAGCCCGAGAAAATGTGCGCTAACCTAGATAAATGGTCGAATCCACCAACTACTCTCTATACATATGCGGATTAAAAGGCAAAGCGTGGGCATTTGCTCCATTACTGCTTGGAAGGTATCAGCATCCGTACAAACAAGCAACCCTGCTTTTCCATAAACTGAGGAGGAGTCACAAATTCAGCAAACCCAAGCCCTCTGAAGGAGAAGGAGTGAAGGAGATGGCGAATCCCTATGTGGGTATTTTAGTCAACGATTCCTTATACGCAGGCATTCCCCTAGGGAATACAAAGTATGAAGCTATTCAATATTACGAGGAAGCTGGCAAACAATACGGTGTAACTCCTTGTTATTTCCGCCTTCAGGATGTCCAAATCAATAAGATGAAGGTACACGCCTATATACAAGAAGGTCTCTGCTATGAGCTAAAATGGTTGGATCTCCCCAAGGTTATCCATAATCGAGCGATTTATTTGGACCATACTTCTTATCAGAAACTGGAAGAATGGACAAAACGAGGCGTAATCTTGTTTAATAGATGGAACCGCTACAGCAAGCTGCGCATTCACGATCTTTTGCTGAAAAATGATAGCATTCGCCCCCATCTGCCAGGGACTTATCCAGCTACCATGAAAAATATGAAAATCATGATGTCAGCCTACGATTCTCTCATTATTAAACCAACCAATTCTAGCATTGGGCGTGGTGTGATGAAGATGGATCGCCATGTCAGAAGATGGAAGCTCATTTACCCGGCAAGCATGAAGATCAGTAACCGAATCTGGCGGACAGTAAGCTTCCGTCATTACCTTCCTTTGACCTTACGACGCAAAATCCAAAGCCATACCTACATGATTCAGCAGCGCCTGCCTCTGGCTACTTTTGATGGCCGACCATTCGACCTTCGCATATCTGCTCAACGCGGGGCATCTGGCGAATGGGGGATAACAGGTATAGTTGCGAAAGTCGCATCACGTAAGCTCTTTCTCACCAATGTAGCGCAGGGTGGAGAAGTGCGAACTTTACCCGATATTCTTTCCACCGAATACCCTCACCTTAATCAAGAGGAAGTCTTACACCAAATTGCCGACTTCTCTCTGCGTGTCGCCCGGCATCTTAGTACAGAACTGCCCTACTTAGCTGATATCGGGCTCGATGTAGGGATCACAAGCGATGGATTTCCATTATTTATTGAATGCAACGGGAAAGATCAACGCTACAGCTTCCTTGAAGCCAACATGCAGGAGATATGGAAAGCTACTTTTTTTAATCCTATCGCCTATGCAAAATTCTTGTTAGATGGCGGCATCCCCCCACTTTAATCGCGCAAAAAAAAACACCGTGCTGCGAATGTACCCGCAGAAACGGTGTTATTTGTTTGCTTTTGTCCCTAGTACACTTTGCACCTCAGCGTTCAGTTTCTTCGTATCAGGAACTTTAATCGGACGATCATGTAGTTGGTATTTCTGTTTCACCTTCGTGACTTGACGAACACTTTGGTTGATTGTTTCCATCGGTATTCGCCCCGATTGAACGGCTTTTCGCAGTGCGTCTATGACCGTGACGACCTTCTCATACTCATGACCGACCATAACGATATTTGCCCCCGCAAGAACAGATTTTACGGCGGCCTCACCCAGATCATAGTTTTTGATGATGGCCCCCATTGTCATATCATCTGTCATGATGAGTCCCTCAAACCCCATTTCCTTACGCAAAAGATCTGTCATAATCTTTTTCGACATCGAAGCAGGATTCTGAGCATCCACTTTAGGCAGCAGAATATGAGCGACCATGACCGCATCAGCCTGATGCTTGAAAGCTTCTGCGAACGGAACCAGCTCAAGCTTACGCAAGCGTGCGAGGTCATTTTGGACGATCGGCAGTCCCACATGCGAATCTACCGAAGTATCACCATGCCCTGGAAAATGCTTTACAACAGGGACAACCTGTTGTTTCTGCAGTCCATTCATCATTTGAACACCAAAGCTGCTCACGATAGAAGCGTTAGATCCGAATGAACGATCACCAATGACCGGATTATTAGGGTTACTATTGATATCCAGATCGGGTGCGAAATCCATATTTAAGCCATAGGCATTTAGTTCTTTCCCAAGTAGTTGGCCGATATTATATGCGAGCACAGGACGACCCGTTTTACCGATGTCTTTGCTGGACGGTGTTTTCGTAATCTCATCCGGTAACCGTGTCACTCTGCCGCCTTCTTCATCTACACCCAGCCAAAGCGGAAGCTTATTCACAGCATTCGTCTGTTTCAATTCATTAACTAGACCTACCAGCTGAGTCGTATTTTTGACATTAGGCTTGTATAATATAATGCCGCCAACATGATAAGTTTCAATCAGTTCGCGTGCATGTTCATTCATACCGTACTCATCGATTCCCGCTATAATCATCTGTCCTAGCTTTTCTTCTAGCGTCATCGTCACAACACCGCTTGTTGCGACTGGTGTTGGTGTCGGCGTAGCTTCCACTCTCGGCGGTGTCGCGGCGGGTGCTGAGGAAGATGGACTGTCTCCAGGGTGAGACGACGAACAGCCAGTTAAGAGCAGTGAAAACGCAGCTGCGAACACAGCGCCCCTGATCAACAAAGGTAAATCTCGTTTCATCTACATCTACCTTTCCTTTTGGATCTTTCCTTCTTAACGTTCTTCTACCTAAAATTGTTGCATGATAGATTATTCGCTTCTAAGCTCCTTCAGCGTCCATCTCAGTAACGTGTAAATCCCATAACATCCCAAGTAAGCTCCGCTTAACAGGAATAGCCCATTTTGAAAAACGCCGTGAATATTTGTCATAAATACCGTCTCATCTCTTAAAATCTCATATATAGCGAGCACGCTAATGATACCAAACACATAGGCACACCCCACTGCCAGCACATGATATACAGTTCGGCACATTGTGAACAGCCAAGCACTTATTAGCATGCTGATCGGAATCAGAATACTAAGTACCACGATTATAATAGACATGTTGTTATTTCACCTCATCAACAGCATTGACGGTTTCCTTTCCTAAAATACCAAAGGCATATTGATCCATTTTATGATATGATTAATATTGAAAGTAAAGCGTTTACATGAAGGCTTCTCCTGCTAAGATCCGGCTCGCATCCATTCAAGGAAAAGAGGTCTTTTCAATGAAGAAGAATATCGTCTTACAGTATTCGCTGCCTTTAGATGCTTCCTTTGAGCTAATCGCAAGCTGCAAGTCCTGTACGAGTATTTCTGATCATTCATCTCGAACCCCTGTCCAATGTATCAAGTTCGCCGGCTCCTCTGTTCCCATCTCCGTTAACCTCGCTACCTGCTATACGTGCGGGGATTATAAGCAAAGCTAGCATATTCCACCTCAAACAGCCATTAGGCTGTTTTTTTCTTGCGCTTACCTTGCATTCCTTCCTCATTCGACAATTGATTCTTTTACCTTTCTGTGGCAAGATTAGCGAAGAACAATTTATAGGAATCTTTGATCTTGATCAAAGTCTCTCCTAAACACGAATGAACAGGAGTTTTTTAATCTATGTCTAAACCATTTTTTCGATTGCTAACGGAGCTGTCTTCACGCAAATGGGTGTCCCAAGTGACAGGTGCTTTTGCCAGATCCAAAGCAAGCCGGATCTTCATTCCTCGCTTTGCCCAAACCTACGGAATACGCATCGAAGATGCTGAGAAGCATTTACAGGATTATAAATCTTTGAATGATTTTTTCACACGCAGATTAAAGCCAGGGTTACGCCCTATTCACGAAGACCTATCTCGTGTTGTAAGTCCTGTTGATGCCAGCATTACAGGTATCGGCGACATTAAGGAAGGCTTGATTGTGAATGTCAAAGGTCAAGACTACACCATCGAAGAGCTGCTTAATCGTTCCCCTCGTACGGTCAACTATAAGAATGGCTTTTATTTTGTTTTGTACCTTAGTCCTACAGACTACCACCGCATTCATTCGCCGATTTCAGGTGATGTGCTTGAGAGCGAGCATGTGCTTGGGAAAGTATATCCTGTGAATGAGTTTGGCCTTCGTCATATGAAGAGAGTACTTAGTCGTAACGAACGGTTAATCACCTTTATCCAGCACAATGCCGGTGAAGTTGCAGTGGTGAAGGTTGGAGCACTTAACGTAAGTTCTATTCAATACGTGAAGCCTCTTCCCAAAACGCTCGAGCGAGGTCAAGAATTAGCTTACTTCGAGTTTGGTTCAACAGTTGTTCTCCTTTTTGAAGATGATATGTTTGAGCCTCGCCCGGATCTACAGCTTGGTTCTAAAGTTAAAATGGGAGAAGACCTCGGCCGTTTCCTAGAAAAATAAAAGGGATCTGTCACTGGAGAGGAGAGAACCATGGCGTCCATTACAGCATCATCTCCCGAACAAAGCTCCAAGAGCTTAAATAGTACCGGAGACGTCAAACCTACCGTATATCGTATTTTATTCGCAATTGGTCTTGTCCATCTACTCAACGATTCGATTCAATCTGTCATTCCTGCTATCTTTCCCATACTAAAAAGCGAGATGGGACTAAGCTATGCACAGATTGGTTGGGTGCAGTTCGCCATTAACTTCACGGCTTCCATTATGCAGCCGGTTGTTGGCTTATACACAGATCGCAAGCCTTCACCCTATATGCTGCCGATTGGCATGGCCTCCACCCTTACGGGTATGCTGCTGCTCGCATTCGCACATTCATATTGGGTCGTGTTATTGTCTGTTTGCTTTGTAGGTCTTGGCTCAGCCGCCTTCCACCCGGAGGGATCTCGTGTCTCTCACATGGCCGCGGGAGGTCGCAAAGGTCTTGCTCAATCCATTTTCCAAGTTGGCGGTAACGCCGGCCAATCTTTGGCCCCAATGATGACCAAATGGATTTTCATTCCGCTTGGATTATTCGGTTCCATATGGTTCACAGGCGTAGCAGCTGTAGCTATCGCCGTGCAATTATATATTGCTCGCTGGTATAAATCCGTGCTCTTAGCCACACCGGTTAAAGCTAAGACAATCGTTCAACGCACTGTCAACCCACAGCGTCGCAAACAAGTCATGTTTGCGATTTGCCTACTTATTTTTCTTGTGTTCGTCCGTTCTTGGTATGGAGCAGCAATGAGCGGCTATTTCGCCTTTTTCTTGCAGGATACATACGGCATGTCAATCGACCGCGCACAGGACTTTATCTTCTTGTTCCTAGCGGCAGGAGCGGTTGGAACATTTTTTGGCGGTCCGCTCGCAGACCGCTTCGGTAAGCGTAATCTCATTTTCTTTTCCATGCTTGGTTCAGCACCGTTTGCTTTGCTGTTACCCCATGTGTCGATAACTTGGGCTTACATTTTACTTGTGATTATCGGTATCATACTATTATCCAGCTTTTCTGTTACCGTAGTGTATGCCCAAATGCTGTTTCCTGGGAAGGTCGGGACTGTATCTGGCTTAATTACAGGCTTAGCCTTTGGAATGGGCGGCATCGGGAGTGTCGTCCTTGGCAATCTCTGCGACACCATTGGCACGACGCGTGTTATGGAAATGTGTGCTTTTCTACCACTCCTTGGCATCCTGACTTTCCTTCTCCCTTCGGATCGCAAGCTAAGACAATGGACAGAAGAAACTAACTAGCAAAAAGACCTTGTTAGGCAGCTGAATGCATCAGCTGCTGAAACAAGGTTTTTTCGTATACATATATTTACATGTAGGGTGATTTCGTACATTCCCTTGTTGCTAACCCATTACCTTGCTACCTTATAACCCATTCTTGGGTTGTGGCATACCAACACTTCCTCCAGCCGTAACCCCTCCTTCCTCCGCCAGACTTTTAAGGAACTGTTCAAACTACCATCTACCGGCTGTACCCCAAATATCATTTCTTAGAAGAACGAAAAAACAGTTCGGATCACCTCATCGAGGTGTACCGAACTGCTAATTCATAACGACTTATTCGTGGTGTGCATCATGTGTCTCACGCTGGTTGCGGCGGCGGGCCACACCGGATTCATAGGCGGCTTCCATGACCGCTTCTCTTACCTTTTCAACAACAGCCGTGTTGAATACACTTGGAATAATGTAATATTCGTTCAACTCATCTTCATTCACTACCGATGCAATGGCTTTGGCTGCGGCCAGCTTCATTTCTTGCGTGATGCGTGAAGCACGGCAATCCAGCACGCCGCGGAAAATCCCAGGGAAGCAAAGAACATTATTAATTTGATTCGGGTAATCCGACCGGCCGGTTGCCATCACACGAACATAAGGTTCAGCTTCTTCCGGAGTAATTTCCGGAGTTGGGTTTGCCATCGCGAACACGATCGGATCCGTGCCCATTCTCTTCACATCATCAGCCTTAAGTACACCTGGCCCCGATAACCCAATGAAAATATCAGCACCTGATATAACATCAGACAGTAGTCCTCTTTGTAAAAAAGGATTCGTATTGGCTGCATACCATTCCCAAGCCGAATTCGTATAGCTCTCTCCGCGTACGATTGCGCCTTGTCGATCTACACCGATAACATTGGTAACCCCGGCAGCTAACAGCATCTTCGTACAGGCAATCCCTGCAGCTCCAATGCCTGTGATAACTACTTTACAATCTTCCAAATTCTTGCCCACGAGCTTAACAGCATTGAGCAGCCCTGCAAGAATAACTACCGCGGTTCCATGTTGATCGTCGTGGAACACAGGAATATCGAGTTCATTGATTAATCTTTCCTCAATCTCAAAGCAACGAGGCGATGAAATATCTTCTAAATTAATACCTCCGAATGCTGGTGCAATCGCTTTTACCGTACGAATAATTTCTTCGGTATCTTGCGTGTCCAAACAAATCGGGAACGCATCTACCCCCGCCATCTGCTTGAACAGCATGGCCTTCCCTTCCATCACCGGCATCGCCGCTTCCGGACCGATATTTCCTAAACCTAGGACCGCTGTACCATCCGACACAACTGCAACCGTATTCCGTTTTATCGTTAATGAGTGTGCTTTAGCAGGGTCTTCATGAATAGCCATACAAACGCGAGCAACCCCCGGTGTATATACACGGGATAGGTCGTCCCGATTTTTAATGGGCATCTTCGGAGTCACTTCAATTTTGCCGCCCAAATGCATGAGAAACGTTTGATCTGAAACGTTAATTAAGCGGACGCCAGGAATATCCTTCAACACTTTAGTTATGGATTCCGTATGTTCAGGGTCGCTAACTTTTACCGTAATATCGCGCGTTGTTGTTGTTTTACTAGCTCGTGTTACGTCAATCGCGACGATATCGCCGCCTGCTTCACCTATAGCTGTTGCAATTTTCCCGAACGTGACCAATTCTTTATGTATTTCCAAACGCACAATAACGCTTGTGCCTCCACCATTTAACCCCGCCATAATAAGGATCACTCCTAAGAAGATAATTAATTGACCATCATGTTAGATCATAGCATACAATGTCAGCCTTGCCAAAAATCATATTGGTCATTTTGTGACAATTTCATAAACATATCGCAGGAGCGAAAGCGCCGCGGCGAATTTCATCGGTGAAGTGCGAAAAACCCATGCGGCTGCTTAGGGGGTGTAGCTGCGGGGATCCCCCCGCCACCAACCGAACAAATGTAGCCCCGCGTCACTTCCACCCTCTCGAAGAGGGTGGAAAGCTGCTCCGAAGGGCCTGCCTTCATTTTCTGTTCAGCATTGCTTTGGCTTTCTTACGCATACATTCGTGGCACAATCATATGTGTAGCCAAATCAGGGCGTGTGATACACTTGCAGACCAAACGATCTAGATCGTATGTCTTTATTCAGGCGGTATAGACGTTTGCCCAGTCTACCAATGCACCGACTGCATATGTTATGACAAGTGAAGTTCAAGAAGTCATCGATAGCATGACTAAGATGGAACAGGCGATCGTCAAAAACATGGGTTATATGGTTTCATGAACGCCTATGGCGGGTTTATTAAGGCGATTTCCAGGGAAATCGCCGATTCTTGTCGGCTTGTCATTCGTACTGAAAAAGCCCCTTGGTAATCTGGTGAGTTCTAAGAGGCGTCTTTATGGCAGCAAGGATAGAACTTTACCGCACTGAGAAAGTGACCTTGATAAGTGGAACATGAAGCTTCTTATAAAAACTGCAGCGGATCCACTTTCCATTTTTCGAGAAACCTTTTGTGGTTTTTGTGAACCAATTTGGACAGCTTTTCCTTATCCATCTTGTTGAAACTTCTGCTGCCGTGATGGTGAACGATGACATCCCCTGCCAGCATAAGCTCAAATCCAGCTAACCTGGCGCGATAACAATAATCGTCGTCCTCGAAATGGCCGGGTGTAAATTGTTCATCTAATAAGCCAATCTTGTTCATCACTTCCCTTTTAAAAAGGAAGCATAAGCCTACCAATCGGTTGAGCGGCATCCGTAGCTCCGGGTTCTGCATATTGGCTGTGGCGGCAATTTCGTGAAACTGGGATAAATCCGTATAGCCGGAATCCTTCAGCTGCCGGCCGCTCACGTAATTTGTATAGGGACCAACAATACCGATGCGTTCGCTGCTGTAAAGGCAGTTTAGCATATTGGATAACCAGTTGTGGGTAACAACAATATCGTTGTTCAGCAAGAGAAGTGCGTCTCCAGTCGCTATCTTAAGACCCAGATTACACGCTACAGGAAACCCTTTGTTTTTAGGAAGGGAGATCAAGCGGATTTTTTCCTTTAAGCAGTATTGGGGAGTCCCGTCTTCGGAGCCGTTGTCCACTACGATAATTTCATAATCTTCGTGTGTATAGCTACGGATGGCCTCTACACATTCTCTTAACAGCTCCAGTCCGTTATAGCTAGGAATGATGATGCTTGTTTTAATATTGTTCATTTACCTAGCCTCCCGCCAAATGCCTTTTTCGCATGTTATCTTTGAAACTAAGCCTCTTGCCACGGCGCGACATGACTTTATGCAAGGCTTCCAGGTGGTCGCCGATAATCAATTGGGTCAAGGGATTATGCTGCCCGTGGTTGATACTTGATCTTCGATTGATATTTAGAACGTTTATGCTGGCCGGAGCCTTCACTTTTAACTTCTTTTTCATGGCAATCACTTGAGCGAGAGGCGGTACGGACAGATTCTCCAAACCTATGGTCTCCACAGCTGACCTGGAGAGGGCGTGAGGTATAGCTGTCATGGAGTTCGCCATTAAGTCGGCCCTTCCCATTGCCCGATTGACGAATTCTTTAACAACCGATACCGCGTCACGGCGAAGTAATTTATAGATATAAGGGCTTATGTCGTTGAGCGCAACATCCGTTCCCTTATCAACCGACTGTATAAAAGGGATAAGCTTTTTATAGGAAATCCGGATATCCCCATCAAGAAACAAAAGAATGTCCGACTGAGAGACTTTGGCTCCTATCGATCTCCCGACATCATGTCCAAGCGCTTCTTCATAGTGGAGCACGATCGGTGCGGCAGGGTGTTCCTTAATGCGCTCGAAGCTTTTATCATTCGATCCGTTAACCACTACGATAACCTCGTGAAAAGGGAGGTACTCAAGCTCGTCAAGCACCTTGGAAATCGTGTCATCCTCGTTCTTAACGCTTAGAATGGCAGCGACATTCTTATCTGTGGGAAGCGGGACCAATCGTGTGTATTTCTCACCGATTTCCGAATAAAATCCTTTGAAAAACTTACGCGCTGCGGAGTGATAAAGTGTTGTGCTTAATGCCCGGGGAAGACGGGATGCCCATTTGTTCCAATCATGATTCATCGCTGATTTCGCTTGCTCAAAGCCTCCGGTTTCTTTCTCGAAGCGGGAGCCATAATGTGATCCCGCCTCATAGGCCTTTCTTTTCCATCTGTTGATCTCTTTTGTATTCATTTGAGGTCGGGTGGATTGGGAGGTCCGTTTTGATTTTAATTTTGACTTCACAGCCCTTATCATTATTTCACCATCTTTCTATTCCGGTCTAGATCGGTCATTCCTCCACGGCGATCGGTTTTGTCCAATAGATGTTGAATAGCTTCAAGGTGATCCCCAATAATTAAGTTTTTCAACGGATCATTTGGACCTCGGCGTTTTCGTGGATTCGTTTTGCCTACTTCAAAATAGTGGACACCTTTAATCACCAAACCTTTATTAGCTGCGATGGCCTGCGCTTTGGGGGGAACCGTCAAATTCTCCGCTCCGATTTTCTCCAGTGCTTTGCGGCTTAGGGCATGGGGAATAGTCGTTAAAGAAGCACCTTTCAGGTGAGGTAAGGACAACATGTTGTTTAACGCGTACTTGGAAAGAACGACACTGTGGACATTTTTTCTTTCCAACGTGCCGTTATATTTGTTTAAGGCGACATCCACGCCGTTTTTTACCGCATGAACCAGTCGCTTCAATGAATTGGTCGATAAGATGATGTCTCCATCCAGAAACAAAAGAACATTTCCTTTGGCTGCTTTCGCCCCTATGCTTCTTCCTACATCATGGCCCAGAGCCTTCTTATAGGTAATCATTTTGGCCCCCATTTGTTTAGCCAATTGGCCGGAGCCGTCCCGTGATCCGTTCGCCACTACGATAACCTCTGTCTTAGGATGAACCTTTCGAGCATTAGCGATGACCCTGGCGATCGTCCGTCTTTCATTCATAAGCGGTATAATGACAGAAACTTCTGGGTTTTTGGAATTATGGATACGCTGCGGGGTAGAGGTATTCTTCTCTACGACACTGACTCTTTTGGGTAACGTCAAACAATACACCTCCAAGATTAGCATTCTTCTTGTCTTACCCCATTGTATGTCCCTGAATGATATATGTAACGGCATTAGTACAGGTCTAGGTACAGATGCATAAAAACAGGAAAAACGCCAGCTTTATGCGGACGTTTTTCAGTAAATACTTATAATATCTTACGCAAAGTTTTCTTATAACTCGAAAGTCTGCTGGATGATGGAAGCTCAATATGACGATGGTAGTGATTTCCAAATTGTTTCATGGCACGGACAAGGGGATAGGGGAGCAGGAGCAGCATATACAACAAATGCCGATCTCCAGCCGAAAGGGGACGTTTCCGGTCATACTCCTCGATTCCCTTCAGGACGCCTCTGCCGTTCCAAGGATAGTTCCGGTATAAAATATGGGCTAAATCTATCATTCTTACGTTCATAGACGCATTCTCCAGATCAATCAGATGAAGATGATTGGAACGGTCCAATACTAAATTAGGATAATTGTAATCGCCGTGGGAAAAAGCCCCTGCTTTCCGTTCCATCTTTATAGCACTAGCAATAGCCGGCTTTTGGCTGAACGCTTCAGCCTTATGGCAGCAATCGATAAAACGGTCGAGACGACCACCATAACGTCTAATCTCCGAACGGTATTTACCTGGCCGCCGGTACAATTCGTCATAGCGGATTCTGCCTTTTGGTATCCCTTCTGTAGTAACTCCTTCCGCCAGGCGATGAAATTTTGCAAGGGTTCGGAACCCCTTCATGAGCTCCGATTCTCGGGTGAAATTCGGTGACCGCCCCCTCACCCAGTTGGTCAGCAGCCAATATTTGCCCCGGTGAAAGGCCCAACGCTTCTGGCCGGGGCCTTCAACAGGTTTAGGGGCATACCGATAACCTTTATTGTCAAGATGTACAAAAAGTTTTCTTATAAAGGCAACCTCGTCTTTCCCGGTTTTATAAGGTTTATAACAAAGAGTACGTCCCGTTGTAGTGAAGACTTGGTAGACGTCTCGAATTTTCTTTTTCCTCTTTACCTGTAAGCCGAAATCCTTATTGAAATCAGTCCATAACGGCATGTTAACCCTCCCTCACTACTGCCTAGACCAGGTGTCAATCCACTTGATGGCTGTTAGCCTATTATTCCAGGTTTTATTTAAAACATTTAAAAGGGTACCATATTTACGTCCGTTCATAGCATATTGGCAGACATACCAGGCCTCTCTGGGGATGCGGTATAGGGCGCTGATCAGCTTTTTCTCTCTACGGCGAAGCGGGCGCACCTCTTCATACCCCTTTAGGAAAGCTGCCATTTTTGAAGGTTCAAATCCCGCCGTATTGGTAAGTGCTACGACCAAATCGTAATAACTAGAGCCGCGTTTCATTAAATCCCAGTCGATCAAATAAATACGGGTTTTCGATTTCAGGGTATTTGCTGCGGTAACATCCCCATGTACGAGGGAGGGATGCCGGCATTCCTCCCTCAACATGGAGCGAATTTTTGATGCTCCAAGCGAATGTATAGCATCTCGGCTTAATTCCATGCAGAGATCCCCATGATGCCTAAACCAAGTTCCCGCTTTGGTAGGCTTTCTCCGAAGCATCTTCACTCGCCTCAGGAATGCGTAATATTTTTTCCTATTGCGCAGCGTAACCGAATCGGGTTGGCGAGGAAGCTTCAAGCTACGCGAAACGGAATGCAGTCTGGCTAACATTCTCCCCAACTTGACAAGATCTTTCTTGCTTCTGCTCATTTTACTGCCCTCGATCCAATCGGTTAAGTAAAAAAGCTTCCCCCCCTCCTGCACCCAATATTTCCCCGAACGGGTTTTTAGCCATTTGGGCATGCCGTGAAAGCCTCTTTTGTGCAATTTAACCGCATAGGATGATAGCTGGATTAGACGGCTTTTCGATCCTATAAAAGGTTTAATCATATAAGATCCTTTGTTCGTCGTTACCCGGAATGCGGCAGTTTTTTTATACTGTGAGGAGTAGGAGCGGGTCTTTATGATAGAAAATCCATAGGAACGAGCGATGTTTTTGAAAATTAATCGATAGCCATGCGTTCTAGCCATGAAACGTCTCCTTCCTAAAAGCCCTATAAAGCATTGCCTCTTTACAATTTATTAATGTTGATACGGATTGGTGTCCATACCCTTGGTGGAAAATCCAAATATTTGATCAATACCCCAAAGGGATCACCACCTTCGTATCCTAAATTGGATCTTTCTATTACTCCACTTTTCAATTATGCTAACTAAAAACTCATTTAAACTACCCAATGACAAGGAGAACATTCCCAATGAATCTACAACCTCTTATTTTAGAAGGAGAGCGTGTCGCCCTACTGCCTATGCAAAAATCCCATATAACCGGCCTACTAGAAGCAGCTGCTGACCCAAACATATGGGCATATATGACGCCGCTTCTTAGTTCCGCAGATGTGGAGAAGTTTGTTCACCAAGCACTAGAAGAACAAAAGGCAGGACTGGGCATCCCTTACAGCGTCTACGACAAGCATATCGATGCTTTCGTCGGCAGCACACGTCTCTTCGATATCTCAGCCCTACATCGGAATGTGGAGATCGGTCATACCTGGTACAATTCCCAAGTGTGGCGTACACGCGTCAATACCGAATGTAAATATTTACTCCTGAACCACTGTTTCGAAACATTAAACCTTCTCCGCGTCCAACTAAAAACGGACCTACGGAATGAACGCTCTCAAACGGCCATTGCTCGATTAGGCGCCCAAAAAGAGGGTATTCTTCGTCAACATCGTATCCTTCACGATGGTTATATACGTGACACTGTCATGTTTAGCATCCTCGATACCGAATGGCCTGAAGTTAAACAGCGGTTAGAAGGTTTTTTAAATAAAGTAAGTGATTAATTCCGTATCCAAAAGCAATCCGAAAATATTTGTTTTGCGCAGTGACGTACACTTGTTAAAGTGGTATAATAACTGCAAAAAATGAATAGCTCATTGGAAGGAATGACCCACTCTTATGAATCCTCTGGCACGACAGTTAAACGAGACCCTGGAACGTGAAAATTCTCACGTGCATGACATGCTTTCTGCATTAGGTAGATCGATTTACTTCCCGAAAGAAGGCATTCTCAGCCAATCTGCTGAAGCAAAGGCCAAAGCCAAGAAATACAATGCTACCATCGGTATTGCTATCGAAAATGGTCAACCTATGCATCTGAAGGTCATTCAAGACACACTCTCCACCTACGCACCAAAAGATATATATGAATACGCTCCACCTGCCGGTAAACCTGAACTTCGTACAGCATGGCGCAAAAAAATGCTCGAGGAAAATCCCGAGATTGGCAGTAAATTGATTGGGAACCCGATTGTTACGAATGCCTTGACCCATGGTCTTAGCATTGCCGCTGACCTTTTCGCAGATGTTGGCGACGCAGTGATTATTCCGGATAAAAACTGGGAAAATTACGAGCTCACCTTCGAAATCCGCCGCGGTGCCCACATCGTGAATTACCCGTTATACAACGAGCAGCAGAAATTTAATGCTGCTGGACTTCGTGAAGCTCTTTTTGCTCAAAAGTCCAAAGGTAAAGCAATTGTTGTCTTGAACTTCCCGAACAACCCGACAGGCTATACACCTGGGGCTGAAGAGGGGAAAGAAATTACGGCTGCCATCAATGATGCTGCTGAAGCTGGTATCAACGTCATCGTACTTACGGACGACGCATACTTCGGTCTTTTCTTCGAAGGTTCCCTGCACGAGTCCTTGTTCGGTCAATTGGCTGACATCCACCCGCGTGTGCTCGCTGTCAAAATCGACGGAGCCACCAAAGAAGAATACGTCTGGGGCTTCCGCGTAGGCTTCATTACGTATGCAGGCCAAAGCGAAGCACTTCTCAGCGCCTTGGAGCAGAAAACAATGGGGATTATCCGTGCGACCATTTCCAGCGGTCCTCACCCGTCTCAAACATTCGTGCTTCATGCGCTTAACTCTCCAGAGTTTAGTCAACAGAAACAGGAGAAATACGAGATCATGAAAGGCCGCGCTAACCGCACCAAGTCCATACTGGACAGCGGAAAGTTCGATGATGCATGGGGTTACTACCCCTTCAACTCCGGTTACTTCATGTGCTTGAAGCTTAGAACCGTTGATGCTGAAGCCTTACGTGTACACTTGCTGAATCAGCATGGTGTAGGGACGATCGCCCTGGGAACTACCGACCTCCGCGTTGCTTTCTCCTGTATTGAAGAAGGCAGCCTCGAAGAGCTATTCAACCTCATTTATCAAAGCGTTAAAGAAATAGAAACCGTCTCCGCAAGCAAATCATAAGAACAAAAAGAGCACTTCCTAACATCAAGTTAGAGAGTGCTCTTCTTTGTTCTACTCATATTTCATTCCTGTGTATCATCGATAGCAATAGAGGCAGCGACTTGCTGCGCTCCCGTCAGTTTCGAAGCCTGAATGACCCGCTGCAGCACGCTGAATAACTCAAACGCTTCAAACGGTTTTGAAATATAGGCATTCATTCCAGTCCCAAGTACTTGCTCCTTTACGCCTTTCATAGCGTCTGCAGTCATAGCAATAATCGGTGTATCCACATCCCGTTCTCTTATTCGCCTAGCTGCTTCGTAGCCGTCCATGATTGGCATTTGCAAGTCCATCAGTATGGCATCATACCTCTTATTAGCTGCGTACTGCACCGCTTTAGTTCCATCTTCAGCAACATCAACTTGCAAGCCCAACTCATCCAAGATCGCCTTGGCCACAAGTTGATTAATCTCATTATCTTCGACGAGTAGAATGTTCGTATCGCGAAGTGTAGCAAACTTTTCATCGTAATGTTGATCTTCCTTACTAGTCATGTTTTGTTCATTGTCGATCTCATTATGAAATAATCCAGCCATCTCATTATATAATTGCGACTGACTGATTGGATAATAGAGTAATTTTTTTATTGCAGGCGAATTCACAGCATTTTGCAGCTCGGATTCATGAAACGCACTAATTAGAATGATAACTTTCTTCGGGGTGCCATACTCCATCTTGGTTTTTTCTACGAATCGAATGACGTATGCATTCGGGAGTTTCCAATCTATGATCACCATATCATAGCGGCCGTTTTGATAGATCTGTTCGATAGAATCAGCAGTTGAGTCCGCCACTGTGACATTGAACTCAAATTGCTCCAATTGATTTTTCAATACCAAGCTCATTTCTGTATTGTCACTAATCAGTAAAACGTGGAGAAACTTCCATTTGGAATCTTGAGATAAACTTACGCCTGTAAACGATAAGTAGTCCAATTGCACGGTGAAAGAGAAGCAACTTCCTAACTCTAGCACGCTTTCAATGAAAAATTGTCCGCCCATCAATTCAACAAAGTTTTTACTAATGACAAGCCCTAATCCTGTCCCCCCGTACTTCCTCGTTGTTGACATATCCGCTTGTGTAAACTCTTTAAATAACTGTTCGCACTGCTCCGCGGTCATGCCGATTCCCGTGTCGCGAATGTCAAAACGCAAACAGACGCTTCGCTCATTCTTTGTCACAACGCCCACCGAAATGGTTACTTCTCCGTTTTCTGTAAACTTCACGGCATTACTTGCAAGATTGAGCAAGATTTGATTTAAGCGATAAGGATCTCCTTGGAACATTTGCGGCACTTCATGATGGATGGAAAATTGCAATTTTAATCCTTTGTCAACCACTTTAAAAGCGATCATATTCGAGATATTGTTCAGCACTTCATACAAATCGAATTCGATATGCTCCAGAGCAACTTTCTTCGCCTCTATCTTGGAGAAATCAAGAATATCGCTTATTATCGTTAGCAAGTTTTTTGCCGAAACAATCGTATTCCTAACATAATCCTTCTGTTGGCCCGTAAGTTGAGTTTGTTGGAGTAAATAATTAAACCCGATAATCGCGTTCATCGGCGTTCGTATTTCATGACTCATATTGGCCAAAAAAACACTTTTGGCTTGATTAGCCGCTTCGGCCACATCCTTGGCTTCTGTCAGGGGATTCGTGAGCAATCTGGCGATATAAAACCCGAAAAGAATGGCAAGAACAACAATGAACATACCAACGAGGGTCATTCTCCATTTTAAAGAATCCGTGTAACTCAATAGTTCACTTTTACTAAGAACCGCAGCCATTTTCCACCCGGTAGATTGGGATTGATAGAGAATAACATAGGAGGGCTTACCTTCAATAGTCATTTCGAAAAAACCATGGATTTGCTTTAATAAGGAGGAATAATCGGAAATATTGAACGATACGGGCTGTTTCGTTTGGGTCGATAGAGCCGTTCCGTTGTTTAATTGCTCCAATGTAGAAAAAGTAACTTCGCTATTTGGATGAGCGATAACCGTCCCTTTTTCATCAAACATAAACACATAACCACTTAAACCAATTTGGATATTTTTCACAATATCCGATAACTTGGCGAGACTGCGATCTAAACCGATGACTCCAATGATATGGCCCTGAGCGTCTTTTACCGTAGTCGTTTTACTCACTATTGTCTGAAGTCCATCTGGAGCATTATAGCTGTAGGGAGCGGATCGTTTAATACCATTAGGATCTAGGATAGATTGCTTGTACCAGGGACGTTCACGTGGATCATAGCCTCCTTTCATCGCATCGTTGGGCCACTGAATGTAACCGCCGTCTTTCGTTCCCAAATAAATGTATGTGGTATCTGGATGATATTTCGCATAACGTTCGAACTCACGATAGATATCTCCTTCAATATCAACTCTTTGCGTTGACTTAGGCTGAATACGATCATCCTCTTTGTCAAAATAGGTAGAAACCGTTTCGTCTGCTTGAGTAACAACCGGCATATTTGATAAATTCAACAAATCCTCATCTATGCTTTTATACATCATGCCAAAAGTATTATCTACTTGGTGAAGTTCCTTTTGAACTGATTTGGAAAGCTGATCTTTCATTAATCCACTTGAATATTGATAACTCATAAATCCTAGTAAAAATAAAGGAACTAAAGCGATAAAAGTAAGAAGGCCTATTAGCTTCGTTTTCAATGATTTCAAATGGAACACCCCTTCAAACCGATACAGCTCATAATACATAAATTATTCTACACAATAGGAAAAGAATCCTTTTAATTCGACATTCTCGAGAAGCCCTTTCGTGGCTTTTCACTAGAATTAGTCACTTTACCAGATCACTCATCATTTGTTGTTCATAGAATAGTAGTAAGTTGGACATTTGAAGGGGTGATAGATTTGCAATACTCAACATATGGCAGGCATACGGTTGTTGACGTTTGGGGGGTAGAATCCAGTTTTCTAGATAATGTTGATTTTTTACGACTAATTATGGTGAATGCAGCAGAGAAAAGTGGTGCTACCGTGCTGTCAGTAATCCATAAAAAATTCGACCCAAGTGGCTGTTCAATACTTGTTCTTCTATCTGAAAGTCATCTTTCCATTCACACATATCCGGAGGAAAATTTTGCGGCAATAGATGGTTACACCTGCGGAAAGAGAGTAGACCCTAAAGTTGCAGTCGATTATTTAATAGATATATTAAAACCCAAGAAAATGTATACAAAAACATTAATTCGAGGTTCTAATGAAATAGATGTCTTAGATTAATATAAAAAGCCTCTTTCGGATGAAGAGGCTTTTTTGTGTTGAGTCAAATGCGTAATGCTTGTTGATCATTCCCTTACTGCCCCTATTGCTGCATCTCTTAACAATTCCGCTTTATCTGTCTGTTCCCAAGGAAATTCAACATCCATACGGCCAAAATGTCCATACGCTGCCGTGTTCTGATAAATAGGTCTACGCAGATTTAGCATCTTAATAATGCCTGCCGGACGAAGATCAAAGTGATTACGAACTAATTGAATAAGGTTATCATCGTCAATGATTCCCGTACCAAATGTATCGATAGCTATACTAACGGGATGTGCCACTCCAATCGCATAAGCAATCTGAATTTCACACTTTTGAGCGAGACCTGCCGCAACAATGTTTTTTGCTACATAACGCGCAGCATAAGCAGCCGAACGGTCAACCTTGGTGGGATCTTTACCCGAAAATGCACCTCCACCATGACGAGCATAGCCGCCATAAGTATCGGCAATAATTTTACGACCTGTTAATCCTGCATCTCCCTCTGGACCACCGATCACAAAACGGCCCGTTGGATTAATAAAATATTTTGTTTTTTCATCTATCAAATCAGTTGGAATGACAGGCAAAATCACAAATTCATACATATCTTTTTTAATTTGCTCTAGGGACACTTCAGGATCATGTTGAGCTGAGATTACGATCGTATCGATACGGATGGGGTGATCGCCTTCATATTCTACGCTGACCTGAACTTTCCCATCGGGACGCAAATAAGGTAATGTACCATTCTTGCGCATTTGAGCCAATTGATACGCCAATTTATGAGATAAAGCTATTGGCATTGGCATTAGTTCCTTGGTTTCACTACAAGCAAACCCGAAAATCAATCCTTGATCACCGGCACCAGTTATTCCTTCAATCTCTCCTCCATTCAACTTGCCTTCGCGAATTTCTAAAGCTTCGTTGACCCCCATTGCAATATCAGGAGATTGTTCATTAATGGCGATTAAGACTGCACATGAATTAGCATCGAAACCGAGCTCAGCTCGTGTATATCCAATGTTACTAATTGTCTTTCGAACAACTTTTTGATAATCAATAAACGCCTTTGCCGTAATCTCGCCAGTTACAAGAACAAAGCCCCGACCCACACAACATTCACAACCAACGCGTGCATACGGATCTATCTCATATATAGCATCTAATATACCATCAGAAATTTGGTCACATAGTTTATCAGGATGGCCTTCAGTCACCGATTCAGAAGTAAAGAGATGGTTTCTTTTTTTAATAGTCATATACATGACCTCCCAAATTATAATCCTCTTTTTATAACTCCCCCCACCCTGCTGTCTTTCTAACACGGGATGTAATGTCTTTGATTCTTTGCACTTGCCGTCTTTCTAGTACCAACTCTTGTCCGATCGAAAGCGCTAGCTTTTCAGCTTTTGCCCGCAAACTTGGATCATTTATGCTTTCCAAATCCCATACATGTGCTAGACCTATGATTCTACGAATCATTTTACAACCCGCATAGCCTGCAGTATCTTCAAGTATTTGGAGTAAGAAATGATCTACGTATCCCGGGATTGCCGTCATTCTTTCTTTAGATTCTTTGTCCCATAAATGTCTAAATTCTTTTTCAAAGTAAGTCCATATTTGTTCGATCATCGTAAGAAGATACGTTTGATAATCTATTCGTTCCTGCGAGTCCTTCGTGTGTCCTTCGTGGGAGGCAAAGCTAAGTAGAAGGTTTCCTATCACAGCGCCGATATCAAATCCAATAGGTCCATAAAAAGCGAATTCCGGATCAATCACTTTTGTATCCACATTCGTTACCATGATGCTGCCGGTATGAAGGTCCCCATGGATGAGTGCCTGGGCATGGGTGAGGAAACCTTCCTTTAATTTTGCGACCTCAAGTTTCAGTTGGGTATTCTCCCATATTTCAACCACCTTATCTGCTATCAATGGATTAAATTGATTGGTTTCTGAAGCGAAATAGGGATCCGTAAAAATGAGATTTTCGGATATCTTGCACATTTCCGGATTTGAGAATTGAACCACTTTTTCCTTTTTCACTTGAGAGGGCAATGCAAAATCAGACGACATATACAAAGTTCGCGCTAGAAAAGTGCCAATTTGACATGCAAAATGAGGATAGCGTTCTTGAGCCACCAATCCTTTACGCATATTCAGGTGGTTCGATAAATCTTCCATCACAGTCAAGGCCATCGTACTATCATAATGATAGACAATAGGCACTAAACCTGGGCAAATAGAATGTTGTTCAATCAATGCCTGACTCTCAATTCGTGCCCGTTCAAGAGTCAATGGCCAAGATTCCCCAACCACCCGCGCATAGGGAAGAGCTTGCTTCATTATGATGCTTTTTCCTGAACTTTTGTCTGTAATACGAAAGACCAGATTCAAATTCCCATCGCCAATCTCTTCGCAAACCAGTTGTGCATTTGTCATAAACATGTTTCTTAACTTTCGGGCGTAATTCATAGCACTATATTCATTAAGGGCTTGGTACTGAAGCATACTATCATTCCTCCTTCCTCCTCTTTTAGAAAAGTAATACTATTCTATTAATAATCCAAGAAAGTGATTTTGGTGTATGCAAAAAACCAAAATAGTAAAACAGACTACATATTTAGGCCACTCTAAGAGAATCTATCGATGGAACCAAAATGTTTGGCATGATTGTATGTTACACATCATCCGTTATAACACAAAAAAACCCTTAACTAGTAAGGGTTTCTTGCTTAAAATAGGGATGCGGTCGGAGGGATTTGAACCCTCACGCCTTGTGAGCGCCACCCCCTCAAGATGGTGTGTCTGCCGTTCCACCACGACCGCAAATGAAATTAGAAAACTGGGGATCTAGGATTTGAACCTAGGCATGACGGAGTCAAAGTCCGTTGCCTTACCGCTTGGCTAATCCCCATTATTGAAGGGAAAAGGGCGACCGATGGGACTTGAACCCACGAATGCTGGATCCACAAACCAGTGCGTTAACCCCTTCGCCACGATCGCCACAGTAGGGATTTATTCCCTGAAGACTAGATACGAAACATTCGTAAAGTAATTAAGTGCATGGCTACGTTAGACGTAGGTGCTAGCTGCTTAGTCAGCTGAGTAGAGAGATTTTAACTTTCGTCAAAGATCCCTAAGCGGAGAGACTTTAATCTACGATTAAAGATCCCTAAGCGGAGAGACTTTTGACTTCGTCAAAAGATCCCTATATTAGGTTAAGCCCTCGACCGATTAGTATTCGTCAGCTGCATGCATTGCTGCACTTCCACCTCGAACCTATCAACCTCGTCGTCTACAAGGGGTCTTACATACTGGGAAATCTCATCTTGAGGGGGGCTTCGCGCTTAGATGCTTTCAGCGCTTATCCCCTCCGTACATAGCTACCCAGCGATGCCTCTGGCGAGACAACTGGTACACCAGCGGTACGTCCATCCCGGTCCTCTCGTACTAAGGACAGCTCCTCTCAAATTTCCTACGCCCGCGACAGATAGGGACCGAACTGTCTCACGACGTTCTGAACCCAGCTCGCGTACCGCTTTAATGGGCGAACAGCCCAACCCTTGGGACCTACTTCAGCCCCAGGATGCGATGAGCCGACATCGAGGTGCCAAACCTCCCCGTCGATGTGGACTCTTGGGGGAGATAAGCCTGTTATCCCCAGGGTAGCTTTTATCCGTTGAGCGATGGCCCTTCCATTCGGTACCACCGGATCACTAAGTCCGACTTTCGTCCCTGCTCGACTTGTAGGTCTCGCAGTCAAGCTCCCTTATGCCTTTGCACTCTGCGAATGATTTCCAACCATTCTGAGGGAACCTTTAAACGCCTCCGTTACATTTTAGGAGGCGACCGCCCCAGTCAAACTGCCCACCTGACACTGTCCCCATACCGGATTACGGTACCAGGTTAGAACTCCGATACGATCAGGGTGGTATCCCAACGATGCCTCCACCCAAGCTGGCGCTCAGGCTTCAAAGGCTCCCACCTATCCTGTACAGATCGTACCAAAGTCCAATATCAAGCTGCAGTAAAGCTCCATGGGGTCTTTCCGTCTTGTCGCGGGTAACCTGCATCTTCACAGGTATTAAAATTTCACCGGATCTCTCGTTGAGACAGCGCCCAAGTCGTTACGCCATTCGTGCGGGTCAGAATTTACCTGACAAGGAATTTCGCTACCTTAGGACCGTTATAGTTACGGCCGCCGTTTACTGGGGCTTCAATTCATAGCTTCGGAACCGAGGTCCCTAACCACTCCTCTTAACCTTCCAGCACCGGGCAGGCGTCAGCCCGTATACTTCGCCTTGCGGCTTCGCACAGACCTGTGTTTTTGCTAAACAGTCGCTTGGGCCTTTTCACTGCGGCCCCCTCGGGCTATTCACCCTACCGAGGCACCCCTTCTCCCGAAGTTACGGGGTCATTTTGCCGAGTTCCTTAACGAGAGTTCTTCCGCGCGCCTTAGAATTCTCTTCTCACCCACCTGTGTCGGTTTGCGGTACGGGCACCTTCGCCTGGCTAGAAGCTTTTCTTGGCAGTGTGAACTCATGACCTTCGGTACTTAAATTTCCCTCCCCATCACAGCCCAGCCTTACGATGTGCGGATTTGCCTACACATCAGCCTCACTGCTTGGACGAGCATCCATCAGCTCGCGTCACTATCCTTCTGCGTCACTCCATTGCTCATAACGGCTACGGTGGTACAGGAATTTCCACCTGTTGTCCATCGACTACGCCTTTCGGCCTCGCCTTAGGTCCCGACTTACCCTGAGCGGACGAGCCTTCCTCAGGAACCCTTAGGTTTTCGGCGGATCAGATTCTCACTGATCTTTTCGTTACTTATACCGGCATTCTCACTTGTATGCGCTCCACCTGTCCTTACGGTCAGAATTCAACGTACATACAACGCTCCCCTACCCATGCACTAAAGTGCAAGCCATAGCTTCGGTGGCGTGTTTAGCCCCGTTACATTTTCGGCGCAGAGTCACTCGACCAGTGAGCTATTACGCACTCTTTCAATGGTGGCTGCTTCTAAGCCAACATCCTGGTTGTCTGTGCAACTCCACATCCTTTCCCACTTAACACACACTTGGGGACCTTAGCTGATGGTCTGGGCTGTTTCCCTTTTGACAATGGATCTTAGCACTCACTGTCTGACTCCCGGATTTAAGTTTGTGGCATTCAGAGTTTGACTGGACTTGGTAACCCTTGGCGGGCCCCGCACCCAATCAGTGCTTTACCTCCACAACTCAACATCCGAGGCTAGCCCTAAAGCTATTTCGGGGAGAACCAGCTATCTCCGAGTTCGATTGGAATTTCTCCGCTACCCCCACCTCATCCCCGCATTTTTCAACATGCGTGGGTTCGGGCCTCCAGTGAGTGTTACCTCACCTTCACCCTGGACAGGGGTAGATCACACGGTTTCGGGTCTACGTCCACGTACTAAAGCGCCCTATTCAGACTCGCTTTCGCTGCGGCTCCGCCTTTTCAGCTTAACCTCGCACGGGAACGTAACTCGCCGGTTCATTCTACAAAAGGCACGCCATCACCCATATAGAGGGCTCTGACTTTTTGTAAGCACACGGTTTCAGGTTCTTTTTCACTCCGCTTCCGCGGTGCTTTTCACCTTTCCCTCACGGTACTGCTTCACTATCGGTCACTAGGGAGTATTTAGCCTTGGCAGATGGTCCTGCCGGATTCCGACGGGGTTTCACGTGACCCGCCGTACTCAGGATACCTCTAGGGGTTTCGTTCGATTTTGGCTACAGGGCTTTTACCTTCTATGCCGGACCTTTCCAGATCACTTCGCCTACCGAACTAACCCCACAACGAGGTCCTACAACCCCAAGGAGCAAGCTCCTTGGTTTGGGCTATTCCGCTTTCGCTCGCCGCTACTGACGGAATCACTTTTGTTTTCTTTTCCTCCAGGTACTTAGATGTTTCAGTTCCCTGGGTATGCCTCTACTATTGCTATGTATTCACAATAGAGTAACTGCGCATTACCACAGCTGGGTTCCCCCATTCGGACATCCCCGGATCAAAGCCTGCTTACGGCTCCCCGAGGCATTTCGTCGTTCGCCACGTCCTTCTTCGGCTCCTAGTGCCTAGGCATCCTCCGTGTGCTCTTTCTAGCTTAACCTAGAAAAAACTTTAAAGATTTTTGCATGATCCAAAAGAATCATACAACCTAAGTTCTTACTTTACGTTTTGTTTCGTTATCTAGTTTTCAAGGAACAATGTTGCAACCATTACATTCGCAAAGCGATGTTGGTTGTCAACTTGCGTTTGAAAGATTGCTCTTTCAAAACTGAACACGAGTGAGTAAACGTTTTGTATCCGAAGATACTTGACTGGATCTATCAGATCCGAGTCTCCATAGAAAGGAGGTGATCCAGCCGCACCTTCCGATACGGCTACCTTGTTACGACTTCACCCCAATCATCTACCCCACCTTCGGCGGCTGGCTCCCTTGCGGGTTACCCCACCGACTTCGGGTGTTGTAAACTCTCGTGGTGTGACGGGCGGTGTGTACAAGACCCGGGAACGTATTCACCGCGGCATGCTGATCCGCGATTACTAGCAATTCCGACTTCATGCAGGCGAGTTGCAGCCTGCAATCCGAACTGAGATCGGCTTATAAGGATTGGCTCCACCTCGCGGCTTCGCTTCCCGTTGTACCGACCATTGTAGTACGTGTGTAGCCCAGGTCATAAGGGGCATGATGATTTGACGTCATCCCCACCTTCCTCCGGTTTGTCACCGGCAGTCATCTTAGAGTGCCCACCCAAAGTGCTGGCAACTAAGATCAAGGGTTGCGCTCGTTGCGGGACTTAACCCAACATCTCACGACACGAGCTGACGACAACCATGCACCACCTGTCTCCAATGCTCCGAAGAGGGCGCCTATCTCTAGGCGTTACATTGGGATGTCAAGACCTGGTAAGGTTCTTCGCGTTGCTTCGAATTAAACCACATACTCCACTGCTTGTGCGGGTCCCCGTCAATTCCTTTGAGTTTCACTCTTGCGAGCGTACTCCCCAGGCGGCATACTTACTGTGTTAACTTCGGCACCGAGGAATCGAATCCCCGACACCTAGTATGCATCGTTTACGGCGTGGACTACCAGGGTATCTAATCCTGTTTGCTCCCCACGCTTTCGCGCCTCAGCGTCAGTTATAGGCCAGAAAGTCGCCTTCGCCACTGGTGTTCCTCCACATCTCTACGCATTTCACCGCTACACGTGGAATTCCACTTTCCTCTCCTACACTCAAGTCAACCAGTTTTGGATGCGAACCGGGGTTGAGCCCCGGGCTTAAACACCCAACTTCATTGACCGCCTGCGCGCGCTTTACGCCCAATAATTCCGGACAACGCTTGCCCCCTACGTATTACCGCGGCTGCTGGCACGTAGTTAGCCGGGGCTTTCTTCTCCTATACCGTCACACAAAGAGCAGTTACTCTCCTTGCTGTTCGTCTAGGGCAACAGAGCTTTACGATCCGAAAACCTTCATCACTCACGCGGCGTTGCTCCGTCAGACTTGCGTCCATTGCGGAAGATTCCCTACTGCTGCCTCCCGTAGGAGTCTGGGCCGTGTCTCAGTCCCAGTGTGGCCGTTCACCCTCTCAGGTCGGCTACGCATCGTCGCCTTGGTAGGCCGTTACCCTACCAACTAGCTAATGCGCCGCAGGCCCATCTATAAGCCACAGATTGCTCCGTGTTTCATAATTCTCTCATGCGAGAAAACCAGTTATCCGGTCTTAGCTATCGTTTCCGATAGTTATCCCAGTCTTATAGGCAGGTTACCTACGTGTTACTCACCCGTCCGCCGCTAACTTATCCCGAAGGATAAATCCGCTCGACTTGCATGTATTAGGCACGCCGCCAGCGTTCGTCCTGAGCCAGGATCAAACTCTCCATAATAGTAAAACTATTTGAAAGCTTAATTGCTCATTTGCGTTGCTAGCGAGATTTTGCAATCTCTTTTTTGAACGATTTCTCGTTCGTTCTTACTCACTCGTTGTTCAGTTTTCAAAGATCAATTTCTTTCGTTTTCCGTCCTACTCTCTCGGCCGGATTTATAATATAGCATAATCGCCTAATCAAATGCAAGCTTTATTTTTACTTTTTTCGATAAAAAATTCAGCTCGTTTTAGCCGGATTAATAATATATCATGGTAACTTGAATAATTCAACACCTATTCGACATATTTTTTACGAAGGCGCTCGATTAAGCACTTGCTCTACAAGTTCCTGCTCGAAACGCTCCTTTAATGAATCATTGCTAAGCCCTACAACCAAACCAATCTCTTTGAATTCGCGGATCAAGGTTTGAATACCAGCAAGGTTTCCCTCTTGAGCGAATTGGTCGGTTTGCTCTATTACATGATAAGCAATGGCTTGGTGAGCATCTGAAAAGCTTTGATCAACATTTGCAGCGCCTCGGTAATCGGCATAATACCTTTTAAATGTAGCCATGAGTGTTTCGTCCATAAATAGTCCAACTCCTAATATAGGGATCTTTAAACGTAGCTCAAAGTCTCTTCGCAATGCAAGACAAAGATCAGTTTCCCTCAATTAAAGCAAGATTATACAGCTAAAAAGCACAGTGGGCTCCCTGCTATAAATAAGCAAGGAGCCCACTGTATGTATCTAACCTTTTCTATATCTTTCGAATGGTGCTTTTATTATTTCACATCAATAGAAGTAACTACTTGGTTCTGTCCTTTAAGCTGGATCAGATGACCTTGTGTGAAAGCGCCTAAGTTACCTGTCAAAGCAACATCAGCAGACACGTTATAAATCGTTGTTTGGTTGTTGCCGTTAATATTTTGAGTAATGGAAATGGTAGTAATCTTACCTTGAGCATTAAGCGTAGTCGCATTCAACGTACCCAAAACATCGAAGGATTGATTAACTTCAGCCAACTTCGTTACTTCGACAAATACAACTGTATTATTGAATGTACGAACCTTCACTTCATCGCCAACTTGAATAGCGGCAGGAGCTACTTTCACACCATTACGCAAAATGAATGCATCTGGATGAAGAACGTACTGAGTAGAAACTCCGGCTTTAGTAACTGAAAGCACGTTGTTGTAAACTGCTG
Organism: Paenibacillus sp. V4I3; assembly: GCF_030817215.1. Lineage (GTDB taxonomy): Bacteria > Bacillota > Bacilli > Paenibacillales > NBRC-103111 > Paenibacillus_E. The sequence goes on from NZ_JAUSZA010000001.1 coordinate 7,319,130, forward strand.
CGTTCACAGTGCCTGTAATAGAACTTTGATCTTCTGGCAATTGGTTACCAGTGCGATCCAATAAAGCGGCCAGTTGAGCACGTGTTACAGGTTGATTTGGTTTGAATGTATTATCTTCAAAACCGTCAACTAGTCCTTTTTCGATAGCTACTGCAACATAACCAACAGAACCTGCTGGGATTTGCTTAGCATCTTTAAATGTAAGTGCTGTGTTCATTTTCGCCTTAGCTTCTGCATTTAATTTCAGAGCTTTCACCAAAAGAGTAGTCGCCCACAAGCGATCAGCTTCTTTTTGCGGTTGAACAGCGTCATCACTTTCTGTGAACAGATCATTCTCAAGTGCTACGGCTACGTAACCTACAGCCCAAGCAGGGATCTTGTCTGCATCTTTGAAATTCAATTTTGTAGACATTTCAGCAGCGGATTCAGCTTGTTCACGCAAGCCCATCAATCTCACAGCTGCCGTGATGGCTTCAATACGAGAAACGGACTTATCAGGTTTGAAAGTACCATCTTCATAACCTTCGAATACTTGCTTAGATGCTAGACTTGCTATGTAACGCATTGCCCATTGAGCACTTTTGAGATCATCAAAATTAATGCGGATTTGAATATTGCCTTTTACATTATATTTATTAGTATCGTATCCTTTGCTTTCAGTGCGTTTACCACGATCGTTATCCTCATGGTCATTATTTTTGGCAAACGCTGCTGTAGCGCCCCCCATTACCATTGTTAGTACAAGTCCAGTTGCTACAAATTTCTTCATTAGATTCTTTTTCATTCAAGTTCCCTCTCCCTTATTCATATAGTTTCATAAATAATGTGGAGCCTTCGCGAAGGGTTCCTGTGTTATGCTACAAGAATTCGCCCAACCGGTTATCTTTTTGGGGGTGGACATCAAAATCTTTTATATCAAGCTATTTTCTCAGTCTATTAAATCAACTTTGAAACTGCTAAACTTAAACCATATCAGACTATCGCTAAAGGAGTTTACACATGCGTTTACGGAATCCCCGAGTTCAACTTATTATCGCTTTAGCCGTTCTGCTTATTGTTTTGTCCGCAATTTCGTATAGCAAGGTTTGGCATAAGCAAGGGAACATGGAACCAGAAGCTGTTTCTGCGCCAGCAATCACGCATCCAGACACTCCAATCGTTAGCGAAGCACCCACAGCGCCTGTTGACCCAACAAATAATGAGAGCGTTAATACTTATCCTACTGAGCACATCGATGTAGTAGTCATCGGCAGTGAGCTTGAAGGTCTTTACCTAGCCAGAGCTGCAGCAGATGAAGGCTTGAAGGTTAAAGTACTGGATCCTCATAAAGCGTTTGGAGGTCAGATTCTCCAAAGTCAAATGCTATTTCTCGATGAAACCCGCGACGATCAAGGTCATTTACTCGTACAAGGCCGTGTCAAAGAATTATTCGACGGTTTCCGAAACGCCAAAATACGTAAGCTACCAGAATTCACTACATATATGAATAAATTAATCAAAGATATTCCTTTGGAATCTGGTATTGCCATTAATGAAATTGAACAAACGAATACACCGGATCATATGCACAAAATCGCTTCTATCGTTTACACTACGGAACAAAATGAAAAGAAGAAAATTACAGCATCCTATTGGGTTGATAACAGTGATTATGCGGCGTTAATCAGTCGATTAGATGCCAAGCGATTGCCAGGTCTTGAGAAGTTCTATGGTCAAAAAGAGATTGAATATATGAGTGCTGGCATGATGATGAAGTTCAAAAATGTCGACTGGAAAAAGTTTAATACCGCATTTAATCTATTAAAACCAGAAGAGAAATCGAAGCATTTCGGTGGAGGTTATGTAAGTGATAGCTTCGCTATTGGACTAAGCGGAATGACTAAGGCCTATCATCCTTCCAATGATCGAGTTTTTCTAAGAGGTTTGAACGCGGTGCATCAACGAGATGGGGAAGTTCTAATTAACGCCCTTCTTGTTTATACCGTTGATCCTTCAAAACCTGAATCCATCCAAGAGGCTGTTAGCCTAGGTAATAAAGAAACACCTTTGATTCTCAATCACTTTCGTAAAACGTTACCGGGTTGGGCACATGCTGAATTAGGTGAATTTCCTACGTATCCCTATGTCCGAGAATATAATCACTATGAAATGGACTATGTTTTAAAACCATCTGATCTCCTTTCGGGCACGATGTTCTGGGATAATGTCAGTATTGGTGGGTATCCGCTTGATTTACAAGGCACAAGTGCTAACAAGTGGGGTATTGAAATGGGACGTCCGGATAAATACGGCATGCCGCTGCGCAGCTTTTTGTTGAAAAATTATGAAAATGTCATCGCGGCCGGAAAAAATGTAGGCTCATCAGCTATCGCCTATGGAAGCACAAGAATACAACCGAACACAAGTCTTGCTGCAGAGTCTATCGGAGTTATATTAGGTCAATTGCATGGCAAGCAAAAGCTCAGGGAAATAAAACCTGATGAAATGGCCAAACTCCAGCAGTACCTAGCTCACCACTATCAAATCAAGCTTACGGGTGTAGTAGGTACGAATAAAATTACCGGTTGGAACGAAGAAGAAATTAGAAAGCTTGACTCCGGAGAAATTACGTATCCTAGCTATATTAAAACCAGAAAAAAAACTGCTATCAAATAATCATCTAAATAATCAGATAAATGGATCAGAAAACCGTGCATTCGTTCCTTGAGCGAATACACGGTCTTTTTTTAGTTGAAAGAATGCATAATCAGCATTATAATAAGTCATATACTTATTATCACTTACAATCACTTAAGCGAAAGGAGTGAATTCCCCTTGTTTCAAGAAGAAAGACTTATTTCAATCGTCGAATACTTAAAATCAAATAAACGAATTACCGTTGACCTTATTTGTGAGCTATACGATGTTTCAAGGGACACAGCTAGACGTGACATGGTAAAACTCGAAGAGCAAGGTACTATCGTTCGAACGCGCGGCGGTGCCATCCTCCCCACCCTTTCCAAAGAAGTTGGAGATTATGATCAAAGGCTGCAAGCAGAGTCTTCTTCGAAGCTAACGATTGGCAAGACAGCTGCGGCACTCGTTCAAGATGGCGATTATATCATGATGGACGCCTCAACCACAGTCCTACATGCTGCCACTGCACTAAGGTCCAAACAAAATATTGTCGTGACAAGTTCAATTGAAATTGCTGCTATTCTCACTCGTAAAGATGAAACGACCATCCATATTCTTGGCGGTGTACTAGATAACAAGCACCATAGTGTATACGGAGCGAAAGCGATCGAGATGTTAAATGACTATCATGTCGATAAACTGCTCATCGGGACTTGTGGAATTACAGAAGAAGGGCTGTCTGCTCCGAACGAAGAGGATTGTTATCTGGTGAGAGCCATGATGCAGCACGCGGACCAAGTTATTGTACTAGCTGATCATTCCAAATTCGGAAAGCGATTGTTTCATCGCGTCGTGGGATTCGAAAGTATTGATATCCTCGTAACCGATCAAGCATTAAGCACTGAAATGAAAGAGAAATTACTTGCATGTGATGTTGAAATCGTATTAGCAGGAGGAGAAGACCAACATGATTAAACTTATCGTAAGTGATTTGGACGGCACATTACTCGATCACAATAAGAAAGTCAGTTCTAGAGAATTAGCTGCACTAATGAAAGTCAAAGAAGCCGGTATTGGACTTTGTTTGGCATCAGGAAGAATGAACATTGAAATGCAGCAAGTATTAGCGGAAATTGGTCATCGCGCCTATTCCGTCTCACAAAATGGCGCATTCATCCACTTAGAGGATGGTACGTTCATGAAATCTCAGCTTTTTCAACCTGATTTGGCTTATCAAGTGTACCAGCTTCTTAAGGATTTTGATCTCGTCAAGCTCGTTTGCTCGGGCGAAGCGAATTATATCACGAATTTGACTCCTGCTTCTGATGATGTGCAATCTCGAACATTCCAACCTTTTATTGTAAAAGATGATGTGGAGCAGTCTTTGAAAGGGGACTTTGCTGTTTGTAAGTTCTCGATGTTTGGAAAAATAGAAACGCTCTTAGAGCTTAAGGCTCTAATGCAGGAAAAGCTTGGGGATCAGCTAGAAATGTTCATTTCCGACAAAGATTGTCTTGATATTATGCCTCTCGCTGTTTCAAAGGGCAGCTCTCTGCTTGTACTTATTGAAAAATTGGGCTTGCAGCCAGAAGAGATCGCCTGCTTCGGGGATTCTTTCAACGATGTATCGATGTTCGGCATCACACCTCATAGTTTTGCTATGAAAGGCGCTCATCCGGAGGTCAAACAAAAGGCATTGTACCATGTGGATTCTGTTGCAGAAGCCATTGGTCATGTATTTGCTTATAACGAGAAATATGCTGCCGATCAAAAAGGAAGCACTGTCTTATGAAGAGACTCTTAATTATGGCCTGCTTGTCTTACTTATTGACGGGCTGTACTCACGTTATTTTTGGAGCTGTATTACCCGAATTACTCACCCATTACGGAAGAAGTTACAGTGATGGCGGTCTACTTGTATTCATGGAATTCGGTGGCTTCCTTCTGGGTGTACTTTGTATGCCATCTCTCATACGTCGGATCAGTCGCAGAAGTACCATTACAACGGCTTTTGGTCTTCTCTTCTTGGCTATGATCACTATCGTTCTGCTGCCTCCTTGGCCCATTGCGGTTTGTCTGTCATTCATAGCCGGGGTAGCTTTCGGACTCGTTGAATCCAGCATCAGCACCTTCGTATTAATTGCAGCAAAAGATCAACAAGCGGTTGCTTTCAGCAAGCTCGAGGTTTTCTTCGGACTTGGAGCATTATTTATGCCCATAGTATCAAGTATCCTGATCGCTAATGGTTTATGGAAATACGGATTTATGCTATTGGGATTAAGCGCACTCACTGCGTGTATTGTCTGGTCGAAGCTTTCCTTAGGCGAGCATGATGAGTTGTTAGCTCACAAAGCGGATCGCTCGAAGCGGACAGAGAAACTCCCTGTACTTACTAAGAGCTCCTTGACGTTTCTTTGTTTACTCATGATAGTTTTCTTCTTATATGTAGGAATGGAAAACACCATCGTTAATTTCTTGCCCTCGATCTTTACCGATCAATTACATGCTTCCAGCTCCGTTTCATCGCTTGCTGTAACAGCCTATTGGCTGGCCATGGTTGTAGGCCGACTATTTGCAGGTGTTGTTGCCGAGAAAATGACTTATTTCCGTTACTTGGCGGTCTCATTTGCAGGCAGCTTGCTCACCGTACTTATCTGGGTGTTTAGCACGAATCTATGGAGCAGCTTCGCCGTTGTACTATTACTTGGATTATTCATGTCCGGTATGTTCGCAGTAGCTCTCATTTATGCGAATCAACTGCTTCCAGGGCGTACGGAGCAAACAACGAGTACGCTTATCGCCGCAGGTGGATTAGGAGGTTCTATTCTTCCCTTAGGTGTCGGTTGGGGGATGGACCGATTTCATGTAGGCGTGTCAATTTGGTTTGTACTTATTGGCATGTGTGTCGTGTTAGGTATCATTTTATATTCTCGGAGATGGAACGTTCAAACCTCAAAGTCTGTATAAAGTTAAAAAAAGCTGAAATCCTTAGTGGATTCAGCTTTTTCTATGTTATCGCAACGGCTTTAATTGAACGATGATGGCTTTTTCCTCGAACATTACATTCTTCACACCAATAAGTTTTGGCAAGTGATCTTCAATAGGGAGTTCGATAGGAGCAAGTTGAACCCATTCACTTGGTACTTGCATGCCTTTAATACTCGTATTTCGATGTTGAACGACTAAATTCGGCGGGTTCCAAGCAAGGGTGAACATCATCTGGGCACCGATGGGTATCTTCTCCCGCCACCTCACATTCACGTCAGCCACAAGGTTTGAACCTTGAAGTGTAAGCTTCGCCCCTTCAATTCGAAAATCATTAGGCAGAACTTGATGACCAGCTAGCTGCTTCTTTACCACATCATTAAGTTCTTGTTCGGTTAGCTGTACCTCAAAATTCCGGTTCTTGACGATGTCTGCGATCTTGCTGCTGATTGTGACTTCTTTATAATCTAAGTTTAAAGCTTCGGTTGGTTTAACATGCCGAACGGCTATCACCAGTGCAGCCGTAAGGATGATGACCACAACCATGGCGAAAATGACTATTTTTTTCAGCACGTTTCACACCCCGCAGATCAATTTGTTGTTGCCCTAGTAGGTAGGGCTACTCTTTGTTCTGCTGCTTTTCTTTGAGCCAACGAGGAGCGCCCTTGCTCTTGCGATCTCGCTCGCGCTCCGCTTTACTCACGGTCTTGCCAACGGCGGCCTTGTTCGTGTTCGCCTGCGCCGCCGGCTTCGCCGGGGCAGCGCTGCTCTGGCCGCGCGCGTCAGGCGCCGCGGCACTAGTACGCACCGCGCCCGCTGGCGCGGCAGCGTCCCGCGCGCCGGCGGAGCTGCGCGTAGGTGCTGCGCCGCTCGGGCGCGCAGCTTCGCGTCGGCTGCGCATCGTCGCCGCACTGCGGTCCTGGGCCGGGTCGACGAGCCGGCCCTCGAACATCGCCTTCGGCGCAATCGTGATGCCGAGCTGCTTCTCGAATTTGTCGAGAATGAACTGCTCCTTCGGCGTCACGATAGAGATGGTCGTGCCCTCGCGGCCCATCCGACCGGTCCTGCCTACGCGGTGGAGATAATACTCCGCGTTGGTCGCAGGATCCAAGTGGAAGACATGAGTCACGCCTTCAATATCAAGTCCTCTTGCGGCAACGTCCGTTGCCAGCAGCAATTGAAATTTCCCATCCCGGAAATTCCCCATCACTCGGGCCCGATCTTGTTTGCTAGCTTCTCCATACAAGGCTTCAACAGATAAACCTACGTATTGGAGTTTGCCCACCACTTGGGCAATATCGTCCGTGACGTTGATAAACACGATAGCTGATGTAGGCTTAATCAGACGTACAAGCCTTCTGAGCGTATCAATCTTCTCACGTTCCTGACACACCACATACATGTGTTCCAATGTTTCGGCTGTGCGTTGATTCGGATTGATTTTGATAATCACAGGATCTTTGAGCCATCTCCCCGCAGCTTGCTCCGTGCTTTGCGGGATCGTCGCGGAAACAAACACCATCTGACTGGACTTAAGCATCCCTTTAAGGACTGCTTCAACATCCTGCATGGAACCTAGCTCGAACACTTGGTCCACTTCATCAACAATACCCATTTTCACATGGTGCAAAGTTAGCTTCTTTATTTTCATAAGTTCAAGCAAGCGACCCGGCGTACCAACAACAATGTGAGGGTGTAATCGAAGCTTTTCTACTTGTCTAACAATGGCCGCTCCACCGATAAGAGATTGAGATCGAATCGGTCCTCCTTCAGTGAACTTCTCAATTTCCTGCATGATTTGCATACCTAGCTCCCTGGTGGGAACGACAACAAGCACCTGCAGTTGTTTTTGCGTAGGATCGATTCGTTCCAATGCTGGAAGCAAATAGGCTAATGTTTTACCCGTACCCGTTTGGGACTGAATGATGGCATCTTTCCCTTGCTTTAAAACAGGAATCCCTTCGGCTTGAATCGGTGTTGGCTCACCAATCCCTAATTCTTGCAATTTATCTAAATAGGACTGCGCGATCTGCAGTTGTTCAAAGCTTGTACTCAATTTACGAAAACCCCTTTTCTCATCCAATCTAATGTCCTTATTATATGCCACGCCGTAAAACGATACAAATCGACAACCACTGAAGCAGAAATAAGAGTCCTAAAGGACTCTTATCCGCCAGATCCCCACTCTTCAAGCAGTCTCTGCTTAATCACATCACGTGCCCGGAACAAGCGTTGTCGAACGACTCCCTCCGTTACACCAAGCTCATTAGCCATATCTTTGTAAGATAAATTATGGATCCATTTCATCGCAATAATTTGTCTGTAAGAGGGGCTAAGTTGATTAATGTAGGTGATAATAGCCTCGCGCATTAGCTTCAGCTCGACTTCTTGATCCAATGGAACCAGATATTCAGATGTTGGTGCCGCTTCCTTGATACAGAGCATGAGTTCAACTTCCAGCTCATCCCGGTTGCGCTTGTGCTTACGAAGATGATTGAGTGTAACATTCCGAGTTAACTTCTTAACCCAGCTTTCATATTTATCAATTTCAGTCAATAAAGGCGCTTTACGAACAGCCCTAAGAAATGACTCCTGAATAATGTCTTCCACCGCCGCATGATCCCTTAATATGAAGTAAATCATGGGATATACGAGGAGATAGAACTCCTGGTATATCTGCTCTTGCACGCTCTTATCTAATGTATAAAAATCACTGCTGAATATCAGTCTCAGAGACTTCGAATTAAACGCCCCCTAGCCTACCAGGTAGAACTAACGTATTGTGTTCCTACCTTATTTTAGGTCATAAAGGGGGAGTAAACAATAATAATAATTAATTTAATTGGAAAAGACTTCCTGCTTACTTCGTTCAAGCTTTTCATTGAGCCATGTAAATACGTCATCCAGAGCCTTTTCATCTTCTTTTCGAGGGAACCGATGATCTAGTCCTGTATATAGAGCCATCGTGTAATCTTTGCCAGCTTGATCCAGAGAGTCAGCCAGTTTTCTTGCATGTCCGATGTCCACTTGTGAATCATTCGTTCCATGGATAATATAGATGGGCGAGTTGATTTCATTTACCCAACATGCCGGGGAGCGATCGATGTAAGCTTCGACTTGCTTCTTCGGATGTCCGACAACCCGTTTGAGCATCCGCCGCAAATCTACACGCTGTTCATAGGTATCCAACATGTCACTTACACCTCCCCAAACGACAACAGGGCCAACCCCGCTGCACTCTCGGGCTGCACGCATGGCCATAACAGCACCTCTGGAAAATCCAATCAATGGTATAGGACCTGGCAACACTTCCTCTAAAGATTGCACCATTGGAATGGCATGAAACAAATCGAACCTGTCTTCTCCGCCAAAATCCTCACGCCCTTCACCACCTTCATTCCCCCGATAATAGGGAGCAAAGACGACGTAGCCGCGTTTAGCCATCGATATAATTCTTCGTTTACGAACCATCCCAACACGTTTAATGCCGCCGCGGCAGTAAATGACAGCAGGTCGTGGACTTGTTCCATCTGGAACGGCTAAAAGGCCTTTCACTTTTAGGCCTTGACTAACATAAGTAAGGATATACAGCGATATATGCTTCACGAAGCAGCGAATTTGCTCTTTTCCTAATAGTTGACCATCTCGGATATCATCTAGTGCAATGGGCATGGGTTCCCCCTATTTTGACAGCTCTCTTATCATCATATAAACTAAATGTACTCCACCTATTTTCCATCCGAAGGGATGAAACTATGAATACAGATTTTGAGAATGAATTTAATTCCTTAGTGTTCAAAACAGCTGAACTCATCACGGGCGATACTTCACCTGAAATGCTTGAGAAAATTAAGATTTGGGCATTTTTTAATCATGTTCATAAGTCGCTGCCGGCATTAACCTCCCACTGGAATCAAACGCATCCAGAAGGCAAAGCCGAAGTACGTCGCATTTTCGAAGAAATTCGAGAATTGAACCAGGCCTTACAAGCGGCGAAAAAGCCAGAACAGACTTAGAATCATCCATCAATGAAAGAAAAAAAGCGGAATCCCAATCTATGACTGGGAGCCGCTTATTTTTTATTTAAAATGCCTGATGCCAAGCGATCGAACATTCGCGGGAATAGATGAAATAATTTGATTCCCATTCCAGCCACAAAAGGAAGATCTTTCTCAGGAATATTTCTTTCTATCGCATGTATGAGTTCTTTGACGACTTTCTCCGGTTTAAGCATAAACCAAGCCACATTTTTGACATAGTTACCGCTCGGGTCTGCTTTATCAAAGAAAGGAGTTGAAATGGGTCCCGGGTTAATCGCTGTTATAGAGATCCCAGTTCTTATAAGCTCCTGCCGCAAACTGTTCGTGAAGCCTAGCACTGCATGCTTAGTCGCGGAATAACCTGTGGATTTGGCCGAACCGATCTTACCCGCCATAGAAGCCACGTTCACGATATGACCGCTCCCGGCCTTTAACATATGAGGCAATACAGCTTGGGTACAGCGGACTAGGCCCATGTAATTTACATTCATCATTTCTTCAAAATGAGCAAGCGGCGCCGCCGTAAACGACTCAAATATCCCGTACCCCGCGTTATTAATCAAAATATCAATACGACCAAATTTGGCTATAATTTGTCCCACAACATCATGAACCTGCTCTGTATTCGTTACGTCCATCTCGTAAACGGCATGCTGCCCTTGCAAGCCCGAAGCAATTTCTTCAAGTTTATTTGTACTGCGTGCAGTTAATACAGGAATGGCTCCTTTAGCTGCAAATTGCTGTGCCATCACGGCCCCAATGCCGCTCGAAGCTCCTGTAATCAAGACGATTTTGTTCGAAATGTTCAAGCTTACCTTCTCCTTATGGCACAGTTTATGTAAAAAAAATGGAGATACCGCTTCAGCAGCACTCCAGTTCATTTTAGCATATGTATCTATAATAGGTCTCTTACGTGATTAATACTTGAATATCCAGCTCGCCAATGTTATCCATGATCAAAGGTATGGTCAATGCTTTCTTCGGCACAAATCCAGCAGCCGTTGCAGATTGAACAATCTTCGGTGGTGTAATATCCACCCTTACCCCTTGATTGAAAAGCATCGTGCTTGCATTCCCACTAATCATATTACCAAGCTCAGAGATGGCGCTCTTACCCATTTCGTCCATTTCTGTAATAATAAATCCACCCATCATGGCAGAAACCATTTTCAAAGCAACATCCTCAGCTAAGCCGAAAACAATATCGCCTTCCATCTGCCCGGTCATCCCGATTTGTATCCAGATATACTTCTCCACAAATTTGACGTCTTTGACGCCGAGCTGCCCCGTTGTTGGGCGAATGTTAGCAACTTGCTCGATGACAATTCTAGCCGACTCCAAAAAGGGATTAATGTACTCAGCCTTCATAGCTCCGCTCCGATCTCATTTGTGAATAAGTTCCACAGAAAAACGACCTTTTTCAACATTATACCTAAAAAATTAGGACAAGTATACTGTCTTTTTCGATAAAATAGTTCCTACTACTCAGATACACAAACTCATCCTACCTTCATACTTATATTGTCGAACAACGATGCAATTGTTCATGAACAAAGGAAATTGCAGCATGAATATGGAAGAATATATATATTCGTGTCGAATCCTGATAAGCTTATGGGAGAAAATTCCTTAAAGGGGCGTTGAAAGTCTATATGAATAAACAGCATATTACTGCTCGAAATTGGAATTTATATCAACTTGCGCTTGTTTATCATATTATTTCCGTATTTTTGATTGGGACAAATTTCTACTTTATACATCCTCTTGCTTATGTGCAAGATAACCCATTGATAGGTCTATTTATCGATGTTATTCTATTTAGCTCCATACTCGGATTAGCTTTATTTGGCATTAAAGTAATTAAAAAAAGAGAATCCTCCATTAACGAAACCGCGAAGCGATATAAATCACTTTATGATAATCATCCTGATTCTATTATCTCGTTTAGCTTGGACGGCGAGGTATTGTCCGCTAATCATGGTTTGGAAAGTCTTCTAGGACTAGCTCATGAGACCTCGATGTTAACTTCCTTCATTCCTATGATCAATCCGCCCGATCTGCTCAAAGCATTGCATCATTTCCAAGTGGCTTCGGCCGGGATGCCGCAAAATTTCGAGGCTGCATTTATACATCAGAAAGGATACCCTATTCAATCCAATGTAACGTTCGTCCCGACGATGGTAGATGGCAGTATTGTTGGGGTCTTCGCCATTCTTAAAGATTTGACTGAAGTCAAGGAACAGAAAAAGGTCATCGATAAGCTGTATAAGCAAAATCAACTCATTCTCAATTCCGTTTCGGAAGGTATTTACGGGATTGATATGAGTGGTCGCACAATTTTCTGGAATAAGGCCGCTGAGGCTATAACCGGATGGAAAGTAGATGAAATGCTGGGCCGGCAAATTCATAATCTCATTCGACCCGTTAAGAGCGATGGTACTCTTTATCCACCTGAGGAAAGTCCTATTTTGGATACGATTTTGAATCATGAATTTTCTGATATGCAAGAGGATATGTTCTGGAGAAAAGATGAAACCACCTTCCCCGTCATGTACATGTCCAGTCCTATGCTTGAGGGCAAAGGTCAGCTTCTAGGTACGGTTATTACTTTCAAAGATATTACCGAGCTGAAAAAGACGCAAGAGCTGCTAATCAAATCAGACAAGCTATCAGCGGTTGGGCAATTGGCTGCTGGCGTTGCACATGAAATCCGAAATCCGCTAACGGCTTTGAAGGGATTCTTACAACTGCTTAAGACGAATAATGACAAAGAGAAATATTACATAGAGATCATGCAAAATGAACTAAAGCGTATCGAATTTATTGTGAATGAGTTCTTATTTGTATCTAAGCCGCAGGCGACACATTTCGCAACTCAAACCCTGGATTCCATTGTCACAAGCACAATTGAACTCCTTCAACCTCAAGCACTGCTTGGGAATATTCAGATTGAAGCAGAACTTATGCCCGATCTGCCACCTGTCTCCTGTGATGAACATCAGCTTAAGCAGGTTTTCATCAATATTATGAAAAATGCGTTGGAAGCTATGTCACAAGGTGGTACAATGCGTATTCAAGCTCTACTGGACAATAACAGAAACTACATAACTATACGTTTTATCGATCAGGGGTGCGGTATTGCACCAGAGCGGCTGCCCAAACTTGGAGAACCATTTTATAGTACGAAGGAAAAAGGAACAGGACTTGGCCTTATGGTCTGTTTTCGAATTATTGAAGCACATGGCGGCTTTATGGAAATTAGCAGTAAATTAGAAGAAGGAACGACGGTAGAGATCACACTTCCTTCCACGCAATAAACATATGAAGGGAGTATTAGCAAGATGAAAGGTTTTCTCATTGATTTAGACGGCACACTGTACCGGGGGCATGAACCGATTCCCCATGCGGCTGCATTCATTCATTGGTTAAAGCAGCACCAACTGCCTTATTTGCTCGTGACGAACAACTCGTCTCGCACGCCAGAGCAGGTTGCCGAGCATCTGCTAGAGCTCGGCATAGAGATTCCAGCGGCAGCCGTCTATACGTCAGCGCAGGCGGCTGCCCAGTACTTGACCGAGCAGCGCGGAGGTAACCGCGTGCATATGGTCGGCGAAGCCGGACTACGGATCGCCTTGGAGGCGTTCGGCTTCGCATTGGGTGGGACGACGCCGGATTACGTCGTCCAAGGCATTGACCGCAGCTTCTCCTACGAGAAGCTGACCGAAGCGGTCCGCCATCTGAAGCATGGCGCGACCTATGTTCTAACCAACCCCGACCGCATGCTGCCGTCGGATGGTGGGCTTATGCCAGGAGCTGGCTCCCTGGCAGCTGCGATCACCGCCGCCTCGGGCATGGAGCCCGTGGTGATCGGCAAGCCTTCGCCGATCATCATGGCTTACGCCATCGAGCGGCTCGGGCTGCCTGCCGCCGATGTCTGGGTCATCGGCGATAACGTACATACCGACATCCGCGGAGGCAGGTTGGCGGGATGCCGCACGGCGCTCGTATTGACCGGTGTCGCCACGGCGGATAACGTGCAAGAGCAGCTGGCGTCGGCGGGCTTGACGCCGGACTTGATCTGCGATGATTTGCAGCATTTCATCGAGCAGTTCAACGGAATGGGCAGCTTATAGTGCCTACTTCAAAATGCATGCTGGGTATACAAGAGTATCTGACTGATCACAGACTGATATTACTTAAAGTAGCTGTTTTACACCAGTTGCGTGAGGCTGGGTTGAAGTAAGGAAGTTTTTCATCGCTAAAGTGGGATTAGCGAGAGAAAAAGCTACTTTAAGGATGTTTTATATCGTTACCTCGCCACTTTCAAATAAAAAGCCGCAACTGCACTCAACACGAGCAGTTGCGGCTTTCTTCTATTCAATACGGTCCCAGTCAACTTCCAGCGGGGAGTTCTTCTCTTGCAAGCGGCCCTCTCTGGCATCCTTCTGCAGCTGCTCCAGCCATTTTAACTCGCTAAATGCCCGCTTATAGGTTCCTATTAACATCTGAAGGACAACTCTTGGAACAATGGAGATGTGTTCTTCATACAAGCTTTTCATCTTGTTCATAATCATTTTTTGGGCCAAAATCTTATTCTCAAGAATGTCGGCAATCTTCGCCTGATCTCCATGCACGGAGAAAGGCAGAGCGACATAAAGCGGATGATAGTGCTTGATTTCTTCATGCAATTGTTCCACTAATAGTTCTTGAAATTTTAATTTCCCGGCTGCGGTAATTTGATAGATCGTTTTCTCCGGGCGATTCGTGTCCCGTACAACCTCATATGCTTCTACGAGTCTATCTTTATGGAGTTGATCCATCGCATAATACAGCGAGCCGTCTTGCAGCTTCATGTAGTTGTTCATGCCTCTTTCTTTCATCGTCTGCCGAATTTCATAGGTATGCCGATTGGCTTCCATCAGCAGTCCGAGAATGACGAGCTTCATCGACATGGATGTTAACCTCCTAGTGTCCTACTGGTGCGCTTTCTTTGACTTGAGCGCTTCCCACTTCAAGCTTAGCGTTACCCATGAATAAGATGAACACAAGACCGATTACAGCCAGAACAATGGTCGTCTGGAAAACAACGGCAATGGAATCCGCCAATGCTGTAAGGAGCTTGTGTAGAACATCAGCGGGAATGTTTGCTCGAACCTGTGGCTGAAGCAGAATTCGCGCATCATGAAACTTCTCAGCCATCGCTGGATCCTGAAGGGATGTTGTAATGTTATTTCTTAGTGAGTTGACTTGAATGCTGCCAAACACCGCTACCCCGATTGCCGAACCTACGGAACGGAAGAAACCAACCAACGATGTTACAGTGCCTCTTCGGCGAAAGTCTATTTTATGCAGCGCAGACATCGATGTAATTGGGAAGCAAGCGCCAAGCCCAAGACCAAGGAGAATCATATAGGTTGTAATTAGCCAGCGTTTGGAATCGATAGAGAGTCCGCCTAAAAGCGAAGTTGCCAGCAGCAGTAAGACTATGGAAAAAAGCATGACGTTGCGATAAGAGAACTTACCGATGAAGCGTCCGCCGAGTGCACTGCTGACCACGACACCAAGCATCATTGGGGTTAAGGTAGAGCCTGAACTTGTAGCTGAGCCTTCAAATACACCTTGAATGAATAAAGGTATGTATGTACCGGCTGAGATCAAAACCGCACCATAAGCGAAACTGACACCCATGCTGGCGCTAAATAGCCGATTTTTGAACAAATCAAGTGGGATAATCGGTTCTGCTGCATATTTTTCAATCATAATAAATGTACCTAAGAGAACAGCAAAACCTGCAAACAACCCGATGATTTGTAAGGAATCCCAAGCATATTCTTTACCTCCAAGTTCTAATGCGAACATGAGGGAGATAATCGATGCTGTCAGAAAAATAGTACCGCCCCAATCTATTTTCGCCTTACTGTGTTCCACGGATTCGTGATAAGAGAAAATGATTAATAATAAGGATACAATGCCTAGGGGGAGATTAATAAAGAAAATCCATTCCCAAGTTACATGGTCGGTGAAGTAAGCGCCAATGATTGGCCCCAGTACGCTGGATAGTCCGAATACAGCCCCGAACAGCCCTTGCATTTTACCCCGTTTCTCTGGCGGGAAAATATCAAAAATGATCGCAAAAGTAATCGGCATAAGGGCTCCGCCCCCGATACCTTGAATGGCGCGGTAGATGATGAGCTCGGTCATCGATCCAGCCGTTCCACATAAGGCTGAGCCAATCATAAATACAATGATACCGATAATAAAAAATAGTTTTCGACCATACATATCGGAGAGTTTACCGAAAATGGGCATGGCAGCCACATTCGCAATTAAATACGCAGAAAAAACCCAGACGAATTGGCTGAAACCGCCTAGTTTGGACACGATCGTTGGCATCGCTGTTGAAACAATGGTTTGATCAAGCGAAGCCAGTAAAAGTCCCAACATCAACGCCACAACGGTCCACGTTGTATTTGACTTACGGGTTAACGACATAAAATGAATCTCCTTCATAGTTTATTTAATATATATAAAATATTATAATCAAATTTGAGTAATTAGCAACGAAAATCGGCTATATTTGTCCTAACTTCCACGCTTGATTGTGCTTGGTTGTCCATCTTTATTCTGAAATGTTGCCGATTCCGCTACTCCTATCATATAATGGGGTTACAAAAGGTTTTTATGTCCTTTACAATTCCGATAAATTTTATTTGTATCTTTACTATGAAAAGCAGGAGGTATGCTCATGAATATGAACCAGTTAGAAACATTGCTCACCATATCCAAAACAATGAGCTTTCGAAAAGCTGGCGAAATTCTTAACTTGACCCAACCTGCCGTTTCCGCGCAAATTAAGAGCCTTGAAGACGAATTCGGCACAATTCTCATTGATCGCAATCAGCCTGTTACTTTAACCGATAGTGGTAAGCTGTTCTTGGAACACGCAGAAAAAATGCTGCGGATTGCCAGTGATCTCAAGCAGCGATTGTCCGACTTACATCATACGCCGCAAGGTCATATCCACATTGGCACGACAACGTCGATTGCCATGCAGATTTTGCCGAGGGTGCTGTCCTATTTCCAAGACCAATTCCCACTGATCAAGACGACCATTCACTCGATGACCTCTTCCCAAATCATGAACTCAGTGGAGAATAGTCAAATTGATATTGGAATTACGTATTTGTTCGAAAAAAATCAAGCCTTAGAAACTTCCGTGCTTTATTATGATACTTTCGAGCTGATTGTTTCCACGGCGCATCCACTTAGCCGTTTTGCCCATTTATCCATTGAGAAGCTGCGCAACATTCCATTCATTATGCTTTCTCCAGAAACAGCTGGACGACGATTCGTCGATCAAATCTTCAAAGCCTATGAAGTCTCCCCACATATAGTGATGGAGCTATCCAGCAGCGAGGAAGTGAAGCGCATGGTGGAGTTAAATCTCGGGGTTGCAATCATCTCCAAGCTTTCTGTTGCAGATGAACTGCGACATGGAACTTTGAAAATGGTCAAAGTGAACGAATTGGATATTACGCATCCTGTAGGTGTAGTATATAAGTCAGGACGCTACTTAAATTCTGCGATGCAGCAGTTCCTTCGTGATCTAAAAGGAATGCCGGAAACCCAGTTTCTCGGCTCAGAATAAGATTTACAGCTTACGATGCCAGTTTTACTAAAGCAAAACTCTAAGGTTCATGCTTACGATGTCAGTTTTGCTAAAGCAAAACTCTAAGGAGGTTATTTTCGATGAAATTCGACCTACATACCCATCATGACCGATGTGGACACGCTCAGGATAAAATTCGCGACTATATTGAAGCCGCTATTGCCCGCGGATTGCAAGTCATCGGAATTTCTGACCATTCCCCCTATTTTGGAAGCCCAGATGACCATGCTCAACCTTTAATCGCCATGGCTAAGAGCGAATTCCCACGATATATCGAGGAAGTTCTGCAACTAAAAAAAGAATATGAAGGTAAAATTGATGTACTTCTCGGTGTTGAATCTGATTACTTCCCAGATCATGTCGAGATCTATCGTCAAGAATATGCGAAATACCCTTTTGATTACATTATTGGCTCTGTTCATCTATCAGGTGGTGTCAGCATCTTCAATCGCAACAGGTGGAAAAAACTAAATGAAGAGCAGAAGATCCAGCATAAAGAAGAGTACTATGACCTTATTGCGAAATCTGCACGTTCCGGCATGTTCCATATTCTTGGTCATATCGATGCAATGAAAGGCTTCTATCCAGCCTTCTCTGATATCTCCACACCTAAGGTTAACGAAACGTTGAAGATCATCGGAGAAGCAGGTGTAGCGATTGAGATCAATACTTCCGGCAAAACGAAGGACGTAGGAGGCTGGTACCCTTCCAATGAAATATTGGAGCAAGCGCTGCATTATGGTGTTGAAGTGACCTTCGGCTCTGATGCTCATCTGCCAAGCCGAGTTGCTGATGATTGGGAAGAAGTTAGCAAGACGTTAAAAGAGATCGGCTTCAAACATTGGGTCTATTTCAAAAATAAACAAAAACAAATCGTTCAACTCTAAAAGAGAAAAAATCTCCTTCGCTGCCTTCAGCGGGGGAGATTTTTGTTTATTTTTATTCAATATGGCCAGATGGGTTTGATTCAAGAAAGGCAAGCTTAGGCTGTAAACATTCCTGTAACACAGGCAGTGCTTGCTCGGCAGTCATAGGCCGGTAGAAGTAGTAGCCTTGAATTTGACTGCAGCCATTCGCGACTAAGAAGTCCGCCTGTTCTTTTGTTTCAACACCTTCCGCAATAATTTGCAGTTGAAACGAATTGGCTACGGAAATAATCGCTTTGATCATCGCTCGATCCTTGTCATCCGTTTGTACGCCGCGGACAAATGATTGGTCCAATTTGATTTTGGTGACTGGGAACCTTTTCAAATAACTTAGAGAGGAGTAATGTGTACCGAAATCGTCGACCGATATCGCAATGCCCAGTTGGCGAAGCTTGCTAAGTGCGTCCAGCTGCTCATCCTGCATTGCGAAATTTTCGGTAATTTCCATTTCCAAATACTTAGCTTCCAGGCCTGTCTCCTCTAAAATTTGTTTCACTTTATCAACAAAACGTTCATCATTCAGCTGTTTGACCGATAGATTGACGGAAATAGCTAAAGGTTCAATCGTCATGCTGTGCCAAACCTTCATCTGCTTGCAAGCACCTCTCAGCACCCAATCACCAATACTAGCAATCGTACCTATTTCTTCTGCTAGAGGAATGAAGTCAGCGGGAGAAATATAACCTTTGGTCGTATGATTCCAACGCAAGAGTGCTTCAACACCAATAATTTTGCCCAATAAACAATCTACCTGCGGTTGGTACACAATTTCGAGTTCATTCCGGTCAAGTGATTGACGCAGATGATTTCCCATCTCCAGCTTTGATAGGGAATTCATGGCCATCTGCTGATTAAAGAAGCTGTATGAGCTGCCGCTCTCTTTTTTGGCTATGTACATGGCAATATCCGCATTCTTGAGCAATGCTTCCCAAGTTACACCCCCATAAGGATACTGCACGATACCAATACTGGCGCTAATGAAAAAAGAGCGATTCGATAACAAACAAGGCGGCTTTAAGATATCTATTAATTGTTCACAGAAGAGTTGAATCTCCTTCTCACTTGGACAATCTTCTAGCAGGATGGCAAACTCGTCCCCACCAAATCTGGCAAATGTATGAAAGGGAAGGTTAGATTGCCCTATACGATTAGCAACTTCCTGCAGCATAAGATCGCCCATATGATGACCATGCGAATCATTAACCATCTTGAAGTTATCCAGATCAAAGAAAAGCATAGCAAGGGATGTATGATTAATTTCGTTGTGTACAATTTGTTCTTTCAAGATCATTTGAAAATGGGCTCGATTATGTATCCCTGTCAGAACATCATGATAAGCCATATACGATAGCATTTGTTCGGATTCCAGCAAGCGTTTGGTTGAATCATACAATTCCTGTTGTCCTGCCAAAAGCTCTTCATTCGCAGCAGTCAAATCCTCATTTGCAAACTGTAACTCTTGTGTGCGCTCATTTACCGCTCCGCTTAACTTATCCCGCTGTCTAACGATATACAGGATAAAGATGAGGCCGATAAGCAGAACAAGCATAAAAGAGCTGCGTATTAATATGATTTGCCGCTTAATA
Organism: Paenibacillus sp. V4I3; assembly: GCF_030817215.1. GTDB lineage: Bacteria > Bacillota > Bacilli > Paenibacillales > NBRC-103111 > Paenibacillus_E. The sequence goes on from NZ_JAUSZA010000001.1 coordinate 7,338,952, forward strand.
TTCTGAACAGCACTTGCCTGCGGCAGCGCAGCAAGCTCCCATTTCGTCTCCGTATGCTCAATGGTGGCTATCATCGGGTTTTCTTGAAAAATAGAATCGTCGCCATAGAACGCAGGCTCGCCAGGATTGCGGATGGAAATCTGTAGATCCCCTGTATCTCTATTCTTAATTCCTGCTTCGACAAGTAGTTGATCCAGATTTACACCCACAGATACGAAGCCCCAAAAAACACCATCTTGATAGATTGGCTTTCGAGCGACTAAACCATTAATACCTTGAAGTAATTTAAACGGGCCATTCATTGTCATTTTTTTAGTTTGCAAAGCTTTTGAAATTTGCTGTTGAATATTTGTACGGGGATCCTGCAGCAAATCCCAATTATATATACTTTCGTTACCCTGAATCGGATAAACGAACTTCATAACTCCTTTAGGTGCAATAATTAAATTAAACGTTGATCCCTGAGCGCCATGATAAAGAGATGCAATGAATTCCATGACTTCTTTATCGTCTTTGTTTTGCAAGTAACTCGCATCCACATAAGCTTCCAGGCTTACCATCATATTAAAATTACGGTCAATAACGGATTGTAATGCCAATGCTCTTGAGGATAATTGCGACTGTTCCGTAATTTCAAGCTCATGGAGTAAGGAGTCCTTATACTTATTAAGAACAAACTCTGACGATGAAACTAATATGACGAAAATTAGAGCTATTATCGTGTTTTGAATCATTTTCATGCTACTCTACTCCTAAGTCATATGAAAGTTTTATGTCACAATTCGACATCATTATCCTCTATTATTTCATCTATAAACCTTCCGATGCAATCTTTTTATTGAATTTGGTATTACTTTGCAAAAATGGATGAAAAACAACAAGAAGGACCTAGCCTAAATGGCTGGGCCCTTCTTGTTTTCCGATTTTACAACGCCCTGGCTGTCGTTCCTGTACGTTGAATACGTATAGCCATGATGGCAGCAATCATACATACGAAGCCCGCCATAAGAAAAGGTAGCGAATAGCTGCCGAGCAAATCTCTCAGCAGACCTGCTTCATAAGCAGCAAAGGATGCCCCTAGCTGGTGAGCGACTACAATCCAACCAAAGACCATGCCTGCCTTCTCCTTGCCGAAAATATCCGATGCGATCTTCACGGTTGGCGGAACGGTTGCAATCCAATCTAATCCGTAGAAAACGGCAAAAATAAGAAGCTCCGTATAGCCTAATCCGAGCGCTTGCGGCAGAAAAATAAGCGAAATTCCGCGAAGCCCATAGTACCAAAACAGCAGCCAACGGCCGTCAAATCGGTCGGTCAACCAACCGGACATTGTCGTCCCGACCAAGTCAAAGATGCCCATAAGCGCCAGCAATCCCGCTGCGGTTACTTCAGGAATGCCAAAATCCCCACAGGCGGGAATAAGATGCGTACCAATTAACCCATTCGTGGAGAACCCGCAGAAAAAGAACGTCCCCGCAAGCAGCCAGAATGCCTTGTTCTTACTGGCATCTCGAAGGGTAAGCAGAGGAGTCATAAACAAGTTGCCTTTGAATTCGGCAGGCTTGACGACTTGATCAGACCCATAGGGAGCAGCACCTATGTCATAGGGATGATTGCGCATCCAGATCGCTACAACAGGGATTAACACCGCGATCACAGCGATCGCTGTATAAATGGCATAGCGCCAACCGACGTCCACCGTTATTTTAGCCAGAAGAGGTAGAAATAGCAGCTGCCCTGTCGCCGCGCTGGCTGTCAGAATGCCAACCACTACGCCTTTATTCTGAGTGAACCATCGATTCGCGATCGTGACACCGAGCACGTTGGCAAGTGAACCCGTTCCAAGCCCCACAACGACCCCCCAAAGCAAATGAAACTGCCACAAAGCCGTGATCATAGGCGTCAGCGAAAGGCTGGCCGCGATGCAAATGAGGGAGATCAGCACCACCCGACGGGTACCAAAACGCTCCATCAATGCAGCGGAGAAAGGCCCCATCAGACCATACAAAAAAATATTAATGGAGACAACGGAGGATACATCCGCGCGGCCCCATCCGAACTCTTTTTCAAAGGGAAGCATGAAAATGCTAGGTACCGAGCGTATACCCGCCGATACAATCAAGGTAAAGAAGGTCACCAGGACAACAATCCAGCCGTAATGCAGTTTGGTGCGTTTTGCTAAAGTTCCCACTTTATTTACTCCCATTCTTCTGCCAAAATCCCATAAACCTCATGATCATGAAAGGTATTATAACTGAACTCGGCCTGTCTAATTGTTCCTTCATGCTTGAATTTCAACCTCACCGGAACTGAGCGGCTCTTGAAGTTATCCGTCCAATGGAATAAGGCATCTGCATGCCTGACTTCTAGTATTTTTATTTCGAGTTCATCACTTATTTTACATGAAAACATGATTGACCTCCTATCTAGCACCATGATTAGCATTTCCACGATTTTGTTCCTTGTTATATAATAATCCAAGGACAACCTGAACGAATGGAGAAATGAATATGGATATACATGAAATTCCCATGCATTTAATTGACGAGGATACGGATCAGCCCAGATATCAATTTGATGAAGAGGCGCTCCAAGAATTAATGAAAAGCATCGAGGAGATCGGCTTACTCTCTCCGATTAAAGTGAGAACAACGGCAGACAACCGGTACAAAATTATTTACGGGAACCGGAGATACAAAGCTAGCAAAATGCTGGGACGCCCAACCATGTCCTGTATCGTATCGACCGTAACGGATGAGTTGGAGATTTATTTAGAACAGATTGCGGAGAATCTGACAAGGGAAGGCTTTTCCCCCATTGAGGAAGCCGAGGCCTTCCACAAACTTATGAATGATTCCAAGTTCAGTTCCTCTATTAAATACCTTTCTAGCAAACTTGGCAAGCCGGAAACTTACATCAAAAACAAATGTGATTTGTTAAAGTTTGGAAATTCAGTTAAGAAACTGATCGTAAGCGGCACAGAAATTCGAAAAGACAAGTTGACCGAGGACCAGCTGCTGCCTATCAAAGATTTACCGATCGAGCACCGCGATCCGCTTGCTTTGATTATTGCCAGAGATGAAATGCCTGTTAGTGATGTCAAAAAGATTGCTCGCATGTTCAAAGATAAAGATATTTCAGAGAGCACCAAAGGGAAGCTTCTCTATAAATCAGGTCATGATCTGGTCGAAACTTGGTCCGTCTTTCAAAACAACCGAGCAGAACGCGCCAAGCCTGCAGCTACAAAAGCTCCGACAAAAGTGGAGAAAGCGGAGAAAGCCAAGGAAATAGTCTCGGACAATAAAACAGAAATGCCGGTACAAAGCGGGCTTCCTGCAGCTTCAACTAACCCAACAACTAGCCCAATTCAAGCCAAACTTCTGCAAATGCTTAACGCATTTCCTGCACCTAGTGATTTTCAAGTTGCAGCCTTAGACGTCGATGCCCAAGATAAAGAACAATTTCTGAATGATCTCAATACCTTAGTCGGTAATTTGGAAAAGCATTTGGATGCGTGGAAAAAAGTTAGAGAACTTGCCGTTATCCACTAACATCCTAGTCTAGCAATTCAAGTACTTCAAGCTTCTTCGCATAGCAATGCCTTAGAAGACCGCCATACATCAGGCGGGTGAATTGAAGTATGAAGCCTGCTGCTTCTAAGTTTTGACGACTTATTCCATTGTCAGGATGCACGGTTGCGTAGAGGTATAACATACCTTGTTCCCGCGCTCGCTGTTCCCTCAAAGCATGAAAATGCCGCTGCAGACCTTGTCCCCTGACCGATTCATGGACAAGAGTTCCTTCTAGAGAAGCAACTCTTGGTAGATCTGCTTCCGGCACTCCAAACTCTCGTCCGAGATTATTGGCACTTAAACCGGGAAATGCGATAACCGTATATGCAACAAGCTTTTCGCCTTGATAAGTGCCATACATCTCTCCCTTGTCTTGGACATATTCGTATAGTGCCTCCAAACGGTCCATCGAATAAAGCGCATCAGAAGGAAGACGTGACACCACGTCCATCATTAATGCTTGTACTTGCGGTATATCTGGTTGCCATAAACGCCTTATTTCCAAGTTGTGATCCTCCTCATGTACCGCTGATCAGTAGGTCACCATGGGTTGCCGAAACCAAGTCTCATTTCGTCCGTCATTGTCATGAGCTTTAATTTCAATCCTGCATACCATGGTGGCGTATTTGATAGATCACTGTCCTCCAAAGCTGTTAAGATTCTTGAAAAGCTAAAGAGCTTAGAGAACCTTAGGAACTTTGGAAAGTGTTCTATCATTTGCTTGTCTAATGGACATATTGCCTTATAGCCTCTCAGAAAGCTTTCAACCTGGCTGCTGGAATCCCTCTCTGTATTATCCAACACGTCGGCAAGAGCTGCAACAATATCCATCGCATACCAATGATACATAGCATCATCAAAATCAATAACATGAAATTGCGACGTACTTGCATGCCAGAAAATGTTATCCTGTTGAAAATCATAATGAATGAGACCATACTCATGTTTGGATTGCTTTAAAGAATAAAGCCAAATCCTCAGGTTATCCAGCTCCATCAAGGCTTCTTTTTCATGTGGATGACGATCTAATGCCATTGCAATATAATCCAGTCCATCCCGCCAATCCTGACGCTTTATTCCTTTAGCAGGTTCATATACCTGTGACCTTGCATGCAAGCTGCCAAGTGATTTCCCCCACGCCTCCATCTGCGAATCGTTCATTTGATCACAATCTAAACTTTCCCCTTCCGCATCACTGAACACAACACCAATATATGCCCCTTTACTTGTCGTTACTCTTTCAACTAGCTTACCCTCGCTAGAACGTATAAGCACAATTGTAGGATAATGAGATAAGGCTAAGTAATTTATGAAATCAAGTTCAGCCTCTACATGCTCCAGAGTCTGTGCTCTTTCAAAAGAAAACCTCAAAAAAAAATTCTTACCTTTATTTTCAAATCGATATACGAAGTTAGAGCTTGCTCGCCAAACTTTTAAAGTTCCTTCCTCATGCTCCCATAACCGCATGAATGCCTTAGCCACATGATCGTTGATTAATCCAACAACCATCGTTCTTAGATTCATCATTTTATTCTACCTCTACTTTCGCAGCAGTTGCTAACTCGGGTTGAATGCGATGTTTCGCCGCTTGCTCAAACCCATAAGCAATTTTAATCAAAGTGGGCTCGCTAAAAGCCGTTCCTACAAAAGTGATACCTTGTGGCCCCTTCGTTGTGTACCCGCCTGGTGCGATAATCCCCGTTGCAGCATACCCTCCCGGTACAGTAATGGACGGGTAACCGGCTCTTGCCGCAAGATCAGCCCCACCCACAAATCCTAGAAATAGCAGAGCGTCCAGATGATGTTTCTCTAAAACATGATTGATCCCCTGCTCACGCGACATCTCTTTATCTCTCTTTTTGCTGTCTAAATAGGCTTGTTCCGTTAGTGTCCCGCTCGTTTCCTCTGACCAGATTAAGGTTCCTTGTCCATATTTCAATGCTTGATCTGCATGTGCTTCATTGTAGGCAATGACATCTGCCAAAGAATGAACGGGAATCGAGCCGGGCAACTGGGCTAAATAATCATTCAAGTCTTTCTTAAATTCAAATCTCATGACATTACCATCCCAGTCCATCTGTTCGCACGGAAGTTCTACCGGATCAACAATAGTCGCACCCTTTTGTTTCAAAACGGCGATAGCCGCCTCCACAATATCAAGCCGAGCTTTATCTAATTCTTGATAATAAAATCTCGGGATCCCTACTCTAGCTTGCTGCAAATAATTGGCGTCTAAGAATGGGGTGTAGTCTTGGAAAGAACGCCCTTTACTCGCTAACATCTCAACATCACGCTCATCTATGTTAGTCAAAGCGCCGAGCAAAATCGCTGCATCGCTGACAGTTCTTGCTATAGGCCCCGCTGTGTCCTGGCTATGAGCAATAGGGATGATGCCCGTTCGGCTTACTAGTCCAATCGTAGGCTTAATGCCAACTAAGCTATTCTGGCTGGAAGGACTGATGATAGAGCCCGACGTTTCCGTTCCAATCGCCGCTGCTGCTAGATTCGCTGCCGTGGCCGCTGCTGAGCCTGAACTTGAACCGCCTACGAATAATTCGCCAGGGCCGTAAGGATTTAAGGTGAGACCACCTCTTGAGCTATAACCCGCCCAAATATCGCCTGACATGTAGCCTGCCCATTCGGTCATATTCGTTTTACCAAGCAGCACAGCCCCCGCCGCTCGAAGCTGTGCCGCCACGAAGGAATCGGCTGCTGCGAATGACTCCGCTAATGCGATAGAACCGGCGCTAGTATGCATACGATCGTGTGTATCGATATTATCCTTCAGCAGAATAGGGATACCATGCAGGGATCCACGACTGCCCTTCACTTTTCGTTCTTCATCTAAAGCTTTGGCTATGTCTAAAGCATCTGGATTTATTTCTAAAATGGCATTTAATATGGCGTCATACTTTTCTATGCGGGTTAGATATATATGAACCAATTGTTCCGAAGTAACCCTACCTGTGCTCATTGCTTGCTGCATACTTGCTATATCTGCCTCTATGATCCATTTCTCCAACTCATTTTCCATTCATCAATCTCCTTCTAGTTCACAGTCTTATTTACATTGTTCTCTGTAGGGTATGAAGTTCCTGTATGTGTAAGTTGGCGAGTTTAATTATAGTTATTTTTGATTAAATTCATCGTCTCAGACAAGATGACCACGCCAACAGTCGTAGCTTACCCGGATCCTTGCCTCGCATAACCAACGCTCCTATATATGTGTATGTATAAATAAAATAAGCTAACCTTTTCCAGCCTTGGCTGTAAAAAGAGTTAGCTTTCTTCATGTAATGACACACATAGAAACGTCGCCAACGGTCTTTGCTTCGATTCTTATTGGACGAATGGATGAGCAGCTCACTATCTGAAATTGATATATGAAGTTCCACTCACTAAGAAGCTTCATTTGGGATAAATGTGGTAATACGCTCTATTTCCTCCGCCACTTCGATGAGCTGATCATGGAAATCATCTTTTTGCAAAATGGCAAGTTCCAGGTAACTTGCAGCTTCATGCAAACGATTTGCGGAAATACTTCCGGCAACTCCGATAAGTGTGTGTATAGCCCTTTTGACAGCCTTCCAATCCTCATCAAGGATACTTAGCGTTAGCTGCTCGACAAAAGTTGTATAATTTTTCTTAAACAACTGAAGCATGACGATTAGAATGCTTTCTTTTCCTTCTAGACGGGCAAGTGCAGCTTGCCAATCTATCGCTTCAATCTGCCTATAAAAATAGATTGTATTCGCCTGACTAGCCCCTATTGAAGTAAACGGTTCTATCCATTTACTAATCACACTAAAGAGACGCTTTATATCCAAAGGCTTACTAATGACGTCATTCATTCCATAACGGATATAATCTTCATGATCCTGTTTAACAACGTTGGCCGTCAGTCCAATGATGGGTATATTCATATAGTTGGGGATTTGACGAATGTACGCTGTCGCTTCAACGCCGTCCATGACTGGCATGTGAATATCCATCAAAATCAAGTCGTATTCGTCGACTTCCAGTTTTTCAATGGCTTCCCGGCCATTTTCCGCTATCGTGATCTCAAATCCATGCTCCTTCAGAAACTCCAAAGCAACCTGCTGATTAATTTCGTTATCCTCCACGAGAAGAATTCGCCCTGTCTTGCTAACTCTAGAGGACTTGGCCTGCAAAGACCTGCCGCTTCTTGGAGATGAGTTGTGCGGATTAAACAAGGATTCCAACGTTTGATAAAGCTCTAAACGGCAAATTGGTTTAACCATGATAGCATCAGGTCTTGCGCTTATCGGAAGTCTCAGCATTTCTTCTTTACCAAGCGGCGAAGTTAAGCATACAACAAGCGTTTGATCTCTTTGGATCGACTCGATAAAAGTATTCCATGTATCTATGCCATACATATCTTCAATTTCCATATCAAGCAGGATACAATCGTACTTGTCGTCATCGGTCCCCAACCCCTTCATCCGTTCAAACATATCTCTCCAGGATGACACCTCCGATACGATCAAGGCAAACGACTCCAAAGTGTCCCGTAAGGTGCTGCGCATCAGGGGATGATCTTCGACCAGCAAAACTTGATACGTCGTATGCTCTTTTGTTAAGTCCCATTCATCTGGATCAGCGAACTCTATGACTTGAAAAGGCAGTGTAAATTTAAATCTGCTTCCTTTACCCTCTACACTCTCGGCTGTTAATGACCCGCCCATAAGCCCAATCAAATGCTGGCTGATCGTAAGTCCCAATCCTGTTCCCCCATATTCACGACTCGTAGATCCATCTGCCTGAGAAAAAGGATCAAAAATAAAGGCTAAACGATCTGGAGATATACCTATTCCACTATCCTCTACGGTAAAGCTAAGCCTAATTTCTTCTCTGGATGTGTGTGGTTCCAACTCAATTTGGAGCATCACATAGCCCTCTGAAGTAAATTTAATCGCATTGCTGCAAAGATTAAGCAGTACTTGCTTCAGTCTCAGCGGATCCCCAAGAATATGATTGGGCAATTCAGCGGCTGTATTAAAAATAAGCTCGATCTGGCGACTATCGGATAAGACACTCAATATACTGGAGAGTTCCTTGAGAAGCTCATCTAACTGAAAGCTGGTTCGTTCTACTTCGAGTTTTCCCGCTTCTACTTTGGAAAGGTCAAGAACATCATTAATAATGCCTAGCAGTGTATGGGATGAAGATTTTATTTTATGTAGATAATCCTTTTGATGGTCTGAGAGTGAGGTTTTCCCGAGAAGTTGAGAAAGACCAATGATACCGTTCAGAGGAGTTCTAATTTCATGACTCATTTTGGCAATAAATTGGCTTTTAGCTTGATTCGCTTGATCGGCGGCATGCCGCATGGTTACCTCTGTGAAATCATGAACCGTTCCAACAATACCTTCCAATTCGCCACTCGCATCATGATAGACTGAAAGCGTGACACAATAATCTCGAAGAGCACCTGAAGAGGACGGAATACTCATTTCAAATCGTACGTTACCACCATTCCGGATGACTTCTTGGAAATGGGAATCCCAACGAATTTGCTCGGCTTCCGGGAGAAATCCGGTTATTTTTTTGCCCAACATGTCCGCAGCTGTCGCATGGGTCATCAGGGAAACAATTTGATTCACAGAGGTAATCTCGCCTTCCTTCGTGAACCCAAGAATTCCTTCCTGTGAATTCTCTACGAGGATACGATAGCGTGCTTCACTCTCCTGAATACGCCGTTCTGCTGCTGTTCGCTCTGTAATATCTGTCGTAGAGCCGATGATCTCGACCACCTGCTCACCTTCAAATACGGGTTGTAAGGTTGTAAAGGCGATCTTCCCTTTTATTTGGTTCTCATACGCGACTTTGTTCCCCTTCCAGGCTTCTTCGAATTTCCCAAGTATAAATGTTGTGAATTCAGTGGTAAAACATTTGATTGATTGTATATTTTTATTTATTAAATCTTGTGGGTGTAGTCCAAGATTTCGTAATAACTGACCATCGATCATGGTATAAATGAATTGATTATGACTTTTATTAAGTTTAAACGTAATGCCGGGCTGCAGCCGAAGAATATCCACTAACTCTTGTTGGATATGACTTACTTGACTCCTTAGCTCCTCTGCCCTTAAGAAATAGCGGATTAGCGCTGCTGCGAATAAGCCCCCTCCCAAATGCAGAAGCAACGTTGGAATGACTAACCGGGCAACAGGAATATGATAGATTAGTACCATATCAACGAACAAGACACTGATAGGACACATCATTAATAATGTCCATTTTCTCCAATAACCATGAATGAAATGATTAGTTAGCGCGGTACCCGCAAATATGAGTAGTCCTAGTGTAGAGATTCGAAAAAATACAGAAGGATCTATCAGCGTCCTGCCAATAATCATAATCGTTGTGGCAATAAAACCAGAAATTCCTCCACCAATGAATGTAGCCATCAGAATAGCAATCGCTTTTAAATCCAATATATGTCTTGCAGTAACATGTACGCCAAGAAAAGTTAGAATGACACCATAGATCCCATGCAGCAAACCTGCTAGTATGCGATATTTCCATCTAGATGTGGCTTTTAATCTAGGAGAATAGAAAATCTCGATAGACAAGAAAATGAAGACAGCCAGTATCGAGAAATTGTTCAGTAGATCTTTGAGCACTGCTATTCACCTCATCGCTTAATTACACACCTTAAATAGCTGAAAGATGCACAAATTTATAACCAACACCCCATACGGTTTTAATATATTGTGGTTCCTTTGGATTCTGTTCTATTTTTCTACGGAGATTCGTAATATGTACATCAATGGCGCGATCATTCACGATTTCGCCCATCCGATATAAAGTATCTATAAGCTCATCACGTCTAAACACTCTGCCAGGATAGTGAATAAAACGTTTCATTATTTCAAATTCAGAATTGGTGATATCAATTTTTTGATCTTTGATCACAATCAATCTGCGCTCTACATCCAGAGTAAAGTCAGGATATTGTGACTCTGACTCTGTCCCTTCCGACACACCGATAGCCGGAACCTGTATGTCCGCCATACGAAGTGAGGCTTTGATACGTGCTTTTAACTCCTGCATGCTAAACGGCTTACAAAGATAGTCATCAGCCCCAATATTAAAGGCCTCCACCTTCTCCTTAATATTTGTTTTCGTCGATATCACAATAATAGGAACCAAACTTAATCCCCTAATGGCCCCACATAGCTCTAACCCCTCATAATCTGGCAAAACGAGATCCAATAAAATCACATCAGGCTGAAAATGAACGATTTCCCTCAATCCGTCATGTCCATTTACGGATTGCTTCACATCAAATTGATCTTCCGAAAGATACATGCTTATCATTTGTCCTATAATGATGTCGTCTTCGATAATAAGCACCTTAATCACTAAAATCCCTCCTTTATACCTATTTTGTTTCTATCATCTATTATAATATGTCGAATTATGGCAGGTCTACACTATTTTTTACCAGAAATATGAAAAATAAAAAACGCCACAGAACCGACAGTCACTGTCATGGCGTTAGGATGATTCTTATGTATTCGCAATTCGATTGCATGTAAATCTATCAAATATCTCGGGTACTTCGCTTGCTTCTACCGGGCGGCTAAATAAATACCCCTGTACGGTGTCACAATTGAATTCCTGCAGAATCTTTAAATCGTTGTCGTTCTCTACCCCTTCTGCAATCACAACTAGCTTTAGGTTACGTGCTAGCGCAATGATCGTATTTACAATGGCTGCATTGGTAGGATTAATCGAGATATCCTTCACAAAGGATTGATCAATTTTCAAATGATGGATCGGGAATTCTTTCAAATAGCTGAGCGAGCTGTAACCCGTTCCAAAGTCATCCATAGCAATCTTCAGACCCATGTTTCTAAAACTATTTAAAGTCGTTAAGGCAACTTGAACATCCATCGTCATGCTTTCCGTTATCTCTAATTCCAGATATTGCGGTTCGAGTCCTGTCTCTTGAAGTATGCTGTTAATCTGTTCTTTGAGTGACTGATCATAGAACTGCTTAGAAGACAAGTTGACAGCCATTGAAACCTTAGGAAAACCTAACTCCTGCCAGCTCTTATTCTGGCTGCATGCTTCTCTAAGGACCCATTTTCCAATCGGATAGATTAATCCCGTTTCCTCTGCGATAGGAATAAATTCTAGTGGAGATACGCACCCCAGTTCAGGGCTTTTCCACCGAATTAAACTTTCAAATCCGACGATCTGATTTACTAATAGATTGACCTGCGGTTGGTACACCAGAATAAACTCATTTTTCTCCAATGCTTTTCGCAAATGCTTCTCAATCTTAATTCTACGTTCTATTTTCGCATAAATTTGCGAATTGAAATATTGAACTTGATTACCGCCTAGTTCCTTGGCGTATTCCATAGCAATATCTGCAAAACGAATCAGATTATCAGGGTCAATATCGTCTTGTGGATACTGGCTAATCCCGATCGAGGGAGATATATAAATTTCATGTTCTTGGATGCGAATGGGCTGATTAATAGTCTGAACAATGGTATGTGCGAAACCTTCAAGTTCAGCTAACGAATGGTGCTTAACCAAACAAATAAATTCGTCACTGCCCACTCTGAAAACAGAAACATCTTTGATCATGGTACTGTTTTTCAATCTGCGGGCCATAACTTGAAGAATTCTGTCCCCTGTATCATGACCTAACGTTTCGTTGGCCAGCTTGAAGTGATCCAAATTCACGAATACAACAGCAAAACGTTCCTGCTGTGCAATTGCGTCCTCGATCCATTTACTTAACCCATGTCGATTCGGAAGGCCTGTCAGAGGGTCATGATGGATTAAAAAGCGGATTCGTTCCTCCAAGCTTCGCGACTCCGTAATATCTACAGTTAGCGAAATGATTTCTGTCATTACACCATCTCGTTTGATTGGGCGAAGTACGGTTAAGTAATAATAACCATGCCATTCGGTTTCGAAATCAATGACTTCTTCATTGTCCCATGCCGCTTGATAATAGGGAGCCATGAAGTCGGCCTTATCTTGCGGGAAAATCGTAAACAAATCCTTGCCTACCGCGTTATTATCCTTGATACCAAGCCGGTTAAATAGTGAGCCCTGCCAAGTTGTATAGATAAATTTATGATCCTCTTTATGAAATTTAACGAGAAGTCCATTCTGTTGTTTAATTTGATCCTGCAGCTCATCGTGAAAATGAAGCATATCCCCTTCCATTTTAAGTAGGAATGTAAGCATTTCCAAGTGAATTTTGATCGACTGCTCTTTCCCCAACATACTCGTCTCATTCCGTAGGAACAGTTTCTTCCTCATTGCGGTTTTACACCGTAATAGAAATTCTTCTTCCAACAGCGCATTCTGTGTACTTTGGAATAATGTTTCCTTCTGGATAAAGTCCAAAGCCCCTAGCTCCAGGGCTTGCAAGGCAACATTTGAACATTCTTCCGTGCAGCTGCTCAGCATAATAACCGGCACAGGATGGAAGGTCATAATTTGACGCAAAGCAGCTAGTCCATCGAGCTCGGGCATCTCTACATCCAGTGTTACTAGGTCCGGCTGCAGCTCTACAATTTTATCCAGCGCATTGGCACCATTAACCGCGAATCCTACCACTGAAAATTGTTCATCTTGTTCAAAAAGATTCGCAATCCTATTTCTCATTACGATGGCGTCATCAACGATTAACACCCGGTATTTCCTCATTCTTATCACCTAAATTCTTATGAATTCGTCTTTGTCAAAATAATGCCGGTTAAGTGACTCGCATTTGAATCGCAGAGAAAACAAGATCAATGATTTCCCCTCGGGCTTGATTGACAAATCCTAGTGTTGTCTGCTGCAGGTTTTCTATAGAAACACAAGAGGATAACAGCATCTTATCTGAGAACAAATACAAGGACAGCTCATACGAAGATGAAACGTTTTTGACTACTTCACTAATATTCGTCTTTTTATATTTTTCAGGAAGCTCAACCGCGTACACTAAATACAAGGGTTCACTCGGAAATTGAGTCATTTGAAAAATTTCTTTAAAAGAAGACTTCACATACGAATTCCAACGAAATCCAAATCTATAGTTATGATCCTCTTCCCAATTGGGCTCGAACTGAGAAATTAATTCGAGAAACTGCTGGCGGTAGTAATGTATCAGGTTCATAGGTGGCCCCTCGCAATTCCTGAAAATGTTAGCTATCATTTCTGTACATCCATCATACTTTGTAATTGTTGTTAAACATCTATTTTAAATCTTAGCTAAACATTATTTTTGCTAATAGTTCGCTAACGAATCTAACACTTTCACTCTTCAGAAAAAAGCGAAAAGACCAAGCTCTGACCTCACTTGGGTCATAAACTCGGCCTTATGTATGTTTATCTTGATGAAGATTATTAACCAATTGTAAGGAAAACGAAATATAACTTATATAAATACTATCGTGACGTCTGCAGTTTTACCCACATGGACTTATTTCGGAATTCTTCCTCCGCTCCTAACTCTCTCCCAAACCAAGAAGGTACTACAAAGAGCCGCGCAGCTTCAACATCTGGAAACTCGACTTCGACAACTAGGAGATCCACTTGTTTATATTCATCAATTTCAAAATGGAGCCCTTGAACATCAACCGTGGTACGAATCTTCTCCAATGGGACTAACCCCGTACGTTCAAGAAGCTGCTTATATATAGGTTCCGATATGTTGTATTCAATCTCTTCCCGAACCAAGCCATGCCCTGATTTGAACGTATGTGTAAAATGCGACAATCCAGAACTATCCACCAGCTGGCGCACTCTGATTTCTTGATCTTCCGAGAAGGCCAAATACGTTTGATAAATATACTGCTTTGAAACTAGCGTGATTTCATTATTATCCAATTCCGCCACAGGGAACGCGGGTAATAGGAACTTTCTTTCGATTTCGGCACTCATTGGTGTGACCCCTCTCCAAACAAATCATGTTTTCTTCACCATTTTACCACGCAATCATTAAAAAAACTCCCAGAAGGGAGCACTCCCCTTCCATGTCTCTCATCGGTTGGACTTGTTCAAAGTTCGGAATCGAGCCGGAGATACTTCGTTCCACGCCCGAAACATTTTACCAAAATGAAATTCATCGGCAAATCCGCATGCATCCGCAATAGCTTTCATCGGTTCTTCTGTCAGCAGCAGCAGTGTTTTGGCTTTCTCATTGCGAATCCGGTTCAAGTACTCTTTGGGTGAAACGCCTACTTGCTGCATGAACATTTTTCGCAACTGGGAGACGGAGATATGGAAGGTTCGCGCGAGTTCTTCCATCCTCAAGGGCCGGTTATAGCAGGTTTCGATCCAAAACTTCGCTTGCTGAAATGCTTTCATATACGGGTCCGTTGACGTGTTTGTATCCCTCATGAAATGAATCAATCGTGAAAGGACATATTGGAATTCAGCCTGTCTTTCGTGTGGGTCCGGGCTCTGTAACGTCCCTATCTGCTTGAACTGCTCTTGAATCCAGACCGCTTGCTCCGGAGAATACAACTTGTTAAAAGGCAATTGAAGTGAGTCCAAATGAACGGGCTGCAGCCAGGTTTGATTCTCATAGGGGATGTCGAAAGCATCAAATAGAAGCATACGAATATAGAGCGGTTTATCCACAGATGATGTCATGGTCAGCGTAAAACCCGGCCTTAAGTAAAAGAGCATACCCGATTGTACATTCAATAGCTGTTCATCAAACGAATGTGTAAATTCTCCTTCTCCACTCATAATCCAGTAAAGAGAATGAACATCTGTTGTATTCCGAATGTCTTTCCAGCCTGGAACAGGCAGCTTCTCATAGGTCAGACGAAGATGATACATCCGGTGCTCTTTTGTTTCCATTCATTCACCACCTTCAAAGCGATTTTGACAAATACTAAAGTTCTTTATCCATAGAAAATAGCCATTCTTCCATGATACGCTTAACTAAACATACATGAAAGGGGCTTTTACTTTGATTCGTACTTTTCAACAACACTCCCTACGCCATACCCGACTTCTTGATGGATTATGGGACTTCATAACGGATCCAGGAAATGTAGGGATAACGGAACAATGGCATGCCAAGTTTCCAACCGATTCCCGAAAGCTTGTGGTTCCTTCTTGCTGGAATAATGAATTAGGCTTATACGATTATATCGGGGCCGCGTGGTATCGCACGTATTTCGACACCGCACAAGAAGCTAATATTCGACTATGCTTTGAAGGAATTCTCCACCATGCCGATGTTTATGTTGACGGTCATCACCTCGGTTACCACTTTGGCGGCTACACCCAGTTCTCCAAGATCATCCCTCATCTAGCGAAGGGAAAGCACGAATTAATCATTCGTGTAGATAGCACCCTTGATTGGCAGACACTGCCCACAGATATCTCAGATTGGTACTCTTATGGTGGAATCATACGTTCTGTCGAGCTTCAGGAGCTGCCCGATATTTATATTGAATCCTTGAAAATTGATTATCAACTAGAGGGAGATACAGCCGATATCCAGCTGCAAGTAAAGTTAAACTCCATAAGCTCGGTTGATCGTCAAATTGTTGTTAGTGCCTCTATAGAAGGACTAGCTTTCTCTGATTCAACCGTTCATATCGCGGCGGGCAAATCTTCACAGCTTTCTCTCCGAGGGAGACTCAAAAACATCCGCAAATGGGATGTTGGACAACCGGAGTTGTATACCTTCGTAGTCCGTATAGGCGAAGATGACCTGATCGATCGGACAGGATTCCGCACCATTGAAGTCAATAACAGTCAAATCCTCCTAAATGGCAAAGCGCTGTATTTGCAGGGAGTGAATCGACACGAAGAGCATCCCGAATGGGGATTTGCTTTTCCACCTAAGCTCATGCTGAAGGATTTGGATATTTTGACCGATATGGGCTGCAACATCGTTCGTGGTTCACACTATCCACAAAGCCAGTTCTGGATCGATTTGCTTGATGAGCATGGACTGCTCCTGTGGAGCGAGATCCCGATGTGGGGCTGTTTTATGAGCAAAGAAACGCTGGCTAGTCCCCTATTCGCAGAACGCGGTTTGCAAATGTTAGACGAAATGATTAGCCGTGATTATCATCATCCTTCGATCATTTTCTGGGGGGCTCATAACGAAATTGATACACGCACGGATGAAGCGCTGGAGCTTACTAAGAAATTCGTTAGCAAAATACGCAGCATGGATACCAGCCGCCTAGTTACGTACGCCACGATGCATCCTGAAGAAGACATTGTACTATCCTATTTCGATGTCATCGGAATCAACAAATATTACGGCTGGTATCAAGGAAACGTGAACGGATTCCGTGACATGCTTCAGCAGTATTATCAACATGCAGAATCACAAGGTGCCAGTGGTAAGCCCGTCATCATGAGCGAGTTTGGCGCTGCTGGTATCTTCGGAGATGCAGGCTGGGAGCCTCGCTTGTTCAGTGAAGACTATCAAGCTGACGTTGTGCAGCAGGCTTTACAGATCTTCCGCGAGGATCCTCGCATCGTCGGTACGCTGATTTGGCACTTCGCCGACATTCGCGTCGATGTGCGGAGTGACCGTCCTTATTTCCGTGATCGGGCGCGGAGTTTTAACAACAAGGGACTGCTGAATGAGTATCGCAAGCCTAAGCTGGCTTACCGATTGGTTAAGGAGATTTATCGATCTAAGAGGTAACTTTCAAAAGGTAAAATCTTAAAAAGACGCTCAAACCAGTTCAATCACACGGTTTGAGCGTCTTCTTTTACTTTCCGTTTGTGCGCATTACCCTTTGAGAGATCCCGCTGTTATACCGGAAATTATCCGTTTATTGAAAATGGATATTACAAGGATCGACGGAAGGGTTGTCATCACAATGGCCGCGAACATCGGTGCAAAATCCGTTGCGTATTGACCCTGAAAATTCAAAAGTCCTATCGGAAGTGTCATCTTTTTGGCATCGTTAATGAATGTTAGTACAACCAGTAGTTCATTCCAGATTCCAGCAAAGTTTATAATGCCAACCGTCATAAGCGCCGGTATCAATAAAGGCATCAAAACTCGCCAATAAACACCGTAAACCGAACAGCCATCAATAATGGCCGCTTCCATAATTTCTTTGGGAATGGAACTCATAAAACCGCTTAGCACCAGTACCGATGTAGGCAGAGCAAAGGCAACATAAATAAGAATCAAGCCGATTTGCGAATTCATCAGATTTAATTTAGAGAAGAAAATAACCAAAGGAATGAGTGTTGCTTGCAGCGGAACCATCAAACCGATCAAAAAATAAAGTAGCGTGCCTTTCGATGCTTTCCACTTTAATTTAATAATCGCAAAAGAGGCCATTGAACCTATTAGTAAGACCAGAAGTAATGTGACAGTCGTAATGAGTACCGAATTGTAAAAATAACGGCCTGTTCCCCCTGTGATCCATGCATTTATGTAGTTTCCCCACAGCCAATGCAGCGGAAGTTCCCATGGACGTTCAAAAATTTCCGGTGTTTTCTTGAGTGAATTCACAATAAGCCAAAACAGAGGATAAATATAGACAAGCGTCCCTAATCCCAAAAATAAATAAGTGAACAGCTTTTGAATGGGACGAATCATTTTTGAACCTTGCTCCATACGCGTACCTCCTTCCTCAATCTTCGATATCTTTGGTGGAAATTATTTTATTAATAACAAACGTAACGATTAAGCACATAACTAGTAAGATGACAGCTAATGAATTACCGTAGCCATATTCTAACTGACCAAAGGAACGTTTTTGCAAATAACCGACCAGTGTTTGTGATACATTGGCAGGCCCCCCGCCCGTCATGACATAAACAAGATCAAAAAACCGTAAGGAACCAATAGAAATGAGAATGGTATTCACTTTAATAATCGGTTTAAGCAATGGCATGGTGATATGCCATACCAATTTCCATCCGATAGCACCTTCAAGACGCGCGGCCTCAAAGATTTCCTCGGAAATATTCTGTATCGCTGCAATGAACAGGATCATGGTATACCCAATAAATTGCCAAGATACAACCGCTGTAACTGCCCACATCACCGTTTTGGGTTCAGACAACCACAGGTGCTTTAGTGAATCTAGCCCTAACCAATCAAGTAAATTATTAATAATACCGATCTGCGGATGATAGATAAATGTCCACATCATACCTACGGCGACACTCGACAGGAATGCCGGCATAATGAAAACAAGCTTAAAGAAATCTTTCCCTCGCACGTTTCCTGTCAGAATCAAGGCCAGAAAAAAACCAAATGGCAGTTGAATCACCAAACTTGTCACCAAGAGAAATAACACGTTACGTATCGTAACAAAAAACACATCATCATCTGAAAACATACGCGTATAATTGTCCAACCCTATAAACTTCATCGGATTCAGAACATCCCAATCAAAAAAGCTCAAATAAATCGATGCGATAATAGGGATGAAAACAATAGCCGAATATAGAAACAGGGCAGGGGTTATAAAGAATGCAATGGTCGAGCCTTTTCTCAGCATTTTATCCATAAACAACCACTCCATTATTGTTTTGATGAAAAAAGGGAGAAGAATATCTTCCCCCTCCATAAGAAAATTTTATAGTTTTAGCGGTTTTTCTCCGTATAAGCTTGCAAGCTCTTGAATGCATCTTCCGGTGATTTGCCTGCTAAGATAGATTGGATCGTGTTGTTATATTCATCCCCAATCTTCGCACCCAGTCCCACATCATAAAAGATGAACATCCCTTTCATTGTGGACATTTGATCTTTTAAATCTTTACTTAACCCTGGCACTTTAGCTGGATCTAAGGTAACTTTAGTAGCTGGAATATCTCCTTGCTCTTCACCAACACGTTTTTGTGTTTTGTCCTCGGACCATACTTTCAGATATTTAACAGCTGCATCTTTGTCTTTTGCCGTTGAACTTATCACTAAGTTAAATGCAGGTTGACCCAACCAAGTGTCAATATCCCCTTTTCCATTCGGAAATGTTGGGAATTTAGCAATGCCCACGACATCCTTCACCTTGGAATCGGTATTTACCAACGTATTGATTGCCCAACTGCCAGTAACCATCATGGCCGCTTGACCATTTTGGAACATGCTCGTCATTGCACTGTTGTCAATACTAAGGAACCCTTCTGGGAACGCCTTCATTTTTGTTAATTCCTGCAATACACGGCCTGTTTCGATGTAAGAAGGATCAAGCCAAGTTCCTTTGCCCTCCATTAATGCATTAAACGGTGCGTCGCCGCCAATCCGATTGGCTACAAATTCACTAAATAAGGCACTAACCCAAGCATCTTTGGCACCCATTGCAATCGGTGTCACTTTATTTTTAACCAACACATCAATCACATGTTTTAACTCATCGTACGTCTTAGGTACCTCAAGGTTATTCTTTTTGAAAATGTCTTTATTGTAGTACATGGTAGCTGCCGCGAAATTAACCGGAACACCATAAATTTTGTCATTGAATGTTAATAAATTAAACGCCCCAGAGATAAAGCGATCTTTCCACGCTGGATCTTTATCCAGATATTCATTAAGCGCCAGCACTTTTCCTGAATCCGCATACGTTTTTAGTTTTCCGGCAGCATGCAGAGTGTACACATCAGGCGCTTCATTTCCGGCGATTTGAGCATTTAATTTCGGATAAAAAGCTGTACTAGGAAGATGTGATACTTCGAAAGTCGCGTTCACATCTGTTCTTGCATTAAATTCTGCAAGCAGATCTTTCTGAATATTGATCCCCTTGTTTTCCGGTTCTAACCAATCAAATTCTTTCATTTTAATCTTATCTTTTGGCTTTGCAGCCGCTTCCGTTGCTTTTGGAGCATCACTAGCTTTGGGTGCCTCACTTGCTTTCTCGGTCCCGCAAGCAGATAATACAGCAGTGATTGCAAAAATAGCAGTGATTGATGCTGAAATCCTTTTAACCTTTTTCATTTAAACCCTCCTCTATCATGTTTTACAATCTAAGCTTAGTTGAAATGGGTTCAAACGAGTATGCGGTATTCCTTACTTCATGGTTGAATCTGCCGACCTCTTCTCATCTTTACGTGGTAAGGATAACGTTATCATTGTACCTTGCCCTACGACGCTATCAATCTGCAAGCCGAATCTCTTTCCGTAATGCAATTGAACCCGCTGATGTACATTAATCAATCCAATCCCCATACCTGAATCATCAACAGTCACTTGCAAATTTTCCCGAATCTGCGCTAGTCTTTCAGCCTCAATACCGTTTCCGTTATCACTTATGGTAATGTTAAATAAATCATCTTCAAAAAAACCGCGAATCTCAATAAGCCCTTGGTCAATCTTCATTTCCATACCATGAATAATCGCATTTTCCACCAACGGCTGCAGAATAAATCGCGGAACTAACAAGGGCAGCGCCATCGTATCTATGTCGATAGAAATGGTAATTTTATCTCCATATCGATATTGCTGAATATAGACATACTTATTAACGTTGTCCAATTCCTTGTCAAGGGGAATGTACTCTTTTCCCTTGATTCCTTCCCGCATTAAATCACCCAACGCTTTGGATAATTTCCCTACTTCAGGAACGTTCTTCATGCGCGCAAGCCAATTGATCGTTTCTAGTGTGTTAAAAAGGAAATGAGGGTTAATTTGAAACATTAAATATTTTAATTGCGACTGCTGTTTCAATAGTTCCTCTTGATAAACCGTATTAATTAAATGATGGATTCGATCGATCATTCGGTTGAAATTTCGACTCATAACACCTATTTCATTGCGGGAATTGTAATTAAATTGAATATCAAAGCGATCTTTTTCCACGTCTTTCATCATCGCGGAAAGCTGACGAATGGGTTTAGATATACTGTTCGACACAAAATAGGCGATTAATAATGCAACGACAATACAGATAATGAAGATAATAAACATCCAATTTTTCAATTCAATAGACGTTTGGGAGTATTTAGCATCCGGAATGACACTGACGATCTTCCAATCGGTATTCCCGATGGCATGATAAGTAATGATATAGTTAATCCCGTCCATCATCTCGCTAGTATGATCTTGTTCAGGTCCATGCAACACGCGAGTTATATACGGGTAATCAGGGGTCGTATTAATCAAGGATTTATTCGAATGTGAAATGATCCTTCCATTCTGATTGATAATATACATTTCACCTTCATTGTTTAATTTCGTCTGCGCAAAAACCGAATATAAAGCGTCTTCTTTAAGATGAAGTTCAAAATAGCCGATTTTCTTCAGGTTTCCTACATCAAACATAGAACTTCTAGCTGTAATCGTTAGCTGCTCGGGATTCGTATTCATCCAAACTAAATTGCCCTCATTCTCTTTCAGTACATCCCAATCGTTTATGTCCAAATCATTGGATTTCAAGACATTTCCCGATGGAAAGACATCTTTATTTAAAGCATAAAGGCTGATGTCCTGTATGTCTTCGCTATCAATGATGGCACCATCCAACAAGAGCTTAATTTTGTTGATTTCGTCTAAATATTCCAACTGATTATGAAAGCCTAGATTGGCTTTTTTAAGAGCATCCCTTATTTCTTTATTCGTAAAAAGGGAATAATACACCCGCTTGACTTCCTTCATCTTGAATTCAATATTTTTGCTTACTTCGGTTAACAAATCGGTGGTGTAAGCGTTTGTTTTTTCCTGTATGAGCGATCGTGATTTTTGATAAGTTAACGTACCGATCACAGCTAATGGAATAAGGTTCAAAATGAGGAAGGACACTAGTAATTTTTTTTGAATCTTCATGTCTAGTATCCATTGCCGCAACCTTCTTGCTAGCTGGTTACGTATCATTGAGGTGCCCGCCTAATTCCGCATGTCTTATAAATAATTGCTTACGAAAATCGTTTGGCGTTTGTCCGTAATGTTTTTTAAACATTTGTCCAAAATACCTGGAATCTCGAATTCCCACCCGACTGGCTATTTCAAATACTTTAACCTGGGGGTCTGCTAGCATATCCACAGCTTTTTGCATACGAATTCGGGTGAGTGTATCCGAGAAGTTTTCTCCTGTTTCCTTCTTAAATAAGCGGCTCAAATAGTCCGGATGATAATGAAGCATGTCCGCAACTTTGGTAATGGTCATTTCCTGCATGTAATTTAATTCTATATATTCAATGATTTGCGCAATCACTTCATTCAGCTTGGATATTTCACCTTCCGGTAGCAACATGCCTTGCAGTGTAAACGAATATTCCTTCAACTGATGCCGCAGACCAAGCTCAAGCTCATTTCGCTGACGGTCCTCTTGAATCACTTGTTTGGCTTTTCTGCAAGCCAGCATGATTTCATCTGGATCGGTAGGTTTTAATACAAAACCGACTGCCCCCAATTTTATTGCTGTCATTGCGTAATCCAACTGGTGGTAGGCTGTAATAAACACCCATTTGATAGATGGATTCTCTGCTTGTACCAGCTCCATTAAGGCTAGTCCGTCTAAACCGGGGCATTTTAATATCAGTCAATACTAGATCTGGA
This sequence comes from Paenibacillus sp. V4I3, assembly GCF_030817215.1. Taxonomy (GTDB): domain Bacteria; phylum Bacillota; class Bacilli; order Paenibacillales; family NBRC-103111; genus Paenibacillus_E. Next base: position 7,362,004 of record NZ_JAUSZA010000001.1, read on the forward strand.
TTAACAGCTCGAATCAGCTCTAGTGCCTCCAATCCATTAGCCCCTAACCCTACCAACTCAAAGCCTTCTTCTTCCCAATCTAAGGATCGCAGCCCCATTCGGGTGATTGGTTCATCGTCAGCAATAATCATTCTAATCACACATATTCCTCCCCACCTGAAGTAAGTGAGTTCATTATCATTGTTTTTGTTTAATAGTTCAATGAATATTTGCTTTACGAAAAAGGTTTTCGACCCTCCAAACAAAAAAAGGGACCTAGCCAACGGGGCCAGGTCCAAAGTTTATATTAAAAAAGGGGGGTCTTGTTTATTATAATACACCCATTATGTTAGAGAACTGTAACAGGAATGTTCCAATTGTGTTACAAAAAAAGGCGATTCCATTCAAATGGCTTTTTTTGTATGCACTTTTGTACATACTACAGAAAGTAAATCTTTAGGAATAGGAGTCAAACAAGTGAAAGTTGAAGACGCCATTGTGGAACAGATTAGACAGCAAGCTGTGCAGCTGAGCACCCCCGAAGATTTGGATGTATTAGTAGAAGCAATCGGAGACAAGAAGTACGTTTTACTCGGTGAGGCAACGCATGGTACATCGGAATTTTATAAGCTTCGCATGGAGCTGAGCCGTAAATTGATTGAAACGAAAGGTTTTTCTTTTATTGCTGTCGAGGGCGACTGGCCGTCCTGTTATGAGATTAACCGCTATGTGAAGCAGTACAAGGATGCAAAGCCGAGCTCCCGCGAGGTCATGGAAACTTTTAATCGTTGGCCGACGTGGATGTGGGCCAATGAAGAGGTTGGAGAGTTGATGGAGTGGCTTAACCAGCACAATGCAAATAAGCTGATGGAAGAGCGAGTCGGGTTTTACGGTTTAGACGTCTACAGTTTATGGGAGTCCCTAGAAGAGATCGAACGTTATTTACAGGAAAAAGGCACACCTGAGCAGTTAGCTATGGCGCGGAAGGCATTTGAGTGCTTCGACTCTTATGAGAAGGAGGGGCAAAATTACGGGGTTTCGGCGGCTTTTTACGGCGAAAGCTGCCAAGATGAGGTTGTGAAGCTGCTTCAAGCGCTTCACGCGAAACGCGTGCGGTACGAAGAAGACAGCGAAGCAGCGCTTAGCGCGGAATTGAACGCGCTTGTTGCTGTGAACGCTGAGGATTACTACCGCACCATGGTTCGTCACGACGCGGAATCGTGGAACGTCCGCGACCGACACATGGTCGAGGCGCTGCGCCGCCTCGTCAACCACCACGGCCCAGACGCCAAAGTCATCGTCTGGGAGCACAACACGCACGTCGGCGACGCGCGTGCAACAGATATGTTGGCCGACGGTATGGTGAACGTCGGCCAGCTCGTGCGCGAAGCGCACGGCGAAGCCGATGTGTTCGCTATCGGCTTCGGCACTTACCGCGGCACGGTCATCGCCGCGACATCCTGGGGCGCGCCGATGGCGACGATGCAAGTGCCACCTGCCCAGCCGGGCAGCTGGGAGGAGCTCATGCATCGCGCCGGCGCGCATGATCAGATCCTCCTGCTCAGCAAGGAGGATCCGATTCTCGGGCACGAGGTGCTGGGGCACCGTGCCATCGGGGTCGTGTACCGCCCTGGTCATGAGAGAGGGAATTATGTTCCCTCTCTTATGGCTCGGCGGTACGACGCCTTCGTGCATGTGGATGAAAGCCATGCGCTTCATCCGCTAACCATAAAAAAAGTGCTTGTGTGAATTCACACAAGCACTACCTCCCAAAAGCCTATCCGCCGATGCAAAACACTATTTCGAGGCCTAAATCAAGCTCAGTTCCTATACATAACTAATGTTGTACGAAATTCGCATAAAAGTGGCCTTTTTAGTATGAAATACGGCTAAATTGTTGTATCAAATACAACATCTTCAGCTTGGAAGGAAGATATCAAGGATATTGTTGTACAGCGTACAACTTATGGCTTTCACTTGTCATTAATAAGACGTTTTAACCCAATACTCGGTTCCTCCAGAGGAAAATACTCTAAACCGATATGCCCAGTGAAGCCGGTTTCATCAATGGCCTTGAAAATCTGCTCGTAATTCAACTCGCCGTTACTCAGCTCATGCCGCCCCGGATTACCAGCTGCATGAAAATGGCCTATCCAAGCCATATTTTCACGAATATTCGTAATAAGATGACCTTCGGTAATTTGTTGGTGATAAATATCGAACAGCACCTTCACATGCTGGCTCCCCACCTGCTTCACAATATCGAATGCTTCTTCAGATGAAGCTAAGAAATATCCTTGATGGTTCACAAGTGTATTCAGCGGCTCTACCAATAATGTTATCCCTTCCCGCTCCAATAACGGCACGCATGCTTTTAGTCCATCAATCAATGATTGACGCTGCACTTCTCTGGGCACGCCTTCTAATTCCTGACCCACTTGCGAAATGAGCTGAGAGCAATTCAAGCTCTTCGCTGCCGCAATGGATTCGGTAAGTCCAACTATATAAGTTTCACGCATGGTTTCATCGACTAAGCTCACAAATTTGGTACAAAAGGCAGCAACCGAAACACCAGCATCCTTCACAACATGCGCGACTTCATCCAAATCTTTATTCCACCACGCCCAAAATTCAATCGTATCATAGCCAATTCGCTTCACTTCCTTAACACTTTGAGCAAAATCATGCTTGCTATAAACCGCATCCATACAAACGGAGAGCCTCATTGTCATCCTTCTTTCCAAATATACGTTATTTGTGCTAGGGACCAAGCATTTCTGAACTTTCACTATTGTATGGTAAAATTAAGCAGATGAAAATATGACCCAAGGAGTTTTACTAATGATTCGTTCCCTTGCTATTACCATGGACTTCAATGTGCTCCATAATGTCCCCTTCGAGGAGCTTCTAGGCCCGAACATTAAGTGGTATTGGGTCGACTTTCATAATCCGAGCGAAGAGGAAGCGCTGCATCTGAAAGAGCATTTCCATTTTCATCCGTTGGCCATAGAGGACTGCTTTTTCTTACTGCAACGACCGAAGATGGATCACTATGAGAACGTTCACTTTTTTGTGATGCATGGGATTAATGCGATGACACTGGATGCTGAAGAAGTGGATATGTTTCTGGGAAGCAATTACATTGTGACCTTTCATTTGCATGAATCAAGGGAAATTGAGGATGCTTGGAGCCGAATTTCAGAACAAGAACATTTGCGGAATGAAGGTCATATTTATGCGGCTTATTTAATTCTTGATAATTTGGTGGATCAATATTTCCCAAGTGTTTACCAAATCGAAGATCAATTGGATGATATCGAGAACAATTTTGATGCCGAATCGATTGAAGTCTTAATGAAACATATTTTTGATATTCGGGCCAAATTGTTAAAATTACGCCGCACCATCGTGCCCATGCGTGACTTGCTGTACAGGGTCATCAATACAGATCGTATCGAGCATCTCCGTGAGCAGCTCGTCTTTTTCACGGACATCCATGATCATCTGCTCAAGTTGTCTGAAATGATTGATTCAAACCGCGACATGACGGCTGATATGAGGGATAGTTACATCTCCCTGAATTCAAACCGAATGAATACCATCATGAAAACGTTGACCGTAATCACGACGATCTTCATGCCATTAACGTTCATTGCTGGTCTTTATGGGATGAATTTCGCTTATATGCCTGAACTGAAGTGGCACGGGGGTTATTTTGGAATTCTCTTGATCATGTTCGGAATTGGATTCGGCATGTTCGCTTGGTTTTGGAAAAAGGGCTGGTTTAAATAGAAGACCTTACTGATTCTGAGCAATGCTCATCACGGCATTCCTTCCTAAAGCCAGCAGGCGAAACCCCCACTTTTTTCTTAAAAGCTCGACTGAAGGCATGAATACCGGAAAATCCTAATTGATAAGCTCACAGAAAGAATCCTTCCTTTTCAGCAATAATGGTTAACTTTTAACTAACTTTGGCTAAATGAACGCGCTTACCTTCATTATATAATGTTTTCAAGTTCGCATAACAATAATGATAAAGGTGGATGTTCCTATGTCGCAAAATCAAGGCTTTATTCATGAACTCTCTGTAGCTCCATACCTGACACAAGGTCGAACTCGCTGGATCACGGCAGAGAATCCGACCGGTGAGAAGGGACACGGCGGGAAAGCAGCAAGCAATTTAGGTATTGCTCGCAAAGGCAGGCCATGCATCACTTTACCTCAAGGAGAAACAGTCGTTCTGGCCGATATTCAAGGAACTGGCATCCACGATCGAGAATCAACACGCCGAGGATATTCACGGCTTCTTCTATCAATTTCATTATACGCTTGTAGATTCGCTCCCTGAGAAAACGGCTTACTTTCACGCCCAATATGTCGGTACCTATTTGGCATGGGCAGCCTTAGAACGTTATTGGTGGGGCGAGGTGGAAATTAAATTTTATTTGGACGGAGATGAAGAATGGCCAACTCTCTGCGGGACGGGGACGGAGGATTACTTCGGTGGAGCCTGGTGCTTTTACGAAAAAGAAAACGGGATCCCCGTCGAGGTGTCATACAGCACTCCCTATCTAGGATACCCATACTATTCCAAATCGGATACGACCCTCAAAGAGAAGTTTGGTGAAGATTCCGTGCCTATGCATGGACTGTATCGCTGGCATCTTCCAGACCCCATCCATTTCGAGAGCGATCTGCGCGTCACGATTCAACAGATTGGACTTTCCTCCGTTGCCTATTGGTATCAGATGGAGCCTCATGCGGATTTCCCCATACTGCTTCCCGTTCACCGGAGATGGCCGCGATAGTGAACACGCCAAATTATTTGCAGGCCTAGCTCATCACATGTAGATGCATACACCGTTTTAATTCCGATCGGTGAGCACCACCTCAGAATATAACCGTTTTCACAGAAGGCGTCTTTGACGTAAGAAATGATTTTTTATCGAAAACAACGATGGCGGGGAGCGTACACAGTAAAGGGCCGACTTCCAGAACTATTCGCTGGATTGTCGACCCCATTTATCGATTATACAAATCTACTTCTTCTTCGCATCATAGGCAGCTTGGTAAATTTCCAGATAACGCTTCAGGTTCATATTATCCAAATTTTTCAGATAGCCGTCCCATTCTTTCTCCAGATTTGCATCCCCGATGATGAAACGCGCGGTCATCTCTTTGACATGATCAGTAATCGTCTTCTCGAGATCAGCTAGCTCCATCGCCTGCTCGTTCGTGAAGAACAGCTGCGGTAGAACAGTATCCAGCTTCTGCTTATAAGGCTCGTACTTGTTTTTCGTTTCATTGTACAAAATAACTTCCAATGGGTTTTTCGGATCGGCAACCAAGCCTAAGCGGAAATCGTTCGTTCTAAGCGACGGCCCGGTTTGTGCCCATTTCACATTTTGCACATTGGGCAGCTTGGCGTCGGTATATTTCCAGATGGCCTGCTTGCCATTGATGCCGAGCTCACCTTGAGCCGCATTTTTCCATTCTATATCCGGACGTCCTTCTGTGTTGCGCAGTGTCATCTCCTGAGTGTACATCAGATCTGCCAGACGGAAGGCGGCTTCTGGATTTTTACTCGCTTTCGTAATGACGTAACGCCCTTGTGAGACGCTATTCGTGTACGGCGCAACTTGTAAGCCTTTCGGCCCTTTGAGCACTGGAACAGCGGTAACTTCAAGCCATCTTCCGCTCGGTCCGTTAAAAGCTGTAAACGTCCCATTATGCTGGGCTATCGCCGCGCCCAATATATTAATGTTGGGATTTTCCCCCATTTGCTTCGCCTGATCCCGATCCTGTGTGAAGGACTGCGGCGCGATCAAACCTTCGGCATATAGCTTGTTCAGGTACTTTAGGCCCTCTTGCCATTCCGGCTTATTATAAGGCACATCGACCTTGCCGTTATTAAGGTACAATCGGTTGGTACTATTAGGATTTAGAATAAAAGCATTCATAAGAAACGAATCGATATTGACGGCAGGTCCAACCGCTGCACCTGCAAGCGGAATCTCATCTGCTTTTCCATTGCCGTTCGGATCCTTCGTTTTAAAATCCTTTAGCACCTTGTATAGCTCATCCGTCGTTGTTGGCACAGCCAGCCCCAATTTATCGAGCCATGGCTTGTAAATCCACATTTTTTGGGACATGGAGCAATGGAAACACTCGTTCACAAGCGGCAGCCCGTATATTTTACCGCCTGGCGCTGTAATCGCATCTTTCACTCCTTCAACCTGCTCAAACATCTTCTTGGTTTCGACGCCATACTTATCAATAAAAGGCTTTAAATCGAGGAAATCGCCTTGGCTGCCATAGATCAGCTGTTGTGTAGGGCTAACGTCAAAACCCATGATCACATCAGGCAAATCTCCGCTTCCGAGCACCAGATTAAGCTTTTCTACCGCCGATTTCTCCGGGGCAACATCCCACACGATATGAATGTTCGTCTTCTCCTCCAGATACTTCGTATATTCATTTGTCGCAAAATCTTCAACAAAAGAGCTTCCTTTTACAAGCACCTTTAAGGTTGTTTTTTCCTTTGTGATAGGTAATTCCCCTGCCGCAGTCACCCGGTCCTCTGACACTTTAGGGGCCGCATCTGATTGCGCTGCTTCTTTATCTGAACAACCGCTTAAAATTGAGACTGTACACAAAGCTAGCCCTAAGCTTACTACCATCCATTTTTTCATCTAAAAGAACCCTCCCTGGAATTTTTCATTAGAAAAATTTTCATTGAATGACTAACCTTTCAACGAACCGATCATGACTCCCTTAACAAAATGCTTCTGTACAAAAGGGTAAATCATCATAAGTGGCAGCGACGAGACGACAATGAGAGAGTATTTAAGCAGTGCCCGTAGGCCCTCCCGATTCGCTTCCTGACCCAGATCGGACAGCATAGCGGAATCTACCTCATTTTGAACGAGTATTTCCCTAAGTACAAGCTGTAATGGATAAAGGCTCGGCAGCTTCAAATAGATCAACGCATTAAAATATTGATTCCAATAACCTACCGCCGAATACAGGGTAATGACAGCAATGATCGGACCAGACAGCGGAATCACGACATGCCATACAAACTTGAAATCGTTACAGCCGTCTAACTGAGCGGCTTCCAGCAGTTCATCCGGTATCGTCGTTTTGAAATAAGTTCTCGTAATAATGACATTGAATACACTCATAGCCCCGGGCAAAATCATCGACCAGATCGTATTGAGCATGCCGAGATCTTTGACCAACAAGTAGCTCGGAATGAGCCCGCCAGAAAACATGGTGGTGAACACCAGCAAAAGCATGACGGCATTTTTCCCATACAAGTCTCTCCGTGCGAGCGGATATGCGGCCATAATCGTTAGTGCGACATTGATGACTGTACCCAGAACCGTATAAATAACGGAATTGCGAAACGAGCTCCAAATCAGCTTATGTTTAAATACAGCCTCATAACCGTCGAGTGTAGGTTGAACCGGCCATAGCCACACCTTCCCGGAGATAACCGCGTCTGGGCTGCTGAAGGATGCGCTTACAATAAACACAAGCGGATACATCACTACAATGAGAAATAAGGTAAGCACCGTGTAATTGATCACGTTAAACCAACGGTCATTGCTGGCTTCCCGAATGTTAGCTTGCTCCATGATGACTTCCTCCCCTTGTCACTCTTACCATAGGCTTTCCTGCTTAGCTTTCTTGGCCATTTGGTTGACCGAGATCAGTAAAATCAAACCAATGACCGATTTGAATAAATTGATGGCCGTGGAATAAGAGTAATTCATCGCTTGGGAGGCAAGACCGACCTTATACACGAACGTATCAATGACTTCAGAGGTACGCGAGTTAAGCGGATTTTGCAATAACAGCACCTTTTCAAAGCCCAGATCCAGAATATGTCCGGTGTTCAAAATAAGCAGAATAATCATAACCGGAACGATGCTCGGCAGATCGATATGCAGCATGCGCTGAAATTTACTTGCTCCATCAATAACAGCCGCTTCATGCTGTGCGGGATCAACACCCGCTAAAGCAGCTAAATAAATGATGCAGGAAAAACCTACATTTTGCCAAATACCAGACCAGACATAGATCGAACTGAAATATTCCGGCTTGGCCATAAAATTAATCGTTTTGAATCCCAATTGACCGAGCAGCATGTTCACTAGTCCATTGCGGGGGTCCAGCAGCTCTATGATGATACCTACCATCACGACGACGGATATAAAATGGGGAGCATAAGTAATCAGTTGTACGGACTTTTTGAATAACTGGTTTTTCACATAATTCAAGGATAAGGCCAGAATAATCGGAAACGGAATCCCGGCAAGCAAGCTGTACAAGCTGATGATCAACGTGTTTTTCATCAATTTCACAAATTCATAAGAGTTGAAAAATCGGATGAAGTGCTTCATGCCGACCCACTCGCTCCCAGCGACACCCTTGGATGCAATATAATCCTTGAAGGCAATCTGCGCCCCGTACATTGGATAATATTTAAACACAAGGACGTAGATGACTGGAAGCGCAAGCAAGGCATACAATTGCCAGCTTTTCTTCATTTGCTTCCTTGCGGCAAACAGCAGACTGCTTGCTCCCGTGCTTGCTTTGGTTAATACAACCTCTTTCATTGTGCGCTCTTCCCCCTTTCAATTGATATCTTAACGATACAAGAAACCGCCGCAAGCCGTAAATTAGAAAGCGCTTTCTTTATGTGCAATTATTAAGATTCATTCATGTGCACTTCTAAACGGATGTGCAAAAGTAAAGAATACGGCACAAAAGTGCCGCATTCTTATCCGTGTAATTTCTTATAGGAGGTCGCACTGACGCCATGCAGCCGCTTGAATGCCCGACAAAACGTATTGGAGGAGCTATAGCCAACCTTATCGGAAATTTCAAGAATCGTTAGGTCAGTTGTCTGCAGTAGATTTTTGGCCCGATCCATGCGCAGATTTTCCAAAAAGTCAGAGAAATTAATGCCCGTTTGCTCTTTGAAGAATTGGGAGAGATACACTTTCGAGATGCGAAAACGATCGGCCACTACATCCAGGCAAAGCTCACTGTCCGTATATGCGTTCTGCAGCATGCCAAGAATACTTTGAATCAGCTGCACATTTTGACTTTTCTTGTGCTCGTTCACGCTTTCGCATATCCATCGATAGGTTACGCGGATCGACTGATAATTTTTGCGCATATTTTCATAGGAGTCAATCTCGCTGCTCAGTGACTGGATCCGTCTGTAAATCTCCTGCTGATCGAGCTCCATTTGCGGCAGCAACTTCACCAGACTTCCCCACATTTCGAACAAGAACAACTGCATAACAGCAAAGGAAAGGTGCCTCAGCTCGAAATTCTCATGGTATATCTCATCAAGCGTATGCTGAACCTCAGTATGGTCCCCCGCTTTGGCCAAATTGATTAAACGGATCTCCACATCCTGCGGGAAATAGTAGTTGTTCATATCCGTCGGGAGCTCGTCATACCATACGATTTCATTCTCATTTTTCCTTAATTGTACGTTCAAAGCTTCTCTGGCCTGTTCATACGATCTGGAGATACTAGTGAGACTATCACATAAGCCGCCTACACCATAGACAGACACCAGCTTTAACTGGCTTTTCATCTCCTCATTGGCTTCCTTCAGCTTCTGCTCAATAGGCTCCTTGTAGAGTTCCGACTGCTCAGCTCTATAACAGAAAAGCACCCCGAATTGATCCTCCGCTATATCGTAAACAAAGCCTTCCTGATCGATCGTCCTTCTCAACATTTCTTTAGCCAGTAAACGCTTCATATCCAGTTCTTCCAGCAAGTTATCATTATAGCCGTTATCGAAGCCTCGCAAATGAACAACAGCAACCCGATATAACATCCCTTGCAAATCCATACCGACATACTTTAAGAGTGCATCTGCATCACGTGCCGAAATAAATTGCCCATTCAACAACCGTTGAAAATACGCTGCCCGCAGCAAAGGAACCTGCTGCTCGATCTCGGACTTCATCCTGTGGTTATTGTTGAACAAACCGGTTACCGTTTCTCCAATTAATCTAAAGGCATCTTTCTGGTGCGAGACTACGTCCGTTTTTTCAAGGATCATGTTTACGATATTCCTTAGCGGTTTACTGTTGCGATAAGCCAGCACATATGCGATGAAGACACCCACGACAAGAAAGACGAACGTTAAAGAGAAAATGATTTTCTGAATATAACGAACCTTCTCCAATACAACAAAGGTTGGCTCTCCAACCAGATACGTCCAACCGTTATAGGAGGATTTCGTATAGGTAATCATCATCTGATTCGATTGCAGCGATTGCTCGATTACGCCCTTATCGCCAATCAGATTGCCGATCTCGATCGGTAAGGGGGCTTTACTCGCCGAAAGCTCACTAACGATTTCCCCCTCACCATCCACAATATAAGCCCAACCACCTTCGGAAATGTTCAGCCCTTGAAAAAGCTTCTGGATTTCCTTCTGGTCTATCATGACAGCAATGGCGCCCTGGGGATTTCCGGGGTACCCAAGCGATTGCATATACGTTAGCATAGAATAGGGGACACCCTGTACGATGACTTCCTCAGACGCAAATGTTTTGCGGGTATGAAATTGCTTTGCGACGAAGTCATACCATGAATCATAATCATGCTTGCTGTAACGAGCTACCCGATCAAAAAAATGCTGTAAAGAGTAACTAGCCCCCGGGGTTAACACCATTTCACTATTTTTAAACAATACATAATAATTAAATATGAAATTGTTAGACATCCTGTAATCATATAAGCTTTTATTCGTATCCAATATCCGGTACGTATTCGTCCCCTCAAATGGATCAGTGACAGACTGAAACCTCATAATTCTTGTATCGGCCGCTAACTGCTGGGTAATCGAGGAGATTTCCTCCAATCTTCGATCGAGGATATCTTTACTCTGCTCCAACAGGTTCATATGGCTCGCGGTTGCTTCGCTTTCGATCAACGCAGTCGTCTTCTGATAAATAACCCAGCCAATAATCATCGGCAGCATCAGAAACACAAGATATGGAACGAGAATACGTGCAAACACGCGGTGCCTTCCTTTGTTAACGTTAACATTAATGCTTCTCTCTCTCTTGAACAGCATAGTAAATGTCCCCATTTCCTTTACGATTCCGTGTTGCGATCATATTGAGAGTAATCATTGCGCATTTCAATGTATGCGTTTGCAATCTATTGTGACGTTCATCCCAAAAGGATAAGCTGTTACTTTCAGTATACCTTGATGTGCTGGTAATCGGAAGCTTTTCATTCTTACTTTTCTAGCCTTACCAATACCTGCTAAAGGGCGAATCAGTGTATCTACAGAAACAAAATAAGACTACCCAACTTGGATAGCCTTTTAATTGTCTTTACCACTTCACGGTACATTGGCTTCTGCAATAATTTCCTTTGTCAGAGGATCGACTAAAATATTGGCTTCTACACTATTGTATAGATAGCCAACGTTCCAATATGGTGCTAATTTAAACCAAACAATCTCTGCACCTGTGACTGTGTATTTATCTTCTTGACCATTAAAAGCAATTGATATTGCTTCTTTTTGCGCTGATTTATAAGCAAAAAAAACAGATACGAATACGGCGACAGTTATGACTATTAGCATTGTTATTCTTTTCATCACAAGTGCTTCCCAACCTTTGTAGAGATTTCCTCACTCTTGCTTAGCTCAATCAACAACATTTTCTTCACAACCGAGAATACTTATTTACCGAGATGAGATATTTTAAAATTCTTTGTACTGCAACCCTTCCAATTGTCCCATCTCCTGTGGAATTGATCAGCGTATCACTTTAGAGGCGAACGCTAGAGTATCTTACTTCAGGCAATGATAAACCGCCATCATATCTCGTTTATTCAACTCACGAATACGATTGAAGATAGGAATATCCGCAACTGCCTCAATTAGTAAGCTTTCAGCAACAACATCTCTTACTTTGCCAGTAAGCCATGTTTGTACATCTATGCCCTCGACGATTTCCTTGCGCCCTTCATCGTTGATGCCACTTACATAACAGCTAACACATGGCACCGATAATTTAAATACGCCATCATGGAGACCATCCTCTGAAATTACTTTCTTCCCGTTGCAGAATGGACATGGATGACTTGCTTTAATTTTATTAATTTGGGTAACAATTTTATTGTAACCAAACACTTCATAGACATAAGTTAGTTTTTTATATTTTCCATTGGTGAAATACTTATCAATAATGGTTTCTCTAGTTTCAGCAATATTGGCAAAATCACAGATGGTAATCAAGTTTTTACTGTTGATCGCCTCGAGGTTGCCTTTAATCTTGTCCCAAAATGGTACGGCATTTTGTAAAACCACCTCATAGCCCACAAAGCTTGCAAGTTCCAGTTCAAGCATTTTCAGCGCAACTTGTGTTTCCCTAGGAAATAAAGAGACATCTTCCGTAAGTGCAAGATCGCCGCCAACAATTGATTTTAGTTTTTCTAGTTGAGGTAAACTCCCTACGGTTTTAATGACCTGATCAATCGGTTGCTGAATAATCTCACGAATATCCGTATCACTAAATTTTAGCTTTTTATGATGGTTTAACACGCTTCCTTGACAAACTGGGCAGGCAATCATTTCTTTTGAGGCTTTCATTTGCTCTTTAAGAGGAATGTTCTTCGAAATTACCATATAACGCCCAAGGATGAGATTAAAACCTTCCCATGTTCTCGAAGCCTTCCCTGCTTTATCATAAAATGACTTTTCCCAATAACCATATAAGAAAGTACGCTTTTCTGCTTCTGACATCTCATTAAAGCTTTTACTCATATCGTGACCAAGTTCGTTCTTTATCTCTTCAAACAGGAAGTGCAATTTGGCATGTTGATAATATTTCAAGACATCCATGACTTCTGGAAGTAACATGCCATCCCAGAATGGGACTGTTTTATCTTGAATGAGAACATCCATATCAAATTGCTCAATGACACGACGACCCGAACAACTCGGACAGTGATTGTCTTGATAATAGAAATCGAAGCTTCTTGTATCTTTATTGGTCGGATGAGCAGCCACAATATGATTGATCAGTCCACCCATTTCATAGAGAAAGCTATATTGACTATACAGGTGTCGTTCAAGATCAATGGCGATGACAGGTGCAATCGTTTCAGATTCATATTCACCATAAATCACATGGGCAATTGGCGATAAGCTTTTTAAGATACCACCCTTATAGACGTTTTCTGCCTTTTTAAAATAGTCCAACTGATTTTCTTGTAAGTAGTGAATACCGTTTTGCGGCTTGAGTGTGGAAGAAATATGCATGGGGGCCTTGCTATCTTCCTTAGGTTTTTGACGATAATAATCATCATGACTGACAACATCCAGATGCTCCACAGGGTCAAACTGCCTTTTTCCAAAATCAACGATAAAATCAGAGCTTTCCAGCATATAGGCATTATGTTCGATCATCAGGATGGAGACAGATTCATCTTCCAGAATGTCCCTAACACTATCAATGAATTGGTTTAAAATATTTTGGGATAAACCTTTTGAAGGCTCGTCAAAAATAAAAAGTGTATGTGGGTTTCTTGAATTAGCAAACAGCTCAGAAACTAAATGAACACATTGAAATTCACCAGTCGATAAGGACTGCGTTTTTCTTTCCAGCGTCAAATAACCAAGTCCAAGTTTGATCAATAAGCTCAAGCGTTTATGAGCGATGTCTTCATTTGGCAGTTCATCAATAATATCTTCAATCGAACGCTGAAAAATATCATCAATATCCTCGCTATATTTTGTGAGTTTCTTTTTAATATCAAGAAACGTCGCAACGGTTGAACGACTGGAAATCGACTGGTTTCGATCTTGCCCAACCACGACCAGTTTATCTTTTGGATAACGCTTCTGAAAATCTTTGACCATACACTCATTGACAAGTGTAGATTTACCGCAACCCGACTCACCCGTAAAGGTTACAAGTCTATTTTTGGGAATCTGAATTTCAGCCATTTGAATATTACGACAATAAAGATCATGAAATTGATAGTATTCTGTTGGCATTGCCTTATTTAGTTCACAATGGATAGGTTGTGGACGTGGTGATTCTTCAACAATTTTCCCACCGTATTTACCACTACCAGGTCCAAAGAACAATTGATCATCCGCTGTGTCGAGCACCGTGTCAGAATGGTCAATGAGCCAAATTTGATTCTTATACCCTAATTGTTTAATCTCTGCTAAAATTTTCAATAGTGTTTGGTGATCAAGACCCACGGAAATTTCATCAATGATAATAACCGTATTTTCACTTGTTGCCATGAATTCTGCCAAGTAAAGTCGTGTTATTTCTCCACCTGACAATGTACCCATAATGCGATTTAATGTTAAGTAACCCATATTCATATTGATTATATTCTGGAGAATATGCTGCTTCGCTTCACTAATTTGTAATTCCTCTGCAAGAGAAAGAATCGTTTCAATGCTTAAGTTATTCATATCGGAAATACTATGTGGTTGATTCAATAATTCCATCTTATATTGCTCAACTTCTTGATTGTAGCGCCTACCCTTGCACTTTGGACAATCCACATTTTGGGTCATACTGCGCCCTTTACAATCTGGACACCAGCCTAAGGCGTTATTAAAGGAAAAAACTTCTGGAGAAAGATTAAATTTTTCAGCAAGCGTTACACGAATCTCTTTGAACACGCCCGTATGTGTGCCAATGGTTGAACGAGGATTGGATGAAATCGATGATTTTCCGAGAAAAAGGACTAAAGGCATTTCTTCCATCTTGATGGCACTGAAATTGGTTTCCATAATATTAGGAAATAAATACTGATATTCAGCCTTTGGCAATAAGGAAACGAGACGCTTCTTGGATTCTTCACCAATGGTTTGACAAAACGTTGTTTTACCAGATCCAGACAAACCAGCAATACCTAACGATTTATCTACTGGTAGGGCTGCATCTAATAGGTTAATATTGTTCGAAATTAATCGATTTATTTTCATATGTAAATTAATCCTCTCTATTCTTATAAGCTTAGTCTTTCCATGTTATCACAGAGTTAAATGTATGAATTGCTTTTTTTTCGAATCAAAGAACTCGTCAGCTCCATTCTATTATTCTTTCACATTCCACCATTTGTATGGAACTAAAGAAGCGCCTAAGACATTGAGTTGTTTTTTGACAATTAGATTTACATATCCATATAAGATAAAGCCACTCCTATTACGGGGAGTGGTTTCTTTATTATTTTCAAAGACTTGAACGAAAGATACTTAGGAAAGTCTGATGTCTAATCCTACCAAGACTCCCTTTAGGAATGTAAAACTACAACCAAACGCCCCGTAAGCCCTTAATGTATAAGGGTTATTTGTCATACACAAAAAAAAGGAACCCAGCCAACGGGGCCGGGTTCAAAAGTTTATATTAAAAAGGGGGTCTTGCTTATTATAATACCTCGCAAACATTATGAAACCATAACAGGAGTATTTCAATTATGTTACAAATTAGAAAGCGCTTTATTTCCTACTCTTCTCCAATATTTACACCTCTAAGATTCGATCCCGCAAAGCCGGAATAATGACCTGTCATACGATAATTCAAAGAAAGTCGCCATTGTGACCGGCGCATAATCCGGCATTGGCTTGGCTTCCGCTATACGTTTGGCTGAAAAGGGGTTTAAAATCGAGCTGCTCAACCGCCCGGGCGGTGAGCTTGAAGCAGCAGTGGCCAAAGTGCAGGCTGCCGGAAGAGAAGCGATCTCCATAGAAGCGGATATTGCCGTCGAGGAAGAAGTGAAACAGGCCGTTCAAACCGTCATGGACCAATGGGGCCGGCTCGACGTACTGGTCATTCTTGTGAGTCAAACATGCAATCGAGCCTCTCAAACAGCATGGTGGCAGCATCATCATTACTAGCTCCATTAACGGTAACCGGGTTTTCTCCAGTTTTGGCATGAGCGCTTATAGCACTTCCAAAGCCGGACAAGTGGCTTCATGAAAATGGCTGCGCTTGAATTGGCGTTACAAAATTCGTGTAAACGCGATCTGTCCAGGAGCGATCGAAACGAATATTGATGAGTATACTCTTTACACAAAATCAGTTGCACCTGACGAAGGTCTAGCATATAATAATATTAATTAGAATTATTATAAATAAGGAGGAACCGTATGAGTATCGAATACGACTATCACCATCTCCATCATGTTAAAGAACAGAGCAAATCCAGAAAAACGTTATGGGTAACTCTCATACTGACCGCCTTTTTCACCATTGTAGAAATTGTAGGTGGGGTGCTCTCTAATTCCCTTGCTTTACTATCCGACTCTGCTCATATGATCTCCGATGTCATCGCTTTGGGGCTTAGTATGGTTGCTCTGAAGCTGGCTACTCGTCAGCCTAATGCGCGGTTCACCTTTGGTTTCCTGCGGTTTGAGATTATCGCTTCTTTTCTGAATGGATTAGCCCTCTGTATCATTGCTTTGGGAATTTTTATCGAAGGAATTCAACGTATCATTAACCCGCAGCCGATTCACCTGGCTCTTATGCTTGGAATTGCCTCCATCGGTTTCGTTGTCAATCTTGTTCTTACATTGGTTCTCCATAACAGTGTGAAAGAAGAGGACAATCTGAATGTGAAAAGCGCGCTGTGGCACTTTTTCGGTGATTTACTCAGCTCGGTAGGTGTCATTATCTCTTCTATTATCATTTATTACACAGGTCTTCTCTTGTTCGATCCTCTGATTTCGATGGTCATTGGCGGCATTATTTTTACTGGTGGGAGCAAAATCATTCGAGAATCTTATCTGATTCTGATGGAATCGGTGCCTGAGCGCTTCAACTTAGATGAAATTCGCAGCGAGATCGCGCGTGTTGAAGGTGTCGAAGATGTGCATGAGATGCATCTGTGGGCGGTTTCGACTGATCACTACTCTTTAACCGCGCATGTGTTCATCAATCCCAACATTCAACCCTTCTGTGTTATTCTTGCGATTAATGAAACGCTGAAAAGTAAATATGGCATCAAGCACTCCACCATCCAAATTGAACATGCCGACATTAATCCACATGGGGATTATGGCAAAGAGTTTTTGAAACATCAAAGACAAACGAATAGAAATGAGATTCATATCTAATAAGGGAAAGGCCAAGAAGACCGCTATACTTCTCATCTTAACGAGAGTATAACGGTCTTTTCATGTTGTTGTAGACTTCCGGACAATCATCTCCAAATCAATAAATAGCTCATGTCCGTGAATACGTGGCAGGTGGTCATCCAGCAGTTGTGTATTCTCTTCATCCAAGTCTTCACCAATCTGCCGCATCAGAAAAGCGGCAACTAATCTCGTTTGCAGCTCGACAGGCATGTCGAAACTTGTGATAGAGGGAAAGCTGGCCTTAGAAAACAGTTCATTGTCCATTCCAATCAACTGCACATCCTCCGGCACGCGAATGCCTCGCTCATGACACACAGCTAGAAGCTCCAGTGCCAACGCATCATTGAACGTGTAGATGCCGATAGGTCGCTGCTCGCCGCTAATGCGCAGAGCTTCCTCCAGTGTACCTTCGATACCGAGCTCTCCAGCATCTAGAAGCGCATGCACCGTCGACTCGGCCTTATCGCCTAGCCCTGCCATAAACCCTTGAATACGCTGCTCATTGGCCCCCATCCCTTTACGCCTGCCGGCATAAATAATGGAGCGGCAGCCGTTGGCGAGGAAATGCTGAACAGCTTCCGTCGAAGCCTTCGCGAAATCCAAATTAACCGCCAGTTTGACCATGTCGCTAGGCCATCCCCAGCCATTAAAGATAACGAGCGGCGTGCCCTCCCCGACTAACTGCTGGGTCGATTGCATACTCATCGCTAAACCATGGCTCACTAAACCGTCTACTCTTCGCTGCAGCAAGTGCTCCAGGTGACGCTTCTCGATCACTGGATCCATACCCGCTGCTGAAAATACGGATAAATGGTAACCGAAACTATGTACTTCCTGCTCCAGCTTCTCTGCAAATCGGCCATAATAGCCGCCGAAATGCGGTATGATAAGGCCTAACTCATAGGATCGACGCCGACTAAGGTTCGTTGCCATCACATTGCGGCGATAGCCCAGCTGTACAACGGCTTCCTCCACTTTGCGTATCGTCACCGGTGACATCGGCACCTTTCTCCGATTCAAAACATTGGAAACTGTCGCAATGGATACACCCGCTTCGGAAGCAACATCGATAATGGTGGGCTGTTTACTTTT
Source organism: Paenibacillus sp. V4I3 (assembly GCF_030817215.1). Classification (GTDB taxonomy): domain Bacteria; phylum Bacillota; class Bacilli; order Paenibacillales; family NBRC-103111; genus Paenibacillus_E. Next base: position 7,380,236 of record NZ_JAUSZA010000001.1, read on the forward strand.
CTTCATAGGAAATCCCTCATTCTTGAAATGCTTTAACTCATTTTATCGATAAGCAAAACGCTCGTCAAATTTCGATAATCTGTGCATTCCTACGGCAATTCGATATAATGAATAGATATTACTTGGGGATGCATGCAGCCCTATGAAAAGAAAACGTAAGGAGTCACACATCATGTGGTTTATTGCTGCAGTCGGTAGTGCCGTACTATTTGGTCTAACCGGCTTTTTTATGAAAGTGAGTCAAATGCGCCAAGGCTCCACACCGCATCTACTGCTCGGACTCTATCTCACAGGAACACTTGGCTTCGCTGTGAACAGTCTATGGGAAGGCTCCCTCTTCTTAGACGATTGGCGTGTTTGGTTAGCTGGTATTATCATTGGCGTGGGGTCAGGCTGGGGCAATGTCGTATTCATGAAGGCGCTCGAGAACGGTCCGGCTAGCTTAACAGCGCCGCTGATGAACTTAAATATTTTGCTAGTTATTCTCATTTCCGTCACCATCTACGGTGAACACATACATAGCACAGAAGTCAGCGGCATCGTCCTGCTCATTGCTTCAGCGGTTCTTGTATCCATTAAGCTCAAAGAGCCCCTCACAATCAAAGAGAAGAAATGGTTTGCACTCGTTGCGCTCGGCGGACTTCTGTTCTTCTTCCGCAACGGCGGCTTAAAAGTTACTGCCGAGCTAGCGTTAGCGAACACGCCTATTCTACTCATCAGTTATCTGCTATCCGCCATTTGGTTCGCCATCGCTGCAGCTAGCCACACCAAGAAGCAGCAAAAGCCTGTCCAACAAGGGCTCATCGCTACCTATGATGCTTTACCAAGTAGCACAGGATTTCTATGGGGGCTGCTCTCTGGCTGCTTCTCTTATGGCGGCCTTCAGCTTTACTCCGTCGCTCTGCAAATGGGTCCGGGATCCATCGTCGCGCCCATTTTCTCTACCTATGGACTTGTCGTCGTTGTCGGCTCTGTGCTCGTTTACAAAGAAAAGCTGACAATCCTGCAAGGTCTCGCTTTAGCTCTTCTATTTGCAGGTCTCATATTCGTAAAGCTTTGAAACAAATTCACTATTATCCGCGATTCATGTCAAAGGGCTGTCCCAAAAGGGTTATAAACCTTGAGGGGTATCTACCTTGAAGATGGTTTTACATTTTCACGAGGACTTCCACCAATAGGGGGAGGTCCTTTTCCTACGAAACAACAAAAGGGGCTGTCTTAAAAAGTAGATAAAATCTACTATTCAGACAGCCCCTTATTCATTTATTCAACTTACGATACCGGCATTCACTGCTGATTACTCCTCATGATCCCCGATAAGCGAAATAATTTGCTTCTTCAGCTTAATAAACGACTCCGTATCTTTACACTCTAAGGTCTCACGAAGTCCTTGCGGAATCACGACTTCTTGGCGAATCCTTCCAGGATGCGCCTGCATCACATACACGCGCTGCGATAAGAAAATAGCTTCCTCGATGTCATGGGTAATGAACACGACGGTGGTTTTCTCCTTTTCCCAAATACGCAATAGCAGCTCCTGCATCGAATTCTTCGTCTGCGGATCGAGTGCACCGAATGGCTCATCCATCAGTAGGACTTCCGGATTGTTCGCGAGGGCCCGAGCGATGGCGACCCGCTGCTTCATGCCGCCCGAAAGCTCCTTCGGCAGCGATCTGGCGAACTTCTGAAGCCCGACGAGTTCCATAAAGTGATCGGAAACGGCCCTCTTTTCGAATAAAGGAACGCCTTTGAGTGTCAGTCCGAACTCGATATTCTCCCTCACAGAAAGCCATGGGAACAAGGTATAGGTCTGGAATACCATCCCACGGTCAGCGCCAGGACCATCAATTTCATGCCCAGAAATACTTAGCGATCCAGTCGTCATCGACTCTAATCCCGCAAGGATCCTCAATAAAGAGGACTTGCCGCAACCTGAAGGACCTACAAAACTGACAAACTCATGCGCGTCCACATGGAAAGAAACGCGATCCAGCGCGACAAACTGGGATTTCTTTGTGCTATACACCTTCGTTACATCCGTCGCCATAATTTTACTCACAGCCACAGCTCTATCATCAGAGGGCTCCATATTCAAAGCATGCATGATTTAACGCCCTCCTTCCAACCACGGGAAAAATCTACGGTGACAATAAGCAAATGTGCGATCCGTTAGTAAGCCCAGCAAGCCAATGGCGATAATCCCTACGAAGATCAAATCCGTATTGAGGAACCGCTGCGCTTTCATAATGGAGAACCCTAGTCCGCTGCTGGCCGCAACCAACTCAGCAACAACGAGATATGTCCAAGCCCAACCGATGATTAATCGCATGGTGTTCATTAAATCCGGCAGTAGAGCAGGAATAAGCACCTTCTCGATTACTTGCCAGCGGTTCGCACCAAGGGTATAGGAGGTTTGAAGCAAATCATTGGATACCGAACGTGTATTATCGGCAACCATCAGCATGAGCTGGAAGAAGCATCCAATGAAGATGACGATCACCTTCGCCCATTCACCAATCCCTGCCCAAACCATAATGAGCGGGATGAAAGCCGTCGCTGGCATATATCGGATAAATTCCGTCGGAGGGACGAGCAGCGCTTCAGCGAAGCGAAACGTACCTGCCAGAATGCCAAGCGGAATCCCCAATATACAAGCAAGCAGAAAGCCCGCCCCTACTCGAAAAATGCTTATGCCAACATGGTTCCAGAAAACAGAACTCTGAAGTTGAATGGCAAACTGACGAAGGACTTGATCCGGTGTAGGCAAGAACGTACGATTTACAAAGCCGCCATAGCTAAGCACACTCCAGAAGAGCAAAGCTATCACAACAATGAGCACGACACCGGATGTATAGGTTCTACGGCTAATATCGCCACGTATGGCAAACAAAGTTGATTTGCGCTTTTTTTTCACCATGGTGTCCATTTAGAGTCCTCGCTCTCCAGTTGTTATTTCTTACGTTCCTTCAGCACTTCTTCTACAAAGTGTCCATCTAAAAAGCTTTCCGACTTCGGAATAGAGGTCAACATATCTAATCCCTTTAAGAACTCGGCCGTCTTCTGCGAAGTGAATTGCAGGGATTCTAAGTTATCACCCTTTTGAAAAGCTTTCACATTATCTTCAAGTTGGAAAATTTTCACGCTATCCACGCCTGCTTTATATTCATCTACCGGCGTCTCTGCCGCTTTGGCCATAATTTTCAATGACTCTTCAGGATTGGCCTTCCAGTAATCCAAAGCATCGAACCAAGCGTTGATGATTTTTTTCACATCTTCCGGACGGTTCTTCGTTATTTCTTCTTTGAAAACTAACAGATCAGGGATAAGTCCCGGTGTATCTTTGGAGGAAAATAATAGCTTGCCTTTGCCCTCTTGAATCGCCTTGCTTAGGAATGGCTCCCATAGTACCGCGGCATCCAAATTGCCTGAAATAAAGGCAGGCCCTGCATCGTTAACCGTCATATTCGTATAAGCAACATCCTTCTCGGCAAGCCCCGCCTTTTCAAGTGCGGTTAACATCAGAAGATGATCAACCGTTCCCAGCTCAGTCGCTACTTTCTTACCCTTCAAATCCTTCAATGAATTAATGCTCGGCTTCACAACAACACCGTCTCCGCCATTGGAGTTGTCGTTCACCAGCACAGCCTTGAGTTTAATCCCTTTACTTGCTGGAGCAAGTGTATCGCTTAAGGTTTGGCTGTTCGCATCGACTTTACCAGACGCCAATGCCGATAAGGAGTCGCTATATACCGGGAACCAAACGAGATCAACGTTAACCCCATTTTTCTCAAAGAACCCCTTCTCCTTCACTAAATACCAGACAAACCAACCTGGCCATGGACTGAGTGCCAATTTAATCGGTTCTCCGCTTTTTTCCGTTGTCGTACTTGTTGCCCCTTTGCTCGTACATCCGCTAACTACTGTAAAAATCAATAACAACGCCATCATCAGAAATACCACTCTTTGTCTCATTCCGATCTCCCTCTCCATTTGAACTGGTAAAAAGAAAAACCCGGAACGATATCATATTCTGATATCCTCCCGGGCTTTTATCCCTCCGTGTGCACGATGAAGCTCACCGTGTGTCTTCTCTTGGACCTGACCAACAGCCTTCATTCTGTCGCGGAACCCTAGAAAACAAGTTTGCTATGAGGTTAGTACTTCGATGTCCTACATTTGTCTTAATCATACTTACATCCGACTTATATGTCAATATATATAACATAAATAAATAATGGGTTGTCAAAATAGCTTAATGTGTAATATTATATAACATATATAACGACAAAACGGAGGTGTATACGATGTACTCGATTCATTTCCACATCACGATGTTAGATAATCAGCCTGTTCTACCTAAACCTGTTATATTAACGGTGCCTTCTGTTTCTGAACTTCAAGAAGGACACCCCCTATCCGAGCATCCTCTCCTGATTTCCCCTATAAATAATCAAGCAGCCACCCAAGCTGATAGCCTGCCCGCTGACTAGCCTCATAATCCTACGAAGACCATCAGGACGATCCTCCTGATGGTCTTTTTCTGTGTGCAGGGTTTCCATATCCCCTCTTGGGCATCTGTGGTTACCGATGTTGTATTTTCTGCAACAATTCCCGCCGAAAAAAGGCTATTTGACGGGTTGAAGTTGTAGTTTTGTACAACATTTCTGACCCATTTATTGCGAAATGGCCTGTTTCGGGCCCAATTGTTGTACATTATGATAACAACGACGGGAGCGAGGCACGATATAGGCAGCAATTGTTGCATTTTATACAACATCATTCAACCGATAATATGGATTCATTCATCCGGCATAAAAAAAGCCCGACACCCTGGAGATCAGGGCATCGGGCTTGGGCGATTTCGTTTACACGCCTAACCATTTTTTGAACATATGCTTCGTTGTATCTGCATTCAATGCTGCGATTGAAGTCGTCAGCGGAATGCCTTTCGGACAGGAGCGTACACAGTTCTGCGAGTTACCGCAGCCTTCGATACCGCCATCTGTCATCAACGTATCCAGACGCTCGTCTTTGTTCATTTCACCCGTTGGATGCGCATTGAACAGACGAACTTGAGAAAGCGCTGACGGCCCGATAAAGGAGTTCTTGTCATTCACGTTCGGACAAGCCTCAAGACAAACGCCGCATGTCATACATTTGGAAAGCTCGTAAGCCCATTGACGCTTCGACTCCGCCATACGAGGTCCTGGTCCAAGATCATACGTACCGTCAATCGGAACCCATGCTTTTACTTTCTTCAAAGCCGTGAACATGCGCCCACGGTCGATAACAAGGTCACGCATAACAGGGAACGTGCTCATTGGTGCTACGCGAATCGGCTGCTCCAACTTATCAACAAGAGCCGAACAAGCTTGACGCGGCTTACCGTTGATAACCATGGAACAAGCTCCGCATACTTCCTCGAGACAGTTGGATTCCCAGCATACAGGTGTCGTCTTATCACCCTTAGCATTCTTCGGATTACGCTGTACTTCCATCAAACCACTGATGACATTCATGTTGGAGCGATAAGGAATTTCAAACTCCTCGGTATAAGGTTTGGAATCTGGACTCTCTTGACGAGTCACGATAAACTTCACTGTCTTTTGTGCGCTTAGTGTCTCAGCCATGATTAATGTCCTCCCTTTTTCTTCTCCGTGGAGTAATCACGTTTCCGTGGTGCAATTAAAGATACATCGATTTCTTCATAGCTGATTTTCGGACCATCTGGCGTCCAATCGGCAATTGTTGTTTTCATGAAGTTCTCATCATCACGCTCAGTGAATTCTGGCTTGTAATGCGCACCGCGGCTCTCGTTACGCAGCAAGGCGCCGAGTGTCATCGCTTCAGCCAACTCGAACATGTTCCAGAGCTGACGTGTGAACGCAACCCCTTGATTGTTCCAGCGAGCTGTATCTGTGATGTTGATGTTGTTGTATCTTTCTTTCAAATCCTTGATCTTACCAATTGTATCTTCGAGACGATCATTGTAACGAACAACCGTCATGTTAGCATTCATCATGTCGCCAAGCTCTTTATGCAGAACATAGGCATTCTCCGTACCATTGTTCATTTTGAGCAAGTTCTCGTAACGGTCTGTATGACGTTTCTTCTCGCGATCGTATACGATCGAGGACGTATCATCAGCGTGCTTCTCTAAGCCGCGGATATACTCAACCGCTTTAGGACCGGAAACCATTCCGTCATAGATGGCCGAAACGAGTGAGTTCGCTCCGAGACGGTTCGCTCCGTGATGCTGATACTCACACTCACCAGCAGCGAATAAGCCGGGAATGTTCGTCATCATGTTGTAATCGACCCAGATTCCGCCCATGGAATAGTGAACCGCAGGGAAAATCTTCATCGGAATTTTACGCGGATCGTCGCCCATGAATTTCTCGTAGATTTCCATAATACCGCCGAGCTTAATATCAAGCTCCTTCGGATCTTTATGAGAAAGATCGAGGTAAACCATGTTCTCGCCGTTAATACCAAGCTTCTGGTCTACGCACACTGAGAAGATCTCGCGAGTTGCAATATCACGTGGCACCAAGTTACCGTATGCTGGATATTTCTCTTCGAGGAAGTACCAAGGCTTCCCGTCTTTGTATGTCCAAATACGTCCGCCTTCACCACGTGCAGATTCAGACATCAAGCGAAGCTTGTCATCTCCGGGAATCGCTGTTGGGTGAATTTGAATCATTTCGCCATTCGCATATTTAACGCCTTGTTGGTAAACAGCACTTGCTGCCGTACCTGTATTAATAACCGAGTTCGTTGTTTTGCCGAAAATAATACCAGGACCGCCTGTAGCCAAGATGACCGCATCGGATGGGAATGTTTGAATTTCCATGCTCCGCAAATCTTGAGCTGCAATACCACGGCATACGCCATCATCATCTAGAACAGAACCTAGGAACTCCCAATGTTCGAATTTCGTTACAAGACCAGCTGTTTCCCAGCGGCGTACTTGCTCATCAAGTGCGTACAAAAGCTGCTGCCCTGTAGTAGCGCCTGCGAATGCCGTACGATGATATTTGGTACCGCCGAAACGACGGAAGTCGAGGAGACCTTCTGGTGTACGGTTGAACATAACGCCCATACGGTCCATTAAGTGAATAATACCTGGAGCCGCATCGCACAAAGCTTTAACAGGTGGTTGATTTGCTAAGAAATCTCCACCGTATACTGTATCATCAAAGTGCTCCCACGTGGAGTCACCTTCGCCCTTCGTATTCACCGCTCCGTTAATGCCGCCTTGCGCACATACGGAGTGGGAACGTTTAACAGGAACCAAGGAGAACAATTGCACGTGAACTCCGGCCTCTGCTGCCTTAATTGTCGCCATGAGTCCCGCAAGGCCTCCACCGACGACGATAACTTTTGAATTAGCCACTTCTGTTCACCCTCCTTTATTTCCCCGTATGCGCTTCTACCGGAAGCTCAAATTGCGTATCTGTAAATGCAGTCAAAGACATAATAAACATCACGGCCATGACAACGAACAAAGCCATCCAGATCATGGATGAAAAGCGCTGCGCGCGCGGTCCAATTGTAATTCCCCAGCTAACCAAGAACGACCACATACCGTTACAGAAATGGAATGCTGCGGAAAGTGTACCGATGACATAGATTGTAAACATTACCGGATTCGTGGCGATATCATGCATCGTCCGGCCAAGCTCTTCATGCGCTACGTTACCGAATGCAACTTGCAAGCGGGTTTCGAAAAAATTGCCAAGCAACGAACAAGAATGTGATGACACCAGTAACACGTTGAAGCATGAACATTTGATTACGGAAATAACCATACTGCGAAACGTTGTTACGCGCTTGATACGCTACATACAGGCCATATACCGCATGATAAAGAAGCGGTATCCAGATTCCGAAGATTTCTAGAAACAGCACCAATGGCAAGCCATTTAACCAGTTAATTTGATCCACGAACGCGCCTGGTCCTTTTGTTGCTTCATAGTTCGTGAGCAAATGCTCAATAAGAAAGAAGCCCACAGGAATTACGCCAAGCAAAGAGTGGATCTTTCGAAAGTAATACGAATTACCCATAATTGAACCAATTCCCCCCTCATAAAAATTCATTCATCATTTATCCGACATTATCAGACAAGACAAGCCACATATCATTGTACTCTCGCCGCAAACGAGCGTCAACCCATAATCATCCAAGCCTATTTTGCCAAATCAGTGAATGATTATACACCTTCGTCCAAGAAATGTGAATAAAAAGTGACATGTACATCGTACCTCTTTCATGCTTATAATGGAAGTGCCGTTTTTTTATATACACTTATAACTTAAACACATATGCATTGCACGAAAGGAGTCGATAGAAGCATGGAACTCTTGGATGTTTTCGCTGTTGTTGTCGAACAAGTAAGCCTCAATAAAGCATCTCAGCTATTAAACATCTCGCAACCGGCTCTCTCTCGCAAAATAATGAAGCTGGAGGAAGAACTTGGCGTAGAACTTTTTATCCGCAAAGGTAAAAGGCTGGAGCTGACCAAAGTCGGCCAAATTTGCTATGACCATGCTTTGGAACTGCGTCATCTAGAGCGAAAGTTCAAGCAAGCGATCCAAACCTACAAAGCAGCGGGCAGCCACACTTCGATTACCATTGGAGCAAGCCTGACAACGCTGCAAACAACGCTCCCAGATCTTATCACAGATTACTTGCAGGATTACCCGCTGACAGAAATTAAGCTGCTTACGGGTAAGACGCACGAGATCGTTACTATGGCGAAAGAAAACAAAGTGGATATCGGTATCGTTGCGTCCCAAATTAATGCTTCCAGCCTTCATTGCGAGCCTTTATTCGATGATCACTTATGTCTAGTGCTTCCTCTAGGGCATCCTCTTATCGATCGCGCCGTCATCACAATGAACGATTTAAATGATTTGCCGATGATCCTCTTCTCCAAAGGCACTTGGTATCGCATTTTGATGGATGAGCTGTTCAACCGTTATACCATATTACCCAATGTGCAAATGGAGATCGACTCCTTCGAAGCCATCATCCGACTCGTTTCAACCTGTAAAACGGCAACCTTGCTTCCAAGATCCTATTTACGTGAAGATTTAATTCGGAATAATGAACTGATTTTGCGCAATCTGGTAGAGTTAGAACAGACGAAACGAACGACTTCACTCATTTACTCCGACCATACCGCGGATAATATGGCGACTATGAAGTTTATAACTCAAGCGATCAATTATTTTGCCAAGCAAAAATAAAACCTCTGTGCCTCACATCTATAGAAGATGCATAGGCTAGAGGTTCTTTTACTAATAAACAAATTTGTAACCTACACCCCAAACCGTCCGAATCCACTTAGGTTCTTTGGGATTGTCCTCGATCTTTTTACGAAGGTTAGCAATATGTACATCAATGGCCCGATCCGTTACTAAACTGTCGAATCCGCGAACCGTTTGCAGTAAATCTTCTCGGCTATATACACGGCCAGGATGATTCACGAAGCATTTCATAATTTCGAATTCCGAATAAGTCGTTTCCACTAAAACACCATGAACACGCATAGAGCGCGTATTCGGATTGAGCGTTATTTTCTTATCGATATCCAAGACTGCCTCTAATACCGCAGTCGTTGATCCTCCAGCAGCTCCCGTCACTTGACGAGTATTCACACTCGATTTCAAATACAAGTTGGAGCGACGAATAAGAGCGTGAACTCTCGCACTCATCTCATGCATACTGAACGGTTTACACATATAATCGTCCGCACCTGCCCCGAGCGCGTTAACTCGTTCAACGACTTTACTTTTCATCGAGACGATCATAATAGGTATTTTCGAGGTTTCCCGAACTTGTCTGCATAAGGCAAGACCATCCATATCAGGCAGCATCAGATCGAGCAAAATAACATCTGGATCAAACTGGGAGACAGCTGCAATACCTTCTGCCCCATTTGCCTTTCTTATGACATGGAATCCTTCTTCACTTAAATACATAGTGACCATATCGCCGATCATGGCATCGTCTTCAATTATTAATACCTTATACATGGGGAGTCCACCTTCAGTTAGAAATTCTCTTGTTGTATATGTACTCGCAAATTTTTTAATTGAATAGTCGAATGGCGATCAAAGAAATTTATTTTATTCATGGTTCTCGGGATCGTCGGGCTTTATTTCAAGTCCCAGTTTACGCGCTACATAAGCCGTTGTACTTGCTTGAAACAAAATAGTTATAAGCACGGCCATGAACGTAACGCTGGCAATAAGATCACTATGCTGAACACCCATCCCAGCTACCATTCCGGATAATGCCGCGGGTATAACACCTGTCTCTCGAACCCAGAACATGAACAGAATTTCATTTCGTTTCCACTTCGCTTTACGATCCGGCCATGTACAGATCAGAACCGTAAGCGGGCGCGCGATAAACATAAATACAAAGATAACACCTAAGCTAGTCCAGAAATGCTCAAGGAGCAATGGAAAGTTAACTTGACTGCCTAGTAAGATGAAGATGAGCATGCGCATGATGACCGTGATGTTTTCGGAAAAATGCTCCATTTCAAGATGTTTATCTTGCATATCCAGTTTGAACGTCCCTGCATTTCCCCAGATCAGTCCTGCCGTAAAGGTCGCCATAAAGCCGCTTACACCAAGCTCTTCTCCCACGATATAAGCACCGAGTGATGTCACAACCATCGATATCGTTGCGTAGTCTCTTAGTAGACCCAGCTTCAAGTGTGCTGTCAGGAACGTTATCGCGTAGCCAATAGCGGCCCCAACAAGAAGCCCGCCCAACGCTGTCTTCACAAAATCAGTGACCCCCGAAGTAACAGAAACCTCTTGTGTACCAAGAATAATGGCTAATAACGAAAAAGTTAGAATCGAAGCCGTCGCATCGTTAAAAGCAGATTCACTTTCAACCGTTTCACGTACTTTCGTACGGATCTTCACTTGTTTAAAAACAGGGATCAGGGTTGCTGGATCTGTTGAAGCAATAATAGCTCCCAGTAATAGAGCATAAAGCCAAGGCAAATCCAGCAGCAAATGAGCGACTACTGCCACTGCGCCGCATGTGATAAGAACGCCAGGAACACTGAGTAAACTTACAGTAAGCCATACCTTGCGAAGACCAGAGAGTCTGATATTGCGTCCTCCATCGAAGAGGATTAAGGTCGAGCCAATAACAAGGATGAATTGATTCGTAAAAGATGTGCTTGATTCTGTAATCCAGTGAAAGGCTTGTCCCACCAGCATACCTGCTATCAGAAACAGCGCAACGTCAGGAAGCTTCAACCATTGCGCTGCTTTCCCTGAGATCATGCCCAGTCCAAAAATAAGCACGAGTAGGATAAGTACATGTTCAATTAGGATTGAGGTTGTATTTTCCATTATCCGATGACTTCACTTTCAAATTTATCAATTTGATTGTTGGTTCCGATGATGACCATCACATCATTCTCATTCACAACATCACCCGCCGTAGGTGCAATGATAATCCCTGTTTGTTTATTGATAGCCACAATGCTGCATCCATACTTAGCACGAGGATCTAGCTCTCTTAGAGCAAAGCCACATAGATTCTTAGGGACAGATAATTCCACGATTGTGTACTCTTTAGAAATCTCAATGTAATCAAGAAGATTAGGTGATACCAATTGGTGTGCAACACGAATCCCCATATCTCGCTCCGGATAAATCACACGGTCAACACCCAGCTTATTCAGTACTTTGCCATGCAATTCGGACAATGCTTTAGCGACAACCTTTTTGATCCCCAAATCTTTAAGTACAATGGCCGCTAGGATACTCGATTGAATATCATCCCCAATGGCTACAACAGCGCAGTCGAAATTTCGTACGCCCAATGATTTCAATACCTCTTCATCCGTCGCATCCGCAACTACCGTATGGGTAAGCACAGAACTCAGCTCATCAACCACTTCTTCATCTTTATCAATACCCAACACTTCATAACCAAGCTTAATGAGTTCTTTGGAAATACTGGCCCCAAAACGCCCCAGCCCGATTACAACATATTGATTTTTTTTCATATTTCTAGTTCCCCTTATCCAATCGTGATTTTACCCTCTGGGTATCTATATAGTTCTTTCTCTTGCTTCGGCTGCAGTGCATAAGCTAGTGTGATGGGCCCTAAACGCCCAGCAAACATCGTCAAACTTATGAGAATCTTCCCAAATGTCGTTAATTCAGGAGTCAAACCCATGGTCAAGCCTACAGTCCCGAAGGCGGATGTTACTTCAAACAATATTTTCAATAACTGTGAATCCTCCGTCGTCGATAACAGCATGGTGACGATGATAACTAAAAACAACGCCATCATTGTTAAGGTAATAGCCTTAAGAATACGATCCTTGGCCAACCGATAACGAAAAATGACAATATCTTCTTTACCACGGATCATCGTAACTATGGCACTAATTAGAATCGTAAATGTGGTTGTTTTAATACCTCCCCCTGTAGATCCAGGAGAAGCACCGATAAACATTAGGATGACAATGAAAAATTGGGATGCTTGGCGTAGAGCTCCAATATCAACTGTATTCGGCCCAGCCGTACGAGGGGCAACGGATTGGAAGAAGGAAGCTAATATTTTCCCGCCTAAATCCAGTGAACCCATGGTTCTGATATTTGTATATTCGAATATAAAGATGATAATAGCTCCAAACATAATAAGAAAACCTGTCATGCTAAGTACCACTTTGGAATGCAGGGAAAGCTTCTTCTTGGTGTTATAGTCCATCAAATCAGACATAACAATGAAACCAATACCCCCCAGTACAATAAGCGCCATAGCGACAAAATTTACCACGAAATCATCAACATAGCCGGTTAAGGAAACGAATGGCGCATCGACCGTGCCAAATAAATCAAAACCAGCGTTATTAAACATGGATATCGCATGCCAGATTCCGAAATAAAGGGCTTGAGCAAAATCCATATCAAACGACCAACGAATCGTGAAAATGACTGCTGCTATTGCTTCAATCGATAACGAATAAATAATAACTTTGCGGATAAGTCTGACGATGCCTTCCATGCTGCCTTGGTTAAAAGCCTCTTGCAGAACTAATCGTTCTTTTAACGTGATTTTTTTACGAAAGGCAAAAGCGATTAAAGTCGACATTGTCATGAAACCTAATCCGCCAATTTGAATCAAGCTCACAATAACGATTTGCCCAAACATCGTGTAGACACTACCTGTATCCACTACGACCAAACCTGTCACGCATGTTGCCGAAGTCGCTGTAAACAGCGCATCAATAAAAGCAATCGAATGTCCCGTTGCCGAAGCAAAGGGAAGCGTCAAAAGACCTGCTCCTAAGAAAATAATAGCAGCAAATCCGAGAACGAGAATTTGCGGAGGCGTCAGTCGCCAAATATTCATTTTTTTAATCATAGTGCCTCCTGTGTTTGCAAAAAAGACATAAGGATTTCCAATGCGTTAACGTAGGGTTCCCCCGTTATTATTTAGAAATTCCGAACGTTATCCAATTGATAGGTATTATATAATTGTTTTTAATTCTTTACCACTAAATTGGCTTTCTTTTTAAACTATGATAACGTGAAAGATGTGATTTCAGAATCGAAAATATAGAAGGGAACTCACTATGATCAGGCCAAAATTAAATCGTTTTCTCCTCTTCCTTGCATGCATTGGAGTAGCTCTTTATTTGGGAATATCCGCATTAAACGGACTTCAGGCCGAAGAACCGTCGGCAGCAGACAATCCTTCTATTACAAAGCAGCAGGCTGCGGATCGCGCAGCTCAATTTGTTAATGAGCGCTACGATGTGCATAACCCGCAAACCTTTGTTGTTTATCAGTCCAAGAAGGAACGCAGCGGTTATTTGCAAAAGGAGCATTTGTTAGAAGCTTATATGAAGGACTACGGGGAGCGTTACCCCATTGATTATTATCAAGTAAGCGTAGAAGACACCAAGACCAACCGTCAATTTGATGTTGAGATTAATTACACGAATGCATCCGTTATTGGATGGCGTGAAATGCAAAATCCCTCCGATCAAGCAATCATCAGTAAGCAGAAAGCAGACATTTTGGCCAAGCAGGAACTTCGCCAGCAAGGATTTGAGCCGGATGACTTTGCACCCATAGATAAACGGACCGTCGAAGGCGATCAAGAACATGGAACAACCTTATTTTATGAAAAGCAAACAAAACCGATTGGCGAAGCAAAGTTACAGGTTCGAGTTGATTTCAATGATAAAAATCTGACCGGTTATAACGTGCTTTTCAGCTTACCTGCGTCGCATCAAATCTGGATCGATCAGCAGGATCACTCCGCATCTATCATGACTTGGATTTCCATGGGCTTCTCACTCATAATGACCATTGCCGCGATTGTATTCGCCATCATCTATAGAAAACATATGAAATTCAGTAGAGGCTTGCTATTAACAGCCATTTTCTTAGCTATTTATATCACCAATAATTTTAATATGTACCCTGCTTTTAGATCTATGAGCGGAGCTTTGAACGATGAATACGCAACATGGGCAACTATTATTTTCATGAATGTAGTGACTGTGCTGCTCGGCATATCTCTCTACCTAGCTCTAGTAGCAGGTAATGGATTGTGGAATTCTATCGGAGAGCGGAAATGGCCAGCTTGGAAGGAATCATCATTTGGGACTCAGGTTTATAGCGGCATGGGGCGCGGCTATTTGCTTGCTCTCTTTATCTTAGGCGTTCAGCAGGTGCTTTTTTACACAGGTGAAGTGAATTTTGATGTTTGGGCTGTGAACGATCCGTCCGATTCTGTTCTCAATATGGTAGAACCTCGCTTCTTCCCGCTCATGGCCTGGGTTGCTGCCATATCTGAAGAGGCGACCTACCGACTGCTCGGCATCATTCTATTCAAGAAGCTGTTTCGCTCAAACTTTATTGCAATTATCATACCCAGCGTGATCTGGGCGGCTAGTCATACCCAGTATCCCATTTATCCAGTTTATACACGGCTAATCGAGGTCACCATCATAGGCATTATTCTAGGTTATGTCTTCCTCAAGTACGGTTTCATTACCACCGTATTCGCCCATGCCTGCATGGACAGCATCCTCATGGGGATGTCCCTCTTCTACCTCGGACATGTAAGCGATGTGCTTGCTGGCATTTTCTACATCCTGCTGCCTGGTTTGATCGGTCTGCTGCTTGCCTGGCTGCATGGAAAAAGGCGGGGTCCCCTTATTCCTGGGGAGCCGCCGCCTCGCCTTGAAGCGCTTTGAGAATTTCGTTAGCCAATTTCTCACCTATACCCAGGGGCTTGAAGTCTTGGACTTCAGCCTCTTTTATTTTGCGTACGGAGCCAAAATGCTTAAGCAATGCCTTCCGGCGTTTCTCCCCGATGCCGGGAATCGCGTCCAGCTGTGAAACAACCATTGACTTCGCTCTTGTTTCGCGGTGGAACGTAATCGCGAATCGGTGAACCTCGTCTTGAATCCGCTGTAGCAGGTAAAACTCCTGGCTGTCACGCGGCAGTGGCACGACTTCTGCAGGATCTCCGATCATGAGCTGCGCTGTCTTGTGCTTCGCATCCTTCACGAGTCCACAGATCGGAATGAACAGGCCTAATTCGTTCTCCAACACGTCGACTGCGGCTGAGATCTGCCCTTTCCCTCCATCCACGACGATCAGGTCAGGCATCGTGAGATTATCCTTAAGTACACGTTCGTACCTCCGGCGAATCACCTCGCGCATGGTTTCGTAGTCATCCGGCCCAACGACTGTTTTTACTTTGTATTTGCGGTACTCCTTGCGATCTGGCCTGCCGTCCACGAAGACGACCATCGCAGAAACTGGGTTCGTCCCTTGTATGTTCGAGTTATCGAACGCTTCGATACGGCGAATCGTACCTGTACCGAGCCATTCTCCAAGATTCTCAACCGCTTTGGTCGTGCGGCGCTCATCGCGTTCTACCAAGCGGAACTTCTCGTCGAGCGCGTTGCGGGCGTTATCTTTGGCCATATCGACCATTTGCTTCTTCAGCCCTCGCTGCGGGATATGCACTTTGACCTTGAGCCAGGATTCCAGTGCTTCGCGGACATCCTTCTCTTCAGCCTCTACTTGAGCCACAACTTCCGCAGGAACATCGATAGAGGTTTCAATTGAGGCTTCAGCGGGAGCTTCAATAGGAGCTTCAGTAATGACATCTGTAGGAGTATCGGCTGCTCCTTCGGCCCCCGTCATGGGAGCAACTGCCCCCTGTATCGGTATCGTCGGCAGGAAGATCTCCTTCGGCAGCGCCGGATTGTCACTGTAGACCTGAGTAACGTAGGTGATGAAGTCATTGTACTCATCACCGTAATACGGAAACAGCGAGACGTGCCGCTCGATGAGCTTGCCCTGCCGCATATACTGGATGTGTACAGCCATCCAGCCCTTGTCGACTGCGTAACCGAAGACATCTCGGTCTAGCGCATCTGCCGTCGTGATCTTCTGCTTCTCCATCACGGCGTCGATGTTCATGATATGATCGCGCAGCTCCTTGGCGCGCTCGAAGTTCAATTCCTCCGCTGCGGCCAGCATTTTGGCCGTCAGCTCTTCCTTAATGACGTCATGTCCCCCATTCAGGAAACGGCTGATCTCTTGCACCATCCGCTCGTTCGTCTCGGCGGATACGTCGAATTCGCAAGGCGCAAGACACTGCCCGATATGATAGTATAGGCATACTTTCTCGGGCATCGTCTTGCACTTGCGCAGCGGATAAAGCCGGTCCAGCAGCTTTTTCGTTTGCTGGGCCGCAAAGGCATTCGGATAAGGGCCGAAGTACTTGCCCTTATCCTTAAACACCCGCCGCGTGACTTCCAGGCGCGGCTGCTCTTCATGTGTAATCTTGATGTACGGGAACGTCTTATCATCCTTCAAGAGTACATTGTACCGCGGATGATGCTGCTTAATCAGATTACACTCAAGAATCAAAGCCTCCATGTTCGAGGAGGTAATTATATATTCAAAGTCGCGGATTTCGCTGACTAGTTTTTGCGTCTTTGCACTGTGGCTCCCCGTGAAATAGGAGCGCACACGATTCTTTAGTACTTTCGCTTTTCCCACATAAATAATGGTACCTTCGCGGTTTTTCATGATATAACAACCTGGCTTATCCGGTAATAAGCTCAGCTTGTGTTTAATTACTTCCAGACTCTGTTCGCGGACTCCAGCGTCCTCATGCTCATGCTCGGTCATGCATCCAATCTCCTCTCGCGCAAAAACTTACACCATAATTCCCCTCTAAGATCCTAAACTTCGGAGTTCCAAAGCTCTTAAGTTCCTAAGTTTCCAAGCTCCTAAGCTCCTAAATTCCTAAGCCCAGAAGCTCCAAAGTTCCAAAGCCCCTAAGTTCCTAAGTTCCTAAGCCCCTAAGTTCCGAAGCTGCATGTTGCACTGCGTACAACATTTACACCTCTGGGCAGGCCATACCGCTGTAAATCTTGTATTTCATACAACAATTTAACCTCAATATAGGCATAAAAGAGGATTAGCGGCTATATTTGTTGTAGAAAATACAACATTCGTACATAAATGCCCATCTATTCGAATAATTGTTGCATTACGTACAACAAAATCGTCTCAGTAGCTACAAAGTATAAACGCTCCCCATTATCGGAAAACAAAAAAAGCTCTTTTTCAGCATAGCAGAAAAAGAGCTTTTTCTCACGAACAATTGTTTCTAGTTTGTAACAAATTATTGATGACGAGAAACAACATTTTTCAGCGCTTCTTTGGATTGGAAGCCAACTACTTTATCAACAGGCTGTCCGTCTTTGAAAACGATCAATGTTGGGATACTCATAACGCCAAAGCGAGCAGCAGACTCTGGGTTGTCATCCACGTTTACTTTTGCGATTTTCAAGGACTCAATTTCTTTATCAAGCTCTTCCAAAACGGGAGCGATCATTTTACAAGGTCCGCACCAAGGTGCCCAGAAGTCTACAAGTACTGTACCTTCTCCTTCAACTTCGGCTTTAAAGCTGTTATCAGAAACATTCACGATTGACATGATAGTTCCTCCTTCTAAGAATGGATTTGATTTATAACATCAAGTAGTACCTAGCTACCGATGAACGTCAACATGTAAAGTATACCACACCAGTAGGTCATTTCAACCAAGCCATAAGTTAGCAAAAAGGTCGAAGTTGAATCTACTTAGCAGGTAAACCTACAGGCAGGCCCTGAAGTCTTTGCTGCTCGATATAAGCAATACGATCCTTCAAATTAGCTTGCAGCAGCTGCAGCATTTTCATCTGTTGTTCGATTTCTTCGAGCTTCTCTGTGTAGAGTGGCAGCAAATCATCGCACATAGACTCTTGATTTTTCATGACGCAGTTCAGAAAGCTTTCAATTTGTTCGGTCGTAAAGCCTAAGCTCAAATAAAACTGAATGGTCTTCACGCGCTCAACAGCCATCTGGTTGAACACCCGATATCCGTTTTCTTCACGCTGTGTCGCGATTAGCCCTTTCGCCTCATAATACCGCAAAGAACGAATACTGGCTCCGGTAAGCTTGGATAACTCACTAATCCGCATGGCCTTCACCTTTTTCCTTTTCCTTGATCAAGTAAGGATGATTTCATTGTAAACCATGACACTAATGTTAGAGTCAAGTCTTATTTTATACTTTCCGCTGCTATCCGTTATTGTTTGCACAATTGTCACTTTGATTAGCTTTACAACTTTCGACGAATTTGGGTATACTAAACTTAAACATACGAATGTCGGACGTTGGGGGGTAACCACATGAGCGATCCTAAACACCCTGAGCTTCACGTGTACGAAGAACCGCGTAATGATTTCATGGATGTAGGCATTGGCTTTGGCGCTTTCTTTGGCTTTTTGTTTCTAATTGCAGCCATTGCAACCGTGATTCAAGTTATGAAATAGGAATAACCAAGCCTGGAAGAGTACCGCTTTACACTCAGTGTGTAGGCGGTTTTTTCATGCATTTTTTCGTTAGGAAAAACTTATACTTTCTTATATGGCCAAAAAAGCTGTACAGATGAACCCATCTGCACAGCTTTTTATTATTTCCCGCGCTTGTTCGTACCTGTTACCACAACCACATCGACAAAAGGACGAATACGGTCCATAATCCGCTGTCCCTTGTACTCCTCGTCACCATCTTTATTCGTAAAGCTGAAATGCTTCTCCAAATCAGAGAGTGCGTAATTGGATGTGAAAAAGGTCGGCTTACGATTCATGCGATGATTCACGATAGCTCCAATAACATGGTCTCGCAACCACGGATTCAAATTCTCCGCGCCAATATCATCGAAAACTAATAAATCCGTTTCCTTTAGAAGATCAATTGTTTCCTTCAGCTTATAAGGCTCCTGGAACATTCCCTTCAAGTCCTCGGCAAAATCCGGCATATAGACGATTGCACCTGTCATACCGACTTTGGCCAGCTGGTGCAGCATATAGCCCATCAGGAACGTCTTCCCCGTCCCAAATGATCCGGATAAGTAGAGTCCTCTAGTCTGAAGCCCCTCTTCCATCGTCAGACTGACATAGTCGTTAATTTGCATAACGGCTTTCGCCCGGTCCAGATCCGTTTCAAGGATATCTCCAAAAGAATAGCTGCGCGAAATCATCCGCGGATCCACATGAAAGGTGCGGATTCGGCTGCTTATGGCATCCTGCAGCTGCTTCGCATTGAACTTCTTGCAAGCTACCTTTTCCTCATGAACAAACGGCTTTTCATTGACGGAGTCGGCTGTCAACATCGTATAATGCCCTGTCATATCATTCGGACAGTTTTCTAACCCTGGACAATTCGAACAGTTCTTGAACTCTGTCACATATTGATAAAGCTTGTTCATATTAATCTTAATGGTATAGTCATCGACGAATGGATACTTTTGGCGAAATTTGTGAACTAAGGCGTCATCCATAACAACTTTAATTTTCGCTTCTGCCTTCCGTCTCCATTCGGATTGCGGCATTGATTTGAGTAAGTGAGAAAGGGAATCCATGCTTCCTGCACCTCCTTATAATTCTCTTGTACGTTGTTCCATCGGATCTAACCGTCAGCTCTTCCGATTAAAGCGCTCGTCCAGCTTCTGCGCCATCCTTCTCGCGGCTTCCAGCTCTTCATCCGTCAGCCTCGAAGCCGCCGACGTGCCGGCATCCGGCACAACGATCGGAATGTGAGGCTTCTGCGTCTTGCCTTGACGACCTCTAGTTACAGAGCCACCGCCAGCTTTTGCGGCCTCCACCTTGGAAGCGGCCTTCTGTTTGTAGCTGATTTTCTCACGCACATATTCCACTGCTTGTTCGTATGTGACAATTTGCTTGCCCAGCATATCCGATGCGACCGCTTCAATCGAAGACTTAGCCCACGAACGGCGGTCAATATGTAGGAAGTGGATCAAGACGTTAATGACTTCCTCATTCAATTTATAATTCAAGTCAATCTTCTCAAATATATTAAGTACACCGTCCGGAATGGAGCCCTGAGTAAAGAACATTTTCAGAACTGCCGTGTACGGCTCATTTCTCATAATGTAGTTGTATTGATGATCTGTACATTCGCCGCGCAGCTGCTGCGGCACTTCTAGGTAATAAGCCATCTCAACTGACTTGTCTCCAGACGTGTCTAACATATCCTCATTCGCATCGCCTTGCGACTTCTCTTCCGACCTGGATAACGTGCGCTCTCGTTCCTCATCCCGCTTCTTGCTCTGTCTGTAGAACAGATTCGCATTATACTGCATAAGATCCATCTGCAGCTCGCCCTCTTCGGTGAATGCGCCATCCTCATCCAGCAAACGGCATGTTTCCTGAAGTGACAGGTTGTACTTTTTCGCCACAATATTAATCGCAGCCATCTGATCCGTTTTATGCTTGAGAGCTTCAACGAAAACGCGATTACTCGCTCCTCGCGGGAACCTCATAATAATATCCGCATACTGGAAGCCCTTGGTTGTCACGTCCATGCGAGCGTCTCCCTGTTTACTGGCTGAGGCCTCATACAGGGCTTGCTCCAGTTCGTAATCAACCACCTGAGTATTGAGGCGGAATAGATCATAGAACGGAACAGACAGGTTCTCTTCACTCGCGTCACAGCACTCTTCCGGCTCCGGCGAGAGCAGCTCTTCCCGAAGGGATAAGAGCATGAACTTACCGACCTTATCGCGGAGCAGCAGTGTCAAATGCTGATTGCGGAAAAACTCATTGGGCCCAAGCGGAGGGAACAATGTGTACACGAAGACATAGTCTTCTTCACCCGGCAGAAACTTGCGAGTTGTCTGCAGGAGTCCTATGGCTTCAAGCTTCGAAGATTGCTCAATTAAATATTTGCGTCCTCGCTCCCCCTGCTCAAGCTCGAGCAGCAGAAACAGCTTTCGCTGTTGTTCCAGAGGCGAATATCCGACTTTTTCTGCACTCATCTGCAGATAGAGTGCTTGATAGAGGCTAATAGCCAATCCGCCGATCATAGGCTGATACATAATAGCTAACATTTTATAATCCAGACTGCTCAAAGAAAACTCACGGTTCACACAAAACCTGTGGTTCTCGGTGAAATGCAGCATATTCGTCATTCTCATTCCGTTACAGCACCATCCTGCCTCAACCGATTGCAGCTATGTAAGCTTCTCGGTTTCTCTCTATTAGTCTACCACAAAAATCGACACGCTTGGTATCTACGAGAGAAAGATAATATTACCTAATATGAAAAAACCAACCTTTCGGATGGCAAGATTCCGACAACTCAGACGTTAGACGCGACACTCCGACTTGTTTTTGTAAGCATTGCCCCAATCTTTCATAAGTAAAATAATCGGGACCAATGTTTGTCCGAAGTCAGTCAACGAATATTCGACCTTTGGAGGAACTTGATGATACACCTCGCGGTGGACAATGCCGTCCTCTTCCAGTTCCCTTAGTTGTAGTGTCAGCATTCTTTGAGTAATGGACGGACAGATTCTTTTGAATTCATTAAATCTTTTGGTCCCTCCAATCAGGTGATATAAAAGAATGCCTTTCCATTTGCCCCCGATAACATCCAATGTATATTCAACAGGACAGCCCTCATCATTCGGAGGGTTGCCGTACCCGCTTTTACGATCACGCATTACGATTCAGCTCCTTAACAGTATACAAATTGATACTACATAAAACTATTGTGCGTACTTACTATTTTAAAACGGATCGAATAAACTAACAACTTAGAAAAAATTACTGTAAATGAGGTGATGGAATTAAATGTTGAGCATTCGGAAAGTTTGATTGATGATAGCGAGTTTCATCTCGTCGATGAACGCATCGTCGGCAGGAAACCGTCAACACTGGATTTCGCTCAATCGGCAGCGCTGCCGTTAACCATGATTGAAGCAGGCAACACAGTTGGAAAGGTTATTTTGGAACATTTTTAATTTCGGACATTTATTTTTTTGATATTAAAATAGAGCCTGTTGAGTTCTCTCAACAGGCTCTTCAATCTATCAGCTAATTTAATGAAGTGGCAGATGACTTTCCTGGACATCCTCGCCATACATGTCCGGATTCAGTTTCTTTGCAATCGCCAAGTCCAGCAATATACGCTGTGTCTGAGTATCTTCCAGGCTGTCC
This sequence comes from Paenibacillus sp. V4I3, assembly GCF_030817215.1. Classification (GTDB taxonomy): domain Bacteria; phylum Bacillota; class Bacilli; order Paenibacillales; family NBRC-103111; genus Paenibacillus_E. The sequence goes on from NZ_JAUSZA010000001.1 coordinate 7,402,837, forward strand.
ACCCAGAGGCGGATCAAGTCATTCATCTTTGAAGGGTTTTTAATCGGAATTTGATGCTTAGCATCTTTTATGAAATAAAGGGAGCTATGCGGCAGCTCATTATGGAGTATGTTCGCATACCGATGAAATGTGCGGTCCTTTTGACCATAAATCAATAGGATCGGATGCTGGAGGCCCCTAAGGCGGCGCGTACAGGTGTAGGTAAGGGACTGTTCGTAATAGGACTTCACATTATTAGCAGCATCGCTTAATGAGCTTTCATACAGACTATGATAGGTATTTTCATTATCTGCATTTCCAAAAGTAATTGCTTTTTTCAGTAACTTCATGAGCAGACCTGAACCCGCCATCCACGAAGCGAGCCACAGCCTGCTTTTGTTATAAGAATCCGTTAATTCAGACATCCCGCTAACCACGATTCCCCCAAGGAAACGTTTAGGGTACGTAAGCAGCGCTTCCAGCACTAACGCGCCACCTGTTGAATAACCGCACAGGAATACTTTTTCGATGCCCAGGTAGTCCAGCAGCTGCCTTATATCTTCAACGATCAGCGCATAGCTAAATGCACGATCTGACGACTTGCTCGCGCCGTGTCCCCTGATATCAAAAGTAATGACTTGGAAATGGTCTGAAAGCTGCTCTTTTTGATAAGCAAAGGTCTTTAAGGTTAATAAAGGTGGATGAATAAAGACGATTGGGGTGCCAGTCCCCGTAATCTCAACATTCAATTTGGTTCCGTTCACATGGGCTAAAGGCAAGATGGTCTCCTCCGAAAGGTCAATTTAGGCAACTCAACCTTAGAGTGACCAGTTCTGCCTATTTCTATGAGAACCTTAAAACATTTTGAAGCCTCTGATCCGCAGCGCTTTAATGGCCGATCCACTTAAAATAGCGCCAACCAAACCACCGATAGCCGGAACAATATCAACAATTGTGAAGCTCTCACCGCTGGAAAGAAAAGACGCCTCTCCTATTGAACCATAAATAACAACGCCGATAACCAAAGCAATAAAAGCATAAAGTGGAAACCATGTTGTTTTCATTAGCATATTCAAAATAAACCCGATCCCAAAAAATAACACTATCATTAAGACAGTGGCAATGACCATTTGTAACAATGTATGTTCCCCCTTAACAATGTAAGAAGCCCGTTCATCTATCTGACTTCCTTATAATTGTAATCCACGAAATGTCACAGGTAAAGTGTACACAAATTGAACATTTCCCTCTTCACCCTTTGTTCATTTGCCCTTTCCCCATGAATTGGATACAATGTAGGGGATATTAGCCCTTGAATGGAGGAAAACCAATGAGTGAAGCCGTACAAACGCTGGAAGGCTGGTATGCGCTCCATGATTTCCGTCTAATCGACTGGAACGCATGGCATGCCGCAACCCCGCAGGAGCGTAAGCACGCAACGGACGAGCTGAATACATTTCTGTCCCAGTGGCAGCAATTCGAGAACGATAAACTAGGCAGTACTGCCGTTTATAGCATCGTTGGTCAGAAAGCCGACTTTGTATTCATGCAAATGCGCGAAACGCTTGAAGAACTGAATGAATTGGAAAATACGTTTAATAAATCAAGCTTCGCCGCTTTTACAATCCCGGTCTATTCCTACGTATCCATTGTAGAATTAAGCAGTTATCTAGCTAAGCCAGGCGTGGATCCTTCGGAAGATCCGGAAATTCAAGCCCGCTTGAAGCCTATCCTGCCTAAATCGAAGCACATCTGCTTCTATCCGATGAATAAGCGTCGCGATGGCAATGACAACTGGTACATGCTCCCTGCCGAAGATCGTAAAACGATGATGCGCAGCCATGGCATGATTGGACGCACATACGCAGGTAAAGTGAAACAAATCATTACTGGTTCCGTTGGACTGGATGATTGGGAGTGGGGCGTAACCCTGTTCTCCGATGATCCTCTTCATTTCAAAAAGCTCGTTTATGAAATGCGTTTCGACGAAGTGAGCGCACGTTTCGGTGAGTTCGGCGACTTCTACGTCGGCAACCTGCTGACACCTGATAAATTTGCTAAATTAATTCAAATTTAAGATATAACTCAAGAGTGAAGGACTCCATGTCCTTCACTCTTTTTTGCATCACTGCACAATCAACATTGTGCACATTTTTGGAAGAGGGTAAACAGCCCCTGAAGATGAAATAAGCAAAAAAAGAAAGCTTGCTCAATGAAGAGCGAAGCTTTCTTAAATGAATTATTCCTCATCCTCGTCGTCCCGCAGGGCAGCCTCTAATTCAGCTTCCATTTGCGCTTTACGAGCCAGATACACTTCTGTATCACGGTCACGCTGACGACCTTTTTCCTTCAAGCGTTCAATCGCAGGAAGAATGAGGATATCGATTTCCTTTTGTACAACGGCTACATGATCATATCGTTTCTCAGTCTCTAGAAAGTGACCGACCTCGATCAAGGCATTGTAACGATCCAGTTCATCCCGGGTAAGAAGTCCTCTTACTTGGACACTGCAGTGCCGCATGGCGATCCCCCCGTTTACTAATGATGACTAGAAACGTCCTTTACGTATAACAAGTGGAATACCGCCGATAATGTAGAGGTACCTCATATCAACCACTTTTTTCATCATGGCTGCAACGTTACCTTTCAGCTTACGGGAACCAACGATACCAATGGCTTGACCTTTACCTAAGGAAGCAACTGTACCTTTGTTGGAGTATTTGAAAGTTTTCATTTGCGAACCGCGAATGGAAGCAATCAGGTTATGTGCAACAGCTTCACCTTGCTGCATAGCGATTTGAGCTGTTGGAGGGTATGGTCTGCCTTCATCGTTCATCACGATGGAACAGTCACCAACAACATAGATGTTATCGAAACCAGGCGCATGCAGGTGTTCATCCACTTTAATTCTGCCGCGCATCGTTTCGAAGCCAGCTTCATCAAGCATATGGTTACCGCGGATACCGCCTGTCCAAACGACTGTAGCTGCTTTGATGAACTCATCGCCAGCGATCAGAACACCTTCAGGTGTACATTCTTTAATCGCTGTACCGATTTTGAAAGTAATACCTTTGTCTGTCAAAACTTTCATCGCATACTCAACAAGCTCAGGATCGAATCCTGGAAGTGCCGTTGGAGCTGCTTCAATATTATAAATCTTCACAAGGGAAGGATCTACGTCGAATTCTTTGCAAAGCTGTGGAATACGGTCAGCAAGCTCACCAATGAACTCGATTCCAGTAAATCCTGCTCCACCGATAACGAATGTCAGGTAATCTTTGCGATCCGGTTCACGCTTGTACTTCGCAAATTGATACTCAATATGTTCACGAATGAAACGAACGCTGTTGATACTGCGAATGTTCAATGCGTTTTCTTTAAGCCCTGGAATACCGAAAGTTTCAGCTTCGCCACCAAGACCAATAACCAGGTAGTCATAGGAAAGCGTACCATCTTCGAGAATAACCTTTTTCTCATGAGGACGGATTTGTGTAACTGTCGATTTCACGAAATCAACTTTAAATTCATCAATCAATTTCAAAATGTTCACGCGTGCATTTTCAGGGTTATCCGTCCCTGCAGCAGGCATGTGAAGATGGGTAGTAATGTAATGATAATCATGCTTGTTTACAAGTGTTACATCGGCTTCATTGTAATTTAATTCTTTTTGCAAACGAATTGCGGAAAGAATCCCGCCATAGCCTGCTCCTAAAATTACGATTCTTGGTATTCTACTCATATCTCTCTCACTTCCATATCCGTATTTATAGTCCTATGGTTTCTCTATCTTGTGAAAAATTACACAAACAGCTTCAAAAGTAGTATTCTGCCTCTAGTTTGCACACAGCTGCAGCGAATTATGATGAAACAGGATGAAATTAGTCACAACATGCGTAAACCGATTCTCATGATATAATATAATTTTCATAAGTAAATATCAAGTGCTATTTTGCTCTAAAATAAGGCGTACAGGCCCTTCTAGCCTGACCAACCACTGTAAGCATTATTTATCATATATATAAGCGATTTATATAAAGAAATCTCACTTTTCTGTTTCCTTCAATAGAAGAGACGTTTATAATGGAATAATGATTGTTACTGCACTCAGGAGAATCACACACATCAAAGGAAATGAATCGGAGGAGTTTAAACAATGAACGAGAGAGAAACAAATCAAGATATCGTAGATATCATAGTAATTGGTGGAGGCCCTGCTGGAATGTTCGCATCTTTCTATGCGGGTATGCGCCAAGCATCAGTTAAAATTATCGAAAGTATGCCGCAGCTTGGTGGTCAGCTTGCAGCTTTATATCCGGAGAAATACATTTATGATGTAGCTGGTTTTCCAAAAGTAACCGCACAAGAATTAGTCGACAACTTGCTAGCTCAAATGAAACACTTTCAGATCAACACTTGCTTGGAAGAGAAAGTACACCAAGTGATCAAAAAAGAAGAGCGTCTCTTCGAAATAACAACAGACAAAGGCACACACTACAGCCGCGCCGTTATTATTTCAGGTGGAGTTGGCGCATTCGAGCCGCGTCGTCTTGAGTTACCGGAAGCCGCGCAATTCGAGAAGAAAAACTTGCATTATTTCGTTAGCGATTTGAATGCTTTCGCTGGCCAAAAAGTATTAATCAGCGGTGGCGGTGATTCAGCAGTTGATTGGGCCTTAATGCTTGAACCTATTGCGGAGAAAGTCACGCTTATCCACCGTAGAGATAAATTCCGTGCACATGAGCACAGTGTAGAAAATCTGATGAACTCCAAAGTAAACGTTGTAACTCCTACGGAAATCACCAAACTTCACGGCAGTGACCGTATTGAGCAAGTAACGCTTAAAGATATCAAATCAGGCGAAGAAACTATACATGATGTCGATGCTGTTATCATTAACTTCGGCTTCGTTTCTTCCCTTGGACCGATCTCCGAATGGGGCCTTGAGATTGAAAACGGCTCAATCGTTGTTGACTCCAGAATGGAAACAAACATTCCAGGCATTTTCGCTGCCGGGGATATCACAACTTATCCTGGGAAATTGAAACTGATTGCTGTTGGCTTTGGTGAAGCACCTACTGCGATTAATAACGCTAAAGTCTATATTGACCCTAGTGCAAAGCTTTCACCAGGACACAGCAGTAACTTAAAATTTTAATCTTCTTAAATAAAATGGGGTATTCTAAACCTAATCTACGGATTAGGAGGAATACCCCTTTGTCATATATATGTCCGGTTTGCAACGGCCTTCAGGAGCTGAATATCGAGTGTCCTGTTTGTTCACAACAGATGAATGATTGCGGGAAATGGAGTGACTATCTAGGCCCCTACTCTCCTTATCGAGAGATTGATGATATCTCCATGTCAGATGGGACACTAGGCTCACAGAATAATCAATGCCTTCATCTGGTAAACTGCGCCGACTGCCACCAGAATTTTACCATCCAAATAATTTCATGATGAAACTCTCTAGTTTAGCGGGGTTTCATCCTTGATGTAGACGTGCAGTTTTAAATTACGTCTCTGTATTTCTGCGAGCAACAGGTCAACAAAATCTGATTCCAATCTCAAATCCAATGCTTTGTAATAAGAGTCGATCAATGTTTCGTCACTAATTTGTCTCACTGAAATCACCTTTATTCTATAATTTGTAATTATATTATCATGGCGGGAAAATTAGAACAAGCGTTCCGTTATCCACAGATACCTGTGCATATCCTGTGGGTAGATTGTTAATATGTCCCATAAACGCACTGTATTTATGGGGGATACTGTGTATAAAGTTATGCACACGCTAAACTGTCAGTCTGCCGATAAAAAAAATTGATCGAAATACCGGAAATATTTTACGTTCACTTAACAAATCCTTAAGATTGTTCACACAATTGAAAAGAAATTTTAATCGTCATTTAATATTCGTAGCCTACAATGATAGTAGAAAGACAAAAACAAAGGAGTGAAAGATATGATCGTCTACGACATTGTACTAAATGGTGAAATAAAAGAAACGATTAAACCCCGCAAGAACCGGTTGAAAGAAATTTACGCATTTATGCTAGAGCAAAGTAAGCTCATGAAAGCTAAGTATGGTGATAATGTTAAAATTAAAGGCCGCATGGTGTATTAGGGATAAACAACCCGTTATACACTCGCGGCCTTTTTTTCTTCCATGCCATTAGATGATCCCTTTGCGATGAAGAACCGTTAATAATCGATAGAAATCATAGCTCCCTTTCTCTGGAGTATCGATTAATGCGGCCTTGACCGCAGCGTCCACAGCAGCTTTCGCCCATTGCGGTACTACCTCCATAGCTGCTTGCTCCTCTAAGGAACTAACTCTATTTTGTAAGATTACGATTTGTTCCTGCAGTTTCTCTAACATACGAACGACCTCCTCATCAAAGTGAGTTAAACCATAGGTTTGAATAATCGTATTCAGTTTACTAGCATAAGAGGGATCCGTTGCATATCCACTACTTTGCAATGCTTTCACTTGTTCACCAGGACTTCTCGCTATCCTAACACTAGCATAACGAGGGGATCCAAAAAGTAAATCCTGATCACGAAACCCTGCCTCAAGCGTAGGATATGCGCGAAAATCTCCTGGTACGTTATCATAACGTATACCTCCAATGACTTCCCATGTCGTTGTTGAAACGCGATCACCCTGCCAATAGGGCGTCAATACCCCATTACCAACCTTATATCCGACTAGATTGTTCCACGCATTCAAAATGCCTCCTGTCTCCTGAATGGCTTGCGCGATTCTCACTGAAGGATAGATCGGTGAGTTCTCTAGGCGAAGCTTCACTGCAATAGTTGCAATCATCTCAATAAATTCCTGTCTAGTTGCCATGAACACACCTCCTTCTTTTATCACTAGTAAACTAAACCTTTCAATCTATTCTATTCTTTCAATGCTTAAAAGGGTTCCGCTAGTATTTTGTTTTTTGAAAATAATATAAAAAAGGCTCCCACAAGTGCAACTATCCTGCACTCGGGAAGCTAATGAATCCAATGACCAATCAACATCATAAGTAATCCAAATATAGCCGAATATCTCTTTATCGTTCGGTTCGTCTTCGGGTAAAACAGCAGCAGCCAAATAATAAATCCAATAGGAATTAAAACACCAACTTTTAAATTGAATGTACCTAAAATGTAGTATCCAACTAATTTCAATCCCAAATAACCTTCGTCCTCTTCCCTATTTCTGTAAAACAGCATTAATACGAAAATGACAACAATTGTAGAGATAATTGAAACATTAAAATTCCAATTCACTTATAGGATTCAACTCCTCTCAACCACACCAACTGCAGGAATTCCTTATTATGTATATTGTATCACTTGATGGTTTGTCCTTACTAAGATGAAAAAAAAACCTCCCAAGACAGTGTATTTAAAAATACACACCTTGGAAGGATTGGTTCTCAATGTTCATTAAGCCTCGACTTTATCGTCGCACTTCTCAACTAAGCCCTCTTCATCTTTTACTTTAAATGAAGAACCGCAACCACATGATGCTACAGCATTCGGGTTGTTAATGGAGAACCCGCCGCCCATGCCTGCGTCTGTGTAGTCAATTTCAACACCGTATAAATATTTGGAGCTATCTTCGTCCACAACGACCTTGAGGCCATGAATGGTGAATACTTTATCGTCATCCTTCTGCTCATCATCGAAGCCCATGCCGTAAGAGAAACCGCTGCAGCCTCCGGCTTTGACACCTAGACGCAAAAACAAATTCGGTGATTCTTCAGAAGATAGAAGCTCTTTAATCTTATCTGACGCTGATTCACTAATGTTAATCATAACGGAAATCCCTCCCTAAAGTTCTCCTTATGGAAAACTGGCATTATACTAAGTTTTCGTAATGCTTACTATCAAGTATACTCCTATCTGGCACATTGCTCAAGGGCAGCCGCGCAGTCATTCTTAGACATTTCAGCCATAAACTTTACGGTTATGTCGTATCGCATAATATTGCAACAGCAATTGATCAAGCTCTCGACTGCATTGCTGCACTTCTGGATGAAGGAAGCCGTACGCGGTACCTAAGGAAACCATTTGGCCTCGAAGCTGTTCTATTTCTATATTTAATCGTTCCTGTGGTTCGGTCACGAATATTGGTATCACGATATAATCACCTTTAGCCCTACGTAATCACATTGTAATAGTATACAGGAATTTGTTAATATTGGGAATAACATTTCCTAATATTGTAGGAAAAACCAAATTATATTCGCATATTGTCAATTTATCTCCATCTAAATGATATTGCCCCTCCCAACACGTAGGTTTATAATGGGATGGATGGATTGCACGTATATAGAAGAAACAAAGCGGTGAGTGTGAATTCCTGAACCGAACTGGATGAACAGGTACGCGAGCGTCTCACACCGCCTAACGCATTTGGTCTTTATCTTGCTGAATGCGTTGATTCAGTATGGGCTTTATCTACTATTCAGAGGAGGAATAATGATGAGTGTTGTGACTACAGACCCGGTCAAACGGATGGCTGAAATTGCTGAAAAGGTTGAGAACAGTCAACGTCTATCTATGGAAGATGGGCTATTTTTATATGAATCAGACGATTTGCTAACCATAGGTCAATTAGCGAACAAAGTAAATACGCGAATGAACGGAAACAAGGTTTATTTTGTCCAAAATATGAGTTTGTACTTTACGAATGTGTGCGAGGAGCATTGTGCTTTTTGTCATTTCCGCCGCGACGAAGGTGAAGAAGGCTCATACACCCTTACACCTAGTCAAATGTTAGATTATGTAGCTGAAAATTTTAATCCAGAAATTAAAGAATTTCATATTAGCCAAGGGCATAACCCGCATTTACCTTTTGAATATTACGTGGATTGTATCCGTCAGCTGAAGCAAGCTTATCCTGACGTTACGATTAAAGCTCATACAGCGGCTGAAATTGAATTTTTCTCGCGTATCAGTGGTCTCAGTTTCCGTGATGTCCTGAAAACGCTAATGGATGCAGGTTTATCCACTCTTCCAGGAGGAGGAGCCGAAATTCTGACTGAGCGTTACCGGACTAAAATGAAAGTAGAAAAAGCGTCCTCTGAGGAATGGATTGACGTACATCGTAACGCTCATATGCTCGGAATGAAAACTCACGCAACGATGCTGTACGGCTCAATTGAAACGAAAGAGGAACGCATTCGTCATATGATGCTGCTGCGTGAGCTTCAAGATGAAACAGGCGGCTTCTTAGTATTCATTCCTAATTCCATTCAACCAGCAAGCAAAAATGCTGGCCTCAAACAACGGGTACCAGCTTGGGATGAACTGAAAACCATTGCCATTAGCCGTTTGATGCTGGATAATTTCCCGCATATTAAGGCTTATTTCATCAACATTGGTACGAAATTGACTCAGCTATCCTTCGCTTTCGGTGCTTCGGACGCACATGGTACGATCGTGAAAGAGAAGATTTCCCATGCTGCTGGAGCATTGTCACCAGAAGGTCTTACACGTGATGAGCTTGTTTATCTCATTAAAGGCGCAGGACGCGTTCCTGTTGAACGTGACACCTTTTATAATGAAATCAGGGTATATTAGTCATACTAGAGAAGAGATATTGTTCAGAAGGGATATTGGATGGGATGAAAAAGTTTGTGATTCTTGGAGGAGGTTATGGCGGTTTGACCATAGCCTTAAACATGCTGGAGAAGGATTTACCAGAAGATACACTGCTAGTACTTATTGACCGAAGCCCTTTTCAAGGATTAAAAACAGAATATTACGCACTGGCTTCAGGTACGATCGCTGAAACACATATTCGTGTTGCCTATCCGAATGACCCACGGTTGCTTCTAACATTCGGTGAGGTTTCAAGCGTCGATTTGAACAACAAGCAAATTCTTTTTGAAGACCAAGAACCGTTATCGTACGACTGGTTAGTTATCGGTCTGGGCTGTGTGGATAGTTATCACGGAATTGTCGGTGCTAAGGAGTACTCTTCCAGCATCCAGACTCTTTGCCAAACACGTGCTACCTACCAGCGCATCAACGACATTGCCCCATATGGACAAGTCTCCATTATTGGAGGAGGTCTAAGCGGTGTTGAAATGGCAGCTGAGCTCCGTGAAAGCCGGGCTGATTTGAACATTCGATTAATTGATCGTGGTCCAAGCTTACTTTCGGCTTTCCCGAGCAATTTGCAGCAGTACGTCCGCGAATGGATGACGGAGCATCATATTGAACTCCGTCCTCAAGTATCGTTAGTTCGACTAGATGGTGGAGATTTATACAACGGGGATGAAATTATTAAAACCGATGCTACAATCTGGACAGCAGGCATTCAGCCCAATCCAATCGTTGAGGCATTGAATGTGCCCAAAGACCGCCAGGGCCGTATCCTGCTTAACGAGTATCATCAGATCCCAGAGTATCAAGAAGTGTTCGTCGTTGGGGACTGCGCTGCCCTGCCGTTCTCGCCAAGTGCGCAAGCGGCGCAAGCCCAAGGCAAGCAGATTGCCGAAGCCATGCTGTCGATTTGGAAAGGTGAAACACCTCGTCTTGGTAAAATCAAACTTAGAGGTACACTGGGTTCACTTGGTAAAAAGGCCGGCTTCGGCATCATGGGTAAACGTACGTTAATGACGGGTAAAATCGCTCGTGTCCTCAAAAGCGGTGTACTTTGGAAGTCGAAACGCCACTTCGGGTAAGATTAGTCTCCAAGAAGTTCGTACATTGCTTCTATTTCTTTTATACGGTCTAAAATGCGCTCGTGGAGAGCATCTGCGCTTTCAGCAGCAACGATTTCGCCATTCACAAGCGCATAAGGTTCCATATAGCACTGCCCGCAATTGCCTAGACAGCCGTATTCCATGACGTCGAAGTCCGGATTTTGTTCCAAAGCTTTCATGACTTTATCAGTTCCATGGTGCATATTACTGGCACAAAACTCAATGATTGGTCTCATTATATAAATTCCACCTTATGTTGATATTCAAGTTGAAAACCATTTTCATTTAAACATTATTGTAATATAATAATAGAAGAAAGGAGATGAATCAAATGACTGAAAAAACAAAAGAAGTAATTTATGATGAAGTCCTTGAGGTTTTAGATAAACTCCGTCCTTTTCTACAACGCGATGGCGGTGACGTAGATCTCGTTGATGTAGAAGACGGTATTGTGAAGCTGAAACTTATGGGTGCCTGCGGCAGCTGCCCAAGCTCAACAATCACGTTGAAAGCTGGTATTGAACGCGCATTGGTTGAAGAGGTTGAAGGCATAACAGAAGTCGTACAGGTATTCTAATTACGACTATATCATAAGAAAGAGCTTACCTCTATGGTAAGCTCTTTTTGCATATAGGATAAGGACTAGTTTTTACGCTGGTTAAGCACCGGCAATGGTTGGATTGGATCGAGGCCCCCAGATATATCCATAATATTTCCAGTTATGAAATCGGATGCAGGTAAACAAAGGAAATCAATGACTCTAGCCACATCTTCGCCCGTCCCCGGTCTTCCTACTGGTGTTTCCCCATCAATCTCCAGACGCGCTTCTTGCATCGTACGTTCTTTGTTCTTACCTCGAATATCGCCAGGGCATATCATATTGACAGTGATGCCATGACTCGCTTCTTCTTCGGCCAATGTCTTCGTGAATGAAACTAAGCCCACCTTAGCCGCCGCGTATACGGCGCGATGCGTCCAACCCCTAGCTTCAGCCGCCTTTCCGAATCCAAAGTGGATAATTCGTCCCCAGCGTTTCTCCCTCATCATAGGCAGAACCAGATGATCAAGCTCCATGACGCCAAGCAAATTGCCGCGCATCAGATATTCAATCTCATCGACATTATAATCAGCGAAAAAACGCCGTTCTCTGAAAAAAGGTCCGGCATTATTCACAAGAATATCAATAGGACCGAGCGTAGATGTTGTTTGTTCCACCATACGTATAATATCTTCGCGCTTAGCTACATCGCCTTGGACGGCCACGCTGCGAACACCCAGATCTTCCAATCGAAGGACGAGCTCAGCGGCTTCCTTTTCACTATTTACATAATTGACAGCTACATGGCAACCCCGCTGTGCTAGGGTGATCGCGGTCATTTTGCCCAAGCCTTTGGCGCTGCCTGTAATAAGAACCGTTCGGCCTCTTATTTCCATGGTCCTCTTACCCCTTTGCAATACTTGCCGTAATATAAGAGAAAGCTATTGTTAAGGTTCGGCATACCATTTCAAATCCCTGCTGCAGATCGGCGATATTTGATTTCACATTTTCAACATGAATACGTTCACCTGGAATCGGCTCTTTTTGCATAAGATCATCCAGCATTTCAGCATTAATATAATGAATCTCCATATTGCGCTGATTGCGGAGTCGATCTAGCGCCGATTTATAATCCATTTTGAGATTATAAAGCTGGAGCTCCAGTGAGCCGTGAATATGCTTTTCATGCATGCGGCGCAGTACGGTAAAGTACGAGAACCGAGACTTAAGCGTCTCTGTTTTCAGCTCAAATAGATCATTCATAAACGTGCCCAATTTGTCCAAAATCGAAAACAAGCGAATGAAGGCATTTTTATAAAAATAAACAAATCGATGATATTCTTCGATCTCTTGCGGATTCATTTCCTCCAAGAATGCCTTTCTGATATGCTCAGCGTAACGCTCACAGCAATATTTACTCTGTTCCAGCTCATCCAAGGCATCGATAAACCCCTTGCTCCAGATCGCCCGTCTATGGTACTTGGGATACTCTGAGGCTAGGCGGCTATGCTCCTTAGATTCCAACAGCTCAATATATGTTCTCACCGCGTTGCCAGCATCTAGAAGAAGTCCGCTATCGATTCGTTTCGGTTCATTGAACAATACTCGCAGCACGGGCACACCCCTTTTTCATCCTAGCAAATTTGTTCGGTTATAGCTTTGCTGTTTGTTCGCTTAGCAGGGTCTGTTTCACCTTCTGTGAACGATCCCGTTGTACTAAATACATAGCTGCCAAAACCCCAACACCACCCAAACATTGGTACAGGGAGATAGACTCATGTAAAAAAATGTAGCCTGCAATAGCTGCTGTTACAGGAAGTAAGTACCCATAAGCAGAGGATTTGAACGGCCCTAGCTTAGCTAAGCTCCAGTTGTGAATAGAAAATCCTAAGGCAGTAGCCAACAAGGAGGTATAAATTAAGCTGATCCAACCTGTCGAAGAGATGGCTGCATAATAGGCGGCGTCAGCACGCAAGAGTACGAAGGGCAATAACGAAAGCGCCCCTGCAGTCATTTCGAGCGAGATCAGCAGCGGCAGCGGATAACGCAATACAAGTCGATTCATACCGATGAGATAAATGGCTCCCATAAAACTGCGCATCAGTAATAGGATATCTCCTCTGAACGTTTCTCCTCCAAGATGGAATCCATCTACCCCGCCTGAGACAATGATGATTACACTGCATAAAGCTAAAGGAATTCCTATAAGGATGCGCCATGTGAGCCTCACTTGACCGGCTATTAAAGCGAAAAGAACCGTTATGACGGGCATGAAGCCGCGCCCTAATACAGCGCCATTCGCGGAGTTAGAAAACTGTAAGGCATACTGCAGAAGGGCTTCCATCCCAATAGCATTGAGAATGCCTAATCCACATATAAGGAGAAGATCTCTACCGGCAATCTGTATCTTCAGCGAACGCGATCGATAATAAAAGTAAGTATAGACCCACAGCATCGGAATCATACTCGCGAAGCGTAACCCGTTAAAAACGAGGGAATCCCATTCTCTTCCCCCAATTTTTAGAGAGGCTAAATTAATGCCCCAAAGGATATACACCAGAACAAACCCTGCATGTGGATAAAAAGAACGGAACCGATCCGCATTCATGCGAAATATTCCTTCCAGCGGCGATCCACGAGTTCCACGATATCTTCCCGAGGGAACAGCTCATCGGGATATCCCGGTTTCATACGAGCATCAATCACAATCGGAACCTCGTAAGCGATGTGATGACGATTTACGCTGGACTGCGCGTACATATCACTTGCTGGATTGAAACGAGTGAACACAGTCCATAAGAACTTGGTCTGGTCGTTCGCGATGCCGCTGGCGTCATCCACTAAGATGACTAGCGGCCACTCTGTTAAGCGGCTGGCTGCATTCGCCAGCAGACGCTGTGGCAGCTCCGGCTCCGCCGCGTAAGACGCTCCTGAGACGAGCAGACATCCGCCACAGTAAACGGCGATGTCATGGATCTCTGGCAGTTCTCCTGCGGTGTAGGCTCTTGGCAGCTCACGTACAGGGTCGCCTGTGCCGAGAAGAACTGCTTTGCTGCCATGATTAAGCTGGCCACCTGTATAATCAAGCGTATCATGCGATGTTTTGTTGAAAATGAATAGGTCACGTCCCGGATCAAAACGCTCCAGCACAGTTTCAAGCAGCTCTGTGAAGTTGGCTAAGACCGTCGGCTTGTCTGTGACGATCAAGAACTTGGTGAGTGACAGCTGACCCTCACCTAGAATGCGGAATGCCGTGCCAAGCGCCTCACGGCTATAGCTCTCACGGACGACGGCAGCTGCGAGCGGGTGGAACCCGGTCTCTGCATACGTCCAGAGGTCTTTAACCCCCGGCATCGCCATAGGAAACGCGGGTTCGAGCAGTCTTTGCAGGAATTCGCCAAGGAAGTAATCCTCTTGGCGCGGTTTACCGACGATCGTCGCCGGATAGATCGCGTCTTTGCGGTGCCATACATGATTCACGTTGAAAACCGGGAAATCATGGATGAGTGAGTAATACCCGAAGTGGTCGCCGAACGGCCCTTCGGCACGTCTCGTATGCGGCGGAACAGAGCCGCATATCGCGAACTCCGCCTCGGCCACGAGGCGGTGCCCCCCATGGGGGTTCTCCACCATGGGGAGTTTCTGTCCGAGGATGAGCGAAGCGAGCATCAGCTCGGGCAGGTGCTCGGGCACTGGCGCAATCGCCGAGGCGATGAGCGCAGGCGGGCCGCCCAGGAACACGGTGACGGGCAGCGGCTTGTTGCGTTTCTCGGCTTCGTGGTAATGGAAGCCGCCGCCTTTATGTATTTGCCAGTGCATCCCGGTGGTGAAATCATCATAAACCTGCATGCGATACATGCCGAGGTTATGATGACCTCCGTCCGGATGCTCGGTGTAGACGAGCGGCAGCGTGACGAACGGGCCGCCGTCTTCTTGCCAGCTCGTCAGGACAGGCAGTCCTGCGAGTGGGTTGTCCTGCTTCAAGCCGCCGAGAATCGGCGCTTGGTTCGGCTGTACTTTCTTCGTTCCAACCTTCAACAGATCCATAATGAGGGCACGTTCGCCCCAGAGCGCTTGCGGCGTTGGGGGCATTAACGTGCTTGTAGCGTTAATAACCGCTTTCATGAATTGCTCCGGTTTTGGACCGAAGGCAAGATCAACGCGTCGTGTAGTCCCAAACAGATTCGAGACAACAGGGAATGAACTTCCTTTGACATTCGTGAACAGCAAGGCTGGGCCTTGCTCGTCGATGACTCTGCGATGAATCTCGGCGAGTTCTAAATTCGGGTCTACTGGAGCGGAGATTTCAATCAGTTGATTTTCACGGCGCAAAATGTCTAGAAAAGCTCGTAAATTCGTTGGTACCATGTATGTTCCACCTTTGACTGTGAGATTGTAGATGAATAATTGTAAGTAAAAAGGAAATAGCCTTCCACATCAGAAGGCCTCCTCTACCGCAAAGGTAGCCCTGCCGTGCTTCCAAGGAGCTCGTCCGTCAGGTATTAAGCTTTGCGGTCATATAGCGTAAGTACGCATAGATAACATAAGAATCCAAACATGCAAGAAACAATAACTGCGTGAATCATGCCGGTAAATAAATAAGCGACTTCATTCCCCATTGACCAGGTCACAACGGCACCGCTAAACACTTGAAGAGACACTAAAATTAGCGCCCATTTGCTGCCAAATCTCAGCTTGTCTGGGCCATGATAGTAGCGTTTGGCTTGTAAATAAAGAAATAAAATACATATAAAAAGCAGTAATGCCGCTACACGGTGGGTAAAGACAATACCCGTTGCCCCGCTTAGTTCAGGAACTACTTCTCCATTGCATAAAGGCCAGCCCGAACATCCACCTGATGAAACCGTGTGACGAACGAATGCACCCAGATAAACAACGACATAGCTATAAATCGTCGTCATCCATACAAGGGCTTTAAAACTGCTGCGAATGGCCGTATCACGCTGAAATTGCCCCCATGGCGTAAAAACAATGGCTAATAACAAAGAAAAAGCAAAGGCCAATAAGGATAATCCGAAATGCAGTGCCAAGACGAGTGAAGATTGCGGCCATACAACAGCCATAGCACCCATTGCTGCCTGAATTAGCGTCATCAATACCGTAGCAGAGATGAAAAATTTGGCATCTTTACGTTTCACATAACGAAATACAAGGATGAATGTAGCAACCAGGATTAACGTCACAATGCCAACGACCAATCGATGGCTGTACTCAATAAGCGATGAAATCGTATGTGCCGGGACAAATGTCCCATGACACAGGGGCCACTCATCTCCGCAGCCTCTACCTGCGTCAGCCTTCGTAACTAAGGCACCCATTGCAAGAATAAGAAACATGCCAATGGCCGAAAGATTCGCTAATCTTTGAATCAATTTTTGCATGATTGCACCTACTTTTATGTCGTGACTTCTGTTAATCATGTCGAATGATGTTGTTCCGCTTTCAATTATAGCTTTAATAAGTAGGCAAATCCATTCGCAATTGTTACAAAGCTCTGAAACCACGCTGAAGGCTGTCCTGAAGTTCATAAGGCATTCAATGTTTCAACTTTTTGGACGAGGGTAAATAAAAGATGAGCACCAAATTATTGCTGTTCAACCAAAATCGATTGCAGGAGGTTTTATCTATGGGTAAGCACATTATTGGAGTATTCAATTCTGAAGAAGAAGCCATTCGCGTGATTAACCAACTCAAAGCAGAAGGCTACAGAGCAGATGATATCTCAGTTATCGGCAGGAATAACGAGGATTTAAATCAAATCGAGGATGAAACAGAAACCAAAGCGGAAGAAGGACTAGCTACTGGTGCTGCCGCTGGCGGTGTATTGGGTGGCGTTACGGGATTACTGCTAGGTATTGGTGCACTTGCCATTCCAGGTATAGGGCCCCATCATAGCAGCTGGCCCTATAGTCGCGACTTTGACAGGCGCAGCTGTTGGCACGGGTGCAGGCGGCCTTGTCGGCGGCTTAATCGGCTTAGGTATTCCCGAGAAAGAGGCCAAAGATTATGACGATTACGTTAAAGATGGGAAAATCCTGATCCTCGTCGAATCTGACTCGAACCGTGATCATAAAGCCTATGAAACATTTCGCAATAACCAATCGCTGAATGCTAACACTTATAGCCCTGAGTATGGCTATCGAATCTAGATATATATTTTATTAAAAAATCTCTCTTTGGTAAAATGGGGTCAAATTTGACCCTATTTACTCAAAAGAGAGATTTTTTGTGCTTACGACTTTAAAGCATCGGACACTTCAATAGCGCGGTTGAGGAATTCCTCAATTTCTTCGCGTGTTTTGCGTAGTTTACTGACGAAACGAACCAGCTCTTGGCCTCCACGGAAAGCGATAAAACTTGGTATACCAAGGATATTCAACTGCTCACATAGATCAGGCACTTCGTCGCGGTCTAACTCGATGAACGTGATACGCCCAGCATAAGCTTGTTCTACTGCCGGCATGAAAGGTTCGATATAGTGGCAGTCTTTGCACCAAGTTGCTTTGAATACAGCAATGGTCAACGTGGACTGCGAGATTTGTTCTTGAAAAGCTTGTTCATTGGATACTTTAATCATGACGAGCACCTCACTGCTTAGAATTTATTAACTTATAGCATGTCCTAATAATTGTGTCAAGATTGATTCAGCGAAATAAAGTTCGTTAGTGAAAAGTCCAGTAATTCGCAGTTTTCACAATAACTAAAAATAAATTAAGTTCGTTAGTTAACGGACTTATTCTAATGATATTGATGAAAAATTGGAAAATAAAGTTCGTTAGTAATAATTACTTTTGTAAATTAAAATCAGATACCAGACGTAAAAATGACCAAGACCCGCAATTGTATAATGTCTTGGTCATTTATTATTAAATTATACTACAAGCACTAAAAATCCTTCAAAAAAACCTTTTAATTCCTCATTTCCAAGTTTACTAAAATGATTTTCCGGAATTTCTATACTATTACTAATTTCTGCGTTGGAACTGTTCATTAGTTTCAATATTATCTTTTATTAATTTATATGTTAATGGTAAGTTATTTTCATTTTGACGAATCATCATTTCTTCATTCTTTTTAAGCTTCGAGACAAAGGTTCCTAATCGAATCTTCTGTCTTGGTGGGGAAGTCAACACACTCTGTACTATTGGCACTAATATATTAATAAATTTAAGATCAAGCTCTGACCAATTAACCTTCGAATAATTTCTTTCAGGAAGATGTTCATCGCACCAATTTGGGTCTGTTTCCAAAAGGGACATCCACGCTTTCTCACCTACAATATTTAATAATTCACTGCGCGAATAATTCTTCTCATTTAGACAGCTGACAATTACCTCTTTAGTATTTTCTATTTTTGAAATCTCGTATTCCGTACAAATTCTTAAGGTAGTAAATATATCATAACTGTTATTATTATTTAAGAAGAGCAAAACATACTTCTTTACCGTTGTATAAGCAACATCCATATACTTTGAAGTTTTATAGTAACTCTTAGTAGTGTTGTAATGTTGAATCAACCTTTTAAACCAGTCAAGATCGTATTTTTTCTTTCTAATCTGTTTTTCACCACTAATTGCTTGCGAGTATCTGTAATATCTAACTTTAGAAAAACTAATTGATTTAGTAGAATCCTGGAGTGTGCATTGTTTCCACTTTGCGCCAGTAGATAACACATTTACCTTTTCTGAGAATTCGAGCTTTGAATAAATATAGTTACAATCTGGACATTGAAAACATCCGCGGTATTTTTTATCATTATATGAATACGTTCTTTTACATTTTGTAATTGACCAATTCCCACAGTATTCATTTAAACATTTCCACGGACCGATGCCAAACGGAATTGGTTCTGCAACCAAAGGATGTTCAGATGCAAACAAATCCTCTGCACTGCCTCCTATAATGTCCATTAATGCAGAATGAATATATAAATCGCCCATTAAAGTTAATTGTAAATATTGCTTTGAAAAATGATCCTCTTTTAAACTTACTGTAAAACCCTTGAGAGATGACATGTATTGAACTACTACTTGAAAAAGTTTTTTATTATTAAAATATCCTGCCCTTTCAATAAAACCAGCACCAAATGCAAAAGCAATATACCGATTCTTTAAGGATTCAGTGTTTATATTAAACCCGTTTTTCATTAAAAATCGAATATTCTCTAAGTATTTAAAAATTATAGAACTGAAATCAATTGATGCAATATCTATACTTATTGACTGTCCACACCTATTACAATTCGGCTTATATATTGATTGATGATTAAATACTAATGATTCTCCGCATGATTGGCAAGAATCAATTAATTTACATTTATGATCATAACACACATCTAAATGCTTGAACTGGTGTAATCTATGTATATAACATTCTCCGAATGTTTCATAATCCTGTTTGCAACAGACTGGACAATAACGAATTGTATCAGTTAGAAAATAACTAAGATTGTTGGAATGAAAACCAGTCAATACGGTATTGCATACTTGTTCCTTTACTTGGACCTTTCTAGTTTCTTTTAAAAAAGTAAACGATATTGGAAGATATGAATGACGCTCAAGAAATTCATCCTCAGTAATTGAATTTTTGGGCAATGCATTTATTAGTGTACTTATCATAAAAGGACATTTATAGTTTCTTTTTTTAAGTTTCTTCCCAAACAACTCATTATATGTTACCACGATACTAAACGATCTGTTTTTCAACATGTGAATCCTATATAAGATGCTTCTAAAATCTTCATCATCATACATCGGTAGATGAAAATCTATTTTCATTCTAACACCCCGATTAGTTATAAGATGCCTCATTGTTGCGCGATTAAGCATATAGCCAAAATTTCTTGTAAATACAGCATTCAAACCAGAGCGAGTGCCGAATAATCCCATATATATCAAGTCAAAATACATGCTCCCTCTCATTTTATAATGCCTTTAAACAATATTTCGAATATCCTCATCTAGGTAATGTTGGCGGTATTATGAAGTGTGAAAGCAATTAAGTTTCTATTTATTATGATCAATATTTCCAAGATTATGCAACATAATACGGATTGAACCTAATCTATCGTCATGAAGTCTCCGATCTTCCAACTATAATTCTCGTATAGGTATTAATTGCCTTCCAAAAAAAGGCAACTCCTGTTCACTGAAGCACAGGAATCACCTTTTAAGTAATATTTTCTCATACACTCTGTAGACTTATGTACTTTATATGCTGCCGATTTTTAAAGTACTTTCACTAATTTTAGCATGTACCTTTTGTACATCAGGTTTATTTCTTCTATTTTCACCTGATCTTTGCTTACGTTCTACTTTCGATTTTATTTTCGTATAAGCTTGAAATGCTGCGCTTTTTAATTCAGGTAGAAGGATGTTTTTGTCCCCCTCAATTAATGATTTTACAATCAAATCAGCCTGATTCACAGGAACCTGAGCTTCCATTAACCATTTAGTTGCTTCATATGCAATATCTACTTTATCCTTCGAGTTGCTATCAGATTCGGCATTTGAAGTCGTAAACTGTTTCTTAGCTAATTCTGATAAAGCCTTATCAAAAAACTTATCAATCTTTAAATCCTTTATATAAATATCTTTTAAAGACTCAAGCTTTGCATAATCATTGAGTTTGAGCGCTAATAGCACTGGCTTTAGAGCACACAATTCATTATCAATTACATCTCGGATGATTTGAGGAGTTAGATACTCTGTTCCATTATTGATAGCCCTCCACTGAGCAACCATAAATAGCTTAATAGCAATATCCGTAACTCCCTGGGAGTATTCATACATAGCATGATTTAAAAAATCATCTAATTCAATTGGGTTATGGGTCCACTGATACTTCCATAATGCATTCAAAAAAATTTTCCACTCCATACCGGCTGCTAAATCGGATGGTGCATCAAAAGGTCGAAATACCATTCTCTCCCAAAATACAACTCCAAAATGCTCACAAGCCCTACGAAGCTGTCGAAACTCTTTTGATAACATATCCCATGCTTTATTGGTTCCAATTAGCACAACTGGAATACCCAGCATATTTTTTAATGTTACAAAAAAATTAAGCATATGCTCTTCTACATCCGTATTTCCACTAAGATGTTGAATCTCATCAATGATTAAAACACCAATCATATAAGTCGCACACATTTGAGCCATGACAGGGATCATTTGTTCGACAGTACCCTTAATAATAAATATATCGTAATGTTTATCGCCTACAAGATCTCTTAGAATTTGAAAGAAATTGAGGCATAGTGCCTTAATCGAACCTTTTGGCGGACATTCCAGTTTTAACCAAACAATCTGCGTTGAGTTGATATTTCGTCCTTTATATTGACTATGTCGAATAACCTGAGCAGGGTACATTGTCATTAGGATGTTATTTATCGCTGTTGTCTTCCCCATCCCAGAGACCCCGATTATTGATAACCCTCCTCCTGAAGTCTTATAGGATTTATTATCAAATGAAACGGTTTGAGACGTTTTCTTTGATTGCTCAAATGCCGCCATCGCTTTGGCGACATTATCAGCAGCCTCATTTCGTAATCTAACACCATTCACTGTGAGAGGATTTCGGTCAACATAACCATCACGTATCAAGATAGACAAGCTCTGCTCTATTCGTATATGGTTTTCTAGGGGTTGAACGAACCGCGGGAGATCGTAAATACAATGAAGCCTGAGTGTTGGGTTCCTCGATCTATCCCGCTCATGGAAAGAAACTTTCTTGGTTAGTTTCTTAATTACTACAGGAACATCGTGTATTGGTTGAAGGGCTTCGATTAAAGGGTTGTCACGATATTTAGCAATCTCTGCTCTTCTATAAGAAGCCACAACATCTTCACCTCTAAGAAATGAAAGTCGTTCTTCAATAACTTCCATACTATTCACCTCGTCATTTTACTAGTTCTGCGCAGCTAGTAAAGCTTGAATCCTAGAATTTCCTAAGTTTTGAATTTCCGGAGCTTTTGAAAATTCCTCTGACTGTTCTCCGGAGCAAATACCTTGAGCTTCTTGCAAATCACTGTTATCGTCCGATAGGAAATTTTCGGTTAAACGCATTTTTTCCTTTTCTAAAGCTGTACGTTCAGCGATACCGTCAATCAGCTTAGCATTGCTTAGCCCACTTTCTATTTTTAGTGCTTTTGCCATTTCAACAATATTATCTCTGCGGTAATCCTTTTCAGCTTCCGCTTGCTCTTCAATTGGCCTATATTGTTCTCTTTCAAGTCCAAGAACTTCTTGAATATGCTCGTATTCATCCCATGACCTATCAAGAGAACTAGGATCCGAATTGATGATTCTGAGCTCAAGGTAACCGTCTCCATTATCTCCTTTTAAAACTACTTTATCTCTAACTCTGGGATCATATGCGATATTTAACTTTTTCCCCATACGTGGATTACCGTCTACAAACCACCCTTCACGTATAGCCTGTTCGCAGCTAAAATGTAGTCCCTTAAATTTTATGCCCAAATTCGTAATTCTTCCAGTCTCAGTTGGTAAAAGATTAATTTTTAATGTTTCTTCATCGAAACTTCTGAAACAATGCCCTTTCCGTTTCATCCCCCACTCCAACAACTCACGTGGGATTGGCTTCACCCCATCAGCAATCATATCGTCATCTAGAGAATAACCCTCCATATAATGATAATTGTTATGCCAAATTGCTAAATCATACATGATCTGCGAAAATTCTTTAAGTGTTAATACGGCCTTTGTTCTAGGGTCTGGATCCCCTCTACGCCGCATTTCGATTGAAACTTCTCCCGGTAATCTAGAAATAGCTTCGACATTATATACATTAAAGAAGCTTTCAACTAGCGCTTTCCAATCTGCGCGATACGGAGCCATGTACTCAATATCAACACCAAGAATATTTCGAAGGCCAGTAATTTTTGTATTTAACAATTCACCTCTATCTGCAGTAAATTGTCGAGGCAAACAAGCTAGTGACCACTCTTCTGGCATGATTGTCATGCCACTCCGTTGACATAGATCTACTTTTGATGAGCCTGTATTATAGATGGCCATAGCAGCCCCGATGTAGGATCTCTCAAACCCTATGTAAATTCCTGCAATGTAGTGACTAAACAAATCAATCACAGAATAAATTACAGGCCTTCCAATGGGTAGGTAAGAGCGATAGCTACTTGCCAGATAAGTATCTGCTATAGTTGAGTCAATATGAAATATGGAACCTGGAATCAATGCTTGTTTCGTTTGATTCCCAATCTTAGCTCTCTTATTAAGATTGAACCTTCGTTCACCAATTAGAGCTAGTGAAGAACCAATAAAGTTTGCATTTTTAAATTTATTAGCGTGGTAATAGAACGTTTTAAATAAAGGTCGTTCCTCTTTAGGCAGGAGTATCGGTTTGGCTTTACCATTCTCATCCTCTTCATAATGACTTATAAAATAGGTTCTGTTCATTTTATTAAAAGCTTTCCGCAAAGAGAGCTTTTCTCTTAGATGAAATTGTCTATATGCAATCAACATATATTTATGAATGGTCGCATCTGTATTGACTCCGACTTTCTCCGGGTGAAGTTTTGTAATTTTTCGCTTTCGACCCCGTTTTTTTGTGTTTTCAGTAGCTAATTTATCACTACCAAGTCCCCCACACTTATCATATCGATTAAGTAGTCCTATTTTTAGCTTCCCAGATTTCCAATATCTTTTTAGCAACCGATGCACCTTTGGAATAGAATATGACGACTTGGCTATACATTCCGTTACCATAGGGCCTCGATACTCACTCCTATAGATATAAGGCTCGTTTTCAAGGTACTCCTTCAGGTAGTTCCATGATTCATCTATCTCTCTTTTTCTTTCATCAGGTAAGAGATCAAATGATTTCTTTTCTACTTCTGAGATATATTTAACAATTCGTGCTTCACCATTTGTTAGTGCTTTTGTTACATCCTCTATCGAACGTGTAAATGGAAAGTCATCCTCATTTAAATCAATCACATGCATTCGATCAGTTTTATACTCTAAGTATAGAATCCGCTCGAAAACTGAATTGTGCGCTTCAAATGGTGCCCATTGAACAACTTGATTAATAGTCAAAATTTGCATTTTATTCCCTCTCTTAGACTGGTAATGAAATGTTGATTTGTTTACAAGGATTAAAGAGTTCATCCATATTTATCATCAATCGTTTATTTGCAATCAGATGCATCAAAAGTGTAATACTTGTACTTGTGGGAACATTGAAATGTTTATCCATTGCATCCGTGATATCAGCCAAGATTTTATTGTTTCCTGGCAACAACTTTATTAACTTCTCTTCCATAGACTTCAGAAGTGATTCGTCAACATTTGGAAATAATCCGAAATTGCTTCTTAACTTATGAAACATTTGTACATTTTGAACCTTGGGAATGTGAATGGAGTTTTCGGTCACAACATTCCACTCCACTTTTCTTCTTGACCAATAAATCTTCTCGATCAGTTGTTTCTCAGCATTCCTTCGCTTTTGAAGCGCATCTTCATATTTTACGGATCGCGCTTTAATAACTTGACCAAATTGAGTTTTCAGGGTGATAACATTATCGGTCGTCATAACTATTTCAACCTTTGTCTTCGGGTCAGTTGGATGCTTAACTCCAAGCTCCGCAGCTATTGACTGTGTTTCTTCTCTTGGTAAAAGCGGAAACTGTTCTCTGCAATCGAGGACATCGTCATCCCATTCCAATAAATAGAAATACATTGCTTCTAGCAATGATAAGAAATGATGGTCGCGTCCTACTGTCCAACTATATCGAATGCTTGATTTGCCAATTGAAGGAACTTCGTGTACAAAAATCCACGGTTTATAGTTTGTACCTATTCCGCTTCCTCTTCCTTCTTTTAGTCGCTTCGCAATGGTATTTTCATCAATTGCATACTTGAATTTAGCCATATTTATGACACTCCGTTCGCTTCGAGTTTACAATTGGAATATCTTTCCCAAGCAAAAAAAATTTATTCTCTTTTTTCCACTTACATCGTTAAACTTCCTTATTTTGAATCTTGACTCCAACTAACTCTTCTATCTTCCATTCAAGTGTTCGCATATAGTCAATAATTTGAGTTAAAGTAGCTTGTGTTACAAATCCGGGAATACCAGCCTTTTCATTTTTCAGCCTGCGTTCGAAATCATTACTCCTTTTGTTAAACTCTACATTTCGCTTCTCATTAAAACTCACAAGTAGTTGTAAAAACTGTTCCCAACATTCAGACTGACTGTGTAGAAGCATAAGTTTATAATAATGGTCACAATTACTGGTAAACGGATAATCAAAGTATTTTTTATTTCTAGCTATGTTAGTGTTTATTTTTTTAATACCATCGGATACGACATTGAGCAATTCCTCCATTTAAGCCTCCTCCCTGCAACATTGTAGAATGTTACGATATATTCGAACTTCAATTATATAAATGTTCTTTACTCTAAATTTTCTATGCTGCAATTTTAATTTCTGAGCTTGAAAGTATGGAGCCATTTTGTATCGTGTTAGGATTTAGGGAAGTTTGTTGTAATTTCAATCCGTTTAAAGAACCAAACAAGAACTTTATCAATAATAAGTGTTTTAATGGGTGTCTTGCATATTCGCCATCAATGCATTCTCTCAACCAACCTCCTATTTCTACGTCACACCCTAATAACTCAAGTAACGATCTGCTATAAAATTTCTCAAAAAAATAAATTAGTTTGCGCAACCTTAATTTGTTATCGATTTCATAGAAATTAGCTTCAATTAATTTTTTAACATAAAGATTGTGCAATTTTGTAAATAACTCATCTAACCATATATTCTGTTCATTGAATAAATAATTAATCTCACTACTAATCTCAATTAGTTCGGTTTTAAATTCACTTATTAATGGACTCCAACTGTGATTTTGCAAGGTTAAATCTGACCCGCATTTAGGACAAAATTGTTTTAGAATATAGAGCTTATTTCTTAATTTCGTTGTGAAGTGAAATCCACATTCTTCACATCCAGTAGAAAGTATTCTTTGATGATCTAGACAATAAAAGTTTCCTGGGGCTTGATGTGTCCTTCGCCAGTATGATTCACCATTCTTATTCAAATCCTCAATTAAACAGGACGTGCAGTACTTCAAATGATTACTTATAGTTGATTTTGCAATATATCCTACTTGGGAATGTATGAAACGATATCTTGTATTTGTGGCCATCATTTTTAGCACTTGTTGCTTATTTTTTGGTGTTAAAAAGGGGAGAAAATAAGGAAGTAACGAATGTTTCCGAATAAAGTCCTGTTCGCTATAGTTGTATTTACCAGGAATGTTTTTAACTAAACGATTCGTTATCTTAGGGAAATCCAATATTTGAGTGCATTTGACACCATACAAATCAATCATCGTTTTATCAACTTTCAAATTACCACTTAAGTGATGATATCTTGCTAAAATGCTATAAAGTATTTCATCTGGGTACAGGTTTGGGAAAAAGTTCATTACTAATTTCAACCTCCTAAAGAAGTGCTCCCTTTCTTAATAGATCGCATAATAAATTTCGATATCTTTAAAGTATCAGGCACGATATTTGCCATAAATATTTCTCCTTCATATACAAGTTTGATGCTCTCTACCTCCTCATTTGAATATATAACTGGGATTAACCATGTTCCATAAATTGCTGCTCGATAGAACCACTGTTCTTCAATCGCTTTTGGGCATGTGTAAAACAAATCATTGGCATAGATACCCATTGGTGTAACCAGGCCAAACGCAAAAATTCTTCCCAATAAAAACACCTCTCTCATTAATTTCTTTCCTATTAATCTACTAATAGTTATTATCAAATGCGGTAATTTTTATACTTATAAATAGTATTTTTATTTGTAATACTTATACGTTTGTGTTTCAATTGCATCTCATTGTCTACACTTTTATTGAGGTGTAATATACATGGGCGACATTTTAAAAATTGTTGGTGCTAGAGTTAGGGATATTCGTAAAGATCGCGGTTTAACTCAGGAACAATTAGCTGAGGTGTCTGGTTTCCATTTTACTTATGTAGGGGCAGTTGAACGTGGTGAAAAAAACATCACTTTACTTAATCTTGAAAAAATGGCAGAAGCATTAAATACTGAAGTTCAAGAATTGTTTAGATACGCTGGGCTTGACTTAGGTCAAACAAGCAAACAAAGGGATCTTCAAGAAGTCCTTAATTTACTCATGCGTCAATCAAATGAGGAGATAAAGAGGGCAAAATTTATTTTATCTGAGTTTTATAGAAGTAAATAAGAATGAAATTAAAGAGGTCATCCCGACTGTGGGATAACCTCTTTTTTAGGTCAATAAATTGCTAATAATTGTACACTATCATTCACGAAAGTTAGTCGGCTTTCAGCATTTATACTTTACTTGTTGTCCGCAACTTTTTGAGGTTGTGAACCGAAGCTACGTAAAATGTTTTGCTACCGTGATGGGCAACCTTGATGAGTTCAAAATTTTACAGGCTTTCTTGTAACTTAACCCATAAGTTTGCCGCTTTGGAATGCTTATGCTTCCAATTTAACATGGCAAACTTATGCTTCCAAAAATAAAAAGCCCCTTGAAAATCAAGGAATGTTCATGTTCCGTCCTTTTTTCTATGTCTTTGGGACAATAAAAATGAGTCCGCATTATTTACAATAGTACAAGACCGATACCTGTCATCTTTTGCATCAAAACAAGGCAATTTATTCGCAAAATTACTACCTTTTCGTTAGCCTCACAAATATCCTAAAAATAACGTCGATACAATTCTCTCCGTCGTTCACCCCGCAACTGATCATATATCTGAGTGGTTGATGCTTTTTCATGCCCAAGCATCCCTTGTATAAACTCCAATGGAGCACCATTATCTAACAGTTGGCAAGCATAGGTATGCCGAAACCGATGTGGGTATACATTTGCAGCTACTTCACCTCGTGCTGCCAACAGTTTTAATGAGTGACGGATCGTTGGGATACTCAAACGGCGGATAGGATGACTTTCGGTGACGAACAACGCTTTACTGGTATCCTTACGACTCTCAAGGTATCGTTTTAACCACACCTTGCACTCTGTCGTAAAATAAACTTCCCTCTGTTTGGAACCTTTTCCATTTACTATGGCTGAGCAGTTTTCCCAGTTGATGTCTTCAATATTTAATTTCTGTACTTCACCTACGCGGCAACCCGTACAATACAGAAATTCTAGTAGAGCATGCTCACGGGGTGAATGACAGGAAATCTTGAGATGGATAACATCTTCTTCAATCAGGAATTTGGGAATTCGTTTATCCGTCTTTGGTTCTCTCAACTTAAGGGATGGATTTTTAGGAATATGGCATTCTTCAAAAGCAAACCGAAAAAGTGAACGAATAAATCGGATACGATGTCCTAAACTGCTTGGTTTTAATCGCTCTGTTTGTTTGGCCAAATAATCTTTAAGCAGATTTAAAGATACCTCCTCGAGTTCGAGATTACCCATTTCGCGGATCAACATCTTTAACTGAAGAGAGTAAGCTTTTAATGTGTGAGGACTGAACCCCAATATTCGTTTATCGGCTTCATACAGCTTCCATAACTCCTCTAATGTCATAGCAAACCCCTCCCAATTCATCTAATAATTCTAGCTTTACTAGAATCGAGAGGATTTAATCTGTCTAAATTATTTTATTTCAAAATAATTAAGTTAATATGCTGATTGAATCTAAGTCCCATGAGCTTAAATACAAAAACGTAGCAACATAGTCAAAACTGACGTTACAATTATTTCATAACATTTCGAGTGCTACTGTAAATAATTTCATATTTATGATCTAATGTAATAGATATTACTTCATTAAGGGAGATTAAAATGCCAAAACAACGTCAACTAATAGAACCTTCAGACTTTGAACGTATGCGCGTATTTCAACAGCCAATCTCAATCTTTTTACAAGGTGAACTTATAGGTGAGAATATAATAATTCAATCTCATGATGAAGAAATTGTATTGAGCACCAGTGGTGAACGGTACGTAAGGGCAAATTGTCAATTTCTTAGTAAAAGATAATTCCAAATTCCATACTCATAATCTTAGAATATATTAAGAACGTAATAACAAAAGGCCAGTCCGCTGAAGCAAACTGACCTTTTGTTATTCAACTATAGTAATAAATAATTCTAGAATATTGTCTCCATTCCTTCAAACAAGATGTCATTAATTTAACGGGGTTAGTTCCACGCTATCCTGCCTGTTACTTCAATGAAAAAGGAGGAGCTACATCGCGGCAAGCTCCTCCACTATCGTTCCTCGTTAGCTTAATGCGGCGGTGCCACGGTTAAAACAAACCCCGGCGAATGAGATTAGCCGTCACGGGGACTTTGCCCACTTCCCTCGACCATACGGACAATTGGCCGATATGGTGGATTTCATGGGCGATGACATGCCGCATGATTTCTCCATATTTGAAGTTAACGGGCTCCCCCTTTGGAGTTAATTCCGATAACTCCTTCAATTCCATTTCATTGGTCCACGACATGACAAAAGGACGAACTTCCTCGTGAAACCTAGCGGATAAATCCGTCACTTTTTGCAGGCTGGCATAGGATTCGAACGGCTCCGTGAACTCTGGCTTCCCTTGCAGAACAGATATCCAGCTGAATTCCACATCCGCAATATGAAACAACGTGTGCAAAATGCCTCCGATCCCGCCTATCCGCTTCTTTAGTAGTTCTTCTTCGGAAACGTCTTGGCACCAAGCGAACCAGTCTTGCCGAACTTGCCAGTTATATTCGAATAATTTCAACATCTGTTTTACCTCCTAATAGATCCTGAATTTGAAAGCATAAAAAAGACCACGGGCAATCAGCTTATATCATTACCTATGACACGACTACAATGGCGTTCCAATTCAAGGTAAAGCCGGAGAGGCGATAAAAGTACGTGTTGATAATAATGGAGTCTCGCTTTATTATAGACTTTGGAATGAAGTTACAAGTGAAATGAAGGAAAATAAGAGCAAAAAAATAATCAGCGGGCAAGATGCACTGGAAATAGGTAAAAAGAAAATTAAAGAGAGATTTGTGAAGGTCGAGCAAGATACTAAAGAACCAGAAATTAAACAAGTAGAAATGGTATACTGGTCACAACCATTCTTTACCAACCAAAACACAATGATGCCAGCTTGGAAAGTTGATGCGGGTACCTATACTTTATTCTTAGATCCCGAAACAGGGGAGCAAATCCAAACACACACCTCGTACATATATGCGAGGTGTGTTATTGATTAAGGAGGGAAATACATGCAAAAGATTTTATTAATCATAATATGTATGTATATATTATGCAGCTGTGGAGTTGATCCGAAAGTACATGGATCCAGAAATATAGAAGTGATCGATAAAAAAGTATTATCACGCGCTAATGAAATAATAAAAAATGACCCTGACGCTGATATATTTCTGTTGCCCGGATATCTCTACCAAAAATCAGATAATCAAAATATAGATATGACACCAGGCTTATTTATTGGGCAAATCTCAAAACAGCATACAAATAACGATGAATTTTCTTTTTATATGGCTTCAAAGCTTCCAAAAGGAACAAATCTTTATTACTCAAAAACACCACCTATGTACGTTCTTGCTCAAACAGAGCATGGGTACATTATTTATAAGAATATGAGTTTGGAATAAACCAAAAAACGACTTCACAGAAGAAGTCTTTTGTTTGAAGGTTGATGTCTCATTATTTAATATTTTATTACTCTTATCCTTGTACATTTAATTAGGTATAATCATGATAAACAGGAAAATGTTTGAAAGTCGGCGGCTTTCAACAGGTAGATTGCTTACACCAGTTAACCTCGTGGGGTGTTTTATACTGACCATGATATATTATGAACTCCTCGTAAAACTACGGCACTAAGAAATACTGAATTAATAATCAATAAGGAAAGATGCAACCAACTGTATTTACTTCTTCCAATATTATTACGTATTATGCTTATAAAGTAGAGGATCCAACTTACTAGGAGGCACGGTAAAAGGATTGACCAGACTTCACTAACATAGTTACTTAAGAATATATAACTAAAAGCATCTTGAAATCCTTGCTCCTCTACATAAGTGATTTGATCAATAATATCAATTATAATTGCACTTAATAACAAAATTGCTATCTTTACAACAAATGATGAGCCTAAATTGTAAAAATTAAATATATAACTTACTGACTTTTGTGATTTATTTATTACAAGAAATTTTTGAACTATAAAAAGAAATATTAACGAAATGATTTGTTCAATCAAAACAAAAAATACAATGAAGAAAAGTCCCAAAATTGCTAATGCTATCAATGGTAATACTCCTTTATTGTACGTTGTTTTTAGATTCCAAAATGAATTATTAATTTATTATTATTTGAAGCATTGACAGCTAACCCAATCAATTGTTCTAATTCTATTTTCATTCTTTCTCTCTTCATCCTATTCCTCGTCTGCTCCCAGTAACCTTCTCCGTTCTCCTCTTCTTTCCAAATGGTATCTCCTCTTAAACTAAATGTGTCTGGCGCTTCATCGATTAATTTTAGCCACTTGTCTAATACCCTTATTAGCTTCTCTGCACCTAGTTTCTGAATAACGGTTAGCCCATAGTAATTTAACCCATTCCCACTTTCTTTAGTTTCGGGGTTATATGAGGGCATCCAGTTCAAGAAGTCCATCATGTATTGGATAATATCATCTGATAATTCAACTTTTTCTTCCCATGTATACCGATTAGTGCTGTACCATTCGTGTCTGTCATTTAACTCAAAATCGCTGCTAATAAGAAAAAACTTATGTGTTAAACTCAATTACATCACCTGGGATTTCCCGTGTTAATTTATTGGTCCTTAGACAACTTAATATTAACACATATTGGAACTAAACTGCCCGTTACTTGAACAGGCTGCCCAGTATGCCGTATGCCGGCAGCCTGTGTTATATTATGCTATCGTTACTCGTTAGCTCAATGGCTCATACGTCCTCCGTCAGAACAAACTCCTACATTAAGAGCCAATTAACGGCATCCATTAAATCTTCTGCGATGTAATCTGGGGCAGCATCAAGCCACTCTCCATAAAATTGATTATTTCTATATTTGGCTAGTTCCCTTTCACCGGAACCAGTTTTCACTAACACTTTTATACATCCTACTCTTTGGGCAGCAATCATATCTGTCCACCTATCACCGATTACAGCACAATTTTTCAGCACTAGTTTATAATCTTGTGCAGCCTGATTAAGCATGCCTGAGGAGGGCTTTCTGCATAAACACCCCTCGCCATTTTGATGTGGACATATGTAAATTTTATCAAAACCAAATGAGCTAAGTTCATCTACAAAATCTTGAAATTGTGCTTCTCCACGAGATATCCCTGGTTGGTTAGTAAACGAAAAGATTGGTATCTGAGCATTCTTTAACATCTCCAAAGACTTGGTTGAGAACTTGAATAATTTAAATTCTCCTGGAAAAACCACCTCATCAGACCCACCAATTGTACCATCCCTATCAATAAAAACAGCCTGTATTCGTTTCCAATTTGTCATTTAATCACCCTCCCAGAGGTAATATCCGTTATGGAAAATTGTAGCAGAGGTTATTCACATTGTACCATATATTGGGAGTAAACTGTCCGTTAGCGCAATAAGCTACCGATAAAATCCGGCAGCTTGCTAATTGGTGTATATTGTTAAGCAATCGTTCCTCGTTAGCACAGTATGCGGTCATTCTCATGATAGCTTGAAATGTATTTCAATTGAGCTATGTTTCCTAAATGATTTTAAGATTATTATTGTTTAAGGACATTTTTACCGTCACGTGAATATCCGTTTATTGAAATCACCTCTAGATTGTAGTTACTGTATTCATCTGGTATAACGAACCAAACTCTATATCCCTTATTCGTCTTAATGATTTGGGCTTTTTTGTTAAATGTTCGATCTCCGTCTTTGTATTGAACTTCAAGTTCTTCAATATCTACATTATTTACAGTGCCCGAGAACATTTGGAAATGCTCGGTTTTTCCTTTAGACTCTTTGCTACACTCACTATACGACGATGATACTTCAGGCATTTTATCGAGTGAGATACTGCCACCTCCACAAAAATCCCTGTACTTTGAACCATCTTTATATGTGAACCCATAATCTAGACCATGTTCAGTCTCAAAAAAGACGACTACTCCATCTTTCGTTTCTCCTTTTGCAACAATCTCTTTATAAGCTATATGATTCAATACTTCTTCAAGTGTCGATGATGCTCCTTCACTTTTTATACAACTCGAAAGAAAGATAAGTATTAAAATAAAGCCGATAAAAAGATTTATTGTCCTGGGCAAAGTGAACCAGTCCTTCCCATTAATTTCATTATTCATTTATACGTTTCCAGATTTAGGAAAGTTGCGGATTACTGCCCGTTAGCGCAGCCAGGCTGCCGGTTGTTGTCGCGGATGTGGATTATTAAGCTAGTGTTTCCGTTAATGCATTACACAAGGTTTAATGATTTATCATTAATTCAAATTCAATTTCGTGGCGAACAGGTATCCCATCGAATCCAATCAGGGGAATTGATGGCTTTATTTTCCTCGCTTCAGTGATTGCGTTTTGATGAACTGCCTTTATGTCAAAGCCTCTTTTTTGATAAAATCGAATAGCCCTTAAATTATCATTAGAAGTGATCAACCATACTCGTTTACAGCTGCTTCCCCTCGCTTTTTCAATGACTAAATCAATGAGTTTAGTTCCTATACCTTGCCCCTTTACCTTGCTATCAAGTGAGACGATTTCGCATTCGTCGTTATAAATGTTATAAGTTATCAGTCCTTTTATCTCATCATCAATTAATACAACATACCCTGGCAAATTATCTAATGAATGTACTTGTCCTCTGGATATAATAATTGATCCTCGAAAATCTTTAATCCCCTCTTTGTGGATCTCATTAATTTCATTTATCACCATCGGCTTACCTCCGTAAATATGTAGCATTCAAAAACCACAAATCTGGAATTAATTGTATCACGGAGGATCATTTTTAAGAACGAATATCATTACGTTAACCTGCCCGTCCAATGAAAAAAAGGAGCTGCATCGCGGCAAGCTCCCTCAACTATCGTTCTGCGTTAGCGTAATGACTATAACCAATTATTTTTCATTCCCGAACCGCATACATTGTAAATATAGGTTAATTAAACTATTTAGAAAGGTGATTTAAGTGTATAGAATTCCAGGTGGAATAACTAATGCAACAGGTGTGGATGGAAGGATTGTAGCGTTGGTTTTCATTGGACTTGCAATAATGGTTATTATTGAAAGATTGATTAAACGAAAATAAAGTAACTTCAAACGTCATCCCCTCAACCCTAGAGTTACTACAATACTCTACTGCCAGTTAGCGCAAGGAAGCTACCGGTTATTTCCGCGGCAGCTTCCTTGTGTAGTTATTCAGCTATTAGTACCCGTTAGCGGAATTAAATCGCCTTATAGGGGAGTTGCGCATTATTCAACTCTTCCTCTTCGGCCAAGGAACATGACTTAACCAATAGTAATTTTACAATGGCCTCGTTTGTTCCGGTAAATAACGGACCAGCCTTTCGCTGAACGGCCCTACGCGTTTCGATTCATGCGCCACGATCGACAGCTCTTCGATCCATCCGAACGACCATACGTCTTTCGGTACGTCCGGCCAATGCTGGATCACAGGGGTGTCGCCATCCTTCAATTCGCCGCGGTAGAGCATAATAGCCAGAAGCTTTGCTACTTCTTCGCGGGTCATGTATCCATCAGGAATGAACATATCCTTTCCATGTCCGTCGATATATTTCAGCGCTTTGGATGTCCCGATGGCTTGCTTCGCCCAATGCCCCTTCGAATCCGAGAAAGAGTTCAGCGGAATCGGTTCAATTCCTTTGACTCTAAGCATCAGGACAACAAACTCGGCGCGACTGATCGGCTGGTCCGGCCGGAATGCTCCACCGCTGCCGTTCATGTACCCGGATGCCGTTACCTTTTGGACATATCCGTATGCCCAATGATCGGCAGGGACATCCTGGTATGATCCAACCGAAGCAGGGGCAGGCAACTCTTTAACTCTCGCCACGATGGCAGCCGTTTCGGCACGCGTAAGCTGTCGTTCTGGGTGAAACCTTCCGTCCGGATAGCCGTTAAAAACGGGCTGATGTACTTCCGTAGCGACCTGCACCCGGATCGGTTTATTCGCGATGAGCTGCTGTTCCCCCATTCCTCCACTGCAGGAGACTTCCATTGCGGCTGTGTTTGGCACATCATCCTTGACTTTCAAGTTAAAATGTACAACATCGGCGCCATTCGAATCGAAATCCTTCAAATTCCACTTCAAGGTTCCCGAAGCGGCATCCCAATCCGCTCCCTCCGCATCTTCGAGTTCGAACCCTTTAGACACCTTCACCTTCAGCCATGCCTTCGACATGACTTTATTTTCCACATTGTGGTATAAAATATGAAACCCTACTTTGCCCCCCTGGACAGCTGAATGCTGATCACTTACACATTGAATCTCTAGGCCCGATGCTCCGGCCGCAGAACCGAATCCTGCAGGAATCCCTACTATCATAAGCATGCTGGCAACCAACGTGATTATGAACCATTCTTTCATCCTCATAACCAATCCTCTCCTTTCTCATGTAAAGTATCAGATCCAATATATGCCAAATGGATATAATACACTCTTCGCTGATCTATGCAAATTTATGACGCTGAACACCGCCCAAAATAAGCGCGATCTAGCGGCGAGCTACATTTCCCTTTATTAAGCTATCATTGTGTTAAACTGCCCGTTAGCTCAATGCCCAGCTGCCAAAACCGCAAGGCTATTCGACCGACATGGACTTGCTGAACAACTACACCAAGTTTGAGATCGGGAACGCGGCAACATCCATATCGTGTACTGACGCATTCCGAAATCGAATTCGGGAGTAAGCCCAAAAAATGTTAAAACGCTACTGACATACTGTTGTCAGTAGCGTTTTTTTATAATCGGAGTAAGTAACCGTAAAGGAGTGGGAGATAAATGCGAAGTAGTTTGGCCCAAAATTATATGATACGGTTTAGTATCATTTATTATAGGAAGGATGGTATCACATGAATTTTGCTTCTGTACGCATCATTACCGACGACGTGGGTCGTCTCGTCGAGTTCTATGAGAAAGTCATGGGTGTTTCGGCGGAACGCCTCGCGCCCGTCTTTGCCGAACTCGTTGTGCCATCGTGCACCCTGGCGATCGGCCACTCCCAGACGGTGCAACTGTTCGGCGCTGGTTCCGCAGTGGCGGCCGAGAATCACTCTGTCATCATCGAGTTCCGCGTCCACGATGTCGATGCCGAATACGAGCGCTTGAAGCCGTTTGTCGACGAGTGGGTAAAGGAACCAACCACGATGCCGTGGGGGAACCGTGCTGTGCTGTTTCGCGATCCCGACGGCAACCTGGTTAACCTCTTCGCGCCGGTGACCGAGGAAGCAATCAAACGGTTCAGCGGTAGGCGCTGACGGACAGTTGAAGTGAGTGAGGCGAATTTCGTAATTAGTAATTTTACTGACCACTTCATAGAAAGAGACCATAGCAACGAGCAATGGTCTATTCATTTTATCTAGGTTCTTCATTATTTATTGAGATTTCGCGACCCTCGCTGATGCTGGCAGCCTATTTGTAATTGTGCTATCGTTCCTCGATAGTTCAATTAGAAATATTTTTTAAATCCTTTACTAACCGATCCGTCATATCCTTCTCGTTCGAAGAACTGATGAGCTCTTTCACGAGTTGAATTACTTAGAAGCATAATCCGATGACAATTTATAGACCTACAATACTCCTCAACATATTGTAAAAGTTGTTGTCCAATACTCTTGCTTCGATGATTCTCATGAACAATTATGTTCTCGACAATTCCATAAGGTCTTGTCCCATGCAATGCTTGGATACATATATTTAGCGTTACCGTCCCTAATAGTTCACCGCCTTCATCGAAGACAAGTAGGAAGTTATTAGGGTCATTTTTGATTGTATCAATTTGTTCTTCGAGAACATTCATTTTCTTGCTATTTGGCACTAACATACGATAGAGCTCGCACAGTTGGTTTTTATCAGATCGTTCAGCTTCACGAATCATATCAATATCAACTCCTATATAACCCTTATCTTTACATTTTATTCCACATTACAATTGAGCATTCCTGCCCGTTACTTGAACAGGCCGCCGAGTATGAGTATGCCGGCAGCCTGTTTTATTATTGAGCAATAGTTTTCCGTTAGATTAATTATGTTCTCTCATCTATGGTTGGCAATTCTTACATTAAAATTTTCAAAATAAATGTAACCTTTTTAAGATTGAATCGTCTACTCTCCAAGAGGTGATGAAGTTGGACTTTACATACCTAAAATATTTATCCAAAGGACATGACAGAAAGCAAATACTTCATGATTTAATGCTAGCATATGGTCAAGATGTGTGGAATTTTGCTTTTGCTTTGACTAGACAGCGAAATCTCGCTGATGACATAAGACAAGATGTTTTTGTGAAAGCCTTCCATAAACTAGAATCGTTTCGTGGAGAATCATCACCAAAAACGTGGTTGCTTTCAATCACTCGTCATGTTGCATTCGATTATAGAAAGTCAGCGTTTCTTCGCAAAGTGACCCTTGTTGAATACATAACAGAAAAAACCACCTATCAATCTGCTGAAAGAGAATATTTCAAAAATCAATTAATTAAGGATACTTGGCAAGTCGTTTTATCATTACCTTTGAAACTTCGAGAAGTCATGGTGCTATATATTCATCATCAACTGTCTATTGTTGAAATAGGGGCACTGTTAGATATTTCGGAATCAACAGTAAAAGTAAGGATTCATAGAGCCAGAAAAAAAGTTAATACCATTTGTAATGAAAGAGACGGTGAGTTAAGTGGGGAATTTTAAGTATGATTGGGAAAAAGATTTAATAACTCCTCCTCTCTCAAGTGAAAGCTCGTCAAACGAATGGATGGATGTTGTTAAAAACCAAATCATGAACCAAAAAAGGAGCATTTTTAATCGGTTTGCACCTTTGGTTGGAAGCCTATCTGTTATAGTTTTAGCTTTAGGAATATTTGCAGCAAAAAATGATAAGATTTTGGGGTTGATACTTGATTTGAGTGTAGTTCAAGGACTTTACGCTCCCACCCTTACTTATGAGCAAGTCCGCTATCCCCCTAGAAACAAGGTATTTGAGAATCAAGAACAACTTTCAAAAGAGGAACAAAAAAAGGCTGATTTTATACAAAATATGGCATATGCATATCAAAATATAAAAACTTTGAAAGGAAAGGCTGATATAAGGTATTACACAGATATTGGGCAGACTTCTATTTCAACAGTTGAATTTCAAATTCGGGAAGGCAAAAACCCAGCTTCATACTTATTAGTCAATCAGCCGAATGGAACTAAAAGTGAATATATAAATGATAATCATTATGAGTTGAGACGTTCGGATGGTAAGGAACAAAGAGAACGGGTTAGCACGAGAAATCCAGAGAATGAGCCTAAACTAACTTTTGTATCTAAAGCCGACGGACAGCCATCTTATTACTTCCCGGCTGACCCAGCCTGGTCTAGCAGTGCAGAAGTTATAGTCGCTCCTTTACGTCATCTTGGATGGATTGTGGTTGACTTAGAATTGTGGTCCATCAAAAGTAGGGAAACATTTTTAGGTCGTAAAATCAATATCATTGAAGGAAAATTGCCTTCTTCTCGTGCTGAAAAAATGCACGCTGACACTTATAAGATATGGGTAGATGATGAGACAAGTATGGTCCTAAAAAACCAAACGTATGATAATAAAGGTAAAGTTGTCGAAAGTTTTGAGGTAACTTCAATTGAAGTAAATCCGCAATTGGATTTTAGTATCTTCGATACTTCAAAAAAGAAAGAGTGAGCCATCGTTAAGGGTGGCGAGTTAAGCTAATCTGCACGATACTTGAATGTACAAAAATAGGAGCTGCCGCGAGCAGCTCCTTCACTATCGTTCTGCGTAGCTTAATTGCTTTATCAGGCTTACTCGGATTACCTCATCCCAAATTGGCCCACGGCGAACCTCTTGATAACCAATTTTTTTATTTAGCTCGATGACATGATTATTTATTTCTTCTGTATGTGTATAGATTAAATTAACTTTATGATTTTGAGCTTCTTCCTCCAACTTGAGTTTTAGCTTAGTCGCTAATCCTAATCTTCGATAACTTGGATGAACCCATAATTGAAATATCTCGATAAACCGCCCATCAATTTGAAATAGGTTTCTGTCTAACTCGTTGTAAATTGTTTTCCATGGATACACGGAATCCCTATTTGCTATGGAATACATTATCATTGCAATTGGTTTGTCGGAAGCAGAATCCTCAATAATAAACGCACCTTTATCTGAGTCAGTGAGATACCCTTCTATTTTCTTACTATGTTCCTCTTTATTTTGTTCTGTCATATCAACTACATCCAAAAGTGTGTACCCATCATTTTTTAAGTCAATTAGAACTAAAAACTCGTGGTCAGTTTTATTAGATTTTCGTATGTTTAGCATTCTTTCACCCCCGCTATCGTACTGCCCTAGCTTAAAGATTCGAAACATAAATATTAATTTCTTGATTACTCGTTAAACGGTGTTATCCAAATCCTATATATCATCTTCCCATCCACTAAATCCTTTGAAGTATTAACATTAATCCTTATATTGTTGTTGCTTGCCCATTTTGGAAGGTGCTCGGCTAAATGCGCGAAAACTTTATCATCTGGAGTTGCATATCCTACGTTAACTCTTAGACCTCCTGCAAAGTCAGGATAAAGTGAATCAGCCCATTCATAAACTTCCCAAGTAGAGTCAAATATTCTATTTGCTTCCTTGTATTTCTCATTAATCCATTCAATGTCCATTCGGAATCCTCCTCAAAAGTATTATCCGTAACATTGAAAATACATACCTTTGGTATTCGTGAATTGATTTAAGCATCCTTCTGTTACTTCAATGAAAATAGGGAGCAGATGTTGCTGTAATCTGCTCCCTGGTTATTCCACTCTATCGTTCTCACGTTAGCGTAGCAAGTGTCCTCATTTTTTACACATCTATTCAATGATTTTTGTTAATTCTAGTGCACCGCTACCCCAAATTTCACGATAGCTCTTTGATGTGTAAAATCCATGCCTTTTATAAAAAGATATTGTACTTTCATAATTTGGTTTCACTTCTGGCGGTACGGTTAGTAACTTAATTTCTTTAAATCCTATCTTGTCTGCATGTTCAAAAAATGATAAAAGCAGTTCTGATCCATAGCCTTGATGCTGATATTCTGGATGAGTTGCCATCAGTGTTATATATAAATTCCCTTCCCAGCTTGTGAAAATAATAAAGGATACTATCCTGCCATCTACTGTTAAACAAATAGCATCTTGAAAATATAAATCCTTAAGCGTATCCTCAAGAATATTTTCAGTAAACCACGAGGGACATTCCTGTAGGTGTTAATAGATGGAACTTGCAGAAAAAAGGACGCCTCACTAGGATGAGTATGTACTGGGTTGCAGCCCTCAGAACTCACCTTAGGAGGCGTTATCATGAAGTCTAATCCAATTAATTCTCAAAATCAACGTGTAGAACGAATCTCCACTACCACTCTGGTTATAGGCATCGACATTGCCAAGGAGAAGCACGCCGCACAAGCCATTAATTTTCGAGGTATCGTCCTCACCAAGCGCCCTATTCTATTTTCGAATGACCTAGCCGGCTATGAGCATTTAGAACACAGCATTCGGAAATTACAGAAGATGCATGGCATGAATGACTTCGTTGTGGGAATGGAGAGCACCGGTCACTACTGGTTCAATATTGCCAACTGGTTGGTGGATCGAGGAATTGATGTGGCTCTTGTCAATCCAATGACAACCAAACGCAATAAGGAAAACAGAGATAACTCACCTTCCAAGAACGACCCAAAAGATGCTCTGGTCATCGCCGATGCAGTGAGTCGTGGGTTCTACACGCCCTTCTCTCCAAAGGATGAAGCATTCCGCCGCATACGGGTTATGGTTACAAACAGAGAGCACTGGGTTGTTAAATCAGGACGGATTAAGAATAGAATCCACCGCTGGCTCGATATCCGGTTTCCAGAATACAGACAAGCATTTGATGATATTTTTAGCGATCGTTCCTTGGCCTCTTTGCGCCGGTTCCCAGCCCCTTCTGACTTATTGCAGCTAACTCCGGAGCAAATGGTACAGATCTGGGGTGAGTATATGGCCAGACCTGGCGGGGTGCGAGGTAAGAACAAGGCTTTGGAACTTCAATCACTCGCTAGACATAGCGTAGGAGATACTACTGCCCTTGAAGAAGACAAATGGGAGCTGAGGCACCTCATCGAAGAGTATGAAAGAATCCGCCGAATCATTGACGAAGCGGACGAGATGATTGAAAAGATACTGCCTGAAATTCCTTGTTCTGATCTCGTTCGATCTGTCGGTGCTTCCGTACCTGCAACGGCTGCCATATTGGCATTTGGCGGGGACTTACGTAATCTGTCTCACGGAAATCAATTACTACGTAAGGCAGGATTGAACTTAGCAGAACGAAGTTCTGGCAAGTATAAGGGGCAAATCAAGCTCACCAAACGAGGCAACTCACTACTGCGCAAGCATCTCTACTTCACTGTGTTTCACCTGTTATCTTT
Source organism: Paenibacillus sp. V4I3 (assembly GCF_030817215.1). GTDB lineage: Bacteria > Bacillota > Bacilli > Paenibacillales > NBRC-103111 > Paenibacillus_E. The sequence continues at coordinate 7,444,830 of NZ_JAUSZA010000001.1, forward strand.
CAATGAAGCGTTCCAAGCCTTGCATGCGCATAATACCGAAGTGAAACGAATGACGAAAATGCAGTCCATGATGAAGCTGATTGGGAAACTAGCCCGTATGCTTGTAGCCATGGCAAGAGAAGGACAATCATTCTCCATGGATAAGGCCCAGCTACCATTAGCAGCATAAAAAGTAAATCGTAACCCTGACACGTAAATTGGCTCATTCGCAGGAACTCAAAAAGAAAGCACGGAGTACCGAGATTTTTCAGCTTTAGGGCATAGACCCGTTCCGTTAACGTTGATCGGACTCCACACCTTGGATAGATAGGACGAAGGAATGTGAGGGCAAAGACCCGTCGAGATTTGGGAGAGTGAATCCCCAAGGACCTTGTGGAGAGAAGCGTGCAGCATAACTTTTTTATGGAAGATGTTGTAAAAATGGTCAGCACCTTCTGTTCCCGCATGCGCACTAACGGAACGGCCTGCCCCACACTACCCAAACACCTGAACTCCTATTTAACAAGCATATTGAAATCCTGCGAATGAGCGAGCATTCGTGAGAAAATCCTTATTCTCTGAGGGAGCTTAACGACGATACGATTATTATTATTATTATGGTTCTCGTTCATAATAACCTAATCAATCCTTTTGTCTTTCTATTTCACTAGCTACAATTTGAGGGGGATCGGATTGCATTACAATATATTCGCCTTTGTCATTTGTTTTAGGAGTTACATTAACTTTTTCGCCTACCCTAAGCTCGTTGTAGAGTTGGGAATCTTCTACAATATAATAGACTAATTCGATATTACTCTTTTTGAAGGTAGCAAAGGTCTTACTTTCTGCATCCTTCTTAGAAATTTGCTTCGCCACTAAGATTCTTTGCTCTTCCTTTGCAATAATGTAATTCCCCTTTTCAGCTTCAGACGAAGCACTACAACCACTAAATACACATACGGCAAGTGTTAAGGCTACGCCTAAAACTAACTTTTTCAATATTTCACTCCTTCTAGTAAAAAAAATTCTTTATCCTACCCACTTTATTAGACGGATCTCTGGTAATAATTTGTTGCGTTAAACTGGACGTTACCTGTACAGGCTGCCAATAATGCTGGCAGCCTGTTGTCATGGTGCTATCGTTCTTCGTTAGCGTAACGAATCATTGATTAATTCTTCGAAAGCCTACAGGTTCTTTCGCTTAACGTATCGCACGACCCAGAAAATTGCTGCATAAACCGTGAAAGTAGTCACCGCCAATATGGGATACACGTATGGATCAATATGTATCACGACGAAGTAAGAATCGTGATATTGAAAATCTTCTGGAGGCCCCTGCACGTTACCGAGATTAGTAATAGCTACAACCGCGAAAAACACGATCATCGGTACAGACAAGGATAAAAGTATCCTGGCAACCACGCTTTTCCTACTCATTCAAATCTTTTCCTTCCCTCTAAATACCTGCAGACTCTATTTGTGTGGATTGATCTATCGTTCTTCGTAAGTGAAGTATAACCCCTGAAAATATGCTGATGCAATTACTACTCAGCACTCCCAAGAAGAATTAATAATTAATAACTTTCCCTAATCCTTTTAATGCCTCAAATATTTTAGTATCGTCTCTAGGATCCTGATTTTTTCCATATTGTATTTTATACATATCGTTATCGCTTCCTTTATTCCACACAGAAGAGATAATTGGAATATCAGGATTAAATTGAGAAGATAAATAGGACCAAAAACTCCCTAGATATATTCTTTCATTACCAACAACTACAACAAAAGGTTTGCCACTTAAAGATACCTTCCCATCTAACTTTTCCTCTAAACTAATGTCTTCCTTCATTGTGAATTCATGTTCTGTCCAATCGTATGTTCTAATTTCCTTGTCGGTAAGCACAGGTATAGTTTCTAATGGAAGATCATCAAGCTTTTTACTCATGGCTTCAGTTGTAGATAATTCTTTAACCAAATAGATTGAGAATTCATTAATAGCGCTCTTATTGCCATTATTACAACCAACAATTAGAAATAGCAGAAGATTCAGAATTGCAAATAATTTTATTTTAGATAATATCATAAGACCCCCTCGGAACCCCTCTCTTTAATTTAGACACTCATGACAGTATAGACGTGAGATATTTATAAAGGTTTAATTTTATGGTATTTCATCCAATATTAACTTTTCTGTTACTCAACTATACTGCCCTTTACTTCAATGAAAACAGGGAGCAACTGCTGTGGCAATGCTCCCTGTTTGTTTCTACTATCGTTCTCCGTTAACGCAGTGGATGGTCCTATTCGTATCCAGGTGCACTGATGTATTGGGCTGTCCTTGAGCGCCCGTAAGTTACTGTCATTGGCGTTCATTTGCTTCGATTTGATGGAGGATTTCGTCAACGACGTGCGCGATCGGTGCGGTGGCGTCGATTATAATCCCGTTTTTGGGAACGCCTTCTTTCGTTTGATGCAAGCGCCGAATGATTTCCCGTTCCTCTGGTCTGCCACCCCAGTCAGTTGGGTCCAGTGCCACTCGCTCATCAATCCGTCGGAGACAGGTTTCCAGGTCGACCTCAAGGACAAACACGCTGTCGAAGAGATCAATGAATTTGGGAAAATTCCGCGAACCACCGCAGAAAAATGATACCGCCTCCTCTTGATTGGCGACCAAAGCTTTTACTTTATCTACATGCCAAATGTGGTGTTCGGGTTTAAAGCCATCCGTCGGGGTTACCAGTTTCCGGGTCGCCTTGATAAGCCAATTCACGGTCACCATGAATGGCATGGTAGCCGCGACGCTGCAATTCGTTGCAGACCGTAGTTTTGCCGGCGCCGGAAACGCCTTCAATCAGATAATTCCTAATGCCCATGGCAGACCCTCCATTCAACTGGATAAGCACAATAAATTAGATGTTTCTATATTGTCGCTAAAACTGCCCAATAGTTTAATGATTCAAGGGAACAGATCCTCACTATCTGCTCCCTGTAAATAACTTCTTTGTTCCAACGGCACCATACAGAATAGCTAACATTAAATTAACTAGAGGTACTATCCTCATATCCCCAAAATTCTAGAAGACGCTTATTTTCTTTAATGTCATCGTTGGATAAGCGGCCCAATTTCATTTTTGCAAGGAGAAGGAGGTGTCTATAATCTGTGTACGTAAAGTCTTTGTAGATCTCTTGATTCTTCTTATGGAATAGATGAATTAGCTCAGTTAATTCAGAGTATGGCATTATCCCCGATTTCCATTCCAAAAAAGATTGATACAAGGGTTCCAAAGCTTGTTCAGTTACCACTTTGTGATACTCATCTATAATTTCACGTTCTTGTTGTCGTTTTTGTTGTTTAGGAGTTAGTTTATTCTCCAAGTTATTTACCCCTTCTTTTTTTGTTCTACTTAGAAATGTTGAACTAAAGTTCCTCGATAGCATAATGATGCAGGTACTCCAGACATACTGAATTTATCAAGTCATCTAAGGAGCCAATCCTCTGTTCAACTGAATCTACATGATAAAACGTACATGTGTTTCCGATTTCATTCAGTTCATTTGTTGATGAGTATAAATAAATTTTCTTTCCTGCTCCCAGAGCAATTCCTAACTCAACATGACTCCCTTTCCCCGCTGGAATCATGACAATTACTACATCTGCAGCCAAAACGCCTGAAACTTCATCTTGGCCGATTTTACGGAGTTTGGTGATGGAGTCTATGTTCGAATGTGTTGTCCAATCGTACGTGTGTTGAAAACCACGAGCTTTCAAGTTCTCAGCGACTTGCCGCACGTTTTCTATGTTTTTGAGACTGGACGCTATGTAAAATTTCATACGTTCCCCCCATTTCAATCTTCTAAACATGCTATATATATTAACACATATTGGAAGTATCCTGCCCGTTAGCACAACGCGGCTGCCGATCCATGTCGGCAACCGCGTTGTGTTTAAAGCCCCTCAAATAACTAATAATCTTAAAATACATTGAAAAAATCATTCTTTCATAGAATCCCCAGAAAGCTGTATCATAACAACTTGCTTGTCACTTAAATCAACAACTAATGTTATAGTGGGGATAAAGGTGGCAAAGAACCTCAAAGCTTTCGACTCTTTCAATTCATCTACAAATGTCCAACCAGTTGGGATAAAGCCAAACTCTTCATTTAAGTCAAAATATCCTTTTGTGAAAAAATCCTGAATGTCATTTGTATTGTCAATATCATACTTATCTAACTCATTGAGTTTAACGGAGTAACGAGTAAGTTCTCTTTTTTTACCATCTGTCCATATACTCATGTCATTATTTCTAAATAAGTCATGTATAACCTGAATTATTCCGTTATTCGTACTGTCAAACATTTTTTTTGATTCTTGTTTAAGGTATTGCATATTAACAACATCAATTTCATCTTCAACGTAAACAATTTTTACATCTTCAAAATGAGGTGCTATGTCATTCATTATTAAATAACGAACAGTTTCATCTTTCGCAGAATAGACATTCATCATATTGTCCGAAAGAAGCGCACTGCCAGCTGAAAGCAATCGTGCTAATTCAGTCATATATGCAGGAGATTCAAGTGAAACCTTTTTCAAATTAAACCGCCTACCAAGTATTTGCTTCGCACTTCTGTTGGTTGGCATAGACTCCTCAATCCAATCGAACAAATTTACCATCCCTATCTATGTACAGTTGTTGCTCTTCTAAATTATACCATATAATGTTATTTCTTCAATAATTGCTCATGGACTAGGTTTGTGTCGAGTTATTGTGCTGAACTGTCCAATAGCTTAACGAGGCTGTCGATCATGCCGGTAGCCTCGTCTTAGGTGTTATTGAGCTATAGTTCCTTCGTTAGTTTAACAATCACTCCGTTACAACCTTGACATTTTCTCTAATGTCTAATTTCTTATTGGGTACAACCTGGTCAGTATATGCAAATGCTTGCTTATAAACATCTCCAGTTGTTGCATCAACAATTGCAAAAATTTCATTGTCTGCATAATCATCACCATCGTTTGGATGTGGTGACTTCATTGATACTATATAGGCAGGCTGTTTACTTATATTTACTTCTTTACCTTTAAAACTGACCAAATGGTATTCAATAATTACTTGACTTACATTTCCACCTTGAATATAAGTTTTTTTTGCATTTTCAATTGCAGTTTTTTCATCAATTTTAGGTTGGCTTGTCGGGGGTTCTAAGTAAAGTCCATCTGGTAACTTTTTAATTTCAAAATGCGTTTTTCCATTATTAAAAGATGTAACCTTCGGTTCATTCGAACATCCCGTAAGTAAGATTAATACTGACACGAAAAACAAAATATACTTCATAATAATTCCCCTCCAGTACATAGATTTCATCCTAAATAAATCCTGATTAATAAATCTGGGAGTTCAAGTTTAGTTCTAATTATTTAGACTGAAGTATATGGGAAAAGTTTCAATATCATACAAATACTTTAGTGTTAAGTAGTAATATACATACTCGTTCCTGTTGAACATTAATTCACGTTACTTCAATGAGAAAGAGGAGCTGCATCACTGCAGGCTCCCCCACTATCAGTGTCCCGTTAGCGGAATGACGGTTTGTTTATTACTTCAATTCTCTTCTTTGTTTGTTGCATTGCGTAAAATCCCTACAAATAACAAACCAATAACAATGAATATAAGAACAACAATAAAAGTAAATAAAGCAGGTTTTGTTGTCGATATTTCAAAAAACATCGGTATTGGACCATGATGTATTTCCCTTTCCAAATCAACAATAACCCAAATTTCATAAATTTTTGCCACGATGTAACCTACAACTAGGCCAACAAATCCACCTAAATAGTAATAGGGATGAATCCTTTCTGCCATTGAGCACCTTCTTCCCGAAGATTGGTTAAATAGATAAATTCTCCGTCAGTTCTTTTCCTCATACTACCACAATTGGAACTAAACTGTCCGTTCGTACAACAGGCCACCGAGTTTATCACCGGCAGCCTGTTTGACCTTTGTTATGAAGCTATCGTTCACCGTTAGTTCAGCACCTTATTTTTTTATCCAAATATTTTTATATAGGTCGACAATTGTAAGATTAACTATACCAACATCTTTAATGTTATCTTCATTTGGTAATTCTCTCAAAAAGAATGTGAAAGAAAAACAATCTCCATCCTTATAATTCAAACCACATTGACCTGTTAGCTGAGCGTTGTATGTTTTTCCATTATATTCGGCTGTCAATATTGTAGTTGAAGATGTAGTGAAGGAATGAATGTTGATCGTCTCATGGTGGAGAGCAGAGATTAGCGTTGCACCTGATAAAGAATATTGTCCACTTGATCTAAATCCGATATCAAATCCTCCATTGTGTGTCACCTTGAGCCATGATACGTAAATCCTATGCTCTCCATCATTATAAATCTCTTTTCCAATGTTACTTTCTAAATCTGACAAATCGACTTCAAGTGAATACCTTCCATCTAACTGGTGACCATTTTTATCTGTAAATTCTACTGTATTGTTTGCAAGAATAGCCATTCCACCAAACCATAAGCTGAATAACCCCGATGACCATAGAATTGCAACCGTTACTGCTATAAAAAGTAAGGTGATGTAGAGCATCTTTCTAGCTTTCATGTTTATTAGCCTCCTCTCGTATGATTGGATGCATAATCCACGTTTATTACAAATTATTGTGCAAACGAGGCTGATAATCGAACCTCATTTACGACATATTATATGTCAACATAACTAGTTAGACGTACATAAATTGGAAAAAGTTTCTTTATGAAATTTGTTGCAATTCAACTATCCTGCCCGTTCGCAACGAAGGGCTGCAACGCGGCAGCCCTTGTGATATTTAACTTCGTTCTTACGTTAGTTGAGTGAGAGGAATAAGTTTCCAACCTATTTTTGTTTTGTTTCTGTTATTTTAAAAGTGCCCGTTCCCTTATTAATATGGTTTCCTTCGAGCCAATCCACTTCTACCGATACAGGTATATTTAGCGGTAGCACTAAATCCGATAACGTTATCTTTTCATTCGAATCTAATTTTGAAACGACTGTTTTTGAATCAGCTTTTACAGTCTTACCTGAAAGCTTTTCTTCTGTATCCACTCTGTAATATACAACTACACTTTTAACAGAAGCACTCCCTGTATACATAAATTCAATATCGTAACCCTGTTGTCCTAGAGCATTAATTTTTGGAATCATCACTAATTTCCAATTTTCTAAGCCGTTTTGATTCGTTAATGTTGTATCGACAGGAAGAATTCTAGAATCATTGTTATCATTATTTTTTGAACAACCCATAATAAATATGATACATGCAATTATTATCAAAGATTTTCTCATTACATCATCACCTCTTTTTCTTATACGAAAAATAAGTAAATTTGTTTCATTTTTCCAAATTAAAACACGAGCTGAGAATGAGCAAATCTGCCCGATAGCTTAAGAGGCTGCCACTCGCTTTCGCGGCGGCAGCCTCAATTTGTAGTTTATTGAAGTAACAATGTCGAATTTTCAGTCCTTTGCTCTACCGACTGAGTTACCAACCCTTTTGGGCTTGTGATGGCTTGGGACGAATTGAACCTCCGACACAATTTCGAGAAGGCAGCTACGCATACTATTTTGGACATGAGGCTGCCATGAAATTTACTCACGTTAATTTAATTATTCTAGATCACATTAGGCTAAATATTGAACCGAAGCTGAAATTAGTGATAGACAACGCTTATAAAAATAATCATAGTGTCTATCATCCTCAATATTGATTTTTGTTGTTTCATGATGACGAATCCTAAAGCTGTTCCCGATTTGCGTAAGTTCAAAAAATTCCTTTTCGAATAGATCCATATAATGAGCTTTTTGACCGCTCATATCTCCAATAATCTTACTTACAGATTTCTTCTTGTCCAAAGTAGGAGAATAATATGTTTTAAGCCTCTCAAAAGCATCCCATAGTTTTTCAACAGCAATATTAAGATTACCTTTATCGTAATAGTTTGCTGCTTCTTGGAGCAACTCTTTGAGACCTGCTTCCTGAATCGGTACTAATGCACTATCCTTTATTTGTATATTAAATGTGCTTGCGACTTTACCATTACTCAGCTTGAAAGGAACTTCATTCAGTTTAAAAATTGCATTAACTTCTGCCTCGAAATCAGTATTCTTGTTATATGTTTCAAAAAACTCTATTGCATCGATTACACAATTGGGTGAACTTGAAAACACAAAATCTTTTAAGTTATTAGTTTCCACATACTGACCCTGCTCATTAAAACATTTAGGTATGTAAAATTGCCGAATATCAGCGATAACCTCTTCATTTGTTGTAACATCGTAATCCCAACCAGTAGTCTTATCTGTTTTTCGATAAACATCATTATTTTTTTCAAACAGTTGATATATTTGATTCCTAGCGTTCTTTTTGATTGAAAGTGGCATTCTTTTCTCTTTAATTGCCTTTTGATTCCTTTGAGAAAACGGAATAAATAGTTTGTTTTCTGCTAAATCATAAATCCTCCAACTATAGACATCTCGGTTGGAAATCTTTCCTGCTGGGTAAACTTCATACCCATCGTTTTTAAGGAATTTGTTAACTTCGTCCAAAAACTTTTCCCAATATCCATTCTCGTTTCTTACTGTCGGATGAAAAATCTCACAGATGAATTTCAAATATATTTCATCACTTCCGTTTTTTAATTGGAATCGTTCGTCTTCAAATACCCAACAAAATGGATAATCATCATTGTTTACTGTATGTTGCCAAATATCTTCTTCAGCATTGCAGTACCGTTTATCTAGACTTGGCATTTCCTTTAAATCATATAGTCTCTTGCAAAACTCGAATTCTTCTAACCTTCCAAAGTAATTGTACTGCACTTTTTGCATCTCCCATAAATCAGGTATGTCCATCCCATATTCAAACAAATCGAAAATATCACGTTTGGTTATCTCACTTATGGAATTCATTTGTTTGATTGCTACTCCTTTGTTCCGATTGTTGACAGAATAATCTAATTCCTATCATTTACTAATATTCTTGGATTAAATGAACGAAATTGCCAAAGTCGGGTTATTCATTCAAACTCTGTCTAAGCGATTCACTATAGCGCAAATTTCAAACGTGGTCCTATTTCCTTGAACCCCTTCCCTAATATAAAAGGCGTTTGGCACACTTCGTCCTCCCGTAATCAGCCTCTAGTGTAGAGATACCTGTCCAATGACACAAATGCATTCTAGCTGAAGTTAATGGGCATTGAGATTTGTAATGTTAAAACGTCATTTGTATTAACCATGTTCTGGCTTGCTTACAAATCCAAAGGCATTCCATAAATAGTTAATAATTGTTGAAATAACCCTTTCTAAATCTTGATTTACATGCGAATCAATCATTATTTCTGGTAGTTGAAGGAAGTCATCATCAATTGATTGAGGAGCTGAAATGAAAGATGCCCCGTAAGAACTTCCTATTACCCCCCTTGCCCCAATTATGTTAACAAATATGTAAAAAGGATCTTGCATGTTTAACTCTCTATAATTTATTAATTGATTAAGAATTGATTCTCTAAGTGAATTTTCAAAATGTGTTGCGCTAAAAAACTCTTTACGTGGCTCATCATAGCTTTTACGATAATTAAACGAAAGGTTTGACACCTGCTCAATAATAGCGCTCCGGAATACTTGGGTATGCCCCCTATAACCATTGGCACCAATTGATTGATAGTATAATCCATGTGCATTTATTCCTTGGTTATATCCTGAACCGCCCAGGATAGAAAGATTAATACTATTTCGCCTTTCGGTTATAGGATAATTTGATTCGATATCAAATGCAGAAGTTGGTAAGAAGTGAACTAGTACAAGTGGCGTCTCTTGTTTGTAAACATTTAATGTTTTTTCAATACGTTGTACACGAAATCGATTGTATTGCTCAAGAAAATGATCTCTAACATTCATCATTCTTCTAATATCAGATGTACCTGCAGGGACTTTAGCAGAGGCTGTACGTATCATAAACTTGTAATTCTTTACCATATGCGGCCCATTCCAGCTCCTTGGTACGCGGATATGGATAACATGCCCTCCATTGGCCAAGGAAATATGTCTATATAATATATTTGTAAGAGCTGGATCAGTATTAGTTTCTACCCACTGCTTATACTTTAAAATTTCTTGATCCGGGTTGATATCAATACCACTAACATTAACCGGAGTCCCATCCCTCTCCTTCACCCCTATAAAAAGATCTCCTCCTTGTGTATTTGCAAACGCAACTACCTCTTCAACTAGACTGATATTATTTGAAATCGTTTCTTTAAATTCGAGCTGTAACCCTTCTGTAGCACCACTTTCAATTAATAATTTCAAATCGTTTTCCTTCACTTCATCGAAAGCTTTATGAAAAGTTGTCATTTCTTCCATGCCCCTTCAATTAATATAGGTTAGCTGTTTTAATTTTTGTCCATCATGCTAAGTTGCAACGAACAACTGACTATCATAGTTAATGCTTGTATTCTGGATTCAGAGCAGTGCAGCGGCTTCTAGCAAAGCGCAACAAGAGATCACGTACACTGTTAAGTGGACTAAATGCTCAAATCTAATTCGGGACTCAAGAGATCATTGAGGGTGCTTTTGTGTGAATAAATAATTAAGAAGATGAATCCTTCTTCTTGATCTGATTTATCTCAAGGAATTCTTGAAGTTTTATCGGGAAAATTTTCTCTCCAAATTGAGAGATATCTTTGAGTGCGTTCCAGATTCCAACACTGTTTTTGTCATTGGAGTCATAGCCTATAACCGACTCAAGTTTTGGAATGTTAAAATGTATTTTCGCAAAGGATGCTTCCGAAATTAATCTCCAATTCGTTGTTATCATTGAACGTTTGGTTTTATCATTCAATGCTTCACCTTTGGAATTAAAAATTATAATTTGCTCTAAACCTTCATTGTAGAGATGACTTTTTTGTAACTCTTCGGTTGATGTAAAGGTGAGTTGTGAGACAAAATCTTGTTTAAAGTCGAAATCATTAATCACAAAATAGTCAATACCAAAATGTTTACAGAGTTTTATTAATATTGAAGCGGTTAATTTACCATGATGAGGAACAATAGCAATATTATTAAAATTCAAATATGTTGCAGCAAACTTTTCATCACCTGTAATACCTAATACATATCTTCTGATAATTTCTTTATACGTCATCAGATCGTTGGGGCCTTCCACTAGTAATACTTTTTTGCTGAATATTATTTTATTTAAATTGGGTTCAATTAGCTTAATATAATTGTTGTAATCTTTAATTTCAGATAGTGCTTCATCATCTTTATCTTCGAAAATTTCTTTATTATGCTTGTTGTACTTTAAAACAGTTTGCTTTGTTATTTCATCAAACTCAAAACGAATCAAGCCTCGGGTATCAAATATATCCAACATTTTGTCAGAATGCGTTGTATAAATTACTTGATGTCCCTTTTCTGCTAATCCACAAAGGACGGTTTTGTAGAAATATTCTTGGTGATTTTCATGCAAAAAGCTTTCAGGTTCTTCAAATAAAAACAGGCACTTGTCAACTTCGTTGCTCTCCGCTATTGCTTGAATTACTGCCATTACAAACATAGAGATGTAGCCATCGCCAAAATGGTCAATTGGAACTAGATTATCCATATCTCCGTTAAGACCAACTTTAAACATCATCTCTAAAAATATATCTTCATAATCAGGTAATCCAAATTCAATGTGGCACTGATTCTGTCTTAAATTTGTTGAATAATTAAATTGTATTTTGCAAAGAAACTCATTTAACTTTGAGTTTGCAAGTACTTTATCAGTCGCGCTTTTTACTTCCCCTTTAAAAACATCTTTTTTGCCGACCATAATATTGTCTGTATCAACTATGCTTTTGATATGCTTTGCTAGAAAAGAAGACAGATTTCCCCAACTCGTTTTCTTTGTCGATATTTCTTTTTTGATTTCATGGAAGTTTATGTAGAATATTTCAAAATACTTTGCTGCACCGAAAGCGCCAGAACTCCTGTTACTTTGATTGTAATCATCATAGGAACTAATTTTTGTGCTCTCTATTTCATGACCATCGAGTTTGATTTCTAAAAAATGATATCCAGTGAGATTCGCCGTCCCCCATTCAACTTTAGGCTCGCTACTACTGGTTACTTTAGTTACAATTTTAGGTATATTGCTATAAGACCTTTTGTGGAAGTCGTTGATTGTAAAGGTATCTTTAGTCACATACTTTTCTGTTATTCCATACAAAATTGAATTAAGAAAATTTGTCTTACCTGCATTATTGTATCCCACTATTGCTACTGGTTTTTTATAATCGCTATTAGGAAAACTAACAGTAACTTCTTGGCCAAATGACCTGTAATTTTGGACTTTTATGCCCTCAATACGAATATGGCTCATTGTATAATGCACCTCTAATTCTTAGTTGAAAGTACTAAGCAATTCACAGTGAATCAAATTATCACATGTGTATAGATCGCCATCCCAAAATCGTCCCGCTGAACAATCTCTAAAATGCGGGACGCGTCATGAGAATATCATAATTTATCATAAAAGATATAATTACCATCCCAAATCTGAATTACCTAGTTCTAATTGTTACGTTGCATTTTAGTCATTTCCATAATCGGGTTCATAATCAGGTTCAATAGTGATTGTTTTCTCAAATGTATGATCTATGCCAGCGGCGGTTACCTCGTCCAAACTATTCAGTTTCAAATCGCAAACCCTACACTTTAATGACGTGATTTCATATTGATTATCCTGATATGTTATCCAAGGCTCCTCCTTGTCGATATATTCTGATCCTTCATCTAAAATTTCTCCGTATATTACTGCGTGTCCACCGCAAGAAGGGCATGTAATAGTTTCCTGATCATCATCTGTGAGTACAGGGATCACTTTCAACATATCACGAGGAACTGGCCCTTCGTATTTTTGCCTCACTTCTGTACGATGTCTTTGAATTCGAGCTTCAATTAGCGCCTTCAAACTAACGGACCTAGCTTGAATAATCTCTTCTGCCGCTCTTGCTTCTCTTGGTCCGAGCAGATCACTTAACGATTTGTTTTGAAACTCAAGAAGCATTTTGCATACATCCCAAAACTTCGGCAACCAGTGGTCCATATTCATTCCTACAAAAGGAAGTGCTCCAGAATGCAATTCCTCATTTCTGTGATTTGCTAGCGTCATACAAAATTTCTTTGTATCAGCATCAAAACGCGAAACATTTACTAAGTTTTGAAGGCGTTCAAAAACTGTTTTTGCTGTAATTGTCTTAAAATCCACACTCTGAGACTCGTTAATGGCAACCAAGAATCCATTTGGAGTGTTGGGATCAACAATCAATGACGGGTGCTTATATGTTAATGCAGCCTTTCCTAAGAGTTCCAAAGAAAGAGATGCCCAGAGTTGGAACTCTGAAAAATCGCCTTCGTCACGTCTGCTAATTGCTTTTCCTATGAATAATTTGGATTTGTTCCATAAAGATTCGTAGTCTATCATAATGGCCTCCCTATTTCTTATAGTATTGTAACTCTTTCTATAACCCTAACTGCTTTGGCGCTTGAATTAGCTACACCTCGTCCATGCAAACAGCGCCAATTATCTATGATCAATATATCGCCTTGAGACCAGTTTATTATTTCCAATTTAACTTTAGAGATCGATTCATTAAGCTCGTTCATTGTAACAGATGCTTCCTTATTCGTTGGGCGCATGCAACTTGAATCGAACCTGATCCATTTCTTTCTGTGAATATTGCTATACCCACGTAATGTAGCCAAGAAACTATGCCGACTATTTGCAATGGTGTATAAACATCTATCCAGTCGCTCTTCAAGATCTTGAGAAAACCCTATTTTACCAAGATCCAATAGAGTTGTTGGCTGGACTTCACCTTCAATTTGTTTTGCATGTAAAAGAACATACCTTGCTGGAATTTTTATGTAAGCAGTATCAGTATGTAACGGAAATTGCCCTACTCCATATACTGCACTCAATGACCTTGGTTTTGCTTTATTCGCATCCATAGGCACTAATATATCTATAAGAGTACTATTTAACCTCGATGGTATTGGCTCACCCAAATCAAGTGCTAGTTGTAGTAGGTTATCCTGGTTAATTAATTTCTTTGTACTTACGAATATCCATCCGTTATCGCGCAATTTGTTTAAGTTAATATCCATACTACACGCCCCATAGAAAATTTAGTTTGCTTCTACTCCATTTGAAAAGTTTTTATCAAGCCGGCCATCAAACACTAAACCACTTTTACCAGTTTTACTTATTTGCTAAAATAAGAATCTATCAACAAATTCTCCGAATTATGCTTGCTACTATGTGGCGAATAATACAGGTAAACTTGAGAGGTACCCATGCTTCTTTGTCGACACTAAATTTGATATCCCGGTTAATATATGCCTGAATAATCTCAATGTAAGTTCCTGCATATATACCAGTGGCAAAGGTTATGGTGGCACCTCCAATAATTGTAATAGAAATAATAATTTCTTTCACTTTGTCAATACCCCTATTTACATAATATTCCACAATAAATATTCGACATGATTCGCGATATTCCTTGTCCTGCACAGTTGGAGTGGATTACTACAAAGAGACTCTCAGCAACGGGCTAAGGGTATCAGTTCTTAAGACAAGGCATTCCGCGCTTTGCCCTTTAGCTTAATAAAAGCAAGGATCAGTTATTGTGATATATCTACTACTCTTTATTTTTTCAACTATCAATTTCATTTTCCTTTCCTGTGATCGGATAGGTACGTACTATCTCTACAATCACTTTCAAACAGCTACTGGATAGATCAGCATCATAAAAATACCCTTCTATGTATTTAAGCATCTATGAATACATTTATTTTTACAATAACGAGCGTTTGCAGGCAAAATTAAACGGCCTTTAGTCCAATTGAATTCAGGACCAAGGCCGCCTAACTATTTTTATTATTTGTACTGTCTACTTGACGGGGGGCAGTTCATGGTCGGGCTGCCGCGGTGTCTTTATTAAATTATAGGTTTCCTTAAATTAATCATCTAACTAACAACTCCCCTAAAAGCAAAATAAGGTGAAAGTTCACAAAAGTAAACATTCACTAACGATCTCTATTTTCCACTAACGAACTTTATTTTCCACTAACGATCTTTATTTTCCTTGATCAAAGATTAAAAACCAGGCTGCGTTTTGCTTTGAATACATTTACAATAAAAGTAAAAAGTGATATCATATAAATATCAAAAAGATATAATTTGAAGGGGTGTTGCAGGAATGAAAGAAACGAATGCTTGGTCGTTGAACGGTTTTCTCGGTTTATTGTTATTTATTATCGGCGGTGGGATTGGCGTTTTCCTTCTTACGCAAGAACGAATTGTGTTGGGTATCATCCTTATTATTCTAGGGCTGATATTCGTCTCGACGATCACTGCGGTTAATCCGAATGAAGCTTCAGTCATCACTTTCTTCGGCAGTTACTTGGGTACAATTCGTAAGAGCGGCCTATGGCTCATTGTCCCTTTTTCAAGCAGAAAGAAAATTTCATTGCGGGTGCGTAATTTTAACAGTGTGAAACTAAAAGTAAACGATATTGAAGGAAATCCTATCGAGATTGCGGCTGTCATCGTGTTTAAAGTAGTCGATACCTACAAGGCCCTCTTTGATGTGGACAGCTACGAAAAGTTCGTTGAAATTCAAAGTGAAACGGCGCTGCGTCATGTCGCCAGCAAATATCCTTATGACCGTTTTGAAAGCGAAGGCTACTCACTTAGAGGCAATGCAGATGAAGTTGCCGCTGAGCTTAGCCTAGAACTGCAGCAGCGTCTGTCAGTAGCAGGTGTAGAGGTCATCGAATCCCGCCTGACCCACCTTGCTTATTCGACTGAAATTGCCAGTGCCATGCTTCAACGACAGCAGGCTTCTGCTATTTTATCCGCTCGCCAAATTATTGTTGATGGCGCTGTGGGTATGGTTCAGATGGCTATCTCTCGGTTGGAGTCCGAGGGTTTGCACCTAGACGAGGAAAGAAAGGCGGCTATGATTAACAATCTGCTTGTTGCGATTGTATCGGACCGCTCAGCGAGCCCGGTCATTAATACCGGTTCGTTGTACTAACGGGACCAGAGCTATGGCTCCTAAGAAAAATTTCCCGCTCCGACTTGATCCTAAGCTGTACGAGGCTTTGGAGCGTTGGGCGGAGGATGAATTCCGCAGTGTGAACGGTCATATCGAGTATTTGCTGCGTGAAGCTCTTCATCGAAATGGACGTGTGACTAAACCCGGAACAGAGCAAACCATTTCTGAAAAGACGGATGAGTGATTTCTACTATGACCTTGCGATGAACCCTCGCAAGGTTTTTCTATTTATAAGTTTCTAGATATCGACTTCCCGAAAAAAACAGGACATGAAAGATCGCTCTTATTATGAGCGGCATAAGGAATTCGCTTGCTTATCCGAGTAGTGTTGTATTTTGTACAACTTTTGGTAAGCTAATCCACGTTTTCCACTCAATTGTTGCAGTAAATACAACAATTCCAGCTGAAAGTAGCTCTATTGCACATAAAAAGGCTAAATTGTTGTATAACATACAACAATCCTTAGCTTTTTAAGAAGAAATCAAGGAAATTGTTGTACGCTGTACAACTTACCTACCCCCTAACCCGAAAAAATAACTTTTTATAATGAAAAAAAGGGACCTTGCGGCCCCTTTTTCATCATTTCCAGTCTTTCACAACTGCACTACTTAATTGATAAATGATCAATCATTAAATTTCTTATTTCTAAATTATCTTTACGCTCGATTACCCCTTGGTAAACCATTTTCCCTGTTTCCAGTTCGGCAACAGCTACTCCTGGATTTCCCTTCCCAGACATGTACATGTATATTCGGTTATTTACAATTTGGAGCATACCCGTTCTTCTCCATTCTTTTTGCACGTCCTGGAGAGCAAGTTTGACGTCACTCTTTACTACATTTCCATTTAAATCATAACGAAGGACTTGCGATTCGCCAGAGTCTGACAATTTCGTAATGTATAGTTCACCGCCAACCTGGCGAATCGTCAGCTCATCTGTTTTCGCATTCAGTAACAGATTACGCATGGGCTCGTTTTGAATCCTCGTCAATTGACCGTTCCATATATCGTAAACAAGGATCTCACGGTTCACTATCTCTTTGCTTCTTAATTCTACTGTGTCCTCTTCGGCATCATCTTTATAAGTGATCCTATCAAAAATAGCATAACGATTTGCCTTGATTTGATCGCTTGACCACACATTCGTTGTACTCGTCCTCAACCTATTATCTGGAGAGGCTGCAGGTTCAATCAATTGGTGATCAACAACACTTCTTTTGTCGAGATCAAGTGTATACAAATGGTATTCAGCATCCTTATACAGTCGCGGATTTGTCTCTGTTCGATGCTGATAAGCAACGAGTAATTTCATCGTCTGCTCTTTTACTTGCACATCCGCTATGCTGATAAACTCATTTTTGTCCTTCTTCAATTTCACCTGGAAATCCGCACTTTTCTTCTTCTTTCCTTTATCATATAGAGCGATATCAAGAATATCCGGTTGCCCTTTTTCTAGATCGAAATCTGATTCAGAACCTACGTAACCTATAACTTTTTCATCTTCAAAAAATGCATTTACATTCCGCTTTCCTCTCATGAAAGAACGATGTTCTGGGAGTAATCCCCCTAATTCCTCCAGGTAATAATAGGACGAATCTAACTTTTGCCAGTACGACTGATGTTCGTCTGAATAGTCACTCCCTGTCGTTTGAATCGTGATTGGATCCGTTTCATATTGACCTTGAATAGCTATGTGTGATCCTTCCTGCTCCTGACCTGCCAGCGTTTTGAGATAATAATCAGGCTTGTGATCTTCGGAAGCGGTGGCGTAATATATACTAATTGACAATGCAGTAAATGGAATAAGCAAAGCAAGTATCCAGTAACGCTTCATGGCGCACCTCCTTAAATGGTCACTTTTTTACGTAATAAGTAGGAACTGAACCACAAAGAAAGACCTGTGATGCAGATACCAATGATAATTTGCAAAAGGAGAACCTCACTAGGGAATAGGTAATTCCTAACCCACACTTCAGCAATGATGACGGGCAATAAAATGAGAAGCAATGCTGCGACACTATAGAGGATGCCTGCCGCGATTCCTTTGTATCGAAAGCTGCGTTCTAGTAAAATCGCCGTAAACAGGACGACCACGCCCATCGCACCTGCTCCGTAATATAGGACAAATTCAATAAAATATTTAGGAGCAAGCATTTTTAATAGAGGATGATGATGGATGAGTTCCGGGATGGGCACGTCTTGTCTGAATTCACCTGGAATCATAGCATCGAATACTGAAATGTGAATGGGAACCAGCATGAGCTGAAAAGCAATAAGCCCCAATACGAACAGGACAATGGTGCTTAGCTTGGCCAGATACACATTCATCCTCGAAGTGGGTAGCATAAGAAGCCTATAGGCAAACGTACTTTTACCGAACCACTCCTTGTACCAGATCAGAAAAATATATAAGAGCAGCGACGCTGCGCACAAACTAATTGACCCTTCAATCCATATAGAACTGTAGCCGTTCGTGATACTGGTCTTACCGTACTGCGCTGCATACTGGACAGCCGAAATCGAATTCCTATCCATCATTTCTTCCGCTCTATTCATGTAGCTATTCGCCTCTAACCATATGCCGAAAAATTGCGAAAACAGCGTAATTACCAATAATGCACCATAAAATTTGCTAAATCGGACGATTTCCCAATTCAGCAGTTTACCATAACGATTCATGCCAGATACACCTCTCTCATGACATCTACAACAGACTTGCCTTCCTTGAAACGCATCTCCTCCGCATAAAACTGCTTCATCACTCGGCCCTGATCGAGCAGAACGACCTTATCAATCAAATGCTCGATATCGTGGATTTCATGTGTCGTTATCAGGACTCCGCGGTCCTCGACGAGATGGCTGGTGAAGACGTCCGTGATCTGCTCCCTGCTGAAAATGTCTATCCCAGAAAAAGGCTCGTCCATGAGTAGATAGTCAGCATCGAGCGATAGACCAAGCAGTAAATTGGCTTTAGCCGAATTCCCTTTGGATAAGCTGCCTATCCGATCTTCTGCTTTAAGCTTAAAAAAAGTTAGAAGCTCCTGCGCTCGTTTACTATTCCAATTCGAATAGAAATCCTGCATAAACTGCATCGCCTCTGCAATTCTCAAATGGGTAGGCATGGTCAAAGTATCAGGAATAAATACAACCTTCTCGTACGTGTGTTTATCTAAAAGCTGACTGTCAATCTGAATCTGACCGCCATTTATAGGTGTTAACCCCATGATGGATTTCAAAATGGTCGATTTACCGACGCCATTTATGCCAATAAGACAAGTGATTTGGCCTTTCTCAGCCGTGAATGAAACTTCATCCAGCACTCTTCTCCTGCCGTATTTCTTAACGATCTTATCTACTTCGATCATTTGTTGACCTCCTTCGAGTGATGCTTAACAAAAATTTCTTCGTAACATGCGGCATTACCCTCTAGCACGCTCCGATTCATACTTCTCTTTCACAAAGCGAAGCAGTTCATCCGTTGGCAGCTCGATTTTCTTAATGGATTGGACGAATACTTCAACAGCCTCCTGTATGAGCTCTTCACGAATCGAATTCAAAATTCGTCCATCCGTCGTTATCCGGCTAGGGGAATTTCCTTCGGTTGTAATCAACTTCTGCTCCTCCATCTCTTTGTAAGCTCTTTGTGCGGTATTGGGATTGATCTGGAGCAAGCCCGCCAATTCACGCCTAGACGGGATCTCCTGTCCTGAAGCTAGCTTGCCTGTGGCGATTTCTTCTTTAAAATACTTCACAACTTGCAGATAAACCGGATCGCGGTTGTTAAACGTAATGTTCATCTACCCATCTCCTATGTCCCTTCCTTAGTAAAACTGGATAAATTTAGTGTGTGTATTAACTGGTTCATACATCATGAAGTGTACTATACACTTCATACACTTATTCTGTCAAGAGATAATTGGAAGCCATAGCCATAATTGGCCGCGTTCCCACATACCTGTAAGTGAATAAGCAAACACTAGAGGCAAGGATTCGTTGAAGGTCGGGGAGGTAATTGGTGTTGGGAGGAACAGTTAAACCAAGAGGTAAGAACATGAAAGGTGTTCTAAGCAAAATGAGAGGACTGCCGAACGCAGTTGCACAGCTGTTCAAGCAGCAAGCATCGCTGCTTTTGCATTCCTCTGCTAAAATAGTTGGCCCTTTGGAGGAAATTCCTGTCACGACAGCATTCATAGGACGGCTGGAAAAGGGCTTAAAACATCAATTAGATCTGCAGCAAAGCGGTGTCGTAAGTTCTCTTCTCTCGACAGATGAGAGGGCGATTGTGCATCGAATTAAGGAACGAACCCAGCGGGAAAACCGAAATAATGTGACACGAACTAACGCGTATTGGTCTTGTTATCAAGATAATCCGGAGCTTCACTGGGCACTGCTTGCCCATATGGTCTCACGCAACGGGGGCTGGTGCATGACCGATCTTCGTGGGGAGCTGCTGCCACATTTGATAAGCAATGAATTAGCCCAGCATCTATTTGCTTTTCTGGAACGAGCGAACGGTCTTATTTTTCAAGATGCTTATCCACAACTACTGCTTTATGGCGAAAGCAAGAAACGAAAGATCAGTTTGTTTCATCTCCTGCCGCATATGGACATCTCGTCCTGGATGGTCCCTGTTTGGAACGACTTCTGGACGAATCAAGAATCGGCCGCGCTAACGATTGCACTTATTGTTAATGAGCAAAACTACATCGAAAAACGAATCGTAAAGAATAAACAGATTCAGCAAAACGTGTTGAATACGCCTTTGTTCAAAACACAAGCATGGCTGCAATTGAATCAAATCGGGTTTCCCTTTTTTCCGGCTTCCAGCGAATCACAAGCACCTCAGATGCATCTGTCTGGACTTATACTCGAGAACTTCGCTAGCTTAACAGAACGCATCGAATTCGGTAAAAGCTTGTATGCGATACTTTTCGGAGTACCGGAAGTACTACAAGGCGTGCTTAGATTTGCGGCCACAACTCCCCACACTGGCTCACGTTCCGATTACTGGCCTCACCTGTTTGCCCAAATAAGAAAAACCCCTCCCGATATGAAATATCAGGAGAGGCTGGATGGCAGCGCCCTTAAGAAAGGGACACAGCCGTTTTATAGTCCTAAGCTTACGTCGGTATGGCCTGACAGGAGCTTGGCTCCTGTAGAGCCCGGTGACTGGTTCACGAGTGTGAAGGAGCCACTTGTGCATATGCGCTCCATTCCTGTACCGATTCCTTATGATTTAACGAAAGAAGTGTACTTTGGTTTAAGCAAGATCGAGTTAGGCATTGTAGCTGCCCAAGCGATTAAGAAGGTGATCCGGTGAATCAGCTTGGCTATGGCTAGGAATGTTTGATAAGACGACTCACTTTGCCGATTAGCTTTTGCACTGGCGATGGGAAGTTTTTCACATCGTCCTTCGTTACAACACGTGTTACCATCAGCATCAATGGATACAAGGCAGCCGAGAAGCCACAAACAAGTACTGCATTTATTCCTTCATTTAGTCGATACCAGCGAGTTGGATGCACATACGTATGTGTGAGCCATTCTGCCCCTAGACCAAGGATAACTATGACAACGATGGAAAACAGTAATCCGATGAAACGACGTCCGAGGATCGTAAAGTCGACTTCTTTACGAAGCGAGCGTAAATTGAGCCAAGACATGACAATAAAACAAAGACCCGTTGAGCCGATGATTCCATAGATCCCAAACCACTGCGCAAGTAAGAAGCTACCAGCTAGCTTGACCGCAATACCAACGGCAACATGCAGCATCAGCGGTTTCATTCGGCCCATGCCCATAAGGACTGCACCCGATGTCTGCATCACGATTTGAAACATAGCTCCTAATGTGAGCAGAGAAATCATGTGAGGTCCATGGCTCATACCAAAAGCGGTATCCTCATGCCCGAACATGAAGAAGTCTAATGGACGGGCAGCAATGGCGATCACCAATACGGCTGGTAACCCAGAAAGAATCGAGAGTTGAAGCACCCTTGTTGTCTGGTGGCCAACCTGTTTCATATCTTTGCGGGAATAGGCCGCTGAGATGATGGGAACGACGGATTGACTAAGCGCGATGGCCAAAATAATCGGAATCCCCGCCAGGGACTGGGCACGTCCTCCTATAATACCAACAAGCCCAAGCGCTTCGCTTCTGCCAATGGTCCCTTCTAAGAGCGGGATAATAATAGAAGTGTCGATCGCATACACAAGTGTAACCGTCACAGAGAAAATAACGATCGGAATCGACAGCTTCAATAAGCTGCGATAGATTTCACTATAACGAACTGGCGTATGTGATTGTGGTGATTGCGTGCTTCCCGCAGCTATCTGTTCGACCGCTATGTTCGACTGCGCATCTCTGCGCTTCAGCTTCAAGGCATAGTAAAGCATAACGGCAAGTGCCGCAATCCCTCCCATAACCCCTCCGAAAGATGCACCCGCAACTCCCCAACCTAAGCTGATGTTCAATAAAATAAATGCGAGTCCGATTGAGGTTACGAGTCTGAATATTTGTTCCACAACCTGTGAAATCCCGTTAGGCATCATGTTTTGTCTGCCTTGGAAATAGCCCCGCATAATAGCAATCAGCGGGAAGAACAGCATGGCTGGCGCTATAGCGCGAGTGGCGAGTGTGGCATCCGGTCCACCATGTGAAATGTGCTCGGCATAGATCGGTGCAAAGACATATAGCAGCGCCGTCATCACGACTCCCGCTACGATGGCAAACCATATGGCCGCGCGATAAATCCGCTGCGCTTCTGCCGGTCTTCCGATCGCATATTTCTCGGAAACCATTTTGCTTAGTGCGCTGGGGATACCGGCTGTTGCTACAACAAGTAAGATCGAATATAGATTAAAAGCAATGGAATAACTGCCCATTCCTTCCTCATGAAGCAAATGCACCAGCGGAATTCGCTGGAAAACGCCGAGAAACCGCGCTATTAGCGCGGCCACGGTGAGAATGAGCGTCCCTTTTACTAGAGAATCTTTGGTTTCCTTCGTCAAGTCCGTTCCTACTCTCTTACAGTATTCATTCCATTAAAAAACCCAGATAAAAAAGATAATAATCATCGCCAGCTGAAGCGCAATTTTCACCGCACTGCTTGCAAAGAAACCGAGTACAGAGCCGACACCGGCACTTATCGCCTTTTTCCACGACGTACCGATGATAATTTCACCAATCACTGCGCCTAAGAAGGGGCCAATGAGTAAGCCGAAAGCTGGAATAACAAAAGGCCCAATGATAAGACCAATTGTACTTCCGATGATAGCCGCCCTTGAGCCTCCAAACCTCTTTACCCCTAGCGCACCTACTGCGTAATCGGCCACCATGATGATGATGACAATCAAGGATTGGATAAGCCAGAACCAGACGCCGAACGGTTCGAAGCTAATCAACCAACCATAGATGAAGAAAGCTCCATAAATCGCTAACACACCGGGCAGCACCGGATAAACAGCACCAATCATACCCACTACAAATAAAAGGATAACTAATGTCCAGCCTAAGGTGATCATAGATCGCATCTCCTCCAATCTAAGCGGTTTATCACTTCTACTTTACAGCATATAAGTGCGAATCACTTTAGCAATGGCATGTTCATTGTTGGTAACGGTCGTAATATCGGCAATACGCTTCACTTCATCCTGTGCATTACCCATAGCTACACCAAGACCTACTTCACGAATCATCGCGATGTCGTTCTCGCTATCCCCCATCGCAATGACTTCGGACATGCTAATGCCTAGAAGCTGACATACAGTCTCCACGCCGCTCGCCTTACTAATGCCTAGTGGGTTTAGTTCAATATTAGATGGATGGGAATTCGTTATTTCAAGTGTTCCCCATCCCTCAACGATGTCCCGGATTTGCTGAAGTTTCTCCATATTTTCGGTGAAATAACCGAACTTTAGCCATTCTTGGCTGTCAATGTCCATGGCTTCGCTCTCACGATTGAACACACCTTGCACCGAATAAGCCCACCACCAACAATCATACGTTTGTGCTAGAGTATGCAAATTACGTACCGTTTCAGCAGGGAGCAGGGTCCGCTTAAGTAATTTAGTCGGAGACTCCCACACTTCACTCCCATTGACCACGACAAGCGGTGAGGTAAGTCCTAGCTCCTGAATATACGGCATGGCGCTTACAGCTCCGCGTCCTGTAGACATAATAACGATCTTACCCGCTTTAGTGGCTTCCTGAATCGCTTCTCGGTTTTCATCTGATATTTTTTTGTCATCGTCCAGCAAGGTGCCATCCATATCGAGGGCAAGTAATTTATAAGATCCCACGTTTTCCCATCCCCTGTCTCTACGTCATTAGTAGACCTAGTAAGCAGCGAGCACTTTCTTAGGCAGTTCTTCCATGAATGTCACATGCCAGAGGGCAAAAATATAGATGGTCCAAATGCGGCGAGCATAGTCGCCCTGATTATTACGATGCTTATGCAGCATGCGCTCCACAGCGTTGATGTCAATATAATCTTCAATCCCGCTGGATTTAATTTGCTCCAGGACCATATCGCCCATAGAACCTTTCATCCAATCGCGCAGCGGTACCGGGAAGCCCAGCTTCGGACGGTTCAGGATGGGATCAGGGATGATACCTTCCATGGCCTTTCGGAAAATGTACTTCGTCGTTCCATTCGCGATTCGGTACTTGGCCGGAATGCGGCGTGCCACTTCGAACAGTTCCTTATCGAGGAACGGAACTCGAAGCTCAAGTGAGTGTGCCATCGTCATCTTGTCAGCCTTCATCAGAATATCCCCTGGCATCCATAGATTCATATCGATATACTGCATCCGGCTTACTGGATCAAGATGCTTCGTCTTACTGTAATAATCGCCAGCAATTTGTACGGGATTCTTATAGGCGCGCAGCATCTCACTATCAAGGCGCAGCACCTCCGCTTTCATATCCTCGGAGAAAATCTTGGCGTTGCCGAGGAAACGCTCCTCAAGCGGTGTCGTTCCGCGCAGTAAATAGTTGCGGCCCTTCACACTGCTTGGCAGAACCCGGGCAAAGCGGTTCAGCATGCGCTTCACCGATGCAGGCAGCTGGTCAATCGGACGCAAGGATTGCGGCTCGCGATAAATGCGGTAGCCGCCAAACAGCTCGTCCGCGCCTTCGCCGGACAGTACAACCGTTACGTGCTCGCGCGCAAGCTTCGCCACGTGATAAAGGGCAATGGCCGAAGGATCGGCGACAGGCTCGTCCTGGTGCCAGATCGCCTTCGGCATCGTACCGAAGAAATCATCCTGCGTGATGATTTTGTCGTAATGCTCTGTGCCTAATGCCGCAGCCGTTTGGGCGGCAATCGGCGTTTCATTGTTGGCGCCTTCGAAGCCAACAGAGAACGTGCGGATCGGTTCGATATTCCTCATATGTGTTGCAATCGCCGTCGAGTCAATCCCGCTCGACAAGAAGCAGCCCCGATCCACATCACTGACCATGTGAAGCTTGACCGAATCCTTCAATGTTTCACGAATTTGTTCCACGTACTCGTCAAACGGGCGCTCCTCCGGCTCAAACATAGGATCCCAATATTTATGTATCGACATTTCTCCGTCGAACGTAATTTTGACCGTATGCCCAGGTGGAAGCTTATGTATGCCATGGAACATAGTGTTAGGCTCCGGCACGTATTGAAAGGTCAGATAGTTCAGCAAGCTGTCCGTATGGATCAACCGGTTCATGCCGTCCGCAGCCAGCAAGCTCTTAATTTCGGAGCCGAACAAGAACTGACGGTCATTGACATGATAGTAAAACGGCTTAATGCCGAAGTGGTCTCTCGCACCGAACAGCTGCTTCTTTTTCTTGTCCCAAATAACGAAGCCAAACATGCCGCGCATGTATTTGACGCATTCCTCTCCATACTCCTCATAGAGGTGAACGATAACCTCCGTATCACTTTGCGTGCGGAATTGATGCCCACGCTCCTGCAGCATACTGCGCAGGGCTTTATAATTATAAATTTCCCCGTTGAAAATGATCCAGACAGAATCATCCTCATTAGCCAAAGGCTGATGCCCTTCTTTCAGGTCAATAACAGACAAGCGGCGAAAGCCAAGACCAATACGATTATCCGTCCAAAAACCGGAATCGTTCGGACCCCGATGAACAATAACTTCTGTCATTTGCTGCAACATTGCAGTGGTTGGTTCTCTATCTTCAAAATACATTACACCCGTAATACCACACATGGTGAAACTCACTCCTCCGTACCATTCATCATCAATCTTTCTATTCGACAACCGATATATTAGTATACCATATCTGTCCGTCATACTGGAAATGCGATGAAAGTACGTGAAAGCGCTGTATCCTATAGAAAAATGATGGAAATCAGAAGTCGCTTTAATGAAGCTGATAACCTGGTTTTTTTCATACATTCCTCCACCTTTCCTCTGTGCATAAAAGTTTGCCTCGCGCAACTTTTAGGGTGGAAAATGTTCTTTCCCTTACACTAGGATATGCTCAAGGATGGGAAACGGTTCCTGCACTTGTGTGCTGCATGAACAGGCATAGAAATAACCAGCTTACGCCTTCCATTAGTGAGCGTGTTTATACAGCTGATGCAAAGCAAGCTGCGCCCAAGAGACGTAATGCTGAAACATTCGCTTACTTATCCGTGTTAAGTAGTGCTTTGTACAACATTAGGTAAGCTAATCTGCATTGTTCAACCGAATCTTGCAAAAAAGAGACCGTCCATTCATTCATCCAATATTGCTCTAGATTGAGGTGTCTTAAATAAGGATCAATCGTCATATATGCTCAATTGAAATTGCTGGATGAATGAGAATCCATACGCAAATTGTTGTATAAAACACAACATTGGTAACCTCTATAGGCCATTTGCCCTCACGAAAGCTGATTGACTCTAAAATCGAAAAACAGCAAACAAAACGCTAAGAAAACCTAGTTTCTTACCGAATGATCGTGCAGTATACACCATCTCAGCAAAGAGAAAAAGGACCTGCTTTTGCAGATCCCTTTTACTAACACCTTTATTTCTTTCCTTCCAATGCCATTTGATCCACTCTGCTGGGATGAATTCGAATAACAGCGAATTCAGCAGTGATTTACCACGGCCTTTTTCCGCCGCCCAGCTTCGTCAGAATACCGTCGTTCGCCGCGTCATAAGCCTGAAAGATTTTGGCTGCTATCGGGGATGCCCCATAGCGTCCGAATCCACCCTCAGGTACAACCACTGCTATGGCAAGCTTTGGATTCTCTACGGGAGCAAAGGCGATAAATACGGCATTTTCTACCGTGCCGCCCGAAACTGCTTGTGTCGATGTACCTGTTTTGCGTGCTACATTATACGGTAATTCATCAATGCCCTCGGCGCCACTTTTCATCCCATGAATAATGACATTCCAATCTTCTTTAGAAAATTCAGAGGAAGAATCCTGAATAACTTCAGGCTCAACCTTTTTAACTAGTTCACCTTGGTAATCTCGAATTTCATCTACGAAAAGAGGCTTCATACGTTTCCCACGACTGGCAAGTGTAGCTGTATATTGAGCTAGCTGCAGTGTTGTCGTTTTTTCATTCTGTCCCCATGAGGCGTAGACCATTGCGGATTGGTAGCTGTCTTTTTGGGCATTTTTAATAAAATCATTCGAACCTGCGAATTCACCTGGAAGTCCGCTTCCTGTTTTCACACCCATACCGAATTTCGCAAGGTATTCTGCCCATTTCGTTGTGACCTTTGGTGTTTCTCCCCCATATTTCGAATAGAAGGGAATGCCCACTTTCTCGGACATAAACGTGTTAGAAGAGTGTTCAATAGCCCCAGCAGCATCAATATATCCGTAAGCTGCTTTACCCGAATTTGAGATAGTACTAGACCCTCCCTTACCAAAGCTAAACGATCCTGAATCGTAATAGTTCTCATAAGCGCCGAATAATTTCTCCTTAAGTCCGATTAACACCGACAAAGGCTTAATGGTTGAACCCATAAAAACAATGGAAGACGGATGCTTCGCATTCTCTTTTTCATCTGGATATTTAGATTTAGCCGTCATGATGGATCCATTAGAAATATACGTACCAATTTCTTTGTAAATATTTGGCGAAATACCTCCGGTCCAAGCATTCGCATCGTAATCCGGATAGTTTGCCATAGTGACAACGCGCCCCGTATCCACTTCCATCGCAACGGCAAAACCAGAGGAGGCCTTCATCCCGGTTTTCATATACAGATCATTGGCATGAGAGGGACTGCGTAAATATTTGATATGTTCCTCCAGCATTCTCTCTGTTGCCTTCTGGATATCTTTATTAATCGAAAGATATAGATTATTCCCTTTTATAGGCGCTGTCACTTCGGCTCTTCCGATAATTTTCATAGCCGCATTTACTGGATATTTCCTACTCCCGTTTTTACCGCGCAACTCATCCTGATACATACGTTCAATGCCGTCAAACCCTACATTTTCTGTGTTCAGATATTCTTCGCTACTTGGGCTATCTTTATAGATATCTTTGGCCGTCTGCGTAGAAAATGATTTTAAATATCCAACTAAATGTGTGGCAATCGTCGTATTATCATCATCCATTTCATACGTACGGATACTTTCTTCCGTCACTTCTAACCACTTAAATTCATCTCGGTGCTCTAGTAAATAGGCCATTTCCCCTTTAGATAAATCAGCCTTAATCCGTCGCGGTACCCAATAATAACTCGGATCTTTCACCTTATTTTTATTAATATCGTAACCTAAATCCATCGCTAGAACGATCTCTTCTGGCGTAGGGCTGACCGAATTCGGTTTGGCATATTTATCAAAAACATCAACCTTTAGCCGCTGAGCTAGTGCAATCACTTCATCTTTGTTTTGTTGACCTGGTTCAATACGGAAAAACAAGGACTGAACTGGAATCGTATAAGCAAGAGGAGATTTGGTAGAGTCGTAGATATTACCTCGAATGGGAGCGATACTCGTGGTCTGATTCGTATTTGTATTCTCCGCCTCTTTAAGATCTTTGGCTTGAACGAATTGTAAGATAGCCAAACGCACGATTAAGACAGAAAATAATAAAAACGTTACAAAGAAAAATATATTGATCCGAAACGAAAAGTGCCGCTTTTTGGTAACCTCTTTTTTCTTCGGATCATCCATAATGGATGACTTCATCGCTTCTCAGATCCTTTCTTACGCTATGGCTTGCTCATGAAATAGCTCAAGCAGGGAATGAATACCCTCCCCTGTATGATAGGAATAACGGATTATTCGAACAGCATCGATGCCGACTTGACTTGGCGCCCAAATATCATTCGTCTCATGGTCGCCGATATAAAGAATATCCTTAGCCTCTAACCCCGCCCTATCCAGGGCAAGCTGGAAGATCGCCGGATCGGGCTTCTCTAGACCAACTTCTGTTGAAACAATGACGGGGTCGAAATCATGCAAAATCCCCTTATCCTCCAATATGGCTTTCAAGGTAGGAGCAAAATTGCTGATAATCCCTATTCGAAAACCTTGGGCCTTCAAACCATCTAAAAATGGTTTAACATCATCAAACAATTCATAATACTCGGGTGCCGTGTAAATGTCGTAGAGCTCATGGCAGCAGGTATAAATCTCTTCCTCTGTCCACTCCTCGTGTATGCCCAATTTATGGAGCACATATTTATATAGATTGACCCAGAACTCACGATCTGACTCTGGACTGCAAACCACGAAATTGTCCTGCTTATTCACATAATAAAAAAGACGAAAAGCTTCCGTAAATAGTTCACTAATATGAGCTTCATCACGATCCACAGATCGCAATTGTAAATACTGTTTCAATATCGTCTGGGCCGCCGGAATCGTAAGTAAAGTGTCCCCAGCGTCTAAGTAAATCATCTTATATTCCTGTAATGGTTTTCGCATATAATCTCCCTCATTCTTATAAACAATCGCACCTTATCAGTGTACCACATTTAATCATGATATGAGAAAACCCTCCAGATCTATCCATGAATTCCCTTAAAAGTTCGGTCGCCTTAAACAAAAAAAAGCCCTCCCTTGATCTCCAAAGGAAAAGCTTCTTGCCGATACTTTTTAAGCGTCCTTAACATGAGTTTGATCGAAGTTAGGCGGATTGAACCAGTTGCCACCGCTTGCCACCCAGGTTGAATCTAGCGGTACCCAGCGATCAGACTCTTTCAGGTAAACTTCGTTCCAAGCGTGAGGCCCATAGCTGCCCTGCCCGTCATAGCCTAGCCCCGTCACAACTTTCACATCAAGTCCGATGGATCTGGCCATCTGTGCATACAACCTAGAGTAGTCTATACAAACCCCTTCGCGGGTGTTGAAGGTATCCTCCGGCGTCTGTTCTTTCCAGATTCGTTTCTCTTCATACAGAGTTACCTTATCCCAATCATATTTGATGTAGCCGCCTACCCATTTATACAACAGCTTGGCCTTCTCTTCATCCGTCTTCCCACTGGCGGTTACTTCTTTGGCCGCATCAGCAATATTGCCTGGAATTTTCGCGTCTAGAACTTCATACTTACGCTGCAGGATATTCGTAAATTCCTGTTCGACAGCACGTGTGAACACGGGCACTTTGTCGGCAATGAAGTCACCCGTGAAGGGTGAAATTACTTCTTTAGCACCTTTCTGATACATCTGTGATGATTCAATGTATGGTGTGACCAAAGAGTGAGGGAATAACGTTACATAAATGAAAAGCACAGCAATAAGAATGAGCGCCCTAGCGAATCCTGCGACAGAACCGATGGCTCCACCAGAGACAGAACTAATAAAAGAGTTGCTGCGCTCCCTGTAAGGATCACGATTAGCCAGCCAACTTCCTAACAAGGGATCAATCAATAGGTTCAGCAGTTGCTTCACGATCATATAGCCAAGTAAAAACAATACACCGAAACGCAGCAGCGGGAAATCGCGGATACTCGTCATAGCCGTATAATAGATTTGTTTAAGCATGCTTATCTCTACGGATGGAATTTGCAAATTCTGCCCTTTCAGCCAGATTTGTATCACAGGCGATATCCACTGGACCCCTTTCCACGCAATGAACATGGACAGAATGACGATAACCGCCTCAACGAGCATAGACAGAAGATGCTTGGCTGAACCTGATCCTCCCCGGAAAAACCCTTGAACGACTGAGCCTACAAATGTGAGAACGATCACGATGGATATTAAATTTATCGAAGTTGATTGTAACCACGTCATATCCGTCATGATTTCTCACCATCCTATTTTTTATAAAAAATGACTCTTCTTACTGCTTAGCGTTTTTCTTTGCTTGCTCGATGAAAGCATTAACGGCTGCGTTGGCGTTCATCTTAAACGTTTTACCAAGAAAGGTGACTTGTACTTCATCCGTCCCTGCCTTGCCTTCCACCTTTAAGCTCTTCGTCGTAATGAGAAAGGAACCGTCCGGATTCGCTTTAAATTGGGCATCTTTGGCTTCCGAGGTCAACGTACTGACAGCCTTATCTTTGATTTCATCACCGACTTGCGAAACCACGCTTGCCCCAATATCCTTTATTTTATCCTTATAGCTCGCTCCATAAACGACGAGAGCCCCAACAATTGCGATAACCACAATCCATTTCACCACGGTTTTCACAATTCCGATCACGATAAAAAGCACAATAATAGCGGCCACAATTAAGTACCAACGATCCTGCGCAAAGGAAATCCACTGATCCAAACTAACCCCTCCTAATTATCCAAAAGTCCCTTCCTATCATACTACAAGGAATCCTTAATCTTCATCTCTTTTTTTCCTTAACAGGGCTAACTTTCGTTCTATCTCCTCCGTTTTATCGACTCTACTTCTCGTCTTTCGAAAAGACTGTCTCAAGCGAAAAATCAGGAAAATAGCTGCGCCAGCGAGTAAAACAATCACATATGCGTCCATAAAGCCTCCTAAAAACAGAATTGTGTCATTTGTATGGAAAGGTCATATCTATAGGACGAGCGGCGTACATCTTAAGAAGAGACAAGTCTAAATGATTGAGGTGGTGAGAACATGCGAACAGCTATTTGGTTGTACTTATTTATGTTTGTTGCTTTTTTTGATTTACACGCGCAGTACCCGATTCTTTCTCCCTTCGCCTTATCTTTGGGAGCAGCTCCTTCATTTATAGGGCTAATTATGGGCGTATACTCAATTACACATTTGCCTGGGAATCTAATCGCTGGCTATGGCGTGGACAAATATGGAAGTAAAATCTTTATTGTCTTTAGCCTGATTGTAGCAGGGATCATCTTACTTTTTCAATCCAATGTGAAAGATCCTTGGCACTTGCTATATATTCGTTCGATTAGCGGATTCGTACTCGCCTTCTTATCCCCTGCCTGCTTATCGTTGCTTGCACGCATAGCCAAGGATCGCATCCATCAAAGTAAACTGATGGCTGGCAACGGTCTCATACATACCCTTGCTTCCGTGGTATCTCCAGCAGCAGGCGCTGTGTTAGTTGCCAAAATTGGATTTACAACAGCCTTCTCCGTGTTAGGTTGGATTCTTATTATCACAGGCATACTTGCCATCTTCGGTGTGAAAGAAAAGCAGCTCCTAGCGCAAACAGGAAGCAAATCCCCCATCTTAGATCATCATGGTCATGGCATGCTGAGTGATGAATCAGACCTACCCGCCAGCGTAACGATTCCATGGTTATTCTTTCTCATTCCAATGGCTCTCTCCTGCTCGCAAGGCATTCTTTTCTTTGAGCTTCCACTTATGCAGTCGGCCAGAGATTCTATCCTAACGTCCGGCGTTTTTTTCACTTTAATCAGTTTAGGCGCTCTGTTAAGCATCAGCTTCTGGTTCTTAAATAAGATCCCCCCGTTTATCCGAACGGTCTGTGGAAGTATCTCGCTTGCGATCATTTTCTTCGGTTTAGCCATTCAGTGGCCGATACCACTCACGGTTTCCCTTTTCCTAATCGGAATGGCGAAAGGTATCATTTATCCCGCTCTCGCTGCCCTTCTTGCCGGTATAACAAGCAGCAATCGATATGGACGCGTCTTTTCCCTTCTTTCCATCTCCTATTCCGTTGGCGCCTTTATCGGTCCCATGATGGCCGGACAGCTTCGCGACCACATTTCCTCTTACTTCATCGCGTTTTTCGTCTTAATGCTAGCACTTTCCCTCTTACCGCTGCGCACATTTAAAACGCCTATCACAACGTAATTGCCGATAAAATGGCGGCTTGAGCTTATCAAGCCGTCTTTTGCGCTGTCAATCCCTGTCATTTCCCGGGAAATGACAGCATCATATTTGCCTAATCGTCGAATGAAATCCTTGGATCACTTGCGAAAACGGGTTATACTACAAAAAAACCTAAAGTGAGGAAATCCCATGTCGATTGTAATCATAGTAGAAGGTAAAAATGATAAAAGCCGGTTAAAACGCGTGGTTGATGAAAGTGTCGTGATCTTATGTACATTCGGTACCCCCAGCTCGTTAACTCTTGAAGAACTGAGAAAAAAAGCGGAAGACAATCATGTGTTCATATTTACGGATAATGATGCATCCGGCAAAAAAATACGTTTTCTATTGCGAGAAACGTTTCCAGACGCAGAACAAATATATACGCGCAGAGGGTATGCTGGCGTCGAAGGAACACCTGAGGAATACATCATTCAGCAATTAGAAAAAGCAGGGCTGGATGAGTATATCAAATACCCCGCTCCAGACCCTGCTTTTGAATAGTTAACACCATGAATGATTGACTTATTTTCCTTTAGATAAGGTCACGACATCTTTGACAATATGGTCAACATCCAACTCTGGGTTGCTCGCATCATAATAATTCCGGAGTTTTCCTTTTGGGTCAACCAGCAAAATAGCATTCGAATGCGAGAAATTACCATCCTTTTCTTTAATCACCATAATGCCGAAATCTTCAGCAAGCTTGTGAATTTTCGATTCCTCACCACGCAGGAATGTCCACCCACCCGGAACTGGCTTCGATTCAAATCGGTTTCCAAATTCTTTAAGCACTTCCGGTGTATCTCGTTTTGGATCGACTGTTATGGATACAATTTCCGCTTTAGTACCCAGTAAGTCTTTTTTCTTCAAAGATTCCTGAACCTGAGAAAGCAAGAAAGTCGTCGGCATGCAAACATCCGGACAAAAGGAATAAAAGAAGTATACAAGTCTAACCTTACCATCCATATCTTGAGAGGCAACGGGTTTGCCATCTAAGTCCTCCAATTGGAACGAAGGAGCTTGTTTCATTGCTGTTAAGCGTTGGTCAGGTTCACTGCCGTTAGCCCATAATTTATAGGCAAATGATGCAATCATGGCAATTAATATAGCGCCCAGCGCAAGTTTAAACCAATTTTTCCCGAAAAACGCACTCATTACTTCAGCCCTCAATTCTAACTAATTTTCACAGTATCAATGACCATGAGGAACGATAAGAGAGTTAAATACAACAGTGAGAATAGGAACATACGCTTGGCCCATACCACTTCGGCCTCACCTGTTGCCTTAAATCCTTTGATACTCATGAAAGCCCAAATCAATCCTAAGATGGTTGATGCGAATAAAAACAAATAACCCACATATCCATAAGCCGTTAACATCACGGTTACAGGAACAAGCAAAACCACATAACGCACCATACTGATCTTGGTCACGTAAGTCCCCTTCACGACGGGTAAAAGCGGGAATCCTGCAGCGCGATATTCTTCCATACGTCGAATCCCAAGAGCCCAGAAATGCGGAGGCTGCCAGAGAAATAGGAAAGCAAAAAGGAGAATAGCACCTAGATCAACCGTACCACTTACTGCACAGTATCCAATAACGGGAGGTGTAGCACCAGAGAATGCCCCAACGAATGTACTCCATACCGAAGTTCTCTTAAACCATGCTGTATAGAGCCAAACATATAAGAACAGTCCAATCAGTCCGATCAACGTTGCAAGAGGCGATTGCGCTCCAAAATATAGGACTCCTAGACCGATCGTTCCTAAAATAATACCGTACCATAGAACGACATTAGCACTCATTCTCCCGCTTGGAAGAGCTCTATTCTGCGTCCGTTCCATCTTCGCATCCATTTCACGGTCCAAATAATTGTTGAGCACCGTTCCTCCTGCCATTACAAGAGCTGTTCCTAGCATGGTCATAATAAGGTGTACCCAGCTTACTTCCCAATGGGCCGCCATCCAATAGCCAGCAAAAGCTGTCATTAGATTGGAATAAATAATGCCTGGCTTAACCAAGCGATAAAAATCTTTTAAGGTCACAGGCTCAGCCGATGCCTGAGTATTGCTAGCTTCTATGGAATCTGTCCCAATAGACCCTTGTGACGAACCGTTCGCAACGCTTTCGTAGCTAACTTGATTTCCCACGTAAACGTCCTCCTCTATGTCGAATTTCCGAGCAAACTGAATAATGAACATTCTCATCATACCAACCCTTACATCGTTTGACAATGAAGTGCAGCCAGTTGTCATCATATTGTCGATTCTCCTTCCAGTATGCGTGGAAAATGATCGGAACATTCGATTTCATGCAAAAAGGAGCCCCCAGGGCTCCTTTCAATCGTATAAATCCTATTTATTTATTTACCATAAGTGGTGTTAAGGCTAATAAACTGCGGCGAATTTCATGCCATGCCTTCGTCAAAGCCAGCTGTAGTTCCCAAGCATGTCTTCCCATGACTGTGACAATCAAACCGTATTTATACGTAAGACTGGCCCCGATACGGACCTCTACACCCTCAAGCTTCTCAAGACTCTCCAATACTTTCTCAAGATGACGCTGTTTAAGACGATCCGAGAAAATGTACAGATTACCAAGGTGTGTTTCCCGCTCCCAGCAACCTGGTGCTGATAGCTGCATGGTTTGTGGTTCAATTCTTTGATTCTGATAAAAAATCAATTCCTTGCCGTGCCAAACTTTCATACGATTCATATAACGGGAGTACTGAAATATTTCGCCTCGCTGCGTTCGTCCCGGACAACATACATCTGAGAAAATCAATGCAGACCCCGGTGATAAATGAACATCCATTTCTGCGGCTAGGCTTGCATCCTTATAGAGCATTAAGGGCTCTGGCATGTATTCCAGCAGCGCGTCAGCTTCCAATTGAACCGTCTGACGCTGCGTGCTTCCGTGACCAACCTCAGACGGATGAACCTTCGTGAACGATTGGTTCGTTAGAAAAACACGTGCGCCCTCTCCAAGGCGCACGTTGATTTCGTAATGATCCCCCGACATGAGTCCTGGGGAGCAGTCCATCATATAGACGCCTAATTGATCCGCAGGATGGGCGTCCTGGATGAGTGTTTCGTTCTCGTAACGAAACGTTTTGGCGATTTTGAGCGGGGAGGCGTGGTATTTGTGGACAAGCTGCGTCAAGCTGCCGCGTAACGCAAATTCCGCCTTAATCTCCCCAGTCACTCTAGGCATGGCGGAACTCCTGTTCCACCCATGTAACAATATCGTCTAACCCTGTACCGCCCATCAGGTTTGAGAAAATATACGGACGGTCGCCGCGCATCTTCTTCGTATCCGAATCCATCACTTCCAGGCTGGCGCCTACATACGGGGCTAGATCGATTTTGTTGATAATGAGCATATCGGAACGCATAATGCCAGGACCGCCTTTGCGCGGTATTTTCTCCCCTTGGGCGACATCTATAATATAGATGAAGCGATCTACCAACTCCGGGCTGAACGCTGCAGCCAAGTTATCGCCACCACTCTCGATGAAAATAATATCAAGATTATCGAATCGCTTCTCCAGCTCTTCGATAGCTTCGAAATTCATCGAAGCATCCTCTCGAATCGCTGTATGCGGGCATCCGCCTGTTTCTACCCCAATAATCCGGTCCTCAGGCAGTACTTCGGAACTAATCAATATACGGGCATCTTCCTTCGTATAGATATCATTCGTAATCACCGCAATACTATAGCGGTTATTGAGTTTCCGAGCCAGACGCTCCACTAGCGCCGTCTTACCAGAGCCAACAGGTCCGCCGATTCCAATACGCATTGGGCGACTCCGATCCACAGCTGGTTTCTCCCATTGGTGGTGATGATGACCTTGACCTTGACACATAGTCATTCCTCCTAAAATTATGATAGGGCATATTTGCCTCATTAAGACATGAATAATCGCGAATACAGGGTTTCGTGCTGCATCATGGCCAGATCTGCGGCTGGTGAATTCGTATACGCATCCAAGGGATCCAAATGCGCTACACGCTGCCACTCGCTTCCGGTCAAAGGAAGCAGTTTCGCAAGAAGAATTTGTCCTTGAGTTTGCCCTATGGACATGAGTCTAAGCGCACTGTTGATACAGGTCATGATACAGCTATAAAGATAACCTTCCGCCGCTTGATGTAAGGGCACACCGAGGTGATAGCTCACCCATCCATGGACAATCGGATGATTGGAGCTGCAGCGGCCGGCTTTCACTGCTTCGTCCAGAGGCAGCCAGTTCAGCTCGGGGTACATCGAGCGCGATAGCTGGAGAAGCCTGCGGCCCATCTTTTGAACGCCGCTCCTCGCTTCACTTGATACACGCTGCACATGCAGCATATGGTCGATCTCCCAGAGTTGATCCCATTCCTGCCTTGGAATTTGGGTATAGGCAGCTTTGATTACCATCGCATCTGACGTTGCCCAACTATTGGCGAGCATCGTACGAATATAAGCTTCGAGCTCTTCAATCGTTGTTAAGCGCTCTTGCTGAACGAGCGTTTCCAAACCAAAGGAATGAGAGAATCCGCCAATGGGTAAGGCTGAATCCAGAAGCTGCTGATAAGCGAGCCAGTGAAACCTTGGAGTCATCTCTTCAATGAATGTCGTTGTTGTCGTTGTCTTTGTTCTCATCGCTATTATATCGTCACCTCGATCAGGGACTTCCCGCTCTTTTAAAACAAAAAATATAACTGCGCCATCGGCAGCTCAGTTGCTGGCTCACAAGTAATGGCTTCCCCATCAACTTTCACTTCATAGGTCTCTGGGTTTACTTCTATAGAAGGCATGCCGTTATTATGAATCATGTCTTTCTTCGATATATGACGACACCCTTTCACAGGCTCGACACGCTTTTGCAGCCCTAATTTCTCAGCGATGCCACGATCATAAGCTGCTTGAGAGACGAAAGTAATCGAGCTTTGCGTCAAAGCTTTACCAAAAGCAGCAAACATCGGACGCCCAAATACAGGCTGCGGTGTTGGAATTGAAGCGTTGGGATCTCCCATCTGCGCGTAGGCGATACTGCCGCCTTTGAGTACCAGATCCGGCTTAACCCCGAAGAACATTGGACTCCAAATGACAAGATCCGCGAATTTCCCAGGCTCAATGGAGCCGACAAGGTGCGAAACACCATGTGTAATCGCCGGATTTATCGTATATTTGGCGATGTAACGTTTAATTCGGAAATTGTCGCCATCTTCCGTATCGGGAGTCAGCGGTCCACGCTGTTTCTTCATCTTATCGGCGGTTTGCCATGTTCGAATAATGACCTCGCCAACCCGCCCCATTGCCTGAGAATCCGAGCTTAGCATGCTGAAGACACCTAGATCATGAAGAATATCTTCCGCAGCAATCGTTTCCGGGCGAATCCGGGAATCCGCGAAAGCAACATCCTCGGGGATACGGCTGTCCAAATGATGACACACCATGAGCATATCCAAATGTTCTTCAATGGTATTGATCGTATATGGACGTGTCGGGTTTGTCGAAGACGGCAGTACGTTAAGCTCAGCAGCTGCACGGATAATATCCGGCGCATGCCCACCGCCTGCTCCTTCGGTATGATACGTATGAATCGTACGGCCCTTGATGGCTGCCAGTGTATCCTCGAGAAATCCCGCTTCATTTAATGTATCGGTGTGAATGGCTACTTGAACGTCATATTGATCTGCTGCTTCTAGACAAGTGTCGATTGCTGCCGGCGTCGTTCCCCAATCTTCATGAAGCTTCAAACCAATAGCTCCCGCTTCAATTTGTTCCGTCAACGGGGCTAGAAAAGAAGCATTACCTTTACCCGTAAAGCCCAAATTCATGGGAAAAGCTTCAGCTGCCTCCAGCATACGCTGCATGTGCCATGCACCTGGTGTACAAGTTGTGGCATTCGTTCCTGTAGCAGGCCCCGTCCCGCCACCAATCATTGTCGTCACACCAGAGGAAAGTGCCGTTTCAATTTGTTGGGGGCAAATAAAATGAATGTGCGCGTCGATCCCGCCCGCGGTTACAATCTTACCTTCACCCGCAATGACTTCCGTGCTCGCGCCCACGATCATATTCGGATGAACGCCATCCATAATGTCCGGGTTCCCCGCTTTACCGATACCCACGATATGACCATCCTTGATGCCGATATCACCTTTGACAATACCCCAGTGGTCGATAATAACCGCATTTGTAATCAGGGTATCTAGAACACCTTGGTCACGGGTAGCACCGCTGGATTGCCCCATCCCATCCCGAATGACCTTGCCGCCGCCAAATTTACATTCATCACCGTATACGGTGTAATCATGCTCTATTTGTGCCCAAAGCTCGGTATCAGCCAAACGAATGGCATCTCCAGTTGTAGGTCCGAACATGGACGCATAACTTTTACGATCTATTCGATTCACCGGGCTTTCCCTCCCATGCTTGCCATCTTTCTCTCGCAGCACTTGACATATTTCCAATAGCTGCTAAGCCTTTACTCAAGTTATTTAGTCCATAAGAAAGTTTCGCTCCACCAAGTTCAACTAGCTGAATAGGTTTCTGTTCTCCTGGCTCAAAACGGACAGCCGTTCCCGCTGGAATGTCCAATCGCATGCCATAGGCTTGTTCTCTCGGGAAGTCCAAAGCTCTGTTCACTTCAAAAAAATGAAAATGCGAGCCCACCTGAATGGGACGATCTCCTGTATTCGTAACGATAAGTTCAATCGTTTGTCTTCCTATATTCATTTCAATATATCCTTTGACTGTTCGATATTCTCCTGGAACCATCTTCTCGCCCCCATTTGTATAGTTAGGTTATTGGCTCGTGTACGGTAACTAATTTGGTCCCATCGGGAAACGTAGCCTCTACCTGCACCTCATGAATCATTTGAGGTACACCTTCCATAACTTGCTCAGCTCTCAGAATCGTTGTACCGAATGCCATCAATTGAGCAACGGTCAACCCATCCCTTGCTCCTTCCATAATTTCGGATGTTAGCAGAGCTATGCTTTCGGGATAATTCAGTTTCAAGCCTCTGGCAAGTCTTCGGCGTGCGAGATCAGCTGCCACAGTAATGAGCAGCTTTTCTTTTTCTCTCTCCGTTAAATGCACATCTTCACCTCATTAAAATCCGAATAATGGTAATTACTTATCCTTATTATATTCGTGTATTCCATGATTGTAAATCATCAATGTTAGATATTATGACACCAAAACAACGATTTCTGAAGTCGTTCTTCGTATTTTATGTGATTTCAACAAAAAAATAGCTAATTTTTGTGCGCTGTTAACAAAAAAACCTTTATATATGTCAACTATATTGACACTAACTTGTTTCGCACTTTATCATAAGCCTTGTAATCCAAATCTTGTAAGCAAAGGGAGTGGGACGTGAATGAGAGAGATACGAAACAAAGGTAAGCTCACAGTCGCTTTGAGTATGGCTTTGATGATGGTCATGGCTGGCTGTGCAAAGACAGAGCCAACTACATCCACGACAACTACACCTATGGCGACCAAAGCCGCTGAAGCTAAGGCGGAGACGAAGGATGAAACGGTACCTGTTGGTATTCTTCACTCACTGACAGGCACGATGTCCATTAGCGAGGTGTCTGTCAGAGATGCTGAACTTATGGCGATTGACGAAATTAATGCAGCTGGGGGACTCTTAGGTAAAAAAATCAAGCCCGTGATTGAAGACGGTGCATCCGATTGGCCGACTTTTGCAGAGAAAACTAAGAAGTTACTGCAAAAGGACAGCGTCGTAACCATCTTTGGCTGCTGGACATCTGCCAGCCGCAAAGCCGTGCTTCCTGTCGTCGAACAAAACAAAGGATTACTGTGGTATCCGGTACAGTATGAAGGCGTGGAATCATCACCTAATATCTTCTACATTGGCGCAACAACGAACCAACAAATTATCCCTGCGGTAACTTGGCTTCTTCAAAACAAAGGCAAGAAATTCTACCTGCTTGGTTCCGATTACGTATTCCCGAGAACAGCCAACAAAATTATTAAAGAGCAATTGAAAGCTGAAGGCGGATCGCTTGTTGCCGAAGAATACACACCACTTGGACACACGGACTACAATACAATCATTAGTAAAATCAAAAAAGAGAAGCCAGATGTCATTTTCAATACGCTGAACGGCGACAGTAACGTAGCCTTCTTCAAGCAATTGAAAGATGCAGGCATTTCATCCAAAGATCTAACAACAATGTCCGTAAGTATCGCTGAGGAAGAGGTTCGCGGTATTGGAGCATCTGTCCTTGATGGACACTATACAGCTTGGAATTACTACCAAACAACAGATACACCTGAGAATAAAAAATTCGTTGAAGCTTACAAAGCTAAATACGGCAAAGACCGCGTTACGGATGATCCGATCGAAGCTGGTTACACGGCCGTTTACTTATGGGCTGCAGCTGTTAAGAAAGCAGGATCCTTTGAGGTAGAGAAAGTAAAAGCTGCTGCCAAAGGTATCGAGTTTAACGCACCTGAAGGTAAAGTGGTCATTGATGGAGAGAACCAACATATTTCCAAAACGGCTCGAATCGGTCAAATTACGGCGGATGGCCAAATCAAAGAAATATGGAACTCCGGCCAACCACTCAAACCAGATCCTTTCCTCAAAACATACCCTTGGGGCGGAGAAGTCACGAAAAAATAAAGTTAGTTATTGGAGCCAGGACTGCCTAACGGCAGTCCTGGATTTCACCATTTACTTGGGGTTTACTGGGAGGGATTGTCATGAGTCTGCTGCTTCTTCAATTATTTAACGGTCTAAGCCTTAGCTCCATTCTGCTGTTGATCGCCATCGGTCTTGCGATTACATTCGGCTTGATGAATGTTATGAATATGGCACATGGCGAATTCATCATGATTGGCGCCTACATGGCTTATCTAGTCCAGCAGTGGTTCCAGAAGTTTCTACCGGCGTCCGCTTTCGGATGGTATTTCATCGTGTCGTTAGGAGTTGCCTTTGCGGTAGCCTTCTTTGTCGGCTGGCTTCTCGAAGTTTTTCTTATTCGATTCATGTACGGCAGACCTTTAGACAGCCTGCTTGCTACATGGGGAGTAAGCCTTGCCTTGCAACAGCTTGCGCGCACCATCTTCGGTGCTCCTAACGTGGCTGTCAAAGCACCCGAATGGTTGGAAGGCGGACTCCATCTATCAGCGGACCTCATTCTCCCTTACAAGCGCCTCTTTATTATTGCTTTGGTTGCGCTATGTATCTTGGTGATTTATATGTACCTGTACCACTCAGCCGGAGGAAGGCGCATGAGAGCTGTTATGCAAAATCGTGAAATGGCTGCTTGTCTTGGTATTTCCACACGTAGAGTAGATGCTCAGTCCTTCGCTTTTGGCTCCGCTATGGCAGGAATTGCCGGATGCGCCTTAACGCTTCTTGGACCTATTGGACCAACCATAGGCACTTATTATATTGTGGATGCGTTCATGGTTGTCGTACTTGGTGGAATTGGCAAGCTGATTGGAACCGTAGCAGGAGCATTAGGTATTGGGGTTTTCAATACAGCTTTGGAATACACAACAAGTGCTACGCTCGGTAAAGTGCTAGTCTTTACGCTCATAATAGCCTTCTTGCAATGGAAACCGATGGGACTTGTGACGATCCGTTCAAGATCCTTAGATTGAAGAAAGGATGTGGTATCTTCCATGCTCTTAACGGGACAATCCAAGCTTAAATTGATCGTCTATGCCGTTTTTTTGATCGCTATCGCTCTGGCTCCTTTGTTCATGTCAGACTTCCGACTTTCGCTTCTTGGCAAGTTTCTCGCTTATGCCATCATTGCCATGGGAATTGATCTGATTTGGGGCTATACGGGCATTCTTAGCCTCGGCCATGGCGTCTACTTCGGACTTGGCGCTTATTGTATGGCCATGCATCTTAAGCTCGCCGCGACGCCAGACCAACTTCCGGATTTCATGTCATGGAGCGGTGTTGAAAGCTTACCGTGGTTCTGGGCTCCTTTCCACAATGCAGGCGCTGCATTCCTACTCGCCCTCATCATTCCGATGATCGTTGCATTCATCTTAGGATATTTTACATTCCGCAACCGCATTAAAGGTGCCTTCTTCTCCATTTTGTCTCAGGCGTTGGTCATTATTACCGTCACGTTATTCGTTGGCCAACAAGGCTATACAGGTGGAACTAACGGACTAACTAATTTCACCACCTTTCTTGGCTTAAACCTGCAATCCCAATCTACGAAATTATTATTTTTCTATCTCACTTTAGCTGTTGTTGTTGTTGTTCTTATTCTATGCAGTCTGCTCGTCACCAGTCGTATGGGGAACATTCTCACAGCCATTCGTGATGGTGAAAATCGGGTTCGCTTTATTGGTTACAATCCAGTCACTTATAAAGTATTCATTTACTGCGTTTCAGCAGGATTAGCCGGACTTGCCGGTGTGCTCTTCGTCCTTCAGGAAGGCATTATCTCACCTGCACAAATGGGCATTGTCCCTTCTATTGAGATGGTTCTTTGGGTGGCTATCGGGGGGCGCTCAACGATCGGAGGCGCCGTTCTTGGAGCGTTAATCACCAACGCAGCCAAAACAACGTTTAGCGAAGCTTACCCAGCCTGGTGGCCTATTATGCTCGGAGCCATGTTCATTATTGTTGTACTGCTGCTGCCCAAAGGTATCGTCGGTACGATCACACACTATACCTCCAATTGGAAAAAACCCGTGCTTCCTAAGCCGATTTCTTCATCGCAAGAAGCAAGCTGACCATACACCAAATCCTTAATATTATGAAATTTGAAGGGGGAACATCCCAATGCTAGGACAATTAGCGAAACAACAACCTGTAGCCGGCGAGAAAATCCTTAGCGTTAAAGGACTTGAAGTGAGCTTTGACGGATTTAAAGCCTTACGAAATCTGGACTTTTCCCTGCAATATGGAGAGCTTCGGTTCCTCATTGGGCCGAACGGAGCAGGTAAAACGACGCTCTTGGATGTCATTTGCGGGAAAGTGAAACCTTCGCAAGGTCACGTTTATTTCAAAGAATCGATTGATCTCTCCAAGCACCAAGAACACCAAATTGCTCAACTTGGCATTGGACGTAAATTCCAAGCACCATCCGTCTTCTCTACATTAACCGTTTTTGAAAATTTGGCTCTTTCTATGAAACAACAGCGCGGTCTCCTAAGCGCACTATGGACCAAGACGACGAGTGAACAGCGCGACCGCTTGCATCTCCGACTCGAGATGATAGGCCTGCAAAGTAAAGTCAAAGAACGCGCGGGGTCACTCTCTCACGGCGAGAAACAGTGGCTTGAAATCGGGATGCTGCTCATGCAGGAGCCCGATCTACTACTGCTTGATGAGCCTGCCGCCGGCATGACAGATAGCGAAACCGAGAAAACAGGTGAGCTGCTGCACGAAATAGCGGCTAATCAGACGATCATCGTAGTTGAAC
This sequence comes from Paenibacillus sp. V4I3, assembly GCF_030817215.1. Lineage (GTDB taxonomy): Bacteria > Bacillota > Bacilli > Paenibacillales > NBRC-103111 > Paenibacillus_E. The sequence continues at coordinate 7,489,594 of NZ_JAUSZA010000001.1, forward strand.
ACGATATGGAGTTTGTTCGCCAATTCGCTAGAACGGTCACAGTACTTCATGAAGGCACTGTGCTTCGGGAAGGCACGATGCAGGATATTCAGAATGATGATAAGGTTGCTGAGGTTTATCTAGGAAGGAGAGTGGAACGAGGTGCTTAACCTTCAGAAGATAGAAGCCGGTTACGGCGAGAGTATGGTTGTACGCCATGTCAACCTTCAGGTAAAACCTGGGCAAATCGTTTGTCTAATGGGCCGCAACGGTGTAGGGAAATCCACACTCATGAAGAGCATTATGGGACTCATTCAGCCGAAGTCCGGAACGATCCACTACAACGAACGGAATATAACGTCATTCCCGCCGGATCGACGAGCCAAATTAGGGATCGGCTACGTGCCGCAAGGCCGTGAGATTTTCCCACAGCTTACTGTTGAGGAAAACCTGCTTCTTGGGCTTGAAGCTGCAACTGATGGAAGAAAAAAGCTCCCTGAATCCCTCTTCGACACCTTCCCCGTGCTTCGTCAAATGCTTCACCGCAAAGGAGGCGACCTCAGCGGCGGGCAGCAGCAGCAATTAGCGATAGCCCGCGCCTTAGCCCCTGGCCCCAAGCTGCTGCTGCTAGATGAGCCGATGGAAGGTATCCAGCCTTCTATTGTCATGGAGATTGAAGCCATCATTGAATCTATCAAACAGAGTCGAGAAATTGCCGTATTACTTGTCGAACAAAGTTTAGAGTTCGCTACAGGCATTGCCGATTACTATTATGTATTGGACCGAGGGACAATAGCCGCCGAAGGTCATGCCGAGCATTTGAGCGAAGATCAAGTCCGAAAGCACTTAACGGTATGATTTTGCTTACATGGACCCACCCTACAGAAGGAAGCTGGATTACTTGACCTATGAAATTAGGCGTCAAGTACCGTCCAGCTTCTTTTTTTTCATACGGAGGAACTAATTATGAAGTTAAGCTGGACGTCACAAAATGTATAATGATAACATGCATATATAGGATCGAATGTTGCGTCCGGCATATCGAGCACCGAACCTTTTGAAGGAAAAGGAGGGGGGAACGTTTATGTCTAAGATATTAATTATTGAAGATGATTTAAGCATTGGTGAAATGATGTCGATTTATTTGTACGAAGAAGGCTATCAAGTTATGCGTGCGGAAACTGGCCGTCAAGGCGAAGTGTTATTTCGAGATTTCGAACCTGATATCATCGTGCTTGACATTATGCTGCCTGATGTTGACGGGATTCAGCTATGCACAGACTTCCGAAATTCGTCAACCATCCCCATTCTTATGGTATCCGCCAAAAATGAGGTCTCCGATCGCGTTAAAGGCCTGCAGACTGGCGCAGATGATTACCTATGCAAACCATTCTCCATGAGGGAACTGTCAGCAAGAATACAAGCTTTACTGCGACGTTCACATGCCTTTCCTCCGCCAGTTCAATCTACCGATACGACCGAGCAAGTCGTTCATCTGGACCTAGAGAAGCGCTGCCTTTTTGTACATAACAAACTAATAGAGACCACTTTTTCTGAATTTGAAATTATGAAACTTTTTTGGCAGAATCAAGGACGAGTATACAGCCGGGAGGAGCTTTTAAACCGGGTCCGCGGTTTCGATTCCTATGTAACTGAACGTGCAATCGATGTACATATCGCAAACCTTCGCAAAAAGATAGAAGCTGATCCAAAAGAACCGAAATATATTAAGACGGTTTGGGGTGTCGGTTATAAATTTCTACTTACGTAAGCTCCCAATGGGGCTTTTTTTGTTTGGGATAATTAAGCAAAAACCAGTCACCAAATGGGCAGATGCACAATATGATGATTATGGATAATGACACGCACTAAGAATTTGTTTCAAATTTCAATTATGAAGAAAGCTTTCTCAAGGAAAGCTCAAGGAGGAAATACCAACATGTTGAATAGCCCTTACAGAATCGGTAACCTAGGAAACCAAGGCATGGCCCCGCAAGTCCCTTACGGATATCCTTATCCGGCTTATCCCGTTCCAACAACGGGTGCGAATAAACCTGCACCAAGCGGAACTGCATTTCCGCCTGCTGGAACTGCTTTTCCACCGGCCGGAGCGGCATTTCCACCTGCTGGGGGTCTGCAAACCGGTGTAAATGTACCAGGTCTTCTCCCAATGGAAGAATCTTATATCGAGAATATTCTCCGTTTGAACCTTGGTAAAATGGCTACAATCTACATGACATACGAAAATAACTCGCAATGGAATGCCAAAATTTTCAAAGGCAAACTGGAGGCAGCTGGCCGCGATCATATTATCATCAGCGATCCAGCTACCGGTATGCGTTTCTTATTGCTCATGGTGAATCTAGACTACATTACATTCGACGAGGAACTTCAGTATTACTATCCATACTCTGGCGGCGGACCTGGCCAACAGAGAGCATAATTAGATCACACATAAAGCCGTTTGCTCTTTCGTTAGAGCAGCGGCTTTTTTTGTCATGTAGAGGTCACTTCTGTGAAATGCCACATATGCAGTTTGCGCAGGCCGCCTTCAATCCACTCTTCCCATACGGCTTGATGTGAAGCATTTTCGTTTCCATGCAAGCGTTCTTGTTTCAATGAGAGATACTCCTCATAGGTAACTTTCTTCCAAATTTCCACAAAAAGCCCTGCCTGATCCGTTCCCTCCAGCAGTTCAAATCGCCCTTCCCGCCGCTGCCATTCCTGCATATAGATGAGAAAAGAGTCCCGAAAGGCGGGTTTTATGGCATACTCTACAAAAACTTTGAACATTTTTAGATCTCCCTCTGATTTATTTTTTGCTCCAAAATGGTAAACTAATAAAAAGACGGAAAAATGACCATGCTTACAAGGATAAATGATTCCGTCGTCTTATAAGGACGAGCGCGTTTATCAAGGTTGATGCGAAGCAAAAGTATAAAACTTATACTTTCTTATCAACTAAAGTAAGTTTTCCTACGGAAAACTCAGCCCATGCTTACGAAGAAAATTTTCTACGGAAAATTCTTAGGAGGAAACCCATTTGGACACAGGTACTCATCTCGTAATTGGTTTAGGGTTAGCGGGACTGTCTCAAATTGACCCTAGCGTTTCTGCGGACACAGCGGCAACCACTGCGGTCTTCATAGGAACTGTTATTGGCTCACAGATTCCGGATGTGGACGGGCTGCTCCGTTTTAAAGGGAACGCCACTTACATTCGAAATCACCGCGGTCGTTCTCACTCTTTGCCAGCTTTACTTTTATGGACGCTGCTGATCACTGGAGCTCTTGCTCTTTTCTTCCATGGAATCCCCTTGCTGCACCTTGGTATGTGGGTAGGAATCGCCGTTTGTTTTCACGTCTTCACAGATTGTTTCAACACATATGGTACACAAGCGTTCCGGCCATTCTCTGAAAAGTGGGTGTCATGGAACATTATACACATCTTTGATCCCTTTATCTTTTCAAGCCACATCGCAGCTATTTTCATGTGGTCTTTCCATGTCGCCAGTCCAAAGCTGGTATTCCCGACTTTGTACGGGGTTATCGCCCTCTATTACATCTGGCGCTCTCTGGACCATTACATCGTAGAAAAAGGGCTTTATCGCAAAGACCCCACTCATATGCCTGGGGATAAATACACACTTATTGTAACATTCAACCTCTATGTGTGGAACGTAGTGAAACGAAGAACAGACGGCACCTTCCAGTTGGGTGAACTGAAGAATTCGAAGCTTAGGTGGATCGACACTGTCAAATGTGAAGAACATCCAGCCATCGAGGTGTCCAAGAGTCACGAAGACATCCAAGCCTTACTCTACTTCTCATCCTTCACCTGTGCAGAAGTGAAAGAACATCGTTGGGGGTACGAAGTAAGGTGGGCTGATGTGCGTTATCGACACCGGAAGCAGTATCCTTTCGTCGGTGTTATCCTGATGGATCACAATTTCCAAACACTTGATTCTTATGTGGGCTGGGTGAATGACACTAGGCTTGAAAAAAAGCTAAAAGTGGATCTTTATTAGAAAAGAGGCGCGCTAACCAAACGCGTCTTTTTTACGTTTAAAAAAGACATACAAAAAGCCCAGAGGGTTTTAGGCCTCTGGGCTTTATTGTTACGTAATCGGGAAAGCTATTAACGAGTCAGGTTACCTAGCTGCGAAAGCCAGATTGTCCTGCCAGCGTTTGCTCAGCAATTTGCACCAAGCGACGAGTAATGTTACCCCCGATTGCACCAGCATCGCGAGTAGCCATATAACCCATGTAACCATCTTGAGGAATTTGGATGCCCAGCTCTTGAGCTACCTCATATTTCAATTGATCTAAAGCTTGATTGGCTTGTGGAACTACCAATGTGTTGCTGCTACGATTTTGCGCCATAAGGATCAGACTCCTTTCAGTCAGCTATAATCTTTGATGTATTTGCAAGCTTGCAAAGATAGTATGTGGAGGAAATGAATTTATATGCACAGCGATCAAAAAAGTTTAAAATAAGAAGACACTGTTCAATCTTCTAGAAAGTAGGTCACGTACATGAGCAAACCACTAGCTCTTCTTTTCGCTGTTATTGGCACTCTGCTGCTCGCCTCCATCAGCTTATTCATTGCCCTCAGGCAGCCTTGGATGATCCTTGCCTGTTCCATCATCTCCTTAGGCTTTATAGGATATGGATTTGCAGTTAAAGCGAAGATTCGCAAGAAAAATACACGGTCTTAACGAAAGCTTTAACAACTATCGTCAATAAGAGAAAGAGCCCAAATAGCTGTACTAGCTGTTCGAGCTCTTTTTTGCTTTTTATATAACGACGAAACCCATCCGCTTCTTCACTTCGAGCAGGGTTTGATCAGCCACCTCAGCAGCTTCCTGCGCACCTTTTTTCAAAATGTCGAAAATTTCACCCGAGCTGCGAATTTCACGATAGCGTTGTTGGATCGGCTCAAGAACGGCCACAAGATGCTCAGCTAGATCCTTTTTGAAAGGTCCATAGCCTTGCCCATCGTATTTGGCTTCAATCTCAGCTAAGCTCATCTCTGCAAAGTGGGAGTAGATCGACATCAAATTACTAACCTCCGGCTTGTTTTGAGGATCATACTTTACCTCACGGCCAGAATCGGTGACTGCTCGACTAAGCTTCTTACGGATGACATCAGGCTCATCCAGCATGGCAATGTAACTGCCGGCATTTGGACTGCTTTTGCTCATCTTTTTGGATGCATCATCCAAAGACATGATTCTCGCACCGATCTCAGGCATATAAGGCTGCGGCATGACAAATATTTCACCAAAACGGTTGTTGAAGCGATTCGCTAAGTCGCGCGTCAACTCCAAATGCTGCTTCTGATCATCTCCGACTGGAATAAGGTCCGCATTGTATAACAGAATGTCTGCTGCCATAAGGGATGGATACGTAAATAGGCCTGCACCAACAGAATCCTTACCTTCGGATTTGTCCTTGAACTGTGTCATACGCTCAAGTTCTCCCATATGCGTCAGCGTCGTCATGATCCAGCCGAGCTCAGCGTGCGCATGAACATGGGATTGTAGGAAAATGGATGCTTTTCTAGGATCTAGTCCCGCAGCAATATAAAGCGAAGCAATGGACTCTGTTTGCTCCTTCAGAGCTGCCGGTTCCTGAGGAACCGTGATGGCGTGCAAATCGACGACCATAAAATAACAGCGATGCAAATGCTGCAGCTTCACATAATTGCGCAGTGCGCCAATATAGTTGCCAATCGTCAGCTGTCCGCTGGATTGCATACCGGATAATACTCGTTTCATTGGATAATCCCTCCAGAATTCTTAACTTCTTATGGTCTAAAAAAACAACAAAAAGGCCTCTCCCCGCAAGGGACGAGAGACCGTGGTACCACCCTAATTTGTCCGTGAACAATTGTTCAATAAGACCTTCAGGCTCTGATAACGGGGAGCTTCCGTTTGGCATACTTGACAGATGAGGATGTTCTCCGGCCTAGGTTCCGGCAACCTGCATACTGTGTTCAGCCTCATGCTCAAGGATCCATTCGGTTTGCTTGTTTCACCGGTTCGCACCAACCACCGGCTCTCTGAGAAACGGAAGACAAACTTACTTGTTCCTATCATCGCGAATTGATTTTATATCATTATACACCCTTACAATCCATTGTCAATCAAGGACATTGTCCTATCTGAACCTGCATGTACATAGGATAGATCATACTAGCCTTTCCATGGATAAAATAACTCCGCGTCCTTCAGGGACGCATCAACGGACAAAGGGGTGTCAACGAATTGCCATCGACTCTATATCGCTGGAGCCTTCCTATCTCCACGGTGATTTGCGCGTTTCTCCTCATCTTAATCGTGACAACGAGAGAGCTTCCTCCTACGGGTTTGGTCTTTTATGAAAGCAAGCTCGTCTTTACAGCATTCATGGATATTTTTCTCGACGCTTTGCCTTTTATGTTACTTGGCGTCCTTCTATCCACGGTCGTTGAAAACTTCATTCCTGAAGCGTTCATCAGACGCATGACGCCGCGGCACCCGTTAGGAGGCATCTTATTTGCCTGCGTTCTTGGCATCATGTTCCCACTCTGTGAATGCGGAATGATTCCTTTCGTTCGTCGGCTCATGCGGAAAGGAATGCCTGTGTACATAGCTGTCATCTTCATACTAGTCGGGCCGATTCTGAATCCCATTGTCTTCGCCTCGACATTCATGGCTTTCCGCGGCGAGCCTTCGATGGCATATTCGCGAATGGGGCTTACATTTGGCGTTGCGCTCATCGTAGGACTGCTGCTGACACGTTTCCTGAAAGGTAACCCTTTACGTCATCCTATCGAAAATCAGGCAAACACACTACACCACCACCGGGGTTCCAGCCCTGGACATCACGCTGACCTTATTCACGCTTACGACAACAATCACGATCACGACCATCATCATGGGCATAACCATAATCATCATCATAAACACGATCATGATCATCATCACGGCCACAATCATTCGCACGACGGTGGTCGCATGATGGTTATGTTCAGCCACGGTACGACCGAGCTGTTCGAAATGAGTAAGTACTTGATGCTGGGCGCCTTCCTAACCGCTCTTATCCAAACATTCGTCGCCCAAGACAGCTTATCTGCGATCGGTCAGGGACCTTTCATTTCACATGTGTTCATGATGGGCTTTGCCTACCTGCTCTCGCTGTGCTCCACAACAGATGCTTTCGTGGCTGCCTCCTTCGCCAACTCCTTCTCTCCAGGCTCCTTATTGGCTTTCCTTGTGTTCGGCCCGATGATCGACGTCAAAAGCACGCTGATGATGCTCTCCATCTTTAAAGCCCGCTTCGTGCTGACTCTCTCCATCGTCGTCGCGGTTACGGTGTTGGCGGGATCATTGCTTTTAATGCGTTTCTTTTTAGTTTAAAAAAAAGGAGCTCGCCACTTATGGCGAGACTCCTTTTTGATATTAATAATTAAAACTTCAGAATGGCGCCTGCACTAGCATTTGTCACCATTTTCGTATAACGCGCCAAATATCCGGTTTGGATTTTCGGTTGGAACTCTGTCCAGCTCTCGCGGCGTTTCGCGAATTCTTCATCGCTGATTTGCAGTTCGATTTTGCGGCCGTCCATGTCCACATCAATGATGTCGCCATCATGTACGAAAGCGAGTGGCCCGCCCTCAGCGGCTTCCGGAGAAATATGACCGATGGAGATACCACGGGATGCGCCGGAGAAACGTCCGTCCGTAATTAACGCAACCTTCGCGCCAAGACCCATACCTACGATTTGGGAAGTAGGAGCCAGCATTTCCGGCATACCAGGTCCACCCTTCGGACCTTCGTAGCGGATAACAACGACATGGCCTTCTTTAACATGACCGTTCGCAATGCCGTACAAAGCTTCGTCTTGCGAGTTGAAGCAGATAGCTGGACCAACGTGACGTCCGCCAACGGATTTATCAACTGCACCAACTTTAACGATACTACCCTCAGGAGCAAGGTTACCGAACAGTACAGCTAGTCCGCCTCTTTCGCTGTGCGGGTTCGTAATTGGACGAAGCACTTCATGGTTCAGAATTTCACAGCCCGCCACATTTTCACGCAACGTTTTGGCAGTTACTGTCATGCGGTCACCGTCAAATGCACCCGGCTTTTTGAGCAGCTCGTTAATAATTGCACTTACACCACCAGCCAGATGCACATCTTCAATGTGATAATCGGAAGCTGGAGCGATTTTTGCTAAGTGAGGTACACGTTCTGCCACTTCGTTAATGCGTGAAATCGGGTACTCAATACCCGCTTCTGCCGCGATAGCCAATGTGTGAAGAACTGTGTTCGTGGAACCACCCATTGCCATGTCGAGAGCAAATGCGTTATCGATCGCTTCGATCGTAACGATATCACGAGGCTTGATGTCTTTTTCAATGAGGACCATCAATTGTTTCGCACAATCTTTCACGAATTGCTTACGCTCTTCAGCAACAGCCAGAATTGTACCGTTACCCGGCATAGCTAGACCAAGGCCTTCAGCCAAACAGTTCATGGAGTTCGCTGTAAACATACCGGAACAAGATCCGCATGTCGGACAACCGTATTGCTCTAACTCTTCTAGACCCGCTTCATCTAATTTACCAGCTTGGAAAGCACCCACGCCTTCGAATACGGAGGATAGGGAAATGGATTTACCGTTTTTATCTTTACCGGCTTTCATCGGGCCGCCGCTCACTAACATCGTAGGGATGTTAACGCGAAGGGCACCCATGATCATACCCGGTGTAATTTTATCACAGTTAGGAATACAGATAAGGCCATCGAACCAGTGAGCATTAACTACCGTTTCCAAGGAATCCGCAATAATCTCACGGCTTGGCAAGGAATAACGCATACCAATATGCCCCATCGCAATGCCATCGTCAACACCAATTGTGTTGAATTCGAAAGGAACCCCGCCTGCTTCACGGATCGCTTCCTTCACGAGTTTACCAAACTCTTGCAAATGAACATGTCCAGGAATAATGTCTATATAAGAGTTACAAACCGCAATAAACGGCTTGCCGAAATCTTCCTCTTTAACGCCGGCTGCACGCAGCAAACTGCGATGCGGAGCACGGTCGAATCCTTTTTTAATCATATCGCTTCGCTGTTTTGGATGAGCCATTCTCAATTCCTCCTAGATTTCATTTCTTTTGAGAAAACAATGAATCTATCATACCACACTTCTCGTAAAATTTCTGCCTTTAGTATGATAACGCGTCAATGTAACATCAAACATACCGCTTTAGGCTTTGCGTCGATTCAAATGAACGAAAGTAATGGCCAAAGCCAGCACCAGCACCCCGCCTTTGACAATATCAAATCCGAAATAAGGCACATTCAGCATCGTAAGTCCATTGAGCAATACGCCAATCAATACAGCACCAAAGAAAGTCCCTATGACATTAGGCTTCCCTGCACCTAGCACAGAATACCCGACGAACACCGAGGCAACAGCTTCCATCAGAAGCGGAGCACCGGCATCAATCTGTCCTGAACCGACACGAGAAGCATACAAAATACCTCCGAACGCTGCGAAAATACCGGACAGCACATAAGCTGCTAAGCGGATTTTGTTAACAGAAATCCCAGAGAGACGTGCTGCCTCCCGATTTCCCCCCGTAATGTAGAGCTGGCGCCCCCAGCGGGTGTACGTCAGAAAGACATGCACAACGATTACAGCCACAATCATAAGAACAACAGGCACAGGTACACCAAGGAGCTTTCCTTGACCGATCCAAAGAAATTCCGGCGTAAACTTCCCTTTTGCCACCGTGCCGTCTTGGAATCTCATATTATTATAGATGGAAAAGCCTTTCGTATACGTTTTTTGCACGCCACCGATGATGTACATCACCGCTAGAGTAGCAAGTAAATCCGGAATGCGAATTTTTACGATGAGCCATGAATTTATGAGTCCGATGATAGCTCCTATAATAAGAGGAACGATAATAACCAGAATGAGAGGCTGTTGGTACCAAACCATCAAAGCCGCCGCAGCCACCGTTGATAGTGAAACCGTTGAGCCTACGGATAAATCAAAGCCGTCTACAATTTGAGATAACGTGACCCCTATAGCAACAAACATCACTATCGATATCGACCTTAAAATGTCCGCGATGTTGTCATAAGTCATAAAATTTTCATTGATGATCGAAAAGACGATAACCACCAACGCAATAATGAACAAAGCGCCGTATTTAAACGTAAAATCCAAACTTCTTTCCTTCATGCTATTCAGCCTCCCCCGCACTCGCATACGTTAAAATGAGATCCTGCGTCGCTTCCGCACGGGAGAGCTCCTTCACCACAGAACCATAGCTCATTACTAAAATGCGATCGGCAATTCCTATAATTTCATTCAGCTCGCAGGATAAATAAATAATGCCTTTACCTTCCGAGGCCAATTGACCGATCAAGCGGAAAATATCGCTTTTCGCGCCAACATCGACCCCTTTAGTCGGCTCGTCAAACATGTAGACGTCGGCATTCGTCGGCAGCCATTTGCCCACGGCCACCTTCTGCTGGTTGCCGCCGCTTAGATGCTTCACAACGCGATTCGGATCGCCGGGCTGCACGTCAAGCTGCTCCACCATCTTCGCCGCGTGCAAACTCTCTGCGCTGCGCTGCACGAAGCCAAGCGAGCTCAGCTTGCGCAATATCGGAAGCGACAGATTGTGCTTCACGGTCTCCTCCACGAGGACGCCCTGCTTGCGGCGCTCCTCGGGCACGAGCGCGATGCCGGCGCGCACGGCATCCTCTGGCTGGCGCAGCGCGAGCTTGCGCCCGGCGAGCCACACCTCGCCGCCGTCCGCGGCGTCGGCGCCGAAGATCAGCCGGCTCAGCTCCGTCTTGCCGGCGCCGACCAACCCCACGACGCCGAGGATTTCGCCTCGGCGGAGGGCAAAGCTGACGCCGCGCACCTTGGTGCCGCGGCGCAGCCCTTTCACCTCGAGGAGGGTATCGCCGATTGGAACATCGGCTTTGGGGAACTCCTCGGTGAAGGTCTTGCCCAGCATCGCCTCAATGACTCCGGCGATGTCCATGTCTGCAGCCGCCTGCGTGAGCACGTGGCGGCCGTCGCGCATGATCGTGATCCGGTCAGCGACGCGGAACACTTCCTGCAAACGGTGGGAGATGAAGATAATCCCCACCCCTTCGCGCTTCAGGCTGTCCATGATCTGGAACAGCCGCTCTGACTCCTCCAGACTAAGCGGTGCTGTAGGCTCGTCGAAGATGATGATCTTGGCCTTGTGCGCCATCGCTCTAGCGATAAGTACTAGCTGCTTCTGTGAGATGCTCAGCTCGTCCACCTTGCTGCGGACAGAGAACGCAGCCCCGATTTTTGCTAGAATTGCTTCGGCTTCCCGATGCAGCTTTCTCCAACTGACCCAGGCCCCGCCTTGAACCATTTTATCCATCATGACATTTTCGGTCACTGTAAGCCCAGCTGCTAAGGCTGTGTCTACTTCTTGATAGACGCAATAGATACCTTGGTTCATTGCTTCCTTAGGCGTCTGTATGTTGAGAGACTGGCCGTTTATTGAAATTTGCCCCGTATCATGGGTATAAGCGCCGGATAAAATCTTCATCAAGGTACTCTTTCCAGCACCGTTAGCCCCGAGCAAGGCATGAATTTCTTTGTTTTGCAGGTCAAAATTAACCTCCTGCAGCGCCTTCACGCCTGGGAACGATTTGGAGATGCCTCTCATATGCAGCAAAGACCCGTTGTCAACCGACATCATCATTCACCTCTCATCTCAATCTGAAAGTCCCATCGCATAATAACGATGGGACCGCATTGGATTACACTATTTTTTTTCTGCCGCTTTCAACCAGTCCGTATAGCCTTGTTGGCTTCCGCCCCAGCCTTTGACGTATTCGCTAAGCTGTGTTGTATTTACTTGCTTGTCCTTCGGCAGTTGGTCTCTGGATACATAAACAGGCTCCAATACCACTTTCTCAGGCGTTTGGTCACCATGCAGCTTCTGATAAAGGTAACGCACTTGTACGCGACCGATATCTTTCGGATCTACCGCAGCAGATGCCACCCATGGGCTTTTCGGATCTTGCAGCAATTGCAAGTCTTCATCACTCAGGTCAATCCCGTATACTTTAATTTCTGTACGTCCTGCTTGTTGAATCGCACGGGAAGCGCCTTTCGCAAACTCATCCCAAGCTGTCCATACCGCTGTGATATCACCTTTGTTCGGGTATTTCTTCAGAATCGCTTCCATTTGCGTTTGTGTATCTAACGCAGGATCTTTAGCTGTACCGAATGCAGCTACTTCTTTAATGTCTGGATATTTCTTTTGGAAAGCTTGGTAGGCCAATTGTCTGCGTTCCATCGGTGCAAAGCCGGCTACCCATACTTTCACGATGTTCCCTTTACCGCCAGCATCCTTCGCAAGCTGCTCTAACGTAGCTTCAGCCATCTTCTGATCGCCTTGCTCTAAGGACGTAACGCCCGGAACAGAAAGAATCGAATCGAAACTTACGACTGGAATTTTCTTTTCTAGTGCTTTCTTCACGCCTGCTTCCAACGCTTCCGCTGTTCCGTGATCGATGAGAATACCATCGAATTTCTGATTAATCGCTGCATCCAGATTGGATGACATTTTCGCCAGATCCGTATCAGCAGCGAATACCGTTACCTTACCGCCAAGCTTCTCTACTTGTTCCTTCACACCTTCTACATACTGAGATGAAAATGTACCTGTATTGAATTGCATCACGAGTGCAATTTTCTTTCCGCTTAAATCTGCTGCTTTAGCTGCGTCAGTCGCTTTCGCGCTTGCAGCAGGTGTTGCCGAAGCGCTGCTGCTCTCTTTTTGTCCGCAGGCCGCAAGCAAGCTTCCTACTAAAGCCAGGATGATGAATAAACCGCCTAATTTCGTTCTTTTCATGAGTTACCCTCCCGATCTAATGCATTACTCTATTTCCTATCAACTCTATCAAAAATTATACCGAGTAATTTAATAGGAATTACTGTATATTAGCATTGGTAGGATTTCCCGTCAATACATTTGATGATATTTTCTCTTACATTTCGACTTTTTTTATTTCCTTCCAAAATCAGCCTTGATTTCTCCCCATTTCCGCGTATCCCACTTCATAATTTTATTAGTATAAGCGTTCGTTTTGAGCCATTTCAACGCCCGATCAACTAATGTCCAAATTTCTTCTGTGGAAGCATCCCTAACTAGATTAGTGGAAACCTCTTTTTTACGTATCCAGCTCAAAGCTGTGACTGAATCGGTATAAATGGTTTTATTACTGCCTAGCTTCTGCAAATAAGCGAGTCCGTGAACGATAGCAAGAAACTCACCTAAATTATTCGTCCCTTTAGAAATAGGGCCTTGATAGAAAATAATCTCACCCGTCTTCGTATCGACACCTTTGTATTCAACAATTCCTGGATTCCCCGAACAGCCAACATCGACGGAGATACTGTTATAGTCGACTTCAGGCGCCGTCTCAGGTGTAGCTGACTTGCCCGTAGAAGTTGCAGCTGTTCCCCCTTTTCCAGAGAAATTCAGCGACTTCTGCCACCCCTTCTCCAGTGCTTGACGTGCCTCCAGCTCCGATTCATACGATTTAAATCTAGCTTGCGGATAACCTTTGGTCTGAGCCTGACAATCAGCCCATGTACGGTAGATCCCTGGTTGATGTCCTACCCAAACAACATAATATTTCACTGCTGACATCTTATTCACTCCGTAATTGTTGATGTATTTGATGTACAAGATCTTCGATAACTTTCACTGTATCACCGAAATAAGGCCGATAGTCCAAATCTTTAATAAACGCAAGATAGGTTTCACCTACCTCCATAACCTTCTTGCTGTACTCCAAGCTAGGGATCATATGCGTTTCAAGCTCGCGATATGTTCCATTAGAGCGCTCCTCAACGGATGCGAGTTCCACTTGTTCATCCGCCAGATGACGCACAACGAACGAAAAACCTCTACACTCCGGATCTCCGCAGCCGCATACAAAGAACGGCATTCGCTCCCATTGATCCGCTGGCGCAAAACGATTCGGCGCGGTATCATGCAGGGCACTATACAAGAACGCAGGAAGCCCCACATCTACACACAATGGCTCTTCAATAATAATACTATCGTCCACCGCCATGAGGACATCTGCCTGAATAATTTGTAAATCTTTATCTAGGGACCAGCCCTTTATGGATATATCAAACATAACTCCTGCCTCCGCTCTCCCATTTATTCGGTTTTCTCATTATAGCAAAGACTGTGCGTTCCTGCTTTTAAGGTTTATTTTTATGGTGATAATTTCCAGTTTAGGTGATGAGTATAATTCCTAAAAAAGATTATACTACCATTACTGGAGGTGATATCAGATGGCATCAGGACAATCTCGTAGCAGCAATCAACTAGTTGTTCCACAAGCTACGCAAGCTCTAGACCAATTGAAGTTTGAAGTTGCTCAAGAATTAGGCATCCAAATTCCTCAAGACGGCTACTACGGCTACATGGCTTCTCGTGATACAGGAGCAATCGGTGGAAACATCACTCGTCGTCTCGTGCAAATTGCTGAACAGCAACTTGCTGGCGGCGCAGCCGGTAAATTCAGCAGATAACAGTTTTCCCTATACTTAAGTAAAAAAGGGCTTTCTTTTAAGTAGCAACTACTTGGAAGAAGCCTTTCAATTTTTTAAAGGATAAATTTTGTATAACAGAAACTGTCGATTCATGCACTATGCCGACTAACCACTGGTAGACTTGCCTCCAAAGTTTGATTCTAGAATCTTTCAGCAGCTTTGTGAGGGTAGACTGGGCTATAGTGGATACCAATGTTGTAATTCCTACAACAATTCGCACAACAAAAGGCTATTTTGCAACTTGAAGTTGCATTTCATACAACATTTCGAGCTCATTTGCTGCTAAATCGCCTATATGAGGCCCAATTGTTGTAGCATTATGCAACAATGAAGGGAGAAAGGCGGGATCCAGGCAGCGATTGTTGCACTTTTTACAACATCATTTCAAAAGAGAATATGGATCCGTTCATCAGGCAACCTCAGTGTGCATAGATGGCGAGCGATTCTGATTTAAGAAATTTCCATGTAGAACAAGATTAGATGAGTGATTGGATGAGTGATTGGATGAGTGTATCGACGGTCCTAAATCCCTATTCCTCCAACAAACAAATACAAACAATATACCAGGGACTCATAGTCACTTACCGAATGATTAACATATTCACTATCTCACTTTTCTTAGCAATAATCCGCAGCTAACTAACCTAAATTAGGTTAGTTTCGTCACCTTTCCCCCTGGCCCAAAATAAAGGAAGCCCATGCAAAAATGCATAGGCCTCTTACAGATCCGTATATGCGAGTTGTCGCATACGGTTCCTCCGAGATTATCCCCTCGGGGGATGATATTCATAGTAAAACAGCCGCAGCCGCATCGTCTATATCCCGAATCAGATCCTGCGGATCCTCAAGACCCACGTAAAGGCGGACAATGTGCCGTTCCTTATCTCCGCTCCGTATCACATTTACGTTGACTAGACTTTCAAATCCTCCCCAGCTAACACCAATTTTGAAATACTGGAGTTTTGTCGCCCAAGCCTTCAGCTTCTCCAACGGTTCATACGATTCGAACGAGAATAAGCTGCTGAAACCTATTAGCTGCTGAAGCGCCAATTCATGCTGCGGATGTGTAGGGAGTCCTGGATGGTGAACGTGAGCAGCGTAAGGTTGGTTACTAATATGCTCGGCTATGAGCATTCCGCTGCGCTGATGGCGTTCCATTCTAAGCGGAAGTGTCCGCAATCCGCGCATCACTAACGACGCTGTTTGTGGCGTCATGATACCACCGAAAAGCATATATTCCGAATTGCTAAGTCGATTCATGAGTTCCATTGAACCAATGACAACCCCGCCTAAGCAATCACTATGTCCGGATATATATTTCGTTATAGAATGGACAACCAGATCAATACCTAACGTAATCGGCATTAGGTGACATGGTGTAGCCCATGTGTTATCGATGATGGTCTTGATTCCCTTGCTCGCGGC
Organism: Paenibacillus sp. V4I3; assembly: GCF_030817215.1. GTDB lineage: Bacteria > Bacillota > Bacilli > Paenibacillales > NBRC-103111 > Paenibacillus_E. The sequence continues at coordinate 7,505,638 of NZ_JAUSZA010000001.1, forward strand.
AAGCTGAGCACACGCACGCAAGTCTTGAAGCTCGAACGTCATCGTTGTCGGACTTTCCAAATACATCAACTTCGTATTTGGCTTGATAGCTTCTTCCCAATTGCTGAGTTCGGTTCCGTCAACGAAACTCGTCTCTATACCGAACTTGACCAGGTACGATCCGAGAAACTCGCGCGTCGGACCGTAAGCGTGATTCACGCATACAATGTGATCGCCTTGCTGAACAACAGAAAGAACTGCCGCTGTGATGGCCGCCATCCCCGAAGCGAAGCACTTCGCGTCCTCGCCGCCCTCCATTTTGGCTAGCTTCTCCTCCAGATTACGAACGGTCGGATTGTTGCCGCGCGAATAGACGTGATGCCCTAACACATTTTGCATAGCCAGATCGAATTGCTCATGAGTTTCGAAAGCGAATAAACTGTTTTGATAGACGGGGATGTTAATCGCCCCATGGTGTCGAGTATCGTACGGGTCATGTGCCGCCTTGGTGTAAAGCGAATCCCCCGATTGATCTTTATTCATAGATGTTTCTCTCCGATCCGAAATTTGCTGCTTAGCCTTTCACTGCGCCTTGCGTGAGGCCTTCTACGATAAAACGCTGCGCGAACGCGAACAGAAAGACGGTTGGAATGACGGACAAGACGGTGCCTGCCGACATGGCGCCCCAATCGACGTCATATTTGAGAATAAGTGAGTTCAATGCTACAGGCATCGTCTTAAGTAGGTCGTGATCGATGAACATGACCGCCATAAACAACTCGTTCCAGTTCTGCACGAATGCGAAAATAAAAGTCGAGGCGATCCCTGGCATCATGATTGGCACGATGATCCGGATTAGGGCAACAAGCCGCGAACATCCGTCGATCATCGCCGCCTCTTCCAGACTGGCAGGTATGCGTTGAAAGAAGCCACGTAAAATAATGGTTGAGAATGGTATTAACCCTACCGTGTACATGAGTACAAGAGCGATTCTAGAATTAATTAAATCCAATTGCGTCATCATGAGGTAAAGTGGTCCGAGCGAAATGAAACCTGGCAGCATCTGTGTCGCGAAAAATGCCAACATAATTTGCCGATGTCCACGAAATTGAAAACGGGCAAGCACATAAGCACTCAAGACGGAAATCACAATAACAATAAGTGCTGATGAGATAGCTACCAACAGGCTATTACCGATATAGACATGAAATTTGGATATTTTAAAAATGTTGACATAATTGTCGAACGTAATATTCGTCGGCCAATATTTAAGCGGATATGTGAAAATTTCGTTTTGGGGTTTTAATGAAGTAATCAAAATCCAATATAGCGGGAACACCATGATTACTAGATGAAGCGCTAGAAAAAACACCTTGAATGGACCTATGAATTGTAAGCGCGTCTTCATGGTTAGAAATCCCCCATCTTTTCAGATTTGGTTACTGATAAGTAAAACAACGTGTAAAGCAGTAAAAGCACGATCATGACAACCCCGATTGCGGATGCCGCGCCGTAATCCCCAGCGTAAATGATTTTATCCAGCATTAATGAAGATAAAATATGCGTACTTCCTGCTGGTCCACCGTTGGTCATGCCGTAGATGATCGTAGGATCGTTAAAGATCCAGATGACCCGAAGCAGCGTAGTCGTAATGATCGTCGGTAAAATGTAGGGAAGCGTAACGCTAAGCAGCTTGCGCGCCTCGCTCGCTCCGTCCATCTCGGCAGCTTCGTACAGCTCGGAAGGCACTGATTGCAGCGCTGCGAGCAGCATAATTGCAAAAAATGCGATGCCGTACCATACGTTCGCGATAATGACGGAGATCATTGCCCATTTGGGATCCGACAAGAACCCGATCCGCGTTTCGATCAAACCGGTTTTGAGCAAAAGATCGTTGATGACGCCGATTTGTGAGTTGAACATCCATTTCCAAATCATCCCAATCAGAAAGCCCGAAAGCGCCCAAGAGTAAAATACTAACCCTTGGTAAATCCCTCTACCCCGGAATTTTTTGTTCATTAACAGCGCAAGCGTCAGCCCAATGAGAAATTGAAATACTAAGGAAAAAAATACCCAGTACGCACTGTTCGTCAACGCAGTCAGAAACTTCGGATCCTTGAATGCATCCCGAAAATTTTGCAAACCGACAAAATGGACATTTCTAAGATCAAACAGTTTGTATTCTTGAAATGCCATGATGCCGCCCTTTAGGAACGGATAATATGTGAAAATAAGGACCAGTAATAGAGCGGGGAGCAAACCAAATAAGATGAACGGCTGCCGACTCTTCATTAGATGCACCACCTCATATAGAAAAATGGTAATGGGCAGCGAATCGCCACCCATTACGAAGGTTAAACGCTATTTTTTCTTCGACTTTTGATCCATCCAATAAGCGTCCCATTTCTTCAGAACGTCGACGACAGTGAACTTACCGAGCAAATACGCCTGGCCAGACTCCATGCTCGCTTGATTCCATTGACCCGTTCCCGGATATTGGAATGGCGGCTTGTAGTTCATGAATACGTCCGGCTTGTTGGACATATCCAGCAACGTTTTGTAAGGACCTGTTTTGAAGTACTCGTCGTTTGCCGCAGTGGTGTGAATCGGCACTAAGCCGTACTTTTTACCAAACTCGGTATTCTGCCCAGGATTAGACAAGAAGGCGATCAACTTGAAGGCCGCTTCTTTGTTCTTGGATTGGGATGCGATACCCCAGCCAGCCCCTCCAGCTTGAATGAGAGCCTTGCCGCTTGGTCCCGTTGGCATTGGTGCCGTCGCCCATTGTTCCGGCTTCATTTTCTCCTGTATCGTCTGAATGACGTCCGGATCTTGCAGCAGCATGCCGGTTACACCAGAGGTGAACGCCTGTACCTGTTCTTGGAAGCCCCAGTTGACAGCATCCGAAGGTGATGCTTCTTTATAAATTTTCATATATAATTCGATAGCTTGCTTAGCTTCTGGTGATGAGTAAATCGTATTGCCGCTCTTTAAGAACTGCGCATCTTCCAAATTCACCTGATCTCCGTTATAAGCGAGTACCATCTGATCAGTGATGCCCGCAGACCCCATACCGCCTCGGAACGAGAACCCGTAACGGTTCTTAGCTGGGTCGGTTAGCTTCTTGCCTGTTTCATATAGTTCTTGGTAAGAAACTGGCGGTTTCAAGCCTTTCTCCTCAAACCAGTCTTTGCGGTAGAATAATTGACGCTGGTATAAGCCGTTCGGAATGAAATAGAGTTTATTGTTATTCGTTGCAATCGACTTGGCCACAGCTGTTACTGTACCGAAGTCTTTCCAAGTACCCGTGTAAGTATCGAGCGGATCAATGTACCCGTTGTTCACATACTCCGCGATGTTCAAATCTCTTACTTCTAGAACGTCTAGTTCTTGTTTAGCTGCAAGCATAGTTCTGATCTTGTTATCCGCTTGATCGAACGGAGGCGAGATGAGATCGACCTTAATTGTCGGATTCTCTTTCTCGAATTGGGAAATCATCGCTTTGAGAATGTCGGTCCGTTTCGGGCTCGTCAAGCTCTCGATCATATGAACGGTAACCACTTTACCAGAACTTGCACCGGCACCCGCTTGATCGCTATTGCCTTTCGCATCACTTTTTGCAGTGTCCGTATTGCTGCCGCAAGCTGCGAGCAACCCCATTAGCATCGTAGATGCAACTACTGTTGGCCATACTTTACGCATTTGTTTTCCCCACATAAGAAGATACCCCTCCTCGGTTGCGATTAAATTATGATGTATCATCCAGTCATCCTGTCTGATAGGTTGATCATAATTGATACCGCTTTCTCCGTCAAGTAAAAAAATCGACATTTTTTTTAATAGGTTTTGATCAGTTTCTCGATGCAATCCATCATTTGATGAAACTCGCTTGTCGCTCTTTCTGGGTCATGCTGGGAAATCCCCTCGTAAATCGTATGATGGAAAGGATAGGTCTCGTCAAATAAACGCTTCTCTCCAAGCGGATCGTTGAAAAACTTTTGATAAAGGCCGCTCATGGAGTTAATGACACTTTCCAAGATCGGATTACCTGAAGATTTAATGATGTGTTGGTGAAAAGCAAGGTCGATTTGCGAGGTATCTTTCCCGCTTTCTTTCAGCCTTTTATACTCATGTAAAATTTTCTCCAACTCTTTCAATTGATTAGCATTGATATTCCGTGCGGATAGCTCCACCGCTTTACCCTCGAGTGCCCGACGCACATCAAGTATGGAAAGTAAGAACTTCTTCTCGTTCTCCACCTTCACTTTGCCGGTGAAACGAAACGTATCAACATCGCGCACAAAAATACCCTTGCCGTTCTCAACACGAACAATATCAACGGCTTCCAAATAACGCAGAGCTTCCCGCAAGGACGAACGGCCAACGCCAAACATCGCGGTTAGTTCTCCGGCGGAAGGCAGCTTGTCTCCCTCTTTCAAAGCATTTTCCTCAATATATCGTTGAATTTCTTGTGCAACTAGTTCATGAACATTGTATTTCTGAATTTTCGGCATCGATTTTTCCCCTTATCTTCGAACCTGTGTACCTATCAGACAGGTGAATCATAGTATGAATTCTATGAAGTTGTCAAGCCGTGTGAACGAAGTCTTTTCGTTTGATATTTGCTGAAAGCAGCTCAAAAGCATGAAAAAGGGTTAAATTGTTGCACAACATACAACAACCATGAGTTTCTAAGAAGAAATCCAGGAAATTGTTGTTCGCCGTCAACTTGCCTTGCTAATTCTTCATTCAAAAAAATCAGCAAACGAAAGGCTAGGAAAACATAGTTATTACTTACCAAAAAAATAGAAAGGACTGCTCACAATAAGCAGTCCCTTCGTTTTAAGGCTTAACTTGATATAGGTTATACAAATCATCCAGCATAATGTTAGCCGCTTTGACACCGCCGGCAGTATTCCAAGTCGCATCATTCACTTTGATTAACTTATTTTCTTTAACCACTTTAAGATTTTTCCAGAGCGGGTCATTCATCCATTCCTGCTCTTGCTTGGTCCCTTTGCCATCACCGGTCTCATAGGTAAAATAAAACACTTTATCCGCAGCATCAAGCTCCGTTAGACGCTCCTTGGTAATGTCTTCGAACGATTTTTCATCACTCTTAGGATCCGAACGAACCATACCGATTTGTTTAAAAATAACACCCGTGAACATATTGCCGTAATAGTATCTGGTTTTGCCGCCCATGAAACGAACGACAGCCACTTTCTCTTTCAGCTTATCGCCTGCTTTGCTTTTGAAATCCTCAATGCGCTTATCGAAAGCTGTGATGACTTTATCGCCTTCGGCTTTCTTATTTAACGTATCGGCATATAAGCTGAAGTTACTTTTCCATTCACCGCGCAGCGTCTCCGAGTATATCGTTGGAGCAATGGCTTTTAATTGATCGTAGACTTTCTCATGACGCATCTTATTGCCAATGATTAAATCGGGTTTAAGCGATGCGATCAACTCCAAATTCGGCTGTGATTCACCACCGACTGTCGTCACACCCTGCATATCAGCTTTAATATGATCAAACCATGGGCTTCCATAATAAGACTCAACCGCACCAACCGGTTTAATGCCTAACGCGAGAAGTGCTTCCGTTCCTTCATTGGTCAAAATGACAACCCGTTTTGGATTCGCCGGTACGGCCGTTTCTCCCATGGCATGTTTAATGGTTCGAGTACTATCCGCCTTCGCTGATTGTTGAGGTGCTGCAGATGCCGAAGACTGTGAACTTGGCTTATCTCCACAAGCCGTCAAAACAACGGACAAAACAAACATAAGTGCAATAAGAGCCCAAGCTCTTCCTTGTTGACGATTTCTTTTTCCAAACATATAAATGAGTTCCCTCCATGCAGTCAATTAATGATAACGATTATCATTATCTATCACATACTACTAAATTTATCACCTGCCTGTCAATATATATTGATAATGATTATCATATTCGTTGACTTCGCTAGTCAGACTCATTAAAATAAATGAAGCAGCATTTAAGGAAGCAGGCAATCATTCATGAATAACTCAAGCTTTTCAAGCAAAGAACGTCTCTACCATTTCTATAAAAGTATTGGATTACTCGCGGCTTGCTGTTTGTTGGCTGCAATGATGCTCAGCAGCGTTATGTTCGGACTACATACGTATTCATGGGATCAAATTAGGACCTCGTTTGCGCAAGCCGCCGAACCAACAAACGAAGCTATCATCATCCAAACCGTACGCATCCCAAGAGCCTTAATAGCAGCGCTAGTAGGGGGAAGCTTGGCTGTTGCAGGCGCTCTTATGCAAGCTATTACACGGAATCCGCTGGCTTCTCCAAGTATGTTCGGCATTAATTCAGGCGCTGCCTTTGCCATTGTCTTATCCGTTGGATTTTTTAATGTTTCCAGTCTTACACAGTTTACATGGATTGCATTTCTCGGTGCTGCATTTAGCTCTGCCCTTGTCTATGGACTCGGTTCCTTAGGCCGCGATGGTTTAACACCTATGAAAATTACGCTCGCGGGCTCAGCAATGACGGCATTTTTCGCTTCGCTAACTCAAGGCATTTTGCTTGGGAACGGTAAAGCGTTTGACCAGGTCTTATACTGGCTTGTCGGATCTGTCGAAGGACGGACTATGGCCATGCTCCAATCCGTTTACCCTTATATACTAATCGCTTGGATTGGCGCTATATTTCTATCACCGCACATCAACATATTATCTATGGGGGATGATGTAGCCAAAGGGCTTGGACAACGCACCGTATATGTAAAATTCATTACCGCAGTAGTGATTGTCATTCTTGCCGGAGGCTCAGTTGCTGTTGCGGGTCCGATTGTTTTCGTAGGGATTATCATACCGCATATCGTTCGCTTTCTTGTTGGAATCGATTATCGCTGGGTCATTCCGTATTGTGCGGTTCTAGGCGGCATTCTTTTAGTTGGAGCTGACATTATAGCTCGTTTCATTGTTATGCCTAAGGAAGTTCATGTCGGTGTAGCGACAGCCATTCTCGGAGTACCCTTCTTCATCTATATCGCTCGCAAAGGGGGACTTCTGAAATGAGTCATTCCCATCGTTATGTCACCATTCGAAAAAAAGGCTTCTCGTATCTGATCAGTAAGAAATCTCTGATTGTTTCTCTTTTTCTGCTCCTTGCCGTCATCATCGTGATGATTCTAAGTACCGGAATTGGAAGCATCTATATCAAACCTGCTGAAGTCGTTCGCGCTGTTTTTGGTTACGGGACTGATCCAAACACGATGATCGTAAGGACTTTGCGTCTACCTAGAGTCATTGTTGCTGTCCTGATTGGTGCATCGCTTGGTGTAGCCGGAGCCATTTTGCAAGGCATTGTACGAAATCCATTAACCTCGCCGGATACGATTGGTACAACGGGCGGGGCTACACTTGGAGCTGTTTCTTTTTTCTTTTTTTTCTCAGATAAAATCAGTATTCACTGGCTGCCAGTTGCCGCTATTATTGGCGCTTTCGCCGCTACATTACTTGTCTATTCACTCTCATGGAAAAATGGAATCACGCCTCTGCGGCTTGTCTTGATTGGGACGGGACTTACAGCTGCGATGAGTGCACTCTCCTATCTCATGCTGCTTTCCGGACCGATTATTCTGGCTAATCAATCTCTGACCTTTATGACAGGCAGTATTTACGGAGTTTCCTGGAAAAAAGCGGTTTACCCGCTCTTACCATGGGTCTTGTTATTAATTCCCATCATCTTCTTGTATGCGCGGCACATTACCATACAGTCCTTGGGTGAAGATATCGCCCGTAGTGTTGGAAGCAACGTTCAACGTCAACGCTTCCTATTGATCATCCTTAGTGTTGCACTATCAGGGGCTGCAGTCGCCTTTGGGGGTGCGATCAATTTCATTGGTCTCATGGCTCCGCACATTTCCCGAAAGCTCGTAGGACCTAGCTTCGGCGCGCTTATCCCAGTGTCCGCGTTGACAGGTTCCCTACTTTTATTGTTAGCTGATTTAGCAGGACGCTTCTTATTCAAACCGCTCGATATTCCGGCAGGTGTATTCACAGCAGCTATCGGTGCCCCTATCTTCATCTATGTGCTATATCGCAGTAGAAATCGCGGTTAACAACAGCGGTTTTACTTAAAGGAGAATAGACCTATGCCCACCCTGGAAAAAGCACTGGAAGCACAATCGCTTCAGTTAACATACGGAGAGACGACCATCTTCCAAAGCTTGAATTTACAAATACCAAAAGGCAAAATTACCGTATTTATTGGCAGCAATGGCTGTGGGAAATCAACACTTCTACGTTCACTTGCTAGACTGCTGAAGCCGAAATCAGGCGCAATCCTATTGGATAGCACGGAAATCGCCAAACTCTCCACAAAAGAAGTAGCCCGGAAAATGGCCATCCTCCCACAAGGACCTTCCGCGCCTGAAGGGCTTACCGTACGACAGCTCGTGAAGCAAGGACGCTACCCTTATCAGAGTTGGCTGCAGCAGTGGTCATCTGAAGATGAGAGGAAAGTCATGCATGCCCTCCAGCTTACGAATATGCTCACCTACGCGGATCGCAGTGTGGATTCCTTATCTGGCGGACAGCGCCAAAGAGCTTGGATCGCCATGACACTGGCGCAGGATACCCCTACACTGCTCCTTGATGAGCCCACTACCTATCTAGACTTAACCCATCAGATTGAGGTACTTGACTTACTCTTCGAGTTGAATGAGAACGAACAACGTACGATCGTGATGGTGCTGCATGACATCAATCTGGCCTGCCGTTATGCCCATCACATCGTCGCCATTAAGGATAGTTCTGTTTATGCAGAAGGAAAGCCGGAAGACATCGTGAACGAGCAGTTGCTTCTAGATGTATTCGATATGAAATGCAGCGTTGCGCCCGATCCTATCTTCCGCACACCTATGTGTATCCCTTACGGAAAGGGCCGCATTCTTCCCCATAAATAATGACAACCCCGGTCATCTACGTGACCGGGGTTGTTTGCGATAAAAGGAATAAGTGCTAAATCGTTCTTGCAAAATTAGCCATATTGTAATTGCTTTCGAACATAATACTTGCAGACACCAGGTTTTGCCTAATTGTGAAATCGAACAAAATTTCACCATGGGTCCAGCTTTTCTTCCGTTTCAAAGATTCAATAGCCATCTGACGAAAGGATTGATACTGCAGTTCCGTCAAACCTTTGGTCGTGGTTGCAGGCAATACGCCGTCCTTACTTTCAAACGGAAGGTGCTTAATACCAAATTTCCCAATTTCGTTGTTGCGAATATGAACAAACACAGTACCGGAATTCACATGCGATAATTCTTCTTTGATCTTCCTAAACACCAAATCGATTTGTCTAGCGAGTGGCATCTGATCCAAATTCATCACTTTCCTCCTTAAAGTTTTAAATTTTTACTTATTATGTAATTTACGTGACTGTAGACCTATTATACTCACACTATTTACATAATTCAACAGTTTATTTACATTATTCACACAATTCTTACTATTATTTATGTAATGTTAATATAAATCCCATTTCAATTGTAAGAAACGAACGATATTTGTCGAAATGATGTAGAATATTTCCAGATTCAATGTTATAATTTGCAAACATACATCATGGATTCCAGCACAAATAAACAAATTTCGCAGAGGAGTCGGTCGGATTGGATAAAGTATCGTCCTTATCGTTCAGAAAGAAACTACAACTTGGTTGTTATGCTCTTATTGGTTTGAATTCAATCTTCATGTTGATTGTTACATTTGCCTCAGATTGGAATCGCTTACTTGGTATCATATTCCTGCTTATTATTCTTGGAGGCAGCTACCCGTTCATTCGATGGTTCGAGAGTCAGTTAACGGAACCCATTGCCGATTTATCCCGAATTGCGCTCAACATTTCCAAAGGGGACTTCTCTCAAAAAGTAACCGTAACCTCAGATGATACACTTGGACAGCTTGGCCAATCTTTTAACAAAATGATAGATAAACTCCGCGATATTCTTCGCGACACTGGAACAATCTCGAAGCAGGTTTTTCAAACAAGCCGCGATATATATGTTAAAAATGAAAGCTTCCGTACTGTCCTAGAACAAGTGAGCATTTCGGCCCACGAGCTGGCCTCAGGTGCCGGGCAAATTTCAGAAGAAGTTTCTGGCGTTTCGATCACCTCCAAAGATATTGAAGTGAGAATCGTCAACTATGCCGGATCTGCGAAAGAAATGAAAGACCGCTCGGATCAGATGATGACCCTTGTAGAAAAAGGACGCACGTCCGTTGAAAGCCAAGGCATCGGTATGAAACGAAACGTAGAAGTTACACAGCAGGTGTCTGATACAATCGACATGCTGGCTAGACAAGCTGAAGGCATCAGCAGCGTTACTCGTTCCATTTCCGAGATTGCTGAGCAAACGAACCTCTTATCCCTCAACGCTTCCATCGAAGCTGCTAGAGCTGGCGAACATGGCCGGGGCTTTGCAGTCGTCGCTCAGGAAGTGCGTAAGCTAGCTGAAGAGTCAACCTCTCTTACACGTGAAGTATTCGGTTTCGTGAAAAGCATCGAGCAAGGCATTCAAGAAGCCATTCGCAGCATTCAAGTTAACGAAGATGTCGTGAAGAAACAAACCGTGTTAATCGAGCAAACCGAAATTGTTTTTGCTGAGATTGTCGGAAGCGTAGGCTTTATTTCGGAAGAAATTACCCGCTTCGCGGAAGAAAGCGAACAAATGCTGACAAGCTCCGAACAAATTGCTGCAGCGATGGAGAACATATCGGCGATCACGGAGGAATCAGCGGCTGGCACGCAAGAAGTTTCCGCTTCTATGAATGAGCAGATCGCTACAGTACAAGGGATCGTCACACAAGCCGAAGAGATGACACGTGTTGTCACACAATTACAACAGACGATTCAGGTTTTCAAATTATAAGCTTTATTCCACAAAAAAGGCTTTCCCACTTCGATCATGGGAAAGCCTTTTTTATCTCATACTTGGACTTTAGCTTCAGTTAGTTCCATGAACTGCTTCACATCTTGAGCTGCCATATCGACTGCGCTTTGCCAGAAATCCGGCTCTGTCAGATCAACGCCGAGATGCTTCTGAGCAAGCTCCTCCACGTTCATGCTGCCTGTGTCTCTAAGCAAAGATATGTACTTTTCTTCGAAGGCTGCACCTTCCTGCACCGCTCTCGCGTAAATACCTGCACTAAACAAGTAACCGAACGTGTAGGGGAAATTATAAAAAGGTACATCCGTCGCATAGAAATGCAGCTTAGCCGCCCAGAAATGCGGGTGATAGCTGCTTAAAGCATCTTTATAAGCAAGTTTCTGTGCATCCACCATGAGCTCATTCAAACGCTCAACGCTAACTAAACCTTGACTTCGTGCTTCGTAAAAGTTCGTCTCGAAGATAAATCTCGCATGGATGTTCATGAAGAAAGCGATCGCGCGCTGGATCTTATCCTCAAGTAAAATGATGCGTTCTTCATCAGTAGTGGCACTTTTCACAACTGCGTCCGCTACGATCATTTCAGCGAAGGTAGAGGCTGTCTCAGCGACGTTCATCGCGTACTCCTGCGCTAACGCAGGCATATCCGTCATGACATGCTGATGGTAGCCGTGACCTAACTCATGCGCTAATGTAGAAACATTGTTTAGCGTTCCGCCGTAGGTCATGAAGATACGTGTCTCACCCGCTATCGGGAAAGATGTGCAGAAGCCTCCAGGTCGCTTCCCTGCCCGATCCTCAGCTTCGATCCAGCGCTTCTCAAAAGCTTCCTCCGAAAAGGCTGCCAGCTTAGGACTGAACCGTTTGAATTGATCGACAATCAGAGTAGCGCCTTCGTCATAAGAAATTTTCTTCGAGGAATCGCCCAGTGGCGCATCCACGTCAACCCATGCCAACTTATCAACACCTAGCAGTTTCGCTTTACGGTTCAAATAGGCAACGAAAATATCTTTGTTGCGGTCAATCACGTCCCACATGACATTCAGCGTTTTCTCTTCCATACGATTGATAGCAAGCGGCTCTTTATGTATATTTTTCCAACCTCTGTATTTATAAACCTGAAGACGGAAACCTGCCAGATGGTTTAATGCTTCGGCACAATATTCCTCTTTATCCGTCCATGCTTGTTCCCATTTTTCAAACAGATTCAATCGTTCTTCCCGATTCTCTGTATGCAGTTTATTAAACGCTTGACCGGCGGATAGCTCCACCTGTTCACCGTCAACCTCCACAGGCATGCGGAATTGACCAACGGTCGTATTATACAGATCTCCCCACCCATGATAGCCATCTACGGCCAAATCATTAATTAAGGCTTCCTGCTCAGGCGGCAACTTCTCTTGGGCCAAGGCACGTCGCTCATGGAGCGGAAAAGCAATGGCTTTGAACGGCTCTTTCTGCAGTAGTGCTGACCATACATCATCTGGGATCCCCGTCAGTACTTGATCAAAATGGGTGAGCGAAGACAAATGCTCTGCAAACAAGCTTTTGACCTGCCCGCTAAGCACAGGCGCTTTCTTATCTTTCTGATTATCCGCTAACAAGCAGCCTACGAAAGAATCCGCCTCATGGATATACTTCAAATTATGCTGAAATAATTCGATCAGTTTCACTAGCGAAGCTGTATCTTCTGCCTGTTGTGGTGAAGGGGTATTTCGTACTTGTTCTTGAAAAGCAGCAATCGATGCTTGAAGCTCCTTCAGGTGAGCTGCGAATGCAGGAGACTCGCTTCCCCCAGGAAAAAAGGTTTCTAAATTCCATGTTTGATTAAGAGGTAAATTAAGCAAAGCTATCACCTTTCCTTTCCATCTTTTATTAAATCACAAACGCCACCTGATCGCCAATCATACTCATCTTGCTCATTGCTTATAGGTAAAAAGTATGATTCAATTATAGTTAGTTCCCACACCATATATTCGGAACAGGATGGGTGATTTTAAATTATGAAACCGTTACAAATTTCTCCAGAAACGGCCGTTAAGCTAGCTGAGCAACTTAAGGTGCCTTTAGAACATCTCATGCATATGCCACAACATATTTTACTGCAAAAATTAGCGGAGCTCGCTAAAGCTTCCTCTACGGAAAATAGCGATCCAGAATCGAAGTAAGCTTTGATCCCTTTCGCTAACACTTGGCCTTATGACATTATTATGAAGGACATTTATGTGGCCCAATGTCCCTTTTGCCATAGCCCCAATGTGCTGCTGCCGTTGAAAATCCACGAACTGACATCCATTCACGAAGGCAAAAAAAAGCTGCTTGTGTTTCCTTGCTGCCATAATAAGCTGACGCTCGTCGACACAGATCGAGATTACTTATTGGCGGACACCGCAATACGCAAATGAATCGTAGTTTCACGCAATCAGCCAATTAAAAAATGAACGCTTAACCATTCAAGGGATTGAAGTCAACCCAAGAATAGATAAGCGTTCATTTGATTTATACGGCAATACTCATTATGTAGCTTGTTTCATTTCGTCTGGGAGCTCCATACGAATGGCAAGCATATCTTCGCGGGTTACTATCCATTGTTCACGACTTGCTCTAATCATACCAGCATCCATAATCTTGCGGTCATTAATAATGCGCGAAAACCATTTGACCGCTTCATTGAAGCGGCTTAATCTGCGATTGAGCTCTCCTATTAAGTACATGAGTCGTGCATTATTGAGATCCAAACCTTCTGTTTCATACACACTGACATATGCGTCCAAGGCAAACGTTAGGAAACGCTCCTCCTGCTCCCAGTCTCCTTTGGATCGATACAACCACGCCAAATGATGTAGAAGACCTGCTATAACACGCGATTTCTCATCTCTAATCTGTGCACTAAGAAGGGCCAACTTGTAACTCAGAAGGGTATCTTCCCAAGTTCTTTCTCCGCAAAAATTGCGCATTGACCAGTTTTGAGCCACTCTCTCGTAAAAAACTTCCCGCTGTGCCGATTTCCATTTATCTGAAAAGTTCTCCGTATGCGCATACCCGCAAAACGGACAGACCCTCACGACATAGAAGTCGGGATTGATGTCTTTATAATGAACACAGAAATCAGTATCTGTTTTGCTAGCTTTCTTAAAGCTTGGGCGAACCTTCATCGTTTTGTAGGAATTGTCGCAATACGTGCACTTCACTGAAATATCATATAAAGGTTCGACCATCATTGAAACCCCGCCTTCACTAAAGTTGTATGCAGGAAAGAAGAACTATTCATCTTTTGATGTGTTAATAAAATGATAGGCAGAGCCTTTCAGCCGTTCAAGTAAAAAATCCCGCAAATCAGTCGGTAGTCCTACTTCCACCATTGCTTCCGACATACAACTTAACCATGCATCTGCGCGTTCTACTGTAATTGGGAATGCCATATGTCTAGCTCTCATCATCGGATGTCCATGCGTATCTGAATACAAGGTTGGACCACCAAAAAACTGACTTAAGAACATGAACTGTTTATCTATAACCGGACCTATATCGGAAGGAAACAGAGGCGACAGAAGTGGATTCTGCTGAACTTTTGGATAAAAGGCTTCCACGAGTCTGCGTACCGTCTCCGCTCCCCCCATCAATTCGTACAACGTGCTGCGGTCATTTTCTGACATTAGGGTAAACCTCGCTATTCGTAATACTTTAATAGTTTTCTAAATCCTCATCCCCTGCATGCATGAGCGTTTCACGAATGACAAATACGAACATACATACAACCAAACCAGCAATGACACCTGTCATTTGAATCACTCCCGCTGCTTAGGATATAAGACTTCACTAGTTCTATTTTACCATAAAACCGGGCTATGAACAGTACCAAAGTCTAAGTATTTTGGGACGGCATGTATGTCCCATCCTGTTCATATAGTTGAGTAGGAGGAGGTATCCAATCTCATGCAGAAACGAAATTTCACGGCTGCGTTACTCATGGCTTTTGTTGTTGTTGCCATTATTCTATGCTTATTTGCGTTCCCTCATGACGGCCTTCAAGCAGCCTTGCGCGGCGTTTCCATTTGGTGGGATGTGCTCTTTCCCGCACTTTTCCCTTTCTTCGTCATTTCCGAAATTATGCTCGGCTTCGGTATTGTTCATTTCTTCGGTACGCTGCTTGATCCAATGATGCGTCCCGTCTTTCGTATCCCTGGCATCGGAGGCTTCGTAATGGCTATGGGATTCGCTGCCGGCTATCCGGTCGGAGCTAAATTGACCTCCCAGCTGTGGGAGCAAAAGCTTGTCAATCGTGAGGAAGGTGAACGGCTCGTTGCGTTCACAACAAGCTCCGATCCGATTTTCTTAATCGGGGCCGTGTCGATAGGCTTCTTCCACGATGCTTCTTTGGCTATGATCTTGGCTGTTGCTCATTACGGAGGCTCCGTGCTGATAGGTTTAATGATGCGATTTCACGGCAGGAAGAGTCTGCCTACTGTACAGGAGACTAAGAGCAAGGACTGGGTCTGGAAGCGTGCTTTTGAGGCGATGCACAGCGCTCGAATCAACGACGGCAGATCCATAGGCACATTACTGAGTCAATCCATTCTACAGTCGCTCAGCTTGATTTTCGTAGTAGGTGGTTTAGTTGTCTTCTTCTCAGTTGTTTTAGAAGTCTTAACAGCGGCTAAAGTCATGAATGCGATCTACCTGCTCATAGCCTCCATCCTGCAAATCACAGGACTCCCCCATGAGTTATCTCAGGCAGTTATGAATGGTTTGTTTGAGGTGACACTTGGGGCGAAGGCTGCCGGGAATGCTCCCGCGTCGCTAGCGCTCTCCAGCAAGGTAGCTATTGGCGCTTTTATATTGTCATGGGGCGGCATGTCCGTTCATGCTCAAATTGTTAGCCTATTAAGCCATACGAATCTGCGTTATTTGCCATTTGTCACCGCCCGCTTCATCCATGCCTTGCTCTCAGCTGCTATTGTTCTCGTTTTTTGGGAGCCTATGCAAATTTTCCGTGAATCCAAAGCTGTTTTCTTACCTCAATATGATTCGGCTTCTCCTGTTCTCAGCTATCTAAGGCTTATGCTGCCAATTAGCGGAACGGTCTTCCTGGGTGCTTTTTCTGTCATTGCCGGACTCTTTGCTGCATATTCCTTACTTAAACTGGTGTATGAAAAGGTTGGTGGAACAAGATAATATGGGTAATCACGATCATGATCATAAAGGGAGAGAACATCCAGATATGCAAGAAGCCTTCCCCAAAGAAGCGAAACATTTGCCTCCAACGATTGAGCGTTTAACTGAGCTATCATTCAACTTATGGTTCAGTTGGAACCATGACGCCTTGCAGCTTTTTGCACAAATAGATCCTGCAAAATGGGATCAATGCGGCCATAATCCTGTTCGTCTACTTCACCTGTTGGACAATTCACAGATCGAGGCCCTAAGCGGAAACCAAGATTTTGTAGCAAACTATCAACAAGTAATTGCCAAGTTCGATGCTTATATGAACGGCACCACTTGGTTTCAAGAGAAGCATCCGGACCAGGGTTATGTAAAAATTGCATACTTCTCCGCGGAGTTCGGCTTTCATGAATCGCTGCCGATTTATTCAGGAGGACTGGGAATCTTAGCTGGTGACCATACGAAATCTGCAAGTGATTTGGGTATCCCTTTGATCGGTGTTGGACTTCTTTATAAAAAAGGCTATTTCACGCAGAAAATCGATGCCTCCGGTGGTCAGCAAAGTGAATTATACCCTTATGACTTCAGCAAGCTTCCGATCGAACCTATGCAGCAAAATGGCCAGCAGCTCGTCGTTTCTATTGATATGCCTGGTCGCGCTATCACCTTACAGGTTTGGCGTGTGCGTGTCGGACGTAATTCGATCTATCTGCTGGATGCCGATCATGAAGCCAACAATCCAGCGGACAAAGAACTGACCGCTCAGCTGTATGGGGGCAATCAAGATACGCGGATTGCTCAGGAAATGGTTCTTGGCATTGGGGGCGTCAAGGCGCTTCGGCGGCTTAATATCTACCCCAACGTGTACCATATCAACGAAGGGCATGCGGCTTTCCTCACGCTGGAGCGACTGAAGGAGCTTCTACATCTAGGCCTTCCATTTCACGTGGCGGTTGAAACCGTTCGCTCAGCCACTGTATTTACTACCCATACGCCTGTACCGGCGGGGCATGACACGTTCTCCATCGAGATGGTGGAACACTATCTCGGGCCTCTCCTAAGTGAACTATCACAGTATAAACAGGACATTGTAGCACTAGGGCTTGATCACCATACGGGTCAATTCAATATGACCCATTTGGCCATGAATACAGCCGGACTGCGCAATGGGGTCAGTAAGCTGCACGGTCAAGTATCCCGAGAAATGTTCAAAGAATTTCACGGTCATATCGATGCGAACGAAGTTCCCATTAGCTCCATTACGAACGGCGTACATCTGGATACATGGACAGCGCCGCAATGGAAAGAGCTGCTTGATCGTTTCCTGCCCGGTTCATGGCGGGAAGAACAAGCCAATAAGCATCAGTGGGCGCAAATCGAGGTCATTCCAGACGAATCCATCTGGAAAGTGCATCAACAACTGAAAGAAGATTTAGTTCGTTACGCCAGGCGAAATTTGTTCGAGCAGCGCAAGCGCAACGGAGAATCAGAAGCGCGGATCGAGGAAGTCAGACAGTATTTGAATCCCAAGGCTTTAACCATTGGATTCGCCAGAAGGTTTGCGACCTACAAGCGAGCTAATCTTATTTTTAATGATTTGTACCGGCTTAAGAAGATAATCAATGATCCCGAGAGACCCGTACAATTTATTTTTGCTGGCAAGGCTCACCCTGCAGATTACCCAGGTCAAGAGCTTATCCGTGAAATTTATCGCGTTTCACAAATGAAAGAATTCGTCGGAAAAATCGTTATTCTCGAAAACTATGACATGAATATGGCCCGTTACCTCGTACAAGGCGTAGACGTCTGGTTAAATAACCCCCGTAGACCTCTTGAGGCCAGTGGAACAAGCGGTCAAAAGGCCGCCATGAACGGGGTACTTAATTTTAGCGTACTCGATGGCTGGTGGGAGGAAGGCTATAACGGTACGAACGGCTGGGCTATCGGTTCCACAGGAGCTGCTGACTGGGCTGCACAAGAGAAAGAAAATACACAAGCCATCTATCACATTTTAGAGAAAGAAATTATTCCACTGTATTTCAATCAAGGAGCACTCCCGCATCAATGGATCAGCCGCATGAAGCGTTCTATCCAATCGCTTAGCCCGGTCTATAACACGCATCGCATGGTGCAAGACTACACAGAGCTCACCTATTTACCGACAGCTCAGCGAGCCCGACTCTTTGTTTCTAATCACTATGATGTTGCAACTAAGGTTGCCGACTACAAACAATTCATCCGTTCGAATTGGTATCACGTGAAAATCATTGGCATCGATGACCGCTCAGCCAAATTATCTACGGAAGTGCCGTTAAACGAGATAAAACCATCAACGAAAGAAATTACAACACAAGTTCACTTCGGCCCCATTTGGCCGCAAGATACGGCAGTAGAAGTCATATATTACGAGGAAAATGGCGAAACATGGGAGCAAAAAATTATTCCAATGGAACCTGTAGGCGAACTGATTGAACAGATGCAGAGCTATAAAGCGACAATTCCATCCCATCTCATTCATGGGCCTCACTTCTCTATTCGCGTACGCCCTATCTCTTCTAACTTCGCACATTCCTTTGAACTTTCCTTAGTCACCAGCACATTATCGTGGCAGTAAATACGTGAATTCCTAGATAAAGCCCCGTTTGGGGCTTTTCTTATTTTCTTTTATAAATTATTATGAATAGAGAACTTACGGTATGTGTATGCGCTCATGAATGCAAATCTAACCACTTGGTGATGCTATGGATTGGAATAAGGCACTGGAATTGGCATATATCGCACCGAATACAGATTGTCATTTGATCATTGTCGGAGAATGTAAAGATGGGCAACCTTTTTGCTATGAAGAAAATTTCTCCATTGATAAAATAGGTGAGGCTTCATTCACCGTTTGTTTAGAGCTATCCGGAATTTTTCCATTCGACAAATTAGAGCATATTTCTTTCATTGAGTTTTCTTTTAAAGACCGTGGAATTTTATATTACGCCTATGTCGATTTAATTCAACTTGAATTAAAGAAGACGGTATGTTACCTTTCGTTATCCATTCCCGAAGAAATTCATCATCATCAAAACAGAAGGTATAGCCGAGCTAAGCTCTCCCTTCGAACACCTATCACTTTGCGTATTGTTGGCATTCGCGGCATATCCGCAAGCAAGGGAGTCGCCTTTTCCGGACAACTGCTTGATATAAGTGCCAGAGGGCTTTCTTTCGTTACGACGAATCGGCTTTTCTTCCCCTTATTTCTGGAATTCAGCTTTATTCTCCCTGGGTATCCCCATTCTATTACCGCCTATGGTGAAATTATTAGGGTAACGAATTTTAGTAATGATTCTTATCACGTCGCCGCCGAATTCCGACATACACCTGAATCTATGCTTCAGGACATTGATAAATATTGCTCGATTACAAGCTAATACTTACGAAGAAAGTTTTGCTAAAGCAAAACTCATTTTATGCTTACGATGCAAGTTTTCTTACGAAAACTCTTAGGAGGAAACCAATTGAAATACAACGTCATTGAACGAGGCGATGACATCTCCAAGGGGCTGACAGAGCGGTTCCACAAACTCGCCGCACAGCAAGGCATGCCGAGGGATGAAGAAAATCCCGACATTGTCCTTTCTATTGGCGGAGATGGCACAATGCTGCAAGCTTTTCATAAATATGTGCAGCAGCTTGATCACATTGCTTTCGTTGGTATCCATACAGGTCACTTAGGTTTCTTCGCAGATTGGAAACCAGATGAGCTGGATCATCTAGCTTCATTAATGTTCAGCGTCACCACCCCCGAGGAACTGCGTATTGTACAGTACCCCGTTGTTGAGATTGAAATTACGACAGAAAAGGGCTCCGAGACGCATCTGGCTCTCAACGAATTTACAATACGAGGAATCGAAGTATCGCTAGTCGCGCGGCTACACGTTAACGACGAAATGTTCGAAATGTTCCGTGGTGACGGAATCTGCATCTCCTCGCCTGCAGGTAGCACTGCTTACAACAAAAGCTTAGGCGGAGCAATGGTCCACCCTTCGCTCGAAGCGATTCAAATTGCAGAGATTGCTTCTATTAACAATAGAGTCTACCGTACACTCGGCTCTTCCATGATTTTACCGAAGCATCATCACTGTGACATTTATCCCAAAGCGCAGCAGAATATGCTTTTATCACTTGATCACCTTTACTTGCAGCGAGACGACGTTGTTTCTATCCGCTGCCGTGTAGCAGCCAACGTGAAAGTTAAGTTTGCCAGGTTCCGCCCATTTCCTTTCTGGAATAGGGTTCGGGAAGCTTTTGTTGGGTTAGAAGTGAAATGAACAATAAGAAGACGCCCCTCGCTCCGTTGGAGAATGAGAGGCGTCTTTTGGTTTTACTACATCAAGGAGTAGTTGTAATCACTTCAGAAGGTACTTGCTGCTTTGCGCCATTCACTTTTTCGATAATGAAATAAGCGCAGCCAAAGTTGCAGTACTCATTCAAGTAATCTTGAAGAGCCGCGATGGATGATTCCTTTGTCGCTTTAGGATGGATTTCTTTAAAAAATCCTCTCAGCCTTAACTGGCTGTACCCCCAATCGCCGACAATATAGTCGTATCGCTCCAACACTTCGCTAAAACGTTCTTTAAAAACTTCAAAATTCCAGCCATTCTTATGGTCTGTAACGAGCTCGTATGTTTTATTTGCAATATGAATCATGATGGTAGGAAGCTCTCCTTTCTATGATCCGTTCGTTAATTTAAACGTTCGATGCGGCTTGAACCTGTTCATGGGCATGGTACGAGCTGCGTACTAACGGCCCCGACTCTACGTGCTTAAAGCCACGTTTCATGCCCTCTTCTTTGAGCACAGCAAACTGCTCAGGTGTATAATACTTGGCTACAGCCAAATGCGTTGTAGACGGCTGCAGGTACTGCCCAATCGTCATAATGTCGCAGCCAACTGCGCGTAAATCCTCCATCGTTTGCAGCAGCTCGTCCCACTCTTCGCCTACGCCAATCATGACGCTGGATTTGGTTGGGATGTTCGGAGCAATGCGCTTCGAACGCTCCAGCAGTTCAAGAGAACGGCGATACTTCGCCTTCGAGCGGACGCGGTCTGACATGCGTTCAACAGTCTCCATATTATGGTTCAAGATATCAGGCTTAGCCTCTAGAACCGTGGCCAGTGACACTTCCCGGCCCAAGAAATCGGGGATCAGCACTTCGACTGTGCACATTGGCAATTTGCGGCGAATCGCTTTGATGGTCTCAGCGAAAATCATCGCGCCGCCATCCGCCAAATCATCGCGCGCAACGGAGGTGACGACACAGTGGCGCAGTCCCATTTGTAAAGCGGCATCAGCTACACGTTCTGGTTCTTCAAGATCCAGCTCGGTAGGCAGCCCTGTTTTGACTGCACAGAAACGGCATGCTCGGGTACAAATATCGCCCAAAATCATAAAAGTGGCTGTACGATTCGCCCAGCACTCATGGATGTTCGGACATTTGGCTTCTTCGCAAACCGTATGCAGCGTCTTGGAACGCATCATTGACTTTATTTCTTTGAAATTCTCATCTGTCTTAAGATTGATTTTTAACCAGTCTGGTTTTCTCTCTAATGGCTTTGGAGGCACTATAATTCCCGCCTTTTATTTGGTTTCTCGTTCTTGTTATTATAACATGAATGACTGACAAAACAATCCACTTTGCCAGTCAGTTGTGATACACTTATCAAGATGGCCAAAACAGCTTAACCTATCACGTAAAGGCTGTATGGGAGGGAAGAAACATGAGCATACAAGAAGTAACACGAGAGAAAGACCGCAAGCTTGGAGAAATTTTAAGAGGTATGGGCCGAGTATTAATCGCCTTCTCCGGAGGGGTTGACAGTACATTCGTCCTCAAACGTGCGCAGCAGGAGCTAGGAGATCAAGTCTTAGCCGTCACTGCAGCATCCGAAACATTCCCTTCTCGGGAATTCGATGCCGCCGCCCTACTAGCAGAACAAATCGGTGTCCCACTGTACAAAACAGAGGTCAAAGAATTGGAGAATGCGAATTTCGTCGCTAACAATCCAGATCGCTGTTACCATTGCAAAACGGGACTTTATTCACATTTGCAGCAACTAGCCAAAGAGTTAGGTTACCCCTACATTCTTGATGGCTCGAACATGGATGATCTCGGTGATTATAGACCGGGTCTACAAGCCAAGAACGAGCAAGGCGTCCGTAGTACTCTACAGGAGTCCGGCATGACCAAAGACGAGATCAGACAGCTTTCCAAAGAGTTAGGACTGAGTACTTGGAATAAACCGTCCTTTGCTTGCTTATCTTCTCGTATCCCTTACGGAACACAAATTGAGAAGTGGAAAATCGACCAACTTGACGAAGGCGAATACTTCTTGTCCCAGCTTGGATTGTACCAGGTGCGCGTACGTCACCATGAGAAAATTGCCCGGATCGAGGTTATGCCGGATGAGATTCATAAGGTTGTTGAACACCGTGATGCGATCTATGAAAAGTTCAGCAAGCTCGGCTTCACTTACGTGACGCTCGATTTACAAGGTTACCGAACGGGCAGCATGAACGAAGTACTGTCCAAGGAGACGAAAGACAAGGTGAAAGAAGCATCCTTATGATGGACCTAGAGAAAATCTTAAAGCTCGTCCAGGCGGGCGATCTGGACGTAGAAGAAGCCAAAAAGCAAATCATCAAGGAAGGCAGCGCCGCTGGCCCAGCTAACCTTGATCTTGGATTTGCTCAGCTCGACATCGATCGCGAGAAGCGTACGGGCTTCCCCGAGGTCATATTCGGGGAAGGCAAGACCGCCGAGCAGATCGAAGCGATATTCCGGCGGCTGATGGAGCACACCGACCGCGTGCTCGCTACGCGGGTCGATGCGGCCAAAGCCGCCCATGTTACCGCTGCCGTGGAAGGTGTCACCTACCACGAAACAGCACGTTCGCTCACTTGGTTCAAGCGACCGATGCTTAAAGTCCACGACGGCTATATAGCCGTCGTGTGCGCAGGCACCTCCGACCTCCCCGTGGCGGAGGAGGCGGCTCTTACGGCAGAATGCCTGGGCAGCCACGTTGAACGTATATTCGACGTGGGTGTCGCTGGCATTCACCGGCTTTTCCGCCGGCTAGAGCTCATTCGCGGCGCAAACGCGATTGTGGTCGTTGCCGGCATGGAAGGCGCGCTCGCCAGCGTCGTCGGCGGGCTAGTAGCCAAACCGATCGTGGCTGTGCCGACAAGCATCGGTTATGGCGCGAACCTTGCAGGTATCGCCCCCTTGTTGTCGATGCTAAATAGCTGCTCACCAGGAATCTCAGTAGTGAACATCGACAACGGCTTCGGAGCTGGTTACTATGCAGGGCTCATTAACAAAAATATGTCGAAACGAGCGTGAGATCCTACAATGCGCATTTTATATTTAGACTGCTTCTCCGGAATCAGCGGCGATATGACCCTTGGTGCTTTAGTAGATGCGGGAGCAGATCGAACTTACATTGAAGAAGAGCTTACCAAAATCAAGCTAGAGCCGTATATGTTGGAATGGAAGCGCGTTGTAAAGCGCGGTATTTCCGCCTTAAAGCTTGATGTTATTCTAGACCCAGAGCATCCACCGAAACATCATCGTCATTACTCAGAAATCGTACAAGTCATTCAACAGGCAGGATTCAATGAGCGTGTAACAGCTCTCAGCTTAGCTATTTTTGAAAAGATCGGTATTGCTGAAGCCAAAATCCATGGCATTCCCGTTGAAAAAGTACACTTCCACGAAGTTGGAGCCATAGACTCCATTGTCGATATCGTAGGTGTGGCCTTAGCCATTGACTCCCTGCAAGTCGAGCGCATCTTTTCCTCTCCAGTACCGCTAGGTTCAGGAACGATACATATCGATCATGGTATATATCCCGTACCGGCTCCGGCAACACTGGAAATGATGCGAGGGTTACCCATTGCTTCAACCAACTATAACCTAGAAATGACCACGCCAACTGGTGCCGGTATTATTTCCGGAATCGTGGACGAGTTCTCCAAAAGCTTTCCTCCTATGATCGTTGACACCATCGGTTACGGTGCAGGTACAAGAGATTTACCTAATCAACCTAATGTGCTTCGCGTCGTAGTCGGTAAAGTTGATCCTTATATTGGAAAATGGCAAGTAAGCCATGAGCACCTTGTCCATGAGCACGGTCATGGACATACACATGATGATCATCATCACCACCAACATGAACATTCACATACGCACCCTCACCATACATGAATCTCCAAAGGAGACCATTTATCAAATACCAAAACGCCTCTTCCTTCAAATCAGGAGGAGACGTTTTTTGGTTTTTGCTGTATAAACTGCATCCTAACTTCCTCGTATACCTGTTTCAAAGGTACTTGATGCTCCTTAGCAATTTGTTCGCATTCTTTGAACTCTGGTGCATATTGTACCAATTTCCCCTGGTGATAACCAACTTTTACCGTTAAAAGTCCCCATCGTGTTAGCACTTGCTCGAATTCTCTAGCCAATCTATGACAAGAAGCGTGCATATACCGGATGCCAAGTGTAGTTGTCTCGCTAAAAATAACCTCCTCTACAACAGAGAGCCGTTTATCTTCAACGAGCACATTCAGCATAATCCCTGGTCTGCCTTTCTTCATAATAATCGGTACTACAAATACATCATTCGCACCTACTTCAAACAGCTTATCCATTATATAAGAAACCCACTCCGGGTTCATATCATCCAAATTAGCCTGAATTAACAACATACTATCGTCCACATGCTCATCCCTATGATTAAAACTCACTGTTCTCACCTCTTACAGGCATCATAGCAAAAATCGGATAACAACGAAAGATGCAGGGATAAACATTCGTAGAAGAGTACATCCTAAGAACTAACATTTCAGGAAGGATGATAGAGATGAAAAGCAGACCGTTTTGGTCGCGGGTTCTTGTTCTTAGCCTCCTCCTATCAGCAACCGAATCCGGGACTTTTTCAAGTAGTGCTGAATCCCATGCCACTGCATCTGACCAATTATTTGCCGCAGTTCCGTCTAAAGTTAACCCTAACTTGAACACTGAGCGGAAAGAGCTATTCGAAAAAACAAGCATCTTGTCGGGCATTCCATGGGCATACCTTGCCGCAGTTGATCAGTACGAAAGAACCATGAATATCGCGAAAAAAAGAACCGTGCATCAAGGGATTACCAGCATTTACTTCCCTGAAGCAGATTGGGTCGGCTTATTGAATCCAGACCAACAAGATACGAATCCAAGAAGTATCTCCTTCTTTCATGGTTACGGGCGAGATGGTTCAGGTGACGGCATCGCAGATCGAAACAACGATTTAGACGTACTGGCAGCTATGGCCACACTAATGAGCAGTAATGGCAAACAAGAAGAAAATTTACAAATTAACTTATGGAATTATTATCAAAACTCGCGCAGTGTTGAACGTATCAAACAATTTGCTACAATTTATGCCACACTTGGTACCCTCGATGTTTACGAGCATGCTTTTCCACTACCGGTGCACGCAGACTACTCCTACCGCAGCACATGGGGGGACAGCCGCGGATGGGGTGGGCATCGTTCCCATGAAGGAACAGATTTATTTGCGGGTTACGGTGTTCCTGTTCGAAGTACTTGCTATGGCATTGTGGAAATTAAAGGCTGGAATCCCTACGGAGGCTGGCGGATTGGTATTCGAGATGTAAACAATATTTATCACTACTACGCCCATCTCTCTGGTTTTCAAAAAGGAATCAAAGAAAATGATATTGTAAAGCCTGGACAAACCATCGGCTGGGTGGGTAGTTCTGGATATGGTAAGCCGGGTACATCAGGTAAATTTCCACCCCATCTTCATTTTGGACTTTATCGTGATAATGGGCTGACCGAATGGAGCTTCGATCCTTATCCCTCCCTTCGCAAATGGGAACGTGAAGATCGGATGAAAAAGAAAAAATAAAACCGCTCCATTATTGGGGCGGTTCTTTTTGTGTATTACTTTCTTGCGTTGAAACTCCCTCTGGCTTTGGTGTTGTTGTAGTTCCCGCATTCGGAATGCTTGGGAGTGATAAACTCGGTGGACCCGCATCCTTATTACTACCCACAGGTTTTCCCTTATTATCATAATAATAGGTAGGGACATCCCCAACCACGAGTGAATAGGAAATAGGAATTTCTGTTTCCACAATTTCAGTGTCAGAATCAAAGGGAATAATCACGGATACCTCAGCAATAATGCGAACATACACTTCAAACATAACCATATTGATTCCCGCATTTTGAGAACGTGTATTCAGATCAACCTTCACATTACCAACTGGCAGCAGCCGAATCGGAATATCAGGGCCAAATGAGGAGAGAATCGCACTATTCATCGCTTGCCCCACCGGAATATGCTCTGAGATACTTTGCAAATCTTTCAGTTCACCTTGCACAGTCTTAATCGTATCCGCAGTTATACGCATATGTTCATTATAATTAAGCATGAAGCCTGTTATTTTACCGTTTTTATCCATCTTCCAATCAATTAATTGCTCCGCACTCGTACTTCCAGCCACATGATCCGCAATAGCACTATTAATCGCTTGTGTCGCTATCTGCTTGATGCGTACCTTTGCCAAATTCATCAGTGGAGGTCTAAGATTACGTTCTACGAAAATAAAAAACTGCACGCCAAATAAGACAAAGATGAGAAGACCGATCAACAGCACCTTTTTGCGGTTTGTTTTACCTGTAGGTCTGCTTCTCCAGCGTCGCCTTAGCAGCATCCCATTCCCTCCCCTAGCCACTCAAATCAATTAGTACTACCTTATGCGGACATGGAGTGAAAAAGAAGACACGTTCCCTACAGCAAGTCCACTCAACGGTCATACGTTTTGCGCATCCATATCATTATCGTGTCTGAACCCCAATGGGTCTTACCTACTTACGACTGCTCAGTTATCCCCATCATTAGTATCCGCTCACATCTGTGACCCATCATCTCAGTTTCTTTCCACATGCGTCTCATTCATTCCGTATCTTCTCACGCCTGGCCCCCATCATCTTCGCATCTTCCCACGTGTGTCTCATCCATTTTGTATCTTCTCATGCTGCGCCCCATCCTCTTAGCATCTTTCCACGTTCGTCTCTTACATTCCTTATCTACTAACGTCTGCACCTCATAGACTCTGAATCTCCCTAACTTACCCACCACATCCTTCAGCCGATAGAATTTGTCCTGTCCAAGTCCTGTCCGTCCTGCTTGTCTCAATACATGTATCTCAACTCATTAGTATCTTCCCTCCCAAGCCACCTCACTTTGCATCCAACCCAACTTTTCACCACCTCTATGGACACTATCCCCATCACTCAGAAATCAGAAAATAATCCGAGTTTCAATCAAATATTTTCCATCTTCTCTTGAAATAAGACCATATGTTTGGTATATTATTAGTAGGAACATATATTCCCATTTTAACGCAAATGGAGAGATGCATATGAATTTTGCAAGTATGTCACTTGATCAATTTCAAAATCATTTTTCCACTGATAATGCTTGCATCGAGTATATTTTTCATACTAAGTGGCCTGAAGGGTTTAGCTGCCCGCGCTGTAAACACAGCCATGCTTATGTAACAACAACCCGTCGTCTTCCGCTTTACGAATGCTGTCAATGTCGCCATCAAACGTCTCTTATATCCGGGACTATTATGGAAGGAAGCCGAACTGGACTAAGTAAATGGATGCTGGCTCTTTTTCTTTTCTCCCGTACAAATAAAGGTACGACCGCAACCGAACTTTCTAAATTTATTAAGGTTACTTATAAAACTGCCTGGCTAATCTTATATAAAATCCGTTCTATGATCCATAGCTCAGATAATCAAACTCCGCTTTCGGGCTCAGTTTGTATTAATTCGGCTATCTATGGACGACCTTATAATCCTTCTGTTCACAAACACCCTCAAGAGCACCTTCTTCTCATAGGCTCATCAGTTAATGAATGGAATGAATCTACCTACCTCAAAATAAAGCACGTTCTTCTTACGAATCCAAAAGAAAGACATATTCCTCGTTTTGAAACAAAAGCCTTCCATCAACAGCACATAGAATCCGATACCCAAAATATTGAGATTGTTACAGGCTTTTATACTCCCACACGACTTCGCCCATTGCTCGTATTCGCTAAACAAGCTAGTAAATGGATAAATAACACCTTCCATAGCCTCGGACCCAAACATTTACAAAAGTACTTAGACGAGTTTAGTTATCGACAAAACCTTTCTTCAAAAAACACACCTATTTTTGCCCATTTAGTTCAACTCTGCTTCAAAACCGCTAGCTACTAATAACAGTAGTATTCTATTTAGCCATTCAATTTCTTGTAATTATAGAAATAAAACTTAGTTTCAATTGACGAACAATTTTATCACGCATACATACATACATACATACATGTATTCATACATGTATTCATTCCTACATTCATGTCTGCTTTCATTCCTACATTCATGTCTGCTTTCATTCCTACATTCATGTCTGCTTTCATTCTGAGTTAAAGGGATAGTGAACATAGTGGAATGAAAGTGAAAGACCACCTTTGTTGAAAGGTGGTCAAGTATTGGAATCATGGTTTCGGGTTTCGGGTTTCGGGTTTCGGGTTTCGGGTTTCGGTGCTTGGTTCTGGTTCTGGTTCTGGTTCTGGGTTCTTGTGATCTCGGTTATTGGTTCTTGGTTCTAAGTTCTTTGTTCTTGGCTCTTGGCTCTTGGCTCTTGGCTATTGGCTCTTGGCTACTTGCTCTTGGCTCTTGGGTTCTTTGTTCTTTGTTCTTTGTTCTTGGTTCTTTGTTCTTGGTTCTTGGCTCTTGGTGCTTAATCTTGGTACTTCTTGGTTCGTTTTATAGTCGGTGTCGTATAGACAATCTTTTTAGTATCGATCCATGATTAGTTGTGTTTTCAGTGAATCTTGTGCGAGGAACCAGCCTTTACTTTGCAGATTGGTAATTAATTCATTATGCTTCGTGGATGCCGTCGATTCACTATTTGTTTTAAATGAAGCTTCAACAATGTACTCAGTTCCCGTACCAGCTGCATTTAGAATCGGCCATACTTCGATATAAAGCTGTTGGCCGCTCCATGTTCCGACTGAACGTTTGGCTAGAACTGGACCGTAGACACGGGAAGAAGAAAGCTTGCTAGTCCCCCATCCACTGTAGAGCCAATTATTAAATTTATCAGGTGAATTATTAATCAAAAGACTGCGGGAATCGGTCTGGTTTAGGAGATCCATACCGCTATAGCCTGATTTAGTACCTGTCTTTGGACGTGTGATACTTAATGTTTTTTTCTGATATCCCCACTCGACTTGTGCCTCATAGCCCGTATCGTTTGAATCAAAGCCTTGTTGGTTGGCGAGTGTTAAGGCCCCATTAATATCGTTACCAATAACGGCATAGCGCTTTTTGTAGGTAAGCTCGAAATCGTTTTCTCCCTCTGTTTTATGAATCCTTGGACTCCACCCATTGTTATAAATGTCCTCGGCGTTCGTATCCAGGAACTGGACATTCATCTTAGTCACACTATCTGGCATGCCAAATGCACTCTTTACGCTGCTTGTAAGTTTAAAATCTGATCCAAGAACTGCACTTGGATTAAGGAGAAGCTTCACTTCATAATTCGGTATCATGTTGCTCGCAGCTGCAGCAGGCTGGGGTGCTCCGCCTAGACCAACAAGTAAACTAGTTCCTACTACGGCCACTAGGACGACCATCAGAGCATTTTTCTTTAACATCACTTCATCTCCTCAACTCTTATGGAAAGTTTACCCTCATAGACTGACATTAAAGGAAGAATGTCATTAGATGATTATCTACACTTGTATTTAGTGTAAATCTAGTTAAAGGAGTAAAAAAACTGAACCCCTTAACATTTAGGAGTTCAGCTGTGTTTCATTTTATAATTTCTCGGAGTTCATCCCAAGATACAATTCGAGGCAGGTTCAAGTGCTGATTATACGATCTATCTTTCACATATAAGTTCAATGGGAGGTGAGACATGGTTTCCAGAACAACCGGTTTATCATCAAAATAATAATCCAAGTTCAGTTTCTCAATAATATGTACTTTCTCGGAATCACTCATCCCACAATAAAAATGTCCCTCAACCACCGGGAAACCATTGGCTATTAACCAGTTTTTCGTTCGGTCTGTATGCTCTTTGGCCCTTGCCGTAATATAGTAGACCTCATGACCTTGATGTACTAATTCCTGCAAGATATCTACGGCATAGGGAAAAGAAGGACACTGAGAATAATAAATGTCATCGCGGAGGCTAGACCACAGCTTGCCTCCTTCTTCTTTCGTCAAACCGAAAGCACTGTGAATTTCCATCGTCGTTAAGGCGTGAAACGCGTCCAAGCCAATATTTTGCTTTAGCTTATGGTTATAAATATGAAAGGCATGTTCTCTTAAATTAATAAGTGTATCATCGATATCAAAGCCGAATTTCAAGGTTAACTCCTCATTTCACGGATATACTATGCTGCGGGAGCAATTTCCTTTATTATTTTCCCCTTATTCCTTCAATATAAGTCCGAAAAGACTTGCAAAAACAGAGGCTTGTCCCCTCGAAATGATGCAGCCGCGCAAATCCTCTATACTCACACCTAAACTTGTAAATTCACAGCTGCTGATATCAATTCCTGCAAGCTTCACACCCGTGAATTGTGCCCGGTCCAGCTGACAGTTATCGAAATATACTTTTTGCAGCGTGGATTCGTAGAAATCGGCATTTAAAAGCGAACACTCCTGAAAAAAAATCTGCTTGAAATTAGCCATACGAAAGGTCGCATAGTCGGCCAAGCATGTATGAAATAAGACGTTTCGGACGGTTGCTTCTGTCAGGTCAATGCCCATGATTTTGCAGTTTCTAAATTCAGTCCGATGGATCGTAGCTTCACCAAAATCAACGTTGGATAGATCGCATTTCTCGAAAATAACATCTGTCAGCTCTATATCTTTCATCGATATCCGAGTGAAGGTGACATTACGAAATATCACTTTATCAAACGCGACTTTATATGCGGACTGATTGTCAATGATACAATCACTTATAAGACCCGTATGAAAGCTATCTTCCGGCTGCATTTCCTCGTTCGGCAGTGTAATGGCTGATATTTCTTTGGGGATTTTCGGTGTTTCAATTTTGGGAATGCTCATCTGGTACTCCTTTGTGATCAAGTGATAGGGCAAAAAAATAAGCCTTACGGCTTTTTGAACATATACTCGTTGGTAGTTAAGTCTCTCTTGATACTACCATCTCTTCTTCCCACCAGACAAATCTTGATCGCTTAACCCATTCAATTTCTCATACGATTCTTTCCACATCACATAAATGGACTGAATTTGGATAAATTCCTGGTCCGTCGGTCCTGCCCCTTGCATAAACATGGCCTCTAACATTTGTTTGTAAAAAGTCATTCGTTTATAAATAATTTGTTTCTCCATGTCTATAATTTCATCCAAAGTATGATAATCCATAAATGACTTTATATCGTCAGGGAGCTCATCATCCAGTCGTTCTTCTCTAGGTGAAGGAGTAGGTCTAGGTGTAGATATACTCGTTCTATTACTTAAATCAACTGTCGTCCGCAGCTCTGATAATAGGATATTCTCTTTCGCGCACATGACATGAAAATATTTATTTTTGAGCAACTCATTAATTACAAGCTGACACATATCTTTATTCCGTATTAACATACCATCAAAGGGATGAAGGGTCCAAACATGATCTTTCTCATATATATTGAAAGTGAACCATTCGTTGGCATACAAAATTCTGGTATTAATTGTAGACTCGTCAACAATCTCAAATGTAAAATCCAGCAACGTACAGCCCCCTCCCCAGCATTACAAATCTATTCTTATATTCTACCAAATCATAACAAAAAAAAGAAACCTTTTCAGGTTTCATAGAAGACTATTTTTCAATGAATTTAGACACATATTCTGCTTTTTCAGCGCTTGCTACGACAATGAGCACAATGATTATTCCAGAAAGTATAATCCCGCTTATTATCATCCTGTGCACCTTCTTTGACAGATTTGTTCATCTATATTCAAAGATATGATGCACGGTTTCTTTTATTCGCCTAAATCCATAATAACGTATTTCTCAATATGACTAGCCATAATGCCATAATTTGGTATCTGTTTGTCCACTTGCTCACCCAAAATTGATTTCACTGCTAAATAAGGGAAATTAATACCTGATAGACAAGTCACATGCAGACCGCCAGACATTCTCGGATTAATCTCAAGTAATTTAGGCACACCCTGATTGTACTTCACTTGAATATTGTAATTAAACGGGATCTTGTAGGTGACAGCAACCTGATGTGCGATTTCGATCAGCTCGGGCACTTCCTCAAGCAGCCTTAGCCGTCCGTCTGCTTTGCGACGCGGCACAGCGGCAAGTAATTCCCCAGAAGCCGATGCTAAGCAATCGATGCTGTACTCGAAGCCGTTTAATAATTCCATCACCATCAGGTCCTCGAAACGATTTACGGATGATAAGGTCTTGTATACCTGTTCCGTAGAGAGATAGGGAGTAACTGTGCCGAACAGGTCAGTTAATGTATCCCGCCCATTGCTGATGATTCTGAAGCCCATACCGCCCTCGGCATTCGTTGGCTTGATACAAACCTGGTGTCCTGCACTTACGAGCGTCTCATAGGCTGTCATAAATTCATCTGCTGTATTGACTACATGATAATCAGGGATTGAAATAATGTTCGTTTCCCTAATGGCTTCATAAAACTTTTGTTTCTCCAGCAAGTTCTCTAATAGCTCAAGGTCACGACAAACCGTGACTTTCGTTCCTGCTTTTTCGAACAAATCAATATGCTTCGCTATTGCATACATATGCAACCTGGGAATGAATACATCAATGCCATGCTTTTTGCAAAAATTTAGGGCAAACTCCACATAATCATCATCACCTAACACAGGTTCGGTATCCGCGTAATCAGCCGCCTGTAAAGCCATGTGGGTACGGTCCGGATGTGTGGCATACATTTTGAATTGGACGCCATCCTCATTATTGCGAATGCTATTCATGTAATGAAAGGCTACCGAAAACCAACGGTTAAACCATACTTTTTTCATGAGGACTCCTTTATGACAAATAGATTAGTTTGCTCGATGTTTACAGATTCAACATACTTAAGTATTTCGTCCGTAGCAAAAATCCCAGATTCCTCGGTAAATGAATAGCTCCCCGTCGATAGAATCTGCTCTTGTCGAAATAACTCTCCATGCCTAGGGACGATAGAGAACTCAGCAAAATCAATCAAGATTTGATCCAAGAGGGAATCACCAGATGCTACAACTTGGTGCTCCTCTGTTAACTGCTTGAGATGCTGAACAGCATCTCTTTTATTAACAACTTGGGGAACGACATAGACCTTTCTTCCTTGAACGGAAGTGCTCCAGCCCATACGCTGAAGTTCTGCACTCATTTGAGTAACTTCCTCCAGCGGCATCTTCGCTCGGTCAATGATATGGGAAAAAAATAGCTCGTCGCAATAGCTGGAACTGATGACCCATTCCGGACTAAGGACACGATCTAGCAGTATCCTGACATCCTTCACATGCTCACTTGATTCAGTAACGCGAGCGACTACAGATGCTTGCCATCCCAAGTCGGGATGTCCATCTATCAAAATATTCCCGCCGTTGCTCGTAACCGCATAGGTGGGTTTCAACATTTGACTAATTAAATGTATACGATTGTACTGCTGCATGGTTCGTGTCGTAACCGGGATGAAAATGAGCTCCGTCATCAACTTTTGAAGCAGCTGGTAGGAACTTGAGGACATATACGATCTCACTTTACCGTCAATGAACTCTGCTGTAATAATCCGATCGCCTAATTCTTCGGCACGTTCTAAAGGCTGTGAATAGATTAACGTTTGATCTAAATCGCTTGCAAATATCATTCGGCATCTCCTTTCACGGATTTAATAATACCACAACAGGAATAAGTGAGACCTGGGTACACTTCTATTGATACTTCCCTAGCTTCAGCTAAAAGGAGGATATGACGTATATTGGGATTATCTAATCGGTCAACTAATATCCGCCACGGCACTCTACGGAGCAGTACACGGGTCGTTTCTCCGACACCGGGTTTAATCAAGTTGATATCCTCAATCTGATACTCACTCTGAATCGCTTGGATATCTCGCAAACCCTTCCATGAAATCGTAGGAGGATGCTGGAGTAAATTCTGGGCACAACGCTGTGCTTCTTTCACTACCTCACCAAAAAAGGGCACAATCTCCGCAATAAAATGATTGGAGAGATCGTGGTCTAACCACTCTTTATAATATTTGGAACCATGAAAGTCATGCGGCCCAATGAGATCCTCGCGCAGCACCGTTCGACTAATTAAACCGGATACCACCGCATTCAAGCATGCACTCGGAATCAAGAAATCCTCTCTCGTTCCAAACATATCGGTGCAATGGCCAGGATCAGCAAGTACAGCAAGATCATCGTCCAGCTTGATCCTGTAATCTCGTTCCAGCTTGCTGCAAGCCTCTATAAGCACTTTACGGATTGCTCCCTTGCCGGTCCACCCGTCGACAAATTGAAGATTCGCCTCCGGATGCTTCTGCAGGATATAAAACAAAGCGTTCTCGTCAATCCCTTTACCTCGAATAATCGAGATGCTGTAATGAGGCAAGTCCAACTGATGCACCTCTTGCAGGTAACGTCTTATTAGAATACCGACCGGTGTGCCCGCTCTCGCAAAAGAGACTAACACCGTGTTCGGTCCTTTCTTATTTCGAATAAGCTCTGCCGTAGTACCAACGGCTAATGCAACCTTCTGGGCTGACATCTGAAGCGTCTCTCGGTACAATTTTAAATAATCGGACGTAGGTAGATGCTCTTGCGGTAACATTTCTGAATAATGAGTACCCGATTGAATGGCTAGTTCTCTCGCATCCATCGACTTTTCCAACTTAACCTCGCTCAAATCCTTAAGCAGGAATGTCACATCAGAAGCTGGATAGCTGCCCAAGTGCCTAGGCTCCTCTATTGGCCTAGCTCGCCAATCTTCCATTCTGCATTCTCCTTCCATTCAACCGTTTGAGGAGAGAAAATAACAATATGAATCTGTTTCAGCCCTCGCGTTTGAAGAATTTGAAGCAATGGCTGCATCGAAGCAGGATCAGCTTCTCTTTCCATAAATAAATAGAGATCGTCATACATGCCTACCGGAACGTTGTATAGGAAATGAATTACGTCGGGATCCTCCGGAGATGAGTACGGATAGCCTACCTTGACTGCGTAATCCTCTGTATCAATGGTATGAATTGGACTCCTCGTCGTCGATTGGTAATACACACCTTCTCCCATTTCAGCGGCAATTCGCATGGGGATATACATAAACTCACCTGTGCCTACGCACAGCGTCTTCTTACCTATTCGAGTAAGTTTCAACTGCTTGGCGGCTTGAGATATCGAATGACTGGATTGTTCGCTTTCCTCCGGTGTAAGACCAAATCTTCCGCTATGCTGTAAATAAGGATGTTGGCTCACATAAGGAGCATGAGCGAATAGATGATCTATATACGTGAAGTAAATGGGTCCCATTTGATTTGGAATAGGAAGGACAGGCACTTGGGGGGTTAAACTTTCAGATGAACCCGTTACTTTTACCTCACCTTTGACTAAGGAAAGCACGTGGATGGAGATACCTAACTCCAGTTCTAGCTTCAGAAACTGCTGCTGATCCTCTGGGGTTCTCCAATCAAGCAGAGCAAGGATGTAGTAGGTTTTCTTCGGAAATTTCCCCTGCATATCTCGAATAATGTTCAAAGAGGTCTTACCTGTCGTAATTTCATCATCAACAAGGACTACAATCTCAGGGTGTGTAAGCATCTGAGGATCCTTCGCGTAACAATAATGTGCTACCGCATGGGAATGTTCCTCACTGAAATTAATGATGGATGCCGATCCTTCTATCACTTCACGTGTGGTATGAATATAGCTGCCACCATAACCAAAGGTTTCATAAACCGCATGTCCGATAGCTGTGGCAGTTTCAGCAAACCCTATAAAAGCAACTGATTGGGGCAAACTTAAACGATAGGACATAATTTCTTTATAGGCCGCCTCGGCCTGAGAAGGATCTATAATGCCCTGAATGGCTTGAGGGATTAACTGCTGCGGCATATTACCTTTTAAGGCTTGTTGTAAAAGTAGTGCCAATGAAGCTCCGCTTAATAAGGAGGAATAAGGATTTACAGGGATATGTTTACCTAGCACTTTGCTAACAAACAGAAACGATCGTTTCTTATTGATTCTTGCCGCCATGGCGAACAGAGAGTCGAGGGGAATCTCAAATGGATTAGAGGTCAATGTCACTTGAAGCTCTAAATCGCCTGCGATCTTATACGTATGCTCGATTATGCTTGAGCAATAATCCGTCATATTGTTGTTGTTCATGCAGCACCCCATAAATTTGTGATCGTAAGAGAATACGTCTAGCCCAACTTAAATGAGGTTTGATTTCATTCATTTTATTGGCATATGCGCTCTTAATAACGCCATGATCGCCATTATTGTTCGTAATAATGCTTGTAGCATCCGTATACTCTTCATGTGTCACCGCGTATAGCGATTGAACGGGTTTAATATGAGTAGGATGAATAATTGTCTTGCCAATCATGCCGTTCTCTTTATCCATAATCACTTCGCGAACCAATCCCTTTTGAGGAAAATATTCCCATACAGGTCCGGAAATAACGTAAGAGGCGTCAACACGTCCAAATATATTAATAATGTCAGCTACACAATCTCGAATCGGCGTTATGTCATAAATGGTCATGTCTGGGCTGCGTCTCAAACCAAATAGGCTCGAGAAATCCGTAGCGCCAATTCTTACATTGAGGACCAAATTCTTATACTGCTCTAGGATCTCTTTAATCGTTTGAAGCGTATGGGTACGGCTTTCCTTATAAATCACAGGTCCAGACTCTAGAATTGGCAAACCATATAGCATCGGGGAAGAAGAAGGTTTCTCATCATTATAATTTTCTAGGATTTCAAAATAAGCCACTCCATTGTCTACACTAAATTTCGGGAAAACAAATCCCGCTAAAAGGGCTACATTCTCTTCTAATCTTTCGATCAAATAATTTAACTGATTCACACTTCTTACACGTACGAATAATAGCGGAAGATTGTCCGTATGAAGAATTCCGACTTCCATGAAGGTGGCTAGCTTATTCATTTGATTCACCAATGATTCTTCTGCGGCATGAACCTCATTTTCACCAACGGCATCTTCCAAATCAAGAATAACTGAAACAAGACCTTCAATTTTACCAAAAGCGATATCTTCCGCGAACGTGGGACGTGTAGCAGGCATATAAAGAGCAGCACCAATGGAATAAGCAAGGATTTCTTTGCGCGAATGATTATGGAAGGAAGTCGGAGGTAAATAAAATAGAGCTTTCTCTTCATCCGCTGTTAAATAATTAAAATATCTCAATCCCGATTCCTCCCTCTTTCGTTTAAGAAACAATCCCCCCGTAAAGGAGGGATTGTCATTGTTATAGTCGGTATTATTAGTTAGCTGATTCAGGCTTGTCCTTTTTGCGAAGCAAGCTAAGAACAATCGTGCCTCCAAATATGACAATAAGGGTTGAGAAGAAAAGAACATGTGAGATATGGACACCGAATGCACCGGCAATCATCTTAAGACCAATAATGATAATAAGGATGAAGGCTGCTTTCTCCAACTCTGGAATCTTGTCAATGAGCTTTAAGAAGATTTGCGCCACGCCTCTCATCATAAGTACACCTATAATGCCTCCAAGGAACAGAACCCAAACCTGGTCACTGACACCAAAGGCAGCAAGGACGCTATCGACACTAAAAGCAATATCCATGACTTCTACAGCAAGAACAGTACGCCAGAAGGAAAGTCCTTTATTCTGAACTTCCCCTTCCTCTTCCTTCTTCTTGAAGAAAAGATTACTGATGGCAATCCAAAGGAGATAGGCGCCGCCGAGCACTTTAATCCAAGTAATTTGAACAAGAAACGTACCTACCCCAATAGCTATGAACCTGAAAACATAGGCACCTAGGAGTCCGTAGAATAAAGCTTTTTTCTGCTGCTCCTTCGGTAAATGCTTAACCATTACTGCCAGTACCAATGCGTTATCAGCGGATAAAAGACCCTCTAAGATAACTAATGTCCCGATAATTCCCCAGTTAACCGGATCAGAAAGTGTTGTTGAAAGCACTTCCCAATCGAAAAAGTTAAGGAAGTTGTTGATAAAACTTTGAAAAAAATCTGACATGCCTTGACCCTCCTGTATATTTCGCTAATTATTTACTTATTTCCTGCAACCCATCTCATTCCCCATCCA
Organism: Paenibacillus sp. V4I3; assembly: GCF_030817215.1. Classification (GTDB taxonomy): domain Bacteria; phylum Bacillota; class Bacilli; order Paenibacillales; family NBRC-103111; genus Paenibacillus_E. The sequence goes on from NZ_JAUSZA010000001.1 coordinate 7,544,133, forward strand.
AAGGCTTCATCTAGCACCTTATGACCGGAGAAATATTGAACAAGCCGCTCAATGCTAAATGTTTCATTATTTTGGTTACGAATTAATGCAATGGCACACATGCCCTGACGATTATCATGTTCGTTCAATTTCACTATGATGTCGGGTCCGCCATCTTGTTTGATGGACACTACGCCATCTGCTTCAGACCAAGTGGTTGCACCTTCGTAAATGAAAGTAAAAATTAGGATGCGCTCAAATTCAGAGAGCTTATTCCCATTAATTCGAATGTTCTCTCCTGTTGTTACCGAGCCCGTACGATCATCACCGTCTAAGGCGATATACGGCTCTCTATGGAGTGAACCGAATCGGTTGCCAAGCGCTTGAATAACGCCCTTCTCACCGTTCTTTAATTCATATAAACAAGCTAGATCCAAATCGATCCCTTTGCTTTCACCAAAAAATCCGCCGGGTTTCTTCTTCTGATTCCAGTTTAAATTAATGACAATTTCCCCGAGATTACCTGTTGTCTTCTTTGCAAGACTTATGCGATCGCCCTTCTTCTTCAATTCAATCTTATTCAGATTAATTGGAGTTGGAGGGATAAGAGGAGGTTTACCCGCTTGCGTCGGAGTTGAAACTGGGGGAGGCGTCGGTGTCGGATTAGGTACAGGGCTAGGTGTAGGTTCATCCTTAACCTCGATTCCGAAATTACCGCACAGCGCTTTCAGCCCACCGGAAAAACCAGATCCAATCGCACTGAATTTCCATTCTGTGCCGTATCTATATAATTCCCCTACAACAATAGCTGTCTCAACGGAGAATTGATTTCCTAATTCATATCGCAACATATCTTGCCCTGTGCTAGGATGAAAAATCCGTAAATAAGCTTGTGTCATTTGGCTGAATTGCTGCTTTAACTTCTCACCCTCATGAATGGTTAGTGTGATAGCAACTTTCTCAACATGGGCTGGAACGTTGGAAAATTGAATAGAAAATTGCTTCTTATCGGTCCCTTGAGAGGGTTGATCGATGAAGTTCACACCACTTTTTGTAGGATTGTTGTAGAATACCAACTGTTCGTCATTATCTACCTTCCCGTTAACGCCTAACAAGAATGCTGAAGTATCCAGATCTATGTTCGCAGGAGAGTTCCATCCGAGTCCAATACCAATCTGTGAGAGTCCCGGATTTGTTTTTGTAACATCCGTCTTTTGGCCTTTGACAAGAGATATATGCATAAGGGCTGTCCCTTCCGTACTCAATAATTGAAGGGTGATGCCTTACTCGCACCACCCCACCTGTTTCTGAATTTACTGGGCATCAAGTCCGTAGTTTTTACAAAGGGCTTGAAGACCACCTTGAAAACCACTTCCAACAGCTTGGAATTTCCATTCTTGACCTTGGCTGTCTCGGTACAATTCACAAATGACAACGGCCGTTTCTACAGAAAAGTCCTCGCCCAAGTCATAACGTAAAATCTCCCGATTCGTTACCTCATCAACAAGGCGAACGAACGCATTCGATACTTGTCCGAAATTTTGGTTGCGATTCGATCCATCATGAATCGTAACAGCTATACCTACTCGGTGAATATGCGCGGGGATTTTGGAGAAATCAACTCTGATTTGCTCGTCATCCCCATCGCCATCACCTGTACGATTATCGCCGGTATGCTCAACGCAACCATTAACACCAACCAAGTTGTTGTAAAAAATGAAGTCCTCAAGCCCTTTGGCTTTACCTTCAGCATGTAGCAGAAAGGCTGACGCATCCAAATCGAATGAATGCCCACCGCTATATTTGTTCGTATCCCAACCTAATCCGATGATAGCCTTACTGAGGCCAGGGTTCGTTTTGGTTAAGTCAATTCTTTGACCTTTTGACAAGCTGATTGTCATTGCTGCATCTCCTTAGAGTTTTCGCAAGAAAACTAGCATCGTAAGCATAAGCCTTAGAGTTTTCGCAAGAAAACTAGCATGATAAGTAAGATCTTAGGAAGTTTGCAAACCGTAATCGCGAGCTAATCCTGAAAGACCGTCTTTGTAGCCGCTACCGATTGCGCTGAATTTCCATTCGCCCGCGTTACGGTACAATTCACCGATAACTACGCCTGTTTCAATGGAGAAGTCTTCTCCAAGATCAAAACGAATCAATTCTGCGCCTGAACCTTCGTTAAGAATACGAACGTAAGCATTGGAAACTTGTCCAAAGTTTTGCGCTCTTGCTTCAGCATCATGGATCGTAATGCAGAAAGCAATTTTCTCAGTTTCAGCAGGTACTGCACTTAGATCAACACTTACTTGCTCATCATCGCCATCGCCAGCTCCTGTACGGTTGTCGCCGTTATGTACGATTGAACCATTCGCGTTCTTCGGATTGTTGTAGAAGATGAAATCAGATTCAGATCCTACTTTGCCAGAAGCATTAACAGCGAAAATGGAAGCGTCTAGATCGAAATCTTTACCGCCATCATATTTGTTCGTGTCCCAACCTAGACCAACAACAACTTTAGTTAGACCTGGGTTTGATTTTGTTAAATCTACTTTTTGACCTTTGGATAGTGAAATTGCCATTGTATATAACCTCGCTTTATAGGGGATTTGGTTGTGCTATTATTGATATCGTTTAACTAATTGTCCAACTGTTGTATCCGTGCTTCCTTCACCAATCGCGTTGAATTTCCATTCGCCGCTATGACGATAAATTTCACCAACAATCAGGGATGTTTTACCTGAATAATCTTCGGTCAGATTAAACTTAATCAATTCTTGTTTATTCGAATCATTCACTAACCGGATGTAGGCTGATTGAACGAGACCGAAGTCTTGTTTTCTATTCACGCAGTCGTAGATATTAACAACGAAGACGATTTTACTAACATCCGCAGGAACTTGTCCTAAATTAACAGCTACTTGCTCATCATCGCCATCGCCTTCCCCTGTACGGTTATCACCGGAGTGAACAACTGAACCATCAGGGCTTTGCAAGTTAGCGAAGAAAACAACATTTTTCTCTTTCGTCAATTTCCCATTCTCATCTAGTAAGATGACGGAAGCGTCGCAATCAATTTCAACAGCTGTTTTTTTGGATCCGAAGAAACCTTTCTTCTCCACAACTGCAGGATCCCAACCTAGTCCAACTACAACTTTGGAAAGACCCGCATTACCTTTTGTTAAATCAATTTTTTGACCTTTGACCAAACTAATTGTCAACGAGGTCACCTCCCTTCATATCCTGTATTCGTACACTCTTTCATTTGATACGGATGAAGTTCGAACACGTTTCATTTTTCCGATTAAATTATTTGTAAATCGACGATCACAGACTAAATTCGCTCGGATTGAGGTTCAGCGCTGTACAAATATCTTTGACAACCTTCTTTTCTTGATCATCAAAATCTCCGTCTGCAGCACCAATTGCGCAGCATACCGCAATGATGATTCGTCCAACTTCCGGCTTATTGTTAAACTTGGAAATAACTTTAAGCGCTTCTTGCTTGCCTACAATGGCTGAGAATTCAAAGTTGCCAGCAAAGTGATTGAAGCGAGCGATGACATTACTGACATCAAATACTTTAAGCTCTTCGCTACGGCTGATGTAACCAATCATCTTTTCTTTTTCTGAATTACCAATGCTGCCATCAGCGGCCGCTACAATCGCACAACCTGCTACAACGGCATCCAGAAAATCTTTGTTTTGAAATTTTTTGACTTGCTCGGACAAGCCCGTTTTCGCGCTTGAAAACCATGATTTAAACGTACTCATTTCAGCACCACCTATATGATTTAGTAACACATTTTGACTATAGGCTACATTTTTCTCCACAATAGTCTATGTTCACAGTTTATACGATTACACATTTGTTTTCAAATATTGGAATTTCAAAGCTGCATTAGGAAATAATTCAACCTAAACGCCATAGAACCGCCCAAAACGGGCGGTTAAAATAGACTAATTAATTAAAATGGAAATAAGTACCAATACTAACTGAATTTTAGATAGCAGCCTCTACCTTCGTGTAGCGATTCGCAGGAATCGGTACGCCTAGGTTTCCCCGCAGCGTGTCAGATTCATACTCTTTTCGGTATATACCGCGCTCTTGAAGGATTGGCACAACGAGATCGACGAAATCGTCCAATCCTTTGGGAAGAGCTGCGGCAATAATAAAGCCGTCTGCCGCTTCTTCTTTAAACCAGCGCTCGACACGATCAGCCACTTGTTCGGGTGTTCCTGTAAATTCATTGCGCGGTGTTGCGATACCAAGCGCAACTTGACGAAGTGTGAGGTTTTTCTCTTTCGCCGTTTGCTTGATTTTATCCGTACCGCTGCGGAAACTGTTACTGCCGAAATCTCCGAGATCCGGGAACGGTTCATCAAGTGGATATTGAGAGAAATCGTGGTGCTCAAAGAAGCGCCCCAGAAAATCCAATGCTTTATCAATCGTAACTAAATTAGCAATTTCTTGATATTTGCTTTCTGCTTCTTCTTCCGTGCGTCCGATAATCGGGCTAATCCCAGGAAGAATAACGAGTTCTTCGGCTGAACGGCCATAAGCTACCGCTCTGCTTTTAATATCTTGATAATAAGCCTTAGCTTCCTCAATCGTTTCGTGTCCGGCAAATACGGCATCAGCGACTTTAGCCGCGAAAGCCCGACCATCCTCAGAAGCCCCTGCCTGGAAGATAACCGGTTGGCCTTGCTTCGAACGCGCAATATTGAGTGGTCCCTGAACGGAGAAAAACTCCCCTTTGTGGTTCAACGTATGCAGTTTGCTTGGATCAAAGAATACGCCGCTTTCTTTATCCCGAACGAAGGCATCGTCTTCCCAGGAATCCCAAAGTCCACGCGCTACTTCCAAGAATTCATTCGCGATCCGATATCGTTCTGGATGTGTGGGGTGCTGGTCTTTGCTAAAATTTCTTGCCGATCCCTCTAGAGGTGAAGTTACGATGTTCCACCCTGCACGCCCATCACTGATCAGATCAATCGAGCCGAATTGTCTGGACACTGTAAATGGCTCGCTGTAGGAGGTCGAAAGTGTACCAACCAGACCAATATTGGACGTGACAGCAGCCAGCGCTGAAAGAATCGTAATCGGTTCAAACCGATTCAAAAAGTGAGGGATGGATTTCTCGGTAATGTACAGACCGTCTGCAATGAAAACCAGATCGAATTTACCGGCTTCAGCTTTCTGGGCCTGCTGTTTATAAAAACCAAAATTGACGCTGGCATCAGTAATCGCCTCGGGATGGCGCCATCCTGATATGTTTCCACCAACACCATGAATGATTGCTCCAAGCTTCAGTTGCTTTTGTTTTGACATCGTCATCACGTCCTTATAATTATTATTGAAGAATTGCTGCTTCTTTCAACTGCAAGCGGTAGCTTTTTACGACGTTTTCGCCCTTTAGAATATCCTTATCAAATGCCCGTTCGAAGCCTAAACGCTCATAAAGCTTCACGGCAGATTCCATCATATCGGAAGTGTGCAGATGCAGTGTAGATGCACCCAATTCCAGCGCTCGTCGGGCGCTTTCTTTAATGAGCTCCGTAGCGATTCCCTTGCCTCTCGCTTGCGGGGAGACAGCCAATAAGCGAATAATCGGAGTATGGATATCCAATTCAGGAAGTCCATAGGCAACCTGGGAAGACAGGAACAAGAGGGAGCTGCCCACGATTTCCCCATTGATTTCGGCAATTAGTCGTGCAGAAGGAGCGTCGCCATCTACAGAGGCAAGAATGTTGTCTTTGTACTGCTGCCATCCTTCGGGAGGAAGAACTGCTTCGTATTGACTGTAGGCATCAATAAGAAGCTGCCTGATCCCCTCACGGTCTTCCGTACGAGCTTCGCGAATCCGAACCCTATTTGTACTCATTTCCCCCACACCTCTTTCTATCACATATAGGTTTAGTCGGTTTTATTATTAAAGGTTCGCGGCTTGCCTAGCTTGTTTAATCCGCTCTATTTGGGCAAGATGCACCTGCACATGTGCGGTAAAAGATTGAACGACATCCGTCAAAGCTAACGTCTGACCTTTGAAGTTAACGCCCGTTTTCTCCCAGTCTTGTGGGGATAGTCTTCGCAATAATAGGCTGTTATAGGTCAATAAAACTTCGAAAGCGTCCAAAATATCTAAAGCTGCACCTTCATTCGCCTTGGCACTGCTTACCCAAGCATCTTGCCCAAAGGCAGGCAATTGGACCGTGGATCCAGAAATGATCTCGCGAATGCGAAAGGAAACAACAATGTTATGATCGGTCAAATGAGACAGAACTTCCGTCACACTCCATTTATCCGCGTTCTCTTTCCATTTCAACTGCTCATCCGTAAGTCCGTCAATCGCTGCTCTCAACTGTTTATTTGTATCTATATAAGGTTGAATATCGATTACAAGTTGACTCATCCTGATACCTCCACTTCGAATTTGGAGCTTATTTGCTTGAGAGCTTGCTCCGCTAATATGGCAAAATAGTTGGCACTGATCGGCAGTGCGCGCTCATCTAGATCAAAGGCGGGATGGTGCCATTCCTGCGTACCCGATGTACCCATGAATAAGAAAACACCCGGCACCTTCTTCTGATAGAAAGCGAAGTCTTCCCCTGCTAGCGATGGTGTAGGCGTGATGACCTGCAAGCCAGCAATATCCGCAGCTAGGGTTGCTAATTCTGCTAAGCCCGCATCGTTCTGCACGGCTGGAGGACCCTTGATCCATCGTACAGATGCCTTCGTCCCATAAGCAGCCGCTACACCATGAACAACTTGATCGAACCTGTTCAGAACCGTGGCTCGAACCTCCTTATCGAATGTCCTCACCGTTCCATCTAAGACAGCTTTATCCGGAATGACATTCCAAGCGGTTCCACTGTGTATCTTGGTGACGCTTATCACAGCACTTTGCAGCGCACTCACATTCCGGCTTACAATCGCTTGGAGTGCTGTGACGATATGTGCGCCGGTTACAATGGGATCTATCCCCGCTTCAGGCACCCCAGCATGTGTACCCTTACCCTCGATTTCAACAACAAACCCATCTGCAGAAGCCATGAGTGGTCCCGCTTTAATGCCGATTGTGCCCACAGGAAGATCGGGTTTATTGTGCATTCCAAATACGGCACGAACCCCCTCCAAAGCACCGCTCCTGATGACCTGCTCCGCTCCTTGCGCTTTCTCCTCTGCCGGTTGGAAAATGAAACGAACCGTACCCAGCAGCTCCTTCTCTCGCTGCTTTAATAAGAAAGCGGCGCCCAGAATGGCTGCGGTATGAAAATCATGTCCGCAAGCATGCATGGTGCCCGGAACCAATGAGGCGTAAGCCAGTCCAGTAGATTCCTGGACAGGCAACGCATCAATATCGGCTCGCAGCGCAATAATGGGTCCTTCGTGCAGACCGCCAACCTCCGCGATAAGACCTGTTTTCAGAGGAAAATTAGCCACTCGGATACCCGCTTCCTGCAGCCAGTCTCGGATAGATGCGGTTGTTTGAACCTCTTCGTTCGATAATTCCGGATTTTGATGCAGATGACGCCGAATCGCGATCAGCTTCTGCTCAAATGCCGACTGTGATTGTTCCGACAGCGTTTCGCTCATGCACATTCCCCCTCTAAAAAGCCCAATGGCGTTTTTACCTACACAAGCAGCTCCGAGAACGCCTCACTAAGCAATTCAAATGACCGCAAGCGTTTGGCGAAATCTTTCACCGACGTTGTAACGATAAACTCATCTACCCTATACGTTTGCTGGATGTCCAGCAGCTTTTGACGGACGGATTCTTTGGTGCCTTTCGTAATCTCCGCTTCCTTCTCTTCTACGGTGAATTTGGCTTGCGTTTGCCGTCCATACTCCTCGGCTTGTTCAAGGGTTCCTACCGTCAAGGTTTTACCGTTTTCCAAATGGATTTTGACATTTTTATATTCGCCAGCCATCACTTTGGCCTCTTCTTCTGTGTCAGCTACAATTAAGGACAGTGCCAAGATCGCCTTCGGCTGCCCGCCTTGTTCTCGATTAAATCCAGTGTGATACGCTTCAAAAGCAGCAGCTGCCACAGCAGGATCACCATTTATGAATTGCGCAAATACATAAGGAAGCCCTAATTCAGCTGCTAATTCCGCACTGGCCGCAGTGGCGCCAAGCAGATAGATATCCGCTGATTGTGTCGGAATCGGAGATACCCTAAGGCCTGTAAGCGGATGATCAGCATCCAATCGATTATGAACAAATTGTTTGAGTTCCTTCAGCTTCTCCGATAAAGTAGCTGGCTCTGTAATGCCCTGCTGTAGAGCTTTCGTAGAACGAGGAAGCCCGCCAGGCGCCCTTCCGATCCCAAGATCTACTCTTCCAGGCGCTAATGATGCCAGGACATTAAAGTTTTCTGCAACTTTGTAGGGACTGTAATGCTGCAGCATGATGCCGCCAGAGCCAATACGTATGCGCTCTGTTTTCGCTAATAAATGAGAAATTAGCACCTCGGGTGAAGAACCGGCCAATTGATCGGAATCGTGATGCTCCGATACCCAAAAGCGGTGATAGTCCAGCTTTTCCGCTAGTTGCACTAGCTCAATCGTATGCTGCAGAGCGGCTTCCGCATTCTCCCCCGGGAAAATAACGCTTTGATCCAAAATACTAAGTTTGATCCCCATATCATCCACTCCGTATTCGCTGTAAATTTAAATGTTAAACGTATACTCCGGCGTAATTCGTTTCAAAAATTGTCTCGTACGCTCTTCTTTCGCATCGCTAAAAATATCCTGAGGCCTTCCTTCTTCCACAATCACACCTTGATCCATAAAAACAACATGATTCGAAACTTCACGAGCAAAGCCCATTTCATGCGTGACGACAATCATCGTAATGCCTTCTTTGGCAATTTTCTGGATAACCTCCAGCACCTCACCGACCAACTCAGGATCAAGTGCAGAGGTTGGTTCATCGAACAAAATCACTTCTGGATTGAGTGCCAGCGCACGGGCAATGCCCACCCTCTGCTGCTGTCCGCCTGACAGTTGGCTTGGATAAGCGTCCAGCTTACTTCCCAGCCCCACTTTCTCCAGCATTTGAATGCTCGTTTGCCGTGCAGTTTCTTTGGATTGCTTCTGTACAATGACAAGGCCCTCCATCACATTTTCCAGCACCGTTTTATGTTTAAATAAATTGTAATGTTGAAATACCATCGCCGTTTTCTTGCGCAGCGTGTGAATATCCTGTTTGCTCGGACGCTTGCAATTGATGGTGAAATCCCCAATCATTACCTCACCTTGATTCGGCTTCTCCAAGTAATTGATGCAGCGAAGCAGCGTCGTTTTGCCTGAACCGCTTGGGCCAAGAATACAGACGACTTCACCCTTTTTAACCGTCAAATTGATACCTTTCAGCACCTCATGCTTGCCGAATGCTTTGGTGATATTCGCCATTTTGATCATTGTACACCACCTCGGTTGTAAATATTTATTCGTTTTTCTAGCAGCTCCGTTATCTTCTCGATCAGAACCGTCACTGCCCAGAATAGGAAAGCCGCGGCAATATACGATTCAAAGAATTTCCAATTTGTCGTAGCAACGATTTGCGCTTTGGCATTAATTTCAACAACGGATACCGTGAAAGCCAGTGTAGAACCGTGAAGCATACCAATGAACGAATTGGATAAGTTAGGCAAGCTAACAGCCAGTGCCTGAGGAAGCACAATGCGCCTTAACGCCTGCGGTGTTGTCATGCCGATGGAATAGGCAGCTTCGATCTGTCCCTTATTCACGGCTAGAATGCCTGATCTCACTACTTCAGCCAAATAGGCCCCTGCTGTAATCGAGAAGGAGAGAAAGGCGAAACCGATCATTGGAATAGAAGTCGATCGGAAGCTCCAACCGATGGCTGTTGCCAAAGAATCAATAATAACAGGCAATCCGAAATAAATGAGCAGCAAATGCATCAGCATCGGTGTTCCTCGTATGAACGTTACATAGCCGCTTGCGATGTAATGGATAACAGGTACGCGGTATATTCGGATGATCGCCACTGCCGATCCAATCAGAAATCCGAAGAAAACCGATACAATCGTAATTAGCATCGTAATGGGCAAAGCAGAGAGCAGTTGAATAAAGGCGGAACCGATAAACCCTAGATCGAGCTTCATGGTTGATACCCTCCTTTATCTGTTTGAGCGGATGCAGCCCAGGGTGTCTTAAACAAGCGCCTAAATGTAAACTTCGAATCACGTTGAACAATGAGTTGTTCATGCCGAAGTAGTCTTTTTTCAACATCCAAGAACAGCTTCTCCAGCCCGTAACAAATGACAAAGTAGATGAGCGATAAACAAATGTAAGTTTCAACAAAATGTTGAGTTGCCGCACCAAGCGTTTGCGCTTTCCCCATCAATTCCATCGCGCCTAACGAAAAGGCTAACGAAGTATCCTTCAAATTGGCGATAAGCAGATTCGCAAAGTTCGGTATCGATATGGCAAGCGCTTGTGGCATGATGATACGTGTAAAGGCTTGGTACCCTGTCATTCCTATCGCATAAGCAGCCTCCACTTGCCCTCGATCCACGGCTTTCACGGCTGCCCGAATGACTTCAGAGATATAAGCCCCGCCATGCAGCCCAAAAGTCAGAATAACGAAGGTCAGGACGGGGGCTTTAGAGACGTCGACGTTAATGAGCTTCAAGATCTCGGGAAGACCATAATAGATGAGGAACAATTGGATAAGGATCGGCGTCCCCCGGAAAAATGACACATAGATTTGGGATATCCTTCTTAGCACCGGAACCTCATACAACCGTGGCAGGGCTATGAGGAATCCGATCAGTACACCCAGCAGCATAGAGCAAGCTACAATAAACAATGTAATATGGAGATAAGAGACTAATTTGGGCAAAAAATCAAAGACATAGGTGATATCAAATTGTTGTTCCATTCGGACGATCTCACCTTTCTGTACCGTTCTTACTTAAAGCTGCATTAATCTTTCTTCGTATAGTCTCCTCCGAGCCATTGTGTGCTAAGTTTGGAAAGCGTTCCATCTGCCTTCACAGCTTTCAACGCCACGTCGATTTTATCCGCAAGAGCTTGCCCGTCTTTATCATTTTTGCGGAAAAGAAAGCGAACCTCAGCTTCTTCAATAATCGGTCCCACTGCCTTTAATTTGCTTTGAGGGTCGACGAGCGGCAGCAAGAAATCCGCTCCGAGGGATCCGTCCGCACGTCCTGTTGTAAGCTGACTAACCAAATCGTTAGCTGCACCGTTTTGGTAAACTATTTTGATCGCGTTATCGTTTGCTTTATTATAATTTTCTAATAGCGTAGCTTCGGCACTAGTCGCTGTCGTTAACGCTTTTTTACCTTTTAAGTCATCAATCGATTTAATGTTTGTATTGTCTTTAGCCACGATAACTTTTGTTTTCCAGTACGCATAAGGCTCGTTGTTGAAAAGGTATTTTTGCTCTCTTTCCTTATTCTTCTCGATTTCGTGGGCAACAAAGTCAATTTTGTTCGTTTCCAAGCTGAGGAGCAGGTTAGCGAAATCCATCGTTTTGAATTCAAACTCGTAATCAGGAAGCCGATTATCCAGTTCTCTGACAAGCTCGATATCATAACCGGTAAGCTTACCGTCTTTATCAAGGAAAGCTACGTTCGGAAATTTGGTACCTGTTCCAACTATGATCTTCTTCACTTTGACAGGCTCGGTTGCAGCAGCTGTAGCTGCAGCAGCCTTCGTACCTTCAGCGGCTTCCTTTGGTGATGCGATGGTTTCTGTATTTTTCGCCCCACAGCCTGCTGCTACCAAAGCCAAAGTTAGTGTTGTTCCAAGGATTGTTAATTTTCTCATCTGTGTATTCCCTCCATTTTTTCGGTTACAAACATTAAACTTATAATTCCTACCTGTTTTGTATGAATTAACTTTAGAATTAATTTATCATCAAGTTTCACAACTGGATAATAGAGTTTTTCTATAAGCTTATATAAGAATCTGATATTACCCTTTCGTTCGGCCCCATAATCCTTTGCAAATATCCAAAATACTGTTGAAAAATAGTGTATTTTCCCCATTTAGCGTAATCAAGTTCGTCTGCAAGGCAATGCCCGCTGTCTCTGGAAAGTCAATTGGAAATAGCCTATTATCCTTAACTTCCTGACTGACGCTAAGCCCAGGTAAGAAAGCAATACCTGCCCGCTGTAGAACCAGCTTCTTAGCAGTTTCGGAGTTATCCGTCTGGATCTGGATGTTTGGAGGCTCCTTCAAACTCTCAAATACACGGTGAATGCGCATCCAGTCTAGAGAGCCGCACTCAAAGAAAATAAGTGCCTGACGTCCAATATCCTGGATCGTTAAGTTTTCCTTCTCAATAAAGGGATGCCCCTCATATACATAAAGTCGAATAGGATCTTCATAAAATTTCGCTGACAAAAGACTTGGATGGGTGATTCCCCGCACAAAGCTGATATCCACATCCCGGTTCAGAACCTTGTTGACGAGATCATCTGTAATTCCGGTCGTTAGTTTAAAATTGATTTCCGGGTATTTATGCTTCATCTTAGGGATGATTGCTGGCATCATGTAATTAGATACAGATACCGTACAGCCGATCCGCAGCTCATTAGGCAGCGCCTTTTTCTGCTTAAGATGGATTTTACTCTTCTGGAATGTTTGCAGTAATTGCTGCGCGTAAGGGAGAAACTTCCTGCCATCATCCGTTAAATGAACTTGCTTGCCAATTCGATCAAAGAGCTGACAATCCAGTTCCCGTTCTAACGATTGAATTCTAGCTGTTACCGAAGGCTGGGAAAGGAATAATACTTCCGATGCCTTGTTAAAGCTGCCATAATGGATGACATATACGAACGCTTCTATATTCTCAATATTCATCGCAGTGCCCCTCCAGATGACCTAAAAGATATAAAGTTTATTATTCCAATCAATTAACTCGGAATTAAATATTTTTATAACTATAAGCTATCTTCCAATCGCTGTCAATATAAGAAATGCTGTTTCATTAGAAAAAGACCTTAGCTCCTGCCGCAAAATCTTGCGGGTGATCTAAGGTCTTTGGACTATGTATACTTAGGATCGTAAACAACGGTACAATTCCGCCCTTTTCCTTTGGCAAAATAGAGCGCTTGATCCGCATGCTCAAGAACTTCATGTGCCGTCATTCCGTCTGTTGGGAATGAGGACACTCCCAGAGATACCGTGATGGGTTGACCTACTGGGCTTATGGTCATTTCCAACTTATTACGGATCTTCTCCGCATACAGATACGCATCATCTTTCGTCACATGGGGCATTAGAACAATGAATTCCTCTCCGCCAAACCGGAAGTAGTATTCGTTCTCACTTGCCATTGAAAGCAGAAGCTTTCCTAGATATTTCAGAACCGTATCTCCTGCAAGATGCCCGTGCGTATCATTAATAATTTTGAAATGATCAATATCCAGTACAATGAGAGAAAAATCTATGCCTTCCTCCAACCATTCGAGCATTTGTGTTTCCATGCTCCTTCTGTTGGCAAGACCCGTTAAAATCCGTTTGAGCTTCCAGTGCATATTGATTCGCTCTCTTTTGCAAAGCATCGATCGTGATTAACATAGTTTTGTACAAATGATAGGCTTCATACGTATTCGTTCTTACCTTTGGCAGATCTGCGACTTGCTTGCCATTCAAGATTTTATAAGCGGTCGCAGCCAATCGAGCATAGGGAAGAGTCAACTTCTTGGCCAACCATGCCGTTAGCATAAGGATGAGAAGGAGAAAGGGTAATGAGTACAGAATGGCATTTTGGATCAAACCCATCGACTTTTCATTTATCTCTTCCAGCGGCGATTGCACTACGATTCCCCAACCATTGGCAGGTACATAAGAATAGCCAGCAAGCATTGGCACTCCCACTGTATTCACGACTTTCTCTTACCGCTATGACCACTAATGAGCTTGGCTACCACTGGATTAGCGCTGACATTCTGACCTAAACGATTGTGTTCTGGATGATAAATAAGATTACCGGCCCCATCGACCACATAGATATATGAACCTGATGGAGAGTAGCTGTTGGAACCGAATATATCATTTAACACATTGTTTTCTCGCAAATAAATAGCACCTCCTAAAGAACCCAAATACTGGCCTGAGGAATTAAATATAGGATTTGTCATTAATACAATAAGCCTATTCGTTACAGATTCAAAAGGTGCTGAGATCGCAGGCTTTCGCTGCTCAATCGCATCCAAAACGGCTGTCGATGTCAGTTTTTTGCTTGTGAGACCTACCGAAACAGGAGAAATAGCTAAGACATTCCCATTGGCGTCATTGACCATTTGTGAGTTAAAGTAATTGCTGCTCCCCGTTACCAAATCCAATTGTGCTTGGATAGAATCTTGTGTTTGCATACTCCTCGCCAGGTGTTCAGAGGTCACTTTCAGGCTTTTCTCCATTGCTTTGAAAAGGGAGTTCATGGTCACGCTCATTTTTTTTGCACTGTCATAATTAAGCTCAAGTGTCGTTTCATACAAGGAATCTCGTTCTGCCTTAAACGAAGCAGCTATTTGAATGATAGATATGATCGAAATAGATACAAGCATCAATAGGGTTATATAATGAACAAGTCGTATCCGCGGAGCAGCATCGGCTGTTCTCATACTCCTCATCTCCTAAAAAAGATAGTTACGAGTCGTTTCGACAACTTTCGACATATCTCCTTCATTTTTAATGCCAAGCATACAATTGAAAAACAAAACAAAGAAAAAAGCACGAAATTCGTGAATGAATTTTGTGCTTCTTATTTCTATCTTAGAAAGAGCTTGCCGTTGATCGTACAAGCAGCCGTGAATACGCTCGAATGTACGTCCTTCCGCCTATTAGCGAAATTAAACGGTTTCGTGGTAACTAAACCTTCCAGTTCAATACGGTTTCCAGCATGGATTTCAGATGCTTCACTCGGTGGACCTCAGGTTTTACTTTTACTATTTTAAATTCATCCCTGATATGCTGGATGAAATCAATCCGTAAGCGTTCTAACTGCTCTTCTGTTAAAACGTACGTATAATCTCGGACAGATTCGTATGTATGGTACCATTCGCTATTTTCCAAGAACGTAAAGGATGAACGTTGGTACCACTCTTTTACATGACTCTTCAATGCAGCTGTGATGGTATCATCATTCCCCGACATTGCGTAAAGTCGATCAGAGGACATTAGGTTTCTGTACTTGATCATGCTATCATCAGGGAACGAATTGGGAAGTGCATAAAACTGAATTACAAGTTCCAAAATCTCCATATAGGCATGTGGTCCAGCCAGTTTCGGATTAAATTGACACTTAACTGCGGCATGGGCAATATTCTTAAGCAAACGTAGTGCTTCTGCTGCTTCCTTTTTATCAGGCGAACCTTGAAAAAATAACCCTTGCTTTCCTGCACGAATTTCAGCCCGATCAATCGCATCATGGAGCGCATCTTCAAACTGATCTTTGCTGTACGGTGCCCACTGATCGATATGATCAGTAAGTTCCACGCTCATGCCAAACTCTCTACGGATAATGCTTAGCAGGTTAATCCCGCCGCTGCCGTTAACTACAGCAAATATATCGTGTAAAAACCTTTCCAAGTTTTTTGCCTTTTTCGTGGCCCCCATAATTTCACTGGGAATCGTATAACGGGTCTCAGCCTCTTTTTGCTCGAGATTGGTAATAAGCTGATTTAACTCTGAGAGTAATGGATGCTCCATTCTTGAATCCTCCGCTTTATCTTTTTTATTGAATAGTTCCCCCAACTGCCCATTTTTATCAAGTATTACAGAAACATGCCCTTCGACACCTGCCCGAAAAAAACACGTGTCCTCTACAATCCATTTGTTTGGTCCCGAAAACCGTACCTAAGTATATATAAGACATCATTATGTCTTTATAACATTTCAATAGTACACATTATTTAAATATAGTGTATATTATTTATGAGATCATAAAGCAGGCTAGGAGTACAAGAAAGGATTGAGAAGCGTGATAAACAACATCCATTCACTGGCTGAGGAAATTATTATTTCCGCCCAACCCGATCGAACGATCGATAAGGAAGCTAATAAGGACGGACATCTGCTATGTCCAAGGTGCAACAACAAAACCGGGGAATTCCTAATAGGGGAAGTATGTACTCTTTGCTTGGACGAATTGGAGTTTGGCTATCCTTCCTATCCCTCTTATCCATTAAGTGAATACAATAAAGGCGGCTAATATGAGCCGCCTCTTTTTAATATTCTTACAGCAATAAAGTTCATTCCGCATTGTGTTTTAGGGATTGTATCCTATTCTCTTACTTGACTTACTCCTCCCCGTCTTGGGTCGGCAGCACCAACTATTTGTCCTGTGTCATGCCATCTCATTAATCCGTGAATCCCCCCGTAATACATAGGATCCGCGTTGTTCACTACCTCATATCCAAGCTTGACTAAATCATCCGCCACAGCATCTGGAAGCGGGCTCTCAACATATATCATTTTTTCATCAATAAAAAACCGCGAGGCAGCTACTGCTTCTTCGAGGCCGATCCTTTTTTTTATAACGTTTTCCAAAATGACAGATAGTATCATAGGGATACGCTTGCCTCCTGCCGAGCCAATCACAATGGTTCTTTCATGGTTTCGTATGATCGTCGGACACACGTAACTTTGAGGCCTCTTTCCCGGCTGCACCTGATTAGGGGAGATTGCATCATTCGTAAAATTACGCATTTGATTATTGAGAAAAAATCCGCCTATTTCAATGCCCGGGCCAAAAAAGCCGCCTATTGTATTTGTCGCAGACACACACATTCCATCTTTATCCATAATGGAAAAATGAGTTGTATTAGCAACATCGTCCAACGTAACCGGTATCTCTGATATGATGTCCGGCCTGATGTTGTCAGCCAATAAGCCGATCAGCTCACGGCTAATCAACCTTTGTACCGGCGGAGAACAAAAGTCCGGGTCACCCATCGTGCTTTGTCTCAGCTCATAGCATTTCCTTATGACCTCGCCCCAGTGATGTATATAATAGATAGATTGCTTCTGCTGCTCGTGCAGCTCCAGCAGTTCACTGATCTTTAACGCTTGGATCAACGTTACACCTCCGAAAGGCGGAGGTGATGTGATCACATCGTAATTGTCGTATTCACTGTAGACCGGCTTTTTCATGGACACGCGATAGTCCCGAAAGTCGTCTTGTGTCATTCCGTCTACCATAGCCGAAATTTGTTGCCCCAGCTCGCCCTGATAAAACCAATCGGAACCGTTATCACGAATTGCTCTCATCGTCTTTGCAAGTACCGGCTGCTTCAACCATTCTCCTTGACGAATAGCTTCCCCCTCAGGAAAAAAGCTTGGATGCTGTTCTGCAATCAATTGCGGAGATTTCACCAATTGCCGATGTAAGGCTGCACCGGAGGCAAAACCCGCTTCAGCAACGCTTATAGCAGGATCCATTAAGGTTTCCATATCCAAAGTACCGAATAATTCATGCACCTTCTCCATGCCTTTTACGAAGCCCGGGACCCCAACCTCTGTTGGCGAGATAACCCCCGACATAGGTGCAACTTCCCGGTAATCGCACACTATCGATTCTCGTATCTTTGCAGGCAATATTAGCATGACACCGCCTCCCCCGATCCCGGAAGCATAAGGTTCGACCACGCTCAACATATACGAAACCGCGATAGCGGCATCTGCCGCGTTGCCTCCGGCCTTTAATACGGACATTCCCGCTTCCGTCGCCAGAGGATGTGCTGAACTGACACCATATTGATGCTGATTACCCATAAAAAGACGCCTCTATTTCCCCAAGCGGATAATGGCATGAAACGGATCGATCTAAACCTAACTGACGTAACTGCGGTTCCTCCACGATGCACCGGTCCTGTACGTAGGGACAGCGGGTATGAAATCTGCAGCCTGAAGGTGGATTTAACGGATTTGGAGTTTCCCCCTCCAATGCTTTCTTCTCTTTTCCGCGAAGTTCCGGATCCGAAACGGGTACGGAGGCAAGAAGCCCTTCGGTATAAGGATGTAAAGGACGGTTAAGCAAATCCTCCTTTTTGCTGATTTCCATAATTTTTCCCAGATACATAACTGCGATGCGATCGCTAATGTAGGCAACAGCCGGAAGGCCGTGAGCGATGAAAATGTATGTCAGCTTATAACGCTTCTGTAAAACGGAAAGAAGATTAAGTATTTGTGATTGTATGGACACATCCAGAGCGGACACCGGTTCGTCGCAAACGATCAATTTAGGCTTCAGGGATAATGCTCGTCCGATTCCTACTCTTTGCCGTTGCCCGCCGCTGAATTGATGAGGGAACCTCTCTGCAAAATCCGCAGATAAGCCCACCGCTTCCAGAAGCTTGTATACTTCCTCCTCAAGTTTATCCCCCTTGGCAATCCCGTGTGTACGGAGCGGTTCAGCAATGATATCAAATATTTTCAAACGGGGATTTAATGATGAAAACGGATCTTGAAAAATCATTTGAATATCCTTTCGCTTTTTGCGAAGCGTTTCGCGTGACATTTCGCTAAGATCAGTGTCCTCAAACAAAATTTTCCCGGAGGAAGGCTCTATTAAGTGCATAATCATATTCCCCAACGTCGATTTCCCGCATCCTGATTCACCCACAATACCGAGAGTTTCACCCTCATAAACAGTGAGGCTCACTTGATCTACCGCTTTCAATATTTGCGTTTTTCTTTTTATGAAGCCCTTGGTAATTTCGAAATGCTTGCTCAACTCGTGGACTTTCAGGAGCACTTTGCGTTGTTCTTTCGTTTCCACTATCATCACCTCTTCTCCGCCCATTCTTTTTCGAATTCTTCCTGATACATCAAGCATCTAACCTGATGATCCGACGCTAATTCTGTTAAACGCGGCTCATTACGGCTGCAAGTCCCTGTTGCGAAGGAACAACGCGGATGAAAGCGGCAACCTTCCGGCATGTTCAACGGGTTAGGGACCGAGCCTTCTATGGAATCCAAGGTCTCCAGGATATTGTGCAACTTTGGTATGCTTTTTAACAACCCCCGAGTATAAGGGTGCTTTGGATGTTTGAATAATGTATATACGCTGCATTGTTCGACAACTTGGCCTGCGTACATAACCACAACTCTGTCTGCCATTTCAGCAATTACACCCAAATCATGAGTAATCAAGACTATGGAATTACCTTCATTCTGAATAATTTCTTTCATTATTTTCAAAATTTGCGCTTGTATAGAAACGTCCAAGGCGGTTGTCGGTTCGTCAGCGATCAACACTTTAGGACTGCAGGAAATCGCCATCGCAATCATCGCTCTTTGACGCATACCACCACTTAGTTCGTGGGGATACGATTCGTACACACTTTCAGGCCGGGGTATTTTAACTTTGTTCAACAGCTCCAAAGCGTGTTGCTTTGCCTCTGTCTTGTTCATGTTATTGTGGTTCATAAGTGATTCCTGAATTTGATGGCCGATACGGAAAACCGGATTTAATGCGGTCAGAGGCTCTTGAAAGATCATACCGATTTCCTTGCCTCTAATCTTCCGCATCTCATGATGACTTAATTTCAATAAATCCCGGTCCCGAAAACGAATTTCTCCCTCAACAATTTTTCCCGGACTTTCAATCAACCCCATAATAGAAAGGGAGGTTACGCTTTTGCCTGATCCAGATTCACCCACAATACCAAGTGTTTCCCCCTCTTGTAATGTGAAAGTAACGTCGTCAACAGACGGCACTGCGCCATTATCCGTGAAGAAGTAAGTTTTTAATCCATTAACTTGTAAAATAGGTTGTTTCAATGTATTTCTCCTCCCTCCATGAATGATGCCTACTATTATATGTCTTGAGAACGAGGGTCGAAAATATCACGCAACCAGTCGCCCAAAAATATGATACCTAGCGTCGTGATAGTTATGGCTAGTCCGGGGAAAGTTGCGAGCCCCCAATTAGTAGCCAAGTATTCACGTCCGGTGCTCAGCATTCCGCCCCAAGAAATAGTGGGAGGTTGAATGCCTAAACCCAAGAAACTCAGTGAAGCTTCCGAAATAATGGTGGTCGCCATGCTTAATGTCCCAAGCACACAAAAGGATGAAAACACATTTGGTAATAAATGTCGGATCATAATCATCCCGTCACGTACTCCAATCGATTTAGCGGCTCTGACAAATTCTCTTTCTTTTAGACTTAATACCTCGCTTCGGATAACCCTTGCATAAACTACCCAATTCGTGACACCCAACACAACAATAAGAGTAAACATACCGGGTCCGGTCACTTTCAATATAACTAGAGTGAACAGAATATTAGGAATAGCCAAAAAAGAATCAACTAATCTCATAAAAACATTATCCAGCCATCCGCCGTAATAACCTGAAATCAAACCAATGGATAAACCGATAGCACCCGCCACAATAATCGCGAATAATCCTACAACCAAAGAAACCTGGGAGCCGTATATGATTCTGCTTAACAAATCTCTGCCCAAGTTATCGGTACCAAGAACATACTGCATGCTTCCGCCGTCCAACCAAAAAGGAGGGGCAAGCATATCGGTTATATGTTGTTCTGAAGGATCATAAGGAGCCAACCACGGTGCAAATAACGCCGTAAAGATAACGATAGACATAATTACAAAGCCGATCGTACCTGTTTTACTTTTGAGCAACAATCTAAACCAAAAGAAGATACGGTGATTTTCTTTTTTGTTTTTCTTTATGAGTCGACTCGCCGGAACTGCTTGCTCACTACTTATCATCCGTCTTCTCCCCTTATCTGTACTTGATACGCGGATCGAGCCATCCGACAAGAATATCCGTTACTATGTTAATCAATATGACGGACACAGCTACAACAAATATAGCAGCTTGTACAACTGCCATGTCTTTTGAATTAACAGATTGTACAATTAATTGGCCTAATCCTGGCCATGCAAAGATGGCTTCCGTAACTAGAGCACCGCCGATCATACCGCCAATCTGCATCATAATGATCGTAACGACCGGAATCAAAGCATTTCTGAATGCATGCTTGTAGATGACAACAGAATTCTTTAATCCTTTACTCTTTGCCGTTCTAACGTAATCCTGATGTAAGGAGTCAAGTAAACTCGAACGAGTTAACCGGGCAATATAAGCGGCATTACCGAATCCAAGCGTAATCGCCGGCAGAATGAGATGTAAGAATGTGCCGCTTCCCGAAACCGGTAACCACTGAAGGTTGACACCGAACACGAGAACAAGCATAATCCCAAACCAAAAATGGGGCATCGCCTTTCCGAGAACGGTTCCTGTCGTTACAAAAAGTTCGAGAATAGAGTTTTTGTGTGTTGCGGACAATATTCCAAGCGGTACTGCCAAACAAATTGCGATTATTTTGGCGGCTACTGCCAGCTCTAATGTAACAGGCAGCCTTTCCAGCACCAACTCCAGCGCATCCTGATTAAACCGGAATGATTTACCGAAATCACCATGCAGCACATTCCATAAGTAGGTCGCATATTGAACATAGAATGGTTTATCTAAATTTAAAGCTTTCCGGAGTGCATCCATATCTTCTTGGGTAGCGTCCTCCGGAAGCATTAATGCAACAGGATCCCCGGATAAGTGCATCAAGACAAATACGATAGAAACGATGATCAACAACACGGGAACCATCTGTGCCAATCGTCTTAGGGCATAACTTCTCATGGAATTCACTTCCTTATGTTATTATGCGAACAAGTTGTTAAGTAATATTGAAAAGATAGGGGCATAAATATTGCCCCTATTGAAAGATCAGCTTTTAAATAAGCAAATATCAGCGTTTTGAAATTTCGTATACTTTGTACATTTCGTCTAAACGAGGGGTGAAGTTCACAGATTTACTTGCTCCGTAGCTGTTATGCTCCAGATACAGGTACAATCTCAAAAATTGATTCGCTTCCACTTGTTGTGCCATTTGATACTGAGAGTCCCTTTCACCTTGATTCATGTTCTTTTCAGCTTTTTTCAATATCTCTTCCAACTCCGGACTGCTAAGACCCAAATTAGTTAAGCTTCGTACCGAAGTGAGATGCTCGCTGACCATAGTGAAAGCATCGAAGTTAGAGTTCGCCAGCCAAACCATATGTAAATCACTGACTTTGTTTACTTTTCTTATTTCTTCATAAACACTAAATTCAAGTAATTCCAATTTCACCTTAATACCTACTTTAGCCAGCATACCGACTATCATCTCGGTAACTTCCTTGTCTTTTGCATAACGTCCTGTGGTCGATTGCATCGTCAGTTCCAAGCCATTTTCGTATCCTGCTTCTTTCAATAATTCCTTAGCACGCTTTTCATCATATACAGCAACATTGAACAATTTTGGATTTGCCCCGAAATTACCTGGCGTAATGCGTGTTCGCGTTGTAGTACCCAAACCGCCTAATAATTTATCAATGATCAGCTTCTTATCTATTGCCAACTCAACGGCTTCCCTGACTCTCAAATCTGCCATTGGAGATTTTGGATTAGTAACTTTTGGAACAAGAAATGCTACACGGTTCGAAGCGCCGCTTACGATCTCGGTTTTATCATTTCCTTTCACACGTGGCCAATCATTGCTGCCGACTGAGGGAATTATATCAACTCCACCCGTTAAAAGCTCTCCAACTCTTGTCGAGCCTTCAGGAAGAATACGGAACACTACCTGGCTCCAATCTTTTGCGGCACCTTCAAAGTATTGCTCATAAGGCTCTAACTTAAGGTGGCTGCCTTTTTTCCACTCAACAAACTTAAACGGTCCTGTTCCAACAGGCTGCTGGTTGAAGGAATCCATTCCCTTTTCTTCTATGTATTTTTTCGGTAAAATTGCAGCACTTGTGCGGGCAATGACACTCAAGAAAAGCGGGTTTGGTCCGTCCGTAATAAATTGTACCTTGTACGGATCAATAATCTTCACTTCTTTAATTGATTTGTAATATACACTTTCGCCCAGCGTTTTCTCAGCAACTGCTCTTTCGAAGGAAAACTTGACATCCTCTGCAGTCATTTCTGTGCCGTTATGAAACTTAATGCCCTTTTTAAGATCAAATTCCCATGTCGTATCGTTTACTTTTTTATAACTTTCTGCCAAATCAGTGCTGATGTTTCCTTTAGCGTCGCGTTTTAATAATGTATTGTACATGTTATTGACTGCCATCCATGTTACAAAATCATTATGGGCGTAAAGATCCATGGATTTGACCTCTGTAGGCAGCGCGATTGTCAGTGGACGCTTTTCATCCTTCTTGTCGGGTTGAGCCGTATTATTCTTACTAGTGGTACAACCCGCCAGCAAAACTGCAAATGCAATAAAACATAAAAGAGCGGCTTTAATAGAATGCTTCATATATATATCCCCCTATTATTTTTTTCACAACATAACAACAGCCACAATAAAGAAAAGCCGGATCACTAATGTTGACAAGCCTGGACGAAAGCATTAAACAGTTTCAGAGAGTAAATATCGTTCTTGCCGGTCAAATTTTCCGGATGCCATTGCACGCCCAAAACAAAACGGTGCGTCTTGCATTCAAATCCCTCAATGATACCGTCACTGGCTCTTGCGCATACTTCAAACCCTTCAGCAACTTTTCTTACCGCTTGATGGTGGTAGCTGTTCACCTTAAAACGGGTGGATTGAACAGCTTGATGGAGCAGCGAGTTTTCTGCAACATCTACAAAATGCGTTACGTGGCTCCGGGGCGCATTTTGTCTATGCTGCAAAAGCTGATGATCATGTTGGGCATAAATGTCCTGAAAGAGATCCCCGCCAGCAGAAACGTTAATCATTTGACTGCCTCTGCAGATGCCCAGGATTGGTTTGTCTAATTTCAAAAATTTGCTTATCATCATAATTTCGAAATGATCCCTTTCAGGGCATACTTCACCTAATTCCGGATGAGGTTCTTCTCCGAAAATATTGGGATCAACATCTCCTCCTCCAGTAACCAATAAGCCGTCAATTGATTCCACCAGCCGGTCTACTTCTGAATCCTCCGATAAATTAGGCAACACGATCGGCACTCCGCCCGCTTTTACAATTGCACGAATATTACTCAACCCGGTAGTCAGCAGTTTCTCATCTCTGATATTCGATGTAATTCCAATAATAGGTTTCAATTCATACACTCCTTCTGAAAAATACCACGAGTTTATATATCTTTATTAGCGGAAATCCTTCGGCACTTTTTTGGCTACACCCGTACGAATAGCCGCTTCAATTACCCGGTTCCGAACTGCGCTAACTACTTTATGATTAAATACGCTTGGTATAATATGACTCTTGCTTCTGTCCTCGTCAGTAATGATCGAGGCGATAGCTTCGGCTGCTGCAAACTTCATTTCTTCATTGATTGTAACTGCTCTGCAATCCAAGGCCGCACGAAATATTCCTGGAAAACAAAGCACGTTGTTGATTTGATTCGGATAATCCGATCGTCCTGTTGCAATTACCGCAGCTATATCTTCGATATCCTCCGGGAGAATTTCCGGATCGGGATTGGCCATGGCGAACACGATTGGATTTGCCGCCATCGTCATGACATCCTCTCTCGTTAACAAACCTCCAGAGGAAAGACCGATAAATACATCTGCTCCTCTTAACGCATCGCGTAAGGTGCCCGAAAGCCGCTTTGGATTCGTTTCCATTGCGAACCATTCCTTCATCGGATTATCATACTTTTGGTCAGCGGTCAGTATCCCCCGCCGGTCAACGCCCACGATCTCCTTTACACCTGCGGCAAGCAACATACGGGTACAGGCCACCCCGGCAGCGCCAACCCCGCATACAACAACCTTGATCTCCTCCATAGATCTGTTCACGAGTTTCAAAGCATTGAGCAACCCTGCATACATGACAACCGCTGTCCCATGCTGGTCATCATGAAAAACCGGAATATCCAATTCTTCACGCAGCCGTTTTTCAATCTCAAAACACCGTGGCGCTGAAATGTCTTCAAGATTAATCCCGCCGAATACGGTGGCTATATGCTTTACGGTTTGGATAATTTCTTCCGTATCCTGAGTACTGATACAGATCGGGAAGGCGTCTACTCCGGCAAATTGTTTAAACAAGACCGCCTTTCCTTCCATGACCGGCATAGCTGCACTGGGCCCAATGTTTCCAAGCCCGAGAACAGCACTTCCGTCAGAGACCACAGCTACTGTATTTTTCTTGATGCTGAGAGTAAACGCTTTGGCAGGATCTTCTTTGATCGCCATACATACTCTGGCTACATCCGGTGTATACACCCGGGACAAATCGTCACGGTTTTGAACCGGGCTTTTGGGCACTGTCGAAATTTTTCCACCAAGATGCAGCAGAAAGGTACGGTCGGATACATGGATCAGCTTTATCCCTGGGATTCTAGAAACCGCTTCCTCAATTTTACCGATTTGCCCTGCGTCAGCGGCATTTATCGTGAGGTCTCTTACTGAGATATTCTTTCCCGCATCCACCAGATCAATGGCTATGATGTCCCCCCCTGCCCCTGTAATGCCTGTCGCAACCTCACCGAATTTGATATGAGAGTCCATTTCAATACGCAGTATAATATTTTCTCCTTTATTAAAGGCTATTTTCCCCATACTCTTTCCCCTCTCACAGCGCTTATGAAAACGCTTTACTATGTTTATAGTTTAATACGACATGAGAAAAATTGGAAATACTGCTTCCTTATAAATATATAAGTAGAAATTATTAATTGTCGTTATCCTGATAGTGTTTCGAACAATTCCGGTTACAAAAGCAGATTGAAATGCTATAATAAATTGTCGAATCATATTGTCATATATTAGGAGATAGCTCATATGCAAGTAAGTTATTTGTCATTACGTTATTTTATGGAAGTCGCTTTTTGTCTTAACTTCAGCCATGCAGCCCAGAAATTGCATATTTCCCAGCCCGGATTGAGCCAGCAAATCACAGCGCTCGAAAAAGAACTCGGCATTAAACTGTTGAACCGTTCGACCCGAAACGTTACATTGACCGCAGAAGGCGATTATCTTCATAAAAATCTTTTACCCTCATTCGATAACATTGAAAAAACCATCTCGCAGCTTGTGGAAGCCGGAACTGTCCCGCAAACGACTATTCGAATCGCGACCGTTCCGTCCGCTGCAAGCAATATGGTCCCTTACCTTATTAAAAAATTAAAAGAAGAGCATCCGTTAATCGAATTTTATATCAAGGAGACAACCTCCGTTCACGCAGCCGAGCTTGTACAGAAAAGCGAATATGATCTCGCCTTTATCCGAACTCCTATAGACCTCAAACAGACGATACAGCCGCCGCTTAAGTGGTTAGAGTTTTCCAAGCATCCTATGAAGGTGGCTTTATCCTGCCAGCATCCGGCAGCCGTACAAGATGAGATCGATCTTTACGAGCTTAAAAACGAAACTTTTTTACATTATGACCCTAAGCATTCGCCGTCTCTTTATTATTTGCTGGAGCATGCATGCCTTACCGCAGGATTCATTCCAAAAACCATCGGGGCCGGGCCGGAAATTTTGACCATTGCCAATCTGATCTCCAATGGAATCGGGATTACCTTAATGCCGCAGGATATGCTGGAACTTTTAAATTCTTACAAGATCAAAGCTATTGCATTGAAAAACCTGTCTCTTTTCAGTTCGATTTCTGTCATTTGGAACGACGTAAGCGTACCTTTAATTACGAAGGACGCATTGTCTATATTGGAGCATTTACCGCATTACACTACAAAAGAGTCTATGAAATCCAAGACATTATCATCTCAAACCGTAGGACAGCATCCATCATGAATCGGGATGCTGTTTTTTTAATGGCGAAAACGGTCTCTCAACCTTGAGGGCCTGGCATAACTCTACTTATAATCCCTGATTATAAATGTATAATATATTCATATTTTCACTTTATTTCTGATGATGTTACATTGTTCATGAAATACATTTAAGAGAGGGGTAAGGTTCATGAATTCTGTAAAAATGAATGTCATTTCCTATGGCTTAGGTCCAATAGGCATCAAAATTATGCAAAGCTGTTTGCAATCCGATCATATTCGGTTAATTGGTGCGGTTGATATTGATCCTCAAAAAATCGGAAGGGATGTAGGAGAACTAGCAGAGAGTACTGCTGTGGGGATTAATGTTGTTCAGAGTTTAGATGAAATCGATACGGCACGGCTGGAGGGGCGCAAACTTGCACTCCATGCAACAGGATCCAACCTGCCACAGGTTTGGCCGCAAATTAAGCAGTTACTTGATCAAGGATATTCCGTCATTTCTACCTGTGAACAATTAGCTTATCCATGGCACCGCTATTCGGAATTGTCCAAAGAAATTGATTTATATGCACGCGATAAAAGGCAGTTTGTAATTGGTACCGGAGTTAATCCGGGATATATCATGGATTCTATGACTTTATTTTCCACTTCTGTGACGCAATCGTTGTCGAAAATTAAAATCTACCGTAAGGTAGATGTTTCCAAACGCCGTATTCCACTGCAGAAAAAAGTGGGTATCGGTATGTCACCGGAAGAATTTCACCAGCTTGCACAAAACGACCGCATAGGTCATGTCGGACTTGAGGAATCATTGCGTCTTGTTGCTTATGGTTTGAATCTGACCTTAACCGAAGTTATTAACAAGATTGAACCAACCATCTCCCAAGAAGACACTGTCTTAGCAATAGGACCCTTAAGTAAAAATGAAGTAAACGGCTTGCATCAAAATTCAACGGGTTCTACGAAAGAAGGGATACCCATTGAATTGGACCTGATTATGTCTGTAGACGTTGTTACGGAGGACAGGATCATTCTGGAAACGAATGATATGGGTACTGTAGAGTTTGTTGTCCCACAAGGTATTTTTGGCGACACCGCTACCATCAATGTTGTAGTTAACACCGCAAAAACGATGCATTCGTCTAATCAGGTTGGTTTGTTAACCATGGCAGACATTCGGCTTACCAGAAATTTAATGTAAGGTACACGTTCTATTTTTAAAAATATCATTTCAAACATATAAAACAACTAATCCCTTGCCTTTCATACAAGCATGGGGTTATTTTTTTAGAAATTTAGGCGAATATATAACCCCTAATTATAGAAATATAAGTATTTCGTATTTCATTTAAGAAATTTTCAATGTTACAATTCAAAAAAGAAAGCGTTTACAAAATTATCCTGTTCAATTTCTTGCATATTAGAAAGGAGGTGAGGCCATGAGCTCTACATTAGTTTTCCAGTTTTACTAACGTTTTTTCTATGGATTTGTTAGTTAGGTTCGTTTTAGAACAACGATGCTAATTTCGTACAGGATCTATATTTCGATACGATTAGGAGGAGATTTTATGTCTACGTTACAGAAGCAGAAGCGCTTATTAAAGAAAAGCATTTTTTGGAGTTTATTGATGAGCGTACTTTTCCTTGTATTATTTAATACGAATGTCCTTGCAGCACTTCCCGCACCCACCGGACTTAAGGCTAATTCCGGGAATGGCCAAGTGACTCTGTATTGGAATGCCGTATCCGGCGCTGTTAAACATAAGATTTCGCGGGCTACCTCCAGCGATGGCAAATACAAGCACATTGCCAACAATATTACATCGACGTCTTTTACCAATACCGGGGTAGACAACGGGACTACTTACTGGTATAAGGTGGCGGCTATCGATTCCGAGGGAAACACAAGTGAGTATTCCAGCGCTGTTTCAGCCAAACCGAGTGCGGTTCCAGCTGCACCGACCGCATTGATAGCAGTATCGGATGATGGACAAGCTGTTCTCTCTTGGGAAGCATCGGGCAGCAATACGAGCTATACGGTTAAGATGAAAACATCCTCGACCGGGTCTTATTCGACTGTGGCAAGCGGAGTAAACAATACGACATTTACCAAATCAGGCTTGACAAACGGCTCTATATATTACTTTGCCGTCAACGCTACCAACTCCGGCGGTACCAGCGCCGATTCGAATGTCGCTAGGGTTACTCCTGTGGCCCCGCCTGCAAGCAGCGTCTATTGGCCTCTAAGCTTTTCAACTGCTGTCAATGGGGACGAAATCCGCTATCCATACGGTCCCCGCAGGCCCGGGGATTATGATTACCATGGTGGGATCGACATAAATGCTCCGGAAGGCACCCCTGTCTATGCCATGATGGATGGAACCGTAACTAATATTACTCCGGATAACGGCAGCTCAGGTCCCGGCAACAAAGTCCTTGTCAATCACGGAAATAAACATTGGACCGGTTATTTACATCTTAGCGCGTTCGCTTCGGGACTGACTGTGGGTCAAACGGTTCAAGCCGGCGATCTGATTGGATATGTGGGGCACACCGGCGCGAATTCCGACCATTTACACATTACTTACATGGTAGGACTAACCTCCGAAACCAATAACGAATCCAGAAGCAAGAACCCGTTGGAAATACTGCCTCATAGCCAACCGACGGTCACCGCAGCGTTCCGCACCGATACAAGCAATACAGTTGACATCAACATCCCTGTCCAACAGAGCACTATTCGCTGGATCATTCTGAAGGGCCAAGGACAAACAATAATCGCAGATTACTATGATATCGTTGGCCAAGGTTCAACGAACCGTAACAATCAGAGCCAGTATGGCATGTATATTGACGTTGACGCTCCTGTCGATCCATACCCGGCAGGCGGAGGAAATCTGCATCTTTTTGTGCGGCCTGATCCTTCTTCCTCCTTCGTCGCGGACAGAATTATCATTAAAGACTTTAACGGTAACACACTGATTGACGAGACAAAATAAAAAAGTCTGCATCAAAAAGGAGCTGTCCTAGTCAGTTATGACTTTGGAGACAGCTCCTTTTAAATTGCTGCACCCGTACGTCCGTTCCATGGACAACCCTGTCCTCACCGCTATATTAATTAAATATTGCAGGAGCCTTACTTCCTTTCTAGGCATGATCTGAATGGTTAATTAGAATGCAATCTGTACAATAACCATAGACATCAAGCTTGTAGCTAATGGGCTTGAAACTGTTGGTTAGTGTTGGGAGCTCGATCCGCTCGGTCACTAAATCAATGGGTACGGATCTCTCGCAGTCAACACAGATCAGATGGTACTTTGGATTCTCCCGATCAATGATTCGAAATCTCACCTCATCCCCCAGAACAAAGGATTCAATGATCATCAGTTCAATAAAAAGTTTGATGTTTTGGTATATCGTGCCATAACTCAGTCCTATAAATTGTTTTTCCATCTTCTGATAGATATCAATGGCAGATAGAGGCCTTGCGGAGTTTAAAATAAGATCTATCATTGCTTTGCGCTGTTCAGTTAAACGCATGCCTTTGCTAGCTAATTTCTTAAACTGTTCCTGCAGGTCATGTTGTTCAATTATTGGATGCTGTCCCTTCATTCGAAGCGCTCTCCTTCTACTTCAGCTATGATATGGCTCCAACTGGTGCGGCATCTCTAGGTAAAGTTCTTGGATTGTAAGCTGCATAACCGTGAGCGATTTTGTCGTAACTCATTTCACTATCTTCAATAATCATTTTGCGCTTGGCCTTCAAAATAATTTGTTCAATGTCGGCAAAACTGCAGCCCTGCAGCAGCTCTTTCGACTGTTCAATGAGCTTTCTCTTTTCCTGCGAAACCCCAAGTAGTTTTGTCAAAAATACATCAAGCTCCGCCCTGCCTGGCAATTCATACGTCATTCGCGTATCAAACCGGCGCCACACTGCCGTATCCAATTCCTCTTCCAAATTCGTCGCAGCCATAAATGTGCTATTACTATGGAATTCATCGAGGCATTGCAGCAAAGTATTGACCACTCGCGCCATCTCTTTCACTTCATCAATAGAATCTCTAGCCCTTGCAATGGCATCGAATTCATCGAGAAACAGCACACATGGCGCCAGCTTGGCGAATTCGAAAATTTTACGAATATTCGATCCCGTTTCACCGAGATGACTATGAATAATCGCATCCAATCGAACGACAATCAGTGGAAGCTCCAAGCGGGACGCCAGATAATAGGCCGTTAGTGTTTTCCCTGTTCCCGGAGGGCCAAACATAACGATTTTGTTCGGAATTGATACCTCGGCTTCTTCGAACTTCTGCTTCATATTCTGAATGGTTATAAATTCTTCCACGATTTGCTGATTGTTTTCTTGCAGGACGATATGTTTGATTTTCTTCAGGCACTCATCAGGTGTATAAACAGTTGCCGTTTCAATCCCTTTGGATTTGGGCAGCCTGATATTTTTTTTAGTGGTCATTCTTTATTTGCTCCTCGTTTTGTACGTATTCGGTGCCTAAACCTCATTCTCAAAAGACTCAGCGCATTGCTGGATCATCTGACAGAAGGAACGGTTGTGGCCTATGTAAAAGGATGAAAGATCGTATCGGTTCCTTGCGGGTTCAAAGGAAATCAATAAGCGATGTCTCATGCGCTTCATGGTCAATTGGACAAATTGCTCGGCTCGCTGAGATGCTATGATCGTGAGATAAGCATACAGGGAATGGTCTTCTGGTTCATCAAGTGGGCTTACACCTGCACAAGAGAATTCAGTCGCAATTTGCTTCTGCTGAAGCAGCATCAAGGCTGGAAACAATTCCGCATCCACGTGGATATGTCCGAGAAGTGTCGTCTTCTTAGCATGCTTGCGCTGTTTCTCACGTGCTGCCCATTGCAATAACTCTTGCTCGCGGCGGCGCCACTGAGCATCTGTGTGATGACTTAGAATGACTTCGCTTTCCTCATTGGGTTTCAAACTCATCAACCCCATCAGCCTCCTCTGGGATAATCTCCTTCACAAAGCAGAAAACCCGGACAAGTAAGCCCGGACTTTCTTGGTTTATTAACGTGTTTCACGATGAAGTGTGTGACGCTTCAGACGCGGACAATACTTTTTCAGCTCTAAACGAGATGTTTGGGTTCTTTTATTCTTCGTCGTTGTATAGTTTCTGTCACCAGTTTCCGTACACGCCAATGTAATAATGACTCTCATGCTGTTCACCTCCTATCATACATCATGGCTGAATTTATTGTGGCAAAGGGCAGGCTTCTTCCAACTCCATCATGGAATTCGGCAGCTCATCCTCGAAAAGATTCCAATCTCCTTGCATTTCAACATCCGTTAGCAAGCAGGCATCCAAAGAAGCGACGATACCAACTCGGTCCATCTCCATGCCGATGAATACAACCTTATTAATGCGATCTCCATAGGTATCATCCCAGTGTGTGATTTGATCCGCGTCTTCTTCGAGAACAGCTTCTCTTTCACCATCTGGCAGCGCAGATACCCAATACCCTGCTGGACCGAAGCGAATAGAAGGACCAGCTTGGCTTAAGTTCTGAGCGTGATCGTTGCGCGTTGCAAGCCACATGATCCCTTTAGCTCGGATGATCTCAGCCGGCCAATCTTCCATCCAACTCATGAGCCGCGAAGGCTCGAATGGACGAATTCTTTCGTAGACAAAAGAGGAAATGCCATATTCTTCAGTTTCTGGTGTATGTGATTCCTTTTCCATTTCCCGCATCCAGCCTGCGGACGTACTCGCTTCATCGAAATTAAATAAATGAGTGTTCAAAATATCGGTTGGAGCAACCTTCCCGTGAACCGAGCGAATGAATTTGGCTCTAGGTTGTAATGTGCGTAGTACGCCCTCTAGCTCAATCAGCTCATCTTCTTCCAGCATGTCACACTTGTTCAAAATCAGGACATCACAAAACTCAATCTGATCAATCAGCAGATCAACAACTTCGCGTGTATCATCTTCACCCACAGCTTGACTGCGTTCAAGAAGCGTTTCTCCAGAGGAATAATCCGTCCAGAAACGGTAGGCGTCTACGACGGTTACCATCGTATCGAGACGGCAAAATTGCGTAAGATCAATCCCTTGCTCTTCATCCATATACGTGAACGTTTGTGCAACCGGTAAAGGTTCACCTACACCCGTTGATTCAATAAGGATATAGTCAAATTTATTCTCTTTAGCAAGCCGCTCTACTTCCTTCAACAGATCTTCACGTAATGTACAGCAGATACAGCCATTAGACATTTCAACCAAACTCTCATTCGTACGGGAAAGCCCGTTGCCTTCTCTAATCAGCTCGGCGTCGATGTTGACCTCACTTAAATCGTTAACAATAACCGCAACTTTTAAGCCATCACGATTATGTAGGACGTGGTTTAATAGCGTTGTTTTGCCTGCTCCCAAATAGCCGCTTAAGACGGTTACAGGTATTTTTTGATCTACCAATGTCATAACCTCTCTCTATTCGTAAATTTTACGTATTCAAATGATTAAAAAAAGCAAACTCATGATTCTATTTATTCATTTAACGCTTTTTTCAATGCTTCTAGGTTATTCGTCATAACACCGATGTAATCAAGGTTTTTCTTTTTATCATCGTCCGTTAATCCCTCTAATGGATTCAACACAGCCGTTTTCGCACCGACTTCTTTCGCAATTGTATTCGCAACCTTTGGATCTACCAAAGTTTCAAAGAAAATCGTTTGTACCTTATTATCTTTCGCAAATTTAATAATATCTGCCATTTTATCAGGAGCTGGCTCTTCTTCAGGGGAAAGTCCGGCAATAGGAACCTGTGTCAGCCCGTATTCTTTGGCCAAATAACCAAATGCAGCATGCTGCGTGACGAATTCTTTACGCTTTACATTTGTAAGACCTGTTTTAAATGACTCGTCCAAGGCTTTAAGCTTTCCGATATAGGCATCCGCATTTTTTCGATAATCCTCTTTGTGAGCAGGGTCAGCTTGCGTTAATCCAATCACTATGGCCTCAACCTCTTGCACAGCAAGAACCGGAGTTAACCAAACATGCGGATCTAGGATTTTGTCTCCATGCGCTTCTTCTTTATGGTTTTTATCTTCTTTCTTGTGATCCTCTTCATGCTCTTCTTCCGCTAAGCCTTCCATTAATTCAATTCCTTTACTGGCTTCAACAACAACACGATTCTTATTCTCAGCGCTCTTAAGTGCTTGCTCCGCCCATCCTTCTACAATACCGTTGTAAACGAACACATTGGCGTTCTTCAGTTGTTTCATATCTTTCGCACTAGGCTCCCAGTCATGGGGTTCAGCCCCCGGCGGGATTAGAGCAATCACATTGGCATGATCACCTGCAACCTGTTTTGTGAATTCATACATGGGATAGAAGCTTGTAACGACATTTAATTTCCCATCGCTTGAAGCGGTGTTAGATGCACAGCCCGATAAGAGAGCAGCTGATAGTACGGTAAAAGCAAGTGATTTCGTTAC
The DNA here is from genome assembly GCF_030817215.1 of Paenibacillus sp. V4I3. Taxonomy (GTDB): domain Bacteria; phylum Bacillota; class Bacilli; order Paenibacillales; family NBRC-103111; genus Paenibacillus_E. The sequence goes on from NZ_JAUSZA010000001.1 coordinate 7,578,345, forward strand.
CCAGATTTTTTTCATTGTTTTTTTCCTCCTAATATTTGTTGAATGATGAAATTGTCGTTTCTTTGGACATACGAGGCATGGTGTCAATTGCATTTTTTGCTTTGCTTTTGCTTAATGTCAGCACGACCTTTTTCAAACCCAAGCCAGCAATAAGAATAAATAAGAGAAGCAGCGCTATCGTTCCTCCCGGGGGTGTACTAAGCTGATATGACGCGGTAAGTCCGGAAATGACACCAAGTAAACCAATACTCATAGCTATAAAAAGTGCGGATGTAAAACTAGGTGCAATCCGAATGGCAAGTGCCGCGGGCAGTACAATTAATGCCGAAACGAGAAGAACTCCCACAATGGGCATAGCCGCAGATACAATCATACCTGTTAAGACGCTAAAGCCAAGTGAGATCCATTTCACAGGAAGCCCATTTGTCTTAGCTGTATCTTCATCGAATGTAATCTGATAAAGCGGACGACGGAATATATAGAAAAAGATGCCCCCAATCATCGCTACCACAAACATGAGGAGAAGCTCGGTTTCGTTCACAGCAACCACAGAGCCGAATAAATAAGCGGAGAAGCCTTTATTAATGCTTTGATTGAGACTCATAATGATCACTGCTGTAGATAACCCACCCACCATGATGATAGCAACCGAAATTTCACTATAGGTTTTATAGGACCTCCTTACATATTCAACAGCTATAGCTCCTAACGTAGCTACGACGAATCCAGTCAAGGTTGGATTGATATTTAGATACGCACCTCCTGCAACCCCAGCCAAGGAAACATGGGAGAGCATGTCAGCCATCAAAGCTTGTCTGCGAAGCAGCAGATACACACCCAGAATCGAAGCCAGGATGGCAATTAACCCACCGGCACAAAATGCCCGCTGCATGAAGTCGTAGTGCAGCATTTCCATCCGCCATCCTCCTTCCTCTCCAGCTCAATGATTCGATCCAGATAGGGAGCGACCTCGGTAAGGCCATGCGTCACCATAACAACGGTTCGCCCGTGAGCTTTCACTTGATGATGCATCAACTCATAGAAACCAAAGCGGCTCTCCTGATCCATCCCTGTCGTCGGTTCATCGAGAACAAGCATATCGGGCTCCTGTGCAAGCGCTCTGGCTATGCAAATTCGCTGCTTTTGACCGCCAGAGAGCTCACCGATCTTGCGCTTGCGCAAATCCCACATCCCAACCTGACGGAGTGCTTTCTCCGTCTGCACCTCATCTTCTTTGTCGAGTTTACGAAACCATGAGCGGCTTGCGTACCTGCCTGATTGGACAAACTCCAATATGGTGCTAGGGAATCCACTGTTGAAGGCGGAGATTTGCTGAGATACGTAACCCACTCTTAGCTTCCTCCCCTCTTTATTGGTTGAAGACAAGAAAATACTCCCTTTCCAAGGATCAAGCAAGCCAAGAAGTAATTTCAGCAAGGTCGACTTGGCTGCACCATTGGGGCCCGTTATAGCTACAAATTCACCCGACTGAATCTCTACACTCGCGTCTTGAATACAAGGGACATCATTGTAACCGAATTCCACCTCATCCATGGAGGCTACCAGCATAAGAACAAATCCTTTCCAACTTTATATGTAAAAATTACGATTTTATATCATGACGATCCTCGATTCATATGTCGAAGCCCAAACTACAAGAAAGTTATTAGGCATTGCGGTTGACAAATCGTAATAATTACTTATTACAATGAAGAATATATCTTTTTCCAGAGGTTGTGTCAATAAGAAATCTTTGCAGGTAATATGCGAAACTTGAGGTAACTCATAGAAAAATGGCGTTCACCCCATGGAGTGAACGCCGTATATGGAATCTAATGTGCCGCTCGTCTATACTGAAAAGCGCATATCGTTTTATTTTTTTATTAAACCAAACGAAGTATTTAGAATGGTTTCGATTTGTTCCACAGGCACCCCTGTTTTCTCTAGAATACGGGTACCACGCAAGGCATTAGCCAAGAAGGCTCCTAATTCTTTGCTTGTGAAGCGTGTCGTAATCTCTCCTAATGCTTGCCCTTTACTAATCACTTCCTCGAGCACAAGCTGGACGTCACTAAACATTTTTTCAACTTCATTGGTTACTTCCTCATCACTAATTCCAAATTCCAACGCCGTGTTTACCATCAGACATCCGTTGCGGCTATCTTCATTTTTCGAACAAAGTGAAGCCGATTTAACAGCATCTAGAATTTCCGTTGGCGACCCGCCTCGATCGACCACTTCTCGAAGTGAATCGAGATTTTGCGCTCGATACAGGGCAAGTGCTTTTAAAAAGAGTGAACGTTTGTCTTCAAAGACGCCATACAGACTTTGTTTTTTGACATGAGTCTTATTGGTGAGATCTTCGAATGAGGTTGCTTTGTAACCTTTTGCCCAAAAAACTTCCATCGACTGATTCAATACTTTATCAACATCAAATTCTCTTGGTCTGCTCATAAGTGAATCATACAAATAGTTGACTACGAAGTCAAGAATATAAGGAGATGATTTCCTGAGTTTTGCAAAATTAATTTTAACAAGATGAATAAAAAACCATTTAATCCACAAAATACTCCTACACCACAAAAAAGGAGTGAATCAAATGTCTAGAAGAAGAAACAGCAATACATTAGTCGTGCAACAAGCAAGAGCAGCTCTTGACCAAATGAAATATGAAGTCGCTCAAGAATTAGGTATTCAGATTCCTCAAGATGGTTATTACGGCTACATGGCTACTCGTGATACTGGCGCAATCGGTGGTAACATTACGAGAAGATTAGTTCAACTGGCCGAACAACAGCTAACCGGCGGAATTAGACGCTAATTCCTTGGGTGATGTGCAAGCAAAACAAAAGACTGTAACCACCACTTCCTCCTTTGGTGATTTCAGTCTTTTTTTTATGCTCATGTAACGAATTCTATGAATACTGGGGACCGAAGTTTTCCATTTTTGGTCCAATTTCTCGTCTTAATCTTTGCCATGATTCGTGGTTCCATATAAGCAAAATTCTTGTCTTCCTTGAATACTAAGCGATTCTTCAAGCTATCTAAAGCTTTCTGTTGAATTGGTGTTACACCTGACTCAATAACCCCGACTGGGAACTTCGAGCCATCAGCTGCATCAATAGAGGCCAATAAGGCAAAATTATTTTTTCTGTAACCGGATATGTACACATCCGCATAAGTCCAATTGATCACCTTTTGCCACTGTTTGGAGCGTTTTTCTATTTCGTATTTGGAATTCTCTTTTTTCGATTTAATGATGATGCCCTCAAGTCCCCGCCCACGAACCTGCTCAAAATAATCAACTGCATTTCCTTCAAACACTTTAACCTTTTTATAATTCTCAGTTTCAATGAAAGCCTTGTCCAACAGTTCTTTACGCCCCAGTAAAGTTAGACCCGTGACGTCAATTCCTTTATATCTCAAGATATCAAATGCGCAGAATATCACAGGTGTTTTGTTTTTCCTAGATAAAAACCTGGCCGACATGGCTTCAAAGTCTGGTTTCCCTTGATCATCAACAATCATTAATGCACCATCAAGTATCGTTCCTTCAGGCAGGGGGCAATTATACAATTCGGGGAATTTATTTGTGATCAAATTATTATGCCTCGTATAAACATAGAGTTTATCCATGTTGGAAATAATACACCTTAGACCATCTAATTTTAATTCCGCTATATGATTTTTACTGTAAAATGGTTTATTATCTTTTGCGTTGTACGCTAGCATAGGAGAAATGAACATTTTTTATCACCCTAAGCTAAATGATACTTCACTGTTATTCATCTGCCTAATGGAACTTGGAGGAAAACTCATTTGAGGTAAGGACGCATCTCTTACTTTACCGCAATCGCTCTACTGTTTCCTGTTGGAATTGCTTTCGCTCCTTTCGTTGTCGAATGATATGCATATCCACAATTTCACTTAGCCTAGTAAAAAATCCATAGCTAACTATACTAAATAAGGTAAACTTCGTCGCCTTACCCTAACCTAAAAAATATAAATTCTTATGTAAAAAAAGACACATACCTGTGCCCTTTTCACCTATCTGTTATTGTCTGATAACTAAAATATCACGAGGAGGGATACCGGTACTTTGGATCTGTTGAATTTGGGAATTTGTAAGGTTGCGTCCTACTAAAATTAAGGAAGAAGTTAGATTATTGAAATTACCTAAATTCGACACGTTTTGGCGTCCACGAAATATGCGAATGGATCCCTGGAAGTTAATTCGTGAAAACAAAACTAGTGTCACAGAATCTGTGGTTGAAACATTTCTTAGACGGAAACTGGATAGGACGTTATCAAAACGGAATGCGCCCAGATCTCGAACTGCTACACCTCCACGTCTAAGAGCAATCCGCCGATTTGTAAAATTATTGCCAGAGAAAAGTTGGAGCCTTACATCTGTGTTTGCCAATTCTATCATCCTTTCTTTTGGAATAATATATTCTATGATTGATTCATAGGAATGGTTTGGACAAATATGCATGGCAAAACAACCGTTTTTCTGTATAAAACTGGATGGAACAAAATTGAATACGGAAAACATGGGAGAGCGACTGAAAGAGAAAAAAGCCCCTGATAGGGGCAAATTTAAAGTAGACGATCTTCATTATCCTAATCGATTCGATTCAGCTTTGTTGAAAGATGTAAGATCCGCTACATGGTCCTTTAGTTCTAATCGCGACTTTTGTGGTGAACCCGCCCGCCAAACTGCCAATTCTAGCGATACCATAAGGCATAACAGTAATAGTCACTGTGTTATTTAAGAGCAATACGAAGGATTTGCTACTGTTGTTAGATATTGCTAATGTTCCGTCCACTTTAGGGACTACAAATAATGGTTTTGTACCTGATGTTGGGAAATTAAATGACCCGGCATGCGAATATTTAGACATACTTTTCCACCTCCTCTTACTGACTCAATTAAATTATTCAGATCAATATATTTTGTCCGGGTGTTTGTTGATCATTGAGTAAATTGGTGGATAGGAAAATGAACATTTAGGCTCATGAGGAGGTGCAAGATGAAGTACAAAGTTTGGGAAGAGTTTTTTCGGTGGTGTATGATAGTTGGCAGAAATGTTAACAAGCGAACCGCCGACACCGTGAAGGCCCGAATGAAACTATACGAAGCGATCAAGAAGGCTGAGGCAGATAAAGAATATCTAGCTCGGATGAATGGAGCTGAACCGCAAAAACCCCCGCCTAACAAAGATTCGTTCTTCTAGCATAATCACCTCCTCATTTTTCGTAACGGATTTCATTGAACGTATGAAGTTCAGATAAAAAAAAGTATTTGACCCCGAAGAGATCAAATACTTTAATAGGCGTAAAAATGGTTAGTTTCCCAAAGGCTTACCGTCTTTAAATTGCCCTTCATACGTAATTTTCCCATAATAATCTATTAGCTTGCCGGTTCCTTCCGGCACACCGTTTATAAACATTCCTTCATAGATTTGTCTATCCGATATAAAAAGCCTTCCGTAGCCTTCCCTTACTCCGCCTACAAAAACACCTTCATACTCGAGATATCTCCTATAGTCTTGGCCCTTGCCATGTTTTTCTCCATTTTTCCATTCGCCAATATAATCTTTGAAATAGTGAATTCCATAACCTTCGAATTTGTCGTTTACAAACTCTCCCTCGTACTCTAAAATTTTAAATCTTGTGTTATCATATAACTTGCCTTTGCCGTGACGGTTATTCTCTTTAAACCCGCCTTCATACAATAGTCGTCCTTGTGAGTATAACTTGCCAGATCCATCATATTTGTTTTTTGCGAATTCGCCTTCATAAAGAAGCATTCCTTTTACATAAAACCGACCAATACCATCGTATTTTCCGTTTTTAAAACTGCCTTCGTATATCATTTCACCAGATGGATCATATCCGGCCCCTTGCCCTTCGGGTATTCCATCCTTAATTTCTCCGACATAATAATAATCAGTCATATCATTGCCTTCAACGAATCCTTTTTGGATGAATTTCCCTTCTTCTTCAATCTCATTATTCACGAATTCAGCATCATACCACAGGGAACCATCCTCCCGATAAAGTTTACCTTTGCCATGCATTTTTCCATCATGTAGTTGTCCCTCGTATCTTAACGTTCCGTTTGAATAATAAAGCTTTCCTTCGCTGCTGGGATCAATGATGTACACTTTGCGAAGTTCATTGTTCCAAATCACTTTTCTCCCAGTTGCCTCCCCAACGAGTCGTAGCGGAACCATCGTAACGTCATTTTTGATTTTTGGCGCTGCCTCCAAGGTGATTACAACTCCGTTAACGATTGCTCTAGGCTCGTCGATCTGCAACTGAATCGTTACGCCATCTTTAGAACCGGTCACGGTTCTTGTTTCGGCGTCCCACTTTATTCCTAGCCCAAGCTTCTCGAAAATAGGACGGAATTGAACCAAGGTGGAACCATTCTCGATAAAAGGCTGCTCTTCAAAAGTTACATTTTGTCCATCTGCATAGACCTTAACACGCTTAGCATCCGACTTACGCAGAGGGGCTAAAGGTGCCAATGATTTATCCAGTTCTGGGAATTCAGGTCTAATTATAGCAACTGGCGCAGGTGAAGGAGGGGGATCTGGTTTGAAGTTCGTTGGTCCGTCCACAGATTTTTCAATCTGTAGCGGCATCGCCTTCATTGTTACCCCATCAAGCCAAATGAGCGTGTCGCCAATAAATGCGATTGGCAACGCGGGTATCAATTGTTCCTCGGACTGTGTCAATTGCATGGTCGTGCCGTCATCTATTCGAGCTCCCATAAGTTGATGAATGCCATTCTTGTCTTCATTCACCCAAGCTACATAATTATCGCCTACCGCTAATTGGGCATAAAAGCGCGTACTGTTGTTAAACGGTGTTAAGTACTGAATTTTGGGTGAAGTCCCACCTAGCTGCAATAACGCTAATTGTCTTCCTTTATCATTTTTTGATACATAATATAGAGCTGTATTTCCTTTAAACTCAACAAAACTATTGAAAGTGTAGCCACCCGGAGGAGCGATCTCAAGCTTTATAACGCCCGACTTAAGATCATATAGATTTAATTTCCCCCCAGATTTAAAAAGCACATTGCCGTTGTCAATAATTGGTTCTCTACCTGACCCAATAGTCGATACGGTACCCGTGGCCCATTCATAGGCGAATAGACTGCCTCCCGTTTCCCAAACGATAAACTCGCCATCAGTGCTTGGCGCTGAGAGTGGTCCAGGTGTGTCCGTAAGCTTTTTCTCAGCTCCTGTACTTAGATCATAGGCATAAACATTGAAATCGAATTGGGAATCGGCTTTTTCCAGCCACACTACAAGTGTACCACTGATGAAAGCGCTTCTCTTATGCTTTGGTGTGGTTGTGATTTGCTGCTTTTCACCGGTAACAATGTGCTGTACCGTGATTTGGTTATTGTCCAGCCAAACCATATTTTGTCCTGAGATTGTGGATTCCCCTGAGTATCTTGTTGGGAAAATCGTTTCCTCTGCGAATGCTCTAGGAATGTAGGAATTCCCGAACAGACACCCTATAGCAATAGCTAGAGACATGATTATGTAAAGATGTTTTCTAAACGTTGTTTTAACCATGGGTATGTTCAGTCCTCCGTTATGAAATAAATACAACAAGTTCCCCTAGATTATCCAATAGTTCTTCTGATATCGACATAGGGCTTTTGTCATATTTATGCAAAGGAGCAGAACGCACCAAAACCTAACATGAAAATCTTAATACCATCTCAAGGCGACAGGCAGGCATTGGATAAACAAAACAAGGCTCTCCAAACGTTTCATCATCGTATTCACCCTTTCAAAAAGACAGAAAACGCCTATCCGTGTAGGATAGGCGCCATTGCCTTAAGTATTAGTTGCACTTTGTCGTGCGGTTAATTGAATTATACTTCCAGTTGGACTTCGTGTCAATTATAGTGACACGAAATAATGTTATTCTTGTTTTTTATTAATATAAAGATATTAAATGGTATATAATATGACATTTAATCAGTGAAGGGAAACCAAAAGCGGTTGTAACTCGCACGATTTCAGTATGAGGGTGTAATAAGAAGCGACGGAAAAAGCAATTTACGGCATTGCAACGTAACAAATACAGCCGGCCTCTCAAGAGGGCAGGTTGTATTTGTTTAAAGGATTTTAATTGGATGGAATGATTCGAATATCCTTATCCAAATTGGCAAGCATCATGAAATTGCGATTGAAAGTAAAGATGCGTTTTACCTGATAATAGGACATGGTCACAGCAGTGAATGCTTCGCTGAGCGAGAAACGGAGCTCGGGCCTGTCCATAAGCAGTCTGCGCGATTCCCCCTCAATTTCGGGGCCGCTAGAGATGACCGCCAGCTTGCCTTTACTCACTGCTTTATCAATTGCATTCAGAAAATATTCCGCCTGCTCATAGCTGTATTCATTGCGAAGCCATTCGTGAAGATCAAATATAATGGAGTTGGTCGTCATGTAATTACGTTCAAGGTCATGCAAATCCAGAAACAGGGAACGGGCTTTCGCATAGCGGGGGTCTTCAGGGTTCATTAAAGCGGCTAAAGCTGTTTCATCCAGAAAAATTGCATCTTGAATGTTCAAGTGATTATCCATATGTCAGCACTCCTTAATCCTCTAGTCTGCAAATACCATCCAAATACAGAAGCGGGTTATTTTCCTTTTGATCCACTGAGATGGGGGTTAATTCGTATGGGGCGCTTTCCAGGTATTGGACAATGATTCCATTGACGATCGCTTGTACGGTCGTATGCTGCATATCGGCGATTGCTTTCAGCTCAACATAATATTGCGGATCGAGTTCTATAGTGCCTTCTTCTTGTTCTTCACTTCTTGAAGAAATGAATTCGGAAGCGGTAGACTTCGCTTTTTCGAATTGATTTTGAATGAAGCGTTTGTAATTATTCGCCATCGTGATTCACTCCTTATGCATAGCTTTTATAACGATTCGTCGAATTCTGTCGATTTCAGGGGGTAATGTCGGGCGGAAAGCCAGCTTCTGGCTTCCTGCAAGGTGATGGGTGTCTTGGGAAAATAAAGAATTAGAGTGGTTTAGACGTATCAAAATCAAAAATTGCTATCGCTGATGAGGGTAGGAGTGAATCGCGGTACTGGGGTACTATCGTCCATACGAAAGAAGCTGTTCGCAAATTGATTCAACAACTCGTAGAACGGAAGAGGTAACGCTTGAAGTTTGCTATGAAGCTGGACCTACTGGGTATGTGCTGTATCGTTGGCTACTAGAGGTCATTTGCACCAAACGGTAGAGAAAAAGGAAGGGACAGGGATTAAGTTTGAAGGAAACAAAGAGAACAATCGAGGAACGACTGATAATACAGGGAAAATACAGGATTCTCAAGGCTTTAGGAATATACCTTATTCCAATTTCCTATCCCCATAAGCCAAGTGGAATCAAGAGTGAATGCGTGAAATCAGCTCAGCTTGCATTCATAGTTTGTAATCTTTAATCGGAATTTGTAAGCTTTGTGTGGAGTTTATTGGGTGTTAACATGAGGAAGCAAAAACGGACAAGCCTTTTTGACTTGAGCAATTAAAGTTTGCAGTTTATCAGGAGAATAATGGCTGGATGGGATCGGAGATGGCACGGGAGCCTGGAGAAACAAAAAGCCGAGCGAAATCAGGAATGGATGGCTGTAAACTATATTTAGCCAAATAGCATGGGTTTATTTAGGAATATCTTTCCAGCCCACCATTTGTTGAAAGCGTTGAGCCAGTCAAGATTACCGAAGCCCCCTCCTTTAGATGGGGTAAAGCGACTTGTATTATCATTTAGCTAGTTTGAGCTGCTTCCGGTCGGTTCGGCCTATACCCAGCGGCAAGCTAAGCGCCCCCAAGAAGACGATGAAAGCCGCTCCGATTAAAGCGGTACGGTAGCTGCTATTTCCCAATATCAGAAGACCTGCAATGAGCGGTCCGATTATTTGCCCCAAGCCAAAGAAGGTGGTTAGCAAACCTATAATCTTTCGGTTGTTTTGCGGGTATAAATCCTTGGCAAAAGCGACGGACAGCGTCGTTATTCCCATAAAGGTTACGCCGAACATAAGGGCGCCTGCTAATACGGCAGTTGAAGAAGGAATAAGAACTGGAATCGCAATGCCTATGGATTGCAGCAGCATGGCAACGGTCAATGTCCACTTTTTTCCCCATCGAGAGGCAAGCATCGACCAACCGACGCACGAAGGCGTCGCGGCAATACCAACCAGTATCCAACTAAGTGACGCAATATTGGGGATGTTTGAAACCGACTTGGCGAAAGCTACAAGATAGGTCCCGGTAACAATGTAGCCCAAGCCTTCCAAGCCATAGGCAATCATCAAACATATCAAGACCCGCCGAACGGCCGAAGGGTGATGGTCGTGGTCATGAGGAGAGCTTAACGTCTGCGTACCGGTATGCCTGTCCCGCAACGAATACCAGGCTGCCAGACCTAAGATCAGACTGATCAGTCCCAGTCCCTTCCATACTTCGGTCCAATCGCTGTTTCGGGCAAGCAGCGGAACTGAAAGTCCGGTCAGCAGAATGCCCGCTCCCACGCCTCCGTAGAATATTCCGGCTTGGAGCGCCGATAAACGATCCAGTACGATGCTGGATGCGATGACAAACACGATTGCGCTGGCAAGGCCCGACAAAGACCGGAGTACGAGCCAGGCCTCTAGGCTGTGGAACACACCCATTCCCCATGTGGTCGCAATACTGACGATTAACCCGGCGAACAGCAGCGTGGATCGGCCTTTAACCTGGACCAGCGTCAGGACAAACGCGCCGATCAAATACCCCAAGTAATTGCTTGAAGCCAGATAGCCCGTACCCGCGGCGGAGAACAGATGGTGATCCATCATCATCGGGAGGATAGGAGTAAAGGCGAACCTTCCGATTCCCATAGCCACCATCAATGCTGCTATGCCTCCGAGCAAAACGATCAACGTCCTTCTCTCCATGCTTTCCCTCCTGTCTTTACCTTCGTCTATTCATTCATCATACAATGATTCCTGTTATCATGTATAATACAGAATAGTGATATTGAATATCTTAAATTCAGATATCTAAACCTAAATATACAGGAGGTCTATATGGATATTCAGTTGCTCAAAGTGTTTTTTACCACGGCGCACGAAGGTAGCATTTCTAAAGCGGCTCATAAATTAAACTTTGCCCAATCCAACGTCACCCATAAGATTCAACAGCTGGAGACCGATTTGCAGACTCAGCTTTTTTACCGCCACAATCGGGGTATTACGCTTACCCCTTCCGGTCAAATCCTTGTTTCCTATGCGGAGAAAATATTGCATGTCATTCAGGAAGCCAGATTGGCCGTCGGAGACTCCTCCGTTCCCGCAGGGCCGCTTTATATCGGGTCTCTGGAAACAACCGCCGCCGTTCGGCTGCCTACGCTGCTTACCAAGTATCATACCGAATATCCGGCGGTCGACTTCTCTTTAATTACCGGTACTTCCGAGAACCACATTCATGCGGTTCTTCATTATGAGCAGAACGGAGCATTCGTGGCCGGTCCCGTGGAGCATCCCGATTTGGTTCAGGAAAATGTCATTGATGAGGAGCTGGTACTTGTCACCTCGGTCTCCCATCCGCCAGTTAATTCCATCCATGATGTGCAGCTGTCTACACTTCTCGTATTCCACAGCGGCTGTTCCTACCGGGCAAAATTAAATCAGCTGCTCCATGATGAAGGCATATTGCCCGTTAAGCTGATGGAATTCGGGTCGATTGAAACGATTATAGGCTGTGTAGGCGCCGGCCTCGGCATTGCTCTTCTGCCGCGTTCCATCATAACCGAGTCGGAAAAGCAAGGCCGAATCCGCTGCCATGCGATCCCCGGCAAGCATGCCATCGTCACAACCGTGTTCATCAGGCGCAAAGACGCTTTAATCACGCCCGCATTGTCAGCCTTCTTATCGGAGATGCGAGCCCATTTTAGCTAAAGTACTGGAATAAGAGCAGACCCAGTGCCGTGTTGGCACTGGGTCTGCTCTTATATTTCTTAACCACGAGAGGGTACTTTAACCATTCTCGGATTACTTGCCAACCGTATACAAGATGTTAAGAAGGGAATACTTGGAGAGAATCTGCTCTGAAGGAGAACGTGAATGAAGTCCACTGAAAAAATATCGGGAAGTCAATTATGCTTGTTAATTTTTTCCTTTATAGCTCCCATCGTCATTCTTATGATACCAGGTTTGGAGTCGGATATCTCCAAGCAAGATGCATGGATAACGATTTTTCCTGCTGTCTTGATCGGGTCATTAACGATTTGGGTGATGATCATTTTGTCGAATCGCTATCCGGGTCTTACGATTATACAGTACAGCTCTCAAATTATAGGGAAATGGCCTGCAAAATGCTTAGGATGTTATTTTATTTATTACTGGATTAATTTTGATTTCATCGTTCTTAATCAACACATACAGTTTATAAATACCGTTCTGCTTATGAGAACTCCTGCTATCGTTGTCAGTCTAACGTTGGCACTCTTATGCGGTATAGCAGCCTATATGGGTATCGAATCTATCGCAAGATCTAATGAGTACATTTCCTTACTCATCTTTGTTTTGTTGATTCCACTCTTGATACTCATGCTCGCAGAATCTGATTCGGAGCGGATCCTTCCCGTGATGAGTCAAGGAATGGTTCCAGTCCTTCAGGCGTCCGTTTTCCCAACCGCTTACTTAAGTCAATTTTTTATTTTGGGGTGGCTTCTTCCTTATTTGAATCAACCGAAGAAAGCAACCAAAGTTTCGTTCATCGCATTGTTGCTTATCGCTAGTCTTCTCTGCATTACTGTTATACCTCTGATTATGATCTTTGGGCCGTTAGCCGGTAAATTGACATTTCCAGTGTTAGAAGTAGTTCGGTATATAGGTATAACAGGAAGCTTTGAACGCTTGGAAGCTATAGGGGTGGCTATATGGGTTATGGGTTGCTTTGTAAAAGATTCTCTCGTCTGCTTTATTATATGTCTAAGTATATGTCATCTTTTTAACATTAGAAATTACAGGAACTTTGTATTCCCTATAACGATTTTGGCAGCGATAGGATCTGTTTCGGTTTTTAAATTTTATTCCACTGATTTGAATACTTATTTTAGATATTCTTTTCCAAGTTACGCATTTTTTACACAATTAATTTTACCCCTTACACTTCTAATGATTGATACAATAAAGAGGCGCTGGAGGAAGTCAGAGGTTTAGATTTCATTGTTTTAAAATGATTTTTCCGATGGGCTCAAAAATGAATCTAACAGGAGCTGTTATGCTAATATGAACATGGGCAAATAATAAAGAGCCTAGAATCATACATAATCCCATCAAACAACTATATACAACAGCTACTTTAAGCTGTTTTTTATTTAGAAACATCTGAACTCTATAGCAAGACCAACCCAACGTTAAAATAACAAAAGTTGATATTTGCAGGATCATTATTCGGACTCCTTTTCTTTCGATTCGAAGGAAGAATGTACCATTCCCTCTCCTTTTATTGTCAGGTTAACTTCAACCGATATATCTGCCTCTGGGAACCGAGTATCCCATTGATTTTTCAAAATTGCCCACTTCTCAGGGTTATGCTTATAAATTTCTTGACCAAAGCCCACGCTATCCACTTTATATTTCTTTTGGATTTTAAATATAACATCTTGGACTTGTTTCTTGACTGCATCTTCCAACGCTTTTGTTATTAGCTTCAAATTCTTTGGTTCGTTGATATCCAGACCGGAATTATTCTCGACCAAACTTCCTTGACCTTCCAGTTGGATCTTAAATTTTACTGAATCAAGTGGAGTCTGCGTAATGATTTTGCGGTCAGCATGGGTTATCAACATCCCAACTTCCCCATTACCTTCAGGTAAATTTGCCGTGATTCGACCGAACTTCAGCTTGTCCGTCACCCACATCAGCCCCAATGTTTCATTTATATCTAATAAACCGGATAGTTTTAAATCTTTAAAAACGCCGGCGCCCGCTAACCTAAATAGTTGCTTATGTGGATCTTTGGAGTGGATATCGGATTCAATTACCCCTACGACGGGATGAACACCCTCACTTTCAGACGAAATAAAAAAATCCTTCAATGTTACTGCTAAATCATCTCCCGAATTTTCCATTTCCCTCACCGCTTCGATGGGCGCTTGCTTTAAAGGATAATTCATTTGCAAAATATTCTTCCCTTCTTCCCCTTTAACAACCATGATATAGGTCTTTAAGCGATTTCTTGGGTCATGAGTAAAGATATCCAGTACACCTTGAATTCCATGCTTAGCTAAACGTTCACTAATAAACACAACGCTGCGATGAGAGTAGAACAATATACGTGAGCTTTTCTTCTGAAGTTTTTGATGAATTTCATTTCCATTTTTTCCTTCTGCGGATATAACGAAAAATTTATCTTTGCTGCCGCTCCCTCCACCACCCATTCCTCCTTCAGTGGATGGAGTTGCGATTTGAAGGGAACATAGCAGCATGTTGCCGTCGTCCGACAGGTCCATTGCAGTACCTGTGACAAATGCAAGATCATTCATTTCCATACGATCCCAACACCCGCTAATAAAGACAAATACGAGAAGAATCATATATTTTAGTCTTCTCATCTCTTAACCCCCGATCGAAATTTCGCCCAAATCGGTATCCTTATCAAAACATCCTTCAAGCCGGTCAACTTAAGCGGAGAGACTGGAGAAAAATAAAGAACCCCGAAGGAACGAAGGGAAGTCACGTGTAATATGATGCCTATCAATCCTAGAACAATGCCATAGAGGCCCAGTGTCCCCGCTAAGAATAACATTGGAAAACGAAGTAATCGGATCCCATTTCCAAAACTATATCGAGGAATCGTAAACGCCGAAATGCCAGTGATGGACACGATAATGACTACTGGAGCAGATATTAATCCCGCTTGAACCGATGACTGGCCAATGACTAAACCTCCAACGATACTTATGGTTGGGCCTATCTGTTTAGGCAGACGGTTTCCGGCTTCCCGCAGGGCTTCAAATATGACTTCCATAAGTAAAGCTTCAATCATCGCAGGAAAGGGAACGGCTTCCCTTGATGCAAGAATACTCAGCACAAGATTAGTGGGTATCATTTCCTGATGGAAGGTCGTAATAGCTACATACAGCGGAGGTGCAAATATCGCTAAATTGATAAAGAGGAATCGAATCCATCGAACAAAAGTAGCGACTGGCCAACGACTATAGTAATCTTCACTTGCCTGAAGTCCTGTCCAGAACGTCATCGGAACAATAAGGACAAATGGGGTAGTATCCACAAGAATGGCTACTTTTCCTTCAAGCAATTCAGCAGCCACCACATCTGGACGTTCTGTGCTGTGAACTTGGGGAAATGGTGAATACGGTTGATCCTCAATAAATTCTTCGATATACGCTGAATCGAGTACACCGTCCAATTGTATGGAATTCAATCTCGTTCTAACTTCGTCAACTAATGTTTCCTGCACAATACCCTTTAGGTATGTAATGGCTATTCGAGTCTGGGAAACCTCTCCTAAAGTAATATACTCTATCTTTAATTTTGAAGTTTTGAGTCTTGAACGTATCAAACTTATGTTTGTTGAAATATGTTCAATGAAACCGTCCCTTGGGCCGCGTATAACAGGCTCGGATGACGCTTCTTCAATACTTCTTTTGGATGAACCGGGAATTGAGACCGTTATCACATTGCTGCTACCTGTAATTAGAATGGCGGCATAACCCTCTAATAGGTTACGAATGGTTTCCGATACTTTTGTAGAGCTATTCGTGGTTCCAACGGAGATCATCTCACTTTTAAGATCTCCTGCTTCCTTCGGAAATTTATCATTTGTTATGCTCGTGAGCATTGGTTTAATTACATGCTCATCGAGCATTTTTGTATCAATCAAGTTATCTATGTAAACAATGAGCCCTTGAAGGTTATGATTACCTTCTATCCTTCGGTATTCCAAGTCAGAACAATCCTGGAATGTTTCTCTTAAAATCTTTTCGTTTTGCTCGATATCCGATGTAAACTCATTATTATTGTCTTCCTCTAGGTTATTGCTTTTCATTTTAGGAAGATTTTCATAATTATTGAATGTATCTTTACCTCTTATAAACCATCTCATGAAAACTCCTCCTGGTTGACACAGTCACTGCTATTATTCCAAATAGAGTAAGACATATACGATGAATAAAGACGCCCCTTATAAGTAGGGTAAGACGGGGGATTACTCCCCCGGACTCCCCATCAAACCGTGCATGCGGATTTCCCGCACACGGCTTTCCTTCGTCAGTTCCCCATCTTCAGGAGTGAGTCATCTTCACCCGTCACCGGGCTGCATATTTCACAACTGAATTAGAAACGTGTGGTGAGTAAGTTTGTTAGAAATACCATTCCTGCCGATTCCAACACTTTGTTGGGTATCAGCGAATTAGAAACCGTAGATTTCTTTTTACACATAAAGGCTCGCACCCTCATGCGCGTCCATTCGTCTAACCGTTGAAACTTCTTCTTTACATTCCCTATGCCGAAGTAATTACCAAACCCTCGCACAATTTCATTTAGTTTCTTGAGCATTCCATCAAGGTTAATCCCTTGTTGCCTGCGGGTGATCTTACGGACTTTATCTTTGTATTTCTTCACTTTCGTGTCAGGTACAATGAGATATCCCTTCCAGAAGTCGAATCCAAGAAAGCGAAATCCATCATCGAAATGTACAACCTTCGTTTTCTCAGGGTGCATTCGTAGTTGTAATTCGTTTTCCAGAATGGTCTTTGCCGCTAGGTATGCCTCTTCAGCCTGTTCCTTTGTTTTACATAGAATGACTGCATCATCCGCATACCTTACCACTGCAAAACCTCTCTCCTTCATCCCCCAGTCGAAATGGTTCAAGTACAAATTCGCAAGCAATGGCGACAAATTTCCGCCCTGTGGAGACCCGATTTCCGTTTCATGGAACTGATCATCTTCCATGAATCCCGCCGTTAGCCATCCGCGAATGAGCGTCAGTACTTTTCCGTCGGCGATTCTCTCATGTACTTTCTCCATCAGTAATTCGTGTGGAATTTCATCGAAGAAAGACATAATGTCCAGGTCAACCACATATTCGTATCCGCCGCGTTTCGCGCGTCGAATCGTATTCACTGCTTGGTGCGCCGAGTATCCTGCTCGAAAGCCAAAGCTATAATAGTAGAAGTCTTTCTCGAAAATCGGCTCGATGATCTGGCGTACCGCTTGCTGACATACGCGATCTCGGATTGTAGGAATACCTAACGGTCTTAATTTCCCATTCTCCTTCTCAATGTAATGACGTCGCACAGGGTCAGGCTTGTACCGCCCTTGTTGCAATAACCTTTGGAGCTCCCTCAGGTTCATACTCACATTCTTCTCGAACATGGCAATGCTTACGCCATCGATTCCGCCGCTTCCTTGATTCTTCCTCACGGATAGCCATGCTTCGTACAGATTTTCTATTTGGTACACTTTATCGATCAGGGAGTAATATCGTCGTTTCGGTTTCATTGGTGTTTCACCACCTTTACCGCTACTCACCAAACTGGTCTTGTTTCCGCTACAGATGATCGATTCCTTGCTTGTTCCACGGGCGTAACAAATGCGTCTTAGACTCATTGTCAATCACTCTGTTGGTCCGCCGTGTACTCAGGTCGCCAGTAGTCCTTATCCGTTGGCGTTCTTCGCCATTGGCGGGACGCACCCACTTGGAGCTACTCTCGTTGGTTTAAGGCGCTTACGATCTCCACTCACGCAAACTCACAGATTTTGACGAAGCACGTCCCCTTTGCCTCTGTCTTCCCTCTTTTGAAGCGGAAGCAGGTTATGCGACTGAGTCTTCTTTCTCGCGCGCATACTCATCCGAGTTTTCCCCTCCAGACTGTTACCAGCTTTCATCGGCTCGGACTTACTCGCTATTACGGAACGATCCGCCATCTCGCAGCCCATTGATTCGGCTTTCCCTTTAAGGTTATACCTCCCCTACCTTGTCCGCGTTTGCGTCAAGGAAGCTACGAGACTTCCCTCAGTTATCTGCACATTCTATTCCATCCATCCTGACCCTAATCACGTCGATGAGCCTTGCAGGTCATATCCCTTTGTTTGTTTCCCTACAAGATATACATATTTGCATAAGTTTCCCCGTTTGTTTGGCGGGTCACCCAACATCGCCGCCACCTCTGGTTCACCGCATTCCGGGCTGGATTTTGCCTGCAGGCCCTTCGGATTCCCTCTCACAAGAGACACCCTGCCAATCCTAACCCTGCTGGATTAGGACCTCTACTTCGGCTACGGCACTTTAAAGGGTAAAGTTACCGAGTGGATTTGAACCACTTAGATTGTGCGACTGTGAGGCGCACAAATCAAACCCAGTGCCAACACGGCACTGGGTTCATTTATAAAGATATTAACGTAATTACTTCATCTTAGCGGCAAGCTGCCGGCGATATTCCAACGCAGGTAGTCCGCCCCAACCCCAATTTTCGGTATCAACCTCTTCGATAACTACGAAGGTAGATTCTAACGGCTTGTTCAGAACATTGAGCAGAAGTTCGCTGGCTCCTTTAATAAGCGCTGCCTTTTCTTCTGCTGTGATAGACTGACGGTCTGGAGTAGTCCCCTCACGGGTCACTTGGATCGTAACGATCGGCATGAATATTCTCCCCCATTCGGAATGATATGTTTAGTTATTATTGTTCTAAACCGTTTTTAACCCATTTAGCAACGGATACGGTGCGTTTTGCTTGATGCTCGGCAGCAGCGCGCACGTCTTCCTTCATTGCTCCATTTTGATCCACGGATACACTTGTCATGTGTATCGCTTATTAGAGAATAATTTGCACCTGATTGATAGTTTCTTGCACGATACTCTCTGCACTTTGGCCAGAAGTAAGCATCCGCAAACCTTGTCCTGCCCACAAAGACATATAATCGGGATTATTTTGCTTGGCCGCAGCAGTTCTAATATCCCTTGTCGCGGTATTTTGGGTAGGGAACGGAAGCGGCTCTAACCTGCTCTTCTCCCAAACTTCGATAAATTCGTTAGCAACCCCTCTGGCTGGACGACCGGAAAACACGTTCGTGATCACCGTGCTCTCCTCGGTGCTGGCAAGCAGTTTTTGCCGATACGAGATATGCGCTCCCGATTCAACCGAAGTCAGGAAGCGCGTTCCCATCTGCACACCCTGTGCCCCAAGTGCGAGGGCGGCGACAAGCCCGCGGCCATCCATAATCCCTCCTGCCGCAATTACCGGAATATGAACACGGTCAACAATTTGCGGCACTAAGGCCATTGTGCCAATATTAGCACCCATGGGTCGATTGGAAATGTCAAATGTTCCACGATGCCCCCCGGCCTCGCTGCCCTGAGCCACAATCGCGTCGCATCCCGCCTGTTCAGCAAGGAGCGCTTCATTGACCGTCGTCACCATTGTGACAATTCGAATGCCGCCCGCTTTGGCTTGCTCAATCATATGTGCAGGAAGAACGTCAAACGCCGTGCTGATAACCGGGACTTTTTCCTCCAACACAACGGTGAATTGTTGCTCGAAATGATCTGGCGTCCGCACGCCTTCTCCCGCGACCTGCGGTAGCCCGAATTTATTTCGGATATCATTCAGTTCCCGTTGAACTTCGCCAGTTCTCGTATTGTCGTCGGTAGCCCGAATAGAAAATAAATTCACTCCAAAGGGAGCATTCGTTAACTTACGAATGTCACGAATCGCACTACGGATCGCTTCGGGCTCCATATAAGCGGCTCCTAGCGTGCCAAGCCCACCCGCATTGGATACGGCCGCAGTCAAGCTGACCGTTCCAGGTCCACCTGCCATGCCAGCCAAGAAGATTGGGTAACGAATATTAAAAATGCGACAAAGTTCTGTGTCAAGTTTAATGTTCATCTTCCTCCCCTCAAAAAATTTATCTTCCATCCCTCATCATTATAGGATAGTGTTTTCGCGCTTTTAATCCATTTGGAAAAACGGCGCGTTTTTCATATAGACAATATCGATTTTCTCATGTAAGGGACCGTTTTGTTCGGTTCTATCCTTAAGCTCCAGCCATTCTGAATCTTCCAGAAAGGCTTGGAAGTTCCGTTCACGGGATGCCGCGTCCAGATGCTCAAGTACGTAATACAACCGATCCTTTGATTCGTCCACATCTACCCAAAAATTCGTTACCTTTATATCATGTTTAGCAAAAATTCTTATCGTATCATCCCGAAACCGATTCAGTATCGCTTGCATGCGGCCGGGAACCACTTGGTAAATCCGCAGTTCATACAGCATAAACGCCATCCTTCTTGTTTTAATTCAGTATTTGTCCGCATTCAAAAGATTATTTTACAGCTTACCACTGTCCGGCATTTTGACCGCCATCGACATGAAGAATCTCTCCGGTCACGAATTGTGCGGATTCCAGATACACAATAGCGTCAACAATATCCTGAGCCTCGCCCATTCGGCCCATTGGGTGCAATTTCGCCAAAAAGTCGTGTGTCTCTACTGAATGCATCGGCGTTTTGGTGATCCCTGGCGCGACTGCGTTCACGCGAATGCCCTTGTCCGCATACTCAATCGCCAGCGATTTCGTTGCCGCGTTCAAGCCTCCTTTGGTCAGTGCGGCAAGTACGGATGGCACGGCTTTAAGGGGCTGCTCTGTGGTTCCGCTTGCCGTGATGTTGACGATGTGGCCGGAGCCCGCCTTCAGCATCTCGGTCACCGCACGCTGAGTAACTTGGAAGAATCCTGCCACATTGATGGACAATACCGAATCAAAATCCGCTTCAGTGAAGTCCGTGAATGGTTTCGCTATAAAAATACCGGCATTGTTCACCAGTGTGTCGATACGTCCAAAGCGCGAAATTGCTTCGCCGATTAAGCGTTCAGCTATTTGGGGATCTGAAATGTCGCCGGCAACATATGCCACATGCGCGCCTGTCGGATCGATTTCATTTGCAGCCTCAACCAATGCTTCTTCGCGGCGGCCATTGATGACTACATTGGCTCCTCGTTTCACTAGTTCAATTGCTGCTGCTTTTCCAATACCGCTGCTTCCACCTGTAATTACTGCTACTTTACCTTGAACACTCATTTCTCTATTCTCCTTTATCTACCTATTAGAAGGTAGTTTGTATTTGAAAAAATATCAGACCTTCTGATCTGCTCGTTCATCATACAATGATTCTGTTATCCTGCATAATACAGAATAATGATATTGAGTATCTCAAATTCAGATACCTAAACCCAGGAAGTCTATATTCTAGAACAATGGGAAAGTCGATGGCGAGCCATTGCAGCAGCTTAACTATTCTCAAACACTCTTATAAAATCACTAGGAGATTGTAGACCAGATAGGCTGACCTTCTCGTTGATGACAAAGTAAGGCACCCCTCTGATTCCCAGCTTTTCCGCGTTGCGCTGTCCTAGTTCAACCTTTTCAATCCCATCGCCTTTAATAAGCCGCATTTTAAGTTCAGCAGCATCATCAGTGATCCCGTTTGCTCTTGCTATTTCCACAAGTTCATCCACATTACCGATATCGATGCCATTTTCAAAATAAGCCGTATATATCTTCTCAATCAATTGCTCTTGCAAGTTCTCTGGCGTAATAGCTATTAACTGATGGGATAAGGTAGTATTCGGTGTATATTTCACAATATCCATATTAAATCTAAGACCGAATTGAGCACCGGTTTCATTATACTGCCTCATTCTTGCTTCGAATTGAGGAACCCCGCCTAATCTGCCCATCATAACCTGGCGATAATCTTCTCCTTCAGGACGAATGCCAGGATTAATCTGTAAGCATGCCAACGAACGATTGCCTTAGTGCCTTCTGGCAATTGTTTCAAAGCGGTTCGCAGACTGGTAGTTCCCATACGACACCAGGGACACATCGTATCCATATAAACATCAATCATCAATTTTTTCATGATTCAACCACAATTGGCTTTACCGTTTTAATATGATTAATATAATCGATGCTGCTCTGTGCTAATCGTTCATCCGTAACGATAGAAGTGTCGTTTAGTGAAAAGTGAGGCAGATAAGAGGCACTAATAAAATGAGCAAGTGCTTCTATAGGTCGCAATATTTCTCGGAGGGTAAAGCGATTGAACCCGGTTGCTTGATACGACTCTTCCGTACCATAGGTCGAGATCGCAACACCGATTTCTTTACCTGCTGTTTTAGTGCCATCCGGACCATAGGCCCAGCCGTATAGCAAGACGGAATCAAACCACTTTTTGAGTAATGGCGGTGTGCTGTACCAATAAAGCGGATATTGAAAAATAATCCGGTCATCGCTTCAATCAATTGCTGCTCTCTAACAACATCGATATTCTCGTCTGGGTACGATTTATATAATTCATGAATCGTGATATCGCCATGCTTTTGCAATTCCTCCACCCATGCTTTATTCCAATTGGATGCGTCGATGTTCGGGTGAGTAACGATTACTAAAGTTTTCATTTTATTTGCTCCATTTCATCATTGTTTTTAGGATCTTTTTTAATTTACGGACAGGTTTCCTGCATGATTTTCATTTGTTTATTGAAAATCTTTCTTGCTTGTTAACTAAGGGTCCATCAAGTTCTGAGATTCGTTTTACTTCAATCCATTCAGGATCGTTGCGGAAACGATCGTAGTTAAGGTTACGCATTTCCATATTGGCATGCTCAACAACATAATAAAGACGGTTATTTGCTTCATTTAAATCTTCCCAGAATTGCGTCACTTTCATACCATAATTCATAAATAATTGAACAACATGATCTCTTAACCTTTCTTGGATAACCTTCATCTTATCTAGATTTACATCATAAACTCGCAGCTCATATAATATCCAAGTGTTTGTGAGGCGAATAGCCCGTGGACATTTACTTGATTCGTCCACAACTACCCAAAAATTAGTTACCTTCATGTCATGCTTAGCAAAAGTTCTTATCGTATCATTCCGAAACCGATCCAGTATCGCTTGCATGCGGTCGGGAACCACTTGGTAAATCCGCAGTTCTTATATTGGGTTTATCCTATGTCTGTCTATTAGGGGTAACTTTTCGTCAATTTGTTATTTCGGCATAGACGCTTAATCACGCCCTCATTATCAACCATCTAGCGATTACTTCCTCTTATCAGCAAGCTGATGTCGATACTCCAACACAGGCAGTCCGCCCCAACCCCAATTCTCGGTGTCAACCTCTTCGATAACTACGAAGGTAGATTCTAAAGGCTTTTTCAGAACGTTTAGCAAAAGCTCGCTGGCCCCTTTAATAAGCGCCGCCTTTTCTTCCGCTGTGACAGACTCACGATCTGGTGCGGTGCCCTCACGGGTCACTTGAATCGTAACGATCGGCATGGATATTCTCCCTATTCAAATTAGATTTGTTTTGTATCTACTGTTGCATTTGCTTAGTGACCAGCATTCTGTCCGCCATCAACATAAAGGATCTCACCAGTTACGAAGTTGGCTGAATCCAGATATAAGACTGCTTCGACGATATCATGTGACTCGCCCATACGTCCCATAGGATGCAATTTAGCTAGAGCATCGTGCGATTCAACAGGGTGCATTGGTGTTTTAATTACCCCAGGTGAGACTGCATTCACCCGAATTCCTTTGGAAGCATACTCAATTGCTAATGATTTCGTCGCCGATTTCAGACCGCCCTTCGTCAATGAGGCGAGTACGGAAGGAACGGCAACCGACGGTTGGTCAACCAGACTCGTCGTGATGGTAATAATGTGTCCCGTTCCTTGTTTAAGCATCTCAGCTACCGCACGTTGAGTAACATGGAAGAAGCCGACGACATTCGTGGATAAATATGTTTCAAAGTCCTCTTCTGAATACTCCGTAAATGGCTTGGACATGAAAATTCCTGCATTATTAACTAGCGTATCGATGCGTCCATAGTGAGCCAAACTTTCGTCGATTAAGCGCTGCGCGGTCTTAGGATCTGAAACATTTCCGGCAACATACCGCACTTGTTTTCCTGTAGGATCGATTTCTTTTGCAGCTTCAGCCAACACTTGTTCGCCGCGTCCATTGATGACTACATTCGCTCCTAGATTCACCATCTCAATCGCCATGGCTTTCCCAAGACCGCTGCTTCCGCCAGTTATCACAAATACTTTTCCTTGAATATCCATGTGTTATTTCTCCTTATGAATTTCTAATTATGAAGAATAAATTAAGCGTAATGAATCTTATTATTGCCCTAAACCGTTTTTAACTCGTGCCTTAATTATTTTCAAACAATTTAATAAATTCATTAGGAGATTGTAGTCCAGATAAGCTGATCTCCTCATTAATTACAAAGTAAGGAACCCCTCTGATCCCCAGCTTTTGCGCATTACGTTGTCCTAATTCAACTTTTTCAATACCGTCGCCTTTAATAAGCCGCATTTTGAGTTCAGCAGCATCATCAGTGATTCCGTTTGCTCTTGCTATTTCCACAAGTTCATCCACATTACCAATATCGATGCCATTTTCAAAATAAGCCGTATATATCTTCTCAATCAATTGCTCTTGCAAGTTCTCTGGCGTAATAGCTATTAACTGATGGGATAAGGTAGTATTCGGTGTATATTTCACAATATCCATATTAAAGTTAAGACCGAATTGAGCACCGGCTTCGTTATACTGCCTCATTCTTGCTTCGAATTGAGGAACCCCTCCTAATCTGCCAATCATAACCTGCCGATAATCTTCTCCTTCAAGACGAATACCAGGATTAATCTGAAAAGCATGCGAACGAACGGTTGCCTTAGTGCCTTCTGGTAATTGTTTCAAAGCGGTTTGCAGACTGGTAGTTCCCATACGACACCAGGGACACATCGTATCCATATAAACATCAATCATCAATTTTTTCATGATTCAACCACAATTGGCTTTACCGTTTTAATATGATTAATATAATCGATGCTGCTCTGTGCTAATCGTTCATCCGTAACGATAGAAGTGTCGTTTAGTGAAAAGTGAGGCAGATAAGAGGCACTAATAAAATGAGCAAGTGCTTCTATAGGTCGCAATATTTCTCGGAGGGTAAAGCGATTGAACCCGGTTGCTTGATACGACTCTTCCGTACCATAGGTCGAGATCGCAACACCGATTTCTTTACCTGCTGTTTTAGTGCCATCCGGTCCATAGGCCCAGCCGTATAGCAAGACGGAATCAAACCACTTTTTGAGTAATGGCGGTGTGCTGTACCAATAAAGCGGATATTGAAAAATAATCCGGTCATGCGTTTCAATCAATTGCTGCTCTCTAGCAACATCGATATTCTCGTCTGGATACGATTTATATAATTCATGAATCGTGATATCGTCATGCTTTTGCAATTCCTCCACCCATGCTTTATTCCAATTGGATGCGTCGATGTTCGGGTGAGTAACGATTACTAAAGTTTTCATTTTATTTGCTCCATTTCATCATTGTTTTTAGAAATCTTTTTTAATTTACATACAGGTTCCTGCATCATTTTCATTTGTTATCGAAAAATGATACGTTTTTCATAAATATACTTTCTTGCTTTTTAACTAAGGGTCCATCAAGTTCTGAGATTCGTTTAACTTCTATCCATTCAGGATCGTTGCGGAAACGATCGTAGTTAAGGTTACGCATTTCCATATTGGCATGCTCAACAACATAATAAAGACGGTTATTCGCTTCATCTGAATCTTCCCAGAAATGCGTCACTTTCATATCATGATTCATAAATAATTGAATAACATGATCTCTGAACCTGTCTTGGATAACCTTCATCTTGCCTGGATTTACATCATAAACTCGCAGCTCATATAACATCTTTTCCCTACTCCTTTTATGAATCCAGTATTTGTCCGCATTCAAAAGATTATTAACGGCTTACCACTGTCCGGCATTTTGACCGCCGTCGACATGAAGAATCTCTCCAGTCACGAATTGAGCGGATTCCAGATACACAATGGCGTCAACAATATCCTGAGCCTCGCCCATTCGGCCCATTGGGTGCAATTTAGCCAAAAAGTCGTGTGTCTCTACTACCGAATGCATCGGCGTTTTGGTGATCCCTGGCGCGACTGCGTTCACCCGAATGCCCTTGTCCGCATACTCAATCGCCAGCGATTTCGTTGCCGCGTTCAAGCCTCCTTTGGTCAGTGCGGCAAGTACGGATGGCACGGCTTTAAGGGGCTGCTCTGTGGTTCCGCTTGCCGTGATGTTGACGATGTGGCCGGAACCCGCCTTCAGCATCTCGGTCAGCGCACGCTGAGTAACTTGGAAGAATCCTGCCACATTGATGGAAAGTACCGATTCAAAATCAGCTTCAGTGAAGTCCGTGAATGGTTTCGCTATAAAAATACCGGCATTGTTCACCAGTGTGTCGATACGTCCAAAGCGCGAAAGTGCTTCGCCAATTAAGCGTTCAGCTATTTGGGGATCTGAAATGTCGCCGGCAACATATGCCACATGCGTGCCTGTCGGATCGATTTCATTTGCAGCCTCAACCAACGCTTGTTCGCGGCGGCCATTAATGACCACATTGGCTCCTTGTTTCACCAGTTCAATTGCTGCTGCTTTTCCAATACCGCTGCTTCCACCTGTAATTACTGCTACTTTATCTTGAACACTCATTTCTCTATTCTCCTTTATCTACCTATTAAAAGGTAGTTTTTATTTTAAAAAATATCAGATCTTCTGATCTGCTCATTCATCATACAATGATTCTGTTATCCTGCATAATACAGAATAATGATGTCGGGCATCTCAAATTCAGATATCTAAACTTTGTTGTTTCTGAACTGACGGTATGCTGCAGAAATACACATCAAAACTCCTGTTGTAACAAAGACACCAACTGGAAAACCCCAGGTCCCCCATACTGTGAATATAAGTGGCATCAACGAGACACCAAATGCAACAGGAACAGGTGCTTTAAACAAATTACAAAGAATGAGTGTAATCAAAACATTAACGACACCAACCCAAATGATTGAACCTGCCAACAAGTGATAGACTCCGACTGAAAGAATAGCCGTTATCGTCAATACCGCTAAACGGGGTGGAATCAATTTCCAAGTGAATTTCTCAGCATGAAACACCTCAAAAATCAGGGCAAATACAGGTGGAACTACTAAAACTTCTAGTCTTGTAGAGAATGCCAGCCCAATCCAAAGAGCTAAAACAATGGTTATGATAACCGTATCCGTTTTCTTTCGAAAATTCTGCGGACCACCAGACAACTTTTCTGGATTTCTCAATCTAAAAGCAGCCAACATAATCACAAACGTAAAAACAGCAGTTGTGATTGCAAAAACATAGTCATGTAGACCTAAAAAGATCGGCAGCAATGTAGCAGGAATCGTTGGTCCAAAATTGACGCGAAATATATGCATTAGAATGACAATAATCACAAGACCAAACAAAATTTTCGGCAGAGGCATTAGGGACAAATCGTTCAAAGAGGTGCCAATGAATGCACCTAATGTTGGGGAAAGCCACAGGTGAACCGGCTTCTTCATCCAATGCGGTACAGGAAACACCATAACCCCCATGGCCATACCAGCAATTTCTGGGAAGAGTATATCCTTTTGTTGTAGAACTACAGCAGCAACAAGCATAAGAATGACTAAAATGTATGCTGATAAAAAACTTCTGGATTTTAGGATATTCCAAATCATTTCAATCGTTCTCCTTGTCGAGACCAGTCCATTACTATGACGAAAATGTACTGATTCCTTTGTCATTTGAGATTTCAGTTCAATCCTTAATAGGCTTGTTCAAAATCGTTATCGATATCGACGTTCTGACTCTTGAATTGGATAATCATACGTATTATCCGTTGACAAATGGATTTTATACGCCTACCATCCCTTATTACGCGATCCTACATAATGACTCGATTCTTAAAATCCTGAAAAGATTGTGCATACTTCCTCAATCTTTCGGGAATCTCCTCCATATTTTTGCAATAAACGGCCTGTAAATAACGGGACAAGTTCGTTACTTTCTCTTCCACAAGGACCTCGCGTATCTCAGAAGGTTTTGAAGGCACATCATTTTCCCGCACGATCTCGAATTGGTCTAGTGGCAAAAACATTTGCAAACTTTTTTTATAGGAACAACGAGTTGGGTAACGAGGTGAGCTTCCCGAATCGTACTTAGACAACTTAACAGTGTCATAGAAGTCACAAAGCAATGAATGTGCATCCAATTGAAGGATAGCAAATGCTTCATCTGGTTCTCTTCTTGAATAAATCTCCAGCATTTTTTGACAATCTCTTTGCGTCGGCCAAAAAAATACGTGCTGATCCAGATAATTATGAAATTGCCGATGAGTTGTTTTTGCATCCATAACTTGATCTGCAATTCGTAGATGAGCGTTTGCTATAAAAACATTTCCGTGAAAATGAATTTCTCTACTCACTATCCGTCTTTCATTCGATAAAGTAGGATCAACCTTATTACATGAATACAAAGCATCGAGATGCACAATTGAAGGCAAATTTCGGACTCTCGTAAAATGAAATAATGACTTCCTTTTTGAACTATTCGTTATTTTTTTTACAACTGAATCATTCATACCATGATACCTCTTGTCCGATCTCATTTTGCTTCCTGATCGCAATATACTGTAGGTTCTTCCTTCTTAATAGACTTAATGTAAGAAACAACAATATCGATAAATCCGCTGGCTGCCCGCCCCAAATACTTATCTTTATGATAAACAATCCCTACTTCTCGGCAGAGCGTTGGGTTTAGGATTGGAATGATGATCAAATCCTCATATTGATACATCTCGATTAATGTTTTAGATAGAATAGTAGACCCCATCCCAGACCTTACTAAATTAAATAAAGAATCGATCGTTGTCGTTTCAATAAAAGGCTTTAATTCTAGACCTGCATTTTGACAAGTAGAATCAATCAGTTGTCGGCATCGGTGTGTTTCAGGAAACATCACAATGGGAGTTGTTACTAATTCCTCAAAATTAATTTGAGGGTAGCTGGCCAAAGGATGGTTAGCGGTAGTCACGAAAAAGAAAACTTCTCTGTAGAGAGGCTTAATCGCCAATTTATCATGTTCTACAGGTAAAATGGAGATGGCAAAGTCGAGTTCATTTTGCAGGACCCGTTCAACGACATCTTCATTAGCAATCAACTTTATGCGTATATTCGGATAATTGCGATGATAGTCGGTTAAAAGTGATGAAACGAGTTCATTTAATTCACCCGGCAAGGCGCCAATCGATAAAGTGCCGCGTTCTACTTTCTGAAGCTCTTGAATTTGCTCGCGTGCACTTGCCAATGATCCTATAGCTTTATGGGATTGCTGATACAAGATCATCCCCGCTTCTGTGATCATCGTCTTCTTACCGATTCGATCAAACAATTGAACACCAAGCTCGTTCTCAAGCGCCTTAATTTGATGACTTAACGTAGGCTGTGTAATTCCAAGCTTATTTGCAGCCCGAGTGAAATGGAGTTCTTCGCAAGTCGTCATGAAATATTCTAGTTGTCTTAATTCCATCCTCATTCACCTCCTGTTTCTTGCTTCACGTAAACATGCCACTAATGGTTGTTATTATTTGTTACTGACAGGAGGACAATACATGCGAAAACCTCACTATCACGATAAGGTTTTGAAGTTAACTTGCTGTTTGTCCGATTGATTCTTCTCGTGTTGTAATGAGTCCCTTTCCGATATTTCGAAAAGGGACTCATGACGAACTAATTTGTGCACTGTGCACGATTACTACCTTTATTTGAAACCTGAATTATCCTCTAAGCAATTTGCCATTGAACAGAATGTTCAGCGTTCGAATAAACAGAACGATCAGAACGATACTAAGCAATACCAGAATGATCGCGGCGATGGCGATTAACAGCCAGGAATGCACGAACAGTGCATACTCCAAAGCAGCGTTGCTGAGCGCAGCCATCGGAAAGCTTACACCCCACCAAGAAGCGCCGAACGGTACAGACTTTTTGAAGACTTTAAAGAACAGGACGATGAATAAAAATAAGCCAAAGTAAAACAATATTGATGCAAACTGATCAATTTGTTGCATGAAGTTTGTATAACTAAGAAAGCCAACCTCAAATGGTGCAATCAAAATGAGCATCGAAGGCGTCATTCCAGCTGGCATTGGAGCATGATGGATCAATCTGGATACGATAATGACAAAGTAAACTAAAGCAACAATACCGCCTATCGCTAAGCACAATAGGTTGATTTCATGCGCCCAAGGAAACGGCATCGTTCCGCCGGCGACGCCAACGTCGAGTGTAGCCACTACAGGAATAATCCATGCAGGAACCGCATTTGCCGGTTCTTGATTCCCATTTAACAATCGCGAAACGAAGACAAAACTAAGCACTAAAGTGGTCGCCGTTCCGATGATCCAAACCGTTTGGCCTAATACTTGACTGTAGGTACCTAGCACAGAAGAAAGCAATAGAATCGAAATCGTGATTGTACCAAAAAAGTTCCCTAAGATAGGATGCGTAAATTCGCCTGCCACTTTCTGAGGGTATAGAACCCATTTTGAAATATAACCTATGCTTAACGCGATAAACATAAGAATCGCAACGATTCCAATAATATCAGCGATGACGGGGGAAGTCCCAAATAGCTTGCTCGCTTGTCGCCAAGCCAAAGACAAACCTGAAATACCCATAACTGACGCGAATAAATTAACTGGCAAGAATTGCACGGAACCGATCCTACTTTGTTTCTGTACGGCAGCTATTGTTTGCATAGAAAGTCACCAATTCCTTTTTATTTTTTTATCCAATTAACTAATTGTTTGGTTTAATTAGGAAAAATCATATGCACTTCAGGTGGAGGCATATGATTGAACGATGATTGTGTACGTAAATGTTCCCTGCCGTTTATCCAAACGTACTTTTCGTCATAACTTTCTATTAATCCCCCACCTGAGGCTTTCTCATCAGTTACAACCATCACATAATAACCAAAAAAAATAGCATTTTCAAAATCGATGTCAAATTGAAGCGTAGTATGGTTCATCTACTTCCATCCTTTCTTTCGTATTATCCAATGGCCGGATGTACTGTTCTACCTCAAACCAATTAATCTCCCACATCTAACAGCTACCACTACACCTAAGGCAAGCTCCATATTCGATAGATACCAAATGTCCAAGCTCCACCCTTCTGCAACGATTGCCTAATTTTAACCTTGGCCCGAAAAGTGATCAATATCGTTGTTTCTATTATTCCTATAGATAAGACTACCACTTACGACCTCTCCACGAGTCATAGCCGTCAAACCTGTACGAGTCAGTTCCAAGATGCCATAGGGTCTCAGCAGCTCAATTAATGAATTAATTTTATCCTGATCGCCAACAACTTGAATTATCAGACTTTCCAATCCAATATCGACTATAGAAGCACGAAAGGGTTCAACAATACTTGAAATGACCGGTTTCATTTTGGACACAGCACTTACTTTGATAAGTGCAAGCTCGCGGTCAACCAGCGGATAAGCGGTTAATTCAACAATTTGAATAACATCGATTAGTTTATTAAGCTGCTTTTGCACTTGTTCGAGCATTTTATCATCCCCAGACGTAACAATGATCATGCGGGACAATCCAGTTTCTTCTGACTGGCCTACAGTTATACTGTCAATGTTGAAACCGCGGCGTCCGAATAATCCAGCAACTCTCTGTAAAACACCCGGATGGTTGTTTACAAGAACAGAAATCGTGTGACGTTTCATCTTTCATCCCCCATAATCATGTCATCTATCGTGGAACCCGGAGTAACCATTGGAAAAACATTCTCTTCCTGACTGACAACAAAATCAATAAGTACAGGGCCCGGTATTTCAAGAGCTTTTTTCCACACCTGACGAGCCTCTTCTTTATTTGTTGCCCTGAGCCCTTTAACACCATAGGCTTCAGCCAGTTTTACGAAATCTGGACTACCAGAGAGGTCCATATGACTAAAGCGACTATCGTAAATGATTTCTTGCCATTGCCGTATCATGCCGAGGACTTGATTATTCAGAATAACGATCTTCACGGGAATGTTATGAATAGCGCAAATCGCAAGCTCTTGTGCATTCATTTGAATCCCTCCGTCGCCATTGATGGACACCACGAGTCGGTCTGGGGAACCTACCTGTGCCCCTATCGCCGAAGGTAAACCAAAGCCCATTGTTCCAAGTCCACCTGAGGTAATGATCGAACGCGGATGCTTAAACTTATAAAATTGAGCCGCCCACATTTGATGCTGCCCTACGTCCGTAGTGACTATCGCTTCGCCATTGGTCGTTTCGCTGATCATTTCAACAACGAATTGTGGTTTTAAAGTTATTTCCGAATCCGTATAACGAAGAGGATTCTTTTTTTGGTTTTCTTGAATTTCTGTCATCCATGCTTCTGATTTTACCGGTTTCGCATGAACGTTAACCTGTTGAAGCACGGATTTCACATCGCCAATACAAGGGATCGCCGTTTGAACGATTTTCCCAATTTCTGCTGGATCGATATCAATATGCGCGATAGTTTTCGCCTTAGGAGCAAATCCACTCGTTTTCATCGTTACTCTGTCGTCAAAGCGAGCTCCAATACTGATGAGAAGATCGCAATTTTGTAAGGCTTTATTGGCTGTGTATGTTCCATGCATCCCCGGCATGCCCATCCATAATTTATGTGCACTTGGAAATCCTCCTAAACCAAGCAATGTCGTCGTAACTGGTATCCGGGTTTTTTCTACAAATTCGAGTAATTCCTTGGAAGCGTCCGAATATATGACGCCCCCGCCAGCCAGAATGACAGGGCGTTCGGCTTCTTCGATAGCCATGAGTAATTTTTCGATTTGTGTCACATTCGGATGGATGTCCGGGTGGTACCCTTTAATCTTAGGAATACCTAACGGATATTGAAAGATCATCGTTTGGCTCGTTACATCCTTTGGAATATCTATCAAAACCGGCCCCTTTCGTCCAGTGGAAGCAATATAAAATGCTTCATGAATAATCTTTGGTAACTCATTGACATCACGAACTAAATAGTTGTGCTTCGAGATAGGCATTGTGATGCCGGTAATATCCGCTTCCTGAAACGCATCTGTACCAAGTAATGGCGTCGGAACATTTCCTGTAATCACAACTAATGGAACAGAGTCCATATTAGCAGTGGCGATACCCGTAACTAGATTAGTTGCCCCAGGTCCCGATGTTGCAAAGCAAACCCCAACTTTTCCTGTAGCGCGCGCATAGCCGTCTGCAGCATGAATTGCCCCCTGCTCATGACGAGCTAAAATATGTTTAAACCCTGGAATGTCATGAATGGCGTCGTAAATGTTTAGGACACTTCCTCCTGGAATCCCAAAAACAGTATCGACACCTTCAATTAACAAGCTTCTGATAAGCGCCTCCGATCCTGTTATCATATCGCTCTTCATTAGCTTAGTAAGCCATTCATGCTTCGAGTGTTGTCCCTCAATCTTAATCATGGTTTTTACCTCCAATTTTCTAAAATATAAAAATCCTTCCATCTCTAACCGCAATGTTACACAGCGATTAGGGACGAAAGGATCATTTCGTGGTACCACCCAGATTCACCGGAAATCTCATGACTTCCAGCCTCATGAAGTCAAAGTAAACTCTTTGACCTCTAGCATAATAACGTGTGCTAAACGTTTGAGCTTATTACCAGGTTTAAGGTTCAATCTGGTTTTCACTCAAAGGCTCCGAGGTGACCGTACAAGGGTTTAAGGCAAAGCTTCCACCAAATCCTTTGCTCTCTGGACATAAGAGCCCTTGTGCTTTATTCTCTTCATCGCATGGAATTATTTGATATATTTAAAAGTATCTTGAATACCTTGTAGACTAGGTTATCATAAAGTGATCTATTTTGGTTATGAAAAGACTCGATACCTGGTATATCAAAACTAGATAACAAAGGCGATGTCAGAATAATGATTGGATTACTATTTTCCCTTCCAAAAAGAGGCCGACCCGAATTTTTACGTTTCAGGTCAGCCTATTGTAAGAATTATTCCAAATCATTCATTTGACAGTTTGTAGATGATCTTTTTTATTCGAATGGTCCTAATGGTTTATTAGAGTATAATTCCAAAGTTTATCAGTATCACTACTAATCCTAAAATTAATAAAAAAATTGGCATCATCATTTGTTTTATATTATCTTTAATTTTAATATGAGTAAAAATTGCCCCGATCATCGTTATAATAATTAATAAACTACCCCAAGCGGCCAATTTCCCATTCCAAATACCTGCAATAACCAAAACCCCTGAAATGACTTCTACCATTCCTGTGAATACTTTAAACCACCCCGGATAACCATAATGCTTAAATCCTTCCACCATTTGTTTCGATCCGAACTTCATAAACCCAAACATTAAAAAACCTAATCCTAAAATAACTTGAAGAATAATTGATAAAATATTCATTACTTTCTCTCCTTATTTCTTAATTCTTTTATCCTAAACGTTAGATATCCTTGTTATAGGTTTTCTACGCGTCCCTCATTGTCGGCTTCCCATCTTGCGACCTCTTCCCGAACTCGCGGTGCGACTTCCTTACCCAATAGTTCAATGGATTTCATAACATCCTCATGTGGCATGCTGCCGGCAGGTAAATGTAGGAAAAATCGTGAGAAGCCTAAATGTTTTTGCATATAAATAATTTTGTTGGCCACCGTTTCGGGATCGCCTACGTAGAATGCGCCTTCTGGGCTGCATGAGGCATCGAATTGTGAACGGCTATAGTGTCCCCAACCACGCTCTTTACTCATTGAATTAAACACTGCCTGAGTGGGAGGGAAATACTTTTCCACCGCAAGTGAGGTACTCTCCGCAACGAACCCGAGTGAGTGTACGGCTATTTTTAATTTCGATGCATCATGTCCTGCACGAGTAGCAGCGTTCTTATAGAGCGGCACGAGCGGAGCAAATTGCAAGGGGCTCCCGCCAATGATCGCCAAAACAAGAGGCAGTCCCAGTTCCCCTGCTCGTATGACCGATTGCGCATTCCCCCCACTGCCAAGCCACACGGGTAAAGGGTTCTGAACTGGACGCGGATACACACCCAGATTCGTAAGGGCAGGCCGATGCTTTCCTTTCCAGGATATCTTCTCCGAGTCCCTTAATTTTAATAATAGTTCCAATTTTTCCGCGTAAAGCTCATCATAGTCTTTTAAATCATAACCAAACAATGGAAACGCATCGACCATAGAGCCTCGACCCGCGATAATCTCAGCACGACCATTTGAAATACCATCGAGCGTGGCAAATTGCTGAAACAAACGTACTGGATCAACAGCAGAGAGCACGGTAACCGAACTGGTTAAGCGTATCCTTTTGGTCATGGACGCCGCTGCAGCCAGCACGACGACAGTAGCGGAATCCGCAAATTCCTTACGATGATGCTCACCGACCCCAAATATATCCAACCCAACCTGATCGGCAAGCACGATTTCTTCAACAACCTCACGCAACCGCTCCGCATGACTTATTGTCTTACCCGTTTTAACATCCGGAGTTGTTTCGACAAATGTATCTACGCCTATTTCCATTTTCAAATCCCCCTACATACAAAATTTAAGTAAAATCCTTCTTTCAAAAAGAATCTGATCCATCATTATTGGTATTGCCTTCACGATTCTTGATACCATACCCAATTTTCTTCAGCACGTGAATTAGTTCGAGCTTCTCCCCTTCCGTTGCGAAGGACAAATTATCGGAGATCGTTTGAACATGCCTTGGGAAGATATTATCAAAGTAGCTTCGCCCTTCAGCAGTCAATGTCACATTCGTTTTTCGTCGATCACCCGGGATGGGGAGCCGTACCACGAAGCCCTTCTTCTCAAGCTTATCGACCACGTAGGTGATACTCCCGCTTGGAATCGTGAAGGTGTCGCTTATTTTCTGGATGGGCTGCGGTCCTTTATTATAAAGAAACTCCAAAATTTGAAAGGTCTCCCCACTGAGGCCATAGCTGTCAATGTCACGTTCTAAGCTCCCGTACAACTCTTTTACCATGTTTCTTATTACGCGTATTAGTTTTAAATCAAGTTCCTTACCCTCAGCATCGCGTTCAGTCATTCTCCATCCCCCTTATCTGGCCTTATCATACAAAGGATATTCAACCTCAGTAGGAACTTCAATTAGAAACATTCGAAGCTTTTCTCCTGAAGCGCGTATGTTGATTTCTCCTTCTTGTTCAGATTGAACGATCGCAAAGTCTTTATTCTTGAATGAGGTTGGTTCTTGGCCGGATACCCAGATGGAACCACCTGTACCTCTAATCGACAATCCTGCAAGTGTCCGGTTTGGCAATAGCCTATGGATAAATGATGCTCCTGGCTGAATCTCGACGTCGTACATCCGCGCATCTGTTACCAGGTGAAGGACGGGCGAGCCTTCACCCAATATCGTCTTTACGTTTACCCCATCCTGGCCTGTCTGAGGAAATTTCTCGTGCTTGAACAGCGAATAGGTCGGTTGTCTTCTTACCGCTTCATTCAAGTAAGGCTCAAGCCAAATTTGGAAACCCTCGTAACCCGCTTCGACGCTTTCCGCGTGTTGAATACCCGAGCCTGCTTGCATCAGTTGAATATCACCCTGTCCAAGAACGCTTTCGGTGCCGAGTGTGTCTTTGTGAAAGCCTTGACCGGCAATGCCATATGAAATAATCTCAAACCCCTGGTGAGGATGAAGCCCGATCCCTCCTTTTGCCGCAGCATGCGCCCAAGACCAGTAAAAAAGAGGACCAAGCCTGACCGTAGCAGCCCCTTGCCCCGAGAAACCTAGAGGTTTCTGAGCTTGTATTTTGCCGCGGTCGAATTCTTCTTTAGCTTGATATTCAGGTTCTAATATTTGAATATTCATTTGAAAAACTCCTTTTCTTAAAGGTTTGCTCCAAATCAAATGGACAAAAGCCGCAGATTCCGCCAACCGCAGCAAGCGGGTCCACAGAAAAGATATCTTATTAATAATATTCTTATGATTAGATATACTAACATTAGTTATTCTAATATTAGAGTTTATATTTGTCAACCTGTAAAAAGTAGGAACATCTGCGAAGAGAACGCAAACCAATTTCCCTACAACAAGGGGTCGTCCTTCAGCTGTTTGATCGCAAGTTATAAACATGCAAATAGGGCAGCAGCCATGAATGGGCTGCCACCCTATTGGGAGAGCTTCTATTCCACAATATTAATTTTCACATCGATATTCCCTCTTGTAGCTTTGGAGTATTTCCAATGGCTGCATCACAGGGTAACCCTATCGATGCTACAATTGTACACTCTTGATTGAAAACAGACCCCAGAATGCTGATGCACTGAAAGGAGCTGACTCGGCAGCTCCTTTCATTTTAATTGTATTATGTATCAAGCTTTAAGAATTTCGCTGTCCACCTTGAGAGTCAGCTCAATAGCTATAAAATCCCCTACCTATCAAAAGGTAAATTATTTACAAAAAATATCCGCTTTCTTTTTTAAGTATTTTCAAACACTCTAATAAGTTCATTAGGAGATTGTAAACCAGATAGGCTGACCTTCTCGTTGATGACAAAGTAAGGCACCCCTCTGATTCCCAGCTTTTCCGCGTTGCGCTGTCCTAATTCAACCTTTTCAGTCCCATCACCTTTAGTAGTCACTTGGAGACAAAACATCATCATTCCTATGGTGAGCCTTACTTCCTCTCAACAAAGCAAGGCTACCATTCGAGATGGCAGCCTTGTCATGGTTAACCTATAATCACCGAGCATTCATCAACTAGCTCGATTTGGTACAATCTTTTCGGTTAAGTTATTACCGTTACTATTCGCAACTATTAAATATATCTTTTGTTTCATTACCACGCTATTCTACCCATAGCGGACTGAAGGGCTGCCATGCGGCAGCCCTTCAGATGTTTAACTCGTTCTTCGTTTAGCTTAATCCTACTCAACAAGATGGTTTATATTATTTTTATAAGATTTTTTCTATCCTACATATCCATTTATAATACCCTAATAAGATTATCATAAGGAGAGGATTAATAACTACTGAATGCCAACATTTCCACCACCCGTAGTGAAAGTATCCCCAAGGTTCAGGTAGCAATGTAATGGACTCATAAATTACTGTACATATGTCCTAATAGATCAAGTAAAATATTTGTTTTCTCAATGGACTTTTTAAAAGGATACCAATTTAAAAATATCATATTAACGGGAGGAATCAGTGCACCATGGGCTGGAAAAGCCTACCAATCAATAACTTTTGTAAAATACCAATAGCCATGGTATTTAAAATCCACAAAAAAATCGAAGGTATCTTGAAACGCCATGTAAATGTTCAAATATGAACAATTTGGTTTACTGTCAAATTATGACCGCCTTCTCCACATTTCCCTCTAGTTCAAATATCAATATTAATCCTTCTTTTTATTAGCGTCGAGTTCTGCTTCGATTTGGGAGACTTTTGAAGACTCCCCCATACGCCAGTAGACAAAAAAACTAATGGCAATGCAAGCAGCTACGTAAAAGTAGAAAAGCGACTCAGCTCCAATGCTCTTGAACCATAATGCAATGAACTCCGCAGTCCCACCGAATACCGCGACGGTGAGCCCGTAGGGAAAACCCACGCCAAGAGCACGGACTTCTGTCGGGAAGAGTTCGGCTTTCACGATTGCATTGATGGAAGTATATCCTGTGACAATAATGAGACCCACCAGCATGAGCAAAAAAGCACCGATAGGGTTCTTCGTATCCTCCAGGATCAGGAACAGTGGCACTGTCAACAATGTTCCAAAGATTCCGAAACAGAGCAATAACGGGCGCCGTCCAATCCGGTCGGATAACATGCCAGCAAGCGGCTGAAGTACGACGAATACCAGCAGGGCAATAAAGTTGATCCAACTGACAACCTCCTTTTGGAGCCCCACAGTATTTACCATGTACTTCTGTAAATACGTCGTGTAGGTATAGAAGGCGACGGTTCCGCCGAGTGTTAGTCCAATTACTGTCAGCACCGCCTTAGGGTGCTTCATCAAAGCCCGAACCGTTCCAGCGCTAGCCCGGCTTTCAGAACTCATTTTTGAAAACTGCTCCGATTCATCCATCGTGCGGCGCAGCCATAATACGGCCAAAGCTCCCAATGCTCCGATAACGAAGGGAATACGCCAGCCCCAAGACTTCATATCAGGTTCACTGAGTATTTGCTGGAGGATGATCTGCACCCCCAGTGCCACCAGCTGTCCGGCAATAAGTGTGACGTACTGGAAGCTCGAGTAGAAGCCTCGGCGGCCACTGCTGGCCATCTCGGACAAGTACGTTGCCGAGGTTCCATACTCTCCACCTAGCGACAACCCTTGGAGCAGACGAGCAAGAACCAGAATAATAGGAGCCAGCATGCCAATGGTACCATAACTCGGGGTGCAGGCAATGATCAGGGAACCACCGGCCATGACGGAGATGGAAAGAGTCAGCGCCGCACGCCGGCCATTACGATCAGCGTAGCGGCCTAGCAGCAGGCTCCCTATCGGGCGCATTAAAAAGCCGACGGCGAAGATCGCAGCTGTGTTTAGCAGTTGGCTAGTCGGATCTCCCTTGGGGAAGAACTGGGACGAGAAATACACTGCGAAAGCAGTATAGACGTACCAGTCGTACCATTCTATCAGATTTCCAACCGAGCCTTTGAAGATGTTGCTTGTGATGCTTCGTGTCTTTGCGCGCTCAATGGAATGAGTCATAGTTACATTCTCCTCCTGAATTATCGGTGTTAGATCAGGTGCCTTATGAATTATGTTGCTCAAATTGTAAAAAAGTCATGTTTCCTAATTTAAATAGAACGCTTGTCAGACATATGATTCATAAATGGAAGCGCAACCAATTAAAAAACTCTCCTAATGAGCTCATTATAACAAGGTTTTAATCACTTGGAAGCGCTTTACATCCAAGATGTATGATAGTCAACCTAAGATGTTATAGTTCGATCCTGAAACGCAATTCGCTTACTTTGTTAATTCACAATTAAACTGCCCGGTAGTTGAGCGAAAGGCTTGACTCGATTAGCAGCCTTTTTCTATGCTGTTGTACCGGATTGGAAGAAACATAATGAAATTACCTTAATACGCATTAACAACTAAAAACCCTTAAAGTGAATTACTTTAAGGGCTTCATTTTAGTTTTATATCTACTGTTTATTAAAAAATATATACGTTTAATATGATAGGGGCTTGTTTGTACTAAATAAAAATCTAGCCGGCATGGCTTCAAATCTGGTTTCCCTTTATCCTTCTTGATAATCAATTAATCAAACATCTTGGTTCCGCATCCAGTTCTCTAGAGCACTAATTAACTGTTTTTCTAAATCATTGAGTCCCAAATTGGATTTATCATATACTGATTTATTTTGACTCTCAGTTCCATTTAACAATCATTCAAGTGAACATCCGAATTTCAAATGAATGGAAACGACAGTTTCTACGGAAGGCTTGCTTTTTTCGGACTCTATCCCCAATGACATTCAAAAAAACCCTCCAAATCGAAACGAATTATGACAACGTTTATTACAGAGATTTTCGAGACCAATTTTCTAAGTAATTTTCAACTAAATATTTCGCTATTAAAAATTCTTTCCACGAATGATCATAAAAAATCCCGATGTATCAAGGCTTTGAGCCACATCGGGAATGACTTAGTTGTGACAAATCTACGTTCCAAATCTATCAAATAAATTACAAACGGTGACAAACTGAATTATAAATCACATATTATGAGTTTATTTGCTGTGGAGTCAACCGCTGCCGCGAAGCCTCAAACAACAACACCGTCGCGGCCATCGCGACGTTCAGCGATTCCGCTTTGCCCTGCATCGGTATAATCACCTGCACATCCGACTGTGCAGCAACCTCCGGCGACACGCCCTTGGCTTCGTTGCCGAGGATCAGCCACGTCGGCTGCCGCAGGTCCGTGTCGTAGCACGAGCGCTGCGCCTGCAGGCTCGTGGTTACAAGCCGCACGCCGCGCTCACGCGCACGCGGCAGCAGCTCAAGCAGATCTGCCTCCACAATCGGCAGATGATACATCGATCCCATCGTCGAGCGGATCGTCTTGGGATTGTACAGATCGACCGTGCCACGGCCGAGCACAACAGCCTTGGCCCCGACGGCATCCGCGCTGCGGATGATCGTGCCAAGGTTGCCTGGGTCCTGAACGCCGTCCAGGACAACCACAAGATCATGCTCGCCGGCGAGCAGCTCGTCCATACCAAGCTGCGGCCGAGCCACAACGGCCAAAACCCCCTGCGGCGTCTGCGTATCTGAGCATTTTTCCAGCACAGCCTGGCTGACGCCAACCCATTCCACAGATGGAGTGGCCTGCTCAGCTAATCCAGCAGGAACCCCTTTTTCCAAGCTATACATAATGGTCTCTACCGGCGCTCCCGCACGCAATGCTTCCTCGACCAGATGATAACCCTCAATGATATATTTCCCTTGTTTGTCCCTGCCCCGGCGTTCTAAAAGCTGCGCCCATTCTTTGACTCTGGCATTTTGAACAGACATAATTTCCGTATGTATACTTGTCATTTATTTTTACCTACTCTGCAAAAGTCACTTCAAAAGTTTGAAGATTTGAATTTTTTCCTACAATAACTAGAATATCGTCTATTCTAAGAGGCTCTTCCGCACTTGGCGGAATGATCAGCTGTTCATTTTGTTTGATCGCAATAACATTACAGCCATATTTAGCCCGGATATCCAGCTGTTTGAGGCTTTTACCAATCATTTGTGTAGATACTTTAATCTCAACGATACTGTAATCGGCAGAAAGCTCTATGTAATCGATAATATTAGATGAGATCAGATGATGCGCCACACGCTGTCCCATATCTCTTTCCGGATAAACGACTTTGTCTGCGCCAATTTTCTTTAACACTTTTCCATGCAGATCATTTACAGCTTTCACTACTGTCGTAGGTATGCCCATTTCTTTGAGGATTAATGTAGTCAAAATACTCGCTTGAATATCCTCACCAATAGCCACAACCACAACGTCAAAATTACGAATACCTAGAGCTCGCAGCGCTTCTTCATCCGTAGAATCTGCTTGAACGGCATGCGTGACGAAAGCTGAAACCTCTTGAACTGTCTCTTCACGATGATCAATAGCGAGGACCTCAAACCCTAATTGTGACAATGTTTTAGCGACGCTAGACCCGAATCTTCCCATCCCAATAATCGCAAATTGCTTTCTCACTGTTGGCGTGTCCTCCAAATTCCTAAGATGATTATAGTATAACATACACATGGTCGGCATCTCACTATGCATGGAAAGGTGGCGAAGTGTAGAAGGATGAACGGCTTGAAACTTGCGCATATTAATAACGACAACGAAATGGAAGCGAGGTCCACGAATGAACATCACCTTAAGACAGGCCATCGTCCAGCGAGTCCAGAATAAATCGAATAATGAGCTTCAGGAAGTTATTGAGGATTCCATCGGCGGAGAAGAACGGGTTTTACCCGGACTAGGTGTGCTTTTCGAAATCATATGGCAGCATAGCGAAGCGAATATTCAAAACCAACTCGTAGAAACACTCAAAG
This sequence comes from Paenibacillus sp. V4I3, assembly GCF_030817215.1. Classification (GTDB taxonomy): domain Bacteria; phylum Bacillota; class Bacilli; order Paenibacillales; family NBRC-103111; genus Paenibacillus_E. The sequence continues at coordinate 7,620,963 of NZ_JAUSZA010000001.1, forward strand.
AACATCTCGAATGACTCTACAACATCTAGCTGGCTAGGGGGTTGCCTGTGGCATTCCCTTAGCTGGTTTTATCCTAATCTGGGAACTTACAGGCAGCAGGAAATCTCCCTTGAAGACGGCGAAGCGCAGTGCCACTCAGATACGAATCCCAAGCTGGTCTTACTATGGTTAAAATATCATGAAACGTCTCAAATGGATAATAGGCCGTTCCTTCCTCTTTCAAATACTTAGCAAGACTCGCTCGCGCAAAAATCCAATCAGCAAAGCCGGAACCATAATAGTCACTGCTGCCATCACCAATGTAAATGACAAGCCATCCTTCCTCTTTTAGCTGCTTAACAACACTTGCCTTGCAGCACCCGCACCATTTGCATGCTGAATTCGTATTCTGGACCCCGAACTGAAATTCACCATCTGCCAAAAAAGTAATCGGATTCCCGATAATACGGTCCACTTTCACCTTCAGACGACCTAAAATATGCTCAATATAATAAAGCATCCCATCACTTAAAACCGTAACGGGCACATCTTTCTGCTTGCAAAAATCAATAAAATCCCGCGCACCATCCCGTAAATACACACTCTCAATCAGCTTATCAACCTGCTCCTGCCGACCTGCAAGCATGGGGTATGCCGCTTCAATCCAAGCCAAAGAACCGACTTTTTTCTCTCGAAAAAGTCTTGATGCAAGGATAACCTGCGGTTCATTTAGCACATCTAATCCTTCCATCAATACATCGCCAAAATCCTGTTCCATCAATGTTCCGTCAAAGTCCGTCACGACAGCAATTTTTTGCATGGCAGCTTGTCCCCCCTTTTAAACTCAGAATCCGATAATCTTAATTTTCTATAGAATAACCTAAAAAACCTGCCCAAAGGGACAGGTTCTACTCTAACTATTCTACTTTCACCTTATAATTTAGCCCACTCAAGACCGCAAAAAGCATCAATTGGAGACTCTCCTCGAAACGGTTGCTTGCCAACCAAACATCTAATAATTTCCTTCTGTACCGCCAAAGTAGCGTTATATGCATTTATCATCGTAGGCATAGACGGGAGTTCATAAAGTGTATACGGATTTCCCAGCGAGATAAAGACGGTTGGCACCTGAGTAGGGTACCATTTGAAGAGACCTCCTGTCTCCTGGGGAGAGAGACGCATGGAATTTTGCATGAATCCTGGCGATTTCTGAACAAGAAAAATAACCGCATCTATTTCGTTACCCTCTTCAAGCCAATATTCTTGTGACCGCCTCATTCAGCCGCTCCTCCGTAAGCACGCCGTCATGGACGCCCTGAAGCATAGCCTGAAAATCTTCATGCATATCATTCGTAAACAGGAACATGTCAACGCCCGACGCAATACATTGCGGAATGATATCTTTACGTCGGCCAAAGCTCGTCATGCCAATCATCGATGTAGCATCGGAAACGATAAGTCCGTTAAACCCGAGCTCTTCCCGCAGAAGCTTCGTGTTCAATTCGTACGATAAGGATCCCGGTGTATGTTTAGTTCTTACATCCGTGATTCCCAATTCTTCATAATAGCTTGGCAGCGTGATGTGAGCGCTCATGACTGTCTTGATCCCTTTCTCGATCGCCGATTTATATACACGGCCATAGGTCTTACGCCACTCTTTCATCGTTAATGTATTATTCGTCAGCACCTTATGCTGATCTCGGTCATCCATGCCGTCACCAGGCCAGTGCTTCACACAGGTAGCCATCCGGTTGTTCTTCTGAATAGCATTCATAACGGGCAGCGCAGTCTGTTCCACGATATCTGGCGTATCGCCGAATGATCGGATGTTGACGATGGGATTTTGATAGTTGTAATTGATGTCAATGACCGGACCGTACACCCAGTTGAACCCCATAGCGTAACCCTCAACTTCTATTGCTGCTCCAAAGGCTGTTGCAAGGTCTGGTTCGTTTGCGGCAGCCAACTGCATATTTGAAGCCAAATTCGTTCCATCGGCTGCCCCGCCTTGTCCGCCATTTTCAAGATCGCCTGAAACCAACAGCGGTACTTTACTGCGCTTTTGCAAGTCACGGATTATAGATGCCTGATGCTGCTTCGTTGCATGTGGGGAAAAACCAAACACATGGAAGATGAGGTAAATATTTTAAAATTACGGCTCGGCCTGCTGGATTCTCCCAAATTTGACCTAATTTTGAATTTTCATTTAACGTCATTTTCTAGGCCTCCGTCTTCTTGTTTGTGTATAGTACCGAAGCTACCGCACGATTCCATCCGGCGATATGCTGTTCACGTATGTTTTCCTGCATCTTTGACTCATAGACGGAATAAGCTTGGCCCCGGTTCTTAAGCTCATCAAGCGATAACCAAAAACCGACCCCTAGCCCTCCCAAATAAACAGAACCCATCGCAGAAAGCTCGACAACCTCCGATTTGATGACTCTACGTTCCAGCATGTCTGCTTGAAACTGCATAAGAGTGGTATTATCGGAAGCGCCTCCATCTGCGCGCAGTTCTTTCAACCGGATGCCGGATTCAGATTGCATCAACGCTACCGCATCATTTACTTGGTAGGCAATGCTCTCTAGCGCTGCACGGATGATGTGCGACCTTCCACTTCCCCGGCTCATCCCCATAATAGCCGCCCGGGCATAGGGATCCCAGTAAGGAGCGCCTAATCCAACGAAGGCCGGAACGACATATACACCTTCGTTATTCGGAGCTTGAGCAATCAATTCCTCCATCTCCTCAAAACTGCTAAAGAGACCCAATTGGTCGCGAACCCATTTGATCGTATCGCCGGAGGTGCGGATGATGGCCTCAAGCGCATAAGTGATCCTGCCGCTCATCCCCCATGCAATTGTAGTCACCAACCCATTTCCAGGCTGATCATGCTTCTCGCCAGTGTTCATGAGTACAGAGGTGCCGGTACCGTATGTCGCTTTAGCCATACCGGTATCAAAACATTGATTCCCAAATAAAGCGGCTTGAGAGTCACCTATAATGCCAGAGATAGGAATCTTTGCTGAGAATAACTCTGGATCCTGTGTATAGCCGAAAATTTCATTAGAGGATTTAACCTCCGGCAGTAAAGCGTTCGGAATCTGGAACCATTCACATAATTCTTTGTCCCACTCCAGTGTATGAATATTGAATAATGACGTTCGGCTAGCATTCGTAAAATCAGTGGCATGAACGCTGCCTCCCGTTAGCTTCCACAGGAGCCAACTATCTATAGTCCCGGCCAGAAGCTCCCCTTGTTCAAGCTTCTCCCCAGCGCCTTCTGCATGCTCCAATATCCATCCCCACTTAGTTGCAGAAAAGTAGGGGTCGAGGAGCAGACCCGTCTTGGCGCGAACGATATCTTCCATGTTGGCAGCTTTATATGCAGCGCATCGATCCGCTGTCCGCTGACACTGCCAAACGATAGCAGGATAGACGGGCAATCCTGATGTTCGATCCCAAACAACGGCTGTTTCTCGCTGATTGGTGATGGTCAGTCCGGCTAACTGATCGGCGTCAATACCGGCCAATTCCATGGCATGATGAGCTGTTTTTTTCAAATTGTTATAAATCTCAAGGGGGTCGTGCTCGACCCAGCCAGGTTGCGGATAACTCTGCTTATGTTCGGCTGTACTTCGGGCGATGATACTTCCGGAACGATCTACGATCAAGGCCTTCGTACCCGATGTACTTTGGTCTATGGCTAGGATATAGGTTTCAATCATGGGCTGCCCACCTACTTGCCAAGTATCTCAAGCGCTACACGCTTAAGATTATCTGTGTGGATCCCGTAATGTTTGAATACTTCTGAGCTTTTGCCCGCGATGGCCGGTTCATCCGGAATGCCGATAATACGCATCGGAACGGGTTGATGTTGGACGACTACTTCCGCAACTGCTGCGCCGAGTCCGCCGAAGATACTGTGCTCTTCTACCGTAATGATATGCCCCGTTTCCCCGGCAGCCCGAATAATCGCTTCTTCGTCTAACGGCTTAATCGTGTGCATATTAATGACACGGCAGGATACGCCAACCTCTTGGAGAGCTTTCTCTGTATCGAGAGCTACCCGAACCGTTTCCCCAGTAGCAATGATCGTCAGGTCCGTGCCATCACGCAACGTCACCGCTTTGCCAATGACGAATTCATAGTCATCGGATTCGTAGACATCCTCTACAGCGTTTCTTCCAATACGAACATAAACGCCGCCTTGGTGCTTAACTAAAGCCTCTGTCATTCTCTTCGTTTCATGACGATCGGCAGGCAATACTACCGCAAGTCCCGGAATTGCTCGTGCTACAGCTATATCCTGAACAGAATGGTGTGACATTCCGAGGGCGCCATAACTGACTCCTCCGCTTATGCCTACAAGCTTCACGTTGGTTCCAGAATAGGCCACATCCACTTTGATCTGCTCAATGCTGCGCATACTTAAGAAACAAGCCGGCGAAGTGACAAAGGGCTTCTTCCCGCTATGGGCTAGACCAGCCGATATGCCAACAATATTTTGTTCGGCAATGCCGACCTCAACGAATTGATTAGGAAACGCATTGGCGAAAGGCGCCATAGCCGCAGAACCTCGGGAATCGCTGGTGAGAACCATAATATCCGGATCGGTTTCAGCCAATCTCAATAGTGTCTCGCAAATAACCTGACGGTTAGGGATCGTATTCATGTTTAGCGCACCTGCCCTTCTTGACTCAATAGCTCAAGCGACGCGGAGAGTTCTGCCAATGCTTGCGAAAGCTGTGTATCGTTCGGTACGTGATGGTGCCATGCAGGATTATTTTCGGCAAAGGAAACGCCTTTGCCTTTCACCGTATTGGCCATGACCAAGGTAGGTTTTCCAGGTACAGTTGGCACCGCCCCGAAAGCCTCAACCAGTGAATCCATATCGTTTCCGTCAATGGAAACAACGTTCCAACCGAATGCTGCCCATTTCTCTTCAAGTGGCTCAAGCCCCATGACTTCTTCCGTGCCGCCGCTGATTTGCAGGCGATTTCGGTCAATAATACCTACGAGATTGTCAAGTTTGAAATGGGGACCGGCCATAGCCGCTTCCCAAACGGAGCCTTCGGCCTGCTCGCCATCACCCATGAGACAGAATACCCGATAACTCTTACCATCTCGTTTAGCCGCTAGCGCCATGCCTACCGAAATGGCAAGCCCATGCCCAAGAGCACCAGTGTTCATTTCTATCCCAGGCACCTTATTGTTAGGATGGCCGATCAAACGTGTACCGAATTGACTGAATGTCCCCAGTTCCTCTTTCGGGAAAAAGCCTAGGTCAGCGAGGATGCACCAAAGTGATTCCACGGAGTGGCCCTTGCTGGCGATGAAGCGGTCCCGTTCGGTCCATTTCGGATTCTGTTGATCGATATTCATAATTTTATAATATAAGGCCGTCAAAATATCCGTATTGCTCAGGGAGCCGCCAGTATGTCCTGTCTTGGCTCCGTGTATCATCTTTAGCAGATCCATTCGGATCTGGATGGCTTTTGCTTTCAGTTCTGAGTGGTTCATAGGGCCCTCCTTAGAGTTTTTGTTTTAACAAAAACTTACTTCGTAATCATAAGCTGAGTTTTTCGCCAGAAAACTGGCTTCGAAAGCATGGTTTACACATCAGCGCCGCGCAGCCACGCCTGAATTTCTTGTACAGTCGGATCCACTGGATCCGGGGATAAACCTGGTATATATTGGCATGCTTCATAAAGTGCAGGAATCACGTTAGCATGAATCCCAACTGCATGATGAACGTAAGGCCCTTTCACCAACTTTTCTTCCCATAACGGCCAGTCATTTACTTCCACCCAAACATAGGAACCGCGTGTATAAGGACCCTTGATACCGTGTGCTCGCCCTAAAAACAATTGATATTCCCCATGGTCGCCGTCAAAGCGGGCCAGCGTTATTCCGCCGCCTTTGATTTCCCCTTCGTGTGTACCTGGCGCATGGTCATCGAACAAGAAGTGCTTGCGCAGCTTCGGCTTATCCTCAACCGAGAGAGACACAGGGAAATTACCGCAATGAAAGAGCAGCTCTCCATTCGGATTCTCAGGATGACGAACCGTCAAGTCGGCGAAGAACGTCGGAGCTTGATTCATCGAAGCAGCCTGCACCATGATGGAGGTAATCGCTCCGTGAATGTCGGTTTCACAGGTTACCGGGATCTGCTCATCCGTTAGAATCGCATTGGCCAGACAAGGCATAATTCCCATAGCATCTTGAAGAGAAGACCAACACTGGATAGCAATAGCTGTGCTTCCGGTTTTGGTTGCGTATTGTTTCATCGCTACTTTCAGGGCAGCAATGCGTTTCACATCATCCTCAGTAACTTCGCTGTAATCAAGCTTTTCTTTGATGTAGGCAATAGCTTCGTTAAGCTCAGCACTGCTTCCCTTTTCAATCTGTTTCGATGTCCGTTGAATATCGATCAGCGTAATAGGATGAATCTCGATGCCGAAACGCTCGAGCAGCTCCCCCTCGTTACACATCATCGTTAAGAATGAAGCTGGCCGAGGCCCAATTTGCAAAATACGCAGGTTCCGCATTTGACGAACCACGTTCGCAGCGGCAATGAAATTGGTAAATCCACGTTCAAATACCGGATCATTCAACCGACTGTTGGTCACATACGTAAAAGGCACATTAAAACGGCGCAGTACTTTACCTGTGGCAAATAGCCCACATTGGGTATCCCGCAAACGCATACCGTCCTCAAGAGGCGATTCATCGCGAGGTCCCCATAACAACACGGGCTTTCCAAGCGCTTTACCGACCCTAGCTACGGTATCCTCGGTACCAAAGTTACAATGCGGAAAAAAAACCGCGTCCACCTTTTCCTCTTTGAAGCGTTCAATAATCGCATCCGCATTGATATGATCGTCATAAAGCAGCCCCTCGGAATTCAGTCCCTCCAAGTCCACAATGTCGATGTCCAAACCGAAGCTCTCGATTTTCTCCCGGATTTGAACCTTATACTTGAAAGCATCTTCAGCGCTAAATACAAAACGACGGGTAGGGGCGTAACCCAGTTTAAATTTCTTCATGTCATCGCTCTCCTCTAAAATTCGAATGATAAATGGATGAATAAACAACTAAACATAGTATGGAATAACTAAATGAATAGACTAAACAAATTGATAGTTTAGCATTTAATGATGTAAACTTTTTACTTAACAATCTTTATGAAATCATCCTAACACCCCGAATTTCAGGTGTCAACGACTTATTTTAGCTATTATAAATAAAATTTAGTTCTGTTTTAACTAAACTAAACTAAACCGATTAGATTCACCTTGTATATGTTTATCAATCGTTGTAAACTAAACTTACTTAACGAATTAGTTAACATGAAAAGAGGAATCCGATAATGAAGATGGAAGATATTGCGAAATTAGCTGGCGTTTCAAAATCTGCCGTATCCTTTGCTTTCAGTGGAAAGCCTGGAATCAGCCCAGAAACCCGTGAACGCATCCTGCAAATCGCACAGGAAAGCGGATACCTCCCTAGAGCAAAATCCCCATCCATTGACCATACAGCTAAATCGCTTACCTTTTTAGTCATTTCAAACTCTGGAATCGTACTAGAGCAGTTTTACCAACAACCATTCTTTAGGGAACTTATCCAATTCATAGAGGAACGATGCCGTACGAAGGGCTATTCCTTACTTTTTTCCTCCATCGATATGGAGTTTTTGGAGAGGGATATTCGGGTAGTTGCAGAGGAAAAGAAAAGCAATGGCGTCGTCCTTCTAGGTACGAACTTAAATAGGGAGCAAATCGCAGATATTGCCAATAAACTTCAATCGCCTCTCGTAGTTTTGGACACCTGCTTTGATACGCTACCCATTCATTTTGTTGAGATTAACAATTTTATGGGCGCTTATCAGGCCGGCACTCATCTCTGTGAGATAGGGCATACCGACATTGGCTATATTGAATCGAATGTAAGAATTCATAATTTCGAGGAGAGAAAGCGTGGCTTTACCTCAGCCATTCAAGAACATGGCAGGGAGATTCTAAGTACCCACAGATTTTCCGTAGCGCCTACCATCCTATCCTCCCAAGATTCGCTCAAAGCTCAGTTGCTAGCGTTCCTGAAGGAAGGTCATCGTTTGCCGACCGCTCTATTTTGTGAATGCGATTATATCGCCATCAGCGCAATGAAGACACTTCACGAGCTAGGATACCGAATACCTGATGACGTGTCCGTAATCGGTTTTGACAATATCTCCGAAGCGGTTATTGTCTCGCCAGAATTAACGACCGTCCATGTGGAAAAGCAGAGAATGGCATATCTCGCTGTGGATCTGCTTATTGAATCGATTGAGTTAGAACAGAGTGCTGGCACCAAGATCAAGGTTGATACACATTTCATCGAGAGACTATCCTCGCGAGCGAATCTTGTATCGATAGACTAGGTCAAAAGGTGCCATCCAGATCGGCTTTTCAAACGCAAGCCTTTAACCACTTTTAGTTGAATTAGTAGCTTCTGAGGGTCTTATTTCTGCGGAATAACCCATATGCCATAAAGGTTACTTAGAAGACCTTTTCATCATCTCAGTTACTAATCTGCAATTTTAGCTACTCTCCAGCAACTGAGCCGTCTTTTTCAGACGTCTCACGGCTGTTTCTCCCCATTCAGGCTTCTGAGAAGGCCTTTTCCGCCTTCTCAGTTACTCATCTGCAATTTTAGCTACTCTCCAGCAACTGAGCCGTCTATTTCAGACGTCTCTCGGCTGTTTCTCCCCATTTAAGCTTCTGAGAAGGCCTTTTCCATCTTCTCAGCTACTCATCTGCAACTTTTAGCTACTTTCAGCAACTGAGCCGTCTTTTTCAGACGTCTCACGGCTGTTTCTCCCCATTCAAGCTTCTGAGAAGGCCTTTTCCGCCTTCTCAGTTACTCATCTGCAACTTTTAGCTACTTTCAGCAACTGAGCCGTCTTTTTCAGACGTCTCGCGGCTGTTTCTCCCCATTCTGACTTCTGAGAAGGCCTTTTCCATCTTCTCAGCTACTCATCTGCAATTTTAGCTAACTGGGATGGCGACCTGCTGCGCGAGGTCCTCGATCAAACGTAATTCCAGCAGCATTTTAGAAGGAGCCGGCAAAATTTATAAATGGGACTACAAGAACAAAAGCTTAACTACGCTGCTAACCGCCACCGGGACGTATTCCAACAACATCACGAAAGGAACTCCAAGCTTGCAGGCCGATTTAATCGGCGATTGGCGTGAGGAAGTTATCTGGAGGACGGAAGACAGTACTGCCCTAAGGTTGCTTCGATCGCGGGACAATATCAAGTTTATAATCCTAACAGCGGGAAGGTGCTGGACGTTGCCGGGAGTGGGACGGCAAATTGAACAACGTACAAATCTGGGCCGCTACCGGCAGCACTGCGCAAAAAAATGGCGTCTGTTAGCTCCGTAAACCGCTGCCAAGCGCAACAAAAAAGACTGCCCCTAGGCAGTCTTCTTTGTATAACCTCAACAGTTACGCTTCTTCGATAATCGCAATTCCCCAGCGAGTCAGCTCCCTGACCGCCCCTTGCTTCACTGCCTGCCCGCTCAACAATTCTTTCCCCTCCGCATGCGGATACTTCAAAGTCTCCGTACGATCGGAGTAATTGAAATAGTAACGAACGGTCTTCCCTTGGTCATTAACGCCCGATTTCACAATAAGAGGATACTGAATATCTTGATCCATCCCCCATAGTCCGGCATCCTTGACCGTCATTTCCAGCACCTTGCTCATCACGGCAGCGCTCGGCAGACAGCCAACATAAGTCGTAGTGCCTTTCCCATGGCGGTTCTTGGTAATGGCCGCATACGCTCCCCAATGAGGATGGTCATAAGAAGCCACTACTTCTGCCGTCGTAGGAGTAAGCAGTTCCATCCATGTGTTCACTGTGTTGTCCGCGGGTCCAACTTCAAAAGGGTCACCCTTGAACGAAACGGATTTCGGCTCCACAAATAGGCTATAGCGGATACCGCAAGCTTCATCGATAGCGCAGGGTTGATGTGTGGTGCGGACTTTGACATGTTCATTGGTAAAGCCGCTTTTAAACGTATAGACAACATGCCCGCCATTTCTGACGAAAGCGTTCAACCGCTCCAGCAGTTCATCTGACGCTGCATATAAGGCCGGAACAAGAATCAGATCATAGTTGTCCAGATTTCCGCTGTCCGGATGAACGATATCACAACCGATATTCATTTTATACAACGCATCGTACATAAGCCGAACTATATCGTTATAGTTGACTTTACGACCGGGCAGAGGGAACCATTCCATCGCCGTCAAGGACTCGTTACTGACCAGCATTGCGACTCGATTCGATTTCTGCAGATTCACAAGATGCGGCGACAATCGATTAAAATCGCTGCCGATCGTCTTGGCTTCTTCATAAACGGGATTCGACTCCAAATCGTGGCTTAGCAAGCCCTTCCAGTAGGTTTCGGCTGAATTGTGTATCGAATGCCAATGCCAATAAGAGACCATGTTAGCCCCGGAGGCCAGATGGCTGAATGCTTGAAGCCTTAATTGTCCCGGGTAAGGAGTCCAGTTAGGAAAAGCTTGCGCCTGCGTTTCCAACACGAAATAATTGGTTCCTTTTAGAGCACGGGTAACGTCTCCGCCAAACGAAATTTCGGTTCCTGTCAGTTCATCTTGGGAAGGATGATAGATGTCGACTCCGGCGATATCCAAAGACGCCGACGCAGCAAAATGGTCTACATCCGGTTGGACACCGAAGGAGTAACCTCTCCACTCGAAATCAAAGTTATGCGTGACAAACTGACTTGGTCGTTTATATTCATTAACGATTGACACCTGCCAAGCCAGAAAATCGGTGACGAGCTTCCTCTGGAATCGGGCGAATTCTGCCCCCAGACTGCCGTTGATCGTACCGACGACGGAAGGAAAGTCCTCCCAACTGTTAATTCGGTTGCTCCAGTAATCCAGCCCGAATTCCTGATTGAGACGTTCTAGGGTTCCGAACTTGTCTTTCATATATTTCACGAACATAAATTGAACGTTGGCACCTGCCGTATGATAATGCTTGGTCTCATTATCTACCTGATAACCGATAATCGCCGGGTGATTTTGGACATGCCCGATTAAGCGAAGGTCCTCATTGCGCAGCCCGATCTGCCTCTCAATTGATGTTCTAATGTAACCAGCAAGGTAGCGTTTGTGTGCAACAGACTTAAGCGCCTCTCCGATAATCGGATGAGGCGCTTTGCGCTCATTGCGTAGCCCGACCTACCCCTCAAACAAGTTGCCTCCATATTGGCTTATTCTCATATCCCAAAACTTTTACCTCCTTGTCAACACAAAAAAAGGGCTGTTCCACATGTAGAAATCTACTTGGGACAGCCCCTTAAGGTCATTGACCTTCTGGCACATTCGAATCGGTATTCAAAACGAAGTTCATACTTCCATTGGATTTTTCCAATGCAATTGATCTTCAGGCTTCAAAATTCGTGCTTCTATTGGAGTAACTCCAATGAAATTGACGTTTAGAGCGCCAACCCCCTATTTCCACTGGATTAATTCCAATGGAATAGCTGCAGACTGCAAAATTTATAAAGTAGAAGCTGAATTTTCCAAATATGACATAGGAACAGCCCGCATCTAAAACTTTTTATAGCACAGAATCAGGTGAAAGCGGAGCTGGTTTTTCACAGCTGCTTTGCATCACGTAATGCTTCCCTGAGTCGGACGCATCGTGGAAGCCATGCATCGCCTCGAGCACGTGGTACGCCAGCTCACCATTCGCACGGTGTGCATCACTTTGGCCGCTTATCAGGGCCTCTGCCATCGCTGCAACACCTAAACCGCGGTGGTTTTCTTTGTAGCCGTGCGACAGAGGGATCGGCTCCCAATCTGAACCGCCTTTGCGAATAAGCACCTGACCGCCGAATGTATTTGGATCTGGAACGCGTAAAGAACCTTGACTGCCGTAGATTTCAATGTTCGGAAGCTGAGTGCCACCCATAATATCAAAGCTTGTTACAAGCGTAGCAATCGCACCACTATGGAAATCCAGCACACCAGCAATATGCGTTGGGGTATCTACTGTAATTTTTTGCCCACGTTTCTTCTCACTAGAAATTGTGCGCTCCGGGAAACTTACTCCAGCGGACCCTGTTACTCGGCGAATAGGACCAAGCAAAGCCACAAGCGCTGTTAAGTAGTATGGACCCATATCGAACATAGGGCCGCCACCCTTTGCATAGTAAAACTCAGGATCCGGATGCCAGTGCTCATGTCCTTTGCTCATCATAAATGCGGTTGCCGCGATTGGCGTGCCAATCCAGCCGTCATTAATCAGCTTCACACACGTTTGAATCCCTCCACCGAGGAACGTATCCGGCGCACTGCCAACTAGTAATCCCTTGCGGCGCGCAACTTCTAGGATCTGCATACCTTCTTCACGGGTTACAGCGAGCGGCTTCTCCACATATACGTGTTTGCCCGCTTCCAACACTTGAATACAGACTTCGGCATGCGCTGCCGGAATCGTCAAATTGATCACAATATCAATATTCGGATCATTCAATAGCTCTTGAACCGTATACGCATGAGGAATACTAAATTCCTCCGCCCGAGCCTTTGCTCTATCCAAATCGATATCGGCACACGCGAGCAGCTCCAAATGCACAAAGTTAGGAATATTTTTCATATAGGCAGCACTAATATTCCCGCAACCGATAATACCAACTTTCTTCTTGCTCATCTCTTACTTCCCCCTAATCGTTATCGTGTTGCCCATAGCAAGCCGCGGCGCATTAATTCAAGTGTTTCTGGCATACGAACGATGTTAGCTTGATGACCTAACGAGTTATAATACACCTTGCCCGCTCCATATGTTTTGGTCCAAACAACCGGCATCTCCACATCGCCAAAGTCTGTAACCGCATGTACATGAATGGCCGGATCCACATGCATGTAATACTTTTCAGAGACAACGACAAAATCATCCATGCCCTCCGTCAATAGATGCCCCCGATCCTTGATTCGAACCGTATACGTAACGCCATCATTCCCGGGATGCGCTACCCATTGACCGCCAACCATGTATTGATATTCCACTTCATTACGGAAGGAATCTCCCATACCGCCATGACAACCGGCGATGCCAGTTCCGCCTTCTTTTACCGCTGCGATTAGCGGATTCAACTGCTCACTTTCGATTTTACCCATGGTCCATACTGGAACGATAAGATCAACGCCCGCCAAGCGCTCTGCATCTTTGAAGCTGTCCAGTGTATCCGATACTTCCACGCCAAAGCCTTCCTCACGCAATAACCCTGCGAAAATTCCAGCCACCTCTTCAGGTTGATGACCGTCCCAGCCACCCCACACAATCAATGCTTGTTTACTCACTGCTCAAAGCCCCTCTCCAGACTATTTATCATTAGACTTCACTAATACTCACCCAACGACGCTGCGCAATGGATTGATCCACCGCTTCCAGCACTTCTTGACACTTCACACCGTCTACGAAATTCGGGACCGGCTGACGGTCTTCCGAAAGTGCGTTCATCAGCTCAACGACTTCGTGTACAAATGTGTGCTCATAACCAATCGTATGTCCTGCAGGCCACCAAGCATCCATGTAAGCATGTGACGGATCTGTCGCCAGAACACGTCTGAAACCCTGAACATCCTCATCATCGCTTATAAAATAAACCTGTAATTCGTTCAAACGCTCAAAATCAAACTTCACACTACCCTTACTACCATTAATTTCAAAAGAATTCGTGCACCGGTGCCCTGGCGCAAAACGAGTGGCCTCGAAGCTTCCGAGCGCCCCATTCGCGAAGCGTGCCATGAACAGCGTCGCATCATCGACCGTTACCGGTCCGTGCGGTGCATCCTTACTGCCTTTGGCGCTAAGCCCCGTCATCGAAGACGGCAGTGGCCGCTCCTTAATGAACGTCTCACTCATGCCGATAACCTCCGTCATATCACCGACTAAGAAGTGTGCCAGATCGATCAGATGCGCGCCCAAGTCGCCGTGCGACCCAGAGCCGGCAATCTCCTTCTGGAGGCGCCAGACCAGCGGGAACGTTGGGTCTACGATCCAGTCCTGCAGGAACCAGGCGCGGAAGTGATAGATGTCTCCGAGGCGACCGCTCTCGACTAGCTTCTTCGCGAGCTGCACCGCAGGAGCAAACCTGTAGTTGAAGCCCACCATGTGCTTCACCCCGGCAGTTTCAGCCGCCTCCAGCATCTCCCTTGAATCCGCAAGGGTCAGCGCCAGCGGCTTCTCACAGAACAGATGCTTGCCAGCCTTCGCCGCAGCAATCGCGATTTCCTTGTGCGCATCGCTGGGCGCATTGATATCGACAACGTCGATATCGGGATGCATGACCAGCTCGCGCCAGTCGGTGACATACCCGTCCCAGCCGAATTGTTCGGCTGCGCTGCTGACACCGCTTTCATCCCGACCGCAGATGAGCTTCATCTTCGGTACCGCTGTCTGCGGGAAAAACATATGCAAATCCTTATAAGCATGACTATGTGCTTTGCCCATAAACTTATAGCCAACCATACCAATATTGAAAGAATTCATAAAAGTGCGCCTCCCTAGAGTTTTGCCTTAGCAAAACTAGCTTCGTTAACATTCATTTCGGTTCTTTCATCCATATACCTACTATTCATTTATGATGACTGCTCTTTGATGATTGTCGAACAACCAATCGGGTCGGCAGCTTGATTCGTGTATCCTTCGTGCCTTCCCCACGCAGCAAACCCGCCAGCACACTGCGTGCTGCTTCTTTGCCCATCTCATAGAAAGGCACATTGATGCTGCTTAGCGGTGGATCGCTGAGCTTAGCAGCATCCGAATCATCGCAGCCAATAATAGCGAAATCACGCCCAGCCATCCAACCTCGCTCACGGAGCCCTTGCATCAATCCGATCGCCATACGATCATTGGCCGCAAATACCGCTTCCACTTGATCCCGATGTTCCCATAGCTCTGATGCCGCTTCATACCCGCTCTTACGGCTGTAATTACCTTCAAGCAGCAGCTCAGGCGTAACTTCTAAACCTGCTTCACTCATTGCTTTCATATAGCCTTGAAGTCTATCGCCAGAGTTCGAGTACTGGGGCGAACCATTCAGAAAAGCAATCTTCCGATAACCCTCTTCCTGTAAATGCCGAACCGCCCTATAACTGCCCTCTACATGATCAGCATCCACTTCATGAAAGGATAACCCCTCGAAGCTTTGATTGACCAAGCAAAAAGGCAGTCCCTGCTCCTGCAGCTGCATTAGCGATTCCCGCTGGTGCGGAGTATCCCTTGAACCCAGAATGACACAAGCATCCACCTTCTGCGAGCGATAAAGTCGGGTGTAATCCAAACTCTCATCCGGTGTTAAGAGCGACAGCAGCATATCATAACCCTGCTCCCTTACTTGTTCCCCTATGCCGCTTAATATTTCTGCGAAATAAAAGGCAGAGAAGAGATGCACTTTGGGCATATAGGGCAGCACAACGCCAAGATTACCACTGCGTCTCCGAGCGAAGCTTTGCGCAATAGCATTTGGATGATAGTTGAGCTGTTTTGCAGATTCAAGTACACGCTCTTTCGTAGCAGGCTTCATGGGGCCTAGCCCATTAAATACACGGGATACGGTCGCCTCTGAAACCCCTGCTAGTTCAGCAACCTCTTTTCTCGTCACCATGCATAAGCCTCCAATAATTCATCCATTAAACTAACAATGTACACGCGTACATTTTCTCATTCAAAAGCCATTCATGTCAATACAAAATTATTGAATGTTTTTATTTAACAATATTCGACATTTTCATCAATTTTACATAAAGTTAAACAAGAAGATTGCTATTATTTGTAAAAAAAACTAATTTATAATCTTGTCTACAGTTCGCCTTTCGACTTATGATAGGGGGTACAGTGGACAACTATGATGTAGGAATGAGTGATAGCAATGAAAGCAGTCTGGCGCCTTTTTCACTTCGCCGCATCGACAACATTAGGTACTCTTAGGAGTAAGAAAATAATCACTCGCATTAACCAACGACAGCAGATTCAAGCATTGTTAAAGCAGGCTATTAGAAGTCAACATTATGATAAGCGCACAGCCCCATTATATACCCTTCTCATCCTTGATATTGACCGCTTTCGCCAAGTTAATTTCTCGCTCGGATACAAGTCTGGCGATCTCCTTTTGGAAGAAGTGGTCAAACGTCTGCGGACCGTACATGGCTGTGACCTTGTTGTTCAATCAGGAGATGATGAATTTGTTCTCCTTATACATGCTACTACCCATGATCAGCTTTCCCAAATCATTCAAAGCATACAGTACGTTTTTGTTACATCATTCATCGTAATGGATCAAGAATGTTTTATTACCGCGAGTATGGGTATGAGTGCTGTGGACATATCGTTTGCTACGATCGAACAAGCCTTGCATCAAGCTGATCAAGCTCTCCTAGCCGCTAAGCGTACAGGTAAGAACAAGCTTGTTACCTATAATTCCTCACACGCGCAGCGGTTCTCCAATCAAATTCAGATGGAAACTGAGCTGCGGAAGGCGATACTTGAGAATCAACTCATCCTATACTATCAGCCACGTCTTGAGCTCTCCACCGGAAACATTATTTGTCTGGAAGCGTTGGTGCGCTGGAATCACCCGAATCACGGCTTAATTGCTCCTAACGAGTTTATTCCGCTTGCTGAAGAGAGCGGTTTGATTTTGCAACTCGGGGAATGGGTGCTTCGCGAGGCTTGTCTCCAAAAAGCGAGATGGCTGGAAGCCGGTATTTTAAATTATCAAATTGCTGTAAATATTTCCCCTTGTCAATTTCAAGATGAGTCATTTTCCGATAAGGCCATTCAGATTATTGAGCAAACCGGTATCGATCCTGCCTTCCTGGAATTTGAAATTACCGAAAGCTCGATTATGCAAAATATGGATATGACCGTTGCGGTATTGGATAAACTATGTAATAAAGGGATTTCGATCTCTATCGATGACTTCGGTATTGGCTACTCTTCACTTAATTACTTGAAACAATTCCCTATCCATTGTCTGAAAATAGACCGTTCTTTCGTGAAAAATATACATAGCAATAAAGATGATTGGGCCATTACGAATGCCATTATCCATCTCGGCCATGCTCTTGAAGTGCAAGTGGTTGCAGAAGGCGTAGAAGAATGGAGCCAACTTGAAATATTGAAAGAAACAACCTGTACAACGATTCAAGGCTATTTACTAAGTCCTCCTGTATCCGCTATCGAAATTGAGCAAACCTTTCATAGGAATAACAACAGGCCGGTTATGATTTCATAACCGGCTGTATGCTTTGGCATAACGTCTCATTTTGGCAAAAATACGTTTGTCACTCAATCTTCGAAAAATATAGGGATCAGGACTCGTATTTACCTCGAGAATCCATGGATGCAGATTATCGTCCAAGGCGACATCGACACCGATCTCCTTAACCCCTCTATAACGCGTATTGATCGCCTTCGCAACCTGTAACCCCAGAACATGCAGCTTCTTGACATACCTCTTCCTCTTACTTGTACTCAAATACTTGTGGAGCAGCGTTTCCACCGGCTTCAATGTTCCCCCATTATGGAAATTAGTAACCACTTTTTTCGGATGGGCCACTCTGCCTATAACACCTGTTGTCTCCCACTTCTGTGAAGGCGTTTGTTGAACCATGACACGCAGATCAAATCGGTTTCCTTTGTATTTGAGCAGATGAATCCCTTTCTGTACTAAATAATTCCGTTTTTTCGTCTTTTTACTGAGAGATGCATACATCTCATCAAATGTTTTAAACTGTCTTAATCGAACGCCTGACTGATACGAATAAGGCATTTCTGCCCCCTCCTCCGCCAGTTCCACACGTATAACACCGTTTCCAAACATACCTACATTCGGTTTAACATACACCATCTTATATTGGTTAAGCATTTCACTTAGTGTCTCTTGATTCATTCGTTTGGTGGTCGGAACATATTTACGCAGCTTGTGCTTAGATTCAATTGCTTTTGTTTTGCCAATTTTGCTAGTGACGTACCTAGCTCTACTAAGACGGACCGGTTTCTTTAACGCCTTTTTCATATTTTGCCTCCAGCTTCAGTCTATAGAAGTCGGCCAAAGATTGTGCTGTGGCCTGCCAGCTGAATTGCTTTATGACATCTTGCCGCGCCTGTTTGGCTAAACCCTCTGCCCATTCTTTCCGTTCGGCCACCGCCACAATACTTCGTGCGAATGCGCGAGGATCTCGGAATTCTTTGATCAAAATCCCGTTAATTTCATGCTGAATAACCTCTTTAATTCCCCCAATGTTCGAGGCGATTACTGGTAATCCAGAAGCCATCGCTTCCACGTTCACCAATCCGAATGCCTCATGCTTTTGTGAAGGACATATAAAGCAATTCGCGAGTCCATATACTTCATGTATCTTACGATGCGGTATATTGCCAAGAAACTTCGTTGGCACTCCAAGCGTATTAGCCTTCCTTTTAAGCTTCGCCTTGAAGCCTCTACCTTGCTCACCCCCAGCAATCAACAGCTTTAACCCAGGGATCGATTTTCTAGCTTTATGAACAGCGCGAATCAACTGAGGGATGCCTTTGCGCTGGATAAGTCGGCCGACATAAAGGATTTGAAAACCGTTCCTGCTAACTCGGTACTTTCTTCTTAAACGTCTCCTCGTTTTCTCCGATTTAGGACTAAATCTAGCCACATCGGTCCCGAGGTAAATCTTGTAAAGCTTATTTCGCTGTTTCGGATACAGCCTTGTTAGCTCTTGTTCGAGTGAACTGCTATTAGCTACAATCCAGTCCACTTTATTCAATTGCTTGGAGCATCTACAAATAGAAGCATAAGGAGGCTTCACGAAAGTTAAGGAATGTAAGAATAAAGATACTGGTGTTTTCGGAAAATGGCGTTTGATGACGGCAGCATAATGGGGTCTGTTATCAACTTGAATCCAATCAAATGTCTTTCCTTTGGTAGCCTTAAGCACTTCCTTCAAGTACGTACGAGAGCTTCCCGTAGGTACCCTTATTATCGTAAGTTGGCCTTGTCGTGAACTACGGCTGTACCTAGGATGCTGCCTCGAAATAACGGTAACTTGATGCTTTTTGGCAAGCTCGCGTGCAATGGAGTAAATACATATTTCGACGGAACCACCTAGAATTGGCGGTACTGGAATTTGTTCAGGAGCAATGATTAAGAGGTGCACGTCTCTAATTCACTTCCTTAGGGCTAGCTTAATGATTACTTATTAACCCGTACCTATTGTATGAAGCAAACGGTCCATTGGCGACAAAATTGAAAGAAGAGGCTGCTCCCCAAATTAAGATCTGGGGGCAGCCTCTTCTTCAATTACAACACTTATGGAGCACTAGTTAAAAATTTAGCATTCGGGTTTTTCTCGATCGAAGATCGCAGCGCATACTCGCTCTCGAACAAGCCTACGTAATTCCCTTTTTTATCTTTTACCAGCTGTGAGTTAATACGGAATTTACTTGGATCCAGCTTCTCATCTACAATCCAACGCGCGAATTGATAGTTCTGGCGCTGTAATAAAATATCTACGCCATATTCGGATTTCATCCGATGTTCAAGCACTTCGAATTGCAGTTGACCGACCACGCCAAGAATCATGTCCTCGAAACCAATCGTGGTGAATACTTGAATCATACCTTCTTCAGTCAATTGATCAATACCTTTGAGGAACTGCTTTTGCTTCAAGGCATTCTTGATGGAAACTTTGCTGAACAGCTCCGGAGAGAACGTAGGCAGCTCGTCGAAGATAACCTCTTCCCCTTCACTTAGGGAATCTCCGATACGGAAAATACCGGGATCAAACAAGCCAATGATATCGCCAGGGAATGCCTCTTCGACAATGTCACGGTCTTGCGCCAAAAATTGCTGCGGCTGAGCTAATTTAATATCTTTGCCGAGTCGAACATGTTTCACGGACATACCACGCTCAAACTTGCCAGACACGATACGCAGGAAAGCCACACGGTCGCGGTGAGCTGGATTCATATTCGCTTGAATCTTGAATACATAACCTGAGAATTTCTCTTTTGTAGGCTCTATGATGCCTGCCGTGCTGTTCCGCGGCTCAGGCGCTGGCGCAAGCTGTAGGAAGTTCTCTAGAAACGTCTGCACACCGAAGTTGTTCACGGCACTGCCGAAGAAAACAGGTGTCAGCTCGCCTTGCAGCACTTTCTCCATATCAAACGGGTCACCGGCTACATCTAGCAGCTCAATATCCTGGCTTAATTGTTTGTGCAAGAATTCACCTGCAATTTGTTTCACTAATGGATCATCAACACCATCCACCTTGCGTACTTGAATTTCTTTGTGATCTTCACCTTGATACAGCTCTAATTGCGACTTCCCGCGATCGTAAACCCCACAGAACTGCTTACCCGAACCAATCGGCCAGTTCATTGGATACGAACGAATACCGAGCACTTCTTCTAATTCCTCTAAGAGTTCAAACGGGTCACGGCCTTCGCGGTCCATTTTGTTAATAAACGTGAAGATCGGTATTCCGCGCATTCTGCACACCTGAAATAGCTTCTTCGTCTGCATCTCGACCCCTTTGGCTACGTCAATCAGCATCACCGCGCTATCCGCAGCGGTAAGTGTTCGGTACGTATCCTCACTGAAGTCTTGGTGACCAGGTGTATCCAGAATGTTCACGCGATGCCCTTCGTAGTCGAACTGCATAACGCTGGATGTTACCGAAATTCCACGCTGCTTCTCAATTTCCATCCAGTCGGATGTCGCATGTTTGCTAGCCTTACGCCCTTTGACCGTTCCGGCTAAGCGAATCGCGCCTCCGAATAACAGCAATTTCTCGGTTAATGTTGTTTTACCCGCATCCGGGTGAGAAATAATCGCGAACGTACGTCGCTTAGCGACTTCCGTTGCGAGAAGTTTAGTGAGTTGCGTTGTCATCTGTTAGATTATTCCCTTCTTGTTTTACATATAGAGGTAGTTTAAAAAGTTCACTTTGTCCACATCAGATGATAGTCTGATTGGCGAATAAACTTACTGATAAACACGGTCGCTCATCCCCGAATTACTTCGATATAGGATTATCTCATAACGAAGTCATTCAGTAAGCATCTCGGCATCGAATCTTGAACGAAACCGGGAAGTCCGGTACTCACGTAGCAAATCTCTACGTTCCGTTCCTCCTTCTCCGGACTTCGTCCAACCTTCTCGGTTCTGAAAGCGAGCTTTTTAAACACGCATTTAATAGCTTACTATGAATCAGGCTTGAACTTTCTGCAAATCAATACTCCAATTCGCTTCATCTAGGAAAGTTCGATTGCTAAACTCTCGGCCGCGCACGACAACCTTATCCGCAAATACTTGCACATATATGCCCTGTACTTTATTTTTGGCTTCTTGCTGGTAGGCGCGGTTAAGCGTTCTTCCAACCGAAGCATTGTGGAAATAATGGAAAGTCTCCTGCACATAATGCTGTGTCCCATTCTGGAAATCTTGATGGCGATGCCCACAGAACACGAATACATTCTTAAAAGGCTTTAGCGTCTCGCGGAACTTTATAGCGCGCATTAACTGATGTGATCCACCATCTGTGCCATTAGGTGGCAGCGGTTGATGCGTCATCACGAATAGTGGTCTTCCTGGTTGATAGAGGCTTTTCACCCGTTCTTTGAACCATTCCAGTTGCTCATCGGAATACCAAGCTCCCTCACCAACCTCCGGCTTCTCCTGCACGTAGGCTTCTTGTGAAAGCAGCAAAATGGAGTGACCCTTGGTCGTAAAATCATTGTAGAGTGTCTTGTAGCCAAAAAACTTCTTGAACGACTCTCGGCTCATCGCGTCACTTTTGCCGTTGGGAACGGCTGCTTGATCCCAGATATTCGCTTTATTAATCCAGATCGAGTAATAATCGTGATTTCCCATGTTCGCATGAACAGGGGGAAGTTTATATTCACTTACAATGGTACGCAGCTCCTTATAATCTCGTTCCGTTCCTGTGTCCGTCAGATCGCCTGTTAGCATAATAGCATCAACAGGACCGTCGAAATGTGTAATATCATCAAGCGCTTGCCTTAATTTCTTACCCGTAAGTGCATCACCTATACTGACATGAAGGTCGCTTAAAATAAAATAGGACATGAGGGGACCTGTCGGCAAGGGTTCTGTCGAAGTTTGTGCCACGGATTGGGAAGGCTCAGGTTTCACAGATGATAGGGCGGGCTGAGCATCTGGAATAAACTTTTTCTTAACCATTTGACTAAAAATCGCACTAAATCCAACGAGTGCAGCCCCTATTGCCAGCAGCCATCTGATAAAAGCTCTTCGTGACATATACGCACCTCAAGTAATGAATAGTAAGATTTACTCCGTAATATTTATTATACCACAAAAAAAATCCAACAGGCAGAGTCGCCAGTTGGATGTTAGGCTTGTTACCTCAAGGATAAACGGCTTACGCCGTCCATAACGAGCGCGTTTGACAAGGTTGATGCGAAGCTAGGTTATTCCCTAAACTTATTCGTATCAACTATGTTAAAACCGTTGTTTTTTGAACGGCTTCCCAATCAACTTCACCTTCATTTTGACCATTAATCGGCCACCACTTAAAGCCGTCTTCGCTTAGGAGCTTCGTTGCCTCTTCAGGCCCCCAAGATCCGGCTGGATAATGTTTCAGATCTTCCGTCTTCTCACTCCATGCTGCTGCAATACGATCCACATAGGACCAAGCAAGCGCCACTTCATCCCAACGGGTAAAGTACGTGGAATCTCCACGTGTTGCATCGTACAGCAAGCGCTCGTAAGCTTCCGGCGTATTGATACCGATCTGGCAGCTTTGGCAGAAATCCATCGCTACTGGAACGATGACGCCTTCCGAGCCCGGCTGCTTCGCATTCATTTTCAGATAGATGCCTTCCATCGGATTCACACGGAAAACAAGCAAATTCGGCTCCAACTCATGCTTTTTGGCCAAATACACATTATTCGGAATATTCTTAAATTCTACAACGACCTCTGTCGTTTTAACTGGCAGTCTTTTGCCCGTACGAATGTAGAAAGGTACACCTGCCCAACGGAAATTGTCCACGTGAACTCTGGCTGCGAAATAAGTCTCTGTTGTTGATTGCGGATTCACCGAATCTTCTTCACGATAAGCAGGCAGCGCTTTGCCTTTGGCTGATCCATTCGCATATTGACCACGGACCACATTCGCACGAACATCGTCGCCGGATTCGAATAAGCGGAGGGAACGCAGGACCTTCACCTTCTCATCACGGATATCTTCCGGATGCAAACGGCTTGGTGGTTCCATTGCCATCATCATCAGCATTTGCAGCATATGATTCTGACCCATGTCGCGCAGGGCGCCAGAGTGATCATAATAACCGCCGCGTTCTTCAACACCGACAGTTTCACTTAACGTAATTTGGATGTTAGCTATGTATTTGTTATTCCAAAGTGGTTCAAAGAAAGCATTCGCGAAACGAACGAACTCAATATTTTGCACCATTTCTTTACCTAAGTAGTGATCAATGCGGTAAATATCTTGCTCTTCAAATACTTGACGAAGTTGTCCATTCAAGCGCTCAGCCGATGGCAGGTCGTAACCGAACGGCTTCTCAATAACAAGACGGTGCCAGCCTTTGGTTTTGAGCAATCCGCCTTCACTTAAGTTGTACGATACGTTACCGAAGAGCTCTGGAGCCAGAGCGAGGTAGAACAAACGGTTCCCACCGGTCTGATATTTCTCATCGAGTTTGGCTGTCAGTACATTAAGTTCATGGAAACCAGCGACATTATTGATATCCAGTGACATGTATTCAAAACGCTGTGCGAATCGATCCCATTCCGCCTCATCCGTCACTTTATAACGGGCAAAATCCTCAATCGAATGCTTTACATCATCACGAAATTGTTCATTCGTACGAGGTCTTCTAGCCAAACCAACTACAGCAAAATTTTCCCCTAACTTTCCTTCACGATATAGGCTATAAAAAGCTGGAAACAGCTTTCTTTTCGCCAAATCGCCCGTTGCTCCGAAAATATAAAACACAGCTCCACTCATCTATGCATCATTCTTTCTCTATTAGGATTAGTTAATATGCTTAGCATACCTAAAATAGTCAAGCTATTCAACTTTTCTGAGAACTTTCTTCCATAACTTTTTCTTATGAGAAACTAGACATTCGTCTATACCGAACCGCCCGGCCATGAATAGGCTGAAAGTACACAATAACACGGAGGTGCTAAGATACGATGCAGCCGATTCATCCGATTACTGATAAAACCTGTCGAAGCTTATACGGAAAGCCTGTTCTTATTTTTTTTAACGATGGCTCCGAGATCTATGGCATATTAAGTCGTATTGAAAAAAACAAGCTGATCCTGAATGATGATGCCACTCCTAAGCTCAGCACGACTACGAAAAAAACCAAAAAAACCATATCCAAATCAAAAACAGTTAAATCGAAGCAAGCAAAGTCACCAAATCAAACTTCATTCTCGGGTACAGCAGATGAGGGGTATTCCTCCTTTGGCCTACCTCTCTTCGGTGGCGTAGCCTCTGGCTATCAAGGTGCGATCGATATTCAACTCGAAAACATTGCAGCTATGTTCAGTGAATGATGAAGGGGCTGTGGATGAAACTATCATCTACAGCCCTTTGTCTTATCTTCTCAATTTCTTACTCATTTTATAGCAGCTTAGCTCGGGAATAAACGAATGAATTTCGTAACCTTTGCGTAAGTAAAATTGAATCGCCTTAGGGTTGCTTTCATCAACAAAAAGTTCAGCCGTCAAACAGCGTTCACTTTTCCCGTACTCCTCAGCGACCTTCATAAGTTCATGCCCCCAACCTCTCCCTTGCTCACGAGAATCGATGGCTAACATATCAATGAACAGCACACGCGATTTGCGAATCATTGTGATGAATCCGAACGGCTGTTTTAACCCTTTGGCAGTAACAAACGTTTTATTCTGATTCAGTCTCTTCCGTATTTCTGAAAATGTTACGGAACTACCTGTGTCATACAATCTAGAAAAGGGTACTAACTGTTCAACGACTAATCGATGAATAGCTCGATCGTCAATGGAAGCCAATCGTTTGCGTATCACTTGGCACCGCCTCCACAAGAAGCAATAATGCTATCTTATGTTGGCAGGACCGCAAATGACTCTGCTTGAATAGGCAGCTTTTTTATTGTTCTAACCAAGCAAGTACCAATTTACCCCAGTCCCTACGAATGCTATACTATAATTAAGCGAAAATGAGGTGATCTCCATGATTTATGCGTATCCCCCAATCATGGCTTTGAACAGCTATCAAACTCATAAAGACTACTACCGGGTAAGCGCGGTAAGCGGTATTGCCGGCGGTAAATCAAGTACCATTCGACGTCCTCTCGACATGCCCTTTGCAGAATTAGCCTACAAACAACACGCTCAGTCTGCCGCGAAAGGCGTAGCCGAATTTGTTCAATCCGCACAGAACGTTAAACAATCGGCACAATCCTTGGTGGAGTCTCGACTTCCTGCTATTGCCTACAAGGCAACACCTCTTTCGTCAGAAGCCGATAGCGATTCCATCATTGAACCTATACGTCAATTCGTACATACATATAATGAATTTCAGGACAGTTTGCGGGATTCTCCCGAGTATTTGAATCGCTCACTTCTCATAGGACTAGAGCAAGCCGCTAAGCCCTATTCTCTGAAAGAAATTGGGATAACGAAGCTGGATAACGGAAGCTTAGAACTCCAAGAAGACGAACTTCAAGATCAGATTAAGAACCATTTTAGCTCTACGTTAAAAAGTCTTGGCAGCATTACAAACTTCGCCGCCACACTCTCGAATTCGATTGGACAATTGCAGCAATTGCCTTCGGAGTCATTGTTCCAAATCTCACGTTCACAGCTTAAGCCATACGGCCAATATCGATCCCAGCTGCAAGCTTATTTGCCGGTTCCGATGAGTGGACTGCTGCTTGATGTTGAGATGTGAGCGAGAATTCAAAATTTTATAGATCTTATGAAAATGATCCGGCTGATGCTCGGGTCATTTTTTTAGCGCCAATCTCAGGCTCAGAAATCGACATCTCAAACCGGCTACTCCTTCTTACACACATAAAAACGACCCTCGAATGAGCTCATGCACATGCATGCTCACCCAGAGGGTCGCTTTCTTTAGAATAGCTTCTTACCTAATACATGATCTAAAGGGATGAATCCGATTACTCTGCTATCCATACTGTTATTACGGTTATCTCCCATCACGAAAATATGATCGGCAGGCACCGTCCATTTCTTGTTTCCGTTCGCTCTCATTGCCTCATTAATGTAAGGCTCGTCAAGAAGCACACCATTGCGGTACATCTTGTCATCCTTAAGCTCCAATTGATCTCCCGGCTTACCAATCACCCGTTTGATCCAGACATGTTTATCATCACCTTTGGTAAATAAACTGAGCAAAGGGCTGTCTAACAGGTCATTCTTGAATGTTCTCTTAAGATCGACTCTGGAGTCAATAATGACAATATCCTCGTATTTCGGTTCATAATTAAACGTATGAGAAAGCTTTGATACATAAACGCGTTGACTGTCATGCAGCGTCGGATCCATGGAATGTCCCATAACCTTCGTGGATTGGAACACAAAAACTCCAAGAAATATGACTAAAACAAACGAAATGGCAATGGAACCAAACCAGCTCCAAATTTGCTTTAATAGATTCATTCGTATCGCTCCCTTATGACTAAATGCTATTCAGCCAAACCATGTTTAAAAGCATAGATGGCGGCTTGTGTTCGATCTTCTACACCTAGCTTGGCCAGAACATTGGTAACGTGAAACTTTACCGTCTTCACACCAATAAACAAATCATCCGCAAGCTCTTGATTGGATTTACCTTTAGCAATCAAGCGAAGCACTTCCATTTCACGATCGGTTAACTCTTCATGTGGCTCTGCTGCCGGCTTAGGCTGACGAAAGCGATTCATGATCTTGGAGGCAACCTGAGACTCCAGAATGGACTGCCCTTTAGCCGCCGCTCTAATTGCTTGAGCGATCTCGGAGGCACGTGACGTTTTGAGCAAATAGCTGAAAGCCCCAGCTTCAATCACTGGATACATTTTCTCATCATCTAAGAAGCTCGTCAACACAATGACTTTGCAATCCGGGTAAAGTTGCAGCAGCTTCCTTGTCGTTTCGATACCGTCCATGCCTTCCATAACCAAATCCATGAGTACGACATCAGGTCGATATTCCTGCGCTAGCCGAATCCCATCATGACCATTGCTGGCTTCCCCGACCACTTCAATACCATCCTCTGTCCCTAGTACGGCTGCGAGTCCGATCCTGACCATTTCGTGGTCATCGACAAGCAAAACCTTAATCAACGCATCGTCCATTTGTTTCTCCTCTCGATAGAAAACTATTTCTGCCTTGTTATCTATGGTAATGGATTAACTTTCAACCGCATATTCAGTAGCTAGTATCGGCACACGAATTTCAATACGCGTACCTCGATCAGGCGCGGTAATGATATCCACAGAGCCGCCGATTTCATTAACCCGCTCCTTCATGGACACTATACCGTACGATGTAAGCTTCTTAGCATCTAATTCAAATCCGACCCCATCATCGCGTATCGCAAGTCGAACACCGTCTGGGCGATGCAGCAGCTTCACTTCCAGCTTGTTCGCCTTAGAATGACGCAGAGCATTAGAAAGCGCCTCCTGGACAATACGGAACAAATGGTCCTCAATCCCCTTATTCAAGCGGATATCCTCGTCCATATCCCAAGTAATCGCCATGGGCACTTTAGCCGCAAGCTCCTTCAGAAGCTCGACAAGTCCTTCGGACAGTCGTTTCCCTTCCAGATGAATAGGTCTTAAATGCAGAAGCAAGGCTCTCATTTCCGATTGGGCAACAGAAGCCATCTCTTCAATGAGATGAATTTGTCGTTTAGCCTTCTCGAAATCTTTATCCAAGGTCCGCCCTACTGCCGTTGCCGTCATCGATATCGCGAATAGTTGCTGGCTCACCGCATCATGAAGCTCCCGTGCCAATCGTTGTCTTTCTTCAATCACGGCAGACAGCTTTGCTTTCTCCGCAAGCTCCGCATTATCATTAGATAAGCGTTGCAGGGAAGTAACCTGCTCTTCCCATCGCTTCATAATACGGCCTAACTGATCACCTAGACGCCCGATTTCATCTTCACCGTGTTGGAAACCGCCGCGGGCAAACGTCCCTTTTTCCAACAAAATCATCGTTTCCATCATCGGCTCAAGCCTCCGAGTAATTCGGTTGCTATTCCAGAAGCCATACACAGCGCCCATTCCGCCTATAACCAATATCGTTATGAATGTAAACTTAACGCCCTCTTGCCAGCTCGTAAATGGCACAATCAGATTGCGTGAATTCAAAAAATAAATGATCGCGCCAAACACAACGAAACTAAAGATGATCGATTCACTCATGCTGCGCCATATCATATTCGTTAATCGTCGTTTATAGCCGTCCAATTGGTGATGAACCTCCTCGAGATCTTTACGCGTGCCTAAGCGCACATTCTCACAATACTTTGATCTTGATATCTCCTACGATGTAAGAAAGCACAAGTTTCACGCGGTGATCGCAAAGTTCATAGTTAGGGGACTGCCAGACCAGCTTGTTCATAACCCCTGACTCACGCTCATTCGCAACTTGAATCTGCCCGAAAGAAATGGAAGCTGTGACAGCGATACCGATATCATCCGGCACTTTTATATCTACATCTCCTACAACGCCTTGCAGGATGACAGTGGTTTCCTTTTGCTCCAAAATCGCAAGTGAGAGATCAATGTAGGTTTCTCCGATAATGTACCAAGTTGAACTGTTACGTAAAATCCAAGGCTCACGTCCTAAACGGACGCTATCCACCAATTTCTGCTTTTGCATATACGTGTCGTCTTTGTGTACTTGCTTAGATCGTATGAAAAACAAACCTAGCGAAATTAAAACAATAGAGAAGACGATGGTAATGTGATCACCGAATAAAATCACTGCCCCTATACCGATCAGCACATAACCTTTGCGCTCTTTGCGTGAACGGACCCGATGAATGCCTAGCAAGATGAGGATAATGGCAAGAATGGGGAAAAAGCCTATCGTATGATCTAGAAGCAAAAAAAGACCGGCTCCAATCAGCACTAGTGCTGTATTGCGGTTACGGTTGCTTTTAGTTTCTTCTCCCATCGCTGCACCTCCTCTGGCTGACTTTTAAATGACTTCATATAGATTCCTAGCATACCATAAGAATGGACGACCTCCAAGATGCAAATCCTTGCGCGGCAAGGCTTCCGCATGAATCATGGAGGTCAATGGCCCATCTGCGCCTACTTATTAGGCGCTAGAGGGATACACGCGGCTATTTCTTGTCGCGCGGGTCGTTGTCATCGCTGCGATGCTGCTGCCACTCCTGCTGGAACTTGCCGCGCAGCGTGCGCAGTTCCTGCTGAAGGTTGCCGCCGGCTTCCTTCAGCGTCTCTTGCGACAGGCGGCCCGCTTCGCGGAGCCCCTGCAGCGCTTCCCGGCCGAGCTCGCGGCCGGTCACTTCCAGCTCGCGCCAAGTATCGCGAGCCTCTTTCTCATGCAGCCCGCTGCTCGGCGGCTGCACCTGAGCCCCCTCGGCTGCGTGCCCCGCACGCAGCCCGCGCAGTTCATCCGCGAGCGCCAGGCACACGTCCTGGCTGCTTGCGTACTGCGCGCGGTAGTGCTCGCAAGCGGCTTCCTCGCGCTGCTTTTCTTGCAGCGCTAGCCGCGCGAGCTCTTCATCGCCGGCGCGCATCGCCAGCTCGGCTTGCTCGCCGCGCAGCTGCGCCATCTCCTCTGCGTTCACACAGTGGCTTCGCAGCTCAATGGTTCGCTTCAGCGCCTCCTGATAGCGCTGTTCCAGCTTCTCTATCACACTGTTCCCCCGTTCATGGTGATCAAGCTTGCCGGCCGTTTCTTGCCAAGCAGCCTCAGCCATTTTGCCAATCCGATTCAATATATTCATGAAGTTACACCCCATACTCTTAAGATTTAAAATTCATTTCGTTTCTTCAATAAATGAATACCATACGCCACTAAACATGCTGCGAACGCAATCGCGATGAAGCCCGATAGTTTAATGATCAGTATCAAGCCGCCCAAGCCGGCGATAAACCATCCAATTTTCTTTCCGTTCTTAATACCTACATAGCCTAATCCAAGCATAGCTGCCGGGAATAACAACCCCATTAAATGAATATGACCACCCATCTGATGTAAACAAATAAGTAAACCTGCCGTGATTAAAACCAGTGCCAGCCCTTTCGATCGATCCATACTCATTCTGCTTACCGCCCTTCACGTGTTCTTCATGCTTCTATCGTACCTGAAACAGCGATATGTCAAAACGGACTCGCGACTGTTTTTGTACCTAGACCTAAGTCCAGTACCCTCTAAGACCTTCATCCATATTTTGGCCGTTGCCCCGTCAAGCCTCGGATGCTAAACTATTTGAAGCCGAGTCCGGTGCACAGACAAAGTGCCGGTACGGGGGACGATTTACATGGGGTGAATATTTGCTCTTCATCGGAGCAGACTAGGGAGAACCTTCTTCCCGAACCCGTCAACTAACCTCGAAGGCTTATGAAGGAGGATTACCAATTGCATACAATTACTAAAGGGTTAACTAGCCTTGCTGTGTCTTTAACGGTGTTGGCAGGAGGCTTTCTTTCGCCATTTACGGCGCATGCCGCTGAAATGGATGTGAAAGTGCAAGTCAATGACGAACTGATTCAATTTCCGGATGCTCAGCCTTTTCTGGATGACAATCATGCCACCCAAGTGCCGATTCGTTTCGTAACGGAGAAGCTTGGTTATGACGTGAAGTGGCAAAAAGAAGGCGATGAGATCAAGGTCACGCTAATTAACAACAAACATTCGATCACCTTAGTATCGGGACAAAAAGAAGCTGAAATCGATAGCAACCGTGTCGAGATGGATACACATGCGGAATTCCAAAATGGACGCGTATACGTGCCTCTTCGTTTTCTAAGCAGAGCATCAGATATTCCCGTTCAGTGGGATGCAAGCAGCAAATTAGCTATTCTAAGTAAAGATGGCAATCAGCATGCGCCAGATTATGAATTGTTTCAATCCACTGCCTATTCAGCAGATCCATCTGAGAATGGAGGCTACGGAGCTTTTGATTATATGGGTAATCCATTAGGTATTGGAACCGTTGCTGTAGATCCGAACGTGATTCCTCTAGGAACTAAGCTCTATATAGAAGGTTATAATTTCAATGGCCTACCTGCAGGCGGCATGTATGCTTACGCAACAGATACAGGCGGTGCAATCAAAGGCAAACGTCTTGATATCTTTATCCCAGGATCCAAGCAATCCTTAAAGAAGTTTGGTATCCAAACCATTAAAGTGTACAAACTATCCAATTAAAACGGCTGATATCAAAAAAAAGCTTGGTTTCTGAGATTATGATCTCAAGAAATCAGCTTTTTTTATTTCAGGTGGTAAAACCAGAAAAGCTGCTCTCCCATCATATAGTGACGAGAAGAGCAGCCTGCAGTTACTTAAACTTGATTTTTGGGGATACCATTTAAACTTGGGACATAATCAGCGGCATTGTTGCTCGATAGCGTTTGCGCCTCTTCGGTGAAATTAGCGTTATTCTGCTGATTCTTTTTCTTATCTGCTCGGTTATCTTCGCGGTCATACTTGGGATCGGCGTCATTTTTGGGCATAGCATTCACCTCCATTGTCTCATTGTTAGTATGAGAAGGTGGCTTGCATTTTATCCCAAGTTATCTGGAACTAGCGTTGTTCCTTATATTACTTTTAAAAGAAATCCGCTAAATAGGTTGTCCGCCGCGGAATAGCAGTTTCCAGCCGGCTAACAAGTTCATCAGAGCCTTGAAGACGCTCAATTCGGGCCATGAATCCTGCTTTCTGATAACCCATGAGCAAAGCCGTCAACGTCTGAATGTTACAGCTAAGTAGTTGTTCCTCAGCTGGTATTTCATCTTCAGATAACTTCGCTACGAGGGCCGTCTCCCCATTGTCGGTAAACTGTAACCGATAGAAGCCTTGGTTCCAATCCGCATGCGTGTCTGAAACACGTAAATATATGGGTTCTGCTCCATCACGAGCTTCATATACATACTCTGTCAGAAAAGCTTCTACATCCACAATTCTCGCCGAGAAATAAGTAATCTTCTCTTGTTTGAACTTTGGATCGTGCACCAGAAACGGAAGTTGGTCATCTACAGGTGCATTCACTTCCACTTTGGTTATCATCGAGTCATGATCAGCAATGAATTTCCATAAGCCGCGTCTTGCTTCCTCGTCAAGAAAAACCAACTCATGGATGGTCGCCACTGTGTCCTTTACCTGGTAAAATACATAGCCCCGCTGTTCCCCTTGGGCGTTCGTGTAGACGGCAGCTGTACCCTTTTTAAATTTCAAATAACGATTATTCCACCAGTCCGCATCCCGCTCCATCATGCCATTGTATGCTTTTGCAAACTTAGCGTAGATTTGATTCAGAATCTCACCGCTTTTGACTACACGTAAAATCGAACTGCCCTCTGCGGCTTGAAACTTGGGAAGCTTATCTACAGGAATTTCATATTTCAAATAATCCACGTATGTTTCCCAGCCATATTTACGATAAAATTCAAACTTAAACGGCGCTAGAAAGGAAATCGTTTGACCCTGCTCTTTCATCGCTTTAAGCGCTTGAACCAGAAGCTGTCCCACCATCCCATTGCGTCGGTACTCTGGCCATGTTGCTACGCCCGCAATACCGCCCATCGCGAAGCTCTTCCCGTTTAACCAAGTCCGGAAGTTAAGTACGGTAAGCTTTGCAGCCATATTGCCGTCAACGAAATAGCCCCACACTTGATTAGGATCTGTAGAGCTTATCCGCTCTGCCTTTTCCTCTGCGGTAAGCTCATATTGAAACGCAAACTCAGATAGAGAAAAGCTCTCTAGAAGCTCCTCTTTTCGTAATGTACGAATTTCATTCATCTCAATTCACCTCATTTAGAATAGATCAGCTTTTCACCAAAGCGGCTGCTAGAACTGGCTTTCCTCTGGGCATGACACCATGAGCATCGGGCTCTAACGTAATGGCAATCGTGTCATAATTATTCAGATTGAATATGTAATATAACCCGCCTGTACCGTTATGTGTCATGAAAGTGCCAGCATTCACAGGGGTTTCTTTCCCCTTAATTAACCACACTTGATAAGCCTCATGATGCTGACTGGTCTATCACATTAACCAAAGCAGTGGCGATGGGTCCTCACTCGCATTAATGAAGAGTAGGGCAAATGTCCAATCAACGAATGCCCCCCGGTCATATGCTGTATAGGGATACATCCTACAAAAAATATATACCGGAGGGGATACTATGTCATATGCAGCTGGTTGTGGAACTCCAGGATACGGAAATTCAGTAGGCGTTGTTCTTGTCCTGTACGTTCTGCTTGTTATCATTCTTGCCACGTTCTTCTAATAGAGTGAAAAGTCTCACACATTGATCTCGTATAGAATGGCCTACCATCAATGACTTCTTAACGGAAGTTCAGCGATAGGTAGGCCATCTTTATTGTATAGGATAAATAATTACGCGTTCGTCTCTTATGAACCCCTTACCCCCGGCAGGTAAGTAAATCAAACAATCCGCATCTTTGATAGAAACCATAATACTGGACTTATCAATACCTGATGGCTTAACCTTCAAACAGCCGTTGACCACATTTGTCGTTCCTCTGACATAACGCGGGTAAGCGGAGCCTTTATCATAATCGACATCCAACTGAGCCGTGATCGCTACTGGATAAGGTGAGTGACACCCTGCCATCGCTTTAATCAGCGGTTTGGCAAACAGCTCAAACCCAACGAATGATGCGCCCGGATTACCGGACAAAGCTAACAGCAACCGATTGTTCCATAAGGCAGCACTGGTTGGTGTACCTGGCCGCATGGCCACTTTGTTGAACAGCAGCTTGCCCTCAAATCGTTCAAAGACATCAACAAGAACGTCGTAATCGCCAACAGAAACACCGCCGGATGTGAGGACTAAGTCGACTTTGGAGAAAGTTTCTTGCAGCGCCGCCTCCACCTCTGCCACATCATCCGAAAGCACCTGCATGATAACCGCAGATCCCCCAGCAGCTTCCACCTGCGCCGCCAGCATGTAGCTGTTACTGTTGCGAATTCGCCCAGGCTGCAGCGGTTCTGCCACATTCAGCAACTCAGAGCCTGTTGAGAATATGGCGACTCTTGGTTGCCGATAAACGGATACATACGAGTAGCCGAAAGTGGCTAATATCGCCGCTTCGCCAGGCCCAATCTGTGTACCTTGCTTAAGCAATATATCCCCTAAACCGATTTCACCGGCTATTGGGGTTATATTGCTTGCTGCGGGTATATTTTTTTTGATGCTCACATTGTAGGTGCTCGTTCCCGCATCTTGGAGGGAATCCGTCATCTCCAGCATAACGACAGCATCCGCGCCATCAGGAACTGGAGCTCCCGTCATAATACGAGCAGCCATACCAGATTGGATGGTAAGCTGAGGAACCGTTCCGCTAGGAATTCGTTCTATAACACGTAATACAACTGGAGCTTCTGGTGTGGCCTGCTCAATATCCTTTGAACATAGCGCATACCCGTCAACGCCTGATCTGCGAAAATGGGGTACCGGATGATCGGCAACTATGTCCACGGCCAGCCTTCTACCGAAAGCGGAAGATAGCGGAACAGACTCTATTGGTGTGTGTTTAACATATTCGAAAAGTAGGCTTCGGGCTTCCTCAACCGAAATTACTTTTCGCCCAAACTTTAGCTTAGTATCGCTGCTCACTAGCGTCTGTTCCTCCTAAGGTTAACCGCCAATCTGCGACATCCGGCGAAGTGTTGGTGTATGAGACTGCTCTTCATTCATCAATGCCTGGGCCATCTCATGATTTTGTGGTTTGATATCCAAAGCGCGGAAGAACAAATCTTCCATCGCAGCGTCATCCCCGATATATTTTCGCACATTAAATTCATCTGACCAATATAGACATGGCTTCACATTGCCATCCGCTGTTAATCGCAGACGATTGCAGGTCTCACAGAAATGATCACTAATCGGGTGTATGAGCCCAAATGAGCCTAAAGCTCCGTCAATTCGAAAGTTCTGAGAGGGACCATTTCCATAAACCGCGTCCGAGGCAGAAGCATTCCACCCCTTGGCTTTACAGCGATCTAAGACCGTGGTCAGGGATAAATAGCGGCTTTTCCAATCCTCGTCTTGGTGACCGATTGGCATGTATTCGATGAACCGAACCTGAATAGGACGGTCAATCGTCATTTGCAAAAAGTCTTCAATTTCGTCATCGTTAATGCCTTTCATCAAGACCACATTGAGCTTAATCGGGGTGATGCCCACCCGGTAAGCTTCTTCAATGCTAGCCAGAACACGACGAATATCCCCGCCTCTGGTTATCAAAGAGAACCGATCCGCTTTCAAAGAATCCAAACTAATATTAACACGGGTTAACCCAGCTGCACGAAGCTTTTCAGCTCTCGATGCAAAGTATATCCCATTCGTAGTCAGAGCAATATCTTCAATTCCGGGAATTTGAGAAAGCATACCGATCAACTGCTCCAAGTTTTTGCGCACAAGGGGCTCTCCGCCGGTTAATCTCAACTTACGAACACCAAGTCCTGCCAGCACACGGACAACTTCAGTAATTTCCTCGAAAGTTAACAGCTTTTCATCCGGTTCAAATTCCATTCCTTCTTCAGGCATACAGTACACACAGCGCAGATTACAACGATCTGTAACAGAAATTCGCAAGTAATCGTGCATCCGTCCGAATCGATCCATAAGCAGCTTCGGCATAGGAGTTCACCTTCTCTCTATGTACATTATGGCATAAATAATAACAAAATCCTAGATTCCCTTGCGAGAACTATCTGGAAAAACAACTTCTATGGCAGATTAGCTAACATTTGCTCATACTCTTCCGGAGTATTCACATTTGTTGCGAAATGGGTAGGGATACTTTGCCCTTCAAAAAAATCATTCTCTACAGGCTTCCAGTCAATATGATCCAGCAGCCCCATTAAACGAAACTGCTCTTGCTCCAATAACACCTCGGCTTCGGAACCAACCAATCTTGAATAAATGCCATGAAGAGGATGAACGCGACCGTCCAACACAGGGATAACTGCATCCAAATTTGCTTTTTGGCATAAAATGGCCATTACCTTTGCGGCTTCGGCAGAAATAAAAGGCATATCACAGCCCACAATCCATAGATACTGCTCTGATGCAACCAGGGAGGCGGCATGAATGCCGCTTAAGGGCCCTTTTTGTACATAATGGTCCGTGATACAATGCACGACTATATCGGAAACCGAAGACAAGTGAGGCAGCAATACCTCAGGTTCATTGGTTACGACAATGACTTGCTTACAGATGCTCGACATTTCCTTCAACTGCCTAAGAAGCAAGAGCTGCCCTTGCACGGGAAGAAGTGCTTTTAACCTTCCTCCCATACGGCGATTGAGACCCCCGGCAAGAATAACACCTGTGATCATGCTCCAAGCTCCGCCAACCTTTTTAGGAAGGATTGTTTCCAACTTGCCGATAACGCTTGTATCTCTGCAATGCGCTTAGCAGCCTCTATATTCGTTTTTTCGTGATACTTGATTTGGTTGGCATAGGCGACAGTTATACCCGCTTCATCTTCGGCGATAAGTCTCACTTGTGAGCTCTTAGAGATCACGCCTTCTGTAAGCACCCTCAAATAATAGCCAGTATAGCCGGTTTCCTGTACTTGGAGGGTTGCATCCACCCAATCCAAACGTTTCGCTAGTTTATGACAAGGTTGACGAGGCTGTGAAACCTGAACGATTACGTCACCAATAGCGTAGGTGTTACCAATACAAACCTGATATTCGAGCAAACCGCGCACCGTTAGATTCTCACCAAACGTTCCTGCTGCCATCTTCTGACCTAGTACTTGCTCCCAGTGTGCGTAATGCTCCTCAGGGTACACACATAGCGCTTTGTCAGCTCCTCCATGCACCGTTAAATCCGCTTGCCCATCTCCATCCAACTGTGTCTTCGATACATGCAAAGATGAGCTGACCGGATATTTATAAATACCCGTAACCAGCTCTTTCCCTTGATACATGATTGTTTGTGGTAAACCAACGTTCAATGATACGATTTCCATCGCAATGTCCCTCATTTCCGAGCAAGTTTCTTAGTATTAACTATACCAAAAGCCTCTTGGAAAGTCAGTTACCAGCTTACTTGAGTAAAAGTAAATCACGCTTTGGATCTATCTACCCATGCATCGTTATCGTAGCCTCTTACTTCCCAGTAGCCCATATGCTCCTTCTCGATGAGCTCGATGCCTTGGAGCCATTTGACGGATTTGTAGGCATACATTTGCGGAACGATTAGTCGGACTGGGCCTCCTAATTTTTGCGGTATGGGCTTACCATCCATGAGCACAGCGACCATAATATCATCCCCGTTTGCCTGGCTCAAGGACAATGCATCTGTATACACTTTATCTCCTGAATAAAATTTCACATATTTTCCTTTGGCTTGAACACCAGCAGCAGCTAATAATTGCTTAAGCGGGATGCCCTCCCATGTACATTTGTAAACAGACCAGCCGGTCACACAGTGAAAATCACTAACCTGCACAGTCCGCTTCAGCTTCAAGAACTCTTCCCAGTTCCATGCACTGGGGTTATCGACCAAACCGGATATCGCGAATTTCCACGTATCCGAGGAAAAAGCCGGAATTTCCGTAACGGTGTAAATACGGAAATTCCCTTGCGCTCCTCCGCCCACGACGGCGGCGGAGTCCGGCAGTGGCGCCGGCGGCGGAAGCATCCGGTTGCCGTCGGTTGCGATATATTCGGCGGTCGTAGAGCCGCCGGTGTCGAACGCACCTTTTATCCAGCGATAAAAGGCGGGACCGATCGCGATCACGAGCAGCAGTCCTGCGGCTATCCGCAGGAACGAAGCGCGTGTGATCGGCGACTCCTTCAGCGCGGCGATGACCGCCTGCGCTGCTGTGCGCCTTGCCGTGGCGTCCTCTGTCGCCACGGGGGCCTGGTTCGGCGCCGCTGCGATAGCACTGGCGGCGGCTGGGTCTGAGACCGCCTGCGCGGATGCCGGCGGTCTTGCCGTGGCAGCGGCTTGTTCAAGCCGCTGCTGGCGCTTGAGCCATCTGCTGCGCGAGATGGCGTGGTACACGGCATACGGCACTCCGACCCAGGTGAGCAGGTCATGCACGAAGAGTGCCGAGTTGTTCAAAGCCGGTGGCAGATTGCGGAACTGCCACAAGATCACCCCTGATCCGGCCCAGCCGATCAGGAGAGCAAGGACGAACACCAGATTCGCGCGTTGATTGCGGCGCGCGCGAATCTGGTGCCAATGCTTACGAATCATCGGAGCGTAAAGCGCGATGAGCAGAATCGATGCAACACCCAAGTAAATGTGAAGCTGCTTGATCGTCACACGAAAGCTCCCCAGATCTCCCCTAATCGCACCTATACTCAGCACAATGCCCGTCACAGTTAGCAGCAGCAAAATCCACGCATTCCAGCTATGAATAGCATTCAATCGCTTCCCAAAAGATTGC
Source organism: Paenibacillus sp. V4I3 (assembly GCF_030817215.1). Classification (GTDB taxonomy): domain Bacteria; phylum Bacillota; class Bacilli; order Paenibacillales; family NBRC-103111; genus Paenibacillus_E. The sequence goes on from NZ_JAUSZA010000001.1 coordinate 7,659,665, forward strand.
TTCAGCCACCCTCTTTTTGAATCCATACCGTCACCACCTTCATTCATTTACGATCTTTCCGTTATTCTTATCATAACGTATAAATATTAAAAAAGGCTTACAAATTCGCTAATATTCGCATGGCTATCAACCTAAAGAAACCCCCAAACTCCACTTACGTCGTGGCGATGGGGGCTTTTTACGTATTAGACTACCTCACGAAATACTTACAAGAGACTAACAAAAAAAACCAGCACCATTACATGCCAGGCTTCCAAATCATTAAAATTAGCGAAATCAGAGGTAAAATTGTACCTATTGTCCCATAAATATCCCATTTCCTTGATACCTGCCGATACGCTGCCGTTTGCTCCCCTAATCGCAGTGATTCTTCACTATAGCGGATCATTCTTCTCTGCAGAGGCAGTAAAATGGCCAACCATAACAACCCAGAAAGCGAGAATAAAATTAATGATGCCGTCACCCAATTCCATTCTAAAAGAGAATAACCTAATTGAAAGGCCATCATATGCCCCGGAATCAGAAGCAGCAGAATTCCAGGCACAGTGAACACATAGTCTGCTAACATAATATTTTTAACCGTCAAATGAATGGTCATAAGATCCTGCTTTCCATAATGAGCACGAACCTTCCAAAAAGCAGCGGTCACTATATTCCCCAGAAACAATACAGCCCCTAATGAGCAAGGTCATAACCCGATGGTGACCTAAGTCACGATGATAAACAATCTCTCATATTCCCCCACAAACGGTACCCAGGATAGCAAGCAAACTTGTATTAAATACAACAATAGTCAATCAAATTTAGCCTTATCTCTGCAAATGTTGCATAAAATACAACAATTTTGCGCCAAAGTGGCCAGTTAGAGTGAATTAAGCTTAAATTGTTGTACAACCTCCAACATCTCTGACTAGAAAGGCAGAAACCTAGGGAATTATTGTACGTTGTACAACAATTCCCCCGCTTACAAACGAAAAAAAACAATCATACCAGCCATCCTAATCTGCCCCACCTACCCCTTCGCCTAGAACCAAAAGAAAACCTACCCGCGCAAAAAAAACCACAAGAAGGGACAATCCCTCTTGCGGTCCATATGCGTTTCAATTACAGTCTATATGCGGTCTATATGGTCTATATGTGTTTCCCTTGCAGTCTATTTGCGGTCTACTTTTGATCTACTTTTGATCTACTTTTGATCTACTTTCGATTTACTTTGATCACTTTGATCTACTTTTGATCTACTTTTGATCTACTTACGGCCTACTTCTGGCCTACTAGTGGTTTACTTGCAATCTACTCGCACTCCTTGCAACTTCCGGCAATAATCTCTCGCTGCCTCTTTTCAGTCTCTTACCCCACTAATAAATCGGCAAAGTAAACCAGAATCGGCTGCCATTCCCTTTATCACCCGTATGGCTATCAACGCCAATCGTTCCTCCATGCAGGTGAACAATCGATTTGGCGATCGCAAGTCCAAGACCTGCGCCTCCGCTTGCTCGAGTTCTTGACGGATCTGCACGATAGAAGCGATCGAAAATCTTATTGCTATCCTCTTTGTCGATCCCTTGACCATGATCCTGAATATCAAGCTGCACATACTGCGCTGAGATCTGTTCAACTTTAATTTCAATCGTCCCACCAACAGGAGAATGCCGAATTGCGTTATCCAAAATGTTAGAAAGGACCCGCTTCATTTCCTGGGGCATAATGGCCACCGGTGGCAATCGATCAGGCAAGTCGACATCGACTTGCAGCTTTTTTTCCTCCAACTGAAAAGCCAAGCTTTGCAAGCCGTCTAGCAGCAAATGATCGACATGGTACCGTTCAGGAACAAATTCAGTTCCTCCAGCATCCAACTGCGATAGCTTAAATAATTCTTGAATTAGTCCGTCTAATCGTCCTGTTTCAAGCCGGATGGTTTGTAGATACCGCGCAAACGTTTCTTTATCTTGAATGACATCGTCCTGCAAAGCTTCAACGAATGCTTGAATCGAAGCCATTGGGGTCCTCAAATCGTGTGAAACATTCGCTACGAGTTCTTTACGGGATGCCTCAGCGGTTCGCAATTTCTGAAAGCTTTCATTCAAGTTGCCCGTCATTCGATTGAATTGTTCTGCCAGTTTTTGAAATTCAGCAGGTCCAATCTTAGGCACTTGTCCCTCAAAATGCCCTTCCGAAATATGCGTCGTTTCCTCCGTAATCGCATGAATGGCTTTCTCGAGGGGGCGCGTCATGAAGTAATGTATGAGCATCGATACACTCGCTGCTCCAAGAGTTACCGTCGTCAACAGGACGACGTCCTTCCAGTTCAATAACATATATCGATAGCATATAAACAAGGTGAGCAAAATAATACTCGTACTCACCCCACTCGCAATGAGCAAATAAATACGAAGCTTCATGATGGCTCCCTACCCTCAAATTTATAGCCAATACCCCATACAGTCTTAATATATCGCGGTTGGGAGGGATTGGGCTCGATCTTCTCCCTCAACCTGCGAATGTGGACAGTGACCGTTGTTGTATCGCCATAATAGTCGATATCCCACACTTTGCTTAGCAGCTGATTGCGTGAAAATACTTGCTCCGGATGCCCAGCAAACAGGTGCAGCAGTTCAAATTCCTTCACGGTCAGCTCGATTTCCTTCCCTTTCACCCGAACACTCCGGTGCAGCACATTAAGCTCTAGCTCCGGAAACTTCATGATATGCGCAGATGGCACAGCGCCTGCACCGTTAGCAGCTTCCGCTTGTCCGCGCTGCTGCCTCCGCAAAATCGCTTTCACTCGCAGCACCAGCTCCCGCGGCGAGAATGGCTTCGTCAAGTAGTCGTCTGCGCCCATCGTTAACCCCATGAGGCGATCCATTTCATCGCCTAGAGCCGTCAACATGATGATGGGCACGTCCTGCTCGTTGCGAATTTCTTCGCACACTTGCCAGCCGTTTTTGCCCGGCATCATGAGGTCAAGAACAATCAGCTGCGGGCTGTGCAGCCGCCATAAGCGGATGGCTTCGTCGCCACTCACCGCCGAAATAACCTGGTACCCTTCTCGCTGTAAATAGACGGTGCACACATCAATAATATTCGTTTCATCATCCACCACGAGAACGATTGAACCCATACGGCATACCTCCTCAAGCATTCATTCTATTATACCGCAGAGCAATGAAATGAAGCTTACGTATGTATTACAAAAGCATTAAAGCTTACAAAAGTATGAAAGCTCCCCAAATTTCGGGGAGCCTCATTCCTCTAGGTTTGCAAAGCAGCCTCTATAATAGGCTCCTCTTTTTTGTGATTAAGACTTCGAATATATCGTGTTTGAGCAATACCGGCTATGAGAATAATGGCAGCTAAGACGGCGAACATCATCTTCCCGCCATAATGACTAAATAGCAAGCCTCCCAGAATAGGCCCAATGGCGCGCGATAGCTGCCAATTCATACCGAACACTGAGAAATACCAACCTCTATGCTCCTCTGGCGCAATAACGGAGATCACCTTCTGAATGTGGGGACCATTTAACATTTCACCAATGGTAAATAAAAATTCAACAAAAAGGAGTATGGCAAAGATAGGTACAAATCCATAACCAACTGACACAATGGCGAACAACAGATAGGATGCAGCGACTACCAAATAGGCGGAAACGTGCTCTGTACGCTTTGCAATCCATATTTGCAGTGCAATAACGACACAGCCATTGAAGGTGATGATCGCAGCGAAAACAGTCTTATAATTCTCGAAATTCTGCTGCAAATGCAGTGGGAACGTAGACTCAACTTGTGCATACAACAGAGATACCGGCATGGCTAAAAGCGTTATCCAAAGGAGCGGCTTATGATCCCGCCATCTGATTTTCGGCTTTGTCTTAGACAATTCCTGCTCCGCGGCACTCTTCACAGGCATTGTCTCAGGAACCTTCCAGACGACCAACCCTGCGTATGCCAAGAGTGCAACCGCGCAAGTCAAGAAAATAATTGTGGGATTCCATGTGAATAGAAGCAGTCCAAGCAGCGGTCCAAATGCTGAACCCATATTTAATGCTGTGTGCAGCAAAGCAAATACTTCAGCTCGCTTCTCCTGCGGGACAACATCTGCAATCTGTGCATTAGCAGCTGGTCCAAACATAGCATGGCCAATGCCGTTAATGATCGAAATGACAGCAAATTCCCAAACGTAACTGGCAAACATATAACCGCCAATGGCGAAAGCTTGGATAATGAGCGCAGCCAGCATCATCGGCTTCCGCCCATAACGATCGCTTAAGCTGCCTGCATACAAATTCACGAAAATTCCGCATAATGGCTGCAATCCGATAATCAACATAGATAAGAAAATAGAACCATCCAGCTTATCATACAAATAAAAAACCAAATAGGGTCTCATCATAAATCCGGCTAATGAAGTTAGAATCGTCCCAACGACTCGAACCCATATCGCTGTATCATACTTGCTAATCAATGAAAACAAAGGGATCCTGTGCATACAACCTCCTAGATGTTATTAGTCTTTTCAGTTTAGAGGTATTTTGACAAAAGAAAAAGGTAAAATCTCGTTATAACAGATTTCACCTTTTATGAATGATTACCTATGTAGTTATCCGCCAATACGAATTTTGCGGTATGTATCGATAAACGAGAGGACATCTACTCTTTTCCCCCTCTTTTTCGCGACTCTGGCCATTTTCACGAGTGTTGTCCAGAATTCATCTAGAACAGGAGATTCAAATTCATTATCTTTGGGTGCTTGTGTAAGGTTATGTTTATTTTTATAGGTCGTGCCTTCATCCGAAATGAGATACTGAATTTGACTTTTTTTCCATTGCTCCCCGGTTACATAACTTACTCCAATTTCGCGCATTTTTTTGCGTACAGAAGTTACGGGACGACATAGTTCTCTGGCAATTACAACTGGAGGACACTCAGAGGAAAGGCGAATCAACTTATCTAATTCCTGTGTGGACCAAGGTTTCTTAGTCATAATAATAACCCCACTTCATAAATGAATGTTTCGTTCTGCCTGTTAATGGTTACTAACTAAAGGTATAATAAGAGAATACCAACGAAATGTTAAAGAAGTATGAGTTAACCATAATGAAAGTATGAAGACATAACTTTTTCGATAATTTTCCCTATTTTATGCCCTTCGAACTACTATTGGGTGACAAATTAGGACTTTATTCGTGGTAAATTTATCTAATGGAGAGTGAAGGACTATGAAACATCATATTAACGGAGCCGAACAGTTCGTCGTAGAAAAAGGGCATGGAGCACCAGTTATTTTACTGCACGGCTTTCCATTGGATCATCGCATGTGGCAATCGCAGATAGACGCTTTGTCAGGGAACTATCGTGTCATTACACCTGATTTACGTGGCATGGGCAAGTCTGATGTACCCGTATCGAATATATCGATAGACCAATATGCCAATGACATTTTAACTTTAATGGATAAAATGGGCATAGAAAAAGCCGCACTTGGCGGCTTCTCCATGGGTGGTTATGTGGCGTTTGCACTTTTACGCAAAGCTCCAAAACGTTTCACAGGTCTTATATTGGCCAATACTCGTCCTGAAGCAGATGGACAAGAGGCTCGTAAGAATCGTTTAAACATGGCAGTCTCTCTATACGAAAAAGGGTCCGTGGTGGCAAGAGATGCTATGCTGCCTAAACTTATTACAGAACCATCGAAGCAAAAGCACCCTAAGCTCGTCGATACCTTGAGTATGGTGATGGAATCGATGCCAGCAGAGGGGCTTGTCCATGCATGTCTTGCGATGGCATTCCGCGAGGACTCTGTCGACCTGCTTGGCTCTATTTCGGTGCCAACTCTCGTCATCGCTGGCGAACAAGACCCGATCGCGCCTCCGGATGTCATGAAGAAAATGGCTGACCAGATTAATGGCGCCAGCTATCATGTAATATCGGCTGCCTCACACTTGACGCCGATGGAAAAACCGGAAGCTTTCAATGCGCTGCTGATTGATTTTCTGAAGGGCATTAAAGCCTAACCAGCTGGTCCATGACCATCACGGCTGCACCAATCGCTAAAGCTTCCTCACCAAGCTGCCCTTTGCTGAAAACAACCTGATAAGTGGGGTAGTAGTATGTCTTCCGAATCGCTACCTGCGTAGCGGTTTGGAAAAACAACTCCCCTCCCGCAATTAACGGCCCCCCTAAGATTACCTTCTCGGGGTGTAAAATATTTAGCAAATTAGCTAGTCCAATGCCAAAATAGGTGGCAGCCTCCGTGATGATCTCCACAACTAGGGGATCATTTTTTTTGAGCGCCTCTAGAACATGCAAGTAAGTGACATGCTCGGGGTCATCAACCAAATGGGATAACACCGTGGATCGACCCTGCTTCAATGCAGATCGAGCCGCCTTCTCGATGGCATATAAAGAAGCATACGACTCCAATGCTCCATAGTTGCCTGATGTATTACGATGGGGAACACCATCCGTTTGAATAATCATTTGGCCAACAGAGCCTTCCATATCGACCGCACCGTAAATAACCTTTCCTTCCGAAACCATGGAGGAGCGCAAACCAATTCCTGCATGAATATAGAGCAGATGCTTAAAGCTCTGCGTACGTTGATGCCATGATTCAGCTAGGATGGCCGTATTAGCTCCATTATCCAGCAGTGCGGGAATACCTAGCTCTCCTGTTAGCTGCCTGCAAATCTCAACATTTCTCCATCCTTTTGCTGGAAAATAGGACGGCTCTAAGATGGTACCTGATAATCGATCCACAGGACCAACAGCACCAATCCCTATTCCCAGCACCGATGAAGAATGTATCTGGTGCGTGGCTAACATCCTTTGTACTTCTTCCACGATAAGACGAATCAGCACATCAGGCGTCATCTCAGCCGTCATCGTCCAGCTCTGTGTGTCCAATTTCTTCATTCCCAGATCGACAAGAACGAGCTTGGACAATGTTCTGGATATTTCCAAACCAAATACATAAGCATAGGCTGGATTCTTTTCATACAGAATTGGCCTACGCCCACCTGTTGAAGCACCGAAACCAGATTCAAGGATAAGTCCTTGAATCGTCAGTTCCTCCAAAAGCCGCGTCAACGTAGATACCGTCATCCCGCTTTGCTCTAATAATTCCGTTTTGGAAACCGTTGTTTGACGACAAATTCGCTCATAGATTTCTTTCGCCTTACGATTTGGAATACGTTCCGTTATGACATCTACGTTCAAAGAAGCAGCCCCCAATGATAATCTTTCTCATATATTTCGCCATTGGGAAGCCAAAATCCTTCCTTGTCTTCCCCTTATTCCTTCGATCCAATCATGAGGGTATAGCCCATATAGGAATGATATTTATTGACGAGCTCATCGTATTTGGCTGTGATTTGCCAAATCCGCGGATCCATAAACGACTGCTTATCAGATAAGTGAACAGGATCCGGATGTTGAACTTGATCTTCGAACATCGTAAGCGGGAATGAATGTATCCCTGAGAAGTCCACGGGTCCAAACCTGCTCTTTTCCAACAGCTCCCGCCATTCATCCATACTATATATTTTACTTACCCCATAGAAGCTGCACAGCGCCCGATGAACTCCTGGGGACATCTGTTTGATTCGGATGACTTCTCGATCATAGAGCTTACCTTCGGATTTAAGTACCCTGTAATACTCGGATACAGCTTTCTGAGCATCGGCAAAATTCGTCACTGACTCCACCATCACAACATCAAAAGTATGATCATCAAAGGGTAATTGGCATACATCCCCAACCATGAATTGCACCTGTACCCCCTGTTTCTCAGCTCTTATGATCGCTTTCGCAATCATTTCTGGGCGAATATCGACCGCTGTTACTTCGCATCCTTGCTCAGCCAGGAAACATGCCGTTCTTCCAGTCCCGCATCCGACCTCCAGCACGCGCTTCCCTTTCTCAATGGGATACTTCTTCAATTGCTCAATCGTTTCTCCGAAACCCCCGGGATGCGCATTGCCCACTCCTAATTTGGCTAACATATCTAAGTACTCGATAGCACTTACACCTCCACAATGGCATATCATTCTCTTTTCTACCATATGGAGGGCTGTCGCCTCATGTTCAGATTCTTGAACCATTTTTGGAAAAAAAGGCGCTCGCCTAAAAGCGCATGTTTTCAACTTCTTTTAGGCTAAATACCCAATCAAATTATCCCCTCTCCCCATAGGATAATATTGTCTCTCATCCGATTTCACAGAGAGCATTCCTTCAGATGGGGGGTGACATAAATGGGTGTTGCTGCTGGTGCTGGTGTTGGATATGGCGGTGGATATTCTTCCTCTGCTGCTGTTCTCGTATTGTTCATTTTGCTTGTAATCGTAACTATGACTTACGCTTGGTAATCATGAATCATTAGGAATATTGCAAGAAAATAAGGAGCTTCGGTTCATTTGAACCGAGCTCCTTCTACATGTACAGACAGGTTTGATGCCATTCTCACGCAGTTTATCTAACTTATTTTTTGTTTGCTGCCAAGAAAGCATCGAATTGTTTTTGTTTTTCTGCAATAATCTTATCGACGCCAGCTGCTTTTTGTTTCGCCAAATACTCGGCAATTTTTTCATCCGGATCGACTGAACCCGTTCTTATTGCTGCTTCGTATTGCTTGCTTACGTTAGTTACAGCAGCGATTTCGGTTTTTACCGGTTCCGCATCAAACGAGAAACCTAGACCAGGAGATTTAATGCCTTTGGCATTAAATTCTTTAAACAAATCCCATTTCTTAGGATTTTCATTAGACATCAGGTAGTTCAAGAATTGGTTGCCAAGTTCCCATTGTGCACCTGGGTTATAAGGATGATTTTTGGGATCAATTCCAGGTGCTGTATCAATGACATTATCCGATTTTTTGACATAATGTTTACCTTCAATACCAAAGTTAATTAAGTTGTTCAAATACTTATCGTTGTGTAAAAGTCCAATCACTTTCATGGCTTTATCCGGATTTTTAGATGATTTCGAAATAGCCAACATCGCGCCGGAAGCATCGCCGGTCGTAATCGTAGGTACTGTCAAATCAATTTGTCCAAGCTTGAAGCCAACATAACCTTCCATTTCAGCAGCTTTTCCCGGCTTCAGACCTTCTGCCCACATAAATACTTTTCCCGCTTTTGCTTGATCGGCAACGGTCACCGTACTTGTAGACGCATCTTTATTAATGTAACCCGCCTTGTACCACGAACGGGTAAGCTTCATCACATCTACATATTGAGGAGTCTCCAATTGATTCAAAACTTTGGTGGATTTATCCGTTTTACTTATCACACCAGGAATAGCCCCATCACCCAAATAATCCCAATCTAAGCCATCAAAAACTCCATTGCTTGTAGCAGCCATAAAGAAAGGAGTAATTGTAGGCTCTTTTTCTTTAATCGCTTTTAATAGCGGCTCTAAATCAGCCCACGTTTTTACTTTGGATACGTCTAACTGATATTTATCGGCCAAATCTTGACGGTAGACAACACCCCGCGTTGCAGCCAATTCCTTATTTGTAGGAATTCCGTAGTTTTTACCATTAATTTTGGAACCTTCAAAGAAAGCAGGATCAAGCTCCTTCTTAAGTTCAGGAGCATCTTTATCAATCAGCGGTCCAAGATCCAAGAAAGCGCCTTTTGCTACATTGATCGCATATCTTTGCCATGCAGCTGTGAAAACAATATCGGACGGTTCGCCTGAGGCGATCATCAAGTTTAATTTATTATCCCATTGTCCCCAGTCAACAGCATTAATTTTGAGGGTAACGTTCAGTTTATCTTTTAAATATTTGTTAGCTTCGGCTTCGACCAATGCAACATCTTTCTGTGGGGTTCCAGGAAACATAAGCTGTATTTCAGCCGTTGGTTCATTTGCTTTTGTTGTTGCTGTTGTTGCTGCGGCAGATGCTGCCGGCGCTGGCGTAGAAGTCGTGCTTTCCTTCCCACAACCCGCGGCTACCATACTAAGTGCTAACAAAGAAACCAAACTTATAGAACCTAAATTCTTTTTCACTAGTAAACCCTCCCATTTTTTACATATATATACTAAACCGGAGTGATCCGGAACTAGCCTTTCACAGCACCGATGGTCAAACCTTTAACAAAATACTTTTGGAAGAAAGGATAAGCGAATATGATAGGTCCAATACCTACTACTGCCATTGCCATCCGCAGTGTTTGCGAAGGGAGATTAACGACTGCACCCATTTTCGATAATTGGCTGGCAGCATTCTCATTCGTTGTTAAATATTGAATATTTAGCAGCGTTTTATACATTAAATATTGCAAACTTATTCCGTTGCCTTTCGTGATAAAGATCAAGCTGAGAAACCAGTCATTCCAGTAGTTCAAAGTATTGAATAATCCGATTGTTGCGAGCACCGGAAGTGATAAAGGAAGGATAATTTTATAAAATATCTTCACTTCACTCGCGCCGTCAATGGTTGCGGATTCAATGATAGAGTCAGGAATGGTCGTTTGAAAAAAAGTCCGCATGATAATCACAAAAAATGGCTGAAGAAACAAAGGTATAATAAGTGACCAAACCGAATCCTTAAGATGTAATAAATTCACATATACCAGATACCAAGGAACCAAACCGCCGTTAAAGATCATCGTTAAAAATATGAAAAGCGCGAATTTATTCCGATGCCGGAGTTCCTTTCTAGATAAGGGATACGCATAAAGTGCGATTAACAGCAGGCTAAGCAAAGTTCCTACAACGGTTACAAATATCGTGACCCCATAAGCTGTAATAATTTGAGATAATTGATTATAAAGAAAACTGTATGCATCCAGACTGAACTTCTCCGGGTAGAATTTAAAGCCGTTCGCAACAACCGTATTCTCATCCGAGAAAGAAATGCTAATGACTAAAAGTACCGGAAGTAGACAAGCCAAGGATAAACAGATAAAAAACAGATGCAGCAATAACTGCGATAATTTGTATTTCGCCATTTTGATCCCCCTAAAAGTTACCGATTTCTTGTTCTAAAAGAGTGCATTCTCTCGGCTAAATTTTCTCACGAGAACGTTGGTCGTTAATACTAAAATCATCCCGACAACAGCTTGATAAAGCCCGGCAGCGGAGGACATTCCGATATCACCATTCGTTTGGAACGTTCTATATACATAGGTGTCAATCACGTTAGTTGTTGGGAAAATCGATCCTGAATTTAATGGAACTTGGAAGAACAGACCGAAATCCGAATAGAAAATTCTACCGATAGCAAGCAAAGTCGTTATGATAATTATTGGATATAATAATGGAATCGTTATATAACGTACTTGATGCCACCTGGATGCTCCGTCGATAGTTGCAGCTTCATAGTAATCACTGTCAAAACCGATAATCGCAGCAAGATAAATGAGTGAGAAATAACCTATACTTTTCCATGTATTCACAAGAGGAAGTATATACGGCCAGTATTTGTTTTCCGAGTACCAATCGATGGCTTCAAATCCTAGTGGAGTCAAGATCGATTTATTAATAAATCCATTTTCCACCCCTAAGAAAGCAAGGACGATATAACTAACAATTACCATCGATAAGAAGTAAGGCAAAAAAATTATCGATTGATACATTTTTCCTGCAATTCGACTTTTAACTTCATTAAACAAAATAGCAAGACCGACACCGAACACAAGATTCAACACAATAAATAATGCGTTATAGAGCAGTGTATTGCGGGTAATAACCCAAGCATCTGAGGTACTGAATAAAAACTTGAAATTTGTCCATCCCACCCATGGACTATGCAAAATTCCATCGGTATAATTTACGTTTTTAAAAGCAATAATTACGCCAAACATCGGAAAGTAATTGTTAATGAGTAGAAAGATAACACCCGGCATAAACATAAGATAAAGCGCTTTATATTGCAAAATATGACGAAGGCCATCGTTCTTTTTACGAATACTTCGTTTTACAGGTTTTGCAGGTACTGTTATACTAGCCTCCTGGTTCATTTGAAAACCCTCCTATTATCCGGCAAGCTTTAGCATCTTGCATCTTCTATTACTTATTATAAGGTGCTTGATCTTTCTACTCTACTGGTAAAAGTGACTTATCAACTTGTGTTATTATGACATAAATAAAAAGACTCTTGGCTGCAAAACCAAGAGTCATTCTTTATGTTATTTACACTTTTGATTTACTCTTTCGAAATTCCTGTGGAGTTAATCCGACATTTCTTTTAAACATTTTAGTAAAATGAGGGATATCACCATAGCCAACCAGAGAGGAAACATCACTTATTTTAATATTTGTGGAGATCAAAAGTAACTTTGCTTTGTTCATTCTTTTCTCCAGAATGTAGTCCGTTAACGAGGTGTTTGTTTCTTTTCGAAACAACCGAGATAAATACGCTGAATTAAAGTGTACATATTCTGCAATTTGCTCTCTACTAAGTTCATCCTGCAAATGCTCATCAATATAATCGTATATTTTTTGGATGACGGATGCTTTTTCTCTATCTTCTACTTGTAGGATGTCTGTTCCTAGTGTGACAATGCGCTGAGACCATTGATTAAATTGCGCTAACACTTTGTTGGATTGTGTAACATTGCTGCGTTCCATTTCCAAAACCGATACATACGTTTTGAGCAGATTATGGAACGTTGAGACTGTACCGACATAGCAGGACAAATGACAATAAAAGTATTGATTGCAAGCCGATAAATAACTTTCACAACGACGTGTAAGTTCCTCTATATCCATACTTTCGCCATGTTTTTCATAAAGTATAACGATATTATGTCCTCTTCGATCTTGAATAACACAGCCCTGATCTCCTTTTATAATTAACTCGGAAGCTGCATTTCGCAGTGCATATTCCAGTATTTCCTCTTCACGTACTGTCAACTCCTTTTGCCACAATTCTACACTTATTAAAATAGGCAGTATTGAAAATTGGGATGAAATATTCAATTGATATTTTGTAATAAGCTCTTCTAATTGTGTTTCCGAAGGAGACATTCGATTTGCAAAAAATTCTTGCCAAAATCTTTCCTCCATAAGAGGTTTATGGGATTCAAACAATGAAGAGTATTTTTTGTAAGTTCGATCTATAATAAGTTTTTGTATGACACGGCTAACAACAGCCTTTAATTCTTCATAATTAACAGGCTTCAACAAATAATCAAAACTGCCTAGGTGAATCGCTCTGCGTGCATAACTAAAGTCTGCATGTCCTGTCACAAAAATCGTTTCTGTTTGCGGATAATTTTCTTTAATCCATTCTAATAGTTCTAAACCATTGCTTGAAGGCATCTCTATGTCACAAATTACGATATCTACTGCGGATAAAGTAAATCGTTCTTTGGCCTCCTCTGCATTAAACGCCTCAAAAACTTCTGAAATGTCAATCTCTGACCAATCAATGCCTTGAGTAATACCTTTGACTGCATATAACTCATCATCCACAACCAACAAGTTATACATCTTCATCCTCCTCATTTACACAATAACTCATTGGTATACCTAATTTAACTTCAGCACCTCTGACTTTGCCATTGCTAAACAACAATTGTGCTTTTCCTTTATATCTGATACGCTGCCTTTTTATTACATTCTGGATGCCTAGATGGCCTTCTGCAAATAATTCATCCTCGTAACGGTCTTCTTTCAGCTTCTTCAAGAAAGTCTCAGAAAATCCGACTCCGCTATCACTAACTTCTATCCACAAGAAATCTTGTTCATCTGCAGTTATAATGATCCGAACCGTAAACAACTCTCTTCGATCCGTAAATCCATGAATAATGCTATTCTCAACAAAAGTTTGAATCGTCAAAGGCAGGATATCACATTTCCGATATCGATCCGGAAGTTCAATCTCATAAATGAGTTGGTTAGGAAACCGCAGCTTCTGAATCTCCAAATAATTTTGAGTGTGTCTGATTTCAGCTTCCAGTGTCACGGTTCCTTGCTTAGTCTGCGTTATAAAACGAAAGTATTCAGCTAAATGCTGTGTCATTTTTTGTATCAAAGCATATTCCTTAATAGCAGCTAAACTATAAATTATATTCAGTGAATTTAAATAAAAATGAGGTCGGATTTGCACCTGCAGCAGCCCAAATTCAGCCTCCTGTGTACGAATTTTTTCCTCGTAAACATCTATTTTCAACTTTGAAATCTCTGTAACCATATTGTTAAACGTGCCTATCAAAAAAGAAAATTCACTAGAGTGATTTTCATTCAATCGAATGTTTAAATCGCCTCGCATAATACGATTCATCCCACGCATCAATGAATTCATTGGCTTCAATAAGACACTTCGCAGAAAGTATAAGTAAAAAAGCAGAATCAATATCCCGCACAGAGGGATAAAATATACCGCTATCTGAAAGAATGGAAGATGTTTCAGCATAGTTCCTTCGGGGATCATTACGGTGTAATTAATGTTTGCAATTTCAGAAAAAACACTAATCAGCAAATATTTATTATTGTCCTTTGGATCGGTAACAATTTGGTACGTATTATTAAGATGAGGTACTGCTTCAACGGCTCCCTTTAGTTCCGAAGCTCCAAGAGTCGTATGTGAAGCGACAGCCCCATTTTTGGTAAGTATGACTGCACCGCCGGTTGTCCCCATATCCAAAAACTCTAACGAAGCGACCAAGCTATCTGTATTTACGATCGCCCCCGCGATGAGATTGTTCGTCAGGCGCGTAGTTTTCATTAAGACCGTTCGATTTTCAAATTGAATTAACCGCCATACCGGCGAGTCCACATTTTTCTGATCCGCCATTTCTTTCGGAACTGTTTCAACAATTAGCTTCTGCTGAAAATAATAATCCTGTTTTGTTACAAAGGTCACATCCTGTGTCTGGTCATTAAAAAGAAATATGGTATCCAGCAGAAAAAAATAATTGAGGTTCGTTTGAAAGCGATTAACTATTCTTTTTTTAGTTAGTAAATACTCGTCCGTACCGAATGTAAGATCATTAAGCTGATTAATGTCAATTTCGTTGTCCCATAAATCATATAGATAGGTATTAGTTTCAGCAAACATCTTATTGATTTGCTTTACGTGCTGCGCAAGTAAGTTGCTATTTGTCGTGGAGACTTGCTCTCGTACGACAGTTATTGCATACAAATTATTAAATAATAGAAAGAATATAAGCGGAATAATTATAATTAGAAAGCCAGCAACGAATTTGAAGCGCAAGGAATTTCTCACACCCATCCTCCTTCCAGGATATGCCAGAAGTTATAAGAAGTATTTTCTCGATTTCACGACATTTGTATAGGATTCAAACGCATTAAATTTTATATTGTATGGATATAAAAAAGAACATGAAATCAAATGATTTCATGTCCTTTTTTTGCTCCATACCGGCAAGAGGACTCGAACCTCCACCCTTTCGGACTCGATTTTGAGTCGAGCGCGTCTGCCATTCCGCCATGCCGGCATATGAAGTTGTAAAGATAATGGTGCCGAAGACCAGACTTGAACTGGTACGGTAGTCACCTACCGCAGGATTTTAAGTCCTGTGCGTCTGCCGATTCCGCCACTCCGGCTAATAAATGTGGAGGCGCCACCCAGATTCGAACTGGGGGTAAAGCTTTTGCAGAGCTCTGCCTTACCACTTGGCTATGGCGCCTTAGTAATAATGGAGCGGAAGACGGGGATCGAACCCGCGACCCTCGCCTTGGCAAGGCGATGCTCTACCGCTGAGCCACTTCCGCATATAAAACTGGGGATCAAGGATTTGAACCTTGGCATGACGGAGTCAAAGTCCGTTGCCTTACCGCTTGGCTAATCCCCATTATGTTACTTGGGTAATAATGGGCGGACGACGGGACTTGAACCCGCGAATGCTGGATCCACAAACCAGTGCGTTAACCCCTTCGCCACGACCGCCACAATATTAAGTTTCTTACTTTTTTGGCAGGGGCAGCAGGAATTGAACCCACACCAAAGGTTTTGGAGACCTTTGTTCTACCCTTAAACTATGCCCCTAGAAAAAGTAAATGGAGGCTGATGGATTCGAACCACCGAACTCGAAGAGAGCAGATTTACAGTCTGCCGTGTTTAGCCACTTCACTAAGCCTCCACAAAGCAATGGTGCCGTCGAGAGGACTTGAACCCCCAACCTACTGATTACAAGTCAGTTGCTCTACCAGTTGAGCTACAACGGCATATTAAGTTTGTAAAAATGGTGGCTCGGGACGGAATCGAACCGCCGACACGAGGATTTTCAGTCCTCTGCTCTACCGACTGAGCTACCGAGCCTTACTTGATTTTGAAAAAATGGCGGAGCTGACGGGATTCGAACCCGCGGTCTCCTGCGTGACAGGCAGGCATGTTAGGCCACTACACCACAGCTCCATGCTAAGTACAAGATCTTCAATAAGAAGATTGGTTGCGGGGGCAGGATTTGAACCTGCGGCCTTCGGGTTATGAGCCCGACGAGCTACCGGGCTGCTCCACCCCGCGTCATTAAGCATATATGATGAATCCTAGTAAAGCAAGTCTTGCTAAGGAATCATGGTGGAGGCTGACGGGATCGAACCGCCGACCCTCTGCTTGTAAGGCAGATGCTCTCCCAGCTGAGCTAAGCCTCCATGGGAGTATTAATGGTGACCCGTAGGGGACTCGAACCCCTGTTACCTCCGTGAAAGGGAGGTGTCTTAACCACTTGACCAACGGGCCTTACTAGAAAGATAGTGGCGGAGAGAGAGGGATTCGAACCCTCGAGACGCTTGTGACGCCTACACGATTTCCAATCGTGCTCCTTCGGCCAGCTCGGACACCTCTCCATATGGCTCCCCGAACAGGACTCGAACCTGTGACAACTCGATTAACAGTCGAGTGCTCTACCAACTGAGCTATCAGGGAATAAAAACAATGTTCACTTCAAGGATTTATTCCTTGAAAACTAGATACGAAACTTGCGTAAAGGTAGAGCTCTTAGGTTTTCTTTCTGGGCGAATCTGAGAGACTTTGACTTTCGTCAAAGATCCCTATATTAGGTTAAGCCCTCGACCGATTAGTATTCGTCAGCTGCATACATTGCTGCACTTCCACCTCGAACCTATCAACCTCGTCGTCTACAAGGGGTCTTACATACTGGGAAATCTCATCTTGAGGGGGGCTTCGCGCTTAGATGCTTTCAGCGCTTATCCCCTCCGTACATAGCTACCCAGCGATGCCTCTGGCGAGACAACTGGTACACCAGCGGTACGTCCATCCCGGTCCTCTCGTACTAAGGACAGCTCCTCTCAAATTTCCTACGCCCGCGACAGATAGGGACCGAACTGTCTCACGACGTTCTGAACCCAGCTCGCGTACCGCTTTAATGGGCGAACAGCCCAACCCTTGGGACCTACTTCAGCCCCAGGATGCGATGAGCCGACATCGAGGTGCCAAACCTCCCCGTCGATGTGGACTCTTGGGGGAGATAAGCCTGTTATCCCCAGGGTAGCTTTTATCCGTTGAGCGATGGCCCTTCCATTCGGTACCACCGGATCACTAAGTCCGACTTTCGTCCCTGCTCGACTTGTAGGTCTCGCAGTCAAGCTCCCTTATGCCTTTGCACTCTGCGAATGATTTCCAACCATTCTGAGGGAACCTTTAAACGCCTCCGTTACATTTTAGGAGGCGACCGCCCCAGTCAAACTGCCCACCTGACACTGTCCCCATACCGGATCACGGTACCAGGTTAGAACTCCGATACGATCAGGGTGGTATCCCAACGATGCCTCCACCCAAGCTGGCGCTCAGGCTTCAAAGGCTCCCACCTATCCTGTACAGATCGTACCAAAGTCCAATATCAAGCTGCAGTAAAGCTCCATGGGGTCTTTCCGTCTTGTCGCGGGTAACCTGCATCTTCACAGGTATTAAAATTTCACCGGATCTCTCGTTGAGACAGCGCCCAAGTCGTTACGCCATTCGTGCGGGTCAGAATTTACCTGACAAGGAATTTCGCTACCTTAGGACCGTTATAGTTACGGCCGCCGTTTACTGGGGCTTCAATTCATAGCTTCGGGGTTGCCCCCTAACCACTCCTCTTAACCTTCCAGCACCGGGCAGGCGTCAGCCCGTATACTTCGCCTTGCGGCTTCGCACAGACCTGTGTTTTTGCTAAACAGTCGCTTGGGCCTTTTCACTGCGGCCCCCTCGGGCTATTCACCCTACCGAGGCACCCCTTCTCCCGAAGTTACGGGGTCATTTTGCCGAGTTCCTTAACGAGAGTTCTTCCGCGCGCCTTAGAATTCTCTTCTCACCCACCTGTGTCGGTTTGCGGTACGGGCACCTTCGCCTGGCTAGAAGCTTTTCTTGGCAGTGTGAACTCATGACCTTCGGTACTTAAAGTTTCCCTCCCCATCACAGCCCAGCCTTACGATGTGCGGATTTGCCTACACATCAGCCTCACTGCTTGGACGAGCATCCATCAGCTCGCGTCACTATCCTTCTGCGTCACTCCATTGCTCATAACGGCTACGGTGGTACAGGAATTTCCACCTGTTGTCCATCGACTACGCCTTTCGGCCTCGCCTTAGGTCCCGACTTACCCTGAGCGGACGAGCCTTCCTCAGGAACCCTTAGGTTTTCGGCGGATCAGATTCTCACTGATCTTTTCGTTACTTATACCGGCATTCTCACTTGTATGCGCTCCACCTGTCCTTACGGTCAGAATTCAACGTACATACAACGCTCCCCTACCCATGCACTAAAGTGCAAGCCATAGCTTCGGTGGCGTGTTTAGCCCCGTTACATTTTCGGCGCAGAGTCACTCGACCAGTGAGCTATTACGCACTCTTTCAATGGTGGCTGCTTCTAAGCCAACATCCTGGTTGTCTGTGCAACTCCACATCCTTTCCCACTTAACACACACTTGGGGACCTTAGCTGATGGTCTGGGCTGTTTCCCTTTTGACAATGGATCTTAGCACTCACTGTCTGACTCCCGGATTTAAGTTTGTGGCATTCAGAGTTTGACTGGACTTGGTAACCCTTGGCGGGCCCCGCACCCAATCAGTGCTTTACCTCCACAACTCAACATCCGAGGCTAGCCCTAAAGCTATTTCGGGGAGAACCAGCTATCTCCGAGTTCGATTGGAATTTCTCCGCTACCCCCACCTCATCCCCGCATTTTTCAACATGCGTGGGTTCGGGCCTCCAGTGAGTGTTACCTCACCTTCACCCTGGACAGGGGTAGATCACACGGTTTCGGGTCTACGTCCACGTACTAAAGCGCCCTATTCAGACTCGCTTTCGCTGCGGCTCCGCCTTTTCAGCTTAACCTCGCACGGGAACGTAACTCGCCGGTTCATTCTACAAAAGGCACGCCATCACCCATATAGAGGGCTCTGACTTTTTGTAAGCACACGGTTTCAGGTTCTTTTTCACTCCGCTTCCGCGGTGCTTTTCACCTTTCCCTCACGGTACTGCTTCACTATCGGTCACTAGGGAGTATTTAGCCTTGGCAGATGGTCCTGCCGGATTCCGACGGGGTTTCACGTGACCCGCCGTACTCAGGATACCTCTAGGGGTTTCGTTCGATTTTGGCTACAGGGCTTTTACCTTCTATGCCGGACCTTTCCAGATCGCTTCGCCTACCGAACTAACCCCACAACGAGGTCCTACAACCCCAAGGAGCAAGCTCCTTGGTTTGGGCTATTCCGCTTTCGCTCGCCGCTACTGACGGAATCACTTTTGTTTTCTTTTCCTCCAGGTACTTAGATGTTTCAGTTCCCTGGGTATGCCTCTACTATTGCTATGTATTCACAATAGAGTAACTGCGCATTACCACAGCTGGGTTCCCCCATTCGGACATCCCCGGATCAAAGCCTGCTTACGGCTCCCCGAGGCATTTCGTCGTTCGCCACGTCCTTCTTCGGCTCCTAGTGCCTAGGCATCCTCCGTGTGCTCTTTCTAGCTTAACCTAGAAAAAACTTTAAAGATTTTTGCATGATCCAAAAGAATCACACAACCTAAGTTCTTACTTTACGTTTTGTTTCGTTATCTAGTTTTCAAGGAACAATGTGATGCTCTTCGCTCCGCTTCTCAGCGGCGGAATAACATCTTAACATCTCTTCTATACGTCAGCAACACGTAAATGTTACCAGCACAAAAGTGATGTTTGAAAGAGGCTTGCTCTTTCAAAACTGAACACGAGTGAGTAAGCAATTTGTGCTTTCGCACTTGACTGGATCTATCAGATCCGAGTCTCCATAGAAAGGAGGTGATCCAGCCGCACCTTCCGATACGGCTACCTTGTTACGACTTCACCCCAATCATCTACCCCACCTTCGGCGGCTGGCTCCCTTACGGGTTACCCCACCGACTTCGGGTGTTGTAAACTCTCGTGGTGTGACGGGCGGTGTGTACAAGACCCGGGAACGTATTCACCGCGGCATGCTGATCCGCGATTACTAGCAATTCCGACTTCATGCAGGCGAGTTGCAGCCTGCAATCCGAACTGAGATCGGCTTATAAGGATTGGCTCCACCTCGCGGCTTCGCTTCCCGTTGTACCGACCATTGTAGTACGTGTGTAGCCCAGGTCATAAGGGGCATGATGATTTGACGTCATCCCCACCTTCCTCCGGTTTGTCACCGGCAGTCATCTTAGAGTGCCCACCCGAAGTGCTGGCAACTAAGATCAAGGGTTGCGCTCGTTGCGGGACTTAACCCAACATCTCACGACACGAGCTGACGACAACCATGCACCACCTGTCTCCTCTGTCCCGAAGGCCTACGATATCTCTACCGTATTCAGAGGGATGTCAAGACCTGGTAAGGTTCTTCGCGTTGCTTCGAATTAAACCACATACTCCACTGCTTGTGCGGGTCCCCGTCAATTCCTTTGAGTTTCACTCTTGCGAGCGTACTCCCCAGGCGGCATACTTACTGTGTTAACTTCGGCACCGAGGAATCGAATCCCCGACACCTAGTATGCATCGTTTACGGCGTGGACTACCAGGGTATCTAATCCTGTTTGCTCCCCACGCTTTCGCGCCTCAGCGTCAGTTATAGGCCAGAAAGTCGCCTTCGCCACTGGTGTTCCTCCACATCTCTACGCATTTCACCGCTACACGTGGAATTCCACTTTCCTCTCCTACACTCAAGTCAACCAGTTTTGGATGCGAACCGGGGTTGAGCCCCGGGCTTAAACACCCAACTTAATTAACCGCCTGCGCGCGCTTTACGCCCAATAATTCCGGACAACGCTTGCCCCCTACGTATTACCGCGGCTGCTGGCACGTAGTTAGCCGGGGCTTTCTTCTCCTATACCGTCACACAAAGAGCAGTTACTCTCCTTGCTGTTCGTCTAGGGCAACAGAGCTTTACGATCCGAAAACCTTCATCACTCACGCGGCGTTGCTCCGTCAGACTTGCGTCCATTGCGGAAGATTCCCTACTGCTGCCTCCCGTAGGAGTCTGGGCCGTGTCTCAGTCCCAGTGTGGCCGTTCACCCTCTCAGGTCGGCTACGCATCGTCGCCTTGGTAGGCCGTTACCCTACCAACTAGCTAATGCGCCGCAGGCCCATCTATAAGCCACAGATTGCTCCGTGTTTCATAATTCTCTCATGCGAGAAAACCAGTTATCCGGTCTTAGCTATCGTTTCCGATAGTTATCCCGATCTTATAGGCAGGTTACCTACGTGTTACTCACCCGTCCGCCGCTAACTTATCCCGAAGGATAAGTCCGCTCGACTTGCATGTATTAGGCACGCCGCCAGCGTTCGTCCTGAGCCAGGATCAAACTCTCCATAATAGTAAAACTATCTGAAAGCTTAATTGCTCATTTGCGTTGCTAGCGAGATTTTGCAATCTCTTTTTTGAACGATTTCTCGTTCGTGCTTACTCACTCGTTGTTCAGTTTTCAAAGATCAATTTCTTTCGTATTTCTGCGTCATCCGTTTAGCGGCGACTTTTATAATATATCACATCTAGGCTACTTAATGCAAGCTTTTTTTATTTTTCTTTTTTCATACTTCGCTTACATCTTGGTATTGCGTTGGCTTTCGAATGCGAACCGTTTTTAGCGGCGAGAGTTAATTTATCATAGAATCACAATCAAAGTCAAGCAATAAAATAAGAATAAAAAAAGAACCAGAATAATACCTGATTCTTCATGGGTCTGGATCAATTAAACACTCGTATATCTTAACTCGATTTCTGAATTCTCTTCATCAATGATAACGGCTACTTCTTTAATCAATCCTTTTTTGACAAGTTTATTCAACAGTAATGGAAGCTCTGCCCTAAGCTCAACTAATTGAGAATGCTGTTGCAGTTCATCCGTGCTCAATGGTTGTTCATTTTCTCTTAGGATTTGAATAAACGCCTCACAGCAACGTTCTATTTTCGACATAACTGAAAACTCACAGGCGAGTAGAACCAGCTGAACTCTTTGTTTCAACGTCTCCTTACTCATTGTCAGTTCCTCATATAGTTTATACACGCCAGGATTAATTGCACGGATCTGCCTCCATACGGTGATTTCCGGGTGATAGCCATCTTCGATAATAACAATGCGAGCCCAGTGATGAAGCGCTTCAAGAATGTTATTGTACGCATCTAACAAATGCTCATCTAAAATGTATTCCTTGCTCTGAAGATATTTACGTAGAAAATGGGAGAATTCAACAAGTAGTTTGTGCTCACGTAAGTCCCCCGGAAACTCGAGTATTCGGTGACGCAAGCCTTCTAAATAAGTGTTCTGATCCAGAAGTATCTCCCCTTTTAGCAGCCAGTGAAGGATATTTCGGTTGACGCCATGACGTATCCATTGCTCTATGGAAGACGGATCTACCCATCTTTCTTGTATCCTCGAATCGTCTCTTATATAATTAGTCGTATGATTGTTCAGGCTCAGGTCGTTCGTAACTATAAGAAGTAGCGTATCAAAACCATCCGTCAGTGAAGGAAGTTGCTTAGGATTATCTACCGCCACGACACTAATGATCCTCTGGTCATTTCGGAACTTAAGCAAAAACTGCTCTTTATCGATTCCCATGGGTATCCGAAGCTCCTGTCTCCAAATTGTTTATATCTATTTCTACATTGTAGAAGGAGTTTCCTGCTGATTTCTGTGACAATTCATACAAACAAGATAGCAATTGAATGGGGAGGAACAACGCGTGCGTTTCAGATCAAGTAAAGTAAATGAATTCCGCTTATGGGGTCTCGCCATGACCATGGGTGGAATGCTGCTTATGATTATAGGACTAGCGGGCATCGTTTTTGACTGGGGGAAGGCTGGGCGAATCATCGCTGTAGTCTTCATGATCATTGGTATGATAAGTATGATGGTTAGCATGGGTATATACTTCTGGGCAGGGATGCTTTCCACATCGGCGACTGTCATTGATTGTCCGGAATGCGGAAGAAGAACGAAGATGCTGGGGAAAACGGATCGCTGTATGTTTTGCAAAACGATTTTAACAGTTGATCCACAATACGAACCAACGGCCGAGAACGAAAAAGCAGCCACACAAGCAATTCAAGTCGAAGTGGACAGAGCTCACGAACATAAGCCTCATTGATCGTAAAATAAAAGCCGCAACCCTCTTGGGTTCGGCTTTTTGTTATCTTATTGCTTAGCTTGTTGCAAATTATCCTGAATGACTTTCCACGTTGTCGGCTGTTCAAAGCCTCTTCTCCACGAGGCCACTCCTGCTAGATCGTACTTCTTCACGAGTTCAAGCCTTGCTTTTATCGATGTTTCATCTTCTAACCAGATACGTATGAGTTTCTCTCCTTCTTTGTACTCCACGTAGTTCTGACCAGTTTCCGCCAAGAAAGTAGGAGTTAGTTTCTTATCTTTAATAATCGTTTGGGCGGCTTCCATCGTTAAAGTTTTGGAGGTAGCTGTCGTTTTACCATTTTTGGTCTCTTCGGTCCACTGGCGCGTATAGAATGGCACACCTAGGACAAGCTTAGATGGCGGCACCTTCTCGCTCCCCAAGAGCTGGGTAACAGAGCGCTCTGTCCATGGCAGCGATGAAACGGAGCCGGATTTGGGGCTAGAAGCCCAGTATTCGTCATAAGCCATCAGCATCATATAGTCAACAACTTCGGCAAGAGCAGGTCTGTCATAAAACATGGACCACATCTCATTCGTTGATTTCGGTGTTACATCGATGGAAACGGCAAGACCTTGTTCATGCATAAAAGGTGTCAATTCGCGGACGAATTGGACCAAATTTTCTTTATCTTTGAGATGCACATTTTCAAAATCAATATTGATGCCCTGCAAATTATACGTTTGTGCAAAGCCGAGCAACTGTTTAATCATTTTCATACGAAGATCATAGGACGACAACGCTTGAGATGTGCGATCAGGTTCAAAGCCGTTGCTAAACAACGCCCAGACCTGATAATTGCGCGTTTGCGCCCATTTTACATAGGAAGCGTCGGCCAAGTTCTTAATGCGCCCCTCACCGTCAGCCAGAGAGAACCAGGTAGGGCTAACAACATGTAAGCCAGGCATCTCGCCAAGCTTGGAAGTGTCGGGATTCTTCGTAATGACGTGCTCCCAAGTCAGATTTAGTTTGCCGTTAAGCGGCTTCCAAGGTACATAAACTGACGTCGGCTCCTGTGCAGGTATGGTTTCTTCATGATCCTCCAAAATATCAGCTTTACGTACAAAGCCTATAGGACCACTCAGCTGCTGTACGCGATACCATTCTCCCTCTACAGCTAGTATTATCACTTGTTCATTGTTTGCAATCGTGGAGACTATCGGTGCTTTTATAGAAGCAAAGGTCCGCAGCTGTGTATCTTCAGTACCTACATGCTTCCCCCACTTGACGAGGTCGCCTTTTTTGAATAAAAGAACTGCACCAGACTTCTCGGACTCCCTTATTTCAAAAGGATACAGCTGCCGAAGAGGTTCTATGGGCACATAAATGTCATTCCCTTTCTTTTCAACAGGAAAAGATAAGGTGATTGGTTTCTCATTCATTAACGCTGAAAGCTCCGTAGTCTTCAACCGTAATACTTTATCATTCGTTGTGATAATAACGGAATCAGTGCCTTTTTCATATATAATCGATGGGTCCATCCACTCCTGTATGAGCTCCAGCGGAAGTTTCAGTCCCTCTTTTTCCCCAATCGCGCTTGTCTTATAGAAATTCCCTTGATAGAAAACCGGTTTGCTTAACTCATGATATTCTAGTTCTACCTTCGTACGGTTCGGCGCTAACTGCTGCCATAAGAACGTAGCTGCACCCGCGGCAAACATTCCAATAAAGAGACCAAATAATAAGAGAATTCTCTTCGTTGATCTTCTGCGTTTCGGTTGCTGATCTGTAGGTGTTGAATGCAAGGTTTCACTTCCTTTATGCGATATATAAAAAGAAAAAAACGTGTTCTCACCTCTCTACATCCGAAAGGTAGGATCACGTTTCATTATACATCATAGGTACAGATAATGAGGAATTCTACTTAAGTTAATGCTTGGTAATCCCTGTACAATCCGGGCAAACGCCATAAACCTCTAGTCGATAACCGCCAACTCGGAAGCCTGTTTGCTCAGCAGCGGTAGTCTCGATATCCGAAAGTGGCGGATACTCAAAATCCGAAATCTTCCCACACATATCGCAAACAGCATGATAATGGTCCGTCATATCCGCATCAAAGCGACTCGAGCTGTCTCCATAAGTCAGTTCCCGAACGAGTCCCGATTCAATAAATACTTTAAGATTATTGTAAACAGTCGCAACGCTCATGTTAGGAAATTTCGATTCAAGAGACTTGTAAATGTCATCTGCTGTCGGATGAGTCATGGAGTCCAGCAAAAAGGATAGAATAGCATGCCGCTGCGGCGTCATCCGAACACCTGTTGGTTTTCAACTTAGCTAAAGCCTGTTCTAATTGTGCTGCCATGGTACTCACCACCTGATGTTAGTCATTAAAACCTTACATTATATTGTACGTGTGTTAATTGACTTTTGTCAATGATGGTTGCGCATATAGCACCATTTGGCTATTTATTTTTACGGGAATCTAGTACATACATAGCTAAACCAGCAAGGACGAGGATAACCGATCCAATATACGTGCCCATGAGATCAAAGAGCCCTGTAAACCAACGAGGTTTGTTGCTGAGAAGAAAAAACAATACACCTGCGGCAATGAAAATAACACCAAGATTCGTGCCTTTGATCAGCTTCTGTAAAGGATCTTCACTATCATAGAGGCCAGCTGCAAATTCACCAAGCTCATTGCGCCGATTCACATTATCTGTGGTTTGAAGCGCATCGAATAGATTATAGAAGTAAATCACCGGAATGAACAATGCAAAAAGCGTTACCATTGGGACACTTGTGTCGGTCCGAGACGCGAAAGACGTGATAATAAAAATATCGAGAATGAGAAGCATCATAATAAATAGCCCGCGCTGCATAAGGCCTAAGTAGAAGTGTCCAGTCCCCGGGACAATGAACGATAGTACGCCTGCGACCCATTTGCGTTTTCTTGGAGCAGGATAATAAAGAGGATAGTGTTGAAAAGATGGATTGGGCGAATACTCCGGAATGTGCGGATTGTCGTTTGATTGATTCATGTGATTGCCTCCGATCGAATTTTTTAACACATATGAAAATATAAGTCCTCGATTAGAGGTTTTCTCATAAGGATTGGGATAAATATTGGATATACATTGTTATCTTAGCGATCCCCGAATTTATATGCATTATTTTGTTAATAATCCCTGATTGCATAAGGAGTACAGTTGCTGCTATCGCAACAAAACTGTTCACCCATTGATTCCTTCTGCCAACTTGAGGGTTTTTAGGATTGTCAGGAATTTCAGCAGATTGTACCCTGCGCATCACACGCTCCGTCAGCATTGGGCTTGGTTCGCTAAGCGGCATCTCGTCCAGCAGTTTATTTAGGTATTGCGTGAGCCGAGTGTCTTCCTGATCTTTGGGAATCATCTGCGTTCACCTCCAACCATTTTTCTTTGAGCATCGCTTTTCCCCGATAGAGTCTAGTTTCCAGCGTTTTCATGGGCAGCCCGGTCACCTCAGACATCTCTTGATACGAGAGCTGCTTATAATGGAACAAATACATAATTAATCTATACTTGTCTGGAAGTTCGGAGAGCAGTGCC
This sequence comes from Paenibacillus sp. V4I3, assembly GCF_030817215.1. Lineage (GTDB taxonomy): Bacteria > Bacillota > Bacilli > Paenibacillales > NBRC-103111 > Paenibacillus_E. Next base: position 7,686,733 of record NZ_JAUSZA010000001.1, read on the forward strand.
TGCATGCGCTCCTGCTCATCCTTCAGCATAGCCATTTCCTCGGGCTGCTCACGGGCATCTGTAAACCAGCCCTTCATTTTATCGAGCAGCGCTTCATAGGGCTTACGCTTCTGAGAACGCCGAAAGTCAGTCACTAGATTCGTCGTCATGCGATACAGCCAAGTTGTGAACTTCGCATCACCGCGAAAATGAGCTAAGGAACGAAACAGCTTAACGAACACTTCTTGGGTTAAGTCTTCAGCAGTTTCCTTATGCGGGGCCATGCGGTAAACCAATGTATAGATGTAGCTCTTATGACGTTCTACCAATACACGGTAAGCATCGGAGTGACCTTGACGGACCCGGTCGATCAGCTGCTCATCCGTCATTTTGTCCATGCCTGACTTCCCCCCTTTCTGTTCGTCCAAAAGCTTAGACGCTTCTTATGGGCTGACCCCTTCAATTTTTACTTTTTTCGAGAGTAACGCCGGTAACCCCTTTCATTTGATTGATTTCTTCAAGAACCGTCCCGATAATGGACGGCTTAGGAATGGTGACGTGAAATGTAATTTGAACATGATTCGGTTTATTCTCGTTTTCTTGTTCTTCCATTGAGATCTTACGGATGTCAACTTTCTGTTTACCAAGTAGGGTCGTAATAAGTCCTAGCGTCCCCGGTTGATCAATCGCCTGTATTTTGAGAATACGAATTTTCTTCCCGTTAAAATATTTATGCTCCACTTTATTCAAGATCCATAAGGAGATGAGTACCATGAAACATGCTAGAACAGCCGGGTAATAGAAGCCAGCCCCAATGGCAAGGCCAATCCCCGCAACAACCCAAAGAGAAGCCGCTGTCGTAAGACCCGTAATGGATCTCCCATTAAAGATAATCGTTCCAGCACCTAAGAATCCGATACCGCTAATAACTTGCGCAGCTAAGCGCGAAGGATCAATACGGACGTTCACTTCATTCACAAAGGCACTAAACCCATACATGGAAAGCAACATAACAAGGGCAGAGCCCACACAGACTAAAATATGTGTACGAAGGCCAGCTGCATGACTGCTAACTTCCCTCTCAAACCCGATTAATCCACCAAGAAAAAGTGCCAGAACTAACCGTATAGTGATATGGAGTTGATCAATGACCCAAGGATTGCTCATCGTGTAACCGCTCCCTTTTTTCATACTGATAGCGCCATGTATCACACATGATAGTGAGAACAACTGAAAAAATACTTAGAAGCTGATGGCCGGCCGTTCGAAAGTGGTTAAGCTTATTCCCGGAGGAACTGTGAATACTCGACGCACGGCGAAACCGAAGCTCTCGTATAACTGAATAGCAGGTAAATTCTCGGTTCCGGTGGATACAATAAAACGCGTTGCTCCATTTAACTGTTGATCCATTAGTATATGTTGTAAAAGTGACCTAGCAATCCCACGGCGAAAAAAATTCGGATGGACCATCATGCGGCAGATCGTGACAATGCAGCCTTCTCGGGAGTAGGAAATGGCTCCAGCAAGTGTACTCTCATCATTCTCATGAACGAAAAAGCCATAAAATGTTTCCTCCGCTTCGCGTATAGACTGGATCCCATCCTTCAGTGGCGGGATGTCGTCGAAGCCAATAAGGTCTGCTTCCACACGATAGGATGCGATTTGTAGCGATAACAGGACCAAGATATCCTCGTTGGTTTCCAATAGAAGTTGTTGAATGGACAATCAGAGTCCTCCTCTCAGTGAACTACGCCAATCAATTGAAAAAAAGTGGTGTCCATAAACATCGGATCACCACTTCAGCTTTAATCACTTACTGTTCAGGCACTCCACAATTAATTTGTTGACGAGTCCTGGATTTGCTTTACCTTTGGTTTCTTTCATGACTTGCCCAACTAAGAAGCCCACGGCTTTCTCCTTGCCGGCTTTGAAATCCGCTACCGATTGGGGACTGTTCTCCACTACCTGTTCAACGATGGCCTTGATAGCACCTTCGTCGCTGATTTGTACAAGTCCCTGCTCTTCAACGATCTTTTGCGGCTCTTTGCCGGATTCGATCATTTCCTTGAACACCGTTTTGGCAATTTTGGTGGAGATTGTGCCTTTCTCAATCAGACCAATCATCTCCCCTAAGCCCTTACCCGTGATTTTCACATCGGCAAGTTCGAGGTTATTCGCGTTTAAATATCCGAGCAGATCGCCCATGATCCAGTTCGAGACCGCTTTGGCATCTTGGGTATATTGTAAACTCTCTTCGAAGAAATTTGCCAGCTTCATGGATGAAGTGATTACATCAGCATCATAGCTTGGCAGGCCGAACTCACTGCTGTATCTCGCTTTACGCGCGTCAGGTAATTCAGGGATAGAGGCTTTGACGCTAGCTTTCCAAGCATCGTCGATATGCAGGCTGACTAGATCCGGATCTGGGAAATAGCGATAATCATGCGCATCTTCTTTGCCGCGCATCGATAACGTTTTACCTTGTGCTTCATCCCAGCGGCGGGTTTCTTGCTCGACTTCGTCACCGCTGCGGAGAATTTCGGCTTGGCGATATTCCTCGTACTCGAGTCCTCTTTGGACGCCGCGGAACGAGTTCATGTTCTTCAGTTCGGCTCTCGTGCCGAATTTCTCTTGCCCGTAAGGACGCAAGCTGATGTTAGCGTCACAGCGCAGCGAGCCTTCCTCCATTTTCACATCGGAAACGTCGCAATAGATCATGATCGCTCTGAGCTTCTCCAGATAAGCCCGTGCTTCCTCCGGCGAACGCAGATCAGGTTCGGATACGATTTCAATCAAAGGCGTTCCCGCACGGTTCAAGTCAACAAGAGAAGTGTAACCACCATCAACGTGTGTCAGCTTACCTGCATCTTCCTCCAGGTGAACACGAGTCACGCCAATGCGCTTGCTTACTCCATTCACTTCGATATCGATCCAACCGTTCAACCCGATTGGCTGATCATATTGCGAAGTTTGGTAGGCGTCCGGTGAATCCGGGTAAAAGTAGTTTTTACGGTCAAATTTACTATGTGTAGAAATTGTACAATTGAGCGCCATAGCGGCTTTCATCGCATATTCGACTGCTTGACGGTTAAGTACCGGAAGTACACCCGGGTGACCTAAACAAACCGGACATGTATTCGTATTCGGAGGTGCTCCGAATGAGGTTGCACAACCGCAAAATATTTTGGAAGCGGTATGAAGCTCTACATGAACTTCAAGACCGACTACTGTTTCAAATTGGGTATCTGTTGCCGACAAAATGAATGCCTCCTTCGTTACTCATGAACTATTAACCTACAATTGCGGGCGCTGCTTATGATGATCTGTATGCTGCTCGAAAGTGTGGGCTACACGCAGAAGGGTAGCTTCATCCAACGCTTTGCCGATGACTTGCAGGCCAACGGGAAGTTCGTTCACGAATCCGCAAGGCACGCTAATCGCAGGAATGCCCGCCAAACTGACCGGAATGGTCATGATATCGTTCAAATACATCGTGAGTGGATCACTGCTTTGCTCACCGATTTTGAAAGCAGGTGTCGGAGCCGTAGGTCCGATGATGATGTCGAATTTCTCGAACACTTGATCGAAATCTTGCTTGATCAGGGTGCGGACTTGTTGTGCTTTCAAGTAGTAAGCATCATAGTAGCCTGAGCTTAACGCATAGGTTCCGAGCATGATGCGGCGTTTGACCTCGGGGCCAAAGCCTTCGCTGCGCGACATGTGGTACAAGTCCAGTAAGTTGCGAGCATTGTCCGAACGCACACCGTAGCGCACGCCGTCAAAGCGCGCAAGGTTCGAGGACGCTTCGGAAGAAGCGAGCAAGTAGTAAGCCGCCACAGCATACTCAGTATGAGGCAATGTCACTTCTTCCCATACAGCGCCTAAGCCTTCAAGCACTTTGAGCGCTTCAAGCACTCTCTCTTTGACGGCAGGGTCAATACCATTGCCCATATATTCTTTGGGTACGCCGATGCGCAGACCTTTGATATCACCAGTCAATGCGCTGAGGTAATCAGGGATATCCACTTTCGCAGACGTGGAATCCTTCGGGTCGTAGCCGACGATGGCTTGCAGCAGGTAGGCGGAGTCTTCAACGTTCTTCGTCAGCGGCCCGATCTGGTCGAGTGAGGACGCGAACGCTACTAAGCCATAGCGGGACACAAGTCCGTATGTCGGCTTCAGCCCGACGATACCGCAGTAAGCGGCAGGCTGGCGAATTGAGCCGCCTGTGTCTGAGCCCAGCGCGAAGTACACTTCGCCTGCAGCTACTGCTGCAGCGGAGCCGCCGCTGGAGCCGCCTGGCACGTAATCCGTGTTCCACGGATTGTGGGACGGATGGAAAGCGGAGTTCTCGTTGGAGCCGCCCATGGCGAATTCATCCATGTTTAGCTTGCCGATCGTAACGGTTTGAGCATCCTTGAGCTTGCTAACCACTGTTGCATCATAGATCGGCATGAAATTGGATAAGATTTTGCTTGCACAGGTCGTTTTCAAGCCTTCGGTGACCATGTTATCTTTGATCCCAATCGGAAGGCCGAATAAATGGCCACGTTCATTGCTGCTTGCGAACTGCTCGTCCAACTTGGCGGCGGCTTGTCTAGCGTTCTCTTCATCTAACGTAAGAAAGGCGCGAACCTTGCTTTCCACTTGTTGAATTCTTGTATAGGATTGATCCACGAGATCGGCAACTTTAAGTTCTTTGCCTTGAAGCTTCGCGTGAATTTGCTGTAGGTTTAAATCAAACAAAGACAACGACAGGCACTTCCTTTCATAATGGTTCTTATTCTAAAACAGCTGGGACTTTGAATTGCCCGTCTTCGTGATCGGGTGCGTTCAGCATCACTTTCTCAATAGGAAGCGATGGCTTCGCGACATCCTCACGCATGACGTTGACTAACGGCATGGCATGACTTGTCGGAATGACACCCTCGGTATTCAGTTCATTCAGCTGCTCGGCATATTTTAAAATGGCATTTAGCTGTTCGGTAAATAGTTCTTTCTCGTTATCACTCAGGTCGAGTCTAGCCAACTTCGCAACATGCTCGACATCTGTTTTAGTTATGCTCAAGTTTTCTACACCCCTTTAATTAATCAGCATTTAGTCATTCTTTTCATTATATCCCAGATATTTTACGAACTCAATCCAGAAAAAACCACAATTCAAAAACCACAGCTTTCTTCCTAGCTTGGCTTGGAGGCCTTCGCTAAAAAGAAGCTGTGGTTGAGTTTGCGGTCAAGAATTATTGGATAAAATCCCGTATCCATCGCTTTCGCTTTTTCTTTTAACATGTAATATTTAAGCTTAGCTGCGGCTACGACCGTTTCATTCTGACGGACTTTGATCTCGAATTTATTCAGATCATGCTTGGAGATGACGCCAACGCTATAGCGAAACTTCATTTTAGTCAAATCGGCCTGTACATCATTCAAGTTCCGCTGTTCCGTGAGAACGGTTTGATATGCATTATTGGCATCGTTGTACATCACTTGAATTTTCTTGGTCAGTTCAAGCTTGGTTTGCTCATTTTTCTGACCGTTTATGGCCAGATTAATGCCTTGATACGTTTCACCATATGTGTTCTGGGTAACCGTGTGACCCGTTTCCCATACGGCTTCGTCGATGTTATTACCGGCTGTTTTCATCTGATAGGAAGCCTTCAATAAGGTGGTCGTATCTGTCTCCGAAATGGGATCCACTGAAATGGACTCGATATCCTTGATGACTAGATTAGGGTCGTAGGAAATCCCAATGTCCGTCGAGAGCTGCACAAGCCCCAACCGATAGTTATTAAGCAGCGTTGCGATATCGTCCTTTTGTTTATTGATGGTTTTCTGCACCGTTTGCACATCGTCAAATGATGCTAAACCTTGCTGCGCGAAAAGCTTAGCTTTCAGCAGGTCTTTCTCCATCACAACCTGGTATTCATTCATGAAATCCAGCTGCTTTTTCTGTGCTAATAATTGCACATATTGCGCGATGGTTTGCAAGCGGATGCCCGCCTTAGCTTCATCTGACTGCAGCAGCGAGTTCCGCCCATCCGTCCCGAGCTGATGCGCTGCTGTGCTCATTTGCGCGCGTTGGGAGGATATGATTTTATTCATGCCACCAGCGAGAGCCCCCATCCCCTGCATCATCTGGTTCATCGCATTATTTTGCATGACGGTCCAGGCGATATCGGTTGGGTTTGTTAGGTTAGGCAGCTGAGGATTCCCTGTATTGGTGACCTCTGCAGGAGTGCTCGGTAAATGTCCGGGCGTCATCGAGGCTGAACCCATTTCATTCATTTGCTGTTCCAAATCGCCCTTTTTACTGCCTTGAGCTGCGTATTTTAGCGTTAGCAAGGCAAGGTTATGGGAATCTTTCAGTGCTTTATCCAGCACATATGTCAAATCAACGGAAGATACGGTTTCCAGAACATCCACATTGACGTATACATTTTGATTTGGATCTTGGGCGTAATCGGCGAATACGAGAGTTTGCGTTGTGCTTGAAAGGAATAACAAGGCTGTTGATAAACTTATGAGCGTTTTTTTCAAAAAAATCGCTTCCTTCCTCTTCGGTTATAACGAGATATTCGATCCGGATGGCAGCATAGTTTGCGTGCCCGCAGCGGCATTTGATTTCTTTTTAGAGAAAATAATGAAACGAGTTAACAACATAGCAATGAAATAAGTAAGTACACCGGTCAAAATCAATGAAACGCAATCATGCCAAATGACAGAAAAGTCATTTCCTTTAACAAATACGTTGCGCACGCCATCTAAAAAATAAGTGAGCGGAAGCATATGCCCGAGCACCTGCAGCACTTTAGGCATGGCTTCGAATGGCCAAGTGAACCCCGAAAGCATAAAGGAAGGCACCGCTATTAACATCGCAGTCTGTGTTGCCCCGAGCTGATTGCTCGAGAACAAGCTGATCAGATAACCGATACCGCTGACCGCAAAGGTAAAGCTCACAACGATGGCCAAACCGACAAGCAAACTGCCGCTCATGGGTGCATCAAAGGCATACAAAGCGATGACAAAGGTAACAGCTGTGTTAAAGAAATTGATTAAGAAATAAGGAGCTGTCTTCGCGTAAGCGATGCGCCACGGATTTCTTCTCCATGCCTCGAACCGCTGCCACGTTCCTGCATCTTTCTCGCGAGTGATGGTTAAGGCAATGCCAAGAAACAGTACTTGCTGTAGAATCGCGCCAACAAGCCCGTACAGCATAAAGTCACTATAGTTGAAAGCTGAATTGTACATAATCCGATATCGAAAAGGAATTGGAGAGAGTGTGTTCATCACTTCTTCATTCTGAAGTCCTTGCTTTAGTTGGAGCTTTTTCTGCGAGTACCCCATGCTGAAGGTTGTGATCACTTCGTTAGCTCCTTTGGTAGCCGAGTTCGAAATCATCATGTTACTGCCGTCGATCAATGTAAGCAGCGGCAGCGTTTCGCCATGCTTCAGCTTCGCTTCGAAATTAGAGGGAATGACGAGGCCTACCTTGGCCTCTCCTGATGAAAGCGCCCGTTTCACATCTTCCTCCGAGTGATATTCCTTTTTGATCTGGAACGTTTCACTTTGCTCGAAGGCTTGAATAATTTGACGACTAAGAGGACTTTGGTCTTCATCGATAACAACAGTGGCCATTTCGGTCACTTTATGGTGTAAGTAAATCGATCCGAACAGCACCGTATATAGAATCGGAACGAAGAACAAGATCAGAAAAAGACGTCGGTCCTTCAGAATGTGCTTCCATTCTTCTGTAATTAGCTTGCCAATCCGAAGATCCATCTCCTTCATCATCCTTCCGTTTTACCGATCCATTGCAAGGTCATCCCTGTTGTTGCTGTGTCTGGCAATGTATTCAGTTCGATTTTGATCCCAAACGAACGTATGTCCGTTTCGCCTGAGGTTTGTGTCGCTTTCTTGATTGCAAAATCCGGAGCAGCCGCTACGGTTTTAACTGTACCAACGACTTTCTCGCCCGTTGACAGCATGGTCATGCTGATGTTGTTGCCTACTTTCAGTCCTGCAATAGATGTCTCCGGCAAGTAAAACTTAGCCCAACGTTTCTCCGTCGACTCGACCGAGAGTACGGGGAATCCAGAGCCAACAAGCTCGCCAACCTGTGCTGATTGACTAAGAATAACTCCGTCGATTGGTGCAACCAACTCTGTGTAGCTCAAATAAGTCTCCGCTTCCAGCTGAGCCGCTTTCGCTTGCTGTTCACCGGATTGCGCCGATTGAATTGCACCTTGTGCTTGCTGTACAGCCGCTGCAGCCGCCGCTACATCGCCCTGTCTCACCTGCACGTTTCCGCGATTGGCTTCAGCCAGCTTAAAGGACGCTTGCGCTTGGGCTAGCAAAGCTTCCGCTCCGCGAATTTCTTCCTCACGTGGTCCTTGATTCGCCATGTTTAACTGCTGCTGCGCCAGATCACGTTTCGTTTTCGCTTCTTCGTAGCTCACTTTCACTTTATCCACGTCAGCCTGAGCAACAAGTCCTTGCTCCAGCATCGCATTCATCCGATTCAAGTTTTGTTCAGCAATGTTGTATACTTCGGAAGCCGCCTGGAATTGAATCTCCGCTTGCTTCTTTTCTTCCGGACGCGCCCCATTATGCAGCCCATCAACTTTGGCTTGTGCCGCGCTAACTGCCGCCTTCGCCTGTTCGACTTGCTGTTCGGCTGTATCAGCAGTCACGTTGACACCAGCAATACCCTGCTGCTTCTTCGCTTGAGCTGTCGCGGTAGCTCCTTGCGCCTCTGCGATCTTGCCTTGAGCGAGCGCGACGGCCGCCTTGGCCTGCTCGACTTTAGCTTCAATCTCGGTGCTTTGCAGACGGGCTAGTACTTGCCCTTTTTTCACAACATCCCCTTCTTTCACGAGGATTTCGGTGACTCTTCCGCCCACTTTGAAGCTGGCGCTCACTTCGTTCGATTCAATATAAGCCGTAGGATGCAGTTGGTTAACTGTATCTGATTGGCTAGTTGCCTGTTTGGTTGTTAAAAGAAATGCACTAGTTCCTATGACAATCGCCATTACGGAATAAACCATTGGTCTAATAAAACGCATAATTACCCCTCCATGAAATAAAAATGAGAAAATTACTGAATCAGAAAGTTAGCAAAATATAACTGCAGCGTGTTCATAATCCGCTCGTCGGTTAATGGCACGTTCTGTTTCTGCTTCTCCCAATCAAAAACTAAAGCGACATACAGCTTGAATAAAATGAAAGCCGTCATCTTCGGGTCACAGTTCTTCATCGTGCCGTTATGTATCGCGCGTTCCATATGTTCACTCATGAACTGGATCACTTCTGTTTCGATACTGGCCAGCGCTTCGATCGTTACCGGACTGCCAAATTGTTGAACCTCGTGAGCCAATTGGATGAGCAGCTCATGCTCTTTGCGAAAAACGAGAACCCCATAAATCGCACTATGAATTTTCTCAAAGGGTGTTAACCCCTCTGCAATTGCTTTATCGGCGACTGCTTTCATCTCGGCAATTAACGACTGTACAATTTCATGCAAAAGATCTTCCTTATTCGCGAAAAACGTATAGATCGTCGCTTTACCGACACCAGCTATTTTGGCGATTTGATCCATCGTTGTACCTTTGTACCCAAAAAGTGAAAAAGATTTCTTCGCTGCTTCCATAATCATCAATTTTTTGGCATCCATTTGCGCACCTCAGAACTAGAATACTAAAATAGTTTTATGTTCGGATATTAATGTACCACCATTTCATGATTTTAGCAACAAAATTAAAAAGCAAAACCCGCACTAGTGAGCACTAGGCGGGTTTGGTGTTTGATGAAACATGTATTAAATCCAGGCCTTCAGGCCGATTTGTTTAATGAAGTCTTCGGTTGATTGAACATCTTTGTCTCGTTCTACTTCCTGTTGTCCACTTGGCTCACCGTTCATAATTTTACGAAACAGCTCTTCGTTCTTCGTTGCAAGCGCGAAATCGATTAATGCTTCTCTCTCGACTTGGTCCGCCTGCTGATGGAGAAGAACTTCTTCAAGCTCGATATCTGACGCAGGTACGTAATAGTGTTTATTATCCTTGGGGACACGAACGACGTAGTCGAAAATGTTATCGTTATTCCGGTCGTATGCAATAATATATCCATATCCGCCTATAGGCAGATTCTGTTCTAAACTATCGGCAATTACTATTATTTTCTCACCAAGACGAAGCATCTGAATTCCCCCCACCTATATAAACCCACAATCTATAAGTCAACCAGACTTACCCTCTACTCTACTAAAAAAAATAGATGGTGTCCAATTGATAGAGGGATCATTAGTAAAATACGCTATTATTTTTGGAATGAGATGGAAGAAGGTATAATGAATGAAAAACTTTAAATGCAATTATCTGAATGAATAACAAGGAGATTCCACATGAGCGAGAATACCACTAAGAAGCCACGCCCATCTTTGACGGAAGGCCCGATTGCCAAGACGTTGATCTTATTTTCGTTACCGATTTTGTTAGGAAACGTGCTTCAGACGCTTAATGGTTCTATCAATGCTATATGGATCGGAAAGTACCTCGGTGAAGGTGCGCTAGCGGCGACATCAAATGCCAACATTATCATGTTCTTCTTAATTAGCTCTATCTTCGGCATTGCAATGGCAGCCGTTATCATGATTGGTCAAAATCTCGGTGGACAAAAGGTAGAAGAAGCTAAAAAAGTTGTCGGCACCAGTGCCGTCTTTTTCCTCATTCTTTCCATTGTCGTCGCCTTATTCGGTCTGCTTTTCTCCCACACCATTCTGGGGTGGATGAATACACCTGCAGATGTTAAGGATCTTGCAGTTACATACACGCGAATCATTTTCGCTGGTGTTCCATTTATGTTCGGCTTTAATCTCATCATGGCCATATTACGGGGTTCAGGAGACGCCAAGACACCTTTCTATTTCCTGTTGTTGTCTGCCGTTTTGGACATTGTGCTTAATCCAGTGCTAATTCAAGGCATGGGACCTTTTCCGAAAATGGGGATAGCCGGCTCGGCTGTCGCTACCTTTGTGGCTCAGCTGATAAGCTTCGTGCTGTTGATTGTATATTTATATCAGAAAAAGTATTTTCTACGTATTACGAAAAAGGATATTCCCCTGCTTCGCATTAATTGGATGATCATACGGACTCTGATTCAAAAAGGACTGCCGATGGGATTAAATATGGTCGTGGTTTCCCTAAGCAACTTAATTCTCATCCATCTCGTGAACTCCTATGGTTCCGAATCGACCGCTGCCTTCGGCGTTGCGATGCAAATATCCAGCTATGTGCAAATGCCAGCAATGGCGATCGGAGGAGCTGTGACTTCCATGGCCGCACAGAACATTGGTGCTGGAAAATGGGATCGGGTGAATCGAATTACGTGGACCGGTGTTGGGGTTAACATCATGATGACGGGACTTATCGTCGTTATTCTTCATTTGTTCAACCGTGAGGTCGTCAGTTTCTTCCTTCCTCCTGAGGGCAAAGCTATTGCAATTGGGGTACATATTAATAATATAACGCTATGGTCGTTTATTATTTTTGGCGTATTTAACGTCGTTGCTGGCGTAGTTCGTTCTGCAGGGGCTGTTGTGTTCCCGCTTATTGTTGCCTTTATTGCCCTGCTGCTTGTTCGAATTCCGCTTGCTACTGTACTGGCGAACAAATATGGATTTGATGTGATCTGGTGGAGCTTCCCGGTAAGCTTTAGTGTAGCGGCAACGCTAAACTTGCTTTATTACCGCTTTGGTAAATGGAAGCAGGCGAGGATGCTTACGAGTAAAGTGTAGAAAAAAAGTCTGCTGAGCCAGTACATAGGGCTTGGGCAGACTATTTTTTATCAGAAAGTATGAGTTAAGCAATATCCGCTTCCGCTACCCGCACGACAAAATCCATACCGTAGGGATACCCCGAGGCGTAAAAACTGAACAAATCCACATCCTGGTTTTGAACAAACGGCAAAGACTCCCCATTGTCCAGCCACTTTACGGAACGAATCGAATCCTTTAAACCCGTAAACGCCCTTGGACCAATCCCGCCTCCACCAACTGTGACATTGGAATGTCCGTTCGATCCCAAGTCGTGAACAAAGAAGTATAATTTCCCGTTGTCTCCCTTCAAGGCAAAATCAGCCCCTACACCTTGGATGCTGGACGGAGTTACGCCATAAATGGCTTCCTCATACATGTGTACCCAAATTCCCATGGTTTCCAATAAAAATTTTTGCAACGAATCCACCATTCCCGAACCGGTAGGACCAATGTTCAGAAGATAATTAGCTCCTACTTTCCTGCAAACGCAAATGGTTTCGATTAACTGCTTCACGGATTTGGTCTGAAAGTCTTTTAACCCGTACCCCCAATGATTATTAATGGTCTGGCTCATTTCTGCTGCGACGTACTTGCTCCTGCCCCCACGATCGAGCGGGGTCGGCCGTCCTTGCTCGAAAGTCACACTGTCAATCTCCGGGTGACCGTATTCCCCTTGATGATGCAGCCCGGAATTATTGACAATAATCGCCTCCGGCTGATACTTGCGAATCATGCCGTATAACTCATCCTCCCTCCAATCAGCCAAAGGTTTGTCCCAGTTACCATCAAACCAAAACCCACCAATCTTCCCATAATGCTTGCACAGAACCTCTACAGATTTTATTAAATAGTCCAGATAGGCGTTAAAATCCTCATGGTAACTTTCCTGATACCAGTCGATTGTCGTGTGGTAGAAAAACGGAACAATTCCTTCCTCCCGGCATCCATCCACAAATTCAGCAATGAGATCGCGTCCGGCGGGACTGTGAGGGGCATCATAGTCAGAAAGCCCCCTTGTATCGTACAAGGAAAAGCCGTCATGATGGCGAGTCGTAAGCACGATATACTTCATTCCGGCTTTTTTCGCTAGACTCGCAATCGTTTTTGCATCAAAATCCTCAGCCGTGAACGTATCTTTCAGCTTCTGATACTCAGCTTTGGGGATTCGATCAATGTTCATGACCCATTCCCCTCGACCCAACTGCGAGTATAATCCCCAGTGAATAAACATGCCGAAGCCCATACGTTCGAAGGCAGCTACATGCTGTGAAGGCTCGGGAATTCAGTTCGAATTCATATTTCCATCTCCTCCTTTGGTTTGCGAGCGCTCTCGAATTAAAAGCCTTAGCTGGAGCTGTATAACCGGAACCAGCTAATTTGCACAGTTCCATCGAAGATCAGATAGACATCGCGGATTCCGGCAGCACCTGACAGTTCAGCCTTTACCGTCGTCCAAGCCTGCCAACCGCCAGTAGGTGACACGGCACAGATGCCTATAAGCCGTCCATCTGGCGCGTCGAGACGGATTTCGATCTTCGCACCCGCTTCTGCTTGGGCAACCCGAGCTTCAAACGCATCCACTCCGCTGCCTAAATCGGCGTTCTGAAAGGCTATCCAGGCTGCAACGCCATGATTGCGAAGGCTCGCTCCTCCGCCTTCGCAGCACGCGTCCAAGTAGACGCCTTCATAGTCGTCATAGTTCGCGGCACGAACGGGATTATCCAACTTACGCGCTGGAATCGTTTCTCCATGCACGGAAAAAGATGCCTCCGCGAGCAAACTGCCTGAAGAAGAGCCAACCATTACCGTGTAAGCACCGCTTTCCACACAATACCGATCACGCGTTACATCCCAAAAAGCAAGCTCTGCCATTAGAAGTGTAAACGTTACGATTTCGCTTAGACCGGGCAGCAGATGCACGCGCTGGAATCCTTTCAATGTCTTAAACGGACGTTGAACGCGAGATTCGTTGGCGCGAGCATACAGCTGGACAACCTCATCTCCAGCGAGATTTCCGATGTTTTCTATGCGGATAGTGACCTCCAATTGTCCATCAGAGTTGATCTCTGCGTCACTAAGCCGCAGATCGCTATATTGAAAATCGGTGAAAGAACGCCCGTGGCCGAAAGGATAGAGTACTTCACCATCAAAGTACTGATACGTTCGTTTCCCTTTGATGATGTCATAATCCATCAAATCCGGCAGCTGGTCCGCAGAGCGGTACCAGGTCATGTTAAGTCGGCCCGCCGGATTATAATCGCCGAACAACACATCAGCGACAGCGTGCCCGAGTTCTTGTCCGGCGTGAGAGCTGTAGAGCATAGCAGGGATATGCTCATCTTCCCAGACCACGGCAAACGGGTAGCTGCCGACGATAACCACGACCGTGTTCGGATTTGCTTCGAACACGGCGCGAATGAGCGCTTCCTGCGCAGGCGGAACGCGTCAGGTCTTGACGATCAACGCATTCCTTACCGTTGATGAACGGGTTGTTGCCGACGAAGACCACGGCGGCTTCAGCGGATTTAGCGGCATCCACCGCTGCGCGGATGCCGTCCTTCACGACGTCGATCTCGAAGCGATCGGCGTCACCCGACTGACCGGCTCCGCCGCTGACGGTCAGCTGCCCGCCCTCGCCGGCCGCTACCGGATGGCCGGCCCATGACTTCATCGCGGCTTCGGCGCCGTCCAGCGCCTCGAAGCCGAAGGCTTCCTTGACGAACCAGCCGCGGGCTTCGTCGGCAGTTGCCGCGAGTCGGCCGTCATCCGTCTCGGTGACGAACTTACCGCTGTCGGCGGAGCGCAGCGTGACGCTGCCCCAGCCCCAGTCAGCGCGGTCGAACAGAGCCGCGTCGGCCGCGTCTGTGCGATCGGCTGCAAGCAACTGATGTGCTTCATTACTAAGCCCAACGTACGCGCCAACAGCCTTGTTACGAAGTCTTATTCTATCGGAAGCCTCTTCAAAGATGACTGTCTTCCCAGCCATCTTCTCTTGAATCCCTTGCACTGGTGTGATTCGATAGGCAGGCGTGCCGCTGTACCAATCCGTATAAACGGTATTCGCGAGCGGCCCTATGACAGCAATGCTCTCCAATCCTCTTTTAAAAGGGAGAGATCTATCATTCTTAAGCAATACGATCGATTCACGTGCAGCACGTAAGGATAATTCCGAATGCTCTGGTGCACATAGTTTGGACTCTGGTGTATTGGCATACGGGTTGCCTTCCTCTGGATCAAACTCCCCTAGTCTGAATCGGACACGAAACGTATTGCGCAGAGCCTGATTCAAGTCCTCTTCATTCAATAATCCTTGCTCTAGCGCGTCGTGAATGGCTCGAAGCGAAATCTCCTGATCGTCCGTTATGCTGTCAATGCCGTTCTTGATCGATTCCGCAACCGCTTGGGCGTAAGAATGCATGTGTTTATGCTCGCGCACCGTGCCTAGAACATCGCCCGCATCGCTGACAACAAAACCCTTCATCCCCCATTCACCCTTCACAATCTCGTTCACATCGGGATTCAGATTGCAAAGTGTGCCGTTGACGGCATTGTAAGCCGTCATCATCGAGAGTGCACCACCCTCTTTGAAAGCTGCCTCAAATGCTTTCAGGTAATATTCCCGCATATTGCGCGGATCCATGCTGACCGAACATTCACCCCTGTCAATTTCGTTATTATTGCCTAGGAAATGCTTTAATGTAGCAACCGCCTTCAAATAAAACGGGTGCGGTCCTTGCATGCCTTTTACCAACTCTGTAGAAATCCGTCCTGTCAGATAAGGATCTTCTCCATAAGCCTCCTCCGTACGCCCCCAACGAGGGTCACGTTCCATATCAACGGTCGGCGCCCATATCGTAAGTCCATTAATCGCAGGATTCCTCTGAAAATATACCCTTGCTTCATCACCGATTGCTGAGCCAATCTCACGAAGCAAATCTGGATTCCATGTACACGCCAGGCCGATATTTTGCGGGAACACTGTCGCTTCGCCCAGCCATGCGATCCCATGTGCCCCCTCCGTCCCATGCTTATATGGCTTTACACCAAGGCGGGGAATTTCCGTTTGATACTGGCACATTAGGTTTATTTTTTCTTCTAGGGTGAAACGGGAAACCAAATCAATAACACGCTCTTCGAGCGGTAATTCCGTGTTTTGGAACAGCAAAGTCGTATCTATGTTCATACCTAATTCACCCCTTATAGTTTTAAACGTTTACCATTCTTGCCTGCACCACTTATTTGAAAAAGAGCCCGTGAGACACGGACCCTTTCATCAATTTATGCCATACTTCTATTCGTTCCAGAGCTTCACTCTGTCTTTCACCAACTGTGTGAATTGTTCACCCATTTTCTTCACGCCGACTTTCTCCAGATCTGCCATGAAAGCATCCCATACTTTATCGAAGTCTTCCGGCTTCGCCAGAATCGCCTCTGGGATCCGTTTTTTCATAATATCTTCGGATTTTTGGAATGTGACTTGTATATCGGAGCCTGTTGGCATCGAAATTCCCCAAGCAGCGCCGTACTTTCTAACTGGGAATTCTCCATCTTTTGGCCACAGATCTTTATAAGTTGTAACATTATAAGCTTTCAATGTTTCAAGGTCTGCTTTTGTATAGTTCTTTTGGATTTGTTCAGGGAAACTAGTCGTATAGTAGTTGCCGGTAGGATCTTTAACTCCATCACCATAGCGTGCGGACAGAAAGTAGTTTCCGATTCCATTTTCTTTCTTATAGCCGCTCGGGTTGTTGGTTTTTTTGTCCTGCGCTTCAGGTGTAAGTACACGCTTGCCATTTTCCACCTTGTAGTCGACGCCTTCAATGCCCCAGTTAACCAATACTTGGCCTTCATCCGACGCCAACCAATCCAGAAACTTGATCGCACGAACGGGATCTTTCGCTTTCGTTGTAATACCGATTCCCCAGCCTGCTAAATAACCTGTATCCTGGAAGGAGTGATCTTTTATATTCTCATTCAAAGTTACTGGGAAATGCGCATAGGTTTGATCCAACTTGCCGTCTTTCTTTAAGACGTTTTCGCCGTCGCCATACTCCCAATTTTGGTCAATCAGACCAAGCACTCGGCCGCTGGCTATTTTCGCTTTATATTGATCGTATTTTTGCACAAAGCTTTCCGGATCGAGCAATCCGATACTGTTCATATGATTAAGCCATTTGAAATACTCTTTTTCTTCAGGACGCAGGAAATGGTACTTGGCTTCATACGTATTTTGATCGATATTGAACTCGCCGTCATCTGGAGCTCCTGTTGTGTAGAACGCCGGGTTCGTCACAGAGATCAGAATACGCCAGTCGTCTGCTAGCAAAGACAATCCGACTGTTGGTTTTCCATCCATGGTTGGATGCTTTTCTTTGTAGGCTTTTATAGCGTTCTCATAATCCTGCACGGTCTTGATTTTCGGATAACCAAGCTCTTTTAAAACCTGATGCTGAAGTTCAAATCCACCCCCAGCATCAAAATACTTTTGGTTCACTCCTGCGGATGGAAGCACATAAATAGCGTGATTATCATTGCTGTAACGGAGCCTTTTCAAATAATCGCCATACACTTTTTTGATGTTCGGACCGTATTTGTCGATTAGAGGCGCAAGATCCACCATAGCACCGGCATCGATTAGCTTTTGCACATCACCTTTCCCACTAATCAGATCGGGGTATTCACCACTGGAAGCCATTAGAGCAATTTTTTGATCTGCAGCGCCTACCGGGAATTCTTCTTTAAGCGTTACTCCGGTTTTTTCTTTAATTTTCTTACCAACTCCGGATTGCATATCGTCCCAGTCTGCATTCGGATCAGCGCTAAACATAGAAAAAGTTATCGGTGCCAATTCATTTGAATCAGCTGCCTTCGTACTGCCTGGTGTTGAAGATGCAAGATCTGAAGCGTCTTTGGAGCAGCCTGTCACGGTTACGATAGCTGCAGTAAGCAAGACTGCTGTTATTGTCGCGGCTTTCTTTCTCATGGTTTGTAGTCCTCCCTTTATATGTACAATCTATTGAATCACAGGAAACCCTGTCATTACCACATCCCTTTAACTCTTTACAGCACCAAGCGTAATCCCTTTAACAAAATATTTTTGTAAAAATGGATATACAAGTAAAATGGGTACGGAGACAACCATTGTAATCGCCATTTTAATGGACTCAGGTGAAACCTTCGCCACATTTTGCATAACATTGGGATCATGTGATTCGTTGCCACTTTGTGTACTCTGGAGTACTTTCATTAACTCATACTGCAGGGTGGTCAACTTTTCATTCGAGCTGTTATATAGAAATGTATCGAACCAAGAGTTCCAATGTCCTACAGCAATGAACAAAGCAATCGTTGCTAGTACCGGCTGACAGAGCGGCAATATAACCTTCCAATAAATAGTGAAATCATTGGCTCCATCGATTTTTGCCGATTCTTGCAAAGCATAAGGCAGCCCATCCATATAAGATCGAATGATGAATACGTTCCAAACTCCGAGGATACCAGGAATGATATAGACCCAGAACGTATTAATCATGTGCAGATCACGCATCAACATATAGCTAGGAATCAAGCCGCCTGAAAAATAGAGTGTAAGTGCAAACAACATGGAAATCGGTTTACGAGCTTGGAAATCTCTACGTGACAAAACAAAAGCGACCATCGATGCACTACCTACACCAAGAATGCAACCGATTACTGTGCGCAGCACGGAGTTTTCGAATCCTCTGATTAGACCTGGAAAACGAAAGATAGACTGATAGTTTTGCAAGGTGAAAGCGCGAGGCCAAATATGTATACCGCCCCTCACCGTATCGACAGAATCATTAAGGGATATAGCTAATACATTCAAGAAAGGATATAAGGTAGCAATTGCTGCTAAAATCATAAGAATGTAGAGAAACAGATCGAAAACAATATCGAAGTAGTTTCTCCTGAGTAATACTTGCATGCTCCCACCTCCTAAAAGTTTTGCTTTAGCAAAACTAGCATCATAAGCATAAGTTTAGATAATCGTTTCTTTAGTAACTTTCTTATAGATGGTATTGGCTGTTATGACAAGAACAATACTTACGACTGAACTGAAAATACCAACCGCGGTACCAAAGGAAAATCGTCCTAATTGAATCCCATATTTAAGCGCATATAATTCCAGCACTTCCGCATAGTCGAAAACGAGCGAGTTTTGCAGCTGAAACTGCTTTTCAAAACCGATGCTGATCAAATTGCCAATCGACAAAATGAATACAACCATGAATGTGGTACGAATACCTGGCAACGTAATATGCCAAATGCGGCGAAATCGACCCGCGCCATCCACGGTGGCTGCTTCATACTGCTCCTGATCTATACCCGCCATGGCTGCAAGGAAAATGATCGAATTCCAACCGGTTTCCTTCCACATATCGGAAGCGGTTACAATCCCCCAGAACCAAGTGCCTTTGGCCATAAACTGCACAGGTTGATCGATGATATGAAGCTTCATAAGCAGTTCATTAACGGCACCTCCGTCAATAGAAAGCATCTTGGTCACCAAGCTGGCTACAACAACCCAAGATACGAAGTGAGGCAAATAGGAAATGGTTTGAATGGAACGTTTGAACAATTGCCCCTTGAGCTCATTCATCAGAATAGCAAACACGACAGGTACTGTAAAACCAACGACAAGCCCCATGGTACTCATACCCAGCGTATTCTTTAATGCGTTGTAAAACCGCTCATCCATAAACAATTGTTTGAAGTTATCGAATCCGACCCATTGCTGCTGCAGAATCGATTTCCCAGGCTTGAATTTCTGGAATGCCATTAACCAACCCCACACAGGCACATAATTAAAGATGATCACGTAGATGACAAAAGGGATCGACATCATATAAAGATAGCGCTGTTGAACCATCGTTTTCCAAAACTTCGAAGACTTTTTCCGATCCGTAAGGTGGATGGTCGTCTCCGTAGATAGCGTTTTCATAGTATCCCTCCGTTTATCTTATATCTCTATCATACTGGATGATTCCCATTCAAAAAACCACCCTAATTCAGCTTCAAATCATGTCAAAATAGCGCTTTCAAGAATTCGGTTACATAGGGATGAAATAAAAGAGATTGCCTCCTATCCAGTTCTCAGGCTAGATAGAAAGGGCAATCTGTTCAATTCTTCTTCCCTTTAAACGAGGAAGGCGATTCGCCTACATATTTCTTAAACTTGCTGTGAAAATAATCTGCATTAGCATATCCAACACGCTGAGCGACTTGATGGACCTTGTGCCCTTCACCCAGCAGCTCAATCGCTTTCTGGATGCGGATTTGATCCAGGTAGGTGTGAAAGTGTGCGCCGGTATAGTTTTTAAAGATTTTACCTAAGTATCCGCTTGTATAATTAAACAACTCCGCTAACGTATCCAATTTTAAATTCTCAGCATAATGCCGCTCGACGAAATCCATAATCTGCTTTAACAAAGGTTCATTACTAGAGACACTAATCTGGTTGGTCAAGTCACATAACTGTTGACGGATGCGATTTTGGATGGCGGACAAGTTCGGCTGCTCATAAATTTGCGCAATGATGGTCATGGCATTCTGCACGATGGTGTACGTTTTATCGTTCAGCCCAGCCAGCTTGTTCAATACCATAGAGATCAGCTGTGCATAGTTCGTTTTTAAGCCATGCTCGCTGCTATCATAGGTGATAAGCTCTGCTCCGGCAAGTTGGAGCAAGTGTTCCAAGTTTTCTTTATTCCCCATATCCATTGCGTAGTAGATCTTCTCGGCTAAGGAGACGATGTCTAAAGCTGACAGATGCTCGCTTGCTTGAATGACATCATGCTGAGCAATAAGCTCATCGCCATAGAGAAAATGCTTCGTAAGCAGGTTCGCTGCTTCTCCGAAGGAAGTGCTAACTTCATTACTTTGCTTAACTACACGACCTATGGCACTATGGAAGATATGCTCAGGCAGAGCCGCCTTTATCTCACTGTAAACACGACTCCTTGCTCCTTCATCCACAATGGGCTCCGTTAAAAGAACACCAATATAGGGGTTCGCTGTAAAGACAACACCTCTTCGCTTTTTGGTCTCAAACAAGTCGATTAAACGTTGTTGGATTAAGGCGTAGATGCGAGAATCAGTCTTTTGTGACTGAGCCAGTTGGAGCAGCAGGACTTGATATCCTCCTGCTGATGCTCCAATTAGAGCTTCAACATTATCCGGTATGGACCGCTGGTTATCATCCGCTGCTATTAAAGCTTGTATGCATTCCTCTCTACGCTGCGCCTCACTTTTTACACTAAATTGGGATAACTCCTCTTGCTTCTGAAGATACTTATAAATCCGCATTAATTCAACCACAATCTCTTCTTCGTCCACTGGCTTGAGCACATAGCCATCCACCTGTCCGATAATCGCTCTTTTCGCGTAATCGAAATCCGCATATCCGGTGAGGATAAGAAACCTGCAGGCAGCATCCGTTTTGCGAATTTCCTCAATGACCTGCAGCCCATCCATTACCGGCATGCGAATGTCAATGATAATTAAATGCGGCGCCAACTCTGCATACTTGCTCATCGCTTCTCGGCCGTTCATCGCATCACCTACAACCTGAAAGCCATAACGCTCCCAATCGATCAATGTCTGCAAGCCCGCGCGAATCATAGGTTCATCGTCGACAATTAACACTTTGTACATTCTTCTCACCCCTGAATTGGTATCGAAAAATAAATGCGTGTCCCAAATACCTCATTAGAAATAATCGTCAAGCCATAGGTGTCGCCATACATTAATTTAAGCCTTTGGTGCACGTTACGCATGCCAATACGATGCTCTTGTTTGTCCTGGGTGTCGCTCATCGACTCCGTAATCTCCATCAGTCTAGATTCACTGAAACCAACCCCATTATCGATTACTTCAATACGCAAATGATGACCTTCTATCGTCGCATGAACCTTCAAAATTCCGTTTTCCTCCATATACTCCAAACCATGAATGACCGCGTTTTCAACAAGTGGCTGTACGATCAGAGGGGTAATCATCATGTCGCTAACTCCCTGATCCAAATGAATTTCATACGTCAACCGATCTCCAAACCGGAACTGCTGTATATCTAAATAACAACGAATCATGTCAAGCTCATCCTTGAGTGGAATTAGACCCCCCATGATTTCAAGCTTTTTGCGCATTAGCTTGCCCAGCGTTCGAATGATGCCGGAAATTTCTGCTTCGCCTTTCAGATGGGCTTTCATTCGAATCGATTCCAGCGCGTTAAACAGAAAATGCGGATTGATTTGACTCGCCATCATCCTCAGCTTAATCTCTTTTTGCCGCAGTTCTAACTGATTGTTTATTCGGTTTGACTCATGAACCTCGTCCATCAACTCCCGAATGCTTCGGACCATGTTATTGAACTGTCTAGCGAGCATGCCAACCTCATCATGCCCATCAATTTCTGAAGTAACATGCAGATCTCCTAGCGCCACTTTATTGATCTGTTTGTTCAACTGAAGCATTCTGGACGTTAACATGTTGGAAAAGAAATAAATGAGGACAAAGGCTACAAGTAAACTCGCTAACGTAATGTACAAACCCATATAGCTGATCTTGTTGGCTTTGCCAACGATACTCTCGACTGTGAATACGGATACAATTCGCAAGCCTCTATCACTTAACGTCGGTATGAGGTCGTTGATGAGAACTTTAGAATCTCTTTCTTTGAACCGCGTCTGGTACGTGCCTTCCGGCTTATTCAGAAAGTCTTTGGCGAAATCCAATTCATTTAAGTTTTTGCCGACCCATTCCGTGTTCTTAGCAGCAACGATATTTCCAATGCCATCCAAAATCATCGTATCAAATAACTCTTGACTAACGATCGCATTTATTTCGTCAGGATTAACATCAATCACCAGCACACCACTGGTTCGGTAGTTCGGGAAATAAATCCTTTTTACCAAACTAAGCACTTTTCGATTATTTTTCGTTTCATCCCCGATATAGTACCAACTGATCTTCTCTGTTTTTTTATTCATTGCTTCCTGGTACCAAAAAGACTCCAGAATCGCAGGGGAAGGCTGTATGAAATTCCAATTGTTTAGCGTTGTTGGATTCGTTGTGTAGAGCCGGATATTGTAGACCTCTTTATACAGCTTTACAAAATCGGTAAAATCCTGGAACTCTTTATAAGCGCTTACAACTTCATAAATGGATTGATATTGCGTGTTAACTACACGTTCCAACCGCGGATCAATCATCAGTTTGTTCGAAATCTCAATCGGAATCCGGAGAATGTCGGATGCACGCTTATTAATTTTCTCCACGTTATTGGATGTCTGTCCAATCGCATCATTGAGCACCGATTGCCGAAATGCGTTCGTCAGGAACACACCCACGATCAGTACCGGAATGACCACGACCAAAATAAACGCGAGAATAATTTTATTTTTAATCCGAATATTATTCGTCTTCTTCATGAAGTATTGGAGCATCGTCATCACCACTCGGCGCGAGAAATTTGTCGTACTTTTTATTATAATACAGTTTCATGATAACGGACTACAGGTGAGATTAGGCAGATTATCATGTCAAAATTAAAAACCTTCCGAAGCCATGTGAGATGACTTGGAAGGTTCTATGGTTGAGATGGGACTTTATTAGCCTTTGACGGCACCTGCCGTCATACCGTCAATAAGGAATCGCTGCATGAAGACGAACAGGATGACGACCGGCAGTACGGATAAGACAGAGGCAGCCATAATACTACCCCAATCCGTCATGTATAACCCTTTAAACAGGGTGATGCCGGGCGTAAGGGTGCGATGGGCTTCATCATTAATGAACACAAAGCCAAACATAAATTCATTCCAAGCATTCACGAAAGCAAATAACGCGGTAGCAATTAAGCTTGGTATGGAAACCGGAAGGATAATCCGGAACAGGATGCCTACTCTCGAGCAACCGTCAATTTCGGCCGATTCCTCCATCTCGTACGGGATGGAATCGATGTAACCTTTTAGCATAAAGGTACAAAGTGGTACCATGAAGGTCGTATAGGCCAAAATCATCGAGTAATACGTGTCTAGCAAATGATAATTTTTCATCAGTAAATACAAGGGAATGAGCAGCAACACGCCCGGGACCATTTGGGACAGCAGCATCGTTATACTCACAGCCTTCACACCACGGTAGGAGCTGAACCGACTTAAGGCATAGCCAGCAAAAATCGAGATAATCAGCGAAAGGATCGTTGTCGTCGCCGCGACATACATGGAGTTGCCGAAAAACGTGACAAATTTGGATTCCAACAGCACCCGCGAGAAATTACCAAACGTTAGGTTATTAATCATAAATGTCGGGTGACTAGTCCGGACTTCTTGGATTGGCTTTAATGCCGTATCTGCCATCCATAGGAATGGAAACAGGCAGTAGGTTGCAAGAATGACGAGTACACCGTAGGTGAGTACTTGCAGCCAAAACTTTTGCTTCTTGCTCATAAGCATGCCATGCACCTCCTATTTTAGGCTATTTTTTTTAGCGGATCGGACGTACAGCAAGAGAAAGGCAACCATCATAAAACCAAGCATCATCGAAGCCAAGGCCGAGGCTGCGCCTACATCGTACTCTTTCATCGCATAGCGGTAAATCATCACAGGCAGTGTTTCCGTCGAATTAAAAGGGCCGCCTTCCGTCATGACCCAGATAAAGTCAAAATTGATGGCTGTCCATATGATATGCACAAACACGAGTACCAGGGAGACGGACTTAAGCTGGGGCAGCACAATGTTGAAAAATCGCTTGGTGACACCCGCTCCGTCGATCGCCGCGGCTTCAATCATTTCTTTGGAAACCGACTGCAGGCCGGCGAGCAGACTGATTGTATAGAAAGGAAAACTTCTCCATATGTTGACGAAGGTTACGGTTAAAAGTGCTGTATTGATTTCGCCCAGCCAATAATAGGGCTTATCGATTATTCCCAGCTTCACCATCCAAATGTTCATAATGCCGTAGTCCGGTGCGAGCATCCATTGCCAAGTTAGTCCGGCAACAACGATCGGTACGACCCATGGGATAATAATAATACCGCGAAAAATGGCTCTACCTTTCAAAGGCTGATTTAACGAAACAGCGGAAATAATACCGAGCAAATACTCTCCGATCACAGATAATACCGTCCAAACAACCGTGTACCTCAAAGAACTCCAAAAATTCTCATGCTGAATAACCTCTTTATAATTATCCCAACCAGCAAACCCATGAATCGTTTTATTCACTAGGTTTTTGAAATGAAAGCTATCCCATATGACCGTTATCAAGGGATACGCAATGAGCAGCAGAAAGAAAACTAGGGCAGGCAGCACGAACAGGTTGGCTATCAGTCTTGTTTTACGTTCGCGCCCGAAAAGGGATTTTCTTCCCGGGTATGTTCGATTTTCTATCGTTTCTCTAATATCCATATTCTCCACCGTTATCACCATTTTTGGGTAAAGTAAAGCAGGCATAGTCAGGGTATGCCTGCTTGGTATTGGGTCTTACTTTATGGTTAAACTCTATTTCGAGCTCAACTCTCCGGATTTCTTCAAGTCATTGTTGATCGCTTCAGATAACCATTTCGCGACGTCTTCAGGCGCATCGTTTTTGATGAGGGCACGTGCAATCGAATCTTCCATATCTTTGGTAATTCCACCTAGCGAAACACTAGGGAATACGACGCCTGTCGAAGCTAATTCTGTAAATCCTTTGCCCCAAGGGCTGTCGCTGACCACGTCAGAACGCGGTGAATTGGTTGGGCGAATGTTAGTTTGCCAATCTTTGCTCATAATAAAGGCAGCAAATTCAAAAGCTTCTTTCGGATGCTTACCCGATTTATACAAGTAAAGCGGGCTCACCTCAAGGAAAGTAGCTGATTTCTTTTTGGATGGCGGAGCCGTTACCTTGACATCCTTCATTTCCTCCGGATTCTCTTTGCTGCGTCCTTCAATCCATGGGCCGTTGACAACCATCGCATATTGACCTTGCGCAAAATTCGTATCCTCTTCCTGCCAGCCCCATGTCTTCGCTTCGGACCTGATCGCTCCTTTAGCAAGCAGATCTTGGTAGAACCGATAAACCTCACCTGCGCGTTTCAACTCATCGGCGTTGTCTTTCCATGTGTTCTTGAATTTACCATCATCCATTTTCTTCGCTATGACCAGGTCATTTTGCGCAAATAAGGAGAGGAGTTCTTGTGGGGAGCGAACTCCCGCAGCCGCAATACCGAATGCTTCTTTGCCGGTAGCCTGCTTCACTTTACCTGACATGGCGAGCAATTCGTCCCATGTTTTCGGCGGTGCATCGTAGCCTGCTTTCTTCAGCATGTTCTCGTGATACAGTAATGCGCGAATACCTAGGTATTGAGGGAGCGCGAGCACTTTGCCTTCCGCTGTAAGGGAGGCCATGACATTCGGATAAACTTTATCCTTGTCGCTCCATGCATTATAAGAAGCCGTCAGATCTTGGAGGGCATCCATTTTCATGAACTCTCCAAACCATTCGCTAAGTCCCCAGCTTAGATCAGGCGCGTTACCCGCATTAATCGCCGCAATCAGCTTATCATGCAGCACATCAAACGTAATGAGTTGTACGTTAATCTTAATGTTTGGATGAGCTTCCTCAAATTTCTTGATCTGTGCTTTGGTCTTCGTCTCTTCTTCCGAATTCGGTGACCAAGCTGCCCAATAGTCCAGCTTCACCGGCTCTTGATTAGCTGCAGTCGTTGCTGCAGCTTCTTGTTTTTTTGGAGCCTCTGTCGGGCTGCCCCCATTAGCTGCTGTGTTGTCGGACTTTGCACATCCTGCCAGAACCGAAAGCGCTACGATACCTGACAATACTGCTGGAACTATTCTTTGATTTGCCATACGTCCAAGTCCCTTCCTTTATCCCATTGTTTGTTGGTTTTGCTTACATTCTTATTGTACAAAGGGATGATCGCCTGCAACATGTGACAATACTCAGAACAAAGTGGAAAATATTCAGATGTCATTATGCAGCTGGGCTCGATATTGTTTGGGAAGTAGGCCTGTCGTTTTTCGAAACACTTTGCTAAAATACCGCTGGTCCTGATAACCTACACGCTCAGCTATTTCATAGGAGGTCAAACCACTGCTTGCAAGCAGCAGCTTAGCCTGATCCATACGAACCTTCGTCAAATAGTCGGAAAAGTTTTCTCCGGTGACGCTTTTGAACATGGAACAGAAGTAATTTTTATTGAGATAAAAATGCCGCGCAATGCTTTCCAGATTAACCGACTGGTAGTTGTCTTCCACATACTGTTTGATGCTGTAAATAAGCTGCTTTCCGCTCTTCATTTTGTGGTTGTTCGTGACGCTTTTGAGCAGTTGATCCATTATGCTGCGGAGCAGTCGTTGAACTTGATTCACTTTGAGTTCCTGAACACCCGTTCTTGCCTCCTGAAGCCAGAGCGGAATTTGCTCTGAGCGGTGTGAAGCGTGTGCAATTTTATCAACCAATAAAGTAGCTGCCTGCTTGAAGTCTTGCAAGCTCATGGTCGCCATTGCCTGCTGATGAAGGGCCTCTTCGAGCTTTCGCAGCAAACCAGCCTCGCTGTCGATCGTCCCTGTATCGACTAAGCATTCAAGCAGGACTTGCAGCTCCTTCCATTCCCTGGACTCGACCTGCCCTGCTTTATCCGGTTCCTCGCCATAACGTACGATCGTCTCCTGCGTACCGAAACGGATCGTTTCCATTGCATGGACACCTTCGAAATAAGCGGTCGTGAGCGCATCTATGCGCTGCTTCTGGACACTGATACCGATCAGGGCGCGCACACGCAAACAGGTTGTTAATGACAAATGAATGCGTCTGGCCCACTTCATGACGTCATAGAACGTTCCTTTGGCCTCACATACCGCGACAAATTCATTCGATTTATGCAGGTTGCGATACACAGTACCGCCCTGTTCCTGCAAGATTTCCTCCAAAATGTTTCGTGCGGCAAAGTAAAAGATGGATCGATCCCCGCGATAACGATCTTGAATATGCTCATCCAGATCGATAAGGTGAATAACAAGGGTATGGTACTTATATTCCGGCAGCGCCAAATACAGCTGCTCGGCGCGCACAAAAATGTCAATCTCGTCCTTAATCCGCCCCGCTACAATTTGGCTTAACAGCTCATCCCGCATGAGCACAATCCCTTGATTCAGGACCGCTTTTTCATTGATTTGCTCGATCCTCCGATTTGAGTCCAAAGCGAGCTGTTCTACGGCCCTGCTTAATGTGCGAATCAACTCCACCTCTTGCAAAGGCTTCAATAAATAGTCGAACGCATCCAGCAAAAAAGCAGGCCGAGAATATTGAAAATCACCGTATCCGCTAAGTACGATGACCTTGCCCGTAAATTGTCCGCGTTTCATCCATTCCATAAAGCTGAGCCCGTCCAGCAGCGGCATTTTGATGTCTGTAATCACAATATCCGGGAGATACTGCTCAACCATAAGACAAGCTTCCTCGCCATGATAGGCATCACCTACGATTTCCCAGCCTAATTGTTGCGCAGGTATACATGCTTTCAATTGTTCATGAATGGCTTCTTCATCATCGACAATGAGTATTTTCATCGGGCGACCCCTTTTCTCACATCCGTAACCTCTTCCCGAAGGGGAAGCTCAATCACAACGATCGTCCCCTTGCCTTCTTTACTTAATAGACGAAGTCCAAAGTCCTTCCCGCACAGCAGCTTCAAGCGTGTTTGCACATTATGAAGACCAATGGAATCGCTGGTTTTATTCAAAAGATCTTTGACCGACGGTGGCATACCCGCTCCGTTATCTACGATATAGATGCGAAGCTTGTTCTCACCCCGGTCCTCTCGGACATAAACCTTCAGTATTTTCTTGGACTTTCGGGAAGGAATTAAGCCATGATCGATGGCATTTTCAATAATCGGTTGGAGAATCAGCTTCGGAACGTACACGGTCTGCATCGCCTCTTCCAAGCGGATATTAATGCGTAAAATTTCCGGATAACGCTTGTTGATAATATATAAATAATTGCGGATATGCCGAATCTCTTCTCTCAGCGTTACCCACTCTTCCTCAATATTCATATTGTAGCGATACATATTGCTCAGGCACTGGCAGATGATCTTCACATCCGGCGCGTTTTGAATCATGGCGATACTGGACATCGTCTGCAGGGTGTTATGCAGGAAATGCGGTGAAATTTGGGCCTGCAGCGCCTTAATCTGCACCTCTTTATTCACAAGCTGGAGCTTCAAATCATGATCGATCAGCTGCTCTATTTGTTCCGCCATCTGATTAAACTGATTACCGAGAAAGCCTATTTCGTCCTGCGTAAGCACGTCCGTTCTAGCGGTATAGTCACCAAGTTGAATCCGAGCCATATTGCGATGGAGCAAAACAATCGGCTTCGTTATACCGAAGCTAAGCGTCAGCGAGAACCCAATCATCAAGATAAAAGCAAGAATAATGACGGCAATCGCTACATTACGGAAAAAGAGCAAGCTAGGATTGATCATGTAGGTATACAATAGCTTCCAACCCAATTTCTCAAAATTCGTTGTAACCAGCTTACTGCCCGGCGCCAATGAGCTATCTTCCAGCTTGGCATTGATTTGGTTAACATCCGTATGATAAACGATCACTTGCGAAGCGTTCGTCAAGATAACCTGGCCTTTGTAGTAGGTATTGTATTTTTCAATACGCTGCTGCAGTGAAGTGCCTTGAATATCAATAACAAGTAGACCCACGCGCTTTCCCCGGTAATTTAAGGGGTGCAGGTATTGGTAGATGGGTTGCTCATAGAAACTTTGCCTATGGTAAACCAGAAGTGGTCCCTGTTCACTGCTTTGTTCCATCATATCCATGAGGCTGTTCAAATATTTCGGGTCTAAACCGGAAAAAGAGACCGGTATATAGGAGAAAAAGCTGCCTGCTGACTCCCCCTTGGAGTTGACCAAGTAAATACCGAGAATATCTTTGAGCTTGGAATTGTAATACATGCCCCAGAACAAATCTCGCGTGTCGCGAAGAGTATCATAATTTCGGCTGTTATCCGGCTGGTAATCGGCACCTCGTCGTAAGCTTTCGAGTAGATCAAAATTGTAATATACCCGATAGGCCGTATCATATAAATCTTGATTGTAGTCTTCGATTTGGCTTTTCATATCTTGCGAAATGCGAGACTGGGCCTGCTCAGCATCATTACGAATGGTTTGTGACACCTGATACAATATAATGCCGGCCAGAATCGTGATCGGTATCCCTGTTGTCAGCAGCATCGCCATTAAAATTTTCATCCGAATTCGTTTGATTTTCATCGGGTCACTTTCCTTCTGTATGCATGGGATAACCTAGTAATGAAACATATTTCTCGGTATAAGGGTAAAATCCTTTTCTTCGCTCAGGCGAATCGGCGAGAAGACCACCTGCGTTTAAGCAAGTGGCCTTTAGGTCACTTATTAAGTATAAAATAGCTTGGCTCATAACGGCATGAGACAATGTTCAGAGGCATGTGGAAAATATTCAGTTACTAAAAAAACTTTCCGAAGACCTATAAGAGGCTGGGAAAGTTCAGTGGAACTGATAAACTACAACTGCAAGAGATCTTTATGGATTTTAATAACAATCTTCTTATTCGTCTTGACCTCGGAAATGGAGCAGTTCGGACGGTGGATATCCGATGGGAAGCAAACCGCAAACATGCCTGGTTTCAAAAGAATCTCGGTTTCTTGCTGCGAAGGATCCGATTCGTAAAAGGCGATATCATGCGAGTCGAACTTATTATCGACCACTTTGGCGTCAGGATGGAGCTTGTAGAAACAAAGCTTTTCCTCGCCGCTGACCAGAAATTGAATATCCGTATATATTACATGAGACTCAGGCATTTGCTCCGCAGATGGTCGGGTCACAACCTCCTGCACATTGGCAAACATAAGATGACCATTATCGCCTTCTAGGTCATATCTACCCGCTTCCGCTTCACCTAAGTTGCGATTCAGAATGTAATCGATACCTCGTCCAACCGCTGTGGGCCACAGATGGCGTTCTTGTTCAAAATGCCTAACGTCGCTAATAATCATTCGATACATGACTCCTTTTGATACACTGAATAAAATACTACTTTTACTATAGCCTATGACGAAAAAAAAGACCCGCTTTTTTTAGAAAAGCGAATCTTTCTTCGTTCTATTAATCGAGATGAAATGCGAAAATTACTCAGCAGGACGCGGACCAGGATCCATACCTGTTTCAGAAGCCGTCATTAACGGTTTAACCGTGAGCTCAGCATGTACATGAATTTGGCAGGATAAGCGGATATTGTCTTCCGTGATTCCTTTAGTCTCTCGAATAGCAGCCTCTGTCGAATTCATGGGACCAGCATCCCCCTCAATGATTTCAACACGGCAGGTTGCACATCTGGCGTTACCCCCACAGCGATGCAAAATGTCTACCCCTTGGTCCATGAGGGACAAAACGAGCTTTTTTCCTTCTTCAGCCTCAAATGTTTCTGCTTCTTTCCCTATAACTTGAATCATCGGCATCATAAATTCCTCCTTTTTAACCTTTGTTGCCTAATTGGCGTCATAGCAAACACGAAGCAAAAAAAAACGTTCACACCATTGACGGTGAATGATCCCCCGAACAGTGTGAACGTTACTAGGCTGCCTTATTACTAAAGTTTAAAACTTTTCTTGCTTTGCGCCTTCCCAATCCGCCAAAAACTTCTCGATCCCCGCATCTGTCAGCGGGTGTTTGCTCATGGATTCGATAACCTTGTAAGGCACTGTAGCGATATGTGACCCTGCAAGAGCAGCTTCAATCACGTGAGCAGAGTGACGAACGCTGGCAGAGATGATTTCGGATTTGATACCGTGTACTTGGAAAATTTGGCTGATTTCTTTAATTAGATTCATACCCACTTGGTTGATATCATCCAAACGTCCAATAAATGGCGATACGTAAGTTGCTCCTGCGCGTGCAGCAAGTAAAGCTTGCGTCGAGCTGAAGATCAAGGTTACGTTCGTTGGGATGCCCAGTGATCTGAAAACGCTAGTCGCTTGAAGTCCATCCAATGTCATTGGAAGCTTAATAACAACATTTGGGCTTAGCTTAGCAAGCTTCTTGCCCTGCTCAACCATTTCGTCTGCTTTCAATGAAACGACTTCTGCACTAATCGGTACATCGCCGACAATGGAGATAATTTCTTTCACGGTTTCGAAGAAATCTCTACCTTCTTTAGCAATCAGTGAAGGGTTAGTTGTTACTCCTGCTACTACACCTAACGCGTGAGCTTTGCGAATTTCGTCTACATTGGCTGTGTCGATAAACAATTTCATCTGTATCCCTACCTTTTCTCCCTTTTGTGGGCTCTTATTGGAAATACTTCTGTCTGATTTGTTGAACGATTGCATCTGCTGTAAAGCCGTATTCACGAATTACTCGATCTGCCTTCGCTGATGCACCAAATTTACGGATGCCAACAACGAAGCCATCGCCTCCCGTAATCTCTTCCCATCCTGCAGGATAGGCCATCTCAATGACAACATTTGCTTTTACTTGTGGTAAAAGGATGGCACTGCGCACCTCTTCTGGCTGCTGCTCGAACAATTCACGGCTTGGCATGGAAATAACACGAGCCCCAATACCATCTTGCGCCAACTGCTTCTTCACGTCAAGTGCTAAGCTCACTTCAGAGCCCGTTGCGATAAGTTGAATATCAGGGGTCGCTGATGCTTCAACATCAGATAACACATATGCTCCTTGATGAATATGAGCATAAGCAAGCTGATCCGTGCCCGGAAGCACCGGCAAATTCTGACGTGAAAGCGCGAATACGAACGGGCCTTCCTTCGCTTGGAGAACATACTCCCAAGCTGCTGCAGTTTCGTTAGCGTCCGCAGGACGGAACAACGTCAGATCCGGAATCATGCGCAGGGATGGAATCTGTTCGATTGGCTGATGCGTAGGGCCGTCTTCGCCGACAGCGATGCTGTCATGCGTGAACACGTACGCAACTGGGAGCTTCATGAGCGCGGACAAGCGAATCGCGCCGCGCAAATAGTCGCTGAACACGAGAAACGTTCCGCCGAAAGCGCGCAATCCGCCGTGCAGCAGCATGCCGTTCAGCGCTGCGCCCATGGCGAACTCGCGGACGCCGAACCAGAAGTTGCGGCCGCTGTAATCGGCAGCGCTGAATGCCGCGGCGTCATTAATCATGGTGAAGTTGGAGCTCGCTAGGTCGGCGGAGCCGCCTACTAGTTGAGGTACCCGCTTCGCCAAGCCGTTAATCACTTTGCCAGAAGCTGTACGCGTCGAAATAGCGCCGCTCTCTGGGGTAAAGCGCGGCACATCGGCGTTCCAGTCCGCTGGAAGGTCGCCGCGATTCGCGAGCTCGAATTGCTGAGCGAGTTCCGGGTGCGCAGCCTGGTAGCTGTTCCACAGCTGCTCCCAGCTGGTTTGGGCTTGAGCGCCCAGTTCCTTGTGCTGGGCGAAGTGCTTGTAGACCTCGGCCGGGACGTAGAAATCCGGCTCGAGCGGCCAGCCCAGAGCCTGCTTCGTCAGCAACAGCTCTTCTTTGCCTAGCGGCGAGCCATGCGTACCGCCGTGGCCGCCTTTGCCGGCTTTGTTCGGACTGCCGTAGCCGATCGTTGTTTTGATTTCAATCAGGGTTGGACGACCGAGATCCGCCTTGCCTTCTTCGATCGCGGCGGAAATCGCCTCGACGTTGTTTTGTTCTTCCACACGTAAGTATTGCCAACCATAGGATTCAATACGCGTCCGGATATTTTCAGAGAACGACATGTTTAACTCGCCGTCGAGCGAAATATCATTTGAATCGTAGAGCACAATTAGCTTGCCCAATTTCAAATGACCTGCCAAAGAAGCAGCTTCGGAGGAAACACCTTCCATCAAGTCGCCGTCTCCGCAAATAGCATACGTGAAGTGATCAACGATTGGGAAGTTCGGTTTATTGTAGACGGAAGCTTGATGAGCTTCGGCCATTGCCATACCAACAGCCATGGCAACCCCTTGGCCAAGTGGTCCCGTTGTCGCTTCTACACCTGCTGTATGACCATACTCCGGATGCCCGGGTGTGCGGCTGCCCCATTGACGAAATTCCTTGATGTCGTCAATGGTTACATCATAACCACTTAGGTGCAGCAAACTATAAAGCAGCATCGAGCCGTGTCCTGCAGAAAGAACAAATCGATCACGATCAACCCATTTGGGATTCGTCGGATTGTGCTTCAAGTGCCGTGTCCAAAGTGCATACGCCATAGGCGCAGCACCCATCGGCATACCAGGATGACCCATAGCCGCTTTCTCGACTGCATCGATTGTAAGCGTTCTAATTGTATTGATGCTTAACTCTTCAATGCCAACAGTTGTCTGATTCAAAAGAGATTCGCCTCCATCAATTTGGTTGTATTAATTCCATCTACTCTTTATTATAAGGATAGATGAAGCATTCAAATAATTGATAGTTTCGATACTCGCTATAGAAGGTGTCTATATGGTGAACTTTGAGCTTTATAAAGTATTTTATCTGACTGCCAAATCTGGCAGCTTATCTAAAGCAGCAAAAGAGCTTTATATTACCCAGCCCAGCGTCTCTCACTCGATCAAATTGTTGGAGGAGACTCTGGGGCTGCAGCTGTTTGCCAGAACGTCCAAAGGCGTCGAGCTTACTAAGGAAGGTGCTGTGCTGTTTTCCTACATCGAACAGGCTTACAATTTCATTTCACTCGCGGAAGAGAAATTAAGTGAGCTTCGTAATTTCTCGAGCGGAGAAATCAAAATTGGCGGCAGTGACTCCTTGTGCAAACACTATCTGCTCCCTTTTTTGGAGTCATTTCACGTGCAGTATCCACATGTGCAGATTAACTTAGTCCACGGAACGACACCGGAAATTGTGAAGCATCTGAAGGAAGGCAAGATTGATATTGGAATTGTCAGGACGCCTATTCTTGATGATCAATTGCAAGTGCACGAAGGTATTACTATTCAGGATTGCTTCGTAACGGGGCCAAAATACCGAGAGCTGTCAATGGGAAAAGTCTCCCTTGCTAAGCTGTTAACCTACCCGATCATCTTATTTTCGAGTAATAGCTCATCACGGAAATTCGTCACCCGAATTTTCAGTGAAAATGGCTTACTGCTGGAACCGGAAATTGAGCTCGGCAGCGTGGATTTACTCATCGAATTCGCAAAGATCGGCTTTGGCGTTTCCTTCGTAACCAAAGAATTTGTAGCGAAGGAGCTGGCAGACGGAAGCTTGTTTGAGGTGAATATTGACGCTACCATTCCGTCGACTAAGATCGGAATTATCACTTTGAAAAATATGCCGCTATCGACCGCGGCTTCTGCTTTCGTTGCAGAGCTGGAGAGTCCCGGGGATTGAGCCGAGGTGAAAATAACTTGGAGTCGGTACCTGAACAACCTCTACGCGGCCTGAGAGCGCCAAAAAGGCGCTTTCAGCTTGCTTTTTCGCTCCTAACATGCACAAAAACTCCAAACTTACAAATTAAGCGCCTTTTAGGCGCTCTGAACTTGATAGACCTCCCTAGGAGAGCGGATGGTTGGGAGCGGGAGGCTGGGGGCTAGTGTGGAAACCCCATCCGAGCGCAAACAAAGGCACGCCCAGCCAAACCCAAACTGGGCACGCCTTTTTCATTTTCACAAACTAACAATCGCTTTAATGACCTTCGACTCTGGCTTCAACCAAGTCTCGAACTGTCCAATCATGCTCTCGAAAGTCGCGCGGTGCGTGATGTAGCGCTCGATGTCGATGATGCCGTCTTGCATGGCGGCACTTACGGTGTCGAAATCCTCCATGGTCGCATTGCGGCTGCTCATTAAGGTCAGCTCCCGTTTATGAAAGTCGGGATCATGGAAGGTGATATCTGCCTTAACCAGTCCGACATACACGAGTTTGCCGCCATGTGCGGCAAGTCCGAACGACTCCGTCATCGACCTGGCGTTCCCTGTCGCATCGAATACGACGGTAGGATATTCGCCGTTCGTGAGCGCGGCTAGCTGCTCCTTCGGCTGCTGCAAGGCATTAATCGTATGGTCGATTCCTGCCCAATCACAGCAAAAGGCCAAGCGCTCATCGTTAATGTCCATCGCAGTTACATTCGCACCGAGCTGCTTAGCGAGGATCATGACGCCGAGTCCGATTGGACCAGCGCCAATTACCAGCACGTTTTCACCAGCGCGAAGTTCGGACCTTCTCACTGCATGAGCTCCGATGCTCAGCGGCTCTAACATAGCTGCTTGGTCCAGTGTCAGCCCATCGGTCTTGATGAGATGGCTGACTGGCAAGGCGATCAGCTCTCTCATCCCCCCGTCGATATGTACGCCAAGCACCTTCATATCTGTACAGCAGTTCGTCTTGCCATTACGGCAAGCAATACAAGTGCCGCAGTGCATATAAGGGACGATGCTTACTTGATCACCGACTTTTAGCCCTGTGACACCCTCAGCAATCTGTTCAATATAACCAGCCAGTTCATGCCCGAGAATACGCGGATAGCTAAAAAACGGCTGATTCCCTTTATACGCGTGCAAATCCGTCCCGCATATGCCAATCCTCTTGATGCGAACAATAGCTTCACCTGCTCTTAGACTAGGCTCCTGTACTTCTACTAGTTTAAACTTTTCGATCTGTTCACATATGATTGCTTTCATACCTGGTTTCCCCCTGTCCCATTACATATAGGTCTTCTCGTTATATTCGGGTCTTCCACTAATCCAAGATTTATTGTGAATAGGGGTCAGGATCTCTAACACTTCATGAAGCAGCTCGATGTCCATTGGTTCATCTGTCCACGCAATATTTTTGCGAATGTTGTCAGGGTTCGCTGTGCTGACTAGCGTCGTAGGGATGCGTTCATTCGCTGTTGCATACTGCACAGCCAACTTGGCAATGTCAGTTCCCTTACTTGCACAGTGTGCAGCAGCCTGTTTACATAATCGCTGGATTTCGCCTGAGGCTGGATGCCATTCCGCCGCTGGCCTAGTGCTCAGAAGCCCCATCGACAGCGGTGATGCATTCACCAAACCGACCCCATGCTGCTCCAGAAGCGGAACTAGATCCAGCAAGGAAGTATCATTCAAACTATAGTGACAGTACGACAAGACGGAATCGAGTTCTTTGTGAGCCAATGCCTTTTCAAATATAGATACCGGCAAACCGGATACCCCAAAATAACGAATCTTACCTGATTGCTTCAATTCATCCAGCGCAGGGAAGGCCCCTTCCAGAATCTCGTTAAATGGGACAAACTCCATATCGTGTAAATATAAGATATCAATATAATCCGTCCGAAGCCGCTGTAAGCTCTCATCGACACTTTCCAGAATTCGCTGCCTCGAGAAATCGAATGCCTCGGATCCGTACCGCCCTGCCTTTGTTGTCAGGATGAAACGATCCCGATCCAACTGGGCTATCGCCTTACCTAGTACTGTCTCTGCCTTGGTTAATCCATAAAAGGGAGACACATCAATCAGATTAATGCCCATATCAATCGCTGTATGAACGGTTCGAATACTTTCTTCTTCGTTCGTTTCACGAAATACAGATCCAAGTGAGGATGCACCAAAGCTCAGCACAGAGACGTCCAGTCCGGTTTTGCCTAATTTACGATATTTCATAATTTATAAAATTCCTTTGCATTTAGTCCGAATAAGCGGGCTTTATCTGCTTCCGACCAATTTCCTGGCAATGCTTGAGTAAGCACATCAACAACGTCATCGTACTCTGCTGCGAGCAAACAAACCGGCCAATCACTGCCGAATAAAACACGCTCCGCTCCGAATACATCTATCACATGCTGGATATAAGCAGTAAAATCCTCACGCTTCCACTCCGTATGATTGGCTTCAGTCACCATACCGGACAGCTTACAATATATATTGGGATGCTTCGCAATAGCGGCCATTTGGCTTTTCCAAGGCTCAATAACGCCATCCGCAATACGCGGCTTAGCCATATGATCGATAACTGCGCGTAAACCCGGAACCAAATTCAAAAGCTGAACCACCGGCTCTAATTGATGAGATACGACAAGCAGATCAACGGGTACATCTTTTTCGGCAAAATAACGGATCGCTTCTACAAAATGAGGCTCAAGTATAACACTCGCATCCGGCATTTCTTGAATCATGACCCTAAAGCCTACATATTTGGGATGCTGGCTAAATCTTTTGTAATGGATATGAAAGTCAGGATCATTCAGATTGAGCCAACCTACTACTCCTGCAATCGTATCTGATTCCTCGCTTAGGGATAATAGATAATCCGTTTCTTCTAATGTCGGCGCCGCTTGAACAACAATGGTTTTATTCAAGTTGTGCTGGTGCAGGTGGGAGAGTAAGTCGTCCGGCAGAAAATCACGATATAATGCCGACAGTTCCGGTGTAAGCCACCCATAGTCACCCCGATCCATCTTCCAATAATGCTGGTGTGCATCGATCCGCATAAAGATTCTCCTCTTCATTATCCGTATTTGGTACCGCTTTCTTCTATTGTATCACCAAATAAATCATATGAAATAACGATATCTAGCATATTTATACGGTTTTTTGATATCATGGGTCTACGAGCTAATTTGAAGGAGAGATCATATGCATCCTGTACGTAAAGTGTTCGATTCAAACGATGCCTTCCCGTTCTCATTTGCCTATAAAAACACGAAGAGCTCGCAAAGCGAGCTCCCTGAGCATTTCCATGATTGGTATGAAATTGTGTATGTGTATCGAGGAAATGGAACTTTCTTTATCGATCATACTTTTTATGAAATGAAACAAGGTGATCTCTTCCTCATCCCAGGCAATACGATTCACCGGGCAACGCCGGATAAAGAGACACCTGTAACGTCCACAGCGATTTATTTCAGCCCCAGCATCATACAGACTCTTCACTTGGGTGACTCTTTCTCTTATTTGCATTGCTTCGAGCAAGCCGCAGAACACCGCAATTACAAGTTTGAAACGCTGCTCCCGCAGCGTCAACAACTAGATGTGTGGTTGGAATCCATTCAATATGAATTCAAACATCCGAACTTGGGTCACCGGCAAGCTATCTTGCTGCAGCTCCTTCAACTCCTGCTTTTTTTGAATCGTGATTTGGGTTCTGGCACGAAGCCAAACGCAGGGGATTCCATCGCTCCCCCTATGTGGATGAGGGAAATTTTACTCTTTATCGATCAGCATTTCTGTGAAGACATCGGCCTTAAGACGCTTTCGAAGCAAGCCTCCGTCACGCCTGCCCATTTCAGCCGGGTATTTAAGCAGTTAATTGGGATGAATATTACCGCCTATATCATAACCAAACGAATAATACGAGCGAAGCAGCTGCTTAGCGAAAACGACCTCAACATTAGCATCATCGCAGAAATGTGCGGCTTCGAGAGCTTACCCCATTTTCATGCCATGTTCAAAAGAGTTCTGGGGATGACACCCGCGGCTGCTAGAAAGTCGGCTAGATAGCTGAGCTGCACTGGTTATTTGGAGGCGTTCAATCGAGCAATTGTGATCATATACGTGGTACCTTTGGCCACTTCACTCTTGACCTCTATCTTACCTTGCATCTTTCTAATAATGCTAAACGAAACCATTGTGCCAAGGCCCGTCCCTTTATCTTTGGTCGAAAAATAAGGAGTTCCAAGTCGATTCATTTGCTCTTTGGTCATACCAATACCTGTATCTCCAACCGAAATAACAACATGTCCGTTTATTGAATGGGCAGTAAATGTCAAAATCCCGCCATCAGGCATGGCCTCAATACTATTTTTCCCGATATTAATTAGCGCTTGCCGTAATTTATTTTTATCACCAAGAATCAGAAGCTCTTCTTGTTCGATTTGTTTGATGATCTGTACATTTTGATAGTTGGCATAGGAAGTAAGGACGTTAGCTACATAATCGATCTCATTCTTCATTTCGATTACTTCTATTTTTTCCGGTTCAGGTTTAGCGAAAGTTAAATAGTCGGAAATGATGTGCTCCGCACGCTCCAATTCCTCCAGACAAATTTTTTGATAATATTGTCTATTCGACGTCTTAAGGTCATCTTTCCCCATCAATTGTATAAATCCTCTGACCGAAGTTAAGGGGTTTCTTACCTCGTGCGCAACAGATGCCGCTATATCACTGACAATCTTCATCTTCTCGCTTCTTATGATTTCATCGCGCAATTGGGCATTTCTCTTGAAAGTTTCGAGTACGTATACAAATAAACCGGAAATAGCGCATTGGACAACAATTACACCGTAAAAAACCGGATAATTCGTATTAAATAAGGTAGACAGATTGCCTATGAGATAGCTATAAACGGTTAAACTTATAAGACGAATACTAGCATAAACAAGAATGGATGAGATCATTTTCTGAATCAATGATAATCCCTGGAACTTGATTACAAACCAGATAATCACCAAAAAAGTAGGTAGAAAAGCGATGATATATGCCATCTGGTTGGGACTGCCTTGTATAAATCGATAGACAACGACCACCGCATATAAAAAAAGAGAGACGTAAACGCCTCCATATAAGGAGCCTATACTTAGCGCAATACCGCGTAAATCAAAGGTAAAACCATTAAGTACGACCGGAAACGTCATTGTAGCCACGAGCGTGAAACAAAAAACAATGGCAATTATTGTCCGAGTGTAGCCATAATCACGATCTGACTTCATGATATAGGGGTAAAGGACAACAGGTAGAAACACAAGAAATAAATTGAATAGAAGATCCCTAACGTGATTAAACATATAGCCTCCCAGTACCGTCCATACACATAACAGTACCACTAAACATGATGTGGAAACAATTAAAAAAACAACCTCCATAGATGTCTATAGAAGTTGTTTAAGTTTAAGTTTAAGTTTAAGTTTAAGTTTAAGTTTAAGTTTAAGTTTAAGTTTAAGTTTAAGTTTAAGTTTAAGTTTAAGTTTAAGTTTAAGTTTAAGTTTAAGTTTAAGTTTAAGTTTAAGTTTAAGTTTAAGTTTAAGCCTATTAATTTTAAGGACGCCAGCCAACTAGTTATAACGGATTTTGTTCTTTGTAATAGTCAACGGTCTCTTGCAAGCCAATTCTTAAAGTATACACCGGACTCCAATCCAAACCGGTAAACGCAGCGCGATTATCCAATCGACTGTGAATGATATCTCCAGCTCGGGCAGGTGCGTAGGAGGGATTGAAGCTCACCCCGCTAATGTCGCACATTTCCTTAAGAAGAGCGTTAATACTTGTCTGCTCGTTCCAACTGATATTATATAAACCTCGGCTCCCCAGGTTCAGGGCGGCCATATTTGCACGAACGATATCTTTCACATAAATAAAATCTCTTGTTTGCTCCCCATCACCAAAAATCAATGGTTGTTTCCCCTCTAGAAGCTTGTCTACAAAAATCGAGACTACGCCTCCCTCACCCTTTGGATCCTGTCTAATCCCATATACATTCGAATAACGTAAAATCGTATAATCTAACTCATAAAGAGAAGAAAAACTCTCTATATAGTGTTCCGGTGTATGTTTAGAAATACCATAGAAGGATAGCGGCTTTATCGGATGAAGCTCATCAACACCCAAATATTGCGGGGTTCCATACACCGCTGCGGATGAAGCGTAAATCAGCTTCCGAACACCATGTTCCCTGCATTGTTCCAAGACTGCTATCGTTCCGAGAATGTTTATTTTAGCGTCTAGTAAAGGATAAGTAAGCGAGGTCTGGATATCGATTTGTGCAGCATGATGAATCACGACTTCTGGGCTCGCAGCGGTAAATGCTTTTGCTAATCCGTTATCTAACAAATCTCCACGATGAAAGACAGCAAGGGGATTCAAATTCTCTTCACGACCTGTAGACAAATTATCAAGAATATGTACATGATGCCCAGAAATGATCAATTGATCGACAATATGTGAAGCAATAAAACCGGCTCCCCCGGTAACTAAAATATTCATAAGCGCACGCCCCCATCATGTTAACGTAAATAAGCTACAATATAGATCACTCGACTTGCGTTTTATTATATTATAAATAACAAATAAAAAGAGCCATTATTTCGAACTAGATGAACTAGCTCCAGATAATGGCTCTATTTTTTGTCAGCCTTAGATTTAATTTTTCACGACTCTATCATATAAAAAGTCGGCAATATGGACGGCTTCCATGCGATCTTTTTGCCCATGCTTTTCAATACCCAGCTTCATTTGCAGCAAGCAACCAGGGTTGCTTGTAACCAAATACTGAGCGGCAGTAGCGTTCACATTTTCCATTTTATGTTCAAGAATTTGGTTCGCCATTACGGGCTGTGTGACATTATAAATGCCGGCCGAGCCACAGCAGGAACCTGCATCTTTCATTTCAATAAAGGCAACATTGCCTACCTCTTTCAGAAGCTGTCTGGAAGGATTGCTGCCTTTCATGACATTACGTAGGTGACAAGAGTCCTGATACGTAACGCGAGTGGAAGCTCCACCGTCAACAGTCTCTGCGAACTGGAGTGGACGTCCTTGCTCAACTAGAATCGTACTGATGTCCTTCACTCGCGCAGCGAACCAAGCCGAAGCTTCCTTCCATTCCGGCTCCTCGTGAAGCAAATGATCATACTCCACTAGAATGGCGCCGCAGCCACCCGCATTGGACACGATATAATCTACACCGGCTTCTTGGAAAGCGCGAATGTTATTCTTGGCCAAAGCTTTCGCCTGATCACTCTCACCGCTATGAGCATGAAGAGCCCCGCAGCAATTCTGCGTCTCTGGAATGACCACGTCAAATCCCGCTTCAGAAAGCAGCTTTACCGTTTTGATGTTCGTTTCGGTAAACAAAACATCCATTAAACAGCCGCGGAACATGCCAACCGTAGCAATCTTTTCCCCTTTTGCCGGAATGTAGGTGCCCAATTGCTCTACGATCCCTTTACTGGAAGCGTCAGGGAGTATTTTTTCCATATCGGATAAGTGCTTGGAAAATACCTTTACAGCGCCTGTTTTCCTAACGACGGTTTGCAACCCTGATTTTTTATAAAAATGAAGGCCTGATCCTAACAAACTCATCCTTTTTTGATGAGGGAATAGCTCCTTGAACACCAGCTTACGTACACCGCTTACCCACCATCTGTGCTGCTTCGTGTGCGTCTCAATTGCATCGCGCGCCTGCTCAATTAACTGACCATATTTCACATCAGCCGGACAGGCTGGTTCACAAGCGCGGCATCCTAGGCAATGGTTCATTTGGTCTTCGAAGCTGATACCTGGCTCCATAATACCATCCACGGCCGCTTTCATAAGTGAAATTCGTCCGCGAGGAGATTCGGCTTCCACGCCGGTCTCCTTGAATGTCGGACAAGCTGGCAGACAAAAACCGCAGCGCATACAATTGGTTAACTGCTCGTAATCCAGCTTCTGTACCAGTGTTTCTTGAAGTGTTGCTGCTGCGAGCTTAGCCACGATCAATCACCACCCTGCGTCTGGACTCTTTGGCAAACATTTTACCTGGATTTAACAGATGGTGAGGATCGAAGACTTCCTTAATCCCTTTCATCATGGCGATTCCGGTACTTCCCACTTTCCATTCCAAGAAAGGCGCTTTGACTAAACCAACGCCATGCTCGCCAGTAATCGTCCCCCCCATCCCGATTGCCGCTTCAAATATTTCTTCGAAGGCTAATTCAACACGATGTATTTCTTCGTGATCCCTGGCATCCGTCGTCGCCGTTGGATGAAGGTTGCCATCTCCTGCATGTCCAAAGGTACAAATTTGCACGCGATGCTTCTCGGCTATGCGATTGATTTCTAGGACCATATCAGCAATCTTAGAGCGTGGAACCGTTGCATCCTCCAATATCGTTGTTGGGCGTAAACGGGCGAGAGCGGTAAAGGCGCTTCTCCTTGCCGTTAACAGCTTCAGAGCTTCCTCTTGATTGCTCGCAATGCTGACTTCATCCGCCAGCTCCTCGCGGCAAATTTCTGAGATCCGTTCGATATCCCGCTCAACAGTTTCCATATCACCATCCTGTTCGATTAACAAAATAGCTGCCATATCGAGCGGAAGTCCCAACTTGGCGAAATCGTCTACAACACGAATCGTTGGATTATCCATGAATTCTAAGGTAGCCGGAATGATGCGATTTTCAATGATTTTGGATACCGTACGAGCTGCTCCATATAAGTCTTTGTACATGGCGAGCATCGTTTTCTTATATTTGGGAGGCGGTATTAGCTTAAGCGTTGCTTCGGTAATGACGGCTA
This sequence comes from Paenibacillus sp. V4I3, assembly GCF_030817215.1. Classification (GTDB taxonomy): domain Bacteria; phylum Bacillota; class Bacilli; order Paenibacillales; family NBRC-103111; genus Paenibacillus_E. The sequence continues at coordinate 7,730,782 of NZ_JAUSZA010000001.1, forward strand.
ATGTACCCTCCGAGCCAATAAGGAGCTTCGTTAAATCATAGCCGGCCACGTCCTTCATCAGCTTCCCGCCAGTACGCATTATTTCGCCTGAGGCTAGGACACATTCTAATCCGATCACATAATCTTTGGTGGTGCCGTATTTTAAGCCGCGAAGACCTCCGGAGCATTCCGCTATATTTCCGCCTATCGTCGAGATCGACATACTGCTTGGATCTGGTGGATAAAATAAGCCAAGATTTTCAATATGTTCAATGAATTGCTTCGTAATGATTCCCGGCTGAACGGTTGCCGTTAAATTTTGCAAATCAATGTCGAGTATCGCATTCATTCGATGCATGACCATCACGATGCCCCCTTGAACAGGGACCGTTCCGCCGCAAAGATTCGTGCCTGAACCTCGGCTGACCAGCGGAATGCGATGCTCATTTAACACCTTCATAATCTCAGATACCTGCGCCGTATCTTTGGGATAGATCACACCTTCAGGCAGCGCTTGGAGCATGGGTGTCCCATCGTAAGAATGCGTAACAAGAGATTCCATATCATCTTTGAAAAATGCTTCGCCTACAATATCCTGCAGTTTTTGTCTTACTCGGCTTTCAAGCATAAATACCTCCCATGGGACTGCTCATTTATTTCAACACAATTGATCATGTGATCAGATGACTTTTTTTCTATTTTAACTTATGATTGAATAGATGTATAGATACTTCATGGGGGAATTATATGACATTTCAGCAGATTCGACCGCAGAAGGGCTCGGAAATCGTGCTTCAGCAAATTAAAATGCAAATCGAGACGGGTACATATGCACCAGGTTCGAAACTTCCTACCGTCGTGGAGCTTGCAGCTAGCTTTCAGGTTGGCCGTTCTACGGTTAGAGAAGCGCTTAGCGGATTAAAGGCAATGGGCTGGGTAGATATTCGACATGGCGGAGGCACCTTCGTTACGAACCCTTTGCCAATAGACAGCAGCAGCCTCTTTGACCAAGGCCAAACGCTGCAGGAAGTGCAGGAGGTGCGAAGATTCATAGAGGCGGGTTGTGCTTCGTTAGCCGCAAATCGCCGTACCGAAGGAAATCTGACGTCACTCAGGCAGATCCTTAGCACGATGGAAGCAACACTTGAAAATGAAGAAGAAAGCGAGCAAGCCGACATTCGCTTTCACCTAGAAATCGCCAAAGCCTCTCACAATTCCCTCATGATCGGGATGATGGAGTCATTGACGGAGCGGTTGCAGCAAAGTATGAAGGCTTCTCGCCGTCTATGGTTTTTTGCTGAACGTGCTTCCGCTGAGAAGCTCCTCCAGGAACACCGTGACATCGTCGATGCCATCGAGATTAAAGATGAGCAGCTTGCAGCGGAGAAGATGTCGCAGCATATTCATAAAGTGGATCAAGTAATTCAAAAGCTTGCTAAAATCTCTACGGATACATTCTGAGAAACTTTGCTGCCTATTCTTCTATAACTGGTATCCGCTCGATTCGGGGATCGGTAAAGATGTCATACTCATCCCGGCTAGTGCTGGAAAATTCAGAAACAACTCTGCTGTGCGCTCTTGAGCCCTCGTGATCTCGCTTCTATTCATCTCTTCTTGCCCTCCCTAAAAGTACCATCGGATATTGCAGTCTGCCAGTTCTATATCAAAAGAATCTAAGGCAGGGCTAACTTGCCCATGATCGTAGGTCGTTCAGCTCCGGTAGCGGATGGCAGATTATTAGGCGCGCCATGAATCCAATCGTTACCCAGCAAGGCAAAGAGGACAGCTTCTTTGGCATCACCTGATAAGCCAAGTTCATCCGATGTAAGAATGGATTGCTCCGGAAGCAGCTCTCGGAGCATTCCGAGCAGCGTCTGATTATGCGCCCCGCCGCCGCTAACAATCACTTCCGCAATGTTATACTCTGGGAAAACGAAGTCGTTGTAAGCATTGGCGATAGAATGCGCGGTAAATGAAGTTGCTGTCGCGACGATGTCTTCAGGAGGTAATCCTCGCTCAAGAGCAGTCGCCAAATAAGAAGAGGCGTATGCTTTACCAAAGAGCTCCCGCCCCGTTGTTTTGGGTGGAGGGAGTTTGAAGTAAGGATGTGCCAGCATGCTATTAAGCAGCTCTACATCTACAAAGCCGATAGAGGCCCACGCGCCATTCGAATCATAAGTCAACCGGCCTTGTGAAAGCTCAAAGACAACTTGGTCCATGATCATATTGCCTGGTCCTGTATCAAAGGCGATAAGACGATGAGAATCGGTCGATGCGGAAGCCGGAATGGCGGTGCAATTGCCAATCCCGCCGATATTTTGGAGAATACGACCCTTTTCCTCATGGCGGAACATAATAAAGTCCCCGTATGGCGCTAGCGGTGCACCTTGACCGCCAACCGCCATATCCGCTGTACGGAAATCGCCAACAACAGGTCTTCCCGTCCGCTTAGCAAGGACGGATAAATCGCCGATTTGCAGGGTTGATTTCGGCAGAAATGGATTCGCTTCATCCGCGAATGGAATATGCCATACCGTCTGACCATGAGAGCTGATGAGATCAATTTGCTCCAAGGGAATGTTAGCCGCTGCTGCCGCACGTAACACTGCATCGGCAAAGCGCTCTGCTATCGCGAAGTTCATCCCGCATAGCAAAGACACATCGGAATGTTCGATGGAACATAATTCTTTGAGCTTTTCCCGTAATTCATCTTCATAGGCGAAGCTCTCAAAGTGGAGCACCTTGACCTTCGCGTCAACGCCGCAGCCATCAATTCGAACAAGCGCGACGTCTATGCCGTCGAGGGAAGTACCTGACATGATTCCAGCAACCGTCAGAGATGTTTGGTTCAAAAGGGAACGCAGCATCACAAACCACCCTCCCACTTCCATCCTGCAGGATAGTCTAAACCGAGCGAGACCGGCAGCCGGCCTTGCGGAGTAAGCTGACCTAGCAAGCACTTGGCCGCACTTTGCAGGGCAAGCGGCCGGCTTTCATAAGCCGCGACGAAGGTTGAAATCTCCGGCAGCTCCAGCAAATCGTAAGGCACTCGCAGTGCGACGACGACAAGCGGCTTGCCGAGCGTCTGCAGGGCTCGCACCAGCTCGATCTGCGCGGGATGGAATCGGGCGTTGTACGTCCCGATAACGATCTGCTCCGCCCGCTGCGCCTCGGCGAGCAGCCCAGCGCTCCTCGCTGCCACCTCCGGCAGCGGCAGCACGCGATCGAGCACGTCTAGGCCGTGCTCGGCCAGCGCAGCCCCCAAGCTCGCGGGGCCCGCGTATGTTTCGTCGACACCCGACGAAACAGCTGCGGCCACAGTGATCGCGAGCGTCTTCACCCGCTTCAGCGGGAGCAGCTTCTGCTCGTCTTTGACGAGCGTGATGCTCGCCTCGCTGAGGCGCTGGGCGACCGCGCGGTGCGCCGCGGTCCCCACTTCATCCGCGGCAGCCGCATTTGGCCGCGCTTCAAACAAGCCGCGCCGCTCCTTGAGCGCGAGCAAACGGATTACCGAAGCGTCAATACGCGCTTCGGTAATCCGCCCTTCGCGCACCGCGCGCTCCAGCGCGTCGATGGCCGCGAGCTGGCGGTCGCGGCTGTGGCTGATCAGCACAAGATCAGCACCCGCTTCGACCGCCATGACAGACGCCGGTGCTGTGCCGTAATGCTCGGAGATAGCGTTCATTTCCATGCAATCGGTCATGATAACTCCCTCAAAGCCGAGCTCCTCGCGGAGCAGTCCAGTAAGTACCGACTTCGAAAGCGTAACAGGCAGCTTAGCCGATTCTAAAGCGGGGAAATAAATGTGCGCTGACATAATAGCATCCACGCCGTTCTTGATCGATGCAACGAAAGGTACCAATTCAACCGCACGAATACGCGCTTCGGAATGCTCGATCGTTGGTAAATCCAAATGTGAATCCACATTCGTATCCCCATGACCCGGGAAATGCTTGGCCGTTGCGACGACCCCAGCATCCTGGTAACCTTGCATCGACTGACGTCCAAATTCAGCGACAAGTTCCGGAGACTCCCCGAATGATCGAACACCGATAACGGGATTATCCGGATTATTATTCACATCCAGAACAGGTGCGAAGTTCATATTAACGCCCAGCGTTCGTAGTTCCTGCCCTGAAATAAAGGATGACTCATAGGCAGACTTTGAACCGTCAGTTGCTTCAAGAGCTCCCGCGGCTAGTGCCATCTGCCCAGGCATTAACGCCACGCCTTCCGTTAAGCGAGCCACCATGCCGCCCTCTTGATCGATGGATATCCATAAAGGCAGATTCTGAGAACGCTTTGCAACTTGTTGGAGCTGCTCGGATAACCGAGCAACTTGCTGTGTATCCTGTACATTACGAGCGAAATAAATGACCCCGCCTATGTTATTTTGTTCAATAAAGTTCTCCAGATCTTCGGTCATACCCGTGCCTTCAAATCCACAAAGGATCATTTGACCGATTTTTTGCCGAAGCGTCAATTCATTGAGGTCCCTCTGGCTCCTGCTCATATTCATCTCGTTTATTACTCCCCTCGTAAAGCAATCAAATTCATCTATGTAAGTGTTTACAAAGTGAACCGAATACCTATTATTATAGGAATAACAAAATAATATTTCAATACAAATATAAAACATGAAATTTTATTTTAAATAAAATCAGAACCGATTAGAATGAAAAAGAGGCAAACGAATGTATCCACATTCGCTGCCTCTTTTATGCTAACCCATATAGTTATCTATCGCTGCTAAAACCTCTTGTAATTTACGATTAACTTCTGTCAGCTTAGATTCCAGCTGTTCATAATTACTTTGTGTATCAAGAGTTGTATCATGAATTGCATCCTGCAAGTCATATGCTGAGCTAGAAAGATCTATCGCCCCAATATTGGACGCAATCCCTTTCAGCGTATGGACCAGCAAGATAGCTTTCTTGATGTCGTCTGCTTGAAGCGCCTCTCGAATTTCAACAGCTGTTTCTGCATGATTTTGCACAAATAGCCGTAAAATCCGATGATATAATTCCGTTTTATTTCCCAAACGCTCCAGTGCTTCTTTTACTTGTAAAACAGGCAAGGTTTCATACGTTTCTACAGTGGCAGCGGCTTGTGACAAGCCTTGCAATTTCGTGCTTTGAATCACACGCTGCAGCACACTGAACAGTTCAATCGGTTCAAAGGGCTTTGTTATATATGCCTTCATTCCTGCTTCAATCACTTGCTCCTTTACGCCCTTCACCGCATCAGCCGTCATCGCGATAATGGGGGGAACTTTGTAGCCCATCTCTATGATTTGACGCGTAGCCTCATATCCGTCCATCACAGGCATTTGCAAGTCCATTAATATGGCGTCATATCGCTTATTTCCGACCATTTTTATAGCTACCGCACCATTCTCCGCTACATCGACAAACATCCCTTTCTCACTTAGAAACTCTTTGGCTACCATCTGATTGATCTCATTATCTTCAACTAACAAAATGTTGGCGTTGCGAAGCTCAGTGAATTTCTCTGCTTGATCCTGGTCCTCTAAGATGCGCTTTTCCAAAGATTGAGAGATCTGAGGCTCAAAAAAACCTAAAATTTCGTTATACAGTTGTGACTGGCTAATAGGAAAGTAAAGCACTTTCATGACAACAGACGTATGAGCAAGCTCTTGCAATTTTGATTCGTGATAAGCACTAATCAGCACAAGAACTTGAGATGGCGTCGAATAGTTCGTTTTGATATTATCCACAAGTTGAACGGCATCCGCATGTTCCAGCTGCCAGTCGATAAGTACCAAATCAAACCGACAATCACGGTGGATATTTGTTATCTCGTTGACCTCCGACCCGATGACACAGACAATGAACTGCAATTGTTCAAGTTGATTTTTCAAAACCAATTGCATCTCGGGGCTATCGCATACAAGTAATACGCGAAGGAACTTCAAATGAAAGTCTTTCTCTACTTTAAAAAATACATCCGTGCTGTGATCAAAACGTGAGGTAAAGGTAAAACAAGACCCGCTTTCCAGCTCGCTTTCTAAGTCGATTGACCCGCCCATGAGTTCGATCAGCTTTTGGCTAATGACCAGCCCAAGGCCAGTGCCCCCGTATCTGCGGGTCATCGACATGTCAGCTTGCGTGAACCCGCGGAAAAGTTGTTTTTGCTGCTCCTTAGTCATACCAATCCCTGTATCGCTAACGTTAAAACGGAGCACAACCCCTTGGTCGTTGTTCGATTGCAATTGGACGGAAATGGCTACTTCCCCGTATTCCGTGAACTTAATCGCATTATTGCACAGGTTTAGCAGCACCTGATTTAATCGGAACGGATCTCCCTTCAGCATCTGAGGAACCGCGTGATGAACAGAGAAGTGGAGCTTGAGCCCTTTTTCAAACACTTTAAAGCTCATCATCGTCGAAATATTGTTAAGCACCTCATACAAATCGAAATCGATTTGTTCCAAGACGATCTTCTTCGCCTCTATCTTCGAGAAATCGAGGATATCGCTAATAATGGAAAGCAGACTCTTGGCGGATAGAACCGTTTTGTCCAAGTAATCCTTTTGCTGGTCCGTCAACTCTGTTTGCTGCAGTAAATAATTAAAGCCAAGAATCGCATTCATGGGTGTACGGATTTCGTGGCTCATATTCGCAATAAACTCGCTTTTGGCGCGATTTGCGGCATCAGCCGCTTCTTTTGCCTCTGTTAACAATTTATTATTGCCCTCAAGCTCTGTAGTGCGATTATCAATCCGTTCCTCTAAGCTTTCATTGACTTGCAATAACTCTTGAATCAGACATACATTCGTATTTTCTAATTCAAGCGCTTCTAAATTTCGTTCTTTGAGCTTAGACGACATCTCATTAAAGGCATTGGTGAGCTCGCCAATAACGTCTTTTCGATAATTTTCTATAACAATGCCAAAATTGCCATTTCGAATATCAATCACTTTTTCATTTAATATTTTAATAGGTGTAATGATCCATTTCGTTAATAAAAGACTTAGCGCGACCAAAATAACTAACACAATCAGAGCCTCTATACTAAACTTGAACAGCAGAGAATGAATGTCTTCTGTCAATTCATGTTCAGGTATCGCAATGACTAAGTACCAATCAAAATTTCCATTATAAGAATATTTACTAACATCTAAAAAATAATTCTCACCCATAATTTGATACTTACCCGAACGAGTTTGCAATTCATTATTAGCCTTCGCTTTGATCAATCCATTACTTTCTTTAATTACTTTATTTTCTGATGTGCTAGCTCTGACTCTCTCATATTCTTCCCCTTTTTTCGTAAATAAGGTATTTCCGGTTGAAGTTGCAATTAATTCTCCTGTAGGCTCCATAAGGAAAGCCAGACCACTTTTACTAATATTAAGATTTCGCATATGCCTAGCTACTTTATCTAGAGAAATATCCGTACCAAAAACCCCAACAACTTTGCCATCAACTGATATTAGTGGTTTTGAGGTTGTGATTCCCAGACCAGCTTCAAATACGCCTCCATACACTTTCGACCAATAAGTAGTTCCCGTCCATTTCGCTTGCTCATACCATGATTGTTTTCGAGCATCAAAATTCGTAACAACCTTTAATTCCTTCATAAAATTACCAAATTGATTGACTTGATTGACCATAACCCTGTTGGAAGGTTCACCTGTCGAAGAAGAAATTTCTAGAACACCATTATTTATTCCAGACGATACGAATTTACCTGATTCATTTGCATAGTAAGCATAGTCAATAAAGTCATTATTGCGAACTTCTTCTAGAAAAACCTTCCCCAACTTATCGACATCTTGTAGGTTTAGAGAACCATTTTCCTCTAACGTGACATTTAAGCTATTCACATACTCCGCCGGTTTAAAATAGCTGTCCAACTGATTAAATAAATCGGATTGTATATGATGGATGACGCGCAAATTCGTTTTGTCAGTGACTTTAGATGTAAATCCATTGACTTGTAGATAATAAATAGCTCCCAATATAAGGGGTATACATATAAATGGAAAAATGATTTGTTTATGTAGACTTAAACGACTATATGTACGCGCAAAGCTCTTTATCATCGGTAATGCCTCCAAATGAACTAAGTCTATGTATTCATTTATTCGACATGGTTTGACGTTATCCTTGGTTGTAATGTAAATCTGTGGCAAAATAAGATCGCCCACAGGAAGGCCTCGTGACCAAAGGAACAGCCCTTGTCGAAATCCTATTCGGGGATTAAACGACAAAAAAAGTGGTTGATCAGGAAAGCTTCCTGTCCAACCACTTTACTTTGTTATGCGATACCGGCAAGAGGACTCGAACCTCCACCCTTTCGGACTCGATTTTGAGTCGAGCGCGTCTGCCATTCCGCCATGCCGGCTTATATGCGCGCCTTAATGAGTTAAGCCGCGCATGCTGTTAAGATAATGCCGAAGACCGGACTTGAACCGGTACGGTAGTCACCTACCGCAGGATTTTAAGTCCTGTGCGTCTGCCGATTCCGCCACTCCGGCTTAATTGAAGCTCCGAACTGGAGTAACTAAGCTACAATCCAGTTCGTCACTTTTGGATGCGCGTAGAGGGACTTGAACCCCCACGGTCGCCCGCTAGATCCTAAGTCTAGTGCGTCTGCCAATTCCGCCATACGCGCATGCTGTAAATAAGGCAAAATGAGTCATGTAGGATTCGAACCTACGACACCCTGATTAAAAGTCAGGTGCTCTACCAACTGAGCTAATGACTCATGTTTAAGACATGAGTTCTTGATTGGAAAAGAATGGGCGGACGACGGGACTTGAACCCGCGAATGCTGGATCCACAAACCAGTGCGTTAACCCCTTCGCCACGACCGCCATATGAATAAGTCTTGCTGGGCCCCGAAAAAGTAATCGGCGTTTCTACAAAGCCTTGCTTCACTTTTTTTGGTAATATGGTGCCGTCGAGAGGACTTGAACCCCCAACCTACTGATTACAAGTCAGTTGCTCTACCAGTTGAGCTACAACGGCATATTCAAGTATGGTGGCTCGGGACGGAATCGAACCGCCGACACGAGGATTTTCAGTCCTCTGCTCTACCGACTGAGCTACCGAGCCATGCTAGATGTTAATATAGGGTTTCCCGGAAAGTAAACGGACGTTACTTCAAAACTTAGCGTCACTTTTTGGGGAATAATGGCGGAGCTGACGGGATTCGAACCCGCGGTCTCCTGCGTGACAGGCAGGCATGTTAGGCCACTACACCACAGCTCCAAAATGTACGTGATATGGTGAACGCTGACGGGATCGAACCGCCGACCCCTACCCTGTCAAGGTAGTGCTCTCCCAGCTGAGCTAAGCGTTCATGATGAAATCATTTGGGTCCCGCGCAAAGTATTAGAACTATGCTTCGTCAGCATCTCGTCACTTTGTGGGGATATTGGTGACCCGTAGGGGACTCGAACCCCTGTTACCTCCGTGAAAGGGAGGTGTCTTAACCACTTGACCAACGGGCCTTATTTCCGCGCGAAAGAGGCGGCAAAAAAAATACCCAACTAGTGGGTACTGCTTGGCAACGTTCTACTCTCCCAGAACCCTGCGGTTCAAGTACCATCGACGCTGGAGGGCTTAACGGTCGTGTTCGAGATGGGAACGCGTGGGTCCCCTCCGCCATCATCACCAAACAGTCAAAGCGTGTTTGCGCCTTGAAAACTAGATACGAAACATTTGTAAAGTAATCCTTAGGTTTCAAGCAGAGAGACTTTAATCTACGATTAAAGATCCCTATATTAGGTTAAGCCCTCGACCGATTAGTATTCGTCAGCTGCATACATTGCTGCACTTCCACCTCGAACCTATCAACCTCGTCGTCTACAAGGGGTCTTACATACTGGGAAATCTCATCTTGAGGGGGGCTTCGCGCTTAGATGCTTTCAGCGCTTATCCCCTCCGTACATAGCTACCCAGCGATGCCTCTGGCGAGACAACTGGTACACCAGCGGTACGTCCATCCCGGTCCTCTCGTACTAAGGACAGCTCCTCTCAAATTTCCTACGCCCGCGACAGATAGGGACCGAACTGTCTCACGACGTTCTGAACCCAGCTCGCGTACCGCTTTAATGGGCGAACAGCCCAACCCTTGGGACCTACTTCAGCCCCAGGATGCGATGAGCCGACATCGAGGTGCCAAACCTCCCCGTCGATGTGGACTCTTGGGGGAGATAAGCCTGTTATCCCCAGGGTAGCTTTTATCCGTTGAGCGATGGCCCTTCCATTCGGTACCACCGGATCACTAAGTCCGACTTTCGTCCCTGCTCGACTTGTAGGTCTCGCAGTCAAGCTCCCTTATGCCTTTGCACTCTGCGAATGATTTCCAACCATTCTGAGGGAACCTTTAAACGCCTCCGTTACATTTTAGGAGGCGACCGCCCCAGTCAAACTGCCCACCTGACACTGTCCCCATACCGGATCACGGTACCAGGTTAGAACTCCGATACGATCAGGGTGGTATCCCAACGATGCCTCCACCCAAGCTGGCGCTCAGGCTTCAAAGGCTCCCACCTATCCTGTACAGATCGTACCAAAGTCCAATATCAAGCTGCAGTAAAGCTCCATGGGGTCTTTCCGTCTTGTCGCGGGTAACCTGCATCTTCACAGGTATTAAAATTTCACCGGATCTCTCGTTGAGACAGCGCCCAAGTCGTTACGCCATTCGTGCGGGTCAGAATTTACCTGACAAGGAATTTCGCTACCTTAGGACCGTTATAGTTACGGCCGCCGTTTACTGGGGCTTCAATTCATAGCTTCGGGGTTGCCCCCTAACCACTCCTCTTAACCTTCCAGCACCGGGCAGGCGTCAGCCCGTATACTTCGCCTTGCGGCTTCGCACAGACCTGTGTTTTTGCTAAACAGTCGCTTGGGCCTTTTCACTGCGGCCCCCTCGGGCTATTCACCCTACCGAGGCACCCCTTCTCCCGAAGTTACGGGGTCATTTTGCCGAGTTCCTTAACGAGAGTTCTTCCGCGCGCCTTAGAATTCTCTTCTCACCCACCTGTGTCGGTTTGCGGTACGGGCACCTTCGCCTGGCTAGAAGCTTTTCTTGGCAGTGTGAACTCATGACCTTCGGTACTTAAAGTTTCCCTCCCCATCACAGCCCAGCCTTACGATGTGCGGATTTGCCTACACATCAGCCTCACTGCTTGGACGAGCATCCATCAGCTCGCGTCACTATCCTTCTGCGTCACTCCATTGCTCATAACGGCTACGGTGGTACAGGAATTTCCACCTGTTGTCCATCGACTACGCCTTTCGGCCTCGCCTTAGGTCCCGACTTACCCTGAGCGGACGAGCCTTCCTCAGGAACCCTTAGGTTTTCGGCGGATCAGATTCTCACTGATCTTTTCGTTACTTATACCGGCATTCTCACTTGTATGCGCTCCACCTGTCCTTACGGTCAGAATTCAACGTACATACAACGCTCCCCTACCCATGCACATACGTGCAAGCCATAGCTTCGGTGGCGTGTTTAGCCCCGTTACATTTTCGGCGCAGAGTCACTCGACCAGTGAGCTATTACGCACTCTTTCAATGGTGGCTGCTTCTAAGCCAACATCCTGGTTGTCTGTGCAACTCCACATCCTTTCCCACTTAACACACACTTGGGGACCTTAGCTGATGGTCTGGGCTGTTTCCCTTTTGACAATGGATCTTAGCACTCACTGTCTGACTCCCGGATTTAAGTTTGTGGCATTCAGAGTTTGACTGGACTTGGTAAC
>NZ_JAUSZA010000001.1:7747500-8171314 GCF_030817215.1 Paenibacillus sp. V4I3
GTTTAGTACGGCAAATATATAGGCAAGTTTGATTCCTTTTCGGCTATTCATAATTTCCCCCACTTCCTAACGAATTTATGGTACTTTATTGGTAATGGTGCCGGCCGGCTGTTGGTTATAAGCATAGAACGAATGCTGTCGTACTACAATATATTTACGGACCAACTGTACCGGTACAATTAAGGGCGGGGGACATATATATGCATAAATATTCTCTTATTTTCAATGACATCGAACAGCGAATTGAGGATGGACAAATACGATCCGGACAAAAGCTGCCGTCAATAAGGGAGCTCTCCATCACCTATTCTTGCAATAAGAGTACGGTCATTCGTGCTTATACCGAGCTTGAGAATCGCCATCTCATTTACTCTATCCCCCAAAGCGGGTATTATGCGGTACAGAAGAGAACGGATGGCATCCATCCAACGGAACAATCTGCCTATGATTTCTCTTCGGGTGCTCCGGACCCTGAGCTGTTTCCTTATCTCGATTTTAAACATTGCATTAATAAAGCGATTGATACCTATAAGAACGAACTGTTCGTATACGGAACTCCGCAAGGACTGCCATCGTTATTAAAGGTGTTAACCAAGCATTTGGCCAACTATCAGGTGTTCACAAATCCAAGCAATATTCACGTTACATCAGGCGTTCAGCAAGCCTTATCTGTCTTGGCTTTGATGCCTTTTCCGAATGGAAAACGAGGCGTGCTGCTTGAACAACCGAGCTATTATTTGTTTATACGCCTTTTGGAACTTTATCAAATCCCTACTTTTGGCATCACAAGAACAGTCAGCGGCATCGATCTAGATGAATTAGAGCGCTTGTTCCGTACAGAAGATATTAAGTTCTTCTATACCATGCCCCGCTTCCATAATCCTCTCGGCAGTTCTTATTCGGAACAAACGAAGAAAGCAATTGCCCAACTAGCCAAACGCTATGACGTCTACATCGTGGAAGATGATTATCTGGCTGACTTGGAGAACGATACGAAATCTGACCCCATCTTCGCTTATGCTTCAACCCATGTTGTTTATTTAAAAAGTTACTCTAAGATCTTGTTTCCAGGATTACGAGTGGGCGCAGCCGTCCTCCCTACAGATCTCACGCCCACGTTCAGCAATTATAAGAAATTGTCGGATATCGACAGTTCCATGCTCTCGCAAGCAGCATTAGAAATTTATATTCAGAGTGGTATGTTTGAACGGCGCAAGCGTAAAATCAGAGATTCTTATTCCCGTAGATTGATGCATCTGAATAAATCCTTGCTTGCAAACAATAACACCGCATACCTATCTCCCACTGAGGTGATTTCGGGTGTGTACACCCATATCATCGTCCCAGCTCATCTACACATCCCAACCCTGTTGGATAGATTGCGTAAGAAGCGTGTTATTCTGCAAGACCTCGAGCCTTATTACTTACCTGCGTTTAAACCTGAGCATTTGTTAAGTCTTAGCGTAACGCAAGTATCTGAGGAGCGGATCGAAGCCGGCGTACGACTTCTTGCGGATGAGATTAAGCGGATGCTTGGGTGAAACGGAGCTCCTTCGAATTCCGAGGTCCCTATCAACTTCCTAAAAGCAAAAGCCCTTCTGATTATACTCATCAGAAGGGCTTTATTTACACATTCATCTGGTAGGAGATTCCGGAAAGAAGCAGATCCCAAACCGAAGCAAATTCCTGTTCAATCGTGTCTGTTGACCACTCTTTCGCATGTGCAGGATGATGAAAACGCGAAGTAGCGATAAAAATAGCTCTCGCAGTAACGATTGGTTCAACAGATTTGAACTCCTGGGACTTCATTCCTTCTTCGATAATCCGGGCAATCTGATCGATTAATTGATTGACATGCGTAGTTATCATTTCAACGGCATCTAATGTAACAGCCGCGTACATGGCAAACATTTCGGAATCATTGATTGCATAGGTCTTCTTCGTTTGGATCAGGGTTTCAAACCACGAGCGCAAACGCTCCGTAGCACTGCCACCAGACTGGATGGTAATAGTTTCTAAGGGTTCTAAAATGATTTTGTGCAGCCACCGCTCAGTTACTGCCTCTCTTAACGAGGCTTTACTGGCAAAGTGTCGATAAAGTGTGCCATGGCTAACTTGAAGTGCCCGAGCCACATCGACAACGGAAGTTTTATCAGGTCCATAACGTCGAAGCACCTGTTCCGCCGCGTCTAGTATGGCTTCCTTCGTTAGTGGAAGATCATTGGACATGTTGGTCCCCCTCTCTATTAGTAGTTCCATGGTACCACATCAAGTATCAAAAACAAAATGACAATATCGTTATTTTGTTTTATGTTTTATCTTTTATGGGAACCCAACCATGCTCCATATGTAATATTACCTAACATAAATATATTAATTCCCTATTATTATATTGCTTTGCCAAATCATTGGAAATAAAAAATCGCTTTAGAAAAACATAGAATAATAGAGTATAGGATAGATTATTGAATATATAACACAGTTGTTATCGCTTTCTAGGAGCTTGATAGATTTGTCAGTTTATCTAACACGATATAAGATTATTTTGTCTTACATACCAACATCATTCACGGGAGGTAATATTTTATGACATTGGATCGAAGCAAAAAAGTTTTCAAGCGTGTCCTTTTCTCTTTACTTACTATCACCATGTTGGGGAGCAGTTCTTCATTAGCTTTCGCAGCGGATGCTCCAGCTCAACCTACTAGCATTCCGATTCCTGCTCTTTCGGACTCCTTTAAGCAATCGTCACTCTCCAACGTGATTGTCATTGGAACTGGCGGCACCCTCGCCGGTAAAGCAGAAGATAGCACAAGCTTCCAGAACTATAGAGCAGGTACATATTTGATTGAAGACTTGGTGAAACAACTGCCGGGTAAACAGAAAATTGCGGATGTAACGACCTACCAATTCGGTAACAAAGGATCAGGCGGCTACACCATCGCTGATCTGTACGATCTTTCTCTTACTGTGGATCAAGCGCTTGAGGTTTATGATAGTGCCGTAGTTACAACTGGAACCGATACCATGGAAGAGATTGCCTACTTCCTTGATCTAACTGTTCGCAGTGAAAAGCCAGTCGTCGTAACCGGCGCTATGCGTCCCTGGGACGTTATTGGTACTGACGCTCCTGCCAACCTGTACAATGCTATCAAGTTGGCAGGCAGCGGCAAAACTAAATGGTTTGGCACAGTCCTAATGTTGAACGATGTTGTTCACGCAGCTAGAGAAGTGACGAAGACCAACGCACAGCGTATGGACACCTTCGAGACGCCAATGCTTGGTGCACTAGGGTACATTGACGAGAATAATATTCGTATTTACCGCGCTCCTGCCCGAGCAGTGAAAGCTGGTACAGCGGATTGGGCTACACCTTTCGACTTGAAAACGATCACGAAAGACAAATTGCCTGCCGTAGAAATCGTCTATAGCTATCAAGAAGCAGGCGGAGGAGCTATTAAAGGCCTGGTTGCAGATGGTGCCAAAGGGATTGTAACAGCTGGAACCGGCGCTGGCGGTATTTCTGCCAAAATGACGGCAGCCCGTACGGAAGCAATTAAACAAGGCGTACTCTTCGTTACAACGACGAGAACGGGTTCAGGTACGATGTATCCAGGAACTGCGGATGGCATTATTGCAGGTGACAACCTGAATGCACAGCATGCCCGTCTCATGCTTCTGCTTTCATTAGCATTCTCTAACGATCAAGCCAAGATCAAAGGTTGGTTCGCTAATTACGGTACACAAGATGTCAAAATCGATGCTCAGATTCCTGCTGCTCCTTAAGTCCTCCAAGACTACAGAAGAGATGCCAGTATCGGCCATCCACATAATAAGGAGGTAAACCATTCATGACATGGACTCAGCATAGCAAAAATAGTCGTATCAAAAGGCTGTTCACTCTTCCCCTTATCGTGTCTTTGTTAGGCACCATGTTGGCATTTGAAGGAGCGTCAACAACCGCCTTCGCGGAAGAAGCTGCTCCTAAACCTGCCAGCTTCCCGATACCAGCCCTTTCCGATACGTTTAAGCAATCATCGCTTTCGAACGTGATTGTTATTGGGACCGGCGGTACCTTAGCTGGCAAAGCTGAGGATAGCACGAGCTTTCAAAACTATAAAGCAGGCACGTATTTGATTGAAGACCTCGTCAAACAACTGCCAGGCAAGCAAAAAATCGCCGATGTGACGACCTACCAATTCGGTAATAAAGGCTCTGGCGGCTACACCATCGCGGATCTATATGATCTTTCGTTAGCTGTCGATCAAGCGCTTGAGGTATACGATAGCGCCGTTGTTACAACAGGTACGGACACTATGGAGGAAATCGCCTATTTCCTCGATCTGACAGTGAGAAGTCCTAAACCAGTGGTTGTAACTGGCGCCATGCGCCCTTGGGACGTCATCGGAACTGACGCACCTGCCAACCTGTACAACGCTATCAAGCTGGCCGGAAGCGGCAAGACCAACTGGTATGGCACTGTGATCATGCTGAACGACGTCATCCAAGCGGCCAGAGAAGTTACCAAATCGAACGCACAACGGTTGGATACATTTGCGACTCCAATACTAGGTGCACTTGGGTATATCGACGAGAGCAATATTCGTATGTATCGCTTGAATGGACGCGCCATGAAAGCTGGAAAAGCCGATTGGGCAACCCCATTCGACTTAAAGTCCATCACCAAGGATAAGCTGCCAACCGTTGAAATTGTTTATAGCTACCAAGAAGCAAGCAGCGGGGCCATTCGCGGTTTCGTCGCAGACGGTGCGAAAGGGATTGTTACTGCGGGTACAGGTGCAGGCGGTATTTCTGCCCAAATGAGCGCAGCCCGTTCAGAAGCAATTAAACAAGGTGTCGTCTTCGTTACGACGACAAGAACTGGTTCAGGCACAATGTATCCGGGAACGACGGATGGCATCTTTGCCGGTGACAGCCTGAATGCACAGCATGCCCGCCTTATGCTTCTTCTTTCACTAGCATTCTCAAGTGATTACAATACGATCAAAGGCTGGTTTGCGACATACGGAACACAGAGCATTGGCGTGGATCCGTCCGATATTGCTAAGCATTGGGCAGAGGTAACCATCGGGAAAGCGATCAAAGATGGCATCGTGTCAGGCTACCCTGACACTTCGTTTAAACCAAACAAAAATGTTACTCGCGCGGAATTTGCAGTCATGCTGATGAATGGTCTGAAGCCGGTTAGCGAAGGGGCGAAGCTAGCTTTTACCGATGAGAAAGAGATCGGTACTTGGGCTAAGAATGCCGTTGCGCAAGCTGTCAAAGCAGGCTTCATCCAAGGCTACGAAGATGGTACATTCCGACCGAATGAACCGATTACCCGCACAGAAATGGCGTCCATGATAGCAGGCGCGATGAATCTGAAAGCTGATCCTTCTGCAGCTACAGGATTTACCGATGATCAGGAGATCCCTTCATGGGGTAAAGGTGCTGTCATTGCACTTAAACAAGCAGGTGTTATTAGCGGCAACGAAAACAACCAATATGCTCCGAGTGGCTCTACGACAAGAGCAGAAGCTGTAACAGTCATTATAAACATGCTGAACAAGAAATAATAACAAGCGTTGATAAACCCCTCTTTGTATGATTTTTTCATACAGGAGGGGTTTTTAGTTTCTAGGTCATCATTCGTTTGACTAATTCTCGATTGCGCTTTTTAAAGACTTCATTATGTGAAGACACCATGGCAACCTTATTTGCATCCGGCTGGATATATTGCTTTGCTTTATTTACTGCGTTTGCAGCGTCTTGGAAAGCACCGGCTATCAAATGAAGCTTCCCATCGTGATGTAAAATATCTCCAGCCGCATAAATTCCATCTATCGAAGATTCGCTAGCCGCATTACCAGCAATGTAATAGTTATCTGCGATTGCAATCTTTACTTCACTATTTTTAAGCAGTGTTGTATCACGTTCATAACCATGATTAATAATCACTTCATCAATGGGCAAATACGATACCTCACCAGTTTCATGGTTGGTAAGTTCGACACGTTCAATGACTTCATGATTACTGCTAGCAACTAGTTTGGTTATGGACGTATGGAAGAAACAAACAACGGAGCTCTCCATGAGCTGCTTTACTTGTGCTTCGTGGCCAGTTAAAGCCTCTTTTCGATAGGTTAAATAAACGTTTTTGGCGATAGGCTCTAGTTCATTTGCCCAATCAATTGCGGAATTTCCTCCACCAGAAATGATCACCGTTTTGTTTCTAAAATGCTGCAAAGACTTCACGGTATAGTTCAAATTAGACACTTCATATCTCTCAGCGCCTTCGATCTCCAGCCTTTGCGGATTCAATATTCCCCCTCCAACAGCAACGATAACTGTTTTCGAGTAATGCTTTTGACCAGAAGCAGCTTGTAAGACAAAAATCCCCTCTTCATTACGGGTGATCGACTCTACTTTTTCATTCAGCACAACTTCAGGATGAAACGTTAATCCTTGCTCTACAAGATTTTCAATAAGCTTCGCTCCTGGAATTGGCGTGTGTCCTCCCACATCCCAAATCATTTTCTCCGGATAGATATGTATTTTTCCACCCAGTTGGGTTTGGTACTCAATAAGCTTAGTCTTCATTTCTCTAAGTCCACTATAAAAAGTTGAGTAAAGCCCTGCTGGCCCTCCTCCAATGACAGTCACATCATACAATTCCTGTTCTTCCATTTCCCGATCACTCCTCGGCTATGAAACGTAAATGATTATCATTCTCAATCAAATATACGTCTATTCTTCTTATTTGACAACTAAAAAAGTTATTGACAAATAAAATCGTTCGCTTTATTGTGTGTATTGTAATGAAATTGATAATCATTATCAGTTAATGGATAATGCCTATTTTGAAATAAATGGAGGTTATCTTATGGTTCGCCTGTATACAGATCAGCTAAACATTGGTTATGGTGAACGTTTAATTGTAAAAAATCTCAGTGTAGAGATTCCAGACAAGAAAATAACAACCATTATCGGAGCGAATGGCTGTGGAAAGTCTACCCTATTGAAAGCAGCTACGCGGATTATTTCCCATCAATCTGGTTTAATCGTTCTAGATGGCGAACATATTGCCAAAGAACATACAAAGATACTCGCTAAAAAAATGGCGATCCTTCCACAAGCGCCCGAGAGTGCAAGTGGTTTAACCGTCGGTGAGTTAGTATCCTATGGTCGCTTTCCTTATCAAACGGGCTTTGGGCGCTTATCGAAAAAGGACTATGAAGTGATCGACTGGGCGCTTGAAGTTACAGGTACCATTGACTTTAAGTTCCGTCCTGTAGATGCACTATCCGGAGGCCAACGCCAACGCGTTTGGATTGCTATGGCGCTTGCGCAAGAAACGGAGATTATCTTCCTTGACGAACCTACCACCTATTTAGATTTGGCGCATCAATTAGAGGTTCTAGAACTTCTGCAAAAACTAAATCGGGAACAGGAACGTACGATTGTCATGGTCTTGCATGATTTAAATCAAGCGGCGCGTTTTGCTGACTATATCATCGCTCTAAAAGATGGTGAAATCGTGAAAGCTGGCACTTGCGAAGAAGTGATGAACCATGACGTGCTCAAGGAAGTATTTCACATTGATGCTGAAATCGGGCGAGATCCTCGAACAAATAAACCTATGTGTGTTACCTACAATTTATTAAAGGGAGATAACCAAAATGAACAAACGGCTCATTCCGTTCCTGCTCTTCATCTCATTAGCTCTTAGTGCTTGCAGCAGCCAAACAACCCAAACCGAGAAGAACGCAGCGAAAGTTGAAAACAAACCGACAACCATTACCTACCAATCCGAAAATGGACCTGTCGAAGTTCCAGCCAATCCGCAACGCGTCGTTGTCCTTTCTTCTTTTGCAGGAAATGTAATGGCTCTAAAAGTTAATCTTGTTGGTGTCGATTCATGGTCTAAAATGAACCCGCGCTTCGAAACAACATTGAAAGCTGCGCAAGAAGTATCCGATGAAAGCTTAGAAAAATTGATTGAATTAAAACCGGATTTAATCATCGGTCTATCCAGTGTTAAAAACGTGGATAAATTGAAGCAAATTGCCCCTACAGTCACGTATACATATGGAAAGGTAGATTATTTAACCCAGCACTTAGAAATCGGCAAGCTTTTAAATAAAGAAAAAGAAGCGCAAGCTTGGATTACTGACTTTAAAAAACGGGCACAGAAAGCCGGAGAAGATATTAAAGCTAAGATAGGTGAAGACACGATTTCTGTTGTTGAGAATTTCGACAAACAGCTTTACGTCTTCGGGAATAACTGGGGGCGTGGCACCGAAATTCTTTACCAAGAAATGAAGCTAGAAATGCCTAAAAAAGTTAAAGAAATGGCTTTAAAAGCCGGTTATTACGCCTTGTCTTTGGAAGTACTTCCGGAGTATGCAGGTGACTACGTTATCTTCAGCAAGAACCCAGACACGGATAATTCATTCCAACAAACCGATACCTACAAAAACATTCCAGCTGTTAAAAACAAACAATTATTTGAAGTCAATGCGAAAGAGTTCTATTTCAATGATCCACTAACTTTAGACTATCAACTCGATTTCTTTGTTAAATGCTTAGGTAGTAAATGATTACGGAACATCAACGGTTCATCCCATTCGTTTATAAACTGATTGCTGGACTAGTAGTATTTGCGGGTATGTTTATTGTTTCCATGGCATTTGGGGCCGCAGATGTTACCGTCAAAGATGTCTGGCTCGCCCTCACTTCTCATGCTGTAGGTGATAAAATTTCGATCATCCATGAAATCCGTCTCCCCCGTGAAATTGCGGGGATTTTTGTTGGAGCCGCGCTGGCCGTTTCCGGTGCCATTATGCAAGGGATGACCAGAAACCCGCTCGCTGACCCAGGTTTACTTGGCTTGACTGCTGGGGCAAACGCGGCACTCGCTTTTACGATTGCTTTTATCCCTTCAGCCAATTATTTTGGGATTACGATTGCTTGTTTTATTGGAGCAGCCGTAGGTGCAAGCATCGTCTTCGGTATTGGCGCAGTGAAAAAGGGCGGCTTCTCCCCTCTGCGAATTGTATTAGCCGGAGCTGCTGTATCTGCGTTCCTATACGCGATCTCGGAAGGTATCGGTATTTATTTCAAAATTTCAAAAGATGTATCCATGTGGACTGCAGGAGGGTTGATCGGCACTTCATGGGGCCAACTCCAAGTCATTGCGCCATTTATTACGATCGGTATACTGATTTCCCTGTTCCTATCTAGGCAGCTTACCATTCTAAGTTTAAGTGAAGAAGTCGCTGTTGGATTAGGACAGAAGACGACACAAATCAAAACCGTTCTTTTTATCATCATCATCTTACTCGCGGGTGCTTCTGTTGCACTTGTTGGGAATATGGCGTTCATTGGTTTGATGATTCCTCATATTGTTCGCGCCATTGTTGGAACCGATTATCGTTTTATTGTGCCAATGTCGGCAATTATAGGGGCCGTATTTATGCTTTTTGCGGATACCCTTGGACGTACGATCAATTCTCCCTATGAAACACCCGTTGCGGCCATTGTGGCGATGATGGGTTTGCCCTTCTTCTTGTTCATCATACGTAAAGGAGGAAAGGCATTCTCATGATTCATCCTCCCGCTTTAATAAAAAAACAACGGCTGCTCATATATGGTTCACTTGTGCTTATTACGATGACGATCGTTCTCGGGATGGGATTGGGATACTCCTCTGTATCCTATGATAGGCTGATTCCTGCCCTTTTCGGTCAAGGCACATTCAAAGAAGAGTTCGTTTTATTTTCGATCCGACTGCCACGCATGATCATTACACTGCTAGCAGGCATGGCACTTGCCTTATCGGGTGCAATTTTACAAGGAATCACACGAAACGATCTAGCTGATCCGGGCATTATTGGTATTAATTCTGGGGCT
The DNA here is from genome assembly GCF_030817215.1 of Paenibacillus sp. V4I3. Classification (GTDB taxonomy): domain Bacteria; phylum Bacillota; class Bacilli; order Paenibacillales; family NBRC-103111; genus Paenibacillus_E. The sequence continues at coordinate 7,757,416 of NZ_JAUSZA010000001.1, forward strand.
GGTGTTGCTATTGCCGTATTCTTTTTGTTTTTTCCTATTAAGGCGGGATCGTTTATTTATCTGCTTCCACTTGTTGCTTTTATAGGTGCTTTAATTACGGCATGCTTCATCTATTTGCTTTCGTATAATAAAAAGGTAGGTCTTCAACCCGTCAGGTTGGTGCTAATTGGAGTTGGGTTTTCAATGGCGCTATCCGGAGTCATGATTGTCATTATTTCATCTGCTGAGCGGGCTAAAGTCGATTTTATCGCAAAATGGTTAGCCGGAAGTATTTGGGGTTCTGACTGGCCTTTTATTTGGGCTATTCTTCCATGGTTAGCCTTACTCATTCCATTTACCTTATACAAAGCAAATCGTTTGAATCTCCTGGGACTAGGCGAACCTGTAGCCATCGGCGTAGGTGTATCCGTTGAAAAGGAACGAATTGTCTTACTTTTAACCGCGGTTGCCTTGGCCGCTTCGGCCGTTTCGGTTACTGGAGGAATTGCCTTCATTGGACTCATGGCTCCGCATATGGCCAAAGCTTTGGTAGGACCCAGAAATCAATTATTTATTCCAGTCGCCATTCTGATGGGTGGTTGGCTGTTAGTAATGGCAGACACCATTGGACATAACGTGATTGAACCTGATGGTATTCCCGCCGGCATTATGGTCGCACTCATTGGGGCCCCGTATTTTATGTATTTATTATTGAAAAAATAAGCGAGTTTAAAAAAACTGAGCTCCATGGCATTATGGGTTCGGTTTCTTGCCGTATATTTTATTATCGCATTACGTTGTTGGATATTTCACCAATTGTATGGATTTCAGTAGTAGTAAGCTTAAATTGCATTGCTTTTACATTTTCTTGAGCATGATGAATTTTAGAAGCGCCGGGAATAACGATCTTCGGCACATCATCGGCACTCAGCACAAGCCAAAACTTGCCTACTACCCCTTGCCCATTGCTAAATTGCCAGCATCCCAGTCCGAGTGGAGAGAGCACTAAATTCGTGCTTCCCAGTTTACGGAGTAATCTTGTTTTCTCCATGACACTCACCTTTTTTTCAAATTGAACGCGGGCTATCGCTTTTGCAAAGTAATGCAATGTTGTATTTTCTACAACATTAGGCTGGCAAATCCGCGTTTTCCTGTGATTGTTGCACGAAATACAACATTTTCCCTCGAAAATAGCTCATTGTCATGAAATTAGGCTAAATTGTTGCACAACATACAACATTGATAGCTTTGTGAGAAGAAAAACTCCGGAATTGTTGTACTCCGTACAACATTAGCCCCTCACCACGATCACAAACCCAAATTCTTAGCTGGCCAAGCTATAAAAAAATTTGTTTTATGTTTTTTATGGTTGGGGTTCCTTCCTGCTGGCAGCATACCGTATGAAACGCAAAAAACCAGCAAACTCGAAAGAGAAAGTTTGCTGGTTTTTTCAACCCAAAATGTATCAAATTACAGTACTGTTTGACTGCAGCAGTCAGAATGGGATTTAGGGGATGACGAATGTTCAGCTTATTTCTTTGCAGTCGCGTACCAATCATTGACTTCTTTGACGCTTGCATCTCCGCCGGAAGTTTTGAATTTCTGTTGGAATGCTTCCAAACCACTAATGGCTTCTGCTCCGAAAATCAACTTCGTTGTGTAGTCTCCTACCATCGTATTCAACTGTTGGAAGTTTTTCGAGAACTCAGGCAAGTAAGGAGCGAAACCCAATGGATCAAGCACTCTTAAATTAGCTTCCGTCACATTCATAAACTTCCAAGCTTCAAACAAGCGTAAATCTTTACGTACACGTGCTTGCCAGTAAGTTGGATAGTTTTTGTCATCTGAGCCCATTAAGAAATTATTTGCTCTATTGCGCTCATCTGTAAAGATAGGTTGAATCGGTGTATACGTGCCATCCTTGAACGTAAAGTGCTTGTTCTCTTCACCAATAGCCATCCCTTTAAACGTATCCTTTTCAAGTTTAGCGTTCATCCATTTGATAGCATCCTCAGGATGCTTGGATGCTTTAGGAATGAAAGAAATACGGTCAAAGCCTTGGTTTGCAGATAGGCCTACTTTGCCATCCTTACCTTTTAATGCTGGAAGAAATGTCGCCTTAGCTGTAGGTATGTTTTTCGCTAATGCATCTGCAATAACAGGCACATCAGACCAGTTCATCAGAATGATTCCTGCTCTTCCGCTTGTGAATTTTTCTTTAGCGGTAGCATCTTTATTGGCGGCAAACTCTTTATCAATCAAGCCTTGTTTAAAGAGATCTTGGGCAAAATTGATATAATCTTTGTAAGCTGGGTCTAGAATTCGCGGTGTTAACTTCCCATTCACATTATTCCAGAAGTTCGGCATACCAAAAGCACCGACAATGTTATCAATGAAGGCTGAATCGCCTCTCACCGTTAACGGAATATTTTTATCTCCGTTCCCACCTGGATCCTTCTCTTTGAATGCTTTGAGAACAGCCAACAACTCATCCAACGTCGTAGGCGCTTTCAATCCTACTTTATCAAGCCAATCCTGCCGAATGTATAGGCTAGTAGAGGTGGTCGGTATACTTTTGGTAGGGATTGCGTACAATTTCCCATCCACTTTAGCGGCTTCCAGAGCTTCAGGATCTACAGCCGATTTAATGTTGGGTCCAAATTTATCGATCAGCGGCCCTAAATCTACTAGAGCGCCTTTTTTCGCATAGTCTGCATATAAGGCTTTGAATTCAGTCCCACCAAGTGAAGTAATCACATCATAAGCCTCTCCAGAGGCAATGAGAATGTTCAGCTTATCTTGAGGCTTATCTTGGGGAAGCATATCATATTTCACTTTGTAGCCCGTTTTCTCTTCTAGGAACTTAGCTACCGGATACGTGTTGTAGTCCTCTTGCTGCCAAATTTGCAACGATCTTAACTCTGCCTTCGGTCCAGCAGTTGTCGCAACTGCCGTAGTTGCCGCTGCTGTGCTAGCTGGGGATGCATTGCCGCCTGTGGCCGTGTTTTTGGATGCGCAGGCGACAAGTGACGAAACGGACAAGCATGCTGCAACAGTTATAAGCATCGCTTTGTTGTGCTTTTTGAGCATGGGTAGACCTCCCTAAGTGTATGTGTTTACTATATCATTAAACCCTGGATGCTGAAATCCAGAGCGTTAATGCACAATTACCCTTTCACAGAGCCAATGAGTACGCCTTTGACAAAATGCTTTTGCAAATAAGGATAGACGAGCAGCATCGGAATAATGGAGGCAATCACGGTTGCGGATCGAACTCCCTCCGGTGATGTATTCATCAAGTCGTCCGTACTTTTATTCAAAGCATTGGAACTGTCGGCATTCAAAACAATGTCGCGCAAGTACAACTGCAAAGGCTTAAGGCCTGCATCATTAATATAGAGCATCGGGTGAAAATAGTCGTTCCAGAAGTAGACAGCATAGAAAAGAGCAATCGTTGCGATGACAGGTACACTTAAAGGAAGTATGATGCGAAAAAGAATCGTAAAGTTACGAGCGCCATCCATTTTGGCGGATTCTTCAAGAGCCTCAGGCAATGATTCATAGTAGCTTTTGATCACAAGCATATTGAATACACTAATAAGAGCAGGCAGCATCAGCGACCATAAGCTATTAATTAAATGCAGCTGTTTCATTAGCAAATAATTTGGAATAATTCCGCCATTAAACATCATCGTGAAAATAAACAGCAGCATAATCATCGAAATGCCTGGCAGATACCTTTTGGACAATGGATAAGCCGTTATTGCAGTTACCAGAATTGCAAGCACTGTACCAACAACTGTGATGAGCAGCGAAATCCCTATCGAGTGAAGAAATTGGCTGGAGGACACCACATATTTCATTGTATCTAGCTGGAAGCCTACTGGAAAAATCCCTACTTTACCGGAAACTACCGCTGACTCATCACTAATGGCTTTGGATAAAATATTGGCCAAGGGCAGCAGTGTAGCTAAGCCGGATAATAATAAAACAAGATAAATACAGAAGTCTAATGACCAATCACTAAGCGTTTTTTTATGCATGTTTTCCACCCCTACCATATGCTTCGCTTGATTAGTTTTTTACTAAGTTCATTACCTGCTACGATTAGGATGAACCCAACGAGGGAGTTGAACAACCCGACCGCTGTACTAAAGCTATAATCTTGTTGACCGAGACCTTGCCGATAAACAAACGTACCGATAACATCGCCGGACTGATACACGACCGAATTGTACATGGTCAAAATTTGCTCCGTACCCGCTTCAAGCAAGTACCCCATGCGTAAAATTAAGATTAGAATGATCGTTGGCAAAATACCCGGCAAGGTAATGTGGAGCATTTGTCTAATACGTCCTGCTCCGTCAATGGAAGCGGCTTCATATTGTTCCTGTTCGATACCTGCAATGGCTGCGATAAAGATAATCGCGTTCCAGCCTGATTCCTTCCAACCTGCTGTAAATACCACTACACTTCGGAAGAACTGGTTGTCCAGAAAGAAGGAAATCGGCGTCCCACCGAACCACTGAATCATATTGTTCACTAGACCGCCTGATGGGGACAAGATATTAATAAACAATCCTGAAATGATCACCCATGATAAGAAATGCGGTAGAAAAATAATGGTTTGAATCGTCTTCTTGAAAAAGGCCTTCCGAACCTCATTCAAGAAAAGCGCGATGATGATCGGTATCGGAAAAAGAAGCACAATCTTGTAAACGCTGATCAACAAGGTATTCATGAAAACCTGATAAAACTCTTCGGAATGTATGAGCTTCTCAAATTGATCCAGACCCACCCATTTACTTCTGGCAAAACCATCAAAAATGTTGAAGTCTTGAAAAGCGATAATAATCCCATACATAGGCGCATATTTGAATACAAACAGAACTAACAATCCCGGCACTAATAATAGGTATAAATCAAAATTGGTTAGAATTAGCTTCCAACGGCCACTACCTTTTGTCTTGGGCTTGGCGTGAGCTTTTTTTCGTTCAAGCTCTGTTAGCGTAACACTCATGAATGGCTCACCTCCGTGTTCTTATAGGTTAATTATATAGGTGCCTTGAAACGACTTGTAGATGGTAATATTTCTGTTTCTGGTGCAATCTTATGGTATTTATGCAAACAAAAAAGCCAACCTCTTTCTTATAGAGACGGCTTATCAGATGAATATTTAGTTGTCATTCGAACCGTAACGGTTGTCCCCTCTCCGAGTGTAGAGTGAAGCTCCAGTCCATAGGCGTCTCCTGCGAACAGCTTGATCCTTTCATTCACATTGAACAAACCATACGAGCTTCCGGAACCGTCTGATTTCATGGTGGGACGCGGCTTTGTCAGCAGACTTTGCACAAGCTCTGGCTCCATGCCGATACCGTCATCCGTGACGGATATGATCAGAACCCCCTCTTCCTGTCTCGCCTTGATCAAAATAGATCCTGTTTTGCCCTTTGATTTTCTTATCCCGTGCAGAAGGGCATTTTCCACAATTGGTTGGAGTGTGAGCTTAGGCATTTCAATATCATCCATGCCATCTTCGATGTCAAAATGAACCTCAAAACTCTTTGGAAATCGGGTTTGCTGAATCTCCAAGTAAACCTTGGCTAAATTAAGCTCATCGGTCACACTGACCAAATCTCTGCCCTTATTTAAGCTCAGCCTGAAATATTTGGCCAACCCATCGATCATCTGGCTAATATCGTGAGCGTTGTGTCCAATAGCAATCCAATTGATCGTATCCAAGGTATTGTATAAGAAATGAGGGTTAACCTGTGCTTGCAAAGCTCGAAGCTGTGCTTCACGCTCCTGCACCTTCGATGTATACGTCTCTTCCATTAAATCTCGGACCCTATGGATCAGATGATCGACGCTCTTTTCTAGCAAGTTAAAGTCGCCTTCCGACGTTCCGCTCTGCTCATCCAGTCCCTCCATGCCTTCTCGTTTAATGGCTCTTATCACCATCTGTACGCGACGATTCATTCCCCGAACGATAAAAGCAATCAGAATAAAAACAAGGATGAGGAACAGTATCGTTACCCCTGATAAAGTCGCCGCACTGGAAAATTGATTCAACGAGGCAGCACGGGAGCTAATGCCATTCTTAGGCACTTCCGCAACCAGCTTCCAACCTGTGGAGCCAATCGTCGTATAGACGACATATTGTTGGATGTTATCCTCTGTGATGGCAGATACGCCTTCATTCTTTTGTTCTATAGCGCTAAGCACGGCACTAGATTTCAGCTTCGTCCCGAGCAAGGATTTGTCGTTGTGCAAGACGACCGTGCCACCCGGTGCAACCATGAATACATTTTGCTCTTTGTTCAACTCGATATTGGATAGGATACTTTCTATGGTTTTAGAAGCGACTTCAATAGATAAAACTCCTGACAAATGATCGTAATTATCCGGATCCCGCAGTACTCTAATACCCGAGAAAATATAGCGGGCGCTCTGTACATCGTCTAGAAAGTTTTCCAAGTAAGCTCCCGTCCACACGAGATTGCCATTGGCGTTCAATACATCTGTGTACCAAGGACGGTTTTTGATGCTTTCCCACGGAAAGAAATTCACCCTTTCATGGGAAAAAAGCTTGGAGTCGTTGACATACAATCGAACACGGAACACAATCGGATTCGTTTTGGCATTATCAACCAAAATACGCAGTTCCTTCATGGCGTCGAGTTGATCGCTATCCGATGTTGAGGTGCTTAAATACTGATGCAGCTTAGGATTCATGAGAATCGTATTCGAAATATCTCGGGCGGAATCGAATTGGTGATTCAAATTGATTTCAGCCTGCTTCAACGTCTGAAGCATCGTTCGCGTTACTTCTTCTTCCAAAATGCGGGAGTACCTCTGCGAGTATGCATACAGTAATATGGAAGCTGGAATCAGGATCAACACAATGTAAGCGACCAGCCATACCCTTGCTGCAATAACGCCCTTGAAGATCATCGATACGTAATTCCAACCTCTACTCATGAGATGCTTCATTCCCCTCTACCGTCTTTACATGAAATGATCACGAAATGAGCTCGGCGTATGTCCAGTTTGTTTCTTAAATATTTTGCTAAAATAGCTAGGATCCGAGTAGCCAACGGCATAGCAGACCTCATAAAATTTGTTGGCTGGATCTTTCAAGAGCTCCTTGGCTTTGTCCACCCGAACTTTCGTCATATATTCGTTGATGGTTTCGCCTGTCTCCTGTTTGAATAGCAGGCAAAGATAGGTGGTAGATAAGAATACTTCCTTCGCAATATCCCCCACCTGCAGGTTTTCCGCGAATCGTTTATCGATTAAGGAACGAATACGTTCAATGACATTTTTGGCTTTGCCGCTGCGCTTTTCACCGATTCGCTCACACACCTCGATGAGATGGGATTCCACAAGCCGTCTTAAATCGCCTAACGTTTCTTGTTGAAAAACCCTAACCAGAAGCTCGTTCTCCTTCTCCTCCAACCCCTGCTTGTGAACATTCAGCTCCAGCAAGATTCGGCTTGCAAGCAGCAGAAGCTGCAAGCTTAAGTTGCGCCCATACGGCATGCCTTCTGCACGATTGCGGGAAAGAGCGCTATAAATAACATTTAGTTCTTCCTGCACCTTGCCAGTTTCCGCAGCTTTCAAAGAAGAGATCAATCTCTCATTCTGCGCTGGATCAAAGCGGTACATGCTGTCCTTACCCTGTTCCAAATTATCCATGGAGATAACCTGATTCTTACCGAGATACCATCTTTGATCAGCGGCTTCTCTTGCTTGCGAATACGACTGCGGCAAGCTGGCAAGCCTCGATATTCGTTCGCCCACGCCGATGGTCACACTAATTTTCAAATAGTTGTAGAGACTTTCGCGGACTTCCTCGGCTAATGTAAACAAAAGACTTTCCTGATCTTCCTGCTCCACCAGCCGAAGAATGCCAACGAACTCGCCTATTTGATTTTCAAAAACATATCCACCAATCTCTTTCTCAATAAGCTCTTGCACGATATTAAGTACAGAGTAGGATAACAGCTGCTGATCCCTCTCGGATCGGTTCTGTGCAACCTCAGACGCATTGTCTATGCGAATCGCAATCACCCAGTATGTCGCCTCAAACGGAAGCTCAAGCCCGAGGAATAGGGTACGATCCTGTATACGTGCAGGAAAAGTGATCCCTTCCCTAATTAATGACATGAGGAATTTCTCCCGCAGCAAGGGCATGCTTTGAATGAGCTTGACCTGCATGTCCTCAATCAGTTTTCGTTCCTGCTTTTCCGTCTGTAAGGTACGAACCAAGCGTTCAACCACCACGCTCAGCTCCCCCAAATTGACGGGCTTAAACATATAATCGACCGCTTTGACTTGAAGCGCAGATTTCAAATATTCGGCATCATCATGGCCGCTCACAAAAACAATTTTGATATGAGGAAATCGCTCACTAAGTATATTCGACATCTGAATGCCATCCATATTGGGCATACGCACATCCGTTAACACTAAATCCGGCTTCAATCGCTCAATAACCTCTAACGCAACGTCACCGTCATCCGCATCACCCACAACTTCAATCCCATAAGCATTCCAGTCAAAATAGGTACTTAGCCCAAAACGAACTGTCGGCTCGTCGTCCACAATGACTAATTTATACATCTCGTGTCGGCCTCCCTTTAGCTGCAGATCTACTTATTATATCTTGCAAAAAAGCCAAGGACATATGAGAATCTTATGATTTCTGGTTTTATATTTATATGAATTCAGAAAAAACACGGTCATTTGCAGGCGCTGAAGTTGTACTCCCAACAAAAAAATCACCTTGAATGCGAATGTGTTCAAACGGCAGCGTAGGATTGGCAATTCGCCACAGCATCCGGTCGGCAGCGCGATAACCAGTCTCTCGGATCGAAAGAAGCGGTCGGGTGAACGATGGCAGAGATTCGGATTGCTCATTCAGAAACCCAACCAAGGACACATCCTCAGGCACTCGCCACTGAAGCTCGTTGCACAACTCATATACGATCGGAACTTCATGATCAATTCCGCAGATGATAGCGCTTGGCTTAAAGTGATCCATTTGCTGCAGCAGCTCTTCACGCCACTGCGCTTGGTTGGTCCGTTCACCGATGGAATGCATAGAAGGGTCGATTTCGACACCGAGCATATTCATCGCGTGACAGAAGGCTTGCCAGCGCAAAATAAAGCCACGCTGCAAATGGATATCTCCCACGTACATCATTCGCTCATGCCCAAGGCTTCGCAGATAGGTTACCGCTTGAAACGCAGCTTCGTAAACATCCCAGATCACGCTGTCTATTTTCACTCCTGGAGGAGGAAAGCTGAGCAATATTCGTGGCAGCTGAAGCCCAAACAGAGCGGGCTCCCACGCCTTAGGCACAATGCTTGGAGCGATGAAAATGCCGTCCGCATAGGCCATTCCGCTCTCTTCGATCCAATCGTTCATATGCTCCTTCTTGATCTTTTGCGGTAACATGAGAAGCTCGATTCGATGGCCGAAGGAAAAGAAACGATCTTGAAGTCCTTGAAGCAATAGGCGATTATAGGCCACGGATTCTGCGGTCTGTACCAAAAGGAAGCGCTTCCGCTCATTGGGATAAGGAGCAATGTGATCGAGCCTAAGGCTGCGAATCTGATCCATTGTATAATAGCCCAGCTTCTCGGCCGTGTGGACAATAAGTTGTCTGGTAGCTTCCGACATGCCAGATTTTCCTTTTAGCGCTTTAGACACGGTCTGAACAGTCAACCCAAGCTCATTGGCAATCGTTTTTAGTGTAACTTGCTTGCGGGTAGGCATATAGGGATGCACCTCAATATTAAGTAATCAGGATTTGATATTCGTTCAGTTATCATATCACGTCCTCTTTTTTGATTAAACTAAAATTAAACTAGTTCCTCCATATCAGGAATCTATAATGAAAGAAATGACACTCAACACTGAGCTTTAGCAAATGATTACAAATCCAGTTTTGCTGAAGCAAAACTCTTAGGAGGAACATCAACATGACGAAGTTGAACATTCAAACCGTAACGATCCCCACGCAGAACTTACCTGTTAGCTATACCCCAGACGTGGTTGTCGTTGGAGGCGGCGCATCAGGCATTGCAGCAGCTATTGCGGCAGCCCGCAATGGCGCTAATACGTTATTAATTGAACAAAGAGGCTACTTGGGCGGGATGGGGACAGCTGCTCTGGTTCCTGCCTTCTGCCCTTATACCGATGGGGAGAAGCCCGTCATTCGAGGAATTGGGCTTGATCTGCTCGAGAAGATGAAGCATGCTGCTGGGGATGACTTTATGAGACGTTACAAGGAACAGTTGGACTGGGTTCCCATCGATGTGGAAACGCTTAAGCGCGTATATGACGCAGAAGTACAGTCTAGTGGGGCAAAGTTATTGTTCCATACGGTAGCGGATCAGGTGCTGCTGGATGGTGATCGGATAACCGGACTAGTCATAAGCAATAAATCCGGACGATCCGTCGTCCAAGCCAAATTGTACATCGATGCTTCGGGCGATGCGGATCTCGCTGCGCTGGCAGGCGTTCCTTTTCAAGTTGGAGGAGATCATGGGGAGCTTCAACCTGGTACTATGTGCTATGTGGTTACCGGTGCGGATAAAGCACGCTTTGAGCAGTTCCTTCAAGATACAGGCGAACATAAACAGCTGGAAAGCATCGTTGTTAAAGCGCAGCTAAACGGCGACCTTCCGGAGGGACGTAAGCGAATATCGGGCATGGCCTGGATTTCCGATTCCGTTGTTGGCTTTAATTTCGGTCATATCTTCGACATTGACGGCACGAAAGCGGAGGATTTGACCCGTGCCGCAATCGAGGGCCGGAAGCTAACCGACACGCAGATCCGGTTTTTACGCAAATATGTGCCGGGCTTTGAGTATATCTTCCTCGTTCACTCCGGCGACCAGATCGGTATCCGTGAAACACGCCGAATCCAGGGTGACTATACGCTCGTTGTCGAGGACTTCTTGTCGATGCGGACATTCGAAGACGATATCGCACGCAATTCTTACTTTATCGATATCCATTTGGCAAACGCCAACAGCACGATGACAATCAAGCATCTGCCAAAAGGCAAATCCCATGGCGTACCTTATCGCTGCATGCTTCCGCAAGGCAAATCGAATCTAATTGTAGCCGGACGTTCCGTCTCGTCCGATCGCCCTGTGCAAGGTTCGCTTCGCGTCATGCCAAACTGCTTTGCCATGGGAGAAGCAGCAGGTGTCGCTGCAGCCATGGCAAGCTTCGCCGGCCTAGGTTTCCGCGAGGTTCCGATCTTAGAACTGCAGAACAAACTGATTGAGCAAGGGGCATGGCTTGGTGAACGGCCGGGTAAAGCCGACGTGGATCAAACCGTTGCCGTAGGTGCCGTTACATTTGATGAAGAATGTTAATGTAGGGAGTGTTCATGACATGCAAAGTAAGTGGGTAGGAAAAACCTGGGGAACACTCGGTGACAGTATTACGGAAGCAGGCGGATATCAGCCTCTCATTCAGTCTGCTCTAGGCTTTTCGAGCGTCATCAATTATGGGAAAAGCGGCTGTTCGATGACTGCCGGAGGCGACCGCGATTACGGAGCCACGACGCATGTGGGCAAAACGATAGATGCTTCCTTGGATTGCGTCACCGTCTTCGCGGGAGTGAATGATTTTCGCTTGGATAAACCTATTGGCGGCATCGGTTCGACCGATATTTATACGTTTTATGGAGCCTATACGACCCTCATCGAAGATATTTTGGCGAAAAATCCACACTGCCGCCTAAGCTTGTGGACACCGCTGCAGAGGGATAAAGATGGTTATGACATCTTCTATGTCAATGCTGTCGGGCACCGCTTATACGATTATGTCGAAGCTATTAAACAAATTGGTCGTCTGTACGCGCTCCCTGTCCTTAATCTGTATGAACAAAGCGGGCTCAATAAGCTGACGCTGCCCCTTTTTACTTCAGATGGCTTGCATCCGAACGAGTCAGGGCATCGACGCATTGCGGATATGGCGATACCTTTTTTATTAAGTTTGTGAAGGAAGCCGTTCCTAGGTATATTTTGAACTGTGACCCCATTCTTAGACACTTCAAAACGCTCAGACGGTTTCCTGCCCTTTTGGTAAGCTTTAACCACAGCTAACTTGAATGCTGGTTGATAGAGAAGTCTATTCTTTCATTGTGCCTCCTACATTGGTAACCACTGTAGTCCATCTACCCTCACGAAAGCTAAATGACTCTAAAATCGAATTCAGCATGCACGTACTTTTATACTTTTTAACCGGATTGGCCAAGTGGCTCAAGCTTACACCGGGCCATGTTTGACGGAACCAAATGCTTCACCATCGCCTTGCTCTCCTTCTGCTGGAAGGGAGCTGGCATGCAAAAAGACACCTATACGGTGTCTTTTTGTCTATTCTTTCTATTCTTTCTATTCGTTAATACCCGCTAAAGCCCCACGCTTATGGGTTCATAAATTCGCATAAGCTAAAAAGCCCAGCAAGGGTACGATCCAGAGCAGCGGGATACAGTTCCAGATCAGCGCAGCCTTATACCTCCGGCGGGAAAAAAGAATCCATCCCGTAATTAGCGCGGCCAGAAGTCCTAGCGGGTAAATGACAATATAAGAAAAAAAAAGCCAAGTCGTCACATCATTTACCGCATCAGGATGGTCGAACATCATGACCGACATTCCGGCGACAAACAGCCATACTATTACAAACAAGACGTACACGATTTGTGACACGATCAATGTCCAAAGCGTTTTTTTGCGATTCATCCGTTTTACCCCTTTATGTTGGTATTTGTTACCTTACCTATATTTCGACATCATTTTCAATCAGTCCTACTAGAAGTGAAGCAATTAGAACCATATGTGACCTGGGTGAATATCATGCTGTTGTAAAAACGATTGGAGGATGGCTATGTACCCGAAATATCCTTATTACAGCTATGAAACAAAGTGCGAAAATAAACCCGTTACCTTTCCGCCGCAGCATCAGGACATACAACCGGGTTTGGAGTACTTAATGGTTCCAACGCCAATATCAGACAATCCGCAATATGTTGGGAGTGGGAAATTACAAGGTAAGGTCGCAATTATTACGGGGGGCGACAGCGGAATCGGGAGAGCCGTGGCCATCGGCTTTGCCAAAGAGGGCGCAGATGTGGTCATTCCTTACCTTTACGAGCATGAAGACGCCAAAGCAACAGTGGAAATGGTATCACGCTATGGCCAACGCTGCCTTCCGATTGCCGGGGACTTAAGAGATGAAGAGTTCTCCAATGAAATCGTGCGAAAGACGCTGGAATATTTCGGGAGAATCGATGTTCTGGTGTTGAATCAAGGCGTTCAGTTTCCCCAAGAGAGCATCCTGAATATCAGTACCCAGCAGCTCGAGGATACGTTCCGTACGAATATTTTCCCGCATTTCTTTATGACCAAAGCCGCGCTTCCCTATTTGCAGTCAGGAAGCTCGATTATCAGCACGGCATCTGTGACAGCATACGCGGGGGCCCCCCTCCTTGTAGATTACTCATCAACCAAAGGCGCAATTGTATCGTTCACCCGTTCGCTTTCGCTTCAGCTAGTGAAACAAGGGATCCGGGTGAATGCGGTGGCTCCGGGTCCGATCTGGACCCCATTGATCGTTTCCAGCTACTCCGCCGAATACGTAAAAACATTCGGCACTGAGACACCGATGCGGCGTGCCGGTCAACCGTTCGAGCTTGCTCCGACATACATTTACTTGGCATCGGACGATTCCTCGTTTGTTACCGGACAAGTGCTGCATGTGAACGGTGGTGTTATGACTGAGACTTGAAAATGACAGCAAGGCATGCTCCTATGCAGTATGCCTTTTTCGCAAATATCGCCCTATTCCGTCCATCATTATTTAGGGTAGTAGGAAAACCCTGGATATTTGACGACCGGCCATTCCTCTTTGCGCAGCGCATCCAATAATTCGGATCCAATATGCAAATTGTCTCTCACTAAGTTACGAGGGGTAAGAGCCATCCATTGATTCAACGACACATCAACAAATCGGTCACTCTTGAACATTTCCAAAAACCATAACGTTTGATTACCAGTATTCTGAATATAGTGCCCGGTAGCGAATGGTACATAGCCGACATCACCAGCTCTATAATCAAATGTTCGGGCTGTGCCATTACCCGCAAATACCGTCATGCGTCCCTGTCCGGTAAGGTAATACTGCCACTCGTCGTTATTCGGATGCCAATGTAGTTCTCTCATTGCACCCGGTTCAATCTCAACAAGCGCCGCTGCGATATTTTTAGATATAGGAAAATTAGAAGAGTCCACGATTCGTACGCTGCCGCCAGGTGTTTTGATTGGTGTTTGTGCTAGTAGCTGATGCTTGAAGCTCAAGGGGATGGTTCCGTAAGGGGACTGTACCCTCTCACTTTCAATCGGTCCAGGAACCATGTCTTGATAGATATAAACCTGCCCGGAGGGAATGTTGTCAAAGACATTCATAGGTACTCCAAAATTGGCCGATAATACATCTTTTGGCGTGTGTGCAAACCAATCGGAGATCGACTAAGTATTAAGATCAGAAAAGTTACCGTCATCGAAGACGAGCAGGAATTCGCAGTGTTCCAACCCCTGAATGGAATGTGGCAGCCCCGGGGGAAAGTACCACAGGTCGCCAGGGCCTACGTCGGCAATGAAATTTCGTCCCTCTGAGTCAATTGACGTAATTCGTGCTCGACCTAATATCATATAGGACCATTCTGCTTGTTGATGCCAATGCAATTCCCGGACACCACCTGGCGCCAAGCTCATGTTTACACCTGAAAGCGTGGTCGCAATGGGTAGTTCCCTGACCGTGATTCCCGTGACCACCCTCCGTGATTTAACTTCATAGAAGTGTCAGAGAATGAAAATATCATGTTAGGGAGCAAGCCAGAATCCGTTACAGGCGGAACCAGCATGTCAGGGTTTTCAATATCCCTCATAACATCCCGGGGACCGGTATCCATCCCTCCCGCTCCGTCACTTCGGAGGGGCTGTGGTACATTTCCGTACATCCCTTGATTCCGTCTCGGAATTTCCATTTCATTGACTCCTCTCATGGATCGCGTTCTATGCATACTCATTCTAAAAGATATATGATAGTGAATCTGTGTAAATGACTTTCGTACCTCTAACAAAACCTTGCATAGATGAACAAAAAATAAGGACCTGCTGTGGCAGGCCCTGTCTTTATTTTTAGATAGAACTGAATTTATATGATCTATCAACCGCAGTGTTAGAAGCTGTTTACACACTTTACTTGATCAACATCCGATCTGCTTCGCCCCCTTACCCCAGCTGAGTTGGCGGATCACCTTAAACTCACCACGAGATATGCGCGAACGCTCCTTCGTAATCTAGTAGACAAGCAGATGCTGGTTGTCATAAGTGGTCAGGAGCGAGTTCGGACATATAAGCTGCTAATCTAGGCTGGTCGGGAAATAAGCGGTTTCGAGCAAAATAAGGTATCTACGTTCCGCGAACATAATGGTAGTGTCGATTAGAACAGAGTCGAGGCTGGGACATAAGTAACTACCTCACAGCTGTTCATTGATTAGTATTCTTGAAGCTGCGGGGCTCCATTAAGTCATTAGTATGGCCATTAACTGCATTTGCTCCGTTCCTTCTATCATATTAATCGTCCTGCTGCTCCCTTTATCACGTTTGATTGTCGGAACCGCCTTGGGTCCTACGGCCGCTATCGTGTCAAAAAGCCTGCAGCAGCTGCCGAATTGCTCCATCTAAGTCCAGCACAATATTCCAACAAAAAAAGGCTTACGCCGTCTTTGTGGAGAGTGTTTGTAAAGGTTGTTGCACAGAAAGCTACACCCAAGTGACATAATGCTAAAACATTTGCTTGCAAGGTAGCAACGGCAATAATTTGACATTCCCAAAAAAACTGTGGGTTTCAGCATTCTTTACTACCCACTGTTTACACAAGAAAATAGGCGTGCACCCGATAGAGTGAACGCCTGAATTATAATTTCGTTACAAGATTGTTCGGTTACAAGATTCTCTTACCGAGAAGCGAGGCGATCAATCCAACTGCAAGCCGTGCCGTTCGTCTGCTTTCATCGAGGGTCGGATTCAATTCGACAACATCCATGGACGTAATGAGACCCGATATCGCTAGCAGCTCGAAGGCAAAATGAGCTTCCCGGTAAGTTAGTCCACCGGGAACTGACATACTGACCCCAGGGGCCTCCAAAGGATCTAGGCTGTCAATATCAAAACTAAGATGGATACCATCCGTTCCGTTACCGGCGATTTGCAGCGCTTTTTCCATGACCTTCTCGATACCCATACGGTCGATTTCATGCATGGTAAAGCACGTAATACCTTCAGATAGAACTAAATCCCTCTCACTTTGCTCTACATCTCGAACTCCAACAATAACGACATTCTCTCTTTTAATCAAAGCATTTGTCCCCGGAATATCGGTTATCTTGAATTTGGATTTGCCAAGTGCCGCCGCTAGCGTCATCCTGTTCATATTTCCCGTTGGACTAGTATCCTCGGTATTCAAACCGATATGAGCATCGAAGTAAATAACGCCTAAGTTTGTAAAACGTGTTGTCATCCCTGCAAGTGTCCCGATGGTTACGCTATGATCTCCACCCAGCACAAGTGGGAATGTCCCTTGAAGAGCCGCTTGTGACACATGCTCCGCCACCAGCCTACTCATCTCCATGACTTCAGGGAAATGCTTTACTACCGCATCCTTTGCTTTGTTTGGAGGAAGTACGGCAATTTCCGGATACTTTACCGTATGCACAGCCGCTATTTCATACTCTGTTTTACGGATTTGCCGCAATAAGCCCGCCTGTTCTAGGCTATCAGGACCAAGTTCAGTTCCAGTTCGTCCGGACCCAAGCCCAAAAGGCACTTGAATTATAGTTAATTGTTTATCGTTCCCCATCATAAGCACCCTCTTATCGCTTTATCCAAATCGGAAGGAATTCTATTTCACTTAAGCACCAGCTCGATGCGCTCAAGTGCCCAATCTATTTGGTCTTTTGTAATGGTGAGCGGAGGTGCGAATCGTATCGTCGTTTCGTGTGTCTCCTTACACAGAATGCCTAACTCTTTTAGCTTCTCACAGTAAGGGCGAGCAGGTTCGACCAGCTCAAGACCAATGAACAATCCGCGACCTCGTACTTCTTTGACATTTTTACTATCGATTTTCCGCAGCTTATCAATGAAATAGGTTCCCAATTCGGCCGAACGTTCAACGAGACGCTCTTCCTCCAAAACATCCAAGGCTGCAATAGCAACGGCACAGCCCAATGGATTCCCGCCAAAGGTAGACCCATGCGATCCGGGGTTGAACACACCTAGAATTTCCTCATCTGCTGCAACGGCGGAAATAGGAAACACGCCACCCCCTAGTGCTTTCCCCATTATATATATATCCGGTCTCACCGATTCCCATTCACATGCGAACAGCTTTCCGGTTCGGCCAAACCCCGTCTGAATTTCATCGGCGACTAAAAGAATGTTGTTCTCTTTACAAAGCTGTGAAGCTTTGCTTAAGAATCCTTCCTTCGGAATCACAATCCCTGCTTCCCCTTGAATCGGCTCCACTAAGAAAGCAGCTGTATTCGGAGTTATGGCTTTCTTTAGTGCTTCCAAATCGCCGTAAGGAATGATTTTAAAGCCTGGAGTGAAAGGCCCAAAACCCTCTTTATACTCATCCGAAGACGAAAAAGAAGTTATCGTAATCGTCCTCCCGTGAAAGTTCCCTGCACAGACGATAATTTCAGCCTGATCCGTCAGCACTTTCTTAACTTGATACGCCCAACGCCTTACTGCTTTGAGTGCAGTCTCCACCGCTTCAGCGCCTGTATTCATGGGCAGGATCATACTTTTCCCTGTCATAGCTGAAAGTTTTTCATAAAAGACACCAAGTTGATCGTTGTGAAACGCTCTGGAAGTCAATGTTACTTTATCCGCCTGATCTTTAAGTGCCTGAATAATTTTCGGATGCCTGTGCCCATGGTTTAATGCGGAATAGGCGCTCAGCATGTCCATGTAACGGTTGCCTTCAGGATCTTCCACCCAAATGCCTTCCGCTTGTGAAACAACAATGGGCAGCGGGTGGTAATTATGAGCGCCGAAGCGTTCGATTTGCTGGATGATCGTTTTCGATATGCTTTGCATAGGGCTTCAATCCTTCTCTAAGATATGTTATAGTATGCGTTCTCCAAATACAGAGCCAATCAGCTCCACGGCTGTTCTTGCTGTTTTATTATGTTGATCAAGCATCGGATTTACTTCGACAAACTCAGCGGATACGAGCACATTACTCTCATACAGCATCTCCATCGCAAAGTGGCTTTCCCTATATGACATCCCTCCTGATACCGGAGTGCCAACACCCGGAGCTTCCGCAGGATCCATTCCGTCAATATCTAGACTAAGATGAACGCCGTCCGTTCCGTTCGTTACGATTTTGAGCGCTTCTTCCATGACATGCCTCATTCCATAACGGTCAATCTCATGCATCGTAAAGACGCGAATTCCTTTTTCCTTCAGGAACGTCCTCTCGCCATGATCGATCGATCTGGCTCCGATGATGACCACATTCTCCGGCTTTACCTTTGTTTCTACACTGCCGATCGATACCAACTCCGAGTGCCCGTACCCGAGTGCAACCGCTAAGGACATGCCGTGAATATTACCAGAGTACGTTGTCTCCTCCGTATTCACATCCGTATGTGCATCAAACCAGATGACCCCGAGCCTGTTCACATGCTGTAGAACCCCTTTAATGGTTCCAATCGCAATACTATGATCGCCACCGAGAATGAGCGGAAATTGACCTTTGATCATTTCACCAGTGACAACTTGGCATAATTCATTATTCACTTTACTTATTTCTTTTAAATACTTCAGTTTTTCGCCTGTCCGACATGCATCCAAAGCTCTATTCACATGAATATCGCCTAAATCCTGTACCTGATAGCCCAAAGCTTCAAGTCTATTAACCATATCGGAGCCTCTTAATGCGCTTGGTCCCATCTCCACGCCATTTCGATCTGCGCCATACTGCAGCGGAACGCCAATTATGGAAATACTATTTTTCTTCATGGTATTCATCTGAAGCGCTCCTTTTCACCTAGTGGAAATGCTCATCTCCATAAACACAAAATCCTCCTAGATAAAACCTATAAAATGGCTTTTCTCCTCAGGAGGATTCTGCATAGATGCCTTATTCAACACCTAATTATATAAATGGCATGCAATATACTGGCCATTAACTTCCTTCAATATCGGCTTTTCTGTCTTACAAATGGCCATGCACTCACTGCATCGTGGATGGAATGTGCAGCCCGAAGGCGGATTGGCGGGGCTTGGTACATCACCCTGAAGAACGATCCTTTCCTTCTTGACTAAAGGATTCGGTATCGGTACGGCAGATAACAAAGCTTTCGTGTAGGGATGCTTCGGGGAATTAAACAGTTCATGCTTATCCGCAAGCTCCACAATTCTCCCCAAGTACATTACGCCTATGCGGTCGCTAATATGCCTTACAACACTTAAATCGTGCGCAATGAACAAATACGTCAACTGAAATTGCTCCTGTAAATCCTGAAGCAGATTGATCACTTGCGATTGGATCGATACATCCAAAGCGGATACCGGCTCATCGGCTACGATCAGCTTAGGGTCTAAGGCTAGCGCACGGGCTATCCCTATCCGTTGGCGCTGTCCGCCACTGAATTCGTGCGCATACCGTTTGGCATGGTAGCTGCTCAAGCCGACGACATTCAGAAGTTCCTCCACGCGTCGGTCTCTTTCTTTGCCGTGGGCTAGACCGTGAATAATGATCGGCTCCGCTATAATTTCACCTACAGTCATACGCGGATCTAGAGAGGCATAAGGGTCCTGGAATATCATTTGCATTTCTCTACGCAGCTTCCTTAACTCCCCCGGATTCATGCCGACGAGATTGGTCCCCTCATACAATACCTCTCCTTCTGTAGGCTGAAGCAGCTGCAGAATCGTCCTTCCTGTTGTCGATTTCCCGCATCCGCTTTCGCCTACCAACCCTAGCGTTTCCCCTTTGAAAATCGTGAAATCCAGTCCATCAACAGCCTTGACATGGTTCACGGTACGGCTGAATATTCCTTTTTTGATCGGGAAATATTTTTTTAGGTTTTTAACCTCAACAAGTGGCTGCTTCATTTTGAGCCTCCCCTGTCGAAGAATGGAGCCAGCAACGGCTGAAGTGGTCGGTTTCGACTTCTATTAGCAGTGGAGCTTTTTGCCGGCAAATATCCAAAGCGAACTCGCAGCGAGGAGCAAATGCGCAACCTTCGCGCAGGCTGCCTGGAGTCGGCACGATCCCTTTAATAGCATACAATCTCTTTTCATCCGAATGCATGTTCGGGATCGATTTCATGAGTCCTTGTGTATACGGATGTTTCGGGTTTGTGAACAGTTTTACTACGTCGGTTTCTTCCACGACTTTTCCGCTGTACATGACAATGACACGGTCACACATTTCGGCAACTACGCCCAGATCGTGAGTGATCATCATAATAGCCGTATTATGTTTCGTCTTAAGCTCCCTCATTAGATCCAAAATCTGCGCCTGAATCGTTACATCGAGCGCCGTGGTCGGTTCATCAGCAATCAATAGCTTCGGATTACAACTCATCGCCATAGCTATCATCACCCGCTGCCTCATTCCTCCCGATAGCTGATGAGGATATTCATCGACAATTTGCTCTGGCCTAGGGATACCTACGAGTTTGAGCATCTCGATCGCACGTTCCCTCGCCCTTTGCTTGTTATACCTCATATGGATTTCAACCGCTTCGCCGATCTGCTGGCCGATTGTAAACACTGGGTTCAGAGAAGTCATTGGTTCTTGGAAAATCATCGCCATTTCATTACCGCGAATCGTTCTGATTTCTTTGTCCGAAAGCGCTAACAGATCTTTCCCATTAAACGTGATTGAGCCTTCTACCACCTTACCGGGGGTAAGCCTCATCGCCGTTAAAGAAGTCACACTTTTGCCGCAGCCGGACTCTCCGACAATGCCAACAGTTTCTCCCTCACGAACCGTGATGTCAACTCCGTCTACGGCCGGTACTACACCCTCATCGGAATAAAAATAAGTCTTGAGCCCTTTGATCTCAAGTAATTTGTTCTTCAATGTATGACCTCCCGTTACAGCTTCATCTTCGGATCAAGGGCATCGCGCAAGCCATCGCCCAACATGTTGAAAGACAATACCATAAACATAATGGCAAGTCCGGGTATGGTGCTGACATGAGGGGCCGTTCTCAAATATTCCCTTCCCGTGCTGAGCATAGCCCCCCATTCCGGTGTAGGCGGCTGAGCCCCCATACCTAGAAAGCTGAGTCCGGAGGCAGTCAATATGGCCGTTGCGATTCGTAAGGATGACAACACGATAATAGGAGCAATACTGTTCGGAATCACATGCTTAATAATGATAAACGCATGAGTGCCCCCCATCGCTTTGGCAGCCTCGATAAATTCTTTATTCTTCACAGAAATGACGGCGCTGCGGGAAATACGAGCAAACGTCGGAACCGAGAAAATACCAATGGCAATCATCACGTTGCTCATACCAGGACCCAAGACACTTACGATCGCCAATGCCAACAGGAAGCTCGGGAATGCCATGAAAATATCCACGATACGCATGATCAACATGTCGGCCTTTCCTCCAAAATAGCCGGAGACCGTTCCTAACGTAACGCCGATAATAACGGAAATCAATACCCCGACGATGCCGATCATCAATGAAATTTGAGTACCGTAAATGATCCTAGATAAAATATCCCGCCCGAATTCATCTGTACCAAACGGATGGCTCCAACTAGGAGTTTCAAGCATTATTTGCATATTTTGCACGATAGGATCATAGGGAGCAATCCATCGTGCCAAGAGCGCGACGATGACAAAGATCACTGTCATCCACAGTCCGACCAAGGCCCGTTTATTCTGTTTAAATCGGCTCACCATCATGTTCCAAGGCGTACGGGGGACGTAAGCCTGTTGGTCCAGATGGTTCTGCGCCCCTTGTTGATCTGCTGCTTCTAGCTGACTCATGAACGTGCTCCTTTCTTAGTCGTATCTCACCCGGGGGTCTACTAAACTGTAGCAAAGGTCGACGATCAAGTTCACCACGACAAAAATGGTGGCGATAAACAGAACACTACCCTGAATCGCCGGATAGTCCCTAAACTGAATGGATTGAATCACATAGCGTCCCAGCCCGTTCATAGAGAACACCGTCTCCGCAAGAACCGCTCCCCCCAACAAATGACCGAATTCCAATCCGATAACCGTAATAATCGGGATTAGCGCATTCTTCAAGGTATGCTTATAGATCACGGCCTTTTCCTTAACACCTTTCGCGCGTGCCGTACGAACGAAATCTTGGTGAATAACTTCCAATATGCTGGAACGTGTCAGTCGGGCAAGGATAGCTGATGAAGAAAGGCCTACAGCAAACGCCGGAAGTATATAATATTTAAGCCCGTCATTCCCTCCGGATGGAAGGATTTGCAGGTAATATGAAAAAATAAGAATTAGCATGAGTCCCAACCAAAAAATTGGCATAGATATTCCGAACAAGGAGAACATCATCGTGAGGTTATCCCAAATACTGTTCGGCTTAGTGGCAGAAACGATTCCGGCAATAAGCCCGATCAACACCATAATAATAATGGCCATGACGGTAAGTGTAATTGTGGTCGGGAATCGCGTGAGAATCTCTTGTAGAACAGGTCGGTCAGAGCGTAAGGATGTTCCGAGGTCACCACTTAACAAATGATACACATAACTTCCATATTGCACATACAAAGGTTGATTTAGTCCCAACCGATCCCTAACGAGCTCTACATCCTGCTCGCTGGCTTCATTGCCGGCTATCAAACGGGCTGGATCACCTGGAACCGAATGAATCAGGATAAACACAATAATGGATACACCAATCAAGGTCGGGATCATCTGCAGCATACGCTTTATGATATAGCTAAACAACCTGGTGCCTCCTTGTGAAAAATGGGGGGATGTAAGTCATCTCCCCCATTTATCTAGATTTCTTATTTCTTCACAGCATCACGCAAAATAAGTCGTTCGTTAGTCCAATTATAGACGCCCTCTACATTTTTGCGAACCCCAGTAATTTGCTTATTATCCAAAACGAAAATCCAAGGGGCTTGCTCCTTAATTATTTTCAACGCGTCACTGTAAGTCTTCTTACGTTCGTCAGGATTTGCCGTTTTCATGCCCTTATCAAGCAGCGCGTCCAAATCTGCATTCGTGATTCCAGAGAGGTTATTGCTTCCAGTTGTAGCAAAATTCGGTCTTGCCGCCCAGTCCGCATCTCCAGTTGAAGCTCCCCAACTATCCATGATTACGTCGTAACCGTCTTTCTTCGGATTGGTTGTTAAACCTTTGTACGTGCCCCACTCATATTTCCGGAATTCCACGGTAAATCCAACAGCTTGTAAATTGCCTTGAACAAACTCAGCGATTTGACGATCCATCAAGTAACGGCCTTCCGGTGTCCACAGCATAATCTTGGTTCCCGGCTTAACACCGGCTTCAGCAAGCAGCTGCTTGGCTTTTTCCGGATCATAAGGATAAGCACCTACGGAGGAATAGCCTACGATCGGCTCTGCAACAGCCGCCTCAGAAACCTTACCATATCCAGACAAGATTTTTTTCACAATCGTGTCTTTATCGACCGCATAGTTCAAGGCTTGACGAACTCTTACATCATTGAAAGGCGCCTTCGTAGTATTTAGAGGAAACTCAAGAGTTCTAGAGCTTGGAGAAACGATTACATTCACTTTGTCGTTCCCTTTAAGCCGCTCTACATCTGTAGGAACGACAGGCGAGATCACATCAGCTTCACCTGTTTCCAGCATGATGGAACGCGACGCATTTTCAGGAACCGGCTTAAACGTAATCGTCTTCACTTTCGGCTTGCCGCCCCAATAAGTAGGATTGGCCTCGAACACAACTTTGGTGCCCGGTACCCATTCTTTCAGTTTAAAAGGACCAGCGCCGACGGGCGCTTTACCGATATTTTTGCCCTGCTCTTTCAGATTTTTCGGGCTATGAATAGCGCCAGCCGCTTGAGCAAAATAAGTTAAAGCGGGACCGAACGGAAACTTGAGATCGAAGCTGACTTGATATTCGCTATCCGCGTTCACTTTATCGATAAACTCAGCATAAAACGAATATCGATTCAGCTTATTCTCTTTGTTCAGAACCCGGTCAAAGTTGAATTTGACGGCTTCAGCATTCAATGGGGTATCATCTTGAAATTTGACCCCTTCACGAAGCTTAAACGTCATTTTCTTTCCATCTGTAGATGTACTCCACTCTTTCGCCAGCTGAGGTACGATTTTTCCTTCTTTATCCAAAGTAACCAATTTGTCGAAAAGGAGTTCAGTCGCATTGTTGGATAAGGCGTCATTGCTATCCTGCGGGTCCAAAATCGTAGGTTCAGCACCTAAAGCGACAACAAGATCTTTCGGTTCTACAGCGGCTTGATTATCAGTTCCTGAGGATTTTGATGAACTGCTGCAAGCGGAAAGAACAAGCATCGTGCACAAAAACAATATAAATGAAATTTTTTTCAAAATAACTACCCCCTATAATTAATTATTGCGTTCATTACTGGCCTTCCATAATACAAACTCATCGCGAACTTGGCGTAATGAGTCTGGATCAAAACATAAATCATAGGCGGTCATTGCCAAAGCCTTTGCAGCTTGGTTCAATCCCGTCATGCCTCCCTCGGAGCACGCCGCATCGCGAAATTCCGGGGTATGCGGGGTTACATCACCAATTCTAATGTACGGATGAATGGTAGCTGTGATTTGTCCCACATTACCTATGTCTGATGAACCTATTCCTCCTCTTTCTGGAGGGTTGGTTACTTCAAGACCCATAAGAGTTAAATTGTCTTTAAATAAGCTGGATAAATATTTATTATTATTTCTTTCCGCATATATCAAACCTTCGCTTATCTCACACGTTGCTCCTACTGCTTCTGAGCAGTGGTGAACCACCGTATAAATTTTGTCTCTTACTACGTTCAGTTCTTTAACCGTAGGAGCTCGAAACATAAATTTCGCCTCGCAATAATCGGGCACAACATTAGGTGCATCTCCTCCTCTTGTTATAATTCCGTGAATTCTAACATCTTGCTTAAAAAACTGACGTAAAGAATTAATGGCTACATAGGAGTTAATTAGAGCATCTAAGGCACTGATTCCTTTTTCAGGCTCAGATGAAGCATGAGCTTGTTTTCCATAAAACTTGAATGTTGTATCTACGCAAGCCAGTCCTCCACGCATCACCATATTGCTTTGACGTGGATGGCACATCATAGCTGCGTCCACCTGATCGAATACACCCTTCTCGCTCATAATGATTTTGCCGCCGCCATCTTCCTCAGCAGGAGTACCATAGACTTCTATTTTTCCCGGGAAATCAGGAAAACAATCTTTAAGAGCTAGTGCGGCACCAACGGCTGCAGTACCTATCAGGTTATGGCCACAGGCATGACCGATTTCAGGCAAAGCATCATACTCGGCTAGCAAGGCGATTGTAGGCCCTTCTGAACTTCCTGCCCAAGAAGCGCGGAAAGCAGTCTCCAAACCCGCTATGCCCGTTTCCACCTCAAAACCCGCTTTCTTTAGGGGCTCCGTTAACCAATGAACCGCTTTGTACTCGTTAAAGGCTAATTCCGGATTGGAATGAATCTTAAGAGCAATTTCGCGCAATTCAGGGTCCCGGGTGTCAACAGCTTGCTGAATGTGTTTTTTAGCTAGTAATAATTGCTCAATCACCTTTTGTCATCGCCTTTCGATTTATGCATGTCAGATTAACTAACACTTCATGTATTAATTTTAAACCATCACCACGATATAAGTAAAATTAATATTTTTTTGCTATATACCAAAAATTTTTTAATAACAAAAGGTTAGATTGATGCCGTGGATCAGCATAAAAACAAAAAAGGAACACGCCGTTTATCGGTGTCCCTTTACGGTTTATGTTATTTGTTTGATATAGGAGACAAAGTGATCCACCATTGTGTATTGCAATGACGTCTCTCTGTACAACATCCAGGTGTTTCTTATAATCGGCTCGCCATTTTTACGCACCAAATTGATTAGATGTAACCCATCCTCTGGTCTTACAAAATTGCTAGGAATAATGGCGTAGCCCAATCCATTTTTCACCATTTCTTTACAAGTTTCATAGGTATCAACCTGCATCGTAATAAAAGGAGGCTCCGTATATCTCTCATACCACCAATCTTCAATCGTTCGGCTCAAAGAGGAATGAGATTGAACATAACTTGTAGATGATTTGCTAGTAAGTTTAGGCACTTTATAATTAATCCTAGGTAATTCGGGCAGCCTATCTACATCGATTTTCTCTTGGGATATTATGCTAATGTTTCCTTCATTGATCAGATATTTTTCATCAAACCATTGAAATTCCCCTCTGACTATCGCCACATGAATATCTTCAAGAAGCAGCAATTCAAATATTTCGTCACTCCAACCCGTATTCACATTGAGCTGCACTTTAGGGTAGGCATTAATAAAATTCTTTAAAATTGGAGGAAGGTTATGAAGCCCAAAATAGCTGAAGACCCCTATTCTTAAATTGCCTTTTACTTCATTTCGCATGTTTACGATATAATCTTTTGTATTTCTCAAATCAATCAGATTTTTATTGGCGTAAGTAACCAAATACTCCCCTTCGGGGGTAAGCTTAACTCCCTTTGCGCTTTTGGTAAAGATGGGGACACCAAACTCTTTCTCTATTTGATGAAGTCGATAAGTTAATGCCGGTTGTGTAACATATAGGCGTTCCGCTGCTTTAGTTAAGTTTTGTTCTTCCGAAATAATTTGGAGCATCAAACAATCCTTCTCGTTCATGCACTTCCCCCTCGATATAGCAATGACTTATATAAGGCAACCTATTTGAACATTCAAGCATCTTCCCCTCGTGGCGTTCTAATTTCGTTAAGTTTGATTTTATAAATCTCCCCCCATTCTTTCATAGATACTATGATCGGTACTAACGTCTTTCCAAAATCGGTAAGTGAGTATTCCACTTTGGGCGGTATTTCTTTATAAACTTCTCTATGAATGATCCCGTCCCGTTCAAGCTCCCGTAACTGCAATGTAAGCATAAACTGCGTAATACCCGGATTGAGACGTCGAAATTCATTAAATCTTTTCGTTCCGTCAATGAGATGATAGAGTATGATCCCTTTCCATTTCCCCCCGATGACGTCCAGAGTTGTCTCCACAGGGCATCCTGCCATGTTTGGACTAGCACCGTATTTGTTTCTTCGATCTCCCATTACCCTATCTCCCTCCAATGGTATGATTTTTAGTACTATATAATAAAATTATGCGTACTTCCTTAAAGTAAGTATACAACATATAATTCAAACGTACGATATACCAACTTGAAAGGAAGAAGAAAAATATGACTAATCACCAAAAAATGAAAGCAGTCGGCGCTTACCGATATCTCCCTATATCCAATCCGGAGAGCCTTGTTGATCTGTATATTGAAAAACCGATTCCTACTGGACGCGATCTACTGGTGGAAGTAAAAGCCATCTCTGTCAACCCTGCCGACTTGGGCGTACGAGAGAAAACCAACTATGAAGAAGAATCACCTAAAATTCTTGGTTGGGATGTAGCTGGGATCGTGGAACAGGTTGGACCTGAATGTCAGTTGTTTAAACCTGGAGATGAGATCTATTATGCGGGGAGTGTGGCTCGCCCAGGGGGTAATAGTGAATTTCACTTGGTAGATGAACAAATTGTGGGAAACAAACCGAAGAGTTTGGATTTTGCACAAGCAGCCGCTTTACCGCTTACCTCGATTACTGCCTGGGAGGGTTTATTTGATCGTTTAGGAATCCATCTCAGTGTAGAAGAAAATAAAAATAAAAGCATACTCATTATCGGAGCAGCAGGAGGAGTAGGGTCGATTGCTACTCAACTTGCCAAATTAGCAGGTCTAACTGTAATAGGAACTGCTTCACGCCCAGAGTCAATCCAGTGGACCAAAAATCAAGGGGCAGATTTTACAATCAACCACAATAGCCATTTTGCATCGCAACTCAAGACTATTGGATTTGAGACTGTCGATTATATATTTTGCTTAAATGACACAGTACAACACTTTGCGAATATGGCAGAGGTCATAACACCCCAAGGTAAGATTTGTTCAATCGTTCCTGCAGATAAAGCCTCTTGGACGGGAAGCTTGGATATGGACCTGCTTTTTTCTAAAAGTGTCACGTTTGTATGGGAGCTCATGTTTACCCGATCCATGTTCCATACCAAAGATATCATCAAACAACACGAGTTGCTGAATGATCTGGCCGACTTAATCGATAAAGGTAAGTTAACAACCACTTTAACTGAACGCCTAGAACCAATTAATGCAAAAAACCTACGTGCAGTACATGAAAAAATGGAATCAGGTAGATCGATAGGAAAGATTGTGCTGGAAAACTTCTAATAAGCTTCAAGATTATGAAGGCATCTTACTGTTCGCATATGCAGCCGCCCCGATCATACCAGCTTGTCCACCTAATTTCGCTTGTTCTATCTTACAAGCATGGGAAGAAAGCTTTAAAGCATGATTTCGGGCGGTATCACGTACTGAATTTAGCAAGCGATCACCAGCTGCCGACATTCCACCACCAACTATAATTACTTCTGGATTTAATAAGTTGATTACATTCGAAAGACCGAATCCAAGAATCTTTCCTGTTTCATGCATAACCTCAATTGCAAGTGAATCTCCCAGATCGTATGCTTCTGAAATCATATGGGCAGTAATTGCCGTCCGATCGTCTCCCACCCATTGCAATACGGTACTTGACCGCCCTTCCTCAAGCTTGTCTGTAAAGGTTTTAACCATTCCTATCGCAGACGCGTATCTCCCTAGACAGCCTGAGCTTCCACAACGACAAGGGCGACCTTCCCGGTACATATTCATATGCCCAATTTCGCCCGCGCTAGATGTTGTACCGTAAAAAACCTTGCCATCATTTACAATACCAGATCCTAGACCAGTACCTAACGTGATCAATACCAAGTTTTTGTAACCGATGCCTGCGCCAAACAGCCATTCACCATACATATTTACCCGCACATCATTGTCGATAAAAACAGGGAAGTCAAAATTACTTTTCATTTGATTAACAACATGAATGTTTTCCCAATCTGGAAAGTTTGGTGAAAATATGGATAGACCTTCATCTGGATCAAGTAAACCAGGGATTCCCATACCCATGCACTTAATAGAAGTTTGATTGATTCCTTCGAACGACATCATCTCTTGAACAATTTCTTTAATTCTGTTTAACACATGAGTAGGTCCTTTTGCTGCTTCCGTGGGGTCACTTCTTTCGTGAATTCTTTGAAACTCCGTGTTGAAAATTGCGGACTTAATATTTGTTCCACCAAGATCAATTCCAATTACATATTTACTCATAACTATCTCCACTCTCACATATTTTCAAATCCGATAAAACACAAACTATGAAGTCAAGGATAATTAAGGGATATGTCTTTCCAGTACTCCCACGCCTTTAAATACTCAGGCAGATCATGTGGGATTTATGTGCCGATAAGTATGAAGAAATTGTTCCGCCAAGATAATTTGTTGCGGACGATCTATTTTCAAAACGTATTTTGCTTCGTTGTGTTCTGAAAGAACATTTTATTTTCCCCTTATTAATATACATTCTTAAGTTACTTTGATTTTCAATAGTCTGGTTTTCGTGACCATGCCCGCACTCTCCAGAGTCCTCTTAGAAGCTTCGTTATAATACCAACATCCACTTACAGGCTTAATACCCTGCTTATAACACCATTTCCTTAATTGTAAAATGATGACTCTCCCAATTCCTTGCTTTCTATATGCCTCATTAGTTAACATACCTATGCTTGCTAAACCTTCGAACATCTTAGACTTCTCAACTACTCCGATTCCAAGCAACACAGCACCTTTATAGTAGGTGAAGAGTTCTCCACTGGCAATCCGCCGTTCGTATTGGTCAAGAAAATCTCCACAGATTTGTTGTATTTGTTGCAGATCTTCTAAATTAGCAGGGCCAAATGATTCATCACCTGAAACATTACTCACTATTATGTCTGCTTGATTATCTTGGAAAAAGTAAGCTTGTTTGTTGATCGTGAAGTCCTTATCTACCGCTAGGCTTACAAATAGTTCATCGCAGGTCGGAACGAAAAGAGAGTTCACTGTATTACGTTCAAGCACTTGGCTAAACATCTTCTGCGAGTGCATTTGGTAGGGGCGGCTGATGTAGAATTGGGTAAGAAGTTCGTTATTGTAAATAGCATAGTAACCTACTACTTTCGATCCCTCTTGGATCATGTAAAAAGTCGATGCTAGAATATGCTCCTCCAAGAAGGAATCAAAAGGTGAAGATAGCCCGTGGATATATTCTTCAATAAGATATTGAATTTCATTGATAAGACATTCTTTTGTAATCATCCCAAGCCATCCTTTCATGAGCGACTATTATTAATTCCATAGTAAATGATGCATTTCATAAATTAAAGGGAAAGTATTATAGAGTAGGGGACTGGTTTCCCAGTCCTCCCTCATCAAACCGTACGAGCAGTTTTCCCGCATACGGCTTTCCGATGTTCTTCACCCAGCGCAGTATTGCTGCCCCAAGCACTGACTCGTTTCAGTCCCATACGACCGAGTATCTCGGTGACCCTTCTCGGGTGCAGTTGGTCTCGCTTGTGCTTTTTGTTCCAGTACAGTGTCAG
This sequence comes from Paenibacillus sp. V4I3, assembly GCF_030817215.1. GTDB lineage: Bacteria > Bacillota > Bacilli > Paenibacillales > NBRC-103111 > Paenibacillus_E. The sequence continues at coordinate 7,788,279 of NZ_JAUSZA010000001.1, forward strand.
TCTACGAATAATATGCCAGTCAACTTTTAATAGAAATTTGTTCGACATGCCTTCTTCATCACCTTTTTGGATGGAATACTTCGCAAGTCATAAAATTTCCCCGTCTTAAACAATTTCGGCATGCGGCGGTGATGAAATCCGAGAAAGTCGAATCCCTCTTTATCCAACCACAGGTTCACAAGCTTAGACTTGTCCGTATTCATTGTCAATTCCACCCGAAGGCAACTGCTCCTCCAAGTGCATTTCGAGATGTTCTTATTTTTCCTTTTTCCAGCCTTCTTTTAACCAATCGTAAAGTTCTAGTGATTTTGCACGAAACTTATTCGAATCGTTACTTAGAACGACTTCTTTTTTTGCGGGGGTGCACGCCTTTGAACAGTGGAATAAATAAAGAGCGGTTGCCGAAGCAACCGCTCTTTCGTTCCCATTAATTAAAGGAAAATGGGATTCCCCCTGATTTTATAGCTTTTATATTTCCTTCATTTTCTTTTTAAAGTTGGACATAAATAAACCTTTAGTTACTTCCATTTTTCCAATTTCACTAAATCCCTGGTCAATATATAAGTTTTTAGCTGGGGTATTATTGGCTCCCGTTGAAACAATGATCTCATGAATATGATTTTCAACCTTTTCTATGAACTGTAATAGTATTCTCCCGATTCCTTTTCGAAAGTGATTAGGGGCAACCATTAAACGATGAATGTCCAAAGTTTTTTCTTCTATCTTATAAGATATAACTCCTGCTAATTCGTCATTAATATAATAACCAAAAAAATTCTCGCCACTCTGTTGAAGATTTTCAATATTTTCCCTCAATGGTGGTAAATCAAAAAAATTAATCAGTTGAGCTTCAACTTGGTATGATGGGATTTGGACATTTAGAACACTTTGAGCCATTTCTTTGTTGCTAATATCTATATTTCTAATCATATGTACACTCCTTTATTTCACTATACCAAAATTTTTCCAAAACATTCAACTTTGGAGGCAACTACATGATAATAGGCAACCGTATTACATTGCTGCGGGAAGAACCAGGTTTGGCTCAAAAAGAGTTGGCTTGCAAAGGCGAAATATTAGAACACAAATTTGGGTGCCCTGCGTTTGTTCCCTTCTTTTCCACTCTAGGCATCACATCTTTTTTAACTACCCGACAGATATCCCTTACGGATTCTTGATGTGGACATATACTTAAGAAAACCCGATGGGGAGGATGCATGTGGTTATGAAATCAGACCGACTCACGATTATTATAGAAAAAGGTAATAAACGCATGATCGCAAGAACGCCGATCACTGGAATTGACAAGCTGGTGTTCGTCGTAAACCATCAATTTACCAACGCCCCCAACACGACGCAAATTGCAAGCGGTGCAGGCCGCAGCAGCGCTGCTGGCAACAACGCCGCTATTAAATCCCCGAATACGCAGCAGCAACAGAGCGTCGGGGCCGGAGGAACAGCTAAGAACAAATGGTTGAAGGGCGCCAATGGCGGACTTTATCATGGTAATACCCGGCCCGGAACGCGTCGTTGCGGCAAAGAAATTGTCATTGTCCTTAATGATCAGATCGTCAAGCTTCCCAGAAATGCCGCTAACGCCTCGGCTACCCAGGTGGCAAGCGGAGGCGGAAGATACAGTACGAGCGGGACTAACTCTGCAATTGAAAGTGCAGGAACCAAACAGCAGCACGCTGTCGGTGGAGGCGGAACTGCTTTGAATAAATGGATTAGCAAGGGCAGGAAGAAAAGAGGAGCACCCGCTTAGTAAGCTCCTCTACTCTCGTTTCTCTTTAGTTTAATCGCTTTTTACAACACAAATGCCTACTCTTTACTGGTTAACCATCGGTTTGTCCCAGGAAATTAGGTAACGGTAATAGAAACGGCGTCGGATAATTGCCCCTGGAAGCACCTCATGTGCCGCTTGGCGAATCTCGATTAATGACTCTTTAGGATCTGCAATCCGAACACTCGGATCTTGCATCCCGCCATGAAGTCGGTCCATGACACGGATTGGGAGAACAAGAAGTCCGGAGATGACAAAATCCATAATAGATTTGTCAGCTGCTATACCAACTATGAGGAGCCGCCCGCCAGGTGCGAGAACTTGGCGCATTTTTAACAGTGCGCTTCTCAATTCCATATGGTGCAAAGTCGCTACACAGATGACCGTAGAATAACGTTCCTCTTGAGAAGGGACTGGCATGGCGAGGAAGTCACCGTTTACGAGCGACACATTTGATGTTGCAGCAAATCGCATTTGCGCACGCTCAATAACTTTCGTATCGGGGTCGATACCGATAACTTGTTGAGCGAAAGGCGCAAGGCGTTGAAGTAGTAATCCGTCACCACACCCGATGTCGAGCACTCGTCCGCCGCGTACCTTTGCGTTTTCAACTAACTCTTCGTGAAATGCAGTATTGTGATTCCAATATTTCTCCATTGCTATATTCACTCCCTTACTCTTTCGATCGTAGATTATACCTCAAGCCTCTCAGTATAGACACTTTAATTATTACAAAGTTTCATTTTTGGGTATTTTATCCACGAGATAACTTTAAGTACCTATCCTGCCAGTTAGCTTAATAAAAACAAGGAGCAACTGCAATAGCAGATCTACTCCTTGTTTTGTTCAACTATAGTTTCCGAAGTTTCCGACTTAAATCTATGAATCCATAATGGCTTAAGCATATACAAACGCATAGAAGCGAGAGATCCCTGGTATGTAAACACATTCCTTTGTATTAAGCAACGAATTCGCCACTCGATGAACCCATCGTCAATTCGCTGTTTCTGACTTACAGCATAGAAAAAACCATCGCTTTTAAGATGAAATTTTTCCGGAGAAATTCTTTTAGCTCTGTCTATTATTTCCCGGTCAAAATAATCTACGGGGACCGTTTCGACTTGACGGGTCTTACGTATTCTAAGGATGCCGTTGTCCTCAAGGAGCTGTTTCCAATTCGTTACATATCGATCCCAAACATGCGGGGTAATAACTTTCGCATCTTCCATTAGCGGAAACAATTTCTCTGGTGAGACTTCTCCAGTAGAGCGTGGTCTGAACTTGCCATATCTCTTGTAATAAGCTTGGGAAACGCTGACAAACGATACAGGAATTGAATATGGCAAATTAGCCAATAAACACATAAAACCTGTTTGTTCTGTTGAGCTGTCGCCCACCCAAAATAAGAGCGAGTCATCATCAGTGAGTAAACTCGCCCATCCGCTGAAATTTTTATATGAATCACGCAGATATGGAATATATTCGGTTTTGTCTTCTTCATTTAAAATTTGCTCCCACCAATTAAGGCGAAATGATTGAACACTATCCAGAAATATATTTCCAAGCGGACCCAACATTAAGTCATCTTCCATAGCTATGATTTGTTCAGTTATTTGATTTATTTTAAATGCTTGTCTAAGCGTTCCACGGGTTGATGCCCCAAAAACAATATGAGTCCTCATTAATATTTCCTCCAAACGGATGACATGGTTTATTTCTCATTATATCCGTTTTAATCCGAATAATAGTCGTTGAAGTAATCTGCCCGTCGTTAATAGCATTTTTTTTCCTATTTGAACTGCTTATATTTTTAATGAATTCAGATATTTGGTCTATACCCTCCATCCAAAAACCATAACAAGCTGTTGCATCTCCCTCAGGCGATGTGACATGCGTCTTTTCGGCTGTTACTTTTCTTCCAGAAACGCAACTTCTTCAGGTGTTAACTTAATTGAAAGAGCCTACCGCATTTTCGAGATGAGCGGAGGCTATCGTGTCAATCATTAGGTCCGCTCCCAATCAGTGCTTCTGTTACATTCACATCTATGCCATCTCTTCCGCCCCACGCTCGGCACTTATGCCATTTTCCTGAACCCATGCCCACATAGCCGCAAAAATAGGCTGCAGATTCCACCCTCGCTCAGTTAGCTCATATTCGACGTGCAGGGGCACACCGGGGTACTGCGTGCGCGTTATAATCCCCTTCTCCTCCAGCACCCGCAGTCGATCCGTTAACGTCTTCGGGCTAATCGGGTGTAGCTTTCGCCGCAGCTCTCCAAATCGCTTGGTGCCGACAAACAACTCTAGCAGAAGAGGAAGGGTCCACTTACCATCCAAGATTTCCAGCAAAGGATCAATGGCTTCGATACAAGAGCGATCCAACATTGACGTTTCCTCCATAGTTCATTTTTTGAAACTACTGCACTTTATTGTAACTACTTTTCAAATATACCACAGTGTTGTAGTCTTATTGAAGAGCCGAAACACAAAATTCTACTTCATATCGATATCAACCCCTGAGTGGTGCGCGCAACCGGGGCGCTCAATCGATATTAACAGGACTTTGAATCACATCAATAATCTGAATATTTAGATAACTATTCAATACGATTTAAACGCTGCTTGAAACAATCGGCAGATTGGAGGCATAAATGCAAAGACCGTTTGATGTAGATGCATCGGAGTATCCGTTCAAGGACCACTGGATGCCTTATGGCGATGGCATGATTCATTACGTTGACGAGGGGCAGGGGCCTGTCATTCTTCTCCTACACGGAAACCCCACCTGGTCGTATCTTTACCGGAACGTCATCAAAGAATTGAGCGGCGAATGCCGTCTGATTGCATTGGATTATCCGGGACTCGGAATGTCACGAGCTCCTTCCGATTATGGCTATACGCCGAAGGAGCATTCTGAGGCTGTCACCGAATTCATCCGGCGACTGGATCTCAAAGACTTCGTACTAGTAGTCCAAGATTGGGGAGGCCCGATCGGATTCAACTACGCCGTAAGGCACCGTGAGAACCTGCGCGGAGTTGTCGTGATGAATACCTGGGCATGGCCGGCCACGCTCCCTGCGATGAAGCTATTCTCGTTTGCCATGGGCGGATGGCCCTTCGGATATTGGCTGCAGACAAGGCGAAACTTCTTCGCCAAGAAGATTGTCCCGCATGGGATCTATCATTCCGACAAAATCACGGATATCTTGAGAAAGGCTTACACCGATCCATTCCCAACCCCAAAATCCCGGAAACCGACATGGGTATTCCCAAGGCAGATCCGAAAAGCGCGTCCGTGGCTCGCGGAAATCGAGGCGAAACTGCCGGTTCTATCCAATTTGCCAGCACAGATTCTGTGGGGGATGAAGGATAGCGCGGGCTTTCCACCCGAAGAGATGGCTAAATGGCAAGGTTATTTGAAATCGAACGAAACCGAGTCGTTAGACGATGCCTCCCACTACGTGCAGGAAGATCGGCCCGACCGGGTGGTCGCATCCATCCGCAGAGTCCTTGAACGGACATCGCAGCAATCAAGAAAGCTAGGCTGAACTATAATCACCATTTATTTTCATCGACTATTAGGAGGCTATCCAATGAAAACAATTCTATGGGCAACACTAACAGGCAATGGCAACTACGCGCAATCGAGTCCGAATAATCCCCCAAAAAAGGAAGCGCTCGGCGATTTTGCGGCACAAGTTCAAGCAGCTGGTAATTTCATTGTCGGAAGACGTACGTTTGAAGGGATGTTGGCGAGCGGAGGCGAGGGTGCTTTTACCGGCATGGATATCGTCGTCGTATCGGCAAGCGTGAAAGAAATTCCCGGTGTGACGGTTGTCGGCTCGCCGCTCGAAGCCTTGAGCTACCTGCAGGATAAAGGCTATCAAACCGCCCTCATCTCGGGGGGCGCGGACCTTCACAATGCTTTTCTGGGTCAAGGGCTTGTTGACGAGCTCATATTCAATATCGCGCCGGTACTGGAAGGGAAGGGGCTCAATCTATTGATTGACACGGAGAAGTACCAATACAAAGAAGTGGAATTGTTGAACTTCAAATCACTCGGCAGCGGCGTCGTTCAATTGCACTATGCGATTGGTCATTAAAACGGCAGCCAGGTAGATCGCACCAAACGTATGAGTGGGGCAATTGAGCTATGATCAAATCTTTACGGTTCAACGAGGCCGTCGATCGTTTCCGCGGCAGCCTCGTTGTATATTTAATATGAACTAACGTTCTCCGTTAGCCATCCATGCATCTCTTCCACTGCACCACAGAGCATGAAAGTTAATCAGTTCTTTCATGGTAGTTGAGCGACCGTTATTAGTACTTGTCGGTTGCAGATAAGGGGTATACACTTCTAAGCGATAATGGGGTAAATTTGAGCGGTACAATAACATGCGTATTCCAGTATATGGTATAATGAATTGCGATTTACATTCATTTATACTATGTTTCCTGATACTTAAACACAAGAGGTGCCATATGTTCACTCAAATTTCTAATGATAGAGTTGATATTCATAATTCGTTAAATCAAGAAGAAGTAAAATCTCTGGCAGCTGATAACTCTTTAAAAGTTGTTCAATTCTCTAATGAAGTTGACCCTGCAACTTTCCGATTACTTAATGATTTATTATTTTCCGTCAGAAATGATATTTGTCTTCGTGCATATGGATTTTACAGCTCTACTTGCGATTTAAGCTTTATTTCTTCTTTAACAAATCTCAAGCGATTTTCAGCAGACTGTTTAATGGACGCAAAAGGTATGCATAATTTAGTCCATTTGAGAAATTTGAAGGAGTTAGGGATAGGTATATATAAACTTGAAAACTTCGACTTTCTAAATGGAGTTCCAGACACTTTAGAACGATTATTTCTAGGAGCAACAAAATCAAAGAAACCCGACTTAGTTCCTTTATCAAGGTTTACAATGCTAAGGAAAATCTATATAGAAGGACAACATAAAAATATAGATGTTCTCAGGGGCCTAACAAATTTGGAAGATGTAACATTGAGGTCGATAACAACACCAGATTTGAATTACTTAGTCCCGTTAAAGAAGATGTGGTCCTTGGATATAAAGCTCGGGGGGATTAATAATTTTTCAGCAATAGAAGGTTTAACGAATATTAAATATCTTGAACTGTGGCAGATTAGAGGGTTATCAGATGTTGGGTTTATTTCCACATTGAACGGTTTACAAAACCTCTTTTTACAATCTTTACCTAACATTGAAAAGTTGCCTTCGTTCGATAACTTAAAAAACTTAAGGAAGATATCTCTGGAAAATATGAAAGGTCTTAAGGATGTTAGCAACTTAGAATCGGCACCTGCATTAGAGGAATTCATCCATTTATCTGCAAACAACATGCAACCAGAAGATTATATTGATGTCTTGAAAAAAACTTCTCTTAAACGAATATCATGTGTATTTGGCAGCGATAGAAAAAATAATAGGTTTGATGAAATAAAAAAAGAATTTAATAAAGTTTCATCTGAATGGTCAAAGTTTATTTATAAATAATTCCTACAGAATAAGAGCTTGGGAAAGTAGTCCAAAGCTAACTTTGAACTGCATATCCACTGGCAATCCATCACGCTCTACTCCCGTTACTTAAATGAACAAAAAAAGAAACATTAACAGTTTCATCAGGGGTCAATTCAGATGAATCCAACCACATTCCGATTCGTGGTGTTTCATTTCGCAACAGACTATCCAATCCTTCAACGGTCCAAACACCATATCCTTTTTTAATACGGGCAGATTCCCTTAGTATGACAACTGACGAGTTTGGACAAAGAACCACTACATAAAAAGGTCGGCTTTGGATATAGGATATAAAATCATTCAACATTGGTCCAATCACGACGTCTTGAACTACTACTGTAAAGCCTACTTGAAAATAGGCATCCGCGGACTGCGCGGCAAGCCGATATCGTAGACGCAATTGGTTCAATTCATCACTTCCGGCATCTGGGTGAACCTCTTTGCGGTTATTAACAATCATTCTCCGGAAAATATCTCCCCGCAAATGAACCGATTTCTCGAACCGTTCGGAAAGCAACTGTGCTACCGTTGATTTCCCACTCGCCATTATTCCGGTAATTAAAATAATGCTAGGACGTTCTGTCAACATTGAGTCATCGCTTCTTTCTTCTTTTTACCAAATATTATAAGGGTAATAAACCAACTGATTTAAGGGTGAGTTTAAATAAATTTGATTATTCCATCTTCTGCCTGTTACTTTAATGAAAAAAGCAGACCGCCGCTGTGCCTGCTAGGTTTAATGGTATTATTCAAAATGGTCTTCGAACAATTCGATAGTTTCAATATGATTAAACTTTTTTTTGATCTGCTCAACCAAAGATCTTACTCCAAATATTTCAGTAAATGTATGACTCCCAACTATTAAATTCATTCCTACATATTGAGCATATTGTACCGTGTATAATGTTTTTTCTCCGGTTAGGTATGCATCGCAGCCCAATTTTACTGCGTCAAGGATATTTTTCGTTGAGTTTCCTGCTCCCGTAATAATCCCCAATTTACTAATTCGTTTCTCTGTATGCTTCCATTATTTAACATCTTCATTTAAGACGTCTGTTACCCTTTCACACAATTCCTCGAACGTTAATGAGTCATTGAACACGCCGACTCCCGGTACACTCCTACCTTCATCATGATAGGAAGTTTGGATAATTTGGTTGACCTTTAATAATTCAAAAAGTGAATTACACGTACCAAAGTCAGCATAATCAAGCGGTAAATGAACGAAGTAATGACCGATTTGAAAATGCTTCAATAGACCATGGCATTCTTCTTTCATCCCGAATATGAAATCCCAAGCATCATGATGCGTAATGATTAAATCCACCTTTTTATCAGCAGCTTGACGTACAATATCAGGTGTAATATTCGTTGCGAAACCAATTCTGCTAATTACCTGTGGGCCAAAATTGTATAATGTGTATTCTTCTCCTTCATCAAATGTCTTTAATAAGTCTCCAAAGAGCAAGTGGGTGGTCTCAATAAATTGATCACTCTGCATTCAAATACACCACCTTATATTTTTTTTGAATACTTTCTCTAAAATTTCCCATTTTCCTGCTATCAACCGATAGCCACCATACTCTGTTCAATGTCCCATGATTTAGATAATTTTGTCCACATATCAATATAAACTGGTTTATAGCCATCTGCATTCATAGGGGCAAAATGACAAACTTGGTGGGAAACATCTTCTATAATTTCAGAATTTTCACTAATGGCATCCGAGTAGATTTTATCGTATTCCACGACCTCATGAGGTGAAAACCTTAGTAAAGAAGATTGATAAAATAAAAGTCCCATAAGCACTGAAACGAATTTATTTTCTCCTGTATCTTAATAAAAATAAGGAGCAGCTGCCAATGGCAGAACTGCTCCTTATTTGTGTTCAACTAAAGTTTTCCGTAGTATTTTCTATGATGAAGCATCTAGTTTAGATTCCGTATATCTGATGCGGTACATAAGGCTCCTCTAGGCTCACAATTTCGTTTGAATCCAGCTTCACCGATAACGCAGCAACTGCATCCTCCAGATGATTAAGCTTTGTTGCGCCGATGATCGGCGCCGTTACCGGCTCCTTTTGCAGTACCCACGCAAGCGCGACTTGCGCACGAGGAATGCCCCGCTTGGCGGCAACTTCGGCAACTTTCTCCACGATCTTGCGATCGGCGTCTACCATTGCCGCAACTAGCCTTTGTCCGGCTTCGTCTATCTCTGAACGGGCTGTCTTTTCATCCCAATCTCGGGTTAGCCGACCTTTAGCAAACGGACTCCATGGGATGACACCGATTCCCTCTGAGCGGCAAAGCGGCAGCATCTCCCTCTCTTCTTCCCTATACATTAAATTCAATAAATTCTGCATGGAGACAAACCGGGTCCAACCGTTACGTTCGGCGACATGCTGCGCTTTCAAGAACTGCCAAGCATACATCGAGGATGCTCCTATATACCTTGCCTTACCTGCCTTTACTACGTCATGGAGTGCCTCCATCGTCTCTTCTATAGGCGTAGTGTTATCGAAACGGTGGATCTGGTACAAATCGACGTAATCCGTACCCAGCCGTCTTAGGCTGTTATCAATTTCGCTCATGATTGCCTTGCGGGAAAGTCCCGCGCCATTCGGACCCGGGTGCATGCGGAAGTATACCTTTGTCGCAATGACGACCTCATCACGACGGGCGAATTCCTTCAATGCACGTCCGACAATTTCCTCACTTGTTCCGTCAGAGTATACATTCGCAGTATCGAAGAAGTTAATGCCTAATTCTAGCGCTTTTTTAATGAATGGCCTACTTTCCTCTTCATTCAGCGACCATGGAGCGATTCCGCGTTCGGGTACCCCATAACTCATGCAACCAAGGCATAATCGTGAAACTTCTAAACCGGTGCGGCCAAGTTTTACATACTCCATATAATCGATACACTCCTTAGTTTTACTATTTTTTTCACTGTTTCAACGTTGTGCAGCTGCGTCAATTTGTTTCGGAGGGAAGAGTACCGGTGTTCAGAGGGCTAAGCCCTTTGTTTTTCAACAAACGTTTTACAAAGAAAGTGAATAGCAACAAGGAAAACGCGACCGACACAGCGCTGACCGTAAACAATAGCTGGTAGCTCGTGTATTGGGAGACCCAGCCTAGCATGATTGCACCTAGCCCGATGCCGAGGTCGGTAGCAGTCAATAAAGAAGCAGTGGCAACCCCTTTACGGTCCGGGTGAGCAAGACGTATCGTTGCCGCTTGAAGAGCCGGATGCACGGAACCGAAACCGATACCGTACAGAACCGCCGAAACGAGCACGCCGAACAATCCGGTCGAAAAGCTCAAGGTAATCAAAGCCGAAATCGTAATCACAAGGGCCGGTACAATGACATACGTCTCGCCATGCCGGTCCGAAAGTTTTCCCGCAATGGGACGGATCAGGGCAAGCGTTGCAGCATAGGCCAGAAAGAACGCGCCGGGATTGACCTTGATCGAGTTAGCAAAAAGCGGGACAAAGGTGGTAATGCCACCATAAGCGATAGCATGAAAAAAGCACGATGCCGTGACGGGCAAGACCGATTTTTCAAAAAATTCGATTCTCCTTGCACCAGATTTCGGCCGGAAAGGCATTTTTGCACCAAACGTCAAGAGCAGCGCTGCGGCAGAGAGGAGGACGGCGAATAGAAACAGAGCGTGGTACGACAGGTTCTGTGTAACCCAGATGCCGAATATCGGGCCGACCGCCATAGCCATGGTCGTGGCCGTGCCAAACCACCCCATGCCTTCTCCACGGCGGGCCGACGGGATCATATCCGCAATTGCCGTGTAAACGGCGGTTGTGGAAACCGCCCAGCTCATCCCGTGCAACATTCTGAGCACCATCAAAACGAAGATTCCACCGATCCAGTCATACATATACATCCCCAAGGTGAAGAGAAGCAGCCCCCAGACGATAAACGGACGCCTGCCAAACCGATCCAGCAGCACGCCGACGATCGGGCGAAAAATAACGGCAGTCAGCATAAACGCGCCCGCTGCCAGTCCGACCTGCGTTTCGTTGCCGCCCATCTGTTTGATGAACAGCGGTAGCGTCGGATACAGCGAATAAAATCCGGTGAATAGGAAAAACATCCCTACCGTCATGAGAATAAACGGCTTCGTCCATAGGCGTTCCACTTTCATTCCTCCTCAAGTTCTATCAAGAACTCTTGTGTGTTAAAGGGCGTAACCTTATTATGCAATAAATGAAAAAAAGACCGTTATCTCATTTGTCTTAAATGATTGCCTAATCCTCTCACTACCACTAACACCACAGACGTATATGCCTTATAATTGAAAAAGATAAAACAATAAGGAGGAGCCTATGTCTGAGGAAATACTAAAACAGCAGGATGAGCTCGCCAAACTGATAGAACCTCATTCGGGTCAGGACGGAGTTTACGAGACCGTTATCCCATCTTTATTTTTTATTCGCTACTCTAATGTGACCGAGCCAGTCTACAGAGTTTACAAGCCTTCCTTATGTTTCATAGCTCAAGGTTTGAAAGAGATATTGCTGGCACAGGAGCGTTTTGAATATGGTCCTGCCAACTACCTTATTTCATCCATGAACTTACCGGTGATCGGCCAGGTCATAAAAGCTTCTTTCGACGCTCCGTATTTGAGTTTCAAACTTGAATTTACACAAAGTCAAATTTTAGAGGTTTTAAATGACTCTGAAATTCAAATCACCCCGAAAGAAAATGCTAAGCGAGCTATGTTTGTCGGTCAGATAGAGCTGCCTATACTGGATGCGATACTCAGATTAGCTCGTTTGCTAGATAATCCCAAAGACATTCCGTACCTTGCTCCCATCTACACAAGGGAAATTCTATATAGGCTTCTGCAAGGGCAGTATGGAGTTGCGCTGGCACAAATCGCAATGGAAGGAAGCAGCATCTATCGAATCAGGGACGCTATCGAACAAATTATCAATGACTGTGATAAGCCTTTACGAATTGAAGAGCTTGCCGAAATAGCCAGTATGAGTATTTCTTCGTTTCACAGACACTTCAAAGAGGTAACCGCTATGAGCCCTATTCAGTTCCAAAAACAGCTGCGATTGCAGGAAGCACGACGCCTATTATTATCCGAGTCAGCGGATGCCGCTGATGTCGCATTCCGGGTAGGCTATGAAAGTGCATCCCAATTCAGTCGCGAATATTCTCGTATGTTTGGTTCTCCTCCCAGAGCAGACATAAAGCGTCTGAAGGAAAAATATGACCAAAGACTAAACGTAAGATGATCCTGCCCAGCGAGGGCAAATTAATCCGTCAAAACGCGATTGGGTAGTCCCATTGAGAGACGACTATCTAAAATAAAAATTGAATTAAAAACATATAGATGAGAGTACCACTTGCAATTGACAAAAACATATTTCTCTTCCAAATATGGAGCAAAGCAACTAGAACAATAGAAATCAGTTCGGGTACTCCGTGGTTACCGGATAAAAATTTGACATCTTTGATACTATAGACAACCAGTAACCCTAGCGCTGCTGAGGGCAATACTTTGCCTAGATACTGCACATAACTTGGTGTGGGTCGACCTGAAGGAAAAATAATAAATGGAATAAATCTTGTCATCATGGTTCCCAAAACAACCATTCCAATCGTAATCATTCGCTCTATTAAAGTCATTGACATGTTCGTTCACCTGTTTTCTTTAGCTGCATTCTCATCAAAGTAAGTACGAAGAGAATGACGATCATGGAAGGGAGGATAAAGTTACCACTGTTAAAAATGAAAAGGCATAAAAGTGATAGTCCTAGACCCAATAAGCAAATTTTATTGAGATTTCGAAAATGTTTCGTATTAAGTTAGTTCCAATTCCCGGTGACGAGTGCGGAATGCTGCCGGATGAACTTGAAACTCAGTGCCTTCAACTGGAAGTACATGGCGTTTTTTTGATGCCTTCTTGTTCTAATCCCACTACTGTAATGATTTCAGAAAACCGCAAAAAAGAATTAGCTGCTATAATTCGTAAGCATAATTTGATTTTAATTGAAGATGACATTTACGCCTTTTTGACGGCTGGTATTATAGCCGATTATGATCAGCCGATGTTTCAGCTCATCCCAGAACAAACTGTCTATATCTGCAGTACCTCCAAGTCAATCTGTTCAGGGCTCCGAGTGGCATATATTGTGTTTAGCGATGCTTTTAAAGAGAAGATTATTAAGGCAATTTTTAATATCAATGTCAAGACATCTTCATTGGATGCCGAGATCATAACCGAACTTATTTTATCTGGAAAAGCAAATGCAATTGTTGAGGAAAAAAAACAGCTAGCACAATCTGCAAATCATATATATTCAGAGTTTTTTTCACAGTCTTTCCACACTAGTCATCCACTGAGTTTTTATAGTTGGCTTCCCATCTCGGACAATGGCGATGGATCACGGATGGAGAGTGCCTTTCTTCAGAAAGGAATTCGTGTTTTTCACTCAAATCGCTTTCTATGTGGAGCCAATACGCAGGATAAGTTTTTGCGAATAGCACTTGCGTCCACAAACTCTTTGGACGAATTAAAAAGAGGATTGGAGATCTTAAAAGGAAATCTCAGGTAAAATAATGACGGTTTAAACCAGTTAGTAGGTTTTCTAGTTCCCATTGACGGTAAATCTATTTTTTCGTTAATGACTTCATAATGTTCTTGACGCCTCTCGATCTGTTCGAACCCCTGGCTATCGCATGAATCAGACCGTTTTTCTCGTAGTAACGCAAGTTGTTGCAACTCCAAAAATAATAAGCGTTCACCCAATAGAGTGAACGCCTAATTACTTCAAAACTTTATTGTACTTCAATAGACGGCCTTTGGACGACAATAAAGGAATCGACATTCATTCCTGCCATCGTTAACGCTTCGTCCCAAACGACCGCAAAACGTAGATACACCCCTCCTCCGTAACGAATTCAATCCGATCAGCATCAATCCTACGATAATCGATGATAACGCCCTCCGACACAACGGTATCAACGGGCTGCTTGCTTCTTACTCTGCATAAACCTCGGTGTCGGGATCGCAGGCTCACTTCTGTCCATCCCCCCTGCTCCCACCGGATATCAACCTCGAATCCACCTCTGGCCAGTAAGCCTTTTACGAACCCGTCAGCCCACGGTGTGGGTAATGCGGGAAGTAGGCTAAGTTCATCGGCATGACTTTGAAGCAGCATTTCGGCGATACCAGCCGTGCCGCCAAAGTTGCCGTCAATTTGAAAAGGAGGATGCGCGTCGAATAAATTCGGGTAAACGGATGTCTCCAGCAGCTGTCGTACATAGCGATAAGATGATTCGCCTTCTTCCAACCTCGCGAACAAATTAATGATCCAGGCACAGCTCCAGCCCGTGTGCCCGCCACCCTGCTCCAGTCTTCTCCGAAGCGAGGTCCGCACCGCTTCCGCCAACTGAGGATGCTCATGAAGCAAAATTTGATTCCCCGGGTAAAATCCGTACAAATGGGACATATGCCGATGCCCCGGTTCCTTTTCCATGAAATCTTCTATCCACTCCTGAAGTTGTCCGTACCGCCCAACCTGTAACGGATAAAGTCGTTCCCTTGCCTGACTCAGCGCAAATTGGAAGTCCTGATCAACATCCAAAACTTCACAGGCCTGCATACAATTATTGAATAAATCCCAGATGAGCATGAGATCCATCGTTGCCGCTTTGCTGACTGCCGAGACAAAGCCATTGGACGAAACAAATTGATTTTCCGGCGAGGTGGACGGATTCGTAATCAGAAATCCTGAGGCGTCCTCTACCAGCCAATCAAGCGCAAACATGGCTGCTCCTTTCATCAAGGGATAAGCCTCGTTGCGTAAATAGGAAGTATCTTGGCTAAAAACATAATGCTCCCATAGATGCCTGCAAAGCCAAGCTCCCGACATCGGCCAAAAAGCCCAATGGATACCTCCATCCTGCTCGCCAACCGGATTAGACAGTTTCCAAATATCCGTATTATGATTAGCAGCCCAACCGCGGCAGCCAAATGTTTCCGATGCAGTAGCCGCTCCTGTAAGAGCCAATTCTCCGATCATCTTCAGCAGAGGTTCATGGCACTCGCTCAAATTACAAATTTCAGCAAGCCAGTAATTCATTTGAACGTTAATATTGGTCGTAAAATTGGAGGACCATGGCGGTTGGAGCTCCCGATTCCAGATGCCTTGCAGATTCGCCGGCTGGGAGCCCGGTCTTGAGGAAGCGATCAATAAATATCTGCCGAATTGAAAGAACAACTCCACCAAACCACGATCATCGGCGCCTGTGCGAAATCTTTCCAATCGCTTGTCAGTCGGTAATTCAGACTCCGCTGGGTCGCCAAGCTTTAATTCTACTCTATGAAATAAGCGTTGGTAATCTTCTATATGCCGCTCAAGCAGCTGGGTATATCCTCTGAGTCTTGCCGCTTCAATTCTGCTGAGGCAGGTGTCTCTTAGCTTCCGCTGCCGGTTCGGGTCGTCAACTGACGGATACGTCGTAGCAGCAGTTATCAGCAGAACTGCGTTCTGCACCCCCTGCACCGTAAGCTCCCCTTGATTGGAAACCGAAACCTCACCTTCATCGGCAAGCACGGCCAGATGCAGCTCGAACTCAATGCTTGGCCGTTCATCGTAGAGAATAGGAGGCTCCGCTCCCACACTCCTGTAGTTCGGCTCTACGTGACTGGGGCATCGTCCCTTGTACACCAGATGCTTGTCCGTCAGCCTGATCACTTCTCCCTGCAGCATGCCCTGCAGCGAGGCTGTAAAGATCAGCTCCTGCTGCTCCGCTTCGAGACATACAACCATCACCTGATCTGGGTTACTGCAAAATGCCGTCTGCAACAAGCACTGCTCACCGCTGGCCGTCATAAGTACTTGTGTAACGGCGTTGTCCAGCGACAGCTCACGCTTATACGTCGAAATCTCTCCCGGAAACTCGCGCTGGATGATCAGGTTGCCCAAGGGCAAGTACGACTGCGCATAGGAGCTCAACGCTTCTTGGTGGATCAACTGCTCTGCTTCTTGATAACTGCCTAGATCAATGAGACTTCTGACTTTGGACAGGCTCGGAAATGGACGCGGCCGCTGAGCGTCATGCGGAGTCCCTGACCACAGCGTATCTTCGTTTAATTCAATCCGCTCCACAGTCTGTCCGCCGAACACCATGCCGCCCAATCGCCCGTTACCGATCGGAAGCGCCTCTTCCCACTGTACCGCCGGTTGCTCGTACCAGAGCTCCAATTCTTTTTCACTCACACGCTTGCCCTCCTCCGGATATCCCACTATCAGAGATGAATCGTTTGCTATAAAAGTCCATCCAACGATTTTTTATTAAGGCATGGCCAGCTGGTGTCGGATGAATCCCGTCCCTAAAAAAGTCATCGTTTCTACCGCGATTACCGTCGGTAATCGAATCACCTTGAAACAATATGGATGAAACCCCAAATGTATTCATATCAATACTCCTTTAGATCAGCAATTGTTCCCATACCATGACAGGAAAGCATCCGCTATAGCTAAGCCCGCCACCCCGTTTGGATGCGGGTCCGAACTTGAGGCCATGTAGGCAGGCTTTAGCAGATTATCGTTTGGTGCTGCTTGGGAAAGCACCTCTGCCATATCAAACACGTGATCGGCACCAAGAATGGCATGTTGGCGTATTGAGTCATTGACCTGTCTCCAGACCAATTCCTGCGAATCGGTGAAATTAAATGTAGGAACTGTGCACAGGATAACCGTCTTTGCAGCATTGTCCTGCTTAAGCTTGATGACGATGGTCTGCAGGTCGTCCAGCAATTGAGCCGCACTTCGGCCAGCAGTACCAATATCGTTAACACCTAATGCAACGACAACCACATCGCTTTGCTTGGCCTTGTACAGCCAGGCCCCGTCGCTTGCAGCATCATAGGCTCTTGCCCATCCTGAACCGATATTCCATACGCTTCTAGAATCTCCTAGACCCTCCGCAATGTGTGCAGCCCAGTATTCATAAGCATCCAAACGTGTCCGTACGCCTTGGGTAATCGAATCCCCCAGAAAAGCAATGCGTTTCGCACATGCACGCTCATAGCCTATAAAATCCGGCAGCACCAGGCAGTTGGCAGATCTGCGGTATAAATCGGATGACGCTTGATCAGCAGCATGTCCCGGCGCATCATAGGCAGACACCAGCAAGCCTTCCGTATTGAAGGGAATGCTGTTCCCCGCATCCATAGTCGTAATCGTCCATGTAAACGCCAAATAGTTTCCTTCCGGGATAGCAAAAGTTAAGGCATCACTCCAGAACGTTTCACCCGGTATGACAAGTTTGGAGAACGAAGAATCGTAAGTTAACGGTACTTGAGTGCCCGAAACGACACTTCCATCGGGAAGTCTCCCACCGTCAGCTATGTAAGCCGCCTCAATTCTCCATGAACCCCCTTGCAGATTTGCCTTGGAAACAGACCCGTCCGCCCATGTGGAGTCCACGTTATTACTGCACCAGAATTTCATCTTCAGCTTTCCGTATTCCCTCGGGTTAATGTAAGTTCTGTAAGAGTGCGTAAAGGTTGAATCGCTAGTCATGATACAATTTTTTGCCGTTGAAAGAACGGTGGCTGACCTATAGGAAGCCCACATCGCTGAAATGACATCCTTTCCTTAGCCTTTGACGGCTCCGGCTGTTAAGCCGCTGACGATATATTTCTGCGCCATTAGATATAAGACAAGAACAGGTAATGAGGTCAGCGTCAAGTCGGCGAAAACGAGATTCCAGTCCCTGCTGAATTTACCGTAAAAGTTATATACGGATAAAGGCATCGTCCAATTGGAGCTATCCGTTAAGAAATAAATCGGGATCGTAATGTCGTTCCAGACAGACATAAACACCATAATCGCCACGGTGGCATTTACCGGAATAATTAACGGGAAAATCACTTTTATAAATACGTCGAACATATTGGCGCCTTCCAGAAAAGCTACCTCATCCAGCGCCCTTGGTATCGACCTCATGAAACCTGTGTACAGAAAAACGCTAAAAGCGCTGTTCATCGCCGCATAAATAAAAATTGCGCTCGTAATGGTGCCGTAAAGGCCCAACCATTGGACAACGCGGATCGTCGTAATAATCGAGACCGGAGCAATTAGCCCCATAAAGAAAAACAGGTAGATCAGATTGGAAAGCCGTGTATCCCGGCGCACAATAATGAAAGCAGCCGCAGAAGTCGTGATAATGTTCAACACGGAAGATACACCGGAAATCAGGATGCCATTCCAGAAAGCACGAAGCAGCCCTCCCTGTTCAATCACTTCCTTGTAATTGGAAAACATCCATTTACGAGGCAGCTTTAAAGAGAAATCCAATACCTCTGAGCTTGTTTTAAAGGAACCTAACAGCATAATGAGCAACGGAGCTATTATGGCGAGCGCAAGGATCAGCATGAGAGCTTCCACAACGAACGCCTTCCAGTCAGTTTTACGCAATGAAATCATTATTCCTGTACCTCCTTGTGGCGCATATACATAAGTAGCGGAATGGAAATGAGAGTAACGGCTATAAACAGTACGGTATTCACGGCCGTTCCAAGCCCCCAGTTGCCTTCACCGAATGCTTTTAAAATCATGGTCCCAATGACCTGAGAAGAATTCCCGGGACCTCCTCCTGTCAGAACGAACACCTCGGAGAACACCTTCAGGCCTCCGATTAAGGTCAGCATGACATTGATATTTATAGCGGGCCACAGCAACGGAAGCGTAATGTGAAGGAAGCTCTTCCAGCCTCCCGCTCCGTCGATTCTGGCCGCTTCGTAATAATCTTTCGAGATGGATTGCAGCCCGGCCAAATAAATAGCCATTTGAAATCCGGTAAATTGCCAGATCGCTAGTCCGCTAATCGTAAACATAATAACGGAAGGATCCGTCAGCCAAGCTTGCTTCAGAACACCTAAGCCTACGGCTTCAAGGATTTGATTAATTAAGCCCTCCGAACGAAGCATAGGGATGAACAAGAGACTGATGACCAGTACGCTTATAATGGAAGGTGTGTAAAATATCGCTCTTAGCCAATTTCTGGTTTTTAAATTCATATTCAGTGCAACTGCAAGAAGGATTGCCAGCACATTTTTGCCAATGACAGTTACAATAGCGAAGATAATCGTATTCTTGATGGCCAGAAGCAGCGTCTCGTCCGTGAAAATACGTTCAAAGTTATACAGCCCATTGAAATGGATCTCTTCCGTGTCCAACCGCCAATCCGTAAAGGAATAAAACAAACCAATTACCGTTGGCAGCACATAAAAAACCAAATAGAGAAGAAGAGCAGGCAAAATTAAATAATAGGAATACAGACGTTTCGTAATTCTCATGTTATCACGCTCCATAAAAAAACTTCGGCAGAATAAAGCCTTTAAGCTTCATTCTGCCTTTTGGCGAAACCTTATGCTTAGAAGCCTGGCATCTTCTTGTCTTTCATTAACTGTGCGAATTTCTTATCCCAGGAAACATAAACGTCTTTCGGAGTCTTACCGCCCGCATACATGTCTTGGTAGCCTTTCCATAGCTCTGAGATGTCGACAGATAGGTAAGCGTCCATTGTCATCGTCGTTTTATTCGTTTTCATATAGGTATCGACGATCGCCTGCTTATATGGAGGCAGTTCCGGCGTTTGGATATCTTTGAAATTGGAAATATACTTGTTCGCTGTTACAATTTTTTGCCCTACGCTTTGGGAGGCAAGGTAATCAAGGAATTTCTTGGTTTCCGCCAGATGCTTAGCTTTTTTAGGGACGAACAATTGGCCGCCCAGCGGGCTTATTCCCAAATCCGCTCCGTCTGCATACGGGATAGCAAAGAGTCCAAGATGAATGGTTGGATCTTTTTGATAGGCGTCATTAATGAGCCAATCCCCCATAGCCATCATAGCGACTTCCTTCTTCAGGAATTTATTGACAGCCATGTCATAGCTATCGCTTAATACATCTTTGTTCGTATATCCTTTCTTAAACAGGTCCAGCTGCTGCTGCGTAACGGTTTCAAAAGCGGGAACTTCGGTCCATTTGCGCTTATTCGCGTTCAAATCTTCCCACAGCTTAGGATCATTTTTCTTCGCATAATCAGCCAAAGCAGCTGCAGTCCAAATATTGGTAGCCCAGGAATCTTTAAAAGGCATGAAGATCGGAGTGATACCGCTTGCTTTAATTTTGTCACTAACCGCCAGCAGTTCTGTATAATTCTTTGGAACAGACAGTCCCAGTTCCTTGAATATATCCTGGTTGTAAACCATTCCCTGCTGCCCTGCGTCCTGATTCAGGTGAAACGCGTAAATATGCCCGTTAGAAGAAAGTACATCCTTGTTAAGCAATCTGGAAGCCCACGGCTCATTATCCAGCTGCTCAAAATTTTTATCCAGATTTAGTTCTCTTTCAGCACTGACTAGGTTATATAGAATCAGGTCAGGCACTTCTCCTACAGCCAGCTTCGTCTGCATGATCGTGGAGATTTGCTCGGAAGGAAGCATCTGAATGTTAACGTGAATATTCGTCTGCTTTTCAAACTCCGCCAGCATTTCTTTATTCGCATAAGCTGCGTTCTCAGAGCTTTTCCCCAATGCAAATTCAATCGTTGTTTTTGCTGACTGCGAGGGAGCCGCTTTATCAGAGCTGCTTGGCGTGCTGCTTCCGCCTGAATCTTGATTGCTTTTGGATCCACAGCCTGTCAGGGAGAGCGCTATCATAAGCGCAAGGGAGCCAAATACGATACTTCTATTTATTTGTTTCAAACTGAACCCCTCCATCATGTTTGTTTGATGAAACCCGTTGCAACTGGTTACAATTACGATTATAGGGCGCCACTCCTGCAAAGTACATGTTCGTGGTTGACTCTTCCTGTGTAATATTATGAACCAATTTTGGGGGTATTAACGATTTCATTCCGGTGTTATAGTAGGGATATTCATGACACTACAGGAAGGAAGGTGTGCAGGGGTGAATAACTTGATCGGCAAAAAGCCGCTGCAGATCAACCTCCAGACCAAGCTGTTTGCAACCTTTTTCATTTTGCTTGTCTTTATTCTCGGCTGTTTCCTGATTTATGTAAATGTGCTTGTCGTCAAGCCGCTTAAAGAAAGGACGATTCAGGACACCCTCTTGACGGCCACCAAGGTTGCGAGTCAACTGGATAGCTACATCGCTATGCAAAACCAGCTTTCGCAGCGCGTATTGTCCAATCGGGATATTTTCTCTTTTTTGTATGAGTCCTTAAACAAAAAGTCAACCTACACGATTGATGATTTAAATCAGAAACGTGTGCTTAGCGATATCATGTTTCGTGCCGTCGGCCCAAGCCTAAATATCCATGATATGATCATTTACAGTCTTCAGGGCGATGAGCTGGCCTCCTATATCGGTTATACGGACTTGCCTACGTTAGGGCCGGTGCTTAGCAACGATACGACAAGAAGGAAATTGGAAAGCAGCAGCTACATTCTCTATGCGCCCAAGGACCAGCCAATCTCCTTTATACGTTCCATCGTGGATGTGAACGGCACCGTCTTCGGCTATCTATCCATTCAGATGGACAATCGTGATTTGCAGTCTTTGGCTGACGCCGGAAACATCGGAAACGTGTATATAACGGACGGCAACGGTGAAGCGGTTATTAAGTCCTCAAACATGGAATACAAGATACCTGACGGAAGCAATGACAAACTTTCGAACACTAACGGCATTTATAAAGATACGTCTGACAACTATGTCGCCTTCCAGAAATCTTCGTTTACAGGATGGACGGTATATGTGATCACACCGAGCAAATCCGTTCTTGGTTCTGTCAATTCCGTTAAAAATATTGCGATAATCATCATTGTTTCACTGACGTTATTCTCGTTTTTGTACATCTATTTCACGTCCAAAAGTCTAGTGCTGCCGATCAGAAAGCTTCGCAGCCAAATTCTGCGCATCAACTACAGCAACTTGAGCATGAACATGGACAGCCGGTTGTACAACAATGAACTGCTGCTCCTGAACGAAGCGTTCCGTGAGCTTTTTGACCGGCTGCAAGAATCGATCGAAAGAGAGAAGATGGCGGTACACAAAGAGGCAATGGCTCGGAATTCGGCGCTGCAAGCGCAGATCGCTCCGCATTTTATTCATAATGTGCTTTATTTGATCAGCATAGCGGCTCAAGAAAACAAGAACCAGATCGTCAGTGAAATGTGTAAGCATTTGTCTGAAAATTTGAGATATGTCGTTTCTTCGCCGTATGAGCATGTCACTTTATTGGATGAAATCGAACATACCAAGCATTACTTATCGCTGATTGGGCAGCAATATGAGGATGATCTCATATGGGAAATAGACATCGATCATTCATCTGAATCCATACTGCTGCCACGCCTGGTCATTCAACCATTTGTGGAGAACTGCATCGAACACGCCTTCGATCGATCCGATCCTCCGTGGAAAATCCAGATTAAAGCCAAGCTGTACAACGGGCTGTGGGCTATTGAAATCACGGATAACGGCGGAGGGTTTGAGGAATCCAAGATCAAAGAAATTCTAAGAAATATCGACGACATGAACCCCGACTCCCAGGAGCAGGAGAGTCTTGCAGCGGGAATTGGCAATATGGGGATTGTGAACACTGTAAACCGCCTTAAGCTTATGTACAGGAACCGGTTATTTTTTAATTTGTACAACAATTCCGGCAGCCAGGGCGCTACCATCCAAGTTATTGCTTCGTTAACCAGAGACTTTTACTAGATTCATGTGGGAGGGACAACGATGTTTCAAGCTCTCATTGCAGAGGACAGCAAACCGATTCTGCGGAACCTTAAAGCACTCCTTCAAACTTCCGGTCTTCCCATTCAGGTCGCAGCCGTCGCTACGAACGGCGAGGAAGCACTGGAGATTTGTCACCATAACGCAATCGACATTCTCATTACGGATATCAGAATGCCCAAGATGGACGGTCTTACACTAATCGATCAAGCCAAAAAAATAAACGCCAAACTGAAGGTAGTTCTTATCAGCGGGTATAACGATTTCGAATATACACGAAAAGCCATTAATTTGCAGGTATGCGACTACTTGTTAAAGCCTGTAGAACGCAGTCAGATGATGGAGGTTATGGAACGAGTCGTCATCCAACTCATAGAGGAACACCATACAGAAAGCTCAGTATTTGACGGAATCATGGATCAGTCTGCCAGCCGTCTTATGAAACTGGAACCAGTTTTTTTTGAGCAATCCAAGCTGTTATGGGTGGTTCGCAAGCAAATCTTTACGCCCCTTTCAGATCACTGGGATTCGGGGATTATTAAGATGAGACTGACGGAGGCTTTTGAGGGTCATCCCTTCTGGCTTTTTCCAACTCAAGATCCCCTTCAGCTTCTTATCCTGACGATGCTTCTTTCATTGAGGGCCACAATTACAATTTGAATACATTGGAAAAAATACACAATTGCTTTGTAGCACTGGGCCTCGATGTCTCTATAGCTTGCAGTTCCAGATCGGTAGTGCCCAAGAAAATCCCCGAGTCTTACAGGGAAATTTCACAGACGCTCATGGAGCAATTAAACTTCTCCAAGCCGATCCTGCTGGATGTCAGCCTTCCTCAGCACATACAGCAATCTTCCAAAGAGGAAATAAACCGATTAAGCGACAACTATTCAGGCATGATACAGAGACTTCAGAAGGACCGCTTTCTCCTCCAGCTCTCCGAGCAGTTGAGTAAATGGCAGCAGGCTGACCTCCCCGTCGCCCAGTTGGAACGCTTTGTATCCCGGCTTGTAGGAGCATTCGAATCCTCCGCAAACCAGCATATCGAATGGAAAAACTGGGCGGTGCTTGAACAAGCCAGGAAACTGAAACTATTTGATCAAACAAGCTATACCGATTTTTGCTCTGAACTACTTGCATTTTCTGGCGAATGCTTCGACTTTTTGCTGACCTTTAACAAAAAAAGCGGCAATGAGTTGTTTATCAAAATCGATGAGCATCTCAGAACGAACCTGTATGCGCAAGTGTCCATGAGCGATCTTTCCACGAAATTTCATGTAAGCTCTTCCTATATAAGCCGAATCGTAAAAAAATATTCACAAAACACGTTCGTACATCACTATCTGGATTTGAAAATTCGCGAAGCAAGAAGACTTATGGAAACAAATCCCGATATGAAAATCAAAGAATTATCGGATGCTCTCTGCTTTCACGATCAGCATTACTTTTCGAAAGTGTTCAAGGAATATGTCGGATGCAGTCCATCGGAATACAAAGCAGCGATTCCCTTCACGCCTCAAGATGTATAAAGAAGCTGGGGCAAGAATTGGACAATTGAAACAAAAAAATCCGACTTGCCTTTTGAAAGGAAAAGTCGGATTTCTCAGTCTCAATCTATCTTTGCACCGTATGAACGCAAAAAACTAACAGCTTGTTCTCTGTCCATCCGTGCGCCTTTGACAACAAGCGTTTTAAAATCGATTCCATCCATATTAGCGCCACGCAAGTCCGCACCCTGCAACTTTGCTTTTCCAAAAATTGCACTTGTCAGGTCGCAATCTCTTAGATCAGCCTTCTCCAGATTAGCATCAGAAAGATCTGCTCCATAAAAACGAACTCCTCGCATAACCTGTTTTGCTAATCTGGCTTGTCTCAAATTTGTATAGGACCAATCCCCTTGAACCAATGTAACACCATCCATTTGCGCGCCTGCAAAGTCTGAGCCTGTCATTTTACAATGGTTAAATTCTGAAACGAAGAGATTAGCTTCAGTAAAATTGCAGTTTTCAAAAGCTGATTCTGTGTGAATCGAACCATTTAACAAAGCTCCGCGAAAATTGCATTCTACGAACCGGCATTGATTTATCGTGATTTCCTCCATCGAACTGTTAGTAAATGTACAACGTTTAAAGGTGCAGCGAATGAGTTCGCCGTATCTTAAATCCCGCCCACTAAAATCGACTGCCTCGTAGTGTTGATCCATATACTGAAACATATAGCCTCCCTCAAACAAACAACAATTGAATAACTAACCTTATAAACCCCACTATTTATTTTTTTAATATATCATATGCGTGTCAAGTCCCTGTCTAATCTCAATCAAAAGTCAAGAATTTTATTTTTGTATTTATTTTTTTGAAACATGCCGCTTCTTTAAAAGTTGGAACGATTCCTTAATACCTCTTGGCTATTCTATAATAAGATAGGAATGACAAAATGGTTGAGAGGGATAATTAGTCCCCACTCAACCACTTTTCTTTGTTTTCACCGATCAAAGCACGTCGAATGGTGCCATCATAGCCGGTGAATATTGAATTCAAACGCTAGGTCTTGATCGGCTTTGATCAAATACTCATCATGTACCGGCGCGCCCCAGCTGTCGTCACCACCAACGCCCATCTGTCTGCCCGCTACCGTGACGACCGTATAATGAACGTTCGGCAGCTCGTAATGATGGTAGGCATTTTCCAACTCGAATGCCGTAAACGGCGAAATGTTACATTCCACCGGCTGAGCAGCTGGTGCGGTTATCCGAATACCGTGACCATCGTCGTTCGTAATGTTCACACGGCGGACGCCCGTGCGGTTCCCCGACTCTTGCGGCACAACATATCCAGACACATTATCAGCAGCGTCATTATTGAACACCCCAAGCCTAGCTCCAAAGGCGCGATCGATATAGTTCTCCTCAGGTCCCATCGCGTACCAATCCAAATGGAAATAATCAGCTGGAACCTTGAACGACAACGCGAATATCGGCAGTTTCGGAAGACCGGTTGCCCCCTCGTAGCGAGATTTGACGTTCAAACTGCCGTCGGCATACACCGTATATGCAACTGTCACTAGAACGTCCGCGCTAATGCTAAGCTTGTAACGAAATGTTACTGTTACGCTTCCCGCTTGCTGCGTCAATTCGACTCCGATGCATTTGCGCGTTAAGCTCGCCGCGTACCAAGCACCCGAATCAAAGCCAAGCGAGAATCCTTTATCGTTATCCGTTGTCGCACGCCAGAATAACGGCGCTGGCGGAATGGCGATCATCTCTCGCCCGGCATAGTTCAGTGAAATCAGGCTTCCCGCCTGCTTCGAGAACATGATACTAAAATCTCGTCCATGAACCCCTATGTTTACATCGCCATCCACGACTCTGAATGATCCTTCAGGCTGTGCAGACGAAGCCAGATCATCAACCAGAAATACGTACTGCCCGAACGCAACTTCATATCCAGCTTCAGCCCATAGGGTGCTCTCCTTCAAATTGAGCGACGTATGTACGACATACTCACCTGGCTCATCAACAGACGGCAGCTCAAGCGGCACATACGCCTCGTTTTGCGCCGGAACGTCGATATTCCTCTTACCTCGGAATATCTCCTTGCCTTCTTTATGAAGGACAACTAGCAGATCATAGGCCTCCGTACCTTCGAACAGGTTCTCGTTCGTCACCTTCACACCTTTACGATCCGGCACGAGTTTGATGTTCTGGTAGAGGAATTTCACTTCCTGCATCTTTGGCGATACCTTGCGGTCCGCATAAACGATACCGTTCGTGCAGAAATTATAATCAGTGGCGCGGTCGCCGAAATCTCCGCCGAATGCGAGAAACTCTTTGCCGTAACGATCTTTCTTGACGATCACCTGATCGATATAATCCCAGATAAATCCACCTTGATACATCGCATATTTCTGTTCGAGCTCTGTATATTTATGCATACCGCCTACCGAATTACCCATCGCGTGCATATACTCGCAGCTTATATAAGGCTTCTGCGGGTTATCGTTCAAATAGGCCTCAATGTCTGCCGGCTTCGCATACATGCGGCTCTCCATATCGCTTGTATCGTTATACTTGCGGTTATGAAAGACCCCTTCATAATGAACAAGTCGACTAGGATCCTTCTCCCGGAAATAGTTCGACACGTTTAGCAGGACTTCGCCCGCATAGGCTTCATTACCAACTGACCAGATCAGAATAGAAGGATGGTTCTTGTCGCGCTCGACCATCGAAATTGCACGGTCCATCACGATATCCTGCCATTCCGGCTTATTCGCTGGAATATTCCAAGACGGCTCTACTGCGCCCATCTTCTGCCATGAACCATGCGTTTCCAAGTTCATCTCGTCAATAACGTAGACACCGTAGATGTCACACAACTCGTACCATAACGACTGATTCGGATAATGTGATGTCCGGACGGCATTTAAATTGTTGCGTTTTAGCGTGGCGATATCCCACAGCATATCTTCCTTCGTAATGGCCCGTCCTCTGCGGCTATTGAATTCATGACGGTTGACACCCTTGAAGATGATTCGTTTGCCGTTAAGGTGCATAATTTTATTTATCATTTCAAACTTACGGAAGCCGACTCTCTGCGAAATAACCTCAACAAGCTTGCCTGTATGATCATATACGCTGACATACAGAACGTACAAATAAGGCTTCTCTGCACTCCAAGTAGTAACTTGTCCCGCATCAATAGACAACGATATAGTTTCGAGGGTTGACACTTCGGAGCGAGCTGTCGCCACTGTATGCCCCACCGCATCCTTCAATTCAAGATAAACAGCAGCTTCTTGCCTATCTGCAAGCTTGATATCCGCACGAAGGCTGCCCTTCTCATAAGCGGCATCAAGATCAGCATGGACAAAAAGATCGCGAACGTGAATGCTCGGAACGGTATATAAATAAACGTCGCGGAAAATGCCTGAGAAACGCCAGAAATCTTGATCTTCCAGCCAGCTGCCTGTACTTCTTTGATACACTTGGGCAGCAAGCTTATTCTCACCTTCCTGCAGGAACGGCGTCAGATCGAATTCCGCCGGAGTGAAGCTGTCTTCGCTATAGCCGACAAATTCACCGTTTAACCACAAGTAAAAGGCTGACTCCACGCCTTGAAACGAGATGTAGACGGGCCTGCCCTTCATATTATCAGGCAGTGTGAAGTACTTCACGTAACTACCGACCGGATTATCATTTTCCGGAATAGCTGGCGGACGAATATCGTGATGTCCATCCCATGGATACATCGTATTAACATACTGGGGCTTTCCGTAACCCTGCATTTGAATGTGTCCTGGCACTTCAATATTGCTCCAACTGCCGCACTCGTAATCGAGCTGATGGAACAGCTCGGGACGATCAGCAGGCTTCACGGAATAGTTGAATTTCCAACTGCCGTTCAGGTCGTGCCGCAGCGACATCGGCGCTGTTGCTTCTGCTTCCTCTAATGTTTCGTAATAACGGTGATCTGAGTGCGCCGGCAGACGGTTCACAGCAAATACGCCTACATCGGTAAGCCAGCTTAGGTTTGGCTTCGTCAAATTCATTACATTATTCCCCCGTAAAGTTATTTAAAAGCCAGGTGATATGCGCTGTGTGCGTAATCACCTGACTTTCTTTTTTCTATTTCACCGAGCCTGTCATACCCGCTACAAAATGCTTCTGCATGAGGAAGAAGACAAGTGCAGTCGGAATCGTCGAAATCACGATAGCCATCATAATAATACCATAATCAGGTGAATAGCTTGATCCCAAATTCGATATCAGCATGGGTATTGTTTTTTTCTCCGGTGATTGCAGAACGATGAGCGGCCATAAATAGTTGTTCCAACTCGACATGAACGTAATGATGCCCGCTGCGGCGTATGTCGTCTTCATCGTAGGCATGAAAATACGGAAGAATAGGCTTAATTCGTTCAGCCCGTCAATTCGACCAGCCTCCAAGAGCTCCCTCGGAAACATCTTCGTACTTTGACGGAAGAAGAAAATCAGGAATGCTGTAGTGAATGTCGGCAGCACAACGCCGGACACCGTATCCAACCCGATAAATGGAATAACGCGCGAGATACCACCGAACATTTGAAACAACGGTACCATGATGGCCGCGAACGGAATCATCATTGACAGTAACAGAATGTTAAATACGACGTCCTTCGCCTTACTTCTATAAATTTCAAAGCCGTACCCGGCTAGAGAGCCGATTAACATGGCCAGCACAGTCGTTGTAATCGAAATTTTTGCGGAGCTCAGCAAGGCTGGTACAAAATCTACGGAACTAAACAAGTTTGTTATATTTTCCACAAGGTGGCTTCCCGGCAGCAATCTTCCTTTGGTTACATCGGCCGACTTATTCGTGGCGCTGATAATCATCCATAGAAACGGAAATATGGAAATAAACGCAGCGACACTCAGAAATATATAAATAAAAACACGTTTCCATTTATCCATTTTTATCACCTGCTGCTTTAAACTGAACAAACGCCAATATAATGATCATAATCACGATGGAATACGACACGGTTGCCGCATATCCGAAATCCGCTGAATATTTAAAAGACAAGTTGTAAATATACTGGGAAATGGACATTGACGCGTTCCCCGGTCCGCCCTTCGTAATGTTAACAACTTCATCAAACAACTGCAGCGTACCAATTGTCGATGTAATGGAAGTAAATAAAATGATGGGCTTGAGCAGTGGCATCGTAATTCCGAAAAACTGTCTCGTTGATGAAGCTCCATCAATCTTTGCAGCCTCGTAAATCGATTGATCGATATTTTGAAGCGCGGACAAGTAGAAGATCATATTATAGCCTGTCCAGCGCCATGTGATTGCAAGAATAACCGTCACTTTTGCCCAGAACGGATCCGTGATCCATTGAATCGGGCCTGCAATAAGATGAATCTTGATCAGAAGTTTATTAACCAAGCCCTCCGTAGCAAACAAATATTTAAATATAACGGAATACGCTACAAGCGAGGTAACAGCCGGTAAGAAAATCGCCGTACGGAAAAAGCCTTTCAATTTTAACTTACTGTCGTTCAATAACACAGAGATAAACATAGCTAGAACAATCATCACTGGAACCTGGATAATCAAGTAAATAAACGTGTTCTTAACCGCGGTTATAAACGTTTTATCGCTAAACAGACGAGCATAGTTGTCGAAGCCGACGAAGGATAAATTCATTCCCTTACCCGATTTAAATGACAAAATAAGAGCTTGAATCATGGGATAGAAATAGAACGCTGCAATCATGATGACCGCCAGGATAATAAACATCCAACCAGTCAAGTTAGCTCTTGTGCGAATATTTACGCCAGGCCTCGCTGCTTTCACGTTAGCCTAACCCCTTTCTTTACGGAAATAAAACCATGGAACTTCCTTCAACTCCTGCAACCGGAACGTTAACTTTGGAATCAGGAGAAGGCGAAGCCCCAGGTTTTATTAATTGCCGTATGATCTAAATTATTTAACTTGTGTTTCTGCTTGAGCTTGAGCGTCGCTTAACACTTTGTCGAGATCCGTACCCTTTAAATAATTTTGCATTTGGACGACAAGAATATCTTCAATCGCATACGTATGCATACCATAGTTCACCTTTGGAATTTGCTCTGTCCATTTGGCGAAATCGGCAATTACTTTTTGACCACCGAAGAATTCGTCAGCTTGGGTGTACGCCGGTCCGGATGCCGCGGCTTTTAATGTACCGATTGCACCAATCTCCGTAACAAGCTTCTGATACAATTCAACGTCAGAGCCAAATGTCTGTTTCAAGAAATCAGCCGCAGCTTCTTTTCCATCGACGTTCATGACATACCACGAGCTGCCGCCAAGGTTCGATGCATGAACAGATTTTGGGTTGTTTGTCAGTTTAGGAAACGGTACGACAGCCCATTTGCCGGACTGCGACGCTTCTTTTTTAACCGAAGCCGTAATCCAGTTACCAGTTGGAATAGTAGCTACTTCGCCACTATTGAATGCGCCAACGAATTGGCTCCAATCCGATGTGACCTTCACAATGTCCGCTTTCATTATATCTTTATAGGTTTCAGCCGCTTCCTTCAAGGCCGCATTGCCTGCCAAGTTAGGCGTCGTTCCATCTTCTTTTAAATACCACGAGCCTGCGGACTGAATCATCATGCGAATAAGCCCAAGATCGTTCGGATCTTGCGTTAGCAGTTGTTTGCCTGTTTTGGCTTTCACTGCTTTACCGATCTCAATCAGCTTCTTCCAATCGATATCCTGCAGATCCTCAACTTTGTAACCCGCTTGCTCTAAGTAATCTCTTCTTACATATAATCCAGCAACGCCGGAATCAAATGGAACCCCATATTGTTTGCCATTTACACTTGTAGGTCCGATTTTGTAATCGGCGAAATCAGTCGGTTTAATCACATTCGTTAATTCAAAGAACGAATCAGGATAAGCTTGCAGGAAGCTTTGTGCACGATAATCTTCGATCAATACGATTGTCGGCAAACTTTTTGTCGTGCCTGCATTCAATCCTGCGTTCAATTTCTGAATGATATCGGCTTGCGCGTTTTCCACAATGTTGATCTTCAAACCGGAATCGGGATTTTTCGCCGCGTAAGCTGCTTTTGCACGTTCCATAGCACCAATATTAAATACTTTATCCCACGCCCATACTGTAATTTCCTTTGCAGCTGCAGGCGTAGCTTCAGCGGTTTTTCCACCCGTATTCGGCACATTATTCCCTTTGCTTGCGCATGCCGTTAATAGTACTAAGCTGGCCAACAGAATGGCGAGTACCTTTTTCACAAAAATTCAGCCCCTTTTAAATTACTGTAAATTAGTTTTGAAAGCGTTTGCCTCGCTAACAATAGTCATTATAACAATTCGTTAAAATGACCCGTTAGTAATATATTTGTGTGGATTTGTCATTCTATTGTTAGCTTTCTATTGATTTTTTATGTAATAGCAATTAATTTGTTTATTGGTATTTTTTTTAGGTATGAAGGAGTGGAAGCTTTATTTTCACTCTCGTTCCCTCGCCGATGTTACTCACAATGGTAACGCCGTATTCCTCTCCGTAAAGCAATGCTACACGGTCATGTACATTTCGAATTCCAATACCGGAGAAAAAACGGCTGCTGCTAACGGAGCTCTGCGGATTATTCCCATTATCAAAGCCTTTCATTCCAATACCGTTGTCGATGACCTCGCAGACCAGCGCATTTGCCTCCCGCGACACCAGTACATAAATGTACCCTTCGTTCCTTTCATGAAAGGCATGAAAAAATGCATTTTCGATAAAAGGCTGGATGATGAGCTTGGGAACATGATAGTTCATACAATCTTCGGCTGCAAAATAATCGACTTTGATCTGCTCACCGTAACGCACGTGATTAATAAATACATAATTTTTCAAATTAACTAGTTCTTGCTCCACGGTTATCGTTTCACTAATGTTGCTGACGGTATTCTGGAGAAGGGAAATAAGGGAGTTGATGGTAGCGGCGGCTTTCTCCTTATTCCCCTGCTGGACCAAAATTTTCACGGATGCCAGCGTATTGTATAAAAAATGCGGGTTAATCTGCATTTGCAGAGCGGATAGCTCCGCGTTGCGCTGGTCCTTCTGTGTCTGAATCAGCTTCTTTATATATTCGTTAAGCTCGTCCAGCATGTAATTGTATGCATGTCCGAGTTCCTTGATTTCGTAGCTGCCAGTAACCGTTATATAATTATCGAAATTATTTTCCGTAATGCCCGACATTTGTCTGGCAAGCAGGGTCAATGACTTTGTCAAACGTCTTGAAATAACAAATACAATAAGCAGAGCTGCGAACACGATAGCCATACAGATAAGCGCAACCCTTTTGACATCAACCATCTGACTAAGAACCATTTGTTTATCAATGAGATTGACTAGATAAAAATCATACGTAGGAAGGTATTCCGAAAGCACTAGACTGTTTTTCCCCATAACACTTACATCTTTGACATTTATTTTTTTTTGTTCAATTTCTTTTGCATAGCCAAGTAAATCAGGCGCCTCTTCGCCAATTAACTCATGGCGGTTACTTGATACGACATTGCCCGAACGATCCAATATGATAACGTCGTTGCCATCGCTTGTGAAGTTCGTGAAGAACCGCTTAAAGTCACTTTCTCGTATGGCAAAATAAAGAACACCATATGGATTGCCGCTCGTTCTCTCCATAAGTGCCCTAGAAGCGACAATCACCGGGTCAGCTTCAGACGTATTGGTTATGCTTTCTTTATCCAATTGATAGATAAGCCGCTTTGGCGCGACTAGGGTATTGACGGTTAACATGCTGTTTCTCAGCTTTTCCAATGAGCTTGGCCAATAATAGCTATCCGTCGAGTGGCTTTTCTTATTCATTCCACTGATCGTAATTGTAACTGGGTAGGCTGCTACATTAGACTGAATTCGTTTCATCTGCTGGCTAGCCTCATATTGACTTCGCACCGTAGAAAGTGTGTCCATATCCGTATTCGTCAGAAACTCTTTTATTGTGCCGTTCTGCAGCACATTATTCGATGCCGTAACGATAGAATAATTGAACGATTCGAAATTCGCTTGAATCTGGCTAATGATTTTTGAGTTCGTAATACTGAACGTATTCATGAAGAGTCGCTCCGACATTTGAATCGTGACAACTGAAGTGAAGAGCGACACGGAGATAATACTAACCACCGTGACGATAAACATTTTAATAAAAAGACCATGATATTTAAATTTGTCCAGAAGTCTCCTCATAACCTAGTTCCTTTTCTTGTTGAGATGAATTTTTTTGTATTGGCTCGGTGATATGCCCGTTAATTTCTTGAATACTTTTGTAAAATAACTATGGTCCGAATAACCTACTTTTTCGCTAATTTCGGATATAGATGCGAAATCCTGCTCCAGAAGATTCGCTGCCTTCTCGACTCTGATCTTGTTCAAATATTCGCTGAAGCCTTCTTTATTATGCGATGTGAAATAACTCGACAAATAAGAAGGATTAAAATGAAAATGCTTAGCTATTTCCGTTAGGCTGAGTGGCTCAGCGTAATGCTGGTGGATATAATCTAGAAGCATCGTCATATTCGGATTTCCGCCCGTTGACCGCTTCGTTTTTATAACAGCGTTTGTTTCTTGTATAAATGTCTCAAGAAGCCTGATTGCTTCGCTGACATGCGACGCTTCGCCTATCGATTTGAAATAAGCATATTTCGCTTCTTCCAAATTCTTCATATCCAACTCCAAACGGCCAAGCACAATTGTTATATTAAAAATGATATTTCCCAAAAAGGACTTAAACTCAAACACATCCGTTTGATAATGGTTTGACGCGGCCTGCACGTACCCCAATAAATCCTGGAAGGCCTCTTCGAACTGTTGTCGATTCATTTGTTCGGTAAAGCGAGTCATATTAAATTTCGCAACCTCTTCAGAATGTTTCGGCAGTTCCCCATATACAATTAAATTGTTGGAGGTAGGTAAAAAAAAGCGATAAGCGTTTATTTTCAGGAACCCATCCCTAAAGTTCGTGCCGAGCTGTCTCAAATCGCTAAATGCCTCACCGACCGTCCAGCCAATCTCCGGCTGCTGATTCCTTGTCCAAGCGGCAAGCCTCCGAACGATAAATGTGAAACGATCCCACTCGCTCTTGTCCATGTTTACCAGCACAACAACCATGTTAGGATCAGTGGGAACGGGATAATAAACCGCATGATCGAAGCCACTATCCAACTCAGCAGCAATTTTCGCCATCCATTGAGAAGCGGTATGTTGATCCTTGCTCTTGCTCGGCAATTGCTTGAGATCAGCCCCCAGCAGGATGTAACTAGGATATGGAAAAGCAGCGGTGATATCTTTAAAATCGTCATCGACCTCATAACCGGAAATAAGCTTATCAATGACAATCTTAATGGACAAGCTGCCATCGTCATTTGACTCTTCCAGCTTTAAAGAGGGAATCTTACGCGCGGTGCGCTTCAATATGTCGAGCAGCTGCTCAGCTTCAAGCTTTGGCTTTAATATATAATCAGCAACCCCGCTTTGAAAGGTTGACCTTACATAATCAAACTCACCAAAACTGCTTAATATGATCACTTCAATTTCCGGGAACTGCGACTTTATCACACGAGTAAGCTCCGCTCCTCCCATAACAGGCATCACGATATCGGTAATAACGATATGAGGCTGCATGCGCTCTATTTGTTCAAGAGCTTCTTTGCCGTTGGAAGCCTCTCCTACGATCTGAAACCCCTCTTGTTCCCAGTGCAACAAGTGCTTGATACCCTGTCTGACTAAAATTTCATCATCTACAATAAGTATACGACAAGAACGAGCCATCCCTTTACCTCCGCATTGAATATCTATTACCTTCTTCAAATCATTCGTAATAACTTCGAATCACGATGTCTTGATCGTAGTTGCCGAATCCCCTGCCGAATAAGGTTAATCCTCCTCGACCTCGAGCGGTATCTTCAGCACTTATTCGCAATGTCCACTGCGTGCTATCCCATTGTACATCCTTGATCGTGACATCCGAAATTTGCTGACCATCTATGAATGTACCGTTTGCATTTATTCGAAGTACTTTCATTAATCCGTATTGATTGACGTCAGAATGCCACCAATCTGGTGACAATCTACCTCTCATTCGACCGAAATCTCCGGGACTCGTCCACATTCCCAGTAATTTATCATTGATTGTAAATAGGATGTCCGAAGGCCAGTTTTCATTAATATGGGGAGCTTCGGAACCGATTTCCATTGAGATTTCAATTTCTTGTACGATTTGATCTTTGAAGAGATAGTTTGGTAATTTATATTCGACAAACCCCCTAGCAAACCACAAAATGCCTGCATGAACGCGTTCAGGATCCAAAAAATAGGTCGGATTATCGTAATAACCGATCATCTTTTCTGTTGTTGCAATTCCACACGTAGGGGAAGCCGCGAAATCCGTGTATTGGCCGACAGGCATAGCAACCTCAACGAATTTTCTTTTCAAAATAGAAGAACGGGATAATTTTATTTGCAGGTACTCCGTTGACAACGAACAAAACTTGTAGGTCCCGCCGTTAACCCTTTTCATTTTATAGCTTACAAGCCCTGCTCTCTGCAGTTTGGTAACGTGTTTACTGACAATTGCACTGCTTAGGTAAAGCTCAGAAGCCAATTCTTTAATATGCATCTCTTTTGTATATAATAAATCAATAATCTGCAGCCGCACCTCGCTCGCCAATGCTTCGTAGACCCGAAGCGATTCCGAATCCGTTGTTAAATACATAATTACACACCCATTCTTGAATTAGTAATTTAGTTAATCCTATATTTTTCACATCCAACACATTGAAAGTATCTATCTATTATGATAAATATTATATAGAATATTAACAATTATGACTTAATCATTTCATTAATTCAACTAGGAGGATTATATGCTATGTCCATGAAATCGACTATGCTTATTGATAAGAATTTCACCATTTCAGAAGTAGATCCAAGGCTCTATGGGTCATTTATCGAACACCTAGGACGTGCCGTATATGGCGGAATTTATGAGCCAAACCATCCAACCGCAGATGAGAACGGCTTCCGACGCGATGCTCTGGATGCTATTCGTTCACTGAATGTTCCTATCATTCGCTATCCTGGGGGAAATTTTGTATCCGGCTATAACTGGGAGGACGGTGTTGGTCCAAAGGCCGAGCGGAAGCGTCTATTGGATCTAGCATGGTGGACAACAGAAACCAATGAGATGGGAACAAATGAATTCGCGGATTGGGCTAAATTAGTCGGTTCAGAAGTCATGATGGCCGTTAATCTGGGTACCCGCGGCGTTGACGCGGCTAGAAATCTCGTCGAATATTGTAACCATCCTTCTGGTTCTTACTGGAGTGATCTGCGAATATCCCATGGTTATAAAGATCCGCATAATTTCAAAACGTGGTGCCTTGGGAATGAAATGGATGGACCTTGGCAAATCGGAGCAAAAACGGCTGTCGAATACGGCAGATTAGCGAATGAAACGGCCAAAGTTATGCGCTGGGTTGACCCATCCATAGAGCTTGTTGCATGCGGCAGCTCAACAAGTGGAATGAGTACGTTCGCTGATTGGGAGGCTACCGTGCTCGATCTTACCTACGATCAAGTGGATTATTTATCCTTGCACTCCTATTACAATAATAATGCGAACGATTCCTCTAATTTCTTGGCGAAATCGCTTGATATGGATCAATTCATTTACAGTGTAACAGCGATTTGCGATTACATGAAAGCGAAGAAACGGAGCAAGAAAAAGCTCATGCTTTCAATGGATGAATGGAACGTTTGGAATACCATCGGATCAAGCCGTGCTGCTGAACGCTGGCAGGTGGCACCGCCGGAATTCGAAGATGTTTATACGATGGAAGACGCTCTTGCAGTAGGCTGCTTCCTAATTACACTGCTTAAACATGCGGATCGTGTTAAAATGGCGTGCATAGCCCAATTGATTAATGTGATTGCACCGATTATGACTGAAAATGGAGGCCCTCTTTGGCTGCAAACCACTTATTATCCGTACCTTCATGCTTCATTGTACGGTAGAGGAACGGTGCTTCACCCCATTATTTCTTCACCTAAATACGATTCAAAGGACTTCACCGATGTCCCTTATCTAGAGGCAATCAGTGTTTTCAATGAAGAGCAAGGTGAAGTTACGATCTTCGCAGTAAATCGTCATTTATCAGAGAGACTCGAGCTTAACGTTGACGTCCGCAGCTTCGGTGAAGTCAGCATACTTGAGCATTTAGTGTTGGAGAATGCAGATTTAAAAGCGACCAATACAAAAACGAAGCCTGATAATGTCGTCCCTCACAAAGGCGGTAACGCCAAAGCAGACGACGGATATGTAAAGGCTGATCTCAGCAAAGCTTCATGGAACGTTCTTCGACTGCAAATAAAAAACACCTAGAATAAATAATAGTAACTGATCCAAAATATCCGCGTGGACGTACCCAGATTCAATCAAAAAGAGTCTGCCACCATACAAAAAAACGCAGCCGAGTTGGCTGCGTTTTTTTGTATAATGGAGCCTAGGGATTTAACCGACCTCAGCTCGCGTCATGGATCAGTCCGGCTGTAGTCGGAATAATTTCTAACCATTCAAGCCGAACTAGAGCATCTTTAGCTTGAACTACAATGCGATGTGTCCCTGGCTCAAGCGTGAACGGTTCTCTGATATTTTGGTTCTCGTCATCTATCGAGATTGCCAGACTTCCGTTTTCATCAAACTCGTTAAGGTGTACGTTGATCTCATAAAGCGTATAGTCCGTAAACTTAGGCACATAAATTTCATAGGCCAGCCAATCGCCTTCAGCTAAGTCTACTTCTAGGCGCTCGTCATCCTGCCATGTCTCTCCTTTGCCATGTTCGAAGTTTGCTGTCTCCCTTGCACTTGCTACAAACCGAATGTCCGTGCGGTCATTGATGCGAAAGCCAACATTCTGATTCGACGGCTGCTGGATGCCATAACTGACACCTTCTCCCCGATACCCGTAGAAAATAGCAGGTATTCGGACAGGAGGTCTGCCTAACATGGCGTCAACAAGATCGCGGTAATACACACATTGGTCGAATGCTAAATTAGTTAGATATTCCCATAAGATCCGTTGTGCAGTTATCTCATCTGGCTTCGGACCGCCTTCTAAGTACTCGACCAGCATCTCCCATTCGCGGGGCACCTTAACGCTGCAAGGTGAATTATCCTTGCCCATCTTCTTCCAAGTCCAGAAATTCCAAGAGATATTGTGATCTTCAAAAAGACGAAAAGCACCCGCATACCATGCTTTGTTATTCTCGCCACCTTCACCCATGTAAATGGGCACGTTCCACTCTTCACGCTTTTCTAAGTAGACTCTGATGCTTTCCGTATCTGGATTATTCCAATATTTATGGAACTGCAGCATCAGATTATCATCGATTTTTTCCGTAAAGATCGACCAATCCGTTGCCCAATGGGCACCTTCTAGAATAATCAGGTGGCGTTCATCTACTTCCCTGATCGCCTTAACGATGTCCCGGTAAAGAGGCATTACCTCACCGTTATAGGCAGAGAACCAGTTAGGCAGCGGCTCGTTGAGAAGATCATAGCCGGCGACAATCCACTCATCCTTGTAATGCTCTGCGAGAAAACGCCATAACTGAACCGTAAGACGCCTATTATGCTCTTCTGTAAATAGCTCTGGCAAGTCACGTTCAGAGTCGTCAATATTCGTACCCGTCTGGCCCCCAGGTGCCCCGTGCAGATCTAGAATCACATAAAGGCTGTGCTTACGACACCATCCGATCAGTCGATCAATGAGTTTCAGTCGATGCTCTTTCACCCGAAGTGGCTCGCCGTCTTCAATTAAAAATCTTGCGTTTATTGGCACCCTAA
This sequence comes from Paenibacillus sp. V4I3, assembly GCF_030817215.1. Lineage (GTDB taxonomy): Bacteria > Bacillota > Bacilli > Paenibacillales > NBRC-103111 > Paenibacillus_E. The sequence goes on from NZ_JAUSZA010000001.1 coordinate 7,827,760, forward strand.
CCGAATTGAATCCTTCAGCGGCAATCTGCTGAATATCTGCTTCCGACGTGTGAACATCATAGTAAATGTCCCAAAATCTTTCGGCCTCCCGTTCGCCGATCAGCTCTTGAATCATCTTTTCAATACGCCGCGGACGATCTCCTTGCTGCGGAAACATCCACATATAGCCCTCTGGGAGCAGCCAGCTTCCGAAGCCGACGCCTCTCAGCAGCACCTCGCGACCTTCTCCGTTGACTAGTCTCTTCCCGTCAGCTCTAAGAAAGCCAACAACTTCGTTCTCACGCTCTGAATTCATTCTTATTAGTCACTCCTATCCCTTTATTGCACCGTCTGCTATACCCTTCATAATGTATTTTTGCAGTAATAAATAGAAGAGAACGACCGGCAGCATGGCCAAAATCAATGAAGACAAGATGGCAGACCAGTCATTATTCCCGTATTGACCGAACAGCATATTGGTAGATAATAGCAAGGTATACGTCTTATAGTTTGTCAACATCAGTAACGGCAGAAGAAAGTCGTTCCATATCCATAACAGGTTTAAAATCGCAATCGTAGCCGTAATCGGCAGTAATAACGGAAATATGACGACAAAATATAATCGGAACTCACCGCACCCATCGATGACAGCTGCTTCATCCAGATCGCGGGGGATAGACTTTACAAAACCATGGTACAAAAAGATCGCAAAGGCGACACCCGTGCCTATATAGATCAATCCCAGACCCGTTGTTGAGCCCTGCACGGATAGCGCTTTTGAAATTTTAGTCAGCGTTATCATAATAGAGTGAAAGGGAATCAACGTGGACATAACGAACAGCAGAAATATAAATGCGCTTAACTTCCCTGGTGTCCTAGATAGTTTATAGCCAGCCATCGATGCGCAAATAATAATGCCTAACAAACCAACCGATGCGATATATACCGTATTTCCTAAGCTTCTAACAAAATTAGTCTTATGGAACGCGCCAATATAATTTCCTACTTCCAAATGGGTAGGCAAAGATAAAATATTGTTCATCATGGCGCCTTCCGTCTTAAAGGAGTTCAGTAGCCCCATATAGATCGGAAACAATGTAAATATGGCAGCAGCAATGAGGATGAGCAGAATCATAAAGGAACCTATTCGATTCATGATTCCACCTCTCTTCTCTTCATCAACCATAGCTGAATCAAGGTGATTAAGAACACGACTAGAAATAAGATCATCGCCTTAGCATTTGCATACCCATATCGATTACTTGATTTAAATGCTTCTTCAAAAATGTTCAGCGCGATGACCTGCGTTGATCTGCCTGGACCACCGCCGGTTAACGAGTAGACGGCATCGAATGCTTTAAACGAGCCGTTAAAGGTAAGAAATATACCAATCGTCAAGGCCGGATAAATCATCGGAAGCGTCACATATCGAAACGTTTTAAAAGCATTTGCCCCATCAATCGCAGCCGCTTCTTTCAGATGCTGAGGCACACCCTGCAAGGAGGCAATATAGATTACCATCAGGTAACCGACACCTCCCCATAGGGACACGATGACGATGGCGAAGAACGAATAAGCCGGATCACCGATCCACGATTTATCCAAAAAGGCGAATACCGAATGTTCGGCTATATACGGAAGTACTTTGGTGAAAATAAATAACCACATAAAGCCGCCAATGATCAAGCTGATCATATTGGGCATGAAAAAAATCGTCCGGAACCATACCTTGCTGCGCCGTCTGGATTCCACGAGAACCGCCAGAAGCAGAGCGATCGCATTCTGAAGCACAACCATGAACACGACATATTTAAGGGTGAAGCCTACCGACTTTAGGAAGAACGGGTCCGCCGTCAATGCCTCGATGTAATTAGCCAATCCCACCATCCGATACGTGCGATTCAGTCCGTTCCAATTCGTAAGGCTATACCATGCGCCCCCGAATGCGGGGGCGAGTACGAATACAGCGTAGAATAATAGAGCGGGGAACACGAAGGCTAATAGGATGACCGTCTTTTTTTGTTTCGTTGTCATTAGAATATTCTCACTCCCGGTCACCATATATAGCCATGCTATTGCTGAGCCTTAGTCGCGTCTGCCCATTTCTTATCCAACGCTTTGATAATCTCGTCTTTCGTTACTTGCTTCGCATAGTAGCTTTGCAGCAGCTTCGCTTGTTCATCCGTGACGCCATTGGGAAGAGACAGATCCTGATAAGCCTTCCCTTGAGAGACGTAAGTCATCGCTTCATCGATCCAAGGGAACGATTTATACGTGTGAACCTTAGATACAGGATTGAACTTCAATTCTTGGAACAAGGCTGACGAATCCTTCGGATCAAGGATGTAGTTTAGAAGATCCATGGCAACCTCTTTGTTCTTGCTTGTTGGAGATACCGCTAGAGACGTGGATGTTGATAGGTTAATCATCGTACCTTTCGGGTTATTGCTCACTGGAAGCGGTGCTACGCCGAATTCAATTTTTGGGTTCACCTTTTGAATCGCTTCTGCTTGCCACGGACCTTGAACCCACATAGCTGCTTTTCCGTTAGCGAAATCGGCTGATCCCTGGGCGCTGCCTACTTCAAATGGCTTATCGGTCCCATTTTGCATAACAATATCAATAATATTGAATACGTCCTGTACGTCTTTGTAGGAGGCTTCACCCTTGTTCATCTTTTGGATCCAATCCGGATGCTCTGAAGTCACGATTCCACCTAGCGACAGCGCCATAATCAGCTGCGGAATCCATGCCTCTTGGAAAGACAACTCGAAGGGTGCCACTTTGTTCGCTTTCAGCTTTTCTACAACCGCTTTCATTTCATCTAACGTTTGAGGTGCCTTCAGGCCTAAATCATTGAACACTTTTTTGTTGTACAAGTATCCCCATTCCAAGCTTTCAAGCGGTAATGCTACAATTTTGCCATCAAAGGTTACCGTCTTTTTAACATTATCGAACAAGCCTGCCGCAAATGGCTGATTGGACAGGTCACTCAAGTAACCGGCTTTGTAATAACTGGGTACGTCTGCTACAGCGTGCAGGGTGAACAAATCCGGCGCATCATTGGAAGAAAGGCGAGTCTGCAAGATTTGCTTGGCTTGATCAGGATTCGGCATTTCAAGATTGATGGTGACATCAATATTTTTTTCAGCTTTTTCCTTTGCCTTAAATTGTTCAAAATATTTATCAAATTGATCCTTAAACCGCGGAAAGCCCATAAATACTTTCAATTCTACTTTCTTAGCTGGAGCAGGAGCAGATGCTGCCGGTTTCGAATCTGCCGGAGCAGGCGTAGCCTCTTTTCCGCCATTACTGGAGTTGGTGTTTGTGCCACAACCGACCATTGCGCCCAATAAGGTAACACTTAGCATTAAGTGAAGCGCTTTCTTCATTCTTCATTTCCCCCTAAAGAAGATTAGTAACTACAATTTCAGTATAGAGGAGAAGGGTTTTATGAATCATTTGATGTTATTAGCATTCGTTATTGTACTTTATTGATTTCCGAGCTAATCCTTACGCATTTCCCCTGGTGTGAGCCCGAAATGTTTCTTAAACACGCGATAAAAGTAAGCAATATCGATATAGCCTGTTAGCTCTGCTACACGTTTGATGGCTAGTCGTTGATCCATAATTAATTCCTTCGCTTTCTCCATCCTCTTACGAACGATATAGTCGGATAAATTTTCCCCGATGGAAACCTTAAATGTTCGACTTAGATGCTCCTTACTCACAAAAAAGTGATGAGAGACCGTCTCAAGGGAAATCGTTTCTTGGAAGTGGCGGTCAATGTAAGCTTGTACGTCCTCGGGGGCTAATCGATTTTTATTTTTGCGGTAAGCTTCTATGACATCTATTGCATCAATTAACCAATCACGCAGGATGGTATGAATCTCTCCTAAAGAGAACCCACTTAGCAATGCAGCACGTTCGCGTCGCTCTTCGATCCAAGCTGAATCCAAACCATAGTCCGTACCAGCTGTAAACTCTTCCAGCAAGTGCAGAAAATCATGCACAATTCTAGCCGGTAATCTCCCGTCCAGTGCTTCTGAATAGCCTTCGGATAAGAGGTCCTCTATCTTCACCAGTGTGTGGAGCACTGCGGGGCGATTAAGTTCCAAGAGATATTCATAAACCTGCTGCCGGTAATTCAAATAGGTGTCCAGCATCTTTTTATCCGTAAAAACGTGCGTATCCCATGAATTTGGTAGTTGTAGTGAAGCTTGCAGCTCCTCCACGCACCGAGAAAGGGCAGCGTTCAATTCAACCGGATTGATTGGCTTCAAAAGGTACTCGATGGCACGGGAACGTATCGCCTGCTTCAAATAAACGAAATCGTCAAAGCCGCTCATCACGATAATTTTAACTTCGGGGTATCGTTCATTTAATACCTTCAGGAGCTCCACACCGTCCAGTCCCGGCATACGCATATCGGTGATCACGATGCTTGGATGCAGCGTCTCAATCAGAACGATTCCTTCCCGCCCGCCGTCTGCTTCCCCAATGATATTCAGTCCAAGTTTGTTCCAAGCTCCCAATGATCTAACGACTTGTCTGGCCCATAGCTCGTCATCGATGATCAATACGTTCAGCATCCGTTTTGTCCCCTTCCTCCTGCGTAACAGCAGCCAGTACTAATACAACCAAAGTCCCTACCCCTGTCTTGCTAAATATTCGAACACCGCAGCCCTTGCCGAATTGCAGCTTGAGCCGTGCATGCACATTCCTTAATCCGATTCCCCTTTTCTTCCTTACATCGTTGTTCCTTGCTCGAGGCGCCAATTGTCCATCTCTCAGATCCGTTCGCAACTCGTATAGACGCTGGCCGTCAACGCCTACCCCGTCATCCTTAATGAAGATATAGACTCGTTTACCTATCAACCTTATCCGAATCTCGATATTCCACTTGCCTTCCTTACGCTGTAGTCCGTGTTCAAAGGCATTCTCGAGAATCGGTTGGAGTGTGAATTTAGGAAGCCTTGCAGTAAGTGCCCTCTCATCTGTAGATACATGCATGCAGCAACGATCTACAAAGCGTTGTTCCTGAATATATAGGTAATTTCGCATATGCTTAATTTCGTCTTCGAGAGGTACCAAATCACCGTCTGCACTGATGGAATAACGTAAAAGCTCCCCCATTACCCGGGTAATTTCATAAATTTCAGGCGCATCCTTCACCAATGCCATTCCCCCCATCAAATTCAGGGTATTATTGAGAAAATGCGGGTTGATTTGCGCCTGCAGAGCCATTAATTGCGCATTCTTCAGATCGATTTCCTGTTGATATTCAACCTCGATCAATTCCTTAATACGCTTCATCATGGAATTATAGCCGTTTTCCAGCAATCCGATTTCGTCCCTGCTTTGGACCGGAGACATTTTAAAATTATGAATATGTGTCATCTTCATTGTTTTGGCAAGCTTGACAATCGGCCTGCTAATCCGAAGCGATACGAAAATGGAAAGCAAAATAGAGGCTATAGCAAATAGGGTTCCTGTTAAAATCCCTGCTTGGATCGTCGGTTGTGCGCTTTGGTTAACTGTGCGAAGTGGAATGACCTTCACCACCGTAAGTTGACCGTCCCCGACTCGTTTTAAGAAATAGAAATCCGTCTTGGTTCTACGAAAGGCCAATTCAAAATCATTCTGATCGAGGCTTTGAAGTTGAGACTGAAGCTCTAAAGCGTCCATTGTCTCCGTTGAGCCCGACAAAAGCTCCCCTTGATCGTTAATCAAGTAAACCGAGCTTTCTGATTCTGATTTTAAAATATCGCTGACTTCCCTCCACACTTGCTTGTTTATACGGACGGAAATACCGCCTAACAACATACGATCCTCAAATCGGTTCATACTGTGATATGCATAGATGGCACTGCCGGATTGTTTAAAATACATATTGATTGGTGTTTGAAGCATACGTCCCCAGTTGCCTTCCTGAATGTTTAAGGAATAAATGGTTCCGCTGTTTGCATAACTGACTGAGAATGCCTTTTGGATCGGATGAATATATAAATTCAACTCGTCTATCTTTCTGGAATTTGCATAGAAGGCAGACGTTAGTGTGTTTTTGATATAATTTTGCGTGTTAAATTGTACCCCGATATCAGGGTTGTTCATATCATTAAGTCCAGCCATGAGCGTTTGATTAATTTGTAAGGAATAAAACAGAATATCGATTTGCTGATGGAGCTCCTCCAAATATTGATCGGCCCATAACATCCTCGAATTGTTCGCATTAATGATTTCCTTCTCTACGGAACTCCGTGTATTATTCGTGGCAATCCATGTGACGGTTACGACCGGCAGCGTGGTTAAGCAAATCATGAGTACCATCAATCGAAGACGTAGGCTTGTTCGCATCGTAGTAGAGTTCCTTTCTGAACGAAGATAGCGCTTATCTTCATGTTACTTTATCTTTTAAGGAATAGCATTCCTATTTTATAATCTTCATGCAAACTAGAATAAGCGCAAGTATCTCTTGCGCTTATGAATCAGAAGATCTTATTGAATAAGCTCTCATAGCTTAATTTTAGAGTTGCTGCATGCAGATGTCATTCTAATTTATTGATTAACACTATTAGAAAATATTGATTTCGAAGAAATAATAAGGAGCTTTCCCAAAAGCAAATAAGTTCATATAGGGGCACAGAAACAAAAAAAATGAGGTGGCAAGGTTCTTGCCTTCTCATTTTTTTTGTTTTCTGTCGACTGCAAGGGAAAGTCACCCCATCTTTATTTCGCGGAACGTCGATCCGTTACGAGACGTTTCGAAGATCATTCAAACACGAATCCACACCGACATTTCACCAGGCTGTCGGTTGCCCCACAAGTAATACGGTACAGCTTTTAGCTTTACCGGCTCAGAAACATGCTGCTGCGCAAGCCGGCGGTACGCCATATTCTCTTGCCATGAATCTCGTTCCTCGGCGCGACCTTTCGCTTCAATAACGACCGCTCCACCGAGCAGCTCGGTATCGTAATACGATTGCAGCTCCGATTCACGATCGATAGACAAATTCGAAAGCAAGCTGCCGTTGTCCGTTTCCTCCAGACAATAAACAAGCGGACCGCGTTCAATAGCAGCTTTACCCGCATTGGCCCTGACCTCCGGATGCGAGGTAATCAACTGCGCCTCAAGCACGGGTTCCCATTCCACGATGTCTCCCTGTGCCCATTGCCTATTTACGGTCGCATATCCATTCACAACCTCGTATTCCGAAATCATGCCGTTAATTTTCATCACAGCTTGCCCATAGCACCAAAACGGAATGCGTAACGCAAGCGTAAATGCTGCGCCCGGAACAGTAGTTAATTCAAACCGTACATAACCTTCCCAAGGAAGACGCGATTGCTGCTTCAGTGCCACATGGCCAACAGCTAGCTCGAATTGCGCTTCGCTGCCGATGAACAGATGCGTATATACTTTGTTATCCTCAATAGAAGTTGTATAAATATAATCGTTTAAGGAGGTGAGAAGCCGCGCCACATTCGGTGGGCAGCAGGAGCAGCCGAACCATTTCTGCCGCACTGACTTCACGTGCCTACGGTCCGGGTTATTTAAGGAAGCCTTCGGCCATACTTCCAGTGGATTGACATAAAAATAATGTTTACCGTCCTGCGACATACTGCCTAAAACATTGTTGTACAGCGCCCGCTCTAGAACGTCGGCGTACTCGCTCTTCGCCTCCAGAAGCAGCATGCGGCGGGCGAAGAAGATTAGACCTATGGAAGCGCACGTCTCGGCATATACGGTATCGTTAGGCAAGTCGTGGTCGAAGGTAAACGCTTCGCCGTGATGTGTCGAGCCGATGCCGCCAGTAATGTACATCTGCCGCTTCGTCGTGTTATCCCACAATCGACGGCACGCCTCGAGCAGCTCCCGGTCATCTATCAGGCTTGCAAGGTCGGCCATCGCCGTATACATATATACCGCCCGTACGGAATGGCCTACAGCGACGTCCTGTTCACGAACTGGCAAATGCGCCTGATTATAGGCTATTTGTTCGATAGACGGAATCGGCATCTCCTTCTTCATCCAATGACTGTACCCGCCTCTCTGCTTGCATTCCTCAATCAAAAAGTTCGGCGATTGACCGCGCTCATCGATAAAAAATTGCGCCAACTTCAAATAACGCTCCTCACCCGTCGCTTGATACAGCTTCACTAACGCCAGTTCTATCTCCTGGTGACCGTCATAGCCCCTTAGTTTGCCTGGCTCGCGACCAAACACGGTGTCGATATAGTCGGCAAATTTGCACACGACATCAAGCAGTTTCCGCTTTCCCGTGGCTTCGTAATACGCAACCGCTGCCTCTATCATATGACCCGCACAATAGAGTTCGTGCGCTTCATGAAGATTCGTCCACTCGTTACCCGGTTCTTTGATCGAGTAATACGTGTTCAGATAACCGTTGCCATGTTGGGCCTTGGCAATTAGTTCGATTAACTCGTCCGCAGTTCGCTCCAGCTCGGGGTCGGGTTGGCTTGCAAGCGAGTATCCGACCGCTTCAATCCACTTCGCCACATCGCTGTCCTGGAAAACCATCCCTCCGAATTCGCCTTCTTCCATCCCGGCCGCAATCCGGAAATTACGGATTGCATAGCTCGGCTCGGCATCTGGAATCCGGTCGTTAAGTGCCTCCCATTGATAGGGAATAACCGTCCCCCGCACCAGCTCTGTAAATTGATTCCAAAACCCGTCCTGTATGCGTACACGCCTACTACTCTGCCGCTCGCTCATTGATATCCCCATATGAAAATCCTCCTAGAACTGTAATCGATTTATATGACATTTGATTATCACTCTCATCCAGTTTATCCTTGAATATATGGATGAACTACGAATAAAACAAACCTATTTTTTATAAAATTTCACACTGCATATGGAGGGTATTGGGAATGAACGAATCAGGAATCATTTGGATGGAGCTGCCACCAGTGCCTTATTACATTACGACCGGGTTATCGACCTTAAATCCGGGGGAGCAGCACCCGAGCCGGCGGAATATCGGCATCTTCGATCTGCTTTGGGTTGTCAAAGGGACGTTATACATCGGAGAAGAGGATATGCAGTGGGAAGTTACGGAAGGACAGACACTATTACTATTGCCCGACCGTTATCACTACGCGGTGAAGCCCTGCGAGACGGAGACCCTTTTCTATTGGAATCACTTCGACTTTAAAGGGAGTTGGCTCCAGGCGGCGGACAATGCTGCAAACCCAGCCTACCCGGTCCAGCATGTATGGGCAAACCCCTATACAATTCGGATTCGGCAATATGCCTCGCCGCCGGAGTTTCCCCTTGCCGTGTGCCACCTTCGCAAAATGCTTGCATCGTCAGACCAACATCGCTCGGCGACCTTTTGGAACGAGCAGCAGCTGTTCATGGAGCTGCTGCGTCTACTAGAGGAAGGGTATCGTGGAAGCGACTCTTCCCCTGCCTTAAAGCTTGCAGAGAAAGCAGAAGCTTACCTTCGGCAGCACTTTCAGGCTGACGTAACGAATGAATCACTTGCGGAGGCTCTTCATTATCACCCGAACTATATTGTTAGGTGCATGAAAGAGATCTACCACTGTACACCGATGGAATATCTGCACGAGTATCGACTGGAGCAAGCAAAGCTGCTGCTGATCAAAACGGATTGGGCGATCGGGCAAATCGCCGATCGTGTCGGTTTCCAATACGCCCCATACTTCTCCAACTGCTTCAAACAGTATGCCGGCATCTCACCTCTGCGTTTCCGCAAGCAGTATTCACATTAGTCGTTCTGCTAATGACGCCGTGCTTGTAACGCACTAATCTTACAATCGATGACCCGCTTCCCCTTCCTGTGTTAACTTCCATGCGTCCAAGCTTTCCAGAAATACTTCTCCATTCCTGGCAAACAGCTTGAATCCCAGACTGTCAGGTTTCGGGTAAATGCGGTTCGTTACGGTTTTCAGCCCGTTATTAGCAAATAGCTCAACAGAAGAACGGTCAATGAATATTTGCAGCTTAATGCAGCCATCATCCAATGGAGCAAGATCCACTTCACTCACACCCGCTTCGCCTGTACCGGAGTGATTACGATCCACTCTAAGCTTACGGTCAGCTGCCGAAAAGCTCACTTCCGTGTACTCGGAACCATCCTCTGAACAGCGAAGCAGCAAACCGAACTCAGCATCGTCAGCTGATTGATTCGTGTTAAAAATGGCGATAAGTTCAAGCGCATCACCATGAATTTCTGGCAATGGTACTTCGGTATCCGCACAGATGGACAGATTGCTGACATGGTGATGAGTCCCGCGCATGTCCCTCAATTCCTCCACAGGCAGTATCCGCAGTGTTCCGTCGTCATCAGAAAGTCTCAGCTCGCGAGGCAGGGTAAAAGCCCCCATCCAGCCATGCTCCTGCTCCGGCATTCGAGCACCCCAAATATTCATCCAGCCAATGAGAATACGCCTTCCCTGTCCGTCCACGAACGTTTGCGGAGCATAGAAATCAAAGCCATAGTCTAGCCGCTCCGCGTAACGGTAGTCGAATATCCCGGTCTCATAGCTAAGCCTGCCGGTTAGATACATCGTCCTGGTCGTTCCCATATTCATAGGGGAAATCACCAGCACGTGGTCATCTCCGTTCCCTAGCGGAAACAAATCTGGGCATTCCCACATATCCCCCATCGTGCCATCGCTTTCAGCTGCGACCCCGATATAGCTCCAATCCCTCAGATCAGAAGACTTATACAGCAGCGCTTTGCCCAAGCCGTCTTTCCCGTATCCAATAACCATGTACCATATTCCATCATGCTGCCAAACCTTCGGATCCCGAAATCCGAAGCCACCTTCTTCTGGCGCGCCAGCAATAACTGGGTTATACGCTGCTTTGTTGAAAGTAACCCCATCTATGCTTGTCGCAATGCACTGAACCTCAGTGGGTGTGCGTCCATCGACATGTCCCGTGTAGATCAACGTCAGCACACCGTTATCGTCCACAGCACTGCCCGACCAGCAGCCATGACCTCCACTTTCTCCCGCATCGTAATTCTCCGATGGCGCCAACGCTACAGGCAGATGCTCCCAGTTCACCAAGTCTTTACTTTTGGCATGCCCCCAGTGCATCGGTCCCCATTTGGGCTCATAGGGATAGTGCTGATAAAACACATGATATTCATGATTAAAATAAATCAGGCCATTCGGATCATTCATCCATCCCGCTGGAGGCATTAAATGATAGCGAAGCCTGTAGTTCCCCTCTGCCACTGATGCTGAAGCTTGCTCCAACGCCTTATTGGCTAGATCGACTCGTTCTTCGTGACCCCTGTTCCGTTCCTTGTCCTCTTGATGACTCATCCTATCTCACCCTCACTCCTAAACTTCTATAACACATTTTCTGCTAGCATTAATGCATCAATTTCTTCAATTGTACCAAGTGAAGGAATGGCACCTTTTCGAATCGTCGCTAAAGCACCCGCTGCATTCGCAAATCTCAAAGCGCTGCATAGTTCATCTTCGCTCCAAGCGTGTAAAGGTTTTCCAAGCTTTAACACTTCATGTAGAAAGGCTCCAAGAAAGCCATCCCCTGCACCCGTTGTATCAACCGTATGAACAGAATAGCTATCAACCTTCCCCCACCAGTCGTTCATTCGATAAAATGAGCCTATAGATCCCGCTGTTACTAATAGCAGCCTAATTGAATACAGATCCATCAACTGTTTGGACGCAATTTCTATGTCCCCCTGACCTGTCAGGAAGATGATCTCTTCTTCGGATACTTTCACGAGGTCAGCCAATCTCAAGCCTGCATGAATAGCCTCCCTAGCATGCTGTTCGTCCTCCCACAAAGAAGGACGCCAGTTGGGATCATAAGAAATAAGCGCACCTTTCACCTTGGCTTTCTGCGCGGACTTAATCGTAGCTGAGTAGGAAGGCTCCGCCGTCATCGAGATGGATCCAAAGTGAAAAATCCGCGTTCCCTCCAACATAGCATGATTCACCTCATCCTCTTTCAGCAGCTGGTCAGCACCAGGCTTTCGTGAGAAATGAAAGGATCTCTCGCCTTGCGAATTCAAATGAATGAAGGCCATTGTCGTATGGGCCTCGTCAGACGCTATAAGCCCGCTATCTGACACACCCTGCTGCAGCAAGGCTTGCCGCAAATACCTACCAAAGGGGTCGTTTCCCACCTTCCCAATGAACCCGGTCTTTAGGCCGAGCTTAGCCATAGCGGCCACAACGTTCACGGGAGCTCCTCCCGGATTTCGCTCAAATAAAGGCTGTCCGGCGTCTGATAAACCTTGAGGTGTAAAATCAATTAAGTACTCCCCTAGCGCAACTGCATCATAGTTCATCTTAAGCTTCCTTTCTCCTCATTATGCAAACTCTGGGATCAACCTTTAATACCTGACATCGTGATACCCTGGATATAGTAACGCTGCAAGAACAAGAACAGCAGCAGAATCGGCACTGTCGACAACGTGTTCGCCGCTAATACTTTGGACCAATCCGTCCCCTCGTTAGAGGAAAACGTGGAAATACCCACTTGAATCATTTGCATCTTCTGATCATTGATGACAATGAGCGGCCAGAGATAGGAATCCCAATTGCCTAGGAATGTCATTAGGCCGAGTGTAATTAATGCGGGAACGGCTGCCGGAAGCACGATGGATACGAAAGTGCGCGGCAGGCTAGCTCCATCTATACGTGCCGCTTCCATCATTTCATTCGGAACCTCTGCAAAAAATTGCCGCAGCATAAAAATGCCGAACACGGACAACATCGAAGGTACGATCAGCGCTTTATAAGAATTAAGCCAGCCCAGATCATGCATGAGCAAGTAGTTTGGCACGAGCGTAACTTCACCCGGTATAATCATCGCGGACATAAATAAGGCGAATACCACTGTTTTAAAGCGAAATCTGAGTTTAGCAAAAGCAAAAGCTGCCATCGAATTAATGATAAGCACAAGCGCGGTTACGATCGAAGCCACGAACAAGGTATTCCAGATATAACGAAGAAACGGATTGCGCGCATTGAAAATGACATTATGAAAATTACGTCCCGTCCATTCCACAGGGATCAGCAGATGAATATTCAGTGACGTATATTTAAAAAGCTCCTGGTACGGACGAAATGAGCCGGCGACCATCCATAGGATCGGAGCGACAGAAATCAGAGCGATCACAATCATGATGATCATTCTTACGATGTTGTTTATCCTCTTCACAGCGATTCCCTCCTAATATTTATTTGGGGCCCCCGCAAAGTAATCGGCATATACTTCAGAGCTTAGCTTCACTTTGTGGGGTAATACAGGGATCTTTGAGCGGAGCTCAAAGTCTCTCCTCTTTGGGATCTTTGAGCGGAGCTCAAAGTCTCTCCTCTTTAATCAGCATCTTTGTTAAACAGCTTCATTTGGATAAGTGAAATGGCTAGCACGATCGCAAAGAGCACAAAAGCCGCCGCTGTCGCATACCCCATTCTCATTTGCGTAAAAGCCTGCTTATAAATATAGAAAACAACCGTTTCCGTCGAGCTGTTAGGTCCTCCATTCGTCAAAACGAAAACCAGCCCTGACAGCTTGATAGCATCTATCGTCGTCATAATGACCACGAAGGCCATGGTCCGATTCAACAACGGAAGCGTAATCTTGAAAAATTGCTGGATCCTAGATGCACCATCCACTCTAGCAGCTTCGTACAGATCTGGAGAAATATTGTTCAGACCTGCGAGGAAGATGATCATGAAAAATCCGGCGCCTTTCCAGATTCCGAGCACAATAATGCCATTCATCGCCGTGTCAGGATCAGATAGAAAGCTCGTAACCGGCAGGTGTAGAGCCTTGAGAACACTGTTCAAGAGCCCAAACTCTTTGTTGTAAATCAGCTTAAAGACCGTTGCAGCCACCGCTGTCGAAATAATAACCGGGATAAAATAAAGCGTTCGGAACAGACTTGCCGCCACTGTTTTCTTCTGGATCAATAACGCTAGCCCCAGAGCGATACTTGTTTGAATCGGAATCACGATAATAGCAAAATAAAACGAATGCTTCAGACTGTTAAAGAAAGCGCGATCCTTCATCAAATGAACATAATTATCCATTCCGACAAATACATCGCCTGCGCCTACAAGTGAATAGTTTTTAAAGCTAATGATGAATGCTTGCAGCATTGGGTAGAACACGAAGACAAGCAATAAGGCTATCGCCGGGAAAATAAACCAGAATGCAGTAGCTTGCTCATGCCTTCGGAAGCTTTGCGATTTTTTTTGGGTTTCTATCACTGTTTGTATCGCAGTATCCATGGTTCATCTCTCCATTCCACTTCTATCAATTTGTATCGTAAACAAAAACCTTGAAGCTCGAAACCACACCGCCATCTGGACTAATCGCTTTGATCTCCGCCTGTCCGGCCTGAACGCCCTTCACCATAGCTCCTCCGTCAACAGCTGAAACTGTAGCTACCGCATCGCTGTTAGACTGCCATTTCAACAGCTGCGGAGCGCTTAAAGGAATGACCGAAGCTTCGACCAGCTGACTGCCATTCACAGGCACATCGAGCGTGCTCTTACTTAGCACAATCCGCTGCGGCTTCACGGCATTCACATCCTCATCACGCCATATCGTTTGTATCGGATAAAAATGAGCACTCTCCAGCGTGACGCTGCCTTCCAAAGCAGTTAACTCCAACCGGTTACTCGTCGGGTCCGGGAATATCAGGCTAGAGACGACAGCCTCGCCATCGTGCCCAAATACCTCAAGACTAGATTCATCTACGAAAAATCGGAGCTTGAGCTTGCCTTCCTTCAGCTTCAGCGGCGCCGAAACTTTCTCAGCGAAGCCCTTCTCGAACGATGTGATGCCGGAATGTGTTCGATCTACCGTCAACTGCTCCGTCTTGGCATCATAGCTGACGCCCGTTTCTTGGTTGCTTCCTTTTCTTAGCTTGAACGCCAATTTCGCATTCGGCTGAACAGATAGTTCGGTAACCATCTCATAAGATGTTCCTTTGATGACGTCGAACGGATTATTTCCTGCTGATAACGCCTGCTTGGACACAATCACTTCCTTACCGCGCAAAGTCTGAAGTTCCTTAATCGGCTCCTGAATCAGCCGCAAACCTTGATCAGGGATATTCCTCAGCCTAAGCTCGCGTGGGATGGACATGTTCCCCCTCCAGCTGCTCGTCGGCATCGCGAACGCATAACGCCAATTCGACATCCAGCCCAGCCAGATGCGGCGTCCATCTTTGGCCGGGATATCTGAGTAGGACACAGCCGCATAGAAATCTTTACCGTAATCCGTCCATAGCACGTCCGATGGCTTATTATCATTCTTGAACGTTAGGCCATCGAACGTACCGATGAAGTATTGCGCTGTGGACCCTTTCGTCGTGTTGTTACTGCCGATACTTACCGCTAGAACCCACTTCTTCGCTTTTGAGCCCTCCACCGGCAGCTCGAACAAGTCCGGACATTCCCATACGGCCGCGTGCGAGCCTTGATCGCTCCCGAATTCACTGGTCATTTTCCACGATTTAAGGTCAGGCGATGCATAGAAACGAACATGGTTATCGACAGACACAACCATCACCCAAGAATGGGTAGGCGCATGCCAGATGACCTTCGGATCTCGAAAATCCTTCAAGCCCTGATTCGGAATCACCGGGTTTCCTTCATATTTGGTCCATGTCCGGCCTTTATCCGCGCTGTAGGCAATGCTTTGCGACTGAACACCGCCTTTGAAATGGGTAAAAATCGCGACCAAGCCCGCTTTGCCGCCAAAAAATCCGCTCGTGTCCTTGCTATCCACCACAGCGCTCCCAGACCAAATCTCTCCCAAGGAATCCCGAGCCAGAGCTACCGGGAGATGATCCCAGTGGATGAGATCCTTACTAACCGCATGTCCCCATTGGCCCTTGCTTTGGTAAAATTGGTGATACTCACCTTCGAAATAGACCATCCCATTCGGATCGCTCATATTCCCGGATTCCGGTGATAAGTGATACTGTGGACGGAACTTTTCTGTATAATAATTCGGATCACTCGCATACGTAAAAGCTGAGTTTTCTGCTGAATCCGACGATCTGCCATCCTCTTTAACCAGAACCGCCACCCCCAATCCTAGAAGTACGACCGCGGCAGTACCAACTGCCCATAACCCTAATTTCTTCCGCATACTTCCTCCTTGCGTCATGTCGCCATCATTTTCTGTATGGTTATTGTACCGAGTCCGTACGAAGAAAGATTTCAAAATCATCGGGAGTTGCCTTTCAATTTTATTTGCAAAAAAATAAGCCCTCTGCAAATGCAGGGACTTAGGATAGCCTATGATTTTGTATTAACTATACTTTTTTTCTTAGTAGTTCTTCCCGATACTCCTTTGGACCTTTGCCATAATACTTCTTAAAAGCGGTGCTGAAGTAACTCGAACTGGAGTAACCAACCAGCGTAGCAATATCCGTTAGCTTCAGTTCATTTTCTTCCAGCAGCACCGTAGCCTTACTTAGACGCAATTTCGTGACATAATCACTAAAAGTAACTCCCACACTCGTCTTAAACAACCCGGACAAGTAGGTCTCGTTAAGATGAAACATTTCCGCAAGAGAAGCCAGCGTGAGCTCATAGGAGAAGTTCTCATCCACATAATTGCGAATCGCTTCGATCATCTGCTGGCCGCTGGAGAACCTCGTTTTCCTCACTTCATTCATCACCAATTGAGCCATTTCATGAAGCTGCTCCAACACTTGCTCCCTTGAGGAATAGTCTCTCACCGTCATCTGACAGTTCCATAGATAGCTTTGCAACGATGCGCCACCAAGTTCGAACTTCTTGGCTATTGCATTAAACAACAAAATAATCCTAAGTGTCAAAAAGGTGAATACAAACATCGGTGTGTCTCGATCAGCGGAGAATATGGTATGCAGCTGCTTAGTAAATGCAGGCATATCCAGATTTTCAATGGTTTGCATCAGCTTTCTCTCTACTTCCGGCGAAAACGCGTGTGTCAATGCCAGCATATTTCGGTTCGGCTCAGCCTTGTCTGATTGGATCGTGCCTTGACTCCATGCCAGCATGCTTGATGCATAACCATCCTTCAACTGCCTCAGCCCGTTGATGGACTCGCCTATGCCGACTACACTCTCAACTCTCAGATAGCTTTTGATATTCCGCTTGAGCTTGCGCACGAAGTCATCCATGAAACGACCATGCTGCATAGGATCTTGAATAAGGATCAGAAAATGCATCATGGCAGGATGAGTAATGGGATAAAAGGGATACACCTGCTCCCAATTTTCAGCAGACTCCCGGCAAATCATCTGGAATGCCAGGTAGAGTAAGTCTTTCCGCTCATTCCAATCGTCCAACCGTCCTTGCGGAATTCTCATCTCAACCGTCACAAACTGCGCATGTACATCATCTATGGTCAAAGAAGACAGCTGTAATTGCTGCATCCGTTCTTTCACGGTTGGTACACTAAACCATTCATCCTTCACCAGCTGCCAAATTAATTGCTCCTGCATCAGTTGAAGCTGTTGGTGATTCTTCATTTCCTCTTGGTCTTGTTCGCGTATTCGATTCCGGTCATCTTCCAATTCTCCGGACAGTTTGGCAAGGAGTGCCGTTAATTCGCTGCGTACTACAGGCTTTAACAAATAATCTTTCACACCCAATTGGATGGCCGCCTTCATATATTCAAAATCGGAGTAACCCGAAAGCACGATGATACGAAGATGGGGGAACTTCTCCTTACTAGCTTTGATGAACGCTATACCGTCCATTTGCGGCATTCGGACATCCGTAATCACAACATCGGGCAGCGGCTGCTCACTAAGAAGCTGCATGGCCTCCAGACCATTAGCTGCTTCTAATTCAATTTCAAATCCGGCGGATTTCCAATCGATTTTGGCTTTAATACTGTTACGTACACCGACTTCGTCATCAATCAGCATAATTCTGTACATCTATGTTGTCAGCTCCTTAACAGAGGAAGGTACAAGGTCAATTCCGTCCCTTCGCCCAACCTGGATTGTAAGCCTAAGTGAAATTGCTCCCCATAATTCAACCGACATCGTGATAAAACATTGCGAAGTCCGATACTTTGCCCCTCGCTGCTAAGAATGGCAACAGAATCCCCTGTCTTTATCTCTGCCAATAAATCTTGTACCAACTCGGGGGACATGCCAATTCCGTTATCTTTGACGGAGATCAGCAGTCTTTCATCTTGTACCAGAGTCCGCAATGTAACCTGTGCGACGCCTGCCTTCTCTAGACTATACTTCACTGCATTTTCCACCAGGGGCTGAATAATGAACTTGGCAATCATGACATCATCTGCCGCGGGATCATCCTCTATTACGACTTGTAATCGATCTTCATGTCTTAAATGAAGAATGAACAGATAATCCCGAATATAGTTCATTTCCTCTGCCACTCGGACCAAATCGCTGTTCAAGTTCAGAGAATACCTCATCATTTTACCTAATGCCTCGGTGGCGTCCATCACTAGGTCTTCCCGCCTCATAGCCGCCAGACCGCTAATGATTTCAAGCGTATTATTATAGAAATGCGGGTTAATTTGCAGAAGCAGCGCCTTATATTCGGCATTCTTTCTACGTAAATTCGTTTCGAATTCGGTTTCGATCAAATATCTTAACCTGTGCGTCATTTGCTCGAAAACCCCCGTCACATAGCCTACTTCACTATGTCCTTCCCGGACTTTCGGCATCACATGCAGAGCCTGATTAAATTCGCCGCGCTGCACATGCTTCATCGCTTTGCCCATCACACTAAGCGGCTTGGTAATGCCTGCGGACAACCAAAAGGCCGTGAGTATGGCGAGTATAAGCAAAAGAGCGGTAACCAAAAGCATCGTTTGCCTGATATGAGTGATCTTCTCATACAATTCTCCTTCGGGAACGGTGCCTACAATGGTCCAATTTTGAGCCGGCAATTTGCGGAAAAAAAGCAGATTCGTACTCCCTTTCTCCTCAATAGGGAAAATCCCGCTAATCTCCTCCTCGAATCGTTTATCGATTTGCTTAAGACCACTACTTAGAATGTCCCGATGCTCTGCAATATTTTGATCCAGCACACTATTGCCTTCACTCGTTAGCAAAATCACTTTCCCAGTCTTCCCGACCCGAATCTTCTCAATCGCATTTCGAAGCAAGGTTGTGGGGTAATTGACTTTAATGAACCCGACATTCTTTAACGATTGCAGCTGCACCAGTGGAAAAAGAAAGCTATTAATCGATCTTGCTCTCATGAATTCGTCCGATTGGTCGATATCTTTATGCGCTGTCGTCCAGCGCTTGTTTGCTGTCATAAATGCCATAAACCACTCGCTATTTTTATAGGTTCTATCTTGCGTCCACAATCCTCCGGCATCCTCGGCAAAAGCACTAATTGATATGCCGTTAGAGTTGTTAACTGCATACGAAGAAAAATACTCCCGCAATCTCTGCTTCGTAAGAACACGCTCCTGTATCGTATTATCCGGATTCAAATGAACGGTAAGCCATTCCTGCGTCGTTCGGCTGCTCACGACCTGATTGCCTGTGTCTTCAACCTGAGTAAGTAAAGTTACAACATGCGAAGCAAACTGTTCAATCGTTTGAGCGGTTGAAGATTCAATCGACGCTTTAATCGTTTTCGTCGCTTCCTCACTAAGAATATAAGCGAGTGCGGCAAAAGGGAGGATTAGCAAAATAGAGAAAACAGCCATTAGACGGCTCCTCAATGAAAAAAACATGAAATCCCCCGTTTCTTATCCAGTCATCACACCATCTATTTATCATACACGTCAACCTTCTTAGGAAACAACGACAAAGAGACGATCATCGAAATGATTCGTCTCTATGATCTTCACAACCCTACTTTTTCTGCTGCGCCTGCACATCCGCATAAGCCTTATCGATTGTCGTAATCGCTTCTGCAATGGATGCATCAATATTCCGTTTGCCGATGGTGACATCTTCAAACATTTTATTCACAGCATCGGACATTTGCGGGAAGATTGGCGTAATCGGACGCGGTCTGCCGTACTTCTGATTTTGAATGACGAAGATGTTCTTCGGATACTCGTTCAATTCCGGGAAAGTCTTCGCTGAAGAGTAACGGGATGGAATATCTTTGGTCATTCCGGCATACGTCTTTTGTCCTTCCTCACCAGTCACCCAGTTGACGAACTTCCAAGCTTCATCCGGATGCTTGCTCTTCGATGAAATGCCCAGCGCCCAACTGCCATTCGCTACCGCTTGTGCAGTCCCCTTAGGCAGAGGAGCAATGTCATAGTCTTCGCCCAGCTTGAAATTCGGGAACTTCTCTTTCAGATTCGCCAGAGACCAGGAGCCATCAATCGTAATGCCCAATTTACCGTTCGGGAATGGATCCGGCGGATACTCCAGAGCAGATACTTTATCTTTGTTATACAGATCCGAGAAGAATTGAACGGCTTTCTTCGTTTGCGGTGAATCCAAAAAACCTTTCGACGTTTTACCATCAGGACTCATAATCTCCCCGCCAAGCTGCCAGATGATCGGATACTTGAAGTAAGCCGTACCACCCGCGTTCCCGAAGCCCTGTGCAGGATCTATACCAAAGATGCCATTGGCTGGATCATTGATTTTCTTTGCAGCATCGAGCACCTGATCCCATGTCCACGGCTCATCCGGATTTTTGGAAGGAAGCGGAATACCCTTCGCTTGAAACATCTTTTTGTTATAGAACATGGCAATCGATGATTCCGTTAATGGCGCCATATAAATTTCATTTTGATACGTGTAGGTCGCAAGTGTTGATTTAGGAACATCATCGATATTCCCGTCCGTCTTGAAGTATGTGGTCAACGGCTTCAGAGCACCGGCATTTGCGTACGAACCGACCGTAGGAGCATCTAACGCCATAATATCCGGCGGGCTGCCCGATGCGATGGATACTCGTAGTTTCGTGTCATAATCTGAATATGGAATCGGTGTCATTTCGACAGAAATGTTCGGATACTTTTGCATGAAGGAAGCAACGAGCTTGTCATAGGCTGTATTCTCCGTATCATTCCCTGAGTTTCTCCAGAACGTCAGCTTTACTTTCTCTTCTTTTTTAACAGCATTATCCGTTTGTTTGGGTACTGTTGACGACGTATTTCCACCATCACTTTGCGTTGAACATCCCGCCAATAAACCACCGACTACGAGAGCGCTTACTACTGTTTGGCTTAGCTTTTTCAAAATGTGAATGCCCCTTTCATTTATCTGTTGTTGTAGTTCTTGTCATCATCATATCAAAGGGGCCGGGATATTAAATTCAATATTCTCTGCTTAGAACTTATAAAATTATCATGATTCTGGTTATTGTACAAGAGCGTAACGAGCTTCATCGAACATATTATCTACGTCAAAGCTATATTGTACACCAACAAAAAGTGTTCATTGAGCTTTTGCGAAATACGTTGATCCCACGTTCGTAATCCTACCTGCCCCCAGAAAATACGCTTGGGTCTCGTATAACTTAGTATCAGCTGCAGCTAGAATACTTTAATAAGGTGGTCATAATCATGATAGTAAAGTTAACAAAAGAACCCAAACGGTCCTACCTTCTTGCCAAAAGCTTCATGATCAGCTTACTCGTTTTTAGCGTGGGTACCGGTAGCGTTTTAGCTTCGGAGATTACAACAACAACAACAACAACACCGTCGTCCAACCCCGCATCCGTGAGCGTCACCCAGAATACGACTTCCTCCTCGCAAGCAGGCACGACTTCGAACGAATCCAAAACAGAGACTCCAGATCTTTTGCCAGGAGACTTATTCTACTTTGTAAAAATAATGTACGAAAACATTCGATTGGCCCTAACTGTCAATGACGTGAAAGAGGCGCGACTACTTACCGCATTTGCCCAAGAGCGACTTGTGGAAGCAAACGTCTTATTAGCTCAAGGAAAAACGGAAGAGGCGAATCTATCTCTCCAGAAGTCGCTGGAAACTCAGCAAAGTGCTGTTCAAAAAACAGATCAGGCTTCTGGAATATCGATAACCGTAAAGACTACACAAGTAGAGACTATTGCACAAGCGGCTGCTAAAGATGAGGATTCAACACAAAAAGAAACTGCAACAACAGCCGCAGCGAAGCAGGGCAGTGAGCAAACAGCAGATCCCGAGCAAACGGAAGCCGAAGATGTGATCAATCCTGTAAAAGAAGTGAAAAATCCGGAGCAGGTATTGAAGGTAAAGGCCGATTTACAACACAATATTGTAGCCCTGTCCTCCGCATTGGAAAAAGTGGGAAATCCGAACGCTCAACTGGCTTTAATGAAAAATATAGAAAAGGCGTTTGCTCATCTGGATAAAAAACTGTCCAAAATCGAGAAAAAAGAGAAGCTGGGGCAGATGAATGAGAACGTAACAGCTAAGGAAGAGCAGCCCCCGGTTGCTTCGCTGGTTCCATCTCCATTTCCAACACCAGTATCAAATGAGCCTATCTCGGACCAAGAGAAACAGGAAAGCTTAGTAACAAAATCAGATCAAACGAAGAAGGATGAAGACAACCAGCATATGAATAAATCTGATAAAGCAAAAGAGAAAAAGAACGATAGCCCACACAAAGGTGGCGAAAAAGGGAACGGCAACGGACACGATAAAAATAAAGGTAGCAAACAAGAATAAAACCGCTACTCGCCCCCTTTTCAATATATAAATACTTAAGTACGAATCTTACACCTTCTCGATGTTAAAAGTAACGTGCTTCGGGATGCGCAAAGACAATGGCCGAGACCGCAGCCTCCGGCGGCAGGCACTGGTCATGCTCATGCATTTACCGTATAATCATAGGCAAGTGACGAAGAACGTCCCGTTCCATTCCGATGAGTGGAAACGGGACGTTTTCTATTTTTAGAGGGAGGTGAGAGATTGCCTTTTGATGAAGAGCATACCGCATTTATCCGTCTTCATCTTGAAAGCAGGACGGGGGAGCGTCGAGGCCGGCTGGAGAGGGGCCATCGGCACGGTGAACTGCTGTTTCTAAGCAATGTCTGGTGGCCGCTACGTGGAAGTTTGAAAGACCTTCATCCGGAATACGAAGTACTCGATTGGCGGGGGAGATCTTACTTTGCCGATTTTGCCTGGCTGCCGGGATACGTTAAACTAATATTTGAAATCAAAGGATTTACCACGCACGTACGAGAGATGGACAGACACAAATACTGTAACGAGCTGAACCGTGAAACGTTCCTTCACTCTATGGGATTTCACGTCATTTCCTTCGCTTACGACGACGTCGAACAGCGCCCAGATCTATGTATCACTTTGCTGCGCATGGTGCTGAGCAGGTATCTTCCCAGCCAGACACCAGTCTCGCGCGCGCTTCTTGCCGAGAAAGAAATTATCCGACTCGCGACCCAGCAGGCTCAGCCGCTCCGACCAAAGGATGTGGAGCTTCATTTTGAGATCGATCACAAAACTGCGGTTCTTATACTGAAAAAGTTATGTACAAAAGGCCTGCTGCTTCCTTCTTTTCGCGGCAACAGAGAAAGGGTAGTTAGGTATGAATTGGCTCCTGGTGTGCTAGATTACTTCGACTAAAGGGAAAACATCCTGCTAATTGCTCTGTTTGATCGCTTTGCAATCCCTATAGCTGGATAAGCTCCCACTAATTCAATCGAATTCAGTCAATTTTTCAACCAATCGCCGATTTAGATGGAGGTTTTCCAGTTAGACGCATTTCCCTCTATGCAGGAATCAATTTTGATGGAGGATCTCCCTCTATATGTGGCTGCGAGCGACGGGGGTGGCGTGGTTGGGGTCTTGGAACTATCAACAGGATGCCGATTATGCTGGCAATTTGTTTTTGTAATTATGCTCTCGTTCTTCGTTATGTTTCGAGGCCGTAAAGCAAACGAGCACGATCACAGTTTATTGGTTCATTTATAGGTGTTTCTAAGAAATAGTCCAACTGCCATTTCTGAGTTTTTTGAGCCTGGTGACTTATTGTCTTGTCCCAAGGTGGATAAACTCGTATTGCACGTTTACCGCCTTCACCTTGATTTGATACTATATTTTGATTGAATAGAACATGCTTTGGAAATACAAATTGGCCAAAGTTATTCCCTTTGCGAGTACTAATTACGAAGAAATCGACTGGATCCAATACGTCATACGGTTGGATCGATCCATCCCCAATTCTATGCCATAGTGTCACAAATTGCCCTACCTTTGTAGGAGTGATTTTAGCAACACGAAATCTAATGGAGAGAGAATTTAAATGAAATAAATAGGCCCCATATTCAGCATTTTGAGCTTCTAAAAGTGGTTGAGAGCAATCAAACCCGCACACGTTATAGACGAGATTCTTGGTAGCAAGCAGGTCAATATGAATTATTTCTGAGGAAACCCAGGAATTTTGATCATTAGGGCATGCTTCTGATAAATTACTATTTTTCTTATCCATCAATTCTAATCTCCTATGCTCATAATATTCTATATAAAAGAATACCAAACATTTGTTCTTGACGAAAACGTTTTTTTACATAACTTGCATTAAGCCTTACTCACCTATTTGACAAGCTAATCCAAATCCAATTATAGTGTTAATAGTTATTATTACTATTAATAAGTGATTCCTGGGGGATTGCTGATCGTCAATGAATTTGCAAAAGGAAAAGGCAAACAAACTGGCTTCCTACTTCTTTTCATCAAGGGGGAGGCTGGAAGGGACTAGGCATTGAACATATTACCAGCTCGCCATGTAACCCACGCACTTGTCGCATATAGCAAAGCGCTAGCATAGAACAGCGCATTGATCGTCAACCAGTCGATTACATAGCCTCCTATGATGACAGCAAAACCCGACGCCACAGACGTCCAAAAATGATATGCCCCAATTACAGCCCCGCGCTCGCCCCACTTGGTATGATCGGCGATTAGTAGACGTTCGCTCATTTTTTGCATCGCGTTGCAAACGCCCATCAGCAATTGTAACGCCAGCACCCATGCGTAGCTCTCCACCCACGGGAACACAAGCATTGCCAGCATCATGCCGAGTGAGCTCCATGTCAGGATTCTAATTCCGTGGCTATCAAGTCGCGGTGCCAACCACTGTGACACAGCGGCAGAGCTGATCGTGAAAACCGCAAACGCTAGCCCGTACTTCGTGAAACTGTTACCAAGGTTTTTAAGGAACAGCAAGTAATAAGGATAAATCATACCCGCCGCCAGCGTAACGATGCTTTGCGAGCGAATGAACCATCTTAAATTCATGTCAGGCTACTCCCCTTTGTAGTCCATATAAAAATAGTTCACAAACAAATGATTCGGATCGTATTGCTCCTTTTTTCGAAAAAAATCTGCATACCTCGGGTATGCTGCCCGAAACTGATCAAGCCGCGGATATGCGATATACGGCAAATAGTATGTTCCATTGTGTTGAATGACCCGATCTAGAACGGCCTGAATTCCTGTCCGAACTTTATCCTGACCTTCCTTTGACAATGGGACATTGAATAAACAAAC
This sequence comes from Paenibacillus sp. V4I3, assembly GCF_030817215.1. Lineage (GTDB taxonomy): Bacteria > Bacillota > Bacilli > Paenibacillales > NBRC-103111 > Paenibacillus_E. The sequence goes on from NZ_JAUSZA010000001.1 coordinate 7,853,210, forward strand.
AAGCGCAAACATATCGTCGGTAGCATAAGAGAGTGTCGCTTCCTCATCGTGATTAACATAGCGTACCGTAATATTGAGTAGATTTAAATTTTCTACCTGCAGTACTGCCCTCAAATCGTCCACAAACCCCGCAAACTCCTGAACCGGCAAAAAATATTCCTGCAACACGTCATTGCTCCCTGCCTGCCGGTACTCCATAAACTCCGACTCCGAGCGCATCGCGTTGTTCCTCGTTATCCATGTACCTTGCTGCTTGGTGAAATATGGCTTCTGTAGATTCCACAGCACATTTTTACCCCAGCCGAACGTGCGGTTCAGATTAAACAACAACTTGGATAGAATTACGCCCTCTTCCTGAGTTTTCAACTGGTCGTAGCCCTTCAAAGGGACGGAACGGTCTAGAACATAATTAATCGCATACATTTCGGTTAAAAAATGTTCTGGCGCTACCGAAATCCGAGCAATGTGCAAATGAATATCGGGGTTCGTCTTCACATGCTCAGCAAAATATCGACTGTACGAAGCTACGTCCAAATTGTCGACCGCGAGCTTATACATTTCGTTGTCGGTCAGTGTAAGCGTTACGTCAAGAATAATCCCGAACAATCCATAACCGCCGATGACGAACCCGAATAGATCGGCATTTTCATGGCGGCTGACGTTGAGTATTCGGTCATCTGCCGTAAGTAGACGGAACGATTCGACGCTTTTGATGAGTGAACCGTTGCGGATGTCCCTTCCATGAGCATTGACGCTAAGCGAACCGCCTATCGTAAAAATGTTCTGCGACTGCATCGTCTTCACCGCCAAACCGTACGGGTTGACGTAATCCTGCACGTCTTTCCAAGTTGCGCCGGCTTGAATACGGATCTTTTTTTTCTGCTGATCGAAGTCCAGCACGCGGTTATACGAAGTCATATCTACAACGATGCTGTCTTTGTAATACGTATGGCCACCCTGACTATGCCGCTGCCCGGCTATTGAGATAGTAAGGTGCTTATCCCGAGCCTCCTGCAAAATGCCCCGCAACTGATCCTCCTCACGCCCTTTAGCAACTCCCGTTACTTTTACTGGACGAAGCCTGCCGTAGTCGGTGATCAGATACGGATCCTGTTCGAGCGTATCGTATTGAAAGTAATTGAGGAAGCAAAGGACGGCGAGAAGGAGGAGAGCGATCCATTTTTTCATAAGTTCCTCCGTGGTGAATCATTATGTATTCACCAATTCGGCAATACAGGCAAATATCCTGTTTATTGGGGCAGGTTTTGTACTTTTCGCTTGCTCGGTGGAATGTAACCCTTGACCAACTTTCTGTTTTCTCAAATATTTGGCTAATCTGGACATGGGACAGACTAAAATATTTTTTGGTTATTTTGTTGACTTAAACCTTGGTTTAAGTCGTATGATAGTCCTGTCGACAAAGAAAGATAAAATTTGGAGGTCTCCAGATGAAATATTGTTCAATAAGCGAAGCTGCAGCCAAATTCAATATTCCAGAATCAACGTTACGTTATTATGAAAAAAAAGGATTATTACCATTAATCGAGCGTGATGAAGCTGGTAGGCGGTTATTTTCATAAGATCAAAATGCGAAAGAAAAATTTCCTAGCCTTATTACTCGTGTAAGTGATTTGGCTATTGAATCCGAGCGTGTAGCATTGTTTGATTGGGTAACAACGAACTATCCAGAAGTGAATGTGTTAGTTAACAACGCAGGGATTCAACAACGTTTTAATGTGTTAAAAGCGGATGCGAAGAACAATTGGAGTTATTTCAGTAAAGAAATCACAGCCAATATTGAAGCACCATTCCAACTCTCTATGCTTTTCGCTCCATTTTTTGCAACAAAAAAAGAGGCGATTATCATTAACGTCACATCCGGGTTAGCTTTTACACCGTTTCCAATTGCTCCGATTTATTCAGCTACGAAAGCAGCGCTTCATTCATTTACGATGAGTCTAAGACATCAACTTTCTGATACGTCTGTAGAAGTAATTGAAGTTGCTCCTCCGGCAGTAATACAGCTTTAGGTGGAACGGGGTTACATTCGCATGGAGAACCATTAGATGCCTTCGCAGATGGAATTTTCAAAGGATTAGAAGAAGGTAAAAAGGAAATTGGATATGGTACTTCTGTGGATCGCTTACGCATGTCACGAAATGAAGTAGACGAACACGTAGAAAATATGTACAAGGCAATGAAAAACACAATTGAATAACTATACTTGCGAAAATTCCTTATTCAACTAAACTCCCCGTTCGGAATAGAGCACCAGATGATTTAATACAAGCAGCCTGCTAGATCTTGTTATGAAGCTACCTTGTCATCGGCCAATGACAAGCACTTTATATCATAAAACAAAAAAGCCGCAATATAAGCGGCTTGTAATGGGATAATATTCTTGTCATCCGACAGATAAGATGATCCAGTATCTTATGCATCTTCTTCAGTACGCTTCGAATTAAAGTTGCACCAGACCACCGCATAAGCGATGCCCTTTAGCATGGAAAGCGCTTCTGCCACTTCTTTTTGTCTGCACTACCTTCAAAAACAAGCTGCATGGCTGGTCGAATTTCAGTCCTGTCTTTCGCAATAGTGAAGCTCATCATTGAGTCGATCTCTTATTGAAGAAAGGAATCGTTTTTAAGCCAAGACCCACCTTCATCAGTGCTTCGGTAACACATCGTTGCAGCTTGCAGTGCTCCCTTTGCCGCTTCCTCTAGCGTATTATAACGGTTTTCCATTGCAACAAGAGGTCCAGCAGTGTCTGCGTCTCTATAATAATGACTGAGCTCATAAAAGTAACTGCTCTCCCGATTTTTAAGAATGCGAATTCCAATATATATGCCATCTATTCTTGCTTTTAAACATTGTACGACTTCATGAACGGATTCAATATCTGCATGGACATTCTCGAGCTCAGATAAATTTAACATGCTTTATGCCTCCACGTCATCGTTCATAATAAGATAATCGATGCACTTCAAAATTTAGGTATCGAGGATAGTTTATCCAGATTAATGAAATCGATTCATTTTCAGATGTCTGATGAAAAATATTATTTATCAAGTATTTGAAGACGACTACGTTCTATTATCTCATTATCCGATAAAACCCAATCTTTAAATCGAATTGTCCACAAATCTAATTTTCCATCGAACTCCATGTCTTTTATAACAAAAAACGTTACGATCCGGACCACATTCGTGTTCCTGAGGGGAGAGGCTCGACCACCGGTAGACCTCCTCCGTCCATTGATAAATGTGCTGAAAAGCGGAATTCACCCTTATGATGTTAAAATTTATATCCACGATATCGATCCCATCGGAAACGTTATCGAATAGGGATTCCAATAACTCCTTCGTTTTCTTCAACTCATTTTCAACTTTTTTTCTCGAAGTAATGTCGATGCAGGAAGCGATCACTTCCACGGTTTGGCCGTTGCGCCGTATGGGGCTGAGCGACGCTAGGTAGGTATAACCGTTTACTGCTGTTTCCTTACTAAGTCTTCTAGCTCGCGCTTGGTTTCCGGTAAGGCCTCATTCGTCCTTTTAACAACTTGTATGGGAAAAATATTTTAGGTATTCACTTCTGCTGCTGACATCTTGAACACCTAGACAGACTTCGTTATTTCAATCTCGATAATGGCAAATTTAATAGACTAGGTACCTCTTCAGGGAAGTTTGTCATACATAAACCAAAACTATACTCATGTATTTTAAAATAAAGCTCGTCATCACCGTTACTTTCGTAAATAATATCTTCTTCCTGCAAGCAAGTTTTGACTTCCTCAATGAAGATGGAATTTGTTACTCCAAAACTTACGTTCATCGTTGGTGGTAAAGCAGACATTGCGATAGGAATCCATTTTCTTGTCTTTGAAGGAATAACGGCATGTGCTGTTCCCCCAATTGCGAAAGTAAAGTTATCAGATACCTTATCAAGTTTGAGGTTGAGAATTCTAACTAACAATTCTCTGAACTGAATGACACTATCTACTGGAAATCCAGTTTCTCTAAGATAAAGTATTTTTAACGGACCGCATGGAGGTAAAATGCCTTCCTTTACATAATTGTGCGTAATGATTTCTAGTAAATTCCCGTCTCCGTCTCGAAAATATACATTTTTCCCTGTCTCAAAAACGTCCACAATCCTGCCATCTGTCCACTTTAGAAGTGATATACGTTCCTTATCGATCCATTTTACTACATTTTCAAATTCTGAATAAGGAACCTCGAAAGCAAAATGGGCTGGAGCTATTGGCTCAGCAGCTTCTTTGAATGCTAAGGTAAAGGATTCTGTCGGTAGAAAACGTATTTCGTTATTTGATTCATAAATAATCGGGAAACGTAATAGATCATGGTAAAATTGCTTAACACCTTGTAATGAAACCGTATTTAACTGTAATCGGGCGAAATGAGTAATCACGTTTTTCACACCCTTATGTTTTATGGTTTATTTTACCATGTTGGAGATGTCTGTTGGTAAATTTGTTCCCTATGACTCACTCTTCACCCGATTAAGTTTCAAGCAAGGGTGAGATCAACTTTATGTAGGGTAAAGAGAATAAAGAAAGTAAGAATTGACCATTCGTCAAAAAAAGTATGGAATCGACATCACAATTGGTTCGACCAACCCATGTTATTTATGTATTCTGTCACTTACAATTTAATTAGAACTGCAATTTTTCTTAATTGAAGGAGGGCTACTATGAAGCGTAAGTGGACAACCCTGGTGGTATCCAGTATCTTGGCTGTCTCAACAGTAATGGGTGGCGGCATATCTGCAATAGCAGCATCGAAGAGCAGCACAGGTGGAACATCAGTTTCAGCCAAAACATATGTAATCGCCTTCTCGAACCAGCTTCCGACGGGTTATGCAGCAATGATTCAAGCGGCAGGCGGACAAGTTGTTCGCGCCATTCCTGAAATTGGGGGATTGGAGGTGCGCTCGTCCAGCACCGAATTTATGACAAAGCTGCAGTCATTCAAGGATATTGCTGCTGCCAACGTTCAGATGGTACATAAGGTAAGCGATGGTACAGTAGATCCCTCCGCAGCAGACGGTCAGCCAGTTACAGATATTCCCCAGCCGGAAGCAACGAGCAGTTACTGGGACTATCAGTGGGACATTAAGAAAGTAACGAATGACGGAGCTTCGTTTGCAATTGAAACCGGTGGCACAGGCGGAACGCATAAGGCTGTTGTAGGCGTTATCGACAGTGGTATTGATGCCAATCATCCCGACTTAAAAGCTAACTTCCTCGGTGGTATGAACTTTGTACCCGCAGGAACAGATACTAGTGAAACCGGTGATCCTAACGATCTACTGGACCGCGAAGGCCACGGAACGCATGTGGCAGGATCGATCGCCGGGAACGGTAAAGTCAGAGGGGTCGGCCCGAATCTTGGCATCCGCTCCTACCGCGTATTTCCCGGCGGACAAGGTGCGCCTACGGCCTGGATTGTAGCTGCTATCATTCAGGCGGCGAACGATAAGGTTGACGTCATAAACATGTCGATCGGCGGATTTGACTCCCAAAAGTATTATGTAGATGGAACCAAATATTCGGATGTTGCTGACATTCTGCTTTGGAAACGTGCCATTCAATATGCTGTGAACCATAATGTAACGGTGGTAACGGCAGCTGGTAATGAAGGTCTCAACCTACGCGATAACAAAGCGATGATCGATTATCTAAACGCTACATACGGTTCCCCTGGCGTTGTATTTAAAGGGAAAACAACAGAAACACCTGGCCAAATCAATGGTGTCATCAATGTTTCATCCTCTAACAAGTGGTCGACGAACAGTATCGCATTTTACTCCAATTATGGATTAAACCAAATCGATGTAGCAGCACCAGGCGGCGACAATGGGCCCGTATATGCTGCAACTCTAGACTTGAACCAACGGGATTTCCACTATCGCGCGCTAAGCACATGGCCTACTTATTTGCCTTCGTACTTCACTTCTAACCTGCATAGCTACGCGCTGCTCCACGGCACATCCATGGCGGCTCCGAAAGTAGCTGGCATTGCAGGCGTCATCAAAGCGGCTCATCCGGAGTTGAACCCTGCCCAAGTAGCTGCGTTAATTGAAAAAACAGCAAACGATTACGGCCCAACCGGTAATGATGCTCTATACGGCGCAGGTGAAGCGAATGTATACAATGCTCTAGTCAAATAAGTTCATAATCAAACAAGCCCAGTGCCAAAAACGGCACTGGGCTTGTTTGATCTCTTACAACCTTAAAGTAAAGTATTTCGCCTACTCAATACCAACTTGTAAATACAGAAGAAGTCCCATAAGCTAATGGAATTGCTGCTCCGATCATCAGTACAGGTCCCCACCAGGTGAAGAAAGAGATCCCCATACATAGGCTGATTAAGATCAGCGCCGGCAGTACAAGGATAGGAATTGCAGATTGGAGAGCTTGATGTTTAGTTATGTCCTGTATTGGAAAAAGAGTCAGAAACGGAGCTGTTAATTGATCTTTACAGAATGATTTCCTCCAAAATACTAATAGGCATGCAGCAAGGATCCAGATCGTAATTTTAAGGGCACCTGGCAAAATAAACATAGCTCCACTGATCACAACGACGAACTGTATCGTTTGCTTCCACTGTGTACCATTTCTAAAAAAGGATTTCGTTAATAAATCAGCGATTCCGTTGCTAGCACCTTTCCCTTTGAATAAGCGCTGCGATTTCCCGAATAAAAGGGGATACTTCCGTGTCGGTTTTCTTTTCCGCTCGACAACACGAATTAACATCAGAGAGACAATTCGCATCCGTGAATCTCTTTCTCTGGCGATATCAGCGAAGAAAGCCCCTTTCTCTTGCAGCCGTTCTCTGCTTAAGAAAACAACCAGCACTAGTAAAAGAAGAATAGCCGTCCAACTGTAGTAAGTATTATGACTAACCTCCGTAACTAACACTTGATACAAGAAGAAAAGCCCTACGAAAACCACAATCCGCAGCAACCAAAGCACAATGCCATTTAAACGAAGTGTAAGCAATTGGCGAAGCAAGCCTAAGTTAATTTTCAGCAAATAGGTAAGCAACCATAAACAAATAACTTGTAACACGCTATAGGAATACGTTTGAACTAATAAAGGAAGAAATACGAGCATCAATATTAACGTCGTGACTCCCTGCAGCACAAGTGAGTATCTATAGCCGAGCAGCATGAGATGCCGAAACCATTTCTGGTTCTGTCGGAGGAAAAGTTGGTCCCCCTCCTCAACAAAGTATCGAATGGTTCCCAGCCAAGTGAATACATAGAAGACCGCTGTAATCATAAACATCGATATCCAACTAAACCAAGAAGGCTGAGTCGCCCACCAGGAGTAATATTGATAGCCAGCCACAATCATCAGTGGAATGACAAAATAAATGGCAATAACCCAATCCACAGCCATTCGTAAAGCCCGATACTGGAAATGCCAATCCGAACGCACTCTTCGTGTGAAAACCTGAAAGCTGCTCTTCAACCCGTTGTCCCCCTTCATAGTAAGGAATGGAAGCAGTCGAACAATGGCGCGTCAGGCATGCCGCATTGCTGCCTAATATCCTGCAGTGTTCCATTTGCTACCAATCTGCCACCTGAAAGAAGTACAAACGAACTGCAAATTCGTTCTGCTGTATCTAACACATGGGTACTCATCAGAATGCCCGCACCGCGTTTGCGTTCCTCCTCCAACATCCCTAAGAAATCTTTAATCGCTTTCGGATCCAGTCCAATGAAAGGCTCGTCTACAATATACACATCTGGTTTATTCAAAAAGCCGAGGATCAGCATAATTTTCTGCTGCATCCCTTTGGAAAATTTCCCGGGCAGTTGATGCTTTTCATCCAACAGTCGGAACCGATGCAAGAGATCATCTGCACGCTCTAGGAAAACCGTTCGATCCAGATTGTAGACGGAAGCAGCAAATTCCATATGCTCCCACAACGTCAACTCATCATACAGAATCGGATGCTCCGGTATGTAACCATAGCTTTTTCGTTCACCCATAAAGGAGATTTTACCCTTGAAATCCTTCAATAAACCAAGGATGCTCTTAATCGTCGTGCTTTTGCCAGCTCCATTTGGACCTAATAGACCCACTAGTTCACCTTGTCGAACATCAAAGTGAATATTTTTAACAATATCTGGAACTTCATCATAACCAGCCTGATCGATATCTACTTCTAATACAGCTAATCGTTCTTCTGACATTCTCGGTCACGATCCCTTCTACCCTCATCATATACCACGCATTCGCGCATTTCCAACACTGTATCATGAAATGATTTACGGAATATGAATGTCTGATAAAAATAAAAAGTATTTGATCCATAGCTGATCAAATACTTTGCTTTGTGCTAGCTATTTTTTTAGTAATATCACGATTTTCTGGTTGATCCGAATGTTTCTATGCACTGCTTCCACCGCTCCAGTTCATTCGTGCAAGCCCAAATGTGCGGGTATCTGGAGCGTAGGTCTCGCATATCTTGCTCATCGTCAATCGTCCACGCTATCAATTGAATGCCCTGTTCATCACAGTGCTGAACGAATTCGTCCGTCAAATAAATATATTTCACGGAAACGTAACGGGCATCAATCTGCTTGGCAAGCGGGAAGACGGAAGGTGTTGCTCCGTAAAGGACAAGGCCCAGCTCGATCTCACGAGACAATTCGCGCATCCGGACGATTGAATAATGATCGAATGATGTCACGAATACTTGATCATTGACACCGCAAGAGTGCACCACATCAAGTACCTTCTGCTCCAGTCCCGGATACATGTTGCCGCTCTGCTTCAGTTCAATGTCTACCTTAGCTTTTCCCTTGGCCAGCTGCAGTACTTCCTCGAGCGTTGGGATCCGTTGGCCTGCTCCGGCGTCCAATTTACGCAGCTCGTCGAACGTGAACTCCATCACTCTGCCCCTGCCATTCGTCGTCCGGTTTACCGTCGTATCATGAATAACGACAGGTACACCGTCTTTAGTCAACTGTACATCCAGTTCCAGATGACTGTACGATAAGTCTAAAGCGGCTTGAAAAGATGCGATCGTATTCTCCGGAACTTTCTTCGGGTAACCTCTATGGGCCAATCCTGTAATCATTGCGGCTCGTCCTCCTCGGTTTGATCATGCAGCAGAACTGAATCCATCTAACTTCCATCATCATAACGCAAATGTATGCCGCTTGCCACCTAGGACTTACTCCTTCGACGGCATGATTTGAATCCGGTCCAGAGCGTAGCTAGAAGACGTTCGGTACTTGGTTGCACCAGACTCGAAAAGTATATAAAGCTGTCCATTTGTTTCGAACAGTCCTTCGGACATGGGGGGCGTTTCCAGCTTATTACTTAAGTTTTTGCTATCCAAAAACCAGACCGGAACATCCTTGCCTCGAACCGACACAGTGGTATGCGGTTTGTCCACAGTCAAGCTATTGACGTACCTGTGCAGTGTACTCGCATTATTGCGGCCATATGATTGGCTGAGCCAAATGCCGTCCTTGCCGATGTACATCCCTTGAATACTGTCGGGCAGTGATAAAATATAGTCCGGCACGGCTGGTACCGCCCCCTGCTCCGCTTTTGCCAAAGGCAGATCTGTCGCCACATCGAGCTTATAACCGACCGCCCATGCTTTATGCTCTTTATCATCGCGATTCGTCATATAGTGTGACTTATCCGTCGGGTAATCGGTGCCGTGGGCAAATTCGCCGATCCATAAGATGCCGTCCGCGTATGCAGAAAATGAGGCACGCGTATCGTTCTTAACCGAACCGACGAACGTCAGCTTGCCGTCATCCGCTTTAACGATATCTTCGATATTGACATAGTTCACGTCTTTATCCGACGAAATCCAGACATGCTTCCGACTTGCCGTAATCCCTCCCGCATGACCAGTGTAGGGAGCGCCTCCGCTTTTATAAAGTTCAAGTGCCTTGACCATTTGCCCAGTACCAGCATCTATGACCGTCAATAGACTTGGCTTGCCATCGTCCCTGTAATACGAAACAAGGATCCATTTGCGGTCCTCTAGGTAGGCCAAGCCTTGCGGGACAGCATTTTGTTTCAAAGCAGGGACGATAGGCCCCTGCTTGCTTTTTTGCAAAAAGGTTTTGATCTCCGGCATGTCGACGCGGATTTTGATACCCGCTTCTTCTTGTGTAATACTGGTCGATGACACTGCAGGCTGGCTGTTACTTGACTTATTCACCGTTCCGCTGGAAGCTCCGGCTTCAGCGGCCGGTTTCGTATACGCCGTTGGCGTGGACGAAACCGATGAAGCAGCCTGCTGGCAGCCTGATAAGGCTAATGTCGATAATCCTGCTATGAGAACAACCCATGCCGTTCGTTTCATCGTTCTGCCCCCGCACTGACCGTATGCGATAACATGGCCCGCAGTTTGCGGGGATAATCAGTGATAATTCCCGATACGCCATAGTCAATCAACTCCGCCATACGTTCTTCGTCATTGATCGTGTAAGGAAATACTCGAAGGCCTTGTGCAATCGCGTCACGCACATCTTCACCGACGATTCGAGTATGCTTGGGATGCAGTGAGTATACCGGAAAACCTAAGCCTGTCGCCAATGCGATATGCCTACCTGGGTTAATGTCATACAGAAGGCCGATCTTGATTTCCGGCTCAAGGAGCTTCAGAAACAGCAGACATTTATGGTCGAATGAGGAAACAATCACATTTTGCATGCGATTCTTGCGTTTCATGAGCTCCACCAAAGCAGGCTCAATTTTACGCCCATAGGAGTGCTTAATTTCCACATTAATGATTACATTCGCCGGTACGAGATCGAATACTTCTTCCAGCAGCGGCACACGCTCACACGCGTACTTCTCATGAAACCATCGGCCTGCATCAGCTTGCTTCAGCTCCGTCAGTGTCAATTCGTTCACTCTGCCGTTTATGTCCGTCGTCCGATTCAGTGTGTCGTCGTGAATAACGACGATTTCCCCATCCTTGGACAAATGAATATCCAATTCAATCGCGTCACAGCCTTGCTCAAGTCCGAGACGGAAAGCAGCCAGTGTATTTTCCGGCGCTTCCCCTCTCGCTCCGCGATGCGCGATGACTAACAGTGGTTGTTTTGTCATGATGCGAGGGACTCCTCTCTTACTTAAATGTCGAGTTCGCCATGGCGGCTACAATATATTTCTGCGCGAACACAAACATGATAACGATAGGTAAAATGACCAAGATACTGGCAGCCATCAGCAGATGGAAGTTAAGCGCCTCGTCTCCGGCGATTGAATCGCGCATCATAGCAATACCGACAGTCAGTACGCGCATTTTATTCGAGTTGGTCATAACGAGCGGCCAGAAGTATGCATTCCAGCTGTGTATAAAGCTGATGACAGTCAAGGTAGCTACCGTCGGCATCGCCATCGGGGTCAGAATGCGATAAAGCACCTGAAAACGACTCGCTCCATCCACTTTGGCTGCCTCAATCACATCGTTATTAATCGATCGGAACATTTGGCGCAACAGAAAAATGCCGTATGCTGAAGCCGCATGTGGAATGATCAACGCGTAGTACGTATTAATCCAGCCTATTTTCGACAACATAACGTAAATCGGTACGAACACGACCTGTTCAGGTACAATCAGCGCTGCCAGTACAAGGACGAACAAGTAATCTCTGCCCGGAAACGTACCTTTCGCGAAAGCGTATGCAGCCATTACGCCAATGTTAATTTGCAGAAATACGATGCCGACTGTTTGGATGACCGTGTTCACGGTAAAACGATAAAACGGGATCGCCTTGAAAGCGTTAGCGAAGTTTTCCCACATCAACTTGTCCGGCCAAAAGGTCGGTACAGCCATGCGCAGCTCACCCGATGTTTTCAAAGCAGTGATCAGCATCCAATAAATAGGAAAAAACATAATTAGTGTAATACAGATTGCGACAATGACCCGGGTACTGGTAAACAGCGGATTCTTCATATGTCACTGGCACCTACCCTTCGTAATGGACTTTCTTTTTGGATACATACATTTGTACCATGGTCAGCAAGACGATAATGAGGAAGAACATGATAACAAGAGCTGACGCTCGGCCTGTTCGAAACTCGGTAAACGCCATTTCATAAATCCAGTACACCATTGCTTTCGTTGAATCGAGAGGACCACCATTCGTGATGACATCGACCGATTGGAACACTTGCATCGAAGAAATAAAGTGTGTAACGACCAGAAACAGTGTTGTCGGAGACAGCAGCGGCAATGTAATTTTCCAAAACTGCGTCCATTTGCTCGCCCCGTCGATGCCGGAAGCCTCATAATATTCGATCGGGATGCTTCTAAGTCCGGCGATGAATATAATCATCGTAAAGCCGACGCCTTTCCAAACCCCAATAAGGACAAGCACCCAAAGCGCGGTCTTCGTATTGGTCAGCCATTGTATCGGCTCCAACCCCACCCTATTCAGCAATTCGTTCACCAATCCATATCGACCGTTGAAGATCCACAGGAAGATCATCGACACGATAACCATCGAGATGTAATGCGGCATGAAGATGATCGCCCGCATAAAGCCGAAAAACTTCGAAACCGAGTTAAACAAAAGAGCCAGTAACAGCCCGAGTCCGAGTGTAAGCAAAACGTCAAATATGGTGTACGTAAAAGTCACTTTGAGCACTTTATAGAACGTGTCGCTAGTCAGCAAATAGACGTAGTTGTCGAAGCCGATGAACTTTTTCACCGGCTTCGTCATATTCCAGTTCGTAAAGCTGAGGTATAACGAATTAAGCAGCGGATAATAAATAAACAGTGTCAATACGACCAATGCCGGCACCGCAAACGAAAAGTCTTTCAAGTATTCTAACCAACGGGATTTAGACCGTTTGGGCGTTTGCTGTAGATGAACCAACTGACTTTCCGTCGCTTTCATGGCGACTCCCCTTTCCTTCTAGCCTTCTTTCAAAATCGCATCGATTTCTTTCACAGCGTCTTTCATGAGCGGCACTGGATCCCCATTTTCGAGAATCATTTTACCGATCACTTCCATGTATTTCTTACTGAATTCCGGATAAGTCGGGTGCTGCGGACGGCCTACAACATTGTCGAAATTATCGAACACCGCTTTGTACTGCGGAAGCTTCTCAAAGTACTTCTTGCCTTCTTCCGTCGTGAGAACGGACTTATGTGTTGGCAAATAGCCTGTACCTTCCGCCCATTTGATATTGTTCTCGGCTTCAGTCATGAACTTGATGAACTTCCAGGCAGCTTCCTTCTGTTTAGCGGGAGCTCCGTCCATCATAACAATGCCTGCTCCGCCGATGTGCGATTTGCGTTCTTTGTCGCCAGGCAGAAATGAAACGCCTACTTCAAATTTCGCATTTCCCAGGTAGGTTTTCAAGACAGCCGAAGTATGCTCAACCATCGCCACTTTTTCCTCTAAGAACATTTGGCGCATGGTATCCGAAGCACCTTTGCCGTAGCCCATATGCATCGAGCCGTCCTGCAGCCATTTATGGAAGTTTTGAACCCACTTCAGACTGTCCGGCTGGTCAAGCAGCGTTTTCTTATGATCTGGACTCAGTATCGCGCCACCTCCGTTAGATACCCACGGATCCATGTACCATGTATCCCAGCCTGGTACGGAGAATGCGTAACGAGTCGTTTTTCCGCTTTCCTTAACCGTAACCTTTTTATTGAAATCTTCGATTTCAGCCCATGTTTGGGGCGGTTTAACATTCAGCTTATCGAGCAGCGTTTTGTTATAAATCATAACGCTTGTACTGACGATTAACGGGAAGCCGTATTGCATATTGTTGTAAGAATACGCTTGCAACATCCCTTTAGAAAAATCGTTCATATCTACTTTATCGCGAGATATGTAACCGCTTAAATCTGCAAACACACCACTGTCAGCAAAGTTAGGTAACACTGAAACTTCCACATTGGTGACGGCAGGAACTTCTTTGGCCGCAACAGCCGCCTGCAGCTTCTTATGCAAATCGACGTATGCACCCTGGAACACCGGTTCCACTGTGATGTTCGGATACTTTTTCTGGAACTCGGTAATCATGTAATTGACTGCAGGCATTTGCACTTCAGCATGGGAATGCCAATATTGAATCGTGATCGGCGAGTTGTCTTCCACCGCCGACGGCACTTTCGCAGTTGTCTGCTCCCCACCGTTCGAGCAGCCAACTGCTGTTGTCAACATAAGAGATGATGCCGCAAGCAAAGGAAACCATTTTGTTAATTTCATTGTAAAAACCCCTTCCATTAATTGTATGACTTCTGCGGATGAAAAAAGGAGAGCACCAAGACACAAGAAACTAAGGAGCCGCGCAAATACCACACGGTCCGTTCGTCTCTTGGGCTGTCTCAATGATCTCCGACCCAATCGATATGAACGAATTAAAGCGTTTTCTTAACCGTTTCTAGTATTTCACATTATTGCGTAATAGTCAATACAGCGCTATATTTTTCCATTTATTAACATTGAAGACAAGGTATTCATCAATTTGAGCGATTTACCCTATCGCGTGTCTGCTTGACTCCCGGGTACCTGACACCATGCTGAAGACCTTCGACTCCGTAGACAGAATATGTCCAGTTGTCGAGATCGTATCCATCGCCCTAATCAGTGTTTCCCTTTGGCTTGTCTTCAAGCTGAAACGCAGCTCCATGGCCGCCTCCAATACACCGTCCACTTCGGTCATGCCGTCCGGCTTCATCTGGACGTTCACGATGTGAATGCCGTTCTCGCCGAATTTGGTAGCAATGTTGCCCAGCACGCCAGGCTTATCGACGATTTTTATCACCACCTCCATCGTTCTCCGATTGCGCATTAAATACTTTTCCCATTTGTTAAGCACAATCAAACTAAGCAATACCATAACCGTTGCAAGCACCGCGCAATACAAGAAGCCCGCACCGACGCATAGACCGATTGCCGCCACCACCCAGACGGAAGCGGCGGTCGTCAACCCGGACACAGTCAAACCGGTTCGCATGATGGTACCGGCTCCCAGAAACCCGATGCCGCTAATGACCTGCGCCGCCAGTCGTGCCGGGTCTATCCGAACTTGCGGCTCGTTAACAAACTCGGAGAAGCCATATATCGACAGCAGCATAATTGCCGCTGATCCGATACAGACGAGAATGTGCGTGCGCAGACCAGCCGCATGGTTGCTCCATTCCCGCTCCAAGCCTACGAGTCCCCCTAACCCGACAGCTAGCAGAATTCGTATGGTAAGCTCTAGATCTGTAATTTGCCATACACTGCTCAACTCCTATCACCCCGTTCTTTAGATTGCATGATCATTTACTGGGAGATCGTAAATAGAAGCGAATAGCGCTTCCATCATGTTGAGCTGTTTTTCTTTCTGAGCCCCGTCGTAAGACAGGTGATTGCAAAGTATTTGAAATACAGCGTCAGCATATTTCTCCGCCTTGGTCAGTTGGAAATACGTCCAACCGGTATGCAGTCTTAAGAAATCGGACACGTTGACGGTCATTTCTTCTTCCATGCAGTACATCAGCTCTGCATGCAGCCAATGCATTTCTAGTGGAATGTTTGCCTGTCTCAAAGCCGGCAGACGGTCCATAATACGAAGGGCATTCGAACCGAACGTATCAATCCAATCCTGCATGACCGTTTGATTTACGCCTTGTGCGGCTCCCAATCTCACCATTTCTTTCTTCCATTCCGCATAGCTTGCACCACTCAGGTGAACTTCTCCACCGCTCACCGTAATCCTATCCGTACTGCAAGCTGAGTAGCTTCGTCCAGTGGAGTTATGCAGCTCACGGGCGACAAGGTCGACGACTTTCTCGGACATTTTGCGGAAACCCGTCAGCTTGCCGCCGGCTATGGTAATGAGCTTGCTGTCGGAAACGAAGATCTCATCCTTTCTCGACAGCTGGGAAGGGCCTTTGCCTTCTTCGTAAATAAGCGGTCTAAGCCCCGCCCAATGGGAACAGATATCGTCCGTTGTAAGCCCGACGCTGGGGAACATAAAATTCACCGCGCGGATAATATAGTCGCGATCCTCTTTCGTCGTTCTCGGGCTCTCGATGGATTGCGAATAGACAGTATCCGTTGTGCCGAGATATGTCACCTTTCCACGCGGAATGACGAACACCATGCGGCCATCCGGCGTATCGAAGTACGCAGCCTGCTTTACTGGAAACCGCTCGTAATCGACAACAAGATGGACACCCTTAGTCAAGAACAAGCGTTTCCCTTTCAAGGAACCGTCGATATCCCGCACCTTATCGACCCACGGTCCGGTTGCATTGACAATATGTTTGGCGTTAATTTGCGTGTACGTCCCGTTAATACGATCGTGTACGCGAACACCCACCGCTTTACCGTCACGGTAAATAAACCCCGTTACTTCGGCATAGTTCACGATGCTGGCGCCTTGCGCGTAAGCAGTCTTCATAATGTCAATCGTCAGTCGGGCGTCGTCCGTACGGTACTCGAAATATAGCCCGCCACCCTTCAGGCCATCCTGTTTCAGCAGCGGCTCTAGCTGGGCTGTTTGTTGACGGTCAAACATTTTTCTCCGCTCCTTACGGGCCACTCCTGCCAGCCAATCATAGATGTATAACCCAATTGACGAGGCAAGGTAACCGTACGTCCCGCCTTTGTATACAGGGAGAAGCATCGGTGCGGGAATGACAAGATGCGGTGCATTTTTGTACAAAATTGCCCTTTCCCGTCCAACCTCCTGCACAAGCTTGACGTCTCCTTGCTTCAAATACCGCAATCCGCCGTGAATAAGCTTCGTAGAACGGCTGCTTGTGCCGGAACCGAAATCGTTCTTCTCCAACAAGCCGACACTCATGCCGCGCGCACTTGCATCGAGCGCAATGCCAGCTCCTGTGACTCCGCCTCCGATAACCAATAAATCAAGCTCGCTTTGCGCCATCGTTTCTAAGATAATCGGTCTGTTAGCTGCTGAAAATGCAGGTTTCATGTATGGTTCGCCTCCAAGTAAAATATAAAACCCCTAAGAAAAAATGCGTAAATAAACCGCATCTTTTCCAAAGAGGTTCTCCTTCGTCTCTACCGTTTGGAATTAAGTCGTTTTTTTGTTTATTCTTCTCATACGGCCGAATATCCTAATACTTTTTGGTATCCCTATTGTTACCCCCGGCCTCTTCTGGACTAACAATTATTTTCATCTCAATCGTTTTTCCGTCGAATGCGATCGATATCACGTTGGTACCTGGTTTAACGGCCCGGACTAATCCCTTGCTGTTCACCTCGAGAGCCTCAGAACTTCCTTTGACCGCATAAGCAGCCAGTGACGTTACGTCACTCTCGTACCCGTCCGCATAAACAGCTTTGATCGCAAGCTGGAACGACGTGCCTTCCGTCATACGTCCGCTAGAAGGAAAGTCTGCGCGAATCGAGTCCGGAGAGGTTACCCGTACGGTGGCTTTCAGCACACTCCCTCCGGCCGTACCAGTAATCGTTCCTGTGCCCGGTTTTATGCCGCGAATGCGGCCTTCCGCTGTGACCTCGACAATTGACGGCTCGCTGCTCGTCCAGATATAGCTACCCGTTACGTCCTCAGCATTGCTTTTACCACGGTCTGCAAGTACGGTCGCCTGCGCTTGAGCTCCGATCTTCAATTCCTGAGGAACACCTGCTAATGTCCGGTTGTCGTATGCACGCAGCTGATCCAGATTCAGCTTAAGCAATCGATCCATCGAATAGGACGACATGAACCGCATATGGTTCGCACCCGATTCGAAATTCACATACAGGTGATCAGCACCGTCCTCATTGCGGATGAACATATTCTCGGCACCGGTTGGAACGTTGATCGAACCGGTTTTATTCACGTTGTCCAACAACCAAACCGGAACGGTAACGCCTCCGATGGACGTTTCCGCATTTTTCGTAGACAAGTCAGAGACGTTCGGCATCGCATAGCGTACAATCGAGTTGTATGGCCGCCCATGGTTGTAAGTGAGCAGCACTTCTCCCTTGTTAAACGCCACACCTTGGATTTTATCTCCGATACTTATCACATATTTAGGCACAAATTTGTCCATGCTCTCTTCCCGGAAGCTTGGTGTATCGGATGGAAGTCTGTCGTTTATATCAAGCTCATAGCCAACAATCCACGACAAATGCGACTCCCCGTTGCGGTTTTGCATCTGGTG
Organism: Paenibacillus sp. V4I3; assembly: GCF_030817215.1. Lineage (GTDB taxonomy): Bacteria > Bacillota > Bacilli > Paenibacillales > NBRC-103111 > Paenibacillus_E. The sequence continues at coordinate 7,871,368 of NZ_JAUSZA010000001.1, forward strand.
CGATGGACTTGTCGTATAGGAAGGCGGGTTGCTGTATTCTCCAACCCACAGTATCCCGTCCTCGTACGCTGCGAATGAGGCATTCGTCACAACACCGAACGAATCCGCAAATTGCGCAAAGCCCTGATCCGGCGTATCAATTAGCGTCTGAATCGGCATTCGGTACATTCTCTTGCCGGATGATAGCCATATATTATCCCGGCTTACCGCAACACCACCCGCGTGCCCGGTGTATATGGAACCGTCAGGATTTTTCAGGTTAACATATTTCTCCAAAGTACCTGTCTTTGCATCGACGATTGCCAGAGTGCTCGGGTCCCCCGTGTAGTGATACGCTGCCATCAGTATCCATTCATGCTGGTTATCCGCAAAATATGACATACCCTGAGGAACGTGACCTTGTACAAGACCCGGGATGATCGGACCTTTCTCCCCGACATCCCATGCCACCCTGTACCGAGATTCAGTAAGTGCATTCGCAGGACTCGGCTCGCGTTCTACCTGAGTCATCAGTGGGTAGGTCGGCATAACCGCAGCCGATACGCGCGCGGATTCGTTGCCGGAGTTATCTATCGCGCTCAACTCGAACGTCACCGCAACTTGACCCGGAAGTGCCGGTATCTTGTACGACGTAACCGATGCCGGCAGTGTCACCTCAAGCTGTCCGCCCATGTACAGCCGATACCCAGCCAAGTCGGATTCCGCATTTGGCTGCCAGCTGACAAACACTTCACCTCGGCCTGGCTCCGCTTGAAACCCTGCAGGTGCGGCAGGTGCAGTTTGGTCATGCGTCGACTCGCGAGGAATTTGCGTAGAGTTAACTACCCCAGGCGACCCGGTTTGCTGCACGCCGAGGGTCCGCATGACAGTGCCGCCGAACATCGGATAGGCATAGGCAATCCCTTTTTTCTCGAGAAACTGACCGGCTGAATATGCTGCCGAAACGAGTACAGTACCGTTCGGTTCGACGATATCGATGATACCGCCGCTGTTGGATAATCCGCCTGCGCCGTCGCCATATACGAAAGCCGAATCCACAACATACTTTGCTACTTGGAAGCCGTAATAGGAAAAGTTAAATCCGTCCGGCTTCAAATAGTTAAGCCCATTCGGACGTACCCAGAATTGAATGGTTTTTTTCGGCCCGATGAGGGTCTGCTTTTCGAATGTCCACGACCAGCTTTTCGCAGCGTCATCCGGCTGAGTGAACCGCACTGTTTTACCGTTCAGGTCGAACGGCACCGAACGCGGATTGTACAGTTCGATGAACTCATACGCATCGTAGACATCGCGCGATTCGAGCGGCTCTGTGTTCCATGTGTCGGGAACAACTTCCGTTATCATTACGCCCGGCATAGCATCAGCCGTCGGCGTTGCAACGATCGGAGCCGTCAGAACAGATTCTCTGCCGGCCGTATCGATCGTGCTCACCTGCAAGGTAACGGCCGTCCCGTTTTCCAGTCCCTCAATAATCGCCTCATTCTCCGGTATGAGCAGCTTATTTCGCGCCACGCCATTCACATATACGTTCACATAGGCAACATCCGGCTCGAGCATATCGCTCCAGGTCACCCTCACTCCGCCGACACCAGCCGTGACCTGTATGCCAGTAGGGGCAGCTGGCGGCAGCGTATCCGCCGGATCGGCTACCTTCTGCACCGGATACAGGAAGCCCGGATTTGTCTGCATGGGTATTCTGCCGGTCGAAACAACCCCATTGGCGCGATCCGGAATAAAATTGGCACTGATGCTTTCACCGATATCTTCTACATTGTAGGTCGTGTCAGTTAGCAAAATATGGTCAGGATCGAAAAACTGTACACGCCGTGAAGCCGAATTCGACATGCCGCCGTTTACGACTACGAACATCTGATCCTCCGTAATCGAGCTGCCATAAGCGAGATTGAACTCAGGCAGTCCAACCTGCTGTACGTTGGTGTTTTTGAACCAAATAATGAACGTCCCTTGCGGTGCAATCATTTTGTTCTCCGTGATGGGATAATCATAAACGGTTGCGCCTGCCATGTATTTTAAAGTAAATCCTTTGACGTTAATGGGCGTAGAGGTAGAGTTGTACAGCTCAATAAACTCGAATGCATCTGTCCCGCCGGTTTTGTAGTCGATGTTTTTCGTATTTGGCGCCATCTCCGTAATTACAAAGGAGGGAGCCGCCTGCGGTTTTTGTGCAACCACGGCGGGCTGTGCGGACTTTAACCCTGACTGATTGACGGTATAGACAGCGAAGGTAACGCTTTGTCCATTCGTTAAACTTGTCGCCACATAGGAGGAGCCTGTCACCAAATCCGGCAGCTGCACGCCGTTTTCATAAACACGATATCCAGCAACATCCCCCTCGGTAGAAGCGTCCCAGCTCAGACGAATCGCCTTATCGCGAGGAAGCGCTTGTAAACCAGTCGTAACAGCAGGAATAACCGGAATGCCCGCCTTCCCGCGTACCGGGAGCGAAGCTGGGGATACGCCCCCATCTGCATAGACGGACGATAACGTAAATGAATAATCGGATCCATTCGTCAGCCCGGTATATGTGTATGTCACATCCGTGACCGACGCCGTCGAAAGTCCGTTCCGGGGATAAATCCGGTAGCCGATCACATTCGGATCGCTGCTCGGCGTCCACGACAGCGTCAAGCCGCCGTCTCCCCCGGCTGCAATCACGTCGCCCGGCGCGACTCCCGGCACTTCATCGGAGGCGATACGTCCCGGCGTCGCTGTCTTATTTCCGCCGTTATGTACCATAGCGATGCCGGAGGAAGGTTGCTTAAACGATATGCCTTTGTTTTCGAACGTATCATCAACGGCATTCACGAAATATGTGGCGACAGCAATTTCCGAACCGCGCAGGTCGACTAGGGAAATGCCGATATTTTTCTGTGAAGAGCTTCCGTTGTACAAGCCAGAAACGTTTTGCAGAACATGTATACGGTCATTCGGCAGGTCGGACTCAGCGATACCATAATTGCTTCTGAACTGGTCACGCGTCAATTGTGGTGTGTTTTCACTGATCGTGCTGTTTTGCGTCCAGATCAGCACCGTTTCACGAGGGGGAATACGCACATTACCACCTAGTGTTCCTTCCCATTTAAAGACACCGTCAATTTTTCCTTGAAGCCTGTACCCCGTCAAGTCAATCAGATCATCAGAAGCGTTGTAAAGCTCGACATATTCGTAACCGTCATTCGAATTTACGTTGACCGTATCCGGAACCAGCTCCGTTATAAGTACAGCTGGTACCGATGCCGCCGATGCCGACACAGCCGGGATACCGATCCCAGTAGCGGCCGAAGCGGCGAATAGTGACAGAGCAACCGTACGAGCGACAGTTTGTTTGAACTTACGATTCATAGCTCTCCTCCTCTTTTTCACCCATGATCTCGTCGTCTCATTTCAACCATTTTTCATTCAAATGTACTTGCAGTCTCTTCGATGGTCTTCCCTAACAAGAGGTCATATACGGAATTGAGAATATAATCCGGTTGATAGTCGGCCTTTTGAATATCCTCCTTTTGCGTAATTCCCGTCAAAACCAATGCCGTGTGCAAACCCGCTAGTTTACCCATCAAAATATCGGTTTCAATCCGATCGCCTGTCATAAGACATTGATCTGCATTCAGCTGCAAGCTTTCCAATGCCGCTTTGGCCATATAAACGGACGGTTTACCGGTAATGAGTTCAATTTTCTTGCCTGTTGCACCTTCAATAGCTCCGATCATCCCCCCGCAATCCGGAACATCCCCTCCTTCCATTGGACAAGTTCTATCCGGATTTGTGGCAAGCACCATAGCTCCTTGCTTAATCGCTTGATAGGCAAAATCCAGATGAGAATAATGAAACTCACGATCCCATGAGGTGATGACGACATCCGTTTCTTCAGGCGATGCTGCGAATGTAAACCCCGCTTGCTTGAATTCTTCTTTGATCAACGGTTCCCCGATCACGTATATTTTACAGTCCTTGTATTTTTCTTTTAAAAACCGAATGGTAACAAGCGTTGGACTCAAGATTTGGTCAATCCCGACTTTTATGCCCAAACCATTCAGTTTTACGACATATTTGTCTCTGGATTCAATCGTTTTATTCGTTAAAAATAAGATTTTTTTATGCCTCGATTGTAGGAATTCGATCACCTCAGCTGCGCCATCAATCAAGCGCCCCCCCAGATAAATAGTGCCATCCAAATCAAATATATATCCAGCAAAATCTCTCATCTGTTCCAACTCCCATATGGTTCAATTCGAAAAAAATCCCAAACCCTAAGACAGACTCCACCTTCCGGCTAAAGTCAATCTGATAGGTTTGGGATTCTACTCGTCTCTTTCCCTTACACATCATCATAGATTAATTTTCATGAAATCAAAGCCAATGCTTATTTTATCCTTAATAGCTGATACTTGACTCTCGAGGACGCGAACATAAGGCTCATTATCGGTTAAATGAACGGCAACCACCTGATCAATACGTTCCAATGGATAGTAATCGATTATTTCCTGTAAACTCGAATGATTAACCAGTGGACGTTCGGCTGTTGTCGCTTCGTGAATCAATATGTCAATCTGCTTTTGTTCTTTGATCCAACTATTGGGCTCAGTATCTGCCGAATAAACCAGCACCTTATCCTTATACAGGACTTTCAACCCAACAGTCGGACCTAGATGCAGACTTGGAAAGGTCGTTATCTCTAACTCCTCTTCTTTGATCAACAGTGATTCCGTTCTCCACGCATACGTATGGATCTGAACTTCAAATAACACGGGCCATTGATGAATATCAATCACCTCTAGCCATTTCTTTAGTTGGACCTCATTCTCAGAGGAACAATAAATGATCAGAGGCTTCGTTCGGCCGGCCAGCCACATTCCCCATAGAAGGGATGGCAAGCCATACACATGATCGATATGAAAATGTGTGAAAATGACTTCCTTCACTTGATGGACGCTGATTCCCAATTTAGCAAGCTTGCTCAAGGGACTTCCGCCAACGTCTACCATCGTTCAATCTTCACTGTTTTGGATGAGGAAATAGGTGTTATCTCTTTCCATCCCGCCAACCGCACAGGCTGTTCCTAGTAAGGTAATTTCCATTTTGTGCTCCAACATGAATCCCCCTAAAAAAGATAAAGAACCCGCAACTACACATGAACTCACTTTTCCATTAGAAAGTGAATTACAGTGTAATCAGGGGTTCTCATTAGTCTCTGCCCAAGATACAATATAATTTGATATAGCCACTATACAACAACAATTCTGAAAGCGCAATCATTAAATTTATACAGCCTGAGATTTTTCTGGTTCCATGGTTTTGTGCAAATTCCAATGGTGCGACTCGAGTGAGAGCACATCACCCGTTTTGGAAATATTCTCAATCGCTCGATTCAACTTTTCGATATTGTTCATTTTAACGCTGAATGTCAGTTCTATAATCGACCCTACACCATATGCGTTTTGCCCGGAGTTATCCGGTTTCAATTTCACATTGATCACCTGAATGCCTTGTTCGACGAATAAAGTTGATATTTTATCCAGTGTCCCCATCCGATCATGGATCCGAATCACTACATCCTGATTCTTTCTGAAGCGAAATACGTGTTTCTCCCATTTGTTTAAGACGAATAAGCTAACTAATACCATAAACGTTGCCAAAATAGCGCAGTAAAAAAAACCTGCACCTACACATAGGCCAATCGCTGCAACAACCCAAATGGATGCCGCTGTCGTTAGCCCTGAAACCGTTGAACCGTTTCGCATGATGGCTCCAGCCCCCAAAAATCCAATGCCGGTGATCACCTGTGCTGCCAAACGTGCCGGATCTATTCTCACATTGGTTTCATCTACAAATTGGTTAAATCCATAAATAGATAAAAGCATGATGGCTGCGGAGCCGATACACACCAAAATGTGCGTTCGCAGACCGGCCGCATGGTTGCTCCATTCCCTTTCGAAACCAATAACTCCCCCCATAGTGGCAGCAGCAAATATACGAAGTGTTAACTCCCAATAACTAATATGCCAAATGCTATCCATCTCTAAGCCTCCTGCAATCCTAATAACTTACTGTCCGATAAATGCCGATAAAAAAACCTCCTTGAAAAAGGGCATACGGGCATACTCCCGCTGCACCCTTTTCCAAAGAGGTTTCTCCTAGTCTCCTACCACTTTGAATCCGTTGTTATCCTGCTATCAACTACGCTATTGCCATAACTCAGACTTCCCTGTAGACACTGCCAACGCCCCAGCGTGTAAGGCCTCATCTATTTCTCGCTGATTGTCAACCAGTCCTCCGGCAATAATCGGGTAGGGAGTCATCGTAGTTAGCCCCTCGATAATGTGGGGCATAATGCCAGGCATGACCTCAATTGCATCCGGCTGGCTTTGCTCCGCCGCTTTGATCCCTCTTAGCACGGCGCTGTGATCAATAAGGAAAATACGTTGAATGGCCATCAAATTCATGTCTTTCGCTATCCGAATGAGGTTACCTTTTGTTGAAATGATTCCCGTTGGCTTTACATTTTTCGCTAAATAAGATATTCCGGTCCGATCAGCCACTATTCCCTCAATAAATTCTACATGAAGAAAAACTTGCTTACCTGCGCCTTTTACCTGATCCACCAAATCCTTAACATTGAAGATGGAGCCCACTAGCAGAAAAATAATATTGGCCTGACTCTTCAAAGCAAGCTCTAGTTCTTCTTCTTTTTGTACTGTGGCAATGGTCTGGTGCTCTACAAGATCGATTATCGGATACATGCAAATTCCCCTTTCAAATAGATAAATAAAAACCCTGACCCAAATGAACATACCCCTCCAGTCGAAGGATATGATCACGGGAAAGGGTTTCTCTTTATATTCGAACCTAACCGTATTTAATTGATATGATTTAGTTTGAATTATAAAATCGGTATCGACTTTTGTCAATTGGTAATTCAAACGAGTGGACTGTCGGATAGGGTTCCGGTTCCCGATAAGCATCGACGAGAAACGCTGCGTGAACTTTGATGCTCTCGCGCAACGATTGTGGCTGTAACACGCGTGCGTACCGCCCCCAACTGAGTACCCATTGCAAAATATCTTGTTCATTTCGACAATGCAGCGTCGCTAGGACATCGTCCTCTCGTTCTTCCAAATTTATTAAATAGAAAGAGGGATTTTCTCGAACCCAAGGAAGTGCCTCTTTCGCGAACGATACGGTCACTTCTTGTTGAAAGTTTTGTTCCGGCTCATACTCATGCATCCGAAATTCGGAGGGACGCTCAAAGGTGTCTGACAACAGAGTAACGGACTCCATACGCTCCAAACGAAATTGACGCAGTTCTTTGCGCATGGTGCAATGACCCACGAAGTACCAAATTCCTCTGAGATGAACGAGTCCGTAGGGATGAACGTTTCGTGAGGATGAGGGTTCTTCGGATGCATAAGGGGAAGATCGACGGCTTCTATACGTAAAGGAGAGCACACGTTGTTCCAAAACGGCTCTGCGTACAAGCCCTAATATTTCTTGGGCGGATTCTGTTACGTTCGGGGCATGAAAAGCTTCATCCAAGTTCAGGAGATGAATACTGTCACGAAGCTGTTGAACCTGTTTCCGCTGCTGTTCGGGCATGATTGCCTCTATTTTCTCTTGTGCTGCATGCGCTACTTCACAATATGTGCTATCAAACGTATTAGCTACATAGTCGCTCCCGAGTAACAGCATGGACGCCTCTAGAGCCGTAAATTGAATCGGCGGTAGAAAGAACCCTTCCATGAGCTCATACCCAATACCTGGTGTTGAGCGGAGTGGTATGCCTGATATCGAGAGGGCCTCCATATCACGGTACACCGTACGGACGCTCATTTCGAAGCGCATTGCCAAATCTTCGGCACGCACTACCCCTTTTCTCTGTAGTTCCAGAAGAATTGCAAGCATACGATCAGAACGTTTCATGAAAAAAGCCTCCGTCTTGCTCCTGACAATACGTTGTCAAGAGCAGGTTGTTATAATGAACATATTCTCACTTCAAGTAGGAGAATCCTACATCAAAAAAAGAGATATTTCTCATGACAATCAAAATGGGTACCGTTGGCCGAGAATTTGCAGCTGACTAACCATAAAAAGAGGAGCAATCAAAATGTGGAAATTTGAACACAGCGTTATAACCGATGCGAAGGCGGAAACCATTTGGGGTCTTTACAGCAACATTGACACTTGGAAAGAATGGGATGAATTTGTTCATGTTAAACTAAGGAACAAAAGGAACTTTACAGCCGAAAGGGCGGGATGCGCTGGCATCAGTATTAGTTTCTCCCATGATATGGACCCTGTAGAAAACGGTACGAGGGTAAATCACACGATGATTATTACCGGTCCAAATGCTGAAACTTTAGGGCCACAAATCGGAGGAGAAATTTCACAACGTATCCCTCATACGGTTGAATCACTTTGCGGTTGGCCAGAAAAATTGAACTCGAGGCTGTGTGATTGATATGGAAAATAATAATCTGCGTTATTGGATCGGAGTCGTCTCTAAATCGCACGTCATGAGAGGAGTAGAAGGCGGCTTTGCTCAATTATGTCACGGAAAAGCTGCCCCCTTAAAGCGAATGAAACAGGGAGATTGGCTAATCTATTACTCCCCAAAAACGGATTTAAACGGCGGTGAACCTTTACAAGCATTTACAGCAATTGGACAAGTGAGAGATGACGAAGTGTACGAATATCCTATGAGTGAATCCTTCATTCCATATCGACGCAACATCGATTATTATGAGTGTACGGAGGCTCCCGCCCATTCCCTCATGGACAGAATGAGTTTCACCAAAGGAAACCGAAATTGGGGATATCGCTTTCGCATGGGACACTTTGAAATTGATTTAATGGATTTCACAATTATTTCAGAGGCTATGAGACAGCAATGAGTTTTCTACAATTGAATTCATAAATGAACTTTTCGATCAATTTGCTCTATTGGCAAACAGAAAAGGCCCCTCACGGAGCCTCTGTGTTACCATTAATTATATATGGTTCGAAAATAAAAAAACTCCCATCGTGGGAGGTTAGTTTTGTGAATATCGATTTAGCAATGGATAGCTATTGCTTCTGTTGAACCTTTACACCTTTAATCAGAAGCCAGAAAGCTAATGATAGCTCTCCAATCACACCAGGTACGGCTACAATCAGTAGGAATATCGTTTTGTAGTCGGTATAGTTGGGTAGAAGAAAATGTGCAATACTATCTATGACATATCCCGCAGATGCAATGATCAAGAAGAGCCCAATTATTCTTGGTAGGTAGCCTCCTGACTTGACTATTACATAACCAACGACCAACAAATGACATCCAAAAAATACTAATCCAATCAGCCATCCATTGTTAAATGCATTGATCAGTAACATCACCTGAGCTTGTAGCTGATCTGTTGTGAATACCGTCAAGTATTCAGCACCACTTAGAAGCGGTAAAACATTCAAAAAATTAGACAAGGCGATTCCAAAAATGGCCGTGTATACCAACCTAAAGCACGCTGCGAGCATGGCAAGATTCTTATTAACGGGTTTGAGTAGAACATACAGTACCCAAGCTACCAGCACATCAAGAATAAGTACAATGACGAAGCTAATAAATCCACTCCGAAATAACATTTCATTGGCTATGATGTTATTAGCAGTTGTTGCTGCATCATCCGGGATAATAAGACGCTCAATAACAGAAAAATTAGAAAACATAGCAAGTATGGCCATAAGTAAAAGCCCTAACCCTGCGACTCTAGAATAAAAAAGCGGTGAAGCTTCGGTGTTACGATTTGTCATTTCTAACCCCTCCTAATTTTCCTCAAAAGAGAACACTTCTTCCAACTTTAAGCCGAAGACGTGAGCAATACGAAAAGCCAATTCCAGAGATGGGGAGTAATTACCTTTCTCGATTGCAACGATAGTCTGTCGTGTCACCCCCGCTTTATCTGCTAATTGTTGTTGGGTCATTTCATCATGGTTAAAACGTAAGGTCCGAATGTTGTTGCTAATTTGCCCTTTGCCCATCTTAAACTCCTCTCCGATAGAGATACAGCTGAGTGATGATTCCAACCACCTCTGACAATAAACCTGAACTAATAAGTATGATGAACATGACATAGGGTGGTTGATCCATGACCAGCGGTATCATGGATAGAAGAAACCCAATGATAAATACATAATGAGAATTTCTCGTGGATTTCAATTCAATTAATTTGTCCAGCTCATCCGTAATTAATGGTTCTTTCTCCTTTGTTGCTATGGTATTGATCATACTGAATGCGATATGAATGATGACTTTTGCTAAAATCGACACTGGGATTAAGATTAAGATGAAGGCTCCCCAGAAGCTGTATTCATTCGAAGTATGAAAGCTCCCTTCTTGGTACTTTTGAAACACGTACATACTATAGATAGAAAAAATGAGTAAGGTGGTAAATAATGATACGATGTTTCTCTTTTCTTGAAAGGACATATTTACCTCTCCTTTTCTGTTAATATTTTTAAATAAGTAAAGTATTATATACACATTATATTATTTACCATACATTATGTCAAGTTTTGTTTACATCGCTGATCAAAAAGAGAGCAGCGGCTCCAGCCCATGCTCCAATACATACAAATAAAGGACTCAATCAAGAGGCCTTTAAGGGTTAAATTTATGATTGCATCAGGTGATGGCTGATTAAAAAGTATTATGATAGTATTACAGACATGATTTGGTATGATAAAATCAGAAAACTGAATGTTTTAAGAGGATGTTTTATCGTGTTTGATTAGCCTTTATTTTCAAATTAAATCGACTGGTTGAGGTGAACTGCTATGAAAGAACAAAAAATACATACGTATGAAGAGGCCGTTCAACTTATTCATGAAGTCGGTATTCTACCTTTAGCTCCCTTAATCCCAGATCACCCGTCACTCTATCAGGTCACTCACGGTGAGCCGTGGTTAACTGGCACAGATTTAGATCCTTGGGTGTGGCGAGCGCGGTTTCCGAGCGACGGTACGGCTGCCTATGGCAAATTCCTTAAAAAAAAATCAGTTTTTATTTCACGCGAACTGTTTCCATGGGTCAAAGCCATATTAGGAAGCCCTCAACCCATTGAAGATCGTTATAAGAACGGCCTTGTTTCCAACGCTTCCTTAGAGCTCTTCCGGCAAATCAAAGAAGAAGAAGGAATTGAAACAAGGTCGTTAAGAGTTAAAACGGGCATGAATGCCAAAGAAATGAAAAAAACCTTTGGTCAAGGTTTATTGGATTTACAAGGCACGTTGGATATCGTCATTTCCGGTGTCAAAGAAAGCAGAATTTTACTAGATGAGAAAAGCGCATGGCAAAGCACTTCATTCGAAACAGCGAATCATTGGATGGAGAACGTTGGATTGCACGAATTCGACATTGATTTGAAGATTGCCAAACAAGAATTGCACGCTCGATTAAAAAGCAGTTGTCGTCCCGATTCGATGACATTTTTCACTAAACTGTTTCAGTTCGAAGCCTGACCTTACTTCAAGTTGTTTAATTTTAAATAACATTCCGATATAACGCACCTCAAATACTTAACCGCTTAACTCCAAGCTCCTTGAGCTTATTACAGTTAGTAAGTCCCAGGCATTCCGTAGTAATAAATAGTTATAAAATGGAAGCTAGGAAATGATTTTAATTAAAATATCCCTCTCGAACAGCTGCATTCATTATTCGACTATCTTCTACACCCTCATTCGTGAAGAACATAACGAAACCTATAAATTGAAACAATTATCATGATTAAAGGAGCTTCTAATGCTGACCAATATGGAGGAAAGAAAAATCACTAATGGAGATATTGACCTGATGATTGCCCAGATTGAGGAAGGCTGGAGAGAGTTGAGTATGATCGGTAGGTCTTGTCGGGATATTAGGGATGATCTGGTTAGGCTAACGCAAGTTTTGGATGAAATCTTTTATTAAGCTACCGGCATGCGATCCCGTATGATACCTCCTGGTGTCTCTCGCTTTAATGGAAACATCTTTCAATGCCTTTATAAGACATTTATGTTTTAATGAAAGTATCATTAATTGAAATTTCAGAGAAAAGGAGTTTATGACTATGAAAATAGCCTCTTTTCTATTACCCAAAGACAAAGTTGCCTTTATCACATCATCAGCTTCCATGCAGGAAGCGTTAGAACAATTAGAAAATCACTATTACACAGCACTTCCCCTTGTTGATAGTGACGGGAAATATGCAGGTACATTGTCGGAAGGTGACCTGTTATGGACGTTAAAGAATACACCTGGGATTCATTTTGATAATATCCATCAAGTGCCCGTGAGCGAAATCGAGAAGCATATTCATAATGAGTCCGTTTCAATTAATGCACACATGGAGGATATGCTGGCTCTGGCAGCTGATCAAAATTTTGTTCCGGTTGTAGATGACGAAAATATTTTCATAGGAATTATTCGCCGGAAAGATATTATTGAATATTATATGAGAAACATAACCGATTAATGAACCTAATGCCCATGCTTTAAGTTCCATTAGTATTGATTTGCGTTTCCCTTTCCTCTTTTTTCTACTACATCGACATCTCTATCCAGACACTATGCCTCCTTAAATTGCCGAATTCACAATTAATCCCACCATTTAATCTATGGGTATCGCCCTTATTTCACCATATTTGGTCATAAAAAAATTAAAAAGCTGCCCAATTAAATTGCGGCAGCCTAAATGTGTTATTAAAAAACGCACAACATATTCCATTACGATTTAGTTAGTTGTCTTCTATCTTCTACTTGTGGTGGTTCCTCCATCCAACCATGTTTGATCATTATTTCTCCACCGTCTTTGACAAAGGGTAAAATTTTCTGAGCAAGTCGTGCCATCGTCACCAGCAAATCACTTCGCAAACTAAAAGCTCCACCAAGTGCATGGCTCCCAATACCAAATGATCCTAACAAGTTAGTGATATACATCATTAACTTATCCGAAAATGGAGAAACAGTGGAATTCGTCGCTTTACCTGCATGAGTAGCTGGCGGTTCTATGTAATCCTCGCGTAAAAATTCACCTAGTGTTGTCTCAACGTCCTTGGACAATTTCATTCCTTCAATAAAATATTCTTTTACTTTCTTATCATTAGCGACTTGGGCGAATCCAATCATTAATTGCATACCTGTAAGGTTGGTCTCAATGGCATGATGTATAAGGGAAATTTCAATGGCATTTAATGCTCTTGTTTCCCTTAACAAATTAAACCCTGATAAATAATTTTTATCCTGAACAAAGGTAACTTCTTTGGGCATTGTCATAAAAGGCGGGCGGACAAGAACCCCCTTATCTAAAAGAAATTGTGTACATTGGTCAAACATGTCTTGTGCGTTTGCTGTTAATTGCTTAAATAGTTGTCTTATATCTTTACGGTAGGACATCGTTGAGTACAACGCAAAAAGACTAGCTTCAATCTTACTTATCATATGTAAAAACATGGGTTCATACAGATAATCAAATAACTTAGGAACTCCTTTATTAACGTCGTTCGCCGTAAAGCCAAGTGGAATAACGGCTCCTTCTTGTTGGAAAATATTTTTAATGGATTCTACAATTTGTACCGATGAATCGTAAGTCGACTTTAAGATTTGCTGAATTTCTTCATTTTCTACATGCTCAAGGAAATACTCTAAAAACCTTAATAACATTGTTTTTTCATGATATGTCATCCACAGGTTTCCTATTTCCGATGATGTCAATGGTACATGGTTTGAATTCATTGGCTATACTCCCTTGTTTTAATGATTATTTTTATCCATTAACTCAATTTAAATTCCCAAATATTTAATATGCCCGTTATTGGAGTGAAGGTACGCTACGCGGCAGAGCTTTTCTCCGTGCAATAAATTATCTTATTTACAGGAAATAATACTACTCGTTAAGACTACTTTATAGACCAAAGCTACTCCTTTTGAATTTACATAGTCCGTATTTACGGGTTCTAGAACTGAGCTACAAGGCATCGATATATTAGCTTTTCCGGTTTCAGGACTAATCAGGGCACTACCCACTATGAATAAAGCCACAATAATTTGTTTCACTTTGTCCCTCCACATTTTGTTATGGTTATTATTCCTTCCCACTTCGTTGTTTAGTATTAAACGAGAAATAAAAAAAAGAAGCCGCTTCATAGCAGCTCCTGTTAAACTAAAGTTTTTCGTTAATTGTCATCATCGGAATCGGAAAATAGCTCCTGCAGGAACGTCTTTCTGTTTTCAAGAAACCGTCTTGTGATGATGTAATGCAGCGTGTCTTCATATCTAATTTCCTCTATGGGATGAACATCAAAGTTAATAATCTGTGCATCTGGAAATCCGAGAAGTATCGGAGAATGCGTTGCAATGATGAACTGAGCTTCTTTCTCTAAATCCTTGATGACCCGCATCAATGCCAATTGCCTTGCAGGGGATAACGCAGCCTCAGGTTCGTCGAGAAGGTAAATCGCCTTTTTCCCAAAACGATGTTTAAAAAGAGAAAGAAACGCTTCACCATGCGATTGCTCATGTAAAGAACGACCACCATAATACTGCAGGCTTTCGGGCAAGGTATCCAAATGGGAGGCAAAGTGATAAAAAGTCTCTGCTCTTAGGAAAAAGCCATTCGTGATTTTAGGCATCCAGGAAAGACGAATATGATCCCCCAGAATGGAATGCGAAGCATCCACATCATAGTAATTGTTCTTCCCTCCGCCAGCCGTATTAAACCCGCTTTGATAAGCAATTGCTTCAAGGAGCGTTGATTTACCCGAACCATTCTCCCCAACAAGAAAGGTGACATTCGTCCGAAAAGAAAGTGACTTTAAAGATTTTACAGCTGGTATAGAAAATGGATAGGTTTTCGGATCCGTATGATCATTCCTTAGAATCTCAAGGCTTCGCAAGTACATTAATGTCAACTCCAAACAAAACTTTCATGAACCTAGTATTTGTTGTTATTTTAACATAACCGCTGTTATTCCATTATAAGCTATTACATATACTCAAGTATTATTTTGTATAAAGCTGGTCGCAATTGACCTATCCGAAGGTGAGGTCGACGCTAATGACTAAAATGCTGGAATCTGATGCAGATCTATTTGCCGCAGCATTATCACAAACTCCGGTTTCTGTGTGGCAGACGGATGCTGACGGTGTTTACTGCGAAGTAGATCGCGGAATCATCGAAAAGTTTACGAATAAATCCGTAAGATTGAGCACGAGAACGGATGATATCGCATATTACTTCCGTGATGATGGGACCATATTCCGTGCTGAAACGTAAAAAGGGCGAGATCCGGATAAACCAGCCTCTTATCTATTTTTGCAAAGAAAAGATTTTGCGGACTTGCTCATTCCTCAACCAAAGGCCTCCCCAAACTAACACTGCAAGATAAACGGGAAACAGGATCGTAGAAAAAAGCGGGGCATCTAGACGAACCTGTGTCGCAATCACGCCGCCAAAATAACCGGTCAACACCACTGCACCTAAGATCGTTGTACGAGGTAATGCATATAGAATAGTAGAAAGAAGTCCGAGTATGCCTATCAACAAAATATGATGTTCCTGGTAGCCAAGTGATACGGTAGAATCAACAACAAACGCAGGTTTAAATAATTTCATGATACTGTCAAGCAGCATAAACAAAATGGCTATTCCGCTCAACACTCTTGCCGTCCATAATCGGCCTTTAGAAATTGTTCTTGTCATCGTCCATCTCTCCTTTAACTGACTCCTATTGATTACAAAACTAGAAACACAAATGATGCATACTTTTATTGGTCTTGTAAACTCAAAACTATGTAAAGTTTAACGCCGCTGACAGTCTACAACTTCATTATACCGTCTAGTACTTTATTTTTCAGTCTAAGTTTATTTCCATCTAAAAATCGGACGATATTCTTAGTTTAGATGTTCAGGTGTCGGATCTGCTTCACAACTTCCTTGGGGCTTTCAGGATAATATCTGAATTTTCCGTCAAATTTCTCTCGGAGTTCTTACCAAAAGCCTGTCCGGATAAACCGAACAGGCTTTCTTCACTACTCTTTCAATTTGGCAATAACGGCGTAAGTGACTGTTCTGGAAACCGCAGTCGGGTTCCAGGCGGTGAAGAACCATCTGTCTTCAGTGGAAGAGTAGTTATCGAGCAAATAACCTTGCTGATTGCCGGAAAAAATCCAAGAGCCGCTAGTTGTAGGCGTTTCCGTTGACTGCCGTACTCCGGAAACTGAAGGGAGCGACGGTGACCGGCGCGAATTGAAACCGGGCGAAGCCGTTACCCAGTTGCGTTACCCGAATAGCTTTCTTGATGTTCAAAGCGCCGGTACGCTTGGTGAATTTTTTTCCCAGCTTGATTTCGGCTTTGCGAATGAGTTGGAGTGTGCTTTTCTTCAAATCTATCATCACCTTTCTAGTTGATACGATAGTAGATGCATTGATTGAGAGATTTGGATTGGACTCATCCCTTCGGGAAAATGCATCATTTTTGTATAAAAATTTCATACGGTGGAAAACTATTCCTTGTTGTTATTTTAATAAAGGAGGTGTCACATGCCCAATCAAGATAATCAAGCAACTAAGGCAGAAGTACAGTCTACGGAATTAAACAAAATGCCTGTCCCAGGTAAAGATGATACGGAATTTTCCGCAGAGGAAGCGGCAGAGGCATTTAAAGAAAATCAATCCTCCAGCAGCAGATCACAAGATCAATGATCATCCTATGTAATGCGAAAAAAGCCCGGTTCCACTTGGACCGGGCTTTTCGTTTTCTATAAAATTAATGACTAACAATCATTGGAATTTCTGCACCGTCCGTGGACTCGCCTTCTGCTCTCTTGGGCTTTTGCAGCATAAGGCCAAGCAAACCGCCGACAACCGCGATACCCAGCAGAATTAAGAAAGTGTACCCAAAGGAAGAAGCATACAAGTCTAAATCCGGCTTCTGCTTACCTGATTCAACCATTAAATTTTTCATCCTCGTTGTAAAGATCGTCATCAAAATGGCGATAGCGAAGGACATCATAACTTGCTGTGCGGCGTTCGTGAGCGACGTTACACGTCCAACCAAATTCTGTGGAGCGGATTGGATCAAATGATTATTGAGAGGCATCATAAACAGTCCCATTCCCGCGCCCAGCAGTGCAAGCGGCAGGATCACTGTACCTACACCTGAATCGCCAGAAATATTGGACAGTAACAAGGCTGAAACCGTTGTAAGTGCCATCCCCGCCAAGACGAGCGGACGCGCTCCGAAACGATCTGACAGTTTACCGCCAATTGGCATAAATAAACCGGATGCCAGAGCTTGCGGAAGCATGATGAGCCCTGTTTTCAATGGACTATAGCCATGGGCCTGTTGTAAATATAGGGGGACAAGGAACATGGTTCCGAACATCGCAATCTGTGAAATCCATTGTACGATGATTCCTTTTGTAAAATTACCTGAGCGGAAAACGCGAAGCTCGAGCAGCGGATTCTCACGTCTTAATTCCACAATAACGAATAAAATAAGCGCCACAATACCGATTCCTGAGCCGATCAGTGTATCAGCATCCATCCATGTGGATTTCCCGGTGATCGGGTCAAATACCACCATTAGAAACGCCGTACACTAGCGCGGCAAAGGCAATTGGCCCTAACAGCATGCCAAGTAAATCCAAGGATGCAACCGACTGCCGCTGTATATTCGGTAATGTACGGATTCCAAGGATAATACCGATTACACCGATAGGTAGGTTAATCAGGAATATCCACTGCCAGCTGTGATATTCAACTAACCAGCCTGCAACGACGGGTCCAAGCGCCGGACCCAGCAAGATCGGAATTCCCATCATGCCCATGACTGCCCCTACTTTTCCCGGCGGCGACAGACGATAGATGAACGCCATAGCAATCGGTACAACAACACCGCCACCCAAGCCTTGGATGATACGGAAAGTAATCAGCATTTCAACCGAATTAGCCAGCGCACATAGACCAGAACCAATAGTGAATAGACCTACCGAGATCAAGAATATTTTCTTGGCGCCAAATCTGTCGGATAACCAGCCCGCTAAAGGAATGACCGCTGCTTGTGCCAACGCATATCCGATCACGGTCCATTGTACTAAGGACAAGTTCAATAGATTAAATTCTTCCTGCAGCTTGGGAAGAGCAACGTTTACCGCCGTTCCGTCCAAAATCACCATGAAAATCCCAACCACAATTGCCACCAACGGCCCTAATATGCTTCGCATTGAAAACGGGGCTTCTGCTGCTGCAATGTTTTTATCTGAAGACATGTATTCCCTCCATCCGATTCAGCATCCTCTGCTGACTCTCTCTTGTCTAATCCCAAATTTAACGGACAATTGTCCGTTTCAAAATGATGCTAACGAAATATTGTTTATTTGTCAATTGGCTGGGAGATGTTCTCGACTCAAGCGATCAAGAGTGTCCATTGTAAGAGACCCACAGCTAATGGCTGCGAGTCTTTAGTAAAACAGTTAGAATTGAAAATATATAAAGGAACTCTGCTCCTGCTTTAACGTATAAAGCAATACTAGCACTATTACACTGTACACTGCTGCCCTTATGGGCGAAGGAATCCAACGGTGCCATGCTATGGATACACGATCAAGATGCTTTAGTAAGTACCACTCCAACACATGCAAGGCACAGAGTCCACCCGTGATCCACCAGAAATGCCACACCCACTTCGGCATGATCAAAGCCCTCGGACTTAGCATACGGCCAATTAAATCCAAAGCGGTATGTAACCCCTCTGTTCGAAATATCACCCAACCGAGACAAGTTAACATGAAAAAGACGATAAGAGCCATAATTCGATACCATATGGATTTTTGAATATTAACGAAATGTAGTTTCTTTAGTAGGATCAAGTATAGTTTATGACCTATTAGTAGCGCCCCTTGATACATCCCCCACGCGACGAAGGTCCATTTACTCCCGTGCCACAATCCCGAAATCGTCATAGCTGCAAATAGGTTGGCATACTGCCTTATCTCACCGCGACGAGATCCTCCAATTGAAATATATATGTAGTCACGTATCCACGATGACAATGTGATATGCCACCGACGCCAGAACTCCGTTGCGTTAGTACTCAAATAGGGCGTATCGAAGTTTCGTGCCAGCTCTAATCCGAACAAATACCCGACGCCTACAGCCATATCACTGTAACCGGAGAAATCGCAATAAATCTGGAAAGCATACAATACCGACGCAGTCCAACCTTCAGCACCGCTGATTGAGCTGGCTTGTGAGAAGAAGCTATCGCAATAAGGGGCCAATTGATCAGCTATTCCCATTTTTTTCACCAGTCCAAGCACAATAAAGAATGCACCCAGACGTAGTTGAGCAGGGGTAAAGCGGATGTCATCCAACTTCTGGATCTGTGGCAGGAATTCCTTACCTCTCATAATTGGCCCTGCGATCATATGAGCGAAGAACATAATGAACATCCAGAATCTCAGCAGTGAACGCTCAGCAGGAATTCGACCCTTGTATACATCCACTAGATAAGAAATCAACTCAAACGTATAAAATGAAATTCCGAGAGGAAGTGCCATATGCAACCACGTTGCCTGATGGGCGACCAGATGGATGGACAATAACTTCTCTAAGCTTCGCAGGGCAAAATCCGTATATTTGAAAAATATGAGATTGCTCGACGTCAAAAAAATACCCATAAATAACAGAATCCGCTGTCGAGCCGGGCCTGAATGGACTATGCTCAAACCGCAACAGTAAACCGCTAACGATATAATCCCGAATAAGAGTAAATATCCGGGTCCCACCACACCGTAAAAGATGACATTTGCAGCCGTGAGCAGCCATAAGCGATTTCTCGGAATTAAATAATATAAACACATGGAGATCACTAAAAACAAGGCAAATTCCGGCGTATTGAACATCATAACGAGTTGGTTGCCCCTCTCTGTAAGTAAGCGTCCCAAATGAACTGAGCCATCATCCTGTAGCCATCAGGCATGAGATGGGTGAAGTCCGTGAACAATTGATCCGGAACTTGTCCCTCTAGATTCAAGTAATGAACAGGTTGCTTTGACAGAAAATTATCCAGCCTCTTCATGTTCTCAACATATCCGGAAGTATTGACGAAGTCTTTCATTAACTCATGATTTGTACCCGTCATCACAACCCAAGTATTTTTGCCTTTTTGATGAAGGATGATTTTCCGAATAAAGAAGACGTCTGGATTGGTCTCCGACAAGTTCAAAGGTAGTTCGCTGAAAGATACCTTCAATTGTTCCCAATGCAGCATGTCGCTCAAGGTTTGCGGATCCTTGATGTACCATGGCTCCGGCTGTGAAAGTGAATCGTCCGCCATTGGCCTGTTGTGCCACTGATCCCACTTGTTACCTATATATTTTTGATAATAATCCTTATACGACATTAAATTGACATGCGAATAAACGTACCGATTCAGCACATCCTGCAACCATTCATAAGGCTTTTTATATATCGAATGCCAATCTGTTTGCTTCAGTTGTGATTTTACTGCCAGGAACGATGTAGGCTCTAGTTTGCGTAAATCCTCGGCCCACCATGCCAGTGTGGATTGATAAGGATCTCGGAGGACAAAACTCGCATATCGTATATTCAGGATCACATGGTCGGTTGATATCCCGTGCTTATCCAGCATTAGCAGCATCGTGTATAGATCGCCAAGTTGTGAGCCTGGGAACGATAGATTGAATATCAGCGGCTGCTCAGGCATTTGTTCCAAGTAGGCACTAATACTCTGATCGGAATTGCCTGGACTTCCGTAAAATACAGAATCACCGAGAATGATAATGTAATTGATAGCATTGTCATGATCGATTTTGTTCTTAATAAATTTGATAACCGGGTCAATGTTTCTAGGATTATTGACGATAAGCGGGTACGGGAGCCGTTTGTGATAGAACACATCCGCAGAAATGGCATAAGGCAGTAAAAAATTCAATAACAATATATACACAACCAAATAAGGAATCGTCTTGATTCTCATCCATAATCACCCAGATATAAGACGCAAGCTAGATTTAAAAGTTGCGAATGAAACTATACATGATTTGCGGTGACGCCTCGTACTCCATGAACTTTCTCGCAGTCGATTGCGGCCATACAAAAAGCCAGTATTCGGTTTATGGCCAATCGCTACGAAAACACCGTCAGTTTCGATGACTTCTTCAGCACCGGTCGCATTATCTTTCACCTTCAGCCCGGTCACACCTTTGTTATCGGAGACGACCTCGAGCGGCGTCTTGTCCAAGCTCCATGTAATTTTACTGTTGCTGCGCGCTCCTGCATGATTTTCGAGGCGAGTACTATCTGATTAGTGAAGGTTACCCGTATGTTGTTTCCATTCGTGTGCACCCCCTCCTCCAACCTGTATGCTTGGAAGCCTTTGTTGCGCAGTTCGCCAAGCGGTATGGATATAGCTCCAGGAATATGATCATTGCCATTATTGAGCAAAACAAAAAATCCTTCAGTATGTGCCGAAGGATTGGATCTTATAATCAGTATTAGTTGTGCAGTTTGACTAAATTGTCTGTTTGGATATCGATCCAAAATATTCTACAACTACCTCACGGAATTCCATTGCAGCCCGCGAAATGAACCGACTCCTGTGCCATAATAAAGCGATCTCCCGTACCAATTCGTGATTCTCAACTTGGAGATATTTGATGTGTTCCCGTGAATTCCTTGCCGTGCTTGGTATGAAGGCTATGCCAATTTCTGCTTCCACAAGAGAGCTTAGCCTTGCAGGTTCATCTCCCTCATACACATATTTAGGTACAAATCCAACCGATTTGCATATAGAGTCCACTAGATCGCGAGTACCGTAGCCTCTCTTTACACCAACAAACCATTCATCCCTTAGTTCTGTCAAGGATACGCTGCTTCGGTCTGCCAGCCGATGCCCCTTTGGAACAGCTACAAGGATTGGGTCGAAGAACACGATTTGACATTCAATGTCATCCCCTTGTATAGAAGGTGAGGACAAGCAGAAATCGACCTCTCCTCTATGAAGAAGTGTAACCATTTCCTGCGTGGTCAGCATTTGCACATGAAATTGGATATCGGGCCGCTTTTTCCGAAACTCTCGAAGGATACTTGGCAACGTGCTTGCGGTGGTCACCGCCAATTCGAGTGTGCCATGTTCCGGGCTGGATAAATCGCTAAGCTCCTGCTTCCCCTGTTCCAATTCAAACAACGCCCTTTCTGCACGGCGAAGGAATCTGCTTCCGAACTCATTCAATCGCAGCTTCCTCCCTATTCGATCGAATAGAGGGACCCCTAAATCCTCCTCCAAGCGTTGAATCGTTTTACTTAGTGACGATTGAGTTACGTGCAGACTTCGTGCAGCTTCGGTCACATGTTCCAAACGAGCTACCGCGAGAAAATATTGCAGTTGAAGAAGTTCCATTTTGCACCCTCCATTCATTCCCTCAAGTCAATGAAATCATAACATAAAATGCATTGGAATAAATAATCGATTTCAAGTACGATGACATCAATACACTTTGAGGAGTGACCAAAAATGAATGCTCGCAGCAGGTGGTTGATGATTTCCGTTGGCCTTGGGATACTATTGAACCCATTAAATTCTTCAATGGTTTCTGTTGCTATTCCAAGGCTGCAAAATGTGTTCCAACTTGACTTTACAGTTGTTTCCTGGATTATTTTTTCTTTCTACATTGCGAGTGCAATTGCTCAACCTGTCATGGGAAAGGCCAGCGATTTATTCGGTCGCAGGAAGATATTTCTTACCGGGCTTGTTGTAGCCTTCGTTGCATCATTATTAGCTCCACTATCACCAAACTTTGGGTGGCTCATCGTGTTCCGCATTGTGCAATCCATCGGAACAAGCATGATGGTTGGGGTTGGAATGGCCATTGTTCGAATTCATATTACGGAGAAACAAGGGACTGCGCTGTCTGTTTTGTCCATATTCCTATCAGGAGCGGCAGCCATTGGACCCTTTATTGGCGGGGTCTTGACTCACTGGTGGAGCTGGCCTGCTATCTTTTTCGTCAATATTCCGTTCGTGGTGGCGAGCTTTCTATTTTCTTGGAGGAATATTCCTAAGGACGAACCATCAACATCCGTTGCACGGGGCATGTCCTTTCGTAAATGGTTTGATTTGATTGATGCGACAGGGATCCTGCTCTTCACAGTGGGTCTGGTTGCCCTGCTCGCCTCCTTACTCTCAGCAAAATCATCTGGGCAAATCTCATTAAGTAATGTTATTGTCGGGCTGATAGGCCTCGCTCTACTGGGGGCTTTCGTACGACATGAGTTAAAAGCGAAGTCACCCTTTATTCCTTTGCGCACATTCGCCAAATATCCTGCGATGACTTGGGTTAATGTCGAATTCATGCTCGTAAACATACTTTTTTACTCGCTCTTTTTCGGGCTTCCGTCCTACTTGCAAATGGTACGTCATGTCAGCGAGTTCCAAACAGGGATTCTCATGCTTAGCTTAGGCTTGTGCTCGCTAGTTACTTCTCCAATAGCAGGACGATGGATCAATAAATCAGGACCCAAGCCGGCATTGCTCGTGTCCGCAATACTTATGACACTTGGGTCGGTGTGGCTCGTAACATTGAGTCAAACTTCACCGGTTATCAGTGTGTGTTTGGCTTTGGCTGCATTCGGTATTAGCAACGGGTTGAACAATGTCGGTATGCAAGCGGCATTGTTCAATAGTTCTCCAAAAGAAATAATCGGTGTAGCATCCGGATTATTTAATACATCAAGATACTTGGGAACCATTCTCTCTTCATTGTTGATAGGCATCGTAATGGGAGGTAACTTCAGCTTCGGGGGATTTCGAGTGCTTGGGATTATCCTCACGGTAATTGCATTATCTTTGGTATTCATGAGTCGGCGGCGCCGGGAGTCAGGGCAATTGCAAGAGTCGTAGGTTCACCAAGTTCAAATTAGAAGGAGCACCGATGTGGTAGGAATCGTTTTTTTGAAATGCAAACAAATAAAGAGGGTGAGTATCATGATAACTGTTAACATTAAGGATTGCTCCTCGTGGGATCAAGCCTGGCAACAATCGCAAAAGAACCACGGGAATCAAACCATCTCGATGTGGGACGCCCGAGCGCAAACTTTTGCCGGGAATGCCCTCGGAAATGCGGCTGAAGGTTTTGCTTTGACTCCGGAGGAAGGATCCAACTTCTATCGCATCCAGGCCGAATTCTTGATCGACGACAACGGCATCGTACAGGATGCGCACTACGGCCAACTTGTGATAGATCACTTATCGCTCGACGTAATTGACCGTTTTGCTGCTGGTAATAACGGCGCAGTCGATTTAGGAGTATCTGTTGAATCTAAAGTGAAGCCGGGATAGAACAGGTGATTTGCATAGGTTTCATTCAGATTGTGGCATGCTCACATATGCGACAAAAGGTTGGTACTTTCAATACACGACATAGGCGAATTGTTGGCAAAACATGAATAAGACTTTAACGTCGGTACACACCCGGTGTTAAGGTCTTTTCCTTTTGCGATTTCTACGAAAACTTCACAGGCTTCTTTATGAGCTTACATAAAGCTAGGTGATTCCCTATTGACAGTACACAGAGCTTAAATTAAGATATTAGTAAATGAACGGTTCATTCATTATTTGAGAGGTGGAATAAAATGGGGAGAATGATTACGAATAGTAAGTGGACAGTACAAGGCAAATATGTAGTGATTACTGGGGCTACAAGCGGCATTGGGTTGGCCGCGGCCAACGAGCTTGCAACTCGGGGGGCAAACATAGGAATCGTAGCTCGTAATCAAGCTAAAGCAAATGAAGTAGCGGCTCAAATCATGGCATCAACCGGTGGAAGAACCACTGTGGACATATTCTTGGCTGACATGGCTTCACAAAAGTCCATACGTCATGTTGCAGCTGACATTTTGGCCAAATGCCCGAGAGTGGACGTTCTGGTCAATAATGCCGGCGCCTTGTTCGAAACGCGGAATTTAACCGACGATGGTATGGAGATGACTTGGGCTGTAAACCATCTGGCGCCTTTCCTTCTGACTACGCTTCTCCTTGATCGTATGAAGGAAAGCCAGCATGCCCGTGTTATCACAACCGCATCCCATGGTCACAAGATGGCCAAGAAGGGTATCAACTTTGATGATCTCACTGCGGAACAACTTTATAGCTTTCCCCAAAATTTTATTGGTGGTCCTACATTTCGCTACGCTGAGACCAAGCTCGCCAATATCCAGTTCACCACTGAATTGGCGAGGCGGCTAGAGGGGACCGGAGTCAGCGCCTACTGCTTTGATCCTGGTCTTGTTTCCACGAACTTCAATCAAAACAACGGACTCTTAGCCCGTATGACTATGGCCGTGATGAAATTGTTTTCCCGCAGTCCGGAGAAAGGTGCCGAAACTTTGATGTGGTTAGCAGACTCGGACGAAGTGACTGGTCATAATGGTTATTACTACACCGACAGGAAAAAAACAATTCCGTCTGTTCCCGCTCAAAACCTTGACGACACAAAACGATTATGGATGGTAAGCGAAGAACAAATCGGAATTCGAAGACTCTAACAGATAGTTGTCACAAAGGAACCTAATTGGAGAGTGAATAACGTTGACACAACTACACGAACAATCCCCTGATCGCACTCACGATGAACGCAGAGAACAGATTAAGAGAGCAGCTCTTAAAATATTCGCTCAACGAGGAATCGCTGGTACGAAAATGAGCATGATTGCTTCTGAAGCCGGTATTAGCCAAGGACTTTCTTACCGCTATTTCAACTCCAAAGAAGAAATCTTTTCAGTACTCGTACAGGAAGCGATCGAAGAAGCCCAAGCGGCGATTAACAACGTTCATCAACTACCAGGTACGCCATTAGAACAAATAAGAACTTTAACAAAAAGAATGCTTGATGAGAGTCATAAACATTTTTTCTTATTGCTTCAACAAGTACAAAAGTCGGATGAGGTGCCTGCAAAAGCCAAAGAAATGGTCAATCAATATTCTCCCAGAGATACAATTGATAAACTGGTTCCTATATTCATCAAAGGTCAACAAACAGGGGAATTCTGTCAAGGTAATCCTCAAGAGCTGTTGATCCTCTATTTCACCGTCATAACTGGACTCATGCTGCAGGAAACGCAATCCAATAAAGGCTGGCTGTTAGAGGTTGATACCTTAATGAAAATTTTAACGAAATGAACACTCACTGCCCATAATATTACTGTATATTTAATAAATAAAATCCTAATGCAAAAAACCCAATTCCAATCGCAAAATGAATACCTCTTGCCAACCACCAAGGCAATAATTTGAAGAATAGTCCCACAAATAGACCGAATATTATTCCAGCAATAGCTCCGAAAACCCATCCTATAAAAGTATCAGATGAAGCATTAAACAAACTTGGCATAAGTGCATAATCAACAACGCTTTTCTTTTTATGTACTTCTTTCGTAAGATAAAAACCGTAAGCGATGGCTATTAAAGAAATTATCCAACAAATTATAGTTCCGATCCAATCCTTGATCATCTTTTCCTCCAATATGAAACGCTTGCAATTTAATAAAAAAGAAGCTGGATCATTGATCTCAGCTTCTTCATTCTTGCGTCTTACCTGAAAGGAGAAATTAACCATATTGCAGGCGATACTTCATTCAATTTCAATTCCAATATGGATACAATTTTTTTAACAACGAACATTATCCGGTAAACAGGTTTTCTTTCTTTTCCGTTTTAACGCAATCACCAATATTATTGCCCAATAAAAAGCAAAGTATACATGAATACTTTTGACTATAAACTAGACGGTAAACCACGAAGAAACATCTGTATACAATCCGTATTTTGCTTTAATGCATTAATTGTTTTTAAGTTTGGCCCTTTATATATATCTGGATGATCCACTTCGTTGTATTCTTCCCGTACCGAAAAAGCCAGCTTTTCTTCATCTTTGGAGAATTCCGCATTAACATTAACTTTATTTCCACGTGCATCTAGGCGAACCCATCTTCCTATGGATTTAAGGTAAACTGCATTTAAGGCATGGATGCAATACCCTGTATCTGGTGTGTCACCTATTGTGAGTCGTTGATAACAAAAACCAGTTGGAATCCCTTTGCTTCTTAATATGGCGCATAACAGATTAGACTTAGCGTAACAAATACCTTCCTTAAAGAATAGTGCTTCCGAGGCTTTACATGTAATTCGTGTACTTTGAATATCCCAAGAATGAGATATTTCATCACGAACAAATTCATAAGCTCTTTTCACAAAATCATCTTCGTTATCCGATTCGTTATATAATTCTGTTGCTTTTTCTTTAATAGATAGGTGACTATAATCAACTTCCTCAGTTTCTACTAGATAATCTTCTAGAAAATTTGATTCACAAGACAAAATCATTCCATTTCACCCTCAATCGATTGTTAACATCATATCGTTATTTTTCGTTACTCCCACTTGAATGTTAGGCTGGCGATAATGAAGGCTACAAGCATCCAGCCGCCAAGCAGCGCGGCTTCACGCCACACGTCGGCAAGCGATGCTCCGACATTCATGATTTGGCGCAGTGCTGAGGACAGATGCGAGATCGGCAGCAACTTGACTACGGGCTGCAGCCAGTCAGGCATATTTTTGATCGGAAAGAAGACGCCACCTAGAAAAAGAAGTGGGAAGGAGACGAAACCGGCAATCGGGCCAGCGCTTTCCGGCGTTTTGGCGAGTGCGGCGATGATAAAGCCGATCGACATGAAAGTAAGTGTCCCGAGTATCACGAACATTAGCAGAAGTATCCACGAACCATTCACCTGTGTTCCAAAAATCAGGCTGCCGATTAGCAGCACGATCATCGCCTGCGCGCCGTTCAACAGCAGTCGGGCGGTGATTTGCGCGGCAATGAAGCTCCGCGGTTGGAGCGGCGTACTCTGAAGACGCCGAAGGATACCCCGCTCGCGCCAAGATGCGATTTGGCCGGCGACGCCGTTCAGATTGTTACTCATAATCATCATAGCAACGATGCCTGGGACGAGGAAGTCGATATACTTCAGGTTAAGAGATTGGACCGCCTGTGATTGAATCGTGACGACAGGTGTGTAACCCACGATCTGCTTGCTAATACCATCGGCGATCTGAGACATGATGGGAAGCCCGATCTGATTGGTTGTTTGGCTCGTCTCGTCGAAGTAGACGGTGAGTTTGGAGCCCTGCATAGAGGCGGATTTAGCGCTCACAGCAGCTTCATACCCTTTGGGAACGGCGACGACAAGCTGCCGATCGCCATGCTTAAGATCTTTCATCGCAGCATTGAGATCTGTGCTTTCAGTTAATTTTAATATGGATAGCTGCTTCATAGAGGATAGAAGTGCCTTCGACGCAGTCGTCTGGTCTTGGTCGATAACGGTGACGGAGAGCGATGTGCTGTCCCCTTTTCCTAAGAATGAACCTAGCATCACCATGAAAAAGATCGGAAAAACGAGCGTCCAAAATAATACTTGCCGATTTCGCCCAAAAAGTCGTAACTGGGCTAAGGTCAATTGACGATACGCTTTCATTCTTCCCTCAGGCTCCTTCCCGTCATGTGGATAAACACGTCCTCAAGCGTTGCCGTGCGCGTTTGCAGATCAGAAACCCGGATGTTTTGCTCTGCAGTTTGTTGTACAAATGCAGTTAGCGCATTCTGCAAATGATCCGTGTACAACACAAACGTGTCTTTACGCTGATCAACTTGTTTCACATCAGGCAATGACTGGACAAGCGTCAGCACTTCCTGCTTTCGTGCCTCATCTTCTCGGATCTGCTCCGGCATGCGAAACTCGATGGCGCTGTCTGACTGCAGGCTGCGCACGAGCTGCTCCGGTGTATCCAACGCAACGATTTGTCCTTTATCCATGAGGCAGATACGGTCGCAAAGCACATGAGCCTCTTCCATGTAGTGCGTTGAGATCACCACAGTCTTACCGCGCTCCTTCAAGCGGAGCACGATATCCCACAACGTACGTCGGGCTTGAGGATCGAGTCCGGTTGTCGGCTCATCCAGAAAAACCACCTTCGG
Source organism: Paenibacillus sp. V4I3 (assembly GCF_030817215.1). Classification (GTDB taxonomy): domain Bacteria; phylum Bacillota; class Bacilli; order Paenibacillales; family NBRC-103111; genus Paenibacillus_E. Next base: position 7,900,445 of record NZ_JAUSZA010000001.1, read on the forward strand.
ATCATTCACGAGCGCCAACGCAATGGCGAGTCGCTGCTTCTGGCCACCGGATAAGTTTTTGACGCGGTCATTCTTTTTTTCGCGCAATATCATGTCGTCGAGCAGCGGCTCGACTGGCACTGAGCTTGGATAAAAGCTTGCGTACATGCGGATGATCTCGTGAACGTGAAGCAGATCGAACAGTGACGTCGATTGGAGCTGTACGCCGATGATTTCCTTGACCTTTTTCAAATCTTTTTTCGTATCGAAGCCTGCGACAAGTGCTCTCCCTTCATCCGGTCGCCGCAAACCTTCGATCATTTCCATCGTTGTCGTTTTGCCCGCCCCATTTGGCCCGAGCAGTCCAAATACTTCCCCTTCACTCACTTTAAAATGAATGCCATTCACCGCGGTGAATTTCCCATACCTTTTGACGAGTCCGTCAACTTCTATGATGGCGTTGGCCAAGGTTAGTTCCTCCCTTTTGATATTCCTTTATTTCTTGTGCCACGTTGTTAACGGAACGAGGCTACCGATTCTTTTGAACTGCACCCCGTCAAGTAGACAGTACAAAAAATTAAAAATTCTAAGCGGTCTTGGTCCTAAATTCCATTGGACTAAGGCCGTTTAATTTCGCCTGTAATCGTTCATTATTGTAAAAATAGATGTAGGTATCAATGTCTTTCTTCAGATCCTCAAAGGTAGTGTATGAACGCAAATAATACCTCTCACATTTAAGAATTCCCCAGAATGCTTCCATGGGACCATTATCAATGCACCTGCCAACCCGGGACATGCTCTGGGTGAGTTTCTCGCCAAATAACCTCTTAAATTTTAAAGAGGTGTACTGAAAGCCCCGATCACTATGAAGCATCGGTTTGCTTCCTGGTGTCGCTCGTAAGGCCAATTTGACGGTTTGGAATACAAGACTATTGTTGTTGGAGTGTCCCAAAACATAGGAGACTACAGTGTTATCATGGAGATCTAGAATGGCGCTGAGATAGGCCTTCTGGCCATTGCCGTATTTCAACTCCGTTACATCTGTCAACCACTTTTCGTTTGGGGACTCTGCGTGGAACTCACGTTTTAACAGATTCTGGGCAATATGTTGAGGCGTGGAATGTGTATGTTTCTTTCTCTTTCTGCGAATAACCGATTGGATTCTTGCCAGCTTCATAAGGCGATACACACGTTTGTGGTTAATCCGCTGCTTGGTTTGTCGACGCAAATGAAGGGTTAGTCGCCGGTATCCGTAAATGCCACCAACTTTCTCATGCAGGAAAAGCAAAGCCTCTATAAGCCCCTCATTTTCTTGTTCACGCAAACTAGGTTTGTGGTTGAGCCATTTGTAATAGCTTGACCGTGGGACCTCGGCAATCTCACACAGCAGCTGTAGACTAAACGTATCTTCCTGCTGGATGGACTGGATAGCCAGGTAAACATGTTCCTGTCGGTGCCCGCTTAACGTCGCCTCCTTTGCAATTCCTGTAACTTTTTTAAGAATGCATTCTCCGCTCTAAGTCGTTCATTTTCATACTCCAGCTTCTTCATTGCGAGCTTCTGGTGATCCGCTTCGTTTAACGTTTCCGTCGTTGCCTTTTTCCGTCCCCGACCGTCTTTTAATGAATCCTGTCCACCATCTTCGTACTTTTTTACCCACTGGAACACTTGATGGTAGGAGACCTGATACTGCTCCGCGGCTTTCCGGTAGTCATGCTGATGTGTAAGACAGTAGAGTACAATATCGATTCGTTCCTGCCATGTTGTAGATCGACCTTTTGTCATAGCTCTTGCTCCCTTGTTATCTGGTTTAAAGCTGCTATGACCATTATACTTGTCAATCCAACGTTTGAGTTGGGTACGACTAGCAATTTTGTACTTATCGATGATTTCGTATTGAGAATATTGACCTGAGAAATAATCGTGAACAGCTCGAAGCTTAAGTTCCACGGAATAGCTACTTTTACCACTTCGGATTTCTAATCCTTCCATCCCGTACAATTCATACCGATGTCGCCATTTCACTAAGGTATTGATACTGATGTTGTACCTCTGGGCAACTTCCGCCCGATTACCAGTGCCTTCTTCCCATTCTTTAATAACCGCTAATTTCTCTATAGCGTTATATTGATTCTTTTTGGACAAAGAAAACTCCCCTTCAAGTAGCGGTTTGTTTATTTAACCTGTCTACTTAAAGGGGAGCATATCATTTTGCGCGGCAGCCTCGTTATCTTAGTTGTTAAGCTCTCGTTTCCCGTTTAGGTCGGATGACCAAAAGTACACCAATAAAGATTAATACGGTACCTATCCCAAAAGACAGGCCAACTTGCTCACCTAGTAATAGCCACCCTAAAAAAGTACCGACTATAGGCTGGAAAAAGAAGAATAATCCGCCACTTGAAGCGTTCAGCATTTGCAATCCACGATTCCACAGTAAAAAACCACATGCGGTCGAAATAACTCCTAAGAATAAAAGACCACCCCAAATAGATGGATGCATCATGGCTTGAAAATCGAGCTCATCTAATCGACTAATTGTAAAAGGTGTTAGTACGGCGATTGCCACAAGAGTAGCATAGCTCGTTACGACAATTGGTGAATATTGCTTCGGTACACGTTTTATAAGAACAGACATTAGTGACCATGTTAGTGCTGCAATAAGCAGTGATGCGCCACCAAGTTGATGAGATGTATCAATATGGGCATTTCCAACAATAATACACACACCGAATGTGGCTAAAACAATAGAAATTGACTTTTTAAATGTAATTTTTTCTTTTAAAATGAGACGCGCAAACAGCACCATAAAGGCAGGTGTCGTTGAAGTAATAATGGCGCCCATTTGTGCATTAGAGAGCATCGTACCCACTTCTTGGGTAATGATAGAAATTGTATTTCCAACAAGCCCAATAATGAAAATTAATGGCCAGTCGTTTTTCAATCCGCCATGATTGTTTGGTTACAACGCCAATAATTAGCAATGCAAAAATCGCAATAACATAGCGAAGCCATACTAATACAAGTGGTGGTACAACGTCTACCACAACTTTTACCACCACATACATCCCACCCCAAATACTAGCAGCGAGTGATAAATATAACGACCCTAATAAGGTTTTATTCATTTTGTACCTGCAGGTACATCATTTTCAAATAATGGTGACCACATCATCAGCTTTCAGCTCACTTTCAAAACGTTTATTTGATTATACAATAATATGGTTAATTTAGGCACCGAAGTTCAACTTAGAAGATACCGCTTTACATGCTGTGCCACTTCAACCGGTGCGTATTTATTATCCGGAGCGAGATGATCTAGATTTGGTAAAATCAACGTTTGTGTTAGTGAAATGGTTTCGTCCAATACTCGAATCATTTGATGCACAGAATCTGGACTCTTCCCCCCAGAAATTAAAAGGACATTCGTATCAATCATTTGGTAATTACTGAAAGTGGATGCCAGGCGTTTCACTTCTCTGTGCTCTATTAAATTTTCTGGCAATAGTTTTTCAATTTGATTCCAATGATTTCCGCGTATTACCAAACGTAAAATAAACTTTGCATACCATTTCGGTAACTTTTTTAAGGGCGAGTGAGCTGCACCCTTTACAAAGCTGGCAAATGCCCCCCTAAAATCTTTCTTATTCATGTCTTTTTCATATTCAGGCAGCCAATCCCATTCCGTTGGTGTCGACTTAATTGAAACGCCAGGTTCATAGACAGCCATTTTCTTAAAGGTATGGGTTCGCGCAGCCTCCAAAGCTACAAGCCCACCGTAGCTATGACCGAATACATAGGTTGCCTTCGTTGCTTCTTGTACGCTTTTTACATCTTCACATTCCTTATTGATGGTATAGTTAATCCCTTGTGGTCCACTCCATCCACGTCCACGTCGATCCATAACATGGACTGTAAAGGAATCCGACAATTCTTGGGCAAACTTAGTAAAATCATTCGAAGTACTAAGCGCCCCGTGGATTACAATGAGACTCGGACCCTTACCTATACTTTGGTATCCAATTGTAGTTCCGTCCTTCGAAACTGCAGTTGAATGGGTAAACGAATCCCGAAAGTTCGAATTTATTTTTGCACTTACTATATCCATTTCCATCCCCTTTTCTTCACCAGTAGAAACAACGCATACAACCTAGTCTCCAAGCTGAATAATACTCGTGTTTTCATTATATAACGACGAAATTATCATTCATTCAAGCCCGGGGATGAAATCACACTCAGTCTTGAGACCGAACCAAAGCAAAAAGACATGCTTAGCTCCCAGCATGCCTTCCTTTAGCCGTGTCCCTGCAAAAGTACTATTCCACCAATTCTACATTCAAGATATCGTCAAATGCTACCCAATCCGTACCATTTTCGTGGGATAGCTTTACTCTTCTTATCTCTTGATCAATTATGGTTATTAGACCTGTAATTTGCCCATCCCCAGTCTCATTATAAATCTTTATACTAATAAATTGCTGGCTAAGTAAGGCATTAGCCAATACGTTGGCTATCTTTTTATTCTCACGATTACTAATACTCATTATTTCTCCACTCCAATCCCAGAACATTTGTTCTAAACCTATTATACTTTTAGTAGGATGAGTGGTAAAGAGTTAGTGGTCAATCCGTTAAGGAAAGGATATTCAAGTAAAAGTCAGCTGCACATAATCCGAAAATCGTTTCACCGCCGGAGACAGATATCGGCTTACGTAACCTATGCAGTTCACCCCATTTACTGTGATTGTCCAGATAAATGGTTTTCCATGGGAATGGATGGTCGACACAATTTAACTGGAAAATCTGCTTCTAATTATGCCCTTTCCTCTTTGAAAACACATTTTAGATGGAAAACCTACCGTAAAAACAACTGTTTTTGATGATTTCAAAGAAAATGACTGAAATTAACGGGAGAAATTCCATTTGATTTGATCGAAGTGGTAACTGCAATCCAATTACAGGTGTATTTTCACGTTAATAACTGAATTGGAGTCTGTTTTACCAGTAAATGGATTAAACTGCATAGGTCATATTCCTTAAATCCCCTCTACGATCCGTTTCGCACGAACAGTTACTTGTTTTAAAAGTTCATCTTCATCAATCGTCATTAATTTCCGGTTTTTCATGAGCACTTTACCGTTAACTATCGTTGTATCAACATCAGCTCCATTAACACTGTATGCAAGCAGCGACTCAACATTATGGATAGGCTGCAAATGCGGTTTGTTCATATCGACGAGAATTATATCCGCTTTTTTCCCAATTTCTAGTGTTCCTACTTCATTATCTATGTTTAACAACTTAGCGCTTCCTTTTGTCGCCATACGTAAAACATGCCCGGCGGGAAGCACTGTCGGGTCGCCATAATCTAATTTCTGCAACCAAGTCGCCGCTTTTATCTCCTCAAACATATCGATAGTTGTGGCACTTCCTGTTCCATCCGTACCCAGACCGACGGTGATGCCCTGATTAATCATTTCGAAAACTGGTGCAATCCCACACCCTAACTTTAAATTGCTTACTGGGTTATGCGATACGCCTCCACGCATCCCTTTCAAAAATCTAATATCTCGTCGATTCAGATGCACGCTATGAGCTAAGAGAACATGCGATCTTTCAAAGAGACCTTCATTATACAAATACTCCGTGGGCGTCTGGTTGTATTTTTCTTGAATTTTCATTACTTCTTCCTTTGTTTCGGCTAAATGGATGTGGATTGGTAAGTTCAACTCTTCTGCCATATTTATGATTTTCCTTAATGCTTTTGGAGGACAAGTGTACGGTGCGTGTGGGCCGAGCATAGTTGAAATTCTACCTTCCGCTTTTCCATTCCAGCGTTCAACCAGTTCCAGTGCTTCTGTTATCCTTTTACCTCCGTCGTCTTGAAGAAAAACCAACCCTCTTGTTAATGAAGCACGCATACCAACTTCTTGAACCGCTGAAGCAATTTCGTTCATATGAATATACATGTCAGCAAAAGCTGTTGTTCCTGATTTGATCATTTCTGCCATCAATAGCTTGGCACCCCAGTAAATATCTTCGGGGGTCATTCTGGCCTCGGCCGGCAGCATTTTTTTCTCTAGCCAATCCATTAATTTTAGATCGTCGGAAAATCCTTTCAACAAGCTCATTGGGGTATGTTGATGGGCATTAATCAAGCCAGGCATCGCAATCATTCCTTGTCCCTCAATAACTTCGTCTACCCCATCTGTAATTTGGGTCCCCAACTTTTTGATCTTGTCTCCTTCAATGAGTATGTCCCCAGTAATGGGTTGATCATCATCGATCATCGTGAGTATAGTTACATTTTTAATTAATGTTTTCATAAAAAAACCTCCTAATATCTATTGATAATTAGGAGGATAAACTATGACGTAAGGTTAATGTCAACGACTTTCCTTTTCCGCTGAGGGTGACTTCGATTGTTCAGATGGTCAAGGAAATTGTGATTCAGGCAAAATCGGGACAGTTGAGCAGCGCACTACAATGTCTCAAAGCTAGGGAATCTGCTGAAACGATTATCATTATTTCGCATCGTGAAATATAATACCCAAACTGTATCTTGTACCTGTTGTTATTGTGTTTACACCGTGTCGAAGAGTCGTTTTATAATAGCCTCGCGTTCCCAAAACCGGACGATGATTGGTTGGAAAAATCAGTCCTTCTCCTTGTTTCAAAGTGATGACATGACCTCTACTTTGCGCCCTCGGACGCTGTTCCACCAATAGTAACTCCCCACCTGTGAAATCTTCTTCTCTTTGATTAAGAGCGAATACGACCTGAAAGGGAAAGAATACTTTCCCATACAAATCCTGATGCAGACAATTGTATCCCCCAGCTTCATATTTCAGGATCAATGGGGTTGGACGGTTCTGCCCTTCTTGATGGCATTGATCGAGGAATTCCGCTAATGTTGCCGGATAAGAAGCATTGTGGCCCAATTGTTCTAGCCAGCGATTAGCTGTTATGGCAAGTTTCGGATACAATCCTTCGCGCAGCTGTTGAAGCAAAAATGGCAGGGGAGCGTTGTAATATTTGTACTCCCCGACCCCAAAGCGGTACCGAGCCATGTCAATGGTCGTTCGAAAGCGGTTTTCTTCCTCGTAAGTACTTATGATTTCCTTACATTCCGTATTGTTTAACAAGCCAGGTAGTTTGGCATAACCGTGTTCGTCCAGCGACTGCTGCATGAAACTCCAATCCAGATCAGCTAATCCTTGCGACAGATTCTCAGACATGCTGTAAGCCTCCCTTTTTGCGCGTATCGTCACATTCAAGTTCCAACCAACTCGTCAAAAGGCATATTAACCTCTGCGAACAGTATAACCCCGAAAATAAGCTTTTGTACGCGTTCTCGAATGTAACAGCAAGATAACGAAATTATTAAATGCCGTTTTATGTTACAACTACAATAAGGTGGTGAATTGTCATTTACATGGGTTCAAACGGCATTGAGAAAAACGAAAATCAATCTTCCTACACATTATGTTTACCGGAACAATATGCAAGATGGAAAGCGGAAATTGATTTTAAATATTCCTTTACAGGAATATTCCCATTGTGGTATATTCAAAACAGAAAACAAGAACAAAAACAATTTGGAGGATGATAATATGAATAACGCTCAGGACACGAACAACACGCTCACGTCCATTACAGGTCAAGAGCTCCGTATCACCCGTATCTTTCATGCGCCGCGGGAACTGGTTTTCAAGGCTTGGACAGATCCGGAGCATTTGCCGAAATGGTGGGGACCCAAGGGCTTTACGAATACGGTTCAGGAAATTGATATTAGACCAGGCGGGGTATGGCGTTACGTTATGCACGGTCCGGATGGCGTCGATTATGATAATAAAATCACCTACCACAAGATAGTAAGCCCAGAGCAGCTCGTATACTCCCATGGCGACGACGATGAGGACGATCAATTTCATGTGACGGTCACGTTTAAGGAGCAAGCTAACACAACGACAGAGCTCACGATGACGGCGCGCTTCAAATCCGCCGCTGAGCTAGAGAAAGCGGTCAAGGAATATGGAGCTGTCGAGGGCGCCAAATCAACAATGGATCGTCTCCAGGAACAACTGGCCGCTATGTAAGAACCAAAATCAAGTCAAATTATAAATTGAAGGGAGTAATAAATTCATGAAAAAAACGAAAGTTATGTATTGGATTTTTACAGCTTTGTTGGTAGCCTTGATGGGCATTGGTGCTATCCCGGATATCCTCTATGCATCAGATGCGGTTGCCTTATTTGCTCATTTAGGCTATCCCTCTTACCTCCTGCCTTTTCTGGGCGTGGCCAAATTATTAGGTCTTGTAGCGATACTGATTCCCGGCTTTCCGAGAATGAAGGAATGGGCTTATGCCGGGCTTACATTTGACCTTGTGGGTGCGATGTATTCAAGTATCGCGGTGGGCGATCCTGCCGGCGGCTTAGTGTTTTTCATCATCGGATTTGTTATCATCGGCGGGTCCTATGTGTGCTATCATAAGAAACAAAGATCTGCATCATTAAGTCAGCCACCCGGCTTAGCGGCATAAACAAAAGAGCTCCCTTGTCCGGTATATGTTGAAGGAAGGAGTGCATGAACATGGGCTTGATCACAACAACCTGGAGCGCACTAGCAGAGCCCAACCGATTGTACATCGTCGAACTCCTGCGGGGCGGTCCCCTCACTGTAGGGGAAATCGCCGAGCGCCTCAGCCTCCAGCAGCCACAAGTTTCCAAACATCTCCGCGTCCTTAGCGACGCGGGGTTTGTTGAAGTACAGCCCAGCGCCAATCGGCGTATTTATAAGCTTCGAGCCCAGCCCTTCATAGAAATGAACACCTGGCTGGAATCTTACCGCCGCATGTGGGAGGAACGCTTCGACCGATTGGACGAATATTTGAACGAATTACAGGGAAAGGGGAAGAAGTAGGGGTTCTCTCCCTGTTCCCGCATAATAAACAAAAGACACCTTCTCGGGTGTCTTTTTTGCCTGTTGAGATTTCTCAACAGGCTATTCATAGTATCCTCTTCCAGCCACCCGTTGCCATCCTCCCGGATATGCAAATGGACATTTATTTTATATTTCATGACAACTATTGTCACTATTACCCTCTACAATAGGGTTCAAGATCAAATATAAAAGAAAATGGTGAAAAAAATGAACAAAATTATCGTGTTATTTTTTCTTGTCATGTTTGTTATCGGTACGGATACGTTTCTTATCTCTCCGCTGATTCCTACACTGCAAAGTATGTTCGGCGTTCCTACCGAAATCGCAGGATGGATGATGGGAGCCTACACCTTGGGTTCGGCGGTGTTTGCACTGATCGCCGGACCTTTATCAGATGGATGGGATCGAAAAAAAGTACTGCTGTCAGGCCTTACTTGCTTCGCAGTTTCAACATGCTTGTGCGGTTTTTCTGTTGATTTTTGGACCATGTGCTTATTCCGTTTTTTGGCGGGAGTCAGCGCGGCGTTTACAGCTCCGCAAGTGTGGGCAGCCATTCCGACCCTGTTTCCTCCAGCCAAAATCAGCAAAGTGCTGGGCATCTCCTACGCAGGGCTCGCTGTCTCCCAAGCGCTCGGCGTGCCGATCGGAAGCCTGTTGGCAGCAAGCAATTGGTCCCTTCCATTCTGGGTGATCGGCATATTTTCACTTCTTTTGGCGGTTGCGGCTTTTTTCGTCATGCCCAGCATGAAACCGCACGGACAGCAAGGGTCTAAGCCTATTATATTAAAAAGATACGTTCCCCTGCTGACAAGCGGCAAAGCGAGAGGCACCTTCCTCGCCTACTTTTTTGTACATCTAGGGAGCAGCGCCGCCTTTGCTTTTCTCGGGAAATGGATGACGGACCGCTTTTACCTTTCGATTAATGAGGCAGGATATGTGATCATTTTTTTGGGGCTTGGCAATTTGCTCGGCAGCCTATGCAGTCCTTATGTGATAAAAGCCTTAAATCAGTTACAGACTATGGTGGCGGGGATGCTCATCGTTAGTGCGGCTTATATCGTATTGCCTCATGTGTCGTCGGTTTATATAGTAAAAGGTGCTTACTTTTTCATTTTCACTATCCTCGGTATTCTGTTCCCGCTTATGGTAGGGCTGCTGAATAGTTTAAATCCGACCATCCGCGGCACCATTTCAAGTCTGGCCACATCAACCATGAATGCGGCGACAACGTTCGGAGCTTGGATGGCCGGATTGCTTTATGCGGTGTTTAACGGTTATTCTGCTGTAGGTATTTTTACAGGGATCTGCCTGGCATGCTCGCTGTTCGTATTTATCTCAAGCGGGGTTCTGTCGACTCAAGTGGAAAGAAAACAATCAAATTAACACGGGTTCGCGTTCCGTAAGTGCAGAAGTCTACTCCCTCAAATCGAAAAATTTTTCATCAATGGCATGATAAAAGAAATTACTCCCATACCCAGCTTAAAAAAGCTGCCCATATTACCAAAGAAACCTCCACCCCCAGCAGTACCTGTTGCAGCACCACCTTTACCAAGGCCACCCAGTAATCCGCTAGAGCCTCCTCCAAAAAATCCCCCAGGACCCCCGCCACCAAGAAGACCAAGCATGCCTCCGAATCCACCTCCGCTAAGTAAGCCTCCCAAACCTCCTAAATTGGATATTTGTGCTTTTGCTTTGGCTTTATTTCGCGGGAGCTTCCGATTTCCCTTGAAGCCTTGAAGAATGATTTGGTCGCCTTGCATTTCATTTAGAACTCCGTAATACAGAGAACCGTCCTTGAGCACTACACATACCGGTGTTCCTAAGATATCTTTAACTTGCGAAGAGATAGTGGGCGATGATGCAGGAATGGCCTTTTGTTCGACTTTCACGCGTCCGTGCTTTTTTTTACGCTGATGTAAAGTTTTCATTCCCTGCTCACTCATCCTTTTATATGAAATAATACTTCTTGTCATCTTATGTTGTTTCTTCATGTTTGGACTATGCTCTCTTCAAGATGAGTAATTATTAAATTCACTAAGTATCGAAGGAAGCTTTCTGTAACTGGCTAGAAGGTAAGTAAACAAGAAAGACGGCGGCCATTGAATAGGGCCAAATAATTGCGTTCCTGGATGTGGACTTTGATAGTTTATTTTGAGACCAGTTATTCCAGGTGGCCATACTGTTCCAATATTCCCAATTGTCTCAGGTCGCCCAAAATTCATTTCATTTTCAATGTTTTCCATTAGCATTCAGTAGTTCACCCAACTTATTTTACGATCTGATGTTACTTCAATAACATAAAGAGGAGCTGCCGCGATGCAGGCCCTCAAGTATGGTTTACTTTAAGTTTAATGGTATAATTAACTATAGATAATCTAAATTACATATAGTGAGGCGGTAATTATAATGGAAACAGGTAATCAAACAATAACGGTAGAAACCACGGTACATGCACCAACTGAAAAAGTGTGGGAATATTGGACAGAACCACAGCATATAAAGAAATGGTCTTTTGCTTCTGATGACTGGCATGCACCAAATGCCGAAAATGATTTAAGGGTTGGTGGAAAATTTCTTACAAGATTGGAAGCAAAGGATGGAAGCTTTGGATTTGATCTTGGTGGTGTTTATGATGAAGTGAGAATAAATGAATTTATTTCTTACACTATGGGAGATGGAAGAAAAGTTGCGATTACTTTTATTAGTCTAGAAAACGATACTAAGGTAATTGAAGCTTTTGAAGCAGAAACCACCAATTCCATTGAGATGCAAAAAGCTGGCTGGCAAGCGTTTCTAGATAATTTTAAAAAATATAGTGAAATTTCTAAATAAGATTAGGATAAAATGAATTGGACATGCAGGTTTAGTCATAATTATTGAAACATTAATTTAAACCTTCCATTCGGAAGGTTTTTTTATACAAAATTAAAGTTTAGAGACTAAACGCCGGGTCGTATATTTCCCCCGAAAAGCCTCTCGGCAACCAAAGGAGCGTAGCGGCTGCAGCCGGAATGCGGTGTTAGCTGATGTTGCCTCTTCTTAGAACTGCCTATTAAATTTCTTTGTAAATATTTCCTTTAGTTTGTTATTCAGTTGTTCATTTAATTTATAGTAAGTACGGTTTATTGAGGTCGGTATAAAATCCATCTTTAACTCATTTCCCTCATACAATGCTACTCTAAAAATATATCCTGTTCTTCCTTCTTGATTTTTCTCAGGATCTAAGACCAAGTCTTTGATTTCATTTGAAAATTGATCAATTTCTTTCTTGTTTTCAATTTTTATTCTTTCACCAGAACTTCCATCAATTAGTTCAATTTTTGAGACATTCATTATGCTTCCTGGATAAGCTTGAGAAATAGTTATTGGTTTCAATATGGGGCTGTCTGTTGTTTTACAAGCGGTTAATCCCAGTAAGAGAAGAATTATTATTATTTTCTTGATCTTAATCCCTCTTTCTTTAGGCAATTTCCGATAACGGCTATTCTGCAAACTTAGCAAAAATTCCATACTTAGAGTATTCGCTAAGTGATTAAGCTGCCCGTTAACTTAACGAGGCTGCCTTGTGCTGGCAGCCTCATCATGATGTAGTTATAGTTTTAGAATTTGTTATTATCCTCATATCCCCATCGTTCCAAAAGCCATTTATTTTCTAAATATCTTCTTCAGTTAATCGGCCCAATTTCATTTTAGCAAGGAGAACGAGTTCTTTACGACCTGTGTACTCAAAGTCCTTGTAGATCTCCTGATTCTTTTTATGGAATAGGTGGATTTGCTCAGTAAGTTCGAAATATGGCAACGTCCCTTGTTTCCACTCCAAAAACGATTGATTCAATGGCTCCAAGGCTTGTTCAGTTACCAATTTGTGATACTCATCAAGAAGTTCACGTTCTTGCTGTTTTTTTTGTTTAGAATTAAACTTGCTCTCCACCTTGTTAATCTCCTTATTCAGTATTTACTTATTTTTCTGCGTTAGCGTAATGAACTTGATTTAATCAGTAAGCCAACCAGATAATATTCCTGCTCTTTTTACTACTGGAATACGCTCTTCGCGACTTTCTATCCTTTTGGCATTTCCACTTTACCTTAGTTAAGAAGTAGACTCTACACGAGTCAAGTTCCTTCCAATACCAACAGGCGAAAGGGATTCTCTCATCGGATAATTCTATCCCCGCCTCCTCAATCGCTTCTCGATCTAAGCCTTCATTTATTGACTCGTCTTTATCCAGTTTACCACCGAGCACAGGCTACCACGCTTTACTGCCCGTTAGCTTAATGACCCGACCAGTCTAACACTTATTTCCTAGGCTACGACCAAGCCCCTGTAATGAAGCTGTGGCGAGTATGATGGGCATAAAAAAGCACCATCTAATAATGATACTTGATGGTGTTGCACCGCGACATACTATGTATATGGAACTTCTCTTTTATATGAACCCTGATTTCAAGTTCTTCGAGTGACCCATACCTTATATATAAATTTGCCTTCAGACTAAACTTTGTCAGCATGAGCATGGAATCGGTCTATGTTAGCTAAGTAAAAAGTAACACATATGCGGCTTTCTCGTCAGGAGTTGTATATCCATCAAACGCACCCATATTTATGTCATTGCTTATAGAATGCCCCCATTCTTCTGCCTCCCAAAGAGTATCAAAAATCATGGAGCCTTGTTTACAGTTTGATTCATGCCAAATGGTACTCAATTAAACCTCCTTCAAATTGAACCTCTCATGAAATCCATCTTTTATTTACTTATTTGATTGTATTTCAATTTTCACCACTGAAGCTTGACCAGGGTAACTTAGAAAGGTAATACCCACTGACCATGCCTTTACCTGTTGACCAATGGATAAGTCGCTAAATACCTGTAACTGTTTACTATCCTTTACCACTATTTTTCCATCTTCAGTTAAAGTGACCCAAGTCGCATCTGGATTTTCACTATTCCCTACCTTCTTTTCGTGATTTTCAATAAGAACTTTTTTATTTACCTTATCAGTTTTGATGATTTCGCCTATAATATTGGCTTCTTGTCTACAACATTGAATAACTCTAAGTTTCAAGGGAAACTCCTTACCAACAAATTTAAACAGTGATTTTTTAATTGAATTTATTTCTTCACTAGACAGATTCTTCTCAAATTCACCAAACTTTCTAATCTCTACTTCAAGATGTTCTTGAGTTGAACCAACAGACATTAACCTAATTGAATATGTTCGCCCTAATTCATCCCAGTAATTTCTTAACTTTTCCTGAATTATTCGCAATTCTTCACTTGTAAATTCTTTTTGTTTTGCGGTTACACTTTCACCATTAGCAGATGTTATCGCAATGGTTTTCGTAGCCTCATTCCACTGGACTTCTCCGCCTGTTGCCTCAACTACTGCTTTAACTGGAAGATACGATGTGCCATTAAGAATGACTGGAGTTAGTACGACACCATCACTGTCTTTGGGTACCCAAGCGTTATTATTGAGTGTAAATTTGAAATCATGGTTTAAGTATGCCTGGATGCTTTCCACACCTCCTGACGCATAGCTGGTAATCCCAAATGCCATAATGCAGGCACTTATAACCGCAATTTTCTTCCATCTCATTTTTATTCACCTTCCAGAAATATTTCTTTTTCAAGCAATAATCAAGGAGCAAGATGCTTCAACATTAATACGGTAATTACTGGGAAATGTTGCATCCATGTTGAAGAATCCTGCCCGTTACTTTAATGAACCAAAAGTGGAGATGCTCCACGTAAGATCCTTCATCGTAACTACTCGTTAGCCATCCATTTCCCTTCACAGAACACCACAAAATAATGTGAATTTAATTCGTGACTGGCAACTTCCAGGGTAGTGCAATAAAAAATTGTTGTAATCAAAAAAATATTAGTATAAGGTAAAATATAAATATAAATAAATTACAATTTAAGGCAGGGACATATTATGAGTGAGTTTACTTTTGGTAACATAGTTCGCACTGTAAATAGATCAATTATATGTGAGAACCTTCCCTCTGGAACTCCTATTATTCAGCTCAATGAAGAATGGCTCGCATTTTTCACTGAAAATGACGGTGAACAAAGATCGTCTGATCTAGCCGAAGAAATTTCAAAACACTGTCCTATACTTTATTTTTATAACCTTGAAGATCATTGCTGGGGTTATGAGATATTAAATGGAGGTGACGTGTTATCCACATTTCACTTTTCTTATGAACTAGAAAGTGAACTTCTATTTGATATTGCTTCAGATCGATATCCAGATATTAAAAGAATAACAACGTTTTTATATAACACAGAGGAAGGAAAGAAAGTTTTAGACGAAATTCAATCCCAACTTCAGGACCCGTCTTTCTTAGAAATCGAAGTAAGGAAACACTTTGAATCAGTGAATGTTGATGATTTTAATTTTTTTGAGCTAGAAGATGAAATCATAGATGAGTTACGAAAACTATTGATAGCTGATACTTATTTAAATGGAGAGTATGACGCAATCGATAGATTTAAAACATTACTTGATATCGAGAAAATGTGCTGGATAAGGTATGATCGAACAGAAGATAGAGAAGATATTGAGTACGTTTAGAGTATTATCCTTAATCGACGGTTCTGCTTCCTTAGCAATCTGGGACAATAATTTTATCAGTAACCATAAACCGAAAAGTAAAGGAGATACCTATTGTACATGTATAATAGGTATCTCCTTTACTTTATCATGTTACTGAACTATAGTTCTTCGTTAGCTTAATGACGTCTATTTCTATCCCCGCTTATTCTCTAGTCGTTTTCGTAATAAAAGTATTAGTGTGAAGAGACCAAATATAGAAACAGCTTCTAATAAATAGTGAGTCAAACAAACTGATAATGATTGATCACTAAGGTATTATCCAAATTGTGGTACTCAAAATCAGCGGATTGCATAAATCCAGTCAGGTATAACAACCCCCAAACTACAAATATCCCATAATCCACTGTCGCTGCCATTGTTAATGCGATAATAATACCGAGTAAACCTTGTTTCTTCGTCATACCTGACACCCCATCCAAAGATCTGTTAGAATCCCAAGACGTTACTTTTATAATCATCAAGTATCTTCACTTCAATACTAGATTTCAGCGAAGACAACTCGTTAATAAATTGATTATATAACTCATCTGTCATTTGATATTTCGGATTATTATATTCCAGGCTATTAATATATGATATCCGATTTGCTGTAGGAGGATGAGTTACATCAAGCCTAGAATCCGACATTAGATTAATTCTATTTATCCGTTCCAATTCCTTTTCAGGAATGTGTGCAGCCTGATTCTTGAATTCCTCGAATAATGGATTTGAGTTCCGGTTGTTAATCGTTTTCAGAATACAGAAATCAAAAAGAAAATGGAGATGCATCTTGTTCAGCAATGATAGCTTTGCATCCTTACCGGAAATTTTAGTTGCATAGCTATCTGCCAAATATTCGGCCCTCTGGGCATCTAGCCAATTTAGGTGACAGATCAAATATAAAAACACGAAAATCAATTTTGAAACAAGTAGTAAAAAAACATTAACGGGAATCATACATATGGCTATTACAAAAGAGAATCCGTTTGGTTCGAAGAGTCTGTTAGGCTTTATTATTTGATACCATGTACTCAAAGTGTTAATAGCGGAACCTATAAAAAAGCCCCGATTCAAGTCCCCATTAATTCCATGGGCTAGTTCGTGTGAAATTAAAGCAACTAATTCCTGTTTTTCAAGGATGGCTATTAAGGGCAAACCGAATTGAATTATTTTTTTCCTTTTTAGCCCCACTTGAGCAAATGCTGCATTGAAATCTCCATTAATAATAATTCCATGTACTTTACCAGCACCAAAAGTGGAAGCTATCTCATCTACAATCTGATAAGAAACAGGGAATCGTTCTCTCGATAAAGGTTCGGTATCCAACGTATAACCTTTGGGACGTGTTAACCAAGCAAGAAATATTAAGAATACTCCAATGATCATCAGTAATATGTAAGGAAACTCTGCTATCAATAAATAAACTCCGCTCAAGCATAGGCTTAGGCTTAAAAGATGAACGACGGTGCCAGAAAATATCGTTAATATCTTACGAACAGTAACTTTTGGGTAGAGGGCTCCGTTTCGAATCATCGTGTTAAGCAAGCCCTCACTTGATTTCTTCCCGGCTTGTATGTATATTTTCTCGAACAAGTTCTTTGGTCCCTTATTTTCTTTAGGATTAATATTCCAGTTGCATTTATCACACCATGTAGCATAACCGTGAACTTTAAGAACGATCTCTTGGCATTGAGGACAATTTATTCGGCTTTTATTTTCCAATGTTAATTCCATTATTTTAATAATCCCCATTTCGAATACTATTATTGATATGAATAGTTAAATACTATAGTTGTAATATCGGTTTATTTAGCCTAGTAATTAAGGATTTAATGCTGACATTACAAGAATAGAGCAACCGACACGGTTGCCCTATTCTTGTAATGGGTACGCTGATCCATACCAAAATACTAGAACATTTATTAATTCAACACTCCATTAATCTGCCCGTTAACGTAGAAGGCTGCCGATTCATTTCTGTCGATAGCCTTCTCCTGATATTTATTGAGCTATAGTTTCCGTTAGCGTAACATCTCCGACTGTAATAAGCGATAGAGAATGATTAGACTAATAATTTTGATACACTTTTTTGCCTTCTTTATCATAACCCGTTGCATTTACTCCTGGCACTGTTCCATAATAATTTGTTGAGATAACATACCAGATTCTAAAGCCTAAACCCGAGTCAAATAATATTGCATCTTCATTAAGATTCCAGCCGTTATTGTAAGCGATGTGTAATTTATTTATTTCTTCGTTGTTTACGCTACCCCAGAATAAATGGTATCCCTTACCTGCCCCTCTCATTTGGTCAAGATTAGCCCATGAAAACGAAATAGGTTCAATATCCTTATTAACCATCCCTGACCCCATGATCCATTTCCAATTACCATCATAATTCCTATCCAAACCAACACCTACATCATTTTTCAAACCTTCATAAAAAATAATTGCACCATCAGTTAATTCCACTTTTTTGATAATACCCTTTGATTTAATACCAGTAGCAACGAATGCTTGTTCAGGTGTTTTGTATGACTTTTCAGTATAACATCCAGCAAAAATCGACACTGATACAACTAATAAAAGCAAGACATTCAAAAACTTGAGCATGAGCGTCCCCCCTAACTTTCAAGCTTTAAATACTATAAAAATTAATCAAGCGTTGATTTCTACATGTGCTTCTTTAAATGTTTAAACGTAATCAAGGCATTATATGTTTCCATGACGATTTATTGAGCAATTCTGCCCTTTAGTTCAACAAAACAGAAAAAAAGCCGGTACTCGCAGATACCGGCTTCTTATTTACGTCTACATATGGACAATCATGTTATCCAGTCACACGACTCACAATTTTTAGAACCGCATCTCTCGTTAATTTGTTTCCACCAACAGCGAGTAGGTTTACCGTAGCATGAGCTAACGCTAATGGTATCTTGCAAAATTTCAACGCTGGACCTTCCTTCAGGTCTGCGATATAAGTGTCGGCGAGTTGTAAATTGCGACGTGTGTACTGTTGCATCTCCTTGAATCCCCAACCGTCAGGAAAGAAGTCAACGCCACGTTTAAGATCCTCCACTCTATTTCGGAGGATATTTACCGCCTGCAGTCCTCTTCCGAAGGCAATCGCCTTCGTTAGATCGGATTGCGTCCCGTCATGCCACAACCATAGTTCTGATAGCATTTCTCCAACCATACCAGCCACGCTATAGGTATAGCGGTCCAAATCCTCTTCCGTATGAATGTTCCACCCGTTCTGAACCCATTCGGCCATTTGTAACGACATCTTTGCGATGTAACTATATACGATTGGAGCTCCGGAGGATGGACAAAGAAGCACCCACTCATCGAGTTGCATTGTAACTGCCGGTAATACTGCCCCATACGGCGATAGTAATTTTTGTGTTGCTTCGATAATATGTGGGGATTGGAATGCCTCGTGTATACCGAGTAATAATTCCACTTTCAATTGGTCTGTGAGTTCATCATGATCCTCGATTTCATCTATAGCCCGCATACACAGATAGGCAGATGTTACAGCCTCCTTCAATCCTAAATCCAAGTAACTAATAGGTATATAAAAAGTACGGCTCGTTTTCTTCAACATGGTCATTGCATCATTCAGGGCGGCGTTATTAATGGGTACTCCCTCCAAGTATTAGCTTAGCTTTTAACTTATTCATAGCTTAATATCATGATAACATACGTTGATATTGTCAATCCAAATACGATAACCATTACTCTACTAAGCTGCCCAATAGCGCAATCACTCCGGTTCCAGTCTACCGCGGCGGCGATATTAAGATAGTAGAAGTATTGTCGTAACTTGAACATATCCAACGCGATTCACACCCTTTCGATTGGCAATAAAAAAAGCACCCGTGGGCACTCTATCTAGCATGGCTTTTTTGTAAACATAAATTTCGTTTGTTTATTGAATTGAGCGTGGGAAGGTCCATATCAACTGTTTTTTGAAAATAAATTTAGACTTTAGATTCTTACTGTGACAAGTGTTTCTGACCTGAAAAAGGGGTAAGACCGAGATACGTGTAGAAATGGGCTAGAACGCTAGCAGCCGATCAAAATTTTGTTCCAGTTGTAGATGACGAAAGTATTTTCATAGGAATTATTCGTCGAAAAGATCTTATTGAATATTATATGAGAAACATAACCGATTGATGAACCTTTCAACTGTTTTTGGAAGAAATGTTAATGATTTGAATTTGCGAATCGCCTTGCTCTAAGGTTAACATTACACAACTAAATGTTGACATAATCATTAATTCTTAATTTCCTACTACTACTTTTGTGTACGAACTAAACTCTGGGTTCCCCCATTTTGAAGATCCGAACAAATAAAAAAACGCAGCCGACATGACTGCGTTACTCAATATGTATTGGTGGAGCCATTCCACTACCATACAGAAGAGGTGTCCTCTCTATGATAGAGCAACAACAGCCACTCGATTCAACTGCCAAATGAAATCAAGCCAGCGTTTCGCGAGTTGAACGTGCTCAAGCAGTTTAACATTTATGTTCGTCTATACTCGAAGTACTTTTACCACTAGACGTTTTACCACCCCTATAAACCGAGGTTTCGTCCATGAAGGAGATACGAAAATCGTGTACATCCCTAATCGGTTTCCGCCCCATAAATCAGTAATAATGCCATTACCAATAACTGCTGTCTCATTTCTACGGGTTCCAAGTATATCCAATGCGGCAAAGAATGCTTTTTTCTTCGGTTTACCCGCCTCGAACAAAGCTGGAATCTCATTTATCAGCCCATGTTTTTGTATCGGAGGTTTGCTGTTCGAGACGATAATTAGCTTTATTGCATATCGGGACTGAAAGTTTTTAAGCCATGTTTTCAGCGAATCCGATACAGACTCAGCATTCTTTTTCATTATTGTATTATTCCAGTCAAGTATTATTCCTTTAATTCCTGCCCGCTGAAGCGCATCTCCGTCTATCTCATAAATTGAACGCGCAATTTGGGAAGGTTTAAAAATAGGCATAAGCTTCCTCCGTTACAGTAATATACTAGTAAGCCAGTCGTATATAGTTTGCCTTCATTTGGTTAAAATCATTCTAACCGGAACCTTCAGCATTTCGAACCATGATCTCTACTGATACATTCTTTAAGATCCCTTAAATTGCTCTTTCTTCAGCATTAACCTGCCCTTTAGTTTAATAGCAAAAAGAGACCCACAGCAACGGGCTGAGGGTCTAAGTTTATATTTTAAAGGGGGGTCGACTTTTATTATAGGCTCGATTCATTAATGCCACATGAAAATAAGATTTCAATCATGTTACATTTACTTAACACTTGGTTGCAATAGGTAAGCATTTGATGTAATCTCCAGCTTTTCCCCTGCTCCACACGGAGCGTGCCAGTTTCCAAGCACTCCGCGTTCCCTCTAATTAAATGTACTTGATCATAAGTTCCTCGTTACTCATTGATTTGGGATATGTTAAACTGGTTCTAAAGCATATTTTTCACGGTAGTTGTTGATCTTGTTCATCATCAATTCCGTTAGACCCAGTCTATTCTTGAGTACGTCAATCGTCTGTATCTGAGTTAGAAGTATAAGTTGTTGCACCTCTTTGTGGAGGATACGTAAGTTATTAAACTTGTCGGTTCCCCCTAAGTGCAACGGGATGTAGTGGTGGCAATGAACATCGGATGCGAAGAGATACATGCCTGTAATTTCGCATTTCCCCATCTTCATACTATACCGACTGATCCGATTATCCATATATTGGGCACTCTGATTCAGGATGCTAGATTTCGTTAGTAAGTAAATTTCCTGACGTAAATCTGGTCGAAGCTTTTTGTGTATTTGTTCTCTGCCTGCTGTCGTAAAGAGCGAAAGACCTGTACTGAAGCCCATCGTATTCTTTGTTTTCACATTCGTAAGAGGATATAAATAGACATCTGCTACTTTAAAAGTCCTGCAGCCCAAGCTGTAAAATTTACTGTACGTTGGCGGTGGGTTTGCAGGATGTTCGTATTTCCCGATTTGTTTAAGACGATTGTACATGAAGGCACGTAGATCGTAGGCAAGACGTGAGAACGCAACACTTACATGTGTTGCCCGATTGAAGTAGTTGTGAATTCCTAAAACGAAGCTGTTGAACCGAGCAGCGTTTAGAGCCGTTGGCGAAGTCCTCATTCTGAGAATGTGTTTCTTGGCTTCGCTTTTAATTTTCTGCCTTTTACCCGCTTTGATGCCCGTATGCGCTACTCGCTTTTGACCCTTTTTGTTCGCTCGGATTGTAAAACCAAGAAATTCCGACTCTCTTTTTCGCAGGTTAATGATTTGCGATTTCTCTGGTGAGACGTCGAGTTTCAGACGGTCTTTGAGATACAGAATTACCGCATGAAGTAAAAGGGTTGGACAAACAATTAAAACTCCACACCGCGAACTTTAGAAAACACCATAGTATCTCTCAATGAACCGTCTACATCACACTTATCATTTCGAAGAATTCCTTCTAATGTGAATCCCAGTCGTTCGGCAATTCGTGAACTTCGAACATTGCGTCCATCACATCGGATTTCAATTCGATTAGCTTGTAACTCATGTACAGCATAGTTTGTAATAGCTTCTACTGCTTCAGTAATATATCCTTGATTGCCAAGAGATGTACGCACCCAGTAACCAATTTCAAATTTTCGTGATTGCCAATCAATTCGATGTAGACCGCTGCTACCAATTAATTGACCTGTTTCTTTCAGAATAAGGAGTAATCTTAGATCGGTACGATCCAAGAATTGAAGCCTAGATCGTCGGATACTTATTTCAGACTCTACAATTGTAGGAATGTTCCTAGCCCACGGCATCCAGGGACGCAATTCTTCAATACTTTCTTTAACTGCCTCATTTACCCTTTCGCCATCTTCCCATAATGGGGCTCTTATAAGCAATCGCTTACTTTCAAAGCTCTCAGGTATCGTATATAGTATCGGATCGGTTGGTTTAATGCTCATTCAATAACCCCCCTATACAAAATATTTCCATAAGATTAACAGCATTTTATACATTCTTCAATATAAAATCATAACCTTTATGAAGAAAACTGCCCGTTAACGGAACGAAAGACTGCCACGCGGCAGCCCTTTCAGTATGGAACTATCGTTCTCCGTTAGCTGAGTACGTCTTTAATTCACTCTTACAGTGTAATCTGCTGATCCCTAATATTTTTGATACTGTTCTGCCAATTTTTAATCGGCAGCACCAGTCCGCCATCGATCAATTTTTTCACATTCTCATCGTTTACATCTAACGTAATGAAATCGAAAAGCTTGCTTGAAGCGATCATCGTATTCAGCTTCTTATTCTCATTTCCTGCCAGGACCATCAGGTAAAGATTCACACCCGTCTTTTTGGATAAACGAAACCTTCAAGTCCACATTCGGAATTGAAGGTTTTTAGCTGGTCTCGAACTCTTCTGGTACTGGTTTTCTGTGAAATGCTTTTATATCTTGAAGCGGAGGAAGCCCGAAGAGCCGGCGGTATTCCCGACTGAATTGAGCTGGGCTCTCGTATCCGACTTCCAGCGCGGCGGCCGTCGCGTTCGTGGAGCCGTTCAGCATGAGGCGTCTTGCTTCTTGGAGGCGGAGTTGCTTCTGATATTGCAGGGGAGCCATCGTCGTGACAGCTTTGAATTTGTGATGGAGTCCTGAGACACTCATTTTGGACGATCTCGCCACCTCTTCGATTGTAAAGGTTCTGTTGTAATTCTCTTTTATCCATTCAATGGCTCTGCTGATCCCCTCGTTCTGCTGGTCCATGAAGACACTTTGGACAAACAAGTGTCCATAATCTCCCGTAAGTAAGCGGAAAATCATCTCGCGCTTGATCAGCGAAGATAGAAAGCGGATTTCCACCTCTGGTTTGCCTCTCAGTTCCAACAGACGGATGAATAAGAGCTGCAAGTGCTCATCGGATTTGCCTACATAAGCTCCAGGTCCTAGCTTTCTGTCGAGCGGTTTCACGCTGATACCAGTATCCATCATGACAGAAGCAATCTCTTCCGCCGTTACATCGATTCGCAAGCCAATATGAGGCGATTGCCGCGTAGCGCCGACGACTTGACCGGAGGCCGGTATATCGATCAACGAAACCAAATAGTCGCCCGCGCCATAATAGATCGTGTCCTGACCGAGATGAAGCTTCTTGGCCCCTTGTAGAATCAGGCAAAAAGAGGGGGTGAGAATACCGGGTATGATCGCCGTTGGTCGGTTGCGCCGGACCAGCGAAAAAAAAGGTACGGACGTCTCCGTACGCCCCTCTGAAAGATTAAGGGAATCGACCATATTTAGTAATTGATTCAATTTCGTTTGCATGGAAACGTCCCTCCATCCCGTATTTCTTCTCCCATTATACGCGCTTCCTCTAAGAACGCCAACCTGTTTATCGAACTATAAGAATTTTACTATTGCAGTATTGAGCAATTTTTTAGCAGAAACGAGCTACTTCCCGATGCTAATTCGCGTCATAATAACCTTTATAACATGAAAGGGAGGTTATCCTCTTGAATGAACATTCGAAACGAATTATTTTGGCGATGATCGTCGCCTGTCAGTTGATGATGGTGCTCGACGCTTCCGTCTTGGTTACCGCGTTACCCGAAATCGGCCGCACACTCCATCTGTCGACGGCCGCTTTGACTTGGGTGCAGAACGCTTATATTTTGGCGTTCGGAGGCTTCTTGTTGTTAGGCGCTCGTGCAGGGGACATCCTAGGAAGGAGAAAAACATTCAGTGCGGGGATCGCCTTGTTTTCGCTGGCCTCGATGCTGGCCGGCTTGGCGCCGTCCGCTTCGCTTCTGCTTGTGGCTCGCGCTTTGCAAGGATTGGCGGCAGCGATGGCGACGCCGTCTGCTCTCGCCTTGTTGTCCGTCAGCTTCTCGCAAGCCCGGGAACGGTCGAAAGCGATCGCCGTTTACAGCGCCGTATCGGGAGCCGGCGGCAGCGTCGGTCTAATCGTCGGCGGATTGTTGACGGATCTGATCTCTTGGCGCGCTGGGATGTTCCTCAACGTTCCGATCGGCGTCGCTCTGCTTCTTATGGTGCCTCGATATATGCAGGAGACGGAAACGAAAGCGGGCCGACTGGATTTCATGGGAGCCTTGACGTCGGTGATCGGCATGACGGCGCTGGCATTCGGCTTCGTTCAAGCCGCGTCTGTCGGATGGGAAGCGCCGGAAGTATGGGGCTCGCTTGCTCTCGGAGGTATCTCGCTAGTGGCTTTCGTACGGGTTGAAGCACGGGCGAAAGAGCCAATTACGCCTCTTCACCTGTTCGCGAGCCGAACGCGCTCCGGAGCCTACTTGGGTAGGCTGTTGCTCTTGTGCGGGAATTATCCGATCTTTTTCTTCGTTCCGCAATTTCTACAGAACGTCCTTCATTTCGATTCTTTGGAGGCCGGACTCGCAATCATGCCGTTCACGGCCGTTCAATTCGGGATGATGTATGCCATGCCTTCGCTCGTTGCCCGATTCGGGAATGCTAAAGTACTGATCGCCGGATTGATAATCGCGATCACTGGAACAAGCTGGCTGAGCCTCATTTCGGCTGATTCGAGCTTTTTCCCTCATTTGTTTTTCCCTTTGATCGTCATGGGGTGCGGTGCCGGGATGATCTTCCAGCCCTTCACGACGCTGGGGTTGTCAGGCGTAGAGGCCAAAGATGCAGGAGCGGCGTCAGGGCTCGTCAACGTCGCTCATCAGACCGGCGCATCGCTAGGGCTCGCGGTTCTGACCGCCGTCTTCGAGGCGGCGAACCGTCCGGCAGTTCCTTCGGGTACTTCTTTTGCCCATGCGATCTCCGTCTCGCTCGTGGGTTCTGCTATTTTCCTGACGGCTTCTCTCCTAGCAGTCTTGATCTTGCTGCTGCCGGCGGACAGGGCGCAGCGCGCCGTTGCGGCTGAAACGCGGAACGCGTCCTGAAGCTTTTATTATTCTTTTATTCTTCCATGTGCTAGATGATAGATGAGACCGAAGTAGTTTCGGCGAAACGGGCCGGATTCATGGATATTTGAAGTGGATGTTGATCTTTCTATTCATCGCGACCGGCATAATGCTGTTTCCTTGGAGCTGGGAAAAGTCGTAATGCTGCTTGAACAGCTTAACGAAATAGTTTTGTTGTCGTAGCCGAGCAGCTCCGCGACCCGCTCGACGGTGTTGTCGGAATGGTCGATCAGCGACTGCGACTCCGCCTTCTCCATCTTCATTCAAGTTACGAATTTGATGAAGTTCTGTTTTCCCCAGTCTCTTGCAGCACGATCTTGCAGGTTTGGAGTTGGAATCCGCCTGGTCAACCTCCCAATTTTGATTAATCGCTTACGCATGTCAAGAGATGAAGTCGATGTATACGTAAAAAATATGTACAATGCAACGAAAAAGTAATTGAATAATGGTGCTGTCTGACTGCGCAGAGCGATTCGACGCGGGTCGTCAATGTGGCGGACGAGATTTATTCTAGCCATCAATGGCAATTGAAGAATGCTGCCCTTTAGCTCAACAGTCACTGACCTCCGACTAACCATCACAGAAGAGATTGTTAACAATTACTTGTTACTTCATTTCACATTGCGGCAATAGTACGTTGTTCTTGTCTAAAAAATCAGTTACGATATAAGTTCTTGACTATATTTACAGTAATGGTTATATGTTCTTGTACTATAATTCGGCATAAGATATATGTTCTTAGTACAAGTTTTTTTGTTTATTCATTAAATGATGCCATATATAGTATATAATGGTGATCTCATAACACACCATTAATGTGTAATGTTATGCCTCTAAATCGACCATGGCAAAGGATGTATGTTCTTGTCCAATATCGGTAAAGGATACAAGTTCTTGTCTTGCGAAAAAGACAAGAACTTGTATCCTTAAAATAAAAAAACCGCGCTACGCGCGGAACTTTATAGATATATGTTCTTGTCCTCTTACAGTTTTTCTTGAGTATTTATAAAACTAGTAAATGAACTTTCTGAGTAATCAATGTTATTAGCGTTTAACCCCTCGATAGTAAATTCATTATTGTTAAATGACTTTTTTAAATCTGTTTCACTACCATTTTTTTAAGACAGACCTCTTTCTTAGTAGTACCACTGTAATAATCTTTAGCCCAGGTTTTGGTGATGTAACTGACAAATTCGGAGTGACCTTTCAAAATTTTACTGAAAGCCAACGCTAAAATATAAAACTGAAACGTAAGACTTTTATCTTTGCCCTGCTGTTATTCAGCAGGGCCCATGCTTTCCGGCACATCCTTCGCATAAATCACAACCTGCATTTCCTACAGGTAATTACCTCATTTCACTCCGATTCCAAGCCATATCGCTCAAATGACCTGCATGTTGTGCAGAACAACTGCCTTCTGCCATCAATTCCTTACAAATCACATGCACTTTTTGCATCTAGATCAGCTATAGGGCGCTACGATCCCCTAAGCTCAATTGGCACATTCACCGGAACCTTCAACAGCACCACCCAGAAGACCGTAAGCACAGCTGAAACTAAATACGCCAGCAGGGGCTTCACCGAGAAAAGTCTCAACATAGGAAACATCGTGCAGTCAAATAACAAGGACCACCAAAACCCCCAGCCATATTGATACTGAATTCGCCCGAACATATGCAAAACGTATTCTGTACCGCCGTAAATGAGTACCCATTGGATATAGTGAAAGACGACCTTCATCCGACCCTCTGGATAGTTCGTTAGGAATAGCAGCGCTGTAGCCGGGAAAACAATAAAGGTATAGATCATTTCGGTTATACTATGACTAAGGGAAAAGTCAGGCATTAACTGCCATAACAGATGGTTGGCACAGAGATAGTGGTACAGTAAGTTCCCCAGCGCAAAGTACATCATGGTCGAATGATACTTCTTCCAGTTCCGCCAATCCCCCCACCGATAAGCTGCCCCAATGATGATGAAGCCTATTACAAAGTGCATAGAAGTTCCCCTTGTCATATCAAATTTACACAAAGGTCATTATTACCATAATTTACCTATCTATGCACGCAATAGAAAAGAGAGCTACTTGCCAGCCCTCTCATCCTAAACTGTCTTGCTGTTCGTTGAAAATAAAGTTTTAGACTGGAGTTGCTGATCCCACGCGGGTTTTAGAATTACAAAATCGGCAGCCTTCGTAAAATAAGTTTTAGACTGACCCCAATAAAAGAAACAGCGGCAGCCTTGGACGAGAAAATAAAGTTCTAGACTACCACTGTTTTAATGAGCTATCGTTCTCCGTTAGCGTAACTCCAATTCCCATCGATCTATCCTGATATGATTAAGAGGAATCCCTTACATTGAATTAGTGTCTAGAAATTGAAGAATCGCATCATTTACTAATAAAGGGTTCTCCCTTAACATATGAGGTCTATGGCTGCCGTTCGAGACAATAAGATACTTTGATCCCTTAACAAGGGAACTCAAGTGTCTGATTTTTTCCTCGCCGACAAATTGGTCATGTTCACCAGTGATAAATAAGGTCGGGCATTTAATACTGCTGAGTTGTTCCTCTGATAGTTGCGGGTATAGACACCAATCTCGTGCGGATTGTCTCATATGTTCTTGCCAATTACCTTTATGTGCTTCCATGTGCCTTTCAATCATTTGATTAATCGTATCCTGCTTCCCATTTTTAACAAGCCATTCTGGTTCAAATTCTTCAACACCAGTTGGATCACAAAAACCGCTTGAACCAATAGTAGTAAGAGTAGCTACTCTATCGGAGTTATTAACGGCAACATACAGACCGACATTTGCTCCCAAGCTGTAACCAATCAAATGGGCTTTTGAGATATCCATATTATCCATAAATTCCAAAATATCATCAGCAATTTTAGGCGTAGACCATTCAAGAGTTTCGCATTTTGTCCTGCCATGTCCTCGGAAGTCAGGAAAAAAACAGGTGTATTTCTTTTGGAAATCTAGCATTTGACTCGCGAAAGCCAAGATGCCCCGGGAATACCCGCTATGCAGAAAGATTACAATCTCCCCCAAGCCCATTTTTTCGTAGAACATCTCCAAGTCCTTAACCTGTAGGTATGGCATCGTTTTTCCCCCTCCCTCATGAGTGTTGAGTTTCTATAAAATTCAATATGGTATCGTTGACAAATACAGGATTTTCTCCATTCATATGAGGTCTATGACTGGAACCTGGCACTATCACATAACGAGAGTTATGGATCAGAGCAGCTGAACGCTTTAAATCATCCTCAGGTGCGAGCTCGTCATATTGCCCAGCAATAAAGAGAATGGGACAGGCGATACTGCTTAGTTCTTCGTCATTTAGCCGCGGATACGTCCGCCAATCTTTAACCTTTTGCCGCAAGAATTCCTGCCAGTTACCTTGATGCGCGTCCATATGTCTTTCTATCATGGAATTGATAAAATCATTGTGACCGTTTTGTAAAAGCCACTCCGGTTCAAACTCTTCCGATCTTTTGGACGCGACAAAACCACATTGACCTATTGACGTCAATGATGCAATTCTGTGAGGATGACTGACAGCACAATGGAGCGCAACTCCTCCTCCCATACCATATCCAATAACATGTGCATTGGAAATATGTAGTTGATCCATAAATTCTATGATGTCTTCAACATGCCGCGGGGTACTCCATTCAAGGCTGTAACTCTGGGTTCGACCATGCCCTCTAAAGTCTGGAAAATAACAGGTGTACTTCCTTTGAAAATCGAGTATTTGACTGGCGAAAGCTAATATTCCCCGTGAAAAGCCACTATGTAAAAACAAAACTGGATCACCGGTACCCATTTGTTCATAATACATTTCTAAGTTATGAAACTGAAGATAAGGCATCCTAACTCAACTCCTAAATTCATATATAAGAACTAATGCTCTTATATCGTACACCAAAATTATCCATATGAACAAGAGAATTATTACGCATAACTGCCTGTTAACTCAGTCAACAACAAAAAGGGACCCACAGCAACGGGCTGCGGGTCTAAAATTTATATTTTAAAGGGGGTCAGTGTTTATTATAGGCTTGATTCATTAATGCTGTATGAAAATAACATTTCAACTTTATTACATTTAATGAACCAACGTTATCGTTTAGCGAGAAGAGTTTTTATTGAGCATTGTTTGCTCCTATAAGTGAGAGCAATTTATCCCTTTCGAGATCAGGGATGGGATATGATTGCAACATAGACAATGGATCACTCAAGGAACCATCAACGAAGGTAGCTGTTTCTCCCTTTTTAAGCCATACCTGTTTGTCCATTGAACTCCCTGTTATGGTTTCGATATGCACCCAATAGTTTGGATCAATTTGATTTCTTTCAACTACTTTATCGGTTATTTTAAATGCATTCAATACTGCTGCATGGCATTTTTTGTTTTTTTGTCTTCACGGAAAAGAACCATTCCCTTTGAATCCGATATAGTTATTTTATCTACATCGTTTCCATGTAAATTCGGAAATCGATTTATCCATAGAAAAACGTTTACTACAACTATTGATAAGATAATAATCAATGCTTTAAAAACTTTATTCATTTGTCTCCCCCCTGCTGAGTTGCACATGTAGCATGGTTCTATTGTCACCAACTCTTTATGCTTATTATGACCGCAACTCAACACGAACATAACTTCCCGTTACTTCCATAAACAAAAAGAAGAGCTGCCGCGAAGCAAGCCCTTCCACTATAGTTTCCCGTTAGAATTCCTGTGGAACGAATAATTTGGAGTTTGAATAAAAAAGAGCGCCTCTGTAAGATGGGAGTACACAACGGGTCTACAGCCCTTAAAATCCCACATCAGGAGGTCGCTCTACTATGAAGTTTAAGTCACAAGTTAAGCAAAATCAACTCATTGAAAATATTACCGTGGATCACCTAGTTATCGGTGTAGATATCGCACAGGAGATCCATGTTGCCAGAGCTGTGAACTTCCGCGGTATTGCTTTGGGTAATCCATTGGAATTTAGTAATGATGAAGTGGGCTTCCGATCTTTTGATCGCTGGATCCTTGACTTGCTAGCTTCATATAAGCTAAACAAGATGATCGTCGGTATGGAGCCGACAGGCCACTATTGGCTCAACCTTGCTTATTGGCTTAAAGACAAAGAGATTGAAGCCGTGCTCGTTAACCCTCATCTGGTCAAGAAGAACAAAGAAAACCGCGACAATACACGATCTAAAAGTGATAAAAAGGATGCGCTTGTAATTGCTGACATGGTGAAAAACGGCTATTATTCTCCTGTCCGTTTCCATTCCGCAGAATATGAAGAGCTACGCGTCCTGATGTCAAATCGAGAAACGGTTGTTAAACGCCTTGTAAGTGCAGTGAATCAGATCCACCGCTGGGTAGACATTGTGTTCCCTGAACTTAGACAAGTTTTTAAAATCTTAACTTGTAAGGGTGCATTGGTAACCCTTCGCCTGTTTCCTCTCCCCACCGATTTATGTAAATTGGAGTCAGCTGATGTGATTGCGGGTTGGAAGAAGTCCATGAAACGGCATTCAGGTGTGCGTAGGGCTAAATTGCTCATCGAACTGGCCAAACGGACTGTTGGTTCCAAGCAGGCAACACACGCTTACAAGCTCCATCTTGACCATCTTCTTGAGGAATATGACTTAGCCAATACGCAGCTTCAGAGAATTGAAAACGAGGTCAAGGACGTGCTTAATCGTATCCCCTATGCGGGCAAGATCCTTGCGATTACAGGCGTGAGTGCTACTTCTTTAGCAGGCGTTTTAGGGGAGTCAGGTGATCTAAGTGGATTTGCCCACGGGAACACACTACTGCGTCATGCAGGTCTTAATCTGACCGAAGCAAGTTCGGGGAAATGGAAAGGTCAGATGACATTGAGTAAACGAGGGCGTCCACGCCTTCGACACTTCCTCTATTTAATCACGATGTGCATGGTCATGAGCAACCAAGAATTTAAGGCTTTGCATCACCATAACGTCCATGTTAAAAAGCTTAAAAAAATGAAGTCTATCATGAAGTTATGCGGAAAGTTAGCCCGACTTTTAGTTGGGATGGCACGCAGTCGGGAAGCCTACAACCCAGATAAAATCTTTGCAATGGCAGCTTAAAATTAAACCATATCTCACTTAAGTTGGCGTATTCGCAGGAGGACAAAGAAAGCACGGAGTATCGGGATATGTTACGCAAAAGGGCTCCGACCCGTTCCGTTAGAAAGACCGACCTCCACCCCTTAGATAGATGTGACGAAGGAATGAAAGGGCATTGACCCGTTGAGACATGGGAGCGAAAATCGCTAAGGGCTCTGTGGAGTATACGTGCAGTAAATGGAATTAATTGGGTGAGGATACCTCCACCTCTGTTTCCGCACACCTTCTAACGAATAAGCTTACCAAATGAACTCTCTTTCTTTCGTCATCCGATTCTCATGGAAGATGAAATCCTGCGAATACGCGAGCTTGAGTGAGAAAATTAAATCATACCGAGGGAGCCATACATGCAGCGCAATATCAGCGCTGCACCACAGAGGATGAAAATGGATAAAATCCGTCAATACTGCTACTACGGCTGGGTGAGGAAGGTCGATCAACTATGGTGTGTTAGAGCCCATCCGTTAGTCTGACTCCAACGACCACGGTGGATCACAGAATGTCGCTCCCTTTCGGGAAGCACGCATGGTAGATTAATCCTATTTTGGTTTTTGCACCAGCCCAATATTCAGAGCCGTAGAAAGGATTATTTCAATGGATATTATCATTGAGCGAGCATGTGGTATGGATGTACATAAGGATTCCATTACCACATGTACGATGACACCTGAAGGAAAGGAGATTCAATCGTTTTCTACTAAAACCGTATTTCTACTCCAGTTAATTGACTGGATTAAAAAGCATGGGTGTACCCACGTAGCGATGGAGAGTACAGGCGTTTTCTGGAAACCAATTGCTAACCTATTAGAAGCTGAAGATATTGAGTTTCTTGTCGTGAATGCTCAGCATATGAAAGCTCTCCCAGGACGTAAAACAGATGTCAAAGATGCTGAATGGATCGCCCAACTTCTTCGTCATGGACTTCTAAAAGCTAGTTTCATTCCGAACCGAATTCAACGAGAATTAAGAGAACTAGTTCGCTATCGCCGAAGCATCATTGAAGAACGAGCCCGACAACATAATCGGATTCAAAAAGTGCTAGAGGGAGCAAATATCAAACTGGGATCTGTGGTTTCAGATATTATGGGGGTCTCGTCCAAAGACATGCTTCACGCCATCGCAGACGGTGAAGAAGATCCTGAGAAATTAGCAAGCTTCGCTCGACGCACTATGAAAAAGAAAAAAGAAGAACTCGAACGGATAATTCTGGACATAGACTTGTTCATCAAATATATATTCTCCCAATATAACTACCCAATCCAAACTATAAGAATTCAATATACTATATAAGTTTAATAGGAGGGGAGTTGGAACTTAAATTGAGTATATTAACGGTAGTAGCGCTGCGAAAAGCGGCTACGAAAACGATCCCAATTTACCGTGAAATTGTTTGTAATCCGGTATATGCAACACGCTTAACCATCGCGATCCGGAACAATAATTTGGATTCACTCAATCGTTTATTCAAGGAAGTTACATCTGGTTTCAACGATTTTGGAACCAATAGATTTGGATTTAGCATCGGCTTTAAGGCTCCGGCTCCGGCGGATCAAGTAGAAAATGCGACTAACACAAAAGGGAGAGTCCGCTTAACGGTAATCAGCCTGAGAAGCATTTCTAAGAGGATTCTGCCGTTATACCGTAAAATTAGCAGTAACAACGTATTCGCCACCCAACTCGTCCTAGCTGCAAGAAATAGAAACAATACCATACTTCGCGCATTAATATCACCATTGCTGCCAGCCAATAGTTTGGTATCTGTACAGGGTGACCGCACAGGTATTATACTTGAGATTAAGTCAGTGACGGGCGTTGTGTTTATTACTCAATTTTTTGTATTGTAAATTTTTATCCCAAAGCAAAGAACTCCAAATCAAAGAGGTTGGGTTCATTTGTTGATCTGATTAAAGGCATTAATGAAGAAACGGAGCATCTCGTGTTATTCCTCCCGTAATGCTCCGTTCCTCTTGATTTTACCGCTTTCATAACGCTCAGAAGAAAACCTACTGTAACGATGGAAACAAGAAATGATACTACTTTGACCAATATTTGATGCCTTCTCGGAATATCCCCAAACCTATTTGGTAGGTCATCAGTAACCAGCCAAAAATAAGACTTCATAATGATGATTATAATTATCGCCCTTACTAAGTCCCACAAAAACGGGTATCCAAGAAAAGCAACCGATCATATTTACATCGGCAAGTGACAACAGAGCCACGGCAGGAATCCCGCCATGGCTCTGTTTCGATTGCGGTTATTGTACCAACACCTTTTCAAGCTCGCCGCACCATTTACCCCAGCCATACCTAGCGCCTTCGAGACCTTGAGCATTGGCGAATCCGGTTTGTTCGAGATGAGGGTTAACCTTTCCATCCCCTAAATCCTGCAGCGTCCAGGTGACCGTGTGCTTCTCTCCTCCGCTGACCCAAGTATAAGACACCCGGTTTGGTGCGTCCACGATAAGCACTTCGCCGTCAATAATGCCATCCCAATATTCAGACGGCTGAGTGCGAAACTGAAAACGGTGTCCTACAACGGGCCTAAAATCATTATCCATCGCCTGACCGGTGTGGATGTTGACCACCCACTTGGCAAGCTTGCTTGAATCGGTTAAGGCGGACCAAAGCTTCTCAATCGATGTCTTGTACTGAAAATCCAAGGTTAATGTTAAACTCATTCTTCTTCCTCCTCTAGTAGTTGGTTCAAGCGCAACATATTCGCACGCCAAAAATTGCTGTAGAAAGCCACCCAATCTTGAATTTCTCTGAGTGGAGAGGCGTTTAACCTAAATCGCGTTTCTCTGCCGACTTTTCGATCAAGTACCAGTCCGGCCTCTTTAAGGATTGTCAAATGCTTGGATACCGCTGTACGGCCCATTTGAAACTGTGCCGTTAATTCATGAAGCGGTATCTCTTCAGCCTCTGCTAACAGACGAATTAGTCGGCGCCTAGTCGGATCTGCAATCGCGTCAAAAACATCCCGCAATTGGTTGTTTTCGCTCATAGCACCCACTCCAAAATATTATTTTCTGTAGTAGAAATTTATTGGTGGTACGAAGGGAGAGCCGTTGATTTTACCACCTCCTTAAAGCATGCGGCTCTTCGGACGTAGCGCCCAGGAGGCGATATTTAGTGCAGCATATGAAAGCGGAAGGATAATAGGAAACCCATAATCGCCAGCAAACGCATGAGATACAGCCGCACCGGTCATTAAAAAGAAGATACCTGCGTGAACCCATTCTTTAAGCCGAGGAAAACCTGGCACGACGAGAGCAATGGCTCCAAGCACTTTCCAAGTCCCGAGAATGGTCAAGACGTATAATGGGTAACCAAGATTCTTCACTAGCTCGATGTTTCCCCCATATTGCATCAGTTGCCCGATACCACTTAACATAACTGCTGCTGCGAGTAGTAATGTGACTGACCAATATGCAATAATTTTTCCTTGAGGCTGGGTTTCTACTTTCGTGATCGTTTCCGCACCGATAATCTTACTCATTTCTTTCCTCCTCATAATTGTTGATTCAAGTGAACTATATTCTTGCTCCAAACTTTCCAAATGACTAATTACTAATTGGACACCATTTAGTGACGCTTTGATTATAGGTCACCATTTGGTGTCGTGTCAACAACATTTTTAAACTCCGCATGAAAACGTTAGTTAGCAATGTATGACAACACTTTATGCCATTTGGCTCTTTGACTAAATGTTAAAAAGCCTCGGCGCGATAATGCCGAAGCTTTTTGATCATGACTCAGTTTTGGTGGGCAAAAAAAGCCACAGCAACGGGCTTAGGGTCTAAGTTTTATATTTTAAAGGGGGTCGACTTTTATTATAAGCTTGATTAATTAATGCCACATGAAAATAAGATTTCAATCATGTTACATTTACTTAACTCTTGTTTCTCGTTAGCTTTTTCACCAATTCAATAACTGATTGAATGAATGGTGCTATATTTTCCATTTGTAACCAATATATATTTACTGTTCTATATTGCCCATTAGCACAATAGGCCACCGATCCCCGACAGCCTACATGAACTTTGTTATGAAGCTAGCGTTTCCCGTTAGTTCATCGAACCGCGAGAGAAACGATTAAGTGCAAGAAGTTGGGTGTGTGAGCGTTTATCTTCTCGTAAACTCCATAATCCAATTGGTATCCCAGTTGTTGCCGCCATCAAACGAAAAGGCCTGTTGCCAGCGAGCGGTATTCTCCGTGATCTCATCCCAAGTGAATCTCATGTGCAGCGGCTTTCCGTCTGATGTTTCTACCACTTGATTAAACACACCAATTCCATTTTCAAACTTTCCGATCAGCGGTCTAAAATCATGAGGGTTGCGATTATCCAGCCATACCAACGACCACTGCTGCGTTTCCTCGTCATAAGCGCGTATCGTCATCCCTTTTCGGACTTCACCATCCGGGAATATTCCTTCAAAATGGTCAATGATGACCTTCCCATCGAGATATTTCTCACCTGTATGACTAGCTTCAAACTCTTCCCAGACGCCTTCCTTTTCCGGATACATCGCATTCGTCCGACGTCTATTGCGATTTATCATCGGTTTAAGCGTAAAATCTAACAAAAAAAGGAGCTGCTGCAAGGTAGCTCAGATTTTACATTAACAGGCCTTTCTAATAAAAAATTAAAGGAAAAGCAAATGTAACGAAAGCTGCCCAAAGCCCGTAGACCGGCAAATACTTAGTAACGGCATCTTGGATGGCCAACGGTCCGGTTTTGTTTTGTAGAAAACGCATATAGGAGAGCATAATCCAAATTAGATTGGCCCAGATAAGTATGTTTACGCCTAAAACAGCAAGTCTGTTGGGCGTAATCCCATAAGAAGAAAGCCTGAACACTATGGCTGATAAAGACACACTGTCAATGATAAGAGCAAGAACAATTAGGGCAAAATTTATATAATCAGAAATGTTCTTTTTCTCGTCTGTGCCGCTTTCGGTAATGGAGAATATGGTGACGGCCAATACACTAAGGAGTATTCCGTTGAAGGATAGGAGGAAATTGCGGTCCAAGAATGGATTTTTCCCGACCCAAATAACCGTTATAAGATAGACCAACAATGTTGCCAGTACAAGAGGACTAAAAATTTTGGCTATATATGGCGCTATATTTTTTGCAAGTTTAAGGTTCCTTGATACCAGGTAAGTAGCCACTATAGCGAGTGCGGCAGCACCAAATAAAACGACATTTTTGAAATAAAAATCAGATATATCCATGCCGACAAATCTAAATAACTGCATGGTTAATGCGGTTAGCAGCATTCCGCTTATTGCCATACTGGCGTAGAGTATGCAAAGTTCCCCATTAAATTTAAGATAGGCTAATCTTATGCTGCCTCTGCCATATTCATTTCCTGTAAATGCAAGCCCTACTACTACCCACAAGAATATGGGAAGGTGTATATACGCCAGGATAATACTGTCTTTTTGCTCTAGTGGCAGCATATTCAGATAAAACCCGGAGATTAGGAATGACGATACTAGGGTGTAAAGAACATTTTTTTTAGGGAAATTATTGAATACAAAATAGATGGCAATTAAGGGAAGAATTCCAAATACAAGGTTAATAGGGGCTATAGCTTGCTGTTCGACAAAATGAAAAATGATCCTTGTACTAATCCCGGCCAGAATTGCTAAAATTCCCATGGATAAGAAATCTTTCTGAAACAAGGAAGCTTTTTCTGTATGTACAGTCTCCTTGAAATGCAATCTTTCATACCAAACGGCAAGAACCTGCGAATCAGGGTTTTGTTCCCAGGCGTAGGAGAATGACTTTTTAAAAGTTTCGGGTTCTTTTCTAAACATTCTCTCCAGCTCTTGGGGATTAGCCATATTTTCAATAATCAGATTGTTAATGCCCATGGTTATACCTCCCCTAATTGTCATATTAAGTCCTACTTTCCTCCACAATGTTTATTAACCAAACTTTATTATGCTTGAGTGTCTTCGTCACTTCTGTATTCTAAAATATCTCCAGGTTGACAATCTAAAGCCTTACAAATCGCCTCTAAAGTGGATAATCGAATCGCTTTTGCCTTTCCATTTTTCAATATAGAGAGATTAGCCATCGTGATTCCAACCCTCTCCGAAAGTTCTGTTACGCTCATTTTCCGTTTAGCCAACATCACATCAATATTGATGATAATCGCCATGTTATTCACCTCAGACCGTTAAGTCATTTTCTGATTTTATATCTATGGCATTTTTTAAAAGCTTTTGAAGAACAGCAGCAAAGACTGCAATAACCATGGAGGCAAAAATCATGACCATTCCGATTACAATTATACCTGGGGCATCGTCTTTCTCCGCCATGAGATAGAAGAGTGGCATGCCTACCACATATAGGATACTGATTGTGATTGCACAGTATTTTATATTCTTTAAAACTTGTACAGATAATTCCGAGAAAGCTTTGTTCTTGTCAATATAGCTTAAAAGTTTAAAAGCTTGATACAGAGCAAAGTAAAAAGGTATCGCCGTTGCATACAAATCGATTAAAACGAGATATTTCATATAAGTATGATCTGGATACAATTCTGCTGCAAAATTCGCTATCTCTGGCACCAAAAATATACACAAAGCAAGAATCGGAATTCCAATAAGAAAAACAACTACCTTTAAAAAGAGTGTTTCTCGTTTCATAAAATGCACCTCACTTAGTTATTGTCAATTTGATTTTAATACATGATTTATCGTTTTACAATATATAATTACCGATTATTATTATATTATTGTTGTTATATAAATATCCCTTGAATTTTAGACAAAGATAAAAAGCATTCCTCATTACCAAGAAATGCTCTATACCTTTGACGTATTGCTATCATAGATTATAGCCTAGAATCCGGCAACCGAATTTCGCTTGAGTTTATTGAAGAATCCAAAAAGGAGCCTAGTCAGCTCCTGCACTAAACTCCCTCTATGGAGAATTGCTGCCCTTTAGTTCAATGAGGCTGCCCGGTTGGTTCCGCGGCAGCCTTGTTTTTGTGTTATTCAGCTGGTATATAGGTTACACCTTCTGTATAGGAATTGTTAGCATTCCAGATTAGGTATTCATTAACACCAGCATCTTTTAAGGCTTTAATTTGTGCATCTACTTCAGCCTTGCCATATTTAATATAATTGCCAGCACCTAACCAGCTTGCTGTAAAATCTTGAAGCCAAGGACGTGATAAGGGGGGAGTCTGGAGCTGTGCAAACTTCTCTTTTTCAGCCTTCATATATTCGGTAACAAGTCTATAAGGCTCTTTATCTGGTTTTGGAATTCCGAAATAACCATTAGACCAATGACTTGGATAAATCATAGACGAAATTACATCTACTGAGCTAGAAATGCGGTTAAAGTTCTGACCGATACCTGGAGCTTCAGGCAATGTAGCCGTATATCCGAAGATATCAACAGACACTTTTACTTTATACGACTTTAGTTGTTCTCTGGCATATGCGACAAAGTCGCTGACAGCATCAACACGAAGCTGTGTCATACGTGCTTTATCGCTAAAATCCGGTGCTTGGGGTGCATGTTTTTTTAGATCAGACATGCTCTTTTGAGCATCGTCCAGTGCTTTTTTATTTTCATCGGCTTTTGCTGAATTGTAGGTATTCGTAGCATCTGTCAACTTTATTTGTAAAGAAGTCAAATCGTCTTGATATTTCTTAGAGGCTTCAGAATAATCTTTTTCTTCTTGCACAAACTTAGTTGGTTTTTTATCCTTGTAGTCGCCCAATGAATATTTAAGAACTTTGTCCCTACTTTCAAAACCTTCCGGAAATCGAACATAGTCAAATTGGATCTCTTTAAACCCAAGTTCTGCAGCTAATTTTGCAACATCAACATTATAATGCCATGTTTCTTGAAGGAATGGGTTGATAAACCCGTCACCTTTTCCATTACGCCAAACACTGTTGCCGTCTAAATAAGAAAGGTCTGGACGTTTTTTCGACAGAACCGTATCTTTAAAGGCTACAATACGTGCGATAGGATAAATTTTATGCTGTTCAAGAGTTTTCATGAGTGCTTGGGGATCTTTTATGTAAGGTTGGCCAAATTCTGCAAATTTGCCCTCAGGTTTAAATGTGATATAGCCGTCATCATCCTTTATATCTATCACCATTGCATTTAGGTCTGTGTTATCAACAAGTGATAGAAGTTTAGACATATGGCCCCCCCAGCTGACCAACCTGTTACATAAATTCCACGTACTGCATCTGGATAATCGAAGTGTAGTGGGGGATCAAATGCAGGTGCTTGACTTGCTGCAGGTGTTGGCGACACCGCGAGCGGTGAATCTGAGGGCGATGGCGCGGATATGGGTGTAGGCGTGGGCGTGATTTCTGGTGCAGACGTTGATGGCGGTTCCGATGGATTCGGCGTGTTTAAAGCGACTTTTGACGACAAACAAGCTGACAACGAGAGTACTAAAAATAGCATAATAAAAATAAGACTTTGTTTCTTCACGATGTTCTCCCCCTTCTCCCAAAATCACTCAATTCTAATAGTTATTTTTAATTGGTAATAACGGGAAATTTAATACTCAATAATTGAAATATTCGCGAAGCGATTAAACTATGCTGCTCGTTTGTACAATAAATAAAAAAAGAGCCGTCTAAGCAGCTCCTGCACTAAAGTTCCTCGTTAGCTAAAACGTTATTGAATGATGAGTTGAGGATAATATTCGCAACTCCATCTTTCGGTTTAAGCGTATCACTGATTAAGTATAAGTTCGAAACTTTACCACTTAATATTTCATTTATTGAATCAATCAGCATATGCCCTCTTCCATCGGGTACATTAGTGTCGTGTTGAATACCAGTCCAGCACTCGTAAGGCGCGGAGAGTGTTCCAGCGGCTAGGCTCGCCTTCCACACCTTCCATGTCGAAGTGAACTCGATCGGGGTGAGAGTTCTCGAGCGGCCATTTCCCGTTTTGGTCTTGATTCTTCGCCACCAGACCGACGGCCTCAGTGACCCGTTCATCGGGTTCGACACCGGCGCTGCGTAAGTAATCCAGACCCCGCAGCAAGTCGTAATGCCACGTGGTTGGGAACGAGAAACGCGTCCAATTTGGATCGATCACCTCGCCGGATGACAGGGACCTCAACATGCGACGCTCCAGAAGGTACTCTTGTGCCCGGACGCGGGCTTCGGTCACCGCAGCAGTTTCACCCTTAGCCTTCTCGTACTCTAATAGTCCTTCCAAGACACATATGGTGCTATGGAACGAGGATCGTCGACTTTGAGGGGCGTTGCAATTCCAGCCTCCGTCCTCAAGCTGCTCACCGAGGAGTCGATCGACTAGCCGACCGCTTGCCTCTCCGAAGTAAGCACCCACTCCAAGGATCCAACCATTGACACAGGCCTCGGTCTCGCCGTCGAAGTAGGGCCGGCCGCCCATTTGCCGCGGCCAGGTGATGTGGTCACGCACTAGGCCGATCGATCTGCGGGCTTCCTCACCCGACGGATCCAAGCCTAGGTCCTTCAAAAGCAGCAAGGTGTAGCTCGTGCATAGCCAGTTCCGTGCGTCGGCGTCACCGCCCCAGTTGCCCTCGGAAGATTGCAGGCCGAGAACCCGGGCACCCCAACCTTCCGAGACAATCCGCGACCGCTCTGCGGCAACACAGTCATCGGGCTCTTCGGTTAGGTCACGCATCACCTGCCAACGGATCGCAGGGTCCCCGCTAGTATGGAAAATGATCGTTCTTTTCAATTAGACTTGGGGCTATTCCTCCACCTCGATTACAGAGGTTTCATCAGTCATACCCCTGCCCTCACAAGGATAAATTCATTTCGGCAAGTGCCTTATTGCAACCGTTTCGGGTAAACAGCCCTTCCAGCAACGTCCCTTGTTTTCCAAGTCCCTTATAACCTAGCTATCCGTTCTGAACTTAGGTGCTTCCTCTAAGCCTGTGAGACCAATGCCACCATAGTTTGGCATAGCGTATTTCAGAGCAGAAAATTTTACTTTACGCCACTCACCCCATCGTCTGATGGTACACACGTTTCCGTGTGCTCTAACTGTAGACCTGTACATTCGGAAGTTCGTCAGTTCGCTTCTGTGCAAGCATTCTCACCATATCCAGTTTTTCAGCCACGCGACATATCCGTTGGCATACCTTTTTTTTTTTCTCTGTATGGCTCTAGCCTTCGTTTTGCCGAATCTACCTGTACTTCACACCTCATGTTCTGTTAAACATGACGCGCGCAGGAGTATTGGCGGGGTGGTTTCGGGATACATGGTTCCGTCATTCCCATCCTCGGTTGTAAAGTTAAGATTACACCTTGTAATCTTCTGCTTTTCACACTGTCTGGTGCTTATGGCAGAACTTGTCGTACTTCTGCGTTAGTTGAATACGTTCACGGTGATTATTCGAATATCTTATTAATTTCAACACTGTCATAATCTAAAATCCAATCATTATAATTTTTATACAAATGCCTTATAGATTCTTTACCTGAAGCAATAACATCACAACCTCTGTCATCATAAATATGAAAGATTGTATCGTTGGTAGTGTTGATAAAAAATATATCGTGATAAATTTTTGGTTTTATATCCATGTCCTGATTACAAATTGCCTTTATTAAGTTAATATACTTGACGTCAGAAACTTTGCATCGAAGTGTGTATCTATGCGTTTCAAAGTCGTAGATGTCGTACACGTCTTCAAAGACATAAGGAATAACCTTGTGTTGTAATTTAAATAAGACATCTTTGTATTTTATATAGTGGTTAAATATCTTTAGTTTTCGTCTTTTAAGTAATTTTTTTTCATCAGCATGGTGTACGTTGGCAACTATAATTATATCTTCATCAGGAGAATGAAGACTTTTGAAAAGTGATAAAGAACGCTGATAGACACGCTCCATATAAAATACATCCTTATTTTCATCAGGATTGCCCAGCTCAAATCTAATACCTATATCCCAATTATAAAAAAGAGGTGGTCTTAATTTTAAGTCAGGAAACTTCTCATTCATACAATCGTTAAAGAGCATATTAGCACCTCTTTTTTCTTTCATTTTAACACTGGTCGTTCTAAAACTTAACTGCTCGTTTAGCTCAATGACCTGGTCACATCCGGTTGGGTGGTGCGGATGTCTCCGACTGAATCTGCTTCCTGCTCAGATGGAAGTGCAATTAAAAATACTTACAAAATCTGATATAGTCTTAATAGATAGCATAAACCTTAGAGGAAAACCTCCAATTAGAAGGAAGTGTTAAACAATGAATTTAGAAATGGTTATACAGGAGCTTGAAGCTCTCGGCAAGGAACGAACCAAGAAAATGTACGGATCCAATGGCGCGCAAGAACCGCTTTTTGGCGTGGCTACAGGCGATATGAAGCCCATCGCCAAGAAAATTAAAATTAATCAACCTTTGGCTGAACAGCTTTACACCACAGGGAATTACGACGCAATGTACTTTGCCGGCATAATTGCAGACCCAAATGCAATGACTGAAGCGGATTTTGAGCGTTGGATGGATGCGGCTTATTTTTATATGCTGTCCGATTATGTGGTTGCAGTAACCTTGGCAGAAACAGATATTGCTCAAGAAGTTGCCGATAAATGGATCGCAAGCGGCGAAGAACTGAGAATGTCAGCGGGCTGGAGTTGTTACTGCTGGCTTTTGGGTAATCGCCCGGACGGTGAATTTTCCGAAAGCAAAATTGCCAATATGCTTGAAATCGTGAGAAATACGATTCACGATTCTCCCGAAAGAACTAAATACGCTATGAATAATTTTATTTACACAGTGGGGGTATCCTATATACCGCTCCATGATAAGGCGGTCGAGACCGCAAAGGCAGTAGACCCAGTAGAAGTCAAACGGGACAAGAAAAAAAGCAGTTTCCTACATGCTTCCGAAAATATTCAAAAGGCAGTAGATAAAGGGCAACTTGGTTTCAAACGCAAACATGTAAGGTGTTAAACTATGGCTTCGCCACAAGAAACGATTTGGGCAGCCAAGCCATTCAGGCTTCTCCCGGGAAATCTGATCAAGTAGAAATCATTGCCCAAAACTTTTCCTGCCCGATAGCGGGAAAAGACAGCCGGTCATAGCAGCTGCCTTTTCTTCACGGTTATTGAGCTAAAGTTTCCGATAGCATGATAGTACCTTAATTAACTCCAATTAAAGTCCTACATTTAGATACTTGAAAAATGACCATAAGAAAAGTGTTGTTGTTATACACCAAGCAAAAAAACAATACAATGAAATCTTCAATTCTAATTCTACATACAAGCATCTGAATTATTCGAATGATTATTTCACCAACAACAAAAATCCCTAAACAAAGAAGTCCCCAAAAATATACAGTTTTTTCAAAACCATTAAGTTCAATAATTTTATGATTAATAATACTCGGCACACTAATCCAAAAAAATCCAAATAATAAAATCATTAAATATTTGAATTGGTATTTCGAGCAAATATACTTTAATTTAAGTCTTGAATTTTGCATTTAAATTTCCCTATTCTTGGAGATTAATGAACTCTCTTCTGCGTTAGTATTTGAACCGATAAAATAAAAAAAACCACTATTTAGGCGGTTCTTAATCGGACTATGTTCTTGTCACCCGACAAAAACCTACAAAAACCAAAAGCACCCTGAGCTCTCTGCACCGCGAAGTTACATATTTCCCCATTAATTGGAGCATGGTAAGAAGATAATCGCAACCTGAAAGGGACCCTGTAATGCTGACTCTCCTTATCGCTTTTTTTATCAGCATGATCGGCATCGCATTGATTCCTGTTCTACGGAAGACGCTGCATCCGCTGGAAATATTGTCGTGCGGCTTATTAGTAGCTTCCCTAGAGCAGTTCTCCTATG
The DNA here is from genome assembly GCF_030817215.1 of Paenibacillus sp. V4I3. Classification (GTDB taxonomy): domain Bacteria; phylum Bacillota; class Bacilli; order Paenibacillales; family NBRC-103111; genus Paenibacillus_E. Next base: position 7,944,963 of record NZ_JAUSZA010000001.1, read on the forward strand.
CCATACTGACCGTGAACCTGCGGCTGGTGAATGTAAGTGACAATCCGCTCGAATTTATTGCATTGAAGCTGGAACAGATTATCCTCGCTCCACTCCTTATTCTGTTTGGTTTATTTGTGCTCTTTTCCAAATCAGGAAAGCCTTTTCTTAAAGCGATAGCATTGGCAGTCACCGTTGTTCTCCTTTGGGGCGTGCAGTATTTGTATCATCTAAGCGGCACCGTTCAATTTGTTAAATGGAAATGGGAATACGTATGGATCAGAGATGTTGCGTTACTTGCCATTTACATTATGTTTCTCGCGTTATTGCGAGAATTTTTACGATGGCAGGAGGTGTCCGATGATCCTGTATCCTCCGATTCGCTTTGATGCAAACGAATGGTTCATCCTGATCATATCCGTGGTTTCGTGGGGTATTTTCTTGCTGCTGCCGAACCGCCTGTCTTTCGTCAGCATATTTATCATTTGGCTGTTTAACGGATTGCTGGCATTTACAGCCGATTTTTCCATCGGCGTCAAGCCATTCGATCTTTACGATTTCGGCGATCGGCCCGAATTCGAGTGGTTCGATATCATTCTCTATCTGTTTACCTATCCGCCTACACTGTTTTTCATGCTGCACTTTTATAAAAAATGGATGCCTGCGGGATGGCGTCTCTTCGGATATATTCTCTTATTCAGCCTAGTAACGGTTGGGCTCGAAGGAATCTCAACCTACTGGTTTCACGCCTTTACCTATAAGGGCTGGAAGCTGTGGTACTCGGGTCCGATCTATTTGATCATTTTTGTCTTGAACCTTCTGGTATTTCGCTTTGTGCAGCGTTACGTGCCGGAACGGAAAAAGTAACTCGCCGCCAGTCCTCGTAAAATTTGTTGACACTTGCATACTGCTCATCCCGAGGTTTGGCATTGGTACGATGCGGATTTGGCACGATTGAAAGGAGTTAGTGAGGAGTAGGGGTGTTGAATGTGTTAAATCCACGTTTTACGAATTACAAAACCGTCTGACTCCGAAAAATTAGTAATCGTATGATCCCAAAAATCAAAACAGCGGCTGCAAAGGACGAGAAATAAAGTCCTAGGCAGCCGCTGTTTTATTGAACTATCGTTCTCCGTCTAGCGTAGCAGTACATGCAGCAATAATTGCTTATACTCCGTAGAAATCCTTTATATTAAACCAAGTTTCATACCAGAATGTTTTTTGTTTATTTGGTTTCAATATCTCGATCGTTCCTTATTATAAACACTTTATCATCTATATTTTTTAGGGTATCACCGAACTGAAATACAATATCTAAACAATCCTGTCGATACTGTTTTTCTCTTGTATCTGACAACTCTGCTTTTTCAGTGGAAAATTTTTTTCTAATTTTTTCCTCGTCCCTTCTAAAAAACTTTAAGTTGTTAGCCCGTTGTCCTAGGCTATCGTTCTTCGTTAGCTCAACGAAGAACATGTTGCCAATTTGGAAGCAATCCATAGTCCCTAGTATGTTTGTAATCTAGGAGCATTGCAGCTTCCGTATTATCTATACGAAACTTCATCGAGTCCATCCCTAGATCTAAATGAGGATCCCTATGTATTGTATGAATAAATACCTTTTCTTTAAACAAGGTATTTTATTTATAATAGTACCTTGACAGACATAGTAGTATGTCATATTATAAAAACACGGAGGTGATGAAATGAGCGAGAACAAAATTACATCCGACTTGCTTCGCGGACATACCGATACGATGATTTTACGGCTCTTATCCGAAGCTGACCGCTACGGGTACGAAATTGTCAAACTGATCGCCGAGCGCTCGGGCGGCGAGTATGAATTAAAGGAAGCCACGATGTACTCCAGCGTCCGGCGGCTTGAAACAGACGGCGATATCGAGTGGTATTGGGGCGATGAATCTCAGGGCGGAAGGCGCAAGTATTTTAGGATTACCGAAAAAGGCAAGGATATATACGCCCGCAACAAAAGGAATTGGGAGTATTCGAAGCGCGTGCTAGAAAATTTATTATAAAGGAGATTGGATGAGATGAATCCGAAATTGACGAACTATTTGAACGGCGTTTTTACGCCATATGATGGGGTAAAAAGCGTCACCGAATTAAAGGCGGACCTGCACTCCGATTTGCAGGAGCGATATCGTGAACTGAAAGCCGAGGGCAAAGACGATGAAACAGCGTTTAAGATGACCATTGAGAGCATCGGCGACATCGAACAAACAATCCTGGAGGTGGCGAACCTCTCCCGCTCGCTGGAGCGGCAGGTGCTGACAAACTTTAGCGCGAGCAACTTGCCAATGAGCGACTTTGCGGGCGTTATTGCGCATAAAGGAAATTTTACAGCGAGCGCTTTACGCGGTTCCGACTTTGCTGGCGCAGACTTGACCGGCAGTTCGTTTAAGGCCAGCGACGCACGTGAAGCCAATTTTGACGGCGCGAATCTGACTGACTGTACCCTATCCTCCCTAGACCTTTCGGATGCGAGCTTCAATGAATCGATCCTTATACGTACTAACTTCAGCACTTCGGGGCTGGACGGAGCAAAATTCACAGGCGTAAAACTGACCGACGTCACGCTAACCAAGCTCGACCTTAGAAAAACAATCTTTGAAGGTTGTATCTTTGACGGCGTGGTCTTCAAAGATTCCGACCTGAGCGGGCTGCGTCTTGACGGGCAAACCTTTATCGGTGTTAAGTTTGACAAGTCGGCATTAAAAGAAGTTTCGTTTAGGGGCGCTACACTCAAGAATGTCTCTTTTCAGGCTTTCTTTTCGTTGACGAATAAGTATTACCGTGGCATCAAAACCATCTGCTTTGACGGAGCAATGATGGATAAGTTGACTTATGCCTCTCTTAAGGGCATGGGGGCCGATTTGTCTAAGGTTACTGTTCGATAAGGAGGAGGAAGTTTATGCAAAACAAATCAATTAAAGTGATTGGGCTGCAAAAATCCTACAAGCAGCATCAAGTCTTAAAGGGCGTGGATTTTGAGGTTGAAAAAGGTAGTATTTTCGCCCTACTTGGCTCCAACGGGGCGGGCAAGACAACGGTTGTCAAAATCCTCTCCACGCTGCTAAAACAAGACAGCGGAACCGCCACCGTAAACGGATTCGATGTTGCGTCAAAACCCGAGAATGTGCGGCAGGCGATCAGTCTGACCGGGCAATTTGCCGCCGTGGACGAAATTTTGACCGGACGGGAAAATCTGATTATGATTGCCAAACTGCGATACCTCAAAAATCCGCGTCAGGTTGCGGACGATTTGCTTACACGCTTCGGCTTGACAGACGCCGCCGACCGCAGGGCGTCTACTTACTCGGGTGGTATGCGCCGCAGGCTAGACATCGCCTTGAGCCTTGTGGGAAAACCGCAGATCATTTTCCTCGACGAGCCGACCACTGGGCTTGACCCCGAGGCGCGCATCGAGGTTTGGAAGATTGTCAAGGAGCTTGCCGACGGCGGCACGACGGTACTCCTAACCACGCAGTATTTGGAGGAGGCTGAGCAGCTTGCCGAGCGAATTGCCATTCTGCACGAGGGTAGGATTATCGCCAGCGGCACACTCTCGGAGCTAAAAAAGCTGTTCCCATCCGCAAAGGTGGAATATGTTGAAAAACAGCCGACATTAGAGGAGATATTCCTCGCAATCATCGGCAAAAAGGAGGGAAAATAAATGGAGACGGTAAAGAAACACTTTTTCAGCGATCTGGGCGTTATGCTTGGGCGTTCCATGCGCCATATTTCCCGCAGTATGGACACCATCGTCACGGTCACCATCATGCCGATCGCGATGATGGTGCTGTTCGTCTATGTGTTCGGCGGTGCCATTCAAACCGGTACGGACAACTATGTGAATTATTTGATGCCCGGCATCCTGCTGATTGCTATTGCAAGCGGGATTTCGTATACGGCTTATCGCCTGTTTATCGACGTGCAGCGAGGCATATTCGAGCGGTTTCACTCCATGCCGATTTCACGTTCCACCTTACTGTGGGGGCATGTGCTGACCTCGCTGGTATCCAACGCCATATCGGTTCTCGTCATCATTCTCGTAGCGTTGATTATGGGCTTTCGTTCGCCGGCAGGGATATTGTCATGGCTTGCAGTAGCCGGCATACTCGCGCTGTTTACGCTGGCATTAACTTGGGTCGCGGCGATTGCCGGACTGTCCGCAAAATCAGTAGATGGAGCAAGCGCCTTTTCCTACCCGCTTATCTTCCTACCGTTTATCAGCTCGGCGTTTGTACCGACCGAGTCGATGCCGTCGGTCGTTAGAGCCTTTGCAGAAAACCAGCCGGTGACCTCGATAGTGGAAGCCATCCGTGCGCTACTGTCAGGTCAGCCGGTGGGCAATGATATATGGATCGCTCTTGCGTGGTGCGTAGGGATTTTGTTCATAGCATATTTCTTTGCAATGAGGGTGTACAAAAAACGGGTGTGAAAAAAAAGACAGCTTTTTCTGAATTGATCAAAAGAGAAGACAGTCCTGAAGAAAAAATTCTACATCTATATAAAGGCGTAACTGATTAGCAGTGTAAAAAATGCGAATGTCGTTCTAAACACTTATACTGGGCTTACATCAAGAGGGTATTTATACGAGTTATCGTGCTTTGGTTGCTCATGTTGAAAAAATGTCATATAGCATGGATTTGACGCACAACCGACTAAATAAATCGTGAGGAACTTTTACGATGATTTTCAAATAAAATGCAAGATATAAACCAATTGAGCGATGATAAACATTTCCTCCTAATCGTGCAATCTAACACCAATAAAATCACCTTTGTTTTATTCTAAATTCATGAAACATGGTATCGTTATTCTTAAAGGAAACCACAGTCAATTGGACATTATAACTTGAATTATAACATACAATTTATTCCACTATGCTGCCCGATAGCGGAGAAGGCAGCCGTTCCAATCCGACGGCTGCCTTCACTTGTTGTTTATTGAGCTATCGTATCCGTTAGTTCAACGTTTTTTTACATTCATTTAGATTTAGAAAGGTCAAAACGTGCGATTTCTTTTTCTTCGATTGAAACAATTAATGTCGCATCGAGGGCATTGATTAATAACTTGTTTGGTAATATTCCAAATATATGATGGCGTTAAGTTTTTCAGTGACTCCATCTGAATTGTTCTATCCGATAAAGCCAAAAATATCAGCACCTTTTCTAAACCACTTAATCCTAAAAGGAAAAACTCAAAAAGTGGAATCCTATATTTATTAAGGGATTCCACTTTGTTCTTTTCTGTGAAAATGCTCTAAGAAGAAGGGGAGTACCTGCGAAGCTCACCATTGCCAACTCCCTTAAAAAGTTTCATATTAGACGTGTATTGGAACAAATCGAAGGGATCACAATATGTTTTCGCCTGATCTTTTCTGTCTGGAAGAACAAATAGCGGGGAATCCCCGCTTTGAACGATTTGCGTTACTTCAACCAGCCCTTGTAATTATGTTTTTTGGTCCACTGATCACCCAATAATTGTACGACTTGCTCGTTTGTGAGATTTTTCTTATCTACAGTTGCATATAATTCATTGAATTCTTCCTGAGTAACAGTAATTTTCCATAACTGATCAACCATATATTTACGAGTGGTTCCCAACTGAATTCCTTTCACCTTAAAAGGAACCTGTCTTTCATTCATATAAATAAACATCTCCATGGCGGCGTAGACATGGTTCAGCTTTCTGTTATCTTTGGTTTTTGATATTACGTATAAAACCTTTGCTGTTTCATCAATTGTTCCATCCCTCTCGGGGATAGCCTCTTTAGTTGATTTATTGTTGCTAATTACGTCTATTCGTTCAACTGATACTTTATCTGCTGCAATAATCTTGAGGTCATGTATCAAAGCCTCTTCTGTCACACTACTACCGACTGGATCAATTCGATTCGAGATCAAAGTGATAAAAAAGTACAATAATATAAGAGCCGAAACTCCTAATAAAATATAATAAATGAGACGTTTCTGTACTACCATGATTGCCCCTCCCTTTATTAGAAAAGCTGAGTCCTCATAAAATGAGAACTCAGCTGTTATGTGGTAATTGTCCCAGCAACTTGACCTCGTAATACATTCCGAATTCGTGAAGTGATTCATACTCGTAGGCATTAAAATTTTCAATTATGGCGATAAGTCGATCGATGACAACTTGAAATCCTAACTCCTCCAAGAATTCACGGACGACGATTTCCTCCGTCGGCTCATTCACCTCAGCTCTTCCGCCAGGTAAGACCCAAGCGTCACCTTTCTTGTTTCTTTGAAAAAGAATTTTATCACCATTACGTAAAACCCCTGCGACTCTGATACCCGGTAGCCTCGTCATGTACTCATGGAGCTATCGTACCCGTTAGTGCAACGAGTCTTTATAAGAATTAAGTTACCCAATCCACAAAATGGTATTTTCTGTTTTAAAAGCTAAAGGTAACTTTTTAATAAGCAAATCAATCGTTGTCACCATATATACCAAATCATTTTTTAGTTCCAGAAGTGTAGATTCCAACTGTTCTTTTCTTATTTCTACTCCATTCTGAATACCATAAATTTTTAACTCCTCAATAGCTGGTTGCCAAAAATTTGTAAAGAATTCTTCGTTAGAAATTGGTATTTCAAAACCTAGTTCAAATAAATTATCCTCTTGATTCATTCTAAACATACTAACAGACATTAATTAGCCTCCAAACTCCGCTACCGTCTCCCGGTAGTTGAATGAATGATATGGTTCTCAGCAGTATCTTTCTTCAATAATTATTAATCTTACTTATTCTTTATCTTTTATCTTCCACTAATTTATATCCTGTATAAGTAAGTTTATCCGTTTTTGCTTTTCCATCTTCAGAATAAATAACACTCTCAGTAATAAACCCATACTTTTTACGATTATATTCGTGCTTATTCCGTTCATACTCTGATGATTTTTCTCTCGGGTCATTTTCTTTACCCAAGAAGCTGTCAAACGAAGACGAAGTTGAAAAACGTGCTCCCTCAATGACTTCAAATTTAGAAACATCATCTACAAAAAGTGGTAAGCTACCACAGTATGCGTCGTTTTTATCTTTTGAATAAGGATACTCCAGTACTTTAAAACTATCTGGGTTTGCATTGATTACTTTAAATATTGACCAGTCATTACTAACGTAAATATATACATTATTCTTATCTTTTGCGTAATGATATCTGCCTTTGGTGCTAATAATTTTGAAGGTTCCCGGATCAGACCCTTCTACTTTATGGTTTTTAAAAAATACACTGTTATTATCTCTTGCAAAATCACTGTACTTTAAAACCTTGAATTCATCCTTTTTTACATTGATCGGACTAACTCTTCTGCCAGCTCCCGCATCATAGGAAACATAATTCCATGTTCCATTTTCATATACAAATCCCGGTTTGAATGAGAACCATACATATAAACTTATAGTTAGGATGCAAACAATAAGGGTACAAACAACAATTCCGGTTATCGCTAACTTCTTTTTCATTAACACCACTCATTCTAATTAATTGTAAGGAAACAAAAGCCATAGACATTGATTTAATACATATTCGTTTAGGTTATCGTACTATCCTGCCCGTTACTTCAATGACAAAAGCAGACGGCCGCGGCTGTCTGCTTAATTTCACTATCGTTCCTCGTTACTTCAACAAACTGTATTAAGAATTGTGATTAATAGTTCCTCTGAGTACATATGGTGCTGATGATTTACCAATTATTGATCCCTTTAACTCACTTGGTATATTTATGTATTCTTCTGCTCTTTGAGGTTCCATCCAAGTAACTTCCTCAATTTCTTCTGGAAATGAGATATTTATTTCTCCACCAATTACATTCCCTCTAAAGGTAAAGAAAATTGTATGATGTTCCCTATCTACAAAAAACGCTTCACTTACACTGAAAATACCATTTAATTCAACCTCTAAGCCCGTTTCTTCTTTTACCTCACGAATAGCAGCTTCTTCAAGTGTTTCTCCCCGTTCTACTGCTCCACCAGGAAGTGTATAGTAGGAAGATTTCATACCCTTGTTTTTGACCATCAATACATTTTTTCCTTGTTCATCAAAGAGAAGCACGTAGGCAACATCTACTCTTTTCATTTAATAAATCCCCTTCTCGAAGAAATGTGAATTATCAACAATTCGTTACTTTATTTGAACTATCCTGCCCGTTAGCGCAACGAGGCCGCCGTTTAAAACGCGGCAGCCTCGTGGTATAGTTTATTGTGCTATCGTTATCCGTTAGTTGAACGCCGAACTAACTTCAATCACGTTTCCTTATGAATAATTTTATATAAGCCATATAACAGCATCACCAACACCACTAGCAATATTGCTTCAAACAGCAAACCTTTAAATCCAAAATAATGTTAGCTATAAACGGATACCACAACAATCGCTGTTATCGATATATTTAAAAAAGTTGTTGACATAAAAAGACTTCCTGACGTTATGATTCTGCGGATTTTACCTACTATGATAAGGGTAAACAATAGTGCCACTAAAAATATAACATCTGGGGAATTTGTCTCTAATTCATTTTTGTGAAATCTATAGCCAGTAATCGCTAAAATCAAAATTGTAATTGCAGGGATGAAAATGATGTTTATCCACCTGAATGCCTTATTCCAAAATCCATCCATAAGAACTCCCTTATAAATTTTTTATATATACATTTTCACCATATGTTATTCAATTATTCTGCCCGATAGTTGAACAGGCCGCCGATGAAGAAGCCGGCAGCCTGTTCGTCATTGTGCTATCGTTTCCGTTAGTTTAATCACATACTGGGTTATATTTCTTTATCCTGTCTACATATTACTTTCTGTCACCTTCCCCAATAAGGCTAACATCGGCATTTATTTTTATTTTTATATTCGGATACTGCTCCTCCCATATATTTTCGTCCCAATGTCTTGTTCTGCTTCGTACAAAGTTACCAAGACCCAGTGGATCGATTCCTAGTTTTTGAAATCTATGGATTAAATCCTCTACTGCATTAACAATTTCTTTACTAAATGTAGATTCTAAATGTTGTCTGTCATTATCTGTTATTTCGAAACCCGCACTTTCTAAAATGCTCCCTTTCAATTTAAGCTTAATGTCAATTTCAGGGTTTACGTTATTAAATGACGCTTTATATCGAAAACTGGATTGTTCGTTCTGTACAGAGACGTATACATCTTCCCTTAATTTCGTTTCATATGTACCGTGATTCTTTTTTTCAACAAGCAATTTAAAAAATTTTAATTCCTTATTGTTTAAGGAATCAACATACTTGTCCTTTTGAAATAAAGCTAGACCCGTTATTTTAAATTTACCCTCTTCTAATTTTACAAGCGGCAGATACGGATCGATCCCTTTACCCAACAAGGCATATTCAAAAGTATGCAAATTTGTCCTTGGTAAATGTCCTTCTTTAATATTACTATTGAATTGTTGAATCAAATAATGGCCTTTTTCCACAGAATGACTATAATTTGCCTCTAATAACTCTTTAGCTTGTCCATCTACCACTGCTAATTGCAAACGTTTAGATACTCTTGGATTTCTCAAGGCCATATCTATAGCTTTTTCAAGTCCTTCTTTAGCAAGCTGACGACTACAAAGTAGGACGGATAGCTTTCCACTTAATATAGGCGTGTTTTCCTCTTCCAGAAGTATTCCTCTTGCGTTTATAATTGTTTGACTAACGGCGGTTGCCTCAACATTTGTGATCGTGTCCTTACCTTTGTATTGAGGTTTTGAAATCGTTAGTATCATTGTCGTCTTTGGTCCTTTATCCACACCTATAACAAGAGGGATTGAAACTCGATCAATGATTGATTTATTTACACAACCTATCAGAGCAATTATAAAAATAAAAATAACAATTACAATCAGAGTAAATCGTTTCATTCAGTTTTCACCTTCTTTATCATCACAAGTAAAAACATGAAGGGAATATAAGCATAAACAATCGCCATGCCGGTATAAGACAGCAAAAGACGTGCATTGTCTATAACTTTAAGATGAGACAGTAAGGACACAAGAATAAAAAACAGAACTGCATAAATAGGAACCGTAGCAGTTAATCTGATATTGGTAATTAATTTAGTGATTCGGCTCACGGACCATAGACATAAACATAGAATAGGCAGAACGCGCAACAACTGAGAAGAGACACCCACAACTTCAAAACGTTCAATATACGGAAGCTGTACGAATTGGAATTGAGATATTGATGGCCATATTTGTTTAATTAATTGATCTTTACTGAAAAATGCTAATGAAGCTATAATTTCACTCAGGTAAAAAAAGGTAACGGCTAAATTAGCTAAATACACCCAACGTTCAGTTTTTTGCGGCTGTTTAAACCATGGATAACAAATTAATATGACTTCCACTCCAAGGAAAATAAAGGTTGTTTCCCCTAAGCCTTTTGCTAGTTCAACTACCTTATGATCCATAATGGGTAAGAAGTTGCTAATATGAAAGTAAGGTACAAGAAATACATAAATAAAAAGTAGCAGATATTGAAATAAACTAAAGAAACAAACTCCGATAACGATTCTTAACCCGCCATAAACGGCATAGCTGGCAAGAAGAAGTAACACCAGATTAAGAATCCACGTATCCAAATCAGGAAACATCCATACCTGAACAATCTCTATAAATGTTCCAAGCACAGTACCACCGAAAAGAAGCAAATATCCGATAAGCAACAGATTCAATAAATTACCAATCCACCTCCCGAAAAAAACTTGGTTGATGGATATAATGTCTTTTTTTTCTGAATTTAATATTCGATACATCATCCAAATGACTACATGAAAAATAAGACCGTTTAATATGACAACAATCCACGCATCCTGTCCAGCTATCTTTGTAATCGCACTTTGGAATGTCAGAAAGCCTACTCCTAATTGCATACAGTGTGCTGCAAAAAAGGCCATATAAGGCGAAAGTAAGTATTTTTCACTGATGTTATTGCCCATAATTTACAACCTCATTCTTCATCTAGATCTGAACTCATTCTGGAAGGATTTTGTGTACGTAAGGAGCGTGGTCTCTTAGAAAAACTCGAAAAGGGAAGACGAACCAACGAATCATTTAAATCAGAACGTCGAAACGGGTAAATAGGTGCCAAATAAGGTGATCCCAACGTTTTCAACCTCAAAAGATGTATGAGAATGAAAGCAGAAATGATAAATATACCGAGCAATCCCAACCATTGTGCAGCTAATATCAGAGGGTAACGAAGTAAGCGAATAGTCGTGCTCATTCTGAAAATCGGCGTAGTGAAAGAGGCCAATGCAGATAATCCAACAATAATTAACAGTATATTGCTAGTGAGTGACGCTTGGACAGCTGCAGTCCCAATTACAATACCTCCCACTATTCCTATGGTTTGTCCAACTCGAGCCGGCAATCTCGCACCTGCTTCCCTCAGAAGTTCAATAGTCAATTCCATAATAATTGCTTCGATAACTGGCGGTAATGGAATTGTTGCCCTAGACGAAATCAGCGTGCTTAATAAAGTAGTAGAAACTACTTCGTAATGATAAGTGGTCACGGCTACATAAAGTGATGAAGCACCTATGGAGAAAATAATTGCAAAAATCCTTATTAGCCTAAAGAAAGATGCGATATTCCAAGGCAAATAATAATCTTCATATGCCACAAAAAACCAATTTAACGATACTGGACCGAGCAATGCATCAGGAGAACCATCCATTAAGATAGCAACCTGTCCTAATCCTAAACCTGAACATATACGATCCGGTCTTTCCGTTTCCAACAGCTGAGGGAAAATCGATTTCGTGTTTCCTTCAATCATTTGTGACAACATCGTGGTGTCAAAAAGAAAATCATAATCTATACCCTCAATTCTCTCTGTAACAGTTCTCACGTAATCCTCATTAGTTATCCCTTCCAAATAACAAACAACCACTTTTGATTTCGATAAGCTACCTACAGAGAGTTCCTTCATTTTAAGGTTTGGAACAGGCAGTCTTCTACGTATCAAATTCAAATTGACTTCTAAGGATTCTACAAGTGCTTCTTTTGGCCCAACTATACTAAATTCAATTTCAGGTTGTTGAACGGATCTACCTTTATTTTCTGCTCCATCTACTAATACAACTTGTTTATCCTTTCCTTTGAAATAAATAGCAACGTACCCTCTAAGCAATTTTTCCTCAATTATTTCCCACTCTGCTGTCATCAATTTTTCAGTAAATGGTAATAAAGCATAGAATTCGACTAACGATTGATTCCCATTAAAATTGAGGTGAGGCAAGATTGCTTCATGTAAAATAGTTGGATTAATTAAAGTTTTAAAATAGCTAATCGTAAACGGAAGAATAGATGTACTATTCTCATAAAATATAAAATCAGATGAATTCACCATTTTTTTTAGGTTATTTATATGTTCATCATTCTTTTCCAGGTTCATTGGTAGAATTTCCTTTCTTATATTTATAGGGATATTGTTCCAAAATGTGACGATATTTATCCAACAATTACTGGTTGTCTCGATTGATCTCGATTGTGAATCATCCCAGGGAAATTGAAATCCTTGAATGAACAAGAAAATTAAATTCAGAAGGTAAATATGCTAGTAAGGATTGTTTTGCCGATACACCTGTGGCTGAGGATCGCAGAGCATTCCTAGTAATACGGCTTTATTATCCGCTATCCGTAAAATAAAACAGACATTACCGGCTATAAAAATGAGACTTTGCATATACGATATGTAGGAATTGATATCGTTAAGGAATTGAACGAGCGGGATATAAACTTAGACGAATGTTTCCGGCATCAACTAAGCGGTGAAACAGTAAATTTTGCTTTATCATGCAGCGCATATACATCCAAATTGATTTTCAGTTCATTAGGATTCAACTCCGAAAAGATCTAATTAAAAAGACCCAAGGTAACTTAAAAGTAACTATCTTATTAAATAGTGCCTCCTTGAAGGAACAATCGCCCTATTCTATACTTGGTTTCATAATCCGAACGAAAAAATATTGAGTAGAAATAAAAATGAAATTTGAATATAAAGTTAACTCCGCATCACTCATACAGTAAGATACATAAAAGTGATCGTATTCGTGGATAAACAAGCAGCTAAAAGGCGATTTCAATTAGAGGTGACAAATTGTGTGGTCATTATCGGATGAAGAATTGTTAAATATTTTAAATGAGGCTACGAAACTAAAATTAGACACTAAATTTATTGAAATGATTCAATACCAAATTCATCTGCGGAAATTGAAAATCGATTATTCGTTGATTGAAGAAAATTTTAATATCAAATTAGCTAACGTTGAATTCGATTAGCTGATGATCATTAAAAAGCGGTAAGCGTCACTGCTGCTGGACATTATTTTCAAGCGATTATATGTGTACAAGACAACTACCGCGACATGAAGTCTCGGTAGTTGTCTTGTTACTATAGTTACAATCTGTCATACAGCAGGAGGGCCTATTCCACCCACTTTGGTCTAGAAGTTCTTCTTTGTTGTACTCCTAACACTTCGAAAGTAACCATCCTTGCTCCGCCCAATTTTCTACCTCTTGCAATACGTGCCCAAGTGCTTTGCCCCTGTCGGTCAATTCATTTTCAATTAGTATCAGTGTATGATTGTAAACATGCCTTTTCAATGATTCCGAATTCCAACAGTTATACGTTTTGAGAGCATGACATAGCTCAGCTCGGGTATTTCTGCAATAATCTCCATGTAATGTCTATTTCCTTCCTTCATTAAGCTTTTGATGATTAAACCCGTCCAACGTTTGCCAAGCACATCAAATGCCGCTTCAGATATGTATTTATTCATGTTTATGAGTTACATCTCCTTTTAGACCGCAGGAGGACCGAATTTACCTGCATGATAATCCCGAAAAGCCTGCTGTATTTCATCCATCGTGTTCATGACAAAGGGACCGTGCGCAACGACTTCTTCTTTAATCGGAACCCCGGAATAAATAAGCACTTTTGAGCGAGTATTTGCTTTGATTATCAGTTCGCTTGTATTTTTTTCGTCCCCGTTTTCATTGAACGTTAGCAACGCCACGCTTTTTTTATTCAATACAGTTCTGCTATCACCAAACTCAAGCTCTCCTGACAACACATACAGATAAGCATTGTGATTTTCAGGCAAAAGGTGCGTATACGCTGCACCGGGAGCAAAATTAATTTCCGCCATGGTTATGGGAACCAAGCTTTCCAATGGTCCTTTAACACCAGCAAATTCGCCGGAATAAACCTTAATAGCTCCCCCATCAAAAGGAACCCTCGGAACATCTTCAACATAGATTTCCTGATAGGTAGTTGGCGATTTCTTTAACGACTTAGGCAGGTTAAGCCATACCTGAAGAGTATGGATAATCTCGTCATCTACAGCTTCTTCGGCATGTCTGGCCGCCCAACCAGCATTCATATATTGCACGTCGCCGGCTTCCATAATGGAGTGCCCTCCGGCATTGTCGATGTGCTCCAATCTTCCATCCACCACGTAGGTGACAGTTTGGAAACCACGATGCGGGTGATCGGAGAACGTGCCGCGCTTAAACCAGTCTTCCGCCATCAAGATGAATGGATCCCAATCTTTCCATCGACCTGGATCCAATACCCAAGCTTGTTGAACATGCGGAAATCCTCTCTCACCGAATCGAACCATCCAATGTTCCTTGATATCCCTTTGAAAAACGGCAGTTGTTGTTTGTTCTTTCATCATTTTTCCCTCCATTTAAAAAATATTTTTTGGGGAAGTAAGGACGAGACAAATTTGATCTTGTCCAGGCCCCGTTTCTTTCTGTTATCTGATTACCGGGTGCCCTCTTTTAAGTCAAGAAGCTGCCATTCCCAGCGAAGACCTTGGCCGAAGCCGCCGCCGTATTCCTCGAACAATGTCATGACTGCCCCGGTGGTTTCCTCCCGCGCCCAATCACGTTGCAGCCCACTGACATAGGACCACGTGGTGATTGGGGTAGCTCCCGCTTGGAACATACGCTCTACAGCGAACCGCCGGAAACGTCTGTAATAAATTAGACTTCGTAACCGTCACCGATTGCAGAAAGAACCGGCACCAACAAACATACTTCTGTCCAAGCCCTGCCATAACAATCTTCTAATGACTCGATTTCTTTACCCACTCTAGGAACACTCTAGGAATCTCTCATCTTCCCATGTGTTTAAACCTGTGTGGTCGGTCGATTGGCTTTTGATTCGGGAATTCTTCCTTGAATTTCCTTGATGAGATTCTGACGTTCGGCGAATGCTGTTGTCAACAAAGTCGGCACCTTGAATATATTTGCGGCTTACGATAATGCTTTGGCGTGGTTGATCACCGTTGAAGCATAATGGGACCGGATCGTAAGCATTGCAGGTATTGATGATCGATGAGCAGAAGGGCATGATTGTTCGGGTTTAACAGTTTGGAATATGATATTGTGGTTGTCATTAGTATGTCCTTCTAATAATGTTTTGTTCTCTCCCGTGATGTTATACCTTTATTATAAATAAATAACTTTAATAAAGTAAGTAAGCACTTCAATGTGTTAGTTTCAAAAAAGAAACCGAAGGTGTTTAATGGACTTATTATGAACAATATGATTCTCTGGCCTTTATCAAGTCAACCTATACTCTGGTGCGAGCTGAAGGAGGAACAAGCGAAGTTCCGCGAAGTAACACTATCAGAGTTGAAAAAGCAGCTAAGCCGAGGGAGTATCTATCATCTTTTGTTTAAAGACTATGTATGGCTTAAATAAGGTTTGTAATAAGCACAACAAAAGACCATTCCTAATTAGAATGGCCAAACTTTCGCTATTAAGCATTGTTCCTAACCACTGTTTCCAACAGTATCTTTTTTTGATACTATTCCACATCAAAGTGGCTTCTTCATATTTTGACAATTTAGGAACATAATATATAAACGTAAAGAGACGAATGAAATATGGCAACAGAGTTCGAACTTGGGCTATATACCTTAGGTACAAATCGATCTCGGAGGATGGAATTATCGAAGATAGCACAGATATTGAAGTGGCGACGCTATGGATATGATTATCGGGAAATGGAAAATCTCCATTCTCCTGCATTTGATGCGCGGCGGCACCAAGCGGTTTAATGAATTGCGACAACTGATGCCTAGTGTCACTCAAAAAATGCTAACTTCCCACTTAAGGGAGCTTGAAGAGGAAGGGATTGTAGGACGAGTAATATACCCTCAGGTGCCTCCGAAAGTTGAATATTCCCATTACAGAATACGGGCGAAGCCTGGAGTCCATCATCAATATGATGCACGAATGGTGGGAAGCTCATATCAGAAAGAAGCAACCCATAGAGTAAAATTAGGTGCTCTTGGGTGTGACTTTCTTCGGCTACAGAAGTATTATATCACCATTATTCCAGTTCTCATGAATTGTGCCACATTAGACTTCATGCGGCATAAGTTTTTCATTTAGCGGCATCTTAATGCATGTACTTTCAAATTGATTTTCAGTTTATTAGAATTCAACCCGATAAAATCTAACTAAAAAACAAAGGTAACTTCAAAGTAACTATCTTAATAAATAGTGCCTCCTTGAAGGAATAACCACCTTATTCTATACTTTGTTTCATAACCCGAACGAAAAAATATTGAGGAGGAATACACATGCAATACAAATCATACGGTTCAGAGAATTCTTCGGTTTCCGCAATCGGTCTCGGCTTAATGGGAATGTCCGATCTTTATGGTCAGTCAGACAGAGTGGAGAGTATAGCAACTATTCACGAGGCACTCGAACAAGGAGTTACATTGTTTGATACTGGTGATTTCTATGGCTCTGGTCATAATGAGCTGTTGCTAAGCGAAGCACTGCAAGGTCAAAAGAGAGATAAAGCTTATATCTCAGTTAAGTTCGGAGCATTGCGCACTCCTGATGGAGGCTGGGGGGGATTTGATGCCCGTCCGGAATCCATTAAAAACTTTCTAGCTTATTCATTAAAAAGGCTAAATGTAGAATATATCGATCTGTATCAGCCTGCACGTGTCGATCCAAACGTGCCTATCGAAGAAGTTGTGGGTGCTATCGCAGACATGGTCAAAGCGGGATACGTTCGACATATTGGCCTCTCGGAAGCTGGTGCGGATACCATAAGACGCGCTCATGCTGTACATCCTATTACTTCACTGCAAATTGAGTATTCCTTGTTCAGCCGTGGAATTGAGGAAAAGATTCTTCCGACTTTAAGGGAGCTCGGCATATCCTTAACAGCTTACGGTGTTCTTTCACGAGGACTATTAAGCGGTACTTGGTCTAAAGAACGCAACTTAAGTCCTTACGATTTCCGCGGCTATGTTCCAAGATTTCAAGGCGAGAATCTGGATAAAAATCTGTCTCTTGTTGAAGCTTTACGTGAAATTGCCGAAGAGAAGCAAGTAACTGTTGCTCAGCTCGCCATAGCCTGGGTCCTCTCACAAGGGGAAGATATTGTTCCAATCATTGGCGCAAGGCGCCGCACATACCTCAGAGATGCCCTGGGAGCGTTAAATGTAAATTTGGCTCCTAAGGATCTGGAAGCTATACAAGCAGCCATACCTCAGGCTGCCGTATCTGGAGATCGATATTATGCTGAGGAGATGGCACATCTCGACAGCGAGAAATAAATACCCCACCGAAAAGGTCTCAGGTATTTAATCCTGAGATCTTTTCGACTTTATTTCCCTGTAGGTTCTGACTCATTATTTTTCGGTGATGTCCTCCCCAATCATACATAACATCAAATAATGAATCCAGTGTTTTACCGTATTTTGTTAATGAATATTCAACTTTGGGAGGCTTATCAGGAATAACCTTTCGCTGTAGCAAACCATCCTCTTCTAATTCACGCAGCTGTTGTGTCAACATTTTTTGAGAAATTCCAGGCAGTGCTCGACGCAACTCGTTAAATCGTTTACTCTCCTCGCTAATTTGCCATAGTAAGGATAACTTCCATTTGCCACCAATAACTCTCAGCGTTTCCATGACGTTAATATCGCATTCATCATCCAACTCATCAGTAACGACATTGCTGTTAGTAAAATCCTGATCCATATAAATGATCTCTCCCTTTAGATATGTACCATTCGTCTCTGCTAAATAAATAACTTTTTTATGGAAGCATGTTCAGTTCCTTCTCTTGCAAATCATAAAATGCCAACTTGTAATGAATTTGTTCCAAATAAACATAAGTTTGTCTCAAATTTTTTTCAACCTTTTCTTTATGCTTAAGCATCATTTGTTTACGAATAGATAAAGTGTTATTCCTTCCAAATAACAATCTACCATATTGCCTCTCATCTCCTTTAGAAGCATACCGTTAAACGCAATGCTCTACCTTTTCCCCTTTGAATTAGAGATAGCTCTTACTTTTTTTCTTCTTTTCAAAGCTTACAAACCGTTTTATCAGTCATCTTATCCAAACGAACAACTATTATACAAGGATTTTATCAACTATATTTTTGACCGATAAGACGCTTGACTTAGAGTTTACTCTATTAAATAATATGTAATCAAGCGCCAAAACGACTGGCGCTAATCTATCCAATCCAAGACAAATGTTTCGCTATAGTTATCCGTTAGTTGAACAGCCAATTATTTCCTCCTCGACCTCATTTGTCTGATGAATCAGCCGCACTTGTACCCGATGTCTCGTCCAACTTCCAATGACCTTACAAAACCTTAAATTCTGGTTGTATGACATCTACCAGACTGCTTGAAGGATCTACTTGCAATAGAGTTACAGCCCTATTTTCATAGATCCCCCTTACGGTAATATTACCTGGAGCATGTAACTTAAAATCTACATTCCACGAGGTTGGCCAGGATGGTAAAAGTCTTATTTCATTTCCGTTACTTTGCAAAATCATGGACTGCAAGGCGTTCATGCCCACACCACCATTATCCAAATCAGGCATCCAGTCATATTGTTTATTCCAAAACGAAGGGAAACTTACATCAGCCGTTTGGTTTGTTAAATGGGATATAACACCCGCCTTGGCAATGGCTGTTATTCCAAGTAAGGCAGCTTGTATGGCATCAGAACGCCAGCAGTTAAGTGCTTTAAATATACGATTGTTAAAAGATGTAATACCTGTATCTATATTCGGTTTCCCAACACCGTACACTTTATAGGGAAAAACAGCATAAAGTTCAGGGTTCTCAACGTTTTTCGTCTCTGTTGCATAGAATTCGGCTGGTTTAATAAATGTCGCTGAACCTGTTGTCCCAAGTGGAATTGGCGGCAAGTCATCCAAGCAGTTTTGCCATTCATCCCTTTGGGCTTGTGTTGTAATTGTTGTAGGTAAGGCAAGTAATTTGGACAGATTGTATCTAAGACCAGCTACCTCAGGGGTAGGATTGATAACATCATCCCAATACGTCTCCAAAGAATGAATGCCCTCGAACTTAATGATCCCATTCTCTCTCGTAAAGTGCTGATCAAAGAATTTTACTACTTGCTCAGCTATCGGAATAAGCGTATTGGATGCAAATGCTTGATCCTTCGTATAGTCGAAATATTCAAGCATCATTGCTGAAAGCTCTATGCCCCCCTGCCAATAATATTTGATATAATTATTCCTCGGCAAGTTACCCGGATTCGGTGTCGAACTACTGTTCAAAAAGTTATCATTAAGGTATAAGCCATAAAAATTGACTACTTCAGGAAAAAATGCACCTTCGTGGTTAAAATATTGTTGCGTGACGTCCTTTTGCAGATTGAGCATATTTGTATACATATTAAACAGCGGAAGCATCATATCATAATCCCCCGCTGCAAGCATTGGCCAGTACATATGTCTTGTATTCTGGAACCAGTAGCCAGGACCCCACTCCCTAAAATCTCCATTTACATTGTTGCCATCTTTAGTCATGTAATCGAAATTAACTATACCTCCGTTAAACTTAATTGGGTATTTCCCTCTGCCTTGGATGGCATCCATAAACCTTTGCAACAGGTAACCCCTTGTTACATTGGTTGCATCCTTATCGCCTGTTACAAAGATCCAACTCCTGTCCCAGAACGAATCCCACCAGTTCATATGGTTGGTACGCGCCGTTTCTATATCAGTAGCTTCAATATTGTTTATTTGGGTACTCAGCTGGCTTTCCCAAGTGGCTACTGTGTCTGTTTGGGCCGTATAGGGATAAATGGAAAGGACAAAATTAGTCCCGTTTGAACTTGAACGAAGAGTTGTGTTACTGATGGGAACCATATTGCTGCCTTTCAGAATAGCCCCAAATGTCAAGTTCATATAGGGGTCGGGGTATGTACTTTCATAACCGCTTAAGTTCTGAGCATCAAGAGTGGTTTGGTAAGGTGAACTGCTGTTCCTGTGATACCATAGCAATTCATTAGTTCTTGATAAAACCTGATCAGCGCTTTCCGAAGGTGTTGGTTGACCAGAATAAGCTATTCCGTAATAACTATGTTTCGTTTCAGGGGTCGAACTAATAACAGTATCGCGCCATATCTCTGTAGTGACATCCATCTGGAAAGGCTGTTGACCTGATGCCTCAACTCTGATAACAGCCTGGTTTGCATCCACCCAAACCCTGAGAGTAACCTGTTGGCCTGCCGGACCGGCGGTAATAAGGATCTCTCCTTGACGTAGTTTCAAGATCTGCGAGAAAGCATTACCTATAGCGAAGGGGTTAGGCGTAATTTCAACACGCACCCTGCCTAATTTTAATAGTCTGGACGCCTCGCTCCATGTGTCTGTTTTAGATATATAGAACAAGAGATCCCCATTACATTCCGTCCATACATTCAAGGCAATATCTCCATTTCCAATAGGCATTGAACCGGCTGAGCCTATTGTGCTTGGTTTAGTATAGGCAACATTGTAGCTATCCAGTTTTGCCTGAATGTCGGTATTAATCTTGGTTTTTAACATATTTTCCTCCCAATGGTGATAATGGAATATAAGAAGGAGCCATTGCTAACTCACATGTTATGCAATGCCCCCTTTCATGAATTGACTTTGATTTGTTGTTTTCTTAAATTTTACTAAACAGGTGTATGCATGAATAGGGAGTCAGAATAAAGATACGTCTCTTAAATTGCTTAACTCGACAAATGAAAGATACTAAATGCAATTTAAGTCACATAAATAAACTTGTTTATCATTATATTTAATCGGTCGTAAGTTCCGCTAATCTGCCCTTTAGTTTAATGATGCTGGTATTCAAGGCAGACAGAGTTTATCAAATCCCCTAACGAGCCAATCCGCTGTTCAACTGAATCAACATGATAAAACGTACATGTGTTTCCGATATCATTCAGTTCATTTGTTGAGGAGTATAAATAAATTTTCTTTCCAGCCCCCAGAGCAATTCCTAACTCAACATGACTCCCTTTTCCAGCTGGAAACATGACAATTACAACATCTGCATTCAAAACCCCTGCTACTTCTTCTTGACCTATGTTACGTAGTTTTGTTATGGAGTCTATGTTTGAATGAGTTGTCCAGTCGTAAGTATGTTGAAAACCACGGGCACTCAAACTCTCCGAGACTTGCCGTACATTTTCTATATTTTTGAGACTAGACGCTATGTAAAATTTCATATAATTCCCCCTGTTTCAACCTTCTAATCATTGCAGTTTTATATTAACACATATTGGAAGTATCCTGCCCGTTAGCTGAACAGTAATGCTCTTGATGGCTCTTTCGGGAATGAGATCAAGTTCTTGTCCCCCGACATGTATTATTATCTTATGTTATTATCAGAGTACCCGTATCGTCTGCACCTGAAGGCGGGTTAGCGCCGGCATTAAATTGTTTAATAATTTCATTTTTTAAATTACTCAAATGCGACCACTGATTGATCTCTAGTCCATTTTTGCCTCCTTCTTGGATATGCATGGAGGTTATTTTACCGGCTGTTTGACCATGCTCTGATTTTCGAAACCAGTGTGCATGAATTTCAATTTCGACTCCTTCAATATCGGCCTTCAAGAAGGCTGTTCTTGGCTGTGCTCCTTGATATTTTCCACCGGCATAGTGTACATCAGGTTGAAATACTTCCCATTCAATATCGTCTTCCGCATCTACAGTAGCAGCCAGACGAGTTCCTAGAAGATGAGAAGCTGGACTGTTATTTTTAATTTGCATATTATTGGCATAATTTAAATAAATATCGTTGTTCCCCCAAGATGCGGCGATAGCTACACGATCTGCCGCATCTTGGGAGTTAGCTGTTAACGTTCGCATCAATGCGCTAGCACTAAAAGAACCATTCCCAGCTTTTAAAACGTCTGCGATAATTTTTCGGCTTGGATTACTTGTGAGTCTTGTAAGAAGCGTGACCCACTCATAAGCTGTTGCGTCTTCCGGCATATTATTAACTGCTCTATCTATATCAGGAATATCAGCCACTGATTTATAGATCTTAGGCAATTCCGCGTTTACGGCATCTTCATCTTCCGTTCCATCACGTAATTTTTGTGCTATCTCTAAATTTGTTGGATCCTCAGGCACCGTCCCATCAAGTGCATAATCCACTTCATCAGGGGAGTATGCGTAATCATCATCAACCTCTATCCAATCGTCACCTTGTTGTTTAAATGATTCTGTAATCGTACCGGATTCATCGTACACGATGGCTGTCTTTCCATTGTCTGTTAATTTAACAATACTGCCACCGTTTAATTTATTGTACAGCTCAACATAGTCTGCTTGGAAAACTTCCCATGTCATTTCCTCCGCGCCTTTAAAAGCTTGAACGGTTTCTTGATCATAATCAATAGTGTGGTATGCGATTCGCTGTACGACGGGCATGAACTTACCTTGAGCCACTGTCATTGAGGCTTCTACGTTCTTGGATTCTTCGGGCATTTCAGGCGAAGGTCCTATATACATGGATGCCTTGCTACCCATTACATCCGCTTCCTGCTCCAAAGATGGATCATCATTTATGTTAGCCGCACTCATTGTAGGCTGCACTCTACCTTGTTTTTGCTGTACTACATGCCAACCTTCATGCGGTAAATGTTCTTCTTGACTAGGCCCGATATGAATCTGATTTCCCTCTGCATAAGCTGCAGCCTGTAGTTTCGCAGGCTTGTCTGAATTGTAATGAACCTTTACATCCGATAAATCAGTGCCTGATAAATGCTCTAGCCCTGATTTAAGATGGCTGGGCATCCCCGTACGATTCTCTTTTCTTTGGATCGGTGATTTAGTGGGGACATCCACTTTTGAATTGTTCGCGTATTTTGGAGGTCTTAGTGGTTGCATTTGAGAACGCATGAATTGAGCAACCGCTCTATTTCCTATGGTTCTTTGCAAATGTAAAATGTGGGATTGAGAAAATTGAACGGAAGGCTCAACAGGAACACTTTTCGTATCTGCAGTATTATTAATATTTGAAGTATGATCTGATTGCTTCGAAGTATTGCTGCTTTTAGAAAGTGAGTATGAATGCACGGGAAATCGCCACCATCTTTAAATTAGTTTTAGTTATGCAATATTATCTTTCCAAACTTTTTATTATAGTTCTTCTCTTTCAGATAGAATGTTGAATTTGATGTCATTCGTTATTGCGGTTTCGTCATAAATAGTTTCATCCATATTTATTTGAACACCTCATGCCATATAGTGAACTTATAAATTAATAATACCATTATTTGGAACCATTATGTTTTAGATCAATGAAATTGGGCAATAAAAAAAGCACTGGTTAGGGTGCTTACTTGAACGATTCGATCCAAGGATACTTGTTCTTGTCATTTTACGCTCCTCCACTCCTACCAGGGAAAAGAATTTCATAAACCTAGCTACGCCGGTTGAGTTGAATATGTAGTTCTCAGAGGGGATATAGCATTAGTAGTAGTTGCATATCATAATTGAATATTTCAAAAAAAGCCCCCGTTTTCAGAGTCCACTGCAAAAGCCTGACTGTTGTATATTTCCACTATACTGCCCGTTAGCGTAACAAAGGCAGCCGATCTTGCTGACCAGCTGCCTTCGTGTCATGATTGAACTATCGTGTCCCGTTAGCGTAACACTTGAACATACTTTTTTTGTTAATTTCACCCACCATGAAACACACCAATTACGGTTTCACCATCAACGTCATACAGCGGAATATCACGACCACCTGGCGATCTACTTTTCTGTATCGAAATGGCTTCCTCGGGTGATTTTGGTTGCTCACCGTCTATGTCTTTTTTCAGCACATATCCTTTTGTGCCATCCACACCTATAGCACTGATTAATTCAGGTTCCGTTTCTGGAGAGGTAGCATCTGTGGCAGAACCGTATGTCTGTCCGTTTTTATTTTTAGGATAGATCATATTCTTAGCGCCAATATGAAAAGAACCAATTATGCTTTTTCCATCAACATCATACAATGGGACATCACGACCAGGTTCACCGAGATAATCTTTTTTCAGCAAATATCCTTTAATGCCATTCACACTTCCTGCATGGATTAAATCAGGTAGCATTTCAACGGAGGTGGCTTCTTCAGAAGAACCGTATGTCTTTCCATTTTCATTTTCAGGATAGTTAGGAGGATTTGTGTGGCTTTGATTAATCGTACTTTTAGCATATGTGCTTTGGAATGCCATTGCACCTCCCACTACACTAACGATAAAAACAACACCAATCAATATTCTGATGCCTTTAGAATACATCATCACTTTGTTCACTCCCTAAAAGTTTCTCACACTTCACTCTATAGCCATTCGTTTCGTCCGTTCACTTCTTATACGACACCAAATTATGGAAAGTTTCGCTGAACTGCCCGTCCATCGGTTTAATCACCGTAATGTACCTAAACACAAAGTACAGTTTGACCACAAAATATACGCTCCGCCGCTAACAAAAACTGACACCAACCATTCATTATGGCGGTGTCAGCTTTTGGTTTACCCTATATTTTCTTCGGTGAATCCGTTAATGTAATATGCTTTGACAGTCCCATCTCTCAAACCAAAATACACAATGCTCATTAACTTCCCATCTGGCGACCAAGTAACGAAAACTTGCCCTTTTACATCTTGATTTTTAATGCCTTGTGTATCAACTGTATCTGACGTTGTTTCGAATTTGTAGCCGTTTTTCGGCAAAACATCATAACGCCAAACTTTCCATTCTCCGGTTACAGCGTCTGTTACTTTTGTATATTTATCCCCGAACATCCCCTTTACTTGGTCTATTGTCAACTGAACTTCCATCGGCTTTCTTACATCATTACCAATCGTTTCATTTTTAGCAGGTGTTTTAACAGGCTCTGTGACAGAAGTTGTGGCGTTTTGTGGTTGTGCTTTCATACCTTTTAGTATTTCTAATTGTTTTGAATAAAGTTCAATAAGTGCATCGAGGTTTTGAGGTTTAGCATCCGTACCAGTTGTCGGTTGCAAGATAGCCACCTTTTTAGAATTATCCCAATCAGTATCAAGGTTTAGGATGTTGGCAATTTCACGAATAGGTACATATTGAGTTCCTTGATAATTAATACTTTGAGGAAGTCCGACCTTATCGCTCGCACCAAAGTAATTATCGCCCTTCAGTGTATCTCTGTTTTCATCAGCAAGGTGATAAGCAAATGGAACAACCTTGGCTTCTAGTTTGTATTCAGAGAACTGTGCCGCATAAACAGCAGTAGTAGTTATTAAAGCAACACCACATATCAAGCCAACAACCAACTTCTTCACCGTTATCAACTCCCATTGTTTCTCTTTTATTTACAGACGCTTGGTGCAAGTACAAAGTTTCGTATCCTGGGAAGTTTTTACTTTCCACAATACGTATTCGCCATTTATGAAACTTATGGGGGCATTGAGAACGAATTTTCAATAAAACAAGTACATCATATTGCAGAAACCATTATTTCACGTAGATAATCATTCATAATACTTCCACTCGAAACATAATTCCGTGTTTTGTTATGTCCCGTTCCTGCCCTAGCATAAAATAGCCGTTTTGCCACCACGCTCTACTGCCCGTTAGCTTAATGACCCGACCAGTCTAATACTTATTTCCTAGGCTACGACCAAGCCCCTGTAATGAAGCTGTGGCGAGTATGATGGGCATAAAAAAGCACCATCTAATAATGATGCTTGATGGTGTAGCACCGCGACATACTATATGGAACTTCTCTTTTATATGAACCCTGATTTCAAGTTCTTCGAGTGAACCATACCTTATATATAAATTTGCCTTCAGACTAAACTTTGTCAGCATGAGCATGGAATCGGTCTATGTTAGCTAAGTAAAAAGTAACACATATGCGGCTTTCTCGTCAGGAGTTGTATATCCATCAAACGCACCCATATTTATGTCATTGCTTATAGAATGCCCTCATTCTTCTGCCTCCCAAAGAGTATCAAAAATCATGGTGTCTTGTTTACAGTTTGATTCATGCCAAATGGTACTCAAATTAAACCTCCTTCAAAAAAACCTGAACCTCTCATGAAATCCATGTTTTATTTACTTATTTGATTGTATTTCAATTTTTACCACTGAAGCTTGACCAGGGTAACTTAGAAAGGTAATACCCACTGACCATGCCTTAACCTGTTGACCAATGGATAAGTCGCTAAATACCTGTAACTGTTTACTATCCTTTACAACTATTTTTCCATCTTCAGTTAAAGTGACCCAAGTCGCATCTGGATTATCACTATTCCCTACCTTGTTTTCGTGATTTTCAATAAGAACTTTTTTATTGACCTTATCAGTTTTGATGATTTCGCCTATAATATTGGCTTCTTGTCTACAACATTGAATAACTTCAAGTTTCAAGGGAAACTCCTGACCAACAAATTTAAACAGTGATTTTTTAATTGAATTTATTTCTTCCCCAGACAGATTTTTTTCAAATTCACCAAACTTTCTAATCTCTACTTCGAGATGTTCTTGAGTTGAACCAACAGACATTAACCTAATGGAATATGTTCGCCCTAATTCATCCCAGTAATTTCTTAACTTTTCCTGAATTACTCGCAATTCTTCACTCGTAAATTCTTTTTGTTTTGTGGTTACACTTTCACCATTAGCAGATGTTATCGCAATGGTTTTCGTAGCCTCATTCCACTGGACTTCTCCGCCTGTTGCCTCAACTACTGCTTTAACTGGAAGATACGATGTGCCATTAAGAATGACTGGAGTTAGTACGACACCATCACTGTCTTTGGGTACCCAAGCGTTATTATTGAGTGTAAATTTGAAATCATGGTTTAAGTATGCCTGGATGCTTTCCACACCTCCTGACGCATAGCTGGTAATCCCAAATGCCATAATGCAGGCACTTATAACCGCAATTTTCTTCCATCTCATTTTTATTCACCTTCCAGAAATATTTCTTTTTCAAGCAATAATCAAGGAGCAAGATGCTTCAACATTAATACGGTAATTGCTGGGAAATGTTGCATCCATGTTGAAGAATCCTGCCCGTTACTTAAACGGACAACGGCAGCCAATCGTGTGCTGGCTACCGTCGTGTTGGTTATGGAACTATCGTTTCTTCGTTAGCGTAATGTACTTGGATTGGATGAGGACACTATCTTCTAATCATCAACCTATTGCAGCCAGTAAATCATCCTTGTCGTCTTTTTTCAAAAGAGTCACATTGCTTTGTGTAACCCTAAATTTCCATAAGCTACTCACTCTTATATCATTCACCTTATAGTTCCAATCTTTGATAAGGGTAACTTCGTATGTTTCTTTATCAATCAATTTAACACTCGTTGTTAACTTTAAATTGGTTGTATTTCCATACATACCACCTATCGTGACCTTCATATTTCTGCTTCCATTTCGTTTTGGAAAATCAACAAATAAATGTGGGTCATTTAACTCATGTATCTTGGCTAAAGTATATTTTACGGCATCCGATTCACTAAACGAGTTACTGCAAGCTGCTGATACAAATAAGCTAATAACAGTAATAATATACAATGCAATTTTCATTTAGTTCATCCCTTTCCATACACTTTCACTTTTCTATATGTATGGACAGAACACTACATTTAAAACATTTGCATGGAATATTCACTTTCTACAAAGATGAATTATTTAACTATACTGCCCATTAGCCATCCATGCATCCCTCGAACTGCACCACAGAGCATGAAAGTTTATTCGTTCTTTCATGGTAGTAGATTGCACTTTTTTCTATTATTTGCCAAAACAAAAGTAATTCGCTATACTAATACCTAGATAATCGATGCATAAGTAAACTATACATAGAAAGGAGCATTTATGAAAATTAGCAAGGAACTTATGAAAGGTAGTACTATCATCCTAATACTAACGCTTTTGAACCGTAAGGACATGTATGGGTATGAAATGACCAAAGAGATGGAAACGCACACAGACGGTGTTTTTACCTTGAAGGAGGGGACTCTGTACCCCATTCTTCATTCCCTTGAATCAGATAAATACGTGGAAGCCTACTGGAATGAGAAGGATGGCCGAAAGCGAAAATATTATCGTATTACAAAGAGCGGCAAAGATGAACTCAGACTTAAAATGGAGGAATGGACGCTGTTTCGCAGCACTGTCGACCGTGTTATAGGGGAGGGCTGCATGTTATGAATCCGATTCGATATCAGGAAGACGTCAAAGAGTTCTTGAAGCAGGTCTGCTCACATATTCGAGCTAAAGAAGTTCATCATGAAGTGCAAATGGAGCTGGAGGGTCATTTACAAGATATCATTGAAGAGAAATTAGACAGAGGGATTGCGTTAAATACCGCCATAAAAGAAGCGATCACCCAGATGGGAGCTCCCGAGCTTATCGGTGCTCAGTTTCATAAGGTACATCGCCCACGGACTGATTGGAAGCTGCTTGGGCTTCTGTCCTTCTTCATACTGTTTGGGCTTGTCGCCGTTTTTACCGCTCAGGCTTCACTTGTCCAGCATCTAGGTTTCTCTTCAATTGGATTGAAACAAGTCATCTATGTTTGTGTTGGCGGACTTCTTATGCTTGGAATCCGCTTGTTCAATTATCAGAAATTAGCATCCTATTCCTGGGCCTTATATATCGGTACGCTGATCTTACTGGTTTACTCCATAGCTACAGGTTACCGAATAAACGGCATGGATGGCTATTTGCAATTGGGTAGATTCGTCGTGAATGTTGTTTCCATTTCTCCTTATTTGTTTCTATTGTCATTAGCGGGAATTTGGACGGATAAACCTACTAACAAATTAACTGAATCATGGATAAAGTCAATTGCGCGGTCGCTGTGGTTGAACTTGGGTGTTCTTTTAATACCGTGTGTCATTTTCTTAAAGGTACACTCTCTCACGGATTTTATCTTGTTTTTCTTAGGATCTGCTTCAGTGCTTCTTACGCTAAAGAAAAGACGCAGCATTCTAATTACACACGTGAGCTCGATATTCGGTTCCGCAATCTTTTATTTGTTAACCTCGCGCCATCGATCTAATTCGCTTGATCGCTGGATGGCCTTTTTAAAACCCAAAGAAGATACACAAGGGTTTAATTATGTACTGACACAATCCAAAGAAGCCATCGCATCCGCTAGCTGGTGGGGACATGGCTATGGTACTCCCTTACCTACTTTACCTGAACTTCATTCCAATATGATGTTCGCCTTTTTGATCTATTGCTTCGGCTGGATTGCCGGTATTCTCATCTTCCTGATGGTTATCCTATTTATTTTCCATTCCTTGCAAATCAGCGGCAAAATCCGAGACACTTATGGGAAAGCCCTGCTTTCAGGACTACTCACACTATTCGTGATCCAGTTTATTTGGCCTATGCTGATGTCTTTCGGTTGGGCACCTCTAAGTGCTTTCTCACTTCCCTTTGTCAGCTATAACGGCACGCTTGTCATCTTTCAGTTTGCAGCCATCGGTCTAATTCTTAGCGTGTATCGGCGTAAGGATTTACTAGGTGTACAAACAAACAGACAAACCCAATAATTGGAAAACAGCGTCAGCTAGGGACGAGAAAATAATTAAAGTCCTAGACTGCCGCTGTCTTATTAAACGATAGTTCTTCGTTGAACATGCTACCGATTAGCCGGAAGCCTGTTGTCGTTGTACTATCGTTCTCCGTTAGCGCAATGACTTATGATACGGTTCACCGCGCTGTCTTTAACGGCAAGTATTGAAAAAGCCATTCCTTAGCAGGATGACTTTTCCTATGCAACCATGTCGTAATTTAACTAACGTTTTCCGGTAGAACACGGGTAATCTTTAAAATAAGACATGTTCTCCTAGTCCCGGTTTACTCCGAAGGCAAATGTTTGTTTATACTTTCTGCCTTGAATTTTTATACCGTTTTTAGTTGTTGGTGAATCCTCCCAAGATATAACAATCTCTACTTGATCAGCTTTGACCGATACTGGAAAATTTTTATGTTGAAATGCAACCTTTCCATGTTCAACAATTCCAAGGGGATTCGAAAATAGTCCATATTTCGTGGGCGAATTTGGATCATTCCTGTACGCCTCAACTATTACGTTATTTAGTGTTTCACCGGTATTTGTTATTACTAAACTATACATATTAGCAATATCAGACTTAGGTTTTGCCATATCCTTTTCGTCCAAAATGGGATTACCAATCTGAACCGACCATTGTTCTGTACTTTTTATATACGGATCTGGCACTTTGAGTTTTTGAGCTTCTACATTGTTTACTAAATTAAACGATAAGCAAAAAAACACAAGCATAAAGCAAATTATTTTCTGATACATATTTAACCTCCATTTACTTTTCAAATATAACTTTAGTATGGTGTGTGGGTTAAAAAATAATTCCTAAAAAAGTAAACTCCAGAAGTATGATTCATCTATTGTAATTACTGCAAATCAACTTGAAGTAACCTGCCCGAAAGTGAAAAAAAGGCTGCATTGTCGGCAGCCTCAAGCGAGCTATCGTTCCCTTTGACGAGAACCAAACTTCATCGGATACTAATTGTCGGGGTACATTGGCAGATGACATTTTATTCTAAGTCATTTCGGGGATGCGGATTAATCGGCGGATATAAGAATTGATTATCGAATTGATTATCTTTCTTCGGATCATAATCATCAGGATTTTGGTTTTCATCTGGCATCTCAGCAGCAGTCATAGCCGACATAGCTTCAAAGCTCACGAAGTCTTCGACTTCATCAAACTGGTTGTTTTCTGTCATTGCAAGTCTCCTTAAGGTGGATTTCATTACTAGGCAATTATTCGCCTCATATTTACTTTTTATTCAGGAATTCAAGGAAGCAAAGTCCCCCGTCTGCACAATAATTTAGTTTATTATTACCGCTTGATTCCTTTTCCACTAAACTGCTAACGAAACGAGGCTGCCGTTTGCCGGCAGCCTCGTTTCGTTCTGTTTGAGCTAAAGTTCCCCGTTAGCGTAATAAGAAGTATAGTTGATTATATCTTCTTGAGGGTAAATAGCCTTTCTAATGTATCTGAAAGTATCTCATGTTGGCGTTCTACTTCGTTTATTCCTTCCTTTACTTTTAGGATACATCTTAATAATACTTCATCCGATACCCCTAAATTAATCTCTTCAATCAGTTCATTTGCTTGAAGTTGGACCTCAAAATTGCCTGTTATCAAATGGTAAACCAGTGTCTCTAAATGTGGAGAACAATCAAATGGTTTTAGTGCAAACAACAAAGTACCTCTTGCTCCCAATGTTTTTGGGTGATTTATCATATCTATCAGAGGTTCAACGGCTTTATCGTTCCCAATATCACTTAACGTAATTGCAATAGAATTTCTCAAGATATTATTCTCAGTGCTTTTTAAATATTCTATAAGAAGAGGAATGGCCTCTTGTAGTTTATTTCTGCCTATCTCCTCAAACATACTTTCAACTGTATCCATGTTGTTACTTACTATTGCTTCTCGTAATAAATCTAAATCCACGATTTTATCCAGCCTCCTTATGTCAGTTGTACGATTTTTATTATAACACTGCATTTTGCTGTTCTAAACTCCCGTTGCTCCAACTGATAACGGCAGCCGATCGTGTGCCGGCTGCCGTTGATTGTGATTGAACTATAGTTCCTCGTTAGTTGAACGCCGAACTAACTTCAATCACGTTTCCTTATGAATAATTTTATATAAGCCATATAACAGCATCACCAACACCACTAGCAATATTGCTTCAAACAGCAAACCTTTAAATCCAAAATAATGTTGGCTATAAACGGATACCACAACAATCGCTGTTATCGATATATTTAAAAAAGTTGTTGACATAAAAAGACTTCCTGACGTTATGATTCTGCGGATTTTACCTGCTATGATAAGGGTAAACAATAGTGCCACTAAAAATATAACATCTGGGGAATTTGTCTCTAATTCATTTTTGTGAAATCTATAGCCAGTAATCGCTAAAATCAAAATTGTAATTGCAGGGATGAAAATGATGTTTATCCACCTGAATGCCTTATTCCAAAATCCATCCATAAGAACTCCCTTATAAATTTTTTATATATACATTTTCACCATATGTTATTCAATTATTCTGCCCGATAGTTGAACAGGCCGCCGATGAAGAAGCCGGCAGCCTGTTCGTCATTGTGCTATCGTTACCCGTTAGTTGAATAACCTTTTAGCTAAATATATACAATTATTATGGAGCTATAGGGACACGATAGCTTAATCTTCCTCTTTGATAATTCTCCCTAATGCAGTTTAATCGTTTCTTTATCTTTTATAGATTCATTAATAAGATCGAGAACCTCAGATGTTACATTCCAATAATATCCGTTACTATCTTGCCAAATTTGATTCCCTACATTCCACAAGCTACCACCATAAGTAGAATTAGTTTCTTTATTAATTCCTTCTTGTAATAGAATTTTTGGCATCTGAGAATATAACTCGCCTGGTGGAAAATTGTTTTCTATTTTTGTTGTTTTCTTCATTTTAGACATTTCATTTAAAATTTTTTCAAGAGGTTCTTTGTTGTTAATTTGGTAGGTATCAGTTGATGTATAAACAATAATATCTTGGATTTTAGATTTCCTTATTGTAAAACCGTAAATATTTATATATAACATTGTGTACAGCAAATAGCCTATTGCAATTAAAACTATTGGAATTATTATGTATCTTTTCTTATTGAATTTCATTTTCATTGAAACTTCCCCATCTCCTTTCTTGAAGTATTCGTGAAGTCGATCAAACTATCCTGCCCGTTAGCGCAGCAAAGCTGCAGGTCATTCTCGCGGCAGCCTCTAGATGTTTGTTATTGAATTATCGTTCTGCGTTAGTTTAATAAACGTTTCAAATGTGCCAGGACTTGAAACCCGACATATTGTTCAGGTTTAGGATACTTCCATCGATAATAACAATTCCAATAACTCACCACTCGACTCTGAATTGTTCGATAAAGTTTGGGATTTTCATCTACAAAAATTTTTATGAAGTCTGCGTTTAGCAGTGAACGATTTTGATGGATAACCTGTAAGATCTCCTCTACATATTCACCGATTATGAGCATCAGATAAGCTGTTATCCAAGAACACTCCGCTGCCTTGGCGATTGCATTTTTTACATTCTTTTCCCGTACATAGCCGTTGTGGTGGCGTGTGTACAGGGTATAAAGAATGGTTTGTTGATCAACCGTTAGAGACGAAATTTGTGACTGGGGAGGTTCATCATAATAAATTCGAGACGGAATATATAGAGCTTCCTCCGATAGTCTCAGTTCCTCAAAATAAGAAAAAGTAAGATGTGATTCCTGGGGAATAATGTCCAACACCTGCCGTACGTCTTTGTTTAAATCACGCGGGAATGCCCTGACTAAATCGTATTTATCTTTTTCTTCACTATCCACTGAATCACTTCCTTGAACTACTTATATTAAACCCTTCTGCCCGTTTAATGAGGCTGCCGATCAATTTCGCGGCAGCCTCACTTTGTAGTTGAACTATCGGTTTGCAATAGGTAAGCATTTGATGTTATCTCCAGCTTTTCCCCTGCTCCACACGGAGCGTACGAGTTTCCCAGTACTCCGCGTTCCATCTAATTGAATTTATTAAATCATAACTTCCTCGTTACTCATTGATTTGGGATATGTTAAACTGGTTTTAATGCATATTTTTCACGGTATTTGTTGATCTGAATCATCATCAATTCCGTTAAACCCAGTTTATTCTTGAGTACGTCAATCGTCTCTTTTTGTGTTTGAAGGATAAGTTGCCCGACCTCTTTGTGGAGGATGCGCAAATTGTTAAACTTGTCGGTTCCACCTGCGTGGGGCGGGATATAGTGGTGGCAGTGAACATCGGATGCGAAGAGATACATGCCTGTAATTTCGCATTTCCCCATCTTCATGCTGTACCGACTAATTCCATTATCCATATATTCAACACTTTGATTCGGGATGCTAGATTTCGTTAGTAAGTAAATTTCCTGACGTAAATCTGGTCGAAGCTTTTTGTGTATTTGCTCTCTGCCTGCTGTGGTAAAGAGCGAGAGCCCTGTACTGAAGCCCATCGTATTCTTTGTTTTCACATTAGCCAGAGGATATAAATAAACATCCGCTACTTTGAAAGTCCTGTACCCCAAGCTGTAAAATTTACTGTACGTTGGCGGTGGGTTTGCAGGGTGCTCGTATTTCCCGATTTGTTTGAGACGATTGTACATGAAAGCTCGCAGATCGTAGGCAAGACGTGAGAACGCAACACTAACATGTGTTGCCCGATTGAAATAGTTGTGAATTCCTAAAACAAAACTGTTGAACCGCGCAGCGTTTAGAGCGGTTGGCGAAGTCCTCATTTTGAGAATGTGTTTCTTAGCTTCGCTTTTGATTTTCTGTCTCTTGCTCGCTTTTATGCCCGTATGTGCCACTCGTTTTTGACCCTTTTTGTTTGCTCGGATTGTAAATCCAAGGAACTCCGACTCTCGTTTTCGCAGATTGATGATTTGTGATTTCTCTGGTGAGACGTCGAGTTTCAGACGGTCTTTAAGATACAGAACTACCGCATGATACCACCTCTGGGCAGACTTCCAATCGCGACAAATGATTTTGAAGTCATCGGCGTAGCGCACCAGATAGCCTTCTTTCAGACTAGAGCGTATTTTCGCGCGCCTTTCTCCCTCCCTAGATTTGAAAGGTTGTGTCAGGGGAAAGAGTTCCCATTGACCAGCCACCCAATGATCGAGGTCGTTCAGTACAATATTCGAGAGCAGTGTTGACAACACCCCCCCTTGAGGTACTCCTTTTGAAGGTATCCCTTCCCCCTCGATTTCCGCTTTTAGCATTTTAGAGATGCATGCTAGAACCTTTCTATCTTGAATGCCCATGTTCCAAAGTTGCTTCACGAGCAAGGTATGGTTGACGTTGTCGAAGAACCCCAATATGTCGATGTCGACTACATAATGCATCGACGCCTGATTGATGAGAAATTGGACTCTTGCCATGGCATGGTGTGTCGATCGAAGGGGTCTGAAACCATGCTATGATTGTAAAATTGGGCTTCAGCTATGGGCTCAAGGACTTGCTTGAAGCACTGTTGAATGATGCGGTCGAGGATGCATGGGATGCCAAGCGGTCTCATTTTACCGTTGTCTTTTTCGATAAGCTTCCGTCTGACATTCTTGGGGCGATAGTTTTGCAGTCTGTTTTGGATTTCACTAACTAATTCGTATTCGGGTCGTTGTTCGATGTCTTTGATGGTTAGTCCATCTGTTCCTGGTGTCTTTGATCCTTTATTGGACTTCATCGTACGATAAGCCAACAAAATATTTTCTCTCGATGTAATGATCTCATAGAGGTGTGAAAATTTTTCTTTGTTTGCTGATCTTTCGTACAAATCCGTAAAAGATTCCGTCATGCCGTAATACTCCCAATTTCGTAAAGCTTGCACTGTGGCACCCCTCCTAAATGAAGCGATGTCCCCACATTCCTACCTGATCGGTGCAATTCACGTATGGAAAATGATCATTCTTTTCAATTAGACTTGGGGCTGTTCCTCCACCTCGATTACAGAGGCTTCATCAGTCGTGCCCCTGCCCTCACAAGGATAAATTCATTTCGGCAAGTGCCTTATTGCAACCGTTTCGGGTAACAGCCCTTCCTGCAACGTCCCTTGTTTTCCAAGTCCCTTACAACTTAGCTATCCGTTCTGAACTTAGGTGCTTCCTCTAAGCCTGTGAGATCGATGCCACCATTGTTCGGCATAGCGTATTTCATAGAGAAAATTTTTACTTTACGCCTCTCACCCATCGTTTGATGGTACATACGTTTCCGCATGCTCTAACTGTAGACCTGTACATTCGGAAGTTCGTCAGTTCGCTTCTGTGCGAGCATTCTCACCATATTCAATCTTTCAGCCACGCGACATATCCGTTGGCATACCTTTTCCATTCGAATGGCTCCAGCCTTCGTTCTGTCGGATCTACCTGAACTTCACACCTTATATTCTGTTAAACATGACGCGTGCAGGAGTATTGGCGGGATGGTTCCAGGATACATGGTTCCGTCATTCCCATCCTCGGTTGTAAAGTTAAGATTATTACTCTTGTAATCTCCTGCTTTTCACGCAATTTGGCGCTTATAGCAGAACTTGTCGTACTTTCTCCGTTAGTTTAACAATCACTCCGTTACAACCTTGACATTTTCTCTAATGTCTAATTTCTTATTGGGTACAACCTGGTCAGTATATGTAAATGCTTGCTTATAAACATCTCCAGTTGTAGCATCAACAATTGCACAAATTTCATTGTCTGCATAATCATCACCATCGTTTGGATGTGGTGACTTCATTGATACTATATAGGCAGGCTGTTTACTTATATTTACTTCTTTACCTTTAAAACTGACCAAATGGTATTCAATAATTACTTGACTTACATTTCCACCTTGAATATAAGTCTTTTTTGCATTTTCAATTGCAGTTTTTTCATCAATTTTAGGTTTGCTTGTCGGGGGTTCTAAGTAAAGTCCATCTGGTAACTTTTTAATATCAAAATGCGTTTTTCCATTATTAAAAGATGTAACCTTCGATTCATTCGAACATCCCGCAAGTAAGATTAATACTGACACAAAAAACAAAATATACTTCATAATAATTCCCCTCCAGTACATAGAATTCATCCTTCTACTTGTTAATGTATAAGCTTAATTTACATCAACTACAATACTACCAAAATACCTATCCCCAATGTATGCCTCCAACCTCCATAAACCTGGAGTAGGAATGGTCATATTCGAAGGCGGAACAGATGCATCGGCGGATCTAAATGTACCGCTTAAGCCACCCGCAAAAAAAACAGTCCTGCGTTGTTCTTCACCCTTTTTTACAGCGATCACTTTGAATTCGCCCCGTAAATCATCGGACTTCCCCCAAAAGAACCAAAAGTTTTGATAAGGTTTGCCTGCAGTTAATGAAATATCAACAATAGCTAACTTACCTATTTCCCCGCGAAGTCTGGTGGATTCCTTTTGCCCTTCTGAAGCCATTTCAAAGGTGGGACTAGCTTCCCATTTATGTTTCTCTATATATCCGAGAACCTTACCCTTGATTTTATTCGTTTCAGTGGAACCGAACATCCGACTGTCTACACTTCGAAACCAATCATCACCAATTAGATATATGTGGTCTTTGGGTACCTTAATCTCATCTATATTTATGTTTTGTAAGAAATCCAAGGCATTTTTCACATTGCTGTTGTTTGGTTCATTATTCATGAATTGTTTTAATTCCTCGGTATCGTTACCTAAACGATGTGCTTTTCCATAGAATGTATCAAGTTTTTTGCCATTAATATATAACTGACCGGCATTAATGCTTACCTGTTCACCTGGAAGCGCTACAACTCTTAAAATATCAAACTCAGGGAGCTTACTGTTTTCTCTTACGCTCTCTAAATATACAACGTCTCCCCGTTTTACATCATGATTGTTATAATAAGCTGGATCAACTACGAGCTCCTCGTAATAATAATCATGATGCCCACGATCCATGTTATCGGAACGATGGTAATATATCTTATAATTCGCATTTACCGGAACTCTTTGAATAGTCGGAACTGTGTCAGTATCGGTAACAACTTTTTCTGAGCAGCCTGATAAAGCGACTAGCATCAAGCATAATATAAACAATGTCCGCATAATGATCCCTCCTGTTATTAGTTTATCCTCCATCCTACAATACGAGATCAATGAAATGGAACATTTTTGTGAATTGTTGAAGAAATTGGAAGAATTACAGAAAAAGAGCTAACTGCGTCGGCGTTTAGCTTTCTTTCTGTGATTCTTTAGTGGTGATTGTCTAGCGAAAGAAGGCTCTGCGCGGCGGCCAGTTTCATAATTGAACTATCGTTCACAGAGGGAGCTTAATGTAATCTGGAACTTGTACACTATGTTCTTCAATTGAACCATCCGTAATAATAATTGCACTTTTGTATTGGATAGTCCAAACCGCTGATTTTTCATCATAAATCACATTTTTGATAACAAGTATGTTTACACTTGAAATATCCTTATTTATGAGTAGTGCTTTACGTATTACTTGATCTTGAGACAGGGTTGCTTTTTCAAGTTTTTGTATGTAGGAATTAGCGACCTTCGATGCTTTTCCCTGAGCTGGGTATGACGCAGTTATGGCACCGAGCAAATCTGCCCGTTAACGTCACGAAGCTGCCGATAGTGCCGGCAGCTTCGTCCATTGATGTTTATTCAACTATAGTTTCCGTTAGCTGAATGACATGACTTGGAAGTGTTTTGCTTATAAATCTAAATACCATATGAGTTGAACTTCATCCTTCGCCTCACTGTCATTGTAATATGCATATTCGTCAATCTTTCCTAATACAGCGCCTTGTTTATGATAGAATCTACATCCTGGAACATTATTATTTTGTGATTCAATTTTCATTTGTTTTAGCCCTTTGAATTTAGACCACTCTACAGCCATATGGAATAACGTTGTACCAATGCCTTGTTGCTTATAACGATCATTGATTCTGATATCCCATAACACACTTATATCATCCCTACCGTCAAGCATTTGAACATTCTTTGTTTTTGAAACCACTGTTGCTGCACCGATGGGTAGTTCATCATCAAACGCCATAAAAAAAGCCCAATTTGTTATATCAAATTTCTCCTTATATTTTTTTGCTTCTTCGTATAATCCTAGATCTTTAATATAACTTTCAACAGGAACTTCTTTTAGTAGAATTCCCCCTAGACCATTATCATTTTTTATCAAAATGAATTTACTTTTTACATGAACAAGCATAGGAACACTATCATATTTGTCAAAGTATGATTCATCAACCTCTTTGTATGTAATCATTTAGTGCCTCCATTTGAATTATAGTTTCTAAGTCAACCCAACAATTGTCTATTTTTTCTTGTGCTTTGTCATGGTTCGGACCCATCGCCGCGTTATCGTTTCCCGTTAGAATTCCTGTGGAACGAATAATTTGGAGTTTGAATAAAAAAGAGCGCCTCTGTACGATGGGAGTACGTAACGGGTCTACAGCCCTTAAAATCCCACATCTGGAGGTCGCTCTACTATGAAGTTTAAAGCACAAGATAAACAAAATCAACTCATTGAAAACATTACCTCTAATCACCTTATTGTCGGTGTAGATATCGCTCAGGAGACCCACGTTGCTAGAGCTGTTAATTTCCGTGGTATTGCTTTGGGTAATCCACTGGAATTTAGTAATGATGAAGTCGGCTTTCGATCTCTTGATCGCTGGATCCGAGACTTGCTAGCTTCGTACAAGCTAAGCCAAATAATCGTTGGTATGGAGCCAACAGGACATTACTGGCTTAGCCTTGCACATTGGCTTAAAAATAACCAGATTGAAGCTGTGCTCGTAAATCCTCATCTAGTTAAAAAGAACAAAGAAAACCGCGACAATACACGATCTAAAAGTGACAAAAAGGATGCACTTGTCATTGCAGACATGGTGAAAAACGGCTACTATTCCCCTGTCCGTTTTCATTCCGCTGAATACGAGGAGCTGCGGGTCCTTATGGCAAATCGAGAGACCGTTGTTAAACGCCTTGTAAGCGCAGTGAATCAAATCCATCGCTGGGTCGACATTGTGTTCCCTGAACTTAGACAAGTCTTTAAAATCTTAACTTGCAAAGGTGCATTGCTAACTCTTCGGTTGTTTCCTCTCCCCGCAGATCTATGTAAATTAGAGCCTACCGATGTGATCACGGGATGGAAAGCGTCCATGAAACGACACTCCGGTGTCCGTAGGGCTAAGTTGCTCATCGATCTTGCCAAAAAAACCGTTGGTTCTACCCAGGCATCACACGCTTACAAACTCCATCTTAAGCATCTTCTTGAAGAGTATGACTTAGCGAACGCACAGCTTCAGAGAATCGAAACTGAAGCCAAAGCCGTACTTGAACGAATCCCCTATGCAGGCAAAATCCTTGCCATAACTGGCATAAGTGCTATTGCATTAGCTGGTGTTTTAGGGGAGTCAGGTGATCTCAGCGGTTATATCCACGGAAACACACTGCTGCGTCACGCAGGCCTTAATCTGACCGAGGCAAGCTCTGGGAAATGGAAGGGTCAGATGACGCTCAGTAAACGAGGACGGCCACGCCTCCGACACTACCTCTACCTAATCACGATGTGCATGGTTATGAATAACAAAGAATTTAAGGCTTTGCATCAACATAATGTTCAGGTAAAAAAGCTGAAAAAAATGAAATCAATTTTGAAGTTATGCGGAAAGTTGGCTCGACTTTTAGTAGGTATGGTACGTAGTGAAGAAGCATACAAACCAGATAAAGTCTTTGCACTAGCAGCTTAAAAACATTAAACCTGTTCACGCAAGTTGGTATATTCGCAGGATTACAAAGAAAACACGGAGTATCGGGATACGTTACGCAAAAGGGCTCAGACCCGTTCCGTTAGAAAAACCGGCCTCCACCCCTTAGATAGATGTAACGAAGGAATGAGAGGGCTTAGACCCGTTGAGACATGGGAGCGAAAATCGCTAAGGGCACCGTGGAGAATACGTGCAGCATATGGAATTAAATGGGTGTGGTACCCTCACCTCTATTCCCGCACGCCTTCTAATGGGTCCGCATAATAACCCCTGACTCTCTTCATTCTTCTAACGAATCCAAAAGGGATGAAATCCTGCGAATACACGAGCTTGCGTGAGGAAATTAAATCATACCGAGGGAGCGTAATTCAGTTGGTAGATGAATGAACTTGACGTTGAAATATTCTTAGTTGCGAAATTTTCTTTAAGTTTATGCTTTAAATACGGGCTAATTACGCCCATACAGTAATCCCAAATCGCTTTTTCATTTTCTACGGAATATTGGGTGCCTTTTGGTTTCTCCTCTTTCTTATTTCCGAAAAACTTACCTTAAACTCCTTCTACTTCCTTGGCCGTTGCCAGATACACGGTCGTGGCGGCTCCCTTTTCAGGTTTAGACATGAATGGGAGTGCGATTTTAAAAATTAAATTGTTGATGAAGCCTTTGTCGTTATCTTGTACAAATCGAGTTGCAACCGCACCTGGGTGAAGAACGTTTGCAGTTTTTTCTTAATGCCTTTCTTCTTCAATTCAGCTGCCAAATGCCTTATGACCCAAATGATATACAATTTAGATGCGGCATACGCTCTCGATGAAGTATAGCCTTTTTCCAATTGTAAATTGTTGAAGTCTGGTTTGCTTGCTATTTTATGTGTTGCAGAAGACGTATTAATTATCCGAGCAGAAGTTCTTTCGTAGTTTCTCTGTCTTTGCTGAATATTGCACCTGCATTATTAATCAGTACATCAAGTCGATCATATTTCTTCTTGGAAATCCTCAACCATACGTTGAATGTCGCCAAAGGAAAGTAGATCAGCGATGAGGAAATCAATGTGCTTGTTGCCTGTTTCTACTGAGTCTCGGACAGGGGAAAGTGGAAATAAATACTTTTTTAGATTTTTATGTGTGCTATTATATAAATAATTCCTCACATAATAGATTAGTAGATTAAAAGGATAAACATTGTAATGGTAAAAATGAAAGGTGGAAAAATGGATACAAATAGAGAAATTATAGAAGAAAAAGACGAAAAAATTGCACAGCTAGAAAGACAATTAATAGAAATAAAGGAAGCACAACAGCAAAGTGCTGCAACTATTGCGTTAGATCATAACTCAAGATCTTTATCTCCACCGAAAGGAATATTTAAGTCTTTCTTAAAAGTTCTTGGATTGATGATCATTTTTGCCATCCTTGTTTTTTTAGTCATCACTTCAGGAGGAATTTGGCGGCTATTTGCGGGCAGTACCTTCAAACAAGAGTCTGTCACGTTTGTTGAACAAGTTCAAGAGCTTGCCACATTGGCAACAGCTGAAGCTCATATGAAAGTGGTTCT
The DNA here is from genome assembly GCF_030817215.1 of Paenibacillus sp. V4I3. Lineage (GTDB taxonomy): Bacteria > Bacillota > Bacilli > Paenibacillales > NBRC-103111 > Paenibacillus_E. Next base: position 7,987,282 of record NZ_JAUSZA010000001.1, read on the forward strand.
AAGCCAAGAGGATAATAAGATTTTCGGGAAAGACATCTCTATTAATCTGCCAGGAACAAAGCGAAAACTACTATTAGTTGTACCTGCGACGGTTATTGCTGGTGTTGATTTGAAAGGGATTACTTCTAAGGACATGGTTATTAATGAAGAAACAAAAGAAATAGATATTACCCTTCCTCATGCAAAGCTTATCCAGGACCCATCAGTACAGATGGATAAAATACAAACCTTTGACAATGGTGGGCTTTTCCGTGGTGATATTAAATGGGATGAGGGGTTTGACCTGGCCGCTAAGGCACAAGAGCAAATTCGTCAAGAAGCCATCTCTGATGGTTTACTAGATACTGCAGAGAAAAGTGCAGAAAAAGTGTTAAAGGAATTTTTTAAGAATATTGGTTATACGGTAAATGTCACGTTTAACTAATAGGACGGCCTACCCATGCTACTTGGGACAGGCCTCTATGGAATACATTATCATTGCAATCGATTGGTTTAAAGCCAAATCCTCAATTACAAATGCACCTTTATCAGAGTCAGTGAGATACCCTGCTATTTTCTTACTGTGCTCCTCTTTATCTTGTTCTGTCATACTAACTACATCCGAAAGTGAATACCCATCATTTTTCAAGTCGATTAGCACTAAAAACTCGTGGTCATTTATATTAGCTTTTCGTATGTTTAGCATCTCTTTCATGGACTCCCCCCTACTATTAATTCATGTTTAGTTTGGTAAATTCGGTGTTTACCAGAATTATCCTGACCGTTAGTGTGGAAAAGGCAGTTCAATCATGAACTGCCACGGTGTCTTTATTTAGCTATCGTGTCCCGTTAGCGTAACAGGGCTACGAAATCGTTCGGCTGCCCTTTGTTGCTTTTCGCTCTATAGTTTTCCTGTAGTTAATCCGACCAGCCCATACACTTAATACCTAAAAACACAAACCCGATACCGAGTAGGATATAAATAACTTTAACTAACCACCAAGGTAATGCTCTTAATAACGCACCAATTGAATTAACGACAAAAAAGATTATCCATACAAAAAATGAATCGGCAACACCTTCAATATCACGTAATTTTAATTCTTTGGCAATAGTATCTTGTTTGCGTTTTTCACTTTTAACAACTATTATGCCTAATGTAAGAAAAACGAAAGCGATAAACCAGCAAATAATGGCACCAATCAGCCGTAAGGTCAAACCTCCACCTCCGAGTTAGTTGTAATATTCCGTTCATATATTTTTTCCATAATTCAGAAATTGAAACTCTACTGCTCATTAGCGTAAAAAAGGACTGCCATTCGGCAACCGCATGGATGTGCTTTTCTTATAATCTCCCGACCACTTGAGCATGTTACCTTTAGAGGTGAATTTTTCATGACTAAAAAAATGCAATCTTAATTAGGAGATAACGACCTGCGTCACAAACTTCTCAAAACCTATTAAGTCATACCCGGCGAACCAAATCTTAACTTGCTCCCCCACCTTGATGCTAGTGAAATTCGAACGAGCTCCCTTTTTCCATACTTGTGTGAATTTAAGCAGTCGATATTTTACCCCATCCACATTTACGTACCAAATCTCGTTAACACCCTCGCCGGTTCTCTCTACACCTGTGACTCTTCCTCTAATATCACCTTTACCAGGATCAATGGCAGTAATCTCAAATCGAATACCAAATGCTTTTCCAGGGTAAGTAAATAACATATTACCATCGCTCCACACCTTAACCGTTGATCCAATTTTTACGTTTTCGGCTTTAAACGCTTTTATACTCTATATCTGCATTCTCCAACATGCTATACCAAGCGGCTTCTGGCGTTTTCTTATCTTGATCTAGGAATTTGTCAGATGAAACAATTAGAAACCTTTCTTCGTTGTTGTCGATAGCGGTGATTTTTCCAATCATATTGGGCGGAGTCGTATTTCTTGAAATATCCGCATTCTCATCACAACTAGTAATTATTGATACCAGAACTAATGGAAATATCCATTTTATTAGTTTTTTCATATTGTTCCCCTCTAAACTGACCGTTACAGTGCTAGGCGATTCCACTTTAGCATGTATTCACTGTGATTGAATACATGAATCATTTTCCACTAAACTGCCCGTTAACAGGCTGCCGAATTATCGGCAGCCCTTCTTGGTTCCAAGCTTTTCGTATTAATCAATATTGAATTTAGGATTGTTTTTTTTCGGATTTTCACTTATCTGTTTTAAGACTTTCGCAGCTCTTGCTTGAACTTCATTGTTGGGATAATTATTTTTAATGTTGCTTAGTGGCTGAATAAATGAACTAAATTCCAATAACTTTGCTGCCTGTATACCAGCGTTAATCATATTTTGCGGTTGGTTTACATCAAGCATTGATATGATTATATTCTCATTCATTTGCAGCGAGTAACTTATAATATCGGAATCATTCTGATTTTCTACAATGACTTTTATTGAATTCGGTGTTCCAATTATTCCGAGTGCATATATGGTACTACCGTAAATTTCTTGACTATTTGTTGTTTGCAGAATCGTTGCCATTTCATCAACATATTGTTCGCCGTATCCCTCCTTTGCCGATTTAACAACTGCTATTCGAATGGATTGTTCATTGTATTTGTCCGGATGTTTAAGAATATTACTGATTTCTTTCTCTGAGTTTTGAAATGAGTAAAACAAGACAGATATTAGTATGATTGCGCAAGAAACTATACCTATTCTAGAAAGATAAATTAATATTTTTTTCCTTTTTGTAGAGTGGATAATTGAATCAATAATCAATCCGATACAACACCAAAAAAACACATTCAGAAAATAAAATAACCATATTAACATTTGATATGATAAGAACCGTTTAAAAAAAGATGAATAATCTTCTAAAACCAATAAAAGTGGACTTGTCATAAAAAGCAATAAGTTCTTATCGTCATAGCCAGACAGATTATATAAACAAATACCTAATGCAAACAAAGTAAGCCAAAAACTAAAAAATTTGAATACCCTCACCAATAATCACATCCTTTTCGATAACTTTTCTAATTGACTTAAAGTCTCTTCTCTATCAAATGAGCTAAACCATCGGTAATCATCATCATCGTTATCCGTTAGTTGAATGATCTGTACACTTTTTACTTGTGATACGGCTCACCAAATGAATCAATGAATCATAAGATTTACATATCCATCATATAAAGAGCCACTCCAAACAAAAAAAGAATGGACTCAAATGGAATAATTAAATGTCTCAGATTTTTAAAACATAAATAGTTCAAATAAATCGCAGTACTTATATATAGTATCCAAAGAAGTATGACTAGAATTATATTTTGTAATTTTGGGGGGCCACATAAAAAAGCACAATTCATTAATAGAACCAAACTTATACCTATGCATATAGGTAACCAAAGTAACATGATGATATTAGTTATTAAATACCATGGCCACCTCATAATAATCACCTATTCTTGTAAAATACGTTCACTAAACAAATTTCATCAAGTCTTTAACCCCTTGCTTCTTTACTTATCATGCTTAAAACCGCAGCAAGGCGAATCTGTCAAATTCCTCACAACAAACTATACAGTATTTAGGTTTATTTAATTAGTACTATCTTCTTCTAGTACCTGCTAAAATGCTTTCATAAATCTGCCCGTTAACGTAATGAAGCTGCCGATCGTGCCGGCAGCTTCATTCATTGATGCTTATTCAACTATAGTTCTCCGTTTGCGTAGACAATGATGCAGACGAGCATCTAGATGTTCTTATTTTTCTTCTTCCCAACCTTCATTTATCCATTTATACACTTCTGGTGATTTTGCTCGAATCTTGTTCGAATCAATACTTAGAACGATTTCACTTTTAGCTGGGGTGCAGGTCTTTGAACCACTGCCGTCGGCATTTGTTTGTGAAACACAGTCATACGCAGGTTCAACAGTTATCATCTTGCCATCATTCGTCTTTAAGCTTATTACCATTGGGTAGCCATGCTTTCCATATTCCGTTTGACCACTGATAGGTTTTGAAGCGTTTATCCACCCAATAATTTTTGAAATGGTGGTTTTCCCAGCTCCATCATTGTTTTGAACCAAAGGGGAATCTTTCGTTCCTGACAAGACCCCGACAACCTGTAATGACGATATATCTTCAGCCTTAAGCAACTGTCTATTTGAAGCATTTAAATTTGGGTTACAAGCAGACATGACAATTATAATCAAAACGATAAATGGAACAACAACGATTTTTCTCATTAGTTCCCCCCTTCAATACACGTTTTCTTTCACTTCATGACCAATTTCTTTATTGCTAATGACATATTTCAATAGACGAAGTAAAGCTCAGGTAAGTTCCACTATACGCCTTTTAAATGAATAGTAAAAAAAAGAACCACAGCAACGGGCTGAGGGTCTGAGTATTTATATTTAAAGGGGGTCGAGTTTTATTATAGGCTTTATTCATTAATGCCACATGAATATAAGATTTCATTTTTGTTACAATTACTTAACTCTCGTTCTCCGTTAGAGTTTAACGAAGCGGAGTGTTCTTAACAAATGCCTGAATTGCTTCTGCATAGTATTCTGGTTCCTCATGACGAGGCATATGAGCAGAGTTGACACAAATAACGACCGTTCTATTTTGTACCTTATTTAAAAACTCTTCTGTTTGAAGTTCACTACAAATCGGATCATACTTACCTTTAATCAACAATACAGGACAAGTGATGTTTGTAAGTTTATCAAGGACTGGTTGTTTGAGAACTTGATCGTTAATTTTATTCTGAAACATTTTCTGCTTTTGCCAATCATAGTGCTGAATTTCCGACTGTTCCACAATGTCGTTGAAAAAATGGGGATTTAGAGATCGAATGTAAACCTGATCACGTTTCTCGGAAATTTCATTGAAAATACTAAATAACTCTTGTTTAGAGTAGTTGTATGCGTCTTTACACCGATCAGCAAGTTTGTCTTGACCATCTTCTCTATATAACTTCTCAGCCTTCTTGACCACTGACTGTAATGATTCAAGCATATCAAATGTTGGGCATTCCAAAACCACCTGTTCAATCACATCAGGGAATTGATAAGCATATTCAACAGCCAAATAACCTCCAAAGGAATGCCCGATAAGCCCCCAACGATCAATTTTAAAATGATCTCTTATAAATTCGAAATCATTGATTAAATTTTGTATAGAAAAGTCTTCGATCTCCTCAATCGCATCGGATCGCAAACAACCTCTTTGGTCAATGGAGATTAAATGGATAAAAGGGGATAGCCGTTGAGCTTGAGTAAGATTGAAGTCATACGAACCAACACCAGGTCCTCCATGTAGGTATAAGAATGTCGGCAGACTATTATCGCCATATTCCTCATAATAAATCTTCTTATTTTCTACTGAAATATATCCGTTCATCTTGTTCACTCCATCCCTTTACAGCATCCATTTAATGGTGTTATAGCAAAAAAGGATCATTTCTTCAGCATAAACTTATTGAGCTATAGTTCTCCGTCCCTCGGTTTAGCTTAATATCCAGCTCGTCCAATAATCCCAAGTTTTTTGAACGCAGGGCTTTTCCATGTCCTACTCCATCAACCAAGAGGAGTTCAGTTTTTGTCGCCCCGACAGCAATTAAATTGTTATAAAAATTCTCTGTATGGAAGGAGCGAATAGTTTTGTCTTCCTGACCATGAACTAAAAGTATTTTACGATTACGTAGGGTTTCAATGTATACAGATGGATTTAAAACACTATTACCTCTTAAAAAGTCACTCCACTCACTCTCATCAATATCCCGAAAAACGTTTTCATGACATCTCTTTAAATACGGCAAGAGTGTTGTTAGGTCGTCTTCAGGCTGAGTTGTATTTGTATTTTGATTTGCTGGTTTAAGTAATGGGCAAAATAAAACCGCTGATTCAGCTAAGTCTGTCAATGCAAGCGTACTTGCCGCTACCCCACCACCATAACTATTCCCTACCAACACAAGTCGATTATATGACCATTCAACCGCCTTTTCAGTAGCTAAATCTGTTGCTTTACCTTTTGAAAGAAGTTCTAGTCCTTTAATTGCTCCTTGTATTGAGCTTGAAGGACCAAACTTTCCGTAACTTTGCCAACTCCCTGGATACCTTGCTTGTAAAACAATAAATCCAGCATTTGAAAGAGGTATTGCCATATCTTCTGCGATAGGTGTATTGGGTAGACCTGGGCACCAAACGATTCCAACTCCATTGGCATTCTCAGGTTCGGGTAAAAACAAATCACCAAGAATGTCGTCATTTCGTACGAAGGCATGCACGGTTATATACACCTCTTCTAAAACGTTTTACTTTCATTGTAACAGGAATTTCCAAAGGACTTTACATTTTTTATTGAGAATACTGCCCGTTAGCACAACAGGCCACCGAGTTTATCACCGGTAGCCTGTTTGATCTTTGTTATGAAGCTATCGTTCCTCGTTAGCTTAATCATATTGTCATATGCCATCTTAAAATGAGCCGCTCCCACAGGCAATCAAATTCCATTCTGATAACATAGGAATGGAGCCCCGCACAGTGCCTGAGGGTGTAATAGCGCAAATTTGACCAGGCTTATTTCCCGAACTAACGGAAACAACTGCCGATACATTCAAGGGCTCACCGTTGACTTTAAAAGTTAGGTCTGCGTGTACGGAACAGACGCATCCATCATCATAATCAGCTCTAATGTTGTCGTAATTCAGCAACCGGAAACCTTCTTCATGGAGTTTTCGCATTTTTTCGAGATCGATGGGGCTTCCATACGACTCTGCAGCCTTACCAAAATCTTTCGACTGTACGGCCTTCAAAAACGCGGCGGTATTCTTTTCTACTTTTATTTTTTGTAGTAAGACTATCCCTTGGTGTACTAACAAAAAAACAATCCATAGCAGTATCAAAGAAGCGCCTATTCTCCATATTAGCTTCAAAACATAAACACCATCCACCCCAAAATAGTTTAACTTATTTTCCATTTTATACCAAAACTATATGAAATCCAATTCCTACTTTAAATTGCTCTTTAAGGATAGTAACGTTTGAAGTAATCTGCCCGTTAGCGTGGAAACGGCAGCCGATCGATCATTGGCAGGCTGCCGCGGTCTCTCTATCAGCTATCGATCCCAGTTAACTTAATAATCGGCCACATTCTCCGAATAGTTTCCGTAAATTTTACAAATAATACCATAAAACCTAATTTAGAGAGGATGATTAATTTTTGAGAAAATCATTATTGATGCTGGTTTTAGCCTTTCTATTCCTTAATTTAGCCCCTAATACTGCAGAAGGCAATCAGAGTAATCCACTCACTCCTGAAGAGAAGTCTTTCCTGTGGTATAAAGATTTTGTAAGCTCGTGTCTAGGACCGAACATTATGGAATCGATTAAAATGGAGTATAACATCTCTCAGGGGGGCTACGGCTATGAAAATAGATATGAGAAAAATAAAATAAGTTACGGGCTGCAAGAGGGATATGATGGATTTGTTATTGTTGTTTATGTAAGACCTAACGATGTTGATCACCTTGATCGATTAACGTTTTATGTAAAACCCCAACTAATCCAATATGGAAAAGGTATCAAATTATTAAAGTATGAAAGAGCAGTCGATTCGTAATAAATTAAATAAGTTCAATCGAGAGAGTAATATCTTTTATTGCTCGCTTTAACGAAACCAGGTAGCAACTGCCGTGTGGCGAATTGCTACCTGGTTATTGCGCTAACGTCTTCCGTTAGCTTAGCCTATTTTCTGATTATTTTTAAATAAGTACCTTTAGTTGAATAGCAAAAAAAGGACCCACAGCAACGGGGCTGAGGGTCTAAGTTTTATATTTTAAAGGGGGTCGACCTTTATTATAAGCATGATTCATTAATGCCACATGAAAATAAGATTTCAATCATGTTACATTTACTTAACTCTTGTTTTCCGTTAGCTCAATTGACTTGGATTCGAGATAATGCAACCATCACTCGCTCGTGTAAGAAAAAGAAACTGGATGTCCACGTCACCCTTACGGAAGTCTGACTGTCGCTTGCTTACTTATTTTTTTTCAAATCCTCTCTAATTTTCTTTACCTCATTGTAAATTTTAGATATTTGAAACCACGAATAGATAGAAGTGAGGAATATGAGGAATACAAGAAAGTTTATTATCGCTTGTATTGATGGCAAATTAAGTCCTCCTTTCCAAATTTGAGTATCATCTAATTTAATTAAGCAGTATAGAATTATTAGACGCAATAAGATTATTATAGTTGCATTATCTCCGTTACTTCAATGAAATCAAAAAGAAGCCGCCTCGAAGCAGCTCCTGTACTAAAGTTTTCCGTTAGTAATAAAAAGGAAAACAATCAAACTATATCTTTCCCTTCCCCTTCCCCTTCTTACTGACCATCATTTTTTTCTGTTATCCTATTACATTCTGTGACAACAAATCCTAAATCATAGTTGTGACGAAATGTGATTTGAAATTTTTCTGCTTTTTTTTCTATGTCATTGTTAATTACTCTGTGAACACTTGCCGTGACATCCAATTCAGAAAAACCGCCATCAACTGTTCTCATATTCGTTACTTTAAATGGCTCGAAACTATAAAGGTATTCTTTGCCTGGTTTTAAGTATTTGTTTTCTTCGAGAGCGAATAGTGTCCTCCTTTGCAATTCGGTTGTCAACATACGCTCCAATTGTTCTTCTCGCGTTTGTGGAAACTCCCAAAAAGCAATCCATTCGATCGAATCCTTCCCTTTAGTCGCTTCATCATGCGGATGAGCAATTGCTAACTGAACTGATAATATAGCCGCAATGGAAAGAACTAGAATCGACATCAATTTTTTACTCATACAATCACCTCTACTTGTTTTTCCTCATTTTGGGCAGGTTTATGTACTTAAGATTATTCTGATAAACTGCCTGTTCAATGAAAAACAGGGAGCAACTGCCCGCGGCAGTCGGTTCCCTGTTTAATTCACTTTTTTTTTAGTTCCAGTATTTATTATATTCTCTACTACTAATTCACTGCCGAACTGCGGCGAGCCAAAAATTATTTCAACATAATCAACGACTGCTCCATGCTCTACATATCCCGTAACCCTTACATTGAAACCACCATGGCCATCCTTTCTTACACCAGCTATTTCATAGGATGAAGCTCTAACGTCCCAGAACTTCAAAATGACCCCCTTTTCTATTCGTGAGTAAAGTTCGAACAACATTGCCTCGTTCATCAAAGCTATGTTTTCATTGGGGGGCAACATTCGGATCATATGGGCTTATATTCTTCAGTTCTCCTATGTTAGGAGCTGCTACCACCGAATCATCAAATGCTGACATAGCAGCAATAATTACAATCAGAAATACGCAAAGCTGTAGTATGATTGAATTTTTTAATCCCCTCCAAAACATAGGAAAAACACCTCCTTTTTTGGGTATTTTACCCGTAAGGTTATTCAAGTATCCTGCCCGTTAGCCATCCATGCATCCCTTCCTCTGCACCACAGAGCATTAAAGTCAGTTCGTTCTTTCATGGTAGTTAAATGAGCAAAAAGAGGAGCTGCCGCGATGCAAGCTCCTTCACTATCGTTCTGCGTTAGCGCAATACACTACAGAGGATCCACTTTATAATCATATTCGTATCCATCTGGAGTTACTAATTGGATAAGATAAGCTTCTTTTGGGTTTAAAGGCAACAGGTCAGAAGTTTTAATCGCTAGAACCTGCAAACCAGATCTTTTTGGTTCAGAAATTATAACTATTTGGTTACCTTTGTTTTTTATTTTTTTAACATCAGCCTGCATGATAACAAACACTGCTTTTTCATTTACTTTTGTTTCTGGGAAACTAACATTATGCAATTCCTCTTCAAGTCCAAGTGAGTTGGTTAAACCAAACCAAATTCCAGCACTTTGAAATCCAATAAATATGCGGTGCGTAGTATCGTATAAGTTTCCAGGAACGTAACTCCATCTGCCTCCCCAAAATGTAGAATGCCAGTTTTTATTATAAACGGGACGTTCCCAATTGCGATCATCCAATCCTATTTCATAATGCAGCTCTTTTCCACTTTGAATTACATCTTTGACTGGATAAATCACTTTTGGTAAATCGAGATGTTGAAAATCAGATTGAAAGAAATTCCGGGGCTTATCAGGCTCTAGTCTTTTCAATCTTTTGGTTAATTCATCTACCTTTTCTTGCAACCTTTGAACCTGATTATTAGTTTCTGCAGGTTGTGATTCAGCACGAACAATCGGTAAAAATAAAGTCATCAACATGATAAACAAAACCATAAAGAATTTGCGATTCATATGTCCCACCTCATTAGGATATCCTAACCAATTCGCTGGACCTTTATTAATGTAATCTGCCCGTTAGTTTAGCAAGAAGCCTTATTAATCAAAAACAACCCAACAGGGAAAAGTAATGGTAATCCCATGTAGATGAGGTGTAAGTAATGAGAAAATCAATTATCGCTCTTATTCTAGCCATCACACTTATTATTCCTATTCAAAATAAAACCGTATTAGCAACCAAACCAACCCAAGACTCAACACAGCTTAAGTTGCAGGATATGCTAATGGTATTTTTAACACCATATATTTATAAAGATGTGAGTGAATATTATAAATCGTCATTAAAATTCAATCCGATTATTGAGCCGTGGCGGATTGATGTCATACAAGCTAAAAGAGTCACTGGTTTTCGAGGTTTTGATTTTTCATTAATAATTGAAGTAGAACCTACTATGGGACAACATGTGCTCGTTGGGAAAGATCGAATTGAATACCAATTATCTTTTGGACCATCTGTTAAATTGATAAAGTTCACCCATTTAACGACATATGAATTGCCTCCAGATTTGAAGGATATCTTGCGGTAGTCGAATAACACACAGCAAAAGCTAAATTGGCTGGTACTGTGTGTTATTTGCCATCTACAATTTATTGTTCAACTGCACTAAATGGCCCGTTAGCACAAAAGGCTGCACGCGGCAGCCTTATTACGTTTGTTCAACTATAGTTCTGCGTTAGTTGAATCTTGAGACGTTATGGTTAGCAGTTCTGTTTGATTACTGCTACTCTCACCTTCAAGAAGTAGAACTCAGAATATAACATCTTCGTATTAACCTGCTTAACACCTTCGAGACTAAGTGGTGGTTACTTTTGGCAGGAAATCTTGAAGTGTAAAATTCTGCTTTAGATCTTTCAAAGAGACGTGGACTTGACCAATGATTTTCATCTTGACCAAATGCCTTGCGTAACCCGCTACCAATGCGCCATCACCAATTAAAATCTGTTCATCACAATCACATTTTTGAACGGGAACATCAGTAACAACTAATGTGCCCCTCTTAAATGGACGTTCTGTTGAAGTAGTTATATGTATATTTTCTCCTTTACACCGGTCACAGTGAGACATACAAGCATCCCCTCCTATAACCTTTATTTTATCATGGGTTTGATATTTCACAAAAGGTTTAGTAATTATCCAAATACTGTATTAATATGACGACTAATCTAACCGATAAATTATTGTATATGATGTTGTTATAGTGGTAGTAGTGTACGTAATTCTTTTTAAGATACGAGAGGTGTGGTGAGATGAAGGGCGGTCTAAAGTTATTTGCTATGTTAGTATTCCTATTTGGTTTCCCAGCGATTATTGCACTGACCGGCGTATTTGGCCTTGTGATCGGGATCTTTTCTCCATTAATTCTTAGTTACATTTTTCTGGTCAAGCGGCTTGAAAGTCGGAGACAAGCTTTGGGAGTTTTGGTAGGCCAATGCCTATTGGGTGCGTTAGTATTAGGCATGCTAATAGGTAAAGTGTCAGATAATGGGCTACTTGTTGCCGAAGGTATTTATGCTGTAGCGATGGTAGTATTTAACTTCGTAATGAGGAATCCTGCTCCCTATTGGAAAAAGAAGTGGAAGGATTATAGAAACTAGTGGGTATAACATAACTCAAGAATAACTAATAAGCTGGTGTTCCGACTTGATGGGACGTCAGCTTATTAGTTATGTTTGCGTTAATTGTAAATACAATTATAGACTGAGCGCAATAGCTGAGTTCGTTGTTGGCTGCCGATCGTGGCCGTAATAACCTGCGCATCTGAAGCGTGTGTGTATTGCGGCACATATCTGGCTGCCTTCGCTTACACGTTGATGTTCCCGACCATTACAACACTTGTTCGCCTCCAAAAGAGAATCTAGCCAGTCTACAGCTATATTCTTTGTATATCTATCGTCATCTCAAAACGCTTTCTATCCCCAACTTGAGTGAAGTCGAATTTTCTACTTTACAGTTTTACTAACAGCAAGCAAATGCTTCAAATTAAGAACTTAATGCAAAGAAATAGTTCAAGTCACAACGGCCCTGATAAGGGGCTTTTTTTATAGGTTCATAAACTTTTCTTATATGGATATAATTTACTTTTATCGAACGAAAAACGTATGGATTTAGACCACACGTTTCACTGCTGTTTCCGCCGTTAATCCTCAACTATTGTTTTCCGTTAATTTAATAAAAATGTTTAGAAAGAAGCACCACAGACCAGTTGGTTCCATACTACTATTTCCGAGATTGAACCGGGTTTTGTTCCTGAAGGATGAACAGCACAAATTTGCTTAGGTTTACCTCTTGAACTGAATGTGAGAATAGCCATAACTTTCAACGGTTTTCCATCAACCTCGATAGTCAGATCTGCATGCCCTGTTCCGAAAGTTCCATCGTCATAATCGGCTTTTACATTTTCATATGCCAGGAGTTTAAATCCTTCTTTCTCATGCAGTTTCTGAATTTCGTCCACCCAGGTATTCTTATCTATCGACCCGTCAAACAGTCTTTCAGCTTCCCTATACTCTTGAGTCTTAATTGCATTTAAGAATGCAACGGTTTTCTTTTGTATTGCTAACGGGTTCCACGCCAAGGTAGCTTGATAGACCAAGAAAAACATGAACAGCAAGAGCATGAAAGGAATACCTATTTTCAACGCGAACTTCATTGTCATTTTGGATGACCCCTTCATTTAATCTTCTAGCATCTAGTCTATTATCCATATTATACCTATATGGTCAATCCAAAGCAAAACGAAAGTCTGTTATTGTTTCAAGCTAAATATAGTAGCAAAGTTAGCATTTTGTCAGGAGTCCGTCAAATCCTCCTTAATTCACTATCCTGCCCGTTCAACGGACAACGGCAGCCGATCTTGTAGTGGCCGGCTGCCGTCGTGCCATCATTGAACTATAGTTCTCCGTTAGAGCGTAACGTCGTTTCTAATTTTATAATGGATTGTCACATTTCCACTCGCTTACCAATCTTCTGAAATCATCTAAATACTTACCGAGTTGTATCTCAAGATTTTTGATTCCGATAATGTCTACCTCATGAACAGAGTCGAATAGTTCGTCATCCGTAACATCCCAATCATTATCTAGATATTTTGAAGCCACCTCATATTTTCTCAAATAAAATCTAGCCGAGTTAGGCTCAATCTTATTTAAGAATTTCTGTTTATTTATAACTTGTACTTTTACGAAAGCACGATTCATTTCAGAGGTAGCCTCAAGTTCACAAGCTAGGCCAATCCCCGTCAATAAATTATTAATTTGACGTGTATCAAAGACCTGCACACTCCTCACTTCCTCCGCTTTTTTTCAACAATAGTTAAACACTTTATTATTTCATATTGGGTCAACTGCCGAGGATCTGCACCATGCTTATTGTACTAAAGTTTCCGTTAGCCATCCATGCCCCTATCGGGGCACCACGGAATAATGAAAATTTTTTTAGTAGGTTTTATAATTATAGTACGGCTGGCGAGGAAGGTCGTTGAACTATGGTGCCTTGAGCCCTACCGTTAGTCTGACTACAGCGACCCCGGTGTACCACGGACTGTTGCTCCTTCTTGGGAAGCACGCAGGGTAGATTAACCCTTTATTGGTTTGCTGCACCAGCCTCAATTTATTGGCCGTAGAAAGGTGATTCACATGCAAGTACTCATTGAACGAGCATGCGGTTTAGATGTTCACAAAAAAACCATCACAGCTTGTATCGTTACTCCAGAAGGAAAGGAGATCAAGACATTTCACACTCACACCGTCTATCTGCTTAAACTGATCGACTGGATGAAGGAACATCGCTGTACGCATGTAGCTATGGAAAGTACAGGCGTCTTTTGGAAACCTATCGTCAACTTGCTTGAAGCCGAGGACATTCAATACCTTGTCGTAAATGCGGCGCACATGAAGGCTGTTCCTGGGAGGAAGACGGATGTAAAAGATGCTGAATGGATCGCAGACCTTTTACGTCACGGATTACTTACTGCAAGTTATATTCCAGATCGTAACCAGCGTGAGATGCGTGAGTTAGTTCGTTACCGGCGCAGTTTAATTCAAGAGCGAGCTCGTGAGCATAACCGGGTACAAAAGGTCTTAGAAGGAGCAAACATTAAGCTTGCCTCTGTCGCCACTGACATTATGGGTCTTTCCAGTCGAGACATGATGAATGCGATGATTAATGGCGAAGAAGATCCGGAAAAACTCGCAAGCTTTGCACGCGGAGTCATGAAGAAAAAGAAGGAAGAACTTGAGCTTGCACTTCGGGGTAAGATGAGTGCACATCAACGCCTCATGCTAAAAACTATGCTTACCCACGTTGATTTCCTCAATGAACAAATCGCGGAATTGGATGCGGAGGTAGCTGGGCGGCTAGACCCTTTTCAGGAAGACATTGATCGACTAGATACGATTCCCGGGATTGCCAGACGTACCGCTGAACAAATATTAGCCGAAATTGGAACAAATGTCGGTTCACGGTTTCCAAGTGCAGCCCACCTTTGCTCATGGATCGGTCTTGTGCCAGGCCACAACGAAAGTGCCGGTAAACGAAAACCCTCGAAAACTCGCAAAGGAAACAAATATCTCCGATCGGCACTTCTTGAAGCTTCACAATCCGTATGCAGATCTGACAATTATCTCGGAGCCCTATATAGGCGAATCGCAGCACGTAAAGGTGGTCGTAAAGCGGCTGTTGCTGTTGCACACGCCATCATGAAGATCGCCTATCATCTTTTAACTCGCAATGAAGATTACCGAGATTTAGGTGCTGATTATTTTGAAAAACGACAGCAAGATTTCATCGTCAAACAATCCGTTCGTAGACTAGAGAATCTTGGTTTTACAGTAACAATCGCTGCTCCCGACGCCTCATAATACCTCGCTCATATTAAAACATGAGACGCAGCCTTTTGAAAAAAAACGTCATAGCTGCGCCTAGTTTCGTATTGCCATTTTTAGTGCTCTGCTATGTGAGATTTTCAGGGTAGTTCAGTGTTGGGTTGAAAATACGGGTACTCATATTGAGCCTTCACTTAAAACAAAATAGTTCCAACCGACTAATGGCACTACCTTTACTTCATCTATAAATAGCTTCTTTGCACCATTGGTATAACGGTGTTGCTTATTAAATCCTTTAGCTCCAGTATAAGGATTAACAACCCATGCACCACTCAAAGTAATAGAATTGAGTTTCTTGACAATCTTTTTCCATACCTTTAAAAACTCAGCAGTTTCTGTCTGGGTTGCTAAAATGGACTCCTGCAGTTGATTATCCGAATATTTTCCAATAGTTATTAGAAGATAATCTGGATTTTCATCGAAATAATCCATATAGCTGTTTGTGCGTATATTAGGTTTATTAATATGCAAACAAACCCTGTTTGTATTGCAAAATGGTATATCTTCTAGAGCATCATCAACTTCATCTAATAAGTGTGCTGCAAATGATGGAAACAATTCAACCATAACAATATACAAGTTATACTCTTTTGCACATTCTTTTATAAACTTTATTGTCTCATCCGGCACAGCATGAAATTGCACATTTATCTTTGTCATAATGCCTCCCTTTACCTTAGCCAATATTCCCTTATTATTGCCATGTATTACCCGTTTGTTAACCAAATCTGCCCTTTACCTTAATAAACAAAGCAGGTCGCCACGGCGCCTGCTTTGTTTGTCTATCTCTATGCAACTAACGTTTCCCGTTAGCACAATAAGACTTCCATTACCCCTTTGGCTTATTCTTATACTGACTTAATTTTTATAATAACAATTTACTAAATAAAAAAAATTGAACCCACTCTTTAATAGGCGTTCTGTTGTTCTATATTCCGTATGATACTGGGCGTTGCTTCATAAAAGTAATGAACCAATTTATTTATTTGATCAACAAAATCTTCACTATTGGGAGCACCGATATTCACTGCTGTTTTTTCACCTTTATATACTTCATTGAATAATGGGATTTCACGATTGTATCGCTCTTTAATATAATCTCTATGAAGTTCACTCATAGCAATAATTATATCGTGCTCCTTAAAACACTTTTCATCGAAGAGAGTTCTTTTGAAGTCAGTTGTGTCAATATTTAGTTCGTTCATTATATAAAAATGAATATTGGAATACTTACTAATATCACTATCAGCTCTTATGCCAGCCGAAGCAACCTTAATTGAAGTTATATTATTTCTTTGGAGAAAATCCTTTACACAAAATTCAGCTATTACGCTTCGAGTGAAATTATCGGTACATACAAACATAATATTCATTAAGACCAACTCCATTATAAAACCATTTTATGGAATTATAACAAATGGAAATGGTTGATTGCCAGTAGTATTTTTTGATAGGTTATTATACTAATCTGTCCATTACTTAAGTGAAATCAAAAAGGAGCTGCTTCAATGCAGCACCTAAGCTATAGTTACCCGTTAATGACCCGACCAGTCTAATACTTATTTCCTTGTCTACGACCAAGCCCCTGTAATGGAGCTGTGGCGAGATGAACATAAGAAAAGCACCATTGTGTGATGATGCCTTTGTAACGCATTATCTATTTATTTCTAATGCCTTAACAATATGTCTGTCCGTTCTTCTCATAGCGATTGCAACCAATCAAACAATTGTTTAGACTGTAATAATTTTGTTTCTTCGCCCTGACTGTATCTCAAGTAACCGTCGATTGGCTTACAAATGTATTCCGTCGAATCTGCATTTTTTCTCACATCACACTTATGAGCATATGAAATATAGATATTCTCGCCATTTTTAACATCAATTCGTAATAAGTCTGGATAGCCATGTACAACAATATCGTTCTCAACATTATTTTCTGTTGCATTATTTATCCAATTAACTACATTGATTATTTTATGCTTTTCCCAAAACCTCTTAGCCTTATAAGTTTTTGTGTATGCACCATGTAAACCCTTGCTGATTTGAATTGAAACAACATCAGTAGTATTCAATCTTTGAGGGATTTCGATGTTTGCAGAAACAACCGAATTAGGCAAATTCAATATCAAAACAACAATCACTAAACAATATAATTTTCTCATATAATCCCACCCATAACGCTTTGTATATATTATTCCCATAAATTTATGCACTAACACATTACTCCATTCTCTCTCCACGAACGCTTCACAAGCCTTCGCATAACCGCATGGATAGACCATAAATAAATAATTTTCTACCGAGTTGAGCATTTTAGCAATTGAGGTGAAATTTGCATGATTAAAAAACTAACTATCAATGTAGTAACTGCTTTTTTTCTTTTGATATTCAATGGAGTAGCTTATGCACAACAACCATCTTTAATGAGCATTAAAACTATTCCTGCTCCTGAAGGTAATTGGGTCTATTTGCCTGAAGGTGATGGACAGATGGTTATTCATGTATCTACTGCATATTCAAATACATTTAAAGTTTGGAGAGTTCCTACTGGAACACAGCAATGGGAAAATCGAATTCTTATTTGTAATGAAAAAGGAAACAAATTTGACTGGACTTGTGTCTGGAGATATACCAAGGACGATACTATTCACGACCATTTTGTTGTTGAAGCTTCTGGAGAAGGTGGGAGTATCAAAGGTAGTATTAATGTAACTCGTAGGCATGACGAAAATCATCCTCAATAATTTTTAGTTCACACACCCACTTGCCCTATTCAACATCAGTAGAAGGGATTCCTACACGCTCTCAAGGGCAAAAGAAAAAGCACAACCTCATGGATTGTACTTGTTGATTGAAACTTAAATTTTATTAAACTAACGTTTCCGTTAGTTCAATCTAGTTCAATATTCTCCCTATGTGTAATTAGGGTTTTCATTAACGACGAGTTGCATCACACTTATTATAAAATCAACAGATCTCTTATTCTCTCAAACAACTCATATGAATTTACCTTCTCGTAATTCCACAACATGATTATATTCACTTTTTTCTCAGGAAATTGCCAAATGTCTGCTTTATATCCCGGAGATCCTCCAGGAATCCACCTAAAATTATTACCCAAAAACCAACCATAACCATACTTAAATTTAGGATCAAAATCTACAGATGCATATGGTGTAAACATAATATCTCTAGAAGCTCCTGATAGAATTGTTTCGTTTAAAATAGCTTCACACCATATATTGAGATCCCTAACAGTTGAATATAATTCACCTGGTGCTTCAATTTCAACTAATTTATCGTAATCTGCGTTCCTAAATTCTCCGTTTTCAATCGTGTATCCATACGCGCGATTAACAACAATTTGTCGGGGATTATGAAGTCCGGTACTTTTCATATTTAGTGGATTAAAAAATATTTCATTTAGTAAGGTTTCAAATGTTTTTCCTGTAACTGCCTCAAGTATATACCCCATCATAATAAAACCTGTACTGTTATATTTCCATCCTACACCTGGGACAAACAGTTGCTCCTGATTACTCAAATAATTAAGAAAATCACCTTTTTCGTTGTTCAACTTGCTCATTTCAAATCGAATGTTCGGTATCGCATAAATATCATATAATCCAGAGGTGTGAGATATTAGATGGTGTAATGTGATTTTATGATGCACATGTTTGAGCGTATCAATATAAATTCCTGGATGTGCATGTAGATTAATTACAGCTTCTTCATGAAGTTTAATAGCAGCGGCAGCTATGAACATTTTTGTTACTGATGCAATAAAAAACTTCATGTCCAGAGTATTTTCAACACCGAACTGCATATTAGCCTTACCATATGCTTTCTCAAATAATACTTTACCATCTTGTGACACTAGTAAAGTGCCACTCAAATGGTTTTCTATTTTATAATTTTCAACTATCTTGTTTATTTCATCCCAAACATTAACCATACAAATACCTCCTCTTTATTGGTAGGGAAAAAATAAATACATATAACTATTCTGCCCGATAGCGTAGTGAAGAGCTGCCACGCGGCAGCCCTTCAAATGTTTAACTATCGTTCTGCGCTAACGTACCGCTTGAAATTACATTTTTTCATCCACCATGAAACACACCAATTATGGTTTCACCATCAACGTCATACAGCGGAATATCACGACCACCTGGCGATCTACTGTTTTGTATCGAAATGGCTTCCTCGGGTGATTTTGGTTGCTCACCGTCTATGTCTTTTTTTAACACATATCCTTTTGTGCCATCCACACCTATAGCACTGATTAATTCAGGTACCGTTTCTGGAGAAGTAGCATCTGTGGCAGAACCGTACGTCTGTCCGCTTTTATTTTTAGGATAGTTCATATTCTTAGCGCCAATATGAAACGAACCAATTATGGTTTTCTCATCAACATCATACAGTGGGACATCACGACCAGGTTCACTGAGATAATCTTTTTTCAGCACATATCCTGCAATGCCATTCACACTTACTGCATGGATTAAATCAGGTAGCATTTCAACAGAAGTGGATTCTTCAGCATAACCGTATGTCTTTTCATTTTCATTTTCAGGATAGTTAGAAAAATTTGTATGGCTTTCATTAATCGTACTCTTAGCATATGTGCTTTGAAATGCCATTGCACCTCCCACTACACAAACGATAAAAACAATACTAATTAATATTCTGATGCCTTTAGAACACGTCCTCACTTTGTTCTCACTCCTCAATCTATAGCCCTTCATCTCGTCCGTTTCACTTCTTATACGACACCAAATAATGGAAAGTTGCACTAAACTGCCCTTCGTTGAGCTATAGTTCCCTGTTAGCCATACAGCAGCGCAAGATCAGCGCTGTACCACAGAGGATGATTGGCTCTAGCGGTGACGTATAAGCGCTGCAAGACAAGAGGGAAAACGGCAGCCGCCGTTGGAGCTGTCTTGTCACCCGACATTTTTTATTGTCGCGAGTTGTCTTGTCGGATGACAAGAACTTGAGGACATAAATGACAGTTCGATAAAAAAGAGGATTAACTGCTGTTATTGTAGTTATGCTTTTGTTGAAGTCCTTCTACCCATCGTTGCAGCTTTTCAAACCCTTCTACGCTGTTATTAAACGAGAGATGTCGATTCGAAAGCACGATCCCGCGATAATTCGTAGCTTGAGCCACATGCGTCTCTTTGGCCATGTCTATACCTACAACAAGATGAGATGTGGTAATTCGTTCAATTCGTTGATTTTGTACCTCTGATTGTTTAAACTTCATAGTAAGAGCGCCTCCTTGATGGTGTTGGGTTAAGAACACGTCGACAAACCCATCATACCGAGGCGCTCCTTTTTTGACAAAGGCTATTTCTTAGCCTTAACAGGAATGTTTACTTCAACGGACAACGGCAGCCATTTGTGTACCGGCTGCCGTCGTATTGGTGATTGAACTATAGTTCCTCTTCAGCGTAATTGCTTAATCAGGCTTACTCGGATTACATCATCCCAAATTGGCCCACGTCGAACCTCTTGATACCCAATATTTATATTAAGCTCGATGACATGATTATTTGTTTCTTCTGTATGTGTATAAATTAAATTAACTTTATGTTTTTGAGCTTCTTCCTCCAAATCAATTTGAAATAGGTTTCTGTCTAACTCATTGTAAATTGTTTTCCACGGATACACGGAATCCCTATTTGCTATGGAATACATTATCATTGCAATTGGTTTGCCGGAAGCAGAATCCTCAATAACAAACGCACCTTTATCTGAATCAGTGAGATACCCTTCTATTTTCTTACTATGTTCCTCTTTATTTTGTTCTGTCATATCAATTACATCCGAAAGTGTGTACCCATCATTTTTCAAGTCAATTGAAACTAAAAACTCGTGGTCAGTTATATTAGATTTTCGTATGTTTAGTATTCTTTCACCTCCGCTATCGTTCTTCATTAGCTTAACGACGATACGATTATTGATTTGGTTCTCATTCACAAACTACCTAATTATTCCTTTTGTCTTTCTATCTTATCAGCTACAATTTGAGGGGGATCAGATTGCATCACAGCATATTCGCCTTTATCATTTGTTTTGGGAGTTACATTAACTTTTTCGCCTACTCTTAGTTCGTTATAGAGTTGGGAATCTTCAACAATATAATTGACGAATTCGACTTTATTATTTTTGAGGGTAGCATAGTTACTTTCAGAATCCTTCCGAGAAATATTCTTCGCCACTAAGATTCTTTGGTCTTCCTTAGAAATAATATAATTCCCCTTTTCGGCTTCGGACGAAGTACTACAACCACTATGCATACATAAGACAAGTACAAAAGTTACTCCTAAAACTAACTTTTTCAATGTTTTTTTCCTCCTCGTAAACAAAACCTACCTTCTTTAGAAGACGGATCTATGGGAAATTTGTTGCCTTAAACTGCCCGTTAATGACCCGACCAGTCTAATACTTATTTCCTAGGCTACGACCAAGCACCAGTAATGAAGCTGTGGCGAGTATGATGGGCATAAAAAAGCACCATCTAAAAATGATGCTTGATGGTGTTGCACCGCGACATACTATGTATATGGAACTTCTCTTTTATATGAACCCTGATTTCAAGTTCTTCGAGTGACCCATACCTTATATATAAATTTGCCTTCAGACTAAACTTTGTCAGCATGAGCATGGAATCGGTCTATGTTAGCTAAGTAAAAAGTAACACATATGCGGCTTTCTCGTCAGTAGTTGTATATCCATCAAACGCACCCATATTTATGTCATTGCTTATAGAATGCCCCCATTCTTCTGCCTCCCAAAGAGTATCAAAAATCATGGAGTCTTGTTTACAGTTTGATTCATGCCAAATGGTACTCAAATTAAACCTCCTTCAAATTGAACCTCTCATGAAATCCATCTTTTATTTACTTATTTGATTGTATTTCAATTTTCACCACTGAAGCTTGACCAGGGTAACTTAGAAAGGTAATACCCACTGACCATGCCTTTACCTGTTGACCAATGGATAAGTCGCTAAATACCTGTAACTGTTTACTATCCTTTACCACTATTTTTCCATCTTCAGTTAAAGTGATCCAAGTCGCATCTGGATTTTCACTATTCCCTACCTCTTTTCGTGATTTTCAATAAGAACTTTTTTATTTACCTTATCAGTTTTGATGATTTCGCCTATAATATTGGCTTCTTGTCTACAACATTGAATAACTCTAAGTTTCAAGGGAAACTCCTTACCAACAAATTTAAACAGTGATTTTTTAATTGAATTTATTTCTTCACTAGACAGATTCTTCTCAAATTCACCAAACTTTCAAATCTCTACTTCAAGATGTTCTTGAGTTGAACCAACAGACATTAACCTAATTGAATATGTTCGCCATAATTCATCTCAGTAATTTCTTAACTTTTCCTGAATTATTCGCAATTCTTCACTTGTAAATTCTTTTTGTTTTGTGGTTACACTTTCACCATTAGCAGATGTTATCGCAATGGTTTTCGTAGCCTCATTCCACTGGACTTCTCCGCCTGTTGCCTCAACTACGCTTTAACTGGAAGATACGATGTGCCATTAAGAATGACTGGAGTTAGTACGACACCATCACTGTCTTTGGGTACCCAAGCGTTATTATTGAGTGTAAATTTGAAATCATGGTTTAAGTATGCCTGGATGCTTTCCACACCTCCTGACGCATAGCTGGTAATCCCAAATGCCATAATGCAGGCACTTATAACCGCAATTTTCTTCCATCTCATTTTTATTCACCTTCCAGAAATATTTCTTTTTCAAGCAATAATCAAGGAGCAAGATGCTTCAACATTAATACGGTAATTACTGGGAAATGTTGCATCCATGTTGAAGAATCCTGCCCGTTACTTCAACAGACAAAGGCAGCCGATCGTTTGCCGGCTGCCGTCATGTCGTTATTGAACTATAGTTTCCGTTAGCGTAACGATTGATTAGATTATCATTTTTCAAAAAATGTTCTGACAACCCGTACTATTATTGTAATACCACATGCTACAAAGAAAACAAAACCTAAATAACGGAACATAGTTTCGACATGATCTAAAACACCACTCCAAAAAAAGAAACTCGGAATAGGCATTAGCAGTAGAACGGTACCGACAACAAAGCCGTAGAAAAATATCCGAGTGTTGTCTTTGCTCATTATTAAAGCCACCTTTCCAATCCTTGCTGCTGTTACTGAACTATCGTATCCGTTAGTTGAATAGCATTTTAATTTCTATTTGTTTATTCATAACCACCCTCAGCTTTGGGTAATTCTTTATAAGAATCCTTACCCGCAACTATATGTTGGATGAATGTTCGTAATCCTAGTAGTTGCTTTGCATCGCTCGTTACGTCACAATTTTTATCTGACCAAGTAAATGTTTTTGTTTCTCCATCTACACTAATTTTCCAACTGTCTTCATTATAGGGGATGCTAGAACAATTCTTGTTAGTTGGTACCAACTCTTTCGTTCCCATGATATTTATCTCTCTCATATTCTCATAAATGCTGCGCATCTCTTCTAAGGTAAAAGTGATTTTTGCTGTTATATCTCCGTTCATTATCAAATCTTTTGTAACCGTATCTTGATAGGTATTGATTTCATTTTTAGTAATCTCACCATATCCGAAACGAACCGCGAAATCGAAATCGGTGGGCATTACTTTTGGCATTTTGTTCTGTTGCGCAACAGCTTCCTTTTTCTGATTCTCGATATTAGAGCTTGCCGCCAAATCTGTTTCCGTACTACAAGCAGTAATTATAAATAGTAATACAAATAACAATGAGCATAGTTGTTTCATTTTAAACACTCCTCCAATTATTTCCAAGTAAATATATAGACGAAAATGGGAGACAATTGTTGCACTATCCTGCCCGTTAGCGCAATGACGGCTGCCCCGCGGCAGCCGTATTGGTGTTGAACTATCGTTCTCCGTCCCTCAATCAGTATCAGCAGATCAATCAAAAAGTCCACTTTTGAGTAGCTCATAAGTGAACTCTGTCCATTTCCTGTTACTTCTCACTGCCGCACCTCATGTTGTATTACATATCTTTCGTCATCACTTGATCTGTATTTTTCAGAATCATTGACTTTTTCGTCGGATCATATCTGAAGTGATAAACGTTAATGAAATCCTGTCCCGCCCCATATCCACCGGTAACGATAAATCCTCCATTGGCAACCTTTAATGGCCGGTGCGGCAATTGGCTTATAGCAATCCAATTCACTCCGGGTTTTATCTCAAGCGATATCGGAAAAGCCTTCCCATTACTCACTCCGAATAGGTAAGTTTCGAGACCATGACAATCTGTATAACGAGGAACATAGGCAAATATATCCGTATCTTCAAAGGTAAATGACTGCATGATGACTGGCGAATCTTTTGGTTGTACAATTTCGAAGTCAATTGGAAATGTCATAATTTGTGTTAAGGTTTCCCCAGATTCCCATACCATTTCATAGTCCCCAGACCAACGGAGATCAGTTTCAACCCCATAACAACTAGGTGCCCCTAGAGGGGCTACGCTCGCTTTTTTCGCAGGTTTGACGAGAAGTCGCCCATCCGAATGCGTCCCTATTGCTCTTATTGATTGATCTTCTTTTAATAAGTTTGCCTCTGTAGTTGTTGGAGACGGAACTGGCATTGAGCTGGGAGGAAACTTAGATACAGATGGCATTGGGGTATCCGACAATACTATCGAAGAGGTACCATTATCAAGGTTCGCCATCCTATGACCACATCCCGTAAGCACTAGAACGAATAATAATACCCCCAGCGGAATAACGTTTTTCACATAGATAGTCTCCT
The DNA here is from genome assembly GCF_030817215.1 of Paenibacillus sp. V4I3. Taxonomy (GTDB): domain Bacteria; phylum Bacillota; class Bacilli; order Paenibacillales; family NBRC-103111; genus Paenibacillus_E. Next base: position 8,012,338 of record NZ_JAUSZA010000001.1, read on the forward strand.
TTTCGCGGCTAGATAGCCTTTCTAACGCATGCGAAATTATAATACTGAATCCATTGATTAATTTGATAACTTCGCACAAATGAAAGGCGTAAAAAATATAATTTTATAGCTAAACTCCCGTTAACTTAACAGGCTGCCGACATTATTGGCAGCCTGTTATCAAGCATTTCAACTGGAGATTTAGGCAGATTTGATAGATTCAACAGGATTTTAGTTATCAATGAACGGATTCGGGATAAAATCTTTTACCCGAATATACCCAATTTGTCCTCCTGGACCAATAATTTGGTATACAGTACCAATCTTATCTATTTGCGTCTCTGCCTGAATAAAGACCGAATTGACCCACTCTTCACCTTTAATCTGACCGTGTTCATCATAGATGGTCGAATGCACCGCAAGTCTACCCTCCTTGGCATTGGCCGGATCGTAAACGTGTAAGGAGGACTTTGGCACCCACATATCTGCACCATATTCCGCATCATACTGTACGATACGCACAGCCACCCAATCCGCATAGGATTTTTTAATAAGGACCACCTTGCCAGCCCATAAGTCCAAATGCGGTTCCTTTGCTTGCTGTCCAGGAGCAGAAGACACTGGCACTTCCTTTGCGAAGATCATGTCATAAGGTGCCTCCGTATGAATATTGGCGGCTTCCTTGTTGAAATAGAACGCGGGAATCCAGCCTCTTAGATCTTGGGATTCGACTTGGACGTAATCGTCTTGTGCCGCTAATATGCGAAAAGCATCACCTTTGTTCACTTCAAACACCGGTCCAACCCCTGAAACCTCGGTTGGATCATACCGAGCGCCAATATCCGCCTGCGCGGTATAGGTTTGACTGATTTGCAGGCCATATGCCGGGACAGATACTTCGGGGGCCTTCTTTGAAATTTGAGTTGAGGATGTAGTTGCGTCCGTAACCTCGTAAGTGGAGGCAATCTGCTCTTTCTGGATTGTTTCCGGGATAGCTTCGAAGGTCGAAGCAGCCTTGGACGGAGTTCTCTCTTGCTGGCAACCAGAGGCCATGATGACTCCACAAAGGAGTAGCAGAACGGAAAGTATTCTCATCTCTCGATCTCCTTACCCTTCTTTTCTTTTAGTCTCACGCTTTAAAGGTAGTACATTCTGTGATGGATCGATTACTGGTTCGGTTGTTTGTTTCGATGTTTCTTTTTGGTTTGTGTCAATTTTTTTACACCTATTACTACGCATTCCTTTTTATGTATAGACGCTCTAATCTGGGAATAGTTACCTAACGACATAAAATGATTACTGATAATTTGTAAATATCCTCCCCGTTAGCGGAATAGGCCACCGGATTTATTACCGGCAGCCTGCTAGATCTTGTTATGAAGCTATCGTTCCCAGTTAGTTTAACATCCTTACTGTTTCGAATAGACTATGCAAAACAAAACTTTATTAGATATTTTCTTCGAGAACAATTGCCCAATCATTCCCTTTTTTCTCTAGATGGGCTATATGTATCTTACCATCATGTTTTTCCCAAGCGATTTTCGCTTTGTTTTTATCTTTGTGAAGCAAAACGCAATCAAGAAAGTCTCCCTTTTCGTATGCTTCCCTTGCTTGAATAGATACTTTTGAATAGGCTGAAGCTTCTTGGCTTGATAACATGTTTTTAAAACGAATATCGATATCTGGACCAGCAATTAGTTCCCAATCTTTTTTATCGAAATTTTTTTCATATTTACTAATGATTTTCTCGGTAGCTTTTTCCCACGTTTTGTATAACTTATCATATACATCTTTATTTGCTGTTTGAGCGTATTCTTTATGAACAGTTATATGGGAATTAATTGCATTTTGTTTAATGAATTCTTTTTCAGGTGACATTGAAGCGTTGGTAGTATTATTTAAATAAGCAACACTACTAAGTACCAAAGCCATACCAGTTAATACAGTAGCAAAAGTCTTTTTACTCATTTTCATTGGGTTACTCCCCCTCAACTATTCTCATTAATCGACCCTTCTTCCATAAGCATGAAAAATCATTACTCCGTTCTCCAGAGATAACAAATAATACCATATTTTTAGACGTTGTAAATACGTTAAAAGTTGCGCATAACTGCCCTTTACTTCAACGAACAACGGCAGCCGATCTTGTGCTGGCTGCCGTCATGTGGTGATTGAACTATAGTTCCCCGTTAGTTCAATGACTAAGCTTCTCTCTGTGACACGGTTTTCCTCTCTTCATTCACTGGTAAAGCCCATTGTTTGCGATTCCATCATCTTCTGCAAACCAGAAGACGGAGGCTGTTTATATTTTCAATATCCTATAGAATATATGGTATGAGTAATCCAACAAAGGAGGTCTTCAATGTTTACTGACTTTGATGTTCATGAAAAATCTAATGTTATTGCCATTCTTCAAACATCTCAGGATGGAACAAAAAAAATAAATACTTACGATTTAGAAACCCGGCAATTAACTGGCGAAATCAACAATGAATACATTCCACAAGGACCGAGACTATCTCCAAGTGGAAAGCAACTTGCTTTTTTTACCAATGATAATCCTTTGTTTCTATGGAATATTAAGCAAAACTCTGTTACAACTATCTTCGATGAGCCTCATCTTTATGCAGGATTCGTAGAATGGTCTAATGATGGGAAACAAATATGCTTTTCGGCATATTCAATAGAACCTAATAAAAAAACTCCCCCAGATATTTATTCGATTAACCTAGAGAGTTTAGAGGTCAATCAACTTACTAACAGTAAAGGAGTCGACCGATTTCCCCAATGGTCCCCTTCCAATCAATACGTAGCCTATCACAGACAACACCTTCATGAGCCAAATACACCAAAAAAAATCTACATCTTTAATACTAATACAAAGGTTTGCGATTTTATTCCACATATAGAAGGATCTTACCATCGAATCGGAAGATACTGTTGGTCAAGAGACTCTACTCAGATCCTTATTAATGAAACATCTAAGTCTGGAAGTCTCCTAAAAATATTCTGCATATCAGATATGAACCTAGTACAGACTTTTTCATATCCAGAAGTTCTTGGCGGTGCTTTCTTGCCAAAAAGTGATGATATCCTTATTGTTTGTAAGAATGAATTAGTAATTGCTTCATCAAAAACTGGAGAACTACTCAGAAAAATTAATTTGCCTGATGATATTGCTATACAACAAACAATTATTGGACCAAGTATTGCATTAAATCCAAGTTCCAATTATATATACTTTCTGAATGAACTCTCTTGTATTTATCGTGTTGATTATGAAGGCTCAATTGAATTGCTATTCAAAGACACTGAAGAAAAATTACCTAACTTTAAGCATCAAGAATATATAGTCATATCAAGAGACAAACGAAATATTCCGGTCCACTGCTTCACCCCGGATAACCCTAAAAATACTGGAGTATTATTAGTGCATGGGGGACCAGGGGAAACTGTAAATTCCCCAAATGACCCTTTAATAATCCGTCTGCTTGAAGAAGGTTATGAAGTAATTGTACCTGCCTATCGAGGTTGTTCGGGGTACGGACAGGAGCATAAAGAAGCTAATCACGGGGAGTACGGCCGTGCAGATGTTTGGGATATACTAGCTGCTGGTGCCGATTGGAAGATAAAAACTGGAAATAGTCGGCCTCTAGCCATTATGGGATACAGTTATGGTGGTTTTCTAACTATGCTATCATTAACTTATACTGATGTATCTTGGGATTATGGTATTTCATTATGGGGAGGAACAAGAATCGAACATTTAGGTTTACATCTACCTAGAGCTTATCCTGTTGACCCAATAGAACGAGCAATCGCCGAGAAAGAAAGAAATCCATTAGAACAAGCAAACAAAATAAAAACACCACTCTTAATTATTCATGGTGGGAAGGATACAACATCAACTAATGAAGAGGTCCAGTTTATCCAACAACAGGTTCAAATTCATGGTGGAGTATGTGACTTAATCATATACGATGATGACACTCATGGACTACCGAAACACCGACAGGAGATGTTTAAGCAGATTTTGACCTTCTTAGGAAAATAATTGAGTCTATAACCAACTAGGATTCTTGTAATCTGCCCGATAACGTAAAGAAGCTGCCGATCGTGTGCCGGCAGCTTCTTTTTGGGGTAGTACCAGCGTAGCTGTCACCAGGGGTAACCGTATGGAAACCGATGGTAATAATGAATTTTCCAAGTTCCTGAAATGGTGAGTATCGGAACTTATGTAGGGGTTCCCCTCACGAAACGGAAATAATCGTACGCTAAGAAATCTGAGCGATATGACAACGAAACGAAGGGTAGTTTGCCGCGGCAAACTACCCTTCTGTCATTGAACTAACGTTCTCCGTTAGTGAAACGATCTGGCTGTTATTCTTTGATTTCTTCTTTTTCTTTTATTCTTTGTGATTCACGTCTTTAGTTATAGGTTTCATCATCGTGAAACTGTGTTTTTCTCCAACTTTTTGGTAATAATGGTTATGATTCGTGAAAAACACTATTTAGGATGTGAATGCATGATGCTAAAGCTTCTGGTACCCCTTCTAATAGCAGGAACACTAACTCTTGTTGGTTTTAGTTACAATCAAAATGAACAATCGCAAATCCAATCTAATCTGGAAACAGCACAATCAACTTCTCCCCAGGAGAGTAACAACCCTAACCAATTGCTCTCCCATATGGATCTTAATTTATTGGAGTCATTTGTTAATGCTGAGGGGGAAAATGAATCACAGATTACAAAATCGGCAATAGCGGCTGTAGTTATGAATCGTTTAAAGAACAATAACTTCCCAAAAAGTGTTAGCGGAATCATTTTTCAGCCTGGGCATTTCACATCTGTAGATAATGGTAATATTTGGAAAATATCGTCTGATGATTCAGCTAAGCATGCAGTACAAAATGCAATTAACGGATTTGACCCAACAGAAGGCTGTTTGTATTATTACAATCCTGAAGTATCAACTATACCTGCAACATACACACCAGTAAAACAAATTGGAAAGTATATATTCTGTAATTTTAACAACTAGCCCAATAGGGCTTTTTCTTTTGATGTCTAATGATTTCAATATTACTTACGTTTCAGTTAGAATCTCCAAAAGACCGACCAACCAATTGCATTATCCTGCCCGTTAACATTCCTGTAGGTGTTAGCAGATTGAACTTGCAGAAAAAAGAACGCCCCGCTAGGATGAGTATGTACTGGGTTGCAGCCCTCAGAACTCACCTTAGGAGGCGTTATCATGAAGTCTAATCCAATTAAGTCTCAAAATCAACGTGTAGAACGAATCTCCACTACCACTCTGGTCATAGGCATCGACATTGCCAAGGAGAAGCACGCCGCACAAGCCATTAATTTTCGAGGTATTGTCCTCACCAAGCGCCCTATTCTATTTTCGAATGACCTAGCCGGCTATGAGCATTTAGAACACAGCATTCGGAAATTACAGAAGATGCACGCCATGAATGATTTCGTTGTGGGAATGGAGAGCACCGGGCACTACTGGTTCAATATTGCCAACTGGTTGGTGGATCGAGGAATTGATGTGGCTCTTGTCAATCCAATGACAACCAAACGCAATAAGGAAAACAGAGATAACTCACCTTCCAAGAACGACCCAAAAGATGCTCTGGTCATCGCCGATGCGGTGAGCCGTGGGTTCTACACGCCCTTCTCTCCAAAGGATGAAGCATTCCGTCGCATACGGGTTATGGTTACAAACAGAGAGCACTGGGTTGTTAAATCAGGACGGATTAAGAATAGAATCCACCGCTGGCTGGATATCCGGTTTCCAGAATACAGACAAGCATTTGATGATATTTTTAGCGATCGTTCGTTGGCCACTTTGCGCCGGTTCCCAGCCCCTTCTGACCTATTGCAGCTAACTCCGGAGCAAATGGTACAGATCTGGGGTGAGTATATGGCCAGACCTGGCGGGGTGCGAGGTAAGAACAAGGCGATGGAACTTCAATCACTCGCTAGACATAGCGTGGGAGATACTACTGCCCTTGAAGAAGATAAATGGGAGCTAAGGCACCTCATTGAAGAGTATGAAAGAATCTGCCGAATCATTGATGAAGCGGACGAGATGATTGAAAAGGTACTGCCTGAAATTCCTTGCTCAGATCTCATTCGATCTGTCGGTGCTTCCGTTCCTGCAACGGCTGCCATATTGGCATTTGGCGGGGACTTACGTAAGCTGTCTCACGGAAATCAGTTATTGCGCAAGGCAGGATTGAACTTAGCAGAACGAAGTTCTGGCAAGTATAAGGGGCAAATCAAGCTCACCAAACGAGGCAACTCACTACTGCGCAAGCATCTCTACTTCACTGTGTTTCACCTGTTATCTTTCAATGAAGCGTTCCAAGCCATGCATGCACACAATACCGAAGTGAAACGAATGACAAAAATGCAGTCCATGATGAAGCTGATTGGGAAACTGGCCCGGATGCTTGTAGCCATGGCGAGAGAAGGACAAACATTCTCTATGGATAAGGCTCAAATATCATTAGCAGCATAATAGGTAAATCCTAACCCTGACACGTAAATTGGCTCATTCGCAGGATCTCACAAAGAAAGCACGAGTACCGAGATTTTTCAGCTTTAGGGCATAGACCCGTTCCGTTAACGTTGATCGGACTCCACACCTTGGAAAGATAGGACGAAGGAATGTGAGGGCAAAGACCCGTCGATATTTGGGAGAGTGAATCCCCGAGGACCTTGTGGAGAGAAGCGTGCAGTATAACTTTTTATGGAAGATGTTGTAAAAATGATCAGCACCTTCTGTTCCCGCATGCGCTCTAACGGAACTGCCTGCCACACACTATTCTAACAACTGAACTCCTATTTAACATGCATATTGAAATCCTGCGAATGAGCGAGCATTCGTGAGAAAATCCTTATTCTCTGAGGGAGCTGAAAAAGGCAGCCTATTCTAACCGGCTGACATACGTTGCAGACCTATCGTTTTCCAAAATAACTTAACCATGGTTCTAACCAAATTACAAACATGGTTGCTCAAGTTTCAATTTTGGGTAATACTCATTCCTTAATTTTGAACTCGGCGTAAATCACTTTCTCTATTGAAGTTCCGTTCCCTTCTACTTCTTTACTGATCCTGTAAGTGCCTGGCTTTAGATTTTTATAAGTAACTGTTTGTTCCCAAATTTCCCTAACGTGCAAATTCAATCCGATTGCAGAAATAGCTTGATTCCTTTTTAAAGGAACTTCAACCCAAGTTTTATTTTCGTTTCGTTCCATCTTATAGTTTAAGCCGTAAAAAAGTGAAGTTGGACCTGAATTAACCATTGTGAACGTCAATGATCCACTGCTCGGATAAGCGACTTTATCTAAATTGATCTCAGCATTTACTTGTTGAATGGGTACTTCATATGAATTAAGGACAACATCCTCTACATTGCCTCCAACGATAACCTCACCTGTAATGAAATAATGGGCTCCCTCTTTTTCCGGAAGTTTTACAGTAACCCTCGGGTCCCAGCCTGTTTTTACTATAGGTACGTGTTGTTCATCCACGAGTTTAACGAATGTTCCATCTGCATTTCTTTCGGTTAACTTAAATCGGATGATGTTTGAATCAAGTTTCACTTTATTCTCTTCACTTAGACCAACAGCCATTGTTACTTCCTCGCCGGGTTTTTTAACTAATGCAAACTCGTTGTAAATTTCTACCTGTTGTTTATAAGTCCACTTACCTGATTGAGGTAGAAACTCATAGAAGTTTATCTGTTCCATTTTCTTTTGATTCTGCACTAAGTCACCCCCATTTTCTCTCCTTGTATTGCTGCCTGACGGGAAGTGATAACTTGATTGGGGATCTTCGTTTATGACATCCAGCATATCTGCACCAAAAGTGGTTATTAACTCTACTTTTTGAGAATCTTCCATATAAGCTTCAACAACTACTTTTCCACTCTTCAAATCAATGTGCGACGAAAAACCATCAATATTCTTAAGTTTTTCAGCAAGGTTTATTTGTAGCTGTTTCAAGTCCTTCATCTTGTACTTCGCTTTCTTGAAGCTAACACCTTTGTCCCCAAATAATATTTGAAGTGTTGTCATTAGTTCTTTTGTTTTGTTATCTTCTATTTCCAACACAAAAACGTATTCGATTTTATCGGCATTTTCGGAACTCAAATAATAGTACCCATAGGTTTCGAACTCTCCATTTGGGAAAATCCTGCTGATCTCGCTTTCCATAGCAACATCATATTGCTTTTCAAAATCAAATAATTTCTTTTGATCATCGTTTAGCAATGCTTTTACAGGGTCTTCTGCTGATAATGATTGATTTGTTGAAACGTACAAAATACAAGCACCCAGTAAAAAGGATCCAATAACAAATAATATCTTTTTTTTCATGAACTAACCTGCTCTCATATTTACAAATTACTTAGTATTGATGTAAACATAGCAAAACAAAGAAGGCAATGTATATTGGTAATTTATAGAAATACATATCTGTTTTTTAAAAGAATAAAATGCATAAACTATACCTTTAATTTTAATGGTTACTTCAGTAGAAAAAGGGATCACGGCTTCAGCGGTTGCCGTGATCCCTTTTTAAGTATAGTTATCCGTTAGTTCAACGAACCGCACTTTTTATCGATCGTAATAAGTCATTTGATTTTATGGAGTAACCCCATCTCTTTTCTATTTGTTCAATTGCGACCTTTGTTCTCCATGACCCTTCAATTGTGTCAGCGGATTCATACGTAGTTGTACAATCACGGACGATATTTGTCATATATCCAAAAGAGTGCATATTGTTTATTCCGTAATCGCTATGCATTACACACTCGTCTGTTTCAAATCCCATGTAAAAGAGGACTCGAATCCCACTATTACGAAGAATACGATGGAACTGTCCTTTTGAATAAATTAACATGTCTTGGCCTTGTGGCTCTACTTCTTTGGGAATTTTTATTTGTGAGTACGCTTCGCCCTGTTGGCTTGACCAGGGAAGGTTAAAGACATCATCCGAATGTCTTGCCATCCAACTTTTTCTCCATTCTAAATCGGGGAATGTACTACTTTCTCCAACCCTTACATTTTCTCCTATAACTATTGGATCGATTGCATTCTTCCGTTCTTCCTCCGTTGTAGAACCAACCCATTGGGGATAATCCATTAAAAATGTAGCATGGTTACAATGGAATATTTGAATACCTAATTGTCGCAATTCGTTTATGGTAGGGGCAATTTGCTTTATGATTATCTCTTTTTTCCTAAGAGCATGGGAAATTCCTCTTTCTGTACTTAATTCCCAATCTAAAGAGGCAACCACTGGACCATCTTTCCAGCCAAAATTCCACAAATCTACAAGTGCGATACCTATCTCATTTGATTGAAATGAATAGTTTGAAGTCGATCTTACAAAGCTTGATTCGGTAAATGGAAATCCATTACGTGGTGACCTGGGGGTATACTCTAAATCAATTGTAAATTTCAACCAAAACACCTCCCACATGAGGTTTCGCCATTTGGAGGTTGAATCCTTCTTTTTGACCACGCAAACCTGCCCTTTAGCTTAATGAATTAAGGAGCAGGTGCCGTGTAAACTGCTCCCTATTACTTTGAACTAAAACAGAAACCTTCGCCACATACCAAGCGAAGGTTTCTGTATTAAGCTATTTATCCAGGACAGTAAACATGCCTGTCATTTCTGGTGAGTAATCTTTAAATCCGAATTTATCATAAAATTTATCATTTCCATGTGAGGCGAATAGTCCCACAAAAGCAATACCATTCTTGTACTTACACTTCTTTATATACGCAAGTAAATGGTCTATAATCAATTTACCTAATCCATTTTTCTGAGGGGAAATATGGTATGGTGATGATGAGATAACTTTGGCTGGAGGGTTGCCATTGAAACGACTTAAGGGTATTTCACGGCTTGTAGCTATGATTGGCGCTTTGGCTGTCATGGTTGTGATTGCAGCTATCATTTGGTATCATCGTGCCGACCCGTTGATTGATAACGGTTTGACCGTATATACGGACCCGGTCGGCAATTATAAGGTTTATACCATTGAGGTTGTCAATAGGAGCGAATCGGATATCGACATTCAAAGCGTGACTGTCAATAGCGAGAAGATGCCGAATCGCGTTCAACTTGGCATTACCTATGATTCCGGCCGCCTTGTGCAATTTTTGGGGGATCAGACAGACCCTGCGACTAAACTTATGGATTTGCATGACGCATCTATCCGATCGCAATTATCCGATCAAGAGATTCGAACCATTCTTGCAAGTAAAGTGAACTCGAATAAGCAAACACCCATCCATTACGGAGTCGTCGTTCGGTACGACGAAGAGCCCCTTCAAGAAGTCACGATTCGGTATACCTACCTAGGTTTTACCAAAGTAAAACGCGTTACCAAATGGTTCGACTTTGGTGAAACTCCATAATGCCACAAAGTAATGAAACGTTACGGTCTGATGTTCATTGAAAATTAAGTATTAGACTGGATGGCCATTTAACAAGACATAATTTGAACTATCCTGCCCGATAGCTTAATGGAGCTACCTGTATCGTTACGATGAAGCTCAACGTTTTTATATGGTTACTAGTTCGATTAGCTCGGGATACTTCTAATTTATTATCACCTAACTGCTCCTTATTCCAATTGAAATAGTAAACAAACCGAGCCAAAAATCCATTCTCACGAGGAGCCAATCAAGGTTCAAATATATTTTAACTTAAATCGTATGTAAACCAACCTGCAGAAATTATATCACTTTTGAGTTGTTTAAATGCCTCTTCTTCATCGAACTCAAACCTTGTAAAAGGTCTAGTGAAGAACTCTATAAAGTAAGGCCGCGCGCAAATATCTCTTTGTCCTATACATCTATCATTTAATCTAATACTTTCTAACTTTTCGTCATCCAAGCTTTCACTTCTTTTTCTGTAACGAATCCAGTTCTCATTGCATTCCTTAAAGTTAACAAATTTATCAATTCCAGATTCATCAATGTAATTAAGACCATTAGACGTAATACCTTTAATAACCTTCATAAGTCCTCCTTTACGTCTAGTCTCCCAGAATTGTTTTTCATTTTCATAAAACGGCTGGCGTTCATTGGTATTGTATTACTCTCGTTCCTCGTTAGTTAAGTAAAAGCTACTTCGTTAGCCAATCAAATCATTTCATAAGTGAGAACATTTTTAAGGTATAAAACATTACCTATTGAATTTAATAACAACAACACAACTACTACCCAGAAAAAAATAGCAAATTTTCGATTTCTTTTTAGTAATGGATAACCAATAAACACCCCTGCAACCAACAAAAACATGGCAAAAGATTGTGCCATCCATAGTTTATTTTTCGTTTCATAATACATAGTTTGGTCATTGTTTCCAAAAAAACTAAGTTGATAACCGATAAGTTCTCGACTTATGTATACGAAATTAACGATAAATGATGAGATTATACAAGTGTGAAAAACGAATACTTTAATCTTGTTCACCCAAAATCCCCTCCGTATGTTATACATCAAAAGTAATTATATACTCTGTATTAAGACTATGGTGACAAATTTTGATGCGTTATCCTGCCCGTTAATTAAGCAAGTCAATCTAAAACTTTATTTTCTGAGAGCCATATTACCCTTATTGATTCAAAATATTAGGAAAAGGGTAAACATACGATAAGTGGGAAGTGGTATTAAAAAACAGCGAAAAACGGAATTCAATTTTAGTTTTCGAAAGGTTGTTGATTCACCATGAAAACACGAAGAAGGATAAAAAGATCGAGATTTCTGCTTCGATACTTTTTGAGTAAGACTTAGCATTAGTAGTGTATTTTTGAAATAAACCGCTTCCCACTATAAGAGGACTCTGCGATATAATTCGCGGGGTCCTCGCTTTTATGATGTTATCAATCAATTTCTCCTTTGTAATTACGCTACCCTGCCAGCTAGCTTAATAAAATGAGCAGGCCACCGCAGTGCCTGCTCATCTAATGTGTGTTATTCAACTAACGTTTCCGTTAACATTCCTGTAGGTATTAGTAGATTGAACTTTCTCTTTATTGAGCTCGTTCCGTTTCGTTAAAAAGACCACTCCACATTCCCATATTCAACTTTCTTTGCTTGATACATTTTATCTTTATATTCATAAGTAATCACAATCGCGCCTATGAAGCTTCCTGGTGATATTTGTCCAGGAATAGAAACCATTAATTGATTGTCTATAACACTAAATTTAACAATGTTACCAAAAGCAACATCAAGAAATAGGTTCTCAGGGCTTATTTTAAATTTTTCAATATGTTCTAACGTTTTCTTATCTCCGATGATTATTTCTGCTTCACGCGCTGTCAATCTTGTTTTGACGTTCTTTAATAATATTGAAATTGGGTTGTCCACCAGCACTTCTTCGTAAACTTCATCTGTGTTAGTCAGAGTGGATTGAAATACATGAACCTCTGTATCCAAAACTCCTGTGCCATAGTCCTTTGTTAATACGATAACGAGTTCTTTTTTACCATCATGATTTATGTCGTTGAAAAATAGCCGTGGGGCATATGTAGGGTTATCTACGTTTTTCCAGTCAGGAAAAGAACGGTTAGTTCCATTTATTTGTAATATAAATTTCTCATAATAACCTTCTCTTTCAGTTGCATAAAGAGTGGCTTTTGCTTCTGGCAAAGTGGCAACAGCATGTTGTTTCGACTCAGCTTTATTCGAAATAGGAGTTATGGCAAAAGCAACAGAAACAACTGAAATTAGCATTACAAATGTACCAGTGAGTACCAACAACCATTTTTTCATCGAAACAATCAACCCTTCTTTCAGAGTTCCCCTCTATTTTCCTTACATAGTGTGTCATTGGTGTTGTTCCGCTATTCTACCCGTTCGCATGACGGCTGCCCCGCGGCAGCCGTTTTGGTGTTGAACTATCGTTCTTACGTTAGCTCAATAAACGGTAGCCATTGTAGTTAATTATCACTTAGAAGATTACCGTTCCTATCATAATATTTATATTTAAATTCAAGGGTATCATCTTTAGGCAAATCAATCCAAGTAACAGACTTTTGATTTACACTAAACTCTTGTTCAATAACTTGTTTATTTACCTCTAATTCCATTTTTGCAATATTATTTTCTTGATTTGTAACAATCACAAATTTTGAATTGCTGGATTCATCATCCGATATGTGAAAGTGAATTAAGAATGTAGAAAATGACTGACCTGCATGTTTTTCAATATTTCTCCATTCATAATTGCCTTTTGGGTTTTTAGAAAAATGAATATATGCTGGATTATTATTTGATAAGAAGACAACTACCCTTGCATCATTAAAATCTTTAATCTCCAAAATCTCAACTGATTCATTTTCATAACCCTCAATAGACTTAATCACTTTTAGTATGGATTCTTTATCATTTCCATAAAGTTTATTTGTACTATTTGAAAAATAAATAACAATCACTGCAATTATAATGCTTGCGATTAAAACATATACTATTTTTTTCTTTGATATCTCCATATGCCGTTTCTCCCTCCTTCTAAGGTAACATTAAAACACTATTATTCCGCATAACTGCTTGTTAGCACAACAGGCCGCCGAGTTTATCACCGGCAGCCTGCTAGATCTTGTTATGAAGCTATCGTTTCCGTTAGTTCAATGAACCCAGTTATTTTTTATCTTTTATTCTACTACATTCAGTGACGACAAACCCCAAGTTATAATTATGTTTGAATGTGATTTGATACGCTTCAGCTTTCATTTTTTCATTGTTAATGACTTCGTGAACCGTTGCGAAAACTATTAACTCAAAAAAACCGTCATCACCCTTCTTCATATTTGTTATCTCAAAGGGCTCGAAACTATATAAGAATTCTTTTCCTGGTTTTAAGTATTTTTTCTCTTGGAGAGCAAATAGCGTACGTCTTTGCAGCTCTGTTGTCAACATACGCTCTAGTTGCCCTTCTCGCGAATGCGGAAAGTCCCAAAAAGCAATCCATTCAATCGAATCCTGCTTATTAGTATTTTCATCAAATGGATGGGCTATGGCAGACTGTTTTGTTGTCAATAAAATCCCAATGATTACGCATAGTGTCAATATAAATCTTGTTCGCACAAAATCACCTCCTTTTAGGTTTACCTGTTTTTGGAGAAATTATTTATTCTAAAAGATCAAAAAAGCAGCCCCTTCAATGCTGGGAGGCTACTTTTTTGCTATTGTTTATTGAGCTAAAGTATCCGTTAGCGTAACGAATCATTGAGTCATTCTTCGGAAGCCTACAGGTTCTTTCGCTTAACGTATCGAACGACCCAGATAATTGCTGCATAAACCGTGAAAGTAATCACTGCCAATACGGGATACACGTATGGATCAATATGTATCACGACGAAGTAAGAATCGTGATATTGAAAATCTTCTGAAGGCTCCTGCACGATACCGAGATTAAAAATAGCTACAATTGCGAAATACACGATCATCGGTACAGACAAGGATAAAAGAATCCCTGCAATCACGACTTTCCTACTCATTCAAATCTTTTCCTTTCCTCTAAATACCTTCAGGCTCTCATTTTGTGGATTGAGCTATCGTTCTTCGTTAGCTCAACGATACTCCTCTTTTAACTTGTAACCAATTCTTAAAGTTTTCTTCGGAATTTATGTTATCTTCAATAACTGCATTATAAATGTCTACACTAAAGAATTTTTTGCGGTATAAGGGATGATTATATACACTGTTCTTCAACTTCAAAATAGCCATTCGTTGCACCAGATTAATTTGGGATTTCAATTCCTCTATTTCTTGCTGTTTTTGTTCGAATTCCTCGGAAGAAATCGCCCAGACATCTACCTTCCAAGCATTTGAATTAATAGCTGCATAACACCCCCAATAATATCCCTGCGGTAAGTGTTCTGTCTGCCCAATAAACTCATTACGATAATTCATTTTTGAGGGTTTAATACATAAAGAAATTTCCTTACCCATTTCAAAAAAAGTTTCTTCATTCATTTTATCGTTGGCTAAATAAATATCCAAATCTCTCCAAGTCATTAAGTCCAGGAAGTAGCTTCCACTAATAAATACTTTTCCGTATCCTTCCATACCCGAATTAAACCTTTTTCATGTAGAAGTCCATCTGCTTCTGTTTTAATTAAGGAATTGAGTGCTTCCAGCCCAGAATTCATCCTTTACCTCCAGCAGGCTTAATTAATTGCTTCCGCATCCTACATACATAAGCATATTACCATATATTATAACTATCCTGCACGTTAGCTGAGAAGGCTGCCGTTCTATGCTGGGCCTGTTGACAAATTAGTACTGTAAGCAAGATATCGAAGAATCATGTAGAAATATTCTATATGGTTCTTTTTGTTGAGGGGGTAAAAAATAATGATGGGTATAAATGTTGCGACGCAATACCGATTTGTCTATGTCAATTTGGATGACTTTGTTCCACAAGATCATCAGTTACGTCAAATTAACCAAATAGTGGACTTTTCGTTTATTTATAATAAGGTCGTACATTTGTACTCACCCTTTGGCCGGAGATCTATCGATCCTGTCCTTCTCATTAAAATGTTGCTAATTGGTTATTTGTATGGCATCGATTCAGAACGTAAGCTTGAAGAAGAAGTGCGTTTAAATATAGCCTATCGTTGGTTTCTGGGCCTGGACTTAGAATCCGCTATACCGGATCATTCTACATTCAGCCAGAACCGAAGGAGAAGATTTAAGGATACTACGACATTTCAAGAAATCTTTGACCATGTTGTTCGTTTATGCATCGAGAACGGCATTGTTACGGGAAAAGTTATTGTGACCGACTCCACTCACATAAAAGCGAGCGCATCTTCCAACAATTACTCCATGGTACAGATCGACAAAGAGCCTGCTGAATATCTCAGAGATCTGGAAGAAGAAGCAAAGAAGTTGGAAATGAAAATGAATGAACGTCGCGAACAAAGCGGTCAAAAGAAACCTGGGAAAGAACGTCAGCAACTACAAGGTGAAAATAAAGAGGTTAAGCGCAGTTGCACGGATCCAGACGCAGGTTTCATGAATCGCCCCGGAAAGCCTGCGGGATTTCATTATTTGGCTCATACTAGCGTTGATCCTACGTATGGCATCATAACTGACATTTTCGCAACAGCAGGAAACCTTAAAGATGATGCTCCTTTCGTCTCACGTATTGCTCGCCAAAAACACGATTTAATGCTACCGATAGAGAAAGTCGGAGCAGACAGAGGTTATGATTACACGCATGTTCATTATGGACTTCATCAGTTAGATGTCAAAGGATATATAGCACCTTCGGCTAGTAGAAGCTCATCTGAACATGGATTGGCCTTCGAATATGATAAGAATTCGGATGCATACACATGCCCCCAAGGACATACACTCTCATTTACGCATCTCACCTGGGAAACAAAAAAGAAGACGTACTATAAGTCTTATACCGCGAAAACAAAACATTGCAATGAGTGTTCCCTCAGATCTACATGTTTTTCGAGTAAGACGAATCGACGAAAAATTAATAAACCAATCGCACATGAATTGGGAATTGAGAACGAGGAACGCTCACGCACAAAGGAGTACAAAAAGATCCAGAAACAACGAAAAGTTTGGTGTGAAGGAACGTTTGGTTGGCTTAAAGAGAAACATAACTTAAGAAAAACATATAAACGAGGCATTGTAAAAATTCAAGAACAGTGTCTCTTTTCGGCATTGGCCATTAACCTAAAACGAATGGTGAAAGCACTAAAATAGCAAAGGAATAAGGACAAAACCTTCTCAATTACGTACAAAAAAAGTAAGAAAAAGGGGAGGAATCGCTCCCTCCCCCTTTTGTCAACAGGCCCCTATGCTGTCGGCAGCCTTCTCCTGATGTCTATTGAGCTATCGTTTCCCGTTAGCGTAATAACTGTTCGTTAATTAATTTCACCAATTTCTCTCTTGTTTCGTTTAAACGCCCCTTGGCATCTGTAGTGTCGATTGGCTCGACCCAAGCAAAACCATCGGACTCATAGCGTGGGAAGACATGCATATGATAATGTGATAAATCATTGAATTTACCATTATTTTGAATGACGGTTATCCCATCAGGTTGGAATTGTGCCTTTTTTAGCAACCTTGTCAGTAATACGGATGTCTTCATAATCTCATTGGCAGTAATTTCGTCCAAGTCATCGACATCGTGGTAATGTAGTTTAGGAAGTATGAGAATATGCCCTTCATTTAATGGTGCGATATCCATTATGCAAGTAACGTAATCGTTCTCATAAACAGTGTTTGTTTCAATTCTTTTATTTGCTAGTTGACATCCTAAACACTTACTATTCGGCATTTTCTAGTCCTCCTATATCTCACATTCCCAATTCTATATTCGTCAGTATTTCTAACTCTCCTGCCCGTTACTTTAATGGTATTGTGAAAAAATTCATTACATATCAGTGTTTAATTTCACCGCGATTATGCGTATAAGTTTGTGTCGCAAAACGATTATGTACCTATGCTTGTTTCGTTGACTCGCGACACAAACATAGGTGCTTTGAAATAGAAAAACCCCGATTAACGGGGATTTGTAAGCACTAATGTTTGTGTTGTCATCTTCTCCTAAATCAATCTCTTCATACCCCGCAACCACTCATAAAAACCATCATCGAAGAAAAGATCGGGGATGTACGTCTGAGTGTAATTGCAATTAGGACAAAGAAGAACCAATCCTTGTTCAAGAACCTTAGGGTATAATTTCTCGTGTTTACTATTGAGTTCGCAAATAAGAGGGTGCACTCCATCTGCCTGCTGGTAATCTTTAATACGTTGCTTGACATCCTCTTGGTTCATTTTTATCCCCTTTATTTGTTCAGTTCAGAATTATTCCAATATATCTTACGTTTCAGCTCTACCAACCTTGAAAATTTTCAAATGGTATTTTCACATCATTACGCTAATTATTATACAAGATGTACTCATCTACAACACCAAAAATAATCTAAGCGCGCATTAGATTTCTACCAGTAACTTCCACGTTAACCTGCCCGTTAAGCTGTGGCGAGTATGATGGGCATAAAAAAGCACCATCTAATAATGATGCTTGATGGTGTTGCACCGCGACATACTATGTATATGGAACTTCTCTTTTATATGAACCCTGATTTCAAGTTCTTCGAGTGACCCATACCTTATATATAAATTTGCCTTCAGACTAAACTTTGTCAGCATGAGCATGGAATCGGTCTATGTTAGCTAAGTAAAAAGTAACACATATGCGGCTTTCTCGTCAGGAGTTGTATATCCATCAAACGCACCCATATTTATGTCATTGCTTATAGAATGCCCCCATTCTTCTGCCTCCCAAAGAGTATCAAAAATCATGGAGTCTTGTTTACAGTTTGATTCATGCCAAATGGTACTCAAATTAAACCTCCTTCAAATTGAACTTCTCATGAAATCCATCTTTTATTTACTTAATTGATTGTATTTCAATTTTCACCACTGAAGCTTGACCAGGGTAACTTAGAAAGGTAATACCCACTGACCATGCCTTTACCTGTTGACCAATGGATAAGTCGCTAAATACCTGTAACTGTTTACTATCCTTTACCACTATTTTTCCATCACAAATAAAGGAAGTCCCTTACTTAACTATTTTGCCCGTTGAGTGAAGGGCTGCTGCTCCCGTTACTTGAAAAAAATGAGTAAGCGTCCTTAGCTTCCTGCTTGTTGATGGATTAAAAAAATATCTACTTGTTAATGTATAAGCTTAATTTACATCAACTACAATACTACCAAAATACCTATCCCCAATGTATGCCTCCAACCTCCATAAACCTGGGGTAGGAATGGTCATATTCGAAGGCGGAACAGATGCATCGGCGGATCTAAATGTACCGCTTAAGCCACCCGCAAAAAAAACAGTCCTGCGTTGTTCTTCACCCTTTTTTACAGCGATCACTTTGAATTCGCCCCGTAAATCATCGGACTTCCCCCAAAAGAACCAAAAGTTTTGATAAGGTTTGCCTGCAGTTAATGAAATATCAACAATAGCTAACTTACCTATTTCCCCGCGAAGTCTGGTAGATTCCTTTTGCCCTTCTGAAGCTATTTCAAAGGTGGGACTAGCTTCCCATTTATGTTTCTCTATATATCCGAGAACCTTACCCTTGATTTTATTCGTTTCAGTGGAACCGAACATCCGACTGTCTACACTTCGAAACCAATCATCACCAATTAGATATATGTGGTCTTTGGGTACCTTAATCTCATCTATATTTATGCTTTGTAAGAAATCCAAGGCATTTTTCACATTGCTGTTGTTTGGTTCATTATTCATGAATTGTTTTAATTCCTCGGTATCGTTACCTAAACGATGTGCTTTTCCATAGAACGTATCAAGTTTTTTGCCATTAATATATAACTGACCGGCATTAATGCTTACCTGTTCACCTGGAAGCGCTATAACTCTTGAAATATCAAACTCAGGGAGCTTACTGTTTTCTCTTACGCCCTCTAAATATACAACGTCTCCCCGTTTTACATCATGATTGTTATAATAAGCTGGATCAACTACGAGCTCCTCGTAATAATAATCATGATGCCCACGATCCATGTTATCTGAACGATGGTAATATATCTTATAATCCGGATGGACCGGAACTCTTTGAATAGTCGGAACTGTGTCAGTATCGGTAACAACTTTTTCTGAGCAGCCTATTAAAGCGACCAGCATCAAGCATAATATATATAATCTCCGCATAATGATCCCTCCTTTTATTAGTTTATCCTCCATCCTACAAGACGAGATCAATGAAATGGAACATTTTTGTGAATTGTCGGAAAAATTGGAAGAATCACAGAAAAAAAACTAACTGCGTCGGCATTTAGCTTTTTTTCTGTGATTCTTTAGTGGTGATTGTCTAGCGAAAGAAGGCTGTGCGCGGCAGCCTCATTTCCGTAATTGAACTATCGTTCTGCGTTAGTTAAAAGATGTCTTAATAATGTGCTTCCAATTAGGGAGCAACTCATAGTCTTTAATATGCTTATACTCTAAGACTTCAACCGTCCCGCTATTGTCTATTCGAAATTTTATGGCGTCAATCCCAACATCAAGATGAGGTCCAACATAAGGTGTCATCGTTAAGTTAACTATAATATGAGAATTAAAATACTCGACCACTAGGTCCACAGGACCAAGAAGCGGAGAAAACGTAGGCGATACAGTGAGCCTTTCTTTGTAAAACTCGTTTATTTGCTCTTGTATTTTGGGAGCTAACAGAGTAAGAATGAGCCGCTCATTTTGGTTTGAGTTTGATCTAGCGTAAGTTGGCTGTATCCATACCAATAATCCGAGAATCAAGATTGTACAAGGCAGTATACCTCTCCACCACATAAGAAAAACCTCCATTAAATTTTGGTTATTTTACCCATTCGGTTATTGAACTATCCTGCCCGATAATTTAATAAACAAAAGAGGCAAGCTCTTTCACTATCGTTTCCCGTAAGTTCAAGGGAATTTTTTACATAAATTTGCTTGTAAAGAAGCAACATATCCATGAGGTGTTGGATATGTCAAAAATAAGTATAACTCTCTTCATGTTATTTGCTTTCTCCGTTTCCTATACAACCTGTTATGCGCAAGAATTATCAAGTCCCCAAATAGGTAACTCCGATCAGCAGGTTGAAGAGTTAGAAAGACGTTTAGAACAGCTTGAGCCACCTAAACCAATTACAATTGTTGAACCACAAGAAGAAGCAGAAGCCAAAAAATACTATCCCACCGACACGATTCCTATTTCTGAAGTAATAGATAAAGGAACAAAAATTCCATTCAACATAATAATGAATGACCCTAACTATAAAAGACCTGTATATGAAGAACATTGGCACAGTACATATTGGGGGGGCAGATGGAGTTACATCCCAATGCGAATACAATACGCACTCCATCGGTTATTTACCACTTACGACATTGGAATTTCAGGTGAGTTAAACTTCAAACAAAACGTAGGTATTAATTTTCCTATGTTTCAGAATGACACTGCTCTTGATTTATATATTGTTGTTTTTCAAACGACAGTCACCGATGTTTATACAAAAGGAAACCAAGTGGTTGTCGCTGGCACTCCCAATAGAAATGGTGTGCAAGTCTTGACCGTTAAAACAGGTGATATACATCCTACTGATTTAAGGAAATCGTTGCTTATTCAATTAGCAACTGCTTTAGGTCATGAACTTGATTATTCAATCATTGCTTACGAACCACCAGATTTTTGGTTAAAACAAAAACTAAAAGCAAAAGAACGAAAAGGATAATAGGCGCTCCAACCAGTTACTTCAGCAGATCCATAATCCAAGATGTTGAAGTTGTATATTATAGATTAACCTAAGGAAAATGTTTGAGTGTTCTTTCATTAAATAAATGTAAAGGGTGAATGATATGAGAAGATTTTTCATAATGTTTCTTTTGACAATGATGATTTTATCTGGATGCTCTGCTTCTAAAGATATTACTATGCCAATGATAAATGACATTGATTCTGTTCAGTATGTTATACCCCTTGAATCCATTCAAATTCCGCCACTCAATCCAGCTGAGAAAAGAGATAAAGAAATTATTGAAAAAATTCTAGTTTGGTTAAGCAAATCCAAGGTATTAGGATATAAGGAAAGTTTCCCTTCAAAATCAATACCACCAAATTATTTATCAGTAAAATTAACCAACGGTAAATTTATCAAAATATCCCCAGCAATACATGGAAAAGAAATAGTTGAAGTTACAACAACTCCTGAAGTGTTTCGAGTGCTTGCTCCTGAACTCAATGATTGGATTCATATGGGTTGGAAGCAAGACCTCATATCCCAAAAACAATGAAAAAGCTGTAATCGGGTCGTTTTGTTCTCAATAGCTAAGTCAATGGCATGCTGCATAAGCTTCCAACCTACACCCATATTCCTATGTATAGGCGGCTTCTATGGGGCAACCATCTCGGTATTTAACTATCGTTCCTCGTTAGTGTAACGAAAAGGTATTATTTAGTTCCTCTATTTTACATTTTTTTGTTCAAAACTGACCATTGATCAATATCCCAAACAATTCCATCATAATCATGTAATATCTTAGATTCAATACGAAAAGTAGCGAGATTATAAAACAGCCTGAAAATACTTATTGCTTTACTCGCCCTTAAGCTTGATTTCACCATTCTTATATGTACCTATTTCATAATTTTTAATAGTTAGATAAACTGTTCCATCTTTCCATTGAGGTAATCCTTTGAATAATTGATCACTTCCATCGTAACGTTTTTGAATCTTATCAATAACATCTTGTAGCATTGATTTCAATTCTCTATCTGGAACGGTGAATTTACCCTGTCCTTTATATTTAGAAGATGTTACAGGTTGAGTATCCAAATCAATTGAAGAGTGAAGAATTCCACTTTGACCATCCTTAAGAGAGGGTAAAACAGAAATTATTGCATGTTGCACAATAAAATCTTCAGTAACGAGTCCACCTTCGATATTGTGCTGCATGTTCATAAAATAAATCCTGCGATCAAGCGATTCAATTCTGCTATCAATTTTTGTTAAATCTACAGTTGGTAATTTAGAAGAAACATCGCTAATTTTATTTTCTAGTTCTAAGTATTTGTTGTTCATATCCGAAAATGATTTCTCTAACTTCGTAAATTTATTGGATAAGAGCAGGGTGGAAGTAGATAATGCTACAATCAATGAAGCTGATACGATATTTAATACTATAACTTTCTTATTCCTCTTAATCTTTATTTGTTCTGGTTTTAATAACTCCAATTGATTCTCCATTGCTCTAAAAACCCCCAATGTATTACATTCAGTAGTTATATTGTAGTATACAACCTACGAAATTAACACAGGATTGTTAGGCCCTATCGTAACTTTATGAAATAAGGAACAGCAGCCGCGGCAGAACTGCTTCTTATTTTTGTTGAACCATAGTTTTCGTTAGTTCAATAAATGGGTTTGTATATCCTATCCGTATCAGTATCAATTACGAAATCAACCACTTCATCATTATCAAAAGGTATTTGCTCAAAACTATGTCGTTTGCAAAATACATCAGGTAAATCTCTAATATTAGAAGTCAGCCTTTTTGCTTGTAAATACTTTTGTTTTAATTCCTGTTTATTGAACTTGGTACCTGTAATATGAACTCGGTGAAAATAGCCATCAATTTCAACTAACATTATCATCACGACTGGTTGCTAATCAATCCATATAGCTTAGAATACTTACATAATAACTCATCCCGTGTCCATAAGTTAATCTTTTTAATTACTCAACATTACTGCTCGTCCCTCGGGGAAAAGGCAGCCGGTTGACAGCTGCCTCGTTGTAGTCTGTTTTAAGCTATAGTTCTGCGTTAGTTTAACATCCTTACGTTGCAAAGTAATCGGTATTTTACTTACAAGCTTCCATTTTCTCTCTGTTCCAAATCCCCCCTCTGGGGGCAAATAAACCTCCACATAATAAGTACCAGCGGACACAGGTTTAAAACTAAAATCACTGGTGTTCCCTGGAATTGAAAGATACTTGTTCTCAACGGTTTGAGCAGGAGCTAATTGCGTAATACTGTCGTCAAAGGTACAGCTCCTTTTCTCTGACCTCATCACCAGCCCAGTCTTCTTATTTTTATTAACAATTCGAATGTCGATATGTGTAGGACAGCTAGAACTTCCAGATTGATATGTGAACGTCTCCTTCCCTTCATTTGTCAACTTAGCGTCTACCTCGATTACTTCATCTAAACCAAATTGGTTTTTATCTAGTTTAATTTCATATCCTAGACTACCAAAGCTTTCTATATGATGGATAGGTAGGATTGGTTTATCTGTCTCTTTCATCATTACAACACTTGCTATAACCGAAATGCACAAAACACCGACAAGACCATAAATAACTCTCTGTTTCAACAACAACGCTCCACTCTGTTAACAAAGATAGTTTTATTTCTTGGTTATTCTAACCATTTTCCTAGTATGTTATTAAACTGCCCTTTAGCTGAGAAAGGCAGCCAGTATTTCGGCTGCATTTTCTTCGTGTTTATTGAGCTATCGTTCTGCGTTAGTTGAGCGACTCCTCTCTCAATAGAGGAATTATTCAATTCTTAAATTATAAAAGTAATCCCTTATGATTATATCGGTAATTGGCTAGACATGAGATACCAATCTTTATTTCCTATGGTTTCGGTTTGTAGAAGTTTATCTTTTAATTTATCGTCAAATTTATCAAAGTTATTTTCTGCGCTCATTTTAAATTCCTTAAAGTAAGTTTTATTCCTTGAGGTCTTTGCATACAAGATATCTTTATATTCAGATACTCCACTTTTTAAGTATTCTAGCTGTAAATAGTACACTTCTATGACATCACCAATAGATAACTCTACCACTTCATTCTTTATTAGCTTTGAAACGTATTCCTTGATTTCATTCGGTTCAGAAATCACCTTAACTAACATAGGTTGTGCTTTTTCAGGATGCTTAGTGGAATATAGAGAAACGTTAATCATTTTTAAAATAGGCGATTCAACTTCACCCTGTATCCCTGCACTCTCTATAGGTGAGGAATGATTCCGCGTTGGTGCTACACTTGGTTTTTCATTTGAATGTGAACATCCAAAAATAAATACCATCGTCACTATAAATAACAGTTTTTTCACTTGAACGACTCCAATCGTAGTTGATAACCACACGCCTACTCTCTTCTGAGTTACTTATTAATTAGACGTAATAAAATGGAAATCGTTCCAGAATTATGCCCGCTTAACGTTCAACTACGGTCCGACGGACTAAGCATCATAGTTGTATAGAATTAATCTTTCCCGAAATACCTCTTGATGCCCGAGAGGATTTTCACGGATCGAGGGAGCATATGCGACCGATGCAGGAATACGGTGTTAAGTTGATGCCATCTATGAATTCTATGAATTACGGAACTTCTCCTATTGAGCGATACAAATTAAAGTCGTAATCAAAAAGTGTCTTAACCCATAACTTCCAGTCATAATTGAAACCAGGCTCACAATCGTATCTAATAAATTTTTGACTCTCATCTTTAATGTAAAATGATGGATTTCCATTATCTTGAATAATAAACCATACCTCTAATGTTTTAAAATGTTCATCTCCATTAGGAGTTGTCATTAACCAATCCACTGGATTATCAAAAGTTAATTGCAAAAAATAATTAAAATTACCGTTCATTGTTTCATTTAAACCAATTTTCTTATTTATTAGCTTTTGGTTGAAAGAGTCATCAGATTCATTTATGTCATTTTTTTTGTAAGTAAAATTAATCCGTAGGTGATTTGCAATTACCATTGCTTTTGAAAGTGATACACCAACACGAGCCTCATTATTTGAAAAAGAGGTTATTGTATTCCTATACACTTCCATCTCAACAGGAATTTCATCATTAAAATCTCTTCTGGCAATTATCTGGTTTTCAACATCTTTTGTTTTCACCATCTCTTTATATTTAGAGATTTCTTCTTGATATATTTTTAATGCTTCCTGTTGTTTTTTAAGTTCTTCTTGTTTTTGCTGTAATTGATCATTTAATTTCGAAATTTCTTGGTTGTTAGAATTATTGTTAAAACAACCTGTAAGGATTACTATAAGGAAAACAATGGAAGTAACCGATTTTTTCATTTTAGATCTCCGTTTCTTGTGTTGCATCAATTTCACGGGCTTCAGAAGAACTGCATTATTAACTGTTAATTAATGTATTCGAGAAATATCCACTTATTTCCTTTTTATATATTCACTCAGATAATCAAGTTATTGCGCTATACTGCCCGTTACTTTAATACACAAAGAAGAGCTGCCGCGAAGCCAGCCCCTTCAATGTTGTTTCCGGTTATTTTAATCATATTGGTGATAAAATGGCCTCTAAAATAGTTTAATATTATCCAATTATCGCCATTAAATCATCCTTATCATCTTTCATTAACAATATGACATTACTTTCATTAACTCTAAACTTCCAATAACTAAGCACTATTATATCATTCACCTTGTAATTCCAATCTTTGATAAGCGTAACTTCATATGTTTGTTTATCAATCATTTCAACATGGGTGGTTAACTTTAAAATGGTTTTATTTCCGTACATTCCACCTATCGGAACCTTCATTGTCTTAGATCCAGTTCGTTTGGGGAAATCCACATTTAAATGAGGTTCGTTTAATTCATGAATCTTTAATAAAGTAATTTTCACAGCATCAGATTCGCTAAATGAGTTACTGCAAGCTATTATAACGAAGATAATTGCGATTATGGCGTAAAGTACGATTTTCATTTTTTTATCCTTCCATACAGAGTCTCATTGATTATGTGTATGGAGTGAATACCACTTTTAATACTCATGAATGAAAACATGTTGCATTACTACAAGGCAGCTCCTACACTAACGTTTTCCGTTAGCGGAATTAGGCCTGCGGTCCCGCTGAAAAAAAGTAATGTGAATATCATACCGTCGATGCGATGCTTAAATCAATCATTTAACTTACTTCATTGCGTTATCCATTCAGTAATAATCGGTTTACTATCAAATTGGATAGTGTATTGAATTAATGAATACATCCCAATCTCGTAAGTTGCCTTTAGACTAATAAACTTCTCCTGAATTTCAATTACAACATCACTGTGTTCATATTCCCCTTTCACAGGGATCGTAAAATTGTAACCACCATCTCCAACGGGAACTTTCCAACCATCGTCCGTCTTAACGAATAATGAATCAACTATTTTCACACTTAGTTTTGGGGTGAAATAAGCTTGATACTTAGTAATAATTTCCTCTCTGGATGGATAGATTTTCATTTCAATTTGATTTGTATATTCTAAAACTTCATTCATAAAATCGTATAACTTCTTCTCATTCCAAGTAGAAAAATCGTAGTCTGTTTCTTTATTGTTCTCGCTTTGTTTCTTAAATGTCATATAGTTGATGGTTCCATCCTTCTTATCGGCAGCAAAGAACAAAACATATTCTCCTACTTTGTATGATAATCCCCAGCCCTCTTCCACATTATTGGGTCCGTCATAAACAGGCTGACCTAACGCATTTTTGACTTCCTGTACGGAGTATTTGATGGTTTCTCCACTTACTCCTATTGCTCCTACGGTTTGATTCGGACCAGAGAAAAAGTAATCGTAATCAAACCATGCATCAAACTGGGTTTGTCTTTTTTCTGTTCTTTCTGGTTCTCCCCATGTTTCAAACACATCCTTTTTTGCAGCCCCTATTCCGAATTCAATTCCGGGGAACTTTCCTTGTGCTACTGAACTAAGAAATTCTTTGTTTAGCTGTAACTTCTTGCTCAACGAAGTTTCTTTAATTTGAATAGTCTTTGTGGCTTCCTCATATTTGACTAACGCCCCCATATTCTCAGCTACGAAACGAACCGGTACATATGCATGACCGTTATGATTTAACACAACATATTCTTTCGTATCCAACTCTTTGGTTTCGCCATTAAATATAAATTTGGCAGGAAACAAGTACGCTTGAATCGTGTCTGAGGCATAAACGCCAGTTGTCACAGCTAAACCAATTCCACATATTAGACCTAAAACAAACTTTTTCAAAATTCCTCAACTCCCATTGTTGTTCTAATAAATCAGACGAAGCGAACAAGGAATATGTTTCCATTTTATAGCTTTCTTACACAGATTATTTCAATTAAACTGCTCTTAAGTTCAATAAAATGAGCAGGTCGCCTCAGCACCTGCTCATTAATGTTATTATTCAACAAACGTGTCCCGTTAGCGTATTATCCTGCCAGTTTGCCTATGAAAAAGTTAAGCAATGATTTTTAGTGGATCAACTATCTTACAATTATCGCCAATTTCATTAAACTCAAAGTGAGTTCGAATGAATGTCCAGGAATATGTATCGTCAAAAATATATAAATCTGAGGGTAAACTGGGTATGTGTTTGAGTAAAGTAGCTATCTCTGAATTATAGATATGGGCGATGTCGAGATCGTATCGTAAACATGGAACAACGTCCTCCCAAAAGAAGTAGACCGATTTACTAACATCTTTAAAACTAATACCCTGTAGTTTACACAATTTATAATCCGCTTTTAGTGTATCCCATAAATATACGCCTTGGACATTTTGTGAGTAAGTGTTCTTATAATACGCAGAGTTTGTATCTACAAAAGAATCAATATATCGTTCAATTAAATTTAAGGATTTCCCTGGGTCAATCTGACTGACGCCCCAAGAGCTAAGTCTTTCTGCTATATCTATTTTCATTAATTATCCCCACCTTTAACCTTATGAAACCATTATATAGAAGAATTAATTTCTATTGAATAAAATATCCTCTCTCCAGTTCAACAGGTTGCCGTTCGTTTGTTGCACTAACGTGTCCGTTAACGGAATCCAAATATTCAAATTTGGGGTAATAATTTTATTATTTTTTCAATAAAAGAATCCCAATGTCCTGAGTTCGAAAATCCAACCCCCCATTCCACATCTCGTAATGCTTTTCTTAATTGAATAAGTTTATCTATTTCGGACTGGCTTAGTTCGTTCAACGGTTCAACCATATTATCATTTAGATAATCATTTAGGCTATGATAGAGTCTGTTCAAATAATCTTTTTCTTGTTCAGATAAAACGCTAATACCTGAGTTTACTTCCAAAATTACCATGATATCTTGCAGAACATCACCGACCTTCTCACTCACATGTGAAGGTTGCATCCACTGAGTCTCTATCTGATTAGCTATAGCCCCCTCTAATTGGACAAGATCCCATTGTATTTGAGAAAGTGTTAAAGTATGCTTTACAGAATCCACTCGTTCTTTTAATTTGTAGTTCTCACTGACAACCAGTATGGATATGACTGTCAATATTGAAATGAAGAGCATCATTATAATTCTGCTTACTCTCTGCAAATCAGTAACCCCCAGTTGTTAAAGTTATTTTGTATCCCTCCAATATTTTCCTCTTTGTTCGATCCAAAAACAATTAAAATTTTTGATGATCGACTACGCAAATCTGCCAGTTAGTTTAGCAAGAAGCCTTATTAATCAAAAACAACCCAACAGGGAAAAGTAATGGTAATCCCATGTAGATGAGGTGTAAGTAATGAGAAAATCAATTATCGCTCTTATTCTAGCCATCACACTTATTATTCCTATTCAAAATAAAACCGTATTAGCAACCAAACCAACCCAAGACTCAACACAGCTTAAGTTGCAGGATATGCTAATGGTATTTTTAACACCATATATTTATAAAGATGTGAGTGAATATTATAAATCGTCATTAAAATTCAATCCGATTATTGAGCCGTGGCGGATTGATGTCATACAAGCTAAAAGAGTCACTGGTTTTCGAGGTTTTGATTTTTCATTAATAATTGAAGTAGAACCTACTGTGGGACAACATGTGCTCGTTGGGAAAGATCGAATTGAATACCAATTATCTTTTGGACCATCTGTTAAATTGATAAAGTTCACCCATTTAACGACATATGAATTGCCTCCAGATTTGAAGGATATCTTGCGGTAGTCGAATAACACACAGCAAAAGCTAAATTGGCTGGTACTGTGTGTTATTTGCCATCTACAATTTATTGTTCAACTGCACTAAATGGCCCGTTAACAAAAGGCTGCACGCGGCAGCCTTATTACGTTTGTTCAACTATAGTTCTGCGTTAGTTGAATCTTGAGACGTTATGGTTAGCAGTTCTGTTTGATTACTGCTACTCTCACCTTCAAGAAGTAGAACTCAGAATATAACATCTTCGTATTAACCTGCTAACACCTTCGAGACTAAGTGGTGGTTACTTTTGGCAGGAAATCTTGAAGTGTAAAATTCTGCTTTAGATCTTTCAAAGAGACGTGGACTTGACCAATGATTTTCATCTTGACCAAATGCCTTGCGTAACCCGCTACCAATGCGCCATCACCAATTAAAATCTGTTCATCACAATCACATTTTTGAACGGGAACATCAGTAACAACTAATGTGCCCCTCTTAAATGGACGTTCTGTTGAAGTAGTTATATGTATATTTTCTCCTTTACACCGGTCACAGTGAGACATACAAGCATCCCCTCCTATAACCTTTATTTTATCATGGGTTTGATATTTCACAAAAGGTTTAGTAATTATCCAAATACTGTATTAATATGACGACTAATCTAACCGATAAATTATTGTATATGATGTTGTTATAGTGGTAGTAGTGTACGTAATTCTTATTAAGATACGAGAGGTGTGGTGAGATGAAGGGCGGTCTAAAGTTATTTGCTATGTTAGTATTCCTATTTGGTTTCCCAGCGATTATTGCACTGACCGGCGTATTTGGCCTTGTGATCGGGATCTTTTCTCCATTAATTCTTAGTTACATTTTTCTGGTCAAGCGGCTTGAAAGTCGGAGACAAGCTTTGGGAGTTTTGGTAGGCCAATGCCTATTGGGTGCGTTAGTATTAGGCATGCTAATAGGTAAAGTGTCAGATAATGGGCTACTTGTTGCCGAAGGTATTTATGCTGTAGCGATGGTAGTATTTAACTTCGTAATGAGGAATCCTGCTCCCTATTGGAAAAAGAAGTGGAAGGATTATAGAAACTAGTGGGTATAACATAACTCAAGAATAACTAATAAGCTGGTGTTCCGACTTGATGGGACGTCAGCTTATTAGTTATGTTTGCGTTAATTGTAAATACAATTATAGACTGAGCGCAATAGCTGAGTTCGTTGTTGGCTGCCGATCGTGGCCGTAATAACCTGCGCATCTGAAGCGTGTGTGTATTGCGGCACATATCTGGCTGCCTTCGCTTACACGTTGATGTTCCCGATCATTACAACACTTGTTCGCCTCCAAAAGAGAATCTAGCCAGTCTACAGCTATATTCTTTGTATATCTATCGTCATCTCAAAACGCTTTCTATCCCCAACTTGAGTGAAGTCGAATTTTCTACTTTACAGTTTTACTAACAGCAAGCAAATGCTTCAAATTAAGAACTTAATGCAAAGAAATAGTTCAAGTCACACCGGCCCTGATAAGGGGCTTTTTTTATAGGTTCATAAACTTTTCTTATATGGATATAATTTACTTTTATCGAACGAAAAACGTATGGATTTAGACCACACGTTTCACTGCTGTTTCCGCCGTTAATCCTCAACTATTGTTCTTCGTTAGCGCAATGAACATTTTATTATTGGGGAACTAATATCATCAAATTTAATACAGTACATTGATGGTTAATTCAGATTGTATAAAAAAATCCTTCCCTTCTTTAATACCATAGCCTGGTACGTCTTTACTATCCTTTATATCCACATTTACTAGATCACCTAAGTTAAAGTTAACATTAGCCGTTATTTTATAAGTGCCTTTGGGAAGAAGTAAATCTTTTTCCTTATAAAACTTTTCATAAAAAGCTCTATTAGGATCATCAGTAGAGTAACCTCCTGATTTTACGTATTCTTTCCGATAAACAATATCCCTCTTTATTTGAGAAGTATGAATATCTTGAGTCACAGCCCCAAATGATTCAAACCATCCATCCAACTGTTTAATGCTAAAAGTTATATAGTCTCCCCCGTGTATGATCATTACATCTTCTTGATTTCCGTTGTATCTGAAATTTGCCCATAGTTTAATCGGTTCGTTTGATTTATATGTCTCTTTGTTCGAATAAAGCTTTAGATCAAAATCGTTCTTTACATCATTAGCTATTTCTTGATTAGTTGCGGTCGATGAACCTTGTACCGCATTGGTTTGGGATGGTTGTTTTTTCATTGGATTAAAAAAGTATATTGATAGAGTAATTAGAATTACAAAAAAAATTATTCCAGATTTTACTTTCATGCAATGATGCCCCTCTTCTAAGTTGTAATTGTCATCACTATTCGGTTAGAAAATAGAAAATCCTTTGTTTAGCCGTGTGGGAATTTATTGAAAGTATACTGCCCGATAGCTTAATGAGGCTGCCACTCGTTTTCGCAGCGGCAGCCTCATTTTGTAGTTTATTTAAGTAACGTTTCCGTTAGCGTGACAAAGACTGCCTCTAACCCCTAGAGCGCAATAAAAGTGCTGTCTTTGTCAACAGCACCCCAGCCATACCCTAATCACTTTGTCTTTCGTAAATTATCCCTCTAATTCGTTCTTCACTTAAATTGAATATTGTAGCCAGTTCCGCTATAGTTAACCCTCCATGGTATTTCCTTGTTATATCCTCATTTCGCTGTTCCATTTCATCCCGAATTCCAGTTGATGTCCCCCAATCTTTCCGTTCAGTTTGAGGAATATAGATATGCTGTCCTTTTACATACTTTTGTATTTCTTTAATTAAACTCTCCGGCAAAACTTCTTTGGCATTTACATACTTTTTCATAATTTATAATCCCTTTATACACTTATATAAAGACGGATTACATTAGCATCTTCTAAGTTTTCATTATGGAATCCCTCGGTAACCATCGCTGCAAATACATCAAAATTTTTCAAAGTGATTCGGGTAATAACATGATATAGATTTAATTGTTTCATCGAAATTAGGGAACCTTTCAGAAATCTTCTTATTTCGTCTAGATTCAAATGATACTTGGGTCTAATATGAAGTCCGAAAGCAGTGGCATCTAAGAATTCATTTTCAGAACCTCTATTGGATACGACAACTCTATAATAAGCGATACCAGCAAATTCATTGGATACTTTATCTCTAAGTGTAAGTATTACTTGATCTGGATTTTTGCTTGGGGAGTATTGGTTTTGAAATAATTCAACCATTGCATCTTCCCCATCTTCAATAAGAATTTGCTTAATATTATCATAATTCATTTCTATGGCGGGTTCTATTCCAGTTAGGTCAAAGTCTTCAGGTTCTTCCCATTTTCTTAAATCAAGTAATGTTGTGATATATGCATATTCATCTGAAGTAAAACCCAGCTTCTCCCATAAAGTAATTCCCTTATTTCTAACTTGCCCGAACTTGGTAGATGCAAATGTATAAATTTTAGCCCCGTCTCTTTCCTGAATAACAGACATGCACTTACGCAATAATTCTTCAAGTATGCTCTCAGAACCATCCAAAAATCCACATTCAATATATCCATTCTTTGTTACATTTGAAGGAAAAACTCCCATGAAAGCTACTATTGTATTGTCTTTAACAGCAATAAAACCTTTGTTTGAAGAACTCGGATTACAATATTGGTTTTTTAATACTTCTCCGTTTACACCATATACGCTCTTTTGATCACCGGAAATTCGTTGAAAAGTATCGTTAATTAAGTTATAGATTGCTTCAAAATCATCACATTCCTTCACAGTCCTTATCTGAACCAAATTGATCATCCCCTTTATTCTTGATACTCTTATTATGACTTGAAATTACATTGGATAAAATATCGAAGATTTTTATAAAAAAAGTCAAACAGATGACCCTTCTCGTTCCTTCATCAACAGAAATAAGCCCAACGTATTTCAATCACAAGAATCTCCTTTGCATCAGAAGTTTTTTCTGGATTATTTCGGTAGATATTCGCTTATCCCTTCTCCACAAACCTGCCCGTTAGCTTAATGACGTATCGTTAGTCTAAGTCTTTATTTTCTTTTAACACCTAGTACGACCCAAAATAATAGTCCAAGACTGCTACAGTCCTATATTATCGAGAAGAGGGTTTCCAATTATCTGCTAATTTAACTAATTCTTTTTTTATTTGCTCCGGCCTATCTGTCAATATAACAATAGAATAGATCATTTTAATATTTTTTTCAGTAGGATGATTCTTACGTAAAAGTAAAATTAACTTTTCTTTCTGTTGATGGTTAACCATCGTAAATATATATTCGGAATCAGACGTTATTTTTATTTTCTCTTCTGTTATTATGTCTATTTCTTCCTCCGTCGTGCCCATTTTAATCTGCGATTCAATTTGTTCTTGTATTAGGGATTCTTGCTTTATTCCAGTTCCATTATTGATTACCTGGATTTGATGACCATACCATGTAAAGGGAGGTTGATTTTCATACAATTCAGTTCCGTCTGAAAGCAAAGCAACTGCATATTTATGAACATTAGAGATAGACTCAAGCTTTGCCGTATTCCATATCTCAGTTCCTTCTGCATTACGAATGGTTAAATCAGAAATTTTAAAGGACGCTGATCCACTAATTTCTGGATTTCCAAGGGATTCCTTTATTACATTCGAAGGGTCTTGAATTAGAATGGGTTGCTTCCCATATGTGCCGATTTCCAAAGTCGGAATATTGTCAATAGAACTTTGATCTGGGGTGAAAGCGATTTTGTTGGAGAAGTATTCATGATTTGCATAATAAGTAAATTTACCGGCAACCTCTAGATTTCCACAAAATTGTATTTCCACCATATTCTCTGTAGAATAACCTGGAATTGATCTATTAATTGAGCGTATCGTAACTCCCATGATTTTATCACCTACTTTAACCTCGGATGCTCGAATTAAGTTCCCGCTTATAGAATTAGGCATCTGTGGTTTATGAATTTCTTCACACGAAGGTATAACATCTTTTATATCGTTATTTTTCGGTGTCGGATTACTTTCCTTTAGTTTATTTTTGTTAGGGTCAGAACTTTCACTTAGTAAATTTTGATAAGTATCTGGTTCAGTTTTTTTTAACTCTTCTCCATTTTGAGTGCATCCAGCGATGATCAAACACATCAATTTGATTATGACTACCCTGTAGATCCTCATCTTATCCCTCCTACAAATGTATAATCATATAAATAGACGATAATAGAGCTTACAATGTTTTCAATTGCAATATGGGAGCAGAAAAAAATATCTGCTCCCATATTGCACCTTATTAATTTACTTCAAACCGTATAGTATCTCTCTTTCCATTTTATCAGTAATGTTAAATTATTAGCTAATGCAATATCTTGCTTTGTTCCTTCTTCGCTTAGAGGTATATCGGATATTCCTTGAGCCTTACCAAGACTATTCAATTCAGTCACACCGTGCCGGATAAGCCCTACTGTGGTTGCCATTCCTGTCCCCCTCAATGAATGCTCAATTTCCCATTTTTGCTATCGCAATAGTACCATATATTGTAACTATCCTGCCCGTTAGCTTAACGCCCATATCCAGTCTAATACTTATTTTCCCGGTCTAATACTCCCCTTGTCTGGAAAGAAAGTGTCATTTTTATTTATCTACAGGGAGGTGGGTGCAAAAGCAGGGGGAGCACATAGGGTTCTCTCATCCCATCGTTTCATACATCTGGTGGTTTCACCTACGTCTTATTTACGAACTTCACGTATTCGTGAAGTTCGCTAAACTATCGTATCTGTTACGACTGCTCGCTCACATATTCCATTCCTCTAGAGGTCATTTTATAAAATTCAGGATTTTTGTTGGGTTGGTATACAATAAATTCTAGATGCTTATTATCAAAAGTCACTACACCATTCATGACCTGATTAAGATTTACGCTTTCAAATTTATTGCCGTTTACTTTTATTATTTCAGTTTCTGGAATCGTTCCTCCAGCGGATGTGATCAATTCTTTTTTACCATCACTATCGATATCATATTCTTGGCAGTATTTTTCCATTTGAATAAATGATATAGGGAAGCCATTTTCAATTTTAATGTAGTGGGTAATTGGGGCGGATGCTCCTTCTGATCCACGGATTTTAATGAGTGAAATGCCGTTGAAATAATTTTGAGAAATTTCAGTCTCCTCGGGATTTCCATATCCAATGATGCCCTCGATTTCGTAAATCTTGTCTCCAGTTTTAATACCAGCGTAGATGTTTTGAGATTCGCCACTCTCTTTGCTATATAGAACAACCGAAGCATCTTGTAGTTTTACTTCTTTAAGCTTCTTATTGACCACGTTCGTACCAAGGGGTGATAGTCTAATAGTAGGTAATGTTACAGGCATATACTCTACTGGAACGATTTTTACTTTCTCAGGCTTAATGACAGTGTTTTCTTTTGTGGGTTCAGGTTGTGCGGATGGCATTATATTTATGGTGGGTGTTTGTGATTGTTTTGGAGCGGTACAAGCTGTTAAGACTAGGCAAAGAAAAATCACGGAGGGTATCTTTTTTATAAATACTCTTAAATGGTTAATATTGTTTGACATTTCGGTCCGCCGCCCTCGATTTTTTGAACTTCCTGCATCATTTCATTTACTTGACCATTGTTTACAATTGGTTAGTTATGACTCTTCGTTGCTAAAAAAATATAGTTGTGTCCCTAATTTGTGAACTTGATTGACTTCCTTTGGAATCAATACATATTCTGACACTTTGTTGTTTCTTGTATCAATGATTTTCCAATTCTGATCAGGAAGATGGATCAAGTATTTGTCTTCCCCGATTTCATACAGAGACATCCACTCTTTAAATAATCCGAGAGAGGTTTCCATGAGTGGAGTTTGTTTGCCTGTGAACGGATCGGAACGAATCCATTGCTCCTTACCATTCACAGGTAGTTTTTGAATCCATAACGATTTCCCATTCGATAATTCAAAGATACGCTTATTATCGTCATCCGAAATCAGATGTTTTAGGTCCTCTTCCTTCTTCTCCCCACTGGACAAATCTATTTTGTAAGCAGACCATTTAGGAGTGTTTTCCTGATCGCCATAAACTTCGTAATACATTTCGTCTTTTTTGACGATCCGATAACCAGGGGCAATGCAGGGTCCTTCGTTACAAGAAAAGCTGCCCGCGGATTGGATTTTCCTTGGTTGGCTGTCACTATAATCTGATAAAACGTAAAGATCATAGGTGAATCTGCCATTATCGTCGTGCTTACCCCAACCGATCACTGTCGTTTCTGATGTAGGATCATTGTCTAAGGAGACGATTCTAGCATTTTTTTCTTGATTTGGAGCTGCCCAAATGACCTTGGTATTACCGCTAGGGAGGTCATAAAGCATCACATTGTTTTTTTGCAAATAGATCAGTGCATTGCCATTTGGGGACCATTTGGCAAGACGAATCTCGTCCATACCGAATGATTTTAATATTTTTCCATTCAAATCGATTACAGAATAGGCGTAAATCGAATGCATTTCATTATCTCCCACTTCTGCTGCCAATCCATACTTCCCATTGGGGGATACATCAATTTCATTATAATGAATAGAGGAGGCAAACAAGCTATCCTTCTTTGAAGTTGCAAGGTTGATTCTATAAAGCGCCTGGGCAGGTGCAGGTTGAAAACGATGTTGTTTACCGGTTGAGAGCGTATATCCTGCTGTGTTGCGAACGCCGTTAAAACTCAATGCAACAGGAGCTGCATTTGCCTCATGCCTGAAATCTATAGAAAGAATAAAACTCCTATCATTCTCCCAGTCCAAACTTACTCCCTGAAAAGCATTGTTTTTGAGGTATTCTGTCAACTTGTGTTGAACACTCTCCCGATTCACATCGTGCGTAAATTGGAATCGATACTTATATAACTTGCCTGGCTGTAAATGGCGAACTGTGTTCATCCCTTGTTCTAAATATGCGTCGTATTTCGCAATTTCCGGATCATCTTCAGATGTAACTGTATAATTGAACGGTTCGGTATAAAATAGGGTAACGATTTTCTCTTTTTGTCCGTCCATAGAAACGAAATGGATAAGGAGATCCTCTTTAGGAGCATCAATCAATTGCAGCAACAACGGAACTACGTTGGAATCTCCGGATTTTATCGGATCGACTGAAAAACGAACTTCCTTTTTTATATTCTTAGAAATGATCTTGATTCTATTAGGAAGTTCGGATATGACCTCTGGCGTCAAAGGCATCATCGTTTTCGAAAAAAACATGATGCCTACATCAGGCTTTGAAAAGAAAGGGGTCTCTTTGGCCGTATAATCGGACATAGATCCTTCAAAGATACGAATAGATTGAATGTCCTCTTCGATTATCCCATCAACAACCGAGGGTATAGGTTTCATTGAAAAACTATCATTGGGTTCAGCAGTGCTTTGCTGAGTTGTGCCTTGTGAAACTGAGCCCTTGCTTTCGTTTGCCAATCGAAAGCCAATCCAACCTAATCCGCTTACCATGATGATGGCGATAATAACCGCAGCTGCCTTTTTATTTACAACCATTTTTATCTTACACTCCTCCTCAATATTTTTGGAGAAACTGATTCACCCGATGAAAACATAAAGGTCATTATTACTAAAATAACGTATACTCATTTTTTCATAAGAGCCCTCATAATTTACAGTTTATCCCATTAATAAGACGCATAAATCTCATCATAAGTTGCGTTATCCTGCCCGTTACTTGAATGAACAAAAAGAGGAGCTGCCGCGAGGTAAGCTCCTCTTTTTGTTATCCGTTAGAATAACCGCACTTTTTTCACCTAGAATCTCCTTAAAGCGTAAACATCACAACTTTCAATGCTGTACCAGAAATATTAATATTGAAACAAAATAAGAAGAAGAAAAACCGAGGGCTATCCTTCTTCTTATTTTGTTTTTATTGCATCAGTACAGGATTAATAAAATCAACATTAGATGATAAAATAGAACCGGTTCCATCAACCTCAACCACTAATTTTGTAACTCCTGTAACGTTAATTTCTATTTTTTCTTGTACAGTACCTTTACCAATTGCTACTTCTTGAAGCACTTTTCCATCTTGATTCTTAAACGTGATACTACGAGAAGCAGATTTATCCAGACTCTCATCATCAAATCCCACAGAAAGTACTAGATTTTTATACTGGTTATTTAAGTTGAAATGCATTACTGTTGATTTCCATGTTCCTAGGTGTTGCTCACTAACTAAGGCGAAACCTGTTTGACCATATTTTTTCCCGTTAATAACCATTGGTTGATTGCTTGTGATCGTTGGTTTAACTAAGCTTATGCTCACCTTATCATCATCGCTTACAGACACTTTGTTAGGTGCACTCAGAGGGGTTCCAGTTACCTTTTCCCCAATTATTACAGCCCCATTCTCTCCATCCCAATCGATAGGTACGCCAAGGAGCTCAGCTGCTGCTCGTAACGGTACGTATGTACTTCCATCAACAATAAAGGGCTTGTTCGTTGGTGTTTTGTCAATGCCATTCTGCATGATTTTGACCCCGAAATAAGCTTCCAAGTTTACTGCTCCTGATGCCGCATAAGAAACCCCACCAAATAAAACTGCTCCCAATACAAATCCACTTGTTATTAGTTTAAAGTTTTTAAGTTTACTCATAATTAAAAAGTCCTCCTCAATTAACTTCTATTTGGAAAATTTGCCCTCATTGAATTATACACTTTTTTACAAATTACGACATGTTTTTTATAAATACATTTTTTATTTCCATTTTTGTTCCAGTGATGATTTACATAAAAAATTACCCTTCAAATAGTTTTCCATACTACTCGAAGGGTAATAAAATTTTTAGAATTTCACCGTATTTGTCTTGTCCAGCAAAAATAAAACGACAATTCTTGTAAAATAAGTATTAGACTAAACTGAATAATAAACAGAGCAGTAAGCCTGGAACATGAAAATAAAGTTCTAGACTGTCTCTTTTTTAAACTATCGTTTCCGTTAGTTGAATCTTCAATGAATTTAATACACAACACCTTATAAATAATTATCTTAATTAGGAGATAACGACCTGCGTCACAAACTTCTCAAAACCTTCAAAATCATACCCTGCGAACCAAATCTTTATTTGATCCCCCACCTTAATACTAGTAACATTCAAAAGATTTCCCTTTTTCCATACTTGTGTGAATATAAACAGACTATATTTTACCCCATCTACGTTTACATACCAGTTCTCGTTTAAACCCTCGCCAGTTTTCTCTATACCTGTGACTCTCCCCATAGCGTCACCTTTCCCTGGATCAATGGCAGTAATCTCAAAACGAATACCACCTGTTTGTCCAGGGTAACTCGTTTTCATATTACCTTCGCTCCACACCTTAACTGTTGATCCAATTTTTACATCTTCAGCTTTAAACGTCTTCCCTTTATACTCTATATCCACATTGTCCAAAATACTGAACCAAGTGGCATCTGGCATTTTTTTAGCTTGATCTAGGAATTTGTCAGGTGAAACGACTAGAAACCTTCTTCCTTCGGTGTCGATAGCGGTGATTTTTCCAGTCATATTGGGTGAAGTCGTATTTTCTGAAATATCCGCATTCCTATCACAACTAGTAATTATTGATACCAGAACTAATGGTAATATCCATTTTATTAGTTTTTTCATATTGTTTCCCCTCTAAACTAACCGTTACAGTGCTAAACGATTCCATTTTAGCATGTATTCACTGTGATTGAATACATGAATCATTTTCCACTAAACTCCCTCTATGGAGAATCACTTAACTCTAAAATGCTCTCGTTTTCTTAGATTTTGACCGATTGTTCTTTTGAATAGATAGCATTACTATGGAACTAAATTGTAGATGAAGAAATTTATGGGGCTAACGAAGGCGCAAAAAAGTCTCCACCTAAAACCACTCACTTTAAAAAGTGGTAAATTCGGTAAAGTATGGTTGCACCTTTGGATCTCCACACGAGCTCATGGCGGTGAACCCTCCCATATCTCACAGAGTCTACGCTCCCACATTCCTTCATTCAACCTGTCCATGAGGTGGAGGTCAGATATGCTGCCCGACAGGATCTTCGTCCGTATGTTAACGTCGTTCTGACTC
The DNA here is from genome assembly GCF_030817215.1 of Paenibacillus sp. V4I3. Taxonomy (GTDB): domain Bacteria; phylum Bacillota; class Bacilli; order Paenibacillales; family NBRC-103111; genus Paenibacillus_E. The sequence goes on from NZ_JAUSZA010000001.1 coordinate 8,053,004, forward strand.
ATCCATGCTTCTTGTTTTCTTGCTTTGCTTCGGTCATAATCACTAAAAAGCGTTCATTAAGCTGCTTGCGGTAACTCCATAAATCGAGGAATATCCTGGATCATCTTTTCTTCACTGAACTCATGTCCCTTTTTCAATATGCCGAAAAAGATACGTATGAGTTTGTTACATAACGCGATGAGGGACTGCATCTTCTTCAATGGATTCACAAGACGTTTAGTGTAATACTCGTGTAAGGCTCGGAAGGCTGCATTTTTAGCGACCAACGGCATCATTACTCTAAAGAGCAAGGCACGAAGGCGTTTCCGGCCTCTCTTGGTTATCTTGGTTTGTCCGATGTGTTTTCCTGAGGAATTTGTTTTCAAATTCAATCCAGCAAGTTTCGTAATCTGCTTTGGATGACGGTATTGACTTATGTCACCTACCTCAGCAAGAAATCCTGCAATGGTGTCCCTACCAATCCCTTTTATGGCTAATAATTGCTTTACATGTGGAATCTGCACAAGCAGTTCATCCAATTTGAACTCCAATTCTTCGAACCTGCTCTGAAACCATTCGTACTGAGTCAGCAGTAACTTCAGCTCCATCTTAGCTAACTCCGAACCGTTTCGTATGCCTACAGAACGGCTCGCTGCCTCCTTTAGATTCTTAATCCGACCTAGACCAAGCCCTCGCTTTGCAGCTGCTCTCAGGTGCTGCAGCAAGGCTTCATCCGGGACGTGAACAAGCTCGTGAGGCAGTAAATAAGGCTCAGCATCTGGATGGCAGACTTGCACTCCCAATCCTTAAATACCGTCAGAAACTCTGGAAAATAGCGATCTAGCCAGTTATGGATACGTGCTTGCACAACACATAGGTCAGTCGTCAGGTGTTCGCGAATTTTCATCGCTTCCCGCAGTTCGGCATAAATGCCCTGCGGTAGGCTTGGTATGGCGTATCTCCCGTCTTTGACCAGCTGTGCAATGACTTTGGCGTCCTTGATGTCATTCTTCGTTGGAGAATTGTCGTCTAGTTCTTTGCTTTTCTTCACGTGAAGTGGATTTACCACACCATACGTAACTTGTATATCTCGTAGAAAATGAGCTAGGTTCAGCCAGTAGTGACCGGTCGGCTCCATGCCAACGATGACCTCCTGAAAGCCTTGTTCCGACGAGATCTTTTGAAACCAACTAACGAATAACTCAAATCCTTCTCGGTTATTTTCAAATGTGATTGGCTTGCCGAACTCGACTCCGCGGGAGTCTTGTGCACGCGCCACATGCTTGAATTTTGCAATGTCGACACCGACAATTAGTGTAGAAGAAGTAATTTGATTAATTCTTTCATTTTGAGTAGAATGCATCTTGTAGTCTCCTTGGTAATGTTTTTGGAACCGTTCGCTGGCCAGCATCTAGGACCCATGAACATCATACCAAGGAGTCTTTTTGTTTTTCAAACCTCGTATTTCTACATAATAGGAATGCTGCCCGTTAGCGCAACGACGGCAGCCGATCGTTTCTGTGGCTGCCGTCGTGCCATCATTGAACTATAGTTCTCCGTTAGAGCGTAACGTCGTTTCTAATTTTATAATGGATTGTCACATTTCCACTCGCTTACCAATCTTCTGAAATCATCTAAATACTTACCGAGTTGTATCTCAAGATTTTTGATTCCGATAATGTCTACCTCATGAACAGAGTCGAATAGTTCGTCATCCGTAACATCCCAATCATTATCTAGATATTTTGAAGCCACCTCATATTTTCTCAAATAAAATCTAGCCGAGTTAGGCTCAATCTTATTTAAGAATTTCTGTTTATTTATAACTTGTACTTTTACGAAAGCACGATTCATTTCAGAGGTAGCCTCAAGTTCACAAGCTAGGCCAATCCCCGTCAATAAATTATTAATTTGACGTGTATCAAAGACCTGCACACTCCTCACTTCCTCCGCTTTTTTTCAACAATAGTTAAACACTTTATTATTTCATATTGGGTCAACTGCCGAGGATCTGCACCATGCTTATTGTACTAAAGTTCTCCCGTTAGTTGAATGAAAATTGTCTGATTTCTGGGTTCTTTATTGAATCCACGATCCCTTTCCAGAATTCCAATAATTTAATTGTTTCTCTAGGGTAAGCAGCCTCAGATACATCATGTGGCTCAAATCCGATTCTTTTCAAATCATTTATTAAAATAGCTTCGAGTTGTTCTGTTATGTTAACAATTTCTGATGGGTGAAAGATTCCCCTTGAAATTAGTTGGCCTATTTCCTGCCCCAAACGCGGTAACTTTAGAAACTGTACATATAGCCATTTTTCATAAGGTGCGTACTCTCGGTTTAAAAGAAAGCCAACTTTCATCACATGCTCCGCGAATCTTCCCCAAAGTAACCCAGCAGTAACAAAATCACCGCGAGTTGCAGATCGCTTCACATACTGTATATTCCATCGCCAAAGTTCATAGATATGATGTGACAGGCGTTTTTTCCAAACATCCTCAGAATAATACTGTTTAAAAGAATTAAATCTGCGAGTAGTGTCACCAGGTGCGTCATAAAAGATGCGGCAATGTGTTATTTCAAACAGTCGCTCTTCAGCGATGTTTAGCCATTCAAACTCATTTGAAGGTGCATCTGAAATTCCAACTTTAGCAATGATAAAATCATCAATATTTAGAATGACACAAGCATACTTGGCATCCTTTTCTTCAGCCCACTCGTATCCCATAAATTGTTTAGGGAGTCGATCTAAGACTGCTCTTAACTCCGTTTCGAATCGTTCCTTCTTATCTTTTTGTAACCAAACTCCAAAGCCTGGTCCCCACCCGTGATCACGGGAAATCTCATCATCATTTTCATGACACTCAGAGCCCCCGCCTAATCCTGCAGCTAGGTAGGGCATAATCTCTGGTAATTCATGTTTGATTCTTGGCAGCCCGACCTCAAAGAAGAATTGTTTACTTAGCTGAAGGCCTTTCATTTCATCACTCCCATACTGTTAGTCTCACTACTGCAAAATCCCATCTGTTTACAGGTATATGTTTGATATTTAAATTAATCTCCAACCTGCCATTGAAATTTTCCCTTGAAATCATCGAAGCATTCAAGACATATCCAATGATTTTTGTCGGCAGTGCTATATCCTTTATCGCCATCCTTAAATTTACCGAAACAAAATACACAATGGTCATGATCCCAGGACGAAGAATAAGGTTTATACTCCTGCCAAAACAGAGTTGCCCCTAACAAATAATCTTCCTGCCCCATAAGTCGCCAATCATTTTGGTTAACCATAAAGGATTCACCTCAAAGGAAATCATTCTTATATTCATCTAATAGCCATATTTTACCATTAAAATCATCTTGCCGCATCCCATTTTCGAATTAATTTGAATGTTTATTTCTCTATGCTTCTCGTTAGCACAAAAGGCTGCCGATCAATTTCCACGGCAGCCTAGTTTTATTGTTTATTCAGCTCTCGTTCACCGTTAGTTGAACGGATTTCTTGTCCAATTTTATTGTTTACGATTTTTGAAGCAAATAAATCCTAAAACGACACTAACTATTCCAAATATCACAATTTTTAACCATGATATCTTAGCAATCGAAACATCAAAATGAATCTGCTCGATTTTATAAATTGACCACCATTCGTCACCATATGGAAGGAATAACGAGAAGCAAACCAAGAAATGAACACTACAATTACTGCGCTTATATATAATGCCACTTTCTTCAATAACCCACCTCCTATAATTATATCTATATGCTATAACGCTAATATATACATATACTTGTTGCCGATAACTGCCCGTGAGAAGGCTGCCGATCTATTGATTTCGGCAGCCTTCTCCTGATGTTTATTGAGCTATCGTTCTTCGTTAGTTTAGTCAGACTTTAGTTTAAGCCACCATTCATCCGTCTCAAATTCTTTAGGAATCTCTTGTTCGGAGGTTTCTTCATAACCTAATCGTTGAAGTGTATCCCACCACAAATCCCTCTTTGAAGAAGGAAGTAACGTCCCACACCAAGGACAATTGCTGATTGAGATAAATGAAGTGCCTCCATCTTTTATCGGTATGCCATACTCATCATATTTCTTATAATGAATTATGATTACATCGGCATCCTGGTACGGGTCCACACCTATTCCAGCCGACAAGTGGTATGCCATCTCAACACAACAATATTTCGATGCATCTATTCCCTTATGAAATGCAGTCTGTTCCATTACCCATTCACTGCATTGAGTGCATTGATGAAAATGCTCAACATGTTCTTCATATTCTTTTGTTTGCCAAACTGCTTGTTTCAACGGCGGTTGATATTTTTCATAATTCGTTTTATAAGTTTTACAATCCATGTAATCCACACCTGCCTTCACCTATAGCTCAATTATATACCACCCAGAGCAAAAACTCCCTCAATTAAACTGCCCGATAGCGGAATAGGCTACCGAGCGAAACCGGAAGCCTTGGTATTACAATATTATGGAGCTATCGTTCTGCGTTAGCTTAAAAAATTCTTCGGTTTATTCGCAAATTTCAAGCTTGTTTCGTAATTTTGCAATTCCTTTTGAAAGTTCATTACGATTCTTTCCACTCTTAATCCAATCAGGAAGCCTGCTTGCCAAGCTCTGATTTTTATAGGGGATTCTTTCACGCATTGAAGAGTTGATATAATTATCCATAAAATCTAAATGCTCTTTATTATATGCCCAAAGCAAGTTGCTACAACAATTAGTCCTTAACCAAAGATTCAGCCCCATAAAAGTTCCGATCCCCCACGTGCCAACCATTGGGTCACTCAAAACACCACAACGTTTACATTGGAGAATATATCCGAATTTCCCTTCAATCTTTCTTATCCCTTTACCACATTTCATACAATGGGGGCACTCAATAAGAGTATGATTAAATAAAAAGTCGTAAACTCTTTCACCAGTATCTTTGAACCTTGAGTTTGTCATAAAAATAATATCACCTTTATATTTACTTGTTCTTCCATCCTCTAATCCATTTTATCATGAAGTATTGAAAAAAACTGCCCGTTACTTCAACTGACAACGGCAGCCGATCGTGTGCCGGCTGCCGTCATATAGTGTGATTGAACTATAGTTCCTCGTTAGCTCAACTTCGGGTACGCCTGAAACGGTAGATAAGAAAGAAAAGAAGTACAATCAGCACGAGCGGCGCAGCGATCCACCACAGATATCCGGCATCCCTAGTCACCCCAGTGGATTGCTTAGGCATTGTATGCACCGTAGAGTCGATAAACGCCTGGAAAGCCTCACGCTCTTTTTCATCATGATGCTGTACTTTTCCGTCTTTGATTCGGACCATCCCGTTCGGCCCAGCGATAGGCGTCGGGTAACGTACTTGCTCCGCTTTCTCCAGTAACAACAGAAATTTTCCGTTTTCCCGTTGATACTCATCCGCCCACCCGGTATCGAAGCCGTCAATCCCTGCCACCAAACTAGTCGCAACGTCCCCTCGGTAGACTTTGCTCACTTTGAAGTCGTAACCTACCCACATCATCTTAGGTTCGCCGCGTCTCTTGGAAAAATCGTACGTGCCTTCCACCACGATAGACGCCTTTGAGATAACATCATCGGCAGGTAAATCGGCCCAACTTGTCGCATAAACGGGTTCAGCAGTGTTTAAACCTAACAGCAGAAAAAGTAATATTATACGCATTCCACGTTTTATATGGATAAGCATTAAATTAGTTATATCAGTCATCATATATGCATTCACGCTTTTCAACTCCGTTGACTTTTTCTCTTTCTTTTGATCAAGACGAAACAAAATTTGAATTGTTTCCACATGATACCCGTTACTTTAACGAAACCAGAAGCAGATGCTGCATGGCGAGTTGTTGCGCTATCGTTCCCCGTTAGCGGAATGATCTTGGGAGCATGTTACTTTTAATCCTACTACTTAACGCACTTCATAGTCTTTCTTAAGTAATGCATATATGACAGTATCAACAAACCGCTTCCTCCAATAAAAATGTTCCTTCAATATCCCTTCTTCTCTAAACCCAACTTTCTCAAGTACCTTTCTTGATCCCATATTTTCTGGTTCTACAAATGCTTCAATTCGGTTTAATCCAAGATTGTTAAATCCGAATTCATTTATTCTCGGAATCACCTCAGTCATAAAACCTTGCCGCCAATATTCTGGTGATAGTTCATATCCAATTTCAATTTTACAATGATTTTTTGCCCAACCATGAAATCCACATGTTCCAATTACTCTGCTTTCCGACCGCAAAGTGATCCCCCAGCGAATTCCTTGATTATTTTCAAATCTCTGATTCCATCTGCGAATTAGTTCTTCTGCTTGTTCGATATTCGTAAGACTCTCCAAATCATAAAATTTCGTAACTTCATCCATAGAGAAATATTGGAATATTTCTTTTGAATCATCTTGTTTAATCTGTCTAAGTACAAATCTTTCTGTTTCTAATATAGGGAATTGAGTCATGTATTTCTCCTTCCATGGTTTAGGATATTCCGCCTAACTAGTGCATCTGCGGAGTTCGTTTATCAAGCTATTCTAAAGATATCATTTGAAGTTCTCTTGATCCATAAATTTCCATAAATTTCCCTTTCACAATCATGCTCTACTGCCCGTCCCTCAATGAAAAAGGAGCTGCATCGCGGCACGCTCCTGCACTATCGTTTATTAAGCTCTCGTTCCAGCTTTATATTAAAAGTACATCTAACCAGTTAAACCACGGTACCACGATTATATGTCCATACAGTAAGCCAGCCTTTCGGCTTCTAGAGGCAAACCGAGCAAAATAAGTTGATCGCAGATCGCCCGGATAACTTCGTAATCATCCACTGCTTGGACCTGACAGTCACGGATAAAGCCAAATAACCCTGCTTTCTCCGTGCTAGCAATATACGCCTTTAATTGTTCTACATTGCAGCCCGGTATTTCCTTCATATGCCACGGGTGATGAGCCGGTCTATTCAGGCCATCAACTGATGTGCCCCGTGCCGTGACTCCCAATCCATCAGATGTGGGCAGGATCAGTTCGTTCCAGCGTGCTCGCCGTACCTCTTGCATGTAGGCATATCCCTCAGGGATGCACTGAAAGCCGAAGCACTGCATAGCCAAGTCACGCACCTCGATCTTCTGCCGTTGCCACTTCTTCCTGTCGAAATCTCGCTCTCTTCCTCGTTGTCCTCATCTTCATCCTCCTGGTCTCTCAAATAGGACAGGTAATGTTCCTCGGATTCAAAATCGTTCAGCAAAAGCCCTTCATGTTCAGAAAAATGAAGTACGAAAAAATCTCTTATATTGTTGGCGACTAATTTCGTGCAATTGCCAAAATTCATAGGGTCAACGCGAATGATCGGCGCCAAACTTAAATCAGTCACGGAACCGAAATCCGTCAGGAAGGAAAAATGAATGCCGCCCATTCCTGTACGTGCGAACATAATCGCGTCAGTTGGAGAACTTCTGTACCCGCCGTTGTCACTCGGGTCAAATTGCAGAAAATAGCCTGTCGGTGTCTCCAAGTAAGGAACTTTCTGCTTGATCTCCTTCTCCCATGCCATGATCTCACCCAACAATGGCGGTATTTCGTAGGAATGTACCATGATGCTCTCTTCTCCTTTAATCAGTCTATTTTGTTAATTATATATTCTATTTAATGTAAATATCGCCCCTCAACGATGCCCTGTCATCAGGAACGATGTCTCGTACACCCGGACGCCTACCAAAGTAACCTGTCCTTTACTTCAGTGCCACATCTATAGATGCGTGATATGAATAAAGTTGACGAAGATGGATTATAACAGTACTGTTTTCTCCTATCAAGAATTCCTTGATAGTTATCCGAAAAACCTTGATTTATCAATGTTCTTCATACACGCTAATTTAAATTGAAAAAAATCACTAACCACTGACGCTATGAACAAATTTGAAGTAATGATAATTAATATCAATTTTTAATTGTACTCCAATGAGTGTTGGGTTCTTTACTAAACGATGAATATGGATGTATAATTTGAGTCATTAGAATTATATTAGGGAGCTATGAAACCAAGTCTTTATATGGGCACTTTGACCTGGTGGAGCGAATAGTGCAACCGACCTTCTTTCATTGAGAGAGATGGTCTTTTTTACGTCTCTTTCCTTGCAAACAATTATTAACATAAAGTAATTGGGAAGGAAATGATCACTTATGCATATCGATAAAATTTTGAATGAGAATCAGACTACAAAAAAAGATTTAAAACAGGAAGATGGATCGTGCGAAGAGTATAATTTTCAAATTTCGGACTTTTCTGAGGAGCGATTAAATCTATTAGTTGAATGGGTTTTAAAGGGACGAAATGCCAGTTAACGGAACGAAGGACTGCCACGCGGCAGCCCTTTCGGTATGTAACTATCGTTACCCCTTAGCGTAATCAACGGAGGTTATTTTTCTCGATCAAATTTGCCTTTTGAATTACATCAATAATAAATGGATGCTTGGCATTGGTATAAGCAACCCTGTCATGAGGATACTTTTCTGCAAGTTCTTTTTTTAATTGATTGTATTGCTTAAGCGTTTCAGGATGGGTTTTTAAATAATCTCTGAATAGAATATTGTTATTCCATTCTTCACTTCCATAAACGTAAATATGCAAATGATGCGTTCCTGCTCTCCATTGACCTCTTCTAAAGAACCTTCTGTTAGGGAATTCCTTATGAAAAACATGCTCATATCCTATCCCTGCAAGGGGTTCAATAAATGATTCAACTTCTTTTAAATCCTTTACTCCGACCATGAAGTCGATAATCGGTTTTGCTCCTAGACCCTGAACAGATGTACTGCCAATATGTTCAATAGCAATTGCTTTATCAGTCATAACATCCTCAATTTTTCTTTTCTCTTCTTGGTAATAAAATGGCCATTCATCGTTATATTCTTCAATCTTCACCGTTTCCATAGGTTCCCTCCTCTTTGGCTGAGCATCTATTATTTCAACGAAACAAGAGAGTAGATGCCGCGTGGTAATCTGCTCTCTGATTATCGCGCTATCGTTCCCCGTTAGCATAGAAATTTCAAAAAGGAATACCTTTACCCACTTTTTCAACTAATCTGTAATTTCACGCTCGTATAAATTTGCGCTCCACCCATGACCGTTGTATCTCCCCTGGAAAACCAATCCTTGACTAAGGTAGTATTGATTTAACACTGGGTTATCCGCCATGCAGTCTAATCTTAACCATTTTTTTCCTTCGTTCTTTATATAGTCTTCCGCCCAAGTAAGGAAATGGCTTCCGATGCCCTGTCCCTTATACTTCCGCAAAACAACTAACCTGTGAATGTAACCAGCATTATCATGAAATAATTCTCCCCATATTTCTTCGTACTTCCACTGTACAGAGAAACAGCCCACAAGCTCACCATCCAGGTATGCGACAAATACATCTTTCTCACGAATAAATTGCTCCAAATAATTCATCGTAAACGTATCTTCGTTCCACTGAACGATACCTTGCGAGGAGCGAATCCATTTAGCTGCTTCTACATATAATTTCTGCACCTCGTCTAAGTCTTCAATTAGAGCTTTTCTAATATCAATCCATTGGCTATTAAGTTTACCTTTACTGGGCTTTCGATCTGAAAAATTAACCAATGCAATTCCCCCTTAAAATAGAAAAGTATTCGGTCATTTGACCAAATACTTTGCCCAGGCGAACGGCTTTTATGAAATATGCGCTCCCCCGTAGTGATCTACGTTTTCGCCAGTCACACATACCAAATATTTACTATATTATAAGCTGGAAAATATAAGGAAATCAAGGATTTTATTGCGCTTTACTGTCCGTTATTTCACTAAACAAAAGAGGAGTTGCTGCGAAGCAAGCCTCTCAACTATAGTTATTCGTTAGCGTAATGCTCCTTTTTTCTGCCTGTGATCGGTTCACCACACTGTATCTAACCACAGAGTATCGTTTGACCATAAGATTTAGTTTAGTATATAAAGACAAAGCCACTACTAACAATGGAGTGGTTTCTTTGATAAGAACTTCTCTTTTATTAGTTCTTAGAATCCCAATCTACATGGTTTCTCCAATCAATCCAGACGGACTTTAATTTGCTAACCAGCCAATCTCCACCAAAAGTTATTGTACCTTCATGGGAAGCATAAATTATCCAGTCCATTTTATCTGAACACCAATAGCCTTCTCCCCCTATAGCATCATAGTAACCATAGAAAGGATGCAAGTCTGATATCTGTATTCTATACGACTGACCTGTTTCAAGAAATTCATATATCTGGTCTACTCCATGTTCATTTAAGATGGTTAGTATACATTCATGCTTAATCTTATCATCCTCAATATAATCAGCATTAAAAGCAATTAGGTCGCTTCTTTTACATTCGTTTAACGGATACCAATATCGTCTACTTATATCCCATACACTTTCCATTTCATTTCTCCTTGATAAAGAAACTTCATCAGGGATTTGTTCTTTGTCCAATTGATACCCTCCAATCGACTACTATGATTAAACCCATGTTTTATGTAATGTCTTTAAGCAATTCAGTTAAGCCATTAGGATATAAAATCTTATGTCCACGTTCAAAATCATTAACTGATATCCATTTAGCGTATGTAATCTTATTACCTTCAATAACCTTGAAGTATTCTACCTCGTATAGATTTGGCTCATTAAATTCAACGAGATATATTTGAGTTATTTCATGCCCTATATTCTCATCGATTTTAAAAATGTTTTCTATACATTTGACGTGACATTTAATTGTTATTTCGACACCTAGTTCTTCGTGAAATTCTCTAACAAGAGTATCTTTCGAGTGTTCCCCAAGTTCGATTGTTCCACCTATTGGTCTGTAGTAAAAGCCATTTCCTTTTGAATGTTTTCCTGATTGTTCTTCGACAAGTATTTGTTTGTTACGAGCAACGATTCCTAAAGTATTAGCGCGTGGATTCAAATCCTTTTCCTCCTTCAAGCTAAAATTGCTTTTTAAAGCGATGTTACACCTTATCACGAAGGTAAAATGGCATATATATTGGATTGATTGTAGAGATATTTATTAATTGTTTATCTAAATTCCAATTTACTGGTTGGAGTGATGAATAAAACCACACTGTACCTTTATTAATCCAATCCCTTCTGTATTTTTCAAAAGCATTTACGAGTCCATAATTAAAATCATCTACACCATATTCAAAGCCACAACAAGAGCAAATATCGTATGACTCATTACCTTTTTCATCATATGGTGGGTTGACTAATTTATCAAAACCGCAAACTAGACATGTGTAATTCATTTAATAACCTGCCTTTATTCAATTAGGCTTTTTCATTAACTTACTTATTACTTGGTCTTTAACGCTTTCAGTTATTCCTGTTCCAAACTCAGTTTCCACAAGGAATGGCTCTAGGTCACCCATTTTCTCTTCATCATCAATAATGACAAAAAACTCAACATCTTTACAAACATCTAAGAATGCTTTTATTTCGATTCCTCTAATTGTTTCATTGTCAAAAGAAGGTGTTACATCTATTATGCAATTTTCTATGCCATTTGCTTTAAACATAGACTGTAATTGTGCCAAGGTTCTGCCTTCTCTCCATGAAGAAGATATAACTATTTTTGCTCCAGTAACCTTAAGAATCTCTTTTAAATATTGAACACAGTTTTGGTCGAAAGTATGACCAAAATACTTATCACTTGGTATTAATGAATTTGTTGTAACCAAAACTCCGTCAATATCTAAAAAGATTAACTTCAACCAATTCACCCCAAATAAAATCTTCTTCATCGACGTATAATTGTCACCACATTATACCATATGTTGGAAGTTACATGTTGTCGTATCGCTTCATATTTTACTCATAATAGGTCTGGTAGTCCCTATGGCATATCCAAAAAATGATAAACAAAAAAATGGTGGAAACCAGCCCCCACCTCAAACTTACATAACATCATCATAACGACTAGACAGCCTTCTAATGCAACTGCATTGATCAAGCAATCATCTCAAAAAAGCCGTAGTTCTAACACAAACTTCCACCACACTCTACTGCCCGTTAGCTCAACAAGTTGCAGATAAATAAAGTAAAAACTTTCGCACCTTTATCCTAATGTTAAACAAAAAAATGCTCAATGAATATCCAAAAAGCATTTAATTATTTGAATTTTTGACTTAGGAAACGAAACACCCAATCTATAAAGATTAGAATAAAAACCGAAATGATAAATTGAAATATATTCGCAATCTTAAATTCTTGGGCTTCACGTCCAACTCCAATAAACAATACAAAAACGGCGGCAATACACGCATAGAAAAAATAGCGATAAATGATCCCCACCTCCACGACAAACAAGGTTAACAAATCCCAGAAATCTTAGTGATGAATACGCTAAAATCCACAACAGGTTCCGTATTACTTTCTACATTACTGCCCGTTTAGGTGAGAAAACGGTAGCCGATCAACTAACTGGCTACCGTTTCCTAGTATTTATAGAGCTCTCGTTCCTCGTTAGTTTAATAGTAGAAAAACTATTGTTCTATTTTTCATATTCTATTTTCATTTCATTTAGTTTATAGTTTTTCGCTACTGCTGGAACTAACCCCTTGGTTGTAGGTGACATGACGATTGTTCCTGTATGTCCATTCACTTTAATGTAATTAACGAGATAACCTTCTTTCGGAATAATGTACCAATCATCATTAAATGGAATAGTTGTTGTCTGCTGTCGATTACTTTTAGCCTCTTCCCACTTCTCATTTATTGAATCAGGTACAGGGAAATCTCCAGTCATCATATGTGGACTAGTCGTCATCATATGTTTACCGGTTTGATCAATTTCTTTCAATTTTTCATCAGGAATTTCAAAGATACTGTTATCCAGTATAGGATTAATTTCTATTGAAGTAACTTCAAAAGTTTCAACAATATTCCCATTCTTATCATAAAATTGTTTTTTAAATAACATACCTGTCTCATCATCTACCCATATTTTATACGAGACAGAACTCCCCTTCTGCCTTTGATATGAAGGCAATTTTCCTTCAATGAGTTTGGCTTTACGACCTAATAATATATCTTCGCCTTTAAATGACCACAAATTTAAGTCAACAACCATAAATCCCAAGTTACGTAAGGGGCTGACGATATCTTGTCCATTCCTTGACCAAGCTGGATCGACAGGCAAGTAATAAGATGGGTTTCCGTCTGATGCGGTAGATACAAAAGATGTTCTAGGCTCCATCTCTGGATTTCGAGGACCAACTTTTGTTACCCTGTCTTCCTTACCATTTGTCTGTTCCAACATATAATGATTATCGTTAATATATTCATTTATAGTCCCATCAGGTTGAGTAACTACTTCATACGAAGCTGGATTCTTGCCTTCACGAATATCAAATTCAACTGTTGAAGAAACTGAGTTTATATTTGTTAGTGCTTTTCCACTCAAGGTATTTATGTTCTGGTATGAATATGCCATCTTTTGTATAAATTCAGCTTTAACTTTTTCGTCGACTGGCAGCTGGTCCTGATTCTCAAATACTTTGTTTCGGGGAGGATAATTAACTGCCTCATTTTGTCCGACCTCTGGTAGTTGTTCCTGATTCTGAGGGGTACTTTGAGTAAGGGAACTTCTTTGAACGCTATTCCAATTAGAAATAAAACTCCATGTCTTATCCAAGTTCAATGCAAAAATTCCCACTAACAATACTCCTGCAACTGTGATGCCCATCAAAGGAGCAAATCTTCCAAATGTGCTACTTTTGTTTGTTAGTTTCAGTTCAATAAGACGAATTTTCTCATGAGTCAATTTATTTTTTTTAAAAGGCTGTGCCTCCAACCGTCTATACCAATCAGGTCGCTTTGACATTAGTCATTCTCCTTTTCTAATTGTTTAGCAACTTTAGCCCTCGCCCGGTAGATCCTTGATTTCACAGTTCCTATTGATATATTGAGCGTATCCGCAATTTCCTTCATTGTCATATGATGAACTGCATCCAACAATAAGACCTCCCGTAATTTCATGGGTAACTCTAAAACAATTCTCCAAATATCATCCGAAAACTCCTTTGACAAGTATTCTTCTTCTGCCGATGGGCTTGTCTTATTGTCTTGAATGATATCCATAAGAATCATTTTTCGAAAAAAAGACTTTTTCCTATAATCGCTTGCAAGGTTACGTGCTATTTTAATTAACCAAGTTCGAAAAGAACTATCCCCTCGAAATGAAGCTATATAACGGTAGGCTTTACTAAAAGTATCTTGAGTAATATCATCCGCGATGTCAGGTTTGCCTACTAGGAAGTAAATGTAATTCCATACCTCCTGACCATGATTTTCAATGACATACCGGAAATCAACAGCTTCTATCTCAGATACATAACGAAGATTATCATCCACCACTACGCCTCCTTTATATATTTAATTAGACCAATCGAACGGACTGAAGGTTCCGTTCAAAAGTATTTATTTTTTCAATAAATTGATTTGAAGTAAAAAAGCAACTACCTAGTAAATCCGGTATAGTTTTCAACCCGACAAAGCCTTAACGAGAGCGGAAGTCATCAAAATTATTAAGTCAATGGCTGACAAAGGCTATATAACTTTACCTGCTGCTCCAACACCTACACCAACCAACTCTGCTGGCGGAACCGCTCCGGTGTCTGTTGAAAACTTTGTGTACACATTTAAAAATCTTAAGGATCCGGCTGAACCGCGTGTGATTATCGATACCTTACAAGTCGCACCAGGTCGTAGTGGGAGTAATCGAGCGAGTGGAACATTATAACTCCTCAGTTCCGATTTTGCTAAAAGTGATGTATCCTGTCTATTTTATTTTTTCGAAAAGAATGGAAAACAATTTGCTAAAGTAGGTTTGACCGTTGGAAGTGTTGGAATTGTTGAAACCAACGGTTGGTTTAATTCGCTTGATTTTCCATATAATCCCGATCTCGCCAGTGTAAAGGTCAAAGTATATAAGATTCAACAGACGCAATAAGATTAGCTTTATAAGGTGAAAAGGAGCAGTTGCAGCGTGAACTGCACCCCGTCAAGTAGACAGTACAATAAATAAAAATTATTTAAGCGGCCTTGGTCCTGAATTCAATCGGACTGAGGCCGTTTAGTTTTGCTTGTAAACGTTCGTTATTGTAAAAGTCGATATAAAAAGTTACGTCCTTCTCGAGTTCCTCAAAGGTAGGGTACGTGTGTAAATAATACTTCTCGCATTTCAGTGTCCCACAGAAAGATTCCATGGGGCCATTATCGATGCACCGCCCAACTCGGGACATACTCTGAGACAGCTTGTTTTCGTCCAAGAGCGCTTTGAAGTCCAGAGACGTGTATTGAAATCCCCTGTCGCTATGAAGCATCGGCGTACTTCCTGGAGCAGCTTGCAAGGCTAATTTCAATGTCTGGAATACCAGTGGATTGTTATTGGAATGCCCTAATACGTAGGAGACGATGGATTTATCATGAAGATCAAGAATAGCGCTTAGAAACGCTTTCTGGCCATGACCATACTTGAATTCTGTTACATCTGTTACCCACTTTTCATTGGGAACTGCAGCTTGAAACTTACGATTTAACAGGTTTTCGGCCACCTGTTGCGGTGTGGAACGCGCATATTTCTTTTTCTTTCTACGGATCACGGACTGAATTCTCTTTATCTTCATAAGCCGGTACACACGCTTATGATTGATGGCTTTACCAGTTTGTCTGCGCATATGCAAGGTTAATTGACGATATCCAAAGATACGCTCGACTTTCTCATAGATGGTCATCATCACCTGCGTCAGCTGCTCATTCTCCATCTCAAGAGAACTAGGCTTGCGATTTAGCCACTTATAATAGCTTGAGCGTGCAATCCCTGCAATTTCGCACAGAAGCTGAACGCTAATTGACGCTTCTCTCTGAAGCGCTTGAATGGCAAGATAGGCACTCTCATGGCGATATTGGCTTAACTTCGCCTCCTTTGTAATTCCTGTAGCTTTTTTAGAAATGCATTTTCCGCCCGAAGCCGCTCCATTTCATATGCCATCTTCTTCATCTCGAGCCTCTGCTGGTCGGCCTCCGTTAACTCTTCGAGAGCTTTCTTCCGTCCTCGGCCATCCTTTAACGCCTCTTGACCGCCAGTTTCGAACTTCTTGACCCATTGATACACTTGCTGGTAAGAGACTTGAAACTGTCCCGCTGTCTTTTGGTAATTATGTTGATGTGCCAAACAGTATTGAACGATATCTATCCGTTCTTGATATGTTGTAGAGCGACCCTCTGTCATAGCGTTTGCTTCCCCTTTGTAGGCTTTTAAGCTGCTATGACCATTATACTTCTTAATCCAGTGAGAAAGCTGTGTTGTACTAGCAATCTTGTATTTATCGATGATCTGGTATTGAGACAATCCCCCATCAAGATAGTCCTTTACCGCGCTCAGCTTAAGCTCTGCACTATAACTTCGATTATGGACACGATTCTGGAGTCCTTCATAACCATACAGCCTGTAACGACGTTGCCACTTCATCAAAGTCGTTTTGTTGATCTCATATTCCTTAGCTGCGGCTAGAAAACCGAGTTGCCCACTTGATACTTTATTGAGGATAATAAGTTTTTCCGCAGCACTATATTTTCTTTTTGACATGAAAAAGCTCCCCTTACAGCAACAGGTTTTATTATTTCACCTGTCTACCGTATGGGGAGCATATCATAGGCAAAATGCTCCTTTTGTATAACTCTCCTGCCCGTTAGCGGAATCGAGTAGGAGGGGACGACTAGACCCCGACCTCTCACACCACCGTACGTAACGTACCGTTTGGTATACACTGATTTGTTCTTTTATCCGTTCCTCTATCTTCATTGGCTTTTTCCGTGAGGACTCGCGAAATGGATTCTCCTCTCGGACATGTATTTACTGCAAGCCTCATTTTCGATTGACCTTGAGGCTTTAACTTGCACCCTTAGCCACTAAAAGATCATAAATTTGTTTTGCGGCTGGTATGCCCATGAAATCGTCAAATCCTTCCAGAAGAGACTTGCCATCTGGACCTGTAACATTAATAGATGCATTCGCATCAAGCAGATACTGAACTGATTTGACAGTTTCCTCAGTATAATTTCTATGTAATGGGTAAACAGCCGAATATAAAACACTACCTCCGTCATCAGTTCTTGCATTTGGATCTGCTCCAAGATCAAGAAACTTTTTTACAACATCAGGATTATTCCTTCCTGCAATTATCATTAACGCTGTCCCACCATGTTTTGTAGCTATATTAACGTCAGCATTTTTTTTCAACAAGGAATCTATCATCGTTGGGAAATAAAAACTTGCATACATGAGAGGTGTATAACCTGTTACCTTATCGATCACATTAACATTTGCTTTTGTATTTAAAATATATGAATACAGATAGGAGCAAGCATTCTGGTCATAGTTTAATAAGCGCTTCATAAATTCCAAAAGAAGAAGATCAAGTTTCTCCGAAGGCAATTGTGAAAGATAAGACTTAATTTGTTTTTCATCCTGTTGTTTAGCAGAAGCAATAAGATTTTCAAGGTATGACTTAACACCGTCACGTACTTCATTCAATCGAACTTTGACTGTTGTATACCCCATGGAATTAAATCCAGAGAGTGTTGATTCAAAAGAATGAATCCCCGGCTTAAAATCATCAGAAATGTCGGTAGAACCCAGTAATTCACCATCTTTATCGTAAAATTCAATTGTTAAATTTACATAGCTTGTAGCTGTTCGATCTACTTTTATATGTCCTTTTAATTTTTCTAAATTAACCTGAATGGGTTCAACGACTAAATCCCCGATGGAAATCGATTTGTCATTTGGATCTTGAATATTGATTTGCCCATAGGCCAACGAAATAACTTGATTTTTTTGGTCGTAACCTACGATAGAACCGGTATTCTCAGCTATATAACGAATTGGTACATACGCGTGACCATCCACATTTAGAATCCGATATTCATCACTCACTTCATGGGTGACACCATTAATATTAATTTTTGCTGGGAAGATCAATGCTTGTATGGTATCTGATGCAATCGCCACGGTAGAAAAACTAGCAATGGCCCCCACAAGTAAACCTGATATAAATTTTTTCAAACGAAGCACTCCCCCTACTATTAGAAATTAGCAAATAATTTATTTGGAATCTCCGCGCCACCCTATTATACATATATTTTCCAGTGAAATATATTTTTTTCCGGATCGACTACGGTTTCAAATAGCTTAAGTAGGGATTATCGGTAACGTCAGTACTGATTGTAGCTGCTAAATGGTTTCTCCCATACTTGTTTTTCTGCTAGTTATACGGATAAAATATGATCCCCTTCTTTACTTCAAATTTCTTTAAGTTAAAATGAATCTCCTAAGATAAAAAATTTACAGCTTTCTCGTATCTTTCTTCCCAGACATGGTGTAAATACGTGTTGTATTTAAATCTTCGTTGCCAGCTAATTCGGCGACAACTTGCAGAGGATACCCTTGATAATCAGGTCATGACAAAAGGTGTGCCGTAAAATGTGCGGTGTAAAGTCCTCTAGACCGAGTTGTTTACCTAACCTAGTGAATATGTGTTCGATTCCTGAAGTGTGAATTTGCCTTTTTTGGGGGATAGGAAGATAAGTTCATCAGGGTTATCTCTACGGATTTCAATCCAGCCGTTTAGGGCTTGATACAGATCATCATTGATCGGAATTTCCCTTTCCTTATTCGTTCCTCCACTGCCAAGCCTCCTAGGAGTTCTATACTATATAGACGAGGAATACTAGTAAATCTCTCACCTTGGAGACAAAACATTATCATTCCGATGGAGAGCCTTACTTCCTCTCAACAAAGCAAGGCTACCATTCGAGATGGCAGCCTTGTCATGGTTAACCTATAATTGCCGAGCATTCATCAACTAGCTCGATTTGGTACAACCTTTTCGGTTACGTTATTACCGTTACTATTCGCCATCTATTAAATATTCCTTTGTGTCATTACCACGCTATTCTGCCCATTAGCTTAAAGGTTAGGTGAACATCGCTATATGAAGCATCAAATAAGCGTTCAGAACA
Source organism: Paenibacillus sp. V4I3 (assembly GCF_030817215.1). Taxonomy (GTDB): domain Bacteria; phylum Bacillota; class Bacilli; order Paenibacillales; family NBRC-103111; genus Paenibacillus_E. The sequence continues at coordinate 8,072,072 of NZ_JAUSZA010000001.1, forward strand.
TTCCATCATTTTTTACTGGTTTTTATTAAAGTTCCAATCCCTTTATAAACGGTTGCATCCTGCCATCTTTCCTTGGATGAGTTACCTGGCGTTTATGTACTCCCACTCGAAACGCACCTGACACACAAACGCTCACGCCTTTACGGTGATTATTTCACCGACAAATTGCATGACTGCTAACAATATGTTCACAGTGCGAAATCTAGGCTTATTTATTTGTTATCTTATTAATCTGATCTTGGGTTATCTCTACATCCCATTTTTTGTACCGTGCAAAATCATTTAGCGTTTCTGTAGTAACTGACCCTTCAATATTATATTTGAGTGAGTTAGGTACGATAATACTTACTTCATATTTACCAGGTAAAACTGGTACAGCGTTTTGATCTTTTAGATCCCAAATAGGAAGGTAAGCTTGATACCATGACATTGCAGGTATTTCCCCCTTAAGATCAGAAAGTTTGTAACTCTTAATGATTTCTTTTCGTTCTCCAATTACTTTGTTTATTTGAAATTCAATGGAGAGTGGTTCAATATTAATGTCTTCTTTACCTTGATTTTTAAATTGCAGGGCAGGAATAAGAGCTTTTTTGTTTTCATCTATTGAAGGCGGTCCAAATGAAATACCAGCAACACTATTTATCATTCCATCCATAAAATATTCCAACGTTGTTAATCCCCATGAATCTCTAACCAAAACTTCAAAGGAGCTTGGTGTTTCTTTTGAAAAGATGAATGTTGAGAACTTCCGCTTGTCCCCAGTATTTACCGCAGTAACTCCATCGATAGTTATTTCCGCACTGGAACCAGTTACCTTCTTATTTGAATCTAAGGCGTGTATCTCGATAACTTTTCCCTCGAGATCTTTATTTATTGTTATTAAACCTGATAATGAATAACTATTATTTCCAGAAGGGTTGCTCTCCAAATTGCTAATGGAGACAATGTTTTCAGTGTCTCGTAGTATCACATTTTTATCATCATCGTTTAAATAAATGTCGATTACATTTTTCCCTCCACTTGATTCAGAAGGAGCTGTATAAATTACCTTACCATTCAACGTCTCTGAGAACAATCGTAAGGGTATATAAGCCTTATTATTATAATTAATTACAGGATCATCATTGCTAAATGAAACTTCTTTAGTTTCACCTTTATTATGAAATGTAACTTTACTCGGAAATAAGAATGCTTGTAGACTTTCTGACGCAAATGTAACTGTACAAGCTGAAATTCCAATACCAACAATAATTCCAGAAATAAATTTCTTCATAGTCACCACTCCTCGTATTTATTGAATTTCATAATAAGTTAGACGTATTGAGAACTGTAATTGTTTTTATATCCAAAATAAAACTTAATTTTTGCTTTTTTTATACTTTATAAGAAGAGAAGCAATTAAAGTCTCCCATCTGGTTGTTTAAACTCTTTCTCGTATCACTTTTATAAACGGGAGGAACTTATGAAACTCAGGGATTAAGTTACATCGGTATGATATTTTTTAGCAGACTTTTTAAGTCTACAAATAATTGTCTGGTACCACCCCGCTAAACTGCCCGTTGAGCAGACGGCAGCCGTTCAGTTAGCAGGCTGCCGTCGTGAGTGATTGAACTATCGTTCTGCGTTAGCTGAATTAATTTACGAAGCTCTTGCTGTTAATAAGTGATAATAATTAATTATTTTCAGTCCTTTTGAAGTAGCATATTTATTAAAAATTCCCTCTACATCTTTTAAGCATTCCTGCCAAACAACTTCTCTTAGTTTTTGGCTCTGTCCAAAGCATTTTTTAATAAGAACATCTTCTGGTGTAGAAAGGTATTCAATTTCTTCAAGTAGCTCTACTTTAATATCCGTTAAACCACTTTCATGAAGATTAAGTTCACACAATATGTCATTTGCTTCTGGCTTTGGTATTTGGGAATATAGACCTGGGAATAGCTCTCGTAAAGCACCGTGACTGCCAGCATGGTAGAACCCTAAAATTACCCCACCTGCTTTGACAATTCGATTGCCCTCGTGATACCAATCTCTTGGTCCTTTTTTTGTATATGCTACATCGAAATAATCATTTGGAAAGGGCAAATTACCATTTCCATCAATAATCAAAAAGTTGATGTTTTCTACTAATTTAGCTTTGTTCCCCGTTTCAATAAAGCCCTCTACTACATCAATCCCGACAACCTCTCTTGCATTTAATGCAAATTGTAACGCAAATTCACCGTGACCACATCCAACATCCAATAATCGACCTTCACATAAGTATGAAGTTATTTTATCTGCCAATATCATTTCAGCTCTCGGTTCATCAAACGTTGACTTCCAAGGGTATTTATATTCCCCCACTTCTTCGAACAATTGTTTATACCACTCTGGGCTATGGGGTGCTACCCATTCGGGGTGTTTCATTGGGTCAAAAAGTATTTTTTGCATGCCGTCTGACATCTTAATCCCTCCTATTTGAGGTTATTCTTAAATATCTCTTTCCTTAATTACTTTCTGGAACTTTGTGGGAAATCCTTCTGTTGTTTCAAGAATAATTAATTCAGTCATTTCTGCCCAGTACTTCAAAGGTACGTAGCTTTCCGCCACGCTCTACTGCCCGTTAGCGGAATAGGCCACCGAAATTTATCACCGGCAGCCTGCTAGATCTTGTTATGAAGCTATCGTTCCTCGTTAGCCTAACAAATCCCAGTTCTCAATCTTTCACAACAACTTATTGGTTCGACAAAAGCATCACCCACTAACATATTCGGCGGATCGTTTGAATTGCTCGTCATTTGGACTCACGGCTATATAAAGGTCATATTGATCCAATACTTGGATAGCGAACACTCCCACCGCATATCCCAAAGAACGTATTCTTGCAGATTATCTTTTATTGCTTTTATTTGCTTTTTAATTCAATGGTTTCGGTAATATCATCCACAACAACAGTAGCTTTAATTATTTCGTCTTTTATTTCAATCGCACCGTTTCCCGGAGCATTTTTAAGGATTAGAACCTTCTCTTTAGGAGGAGAATCTTGTGACTGCTTTGTACCACGGGAACTTGACTGAAATCCATATTCAAAGTGTTTTATTGAAGCCAATTCAGCTAACGATCCTTTATAGGTTAAAGTGAACTTACTCTGTGATTGGTTCTCATAACTTGTTTTATGGTTGGTATCTTCTGTAAACACCCCTTTTCCGGTCACCTGGTATTCTGCTGACCAATTCTTACTTTCTCCAACATAAATATAATTATGATTAACTACTTTTTTGTTTGAACAGCCATTAAAAAACAGTGTTGAGATAAGACAGATAAAAACTATTGACGTAAGTTTCAAATAAATTCCTCCATTTCATATTTGATAAAATCATAATCGATTATTGATTTCAATAATGTATTATCCATATCAAAAACAATGCCTTTGAATTTAGCTTTCATCGTATCCTCCCACAGTTTTTATGATCGACCTGATCACTAATATCCATTTATTAGTGTATTCGTGACACGCACAAAATTCCCTTTAGGTTGTTCTTCGATAATCTAAGCTATTGCACTAATGTTATCCGTTAGCTTAATCCTCAGTGATTTGATAAGAAAATTACATTGTAAGACCCAACGACAATTTTTGGAGGTAGCATGAAACAGTTCACTCCAGATAAAGTACCTGCAGATATGTTCACTACATCAAAGTTAAAGAAAATGGGGCTTACCCCCATTTCAGAGTACTCTGCGTATATTACTTATCCCCCAAGTAAAAGACGCTACAAGTTATACAAGCTTGAGAACGTACGTCCAATTGATAAGAATGCAGGATATTCATTACTCGTCAAAGTTAGTAAATATTCAAGCGGAGAAATTTTAAGCCCACAAGAAATGGAAAAGAAGCTAAGAGAAATAAGTAATCGCTTTAAACCTATATGATTCAAGTAAAACGAGGTTGCAGTTTATCTGAAACCTCGTTTTACCACATGTTCAACTATCGTTTTCCGTTAACTAAACGAAAATCTCGACTTATGATAGGGAAACTGAAGTAACATTGCCCTGCAGTGATTGCATTATACGATGGATTTAGACTTCCTTGATTAGCTTCCATAACTTTTTTGAATATACTAACCAAACCTTGTAATCACTTATTTCTTCCCTAAAATCGTAAACTTTGTCCATATCCGTGAAATGGCCAATAGCGGCTATCGGTATCTTTAATTCAATTGAATTTTTTATAGTTTTTGATAAATCAATGAATAATCCATCTCTGGTGGATTCTAAAAGCACTGATGAAATTTCCTTTGGGATATTCTCAAGTTTCCTTCCTGTTAACTTTTGAAGTTTCAAAATAATAACTTTAGATAAAAGCATTTCATAATCATGTAGGTCTGTAACATAGAGCTTGTTAAACCAACCATCATCATGTGCAAAATAGGCAAATCTCTCCTTTGGCACATTATGTAATGGCCTAGCAAGATGACTAAAAAATAATAATTCTGCAATTTGAATGTTGCTTAATGCATCCAATTCCTCCTCGTTAGAGAAATCTACCCAACAAAAATCTCCATAGCCATAAACATAATCCTCTATCAGTTGCTTACATATATCAAATCCCTAATTATCTTTTTTTTCTTCATGAGATATGCACCTCAAAATGAACGATTAGTTTTATGTATTTTATAACCTATATTACTACCCTTCAGGCCGGCTACCTTCATATGTCTATATTGCGCTCTCGTTACCGTTAGCTTAACTGAAATGCTTTTTTAGAACAGCTAATTTCGCAAATCTCCTGTCGTAATTTTGTCGTTCCAGAAGGTTATTTAACCAAAATAATGCTCTTTGTTTTTCCCCGTTTTCAAGAAATGTTTCAATGATTCTTTTAAAATTATTGTTATATTTGAATTGCTCATCTGATACTAATTCCAGTGATTGTTGGTAAAAATTTGACGCTTGATTAAATTCGTTCATTTTCGAATACAAAATTCCCAAATAAATCAAACCACTCGCCTTTTCTTTTTTAGAAAATGGTTGATTTATTGCATCCTTCATTGTTTCAATTGCTTTTTTCGTAAGAAAGAGTGATTCATAAAAAGATGCCCTATCAACATAATGCACATATTTTTTCAAAGGTCTTATCAACGAAAATATGCCCATTTATTAACCCGTCCCCATATTAAATTCTCCCGTAATTATGTTTATGTTTCCCAGATCCTTTCTCAACTAACCTGCCCGTTAGCCATCCATGCATCTCATGCACTGCACCACAGTGCATGAAAGTTGCATGAAAGTTAATCAGTTCTTTCATGGTAGTTGAGCGATGCCATCTGTCTACTACTTTATTATTTCAGTCAACAACATTATTATCTAGTCTAAAACTTTATTATTTGCGGACACCATCGAGGTTTTAACCAGAAATGGCCCACACATTGTCATTATCCTCCGTTTATGCGATTCCGAGATATTTTTGAGAGCCCTGGGTTGGTTGTTTATAATATATTCTTTAATAATATTTGCACATTCGACGCTTGTGTTTTTATTCGTACAGACTTCCAAGTCGTATCTACTATGTTTATGTACAATTTCAAACTGTGCTTTGGCTAAGCATATAGGTCTATCTCTTCGCTCGAGCTCGTCAAGCGGACAATGTACACCAATGAAGAATGTTTGTGTGTTACACTAAGTATGATCAACACGGCCAGAAGAAAGAACTCAGACCAAGGGAGACACCCTACCAAATGAAGAAATGGTACACCATCTGCATGTATCTCGTGCTCATACTCATTGTCTATGTATTCAAGGATGAAATTTTGCATTGGATGCAGTATGGGGATGCGCCCGTTCTGCTTATTTTTGCGGCTGCGCTCGGTTTTATTATTGTACCGGTCATCCCCTACAAAATAGTTATCGGCATGCTCGGGTTTATGTACGGTCCATTGCTGGGCGCTTTGATCAGTTGGACTGCTGCTTCCGTCGCGTCAGTCATTGTTTTTTGGCTGGCACGCTACTTGTTTCAAAAGCAGGGCCGTGCTTACTTGTCCAAGTACGAGAAGCTGGAAAAGCTCCAAGCCGCGATTGAAAAAAATCCGTTCCTGACTATTTTATTGGCTCGACTGATCCCGGTTATCCCTCAGTCTGTCGTTAATGTCATTCCTGCCATTACTTCCATTCCGGTCGTTACATTCGCCGTTGCGTCCGCATTGGGCAAAATTCCTGCTATGCTCCTGTTTGCGTTCATCGGCAGCAATCTGTTTGCTGGCACCAGCAAACTCGTTTTGTCCGTCGGCGTGTATGTCCTTTTTTTGGCGTCCGTCTACGTCGTTTACCGCGTCTGGCTCAAGAAGCGATGGCTTTAAGCAGCTATGCTTCGGGCATTTACTGATAAAAAAATCACGGCCGCCTGACGTTGATCCAAGAAAAGCTCAGTAACATTCCCGATAAGAGGTTTTTTAAAGTGTCTGCCGTTATCCACCAGAAGCTGATCATTTCTTCATCGCTGCCGCGGCGGTTTGTTTTCTGGTCTTTGCACTATCGTATCCGTTAGTTTAGTGAGCAGATCTCTTTCTTAGGGTTATTCTGAACCTGATTAATGACTGAACCAATGAAGGAATCAACGATGCAGTGTGGTGTTTCCGAGGTCGATTTTAATTGTGGAACAAATAACGTACCGATGAAGAAATTGTGTTCTGGTAATTCAATTATTCTTGGGCTTCCCATGGTATCTGCTCCAACTATTTTTAATCCGGCTTCATGAATGGTAATTCGCCCCATTGAAGGGGCGACAGCAGGAATTATTCACGCTCTCGTAACGATTTGGTCTGCCGTACGAATAGCAAGCGCAACTGTTGTCAACGTTGGATTTCCGGACCCAATGAATGGCAAAACGCTGTTGTCGGCCACATATAGTCCGGAAATGCCGTGAACTTGACCGTACCGATTCGTGACCGAGGTCGAAGGATCATCACCCATACGGCACGTACCCGAAGTGTGATGCAAATCTCCGGTAGGTACAAGGCAGATTTCACCCAAGGTGATATCGGCCACGGAAGAAATATGCTTTACAGACTCTACCATCTTTTGAATTTCGACTCGTTCCGCTTCACTAAATGAAAAGTGTACTTCTATTTCCGGTACTCCGTATTCATCTTTTCTATTTGGGTTGAGAGTGACCCTATTTTCATACCGAGGATCAATCTTCCCAAAACATTGGATAAGAATGTCCAGCTCCTCCAAAAACGGTTTTGCTTCAGACGATGGATACCAATCATAACCGCTCGGTCCTACCAGACGGATCTGGTAGGGCTTTTCCGGCGTTGCAGTGATTAAAATGGCGAGAGTCCCCGGAATGTCCGTGAAATCTCTGCGGCTTACTTTTCCGGGAGCCAGCATAAAAACTTGATTTGTCATATAGCGGCCAACCGCTTCCCCCTGGATGCCCGATTGAAGCAGCAAACGCGGGGTTTCATACGTACTTGCCGACAATACGATCGTTTTTGCTTTAAGAATATAAGAACTCATATCCGGAGACATGACCTTAACGCCTACTGCTTTCCCCTGATCGACCAGTACTTGAACGGCTCGGGCGTTTATAGCCAAATCGAAAGGTCTGAAAAATGAAGCTTTGGCAATGAGAGAAAAAGAACTAAAAAAAACATCCGCATGAACTTCCCCAAACTTTGTCGGATGAATATCGGCGGCTATCGGCATGTATCTCGATTCGGAAAAACCGCCTTTCTGCAGACGATCCAGCAATATCTCCGTTAACGTAGACCCTCTGGCATATTCGTCGTTGACATTCATGACCCGCTCGGCAATGTCATAATAGGTATCCATTTCGGGAATCGGGATCGGCCAATCCGGAAGCAGAGACAAAACCAAGCGTGAAGCGACTAGGTCCCAGAACACGGTCCTTCCCCCAAGGCAAATGACCTCTCTTGCCCCTATAAACTCCGGATAGGAGCCTTGCAATGGTTTTGATAAGTACCGGTAATATTGTTCAAGGCGTGTACGATTCATCATTGGAAGGTTCCGGCCATGCGTTGGCATGACAATGTTTCCTCTTTCGATAATGCCAATCCGTTTACCGTTGTTCCGCCACTGTTCGCACAGTCTCCAGAGCATGGTTCCTCCTCCGGCACCTGTACCAACTATCAGAACATCGTATTCGTTTTCCGCCATGGTTTCCAAGGAAGTCAGAGGAATCCAATTTTCGATATATTCTGGTGGTATGTGACAAGTCGGAGGAATAGCAACTTGCCTCATGTCCGATTCGGTGAAGAAAGGAAGATTTACCAGTTTACCAGCGATGTTCTGATCAGGGCTTTCGATGGATGGATTAAGTGTTATGAGTTCATCAATCGATACACGCTTTGTATCCGCGATGATTCGAAGTGTATCGTTGTTTCGAGCAACCCATATTTTCAATGCCATGACTCCTTTTTCACTCCTTTACATCTTAATCCTACGCCTAATTTAGTTTATGTAAGGGATACTGGGAATAAGTCTATGCCAAAAATAATAAGCGTTCATCCAATAGAATGAACGCCTACTTACTTAAAGACTTTATTGTCTACTTCAAACATTATTGTTCACTTCAAGACTTTTTTGTTTACTTCAAAACTTTATTTGTCACTTCAAAACTTATTTGTAAACCAATAAGGGGTTGTTGGGTGACAATTAAGTTTTGAAGTGGTGTTTTCGAGTGAAAAACCTGAATTACAAATAAGTTTTGAAGTACTTTTTACATACATGTATCTATAGGTCTCATTCAACTAATGTGTCCTGTTAGAGTAATAACATGTTTGCATATCTCCTAAAATCTACTCCATCGAGATTAAAAAAACAAAGCTCATAAGACTCGTATCGGCCAACATCTACGTTGAAAATTTTTTCCCCCTCGGGGAGAAGTCTTTTAAAAGAGTTTACACAAAAGATTTGACAGACCCCCCTAAAAAAATAAAACCGCGCTGAGCGCGGGTATCTAACGATATATGTTCTTGTCTAAAACTTTCAACTAATAAAAGGTGTATTTCAACAGTAAAACTCCCCCATACGCACAATGGTAAAGCCGATTTCCCGCATCCGCTTGTAATCATCGGCCCACATCTGCTCCGGCCAATGCTTGGGGTAGTAGCACAAGCCCAGATCAAATTTCTCTCCCGGAATGGTTTTGTCCACGGTTCACTTCGTCACCTTATCGTTTGGTATGATATTTGAATTATTCAAAACGGATGTTGCCAGCAAACGGAAGCACCCGGATGTTGCCCGATTCGGCGTCCGTCACCGGCTTCCCGTTGATTGTGACATTCTTGAATACGATATGCTCGACTGTCCTGTCCGCATCGTATCCGCCGATCCGCGACGGATTGGAGCAGTCCCCGGCGCAGGAAATATTCTCGTAGTGGATATGTTCGATCCGTTTGCCCGGCACTGGATTGTACTTCGGGTTGAAGAGCACGCGGATATCGAACAGCTGTCCGAGCTCGAACGGTTCAACCCGGATGTTCCGGTAGGTCACATTTCTAACCGTATTGTTATCGCCGGCATTAATCGACATACAGCCCCGATAGTCGGGCTGCGGCTCATGATGCTCGAGCACATCGATATTTTCGAACATGATGTTCTCAATGACGTCCCCCTTATGGTGATTGCCGTGCCCGCCGATATTCATCGGATGAGCCACGTCAGCCCATAAGACGGAATTGCGGACGACAACATTCCGCGTGTCTCCCTGATAATCCCAACGGCTGGCGTAAACCGCGATGCAATCGTCGGAATTGCGCATAAATACGTCCTCGATCTCGATATCCGAGCTGGCCATCATATCGATCCCGTCCGACCACCCTTTCGTACTGAACGCTTTAAAGTTCGCAATCCGGATCTGCTCGGACTTGCCGATATAGATGCTGTAATGCGGAGGATCGATAAGTGCAATTCCCTCGACGCGAATCCGCTTGGAGAAGATGATACGCACCCCGCGGAAAGCGGAAAAACGCCCGAATTCAGTCAAGTAAAGAACGCCTCTACCGCGGACAGTGACATCGCTGACGGAGTCGCAGACCATAGAGCCCGCGACCGCCGCTCCGCCGGCTATGTAAACCGTTTTCCGCGACGGGATGCGCAAAATCACTTCCTCCAAATGATGCATGCCCGGCCCGAAATAGAGCGTATGCGTCTCGCAGCCGTCTGTTCCCGCAGCCGTCAGCAGCGCAAGAAGGTCCTCGGTCCGGTGGATGCCCGGCTTGATGAAAGCGACGCCCGGCTCGTCAGGGGACGGCGCATCCTGCTCGAGCGGATTGGCAAACAGATGCAAATTATGGAACCTGTCACCGTTCACTTCCACCGACAGCTTTTGCGGGCCGTCAATGGTAAAGGTGATCGTGTTGCCGTTAAGCGTGTAAGAAACACCGCGCGACAACGGACGAATCACGCAGTCGTTTACTGTCCTCTCGTTCTTCGTAACCTCAATCTCAGTCGTGCCCGAGCAATCGAACATCGCCATGGAGGCATGCCGGACCTGATGCATGTCGACTTTGACATCATAGACGAAGAGCTGTTCCCATTCGCCGCCCGCCGGTCTTGCCCTGACCGTGAAATCGTGATTTTCCGCTAACCCCGAGGGGCCCGGATACGTAATTAGCTTTGTTTCCTTTGACATGTTGGTACCTCCAACTGAGTTCATTTTGATGTATGGCGACAATGCCCACGCGATCCGCAATCATGATTATTGGATTTTCACGTCGAAAGTCGGCTCGGATGGCGCTTATTATATTTTTTAGGTTCCCTTATTGGGGGCCTTTTTTATATGACAGCATATGGTCCAGCAGAGAAGCCACTCATCCCCAATCGGAAATGAGCGGCTTAAGCTCAATCAATTATCTTAGTTTAATGTTACGATCTTCCACTGCTGGTTGGTGCTGTTGCTGTCGTTGAAAGAAGCGGCCTGACGACCGTTTCCGTAACCTTTAGTCTAACGACAAAACCTTCACACCTTAAGGAGCGAGGTTCAGTTCCCCCTCAGTAAGTCGTTCGCTTTCCAGCATGTCTTCGGTATCCCTCAGTATACGGACTTTGACCGGTTGTCGGAGTAGTTCAATAAAAAGGCGAAGCGACGATGTTGTTTCTCTCGGATGGCAGCCTCCACCTCAGGAAACAGTTCCGCCCACCCTGCTGCTTTGATTGTAGTGGCATCTCTTTCCATGATTGTACTACTCTGTTGTCACGGAAGCCGAAGCTTTCAAACAGCTTTTTGGCAGAAGTTATTGGTCCCATAAGGGATCCAGCAATAACGTGCAGGTCCAGCAGGAGCATTGTAGATACCGGTTTTATTGAATATTCCTCCAAATAGAGAAAATGCTTTAGGTTATCTTTGTACATTACATAGGTTTTAAATAAATTGCTGTTCCTCCCGAGCTTTCCAAATGAAACTCAAGTATGGAATCTTTGGTAACCTCGACAGATCTAATACCCACCTTTGTGCGAGTATCAAGTTCCGATACATCTTCATAAATCTGTGCACTATATTTATTCTCAGCATCCAGAAAATGTAGAGGAATTTTAGCAGTACGGGCTTTCTCATTATTAATGCATCCTATAAACCATTTGCTGTCCTTGCGTCTTGCAATAATTGCATACTCTCCGATCTCACCCGATATTCCAATTGACTCATCCCAAGTTACCGGTATTTTCTCCCAGAATTCAATTTCCTCCTCACCATGCCAATCCGAAGGTTTGTCATACCAGAACATCATCTGCATAGGACTATACACAATAACGCCCATAGCCAGCATATGTGCATGTGTTACTTTTAACCGTTTATCAAAATAGCAAAGCGTATAATCACCGGCACCTGCCTGAAAACGCACAAAAGGTAAAGTTGTGTTATGTGTAGCCGTGGGAAAATGCTCATTTCCCCGAATCCCTTCCTGTGTAAGCACATTGGGATAAGTTCGCGAAAGGCCTGTAGGGCGATAGGCATCGTGAATATTGACCATCAATCCATGTTCATGGCACTTTTTTACCGCTTCTACAAGCCATCGTGTCCACTCTTGAGGCCCTACTTTCACAAAACCTAATTTAATGCCTGCGATCCCCATCTCTTTCCATACAGGAAGTGAAGCATCCAAATTCGGTTCTGCTGCCGTTCTGTCCACATAGAGGAAGATCCCGATCCCTTTCTCCTTCCCATAGGAAATGACTTTCCTCAGATCCAAATCCCGGTTGGGATCTTCCCTTGTTGGAACGATCGCCCTATGTTCCGGGGGATCCAACGGTCCGTACCAGCCACCGTCAAAAAGAACATACTGGAGACCATGGTCGGCGCAAAAATCAATGCAGGCAAACGCGCTGGTTGTAGACAGACCCACATCCCGCAACGCTTTTCCAGGCTTTACATATGGAAAATCCTCCTCCTTGCAGGCCTCGCTCAGATTCAGCGCCATGTTGCTCCGGCACAGCAATTCTGCCGCATGGTCGGCAAGAATAAAAGTGCGCCACGGCGTTGCAAAAGGAGCCTTTCCTACTACATGGGAAACCAGGCTATCGCTTTCATCCTCGTTTAATGTAAATCCATATCCCACATAATCAACATCATTGTAAAGTCTGCACATATGTCCTGATAAATGCACTTGTAACGTGTTTTCGGCATGTTCGTCTTTGACAATCAACATCCTGGCGTAATCGGTCAGCCCCGCTTCGTGAATCAGCACATATCCGCCTTCCGGCAGTTGCACGGCAAACGGACGTTCGCAATAGCCGCTTATGTCTCCTACCGGTTTTACACAATATTCCCCTTCGACTCCATGCTCTTCCCAAGCCATACTCCCTGAAGGGAAAGTAAAACCTGTATCTTCCTGAGTAATGGTAAACTCCTTTATTTTTTCCTGCTCCGGTATCACATATTGAAAAGCCGTTCCCTCCGAATAAGCACGCAAACGGATTTCCAGTATTCTTCCCAAGTCATCTTCCACGCAGACGGCTGCCTCTTCGAAGCTTTCGTCAATCTCGGCCCGCTCCCCGTATAGAGGTTTCCACGATCCTTCCACTTTTCGTCTCGTAATATTACTTATTGTAAACTTGTCGCATAAAGAAGGAAAGTTGGCCAGGTGCAGTCCAAGCCTTGAAGGCATAACCACCGTTTGCCCTTTACGTTTCACGTCATACCACAGTTTTCCATCCTGATCCAAACTCAAGCCGATGCTATTCCCGCCATATGATGCTTCTACGATCATCCTTACTCACCCCAACCTTTATTTTCCAAATATTTCATAGGCAGAAGAAGCGTCAAGAAGTTGGCTTGACCGCTCCTTCTGCCTATAAGGTGATCTCCTATTTCTTCCAATCTTTCAGATATAAACGATTCACGGCTTCTGTAAGATCATTTCCGACTTGCTTTTTCCACTGATCGATGAAAGCATCGTAATCTTCAAGCGTTTTCTTGCCGATAATGACCTGAGTATACAGAGAAAGCCACTGATCAAACAACGCTTTCCCCTTAATTGTCAGGTCCTCACCCGAAGGCGAAGTAATCGGTCCAGGAGGAGCCGTTACGGTTACAGTCAAATTATTTTTCCCGTAATGCCCATTCGGATCGTCAATTAAAGTCGCCAATTGCTCTTTAACCGGTTTGGACGTCAATTGCTTCGTGTAATCCCAGTCTGCCCCGACCTGGGCTATAGCCCCCAACCACCCAAAACCTTCTCTCACTTTTGCATCGTCATTATTGAGTTCCTTTTTAACGACCGGAACGCCGTCCACATAATCAAAGGTCTTGCCTTCGACCCCATAACTCCTTAAGGTATACATATCTTTGCTCATCGATCTATTGATAACATCCATGGCTGCATGCAGCTTATCTCTATCTTTCTCTAGTTGGCTTCCAAATGCCACGAAGTACATGCCGTTCAACAAGTCCCCGGCTATATAAATCGGCTTATCTCCTTGCTTTAATGCCGGGTACGGGCCCCAGTCCATTTTAATATTCGGTATTTTTGCAGCAGCCAAATCTGGAGCAGAGCCCGGTATATAAGGCGGCTTCAAGACATTCGCCAAGGGACTCTGAACTTGCATAAAGATGGAATTTCCATTGTAGAAATCATTACTATAGCCAGGAGAATCCATCGTAACCCATTCCGGATTGATGTAGCCATCTTTATACCATTTCTGCAATTGCGCCAGAGCACTCCTCATTTCCGGCATGAACGGACCATACATCAGCTTTCCGTCCTTCATATGCCATCCCTCGACCGAAGTTCCGTATGCTCCCAGTACCCATCTGAAGGAACCCAGAATCCAGTCCTTCCCTCTAGCTGCAACCGGATATTTGTCAGGATATTTCAGTTTATATGCCTTAAAGACGTCATCCCAATCAGCTATGGTCTTAGGCATCGTCTTTCCGAGCTGTTCCAACACATCCGTTCTGACAATCATTCCATAAGGGGTCAGCGAGACTTGCGAACCTGCACCAAATCCTGCAAACTTGCCGTTAACCTTCATCCTTGAGAACATGCTGTCCTTGGAATAACCGTTGTTGGCAAAATTTTTCAGCGCAAGGTTATACACATCCGGCATATACTGCTTAAACTCTTCTTCTGTAAATTTGGCCGTAGCCTTCTCTAAAACCGTCTGACTGCTCCAGGTCAGAAAGATATCGGGCAAATCTTGGGCAGCCAAAAGCAATTGAATTTTTGCCAGGTAGTCGGCATCGGGAACATTCGTCACCTCAAGCGTATTGCCTCCCAGCTTCTCGTTGAACTTCTTCATGACTTCCGAATCTTTATTCGGCGTGATGCGCATTCCGAGCATTTTAAAATTATAGGTTTTCTTCGGCTGCTCCTTTGGCGCATCTGCCGCCGCCGTCTTATCTGCGGGCTTACCGTCAGGCTTCGCGCATGCAACAAGCGATCCGGCCATCAAGACCGCCGCAATTGCTGTGGCTATAATCCTTCTGTTCTTGTTTAACAAAGGTGTTTCCCCCTTCAGCGAAATAGTTTATATTATAACGACAATGTCACTATAATCACATTCCTAGCCTTTCACAGCTCCAATCATAATGCCCTTAACGAAATACTTCTGCAAGAACGGATACACTAAAATGATCGGAGTCACGACAAGCATCAAGATGGCCGACTTAATAGACTCGGGAGTATAGCGGCTGCCCGTATGATCGGCCGTCGGGTCTAAAGCTATCTGATCAGCCCCGGACATCTGATAAGCATCCTGCAAGACATCTCTCAATTGGATCTGCAGCACTTTGATGTTTCCGTTGGTGTTGTAAATCAATGCATCGAACCAGGCATTCCAATGACCGACCATGGTCCACAACGTCACTGTCGCCAAGACCGGAGTAGAGAGTGGAATCACGATTTTGAAGAAAATAGATAACTCGTTTGCCCCATCCATCTTCGCGCTTTCCTCTACTTCATCCGGCAGCACCATAAAAAAACCTCTCATAATCAATATGTTCCATGCCGTGCAAAGACCGGGAAGCACCAAGGCCCAGATCGTATTGGTCAAATGGAGATCCCTTACCAATAAGAACGTAGGAATCAGACCTCCGCTGAAAAACATGGTAAACACGACTAGCCCCATCCACAAAGGACGCCCGTACAATCCTTTCTTGGAAAGCGGATAAGACATCATGGCCGTAACGATTACGGTCAGAAAAGTCCCCAATACTGTTCTCAGTATCGTCCAATAATACGCTTTCAAGATGGACCCGCCGATAAAAATCCGTTGATAAGCATCAATAGTCGGATTCATCGGAATCAAATGCAAACTGATGATATTCGCTTCCCCCGGCGGACTCAAAGAAATCACAATTTGTTGCCAGAATGGAATGACGATGGTTAGGCACAGCGCCGTCATAAATACTGCGTTGCCAACGTCGAAACTTTTTTCCAAAAAACCTTTCTTCATCCTCATCCTTGCCCCCCTTACCAGATACTGCGCTCTGTAAACTTGCCGACCAGCCAGTTCGCCGATACGACTAATAAGGCCCCGATTACGTCTTTACACAAGCCCACAGCAGTTGAAAAGCTGTATTCGAAATTTTCCAAGCCGATGCGGTATACATATGTATCGATGATATCGGACACCCCGTATACGGCCGGAGAGTACATCGTAAAGATCTGATCGAAGCCGCCATCCAGAATGTTTCCCAAGCGGAGAATGAACATCATGGAAATAACGGGCAAGAGGCTCGGCAAGGTAATATACAAGCACTGCTTAAACCTTCCTGCCCCGTCTATTTTCGCCGCATCATACATATCGTTGCCGACAGTCGCCAGTGCAGCCAAATAGATGACGCTCCCGTACCCCATTTCTTTCCATACATCGGTTCCAATTAATATCGATACGAATGCGCTGGAATCGGCAAGCGGAACTCCGGTTTTCCAACCAAACAATTTGTATATATATCCATAGATGCCGTAACTCGGAGAGAAGACCTGGAACGAAACCCCGGCGACAACGACCCATGAAAGAAAATGAGGCAGATAGGAAATAGTTTGCAATACTCTTTTAAACTTGGCGCGTACGATTTCATTTAACAATAAGGCAAACAGAATCGGCGCCGGGAAACCGAAAAGAATCTTTAAGAAGCTGATTTTCAACGTATTTTCGATCAATGTCCATATATATGGCGACTCGAACAGCCTATTGAAGTATTTGAGTCCGGCCCAGGGGCTGTGCAAAATTCCGAGCAACGGGTCATATTCTTTGAAAGCAATGATAATGCCATACATCGGGTAGTATTTAAAAATCAAAAAATACACCAAGCCTGGCAGCAACAAAAGAAAAAGGTATTTTTGTTTACCTATTTTCACAATAGGATTTGGGATTGACGCAACAAATTGTTTTACCGTCTTTTCAGTTTGCATTCTTTTCACTCCTTATGGTTATAAGTGTAGCAACGTCCGCTATCCATTTGAATGATATTTTGTGCCTTTTTTCTTGATGTTTTGTGACTGCGGATCATTCCCGAAGAAGCAAAAAAAACGTGATCGGTGCGGAGCCGCAACCTGCTCCTCTTACCGAACACGATTCACTCATCTAGCCTCTATCCCATTCCTTAGGCGTAGTCCCCGTCATCTTTTTAAAGATTCGGCTAAAATGTTCAAAGTTGCTGTATCCGCACTTTTCTGCGATCTCGTACAGTTTATATTTATTGCACGCCATCAATTCCTTTGCTTTATCAAGCCTGATACTGTTCAAATACTCGGGAAATGTCGTCCAAAGTTCCTTTCTGATGAGCCTGCTCAGTTGAGACCTGTTCATCCCTACTTCATCGGCAACGAACTGAAGGGATATATCTTTGAAATAATTATCTCTTACATAAAGAATGACTCTGGAAACCGTATCATTATACGTAATGAACTGCCTGGATATCGTAATCAGCAAGTCTTTCAACCATCTGTTCAGCTGTTTTACCGACCAGGTATCATAGTTATTTTCATCAAACTTATGAATATAACTGCCGCAAACCTCCATCATGCCGTTTACTTCCGCAAATTCATTGATAACGATCGAATATTTTTCAAATAGTCTGACGACCTCGCCATACTCCCTAACATTTACTTCCCCTTCTTCAACGCATAAAATTTCATGTGCATTTCTCAAGATATCCGGATTCAGACTCTTCAATGCGCTCCGAAGATATTCGACCCGTTCCGCAATTTGAATTGACTTTTTTGGAGTGTTCTCAAAAGTATTTACATCGCAAAGCAGTTTTCCCTGTCCATAAATATATTTGGATCGGCACGCACTGCAGGCACTTTGATATAGCTCTTTCAAGCAGGAAGTTTCCCCAGGCATCATACATATACCCGCTGAAATTTTGACCTTCAGATAAGCAAGCAACGCTTCCTTCAAATGATCAAAGACTTGGGTGAATGGATCCACCCCCGAGATTTCATCCATTCCTTTGGCATAACAAACAACCACGAATTCCCCCGAGGATGTATAAAAGCTGTCTGCCGTATAATAGTTGCAAAAAACTTCATCGATGATATTAAGCACCGCAAAGGAAAAAAATGGTTCGTCTCCGTTCCATACGTTTTTCATCAGACTATTGAAATTATCGACACTGAATTGCATGACTCTGCAATAGCCCTTAACAAATTTCACATCTAAAGAGATCAAATCCTTTTTAAGGAGATCCTCATCTTTTATATATCCGCGCACGAACTGATTCAGTAATATACCCTTGATATAATGCCTGTTTTCGAAAAGCTCCTTGCGGCTGAACTCAGTCGAATCCTTTCCAAATGCCCTTTCTTCCTTATCCGAATCAAGTTCCTCTGAAACTTGAATTAAAAGCTTTTTAAAACTATCCGTATCCAACTCGGTTTTTAACATATATTCACTGGAACCCAATTTAAAGGCTTCTCTGACCATGTTGAATTCATTATATGAACTAAGGACAAGGATCTTTGCGTGCGGATAAAGCTCCCGGAAATGGCGAATAAGCTCAAGTCCGTCCATCACCGGCATCTTCATATCCGTTACGAGGATATCAATGTTGGTTGCTCTAGCAATTTCAAGGGCCTCTCTTCCATCGGCGGCTAATCCCGCAAGCTGAAAGCCGGTTTCCTTCCATGGAATCATTGTACTTAAAAGCTCTAGGATTTTCTTATTGTCATCTACCAGTAATATATTTTTCATAGCATCCCCCTTTGGATGTATGTGCTCTCGGGATCGTCTGTTGTATAATTCAGGTTTATGATCGCCTTGGTTCCTCTTCCTGCCGAACTCTCAAACCTCAGACCACACTCTTCTCCAAAATATAACTTAATACGCATATTCACATTCGTTAAACCAATACCATTGTAAGACATTCCATGTTCAGGGTGATTGTTCTTCAACTTTTGAATCGTTTCTTCACTCATTCCCAATCCATTGTCTTCGATAACCAACTGAAGCTGTCCATCCCTGATACGGGAAGAGATACGGATTTCGGGGTCTTTCACATGATCTCCGAAGCCATGCAGGATGGAGTTCTCAACCAGTGGTTGAAGCAGCATGTTCGGGATTAAACACTTATAGGATTGCTCACATACGTCATAAACCACATTGATTTTGTCATTATATAAAACTTTCTGTATGTCTACAAAATCATTAATATTGCATAGTTCCGTTTCAAGGGAAACCATCCGTCCTGCATTTGCCAACGTGCGTTTTAACAATCTCGAAAGCTTTTGAAGCATTTCCGCCGTTTCCTGATCATGATGAGAAACTGCTGAAAGCCTTATTGTAGCTAATACATTGTATAGAAAGTGAGGATTGATCTGATATTGAAGCATGCTGATTTCGGTTTCATTTCTTCTTCTCTCTTCCTTAATCAGTTTGTCCAACAGCTCCTTAAGCTGAACGGCCATGTAATTAAAACTCACCGCAATACTTCCGAATTCATCCCTGGACCTGACATCTAATCTGGCGTCAAAATTCCCGTCCTGCAAATTTTTCATAGCAGCTTTAATTTTCTTAACCGGTCTTGCAACGCTTCTGGACAGAAATAAAGCCGCAACGACCAGAATCGCGAACATCAACACGGAAAGAGCCAAAGTCGCAACAATAATATTATTTGTTTCTCCTATAAAGTCTTTTCTGGGCATGCTCTGGACAATTTTCAAATTCCACTTCGGCAGCGTATAAAAAGTGATTACGGAAGTGTCTCTTCCTTGTTCATCAATGTAATATCCGCTTGCGTTGCTTTCATAAGCCCTTCGGTAATCGGACCGATCCTTTATATTGCTGAATATCTGCAGCTTATCCTGACTTGCCAGAACATTGCCTTCGTTATCCGTAATATAGGATTTCCCGTTTCCGGAACCAATCGTATCATTGATTATGGCGGAAAAGCTTTTGATATCCATAAATAAAAACACGCTTCCCACATCTGTATTTTGATAGGAGTTATAATCCGTAAGCTTTCTGCCGTAACACAGATACAGCCCATCCGTTTCGGAGGAATCATCCGACTTGATCGTTCCTCCGAAATAAAGCGCGCCATCGGCGGCAATCGTATTTTTATAGATGCTATCTCCTTTAAATTTCTTATCGTCAAAACTGCCGTTGCCGTATTTATACACAAGTCTTTCGTCTTTGAATACCGCAAAATCCTTGACCATGTCGTCCTCAAAGAAAATAGCGTCCAGCATCTCTTTCATTTCATGCTCGGCAGGAACTGTTTGGTACGACGTTTTATCAAAGCTGTTGGTTTCCACTACCTTCATAAATTCAGGAGTATAGATAATCAGGTCCATATATTTTTTTACGGTTCGCATCTGAACATCCAGATTTTTCGCCTGCTGCTCCAGAGATTTCAAAACAGCGGCGCTGGTTTTTTCTTCTACTACGGACGAGGAAAGACGGTACGAATAGATTCCCATCGTCACTAACGTCAAAATAAGCAGGCTGCAAAAAAAGATCATCAGTCGAAGGTGAATGCTTCTCAAGCGGCAATCCTCCATATTTTTATGTTCGTTTTAATAGCCCCTTACTCGAGATTTGTATGACCTTCACCGTGCCGTCATCCACATTCACATCCGCTTGGATGACCCCGTCCTCTGTTTCCAGGATCAAGAGGGCTCCGTCGATTCGGCTCACACGCATCTCCTGCTTCCCTTTTTCCTTGGGATACAGAACGGTCAGGAACCCTTCCTTGGCGTCGGCCACGGCACGGATATATTCCATCATGGAGATCCCATCATGCCCGCTGTCGAAGAACTGTGTGGAACGCCCCTTCTCCAACCGAAGGGAGTTTAACGAAGTAACGAACACCGTTTCCAGATCCATGGAATAGGCTCCCTCCGAGTGGACCCGGCCGGCTTCAACCCTGCTATTCACAGATGCCACCGGCAGACTGAAGAGTACCTGTCCCTCGAAATCCTCCAAGGTGTCACGGATAATGTAAAGATCCGGGTCCTTAATATAAGTCACATGCCGGATGTGACGGCCGTTGCCTTCGGGATTGCCGATCTCAATCGTAATGCTCTCCACGTCATCGCCGAGCTTGATATCCAGCACTTTGCTGTTTCGCGGAACGTCCACCCAGCCCCGCTCCAGACTGTAGGTCCCCGCCGACAAGTTGATGGGTCCGCCGGTATCCTTCGCTATGCCGGTCTGTCGGGTGGCAAATTGCACGCAAGCGTGAGAGTATGAACTGATATGCCAGCTGGTGCTGCTGTCGAAGTAGCCTTCAATGCCGGAATCCATTACCAGCGGGATGGAATTCTTATACAGAATGAAGGAGCCTTGGTCCAGATGGCCGTGGGCGACAGGCTTGGGACTCGACATGATGGCGAAGTAGCTCTGGTCTCTCTGCCCGGGGTTTTTCCGGAAAATATAAATGCCCGCATCCGGATAATCTCCGGTCGAACGAAGTGCAAGAGGCTTAAACGGAAGGTAGGAATCCCCTTGGCCCATAATATTCTCCAGAATGATGCTTTCTCCCCACAGCCTCTTGAAGGGCTTCCCGGAGGCTGCCCAGGTATAGTACATCCGGTCGGCCAGGTCCCGGTCCATCTTGGCAATATCGGTGAGATAAGTGGCGAAGTAGCCGAATTCCCCGCCGCCGCCCAAAGCATGGTCGCCGAAGGGAGGGGTTCCGACCCGGCCCTCGAAGAACGCATAGCCCGGTGTCTGCATCTCAATGCTGTAACCGAACATTCTCGCAAGCGGCGTCGTCTCAAACCAATTCTCACCCATCACATTGTCCACGGCCTTCGCATAACCCGCGAAACGCTCCAGCGCTGCATGGTGGTACCTGATGGACTCCGGCCATGATGAGTCCGGATTCACGTTCAGCTCCAGCTGGGCCTTCAGAATCATGTCCGCATTGTTCAACCACGTATGGCGGTTGGGGAAGTCGGGCAGCGCCATCATCATAAGTCCGGTGCCCGCGCACATGTCCGTCTGCCAATTACTGCAGCCCTTCTGCGCTTCATATGGCGTCCACTCCGTCCTGTCTCGCAGGTCAAGCATATATCGGAGCATGTATTCCACCATGGCGTAGAACCGCGCCTTCTCCTCCGGAGAGAATACGCCCGCCTCCCGGATGAAGGAATAGCTGACGGCTATGGCGCTGAGCAGTCTTCCGCCTTGTACCGCGCCATACGAATCGTTTCCTTCCGGGCGCAGGTTCGTTACCAGCCAGTGCTCCGCGCCCTGGCAGAAATCATTCAGAATATAGAGGATCGCCAGCTTCACCTTTCGGGCGTAATCGATTTCCTTAGTAAATGCATATTGTATGGCATCGCATTGCATGGCAAGCTGAAAGCGGCCGCCCGGTATGGAGGATTTTCGGTTGAACCAATATTCATTTTGGCCCACCGTGTTCCCCGACTCATCCTTATAGGTGATGAGTGTCTTCAGGCCTTTCTTCAGCTTGCCGTCCAGCTTAGCCTCGAAGGTCAAGGTGTAACCGACGCCGCTATCCACGCGGAATTCCTTCGTATAGGTCCAGGCCCCCTCATCCGTACCTGTCGGATTGCTGATATACAGCGAGTGCTTGGCGCCCCCTTCCTTATCCTTCACCATGATCTGGGAGGAAGGGTTGGCCGTTTCCAGGGCTTGGCGGTCTCCGCCGCCGCAATACGGATAGACGTCCTCCCACTTCAGGACAGGATTCCCCCGGAGCGCCTGCGGCTCCCAGAAGAGAGGGGTTTTCTCCCCTTCGTCGAAGCCCGGGTTCAGGATCTTAAGGCTGCCGCCGCTGGCCGACAGGATCTCCAGATTATCGATCCATACGTGTCCCAGCCCGTCTTCTTCATTCTCTTCGGCAGGCAAAATGAACGAGATTGCCGCCTTCACCGCCCCCTCAGGCGCTTTGAAGTTTACGATCTTGTCTGTGGAGCTCCAAAGATAGAAACGATCGTTCAACGCGTTATAATCCGCTTGACCGCCGGGGATCAGGGAAACGGCCTGCTCCAGATAGTCCAAGGAGTAATGCTCCGCTATTCGGGCAATCTTCCCGTATTGCTCCTTCACCAGCGGATCCGCCGCAACTGTGGCCTTCACCTGCTCCAGTGCAGCTTCGGTCAGATAAAGGGAAGTTGATGGTTCCAGATCGGTACGCAGCACCCTGGAGTGCCGGAACTCCCGAAGGCGGTTGAAGCATTCGACAGTGGCAAGCGCCAGAGTCTCGTCGTCGTCCAAACGCTCCAACGCCGTCTCCGCCTCTTTCAACGACAGCTTCAACCGGACAGCAGCATTCGGAGCATAACACCCTACCTCCGTTCCGGTCCTGGCCTGCTCCAGCACATCCTTGGCCTTGCCGACGGCCGAGAGGGCTCTCTCCTTCAGCCGCCCCAAGCCCCCGGCCATGACATCCTGCTGCTCGAACCACTCCAAGGCCGGCTCCAAGCCGTAATAGGTATAGACCGTCTGCTCCCGGTCGAAGGGAGGCACCATTGTAAACCGCTTGGTGGCGAACAGAACCCCTTCTTCCTCCCTTGGGACAACAAATTGGCGGTTCCGTACAAAGGGCAGGCGACTGTCCCCCGCCAATGTATTCTTGGCCGCCTGGACCATATCGGCCAGCGCCAGCTTGGCCCCGTCCGTGAAGTAACATCCCCTTGCTTCTATCAGAGCCTCCGCCCGGTTCACCAGAGACTGCAATTTTTCTTTTTCGGCAGATATGGCGTTCATTTCTCTATCCCTCCTTTGGATTGAAGCATCCTTCTAACGGATCATTACTTGCAAACGTTCACCTTCCGCAGCCGCCATACATGGCTCGTGAAATCTTTGCGCATATCTTTTAATCATAAACCCGTTTTCCCCTCTATCATTTGCTTATTTTATTAAATTTCGGTGTGTATTTTAGTAAAGGCTCGCAATTGAAAACCATGCAGCCCGCCCGTTGACCAGGCTGGGCTGCATGTTTCATTGCTTCGTATATTTAGCCTACAATCTGCCATTGTTGGTTCGTGCTGTTGGTGTCGCTCCATTGGCCTAGATCGGCACCGCCCGTCGTGCGGCCCATCCCGTCCAGAAATAACCCGGTTGCTCGGTTTTGGAACCGCACTTGGTTGCCGGCTATCAAGATGGACCATTGCTGGTTATTGCTGGTGCTGCTGCTCCATTGTCCGGCAGCGGAGCCGCCCGTCGTGCGGCCTAACCCGTCCAAATATAATCCGGTCGCAACATTCTTAAATCGCACATAGTTCCCGTTAGTTTCCTCAATCCACCGCTGATTTGCGCTGGTGCTGTCGCTCCATTGTCCGGCAGCGGAGCCATTGGCAGTGCGGCCCATCCCATCGATATACAAGCCGGTGGCGGCGTTTTTGAATCTGACCGAAGCAGTCCCCAAAGTTCCTCCCGTAGCTGCAGATACGGCAGAGGATTTCGATCCTCCGGCTACTTCTACCTGATAATAGTAATTCGTATCAGGGGTCAAGGTTGTATCGCGATATAATGTCGCTGCAGTAGGGGCGCTGCTAATCTTTACAAAAGTGCCATTCGGATCTGTGGATCGGTAGATGTTATACCCCAGCGCACCCGGCACGCCCGACCAGCTTAAGTAGATCGTATTCGCACCCGCCGCCGTTGCCGTCAATCCCGTTATCGAGCCTAACGTGATTTTGTTGCTCAAGCCGACCGTCTTTGCCGCATCCGGCGTATACAGCAGCATCGCAAGCGGATAATCCTTTGGCGCAACCTCCGGCATTCTTGTTTCGTAGGCATAGGCCAAGTACTTGTATTTCTCTTGGCTCATATCCACTTGTTGGATATATTTATAATAGTTATATAAAACACTGTAGAACGCATCGATTCTGCCTCTGCCATCTGCGTTGATCGTATCAAAATATTGAATCGTACTGCTTTGGTTTGCCCATGCAGGCGTCCATAAAACATTGTAACCCAGATGATACTTGAGCAGATAAGTAGTTCCTGCCAGCAGCCGGTCGTCCAGGAAGTTGAACATATTCACCGCATTGGAAGCCGCAGACATCGCTCCGCTTGCCGGGTCAACCTTCGTGCCTTGGGCATAGATGGTTTGCGCCAATGTAGACAGTCCGGCGACATCGGCGTAGGAATGCCCTACATCACGCCCCATTTCGATGGCCTGCACATGGTAATCCGCCGGAGCCAATGCCGCTCCTGTTCGCTCATTTTGCGTCATCCACCGCATCTGATGCTTAATGGAACCGTTTTTCCCTCCTTGATCCCCTGCCGAGTTCACGGTTGTTGCTTCTACAGCCTCGGCATACAGCTTCATATCATTGGTAAAGATCGCTCTTCCCATCGTTCCCATCACAGCGAACTGATGCTGATTCATAAACATGGTATGCGTATTATACGTAACCGAAACAAGATTCATCGCATTGGCAAGGTTCGCCGTATCCGTTGCCGTCCATTTCAGACTCTGCGTAGGCGTATCGGAATAGCGCAAGATTTCCGCTGCTGCCGAGAGAAAATAACTCATTGTAGCAAAACGGAAGTTCACATGGGTAACGCAATCTTGAATGGCGGAATACTTTCTGATGATATCCATGGCATTGGAACGATACGTTTCATCGCCGGTGATATACCACATGATTGCCTGCATGAATGCGGTTTCAGAATCGGTATTGGCACGTGTTCCTACATATTCGCTGGGATTACTGTAATACTTCATCGTCTCGGGGTCGGTAAACCCCCATGGCCCTTGGATGTGCCGGAATATATAACTGTTTTCATAATAGATTCTTGGTGTCTTACTGGATTGGGAGTCGGCGGCAAAGGCATTAAAAGCCGTGTTCCAAGGCTCATCCCCCGCCCTTACATGATCGCGCATGTTATCCAAATCCGCCAGATTCATCGCGATTCCGGGGTGGTGGATGGTTCCCGTTATCGTGTTCCCATTGGAATCTATGTAGGAAACATTGGCGTCCACATTGACTACCTGTGGTTTGTAAGGAGTAATCAGCGGTGAAACAGCCGCTTTCGCAGTCTCGATGCTCCCAAGCCCGATAAAGCTCATCATGACCAACGTCAAACAAAGAATACTGGATAGAACTTTCTGTAAACGCTTTCTAAACATTTAATTACCTCCGTTTTTTTGCGAATTTGGATAAATGTATCATTTCACTCCTTATATAATTAGGAGGAAGGCGCTAAGGCCTTCCTCCCGAATATAATTGTTCTTACTGGACGCTTGATTGATCATGCGGCACTGTTACCGTTGCCGTCCTGACCGTTTTGTTGCCTGCTTTATCGGTAGCTGTGTACGTGATAGTGTAGATGCTTCCTTTTTCCGCACGAACACTGAATGAAGTGGCGGCTGTGCCGAAATGGGCCTGAATGTCGCCGCCTCTGCCGCTATCCGGCAGATTGCTGGTAATGGAGGTCAACACCACCGATTCGATCCCTGAACCGTCGTCGCTCGGAAGCAGAGTGGCATGGATCGGCACCATCATATGATTCGGCGGCCAAATCGACGTCTTGTCAAGCTGGACGGATAATACAGGGGCTATCTTATCCACTTTGAACTCAATCGTTTTGAGTTGTTCCACGTTGCCGGCTTCATCCTTGCTGCGGAAACCAACTTTATAAGTCCCATCGCCAAAGGCGGGAACGGATCCGTTGTAAACCGTCCAGTCACCGTCATTGATCTGGTACTCCGTTGTCACCGCTCCTCCATACACACTGGCGTACACCGACAGACTTACGGTTACGTCCGTCGTGTACCAGCTGTTCTTACCGTTGGGCTGGGCAGGGCTTACTGTTGCTGTGGTGACAGGAGCGGTCTTCCAAATGTTGCTTACAACGGCGCTGGTTACATTCGATACGTTGCCTACGGCATCCGTTCCTCTTGCATATACGGTATCATTGTCCTGGACAACAACAGGACCCGTATAAACGTTCCAAATGCCGCTATCGCCCGTTTTGTACTCCTTCACCGTTGCATCTTCCGGATAGGTAATCGTTACGGTAACACCTTGATTGGTCGGATCTGTGGTATCCACTGCCAAGGTCGCTTCAGCCGGTGCTATACGGTCGATGTTGACAACCGCATATTGGGTAACGTTAGAGACATTGCCGGCGGCATCTTTCCCTCTTGCAAAAACCGTACTGTTGTCGGTGATTACCACTGGAGCGCCGTAAGCGGTCCAAACGCCGGTCTCACCTACCTTGAACTCCTTCACTGCAGCATCGGCCGGATAGCTGATTGTTACAATAACATCCTGATTAGTCGGCTCCGTAATGTCGGCAGACAAAACGGCGTCTGCAGGCGGCAGCCTGTCGATATTGCTGACGGTATAGTGGGTCACATTTGAACCATTCCCCACAAAGTCCTTGCTCTGAGCATAGACAGTAACATTGTCGGTTACGGTGACAGGTGAAGCGTACGCTGTCCATGTGCCGCTAACCCCGATTTTGTACTCCTTGACCACTGCGTTGCCCGGATAGCTGATCGTCAAGGTAACATTGCCGTTGGTCGGGTTTGTAACGTCCGCGGTGAAGACGGCATCCGAAGGTGCGGTCTTGTAAATGTTGCTGACCGTGTAGCTTGACACGTCCGAGATGTTGCCTGCGGCATCCGCACTTCTTGCGTACACCGTTGTATTTTCGGAAACTGTTACAGGAGCCGTGTACGCTGTCCATACGCCGTTATCGCCCATTTTGTACTCCATCACCGCCGCGTCAAGCGGATAGTAGATGGTCACATGAACATCCTGGTTGGTCGGCACGGTAATATCTGCATACAAGCCGGCCACAACAGGCGGAGTAGTATCAGCGGTGCTTACAGTGACCGTGTGCTGCTGCTCCACATTGCCTGCCCAGTCTACACTCCAATAGACCAACGTATGCGTTCCCTCAGCGGTTAATGTTACCGTTTTACCGGTTTGCTGCGTGCCGCCGTCAAGGATGTAATAAGTTGCCGCAACACCTGAGCTGTTATCTACGGCATTGAGGTTTACCGTATTACCAGTGATGACCGAACCCTGGGGCACATCATCCGTTGTTGCCGGAGGCGTCACGTCCGCCGGTTTCACTGCACCATGGAATCTCACTTCATTCATACTTCCAAACCAAGCGTTTGGATTGACAATTTTGATGTAACGGTACGGTACTTTACTGCTGACCGCAAGGGTTTGCCAATTCGGTGTAGATACCGCCGCTTTGGTGAGTGTCGTCCAGGTTGAATTATCGTTGGAGCCTTGGATCACTGCACCATTGATTCTTGTATAATATTGATCTTGTCTTGCGAGCAGCTCTACACTCGTTAGCGTAGCTTGATTGCCGGCCTTAAAGTCGAAGATGATGTAGCTTCCGTTACCGGAGTTGTTGCTTCCAATACGGAAATCCGAACCCGTGCTTGCATTGCTGTCGAACAAAGCATTCACCTGCTGCAGGGTTGTTGCTGCCGATCTTCCTGAAGTGGAATCAATTAAATTCGCGATACTGGTGACATTTTTAATCACATCCGACTCATCAACAAGGTAAAGAGAAGTGTTGTCTGTTGTTTGAGTAGCCGGATACCCTGCCGTTCCGTCTTGTTTATTGTAATTAATGGTGAATATCACCGGCCCTGAAGCCACGCCTTGATTCAAGGTGGCCGTAGCTGTCCAGTTGATATTGTCAGTGGAAGATACGGCTGCCTCTTGGCCTTGAATCGCGACTTTTACGTCTTTAATGGGCTCTTTGGCTACAATCGCCAGTTTTACTGTGTTGCCGGGCACGATCCTGTTCACGATGCTTTGAGCTGAACTGATCGAAGCCGATTGGATTCTGAGCAGAGATTCAACTTTACCATGGAATCTCACCTCGGCCATATTGCCAAACCACGCATTGCCATTATAAATACGGATATACCGATAAGGGACATTACCGTTGACCGACATGGTCTGCCAATTCGGTGTAGATACCGCCGCAGCAGTGAGAGTCGTCCAGGTCGTATTATCGTTGGAGCCCTGAACCACTGTTCCGCTTATTCGAGCGACTTGATCTTGTCTGGCAAGCAGTTCTACATTCGAAAGGGTAACTTGATTGCCTTCCTTAAAGTCAAAGGTAATATAGCTTCCGTTACCGGAGTTGTTACTTCCAATACGGAAGTCGGAAGCTGTGTTTGCATTGCTGTCAAACAAAGCATTCACCTGCTGCAGGGTCGTTGCTGCCGATCTTCCCGAAGTAGAATCAATTAAATTCGCGATACTCGTCACATTTTTAATGAGATCCGACTCGTCTACAAGGAACAGAGTGGAGTTATCTGTAGTAGAGTGAATCGGGAATCCGACTGCTCCATCCTGCTGGTTGTAAGTAATGGCGAAATTTACTGGGCCTGTTGCAGCGCCTTGATTCAAGGTCGCTTCTGCGGTCCAGTTGATATTGTCCGTCGAAGTAACCGTCGCAGCCAGGCCTTGAATCGCGACCTTAACGTTATTGATCTCTTCCTTGGATGTGAAGGTCAATTTGGCCGTGTTACCCGGAACAATCCTGCCTTTGACGCTCTGAGCCGAACTGATCGAAGACGACGCGATCTTGCTCAGGGACTTCACAACGCCATGGAATCTTACCTCCGCCATATTCCCGAACCAGGCGTTCCCATTGATGATTCGGATATACCGGTAAGGCTGATTGTCGTTAACAGGTAAAATTTGCCAATCCTTCGTGGACACAGCACCCGAAGAGATGGTTTTCCAGGTTGTATTGTCATTGGAGCCTTGAATGACCGCGCCATTGATTCGGGTATAGTATCCGTCCTGCCTTGCCAGCAGCTCCACATACTTCAATTGGGCATAGCTGCCTTGCCCGAAGTCGAATTGGACCCACGAATCGGCTCCGTTGCCGTTCAGGCGGTAATCGGTCGATGATGCAGGATTGTTATCGAACAAAACGTTCGCCGTTGCAATAGCGTCTGCCGGCGATCTGCCGTTGGAATCGGTAACCGCAGCGATGGACGTCACATTTGGGATGACATCCGATTCATCCACCAGAATCAAGCGAGACCCGTCGGTTACGAACATCGTTTCCGGGGCATCGGTCCCTTCCGCCGTCTGATAATGAAGCTTGAATGTCACATTCCCCGGCGACGTCCCCTGCTGCATGACCGCTTCGGCCGTCCAGTTCAGGCCATCCTCCGAATGAACGGTCGCGGGTACACCCTGAATCGTAACCTTCACGTTCTGAATGGCTTCCGTCGATTGGAAGGACAATTTCGCTGTGTCTCCCATGACGATCCGCCCTCCGATGACCTGATCCGAACCGACGGAGACCGATGCGATCTTGTTGATGACCTCGTGACGCTTCCCGAAGATATGGAACTCGGACAATTCAATGAAGGGAGCGTCGTACGGTTTTTGAATCATTTCGATCTTCAGAAAACGGAATGGCTCATTCTGGAGCTCTGGCGACACCGCCAACATATTCATGGCTGTCGAAACGGGGGTCACTCCCGGCGTCAACCGGGTCCAGTTTTCTTTGTCGTTGGATCCGTATATGGTAATGCCGCCGCCGCGTTCAGGAAATCCTCCTCGTGCCTGAATCCCGAACGCACTGGCCGAAACCCGAAAATTGGGCCCCATGTCCATATCAACGTCCCTACCGGACGAGCTCGGGTCATTATCCATGTAAGTTCCCGTATTGAAGCCCCCAGACAAGAACATCCCCTGATAATTGATGCTGCCGTCGCCCAGCAACGGCGTGGTTAACTGAAGTCCTTGCACGACGCCATGCAGAACCGCCAGCTTCTGATAGAATTCGGCGTCCGTTGCAGTATTCATAACGCTCATGATTTCGTTGTATGCTTGTTTATACGTATCGAGCGTGGCCCAGATATAATCCTTATTGGCGTCATAAGACGCAATGACGGCACCTACCGCCGACTGCCGATCATTGGCGACGGTCACCGTGACATCCCTTGTGGATACCGTTATGCCGTCGGAAGCTTCCACGCTGAAGGCATACGTTCCGGCTTGCGCCGGTTTCCAGGAAAATGTGCCGGTGCTTGTATCGAACACGGCGCCTTCGGGCGCACCCGCGATCCGATAGGTCACAACATCGGACGTGCCTGCGTCCGTTGCCGAGAAATCTAAATGGAGCGCCGCCTCGGACCCAACATAGGTAAACAGGTTCAAAGGGGTATTTCCTTCATTAAACACCGGCGGCGTCAGTTCATTGGCCGCGTTGACATTGATATGGTCGATATCGACCGTCGTTCCGTTGCCTATAACCGTGAAATAACTCAGGGTCCAGAGCCCACCGCCTTCAGAATATACATATCTCCATTGCCCCTGGGTATCCGGCAACGTGATCGTTTGGCCCGAGGCTGCCAGCTTCGCCGCACCGTTGGTCCGAATCTTGTATCCGAGCACGCTCGAACCGCTGCCGGATTCAACCAAAGCGATTTTGCTGCCGGATTCCGTGGCCTGGATGCGGACGAAGGAAACATCGCCCTCTTGCATGGCGGTCGAGTTGCCGTCCAAGTTGGTGAACCGATCCTCGACCTCCTTCCAATTCGGATTCGGGTTCACCTTCGGGAGATGGGCCGTTCCTTCGGCCTCGGCAGCCCTGGGGATGTACAGCCAATATTCCCCTCCGGAATCCCGTGATGCCCAACTGTAATCCGTCCTCTTGTTGAACATCTCCGTGTAGTAGGGAGCAACTTGCTCCATGTCCAAGCCTTGCTCATATTTATAGTAATAGTACAGATCGTAGGCATTGCCGCCGATTCTTCCCCGATATCCGGTATTCAATACCTGGTAAATGACCGGGCTGCCATCCTCGCGCATACGCGCCTCTGTCGGGATCCAAGGCGTATCATAGCCGTTCATATACCGGGCAAAGTAGTCGGTACCCGCCAGAATACGTTTGCCGAGAAAATCGTACGTAGTAACCGCATTCGCTGCAGTGGAAACCGTACCGTCAACCGGATCCACCTTGGTTCCCTGGGCCTGCAACAGACGCGATATAATGGAGACATTGATGACGTCGCCGGTGCTGTGAGCCTGGTCCCTGCCCATCTCCGTTATCTGCACCTGCGGGTTATCTACCTTCTCGCCTGTCGCCGCATTCGTATCGACCAACCGGAACAATCTCAGGATGGAACCGTTTATGTGCTGGTCTAGAGCCGTCTTATTCACTGTGAACCACTCTACGGCCTCGCGATAGCGCTCCACATTGCCGGTGAAGATATATCCGGAGATGGATCCGACGAGCGGATACAGATGCTGGTTCATGAAGCGGCCATTCGTATGATTGAAGGTATCGGTGACCGGAACGATCACATTATTCGTGAGCTTGGCCGTATCCTGGTCTGTCCATGCCAGTTCCGGCGTCTGCGTGCTGGTATACCTCATGATCTCCGCGGCGGTAACCATCCGGTAGAGCGGGATACCCGTATGGATGTGCGCATCGGTAAAATACGCGTAATCCGCAGGGTTCTTCTGCTCCCATTTCCGGATAATATACATCGCATTGGCCCGATAAACCTCATCGCCCGTAATCACATACATAAGAGCCTGCGTATACGCTGTTAAGCCATCCCATATAAATTTTTCGTTATAGCCCTGGCTGCACCAACAGCCTTCGGAAAATTTGGACGAGACCGTCTTGGTTGCAAGCGGGACTCCCCACGGGTCAGTCGACGTGGCCATCTGGTTGAAATAGGTTTTCCAAGGCTCCTTATTCGCCCGTATTTGAGTTTGCAAATTCTCGAGTGTTTCCTTGGTCAGCCCGATACCCGGATGTTTGAATCCGCTTTCATCCATGGTTTCATAAATCGTTGGCACATAATCCGTCATGAGCGATGGTGAGGCCGTTTCCGCCGCCGCAGTTCCTGCCGTCAGAGGCAGGAACATGACGGTCATGCTCGCGATAACGAGGATGGATAGGTATTGTTTCAATTTTAGACGAAAACTAGTATGATGCACCTTCATCTGAACTCCCCCATTCCAATGATTTTATTCGACTTGCATTAGGTGAATTCAACGTCATATGCATGTTCTCCTACCCGAATATTTCCAGACTCCGGATGGAGAAGGTGCCGACCGTTGATTCGAACATTCCGGAACATCACCCCCTTGACGATTCTGGACTCATCGAATCCGGCAATAACCGACGGATTATCGCAGGCTCCGTTGTAAACGATATTGTCGAACAAAATATTTTCCACCCGGTAACCGGGACATGGATTATATTTGGGATTGAAAAGCACGCGAATATCGAACAATTGTCCGAGCTCGAATGGTTCGACCCGGATATTTCGATAAGTGACATTCCGGACCGTATTGTTGTCGCCGCAATTAATGGACATACACCCCCAATAATAGGGCTGCGGCTCATGATGCTCGAGCACATCAATATTTTCGAAAAGGATGTTCTCGACGATGTCCCCTTTCTCATGATTGCCGTGCCCGCCGACATTCATCGGATGAGCCACGTCCGCCCATAAAACGGAATTGCGGACTCTGACATCCCGTGTGTCCCCCTGATAATCCCAGCGGCTGCCATAGATCGCGATGCAATCGTCGGATGTTCGCAAGAACACATCGTCAACGTCCACATGGCTGCTTGCCATCATATCAATGCCGTCCGACCACCCTCGGGTGCTGAATGATTTGATGTTTCGGATCGTAATATGCTCGGATTTCCCGATGAATACGGTATAGTGAGGAGGATCGACAGCAATGATACCTTCAATCGCAACGTTTCTGGAGAACAGGATTTCAACGGTGCGGTAATACGTCGTCTTCTCGAAGTCGGTCATATAGACGATTCCGCGCCCCCGGATGGTTACATCCTGTACACGATCGCACACGAATGCCCCAGCAATCACCGCACCGCCAGCGACATAGACCGTCTTGCCGGAAGGAATGCGGAGCTGCGGCTGTTCCAGAACATGCATACCGGATTCAAAATAGAGGACCGATATATCTGGCGTAATAAGACTCTGAAGTTCTTCCGTCCGATGAGTGCCCGGCCGAACGACGATTACGCCCGGATCACCAGGGTTCGGTGCGTCTTCCTCGATCGGATTGGCAAATATGTGCAAATTATGGAACCGCTCTCCGTCCACTTCGAGCGATAGTTTGCGTGGTCCATCGATTGTGAACGTCACCCGGTTTTCGTTCACGACACCGTCAATCCCCACGGATGCAGGACGAATCTCCACGCTCCGAACCTCTCCGTTATTCTTGGTCACTTCGATTTCAACCGCACCGGTGCAATCGAAATAAACCATAGAGGCGTTCCGCACATCGTGCATGTCAACCTTCACGTTGTAACAGAACAACGGCCGCCATTCTCCCTGATCTTGTCGAACGCGCACCGTATAATCGGAATTTCCAACCGCCCCCTCGGGAGCAGGGTAGACGATCAATCGATTCGATGCCGAAGTGTTTGAAATCGTCTTCATACCGGTCTCTCCGTATATTCCAGAACAATCATGTTGATCCCGTCCTTCGTCAGTTAAAATACGGTCGACCGGAACATAGAAGCATATTCCAGCCAACCGGCTTCATAGATAGTTAAATTACATTACTTTTTATTTCGCTCTGCGTATACCTTATTAACTTCGTCCGTCATTTCTTGACCGCCGGATTTCAGCCATTGCGCCTTGAAATCGTCGAACGCCTTATCTGTATCCGCTTGGCCAGTGACGGCTTTAATCACATATGCGTCTAAAAGTGTCTGTAGATTCGCCCCATATTTCGCCTTGGTGGTCAAAACAGCAGGTCCCAAAATGTCTCTGAGCGGCTCATAACCGGTATCCACCTTCGCCTTCAAGTCCAGCAATTCCTTGCTCGTGTTATATTTCGCCATGGAACTATCTACGGCGTTGAGTGGATTGTAGAAGTTGCCGGCGCCGGCTTTGTTAACAGCGGCCTCAGGTGTCGTCTTCGGAACAACCAAGTCGCCGTTCATATCGTAGTTGATGTCCTTCTGACCGTAAACCGTCAGCAACCACAAATCCGGATTTGTTGCAACGGCATCGAGAATTTGCTCAATCTTGGTCCGTTTCGATTCATCCTTCTCAAGCTGTACGCCCAACAGAACAGGAGCTTGACGCGCGCCGCCCGAGAAAGCGTACGCTTTGCCAGCCGGACCGATAACCGGCTTTCCGGCGATAACGTTCTGACCCTTCTCCAATCCGGGCTTCGCAATAAATCCGGAGGTCTTAGCGAAGCTACCCCACCCCATGTTGTCGACCATACCGATCTTTTGGTTGGCGAATTTCTCGTTGAGTTGATTGTTGTCGGTCGTCAGAAACTCCGGATCGATCAGTCCGCCCTTATACCACTTGTTCAGAAGCTTAAGTGCGGAGCGGGTTTCTTCCGTGATTCCGCCGTACACGATTTTGCCGTCGGTGCCTAACTTAAACAGATACGGCGATACGCCGTAAGCCGAGAATACGGAGGTGAACATTTGGATCGGGATCTTGCCGCGGCCCGACATGCCGTACGTATCCTTCTTGCCGTTGCCGTCCGGATCGTTATTGGCGAATTTCGTGAGCACATCCTCCAGCTCCGCGAGCGTCTTCGGAGGCTCGTTGTAACCGATCTTCTTCAGCCAAGCCTCGTTGTAACCGGGAATGAGGCCTGAATTGCCGCCCGGCCATACTTTCGGAATCCCCCAGTTCTTCCCTTTGTAATTGCCAACACCCCAGCTGCCTGCGTCGACCGATTCCATCGCTTTTATATAACCCGGCATATTCTTTTTGATTTCATCCGGGGAAACGCTGGCGATGACGCCTTGATCCGCCCACGTGGCCATATCGATTTCGTTTGCATCGATCGGGAAAATGTCAGGAACTTGTCCCGAAGCAAGCAGCACTCCGAATTTATCCTTCCATGTCGTACGTTCAAATTTGACATTCTTGATTTTGACGTTGAATTTTTGCTCCAACTGCTTCTGCACATAGTTGTCGTCAGCTTCAGGCGCATTGAAGTTGTTCGCCCAAGTAATTTCAATCGGCTTTACTGCTTCCCCCGGTTTATTGGAAACTGCCGGCGTTTGTTCGGCCGTTTTCCCTCCACCGCATCCTGCCGCCAAAAGCGACATCGATAAGACGATAGAAGTCATACCCAACATTTTCTTGTTAATTTGTTTCATTCTTTTTTTCCTCCCTTTTTTATCATACAAGTTATATTTAGACGGAACACTACAAGAGCAATCCGTTTAAATCAGGTGATATATGCTAACCCTTTAGCGAGCCAACCAAGACGCCTTGGACAAAATATTTCTGAAGAAACGGATAGACGACGAGGATCGGCAACGCAGTAAACATGATGATTGCGGCCTTGAGGGTTTCCGGCTCCTGTTCCTCGATAGGCCCGTTCATCAAGTTATTTCCCTCCGGGATAATCACGATTCTTCTTAGCAATATCTGAAGCACAGTCTTCGATTGATCCTGAATGTACAGCATCGCATCGAACCAGGCGTTCCAATGCCCGACGGCAGACCAAAGCGCAAGAGTGGCCAATATAGGCTTGGACAACGGTATCACGATGGTGAACAAAATACGCAGGTCGCTTGCCCCGTCGATTTTGGCGGAATCCTCCAACTCCTCCGGAAGGCTCATGAAGAAGTTGCGAAGAATCAGCATCGAATACGTGCTGATCAAGCCAGGGATAATCAAGGACCAACGCGAATCGATGAACCCTAGCGATTTGATCAGGAGGTAGGTGGGAATAAGCCCGCCGCCAAAAAACATCGTTACAACAATAAACATGGTGTAAAAATTGCGATGCGGAAGATACTTCTTCGAGAGCGGGTAGGCCCCCATCGCCATGAATAGCAGTGTAAGAAACGTCCCCACTACAGAGCGAAACACCGTGTTCCCGAAAGCGATCCAAACCGAATCGGTCGTAAGCACTCTCTTCCAAGCACCGAGCGATATCTCATGTGGATACCAGTGCAATCCCGGCCTTAACGCCTCGGCACCGGTACTGAGGGAGATGGAAAGAACGTGAAGAAACGGGTAGATCATACATATACAAACACTAGCAAGAAATGCGATTACGAAAATTTGAAATACCTTTTCACCTGAGCTTAGTCTCACGGCCGTTCACACCTTTCTGAACCTTGTTACGTAATTCCTTCTTGCCCCATTTTTTTCACGATATAGTTGGTCATTAACACCAGAACTACCGCTATGACATTTTTGAAAAGACCGACTGCTGCCGTCAAACTGAACTGGAAGTTTTGCAGGCCTACGCGGTACACATACGTATCCAATACATCAGCTTTGTCATATACAGCTGGAGAATATAAGGTCAGGATCTGGTCGAACCCCGCATCCAAAACCCCGCCAACCCGCAAGATCAATAGAATGGTAATAACAGGAAGAATGGAAGGAATCGTAATATGCACGGTTTGCTTCCAGCGGTTTGCTCCGTCAAGTACGGCTGCTTCGTACAGCTGCAGATCCACTCCAGCCAAAGCCGCCAAATAGATGATGGTCCCCCAGCCAATTTCTTTCCAGATGCCGGAAGCGACAAGGGTGAACCGGAAATACGATTCGTTGCCCAAAAAATAGATCGGTTTAAATCCAAGCTGTTCGATGATATAATTGACGACCCCCGTGCTCGGAGACAGCAGCGTAATCATAATCCCGCCTATGACGACCCAGGATAAAAAGTGGGGCAAATACGAGATCGTTTGGGCAATCTTCTTGAATACCGAAATCCGCAC
The DNA here is from genome assembly GCF_030817215.1 of Paenibacillus sp. V4I3. Lineage (GTDB taxonomy): Bacteria > Bacillota > Bacilli > Paenibacillales > NBRC-103111 > Paenibacillus_E. The sequence continues at coordinate 8,109,659 of NZ_JAUSZA010000001.1, forward strand.
TTCGTTTAATAGCAATGCCAAAATGATCGGGGCCGGAAAACCGAATGCGATGTGATAAAAGCTGATCACAACCGTATTTCGCATGATTTTCCAAAAGTCAGGTGACATCGCAAATAAATAATGAAAGTGCTTAAACCCAACCCAAGGGCTTCCCCAAATCCCTTTCATCATGTAAAAATCTTTAAAAGCCAGTTGAATTCCGTACATCGGGCCGTAGTGAAATATGGCATACCAGATTAACACAGGAGCTAATAATAGAAACAAATACTTGTTCTTTTTATATAGTCTCCAGTTGTAGGCCACCCTGGATTCCGTTTTTTTGCCGGCTTCTTTGACAGCGCTTACTGCAGAGGCGTTTGCCGGATTCATATGTTTTGCACATCCTTTCGAAATTTGGGTTGTTGTGTTCTTGGCGCTATGACCAAAATGTAAACGATTGAAAGCGCTTTTTCCATGTCAATTTCATTCGAATTTTTTTGAATTCTTTCAAAATCGGATGTTAATTTCTTTCGAAATGAAAAAAAACAGCCTGAAATCGGCTGTTTGGGAAATATTGGGGCAAAAATGCGCTATTTTGCCCCGCTGAACATCCTATTCGATTACTTCTTTTGCCGCTGTGCATATACCTTGTTGGCTTCGTCCGTCAATTCTTGGCCTCCGGATTTCAGCCAATTCACTTTAAAATCGTCGAACCCTTTATCCGTATCCGCTTTGCCGATGACGGCTTTAATCAAATAATTATCCACCAGCGTCTGCAGACTCGCCCAATATTTCGCCTTGGCGGTCAATACGGCCGGGCCAATAACGTCTCTGAGCGGCTCATAACCGCTGTCCAGCTTCGCCTTCAGATCCAGCAATTCCTTGGTCATGTTATATTTCGCCATGCTTATATCTACGTTGGCGAGCGGATTGTAGAAGCTGCCGGCGCCGGCTTTTGAGGCCTCCGGTATTGTCCTTGCAACGACAGAGTCGCCGTTCATGTCGTAGTTGGCGCCCTTCTCACCGTAAACCGTAAGCAGCCAGCCTTCCGTATTTGTTGCAACGTATTCGAGAATTTGCTCAATCCTGGCCCGTTTCGCCGCATCCTTCTCAAGCTGCACGCCTAACAATACAGGGGCTTGACGCGCGCCGGCGGAGAAGGCATACGCTTTGCCGGCCGGCCCGATAACCGGCTTTCCTGCAATGACGTGTAGGCCCTTTTCCAATGCGGATTTCGTAATATATGCGGATTCAGCGTCAAAGCTGCGCCAACCCATGTTATCGATCATGCCGATCTTTTGGTTGGCGAATTTATCATTAAGCTGACCGTTATCCGCCGTAATGAACTCCGGATCGATAAGTCCGGCCTCGAACCACTTGTTCAGGAGCTTGAGCGCCAAGCGGGTTTCTTCCGTGATGCCGCCATATACGACTTTGCCGTCGGCACCTATCTTGAACTGATACGGCGATACGCCGTAAGCCGAGAATACGGAAGTGAACATTTGGATCGGGAGCTTGCCTCGGCCCGACATGCCGTACGTATCCTTCTTGCCGTTTCCGTCCGGATCGTTGTTGACGAATTTGGTGAGCACATCCTCCAGCTCCGCGAGCGTCTTCGGAGGCTCATTGTAGCCGATCTTCTTCAGCCATGCTTCATTGTAACCTGGGATCATGCCTGAATTGCCGATAGGCCATACTTTCGGAATTCCCCAGTTCTTTCCATTATAGTAACCGACATTCCATGCGCCGGCGTCAATCGATTCCAGCGCTTTCGTATACTTCGGCATATTGTTTCGGATTTCATCCGGGGAAATGCTGGCAATGATGCCCTGGTCCGCCCATGCGGCCATATCGGTTTCGTCTGCATCGATCGGGAAAATGTCGGGAATTTGTCCGGAAGCAAGCAGCACGTTAAATTTATCCTTCCATCCCTGGCGGTCGAGTTTGACGTTTTTGATTTTGACCTTGAATTTTTGCTCCAGCTGCTTCTGCACATAATTGCCTTCAGCTTCAGGAGGACTGAAGTTGTTCGCCCACGTAATCTCGATCGGATTGTCGCCGGCCTCGGGCTTCGCCGTTTCTACGGATGCCTTCGGTGTAGTCCCGCTATCGCTTTCTTTGCCGCAACCGACCGCGACGAGAGACATCGACAAGACGATGCTCATCAGACCAAGCAAAGTCTGTTTTCTTTGGTTCATTGTTTTGTCCTCCCCTTTTAATTTCTTTATTTAGAAATGGAAGAAACAGCCGTTAAAAGGCTGTTTAAGGAAAAAACCCGCTAGTTGGTCGCACTCGCCGTTGGTTTCGTTTGTCTGTACTGAACCGGAGTAATGCCAAAACGTGCTTTGAATTTAACATGAAAATATTGCAGGTTACGATATCCGACAAGTGCAGCGATTTCCGTAACGGACAACTTATCGTCCTCCCGCAGCAAGCAGGCGGCTTTTTCGAGTCTGATTCGGGTCACGTATTCGGTAAACGATTCGTTCATCACTTCGCCGAACAAAGTGGAAATGTAGGCAGGAGCAAGCGAAGCAACTTCGGAAAGAACGTTGAGCGAAAGATCTTCGTGCAAATGCTCATCGATATAGCCTTTCAGCTTGAAAATAACTTCCGCTTGCTTATGCTTGACTGAATCCCGCACATGAACCCCAATCCGTTCGGAAAGTCTGCGAATCGATGCCATCGTGTCTGCCAGCGTATCTTTCTTCAGTTCGTCAAACAGATTAGAAGGAGGAACGATTTGCTGCAGCCCCAGCTCAATGATCGTTTCGTACAGTGCGGAAACGAGCTGAAGAAGCGCGAGTTCCACCGATTCAAGCTGCATATTCCGTTCCATCAGAATCGCAGCGAATTCATCGATAAATAGATTAGCGCCCTCTACATCCCCGGCCTTAAGCGTATTCTGAAATGTAGCCAGAGGAATCAGTGGCGGCTTCGGATCAAAAGCGGAAATTTTCGAATGAAGAATGATTGCTTCAGGACCGTACATAAAGCGATATCGATACGCTTGATGAGCAACTCGATAGGAAAGAGGAATTTTTTCGGGCGATACGACCGAAGTGCCGATACCCGCTCCGAATCGAAGCTCTCCCCGTACTTCGTCCTTGATTTTGTCCAATTCCGCTGCTACCATCTCATCATCCATCTCGGTGCGTGAATCCAGGAAGTAAATGATGGCCACTTCCTGCGAATTCAAGCAAACAACCTCGTATGGCACGGTGCGATCGAATTGCTCGTATCGCATCTTAAGCTTCTCGCTATCGCCTTCGATGAGTTGGGCATGTACCACCTGATAGCGGCATTCCTGTTGCAGGCCATCCACATGCACTAGACCGAGACTGGCGCCCAACACCAGGTTTTTCATCTCATTCTTTTTGGCCTGAGATTCCAAACTCACGATTTTTTGTCCCATGAAGTTCAACGCACTGCCGATAATCATATATTCATTCGCATGGCCTGGGTTCAGACCCGGTTGATACAGGTTGCGAACATGTTGGATCAGCTTTTTCATCGGGAGATAGAAACGTTTGGAAATCAGGTAGGAAACCGCAAGCCCGAACACGAGTACAAGACAGCAGGCTACGAAAATTTTGGTTTTCATTCGTTTTGAATCCAGCACAAATGAATTCATCGGCCGAACTATCGCATAGGTCCAACCAAGTTCCGACTTCGAGCCGGTGAGATGCGATAATACGATGGTACCGCGCACACTGTCGCTGATCTTTGAGACGGTCTTGCCGGATCCGATGGCTTGCTGAAGCAGCCCGACTTCTTCCGGATTCTCCCCGGCTGTTTGCAGGAGTACATTCCCGTTCGCATCGAATATATAGAACCTCTCGAATGAGGAGGTAATGATTTTAGCTACAGCCTGCTTCAGGTACTCCAGATCGACGTCAACATACAGGTATCCTTTCGGCGAAGAGCTGCCAATCCCATATGGGAGCTTAACGACATACGTCATCACTTGTTTTCCGTCCGGCAATGTGCGGATCATCCACCGGTTCGGAGCAATTTGCGAAAGCTGCCCTATAAAACCGAAGTCCTTGGAGTTTTCAGGATTTTCAAAGAAAAGATCGCTGTTTACGACATAATTTCCTTTATGAAAATACACGGTTATATTGGAAGCGCCTTCAGATGTTTTCCTAAAACTGTCAAGATCTTGTTGCAAGGATAAAATAAGATCAAGGTTTCCTACCCATCCATTATCCAGCAAATAATTTAAATTAGAGTTGTTCCGAGTGAAAATGGTGGGTATGACCTTATTTTGTAGATTGTCTTCGTATTTTTGCAGCAAGGTCCGTTCCACATAATCCTTTGCCGTAACGAGACGGCTTTGGCTATCCCTGGCGATTTCGTTCACCATCATCTGATTGGCCTGCGTGTACAGGTAGCCCCCCGCAAGTCCGAGCAGCACGACAGCTAATGCCGTATGCGATAAGATGAGGCGGTTAAAAAAGGTATCTCTATAAAAAGACAAGAATTTCATGAGTATCCTCCCGCACAATCCTTGATACCGTACAACTTCTGAATGTTTCTCTTCCATTGCCCTCGGGTAAAACCAATATACCAATCTTTTGCTTGATTTGCCAGAGGTTCGTAGATTGCAAGTGTTGGAAATCAATGAACAAACAACTATACAAATAATAAGCGTTCACCATAGAGTGAACGCCTAATTACTTAAAAACTTTATACTTCAAAACTTTGTTTGTTACTTCAAGACTTTATTTGTCACTTCAAAACTTTATTGTCTACTTCAAAACTTATTTGTCACCCAACAGGTGTTGTTAGATGACAAATTGGTTTTGAAATGGAGAAAGCCAGAAAACACAAGGGTTTGCTGGCTTTTTCGCAAAAATTAATATGACAAATAAAGTTTTGAAATGGATTTTGAGTCAAATTGTTTGAATTACAAATTAGTTTTGAAATACATATGACAAATCATTTAGACTAATTGGAATAATAACGCAGCCTCTTCAAATAATTTATTTATTTCACTAGAATTGAGTTCTTGCTTGTCTTCAGAGGACTTCTCTGATGGATTAGTTACAACGAGTTCAAATCTCCAACCATTCTGTTTGTTCACAACATCTGCTATTTCTTCTAAGTTACTTGATTTAGTAATTGTAGATTTTGATTTAACTTCTACTACAACTTTGTCCTTATCGCTAATCGCTATAATATCCGGTTGGTAATTTTTTAAGAAGTCAGGAGTATCCGTCAATTTGGGCTCAGTAAAAACTACATAACCATTATCAATGTATTCTTTTGAAATTTCGATTATTTTTTCGCGAATCCTATCAAGGTCTTTTTTGGTCATTGCCTTACCTCCTCAAGATCTGTCATTTCATTAACTCTAACGAATAGAAATTCATTTCCCTGAGTAAAACCTTTTACTAGAACTGAAGAGGCTCCACGTATTTTGAATGAGCCGTTGATATCGCGTTTTCCACAGGAGGTATCCATAATCTGGTTGTCATCGATGTACACTAAACCAATAAGCGTATCTTGTATTGGTTTAATGATGTTATCTACATCAGGACTTGCGGTATCGAAATAATAAGTTATGCTTATTCTTAAGTTCTGATCCGAAGGACTATCGCCTGATGGCCAAAAGGATTGTGCTGCGTCTCGTACTCTGGCTTTCCAATCCTGAAGCCGCGGTCGATTCTTAGTTTGCAGAGAAACAGGAGGACCGTCCACAATAAATTCAAATGGAATATCTACATTTTCCCTTTCAAATTACAGTATATATAGCGACTCTATCATACCATAATTTGGACAAAAATCGCATTTTTTAACTTTTATATGCAGGGAGCTTTCACTTGGAACGGGATCTATAGAGGTAAATCTTTTATAACTAAAAAACCGAGATAAATGTGTCTCAGTAGTGATATTTAATAAATACGGGTTACAGTTTTCGATCAATTTCTTATCCATATGTACGTGTGCCATTGCTACACCTATACAGCGTTGATATTACCACTTTTTATAATTCTTCGAGTGGTCGAATCCATTATTGAAATAAAGCTATGGACACCAGAGGAAAATGATGTGCTTGAATCCTAATCTACCAATTGCTTCGTCCACCACTCGGCATCTCTTAACAAAAGTAGATTTACTTTTGGTCATGCGAGGACTGCTATGTCTTTAATAAGAGATATTGAAAGAGCTTCTTACGGGCCTGGCCAATGGTAACAAAGTTAATATCATTTCTCGCAAACTCGTATTTACCGGCAACCTTTTTAAACAATACAATGCTAAAGTCCTCGTCGTTATTGTCTCTAAGTACAATACCGATTTTCTTTGATTTCTTCTCCATATACCATTCCAGTTCGGTATATAGAGGATGCTCCATTCGAATCACCTTCAGGTTGACGAAAGACTTTGTAATCGGAGTGACCCACTTCGGCGGGGTTTCTAGGGGAAAATATGAAGTCATATCGTGAAATGTTTTCGACTGGTAGGGAAAGAATTTCGGAATATCACAAAATAATTGATTTCCTTCAATGTAGTACTCGGCTGCTTCTACAAAAAAACTCCGAGGCAAAGGATACTTTGCATGGGGATTATAACAAACGACCAAACCTTCTCCCCAAGGTTCTATCTCCCGTTCAGACAAATCATAGGTAAATGTTTGGGGTTCATAAGCATTTGGGTCAGGGTCATAGCACGTGCCAATCCGCATAATTTTAGAATAACGAGTGAAATAACCGTAATGAAAGCCAAGTCGCTTAAATTTTGCCACCGTCCCTGCATTTGTATAAATGATGGCACTAATATTTTCCGTATCCGGCAGACTAAAAAAGCCGCTCGGAATAACTTTGGACCCGCTTCTGTGTTCCGAAAGTGGGGAAGTTTCGATTGATTTTTTCCCTTCCGAATCCTCAACAACAGTATCTTTTTGTCCATATAAGTATTGAATGAGAGAAGAGGATGAATAGCTTAAGGATTCCGTTTCATGGAACGGTTCAATAGCAAGTACAAAAGGAATTTCCTTACATTGAGGTAGCTCCCAATACTTTTTTCTGAGTTTAGAAAATAGAGGGCTACCTAGTTTAATGGGAAGTTCATGTAAGAGCTTTTCTTGCATGTCTTCCTTTGATGATGGCGTGACTTCTTCATCAGGATTGAAACCTGCTGTGGGATTGGAGGTTGTTGCTTCCAAGGCCACACGCGTACCATTCATTTCAATGATAAAGTCTGGTCTATCGAAATCGCGAGAAATATCATATGCCCCATCCCACAGGTAAGCGAACAAATATAATTCGAAAACGCGAGCATCAAATCCTGTTGTTTGGAGCTGCTCTACAAAGTTACCATCGGCATCATGAAATTTCTGAAATACTTCATTCATCATAAGACGAGTAGCCTCATTCTCGGGAAGGTTTCTAATTGATAAAAAACGCGAATCACACCTTCCCTCTGGCACCACGAGTTTAAATAAATCTTTTTCTATTTCCTTTTTCATGAAAGGTTCACCTCGCACTAGGTTTACTCCTGCTGCAATATCCTGGATTATTTCTAGGTAATGAAAGTTATATGACCCTTATCCTAAAGTCCAAGGTTGTCCTGGGCTCAGAGAGGATATGCCAATTTCCTTTTGGTTGGAAGGGCCCTTGGTACACTTAAGAGCTGGCCTTTGATATCTTTATTATTCAGTCAATTTCAAATACAACTGCTCCATGTTTTTTAAAGAAAAAAAAACGCCCCAGTGAAGGCGATATCTAGAATAATTATGTCCTGTAGGAAAACGGTGGAGGCAAAATCATCACGCCGTTTATCTTAATCAATTTGGGGCTAAACAGTTAAAATTCTTTGAGCAAACGCTAATGCAACTGGAATAACCCCTGTAATCTTAAAAGTATAGGGATTATCACTAGTCATAACTACTTTGCATGTAGCCCCAAAAACTCCCATGCCCTGAGAAGCAATGTTTTGAGCGGCAACCTCAAAGAATTTTAAATTGTAAATCTTAAGATTATGAGAAATACTCTGACTATGGCTACCACCAAAACACAGTTCAAAAATCCATTCATTATTCTCAAATGTGTATGTCATTCCAATATCATTATCAGATAATATTTTTTTAAATTCACCAATAGTCATTCGTGCCACTCTCCTTGTCTAAAAATCAATAAATTACTTGACCGAAATTCCCTTAGCAATCTAATAATAATCGATGATATAGTAAGTATATCATGAATTGGGTAACATTCATTTTTATTAAGCTAACTAAGTCTTTATGTTGTCAGATGATAGAACTAGAAAGATGCCGACGTTAGTCATTTGTTTTTCATCTCTGATGTTCAACTGGAGAATTGAAAGGTTGTTATGAATAATGGTGTGAAATTGGAGCGCAATAACATCTTACAGATTTTATCCGAAATTGATGTTGTAATTACTTCATATAAGCTAGTGAGTATTGATACTTTTTTATATTCTTTCGCAAAAATTCCATACATAAATATTGGATGAAGCTCAAAAATTAAGAAGCACTTTCACACTAACAGTACAGATTATATTTACTCTATTATCTTTACTACATCTGAATTAGAGATTTCAATCCCCAATTTTCGGGTTTCAGAGATTGTATAATTAATGTAGCCCTTATATCTATCAAATATCGCGTTTTGTGCTAAGATCAACAACCTTTCTTCAGGTCTAGATATTGCTACATAATGTAAATAAATAATCCCTTCTCTTGTTAGATCAAAGTCCTGAGCATTTATTATTACCTGTTCAAATTCAAGGCCTTTAGAAGAGTGAATTGTCCCAGTAGTTAGTTTATGACGCTCTTGATTATAGGTAGAAATATACTTCTCATTATTTACTACTTCAAATAACACTTTAATTTCTTTTTTAATCTTTACGTTGTCTTCAGTGAAACCGAGATATGAATAAAACTCAATGCAATTTTTTTCAAACAATTGCATTTCGCTTTGTGAATCTTTAATTGTATTTAACATCTTTTTAATGATGGAAATTTTATAGTTTTCCGGCATTGGAATTTCATCTCTAAAATCATACTCACTGTATCGATATTGTAAGGAGTAATGAGCAATACCTCTTGCAATCCAAATATGCTCACTTTCAAGAGAAGTTACATCCAATGGGGATCCTGGAATGAAAACAAAAGGAATTCCAACATCATTTAACCGTCCACTCCAAGCCTCCGCGTTATTATTACTATAATTTAAAAATGCACACTTCTTACTCACATCTATCCAATTCTTAATATAATTAACCGCTTTACTCTCATCGTCATATTTAACAAAAGTAACTTCATCATTAAACTTTGTTGGTTGGAAATTCTTCCTTACATCCTTCATGAAGATATTTGAATAATTCTGAATTACTTTATTTGATCTGAAATTATGCCATAGTTCAAATTTAGTAAAAGATAACTTAGTAAACAACCCAGTAAATCCAAGGCTATAAGCACCTCGCCAACTATATATTGACTGTTTTGCATCCCCTACAATAAACAAAGGAATTGAAAGAATATCACATAAATACATAAAGAAATTATGCATATCTTCATCGCTATCCTGATACTCATCAATATATATTCGATAATATTTTGCTTTTAAATATCTTTTACACGAAGCTGAGTTTTTTAAAATTTCCAATGCCAATTGGAACGCAAAATTCTTTTTTAGGTTATTATACTTACACATCAATTGAGTGCTCTTTATTTTCTCAATGCCTTCATTGAATGTTTTCACTTGATTCTCATCATTGTAGTCAGGCTTAATCTCAATTTTAAACTCCATCCCGTATACATCGTACATAAATGGTTGAATTATTTCTAACCAAATAAAATTATCATTGGTTCCTATATATCCTTCGCCATTCTTAGGACCCAATCTTTTTTTTATTTCTTTTGCTGCTTTCCGTGTAAACGTAACTGCTGCAAAAGTTTGATAGCTTTTATTTTCCTCTGCATCTTTAATAATTCTTTGTATAGTAGTGTGAGTTTTACCCGTTCCTGCACTAGCACTAATAACAATATTTCCTCTTGTAGTAAGAATTTCATCCCGAATATCCTTGTCTACTAGCAGCATAATTCCACCAATACTTTCACACATTTAAATCTTTCGTGCTTATAAATTTTATCAATGGCACCTTTACTTAATTCTCTGCTTAACTCAATCATGTTAATTAATTTAGCACTTTGTAAAAAGTCCACACCATTCTTTGATGAATTATTATTTCGTGCAATCTTGTCCATAATACCTGGGATTACTTCATATAAATCATTTTCCAAATCAACCTTTGACAAATAAATATTGTTATCACTTAATGTCTTAATCGTATTAGGATACTTACTAAAAACAAATTTTTTCCTTTCAACTACATACGCAAGGTCATTTTCGTATTTTTTAGAATCAATGCCTGATATATTACCTTTTTCTTTGCCACCAATTAGCCTTTGACATCTGTTTACTCCAATAAGACTACATTCTGTTTTTCCTTTAATTTTTTTTAGGTCATTATCTGTTTTGACTATTACTTTTATTCCAAGTGCAGTTAAAACTGAATAATATTCTCTAAAATTGATACCTTCTACCTCTAAGATATAACCGCCTAAGCTTTCATAACGCTCACATTTATCCTTTAGTATTCGTTCGAAAAGTATTTTTTCAGAAGGTCCTTCTACTAATAACACAACATCGGCATAAATTGCTTCTGCTAAATTTTGATTCAATTTCTGTTTTAAATTTCTATACTCCTCAGGTACTTTATAAATAAATGATTTCCCTGTCACTTTGCTTTCCTTAAATAACTTAATTAAATTAACATCATCCATCTGACTTACAATTAAAGATGAGTGTGTTGTCAGGAAAAGATATTTAAATATTTCATCTGAAAAAATTTGATAAGATAATGCAATTTGCATTGATCTATGCAAATGATTTTCCAACTCTTCAATTAAAAAAATATTAATTTTCTGTTCTTCCAACCTACGATTCTCAAGTGTAAAAAGAGTGTAAGATAGAATTTTTTTTCTGCCATCACCAGCGGTCGGATAATTTTCAAGTCTTTCATCTAGTATATATGGTGTGAGTTTACTATGAATATTACTTAATTCAATCTCGGATCGAATCGAAACATTGAAATTCTTATCTTCTTTAAATTTCTTATACTCATCAACCAGTTCTTTTTCAAATGCCTTAATAGCACTTAATTTCCCAACACTTGAATTAAGATTTTTAATATGAGTGCTTAGCGCTTTTCTTTCTATTTCGTTTAAATTTGATTCATCTTTAAAAATCTCTCGGGTATATCTCTTAAAAGTGTTTTCTAAGTTAATCGATGAATCTATGTAAACAACATTAAAATATTTATCGAGTTCAAAATACGACTGGCTACTTGGAATTTCATCCAAGTCATTTAAATCAACACCCCAAAATAGATTGGACTCACCCACAAGTGAGTTTTCATCGTATTCTGACTTCAGTTGAATATATATATGTCCAACGCCTGATGGAATTGCCCCACCCATCATAGTATATATCTTCTTATTCTCATCATTATCTTCTTCCGAAATGTCTATCTTAAGAGTTATAGCAATTTGTTTTTTTGTATCCTTCTTATAAAAATCTGAGTCAACGAAACCATTTCGTCTGAAATTTCTATCGAGTAGAAAGCGAATCGCTGATAAGAAATTACTTTTACCAATATCATTTAATCCAAACACTATGTTACGGTTTGTTAAATCAATACTTACATTCTCAAAGTTTCTAAAATTCTCGATAGTTAAATGCTTTAATATCATATCGGAGAGCTCCTTCGAATTAATCAATTAGTAAAGAAAAAAGTTATAAAAAGACTAAAAGTTGTAGGACTTGAATAAGCGATTACTCCTATTTCTTTTCTGCGTTAATTTTAAAAACAAAACCGTTTCCCATTATTATACAACTATTTTCGACAAATTAGGTACTATCTAGGTCGAATTTCCTATTTAAATTTCCATAATAAATCTTTGTTTGAACCCTCGGGATAGCGCCAATACTAGGCGCACGATAAAAAGTCAGAATGCCGCGGCATTCTGACTTTAATTTCAACTATTATATACCAATTACTACCTATATCGATTAACACCACATGGTTACGAATTCATGTACCTTTTACATCCAATTTTATTAACTTATTGCAATTCCACTCTGCTCAAATTCATAGACTTCATTTCTCCGTCCACTCAATTTATGAATTTCAGGAAGGCCAAACAAAACGATTTTAACGTCAGTAATTTTAGAGAGAATATTAATAAACATAACAATCTTCTCTAATTCTCCCTCGTGGCTTACTAGCGCTTTTTCAAAATCGTCTAATAACAACAACTTTATTCCATGTGTTTTTAAAGCCATGGCGACTCTCTCGAGTATTTGATCAGTATGCATATGTTTCTGAAAAGAAATGTTAAGCTTTAATAATAGTTCTACTCCAAAGTTTTTTAGTGTCGGAGGAAGAGCCAAGACAGAATATAAAACCTCATTATTTCTTCCATTTTTATTAATGTATTCTAAAGCAGCACTTGTCTTACCAACCCCAGATTCACCTATTACATAAAGTACATTCTGATCTGATTGTCTGAATAAATCTATTTTCTTAGAAAATTCACTATAATTCCCTGATCTAATCATTATCAACATCTCTCCCCTTTCAATCTTTGTGCATTACTACTATGCCCAAAAATATTTAAAATATTCTTTTTTAGTAGATTGTTAGATTCTTACCATATCCAAATCCTAAGCCAATACTTTCTTTAACTAGGAGCCTTATAATATTTACATTGAAACAAAAGCTAACACTCTGCGTATACAACTGTACGGAGGCGACCTAATGGAAAGCGAAAATATTCAGTCAAATACTAATGAAGATCAAAGAAATACTCCAAATTCAAAACATTTAGGAAGAATACTTGGTGAGATAACTGTCATATTTGTACCTGTTTTTACTTTCTTATCTTATTTATTTACTTACAAATATCAGGAAGGATTCAACTCTTATTATTCGATACCTAGTATGTTTATTGAGATTAGTGTTACAAGTATATTAGAAAACGTTTTTGCTGTCGGGATTATCTCAACAGTAATTACACTATTTACTTTCTTTTTTTTAGCTTCTAAATATAAGCAGCAACTAAAAAAGAGCCTTACTGTTCTCTCGTAAGCTCTCTTATCATCATGTATTTCCTCTGGCAAAACTGCCCCAGCGCTGCGCTAGATCAGCTGTCTGCTGCTGTTTTTAATATATTACTCTTTAGTTTATAGAAGAACATATCATCTTTGAACTTTACCTCGCTGTATAACATACACGTGTACATTAACATGAATACAGACTCGACCTGAATTACTAGTTCTGTAACCACCCTACCATCATGTGATGCACTATTCAACATTTGCCCAAACTTGATCCTCTGCTTGTTCTTATTCTCCGGGGATATATTTTTGAGTAAATCTTGGAGATCTCTCAACATGAGCTTATCATATGGTTTATTGAATTTTATACCTTCTATGTAGCATTCAACCTTTAGTGTTTGTTCAAAGATTCTTCTACAGGTATTTCCCTTTTCATTATAAAATTCAGGGTCATTATTTTCTGACTTAACAAGACTCTTGCTTATATTATTAATCCTTAGGATGAGATCATTCAAGTTAGCAAGATGTAATAAATTTTTAATTTGATTGCTATTTGCTTCAAAAGTCTTTGGAAACAGCATGCTTGAAAAGAGTGGTGCTGTGACACACCGAAAAATTTCTTCTTTGTTACTTAGATTTACGTGCTGTATACATGTATTATCCAATTCATGAAAGTTCTTATTTTTTTTAATTTTTTCAATCTCTTTTTCCTTGTACATATCACCACGTAAAAAGAGTATCTCAAAACCATCCACTTCAATTACACTGAGCTTCACAGATTTTAAGATTACACGTTTTTGATCGCATCTTATATATAAATGATCCTTATTATCAATTTCGAAACCTTCGATTGAACTCCAAATATCCCCGTTCATAAAACCAATATCATAATTGCCAGTCGATATTACTTTAGACAATATATTTTCAATGGCTCCAATCTCATAATTGAAGAATATAAAATCAGCCGGCATTAAATATCTTATTGTTTCGTTATAAAGTTTCTTTGGGATACTCATCAGTAGCCCTCCTAAAATATAATTCATGGTTTTCATATTAGTACAAGATTATTGATCGCGCAAGCTTACTCCAAAAACCGATTAATAACAATTCTGCTAAACGCAATAGCTCTTGTATTTTGTGGATCACTTGCCCTTCAGCTGTATTCAAACAATGGAATTTTTCAAGTAGCAGCAGTATGGAAAGCTTTATTGCATAGCTTTGGCGTAGTCGCCGTTCTTTTTGCTAGCTTTGGATATGGCATGATAAACGAATTCCTTAACCCACTTTTCTTGCATTTAGTTCAAGGCTGGGTCTTAGTCGAACTAGCTTATCTATCAGCATCAATCGCGCGGAAACACATGCGAGGATATTAAAAAGAAGCCAACGTAAATCTAAACTGTACCCTATCGAGATACTTTTTTAAAGTGTCTACTCGATAGGGTACAGTTTAATCTGCGGCGGCTTCTTTTTTTTATATGATATTAGAGAAATTGATGATTGCAGACCCGACATATGCTCTAATCAAATCTTTTACCTTAACTTTAGACATTTAATCTAGCTTACGATTCCTCATTTGGATTCTCACCCGTTCAGCATTTCGATTACTAATTGGGGCTTCTGCCAATACATTTAATACTGATAAACACCTCTCTACCTCTTTCTCAACTTCTGAAAGCTTGCTAGAGATTCTCTCAATGATCTCGGCTGTATAAGTAATTACTTGAAACCAAGACATTGGACCTTCATGTATATTAATCTCTTTATACTGTGAATTGAGTCTTATAACCATAGATTCAATCAGAAACAATAGGCCAGTTGTTGGGATATACGAATTATCTGAACGAATCGTTAGAAACATTAAGGCTATTTCTTTATTAGAACCTTCTTGTGCAACACGTAATAATGTTGGGAAAAGCCTTATCCACCATTCTTGGCGTAACCCAGGATCTATGGTCCGTTTTTCAGGTTTAATCCCACTTAAAGCATACAAAGCAAACCTATTAGCTTGTTCTACTTCTACATTTCCCAATGCTTGAAGATACTCCCATACATCTCCCATCCAACTTCCATAATCAAATGACAAAGACACATCTTCTAATTTGTCATTTACTGATTTCTTCATTCCAAATACCAAAGAATATAAAAATGTCGCCTGAAATTCTGGAAATTTTAGAACTGGATAGGAATCTATACTTCGCAACAAATCATCAGCGAACTTTCGGAAGATAGATCGCTCTCCAGATTCATGCTTATAAAAAGAAAGTGCGCCTACCAACTCACCTAAGGACTTCATTAACAATAAAGCATCTGGCGGAAACTTTTCCTTCGAAAGAATTACCTCTACAATTCGAAGAATATCTGCCTGCTCAACTCTACCTATCATCCCTTCTAAAATTTTAATAAGCGCTAATCCACTGATATTCTCCCTCAAACGAATACGTTCCTCAATCCAATTTAATCCAATATTATTTTCTTTATACCAATGATATGGACGTATTTCTATGAATAGAGTCCGTTGCGCCAATGGATGAAATTCTACAAACGCATCATCAATCAAAACTAACAATCGATCAAATAAAACATGAAAATCTTCCGGGGTCTCTATCTTTAACGTTTCATTTAAGAGTCTTAAACTCAATGTCCACGCATCATGAGACACATGACTAATTTTTTGAGCAAAATTATCCGGTATACGTGGTAACGGAGAATGCTGAACTAATGATAACGCCCATTCCGTTAGAGGCCTTATTAAAAGTTTACATTTTGAGTGAAGTTCCTCAGAATTCTTTTGTAAATTATCAACTAAACTCTCACAGTACAGAGTAACGATTGAAGAAATAACCCGTATTACCCACGGATGAGATTGAACCATTTCCATATCCCGCTCAAAAAGTGGCAAAACATTTAATATTAGGTCAAGGTATTCACTAATTTGTTCCTGATTTAAAGTGTGATCTTTTGTCCGTAAATATAACTTTTCTACAAACGATTGTTCTTCAGGGCTTCCCCATTGACCGATTGACTGTAACTCTCTCTGCAAGAAAATTTCTCGATAATCATCGAAATTACGTTCTACATCAACTATCCGATCTGCTCTAGGGTCCCGCAGGATCATATCCCCATCAAACACAATATGAAGATCATTAAATTTTTGTGTGAATCGTAGATGATATACATAGAGACTCATTATATACTCGCCAGCAATAAAAGGAGACTCGGAGAGTCGATAGATGATTTGAACGATAGAATCCATTTCAGCTTCCTCCAAGTGATCCCAAACCTTTATTAAGCTATTGATTAACCAATAGGAATTATCCCAGACATGATACATCGATTCTTTCAATATTATTCTCTTTACTTCTCCAATAAGTCGCTGTCCTGTTGGTGCATCAAGATACAGTCGAAGGAGAATTGATTGTACAGAGGCTAACGGACATTCTAGTAAAGTTGGACATATTGACGAAATAAACCAATCAGGATCTTTTGCGAACCAACTCTCAGATTGAACATCCAACTCGTTAAATAATCTCACACTTGGGGAGTACTGCATACTTTGTGACCAATAATTGAATGTAGGATCATCATCAATAAGTAAATTGTTTGCTCCATCCTCTATTTGTATATTACGATAATCAGAAAAGCTATATTTTTTCTGCAATACCATCGCAAGTAAGCAATTAATAATAACTGGTACGAATTGCTCCGGTAAGGATAACAGTAAAGGCATCTGCCCATCTTGTCGATTTTCGATTAAACTTGAATCTAACGTGAAAACATGATTCTCGAAATCATCATTCAATACCGGTGTGGTCCCGTTGAATGATAGCCCTATACATTTATAGAAAATCGGGACAAGAGCATCGCCCTTCAAATTGTTCTCACTTGACATTCGAGAAACTAGATGCGGCAGAGCGTCTAAGATTTCTTGTCGAACCCCAAAGTGAATGTCAATAGGTTCCAACACTGCATTTATCTGCTGCAGCACATCATCAATTAATCCATATTGAATAATAAATGGCCACAGAATTCTTGCTTGGGCAATAACATTCGAGAACTTGTTGGCCTTCATCCAACCCAGAGTAAGTTGTGCCTGCTCCTTCAGTAATTCATCGTCATCTCCTCCTTCTTGGGAGGGTTGACTTACAATTCGTGCATAATCGACAATTATCTCAAGAGTGTTTTCCCCTATCCAATCTTGTCTTTGAACCCATATTGAATCAATGTTCAACTTAACTAAAAATTCTAACCAGGAACGATTACGGTAATACATTGCCGTTTCTATTAACTTATTAATGAATAGAGGAGACGGTTTACGCTCCCATAAATCTAGATTAAACTTTATTGGTGGTCTGAGTCCTCCGAGTATTCGTGCAATTTCTTCTTGCTCTTGGGTACTACAAGCCATAATATACTTTTTTAGTGATACATCTGAATCTGATTCATTTTCGCATAATATCTCTATAAGCGCTCTCTGAGCACCGTATTTTGTTACTGTGGATCGTATCATTTGGATAGTTGGACTAATCAATGTTACCTGATCGCCAATTCTGCTTAAGATCCACTGAGCTATAGCAAAATCACGGAGAACGGGATGTCTGAATGAGAATGTTCCCCTATCGTTAATTTTTACAATCAATCCGATTGATTCAAGCCTAGCCAATGCGCCGTGGTCCACTTTTACAGTTGGATTCCAAGCATTCAGTTCTACAATTTGTTCGCAAGCCTCTCTTATCAATTCCCATCGAGCTAAATGTTCCTCAGTCAAGACCACCCGCTCCCAATAAGCTTTCAATAGACCATCTTTCGTCTGTAAGCCTACTTGCACTTGTTCTTCACTTCCAAAAGTTCGAAGGAAAATATCCAAATATAGTGGTTTTTGAAGAAGATGCATTAAACCTGCGCTTAAATCTCTTTGAACGGTTTTCTTAATTATGGATGATACCGTAACTTTGGGCCAATCTTTCAGGAGCGTTTTCTCCCATCGTTGTAAATGCGTACGAACAGACTCATAGTCTCGCCATTCTACATTTCGGAAGGTTACTACACATAAGAAAGATGTATGCTCCGCACATGTTCGAAGAAGCGAACTAAGTGAGTGTCTTTTGTCTATTGCAAGTTGATCAAGTCCATCGATGAGAAAAAGTGTTCTTCTATTCTCTAAAGCAGCCATGTCACATATAAAATGTACAGCTTCCGACAACGTTTCAGAGTACCCGTCAGTACTATGCATAAGGCCTTCTGCAAGAAGCGGGAATACTTCTATCATTTCATATTTCTCTTGAATCATCCAATCAATGACAGATAAAGAATACGATTTCCCTTGCCCAGCATCCCCTAAAAGCACCATACTCTCTTGTCTGCTTGCCCAATCTAATGCTGCCAATTCTGGCTGGACCTCATGCAGTGTAATAAAAGGCAACCCTTCTTCACGATTCATGAATTGGAATTCCCAAGAACCACGACACAACGGTACAAGTTCATGTTTAATCAACCGTACCAACCTAATTACTTCTGGACTCCGGTTGAGAAAACGTTCAAGTAATGTTATTTCTCTAATAAATTCATTCACCGATAGGATGTGAAGTTCCATTTGCTTACTTGTTGCTCTTTCGTTTATGAAACCTTCCATTTGACGACGGAGCATCAACGGATCTGGACCATCCACGAGCAGATCCAAGACATCTTCTACGTTCTTTTCTATTTCGCTGCCAGCTTCTTTTTGTAGTTTAAATCTTACTAAGGCTGCCTTAGCTACTTCTACGTCTACTTTGGACGTTAGGGCAATGCCATCTTTGTCTCCAATCTTACTTCGAGTTGCTCTACATATCCAAAATAAAGCTTCATCAATTAACTTTCTTTCACGATCCACCCTTCCTGGTGGCTTTAACGGGGGGTGAATATCCCTCAGGTTTTCTTCGAATGTCATTCTTGTTCCAAGAGCCGCCCATGCCTCTGCGGCACTAGGCGGCTTTTCTGAATCAATCACCATGACAGGTAAAATTTGATCGTGTTGCTCGCCGGCTCTAAACAGTTCCTCTCTCAACCGCAGCCAAAACGCCCTTCTATCTTCAGCAGTTATTTGTCCGCTCTTAACTTCCATAACTTGTTTTACATGCGTACGAAGAACTAGAACATCCCAGTCCTTAGCCTCGGAAGTAGGAACCGATGCTTCTACACCAAATCGTAATTCAGCTGGAGGAGGCGTACCATCAGTCTTAGCCCTTTGTATTTCGCCTATATGAGCTATTATTTTTTTTAATAAAAATAAGTCTTGAAATCGAAAGCCATACCTTGCAATGAGTCCTGACATAAAGACCTCCCCAAACAACACATTTATGGTTACAAACATAAAACTATCGGATGACAAGAATTTGATCAGATTCCCGAGAAGAAGCCGGCTGGCCTGTAACTTGTTCAGCTAGTTAAAAAGTAAGGGAGTAGTCCGCCGACACGAAAGATAAACAACGAAATAAAGAACTAAGTAATAGGACACCTAAACCTACCCTCACTCTCAAAAACATGCATGACAGCATAACATTAATGATTAATGTTACCGAGTATGCCAAGCGGACTAAGTATCGCTGAGAAAAAGGGGATACTGCTTAACTATTTTGTTGGATGGAGCAAAGTTTTTCCACAGGCTTGGGAAGATACTAGGCACCACATTCTCATTAAAAACATGGGGATAAGTGTCATCTCCAGACTTTTTGAAACAATCAATAATATGATTCAATCGTGTTTTAAGACTGATCAACCAACACAGCAGAATTTTGAGGATGTCATCCGTAAATTATTTATGGGGGCAACAATTACATTGGCCGATGGACAAGTTGCAGACCTCGACTGGTCTAGTGCAAAATATGGACTGTGGTCAAACGGCAAGGGAAAAAATTATTACACTCGACAACTACAACAGATAGTAAGTGACAACAAATATAAGCTGCTAGGTTAGTAGAAAGCGTATGTAAACAGATGGCCGTTAAAAATTTGCCATCTGTTTTTCATAATTTAATAGTTTGTTTGCAGTATTTACTTCGTGTTATTCATGCCCTTGCTCAACCTACATTCATATTAATGAGCATAAAAAACAGCCCCGAAGGCAAAAGGAGTCATACCATTTTCCTCGTTAGTGGACGACAAGCTCGCATCTGCGGTTAGTCATCAAGACTTTTCGTTTATGTATTATCAATTTTCGCCTGTTGCTTTTCAAGTCTATCTAATTCTTTGACAGCTGCCTGAAATGATTCCTTTACCCGCTCCAATAAGTCAAACAATTTCTTAACGGGTTCTTCAGCTTCAACCGCCAAGTCATACTGCTTATCTGCTGCTCTATCCGTCGCAGTTTGAGACGCATCATTCATATCTTCATTATGAACTGACCAACTAGAAAGTAAATTCCCCGCATGTTCCACCGCATCAAATTCAGCAAGTTCGTATATTGGACTGCTGTAACAAATATCTTTAATTTTGTTAATGGTATCAATATCTATAAGTTCGGAAACATGCTCAAGCCCACCAACAGTACGGAACTCATTATCTAATTCTGCATCAATTGCATCAAGTTCCTCTATTAATGCATCAATGCTTTTCGTCGTAAGCCATGGATCGTGAATATTATAAATTTCTATGTCCTCAAGAGGATGTCCCACAAAAGTGAATAACTCATCACGTATAGTCGAGGCTGCTCCTTCCATACGGGACAGGAGATACGAAAGTAATAACTTCTTGTCGTCTAGCATGCCTCCAAAGTACGGAATTCCCTCACCAATTAATATGGGTACGAGATTATCGCTAATTTTAGCTACTAAATCATGTCCACGGATAATAAAACCTGTTTCTCTGCTTCTCTTACTCTCATCCGAGAAATTTGCTGAACCAATATAAGCAATATTCTCAGTCATTACAACCTTTGAGTGGTTTTTGAAATTAAAAGCTGTCGCAAGACTTTCAAATTGCCCTGGGTCAAGTCGTTCAGTGTAGCGTTCGATGCTTTCAGCAGCACGTTCTCGAGGAGCTCGTCCATAGTATTGATCGTATCTATCTGGAATGTTAGTTACAATTCGAACTTCGGCATGTGTTGCAGCATCTTCTAGGGCTTGCAACAGTTTACTCCGCTGAGCCGATATATTGTAAGTTGTAACAAATATTTTCTCAGCATTTGGAAAGTCATCTAGTACTTCTTGAAAGTTAAACTCCCCAACAGATGTCACAATATCAATTTGACCGGGAATTAACGGAATTATCGTTGTCTTACCCATACTACATCACTCCTAGATTTAGTGGATATACTATGTACTACATAGTTTATACTATTATATAGTAAATAAAGCTAGATTCTATGGCTGACTAGATTTACTCCTGACTGGCCTCTATTACATCACGATGGCATTCACTACACCCTTAAAGCAACGTATATGTCTAGAGTAGTTACATCGGTTCATCATAAATCCGAGTTATTCTTATTTTCAATTTAATGCACCCCCGTTATAATGGAAAAATAAACTAAACAGAGTAAAAGATTTGGGGGAAGTAATAATGGGCCAATTTGAAGATAATGCAATAAAGGTTGGTGTAGAATCACTAAATAAAAGTGGAATAGTATTTCAGGGAACTTCTACATTTGAAGGAGTATTATATGCTCAAGATTATTTGAGGACCCTTCAAGATCATTATGAAGGAAATTTAGCTATTGCGACAGCCCAAATGGCTACAGGTACAAAAACTGCAATCTATGACCAAAATAAAACTCAGAAAAGTGAAGCTGAGATAAGAATAAGAACTTATTTCCAAGATTAAAAATAATTAAGATACTTATATATAATTATTCTACAAATATGGAGTCTGCTTTTTGCAGCTCCTTATTCTTGTTGCAATCGAAACTATGAATTTATTCTCGAGGTTTAAATCCGGCTAAGTAACATTTTTTTAATAGCCATCTATCGACGAATCCAATGTTGTAGATTATCAAAAATCTGCTCGTAGTCCGTCTGCTGGTTTTTACCTCTTCTTTCATTAGATAGACAGGGCGTACAAGTAAAATAACAGCAATGAATTCCCCGCCCCCTGCAGTCTAACACTTTTTTTATTTATATCGTTCTTTCGACAAAATTCGCTAGTATTATAACACTTCGAACTGCAAAGTTACATGCTAATTTTCCGTGTCATATTATGACTAACAAGACTATCAAAAGCACTAGCAACTTTAGACACTTGGTTGCCAGTAATCATTACCGACAATTCATGATTCTCAAAGAACCCTCGCCGTGAAATGTTTGACGAACCAATTATCGCTTTTTCACGGTCAACTACAATCATTTTAGCGTGCAAATCAAAACCGTCAGGATGAGTGAAGTCATAAATTGAGATACCCATGTATTTTCGCGATAAACTTTCGAGATATGATCTTACCGCGCTATGATGTTCGTTATATTTATTTATCAAAATGCGAACATCAACACCCCTTGATAAAGGGGTGTTGAATAGCTCTAATACATCCATTGCACCTGTGCTAATATTATAGCTTCCAACCAAAACTTCATATTTTGCGCCTAGTATTATTTCCTCAACATTAGATGTAAATGATTCAACTCCGTTACCTAACCAACCAAGACCAGTTGCAAGAATTTTGATGTCCGTGTTCAAGGCAGATTCTCCATTAATAAACTTCTGTCTAACAGCATATTCCTATGTTCGCACGATGTCTCGGAGACAAACTGACAAACATAGCAGGCTGAACCATTTAACTTGTCTCGACCAAATTTTTCTTCACTACATAGAGGATCATTCGAACAAGTATCAACATTTCTGAAAACACGTTTCAGAACCTTATCGAAATCTGGAACTAAACCGATTAAACCACCCAGCGTCCCATCACCGCCTGGTTGGGTGGTATACAACAATACCCCTCCAGTTGCTTTCGTAGGGTCATTTTCATCAATCTTAACAAATACTCGTTCTCTAATCGAAGCAGAGGAATAGCCAGAATCAATTGATAAAGAACTAATTAAGCGATGAGATAAGGTGTGCCACCAAACAAACACTGGATGAAGCTCATTTTTTTCAATGATATCGGGACGAATTCCATAATCACTTGGATGTGTAAATGCTTCAAACCAATTTTTGCTCTCGTCGCCCTTTAACTGAAAGTGATCAATTGATGCCGCACCATTTTCTGGTGCCAAATCAATAAATACACCCTCGCCAAAAGTTTCAACTCCTGGATACCATTGTTTTATCCCATCATGGTGATCTGTATGAACCAATTGTCCATTAAAATCCAATCTTCTATATCCTAGTTGTACCATCACTACCCGCAACCTGCTTACAGGTGTAACTCTGATGGGGATGCCATTTGGGCCTTTGAAAATTTTCACATCGTGCCTAATAACCTCAAAAAGAGGTGGTGCTCCAGGCGTCGAAGATACTTGCAGCGGTGCGCCGCGAGTTCCAGCTACTTGGAGTGCATTAAACTCGGTTACACGATAATCGTGCTCAGATTGTGTATTTATTGGCTCACATACATCTTTCACTGCATTTACTACCAATTCTTCATCATATCTTGCAATCTCATCGTAAATATTGGGTTGCAACCTATTTCTTTGAACTAATGCATGCAGTTTCTCTAACAGTTCTGCCTTGTTTGTAATATTTGATGTGTATAGAATGTTGATAATCGTTGAATGTGCAAGTAGTTGATGCAACCTTGTGTCACGTGATGGTATTGTAAGCGAGGAGATTATCTCTGGTAGTCTCAGATTTGATGCACCTCTTTGCATCATTTTCGCTGAAGCTTCACATTGTTGGCGTTCATTTCTTTCAGGGAAGTACCCTGTGCAATCAATTTCAGAAGCGTATGCGCTGCCCAAGTTAAAATCTCCCCCGCAGTCAGGACAAATGATTTTAACGTTTTTCAACGCACCTCCGCCACCTTGCCAAATTAAATATTGAGGGAAGCATGGTTTCTTTTTATGACGAACCAAAGCTGGCCAATTAACATCATCCATATGCCCATTAGGACAGGCCATTACAAAACGAATGGCCTCCTTTCGGGATTTTAGCCATCCCTCGTAAGAATTCGCAAACGGCCCGCAGTCAGGACAACCTCTATTATTGTAATACTTATACAGTTTGTTGTGATTGTTTTTAATGCATAACGACCAAGCTGGAAACTGTCTTGTTTCGTATATATGAGTAGTCTCCACTATATTTAATTCAGCATTAGTAGGAAGACGAATAATCCCAGCGCCATTCAATAAAGAGTCCGACAATCTCTGATCTGGGATTTCTAACTGATCTAGGGGTTTGTGATTTAGGATACCTGAAAGTGCAATATTATTTATAACCCGCGGTCCGTTTGGACCTTCTAAAATTGCTCCTGGTCCATAAGTAGTGATAAATTGTGATGGCCTCATCGATTGACCCATTGGAGTCACCTCAACTCTTAAAGTTTGTTGTTCCCTCAACGTCACGAAGAGACTTGGGTGCATTTTCGAAAGCAACATCCAGCCCTCTAAAGAAGTGTTGCGGATCGCCTAATACAACAGGATGGCTTGGTGGTCTTGCACCTGAATATTCATTATACATGAGGTTTTGATGCCTTTGAGAAAGTGCATACCATCTATCTAGTTCCGAGCGGAGCTCAGATAAAACCACATTAGGATCGGGCCTTCTACCATCAGGAAGATTGCTTATCCTCTTTGCGAATAACTCCATAATTTTAAGCACGTCCGAGTTATGCCGAGAATTCCTCATATGAGGAGCACCTGAAACCACAACTTGATTCTGCAATTTCTGTTCGAAACGCCAATTTGTTGCAACTCTTTCTCCCATAATTCGGTTAGCTTGTCTGAGTAGTGCAACAGCAAGTGGTCCTAATGCCTTTTCCCTTGCTCTAGGAGAAAACGGAGCCACTGTAACTGACTCTACATATTTATAAATTGCCCTATGGTAGCCAGTGAAAAATTCATAATGATCCAAGTCACGAGGACGACTTGCTCGGAAGAATGCAACAACTAGTCCTCCCCTCTTGCGTCCCACGCGTCCAGACGCTTGGATGTACGAAGAAGTTGATTTGGGTTGACCGTTAATTACCATCAGACGCAACCTATCAACGTCTACTCCAGTCCCAAACATGCTAGTTGCAAGTACGCCATCTTCGGGTGTCCCACTCTCAAGAGAATTTTCAAGAAGCTCCAGTAATCCAGGTAATTCGGTCGAACTTTTTCGGCTAGAGAGTTCAAGAGGGTTTTCCGATAGAGTACGCGTATTCGGGCCATTGATATAATTCATTCTTTCAGGAATGTCTTGTCTGTACAATGAAGCAGCTCCCGCAAGTTCGCGTAAGGCATTAAAATATCCCACCACGGTCAAAAATCCATCAATAGCCTCAGGAGTAGCTCCAGCATTTTTGAGATCATGTGACGCCTGTAATAAGCTCGACCAAATCCTTACTAAAGGTGTTTGCGCCCCCTTGCCTGGGGCGCATATTCCCACATATAATCGTCCTGCTTTTAAGCTATCTAACGGATGAATTTCGTTAGTTGTCGAGAAAAAATTATCGTTTGCATCAATACCCGATGGCGGAAATTGCGCAAATTCTCTTGTAAACAGAGACTTTACTTGTTTTTTTGCTTGACGAACAGTTGCTGTGGCGACAACATATTTAGGTGGTATTCTCCGTTCGCCATCTTGTTTTGTGCAAAGCTCATCAATTATTGTTTCATACAAGCCATAAAGGCTACCAAGAGGTCCTTCAATTAGATGAAGTTCATCCTGAATAATTAACAGCGGTGGATCAAACGCTTCAACTCTTTTATGTAAAGGTTGATTCCTTTGAAATCCAGCGGGATGAGGTGTATAGCTCGTTCCTTGCCCACTCCCTGTGTTTGGGAGACATGCCTCTCGGTAATAACCCCATCTTGAATGGTAATATTCGACGTTACCAAATATCGCAGCTGCCCTAGGTTCATATGGCAATTGCGCAAATTTATCGGCCGTTCCAATTATTATAGACGGACACCTATGATATATTTGATCATCAACTGTATATGCAGGAATTGCAACACGTGTAGAAATTGAAGGATGTCCCGTTACTTTAAAAGCTGGAAATATTTCTTGAAATTCAGTATCAATATTTGATGAAACAAGCTGATTGTTAATATTTGCTGGCACCTTTTCCGACCAAAAGACCTGATTTAGATCGCAATTGGGATTTGGACAAAAAATATCGAAATTTGCCTCTTTCGGTGTAGGTGCACTTCTATTTGGAAGATACGTTTGAAAAAAATAGCCTGGTCTTGTCGCTCTCGCGGCCATCAACTCAAGCGAACTTCCAAGAAGGACTTTTAATTGGTTATTCCAAAAATCATCAATTGTGCTTGCCTCCACATTGTTATTGCGTACAGAAAACTTTATCGAGGCAGTGTAATATACTTGATGATGTCTGATAACTTCAACTGAATTAATTATTCCACCATGCAAAACTAACTGAGAGATATTTGGATGTATATTTACATTGGTTCCTCTAAAAAGCAAATGAAGAGTATGTTCACCATGTCCCAAACCTTCATTCGGAATCGCCACATATGAATCACAACAAGGACAATTCATGACCTGGGCGGGTTCACCGTGCGCGTTCCCTCCTTTTTTCTTTAATAATTCGATCGCGCCTGGTATGTTCTGAAAAACACCATTTTGATCTCTAAATGAGATTGACTGAAGGCTATTCGGTGTAACGCCTCCCCCAACCCACAGACCAACCGAGAATCTTTCCCCACCCCAGATATAGTCAGATTCAAAAATACAGTTCTGTGGTCTCCATCCAATTTGGTTACCTTGATTTAATCCGAACACCCGTAAATACTCTGCCGCGGTAACAACCCGAAGTGCCCTCCTAAACTGCTGAATTGTTAGCAGCCTAAGGGTATAACGTGATAACACATTCACACCTGAGCCCTTTTTATGACCATCTCGGTCTAGGCGAGCCCTTCTTCGTTGCAATGCGATTGTGAAGGCAGCTAAGCCAAGATAACTTTCGGTCTTACCTCCCCCTGTTGCGAACCAAAGAAGGTCCGCGGTGCCACGATCGGGATCTGTTTCATTAGCAATTGCGGAAAGATTCAATAATATAAATCCTAGCTGAAATGGTCTCCAAGGATATACTACTCCGTTTGCCCAAGTTGACTGTAAAGCCATCACTTTGTTTGCAAAGCAAAAAGCTAATCGCACATCTGGATCGCTATATAATAAATCAATCGATCTCTCCATTCGGCCAATTGCCAATTCGATATTTTTGAAATGTAACTCTGCTGCTCGTTTGAGACTATCCCTTAAATTGTTTAATTTTGTTGATTCTTTTTGTTCCGCAAGCCATTTTTTATACCCTTCAATAAGTGCAGCTAATTTATGCCTTAGTTCATCTGGTTCCCAACATTCTGCAAGGACCTCAGGATTGAATTCTGGAAGATCTCCATATTCACTGCGCCACACCATGCTTGGTGATTCCATCGGGTAACACGGTGTATAATCAGTACGCAAACAAGGATTCTTAAATGTTTCCTTAAATTTGCTTGGTACCCCATCTCCGTCTACCCAATAGAATGGAGGCACTTGTATTTCGTTAAGTTGGGGGTGTTCACGTTGTACGTCAATTTCGCTCCATGTAACACCTACCAAATGGCCTCGGGCCAATGCAACACGCTCTCTATAAAGAAGCTTTAATGAATCTTCCTCAAGCTTTTCTTCCAACAAATCATCGGACGTTTCAGTTTCTTCCTCTTCCAACGGATAAAAGTCGCATCCAATGTTCGCAGCAATTCTAATTTCTGGCTGAAAAAGAAAATCCGAAGTCGATGGTTTTTCGCCTTCTTCAAGTTCTGTGTTATTTACCAAAAAAACTGATACTTTATATAACTTGTCCTTGAGTTTCAACGTCTTTACTACGAAATCAACATTACTGCCATATCTATCAGACCAACGATCACCTGTTACGACGGAAATGGTTTTAACTTCGTAGTATGAATACCGTTCCCAAGATTCCCCATTCGAAAAATACCTCGCCCATGTAAAACAAACGTCAACGCTCGGATTACCGTCCGTTAGCTTAACTACAAATGATATTCCAAGCGATTTTGGCAAAGCCTTCGGGTCCAAAGACGGGGAACCGCTAATGTTAGCATCTTGAATGTCATCTGACTGATCTTCATCGGACTCATCGCCATCTTCCATTAATTCTGCGTCTGCATCTATGTCACGTTCATTTTGGGATTCTTTTGGAGCTAATACACCAACTATGTATTCATTTCTGGGATCTTTTTCTTGAGGCAAAATTTCATTCAAACCGTCACGAGGTCCTAGGACTTCTTTCACCAGTTCACTCAATATGATTGCTCTCTCCACAGTATCAGCCCCTATGCATCGGATAATCCAATACTTACCATTCTATGTTAACCCTTGAATCTCCTCTAATAAAATGAAAAAAACAAAACTCGAAATTGATTATTCGAACTTTGTAATTATTTCACAGAAAATTACCTCAATTCTATTTTTATATCTTTTAACTTGTTTTTATCCTGCAAAGTGAGCAGTTTATACGATTCATTAGTGCAATTCCGCTCGGCGATGCTTATTTTAACGCTTCACTTGTTCAACAATTCTTTTTTCCATCCACCTAAGGTAATCCACTTTTCGCACCCGTTTAGTAGCTCCAATGTTATAGCAAGGAATGCCACGGTGTTCAGGTGGGGTCGCCATAAGTTCATACGCCTTCCGTCTGCTTTGCTGTTGATGATCAGCAATCATCTGTGCCGTTAAAATTTCATAATCTTGAATGTTTTTGCTTGCCTTTGGCATATTTCTCATTCTCCTTTTTTTGAACATGGATTAATAAACACAAAATATTGCGTTATGCACATTGGTGAACGCTACATCTTGTATGGGCACATTATTGCATGGGTAGTTAATATTTATCAAGAGTGACAACACGCCGTAGTTTAGTTTACTTATGACACCTAAGTTATGGTATTATGTCAAACTAATAAATCGGCGTAATATGGCGTAATTAAGAGAGAAATTGAGAAAATCCTCCTAAAGATGGGATTTATGAAACTGAGTTATGAGTTTACCAAAAGCCGCTAAAAATGCGGGTTATGTAAAATAAAAAAAAATTAAAAAAAACGATAATTGTCACGAAAAGTTCGCAAATCAAGAGGATATGGGTGGGTAGCGGCTATGTCATAGTAGAAAAATGCCGAAGGGAAGTAACTCATCACATGGGTTATGGGAATTAGGCGAGCATTTATTTAGAACAAAAAAACAAAAAAAGTGGTCAGAAAATTTGACCACAAAAATGACCAAGGAATGTGGTCAAAGGAAATAAGTTATAGTTCACGATGTTACAGTAAATTATTAAAAATCCCTTTATTATCAGTACCTTAGGGAATTGTAGTTATAGATATTACAGACGACTATATAATTGGCGGCTTGGAGTAACGTTCCTTTCCTCAGAAAACTACTTCAATTGGGTCATATAGAGCCTTTAAAATCGATTTATCATCGGTATGTGTAAACCAGGGACTTGAAGGAACTGACTGGTGCGCAAGTAAACTTTGGCGTACCGCCAGTATCCTAGCCGCCCCCATGAATCTGCTTAAATGAATACTCGTTACATAACCCCCTATAAAGGTAAAGCCAAAAGAAAGAGTCTTAGGAATTATCCTAAGACTTCTTCAGTAACATTTCATACTAACAATTAATCAAGACTTTCCGATGTAGCGGCACCTTCAAGAACCGCTTCAAGCAAAGCACCAAAATAATTCAAATGAAGTTTACTAATTGTCATAGACTTATCTACTCCATTTAATTTTATTTTAATTTGATAAAAATCCCCAGAATGTTCTGGTACCTCTACTGCAAATGTTTCTCCTTTAATTAAATCCTGTGCCTCAACAAATATATTGCTTAGATCAAGGCCACCACCATGCTTTGCTAACGCGTGACAATTGGGACAAAAACAAAGGATATTAAATGGACGGTCAACCCACCAAATGTCTTCTCCATTTGCCTCTTTAATTCTATAGGTCTCGAACCATGCCTTACCATTACTCAAAGCTAGTCGAGTATTGCAAACTTGACATTTCCCATCATATTCAGCAAAAAGAAAAGCTTTTGGATCAGATGCTTTTTGATCAACGAATTTTATTTTTTGTTGAACGTTTCTTTTCATGACAGTATTCTTCATTTGCTGTTCGATTTTGGAAGGTTCTTCTTCTAAAGCTCTGGTTAATTCAATGCTGATCTTTTGTCTTACTGCCTCTTCTTGGTTCTGGTCAAGTCCTACTTTCCATCCTTGATGATTAGTGTTTTGAAAGGGCTCATTTTTATCCGTTAAGCTAGACTTTATGTCCTCTGCTATCGATGATACAGTTTCTTTCTTTTCTTTACTTTCCGTAACCTTCTTTACTATATAATCTTTGATTTCTCGGGATGCACTCTTAAAAGTTGTAAAATCATTTAAACTTAACATCCAAGATAAAATAACTGCAACGCTATCTCCAGAGTTAACATACATTAGATTTTTCCTTGTATCGAGATAAGGAAGAGGTATATCCACTCTACAGATATCCGCTATGCTTCTATATAATGAATCAACTTTACGTATTTTATTTGACCAGACTGGGTATGTCCCGAACCTAGACATTTTTGAATAAAGTCTTAACACTTCATTTTTTTCAAGACCTTCAATGAATTGAGAACAATAATCTACAAATATTACATTTTCCGCTTCGGTCAAACCACTTTCATTTTCCGAATGTAATTTCCCTACATCAAGTGGTAGTTTTAATCCTAGTTCCCTTGCAGCTTGTTCATAGGGGTATGAGTCCTTCTCATCTATTTGCAACTCCCAAACAGTAATACCAGTTTGTTGAATTTTTTTAAATAATGAAGAATCATTAATTACTAAAATTGGTTCTCTATCGTTATACAAGCTGTTGCGCAAGTGACTCTGTATTTCGAACTTAACATTATGTTCTAAGTTAAACCAGCCCCTCAGAAGCTTGCCTAATAGTATTAATTTCCCCTGTACATCGTTGGATGTATTTAGTAATTGATCAACAATATGTATATATGGAGTAGTCTCGTTTTCAACTGATAGACCTAGTTTTTCTCCAAGAACCCTTCCGTTATCACCATAGTTTTTTTCAATTAAGGGCAACTCTAAATCAAAATTACTACCTAATCGAAACTCACTAATTGGTCTAAGCTTTTGATCTTGAAAGTCATAAAGCATGAAGTTTGCAATATCAACTCCTGCTTCTAAAAATTCTAACGCTACCAGGATCATCTCAGAATATTGGTTTTCTTGTAGCCTTTCCCAAAGATTGTTCAAATCCTCTACTTTTGGTTCTAGTATACCTAAAGAGTCTAAGTATACATGGTGATATCCATCTAAAGCAGAAAAAGAATCTTCTACAACAAATGGAAGGTACTTGCTTGCAATTTTAAAGACATGTCTAAACTTTGCTTTAATTCTAATTGCATAATCAGAATTAGTCATATCACCGCATATTGTTTTTAATGGCACGTCACTTGCCTTCAGTCCCGCCCAATGTAAATCCTTAATAACAGGGGTTCTTCTTTCAAATCTCTTGTAGGCGGATTGAAAATAGCCAGCTAGAGGCTTATTGCGGAAAAATAAACTGGTTATATTAGAATCAATGGATTTTTCTGTTTCCTTTCTCCATTCCTTATATAATGCCTCTGACATTAATTTCAAATCGCATTTAGAACTATAAAGTAATTCCTTTGTTGCAAGATCAAGTTCTACAACTGTGATTTCTATATTGTTATGAAGAGTATAATCGCCTTTTGTGAACACATGCCATTTTCTATAACGCGGATCATCATTAATTTTAAACTCAGTAATATTATTATATTTACGATTATAATATTTAAATTTTGGACCTGCATTTACACCGCAAGCAATAAAATAATCTCTTAATGACTTTTGGTCATCTTTATCAATCAATTCCTTTTTAAAGATATCTGGAACTTGCAGTACTTCAAGTGAACTCAGAACATATAAAAAATCTTCTGAATGTAATCTTAGAGCATCCGGCAAAATTGTAGCATCAATTGAACAAATCCCTCCACTTATGGTTTGTACTTTACAGGATGCAAGTGTAGATAATCGTAGTAAATATTCTTCATCGTATGTCCTTTTGGCCTTAAATACTTCGTATATGGCATAAAGAACTTTAGCTGTTTGTTCAATCGATTTTCCATTTCCTGTTAGCAACCAAGGAATCTGAAGATCACTCAGTAATGTGTCATCATTAAGCTCCGGGACAGAAAATTTGCGAAGCATTTCTTTTACAACTTCATTCCTTTGATTTATTCTATCAGCCTCTTCATTTCGTTGTTGAGACTCACTATTAATTATTGCTGTATACGTATAGTTCGGATTAATAACTTGTAAATCCATGGAACCTTCTAGCCCTGTTGTTCGTCTTGTACGTCCAGAGACCCAATATGTTTTACTAAGGAAACTTTTACTGATTGCTCCAAACTCTCCACCTTCAAGCGGGAAAATTGGAGCGCTTTTTAGGGTTTCTATTACTTCGTAAGAGAGATACCTTGTTGATAAAATACTGTTAATCTCTTTAAAAACAGAAATCAAATTTTCTTCTTTATACATTATTTCTGGCAAACTAACATTAGCCAAAATTTTAGCTGATTCAAGATTTGTTATTTCTGTAACTCCGTAATGAGTTAACTTATTTTTCCATGTCTTATCCTCAAGCCACAAAGTCTTAACAAATTTCTTACCTAAAAATACTTCAATTTGACTTTTTAAAACAGGATCAACCTCTATCCAATGAGCCCAGAATTTATTTGCAATAATGGAATTTTTAGGAGAAACCCACTCATCTTCTATTGTATAGACCCAAGGCGCAACTTTTAATTTTTCTATCAATATTTCAAATACTGAAGCAAGTTGATCAGTCCCTGGGTCAACCGGAATATAGTTAAGTAAGCATTGAGAAATTTCTGATTCTTCCCTCCAGTCTAAAATTGCATTCAAAAGGAAATCTGGTATTTGTTGTATTAAATGTTTATTCCATTTGTTTTGCTCTGGATCATGCAGTCTTTCTCGATCCGCCTTCGTATGTCCGTCAATTTGGAGAAATATCGGTACAGGAAGCTTTACCTCTGTTGGTAAATAACAGAACATTCTACCATAACTATTAGCTTCAGTCTCACCTAAAATAGCAGCTGCTGCAATTCTTCGTTTTAAAGGTTGAGTAATATTCCCTAATCGTTCCCATCTTTCAGAAACCAATTGAGGGGAGAATTCTACCTCTTCTTCATAAATTATATAATGTCTATTAGTCTCATTAGATGGTTCTATTGATAGATGTTTACCAGCTCTGGTTGGGGGGGAGATTTGAATAGTATTTTGGGTGAACGTCTGCTGTCTTCGATCTTGAACTACAAATCTTGCAATTTTTTGTAAGAATAAAAATGATTCTACTTGCCCCTCTGCAAATCGTTTAAGTTCTTTTGCAACGATTTCTATACTTTCTAAATCAGTGAAATTTACTCTTATCCGTGTTCCTTCACCTTGTTTTAGTTCACCTATGGTGTCTACTACCTCTGGAACAATTACATTATTTTTATGTAATCGAAAATGCCAAGGAAAACTCTCTATCTCTACACTTGAAGCGAGGGCGAATACTGATTTAAAACCTATACCTTTTTCCCCTATAAAACTTTTGGATCCAATTTTTTTGTTAGCTTTTGTAGATGCTCCTGTACCTGTAATTGCTATGACATCGTCTACAGTAAATCCAATCTCATTATACCTTAGTTCAATACTCTCATTATTAATGATGAACGTTAATTGAGCTGGTTCAGTAGCGAATTGTGAATCATCAGCATTCTGAATTAGCTCAAGCAAAAAATGTTTTCGGTCTTGATATGTTGTATCACTAAGTATGGTTAGAGAATTCATATAATCCTGAATTGCAGAATCAAATGATTCTCTCAAATAAGCTAATTTCTTTAGAGTTTCCGATCCCGGTTCACCCTGCTTAATGTCTTCTAATAATTGTTTTCTTTGAGCAGCAAAGTTGTTATCCATTTATCCTGCATCTCCTGTTCGAACATCCAATATTACAATGCCTACTAGTGTGATTCCCGCAGAGACATCTAATTTTTGTGAAATGGCATTAATCTTTTCAGATGTTCTCCGTAGTTCACTCTTTATTTGTGACTGCATTAATCTAAGGTATTCTTCTTTTGGCTCCGTTCCTTCAAATCTACATTTCTCCGAATAATTATGTATTAAATTATTTATTTTGGTAATGCGTACATTACAGGCTTTCTGTAAAGTTTGGGTTCGAACACTTACTTGATACTCGTTTTCCCTACGTAATACATCCAATCTTTCCTCAATAGAATCGGCTAATTCTTGCCGTGCTAGATCTGTTAACATATAAGAGTCATATTCATTATCCATTGTTTCACTTTCAATAAGAGGTTTAAGTTTTAAATGCTTTATTAATGTTCTGTAATCACATTTTTCAATGTTATTGTTTATTAAATTGATGGGAACCGCGGCCAATTCTACTCCGGTTTTAAAACCCTCTAGATTTATTTCAAATAATGAAATAAAATAGTGACCTTTAGGTAATAAAAAAGAATCTGCACATTCTATTCCAAGTGAAAATACTCTCTCAATTTTTTTTATAGATTCTAATTCTGATAGTAAGAACTTTGTCCAATATCCAAACGGAGGCAAAAAAACATGATCTTTATTTAAATCTGCTAAACTTCCGTTAAAAATAACTTTGTATTTTTTTTCACCTTGCAACAAGTATCTTAATTCCTCAAAAGACCCTTCATTCCTAGGTTTTCTAGTAAATCGCTCTAGATTATTAATAAAATCATCACTTAGTTTTATTTCACCACGCTCATCATCCTGTACTTCATATGAACAATCTCTGAAGAATGATAAACAAATACCAGTTAACCAAGAAGCATCGGATGGCGTTATGAAATCTGTCATATCCTCAAACTTTTGAATCGTTTTTGAGAAATCCTCCTCCCCGAGCAGTTCTTTACGTTGTGTTTCGAATCTTTCTATCTCAGCCTTCGATTGCTCTATTGATAATTCTAATTCTTTAGCCCGAACTTTTATTTGTTCTGGGCTTAAATTACCATTAATTAAGTCATTTTGTAAGTTCAGAAATTGGTTACCAAGTATGGGCTCTAACAATCCCACACTACCTTCGATAAGATTGATTCTTTCATATAAAACATTATATATATCTTCATCTAATGTACCCTTGAGGAACATATTAACTATCATAACTTTATCTGCTTTTTGTCCAAATCGATCAATTCTTCCTATTCGTTGCTCTAACCTCATAGGATTGTATGGTAAGTCGTAATTAATTAACACCTGACAAAATTGAAAATCTAAACCCTCTCCACCAACCTCACTTGAAAGTAAGATGTCAAATTTGCTTTTTTCAAACGCATCTATTATTTCATAGCGTCCTATCTCTTGAGCATTTGATGTCAGTGGAACTTGACCAGAGATAAGCCCAACTTTGTACCCTTCGGCTTCTAATTTTTCATTTAAATACTTTAAAGTATCAAGGAAGGATGAAAAAATAAGCACTCTACGATTTTCTAAGGTAGGCAATATCTTATTTAGAAATTCAACCAATTGGGTGTACTTGGAGTCTGGAACAGAAATTGTTTCTGAGTCATGTATTAACTCCAATAGCTTATTTTTAGTGGTATTGCTTAATTCAATATTATTTATAGTTAGATCATCGTCATTGTTTTCTTCATCTTCAGGATCCCTGGAGTTAACTAAGTCTTCATCAACTAATACTGAATTTCTATCTATACACTTTTTAAGATAATTTTTCATCGCAGGTAGGCTGCTGCTAGCCATTCGCTTTGGCATATTTGAAATAAAACCTAATGTGGCTGGATTCATGCCCCGCAAAGTAAAAACGTCTTTCAAAACATTAATTATTTTATTGTAAAAATTCATCTCCTCTGCAGTTAAAACCACTGGAAGTTTAACTGTTTCACGAATCACACGATGCTGAAAAGCCTCTCTTTTTAATGTTCTCGTGAAGGAGTGATTTAATGGACTTAATGACTCCAACAATCTATCAAAACGGACAATTTCGTCAGGCTGTAATGGTCTACTATCATTCAGTCTCTCTAGTATCAAGTTTAAACCATCGTGACTTGCTAGTGCCTCAGTTAGAGTTCCATTTTTTAATAACGTTAAATGTTGTATGATTTCTTTTCTTGACTCAATAGAATCACCTCTAAATAAACTTCTTCTTAGACTATTTAGTATTTTTATTATCTCAAGCATGTAGTCAAATGAATTTATAGTAGAAAAAAATGCAGGGTTTAATATATGCATTTGGTTATAAAGATCTTCATCTCTTAGATTCAAAGGAGTAGCTGATAACATTAACATCATTTCAGTTAAACCGCTTAATGTGTTTCCAAGTTTATTACTTAA
Source organism: Paenibacillus sp. V4I3 (assembly GCF_030817215.1). Taxonomy (GTDB): domain Bacteria; phylum Bacillota; class Bacilli; order Paenibacillales; family NBRC-103111; genus Paenibacillus_E. The sequence goes on from NZ_JAUSZA010000001.1 coordinate 8,146,343, forward strand.
CGTGTTTACATTCCTCATATGGTGCGCTTCATCAATGATAATCATCGACCATAATGGTGTTTCTCTAACCGAAGCAATCTGTTCAACTAATTCAAAATATTCAGTACTTCGTAATAATTGAATACTTGCAATTGCCCATGTATCCACATCCGTAAATTCTCCATTCAAAGCAGATATTAAGCTGTTCTTAAGTGATTTACCATCATGAATTCGAAAATTAAAATTAAATCTTTTCTTCATCTCATTCGCCCATTTTGGTCCTAACGTATTAGGACAAACTATTAATATCGGTCGTCTTCTATCTAGCTTTCCACGTGCAATCATCTCAGTAATAATGATGCCAGTCTCTATAGTCTTACCTACACCGACTTCATCTGCGATAAAGAGTCTTTCTTCAGATCCGGGTGAAATAAATTTACTTAATGGCTTAAATTGAAATGGGTTAAACAATGTTCTACTTGCTAGATAACTATAGAACCCATTTTCATTAGGCCTTTTAAATCTAAACCATCGATCAAATAATTGATATTCAAATGGCCCACCCACTTGACCTAAAAATAAATGATCATGGACTTCTTGTTCTACATCAAAGATTGGTTCTAGATATTTCTCAAGAAAGGTTTGTGTCTTACCCTCAACAGTTATTTGGTATCCAATTTGTTCTGAACGATTAAGTACTCTATTGACAGTCCCAATCTTACCAGTAGTTATAATCTTGACATTTTGACCAATAGTAAATTTTGGTTCAACCATAACTACACTCCTTATATATGTTTACAAAAATAATACCATCAAACCTTGCCGTATTAATATTACAATGAAAAGGGGATAAGTCATCTAAGAAAAAGACTTATCCCCTTAATTACTTATAGTAAATATTTACCAATACTATTTTACCATCTACTTATTTCCAATGACATAATAAAATAAAAAACATTCTCTATCAACTATTCGATATTTCTTACAGGGTTAATTGGCTTCATAAAATCATAAGGTTGTGAATAATAAACCATACCACAACTTAGACATTTTACATCGCACAAACGATCATAGAGCAACCTTTCCTGCTTTGTCAGGTGTTCTGGAGGCTGTTCAACTCTAATGACATCTAAGATACCTGAACATTTTTTACATGTGAGCATTTTTTTTCTTCCTCTACCGATTAAATTTCAGTTCAATAACTGGTTACTTCCTACTGACCAGTTAACAGCAATTGTGGTATAGACATTTTTTTTGGCTATTATCTTCTGAAATGGGTCCTTAATTACAGTTACGTTGGGACTATCTTCTATGTCACTAATAAAAACTAAAATATACCTTTCTCCTAGTTCTTTTGCTGTGTTCCATTCCTTATCTGTAAATATGATTCCACCTTTATTGTCCATTAGCCCCTTTACTTCAAACATATACTTTGGTTCATATTCTGTTTCGAAGTCGTAACCACATCCATCATTTCTCTTATCAAGAAGTCCACCATCGAACCCTTCAATCCTTCCCTGCCGAAAAAATTCGATGAAAAGATCCTCAGCTCTCTTACCTGTTAATCCCCTAGTAGTATATTGTCTAGATTTACTCGGCTGCTCTTCCTCTTCAGTTCCTAAGATATTTATGTAGGTTTGAATACTTTCATTGATGTTACCATCTATTTTATAGTTACTAAGTATCTCTTGGACAATGGAGGTTAGAGCTTCTTCCCCAAGCGGCCCATATTTATCTAATATTTCCAATCTACTTATGGATAATTCCCGTTGGTACCAACCTACTCTAGTATTCGCATGTAGTGGATCAAAATTCTCCCTCATATTTTTAATTGAGTTTGGCTTAACTCCCAGTCTTTCTCCTATATCATTAAAAGCTTCAGTGAATGTTTTGTACCCTAAATTTGAGAGAGCCTTTCTATCAAATTTAGAAAGATAATAAGAAATGATAAGTGCTAATTTTCTATTCTCTTCCATAAAGCCTCCAATTACTTTTTATCACTTCTGTTAGAACCTAGGCTGCAGTGTTCCGGTCTAGTTTTGAGTTGATAATAATCGTGGGAAGGTAAACTACGACTCTGAAACAAGATCCGTTTTATCATACTTATGTTGCTAAAGCATGGGCTCATTTGCAAATTTTTCATAGTATTCACCAAAACTTTTTATTCTTAATATATCATGTCTCGAAATGAAAAAGCATAAAAAACTTCCCTAGCTATTAGGGAAGTTTAATTTTAAAATAATACTTGCTGCTGAGTATCCTCAAGTTCTTCTTCAAACTCTAAACTTACATCATTTTCCAATAATTTTAGAACTTTCTCTGCAATGTTCTCAGCCATTAAAGGCGGAACTGCATTGCCTATCTGTGTAAATGCAGCTGTTCTTGATCCTTCAAAGAAGTAATTATCAGGAAAAGATTGAATTCGCGCAGCTTCTCGTACAGATAGAGATCGTCTTTGTATATCTGAAGGATGAATATAATAATGTCCATCTTTTGCTATATGAGCGACCATAGTATGTGAATGCTGTAAATCAGCTCCCACTACTTTAAATCTATCTAAAAATGCCTCTAAATTTTTATGTGTCCTAAGCCTTGGAGGGAGATCTGCGTAGTTTAGTCTCTTTTTCTCCTTATTCCATAATTCAATAGCAATTTTGTATATTTCAAGATCGTTATTATTATGCATCCGCGTTATATGTTGAGTTAGAACATCATCTTTAGAACGTAACTTAGACTTCAATAAATATTCTGTTGGATCGGTACTATATCTATCATCCGACTCACCTGGGTTCAAAGGAGGCAGATCTTTAAGTAGATCATTCACTAAATAATTGTGTTCAATTGGTTTAAATTTAGGATATCCATATTGTAAACCCTTTTTCCAGCCAATTAATATAACCCGTCTTCTTTGTTGTAAGACTCCAAAATCTACTGCATTCAAAATTTTCGCTTTGATTTTGTATCCTGATTCGTCTAGAATTTTTGCAATGTCATTAAACAAAATTCCCTTACCAGCATTAAGTATACCAGGTACGTTTTCAAAAACAAAAACATTAGGTTGGTATTTTTCTAAAAATTTAACGTATTGCCTATAAAGGTAATTCCTTGGGTCGTTTTCTTTTCCATATGGATCCCTAGCTCTGCCAACCAAAGAATATGCCTGGCATGGTGGACCACCAATTAGTACATCTACTGTTTGCCTTTCTTGATTGTTCAGAGTTTTATCAATTTCAGCAAAGATCTCGTCTATTGATTGATCAGATATCTCTTTATTTATAACGACTTCATCTTTATCTTGCGGCAATTTCGCATAGAGCTCATCTCTGGTAATTTCACCTTTTAAATACTTGAAATAATGTGTTATCTTTTTCTTTTTCTTTAGATGATGATAGACCATCCGTGTCTTAAGAGTCAGCACGGCATTAGGATCCATCTCAACGTGCGCCACTGGAGTAAATCCTCGTCTTATAAATCCTTCAGACAATCCACCTGCCCCAGCGAACAAATCTATAAAATTATATGTCATATATATTCCCCTAATTACGTCATACAAAAAGTATACCAGGTTTATCTACCGAAAAAAAGCAGAATGAGGAGGGAGAACACTATAACCTTAAGAACTCTTCGATGCTCATATCTCTAAAGGTTGTCCAGCATTCCTCTCTTTTACTCCATTCTGAGTAAATCTCTCCATTTGGCGAATTCGTAATATGATTATGTGCTGCGTTTATTACCAGTTTTATTGTGTCCATTAAAATAGATGGCACCGCTTGGTTTTTCCATATATCTTCCAAATCAATTTGTTCTTGCATTTTGTACGATAACCAAGCCATGCTATATGTTACGATATTTGCTCTATTTTTTGTTTTGATCATCTCACTAATGGTATTGAAAATAATTGCTTTAGCTATTGTTTTATAATAGTAATTCTTATCTATCTGTTCTACATCAATGTCTTTAATTGTTTTAGAGAAATAATCAAAATTCTTTTGGTTACCTCTACTAACAATATGAGGTAGTTGCTCCCAAGAAATAATATATTTAGCCAAATCGGTTTTAGTAAACAGCTTACCTTTAGGGTGATCTTCTTCAAATAATCTCTTTTTGGCTGGAGTGATGTGTTTATTTTTCATATCAAGATATTGGCCGCGAGCTCTTTCATAAAACCACTTGCTTTGTCTGTGGCTTCCTTCCTTAGCTGGAGCCCACTCTGTCCTAGAAAGATGTTCTAGTTTTCTATGGAAAGGACTGTTGGAATAGAAATCAGCTGTCTGTATTTTATTTTGGCTATTTGCACAAAAAGATATTGTAGGAACCATTTCTTCCATTTTTTCAGGGTCCTTAATTACAGTTAATTTCATTTGAACAAACACCTGTGAAATATCTACGTCCTTATCTTTTTGAGCCGCATGATAAATGGAAGCAGTTGTTTGTCCTCCATTAACAATTTGAAGATCTCTTATTGATTTAATTACTTTTACTCCATCCGTTGAAGGAAAAAATTCAATTTGTTCCGCAGTCGCGGAGATGCCATTGTTGTAGGCCAAGAACATATAAGGTTCTTTAGTAATAGTTTTTTTAATTTCCCTATTAACTCCTCTTACTTGAAGAAACGATCTTACATTTCTTTCAATTAAACGTTCACCAAAATCATGATAAATCTGGGATAAAAGAATCCCAGGAACAATGAGCATATATGAGTCGTAATGATCATTAGCTACAGGCATTGGAAGACAAGGTAGCGGATTACCATATTTCCCTTCCAAATCTATTAAAATGGGCTCTTTTTTTCTCCCAGAACTTCTCATACGATAAATTCGTTCAATATCCCAGACTTGGAAACTTACTGGAATACCCTCTACTTCTACATCTTCAAGCTGTATAGTTTTCGTTATTCCATCTGTAAAAAAGAACACTCGAATTTGACTAATTAGTTCTTTGCTATCGTAAATTTTCTTTGCAATATCATAAACTTGATCGTTTGCTAGATGTAAACCTGTAAAACTTTTCTTAATAAATCCAATTGCTCTTTTAATAACAGAATCCCATTCATTCTTGTGAATCGATAATGGTGGAACAATTTTAGTATGTAGACACACAATTAAATCAATTGCTATGCTGTTACCCACTTCATTTATAGCGTATCCATTTAATTGTATTCCAGGTCTTTGGAAATCACAAACATCTACTGTATCTAATTCCTCAGCTTCTTCTAAGTACCCTGCAATATTTTCCACAAATGTCTTTACACTATATTCTTCATTTTTCGCCGCTGCTAAACCCTCTAAATGTTGTTTAAGTCCTTGAGCAAAATCTTGCAAACTATTATCCATGTTAAAAACCCCAATTTCTTAAAAATAACGTCGAAGCTTGCCGAATGCATATATTGATTATTTTATCATAAATATCGTGCTTGGGTGATATCATTATTTTGGAAGTAACTATTAATGGTGCAAATTAATACATAAACAGCCAACAAAGAGTATCTCTGTTGGCCGTTCGTGTCAAACAAACTATTTCTCAGTATTATAAAATATGCCAATACTCTGCATCTAATTCTTGTACTAAACGGGACGGGTTCTTCTTTGAGTAAAGTAGAAGTAGCCCCCTCATTGATCTGGTTATCCCAACGTATAATGTTCTCCGTGTGTTCTTCAGTTCTTCTAGATAATCTTCTTCTTCTAATTGTACAGTGAGCTTAGGAAAAGCCCTTCCTTCTATTCCTGCAATACAGACAATTGGAAACTCTAACCCTTTTGAAGAAGCAAGTGTGAGAACTTTTATTTGCTCTGACTGTAGGTCTAATTGAGCCCCTCTCATAAATCTACTTGGTAGACCAGCTTTTGTTAAATCTTCAGCTATTTCCTTTCCAATTGAAGAGGAAGGTACAAGTACTGCTGCTGAAGAAGCTTTTAATCGCAAATGTTTACTCATCTGTCTAATAAATTTCACGATATATTGAATTTGCTCTTCTTTTGAATCATATCCAAAGAGTAGTGGTTGTGGTCCACTCTGGGCAGATCTCGACATTAATGATTCGGGATCACCACTGCTTGTTTGTTTTAAAAATTGAGTTGCTGCCTCTGAGATTTCCTTAGTTGTTCTATAATTTCTTCTGAGGTTTATTGCTCTACCTCTAAACTGTAATCGATTATGAATCTCACTCCAAGAAAAACCTTTATAATATATAGATTGAGATGCATCAGCAGTTAAATAAATACCCTTATTGGATACTGCTAATTCTGATAAAAGAGAAAGAGTGACCGGGGTGAGATCCTGAGCCTCATCTATTATCACCGCGCTATACTTCTCTTGATATAAGCCAGATCTAACCAATTCATATGCTCTAGAGCGAACATGGAAAATTGTGGTTACTTTATTATTTGCCAATGCATCACTAAAGATTTGATAGCATTTCCATACTGCTTCCCTTGCTTTGCCGTTTAATGCGATTCCCCTTCCGTTTCGTGTAACTTCTAAGTATTCGTTCATTTCCTTCATGTTGCGTCCGGCAATAATCCATTCGAATTCGTCTAGCAAGTAATCAGAGCGATATTTTTCAAAAATAGTTTCTTGTCCAACCTTTCTCAAACTCTCCTCCAAAATAACTTTGAGCTGACCGCGATCAGCAATCGGAAGTTTGGGGTCAAACATTTGGACAATTTGATTAGCTAGTTCATCTGCAGTTTCAATTTTGACGTGATGAATTCGATCTTGAAGCAATTGCTCTAATAATTGGTTAGAAAACCTTGCTAATGCATCAGTATAAGTTGTGAAGAGTATTTTCAAATTAGATTTACCCTGTTTTTTATAATGATCCAACAATGAACGAACCCGATACAACGCAATCGTTGACTTACCTGTACCTGGCCCCCCCTTAATGAGAGCGGGGCCTTCCAACGCCCAATCCACTAATCGCTCTTGATCTGAGTCCAAGCGAAGTAGGAACCCGAGAAGATCTCCCTCTTTGTACCGAATCAAGTCATTAGAATCAAAAACAATCAGGTCAGGTTGTTGTAAGATCTCTTGTACTGGACGTGGAAATAAGTTGTCTATTACACGCTCTATAAATTTATCTGGGACCTCTGAAACTAATAAATCATCCTCCGTTTTACAGGCTATTAATTTAGGATGATAATTGTTTGGAATATTAAGCTGTTCTAACCATTCCGAGTTTATACTCATTGGCAAGTTCTTTGATTCAATTGTTTTCTCTATTGACCAAATCTGCTCAACACCCGCAGCAACTTCTTCGTCCTCTATCAAATCAGCATCGAAGTCGTGACCCAACTCAATTGGTTCTTCATAACTTATACCTCTTTGGTAAGCATTTTTACGAGTACGCATACTAAGAAGACGTATCCAGTTTCCACCAAATGAGTAAAACAATCGATAATCGCCGATTCTTAAACGATATACATCATCCCACTTTACAAGTTTCTTTTTTAAGTGACCATCGGGTATCGGGTTTTGTGCTAAAAAATTAATCTTTTCCCAAACTTGATTCGTCATATGCGTAGGTAGAGCATGTAGTTCTCTTAAAAAAGATGGTTTGATGTTTATATCCCTTGCTAAATTCAAGACAACCCCCCCTACTCTTTATATTCGTTGAAGAATGCCGGATCTCTCTAGTGAGTTAAAATGATGAACCAATTGTTTTGCTATGTTACTTTTCTTAATTCTAACACCTACTTCAATATTCGAACTTAAACCATGATGGGTTAAGTTCGCCGAGGTGACAAAAAGATCACTTTGATTTACTAGCAACAACTTTGCATGAAGGCTTGCCTTATCATCTCCTTTAATACCTTCCCATTTTAAAAGAATCGGTAATGGTAGGTGAATAGGCCATGCCTGTTTTAAATTGTAATAGTTATACCCAGCGTCATGAAGTGCAATTTTCACTTCGCAACCTCTCTTCATTGCTTGAGCAAGTTGATGTATTATCGCTTGGGTAAATGCACTTGAATTAGTGAAACTATACCCAACCAGAAACACACTACTTATAGCATTTGATAACATTTCTTGCATAACTGACATAGTACTTCTTACATTACCAGTTGAGGGAGGGAACGGTCCCGTCCATACAAACTCAATAGAAGGAGCCGTTGATCCAATTTTACTCTTAATTTGTAATGACGTACGAAGACCAAAAATTAATGTATCTATTGAACAATCATATAAAGAGAAAGCAACTTTAAAGTCAGATAACAATGGGGCTGGTATTCTGTAGGGTTCTAGTAAGCGTGCCCATTCATAAGCCGTCGTTTGTTCTGTAACTAATGATTCTTCTAATAAGTAAATCATCTTTTCAATGGCCATTTGATTACATTCAACAATTATTCGAGAAATAATATTCTCTAATGAATTATTTGTCATCATTTATCAAAGAATGCAAACGACTGTTCGGATACTGTAGGTACTAGAAATGCTCTATCTAGGAATCTATTGGATTTTTCACACGAAGTTTCCGCGGCCAATTGACAGGCATGGCAAGCGGCACCATTTAGATCACCGATCGCATCCGGTTTATGTTCGGAACACAGTGGATCTCCAGAGCAAAACTTTGCCTCTTCTAAAGCATGAAATAATACCTCTTCAAACTTTTCAGTTTTACCCAGTTCAACAAGACCACCGAGACTGCCTTCAGAGTCAGGAGTGGCAGTGTAAATTAAGATCCCCGCCATTTTTTGACCTTCTTTATTCCGAGAGTAAATTCTTTCTCTTAAAGAAGTTGAAGAATATCCAGATCCCATACATAATTGTCTCATCAGTGCATGGGATAAAGTATGAAGTAATACATACCGTGTCATATCTGGAAATTCCTGATCATCCATATTCCTGTCTTTACAATATTTACTAAATGCTTCTCTCATTGGAGCCACAGCATTTTTAACTTTATCTTCCCAAACCGTCAGAGCAACTTCACTTAAGGTAATAAAGATACCCTCGCCTCTAGTAATGATGCCTGGGCGCCAAGTTAATTTCCGTTCACTTAACGATGCTTTGAATGACTCTTTATGTGTCTCATCTTCTTCGCCAATTGATGTTAGATCAGGTAGTGGCTCGATACGACTGAATCCTTCCAAAACCCTTACTTCTGTTAATCTTCGGACCATGATAACTTTTGCAACGTTTTCCTTGTAACGTTCTGGCACCTCTTGCTCTTCTGTCTCAAACTCTAATTCTGAATTATTTCCTGTACCTCCGAGCAATGCAGCCCATTCTGGATAGAACAAATCCTGGTCCTCTCCATCAAGCCCACGTTGATGTAATATAACTTCCCATAGTTCATCCAGATCAAATTCTTTGAATGATGGGAACATATCCTCTTCAATACGTTCTTGCAGCTTCTCTTTATTATCCATCTTACCTAATCGCTCCATCTCCTCAGCAACTACCTGTTGAATTGGACTAGTATAAGGTGGAATGGACAGAGCACTTACTACTATAGGAAAATATAAATTGGAAGCCCCTCGAAGTAATGCCCTCGATTTCTCGGAGCATTCTTCTTGATTCCAAGCTCCCATCCAATGTCTGTGCCCCTTGCATGAGGGAAGTCCAGCCCCCATAAACGCGTCTTCTAATGTTCGTTTTTCCTTGCAATCTTTACATTCCACTTCAACATCAGCTATAGAGCCGCTGACTCCCTTATCGTTTAATATTAAGTCTCCCTTGCAGTCTAAGTTACGTTTTTTAGAGTGAACGTAGAAACCCCATGGAAAATCATCGATATGTCCTTTAGAACATGCAACAATAAAACGAGCGGGGAACACTTTTATGTTATCAACACAATGGCAGTATGCAATCTGTGAATCTTTATCAATTAGGAATTTATTATATGGAGCTAATTTTCTACAATTTGGACACACCATATATCTGGGAAAACGATATGCAGGAAGTGTACCTTGATTGTTATCCTTATCCCAATCTAAGGAAGGTGGGGAAAAAATCTTATTTATTCTAAGCTTTCTCTGGAGTCTAGGTTCACTAATCACATCACATAATTTGGTGTTCCAATGATCCAGACTAGCGATAATTACTGAGAAATCAGGGAGGTCCATGATTGCTCCTGGTCCAAATGTCGATATTAATTGACTATTTCTTACTTCTCCCACTTTGCCATGCACGGATATCTACTCCTTCAAATAAATTCCAACTGATTTTTCTACATCTCGCATTGAGTTTGGCACTCTAAATGCATTATTTTTGGATTTATCACCCAGTGGTAACAGTAATTTAGGTTTTTTCGTAGCTCGGTCATAAACGAGACCGCCTTCCATAGTTTTAAGTTCCCACAAGTCAATATAACTTTGTAAATCCTTAAGAACTTCACTAGCCCTTTCAGAATCTATACCCATTACCCTTTGATTAATAAAATCTTTTAACTGATTAACTAAAGTATGAGTTGGTTTAAACTTTTTTGCATCTTCCTTCTTTGCTAAACCCGGTATATTTAGTCTAGACATCATTACTAGTGCTGCAGAAAGGGCACGATCTCGCGCACGTGATGAAAAGGGAGTAACACTAATCGCTTCAACATATCTATATAAGGCTGCATGATACGAACGAAAACGCTCATAATGAGAAACATCTCTCGGTCTAGCCCAGTTATACACAGTAAAGACTAAACCAGGATGCTCACGTCCTACTCGGCTTGTCGCTTGGATGTACTCAGCAGTGGTTTTGGGTTGTCCAGTTACGACCATAAGTCCTAGTCTACTTACATCTACACCCACAGATATCATATTACTTGCTAGTGTAATATCAACAGGAGCAATTTTGTCATCTTTAGCATAAAAAGGTTGTTCTAACCTTTGTAAAATAGCCGGTATTTCACTTGAATCAACTCGACTTGTTAATTCTGGTACACTTTCCTTGAGTATCCTTGCTTTATAAGTATACTTCTGTCCTTTAGTTCTCTGGGCTAGTACGCGAATTCTTGCCTTAACATCGTCTTCTATAAGACGTACAGCGCCGCCAAGCTCTCGCAAACTATTAAAATAACCAACCAAGGTTTGATACGGGTCTAAATCAACTGGCTCCTTGTCCATCGCTTCTGTTGCTGCCAAGAGGGCCGCGTACACGCGAACTAAAGCAGTTTTAACGCTTCGTCCAGGTGCGAATATTCCTACATAGGTTCTGCCTGGTATTGACTCTAATGGCTGTTCAACTGAGAAATAAGAATCCCCAGCAGATATTCCTGGACTAGGAAAGATAGCCAATCTCCTTGCAAACAACGCCAATATTTGCTCTTTGGCCCTTCGAATTGTCGCTGTGGATGCAACAACTTTGGGTCCTATCCTCTTACCATCGATCTCCCTAGTCGCTAAATAGTCAATGGCAGTTTCATAAGAACCAACCATGGTTCCGAGAGGACCAGATATTAAATGAAGCTCATCTTGAATTATTAGCTCAGGAGGTACTAGCTTTCTATTATCCACTATCTGACCCGTTGAAGAATTAGATTGAAGAACTGTCTTCATCCAACCTTCCGTGGTGTCATCGGCACCTTCAGAAATAAAACCCCAGTGCTTTGTTTGTCCCTTTACATTTCCCATCAATGTTTGAGTTTCAGCAACCCAGGGCATTCTTGCAAACTTATCTACAGTACCAATTAACAACGTCGGCAGTAACCGATAAATCTCTTCATCGGAAAAGACCGCTGGTATTCCTTCAGGGCTTTTGGTACGATGAAATTCACATTCACTTCGAGAACAACCTACAAGCACGCGGCGATTCTTTCGAAATGCAAAATAGTCCTTTTTTCTAAGCTCTGCACCACACCATGGACAAGATACAAGTTGAATCGGTGTTGAAGCTGCCGGGTTATGCGTTCTGCTAAGTAATACCTCTTCACATTTATCATAATCATTAGGAGTATTCTTGCTACCAACCCACAGTCCAATACGGAACGGCTCAGTACCCCATATGTCGGGTGCTTCTTTCCTAATAACTTCACATGCGCAGATCAATGTAGCTGCACGCTGAAATTGTTGTATAGTTAGCAATCTTAGAGTATACCTCATTAAGACTGTTACACCCGCATCAGCTCGCATTCCGTTTTGCTCTTTAATAAGTCTTCTTAACGCTATAACAAAAGCAGCAAGACCTAAATAGGCTTCTGTTTTACCACCACCGGTAGGAAACCATATTAAATCTGCTATTTTCCTGTCGTCATGTGTAGGCTCAACTATTCCAGTAATACTTTGCAATATAAATGCTATCTGAAAAGGTCGCCATTCTGTCCTTACAATTTGGGGGCCACTAGACCAGTCTTTATTTTTGCTCGCTGTCCTCGCCCAAATACTATGGGTTCTTTGAGTGGCCATAGCACGATTAGCAAAGCGAAATGCTTCAATAATATGACCTTTATCACCTGAAGCACGTATTAAATCTAATCCCTTTCTCATACGATTAAGGGATTCCCTACACGACGTTATGTGCTCTTTTGCTGTCGTCCTCATCTCACCTTCCAAAGACTCAGCCTCATCTTCTTGATCCCAGACCCATTGATCATAAGCATCAATTAGAGGACTTAAATGCTCATATACCTCATCACCATTTGATGCTTTTGCTAACTTAGACATATCTAGGGAACCTTCGCCATCCCAATCAGGAGGGACTACTCGCGGAATTTGATGTACCGGCATAACAACAGACTTCAATAATGCAGCATTCTGGTTATCCTCAGATGCTGAATCCCAAACCACAGAAACACCATGTCCAACCGCAAAAACAGTTTTATCTCTATAAAGTAATTCATCCGCAGCAACATCAGGATATTTGGTTTTCTGCTTTATATTAATTTTTCTAACGGAGAAGGGCCATGAGTTAGCATCTCCGTAAACTTTGATTTCTGGCTGAAATAAACAAAGAGCATCCTTAGGTCCTTTATCAGGCTTTGGTTTTCGGTTTACAAGGAATAAGCTAATAGCATGTCGTCCTAAACCATCATTCAACGGTCTTGTTATCCACTCGACAAAAACCTCGGGATCATCAGTTGGAATAGTTCTTCTTTTTCCATCCGCCGGAATAATATTAATTGTGTATGTTAAGTTAATAGGAGTTCTAAGCCAATTCGGATTTTTCCTATCCCCTCTCTGTTCATATTGCCCCCAATGGACATCAACGAATAGGGTTTTAACTCCCGGATTTATCACAAATGACAAACCTATAGATGAGGGCTTCATCGCTTGCATTAGTGGTGCGGTTCGATCTGGCAAGCCGGATTCCTCACCATCCTCTTCTGTCGAATTGTCTTCATCATCTTCCTTTTCAATCTCAGTTCCAACTGGCCACAGAATACCTGATAAATAACGTTGTGTTGGAGACTCATTTAGCTCCTCATTCGTCATGTTAGGTCCTACTAATTCAAGTTCCATACGCTTTATTAACTCTTCGCGTATTTCAATTTTAGTCAAAATTCCCACTATGATCACTCCATCAAATTATTGGAAATCGTTACAAAAAGTCCTTACAAAAGATTCGACATGGCAGGACTTAAGTCCTGCCATGTCGAATCTAAAGTTGGATGTTTTATACTACACTTATGGAGGATTCATTACTATGTCGCGGTTTTGGGAGAATTATAACTCTGCACAGAAAAAAGCAATCACCGCCCCCTTAGCCCATATGATAATTAACGCTGCGGCAGGTACCGGTAAAACGACTACTTTAGCTGCTCGAATCCTATTCTTACAACAAGAATTTGATATTGCACCTGGGTCGATTATTGCCATTTCATTTTCAAGAACTGCTAGGTCAAGACTAGTAGAGAAAATAACAAAAATATGTAAAGAAAACCTTTTTGGAAGCCCTGTACCAACATATACATTTCATGGTCTAGCTTTTCGAATTATTCGAATTGCAACTGGGTTAGGTGAAACTTGGCTTAAACCAGGTTTCGACATTTTAGATTCCAATAGTAAAGTAAATCGCCTTGTATTAGATCATCAAGATCAGTTACTTAAAGGTGTCGGAAAAGGTTTAGATAAAGAAGATGCTCTTATTGCATATTTCAAAGCAATAGATGAACTAAGACAGGGTTCCACTGATTTGCCTCCCTTTCTCAACTCAAATCAAGTGGAGAAGGGTTATATCTTTGAAGTTGACATTGGTATAAAAACTTTCATTCGAATTAGCAGTGACGATCTTATTACAGTATGGCATAGATATGAAAAATTACTAAAATTACACAATAAGATTGATTATACAGGTTTAATAATTGAAGCAATAAATGTACTTAACCATTCTCAAGGTTTAACCCTTAATCGAGTTCAAGAAGGTCTAAAAGTAATAGTAGTCGACGAATATCAGGATACTTCCAGAGCACAGGAGCTTTTGTTATTTACATTTGCAGGCCTTAACATCCCTATAAATGTTGTTGGCGATACCGACCAAACCATCTACACGTTCAATGGATCCAGCATTGCCAACATGCGTAACTTTCCAATACTAGCTCAAAAGACAAATATACCAATTAACGATTCAGTACATATGATAGAAAACTTTAGATCAACACCTGCTATTTTGGACTTAGCAAATCAAGTGCGTATTAATTCTAAACAAGAGCATAAATTAGTACCTGCGAATGAAATCACTGATGAAATATTAAAATCGTACAGGGAGAAAAACTTCCCAAATCGACTAATTCATGCACCACGTTTGAAATTGGCAGCTGAATTCGTAGCACACGAGATAGAGAGACTAATCAAAGAGGATGGTGTTCAGGAACATGAAATTGTTGTTCTCGTACGCAAAAATTCTGAGCACGCTCCTCAAGGTGATATGGTAAGGGAAGCAATCCTAAATCTAAGTATTAATGTAGACGATTCAAATAGCATTTCAATCTCTAGTTCTACTTCTAATAGATTAGAACATTTGCAATACTTTTATGAATTCTGCCAAGACCCTGAAAACTACGGACGTCAACTTGTTGATGTTATAAATGATCAAAACGTAACTTCTCTACCAGAAGATTTATCCATAGAGGAATTTACTTCTTACCTGAACGAGGCCCACAATTCTGGAGCTATTTATTGTTATGAGGCAGTTGACCAAATATTTTCGGACATGAATGCTGAGGAATATTCAACCCAAGCCCCAAAGGGCATTCAGATACGTACAGTTCATTCGGCGAAAGGTGAAGAGTTTCGAATTGTCTTTCTTCTTTATTTGGGGGATCGTTCTTTCCCACATGGAAGTCAACCCGATATAGAGGAAGAAAGAAGACTTCTTTATGTTGGCGTTACACGTGCTCAAGAGAGACTCTACATACTCGGTAAACCCGGAGTCCACCACGAAGATTTTTTTAATCTTTGTAAGGGCACACAGACAGAAACCGAGATGTACGATGTATTTGGTGGTAAGAAAGACATAAGGTCTGCGATTGATATTGACCCCGATTATTTATTACTAATTGAAAATGCCAGATCACAGCAGAGAGAAAAAAATCTAGAAGAACGTAATTTGCTCTGGAAAATGTTCAAAGAAGATAATGAGGAGAGTTAAACATACATGGCAATAAGAATGATTAAGCTGACAAGTGAGCAGGAAAGTTGTGTGAACTTTCGACCTGAGGGAGAACTACTTATTCGTGGTATCCCAGGTTCGGGAAAAACTACTGTTGTTTTGGAGCGTGCTTTATACCTTCAACAAGAGGCAGAACAGATTACAAATGGACCGAAGGTTTTACTTTTGACCTATAATCGTGCATTGTCAACATATATAGTGCAGATGGCACGTGCAACAAGTGATGAACCAATCCACGCGATGACATTCCATCAGTGGGGCTCACAGTTACTACGCGAATGCGGAATATCTAACAGTCGTACTATTTCTGATGAGAAAGAAGATCTAGTAAAATACGCTAAAAATATCATTAATAAATATGGGGATCCGGATTTACCAAGGGTACAAGTAGCTAAGTTAAGTGCAGATAAGGCTCTCATACGCTTCCTATCTGAAGAAATTACATGGATCAAGAGCAATAACATTACTAGCCGCGCGGAGTATCTTTCTGTTCCTAGAGCAGGTCGTGGAACACAGATTCATGTAACCAAAAGTCACCGCGAATCCATCTACGATATTTTCGAGAAGTATCAATCCATTTTAAAAGGACGTCGATGTATCGATTTTGATGATACCGCTCTACTAATTATCCATAACGTAGATAAAATACAAAAAGATAAATTACCTAGTCATGTACTTATTGACGAAGCCCAGGATCTGACTCCTGCACAATTTCGTTCTATTAAGTTATTAGCGGCTAAGAGTTTAACAATTGCAGCCGATAAGGGTCAACAGATATATAGAAGACATTTTACCTGGAAAAGTGTTGGAATCGAAATCAGAGGTACACGCAATAAATTTTTAGGTAGAACTTTTCGCTCTACAAAACAAATTATTCAATTAGCCAGAAGTTTGCAGGCTCATGATAAACAACTTGTAACAGATGATGAATATCTCCCGTCTCAAGATCCTGACGCAATTGGTCCCAAGCCCGAGCTCATGGTATCAAATAAACTACCTGATGAATTAATCACCGTGATCCGTAAAATCAAACAAATTCAAGGGATTTTTCCTAATGACACACTCGCCGTTATTGCGTATTCTCAAGCAAGATTAATTGAATTTGAAGATGCTCTAACTGGAAATCATATTGGGAGTATTCACATTAAGTCAGATGATGCCGATTTCATCACTCCTGGAGTAAAATTAGTTTCATTTCACTCTTCGAAAGGGCTTGAATTCGATCATGTTATTGTAACTGGACTCCAAGATGGAAAATTGCCATATGGTATTATGGAGCCTGGTGACGATCCTGAATCGTTCAAAGCTACAGAAAGAAGAAAGCTCTACGTTGCTATGACACGTGCTAAGCTTACACTAACTCTTTCTGCTGTTACACCTATTTCCCCATATATACACGAACTAGACTCCGAACTATACCAATAAAATCAATAAAGCCGGATGATAATCATCCGGCTTACTTCTATTTATAATATGTCGCTTAAAGTATCATTATCTTTTCCAAAGTAATTATTATTACTTAACAACGGTGTAAGCTCACCGTGATAATATACATGGAGTTCGTGGTGAGCACGAGTAACAGATACAAATAAGAGTTTTAGGTCGATGATATTGTTTGGATCATAACGGTCCTTACTTGCATTTGGAATAATTACAGCATCGAATTCAAGACCCTTAGATAAGTAACTTGGAATAACAATTATTTTCTCTTTTAATTCTTTATTAGGATCATCAATTAGTTGAACAGACTCTACTCCGCTCTTATTTAAGTACTCGAATAGATTCTTTGATTGTGTGAGATCCTTACAAATAATTGAGATAATCTTATATCCCCTATTATTGAAAATAGTTATTGAATTTCTAATATTTTCAAATAAATCTTTGCCATGCAACACTTTCTCGATTTTTGGGAGTTCCCCCTCCCTTAACAGAGGATCAATCATAGGCAAGTCTAATTTTGAGTTAGTAATTATATCATTTGCCACTGACATGATCTGATAAGTGGATCTGTAGCTTTTCTCCAAATTTATAACCTGTGTTGTATTGTATTGAAATACATTTGGGAAAAGTACACTCCAATCATTTATTCCTCTATAGAAGTAAATATTCTGAGTCACGTCACCTAAAAACAAAACAGATTTACATAGAGATTTAAGTAGCCAAAGTTCTAGAGGGCTATGATCTTGAGCTTCATCGACTACTATATACTCTAATTTTTCATCCCAACCATTAATTTTAGATTTTATGTATAACAGTGCCCCTAAATCTTCATATTCATTTTCCGGCGTAACATTTTCTATTAATGCGTTAACGAATTCTTCATCTAGTCCGATATTCATTGAAAGTAGTACTTCTTTCACAAAAAGTTGCTCATAAATCTTTAATGGTTCTAAAAGTTTTATCTTCTTAACATATTGATCAAGAGCAAATTTATATTCCGTCTTAATTTTGTTTACTTTTTGTTCCTTTAACTGTTCGAAGGTTTGGTAAGTATCTTTCCTTTCCTTTGAACCTGTAGGTAGCAAAGCTATCCAATTATCGTGGATAGAGTCAAATTGTTTCCTTACAGCTTCAATTTGCTTTAGCTCCCCTTCACGTGCCCATTCTTTTAGGTGGTCTTTTAGCATCTGTAACCTTTTATTAATCGGTAAATGCTTTTTCCCTTCAAGATAGGAGTCTATGTACTGTTGTTCAAGAAAATAATCCTTATTTATATAGAAATTACCTTTTGGGGCTACATTATTCTCAAAGTTTGCTAATAATTTATCTATGGCTTCTTTTATTTTCATTGAACCTTTAAACTGAGAAATCAATTTCGTTTCATCAAGTGGGACTTCACCGTCTAAAATCTTTGATAGCTTTTCTGAGGGATCATTAATTCTTAATCTCAAATCTTTCAGATGTTCCAAAGCCCAAGACATAAAAGTATTCTGACGTACCCCGTTTATATCCAACTTAGGGATAACTGACTGAATGTAAGATAAAAACATCTTGTTCGGACCTAGAACTAGAATCTGATCAGGTCTTAACCATTCCCTATGCTTATAAAGTAAGTATGAAATCCTGTGTAACGCAATACTTGACTTACCACTTCCAGCCACACCTTGCACAATGATGCTTTTATCCAATGGGAGTCGAATGATTTCATCTTGCTCTGATTGGATGGTTGCTATAATATCTTTAAAATCATGCGTTTCGCTTTTACCAGAAAGTATTCCAGACAACGGATCGCTATAGTCATCTTCAGACATTGTGAACGTTGTTAAAGGATTTTTTTTGTCTACTAATTTTTTCATGATATTATTCTTTGGAGGGGTTGACGATTTTTCACCACTACTAACTTCAACTACGTTAAGAACTTTACTGTTTTTTATTTGAATTTGTCTTTTTCTGCGTACATTTACAGTCCTATTCTGACTATTGGCCACATAGTCAACATTTCCGCTACCGCCATTAAATGAATAAAAGACCTTCGATATATCCGCGCGCCAATCAACCACAACAATTTCCATATTTGACTTAGCAATTCCAACCTCACCAATGTATAATATTTCTGCAAGTCCCTTTTCATGGATATCAATTCTACCAAAATAGGGTAACGAGATAGCCTTTTTGTATTGTTCAATTCTTTCAATTTTCTTTTGTTCCATTTGGTAATCAGGAACAGGTTTCTCCGTTTTGATTTCATCAATAACATTTTTTATTACAATTATTTTTTTATCAAGATTATTTTGTTCCTCTGAAACTAGATCAGTTGATGCTTTATTTATGCCCCCACCTCTAAGCTGCACTTCAATCAACCTCCAAAATACTTCAAATAATCAAAATATGTAGTTTTTATATTACTATTTTCTTACATTTATTATAATAGAATCATTACTATAAGCATATAAAAATATTTATTAAATTAATCAAATAGTAAGGCTAATTAGTTAAATGAAAGATTTAGAAGTAGGACAATAAGTTCTCCTGTTGCTAAAAATAAGGAACATGTAAATGAAGCCCTTGAGATATCCGACGACACAAACATGAGTGCTTTGAGATCCCCGTAAATTGGGGATTTTTTATTTGAAAGCACTTATATTTGTGTCGCGAAGTCAAGACACAAACATAGGTGCATAATCGTGAATGAATTTGGCCTGCAAATATAGCTTCATTTTCTAAGAAGGGTAGTTTAGTAAAGGTCAGAAGGGATCCGAATATTCATACTCCTATAGTACAAGGGTTTACTCCTGTTTAATACGTTCCCATTTAGGAGCGGCGTATTTCTTGTTTACAACTTGTGGTACTGTCTGTAAAATTGGTACGACATACATACTAGGAGGCGCATCAATGAAAGTACGTTATTAGATAAAAACTGATTTCACTGATGATGATACTTGTGTTTTTGGCAGCATGCAACATGGGAATATCCAGTAATCGGAATTGTGGTTTTACGGGATGGTACGCTTAAATCAACATTGAAGATTCGATATTTTGACTCAAAAAGTGCGGCAATTAAATTCTACGGTGATGGTAAAGTGGAAAAGTATTCATTACATATCAATCCCGACGAGGATGAGAAAAAATAATATGAGTAAATAATATTAGCTAAATAATTGTGATCGGTATAAAAATGTATCACGATACTTATGGAGGGTTCCATGTCTTTTTTCATTGATTATTATCAATTACTTGGAGTAGATTCAACGGCCTCTTCTGAAGAGTTAAAAAAAGCATTTCGTGAAAAGGCAAAAATGTATCACCCTGATAACGGCGGCAAGACTGAAGAGTTCATAATAATTAAAGAGGCATTCGATTTGTTAAGTGATGTACGCAAAAGAGGAGAGTATGACAAAAAATACCATACATACAGGGGATTGTTTAATAACTCCACTTATACGAATCATCCGAAAGAAGATGCATTCGGTAGCTCAACCAATGAGTTTGTTAATAGTAATAGAAATGAAAAAAAACAAAAAAATGATTCTTCTATGGGTACTGAGCAAACTGCTGCAGAACCAATAGTAATTACCCCACGTAAGATTATTCCCATAAGCTATTTACTACTGGGGGGGGGAGCGTTTATTTTATTAATAATACTTTTCCTTTCATTATCTAATGTGAATTCACAGTCCTCTTCAACGAATAATACGCAAGTACAAAGCAATTCATTTTCTGCTACACCAACAGCAGAGGCGCGGCAAGCTGAGACGACATCGGCCAAGCAATGGAGTAAAGCGCCGGACATGTCGATCGACACGGATAAAAAGTACCAAGCCGAGGTAACGACTTCCAAAGGAGCATTCACCATTGACCTCTTTGTCAACGAAGCTCCCAAAACTGTAAATAACTTTGTGTTCTTGTCCAAACAAGGTTTCTATAACAACGTGACATTTCACAGGATTATTAAAACCTTCATGATTCAAACGGGTGATCCGCAAGGGTCCGGTAGAGGCGGTCCTGGTTACAAGTTTGAAGATGAGTTGAAAACGACGAAACAACACACATACGAACCAGGTACTGTGGCCATGGCGAACTCAGGACCAAATACAAATGGCAGTCAGTTTTTCATTTGTTCAGGTCTGGATTGTGCCTCTTTGAATAAATTACCAAATTATACCATTTTCGGGAAAGTGACAACAGACGGAATGGCGACTATCGCTAAAATCGCCAATTCACCGGTGGAAAAAGATCCGAACGGCTTTGATTCCAGTCCAAGCAAGCCGAAAGAAAAGGTTACTATTAACACCATTTCCATCAAAGAACAGTAAAATAATAACAACGGTTAACCGGTTGAATGGGACTCGGATCTGGAATGTGGATCAATTTTTATGACATCAAGTTCTTGTCATCCGATATATGCCTGTTTACGTAATCAGGCTGCCAGTCATTTTCGTGGCAGACCTGTTTTCGCGGCTTTTTTATTGGTCGGGTGTACAAAAAGAAGAAAAGTACAAAAAGAAGAAAAAGCGCATTATGTTTGGTATCTCGAAAGCGCATACGTTTGTGTCACCGAACACGAGATGCTGAACAAACGTGGTCAGACAGCTCCATGATGAGAGTAAGGACTTAACAAGGACTGGTTTAGCCCCCCTCCCCGCTGATGTATCTTTCGGAAGGGACTGGTATTGCTGGTATTGCTGGTATTGCTGGTATTGCTAATATTTGCCGTTTTGCGTTATTGTAATATATATAACTTGTATAAAAAAGGAATGTAAAACATGGAAAACTTAGAGTGTATTCTTTATACGGATACGTTAAAACAACTATATAATGAGGTTTCCAATCAAGGCTCACCGATTCCAATTATTTTCGAAATCGTGCAGAAAACGGAACTTAATGTAGTAGGATCTGCGGGGCACTGCCAACTGATTATTGAACCACAGGGCTTGCACATCAGAATTAAGATTCGAGATGATCGTGTTAATGAGGACGTAATATCCCATGAGCTTCTTCATGCAAAACACATTAGGAATGGTTACTCCGGTGGTATTGCTTGCATTGAAACGAATAGTATCATTGAGCGAATCGGATCTTCCCTCAGCAACACACTTGAACATGTTCTCATTTACCAAACGCAGGATCATCTAAATGTCAAACGTAGTGAATCATCAAAGATTCTTCAACAGATGTTAGACGTCACTCATAATGAAAGATCCGATCTTCAAATGCTTTTAAGTGCGCTCGCGATTTTAGAATGTAAGGTTCGCGGGGATTTGGGTTATGACGAACTCATCGATCAAATCGCGAAAAAATACCCTTTAGCCTATACTATCGCTCTCCATATTTTTGAATTAATCGATGCTGAGAAATTGGTAAACCCTTTCTCATTTCGAAGATCGATCATCAAAATATTGAGCTACTTGGAAACAATTTCGTTTGCCGATCAGAAAACAAAGACCATTCCTTTTCGAAAGATGATTGCCGTCTCCTTCGTTCCGTCTCGCAGGCAATTGACACAGACTGTTAGCACGGTTTTTGTACTGAAACACAATTATTTTGGTACCCATTATACTGGCATTCTTTCAAGAGCAGAAGATCAATTATCTTTTCTCATTGTTATGCCGAGCCAAAAAGATATTGAAAACCTACCGTTAGCAGACTTCTTTGCAGCATTACAGTATCCATATCAAACCAGAGATTGAAACTAAAAACACCCGATAACGCACCCCCTTGACAAAAAAAGGAAAAAGCCACTGCGGGAACAGTGACTTCTTCTACAACGGAAATACGTATCTACAAAGCAGTAGTTCTTGTCGGAGATCTATTCAGGTGCTCTTTATGTCCGGTTGTATATCGGATTATAATGTTGAATCGCAGCTCTTTCGAAATCCCGTAAGCCGTTCATTACTTCCCATTCAGTTGGATCATCCTTTCCCAATTCCCACCAAGCAAACTCAATAAAATTGATTAACCTTGCTAAAAACTTGGAGCACTCCCAAGGATGGCAAAGTAACACCGATTGAGTTGATAGCAATCAAATAGCACTCTTCCCTGGTAAGCCAGGTTTCTCTTTCGATGTCCGACGAGAATATCTAACCTACCGCCAAATGATAGCTAACCCCGCGCTCCATAATAACCGAAATGGGCTCTGCTCGAAATTTCGCGACAGCCTCACTTTATAGTACCGCTGGAGCTACCGGTGAGCAAGTCCTGTCCTACTTACTACCTACAGTTAAGGATGACTCGCCGTGCTTCAATTCAAATGATATTCCTAAATTATTCTTATTTGCAACTACAGCTACTGAACCAATAAGAATGCCAAATACGGCTACTGCCGTTGCCTTGCTACCTAAAGATAACCAAAATTCTTGTTTTCTCTGCTGTCGTAATAATTTATCCGTACGTTCTTCTTCTATTCTCGCTCTTATCTTATTGCTCCACTCTTGCAATTCCCTTAATATCTCCTCACTGTTCCGCTCCGACAGTTCTTGTTTTTTTTCCAAACTCATCACCTACTTTTTTTAGAATAAGTTATTTGTGTTTAACAACAAAAATTGATGCAATGGCAGCAACGATCGAAAAGCACGTAGTAGCACTTTTGGCGAAAGTATGTACTTTATTCCAATTCATATTTTCACCTCTTTCCTTGAATTTCTCTTGCGGATTTTATCTCTGTATCTTTTGCCCCTAGCTCTACAAGAATCATAATGATCTTCTCCTGGACAGTAAGTTGGGTAATCTAACAGTAACTTATTTCTCCTTTGATGCTTTGATGGGTTTGGTATTATTTTTCCGCAAGCTGGTGCATCGCATCTCAATGGAAGCACAAAATTATTGATATATATAAATAGTTCTAGATACATAAAGTTTTCAAATGATTCTACTTTTACATTTGCTTCAAAGCTGGGACCACTAAGAGCTAGCTTGCCCTGGTCATATAACCTTTGCTCAAAAATTAAATGTAAGTTATTAAATTTTTCATTTAACACTTCCATAACCTCTGACACACGCGGAATTCCATTGTTAGTTGATACCCACTCTCTTAGATCACTCAGATCGGACTCCATTTTTATCTTCTCGTACTGGATAGCTTTTTTTTGGGTAGACTCAATTATGTTTAATAAACTCATAAGTTCAGTCTGTAGCTCTTGAAGATGGGTACTGTGATACTGAAATAACTTTATTCTTAAGGTCAGATCATTGCTCACTTCGGGGCTCTTAGCAATAAAATCCACTTCTTCATTTGTTGTTTTTTTCCATAAATGCATGCACATCTCAGTTGTCTTCCTCGGACTTTGTTTATTACAATCATGAAGAAATGATTTAATGCTTTCATCCTCTATTAGATTTACATATACAAAGCCAAGAACGAACCAATATCTTTCCATCTCATCATTATTAGATTCATTAAATATGTCAGGTAACAACATTTCTTTACCTCCTTCGTAATTCATTTGTTAATACAAGAGTATAGTATAATAAATTCCGATGCAATTGGATTTTGGGTAGGACAAACTCTTGATAAATGGAAACGCTGTAGAGCCACTTACTTTGATTGGTTTCTACTGTTTATTTTGACAGGTCACAGTTTATTATTATTCAAAGAGGAACATTGGAATAATTTTGATAGAATAAGGATAGAATATTCATAGTTGAGTTAATTCGCTGCTTTCATCGTTAAATTGATTCACGCCATTAAAAAAGAACCGCCAGAAGGCGGTTCTTTTTTATTCGAGCTTTTTATATAGCCATTAATGCATTTCCACATTGCGACTTTGGATGGGAGTGCTATGCCACATGGATAAAGCTAAAAACAGTTTTTATGAACTTCGGGCTGTTACTTTTATTGAATCTTAAGATTATTATTTATATCCGAATAACTGGTTACTACACCATCACTGAAAAATACTAGGGAGTGGCCATAACTCATTGATGATGCACTGTATGAATCTGGCGTGCCCATTACCGCGAGTACATCTTTTACTGTAGAGCCCACTTTAAATGGTCCAGCCCCAGCGACTTTTTCGCCTAGTT